>CBDCYX010000001.1:0-14895 GCA_965224385.1 Bacteriovoracaceae bacterium
ATCGTGAAGAGGAGTATTACCTAATTTATCTCTACCCAAAACAACCCTTGGCGTTAGATCAATAATCATACGAATCCGCTCTAAGTTTGGATTGTCGTTTTTAATAATCTGTTGAAGTTCCTCTCCTTCGCTAGGAAGTGCATACTGCGCCTCCAATCGAAAAGCAAAGAGTAACGATAGAAAAACCGCTAAAAAAAGTTTTAAAAGTAAGTGCTTTCCCATCAATAATTTTGTTAAACCGTCAATTTTCATTTCTTCCTCCTATTGTTTGAATATTTTTAACATTCTACTACAATACCACAACAGATAAAAAAAGTCAACCTTTAAGAAAAGCATCTAAAAACGCGGAGAGACCGCTACAATCCTCTGCTCCTGCTTCGATAAGTAACCTTAGTTCAACCCAAATGGACATTGCCAGTGCGACAAAATAAAGAAGTGTGACAGAAGCTCCCGACGTTTTTTGCTTCCCCTATGGAAATTGCATTTTTTGAATGGCCATTTCCGTAATCTTTTTTGGCAATTTATTTGTTGTTTTCATAGAGAAATGCTCTTTGCATCATGTCGGGAACCTCTGATTCACAGTCGCTTGTTGACACGATGAGTTAAATTAAAAAATATCCACACAGACCGCGAGTCCCGACTTCGTCCGAGATCGCTCGACCTAAAATCTAGTTTTAGCTATCTTTTCTTACCGAGTTCTTTTTCAATTGCTTTTATAGCTTCTTCAGAAAGTTCTGTAGTCTCTTTGATAGTTTTAAAATCCATTCCTCCCTGAAGAAGTTTTAAGGCAACTTTTTTCTTCTCTTCTTGTCTCCCTTTTTGGATTCCCTCTTGTTGTCCCTTAAGATGCCCTTCTTCTCTGGCCTCATCCAAAGTACTTTTAAATAACTGCATAATTCTCTTCTCCTTATCTTTAACGGTTTTTTGTTCTATTAGTTCTATTCTCTTCCAAGTAAATTCCGGGTCAAATCTTTTAATATAATCCACGGCCTTGACCATTTGATCTTTTTTTTCCTCTAAATTCAGTGGCCCACTTATCGTAAAAAGTTTCGAAACCGTCTTTTCATCGAGATGCCAAATCCTCTGTAAAACAAAAAGAATCGGTGCCAATGTTTAAGTTTTTGATTGTTTTTTGACATCAAGGTCATGGACGTTTAGCAAAATCGGTTCGAAATTTAGAATGTGTTTTGCGAACTCCTTTCTAACCGAGGGTAAAAATCCCTCCAAAGCATCATGGAATTTTAAAGGTTTTTGAAAAGTCTTTATCTTCCCGTGATAGAAAACAACGGGGATTATAGGAACAGGTAGCTTTTTATACATTACTGCTTGATATTCTAAAAGTTGAAACAAGAGGTTTTTATCCTTGTAGGACTTATGCTCAATGATGAGAAGTAAAGATATAGAGGCCGCCCGAAACTTACCTGATTTTTCTAACATTCCTTCTATTTTCATTTTTCCTCGATAACCAAAAAAAATGACAAGAACAAGCTGTCTTGCACTGGGCCTAGGCGGCCTTCTTAAATACGATTTGAACGTTAGTAATACCTTCTCTTTCTAATTGATCTTCAATAGCAATTTTCATAAAAAAGTTTTCATTTGTTTGAAGTTTTTTTGCAATTTTTTTTGCCCTACTTACAGAGGGGATAGTTCTTCCCTTTTCTAGGTCGCAAAGACTTGAAGGGGATATCCCTAAAGTTTTAGCAAATTCTTTTTGTCCTATTTCTTCGCAAAGACGATGAGACCGAAGCATCTCTCCAAAAGTAAGACGTCCTATGTCTCTTTCAAGTTCTTTTATGCCATACTTAACTTTAATTTTAGTACTCATGTTTATTTATCTCCAATACAATAACTAAATTATCTTTACTAGCTTTTTCAACCTTATAGATAACTCTATAATGTCGAGAAAGCCGTGCTGACCTCTGTCCTCTCCTTTTTCCCTTTAAAGGCTCATCATGCCAGCCTTTTTCTTTTTTCATATTACTTAGACCCTCTGCTTGGATATGTCTGACCCAACGTTGCAACTTTTTCTCAATGTGAAGAGGCAATTTTCTCCTTATCGACTTTTTAACTTTGCCTAATTCTACAATATCCATTTTTTAGCAATATTACGTCAAGTAAACGTATCTGTCGACATTTTTTTGTCATTTTTATCTCAAGTGTGGCCCTAAAACCTCTTCCTTCAGGGAGAGGATGTGAGGCCACGCCCTTCGGCGAGAAAAAAAAATATTGTCTTTTGAAGAATATCATAATATATTGGATTTGTCGGAACAAAAACCGACCTACCGTAGGGACTACGGGATGTGAAGCTCGTGGAGACGATGTAAGACCTAGAAACTTGTGTTCTAGGCGATTGTCGGTGAAGCAAGAATCTTCTCACTTTAGGGAGGGGTAGTTCAAGGCGGCGAAAGGAACCGTGAATAATGGATCTTATTCACAGTCAGAGGTTCCCGACATGATGCAAAGAGCATTTCTCTATGAAAACAACAAATAAATTGCCAAAAAAGATTACGGAAATGGCCATTCAAAAAATGCAATTTCCATAGGGGAAGCAAAAAACGTCGGGAGCTTCTGATTCACAGTCACTTGTTGACACGGTGAGTTAAATTAAAAAATACCCACACAGACCACGAGTCCCGACTTCGTCCGAGATCGCTCAGACCTAAAATCTAGTTTTAGCTATCTTTTAGCGGACTTTGAGTGGTCGTACAAAAGTTGAGAGATGAAAGCGGAGCGTCCGCTTGGTCTCCTTCGTTCTCGATTTTTAGGAATCTACGAAGTTATAGAAGGCTTTCATGGATTCAATGGGCCGCCGAGGTCGCACAGGCGACAACCCGTGACTATGATATAATGGAAGCCATGCGCATGAATGGATTCTAAGACTAGGAAGGGCCTAGAATCCATTTTCTGAAAATCCTCTGCCCTAGTTAAATCCTCAAAAAATTAAGAAAAATTGATGCATAAAGTTATAAAATTTGCTTAAAATAGCAAATTTCGACCAAGAAACCATAAAATTTTGTTTTGTTAATAGATGTTTGATATGTTTTAATATAAAAGATACCTAAAATCATATCATCAACCAAGGAAAGGAATTGAATGCTTTTACCGTAACAGAATTAAAAAAAGTCTTACGGCTTGATACTAATAAATTAACTATTCTACGGGCCGAAGAACATGGAAAAATTCCAAAGGCAACAAGGGTACAAAGAGGACGTGTAAAAGTACGGAAATGGAAAATTTCAGACATTCCAGAGATAGGGATCAAGTTTGGAAAATTTCCTCGCCCTAAAAGTCAAAAAATAATATCTTTCTTTACAGGGAAAGGGGGGGTTTTAAAATCTACTTTAGCTTTTAATTTTGGAAGAACCTTAGCACTACACGGAGTAAAAACACTTTTAATAGGATTAGATATTCAGGAATCTATAACAATTTTAGCACTAGGAAAATTAAAATATGAAAAAATCGAAACTGCCCCATCTTTAAAAGGACTCTATGATTTTTTTAAAAAAAATACTATTATAAAAGAAATCATTAAAAAAACAGATATTCCTACTTTAGACATACTCCCAGAAACATTTGAATTAAATCTTTTAGACAAAGAACTTCGAAACACTACCAAAAGAGAAAGTTTTTTTAAGAGAAAGTTAATTCCTTTTTTAAAAGAATACGACATAATAATATTCGACAATTCACCAAATTGGAATCTTCTTATAGAAAACTCTCTTGTATCAAGCAATATCATATTTGCACCCATATCTTGTGAAATAGGAACATATCAAGCATTAGATAAAAGCTTAGCAGCTCTCATAGATTTTAAAGAAGAGATGGAACTTATATGGGACGATTATGTTATGATTCCAACTCTTCTTGATAATAATAAAATATCAAAACAAATCCTAGGAGCTTATCTCTCTAAGTATGGCGAACAAGTCACAAACAGTACGATCAGAAGAACAGTGAAAGGACAAGAGTCTATGGCCGTAAAACAAAGCATTTTCGAATACTCGCCAACTTCAGAACTAGCAAATGATTATGAGTCTCTCTTTATTGAAATGTGGAAAAGAGCAAATAAGGTTATACAATAATGTCACTTGACGAAAGAGAGTTTCTCGATAATAAATCTTCTTTTTCAATCAAAAAGTTAATTTCCAAAAAACTCTCTAAAAAATCTAAAAAAAAATCTAAATTTAGGGCCGATATCGAAGCATTTAACAATATACCCAAGCCTAAAACAGGGCTTAAAAGTAGAGACAAAATAGAGACAAAGTGGAGACAAAGTAGAGACGCAACTAGAGACAAAGTAGAGACAAAGTGGAGACAAAGTGAAGACAAACTAAGGACAGAACAGAAGCAAAGTAGAGACAAAGTAGAGACGCAACTAGAGACACCAGTAGAGACAAAGTGGAGACAAAGTAGAGACAAAGTAGAGACAATCAACACTTTTTCTTCTCTTATGGGTCAACAAAAAAAAATCACAGAAATAATCTTTTTAGAAGCCTTTAAAGTAGGTTCTCGAACCACTCCTCCAATGAGTATAGACTTCATGCATCGGCAATCAAATATTGCGAAACTCTCTCTTAAAAAGGGAGTGCAACGACTTAAAAACAAGGGAGTAATTACAAGGGCCAAAGTTAAAAACGGAAGAGGAGGTTGGAGTCAATATGAAATTTCGGAAAAGCTTTATACAGAGATGATACAATTGCAAACTGGAGACAAAGTAGAGACAAAGCAGAGACAAAGTAGAGACAAAGTAGAGACGCAACTAGGGACACAACTAGAGACAACTCCCCCTAGTAGTAGTAGTAATTTAAATATAACTACTACTACTAGCGGCTGCGTCAAAACCGATAAAAACGGTTATTTAGATGCAATTAAAATTCCCGAAGAAATTAAAAAAATTGGATTCAGAGAAACCCAAGTAGAACAAATTTCAAAAATAGGAAAACTTTCTGTTGAAGAACTAGAGGGCTCTCTTGAACATTTTGCTTTCGATTTAGGGGAGGGACATATCAGGGCCAAAACGAACCCTCTTAATTTGTTAATGGGAATTCTGAGGCACGGAGTTTACACATCCAGCGAATATCTCAAAGAAGAAGAGACTGCCCTTGAAAACGAACTGAGGGGGCTTAGAGAGCGAAAGAAAAGAAGAGATGACTTGCTCAAAGAAAAACAGGAATTGCTCTTTGAAGAATGGCTAGAACCAAAAAGCAAAGATGAAATTGTAGCAATTGTCCCCACTCCAATGAATAGTAACGAATTCTATATGCAAGGGATTCACAAAGAATTACTGTTTAATCATTTTGTAGAAAATGAGATGGAATTGTTTAAAGGATTTCAGCAATAACATTATAAAACTTAAATTATCGGGTATATGTTTCCAAAATCGCTTCAGAATGCAATTTTAAAGTCAAGACATGTAAGGGGCAGAGGAAGGCAGTTATCGTGCCTTAAAACGCCAATGAAGTGGCAATTAGAGGCAGTTAACAACAGGGGTACGGCCTAAAAATTAGAAAAACAGATTTCGCAATGCGCCGTTCCTAAAAGTTGGACTTAAATTTTTTGACTAGAGCGTCGCCGGATGATAGTGAATAGAACAAAAAGAGGGCCTTAAAATACTATGGTGAATAAACGACAGGACAACGCTCACAATAACTTTTTTAAAGATGTTTTTTCAACAAAAAGTTATGGAGTTAAACTCTTACAGCTTATCCTCACTCCCTCCCAATTTAATCTTTTTAACTGGGATACTCTCAGCTCAGAGATGGAAACTTTTATTACCAGTGAATGGTCGGAGAAGAGAACCGACCTTATCTTTTCCGTTAATCTCAAAGGTGGACGAAAGGGGCAGAGAGCAAAGATTATCTTTCTTATTGAGCATAAGTCCTACAAGGATACAAACCTCTTGTTTCAACTTTTAGAATATCAAGCAGTAATGTATAAAAAGGAACCCGTCCCGATAATTCCCGTTGTTTTTTATCATGGAAAAATAAAGACTTTTAAACAATCTTTAAAATTTCATGATGCTTTGGAGGGATTTTTACCCTCGGTTAGAAAGAAGTTTGAAAAACATATTCTCAATTTTGAACCAATTTTGTTAAACGTTCACGATCTCGATATAGGGAAACAAGCAAAGACTCAGGGATTAACACCGATTCTTTTTGTTTTACAGAGGATTTGGAATCTTGACGATAAGACGGTTTCAAAACTCTTTGAGTTAGGAAATCGTTTGAGTCCCGATGAGAAGAGGATTCAAATGGACAAGGCGGTGGATTATGTTCGCCGATTTGATCGCAAGTTTACTTGGCGTAGAATAACGTTAATAGAAGATAAAACCATAGCAAGAGAGGAGGATAAGATTATGCCACCATTACAATGTACTTTAGATGAGATCAGGGAAGAAGGGCGAGAAGAAGGGCGAGAAGAAGGGATACAAAAAGAGAAGAAAAAGGTTGCCTTAAAACTTCTGCAAGGAGGGGTTGATTTTGAAATTATCAAAGAGAGTACGGAACTTTCTGAAGAAGATATAAAAATGATTGAAAAAGAACTCGGTAAGAAAAGATAGCTAAAACTAGATTTTAGGTCGAGCGGTCTCGGACGAAGTCGGGACTCGTGGTCTGTGTGGATATTTTTAATCCAATGTGGCCCTAAAACCTCTTCCTTCAGGGAGAGGATGTGAGGCCACGCCCTTCGGCGAGAAAAAAAAATATTGTCTTTTGAAGAATATCATAATATATTGGATTTGTCGGAACAAAAACCGACCTACCGTAGGGACTACGGGATGTGAAGCTCGTGGAGACGATGTAAGACCTAGAAACTTGTGTTCTAGGCGATTGTCGGTGAAGCAAGAATCTTCTCACTTTAGTGAGGGGTAGTTCAATCTTTCATTCTTTCATTTTTTTAAAATACAGAGGGGAAAATACTAAAAATCGCTATAATTCCATAGTGACTTGAGGCTTCAAAACAGAATTTTTCGGGAAAAGAAAAAAACGTGGAACATTTTGCGATTCTTTTTTTGTGCTATGAAACATCGGACTTGACTTAATACACATATGTGTGTATAATTGATTTGTGAAGAAAAAACTCTTGGAAAACCGATTAAAAGAATTGGGTTTTAGAAAAAAAAGAGAGGGAGGCAATCACGAAATATGGAGTAACGGAATGGATGCTATTGCAATGCCGAGACATAGAGAAATTAGGGAAGGAACTGCAAAAGCAATCTTAAAACAAGCGAAGTTGGCCTCTTCACATATTTGATATGTTAAGTGGTGCATAGAAAGGAGAAGCAATGAAAATACAAGGAAATCTTAAAAAGGCAGCTAAAGATAAATATTGGGGGGTAGAAATTCCCTCTATAGGGGTTTATACCCAAGGAAAAACTAAAAAAGATGCATATTTTATGGCCAAAGATGCAATAGAGGCACTTGTGGATAAAAAAGGCTTTGAAGTGGAGATTGAGCCGACAGAAAAATTAATATTTTTTGTTGTTCCTAATGAGGTCGGCCCAATCCTTTCTCTCATTCTTAGGAAAAAGAGAATTAATAGTGGATTGACCATCGAAAAAGTTGTTAAAAGACTTGGACAAAAATCTCAAAATGCATATTGGCGTTACGAGTCCGGAGAAAGTTCCCCCAGTTTTGAAAAGTTTGATCAAATCTTAAAGGCCATAAATTCTTCATCGGTACAAATATTCTTTTAATAAGGAGTATCCCTAGGCGACTTCTGTGTCCTCTTTGAGCGTGTGTTCAAAGGAACGGAAGGAAATTATGGAATCCCCTTTGGAGATCGGAACTACGAACACTAAGAAAACCTCTTGGGAAATAACAGTTTTAATCGGTAAGGTAAAAAAATACAAAAACCTTTTGCAATTCACGGTTTCATGGTGGGAAAGATTTTATCTCAAGTGTGGCCTCACATCCTCTCCCTAAAGGAAGAGGTTTTAGGGCCACACTTGAGATAAAAAAATTGTTGACTTCAATTATGCAACATGCTAGAATCACTTCAATTCGAGTAAAAATGGGTTTTATTCGAAACTTTAAACAATTTGATGGGAGGTTTTATGAATCAATTATTGCTTACGATTTTAGGAGTGATTGCTTTATCAAGTATGCAAGATGAGCAAGGACAATATGTGCAAAGACAAGATGTGCAAATGCAACACAGAAATTCTAAATTAGAAGGAAATTTGAAAAACATGACAACTTACATTTTGGACAGAAATTTGGGTCAATTTGTAGAAGCTTCCTCTTTTGAAGGCAATATGCATGAAGAATTACTGTTGAAACACTGCGATGAAGGTAAGAACAGGGGGGAAGGTAAGAACTGGGCGGAAGGTAACTGCGTAACTTCAACTATGAATCTTGGAGTTTTAAAAAGATTTATAAACGAAATACAAGAGCTAGAAAGCTGGATGCATCACTAATAAATGATTACAGTCACCTTGGAAGAGAGACCTTTTTTTCAAGGTCTCTCTCTATTTTTTCGGGTCTTTTAAAGACCCGAATCGCAAGATATTTCTTTACAAAATTGAGAGTTTATTCAGAAGCTCCCGACGTTTTTTGCTTTCCCTATGTAAGCGTTCCATAAACCCACTCTTGTAGGTTTCCTCAGAGTTGCTATGCTTGTTCCAATTGGAAAAATTGGAGGAAGCATGAAAAGAAGGAAAATATCCCGTAGTAAGATTGATTATTGGAAATGGCATATATTAGACCAAAAATCCTCAGGCCTCTCAGGGGTGAGTTATTGTAATCGGCACGGTCTAACCGCAAAGACATTTTACACCTGGAAAAAGAAATTATCTTCATTAGAAGGAAAAGTTTCGCTTGTTCCAAATGAGTTTATTTCATCAAGCAACAAAGCAAGAGGATTAGTTGGGTTTAGTAAAGTGGACCCGGTATCGAGTTGTGTAAAGTCAAGTAATGCTAAGAGTATAAATCCGATTTGGTTAGCAAAATTTTTAAAGGAGCTATTACAATGAGAGGCCTGATAAGTTTCAAAAATATATATCTTTATAAACGAGCAATAGATTTTAGGAAGTCGATAGACGGTCTTTATGGGATTATAAGTACTGAGACGGATTTTGATATTTTTTCTAAGAGTATTTTTGTATTTACGAATAAGAGGAAGAATAAGATAAAGATTCTTTATTGGGACAAGACGGGGTTTGCTCTTTGGTACAAGCGTCTTGAAAAGAATTATTTCAGATGGCCTCTTAAGCTTGAAGAGGAAGTGATAGAACTTCCACGACATGAACTAGAGTGGATATTAGATGGAATAGATATTTTAAAAATCCGTCCGCATAAGGAACTTTTTTTTAATTCTCATTAAAAAAAGTTATTGTTTTTCCTGTAACAACTTGATAAGATTTTCACTCTTAAACTTTAGATAAGAGTTATAAATGAAAACAGAAACAACTAATCTTCCCTCTGACATTCCCTCTCTAAAACTAGTTTTATCGAAGTACCACACCATCCTTTTGGAAAAGGATAAAGATTTGCAGGATCGTGATATAAGGATCAAGAAATTACTTCAAGACAACGTCTATCTTCAAGAACAAGTTTCTTATTTTAAATCGTTAAAGTTTTATCCAAAGTCGGAGAGGTTACGAGATAAATCTGAAGGTCTTCAAATGGAACTTTTCAATGAAGCGGAACTTTTTTCCGATAGTGCCGTGAAGAAGGAAGAAGAGGATTCCGAGGAAAAAGAGTTAATCGATGTACCCGCTCACAAGAGGAAGAAGAGGGGGAAGAGGAGGAAGCTTCCGGAGTATCTTCCGAGAGAAGAAGTTGTGATTGATCTTCCCAAAGAGGAAAAGCAGTGTAGCAAGGATGGGAAGGAACTGACATGCATAGGCGAGGATATATCCGAGAAGCTGGAGATTATTCCTGCAAGGATGAAAGTGATTAGAACGATAAAGAAGAAATATGTGTGCAAGAACTGTTCAGACGGAGTAAGGAGTCCCCCGACACCTTTAAGTCTTTTTCCAAAAGGTTTTGCGACGCCGTCACTTATTGCGCATATAGTTACCAGTAAATATGTGGATGGAATCCCGCTGTATCGTTTAGAGAGTGTGATGAGGAGGCACGGGATAGATATAAGCAGGGTAACGATGTCGAGATGGATGATAGAGGTTGCAGAAAAGCTGGCCCCATTGGTAGAGATTTTGAGAGAGGAGTTGCTTTCTTCGTCTTACATACACTGTGACGAGACGACGGTACAGGTTTTAAAGGAAGCAGGGAAGAAGGCGACGACAAAGTCATATATGTGGGTACAGGGTAGAAGCGGAAAACATCCGATTATTCTGTTTGATTATGATCCTACAAGGAGCGCAGAAGTCCCCAAGAGATTATTTAAGGGATATAAGGGGTATTTACATACAGACGGTTACTCGGGTTATAAATGGATAGATGGTGAAGATGGAATTGAACGCTTGGGTTGTATGTCTCATTGTCGAAGGTATTTCTACAATGCATATCGCCATGCAGGATCAAAGGAGACAGCTCTTGAGGGACTCAGGTTTATAAACCCACTTTTTGAGATTGAGAGAAAGATTGAGGGCAAAGAGTTTTCTGAAAAGAAAGAGATTCGCCAACAAGAATCGAAACCTATTTTGGAAAAGATGAAGGAATGGCTTGACGTACAAGAAGGCAAGCATCCGCCCAAGGGATATATGGGCAAGGCAATCAACTACGCTTTGGGAGAGTGGAAATATTTAATCAAATATCTTGAGGATGGACGACTTCACATTTGTAACAATTTTATTGAGAGACGCATCCGACCTTTTGTTATCGGTAGAAAGAACTGGTTATTCTGTATCACACCCTCCGGGGCAAAAGCATCCGCTATACTCTACAGCTTGGTAGAAACTGCAAAGGCAAATAACAAGGAACCCTTTGAATACTTGCAAAGAATTTTAACCGATATTCCAAAGGCAGAGTCTTTAACCGATTATATGAAACTTCTTCCCTTTGATGTGGATTCTTAATAGATCCCCCCGGGGCAGGCCCGGGGTACTTGCCGTTACAGCTTCTGTCGAAGCTGACCTGAGTCCCGGAAACCTTCCCCCGGGACTCAGTATCCGTCGGCGGTATTTACAAACCAAAATTCATATGATGCTGAAGATGATAAACGTTATGTGCTGATTTTATAACTTCCCCTGTAGTGATATACCGCCTCCGGGTTCATTCACCCACGGCCAAGGCCGTGGTGCTCTGTTTCGTCCGGCCCACTGGGCCGTCCTCCACCACATAGACTCTAGCTCTTTCAAAATTTAAAGAGACTCAAAAACAACACGTCTTGTTATGGAAAAGGGTTTTTGGCCTGGAGGGCAACCGGGATCAAGGTAGGAAAATATAGGGGTGGGTTTATGGAACGCTTACACAGTAACGATTCTAGGTTCACTCATGGCATGGATGAAATTCCTTGTTCCTGTCATAGTCCAAAACTAAACGTTAGAGTCAATCCCGAAAGAGATATTTCCTATCCGAAGAGTTTAGGTTTAAAAGTTTTTTTGTTGATAATTGATGCGCTAGAACCCGTTGCCCTTATGACAAAAAGACCGTTCTTTTCTGAATATACTACACTTCCAGTGTTTTCTTTTAAGTAGGCAACTGCTCCGTAAATCTTCCTCTTCGCATATTCTTTAAAAACATCTTTAAAGACTTTGAGTTTTTTTAAGAAGTCATCAACTTCTTCTTTTTCTAAAGTCGTTTTGACTTCAACAACTACTATTTCTGTTCCGTTAATTGCAATAAGGTCAATCTCATAATCTTTTCCGTCAATTTTTCTCTTGTGTTCTGTGGCAACACCGATAACATCAATATTTTTTTCTTTTAAGAGTTTTATCAAATCGCCTTTGACAAGCGCCTCCATCAACTTCCCCCATCTGTCTCCAAAAGAACCGTCTATTCTCGTTACTTCTTTAGCCATTTCTTTTATTTGTTTATCTGTTTTTTGTTGAGATTTTGCCAGCTCATTAATGCTCAACCACACATCACTGAATGTTGCTTTATATCGTGGAATTGATATACCCGTCATTTTCCTTGTTGTTGTTCTTGTTCCTTTTTTTGCCGTCGCCATATTTAATATACCGTATTACAGTTTCCCTATTGAATTCCTGTATGTTACAGTATCGCTTTACTGCAACCATATATTAATATAATATATTATAGTTTCCAATATAATGCAAGAGCAATCTTGTCGACCATTCAAAAAGGCCGTCGATAAAAACCCCTCGTCAAAGATTTTGGAGTAGGGTTCCCTTTTTCACAAAAGAATGCTTTTCAACTTTTCTTTTAGGATCCCACGATCCTATTTTCTTTTTTAAAAGCCCGTGGCCGTGAGGCCGCTAAAAAAACTTTGATTGAACGCAGTGGTTCGCAGTGGGCCTTTAGGCCCCGTGTACTTGATTCGTTTTCTCTTCTTTTTTTTCTTTAGCGGCCGTGGGACGTGGCAACACGGCCAGTCGGCTAAGGCCGCTTTTCTCTTAGTACTTAAGTAAGGGGGACGCTGGAACCCGTAGTTTGGGACGCTGGAACCCGTAGTTTTCGGCGCATTAAAGCCAATTTTGGTATGCTGTGGAGCGTAACTATTGAGACAAAAGATGCCTTCTGTTGTTTGTTCCAATGAATTTTTTTGTACTAAATTCTACAATATTTCCATTCAATTTTGGGCCATAGATCAGCTTCTGAACATCTTCGTTGGCAAAAGTTTCAGCGACATGACTCATTATGTCTTTTCTCTCTTGAGGTTTTGTTCTCTGTGAAAAAACCAACTCTTCATCACGGATGCTATGGCCACTCTTGTCTTGATTATTTATTTGGATAACTCTATAGAAAAAATTTAGTAATGCGAGTTCAGCAACTTTTCCAACAAACCTTTCCCCTGATATTTTTCTATACACCTTCTTTATTATATCAAAAATATTTGAAGGAACATCCTGCAAAATCCTTCTGTCAACACCCGAATTCATATCATAAGCGCATCACTAGACTGAAATAATATGGTATATTGTGGAAGAAATTCAAGGTCTTTTGGCAATATTGTCAAAACTATTTGTGATTTTATTTAAATAAATAGCACGAATACACTTGTCGTTCTGTTTAAATAATAGAAAAATATACATATATATTTAAACACTCGTAAAGAGAGCGCAATGATTCAAAGTATGGAAATAGCAGATATGCTCGGCATAACTGTGCAGCAAGTCAACAATATGCGCACAAGATATGAACTTATCGATGGTGAAGACACATTTATCTCAAAGACAAATAGAAGGTATTATTACCCCAAAGGGATCAGGAAATTCCTAGAAAAAAAAGGACATGAATTTCGTAGAAGAAACGTCTGTATATGCAATGTTAAGGGAGGGGTCGGCAAGACTACAGTCTCCGTAGGACTCGCGAACAGAGCGGCTAATTTAGGCTTCAGAACGCTTCTAGTGGATTGTGACAAGCAAGGGAATGCCACCGATCAAATATGGCCGTCATCGAGAGAAAAGGTTTTTTCTTGTCTTTACGACATAATAAAAAATAAAGCCTATTTTGATGATACCATAATAAAGATTAGCGACTTTCTCTCTCTACTACCAAGCAACTTAAAAAATCAACTCCTCGAAATTGAGATTATAAATAAGAACATCAACAAAGGCACATTCTTTAAGCGATTCCTTGATAATGCTCCGTATGACCTTGTGATCTTCGATACAGAGCCTAACCTAAGTCAAATCAATTTAATGGCCTTAGCCTACTCGGACATCAATATCGCCCCGATAAAAACCGACAAAAACTCTATTGATGGACTTGAGTTGCTGTTAAGTTTTATCGAACAACAAAGAAAAGAATGGCCAGAGATGAATATTGAAACCAAGGCCCTGATAAACGGGTTCGATAAGCGAATGACAACCGAGGCCCTAAAAAAGATAAGTGATGTCCAAACCCTTGGAATTAGTACTTTTGATAGTGTTGTAAGAATTGATCAAAACTTTGTGAAGTCCCAAGACTCCGGAGCCTTGAAGAAAAATTCCAAGGCCTATGAAGATATGGCCATACTTGCTACAGAACTTTTGGAACTAGCCACAAAGAAGAACTTACAATAAAACGATATGAGTATAGTTTCTTTATCAAGCTTAAAAGTCGAAAAGTCTCAAAGGAAGGGAAAGAGACAAGCAATTCCAAATTTATCATCACTTTCGAATGAATATTTAAACCCCGAAAAGAAACAAACAAAAGAAAGACTACTAAGAACAGTTATAAAAAAATGTTCTGAACCTACGACACAACCTACGACACAACCTACGACACAACCTACGACACAACCTACGACACAACGTACGACAAACCCACAACCCACAACCTACGACACAACCTACGACACAACCTACGACACAACCTACGACACAACCTACGACACAACATACGACACAACATACGACGGTAAAAATGGCCATTTTGTCATTAAGAGGGATATCAATCTTCGTTTTAAAATTCATTTTTAACCTTTGTAGAGAAAAAGGCTCTTTAACATCAGACCCTATTAGAGGCCCTAAGATGGCACAGGTTTCAAATGCATCTATTGTCTCTGTAAGAAGGGCAATAATACGACTAATTAATAGAGATCTACTAATACGGGCAAACTACAAAGATGGACTCGGAGGATGGACTCAATATGAATTACCGCAAAAAGTCTATGAAACTCTCGTTGGCCTAGAAATAAATTCCAAACCTACGACACAACCTACGACACAACCTACGACACAACCTACGACACAACCTACGCAAATCGTCCCTAGTAGTAGTAGTAATATTACTACTACTAGCGTAAATAAAACCGACAAAAACGGTTATTTGGATGCAGTTAAAATCCCCGAAGAAATTAAAAAGATTGGATTCAGAGAAACCCAAG
>CBDCYX010000002.1:0-5464 GCA_965224385.1 Bacteriovoracaceae bacterium
ATTCAAACAGTCTCCGGCGTCGTCATCGTGCACGATGCCTAACATCATCCCGTCAAAAATGGGAATATCAACCGTTGCCTCAATTTTGTCGGTGTCGGCGTGTTTTGTCAGTGTAATGGTACTTCCGCCTAATTTGACGAGGGGGCCGACGACGGAAATCAGGTTGTCGATGGCATCGGGGAGACTCGTACTCCCAAAAGAGTTGTAAGTCAGGGGTGTGGCATACTGCAGAATTATGCCGTTGGTTGAATCGGTCACCGTAAGTGCGCAAACCTTTCCGTAGGCATCGGTTTCCAGTGCCGATGCCGACGGTGTAGCGTTCGCCGTAAGCATTTCCGTCTCCCCTGTACTCTTTCCCGTCCCGTCTATTCCACCCTCCATTTTAAGGGTACCGATAATCTGCCCGTCGTTGTTCTTCCCCCAACATTTTATCGACTTGTCCGTTTCCGTAATAGCGCAGGTGTGACGCTTCCCCATTGCAAGGGAAAGGGCGGCCTCTCCGTCCAAAGGGTTGCCAATAGGGCCGCTAGACGTTCCCCTCACAATGACTCGGCCGAGAGGAGGAGGAGTCATAGTCGCCGAACCGCCTATTTCTCCATAATGAAAGTTGGCATTTTGAACCCAACACTTAACGGTCTTATCCGTTAAAATGGCGCAGAGAGCGTATTCTCCTGCCGTTACATGAGTAGCGGGATCCGAAAACGGAGAAAAGTCTTCATGAAGAGGAAGGGGGGAGAAAGGGGCAAAACTGCCTCGCCACCCACGGCACCCGATATTTTCACCGTTTTTGAGGGCGCAAGAGTACCCCTGTCCTGCCGCAACGCCCGTGGCGGTTCTCCCATTGCCCAGAGAGGGAACACCCTCGGCCGTTGTTCCAAAGTAATTGCTACCCCAACATTTAACACTCCCGTTGGACAAAATGGCACAGGTGTAGTCATATGCTGCAATCGCCGTAGCTGTTGCCCCGTTTAAGGGGTCGCCTGCTGTTCCACTTAACGTAATCTCACTTCCGGAAACGTTGCCGCCGATCTGTCCGTAATTGTTACGCCCCCAGCATTTAACTTTGCCGTCATTTAAAATAGCACAGGAGTGCTCGGTTCCCAGTGCTAGGGACTTTGCCGTGTAGGGGTTACTGTTTGTATCGTTCCCTAGGGCGGTAATGTCCGTTGGTGTATCTCTGTCGTTCGTATCTCCCACAATACCAAGTTGCCCGTGATTATTCACACCCCAGCACTTAACCGCACCATGGTTGGTTGCGCCGTTTTTTAAGATAACGCATCGGTGGTTTTCTCCTGCCTCAATTGCTTGTGCCTTGTCTTTTGTACCGTTTACGGTTCCAAGGTCAATCTTGCTGTTAAAAACCCAAGGGTCGCTACCGACGGCACCCCAACCTTCCACTTCGCCGCTGTTGTAGAGAACGTAGCTGTCTTTATCTCCAAGAGAGAGTGCATCGGGTACTAATTTTTCACAAGTACTTGCCACGGGAGTGTAACCTGTATCATCACAGGTAAAGCAACCGTCTACGGAAGAAAGACCCGTCGTTGTCGTAGCAGAGGAACCACTAGGTGTAGGACAAGCGGTTCGGGTCTTATCGTTTACAGGCGAGTAGTATTGCGCCGGCGTCTGTTGGCATTGTGTTGCATCTACGGCGTTATCGAATCCTGCATTACAAGCGGTGATCGTGCAAGTCGTACTATGCTTTTTTGTCGTTTTATCCAAGACTTGCTCTCCTCTCCCATTCTCGATAATGCAAGATTTGGGTTCCTTGCTAGGACTTGCCCTAGACGAGGATGGATTGATGACTCTAAAGGGGCCGCCGCAGCTCCATAGTAGAAGAGTTGCTACGAGCAGATGAGTTCTCATTAATCCCCGACTATCTTTGATAACCGGAGAAAGCAAAACAGCTTGCTAAGTCTCCTATTTTGGCCCCGCTACAATCGTTATCCGCCGTATCCCCGTTGATGTCTTCAGATCGACAAAAATTCATTTTTACGGGAATCTTTCTTGCAATCGTTCTGCCTCGTTGAGGGGCCAAACGTCCTATTAATCCACCTATGGGTTTGTATTTTCTAAACAGCAATGTTACCTCGGCAATATCTGTATTTGCCATCGGATTAAATGTATAAGTAATTGACTCTAAAAACCCGTAGTTTTGGTAGGGTGTGGTATTGCCCGTTTCAAAAAGGGGCCATCCTAGATCATTGGTAATTCCCGTAAAATTTCCTGTTACCATGGCCGTGGGTTTTTTAGTAAAACCTGGGCCGAAATCATGTATGCCGCTCGGTGGTGATACCCCGATCTTTCCCGTAAAATTCGTTTTACACGTTCCATGGTGCTGCAGAACAGAGAAAATATTAATGGTAACTTTATCTACCGCATTTTTAATATGTATATTATCTCTTTGGGAATCGGTCTGATCATTTGACGCTAACATAACAATGCTAAAAAAACCGACTATACCGGTAAGGATAAGTACCGTGGCAAGAACACTACCTCTAAATTTTCTATAATAAGACACAGTTGATTTCATTTTATATCCTCCTTAATACTAGTATTTCATTTTTTATAACTATTTGCATTGTTTTTTACGACTTTAAAGTCGTTACTATAAAAAGTCGTATTTTTTACAATGAAAAGAATGAGAAACGACCCTAGATACCTAAAGCTTTTAAAAAATATTTCCCGTAATTTAAGAGAAATTAGAAATGACTCCGCACTAACACAAGAAGAAATTGCTGAAATAATTGGGTTTTCTACAAGATACTATCAAAAATTAGAAAGTGGTAGACAATCCCCTAACCTTGTAACTCTGTACCAAGTATGCATTAATCTAAAGATAGATATCTCTTTATTGCTTAAGAGGCGATCTTAAAAGTCTCTATTTTTTAGAGAAATATATTTATCAAATATTTTTCCCGTCTGTCGTTTTCAAATTATACTTTTTCTATATTTGTTTTACAAAACATTTATTCCCTACAAATCAGAACAGTCGGGTTTTAAATAGCGGTGACCGTGCAAATCGTGCTATGCTTTTTTGTCGTTTTATCCCAGAGATGTTCTCTGCTCCCGTTTACGATCTCGCAAGATTTGGGTTTAGTGCTGGGATTTGCCCCGACGAGGCAGAATCTCTGCCGCCGCAATTCGAAAGCAAGAGGAGAGAAGAAGCGTGAGATAAAGGTAGAGCTTCATATGACCGACCCAAAATAGTTGAGGGGGAAGGGTAAAAGTAAAAGTGTATTTTGCAAAAGTAGCTTTCATATGAAAGATATCTCTTTTATATCTAACGATTCAAAAACCTTGAAACACTCCTAAAATTCTTCATACCAGCAGTTTTCGGTGCTTTTAAAAATGCGCCTAGAAAGGTCTTAAGAGGGCAATTTAGAAACCCTGTCGAAATGGTTTGTTTTGGATTCGTGGGAAATGCTTTTAAAAATGTCCGCAGGACTAATGATCCAAGTTATTCTGAAATCCAGACCCATTACGGAGGATACGAACTATCAACTTTTTCAAGAAAGAGCAGTTCCCACAGCGGCCTTTGTTTCCAAAATTGAAAATTTTTAACAGAAAATAGCAGCCGCAATTAGGCCGAGGCAGACCTGTACCCGGAGGATTTACGAAGCTAATTGATTTAGACTAAGTGCGTTGAACTGAAAACTGCTGTCTTCATGTGTCTCTTTTTTATAACTATTTGCATTGTTTTTTACGACTTTAAGATCGTTACTATAAAAAGTCGTATTTTTTATCATTAAAAGAATGAGAAACGACCCTAGATACCTAAAGCTTTTAAAAAATATTTCCCGTAATTTAAGAGAAATTAGAAATGACTCCGCACTAACACAAGAAGAAATTGCTGAAATAATTGGGTTTTCTACAAGATACTATCAAAAATTAGAAAGTGGTAGACAATCCCCTAACCTTGTAACTCTGTACCAAGTATGCATTAATCTAAAGATAGATATCTCTTTATTGCTTAAGAGGCCGTCTTAAAAGTCTCTATTTTTTAATGCCCCATGGCGAGTAAAGGTGAAGTGCAGCCAGTCAAAATCAGTCGAAAACAATGGAATGAAGCTTTCCCTTTTTTAAGAGGCATCAAAAAGTGCCAAAATTGAAGAAATTCTCTCCATAAAGGGAGGATCAATTTAAATAAAAAAGGGAAAGCTTCATTCCATTAGCTTCTTATTAGCAATTGCACGATTATTGTGTGCAGTCACATTTTGAGGATTGAATTTTATTGCCTTGTCGAAGTCTTTGATGGCCTCTTTATACTGACCTAAACTAGATTTAGCATTTCCACGATTAGTGTATGCATTCGCATATAGCTGATTAAGTTCTATTGCCTTGTCGAAGTCTTTGATGGCCTCTTTATACTGACCTAAACTAGATTTAGCATTTCCACGATTGTTGTATGCTTCAGCATTATTGTATGCTTCAGCATTATTAGAATTAAGTTCTATCGCCTTGTCAAAGTCTTTGATGGCGTCCGCATACTTACCCAAAAATAATTTTATACAGCCACGACTGTTATATGTTCCAGAAAAATCAGGGTTAAGCTCTATCGCTTTGTCTAGGTCTTTCATGGCCTCCGTATGCTTACCTAAACTAGATTTAGCCTGTCCACGATTAATGTATGCATACACATATTTAGGATCAAGTTCTATTGTTTTATTGTAATCTTGGATAGCTTCTTCATACTGACATAAAAAAAGGTTAGCATTTCCACGGTTGTTGTATGTTATAGCATAGTCAGGATAGAGTTTTATTGATTTGTTGTAATCCTTGATGGCCTCTTTATACTGACCTAAACTAGATTTAGCATTTCCACGATTGTTGTATGGTTCGGCATTCTTATCATTGAGTTTTATTGCTTCATCGAAATCCTTGATAGCTTCTTTGTTTCTATCTAAAGAAGATTTCTCAACTCCACGATTATCGTATACTTCAGCATTATTAGGGTTGAGTTTTATTGCCTCATCGTAGTCTTTAATAGCTTCTTCACGGTTCTTTAAGTTGGATTTTGCAATTCCACAATAGTAATATGCCGTGGCATTTTGATCGTTGAGTTGTATTTCTTTCTCGCAATATTCAATAGCTTTCTTATTATTTCCATGTTGGAGGAGTTCCAAAATCAAAGTGAGATGATGATCTTTTATTTCATATTTTTTATTATGAGCATAAGATTGTGCAAATCCTGAAAAATCATCAAAAAGGGTCTCTTCAGAAATTCCATATGTATCTTTTAGCTTTTCTTTAATTTTTTCTTTACTTTTAGCATTAATAATAATTTCTTTAAAGTATTGAGAATCAATTCTCTGTTTTCCAAAAATAAATTGGGATTGTTGAGCAATAATCCGATTTCCTAAATGACTTGGTTCCCATTTGTACAATTTTGTATTATCGAGAAAATTTTTAATATCTTTCTTTAAATCCGTGGCAGCAATTGAATGAAACTTCTTTGGATTACTCG
>CBDCYX010000003.1:0-12250 GCA_965224385.1 Bacteriovoracaceae bacterium
TAAAAGAACAAAGACTTTTTTGACAGAAATATTCCTTTGCATTTTGAACTACCCCTCCCTAAAGGAAGGAGATTCTTGCTTCACCGACAATCGCCTAGAACACGAGTTCCTAGGTCTTACACCGTCTCCACGAGCTTCACATCCCGTAGTCCCTACGGTAGGTCGGTTTTTGTTCCGACAAATCCAATATATTATGATATTCTTCAAAAGACAATATTTTTTTTCTCGCCAAAGGGCGTGGCCTCACATCCTCTCCCTGAAGAAGAGGTTTTAGGGCCACATTGGATAAATCTAAAAGAGGTCAATTATGAAAAAAGTGATTTTGGCGTTTTTTTTAACTTATTTGGTGCAAATAAATTATGCTCAAACACAGGATAAAACACTCTGTGGAAACGACGGTCGTATTCAATATTTTCTCAAAGGAGAATATCATATCTTGCTAGAAAACTATTACAATCAACCTGCTACCATGATTATAGATGCAAGTTATTACCAAAAAAACTCTTCTAGAAGTATGATTAATAGAAGATTTGCTTTTCAATGCTCTCAATTGGGAAGTGTTGTTCAAACACAAAACGAGGATATTTTTGATATTGAAAATTTTTTCGTTGACGATGTTGCAAGTTTTCATATCAATTACTCGGTTCTTTCCTTTGATTTCTCTGTGTTATTTGATGCAAAAATAGGGAAGGAATCGGCCTCTGCCGAAAACTTTAAAGGAATTCGTTGTACTCTTAGTGTTGAAAGTAAGTATTCTTTTTCTAACTTTTCTATACAGCTCAAAGAATGCCGGCATAACAAATTTACATTTAGAAACAGCGAGTTGCTTAATATAAGCGGTTCTGAAGCTGAACTTATTCTTCATCAGTCAGAAATGCTTAGGCGTACTTCACCCTTTTAGTCGTATTTCCTCGGTAAATACACCACTAACTTATGCATATCTTAAGGCATCCACATCTATTTTGAGAGATTTTCTTGCAATTATCAAAGTCAATTATTTCTTTTACATCTCCAATCCTAACCACAGGAATGCCGGTTTCTACAAAAAGTTCACTTTTAAAAGCATGGCAACTAACTAGGCCTTTCTAGGGGCATTTTTAAAAGTGCCGAAAACTGCTGCTGTATTATTGTGACCTAAAGCGTTATTTTCTGCTTCCTGGAGTTTTGCCCCTTTTTCGGAAGATCTAGGAATTTGATGCATGGTGGGGCATGCTGGACTCGAACCAGCGACTGTCCGGTTATGAGCCGGATACTCTAACCAACTGAGTTAATGCCCCACAAGAGCATAATTGTTATAGCTCTAGAGAAGAGGAATTTGCAAGAAAGTGGTGGCCCCGGGGAGATTTGAACTCCCACATCCAAAGGATACTTGATTTTGAATCAAGCGCGTCTACCGTTCCGCCACAGGGCCGAAGAGAAACAATGTTAACCTTTTTTCATTAATTTTCAAGGAGATCTATGTTACATAGCAATGTTGACATAGAGAGAATATCATGGAAATAATTAAGAATTCTTAGTTAAGGAGGTATTCATGGATAATTCGACCCAGTGGAAAAAACGTGTCAATGACCTTTTTCAAACTTGCCAAGACGAATTGCACAGGGCCACAAAAATCGGTAAAAAAATGCTCTCGGCCACCAAGACGAGTTCTTCTCTGCATGAACTCTATAAAGAATTGGGTATCCTTGCGGCCAAATCTGTTGAGGATGGAAAACTTCATTGGGATGACCCAAAGGCCGTAGAATTAATCAACAACATAAATTCTTGTAAAAAGAACCTTGAATCAATAGAAGAGGATATGAACAAAATCAAATTTGCTTCTTGCCCTGTCGACGTTGTTCCGGCAAACAATAAGACCGACAGCAACTCTCAAAAATAAGTTTGAACTCGTTACCTCATCAACATTCCCCAGAAGAAGATACCGTTGCAAAAATGCTTATTGAAATGGGTTGTTTGCGCCTCTCACCACAATCTCCCTTTACTTACAGTTCCGGATTAAAAGGGCCTATTTATTGCGATAATCGCTACATTTTAGGATTTCCCTTCCAGAGAAAAGAAGTCGTTCGAATGCTGATCCAAAAGGCCAAAAAAGAAAACCTTGAATTTGATCATATCGGGGCCGTGGCCACAGGGGGTATCCCCTACGGTTCTATTGTGGCCCACGAGCTAAATATCCCCATGGTTTATGTAAGAACGACCTCCAAATCCTATGGTATGAGAAAACGTGTTGAGGGATATTTTCAATCTCAAGGAAAAGTTCTTCTCATAGAAGACCTTGTCAATCAAGGCGTCGGCCTTGAGACGGCCGTTTTGGCCCTGAGACAAGAAGGACTTAACGTGAAAGACGTACTGGCCATCGTCGACTACGAAACTCTTGAGTCCCGTGAAAAATTAAAAACACTGAGGGTCAAGCTGTTTTCTCTCACCAATTTTTCTTCTATCCTCTCTACATCCTCTCTGTCTGAGGAAGAGAAGAACAGTGTCGACAGATGGCGTCAAAACCCTCGGCAATGGGCCATTGAAAAATAGGTTTCATTCTTCTACAATTTCTTCTCTAGTCCTTTTTTAAATATTTAAGGAGGTGATTTTTATGTTGGAGACGGCAACACTCGAAATCGATGGAAGGTCTTTTAAATATCCCGTTATTACGGGTAGCGAGGGAGAACACGCTATTGACATTTCTACGGTGAGGACAGATACGGGACATATCCTTCTCGATCACGGACTTGTCAACACAGGCTCTTGTACCTCATCCATCACCTTTCTTAACGGAGAGGAAGGAATCTTAAGATATAGAGGCTATCCCATTGAGGAACTTGCAGAACACTCAAACTTTATTGAAGTGGCCTATCTTTTGACAAAAGACAAGCTTCCGACACCTAGGTCATTAGATTTTTTTCACGAAAAAATCATCTCCTTTGCAACTCTACCGGATGGGATAACTAAGCTTCTAGATACTTTTCCTACGAATGCCCACCCCATGGGAGTTCTCGCCTCTACAGTTGCCGCACTCAGTGCTTATTATCCTGAGTTTCTCGATTTTGAGTTTAACAAGACTCAAACGGAAAGGGCCATTGCCCAATTAATGGCCCAAGTTAAGGTTATTATGGCCTATTTTTATAGGAGAATGATGGGAAAAACTCCCGTCAGGTCTCACCCTTCTCTAGGGTACTGTGCAGATTTTCTCAACATGATGTTTTACCATCCAGAGTTTCAAATCGATCAAGACATAGCACGGGCCCTAAACCAATTACTCATTCTTCATGCAGATCATGAACAAAATTGTTCGACTTCAACAGTGAGGATGGTAGGTAGTGCTCACAGCAATATTTTTGCTACGATTTCGGCAGGGATTGATGCTCTTTGGGGACCTTTACATGGAGGGGCCAATCAAAGCGTGTTGGAAATGCTTGAGCTTATCTACAAAGACGGTAGCGATTATAAGAAATTTATTGAGAAGGCCAAGGATAAAAGTGATTCCTTCCGTCTTATGGGCTTCGGCCATAGGGTTTACAAAAATTTTGATCCGAGAGCAAAAATCATCAAAAAGGCCTGCGACACTGTTCTGGAAAAACTGGGGATCAACGATCCTTTGCTAGAGATCGCTATGGGACTTGAAAAGGCCGCCCGGAGTGACCAGTACTTTGTAGAGAGAAATCTTTACCCCAATGTGGATTTTTATTCAGGTATTGTCTATAGGGCCTTGGGTATTCCGTTGGGTATGTTTACGGCGATGTTTGTTCTTGGGAGACTCCCCGGATGGTTGGCCCAATGGAGGGAACAACGGGAAATGCCAAACGGTAGAATTTATCGTCCAAGACAGATTTATGTGGGAGAAAAAAAGAGAGAATTTATTCCTATTGATAAAAGATGATCATTCAAAATTTTTTCAAAAGTGTTTACCGAGGGCCCTCTGACATTTTACACCCTGATCTATGCCCACCGTTACAAGCTTTTTGTAATGCTTCTTTGGCATTGTCCATATTCCCTTGTTCCATTTCTACAATTCCAAGATTAAAACATCCTGATATATTACCCTCGTTACAGGCCTGTGTGAATAATTGCTTAGCATTAGAGAAATTTCTTTGTTGGTACTCTATAACTCCTAGGTGAGTACATCCTATTGAGTTCCCATCGTTACAGGATTTTCCAAACGATTCTTTGGCATTGTCAATTTCTCCTAGGTTAAACTCTAGAATTCCAAGAGTAAAGCATGCGGAGGAAGGCCCTCCATCACAGGCCTTCCCAAGTGATTTCTTTGCGTTGTCAACTTCTCCTAGTTTGTATTCTATAAGTCCAAGATAAAAACAATCTGTGAGATTTTTATCGATACAGGCATGTAGGAACGTTTCTTTGGCCTTGGCAATGTCTTTTTGTTTGAAAATTTTAAGATTAAAACATCCTGTAATATCGCCACCGTCACAAACTTTTTTATATAATTCATTAGCACGAACCATATTTCCTCGTGATTTTTCTAGTTCTCCAAGATTGAGACATTCAACTAGATATCCCCCATTACAACGCTTTTCCAAAATTGTTAATATTATTGAGGACTCATGTTGAGCGAATAGAGAAGCAATAGAGATAAAACACATAGACACAAAAAA
This sequence comes from Bacteriovoracaceae bacterium, assembly GCA_965224385.1. Classification (GTDB taxonomy): domain Bacteria; phylum Bdellovibrionota; class Bacteriovoracia; order Bacteriovoracales; family Bacteriovoracaceae; genus CBDCYX01. Next base: position 4,608 of record CBDCYX010000003.1, read on the forward strand.
AGAAATACATTGAAAATTTTTCATTTTTCCCCCTTTAGGTGGAATGGGATGGGCCTTAATCTTTGAACCACGATAATAGGTTTTTTACATGATTTCAATAAATTAAAGGAATTCTGCCAAACATCTGAGGTGGACCCCCATTTTCGAACCGGTAGCTAAGCTTCACCGCACTGTGTAATTTTCCTCCGGTTATCCAGCGATTCTCGGTTTGAATTCCCCCCCCCCCCCCTAAAGAATTAAGTTTGGTAAAAAATTATTCGCAACAACACGGAGAATCAAGAGTGTATTTATCAGGGTTAGGTTAAATTTATTAGGATGACTCCCTTCCGATAGAGGTCTTTCCCGTGTTTTCGTTATAAGCTGAATTCAAGTAGCAAGTATTTTAGATTCCTTCAAAAGAATTCCCGATTCTCGTTCCACAAACAAATCAATCACCCTTGCAGATGCCTTTAGTTCTCTCTATGCAGTTTTTTCTCTCAAATTTCCTTCAAGATTTTAAGAGTAATCTTCACACACTTTATGGAGTAAAAAGGATACCTTCGATAACCCGGATGAGGTCAATAGTCGACAAGATCAGTCCACAAAGTTTCTACTTTATTTTCAAGAAATTATTCAATGTCGTTCAGCGAGGAGGACGTCTTAAAGATTTTGAACTTATGAGGATATCAGGGAACCCGTATTACCTTATGCCGACGGATGGTTCGGAATATTATTCCTCTCATAAAATTAAGTGTAAGCATTGCATGGTCAAAAGACATAAAAAAAAGAGAGATAATGGCACAGGATCGGAAGAGGACTCGGATTTTGAGGGTTTGGAAACCTATTATCATCAAATTTTAAGTTCGGTTATAGCGCACCCGGATTGTAAGCAAGTTATTCCTCTAGGTATAGAAGGGATATCGAAAGAAGACGGTTTTCAAAAGAATGATTGTGAGAACAATGCGTTAAAGAGATTGATGAAGAAAATTAGGAATGATCATCCCAAACTTAATTTGATTGTCGCAGGGGATGCCCTGTATGCAGACAGTTCTGTTGTGGAAACTCTTGAGAAGCACCGGATGTCTTATATTTTAAATGTAAAACCACAAGGGCACAAGAAACTGTTTCTTTGGATTGACCTGTCTGAAGCTGAAGGGAAAGTTAAAAGGCATACATTTACGGAGACGATTGGAGAGAAGGTAAAAAAAGAAAGAACACATGAGTTTAGATATATGAATGGGACTCGTTGTCGTTGGAAAATAGAGAATGAGACATTTAACATGTTAAAGACAGGCGGTTATGAATTAGAGCATAGCTTTGGACACGGAAAGGAATATCTCTCGATAAATACGGCATTTCTTATGTTTTTGGCACGATTTGAAGTTTTTTTATCAATTTTTTCATTTTAATGATTGGGATTCGTTTCTAGAATTTATTATAGAGAAGCATACACCGTTCTTTGATACATCCTAAAAATTTAACTATTTTCGTCCGATAATATAAGCTTTTTTTGGACTTGTAAGTTCAGGGGGGGTCTCTTTGTTAGAACCTCTCCTGAAATCTATTTTTTTCAAAAGCAACCTCCAATCTTTATAGGAAATTCGGCAAAAAAGGTTGTTTTAAGCTATTCTCAGGGGGTTGCCGCACTTTAGTTCCCCTGAGGGAAGGATTTTTTGTGACCTTGTGCATAAAGCGAGAAAAACTGTTTGCATAGGGGAAAATGACAAAACGGGAATAACTGGTTAACGGTCATGATTGGGCATTTGACATAATTGCAGTAAATGGAAGAGAAATCGTAGTTGTCGAAGTTAAAACAACTTTGGGGAAAAAAGATGTCGATGCCTTTCTCAAAAAGCTAAAGTCTTTTAAAGAAATTTTTAAAGAATACTCGGACAAGAATATTTTGGGAGCAGTTGCTTATCTTAAAGAAAACTCGGGGGCGGCCGGATATTCAGAAAGACATGGCCTTTTTGTCATTCGAGCGACAGGTTCTAGTGCAAGTATTATCAACAAAAAATCCTTTGCTCCAAAACTTTTTGGATAAAAATTCAACTCTGAAAAGTGAAAAAAGAGGGAGAAAAAAGTTTACGAAAAATTTTCGCAACATTTGCGTAGCGTCGATTTTGATATAATACAGCGCAATACACAAATATTTGATTTGTGTTTTTAAACAGATTCTCCTCGTATGAATGAGGCCTTCTTTATCTCAGTACCCAAAATTTAGGATAGAAACCATTTCCTAGTATTAATATAATTTCTGAGAAAAATACTTTGTTTGATGCGACATTGCAAGTCATTCTATTCTATTTGCAAATCTTCTTTGTTGGTTTAGTATTGTTTCGGGAGGTTTGGGTGTCCAAGCAAGATCGGTTTCGAAATGTATATATCGTCAGTGGAAAAAGGACTCCTCAGGTAAAGGCAGGCCTTGACCTTAAAGATATTTCGGCACCCTACCTTGGTTCCTACTTAGTCCGCTATCTGATGGATCAAACACCCATAGAAAATGACGGCATTGATGAGGTTATTTTTGGCAATGTAGGAAATCCTCCCAAATACCCTAATATCGGAAGAATCATCGCTCTTGAGGCCGGACTTCATAAAAAAACCAGCGGTTTTACCGTACATCGCAATTGTGCTTCAGGACTTGAGGCCCTATGTCAAGGGTTTCTCAAAGTGGCATCGGGAAGGGCCGATATCGTCGTTGTCGGTGGCGTGGAAAATATGTCTCAAATACCCTTTCTCTATTCAAAGCAAATGACGGAGTGTTTTTTTAATATTTTGAAGGCAAAATCTCTCTTGGGAAAAATGAAGGCCGTTTTGCAATTTAGGCCTTCTTTCCTCGTTCCGGTTATCGCTATAGAGCAGGGGCTTATGGACCCGTTTTGTGGTCTTAATATGGGACAAACGGCCGAGAAACTTGCCCGCGAATTTTCTATTTCCCGCAACGAACAAGACGCATTTGCCAACGACTCCCATCGAAAGGCCGTTAAGGCCCAGCAAGATGGAGATTTTGATGAGGAAATTCTTCCCATTATTGCCGGAAAGACACTGGATCAAATAATAACAAAGGATATCGGCCCAAGAACAAATTCGACGATGGAATCTCTCGCAAAACTTAGGCCTTATTTTGAAAAAAAATCCGGTACGGTCACTGTCGGCAACAGTTGTCCTATTACCGACGGAGGATCGGCCCTTATGTTGGCCGATGAGAATTCTTGTGAAAAATATTCTCTTGACCCCATCGGGCGATTTGTGGACTTTCATTTTCACGGTGTTGAACCGGAGAGAATGGGCCTTGGCCCTTTAACGGCCTCTTATGGGGTTTTTAAAAAAACGGAGATGTCCCTCGAAGATATGGGGCTTGTGGAAATCAACGAGGCCTTTGCCGCTCAAATTCTCGCCGTCAAAAAGGCCTTTGCCGATGAAAATATATCAAAACAATGGGGAGTCCATGAAAGATTGGGAACGCTCGATAATGACAAACTTAATGTTTCAGGAGGGGCCATTGCTCTCGGGCACCCTATCGGCTCAACAGGCGCGAGACTTGTGGTTACGCTACTCCACGCTTTAAAGAGAAAAAATCTTAGATACGGTCTTGCCTCTTTGTGTATTGGCGGAGGACAGGGAGGGGCCTGTATCATAGAAAACCTTAAGCTGGAGAACTCTTCGTGAGCAAGTATAAAAAAATCCATTTTAACATCGAAGACAAGACGGCCTATATAGGTTTCGGGTTAGGCAACAAAAAAAACATGACGACGTTGGATAGAGAGACGTTTTCCGAATTGGAACATATTGTTGAAGAGATACGGGAAAATCAGAAGGATTTGAAAGGGGCCGTTTTTCACTCCCTCAAGGAAAAGTGTTTCCTTGCAGGTGTAGATATCGGAATTATCGATTCTCTCAAAACGGAAGGAGAGGCCGCATCCGAAGCAGAACAAGGGCAACTTCTCTACAATAAAATCGAAAATCTTAAAATTCCAACGGTATCTTGTGTTCACGGCGTTTGTCTTGGTGGTGGAACCGAACTTGTATTGTCCACAAGTCATATCATTATGAGCGATGATGAAAACTCTGTTATAGGGCTTCCCGAGGTTAAATTGGGTATTATTCCGGGACTCGGGGGAACCTATAGAATGCCGAAACGGGCCGGACTTGCCTCAGGACTTGAACTTATCCTAACGGGGAAATCCCTCAAAGCAAGGCAGGCGAAAAAACGGGGAATTGTCGAAGAAATCTACCCCAAAGAAAACCTCCTAAAAATAGTCCCGAAATATCTAAAACTGCATAAATCCTTTTCCATAGCAAGTCTTCTGAAAAGTTTTGTTTATGAAAACTTTCTTATCAGAAAATTTATTTTTCAAAAGGCCCGGGAAAACGTTCTCAAAAAAACTCGTGGACACTATCAGGCCCCTTTGAAAATCCTTGATGTGATGGAGTCCGGAATGACAAAATCCAAAGCGTCCTATTTACAAAAAGAGGCCCAGTCCTTTGGAGAGTTGTGCATGAGTAGACAATCTCAAAATCTCCGCAATATTTTTTTCCTTACGGAAGGTGCTAAGAAATACAGTGGGCCTAAAGTGGCAAAAGATGTCCCTCGCTTAAAAAGAGGAGGCTGTCTCGGTGCCGGCGTCATGGGTGGAGGAATCGCCTGGCTTATGGCCCAAAATTCTATGGACCCTTGTTTGAAGGACCTCTCTTGGAAGTCCTGTGAACTAGGTCTGTCTCAGTCCAATAAGAATTTTTCCGAACAAGTCAAAAGAAAACTCATGAGCATTGATGAAAGTGAGAGAAAACAGAGAAGTATACGGCCTCAACTTGATTACAAAGGCCTTAAACGTGTCGATTTACTTGTAGAGGCCGTTGCAGAAGATATAAGAATTAAGAAAACCGTATTAAGCGAAGTAGAACAACAGATGCGGCAAGATGCCGTCATCACGACAAATACCTCTTCTCTATCCATAGAAGAAATGGCCAAGTCTTTGACTCATCCTCAGCGATTTGCAGGACTCCACTTTTTTAACCCCGTTAACAGAATGCCGCTCGTTGAAATTGCTACTCATTCAAAAATTGCTCCGGAAACCGTTAAGGCCTTGTACGACTGGGTTGTAAAGGTCAAAAAAATTCCTATTATTGTCAAGGACGGCCCGGGACTGTTGGTGAACAGAATACTCATGCCCTACCTCAATGAGGCCGCGTATCTCCTCGAAGACGGCATACTCCCTTGGGATCTTGATATGGTTTGCGTTCATTTTGGAATGCCTATGGGCCCTTGCCGACTCTTTGATGAAATCGGGTTTGACATAGGATTAAAGGCCGCTCAAGTCCTCCACAAGGCCCTTGGCAACAGGGCCGTACCTTCAAAATTTTTAGAGAAAATGTTGGAAAAAGGGTGGCAAGGAAAGAAATCGTTGAAGGGTTTTTATAACTATAATGAAAAAGGGAAAGAGATCGGCCCTAACGAAGGTCTCTCTTTTCTTCTCCCTGTTAAAGCAAAGAAAATGAGTGAAGTAGAGATGCAAATGCGAATGATTATTCCCATGATTAACGAGGCAGCTTATGTATTAGACGAAGGAATCGTCGACAATGCTTCAAGTGTTGATTTAGGAATGATTTTTGGTACGGGATTTCCTCCTTTTCGAGGAGGACTTCTTCGCTATGCAGATAACGAGGGCCTTGAGAGTATCTATGAATCTCTGGTGCGTTTTTCTGAAACCGTTAACAAAGACCGTTATGCTCCCTCTTCCCGTTTAAAAGACCTGGCCCTTTCTAAGGGTAAATTTTACGATTCGTGACTCTTGCTTTCACAAAATATTTTATTCACCACATACTCTCATCTTTTAGACGGGGAAATATTCTTTTCTTGGCCGTTTTAGGACTTGTTCTCTCGTCTTTTGCCCTAATCGTTCTCCAGAGTGTGATGGGGGGGCTCCAGAGAAATCTTATGGGACGTTCAAAGCGTATTGTTGGAAGTGGCGTGTTTTATTTCCATCATTCCGTGGAAAAATCAAAAACTAAGGCGCTTTTAGATGTGGCCGAAAAAATGAATTTTAGGCCGATAGTTGAATACGAATTGGAACTTCTTGTAAAAAATGGTGAGACTTTAGTAGCGGCGGTTGTTCACGCTATAGATACTAAGAAAAAACCGTCGTTTTTAGATGGGATTGTGATTAACGATCTTGCGGTTCCCTTTGGACTCTCCTTTGGACTTGGTGCCAAAGAGGGGCATCGTCTTCTTCTCATGTCTCCTTCCCATGTGGACAGCTTTATGGAGGATATTCCTAGAAGTGTTTCCACAATAGTTTCCCATATCTTTACCACACATGTACCCGAACTCGACGAAACCCATCTTTGGGCAAGGATGGGGGTCATTCACAATCTCATAAAGGCAGAGACTGTTAATACCGTGCGTTTTTACGGCCAAGGGGATTGGGACGGATTGGTTCGTATTACCAATGACGGCCCTTATAGAGAACTTGGGCGACTTCTCAAGTGGGAGGAGGTAAACAAAACTCTCGTTTGGGCCTTAAGATTAGAGAGTAATGTGATGATTTTTCTTTTTACGGCCATGGCCTTGATGGTTTCCCTTTGTGTAACAAGTGGACTGATGATTTTTTTTGATAAAATAAAAAATGACATGGTAGGCCTTTGGATATTGGGGGCGAGTAAAAGGGCCTTGTATAGGGCCTCTTCACTCTTTGTTTTTCTCATGAGCTTTTTTTCATCACTGTCTGGACTTTTATTAGGCCTTGTGTTTCTTTTTTTCTTTGATCGCTATGCTCCGGAAATGCTTCCAACAGTTTTTGTAGACAGAAAAATTCCCGTGGCCGTAGACCTTAGAGGATGTCTCACGGCCTTTTTTATTCCTTTCTTTATTTCTTTTCTCTTCGGGAGATTCTCTCTAGGACGTTTTAAGGAACAAATTGAGGGGAATTTGAGGCAGTTGCGCAATTCTTCTCTCTAGCGGTGCCGCAAGGTCATTGGTTTGACGGACTTATGTTTTCTAGGCCATGATGGCCACAAGAAATTGCATTCCACCAAGTAAGGCCTGGTAGCTCAGCCGGTTAGAGCGTCGGATTCATAACCCGGAGGTCGGCAGTTCAATTCTGCCTCAGGCCACCATCTTTCTTCAACCTCAACGTTGAAACCTTCTAGAAGTGGCCGCAGAAAAAACTCCCCCACCCTAAGAAGGTGTTGAAGTAACCTCGGTTCGAGGTTACCTTGACGTCAATCAATCAACGAAACCGAAGACTCCGTGAGAACAACAAGAGTTTGTCCAAATGTTTCATCTAAGAAATCGTGATCGTTCCCGACTCTCATCGTTCCGATTTCTGTCTCGGGGAAGACATCTTCGTGGGTACAGCGATCAATTTCGTAATCAACCGTTAATTCCTCCTCATTAATAGAGAAGAACAATAGACAGGAACCCTCGTTTGCATTTTTCCTTAGAGTGGGTCTGTCGGGTGCCAAAGTATAATGAAATTCGGCCCTCCAGTGGGAATTGAAGGGTATCCAGAGAGACCCAAGAGGGAGATCTGTCTTGAAACCTGAAGTGATCTTGGAGCAAATATTGACGAGAAAGTAGATACAATAAGGGTGGCGCCGGGGATCAAAAAAAGCGCAGAGGCAGAGAGGACGGGCCCCGGTGAAGTTACGACCGCTGCAGT
>CBDCYX010000004.1:0-26024 GCA_965224385.1 Bacteriovoracaceae bacterium
CCTTCTTTTTTTAATATTCTTGCTCAATATAGAGATGATTTTTTTCTCTGAAACAGACATAAGTACCTCTTTTTAGTTTATGTACTTTTTTTTCAAAAGAATCATTTGAAAAAATAATTTCAAAATAACAATCTTCGTCATTTGTATCTATGTCTTTAAAGAATTTAAAATTCTTTTTAGCTTCGTAGTCACAATTTTCTAAAAAACTTGCTCCTTTTTCTAAAATCATTACAGATCTTACATCTTCATGCTCTGCGAAAACAGTTTGTTCTGATGTGTACTCGTTAGTTTTTACAAAACAAATTTTGTCGTTACGTTCGTTTTTAATTAGCATTTTTGCTCCTTTTTTTTGAGGGGTAATTCCCTCTCTAGACTGATTTTTGCAGTCTAGAGAGGGAGCTGTTAACCAGCTCCTTTTTAAGTTATAATTTTTTAGCAAAAATCTTCGGAATTAATTTCTTCGTGCCGTCTTAAACTTTCTTGGATTTCGTAAAAACTTTTTTTGTTTTCAACGCTCGCTCGCACGAGCGGCATAAGTATTTTAACAATTTCGTCGACCGCATTTTGTGAAATTTTAATCTCTTTACTAAATCTAAAATTTAGCGAGTCATCATCGTCGCAATAGCTACAGAGATCAACCGCCAAAATTTCCTCTTTTACATCGTCTCGAAAGTGGTACCAGCCGTCATAGTCGTCCTCGTTTTTGAGACCTGCGTCCGTGCGCTGGATGCTTAACGCCGGGAAATCGTCTTGATATCGATCAACGCAAGATAATTGTAAAGCATCATCAGACATGCCCAAATCTTTAATTCTTGCGACCCATCTATCGTACACTTTTTTTACGATTTTTTTTACTTTTTCTTCTGTCATTTCCATTTTAGTTCTCCTTTTTCTACAAGAATATTTCTTATTTTTCGATTGAGTGAATTGGTAAGTTCGAGCGGCGTCCGTCCGTTGTTAGTTTTACAGTTCACATCCGCACCACGGTCAAGCAATAAAGTGGCAACGTCGAGGTATCCATTCCGAGCAGCACGGTGAAGAGCTGTGTAACCAAATTTATCTTTGCTCTCAACAGTCGCTCCACGATCAAGCAGTAAAGTGGCAACGTCGATCCGCCCATGCCGAGCAGCATTGTGAAGAGCTGTGTAACCAAATTTATCTTTGCTCTCAACAGTCGCTCCACGATCAAGCAGTAAAGTGGCAACGTCGAGGTATCCGAGCAAAGCAGCATGGTGAAGAGCTGTGTAACCTTGTTTAGTTTTACTCTCAACACTCGCTCCACGATCAAGCAGTAAAGTGGCAACGTCGAGGTATCCGAGCAAAGCAGCATGGTGAAGAGCTGTGTAACCTTGTTTAGTTTTACTCTCAACACTCGCTCCACGGTCAAGCAATAAAGTGGCAACGTCGAGGTGTCCATTCCGAGCAGCATGGTGAAGAGCTGTGTAACCTTGTTTAGTTTTACTCTCAACACTCGCTCCACGGTCAAGCAATAAAGTGGCAACGTCGATCCGCCCATGCCGAGCAGCACGGTGAAGAGCTGTGTAACCAAATTTATCTTTGCTCTCAACAGTCGCTCCACGATCAAGCAGTAAAGTGGCAACGTCGATCCGCCCATGCCGAGCAGCATTGTGAAGAGCTGTGTAACCAAATTTATCTTTGCTCTCAACAGTCGCTCCACGATCAAGCAGTAAAGTGGCAACGTCGAGGTATCCGAGCAAAGCAGCATGGTGAAGAGCTGTGTAACCTTGTTTAGTTTTACTCTCAACACTCGCTCCACGGTCAAGCAATAAAGTGGCAACGTCGAGGTGTCCATTCCGAGCAGCACGGTGAAGAGCTGTGTAACCTTGTTTAGTTTTACTCTCAACAGTCGCTCCACGATCAAGCAGTAAAGTGGCAACGTCGATCCGCCCATGCCGAGCAGCATGGTGAAGAGCTGTGTAACCAAATTTATCTTTGCTCTCAACAGTCGCTCCACGATCAAGCAGTAAAGTGGCAAGCTTGACGTATCCTTCTTGTGCCGCACTGCGAAGCTCTTTCTCTAAATTTTTCATTTTTTGTCTCCATTTGTTAATTTGTGAGTAATTGCATCATTTACTATGTCGATAATTTGTCTTAGTTCATCAAGTCCTAATTCCAGTTCTGTAAAATCCTCTTTTAATAACGGCCCTTCTTCTCTTAACAGATTTTTTAATTTTTCTAGTTTCATTTTGCGGCTCCTTTTTTGATCGTCATATTGTGACGATGTATTGTTATTGATAGTCATATTATGACATCATATTGATTTTTGTCAACCTTTTTTTTTCACTTTTTTTTACCCTATTTTCTCTTGTTTATGTTGCTGTATGTTATAGTTTGTTTTCTATTATTAAAAACCCCACATATTAAATAAAATAAAATAAATTAAATTAAATTAAATAAAACTACTTGCCACAAAATGTCAGTTGCTCTATGCTGTACCGATGACACTTATAGATTTTTTAAAAAAATATAAGACGATGAAGGAAATGGAGATGTTAGCGACTAAACTAGGCGTTAAATCTCGTATAATTTACCGCTGGCGTAAGGCCGAGTTCTTTCCCAATCGCAAACAGGCCTCAAAATTGCGAAAATTGTCGGGAGGAAAACTCGACGGCGAGAGTATCTATAGAGTAAAAGATTTTGGGAAAAAAATTGCATAATCAAAATTAGACTAAATGTCGTCTCTTTTAGGGGCGTGGATTAAAACAAAAAGTTAAAAAAAAAGGCCCTTTTCGGAGGGCCTTTTTTAGTTCTTGTAATTCTGCTTTTTTAATGCTCTTAAAACGGGATATCATCAGCTTGATAGTCGATATTTGTGTTTACTTTATGGCCGTCGGTTTCGTAGTTATGTTTTTCTTCTTTTTTTTGATTAAAATTATTCTTATTTTCCCCGTCGGATTTTGAGTCCAGAAAACGGACGTTGGTTGCAACGATCTTCGTATAATATCGATCTTCTCCATCTTTTTGATACTTATCTGTTTGCAGTCTCCCCTCGATAAACACCTTGCTCCCTTTACCAAGATATTTAGCGCAATTCTCAGCGTTCTTTTTCCATATCACAACATTATGCCATTCAGTTGCTTGTTGCTTCTCTCCGTCTTTAGTCCACGTCATTGACGTAGCAACAGAGATATTGCAAAAAGACGTTCCGTTATTAGTTGTTTTAAGCTCTACGTTTTGTCCCAAGTGGCCGATCAGCATTACTTTATTAATCATTTGTTTCCTCTCTTTTGTTCCAGAGTTTTGCCAATGTTGTGGCGTTTTCCTCTGTTAAAAAATTTATATTAATCATGTTGTCGGTATTCGGCACAGTATCACTTCTTTCTCGAACAACATATCTGTTCACATCTCCTCTTTTCCCACTCAAAGCAACATAAAATCTTTTTTTAATTGTATTCTCCTTTAACTTCGGCAATAAACCTATGTTTCAATTCTATAACAAAATCTTTTAAATCATCGATCGGGGAATCAAAACTCGTTATTTGAGAAATTATACTGAAGGCCGTAGATAATTCTTTTTTACTATCTATCTTAAATTCTCCTATTCTATAATATTTTTTACGAGGTCTCCCATGTGTGACAAAACCAATAATAATGTCGGATTTTGAGTCTAGAAAATTGTCCTTATTAAGAGGGTTAAAAGAGATAACTAATTCATACGCACCGTCTTTGTATTTATAGATAATATTATTGTCACTGAGTTTATCTCTCGATATATAGCAACTCCGATTTAAAACACATTCGTTAATAGTTTTCCAAATCTCTTCGTCAATTATGATTTCAAATCTTTCTTTATTTTTTCTAAGTCCTTCGGTTATTTTAAAAAATTCTTTCCCTTCCTCTACTATTTTTTTTACTTTTTCTTCAGTATCATTTGTCATTTTTGGTCTCCTTTAATTGGTCTCATTTAAAAGAAAATCTTTTAAAACAACCACCGTTTTTTCATTTTTGTTCATCGAATAATTGCTAATATGGAAAAGCACAGTCTTGAACTACCCCTCACTAAAGTGAGGAGATTCTTGCTTCACCGACAAACGCCTAGAACACGAGTTCCTAGGTCTTACACCGTCTCCACGAGCTTCACATCCCGTAGTCCCTACGGTAGGTCGGTTTTTGTTCCGACAAATCCAATATATTATGATATTGCCCAAAAGGCAATACTTTTTTTTTTCTCGCCGAAGGGCGTGGCGTCATATCCTCTCCCTGAAGGAAGAGGTTTTAGGGCCACACTTGAGATAAATCTTCTCTTACTCAAAACTGCATAAGCGTAGTTCTCAGGATACTCATCCGGCCACCACCCATCAAACCCCTCGTCTTCTGCATAACTCATTTTTGACCTCCTTTATTTTTAAAATATTCTGACACATTCGTTCTAATTTTTTTCAATTCATCGAGCGATAATTTTAGTATTTTGTCTTTGTCCGTTGTGCCAAAAAAATCTTTCATAAGTTTCGTTTTTTCATCTACACTTAAGTTTAAATTTTTGACAAAATTACTTATCATAAGATAGGTTCCGTCCAGATAATTTTGCTTGTCTAAAAATGGATTAATATCACTTTGTTTTTTTTCATTTTTTAAAGATTCAAAATAATTAATAATTTTTTCTCTGATATTTTTTATCTTTTGTAAATTTAATTTTACAATTTCTGCTTTATCGGTTGTGCCAAAAAATTGCTTAATAAAGATTTCTTTTTTTTCTTCAAATACTTTCTCTCCGACAAAAGATTTTATCGTGTCACAACAGCCAATCAGATATTTCTTCTTATCGTTATTATCCACGGATACAAATGTTCTTTTGGCGTTATCAACAGTCCGTGCTTGACCCATTTCCTCCACCGTATACAGACCCGATAATTCCTGAGGAAACGCTTTTCTTAAGGCCAATGCCTCTGCGCACTTAGCAAGCATTAATTCCGGCATTTTTTCCCACATTTTTGATGGTTTTCCGTTGTACTCTTGTACGTACGACTTGTAGTGAGCAACCGCATAGGTAGGCTCCTTGTTTCCTGCTTTCCACACGCCCACTTTCGCCGCAATGGGCGTCTCATGCGCTTCTAGGACATCAACCCACTGCCTCCCTTTTAAACACCAAAAAACGGGAGTTTGTCCTTGATATTTCCCCGATCGTTCTGCGACGAGCCTGAAGCCGTCAATCGAAACTTGATAAGAAAATTTCATTTCCCATAATCCATTAGTATTATTTTTTGTTTTTCTTCCAACGGCATAGATTTGTCGGGAGAAGGGATCGAGCCCTGTTTTTTCACATACGGAATGAAACATTTTAAGCTCCATATCTGTTGCTCCGACCATGATTTGTTTTTTAATCAGTTCTTTTTGTTCAACAGTCAACCCGGTGTTTTTTTGGGTTACTTGTAGATCAGTCATAAGTTCTCCTTGTTTTTTGTTTATTATAGACCCATTTTCCCAGTTTCTCATCGTAATAACTTTTCAAATCCAACCCCCTTTTTTGTATTTTGTTTTTTTCCGTCACTTCTTCTTTGTCCAAATTTTCCAATGATTCTTTGAGTGCTTCTCTATGCAATTCCAGTTGTCGTCGTTCCACAAAGTCCGCATAACTCTCTTCTGTCTCGATCAATCCTGACTCCATTTTTGCAAATTCCCTGTAGTCCCTTATTTCTTCATCTCTTGTTTGCGCCTCACCGGCCCACTCGTATTCGTACATTTTTTTGTCCTCCTTCTTTGATATTTCGATTGTTTCCGTCACTTTTTGTTTTTAATTTATAGATTGTCCTGTTAATTTTTTTAAAATCAGAAAACCGAAAGACCTTATCTTGATCTTTAAGTCGAGATTCGAAAAAATACAATCAATGCTTTTTTCAAAAACTTATATTTAATGCGCTGTTTCAATTCCCATGAAATAGTGATCTTATGCTTTATCAGAGCGTACACAAGTGACTCGTAGCGGCGCACAAATAGATTCATTTGCACTTTGCTAAGTGCCTTAGTTTTTGATTTTTTTAAAAAACTTGTATTGATAAAAAAACTCCTCTATAATCACAATCGTAGTTGTGATTAAAAGATGATAATGAAAAACAAAATAAAAGTCAACAGAAAAAAAATCTTTTTTTTAAAAAATTTAAATTAGGAGAATACACTATGAAATTTGTTCAGTTCTTAAATTCACAAGACAAAAAAAAATTGGCAAAAAAACTGAGTTGTTCACTCGGAACGGTTTATCAATGGGAGAGGAGAGTATCATTTCCGGAACGGCCGCTAGCAAAAAAAATAGTCAATATTTCAAAAAATAAAATTGATTACAACGATATTTATGAGGTAACCAAAGACGAAAAAAATCTTCGGGAAGAAATGAAGAAACTAAAACAAAAACTGAGAAATGCTTGAACGGCCGTTTAAAAAATGTCCGTCGCTCCACTGTCAATTAGTAAAGCGGCCACGTCGGTATGGCCGTACCGGGTCGCATAGTGAAGAGGCATCATGTCTTTGTTATCTTTAACGTTCACCTCCGCCCCACGATGAATGAGTAAGCGAGTAACGTCGTCGTGTCCATAATTAGCAGCAAAGTGAAGAGGCGTTCTTCCACTACTATCTTTATCGTTCACCTCCGCCCCATGGTTAAGTAGTAAAAGCGTAGCGATTGAGAGTCCGCCCTCGGCCGCACAACGTAGTTCTAGATTCTTTTTTTCTGTGTTAAATAGTAAAAGCGTAGCGATTGAGAGTCCGCCCTCGGCCGCACAATGTAGTTCTAGATTCTTTTTTTCTGTAATTATTTTTTTTAAAATCATTCTCGACCTCCTCTCTCAACAAGGAGGTCTCTTAGCTCTAGATTTTCTGCATAGTGTAGAGGCGTATATCCCTCGTTATCTTCACCGTTCACATCCGCTCCACGGTCAAGCAGTAAAGCGGCCACGTCGGCGTCTCCAAAATCAGCGGCATAGTGGAGCGGCGTCAATCCGTCTTCATCTTTATCGTTCACCTCCGCCCCACGATCAAGCAGTAAAGTGACAACGTCGACGTGGGCGTACCGAGCGGCATAGTGTAGTGTCGTCCATCCCTCGTTATTTTTACTATCAATATCCGCTCCACGGTCAAGCAGTAAAGTTGCAATGTCGGCATGGCCGTACCGAGCGGCACAGTGAAGAGGCGTTCTTCCACTCTTATCTTTACCGTTCACCTTCGCCTCACGGGAAAGGAGTAAAGTGACAACGTCGGTATGACCAAACCAAGCGGCATAGTGTAGAGGCGTCTCTTCGAAGTCGTTTTTACCGTTCACCTCCGCCCCACGGTCAAGCAGTAAAGTGACAACGTCGGTATGGCCGTACCGAGCGGCATAGTGTAGAGGCCTCCACTTGAATCCGTCGCTCTCTTTACCGTTGACATCCGCCCCACTGTCAACCAGTAAAGCGGCCACTTCGGTATGACCAAACCAAGCGGCACAGTGAAGAGGCGTTCTTCCGTAGTTATCTTTACCGTTCACATCCGCCCCACGGCCAAGCAGTAAAGTGACAAGATCAACGTGGCCGTCTTTTGCCGCATCGCAAAAATCTTGATCAGTGTTTTTCATTTTCTTTTCCCCTCTATTTTGTCTCATAGATCTATTTGTTCAGGCCACAAATCATTCTTGCCAATGTCAATTTTTTTTTTAGAAGTCTATTTTGCAAAATAGAGAGTATCAGACGATAACGGTTTACTATTTGTCTTCCAGACAGTTTGGCAACCTCTTCCAACTTCCAACACATTAACGCATATGCAGTATTTTGTTGGAGGGAGCGAAGCGACTCTCCATGTTTTATTAAACATTTTTATCGAGTATTATATTGCATCACAGAAAGACATATTTTGATGATTTTGCAGAATTCTATCGACATTTGAACGCCATCTCCTTTGACATATTTTTTTTATCAAAAAAAGGCCTAGGCCCTTTATCGGCCGTCGACGAGCAAGAATTTCCGGAATTTAGCTTAAAATCGCCAAAAATGAACAATTCTTCGAAGATTCTTTGAAAAGTTAAGGGTATTTATCTCTATTTGGCAAAAATTGAACGTATTTCGACGTTAAGTCCACAGGTCTTTGTCGTTTCTAGGCGATTTTAGGACGTTTTTCCCTAAATTCTAGGGAGAAGGGCCTACAGTATCTTGATCGTGAGTTAAATTTTGGAGGAGGGCCTTTAGAGGTTGGAGTTCATTTTTTCCTTCGGCCCTCGAGTTTTTCTTGATCTTCTCGATCCTCATTTCCTGCGCACTTGACAAGTATTTTGCAAATTTTGGCGGTTTAGTGCAGTCTTCATCTTTGATCTCTCGTGTTGGTAGCACGGGCCCTGTAGGATATGACTTTCTGAAAAATCCTTTTTTTGAGTCAAAAGGAGTCTTGGCCCTCTGCGGTTCGGCCAAAATTTCAAAAGACAAACGGCCGTTGATGATAAACTTGCCTCTCTGCTCATGATCAAAACGAGAGATAAGCCCAATTTCCTTTGCGGACTGAAAACAGACCGAGGAAATATCGAGTAGACGGCCGTAGTCTCTGTACTTAGAAATAGCACTGTTCGCACTGAACTGCTTGATCCGGCCTAAAGTGATATGGCCGGTAACACATTGTTTCGTTTTCTTTGCGTTTAAAAGCCAAAGCAATATACCCATAGAGATGTTTGAGACAGGGCCGTTGATGGGCATCTTACTGCTCCTGAGAGTCTGTAAAATGTGCTTAAAGTAAAATTTCACTTGAGAAAAATCAAATTTTGAGTAACACAAATCCTTTTTCTTTTCTTCGTGGCCGAGCAGATTTTTGTAAAAAATCTCATTTGGAGTAACCACAAAATCCTTTTTTCCGACTTTGTCTAGTTTTAAGATATCTTGAGACTTTTTGATTATTGCCAAAATCTCCTTGAGTCTTCTTCGCCTCCTGCCCGGGATGATATAGAGTGCGTTCCACAGCCTCGATAATTCATAGCTTTTTAAAGAGAGTGTCTTTGTTTCGCTCGCAATGATTGCTCCAACCAACGCAACATGCATTTTGTCACCTCCGGAATTGTTGTTTACATAATCAAAAAGGGCCGTGCGTGAGTAATGACTCACGCCTAATTCTGTAATTTTTCTTTTTTTACGGCCCTTTTGATCTTTGTTTTCGACTAATCGCATAAAATCCCGTCCTTGCCGTTCATGCATAAAAATTCATAATTGTGGGGAGTTTTAGCAAAAACCCACTCAGCAATTTTTAATTTTTGCATCCTAAAAATTTTTCCAGATTTTTAAATTTTTGTAAAGATTTTTCTTGTTTTTTTTTGATTTTTCTGATAAAAATATATTCATAGCTCCACCCCTTTTTTAATTTTTGCAGATTTCTAAGTCGGCGGATCTTAATTGCCCCCCCTTCAAAGGGGGGGTAATTTTTCCCACACGGGGCCTAAAGGCCTTATCGAATTTAAAGATTAAAACCCAAACTTCTCTTTTAGCATTTTAACGTGTTGTATTATTTTTAACTCTCTTAATCTTGCAGCTTTTTCCGGAGATTCTCTCTTCTTTCTTTTTTCTTGTCTTTTTTCTTGTCTTTTAAAGATTTTCTTAAATCTATCAATTTCTTTTTGGTTTGTGATTCTTAACATTGTCTAAATAGCATCCAACTGTTTTATCTTATCAACCTTAAAAATCACAAAGGAATCATCATGCCCAAGGCCTTCAATAATATTTCTAAACTCGTCTTCTCTAAGATCAAAGTTTAAATTCCTTACAAACAAATTACTAGATTTCATTTAACCCCTTTTTGTTTTTGATATTTTCTTTTTAAATTCATCTATCACCATTTGCTAATCTTTTTCGACAATCCTCTTCCTGTTTTTTAAAAAGATTCCTATTAGCTACAAGTCCTTGAATCTCACCATACGCCACTTCAGTCAAAGCTAAGTCATCAAAATATTTCGGAAACGGTTCACCACCAAACGCCTTTCCAAGATTGATTAAAGCATATCTTATCTTTGATTGTTTGTGTTTTAGATAATCAAGTTCTGATTGTGTGTTTTGATACTTTTTTCTGAATTCCAAATAATATTTCTCGTAGTGTTCCCGTTGCAATTTCTCTTTTTCTAATTGCTCATCTAAATCTTCACCCATATATCTCTCCCTTTAATTTTCATTCTTTTTTATAATTTAATCTCTCAAGCGTGTTTAATATAACCGATAGAGTCTTTCCCCCTGGCCCCCTATCCCAAAGGAGCTTAAGATCACGTTTTTCTTTGATGCTAAAACCCGAAAGCACAAAATCAACATTCGCATCACTATAGTCCACATAGGAATGTATCTTGTAGCTTCTTCCGTCCTTTGAATAAGTGCGGATACATGTCTTGTTTACCTTTGCATGTATTTTCCCGAATCTAACGGCCTCGGCCTTGGTCTTCTCGACCGTAAGTGTGTCTTGGCCGTTCAGAACTTCCCAATGTTTCATCTTTTTAGAAAATTTAACTTTAATTTGTTTTTTTCTCATTTTAAATCCTTTTAATTTAAAATTTAGAGCGTTAATTCAGCATCTTGGACTAAAGCATCGTGTCCGGGATCGTAAAGAGATGTTTTTTCCGTAGTGTCGTTATCGCTATCCCAGTCTGCCCCGGAAATATATTTTAGATTCCATTTTAATTGATTGTTTAGTTCTGTTGCAATACCTTTTTTTACTCCAATGAGAAAATGAAATTGTGAGTAATCTTCCCACATCGCTTTTCCGTTTTTTAAAGGAACTGTGTCACAAGCATGCGAAGGATTATAATTGTGATCCCCGAATTTTACTTGAGATAATCCTTTTTTAAATTTCTCAAGCTGTTTCTTTTCCGATCTGTAACACCCGTAAATCAACATTCGTGCCGGTTCAATTATTGCAAGAGTGTAGTAATAGACTAATTGTAATTCTCCTCTTGCACTTTCGACTCTTGGGTTTTCATCCAGAAATTTAACAAAATCCTTAACATCGAATTTTTGCCCGAAATAATTTGTTCCAAGAGAAACGGTCTTTAATCCGTCACCGAACGCTTGTCCCTTTAATATTTCTCTTATCTGTTCACTACCGAACGTTTGTCCCTTTACTTCTTGCGCACGATCTGCTTTAGTCGGTACACGTCCTTTCCACACATTCATCTTAATTTCATCTGCCTCTTGATTAAAATTATCGTAATCAAATACGACATCTTTTGATGCGATAACATTCCCTGTTGCAATATCTCCTATCGAGATATCTCCGGTAGAACATCCGAAACCCATCAACCCAATTAACATGTAAATTTTCATTATTAATTTTTCTCCTTTTTTTTAATGTATCCTGTTTTTTGTTCTTTTTTTGTTACTGTTAGTTTTTTTATCGCTATTTTTACGCACTTCTTAGCTATTTTCAATACATATTCCGGTTCAAATTTTTTATAGCTCTCATCTAATTCTTCAGATTTAATTTTTGCCTTTAAATAATGATGCGTGGAAAGTAGGCATTCGGTTGCCTTTTCAATCGCTTTTAATAAGTCCTGTTCGCTCTTCGATATGCGATGCATCTCTTTCATTATTCGCAGTCCCCCTTTTTTGACGATAATCCTAAAACCCTGAGTAATTAAAAACAAGCAACCGAGCAGGATCATGATTAGGAAAGATGGAAAAAAGATAATGGCCAACAATATCAAATTTTATCTTATCGCAGCTTTTGTAGTTTACTTTGATGAAACAATTCTCTTCTGTCAGAAGCCTCATCTTACAAAACGATCTTTTGATACTTCCTCCTAATTTGATACTGCCGCCTAAAAAGTTAAAAAGTTTTTTACGTTCTTCACTTTCCGGAGGTTCTTCACCATTGTAAACAGACACCGCACTCACCGGGTAAAAAACAAACACTCGCTCAACTATTTCTCCTGTAATTTTTTTCTTTTCAATGAAAAAACTAATTTCTTTTCTCCGTTAACCAACAATCTAGGTATTTTTCGTTCTCTTTCTCAAGGATTTCGTTCTCTTTCTCAAGGATTTCGTTCTCTTTCTCAGAAATTTCGTACTCTTTAGCTGTCATTTCCCTCATTCTATTGACCGTTTTTCAACCGAGCAGCTGCATGAGAGGCCAATGTAAAGGATAGTGGAACCTTAGGTTTAAAAGATTTCCACGCTTTTATGACGTCTTGAACAGAATATTTCTTTTGCTCTTTTTTATTCTGTCTATTTTTTTTTCTTTCCATTAAAAATTACCGGCAGCACATTGCAAACAGACAATTCCTAAATCTCTCCACATCTTTACGACCGAAGAGCGATCTTCGATTGCAAATAATATTTGATAATAAGGTTTAATTTTCTCTATGTAGATTTCTTTTTTTACAATCGAGTCTTCTCTGTAATCGTTTCGTTTGCGACAATAAATATAATCGGAATAGATATCATGCTTACTTAGCCAGAAGTGAGTTTCATCTTCGTGATCCTCGCTTCTTCCTGTTAATAAAAGTATCTTATAGTCCTTTCCTGACTCATCATGCATAAAAAAACGCTCTATTATTTCACGGCACCAAATATTTAAAGAATCACCGGAAATTTCCGAGAAAAAACTATTCCAATCTTTTTTCTCTCCTGAGACATAATGTTTTCGATGATCACAATTTGCTAAAGTTCCGTCAATGTCGATAATTATAGCGTTTTTTTTTGAATTATTTAATTCCATTCAGACCCCACACATTCCGTCACATTCATCTAAAAAACTAAGTGATAAAAAATAACGGTTATTTCTTTCTTCCATCATCAATTTCTTCTTTTAGTCGCTCGTGTTCTTTTTGATTACTTTCTTTAAAATGCTTTAGATCACTTCGCAACAACTCAACATTCTTCCCGGTTGCACTTTCCGCATCTTTTAGTTTCTCAAGAATTTCTGCGATTCGTTCCATCGTTTTACTTAACCCTGTAAAACTACTTATTTTAAAAACTAGTCCCCAAATTGAAATCAATGTTAGAATATGTAGTGATATTATTATCATCATATTGGTTGTCATTTTAAGAATCTCCTCCTTTTTTTTGTTGTTAATAACTTTTTAATCACAATAATGTGCTTTAAAAACCCACCGGATCCATGCCGGAATTTTTTTAAGTTCTTCTCCTCGCCAATTTGAAATATTGTTTAAATTTGTATTTGAAATTTTTAACAAATCACGTTCTTTCTGTAAAGTTCTGATTTTATCAAGATTGCCCTTCTTGCCCTTCTTGTTACTCATCTAATATCTCTTTGTTTTTTAAAAAAATTTTTTTAACATCATCAATTAAAGTTTTGTTGTTTTGTCTCATATTTGTTTTAACGTTCTGAATTTCTTTCTTAATATCAATCAGTCTTACCTTTCCCAAATACTTTAAATAAATAAGTGACTCTATGAGATTTATTTCATTATCTTCTTTGTCTTGCTTGTAAGTCATATTTTCCTCAATATTTTTTATTAAAAATCAGTTTTGTTTTTTAATTCTAAGCGTTTTCTGTGGCCTTCTAATATTTGCATCTTTTCTGAGATGGTGTTGTAATTAAAAATAATTCTTTTAACATCCTCAATTAAAGTTTTGTTTTGTTTTTTGATATTTGTTTTAAAGTCCTGAATTTCTTTCTTCATATCAATCAGTAGCTCTTCATTTCTCTGTTGCTTTTGAAGCAATCCTTTGAGTGATTCAACAAAATTCACCCTTGTTTCCTTTATTTTTGCAGCATATTTTAGCGTATTATCGAGATAGTCACGGTTTTGTTTTTGTTGTCTATCTAGTTTGTTAATGATTTTTTCGAATCCTCTTTGCTTCACTTTAATGAGACTTATTTCATTATCTTCTTTGTCTTGCTTGTAAGTCATATTTTCCTCCAATTTTCTGATTGCACTTGTCGCCCCGTCTCGAATTGAAAAATCAACGTCCGGAGTCCTACAGCTTATAAAACTAAACAGGAACAGGGATAAAATCATCGTCTTCCATTAAGTCCTCCCGGTTTAATATGTGTAACAATGACAAGATTCTTTGCCTTTTAAAATTGGACTACACAACTTGTCTACTTGATCTCTTAATTTAATGTAGTAATAAGTCCAATACTCCTTGTCTATTTCTCTTAGTGATGAATTTTCAACACAAAATCTTACGTTTCTAACGTTGTTTTGAATCCTTGCACATTGATCCATATTGTACTCTTGACTTTTTATTTCGTTCCAAAATGATGATACAAAAAAGAAAAGAAAACACGAAGCAAATATAAGCAAAATAACTTTCATTCTTTCTCCCATCATTTCAACCTTTCTCCGCCCACTACTAAAAGAATAATACTTGAAAAAAATACCAGCAAGAATAAAGGCACCGGACTTGACACGTAAATAGAAATAGAAATAGCTAACGCTAGAAGCATAATAAATGCAATCAATATAATTCTTTCTCCGCTCATTTTATTCCTTTAAAACGTTATAATAATGACATCACGTCCATCATACTGTGACCCTTTTGATGTATTAAGAGATACAAATTTATCACTCTGCGGTTCGATAAAGTAAACATCCGGAAGATTCTCTAAGTTTATTTTTCCTTTTGGAATAGTGCAAACAGCAATATATGCATGTGACGCAACCTTGTCTATTACAACTGAGGCACCGGTTATCCCAAATTTTGCAAATGCGATCTTTAAAGAAAAAGAAAAATTATCGCAATCGTAGTCTTCGTTTAAATATTCCTTTTTATCAATTTTATTAAATTTTAAAAACTCTTTTATATTTTCAAGAGTTGTAATTCGATATTCGTTGTCTAAAGAGGTAAATTCAATGTTCTTAAAGACGTTCCTCAACGCTAAATGGATAAATCTTGAATCAATAGACTGAACATTCTTCTCTATTTTTTCGATGAGTTCTTTTTTAAGTCTTTTCTTTTCTTTCTTAGCTACTTTAGCGACTTTCTTTTCCGTTAATGGATAGACTGTAAACCTTACCTTCTCGCCTAAGTTTTTTGTTGTCACTACATTTCTGCTTGAGTCAATAACTGTCATGCTACAGTTCTTAGAAACGCAAGATGTAAGTAAATCCCCGTTTTTATCTCTTTTTACATCTAAGTGTACGATTCCTAAACAGGTTTCTCCTTCACATTTCACAATCCCCGAAGCTTCAAATCCGCACTCGATTGCTTCTTTTAATAGACCGTCTATTGTCGTGATTTTCGTTGATTTCAGATACAACAATAGTTTCTCTAAGGAATCTTTTACGGGGAGCCTAAACCACTCGCCTTGACGTTTTACAATTACGTTTTTTCCTAGTCTGGTTTTCGCTACCGCATCGATAACTGCTACATATGTTTTTCTTGCTATTTTACCGACTTGTTTCATTTCTTCTTTAGTCATTTGATTTCTCCTACTTTATTTATTGCTTTGATCTTGTTACTCATCTGCCCACTCACCAACTTTGTCTCCTACTTTTTTTATCGCTTTGTTGCTGTGTTTTCGATACTGTTTGCCTGCCGCTTCGATATTGCTATCTCTGCTTTTCTGCATTTCATCGTAAACTTTTGGATCACTTTTTTTAACCGATTCAGGTACTTGGCAACCCGTGGACATAAAACAGATAAGCGTAATAATGTAAACGTAGAATACAAACATCCACATTATCCCTTTAAAAAATCCTAGAGCGTCGTCATTTTCTCGTTCCATAAGTTCTCCTACTAAAATAATATTTTCACAAAAACATAAAAAATACACAAAAATGCGAATGTAGCTATGAGATTTTGCGAAATATTAACCTGCGTATTACATGCACTTTGCTTGGTTATATGAATCAGAATACTGCTTAAAATTATTATTAAAAAACCGCTTAACATATGATTACATCCAAATTTCATATTCCTTCGTCAATGCTTTAATCTCTATTTTATGCCTCGCCCTTAATTCTTCAAGTTTAGACTGATACTCAACACGTTTTATTTTCTTTTCGTCATTGCATTGATCATTTACTAATTCCGATTCCTCTTCTAACGCTTCAATTGTGTTTTTTATTTCCGTCTTTCGAGTACACGATTGTGCAAGTAAAATCGTGGGTAAAAAAAATAAAACAATAATAGTTGCTATCTTCATGGTTGCCTCCTCGTTTTAGTGTCAATTTCTCTCAAAAGTTTCCTTGCTTCGCCTAGTTCGATTTTCAACTCTAGATTTTTTTTTGATAATTTAATGAGTTCTTTTTGTTTATCGTCCTGAGGTTTCATCAACAATTCTTCTTTAAAAGAATCACTCTTATTCATCACAATGCCACCCGAACCGACAACGCCTGCCTTCATTTTTTACCTCCGATATTGATTGCGTCCAACGCCTTCCGTGCTCTCTCTTTGGGTGGAATTTCTTTAGACGTTTCTCTATTTTTTAAAACGTCGTTTTTTTCCCTTATCTTCTTTAATGCCGCGGCCGAATCCTTTTCGTTCTTTAATTCCTCTTCCAATTTTTCAAGCCTGATCTCTTGTAAAACCTCTTTCTTGCCTGCCCTTTTTGCTTGCCACTTCTTATACTCAAGCCCACCGTAACCGATTAATGCTACTACGCCTAAGACTGCCAGTGCTGCCAACCCACCTCGTAATGTAAGGATTTTCATCATTACTTTTGCCTGATTTATGATTTCTTTCATTTTATATTTTCCCTTGAGGTTTTGTTCAATTTAAATTCCAAAATTTGCATTGATTTTAAATGTCTAATGTCGCCTGCTTCGTCTTCTACCGTGAAGCCCCTGTTAATTCCTCTCCGTTTTAACCCTGCGATCATTTCTTCCAAATCTGTAGGGCCAAACAAATAAAAAACTCTGTTATTCAAAAAATCTATTTCACAAAGGGAATCTATACCTTTGTCATCCAAATAATCCATTGAAATTTTATGTCGATCTAAGAAATCAGTATTGTACTGCGTGCAAGTTAACTCGTGCCCCTCAAATCTTAACGTATCAACGTTGTACTCTCCTCTACACACAACTTCTACCTGCCATAAGTCTTCAATCTTTGGACTGCGAAATTTGTCTAATGAAATAGCGCATACCTTATTTAGCACAAGCTGTTTCCCCTCTAAATCGTCAAGAGTTTGGATGTTATGCCCTCCGCAAGAGGCCAATAAAATAGTAAGACTAATTAAAAATTTCATACTTTCTCCTTTTGTTCATTAATGCGTTTTTCCTTTCTTTTTAGAGAAATAGCTTCTCTGTTTTTATAGTAGTATTTTTTGGACTTCTCTTTTTCTGTCTCGGTATTGTTAGTATAATAATTCCTCCTCCTTTTTCTTTGAGGATCGGGGTCTTGGTGGTACTTCTCCCTTACCTTCGCATTTTGTTTCTCTTTTCGCTCTCTTTCTAGGTCATTTAGACAATCTTCGGCATCTTTTTGAAATTGACGAGATTTTTCATTTTCTTCCTCTGCCTTTTTCTTTTGCTTAATTTGTCCTTGCATAGTTTTTTGTAATTGCAACTGCTCCATTTCTTCAAATTCAGAGTCAAACCTCCGTATCTCATCCAAATCTTTTTCCGGGATGGTGAAAAAATTCCCTTTTTTAACCATAAGGAATTTTAAAAAATTAATCT
Source organism: Bacteriovoracaceae bacterium (assembly GCA_965224385.1). Classification (GTDB taxonomy): domain Bacteria; phylum Bdellovibrionota; class Bacteriovoracia; order Bacteriovoracales; family Bacteriovoracaceae; genus CBDCYX01. The sequence continues at coordinate 17,531 of CBDCYX010000004.1, forward strand.
CGTTATGTCTTCTTGCGCCGTGAAAAGTGACGTTTTTTAAGAAAAACCCCTTAGTCCCTGTGCTAATTTGTCTCGTTCGCTACTTACCTATACTGTTATCCAACATGACTTGTTTCAAGTCCAGTCCTAATAAACTTATAGTTAGACTAAAACTGGTGTCTAGGCCCCTCGCAGTACCTATTGAACTATAAATAGATACGTAAAAGTTTGTTAAAGAGAGAGCACTTATACCTAGAACCTTATAATTGTAACTAAAAGAATTTATATTTGAAGATGTACACCAAATAGAGGGAAGAGTCTGAAGGTTATTCGCAAACTTGTAAGAAATAAGAACTCTGCCTGTTGCTTCTTTTCTTATTGATAGAGGAAATTCTGATAAACCGCTATTAGCATCGAAATAGGAACCTTTTCTTGAGTCGTATGTTATATTATAAGAAAGTGTAGTAGGTTTAAACCCGATAGATGAGTACTTCTGCCATGGCATAAGACTATTTTTCTGTGCACCACTACTGCGCCCGGATCTTATCGTGACAAGATCATCCAAAAGTGCTCTCCATGTCTCTTCTCGATGATAATATCCCTTTAAATCCCTTCGGTAGATTGGTCTCGACTGGGAATATACATAGGTACCGTCTTCTCTTGCATACAATGCATAAAACCCGGTTCTAGCTGTTTCTCCTGCTCTGTATGATGCACTGGTGGGATCTTGAAAACTACCGGTACTCTTATTAACATCTGCCCTAACTAATGTACCGTAAACGCTAACCTCACCTTCATTCTGCAAATAATAACCATTCCCGTAGTGCTTTAGATCATAAGTGTTTAAATTTGAAAAATCTTTGTGAAAATCACCACAAGTATATCCCCTAACTTTATCTATACCGGCGTAAATTACACCTATCCAGCACTTCCCCCTTCTCTGTTGCCTGCTCTGCGAATTGTATATTGAAATATTCTTACTCTTATCAACATATACTTGAAACATGTTCAACAGCTCTACTCCGGTAGAACCTCTTCGATCATCTTTTCCACCTATCTCCTCAGATTCTAACAGTTTATCTTCAGTTGAGTTTCCTCCTCGGGCAATACCTCTTAAACAATTTCGAAGCCACCCCGAATAAAAAACATTGCATGTAAAGATTTCACCATTACCATCAAACCATCTTGATTGAAAAGCGGAGATTTTTCCATGAATGAACTGAAACCGTTTACCGGTATCTCCCTCGGTACCTTGACCTGACCAAATTGACGACTTAAAGTGTCTCCTTATGTTTATACGACCGGCATACCCGGCTTTCGCCACATAATCCTCTTCGCCCAGCCTGTAACCATCACCAATCTCATTCTGATTCATGTCTATGATAACGATATTTCCTCCGGGCATGGCCGAAACCTCGCTTGAGGTAAAATTGTAGAGAATATCGTTATCTATGACGACCTGTGTTCCATCAATCATTACAACAAGCGGAGTTGTTGCCCCCATAACTTTAAACCTGTGTGTGTGAACGTTGTCATTCCATAACCTTAAAAAACGTGGAGAAGAACTTTCCGTCGATGTCCTCCCGGAAATAATTGCGGTATCGGGAAACTCTTTTGGAATCCCAAGTTCTCCTCTCGTTTTGTATTCAATACCGCCGATTTTCCCTACGGCAATTTGTCCGTAATCAATCCTGTTAGGGTTAAGCCCGGTGGTTTGTTTTAAAGATGTTAGTTCCCTGTTTAATTGCACACGAGTGTTTGCAGCACGCCCTGTATCAGTCGTATCAATTTTTGCTTTCAACTCTGTCTCAGTCGTATCAATTTTTGCTTTCAACTCTGTATCAGTCGTATCAATTTTTGCTTGCAACTCTGTCTCAGTCGTATCAATTTTTGCTTTCAACTCTGTATCAGTCGTATCAATTTTTGCTTGCAACTCTGTCTTTGCATTCTCCAAATCAAGCACATAGGATTCTAAATTTCGTAGTTTTTGCCTGTGGTCGGAAGGCAAACGGTTGCTTAAAATTCCTTGCCTTACATAGGGACTAATGGTTGAGATTTTGGTGTATCCATCGGGTGTTGCAGGGGTCGATGTGCTTGCCCGTTCAACGCCTTTTATTAATCGTATATCTACGGCCCAATCAGTCGCTGTATCAATTTGTTCTTCTTCAATACTAAGAGACCCGGCCTTTTTAACCCTTCTTGTTTCACGAGCAATCCCTTTTGTTCCTACCTTTACAACGATTATGTCTTCCCTCCTATATGTGGATGGAATTGTAATTCCAAAAAACTTATCTGAAACAAGCTTCATTAGACGGAGTTTTGGCTCGTATTCGGGTTGTGTGCTATCTCTATACAGTCCTAGTCCTGCAGTAACCCTAACTTGGGTAGCACTTGTTCGAACCACTTTAAACCCGTCTGCTATAAACCACGAGGAGTATATGCTAGAAGGAGATATGGCCAAGATTTCGCTTAACAGTCCATCGTAAAGATCGGCCTGAAGCCTTGACGAAATCTTGTTTAAGTCCTCCGGCGAAAGCTGTTGATTCTCATTAAATTTCTGTCTCATTTAAAATCTCCTATGACTGTAATACCCACGACGTTCCAAAGGCCTTTTGGTTTTCAACAATAGATATAATGTTTTTTGCTTGCGATAAATCCGTTTTAGAAACAACCACATAAAATATATTCTTTTTACCGTACTTGCTCGAAAGTGAATGCCCAACAAAAGATTCACCATTCAAAAAAATCATAAGTTCTTGCGAAGTTAAAATTTTCGAAGAATTTTCACCAAGAACGCCGTCAATAAGGGCCTCTAAATTCGAAGAGTCGGAATTATTCTTTATGTTAATGATTCTTGTGCGAAAACCGTCAACGCTCTCAGCGGTTAATTTTAGCTTATTTCTCTCTTTCCCGTGAAGCGCAAGATAATCGTTCGTGGATTTCTTTATAAATGTTTGTTTAATGTTTTTTTCAACATCACTTTGAAAATCTGCTAAAATTTTACTCATCCCGGCAATAACTGCATTGGCCCTACTCCCTTCGGGGGACAAAACCCAGTTTGGAACAAGAGATTTTAGCTTATTTTTCCATTCTTCCGACGTGGACACTACACAATCTCCACACTTTCAATAAATAATTTCTCATCGGCCTTAACGGACACATCACCGGAAGGCAATTCTGTTTTGAAGTCCGAAAGATCGTTCGTTCCCGGCCCCCCCCAGAGAGAGAGAATAAAATCCCTTGCATCGTCACGAGAGAAAGACTCACCGATGGCCAGCTTTCTGTTTACGTAATCGATCATGCTTTCCTTGATTTTTTTTGGGTCGGCACTAATCCCACTATAATTAGGGCTTGAAGCATTAAAAGTTAATTTTGCCTGCCATGTAACCAATTTCGTCGATGCCCCAAGAACATTAATAATAACTCCTGCGGCCCTAGAACTCTTTATTGCGTCCCTAGCTTTCACGAGCAACTCGTCAGAGGAATTTCCGTAGATGTCCGAAACATAAGCAACCGGCTTATTATAAGTAAAATACTGCGCTCCTTCGGTCGCTTTCTTTGTAGCAATGTCGTAAGAGATAACGGGGATAAGCGTTTCAACTAAGGCAACGTTTGCAATCTCAGGAACAGACCTCAAAACGCCCTCTATCGCATCCTTAGTCGCTCCGACGAGAGAACCTATAAGCGATCTTATTGTCTCTCTGTATTCAAAATCTGTTTGAGAATCGGTTCCCCCTGCGGATGGATGGGTATTTTTTACATTAATGTCCGGGTCTTTTAGGGCCGAATCAATCTCAATAAGCGTGTTGGCCCCGACGTTCTGTGTGGCCCCTCTGTCTTCGGACTGCGCCGACACATGTATAGATTCTGAAACAAGCTTAACTTGTTCTAGCGTTACAAAAGAGATTGATGTTCCGAAAGCGTCGGTTGCGGTTCTGACAACTGTTCCACGTGGAATTATAATATCTCCTAAATTTGTATTGTTCCTTGAAAAAGTAAGAGTTACGGTTGACCGTAGGGCCTGAGGTCTTGCGAAACGATTTCCGAAATGATCCGCGGCCAAAGAATCCAAGTCACCGCCCTCGGCCGTATCAAAATATGTTTTTCTGAATTCGCTTATCAGTAGTTCTGCAACCTCGTTTATGGCAATAACAAAAGTGCCTGCAAGAATGTCATGCATACTCCCCGGATTAAAGTCAGTAAGATCTCCGGCCTGTGAGATGACCTCCGTCTTATAAATCTCATAATAATCTTGAATCGTACGAACACCAACGGCCATTAAATTCCTCCTTCGTCAAAAGGGGTAAAAAGCATATCTATAGAGTCCATGCCAACAGGCCTAACCAATATCTTCACGGCAACACGGCCGTCATCTTCGTCCGTTACGCTTACCTCTTCTACAACCTCTATCCTTGGCTCTTTGGCCAACTGTCTTTGTATCAAGAGCATCATCTCCTTGCGATTTTCAAGACTGTTTAAAGCGTTTTGATATCGTTTAATGCCTATCCCGTAATTTGGCCTATAGGCAAACGAGCCGGGAACGGTTATAAGCCGATGAAACACTGCTTGAAAGAGATTATCTTCTCCACCTACCTTCTCTAAATCTCCGGTCACTGTTCGACCTAAGTCGTTTCTGAAAACAAGGTCTTCTTGGAGGTTTTGTTCAATTTTGGTGGTCAAAAGAATTCTCCTGCGTTAATAGTTCCGCTAACCTTCCCTTCCGGGGAGGTAAGTGCTGTCGGTACGGCCGTAAGTTTGTCTTGAATCTCATCAACAACGGCCTCGGCAATAGCGTCAGTCATCTTCTTTAAATCGCTTGCCTTTTCCGAAGGAGGGGGCGCACCCATTGCGGCCACGATATTATGGTTAATTCTTTTTGAGAGTGATGTTTTTGATATCGGCACGATCAATCCTTCGATGTAAAACAGTATTTTGAGAGTATTTCCTCGTCCTCAATAGGACTACTCTTTAAAGAGTCTAGTGCATTTTTAACGGTTTGGTAAGCAGCGGCCTGGGTAGGAGGCGTTGTAGGGTAACCGGGCATAGATGATGTGTGCGTCTCTACTGCTAAGGTTTCCATGCATTCGATGAGTTTATCTAAGAGATCAGTTTGAAATTTCTTAAAAACTTGTCCGAGAACGAGGTTCTCGGAACTTTGGGCATCGGTTTTAGAAAGAATTATCTTCTTCTGGCCGGTAAGCCATAAGTTTTTCTCGGGAAGAGATTTGACGACTCTGTCTCCGGCCTCTGCATTTTTAGGGATTTTATCCTCAATGCTACTAAATCTCTTGATGATAACGGCCATGTCATCGTCCCCTTCAACGTAGCAAATAAGGACAACATCGCCAACGGATGGGAATTGATAGTCCCCTGCTTCAGGGCCTACGGAATCCCAAGTCATTCTTGCTATAATCTGCCGATCGTCGCCTTCTGAAATAATCTCGCAAAGACATTTTAGAAATGATCTGTCTTCGGCCAAGTACAGCTTGAGGATTTTTCCAATTGAAATGTAAACTCGGTCGTCTTTTAAGAGATTTTTAAATTCTTCCAATGGGAAATTTGCCATTAAGAAAGTCCTCCGGGGCCCTGAGGCCTTCCAAAAATGTTGAATATATTTTCTTGAAGATTTGTGTCTCCTTGGGAATCTTCGGGTTTAGTGGCGGTTTCTCTATAGATTTTGTCTTCGTCGTAATAAATCCACCCCTCTTTCCGTGGAGGCCTTTTCTTGTCGGCATTAGGAGTTATCCCGACGGTTTTGCGGCCGAAAATCTTATTGTCCAATTCGATAAAATTTATGAAGTCAATGTCTATCGAGAAACCGTCACTTTCAGACAAAGAAAACTTTACGGCCTTGGTATAAAAAAGATATTTAGGTTTACTGAGTGAATTGGCAAATTCCGTTGCGACTTCTGTCGGATAGCCCTTCTCTAAAAGGTATATGATTCTGTCTTCAATGGCCTTTGTAGACTTAATCTTCTCAAGATCATCTTTTTCTATTAGTATCTCTACGCCCGTACCAACTCTGAAGTTTTTAAAATCTACTGTGTCAAATTCCGGCTTTGTGTCGGGGCGAATGGCCTCTTTTTTTTGTACAAAAAGCATATCTTTTGTGGACATCCGGCCTTCTAACTGTTGCCGAGAAATGTTCTCAAAAATGCCCTCTCCTATCTTAATAAGGTGTCTCTTGCTCATTACATCAGGAACAGAAAAGCTTAAAACCTCCGCTTTCTTTGGTTTTTCGATCTTTTTTCCTTCCGAATCGTATTGCTCAACAGTTATTTCCCTATTGCCAAATTTATCAATAAAATCTTTGGAGATCGCATCTCTTGGAATCATTATAGAGACCTTCCCTTTTCTCTCAGGCAGTGCCGAGTAGACACGCACATTCTGGGCCTTACGCCTGCCGATTTTGCGCTTAAAATCCAAACCTTTGAGATTGTAACCGTATATCATTTGGATTTTCTTATTCTTGTCATAGATATTTTGAGGTTTTGTTAGGACAAGTTTGTCTCTGTCAATATAAGTGATTAGCCCTGATCGTCGAACAATTCCCTTAATAATGTCCCAATAAGTCTCGTTCTTCTTTGGGTTTTTATTCCCTGTTGATTTGTTTAAATTAGATGCGACTTTGGATAATGTGGGCAAATCTGTTTTTGTTAGGCCCCTTAAATCTAATATGATCTTCTCCGTTGACTGTTGTTCGTTGATTAAATCTTGAATGATTAAGTCGATTCTCTTTTTTAAGGGAAGGGGATACGGCCTTGATCTTTTTACGTCAATAAAAAGCGAAGTGTAATCACGGCCCTCAATACTTACGGATTGATTACTATCGTCAAAACTGATTGACTCTTCATCGACAAAGCCAAGAAAAATTATATTCTCCTTTTGAGGAATTATAACTTGCCTCAGGCCCGTTTCGGAGTTGTAGTTTGACCCCATATTGTCCATACAAACCGTCACCTGTATCGCTCTTATTGTCCTTGGATCAAAGGGAAATGACTTGTAATCTAATGTTGCGCTAAACGTGTCGGCCTCTTCGTAGCTGTTTAATTCTACTGTAAAATCCTTGGCCAAAACAGAGAGGGTTGACTGTCGGGTTGTCTCCGGATCGCCCTCGAAGTTCTCCCAAGTAACTACTAGCACCAAGGCCCCTTGCGGATAGTAGACACTCATTTATTTTTCTTTTTCTTCGTAAGCAAATGTTTGGCCTTGTGATATGCCGCTTTACCTAAATAGGTGAACCCAGCAGCTCCGGCAACATAAGTTGCATAGGCCGGAGCAAGAGTTCTAGTTGCTCTTAATGCCCTCTTTAGGCCACCGACTTTTTTTGCCGCTTTGATGGCATGATAGCTTGCTTCTGCCTCCATACCCAAATTCAGATAGGGTCTTGTTAATAGGCTAGATGCTGCAAGTCCTATGAATTTAGGAGTACTCAATTTATCGTTTAATATTCTCGATGCAATCTTTTTGTGAAGTCTGTTAAAAGAATACTTTTTTCCGGATGCTTTGAGATGGCCAAGTTCATGAATAAGTACATCTTCACCGCCTCCCCATATGGTACCTAGGCGAATTTCCTTTTTAACTAAATTCACTTGGCCACCTAAAACCATAGGATCTCTGAAGATAGATTCTAATCCGGCCTTATCAACAAGATCTCTATATCTAAATAGTGATTTTTTTAGAGCATTTTCATTCTTAAACGGCCTTGAACTCGATAGCACCGCTGATCCCAAAGGCACTTGTACTGCGAATGCAGCAACTGCTCTTTTAAGGGCCCTTTTTGCTTTGTCATTTTCAGACATTTTATTGTTTTGTCTGATCGGGATAATTCTTCCGTTTTTCCTGATAAATCTTACTTTTCTTTTCTCCATTACTCTCTTGCACTCCTTAACGCTAAGAGATCGGGTATTTCGATTAACTGGCCTACGGGAGGTGAAGCGGAAATTTCAAAATTGTTGTAAGGTGGGATATCTGTCCAATCTGTCGATGTACCGTAAAATCGAACGGATACTGATTGCCAAGTGTCGCCGATTTTGACTAGATATCTGGCAAGCGGAAGATATTGAGACAAGTCTTTAAATTGTTTTCTATATCTTTCCATCATCATATTAAGAATTGTTAGACGTGAAATAAGAGAAGAATAATAGGCCGCTTGAATATAGCGGTCACTAAGCGATGTATTTAAATGTAAATCAAAAGGATTAAATCCCCTTAGCTTGTTTTGAAACGATTTTAGTTTTCTCTGTGTAAATTTCACCATCCCAACCGCACGCCTAACACTACGTCTGATATCCTCAATCGTTGTAAATACTGAATCTACATAATCGGTAATGTTTTTTATCGAGTCGGCAATATCACCGACAAAAGCATCAATCTGTTCTGAAATTGAAAGATCAACCGGTGGTTTATTAAGACCTAGCTTGTTCACGTCCTCTCCAAGGGCCAAAAGTTTTTCATTCAACGCTTTAGGGTTTTCTTTAACGCCTACCCTGAGTACCTTTGCGTTTTCAGGAAG
>CBDCYX010000005.1:0-3051 GCA_965224385.1 Bacteriovoracaceae bacterium
CTGTTTATATAGGAAAACACGATAGTTTTGTCTGGACCCTTTTCACCCACCCCCTTACAGGAGAAATGCGTATTGTTTCAGAAGAAAAAACACTGGAAAATCTTTTTCCCGCCCCCTAAGCTTGGGATGTCTCTCTTCTTCCCCCCTTCATCCAAATCCAATGGGTTTCGTCTCCCCAAAGTCAAAGGACTTGGTAAAGGATTTACTTTAGTGGAAATACTTTTAGCTCTGGTTATTCTGTCTTCAGGGTTGATTGTCCTTACCAATAGCTGGGGAGGAAGTTTTGCACGTATAAAACGACTTAACACACGTACCATGGTCTATAACCTGATACAGCAAAAAATGGCGGAGATAGAAAAAGAATACGAAAACAGCCCTCTCACCACCATCCCGGAAATTTTAGAGGGAGACATAGAAGGACACCCGGAAGTTCGTTGGCGCATGGAATCCCAATTCCTGAAATTTCCCGACTTGGCTTCCCTTCTCACTGCCCAAGAAGGGGGAGCTCAGGCCGCCCTTATCTACATCACCCAACAGGTGCAGGAATACCTCCAAAAAGGGGTGAAGGAAATAAGGGTCAGTCTGCTCCTCCCTCTCAAAAAGGGAAAGAAAAAACCAAAAATCTATTCCCTTTCCACCTATTTTATAGAATACAACTCATTTAGTATTCCCCAACTGGATCAGCTGAAACAATTCCAGCCCGCCCAATAACAATCATGACAATCATGACAATGCAAAATAAAATAATGCAAAATAGAAGTTCCGGCTTTACTTTAGTGGAAATTCTCATTACCCTGACTATTTTTGCGAGCATGGCCATACTCATCAATCAGAGCATGCAATATGCCATCAAAACCCAAAAAAAGATTCAGGAACAAATGGATATCCAATCCCGTCTGCTCAACGCCTCACAAGTTCTTGAAGAAGACTTACACAAGACCTTCTATTACAGAGACAAACACCGCTTTATATGGAACAATGTCAAAACAAGAATGAAAAAAACATCCTCTCTGAAAAAAAAAATCCCCTCTCTTCTTATAAATTACGGAGCCAACCCTAAACGGGAATCCCCCCATACCCCTTTCATTGGCAAAGAACAGGAAATGCACTTTACAACCCTTCATCACCAACGATTGCAAACCGATGTGCAGGAAGCTACGTTCACTGAAGTGAGTTATTTGATCCGTTCCTGCAGAGATCCCCAAAGTAATGAAAACTATTCCCTTTGTCTTTGGCGTCGTTCTTCCCCTCTGGTGGATAAGAAACCAGAAGACGGGGGCCAAAGCCTTGTTCTGCTGGAAAATCTGAAATCCTTTAAGCTGGGTTATTTAGGGGAGAAACTCTCGGACTGGAGTGCTGAATGGAATTCTGAAAGAACCAATGATTCCCGCCACTACAATCAATTCCCCTTTCTGGTTTCTATTGAAATGGAGATGGAAGGCAAAGTGAGAGGAAAACTAAAGGTTTTTAAAAGCAAACGTATTATCCCCCTTCGCTTTGCCCGCTATTTTTTAGAAAAAAAAGAAAAGAAGCGAAAATAAAGAGACACAAACGCGAAAAAAATAAAAAACAGCCATGCACTCCCCTCACTTCCCATCTCAAAAACAAAAACAAGGCAAAAACTCCCAAAAGGGCGTTGCTCTTATTATGGTGATTGTCTCCCTTCTCTTTATCACTTACATTGCCCTGGAAGTGACTTATGAGACCAATGTGGAGTACATTGTTCAATCCAGAAAACTCAATGAATTAAAAGCTTATTACGCGGCCAAGGCAGGACTTAAAATAGGTCTCCTTCGTTCTCATGTCTATCAGCAAATTCAGGAAAAAATCCCTCCGGAGTTTCAGAACTCCCTGCGCCAATTTATAGATTTTCCCTTTCGTTGGCCTCCCACCGATCTGTTGGCTCTTGCCAGTAAAGTGGATCAATCCCTCTTTCAACAGAGTCTTAAGGATTCCATTTTTGATGGCACCTACGATAGCTTTATTGAAAACGAAGGGGATAAAATTGACATCAGCAATTTGGGTTCCCCCTCGCAAATATTGAGCCAACTGGCTTATCAGCAACTGAACACCCTTTTGAAAAACGCATTGGAAAACGAAAAAAGCAACCAAGAACAAACCCCCTACCGATGGAAGGCCCTTAAAAACACGGACATTCCATTTATTATAAATAACATTGTGGACTGGCAAGACCCCAACACCCGGAGTCTCAATGGGGGACCCGAATCCCTTCAATACAGCAACCTCAGCTTTGATGAAGACACGGTCTTTCCCCCCAACCGGGTCCTTCGCTCCCTTTCAGAACTGCACATGATCGCCGGCATAAAGGACATCCTCTACGAAATCATAGAGCCCCATATCACCCTTTACGGAAATAAATTTATCAATCCCAATGGCATTTCCAAAGAAATACTCATGGCCCTTCACGAGGCCCTCAACGAACAGGAACGTATTGATTTTCTTTTAAAAGCCAAAGAGGAATTCCCCTTTGACGCCCAAAACTTTTTTGAATTGCTGGGGGAGGTGGGATTGGATGAAGAAAGTGTTAAGGAAATCAAGGACCTGCCCCTGCAATTTAACGCCTCCTATAACTTCCGTGTTATAGGAACAAGTCAGGTGGGGGATATTATCAAAACAATTACAGTGATAACCCAAAATACAGCAAAAATAGAAGAACAGCTTTTCAAGATCATGGAGCTGGAAATCAAAAGAATTGAAAAGAAAAAAGGCAAACAAACAAGCACCTCCCGTAAAAAAAGCCCTAAAAGGGTCAGAAAAAAAGCAAGTTCCAGAGGCTCCAATCCCAATAAGTCCCCCCAAATTGTTCACTGGGAAGAAAATTAAGCCCTGTCTTTCCGTCACCACCCAACACCCTTCACCCACCCAACACCACCTACCATCTACCACCCATCCCCCGTGTCCCTAGGACTTTCGTTTTAAAATAAATCCTATCTGTTTTTTAAGCTTTTAACTTTATTGCAAAGTCCCTGTATTGTTGTTAAACTGAATAAAGAATAAATTGGTTTCAACAAAAGGAATTTCATGGATTGA
>CBDCYX010000006.1:0-3405 GCA_965224385.1 Bacteriovoracaceae bacterium
TAGTCCTCTGCATTGATATAGGCCCCCTCTTTAATGAGTTGGAGGGCCTTTTGGGTAGCTCCCCTGCCGATAGCCCTGTGCAGTTCTTTGTCTTTTGTGTCCATGTTGTCCTCCTTTGCCCTTTGGGCGGTGATATAGGTTCCCCCGCTTGACCAATGCCGATGTACGGGTAAATGCTCAAAATGTTGTGGAGGAAGGTGCTCAATTCTAATTTAACGGGGTTAGAACCTCCAAATGCAGGTTTTACAACAACATTTTGAGCATTTACATGTACGGGGCTTTTTTCATTTCTGGCTTGTCTAGCCGTGTATAGGAAGGCTTCGTATATTTTTCTTTGCAAGCGAATAGTAGATATACGCACCGATGCGTGGGTATATTTTCTTTCCTTGAAGAAAAACAGGGGGCATGGAAGGTAAAGCTGGCAGTCTGTCTGCTTTGTCCTCTTTTTTGTTCCCCCCTTCCTCATGGCTTTTTAAATCTTGCTGGATAAAATAAAGAGGCCCCCAAAGGAACCTTAGCGGGGCAGTCTTTTTGTGCTTATAGGGGCGCGAAAGACAGAACAGAAAACCTCCAAACAGCGCAAATAAATGCTCCAAAAAAGCGTCCTTTATAGAGCCACAAATTCCCCAAAATATGAAAAAAGACCCAAATCCTAGACTGGGTCGGAAGAATCGAAGGTCCGACTTTTCAAATAGTCAATGATGTCGGGGACATAGAGAAAATAGTAAATGCTCAATAAAGTGTTGCAGACCCCTCTTTTTTTGTAACCGTATTTTTGACTCACAGCGCGTCGCATTTTTTAAATTGTTATGAAACAATAATTTCATGACTTTCAATGACGTTAAAAATTTCACTTTTAGTTTTTTAAGAACACTCACAAAGAGCAAGCTCCTTCAGGCTTTCCTTGTACTGAAAAGAAAAGTTCAATCCATGGAAAAAGAGGATCTTCGTTTGAGAAACAAACTCGAGGACATGGAGCAAGAGGTACTTCGTTTGCAAGAAACAAACCAAGGTTTAAAGAATAAGGTTTGTAAATTAGAAGGGAAACCGAAGAAGCCAAACATCAAACCTCCTACAAAATTTCAGAAGGCAGAAGAAAGCAATAAGAGAGGTCGAAAGAAAAATAAAAAACATAAAAAGGGCACTAAGAATGACAAAATAGAGATACATGAACTTGTGGAACTAAAACCAGACTTAAAAGAACTTCCCGAAGATGCTAAATTTGTGGGCACGAGAGAGGTGTGCGTACAAGATGTAGAGATTCGAAAAAAAAACATAAAATTCATTATACACCGATTTTGGTCAAAATCAGAACAGAAAGTGTATGAAGAAAAAATACCAGCAAAATACCAAGGGAGTGAATTTGGTCCTGAGATATGGGCACTGATAAAGCATTTGCATTTTGGACAGAGGGTTCCGCAAAACCTAATATGGAAAATGCTTGTGGAGATGGGAGTAAACATATCAGAAGGGCAAGTAAATAATATCATCATAAGAGACAAGGGGATAGATTTTGCAGGGGAAATGGAAGAGGCAAGAGAAGCGGGGCTAAAAAAAGAGAATGTAGCCCAAATGGATGATACAGGAGCAAGAGTGAAGGGAGAGAATGCGCACACAATAGCCCTTGTAAATAAACGGATAAGTTATTTTACAACAAGTAAGAGGAAGGATAAAATATCCTGCGTAAAGGCCATGATAGGCAGAAATGAATTAAGATTTGTTCTAAACAGAACAGCCATGAGCTACATAAGGGAAAGAGTAGGGAATAAAGTTTTGTTAACGGGTTTAAAAAAACAACTTTCTAAGAGGGTATATACAGAGGAGGAGTTTTTAAAGGAGATACTGAACAAGAAAGGGATAAAAGAAGCAATACCCTTATGGAAGAAGCAGATCAAGGATGGGTGCGTGATAGGGGGAATAAGAAGTAATAAGATGGGTTTTTCAGCCCAAGTAATGCTATCGGATGGGGCGTATCAATATAAATACATATTGGGAAAAGACTGTGAGTGCTGGGTACATCAGATAAGACATTATAAGAAGCTGGAGCCGAAGGAGAGAAGGTTCAGGAGAGATTTGAATACATTTATGAAGAAATGGAAGACCTTCTATAAGGGATTATTAAAGTACAAAAAAAGACCCACAAAGAGGGAGAGGAGAAGGCTTGAGAAGTGGTTTGACAAATTATTTTCTGAGGAGACAGGATATGAGGCATTAAACGATCTGAAGAGTAAGACCTTAGCGAAGAAGGATTTATTATTGTTAGTTTTAGATTGTCCATGGATACCATTACACAACAACGATACAGAGGGATGTATAAGAAAGGTAGTCATACAAAGAAACATCCAACATAAGCATGACACATGGGAAGGAGCAAGAGTGAATGATTTGTATTTAAGTTTAATGGAAACATGCCGAAAGTTGGGGGTAAGTTTTGGAGAGTACCTACGGGACAGGCTCCATCACAGGGACGAGATACCTCCATTAGCACAAGTCATTGCCTCTTCTGATCCTTGAAGTCTGAAACAATCTTTTCCATATAAATAAAGGCTACAACAGATTCTTAATGTATGGGTTCTTACACAATCCTATAGGGCTATAAATTTAGTTCAAGCATACTGATAAGATACCCCAATTGGATTTTACAACACTTTATTGAGCATTTACAGAAAATACCCCTTTTTAAAAGTGCTGAACCGTTCAGCATCGATTCAGCGTCCTATTCAGCATCGGATTCAGCACCCCAAAAAAGCTCTTCTTTTCAGGGATTATTTTATCTCAATCACACTCCATGAATCCTTTTAAAGGTGCTTGTTGCCAACCCCAATGCGCAAACTTTTTGCTGTCACTTAGGCCCAAGCAGAACCAAAAACCATCCCAACAGCGCAAATAAATGCCCCTGAAAAGTGCCGTTTTATGGGCCAAAATCCCCCCTAAATACGAAAAAAAGCCCAAATACCTGACTGGGTCGGAAAAAGCAAAATTCGGCTCCTCAAATGTTAAGTGTTTTCAGGGACTTAAAAAAATGCCCCATTCAATGGCCCATCAACGCGTGATGACCCATTGATGGGCCATTGATGGCCCTGTAGATTTTTCACAACTCCTAATTTTTTTTTATTTTCATTGTGTTTTTAGATGGAAGTCGAGAGGCACTTTGTTGCTCTTGAAAGTAATTCCTTTTGGACTTGGAAAAGTCTTTTTTTTAGAGAAAAATATGGGAACGGAGGGGAGGTTCAACCTAACAGAGCGGGGTCTATTGTCTGACTTTTATCGAAGGTTTGACTTTTCAAATAGTCGAAGGAGTGTCTTAAATGTCCGTGTAGAAAGAGACTCACGAAAACTTTTTCTGATTTCTTTCAGAGTTATTTTTGAATCTTTTTTCTCCATCACTCTCACTTTTTCCAGTTC
>CBDCYX010000007.1:0-8497 GCA_965224385.1 Bacteriovoracaceae bacterium
CACGGTGCGTTACATGAGTAGGCGTAAACGTAAGATTATGTTAAAAAAAAGAACAACGTGTTATTTGACACAAGGCGATGAGTCTTGCCTTGTTTGGCGCAAGGGCGGTTATATGCCCGATATAATCCACAAAAACAGTCGGTTATACGAATTGGCCGAAGAATTTGCGGCAAATATTGCCGAAGGCGACAACACACAAGAGATGCTCGACGCATACAATATTTGCAAATATCACTCCGACTACACGATACAATATGACTATGCCACATCACACCGTAAGCGACAAAAAAAGTACAAAAAACGCCAAAATAGCTAACATGGAATCTGCGAAGCTATTGACCGTATGCGTCCAAAGGCCGCCGCATCGTATTAGGCCATTTCCGAAAATCACACAAAAAAAACACGCCTCAAATAGATCATCAATATGCGATCTAAGCATACTCACGTCGATTTTAAGGTACCACAAGCCCAAAAACAAGGCATAGATAACCGTTTCCGATGGCCGACGCACACGAGGTCAATCAGTACCCTTAGAAAATGACGCACTGTTTATACTGTCTCGACGCGCTTTTTTTCAACATCTTTCTCCTAGGGGGAAATGCTGCGGTGCGTCATTTTGTACTTTTTACTACTTTTTAATTTTACAATGTAAATGTTTTGATGTGATAATTGCTATAAGACAGTATAAACAATGCATCATTTTTTTTCCTTTGAGTCGAGAGCAGCGCACAATTTTATCTTTTCGCAGTGTTCCGTTTGACACAGTACACCAGACAGTATATGCGCCGCATCCAGTATAAACGCCGCATCATTTTAGGGCCACTTTTTATGCACCGTATCACGATGACGCATCGTTTATACTGGATGCGACGCAGCAATACCCCCGTTTTTTGAGGGCCATACCATGGGGCCACAGTATAAACGATGCGTCATTTTGATACGGCATATAAAAGGGCCGTAAAAAATAAAAAAAGTGAAAAAAAAGGCGAAAAAAGGCGAAAAAAGGCGAAAAAAACCTTGACAAAAAATAATGATATGATATTGTATCACTTAACAATAACGGACAAAAGGAGACAAAAAATGAAAAATTTAGAGAAAGAGCTTCGCAGTGCGGCACAAGAAGGATACGTCAAGCTTGCCACTTTACTGCTTGATCAGGGGGCGGACGTGAACGTTAAAGATCACGACGGATGGACGCCTCTTCATGAGGCCGCTTGGAGAGGACATACCGACGTTGTCGCTTTCTTGCTTGACCGTGGAGCGGACGTGAACGGTAAAAATAACAGAGGATGGACGCCTACTCACTATGCTGCTTGGAATGGACGTGCCAATGTTGCCACTTTACTGCTTGACCGTGGGGCGGACGTGAACCTTAAAGATGACGACGGATGGACGCCTATTCACTTTGCGGCTAACTCTGGACATGCCGACGTTGCCCTTTTACTTCTTGACCGTGGGGCGAAGGTGAACGTTAAAACTAACAACGGACGGACGCCGCTCGAACTTACCAATTCACTCAATCGAAAAATAAGAAATATTCTTGTCGAAAAAGGAGACAAAAAATGAAAAATTTAGAGAAAGAGCTTCGCAGTGCGGCACAAGTAGGATACGTCAAGCTTGCCACTTTACTGCTTGATCAGGGGGCGGACGTGAACGGTAAAGATAAAGATGGATCGACGCCTATTCACTATACTGCTAGCTATGGACGTGCCAATGTTGCCACTTTACTGCTTGACCGTGGGGCGGACGTGAACGGTAAAAATAACAGAGGATGGACGCCTACTCACTATGCTGCTTGGAATGGACATGCCGACGTTGTAGCTTTGCTCCTTGACCGTGGGGCCGAGGTGAACGTTAAAACTAACAACGGACGGACGCCGCTCGAACTTACCAATTCACTCAATCGAAAAATAAGAAATATTCTTGTCGAAAAAGGAGAGCTGAAATGCAAAAACTACTGAAAGATGAAATTGATGAAATTAAAGAAATTGATGAAAACGGTATGCTTGATTATTGTAGTTCTGCCGAAGATCTGTCTTGGCGAGACGGCATGACAAAGTTTTTAAGCAAAGAGTCTCTGGCAATAATTGAGAAGTCCGGCGATGATTTTGATGAGTCCTCACCGGCGTGGGAGGACTATGTACAGGCAAAAAACTCTTATGAGCGAGATGAATTTCTCGACGATCTTTTCGAGTCGGCAGTATGGAAATCAGAGGAATTTTGTCACGGCAAATATGGAGATAGTGAGTATTACCAGGAAACTCTTTACGAAAGTAACGGCGAATTTTTCGTGCTGGCCATAGGGAATTCTATGAGTCCGTATATTACAGCAACCGGGAACGATGGAAATGAATGGACGGGAGGAACTTACGTTATAATTTTAACCGACTCGCAGGCCGAAGAATTTTTAAAAAATAAAACATTGTAATTTTTAGGCCCTCTTCGGAGGGCCTTTTTTTTGTTTAAAAACTCTGAAGATTTCTAAAAAATTAGCAAAAAAAAAAGGTGAAAAAAACGAAAAAACCTTGACAAAACATAGCGATATGATACAATATCGTATCGTTATGTTTTAAAAAAGGAGACAAAAAATGATAACTAAAATAAAACGTGGCCGTCTCTATAATGAGATACAAATATTGCATCTTAAGATACGTAATAGCGCAAATTTTTCATACGAAAAAAAATTTTTTAAAAAATGGTGTAGAATGAAAAAGTGGTATAGATTTATGCGATCGTACCCTTTTTTGCTGCCTTTCGTCAAAGCGGATGCTATGGTTAAAAACGGATGTGTACCGAGGGCAATTGCACATTTGGCCGGACGTGATTTTCATGAAATTCGAAGAGAATTAGATATAAGAGCACGTGATCATTTTGCGGTGTCCGATTCGTGCCGCCGGATGGGCGGACACGGTCGTTATGGGTATATACCTGAGGTTTATATGCCGCTTTTTCGAGAAATTTTCCCTCTGTCCAAAGACATATATATAAGTGGGTCTTGCAAATGGATTTATGAAGAATACGGGTCGTGTTTGATCCGTCAAAAAACGCATGTATTTGCAATCAAAAACGGGCACGTGTATGACATGTGTAACTTGCAATATACAAACACGGGACGGCCGCGGATTATGCAAAAAATATCTACATTGGAATGATAATCAATCAATAAAAGCTTGACCAACTCATAACGTGACGTTATTGTATGACATTACTACAAAGGAGACAAAAAATGAATAAATTAACTCAAGACCTTTGCGATGCTGTACAAGATGGATACGTCGATGTTGTCCGCTTACTCCTTGACCGTGGGGCGGAGGTGAACGGTAAAGCTAGCGGCGGAATGACGCCTATTCACTATGCTGCTTGGTTCGCCCACGCCGACGTTGTTCGTTTACTTCTTGATCGTGGGGCGGAGGTGAACGTTAAAGATAACGCAGGATTGACGCCTCTTCACTTTGCAGCAAAAGATGTATACGTCGATGTTATCATGTTACTCCTTAACCGGGGGGCCGACGTGAATGCTAAAGATAACGACGGATGGACGCCTCTTCACGATGCTACTTGGGATGGACACGCTGACGTTGCCGTTTTACTCCTTGACCGGGGGGCGCAGGTGAACGGTAAAACTATCGGCGGATGGACGCCTCTTCACTATGCGGCTTGGGATGGATACGTTCATGTTGCCGTTGTACTGCTTGACCGTGGGGCGGAGGTGAACTGTAAAGATAACAAAGGAAAGACGCCTCTTCGTTTTGCTATTGGGCCGGGACACGTCGACATTGTCCGCTTACTCCTTGACCGTGGGGCGGAGGTGAACTGTAAAGATAACGCAGGATTGACGCCTATTCACTATGCTGCTTGGTACGGCCACGTCGACGTTGCCACTTTATTGCTTGGCCGTGGGGCCGAGGTGAACGTTAAAGATAACGAAGGATGGACGCCTCTTGACTATGCAACTTGGAAGGGACACGCCGACGTTGTAGCTTTACTTCTTGAACGTGGGGCAAAGGAGACCGAAAATGAAAAAAACTGAGATTGAGAAATTAAAAGAGAATAAATTAACTCAAGAACTTTGCGATGCTGCACAAGATGGATACGTCGATGTTGTCCGCTTACTCCTTGACCATGGGGCGGAGGTGAGCTGTAAAGATAACGACGGATGGGCGCCTATTCACTATGCTGCTTGGTACGGCCACGTCGACGTTGCCACTTTATTGCTTGGCCGTGGGGCGGAGGTGAACGTTAAAGATAACGCCGGATTGACGCCTATTCACTATGCTGCTTGGTACGCCCACGCCGACGTTGTTCGTTTACTTCTTGATCGTGGGGCGGACGTGAACGGTAAAGATAAAGATGGATCGACGCCTCTTCACTATGCTGCTGACTATGGACACGCCGACGTTGCCGTTTTACTTCTTGACCGTGGGGCGGAGGTGAACGGTAAAACTAACTACGAATGGACGCCTATTCACTATGCTGCTTGGTACGGCCACGTCGACGTTGCCACTTTATTGCTTGGCCGTGGGGCCGAGGTGAACGTTAAAGATAACGACGGATGGACACCTCTTCACCATGCTGCAGAGATGGGACACATAGAAATTGTCGCTTTACTTCTTGATTATGGGGCGGAGATAAATTGTGAAATTAAATTTAAAAATGGAAAAGGAGAGACGGCCCTTGGATTGGCCAAAAAACAAGAGATAAGAAATTACCTTGTTAAACGAGGAGCAAAGAAAGAGGAGGAAAAGGGGGAATTTTTAAAAAAAGGCGAAATCGGGTACGATACAACAACGGCCGGGGTTATAACATCGTGTGAGATTGTATCGACAATATTAGAGCATACTAGCGTTGTTGTCATATCTAAGATGCTAGATGATAAGCGTAATATCTCAAGCATTGTAGTTAATAAGTATATGCAGTTTTCATTTTTCTCTCTTGTATTTTTTGACAAATCGGACGTAGAAATTAAATTAATCTATGTGCACACCAAAGCAAGCGCACTACGTGTTGAAAAGTTGCTGACAGGCGCATTAAATAAAATATTGCAATATCTAGCAGGCCAAAAAATTTCTACTACTGATAATGTGGATGCACCCGTACGCCAAAACTATGACATAGTCAAAAAAGCTTGCGAGGATGCGCTGGAGGAGCAAAAAAGTAATGACGAGATATGATGAAGATTTCGGCGCAAAGACGAAAATGATGGAAAAATTAATGTACAATGAAACAGTTAAGTTTTTAAATGCAAATGTAGACATATTATATAGAGTAAGCAGCGACCATGACGATCGTGATGCCTATGCTGCAAGACATATGTGTAATTTTTTACTAACAACAATAGTTGTTTTTATACGATACAATTTGTCTATAACACGTGGTGTAGTCATTGACACTAAGAAAGGTTGCACAACAGAAGAGAAGGAGATTGTAATACGAGAATTGCGGAATTTGATTAAGACTGAGACCATTGGAATGGTATTGGCCAAAATCACAGATGAGACATTTAACGTAGATACTTTTGATGCGAGGGCCGTACTGGGCATGATAGAACATCCGAATAAAGACGATTTTGTGTAATTCAATTAATCCAAGTGGGGGGTCTATGTCTCTTGGCCCTCCTCTTGGATTAATTTCTACTAAATAAAGGAGAAAAGAAAATGAAAAACATTGAAGAAGAAAAAAAGGCCATGAGACTTGAAAGGAAACTTTTTCGTGCTAGTGCTATAGGAGACATTGAAATTGTCGATTTACTTCTTGACCGTGGGGCGGACGTGAACGGTAAAGATAGCTACGGATGGACGCCTCTTCGTTATGCTGCTAGATATGGACACGCTGACGTTGCCGCTTTACTTCTTGACCGTGGGGCGGAGGTGAACGGTAAAGATAACTACGGATGGACGCCTCTTCTCTATACTGCGAACCATGGACAACACTACGCTGCCACTTTACTGCTTGACCGTGGGGCGGACGTGAACTTTAAAGATGACGACGGATGGACGCCTCTTCACTATGCTGCTTGGAATGGACATGCCGACGTTGTAGCTTTGCTCCTTGACCGTGGGGCCGAGGTGAACGTTAAAACTAACAACGGACGGACGCCGCTCGAAATGGCAGAAAATGCCGAAAGTCAAAAAATAAGAGACATCCTTGTTGAGAGAGGAGGAAGAGAAAATGAAAAAAATTGAAGAAAAAAAAAAGGCCATGAGACTTGAAAGGAAACTTTTTTGTGCTAGTGCTATAGGAGACATTGAATTTGTCGATTTACTTCTTGACGGTGGGGTGGACGTGAATACTAAATCTAACGAAGGATGGACGCCTCTTCACTTTGCGGCTAAATCCGGACATGCCGACGTTGCCCTTTTACTTCTTGACCGTGGTGCGGAGGTGAACGGTAAAAATAACATAGGATTGACGCCTCTTCACTATGCTGCTTGGAACGGTCGCAGCGTCGTTGCCGCTTTACTTCTTGACGGTGGGGCGGACGTGAATGCTGAAGATAGAGATGGATGGAAACCTCTTCACTATGCTGCTAGAGATGGATGGAAACCTCTATTATATCAAAATTATACGGCAAAAGACGGACACGCCGACTTTGCTCGCTTACTTCTTGATCAGGGGGCGGACGTGAACGGTAAAACTAGCGACGGATGGACACCTCTTCACCTTGCTGCTTGGAAGGGTCGCAGCGTCATTGCCACTTTACTTCTTGACAGTGGGGCGGACGTGAACGGTAAAGATAACAACGGATCGACTCCTCTTCACGATGCTGCTTGGCATGGACAAGCCGACTTTGCCGTTTTACTTCTTGGCCGTGGGGCGGACGTGAACGCTAAAAATAACGACGGATGGACGCCGACCGAAATGGCAGAAAATGCCGAAAGTCAAAAAATAAGAGACATCCTTGTTGAGAGAGGAGGAAGAGAAAATGAAAAAAATTGAAGAAAAAAAATGGAGTAAAGCGGCAACGTCGGAGTGTCCGTTTCTAGCAGCAAAAAATCTAGAACTACGTTATGTTGCTGAGGGCGGACTCCCCATCGCTGCCCTTTTACTTCTTGGCCATGGGGCGGAGGTGAGCTGTAAAGATAACGACGGATGGACGCCTCTTCACCTTGCTGCTCGGTACGGACACACCCAAGTTGCCGATTTGCTACTTGCCCATGGGGCGGAGATGAACGGTAAAACTAACAAAGGAAAGACGCCGCTACATTATGCGGCATGGTATGGCCATGTCGACATAGTCATTTTGTTACTTTACCGTGGGGTGGACGTGAATACTAAATCTGACTATGGATGGACGCCTCTTAGATTTGCTAGCGATCACAGGCAAATCAAAGTTGTAGCTTTGCTCCTTGACCGTGGGGCGGAGGTGATATGTATAGATAACGACGGATGGACGCCTCTTCACTATGCAGCTGTGAAGGGATACGTCGATGTTGCCACTTTACTTCTTGACCGTGAGGCGGATACTGAGAGTAAAAGCGACTGTGATTGGACGTCTCTACACTTTGCTGCTAGGGAAGGACATGCCGACGTTGCCCTTTTACTTCTTGACCGTGGTGCGGAGGTGAACGGTAAAAATAACGAAGGATGGACGTCTCTTCACCTTGCTGCTACCTCCGGACACGCCGACTTTGCTCGCTTACTTCTTGACCGTGGGGCGGACGTGAACGCTAAAGATCAATACGGAAGGACACCTCTTCACGACGCTGCTGACTATGGACACTTCGACATTGGTTCTTTGCTGCTTGACCATGGGGCGGACGTGAACGCTAAAACTAACGATGGAAGGACGCCTCTTCAACAAGCAGTTTTGCATGATTACCCCCACATAGTCGATTTACTGGTTGACCGTGGGGCAAAGGAGACCGAAAATGAAAAAAATTGAGATTGAGAAATTAAAAGAGAATAAATTAACTCAAGAACTTTGCGGTGGGGCAAAAGATGGACACGTCGATGCTGTCCGCTTACTGCTTGACAGTGGGGCGGAGGTGAACGCTAAAAATGTCAGAGGACGGACACCTCTTCACTTTGCTGCTTGGTTCGGACACGCCGATGTTGTAGCTTTGCTCCTTGACCGTGGGGCGGAGGTGATATGTATAGATAACGACGGATGGACGCCGCTTCAACATGCTGCTTGGTTCGGACACGCCGATGTTGTAGCTTTGCTCCTTGACCGTGGGGCGGAGGTGATATGTATAGATAACGACGGATGGACGCCGCTTCACCATGCTGCTTGGAAGGGACACGCCGACGTTGTAGCTTTACTTCTTGACCGTGGGGCGGACGTGAACGGTAAAAATAACAGAGGATGGACGCCTACTCACTATGCTGCTTGGAATGGACATGCCGACGTTGTAGCTTTGCTCCTTGACCGTGGGGCCGAGGTGAACGTTAAAACTAACAACGGATGGACGCCTCTTCACGATGCTGCTTGGAGCGGACACGCCGACGTTGCCGTTTTACTTCTTGACCGTGGGGCGGAGGTGAACGTTAAAACTAT
>CBDCYX010000008.1:0-9270 GCA_965224385.1 Bacteriovoracaceae bacterium
TTTCCAACTAGCGGCAACACAAGAGATAAAGGACCTACTTATCGAAGCAGGAGCAGGAGCAGATGAGGATTGTAGCGGTCTCTCTGGGTTGTTTAGATACCTTAAAACAAAGTAGCCTTAAAACTTCTTCAAGGAGGAGCTGGCCTTAGATTGATTAAAGAGAGTACAGAATTTTGTCGCACTGGCAATGTCCATTTGGGGTAACCCAAAGCCTCGGAAAAATTTTCAAGCAATGTGTAATGGTTGCCTTTAATTGGGTCATCTAATAAATACCGTCCTTGAGCAATCCCAACGTCTATGAGTAAAGGCGGAAATAATTCAAGGAGAATTGTGGCTTCACCCTTGTAAATTCCAATGTCGCTATAATCAATCAAGCGGAACGGTTCATGATTTTCTTTATTCCCAGCCAAATTCCAAGAAAATTTTTCACTAGAAACAATTTTCAACTCTTCCTTTACACGTTTTTTTCTCCTAGAACCGTCTATTTTGTGTCCTCCAATCTGACAATAGAGTTCATCTATAATTTGGTTTAGTGGAGCAGCAACTTTAAAAAATTTTAACTCTTGATTTTCATAGGATAATGTTGTGGCAACTTTCATATTTTTTTTTGAAAGTAGTTCCCAATAGTGTCTATTGTATTCGCTATTTTTTGTAAAAATTTGCTGTATATTTTTTAAGATAAAATTCTCAACCGTCGATATGATTGCAACAAGTTCTCGTGAAACACCTTCTTTAATTTTATCGAATGTTGCAAGGGCCCTATTTGATCTTACATAAGTTTTTTCAAGACCGTTAATTTTTAAAGATTTAATCTGTCTACTTACAAGATAATCAATATATTTTCTGTGATTCGGAGAGACTTGCGTCATCAACTTTCTAATAGATGGTTAAAATGAAATTATTACAGACTAATGTGCCTTTTCAGACGAATTCAAGCAGGTATTGGATATAAACTCTCATTCTGATTGCACATTGATGATTTTAGGCAAGATTGTGCCGTCTCCTGCAGTTGAGGCATTGTGAATGAGGCAGAAATTTTGAAGAAATAACAATTCTAATCTGATATTTTTTACGGAGCCTGGGAAAGTTTATTACATAAAAATTGTAGTTTTTCTTGAACTCTTTTTGTTAATCCAAGAATCATCTTTAAAAAATCTAATATCTTCAATGTCGCATAAGAGGTGTCTGTGTAGATAATAATGTCGGGATTTTTCTCGTTCTCTCTTCTTCGCTTTTGGCGAAGTAATTTTAAACTATAATCTTTAAAAGTTGCACAGTCTTCAGAATTTAAAAAAAGATTAAATAGATTGTACCCAATTGCACTCATAACAATTCTGAAAACAACTTGAACATATTTCTTTGAAGGTAATTTCTCCAATCCCTGAAAACATTTCATTTGACGATGAGCTTCTTCAATTTCACAGCGAAGATCATAAGTTTCCAACAATTTTTTTCCTTCTATTCCCTTCCGAGTATCCATAATAACAATATTTTCATTTGTGCTATCTTTCTTTTTGAAATTGATTAATACGCCGCTTTGAAAAACAGGACATTTCTTCCATACTAACTCATCATCTGAAAGTTCTCGAATCCTCTGTCCTTCTCTCGTGGGATGTTCTTTCCAATCACTTTCAACGGTATCATTATAAATTGCAAGTTCACTTAAAAGCATGTTTCTCCTCAGTGGAATACATAACTCAATAGCTCGGTCTCTTTTTAGAGAAGTAATCCACTCTCCATCTATAAATCCTCTATCCATAATCACAACCGAGTGCTTTGCAAAATCAAAGTCCTTCACTAATTCTTTTCCTAAAACTACATCATGGGTGTTAATTGGAGAAAACTTCATTGATCTGATGATACCCTTCCTGTCGATGAGTTCATAAATCCAAACCACTTTGTAACCGTATTCATATTTTCCTTGTTTCTTTATCATTCCCGATCCTTGAAACTTTTTATATAAATGAGACGGAACATGAATATTCATTCCATCTATTACATAGTGTCTTACGTCCCCGGGAGAATGGGCCTTAATGAGCTGACTCCAATCCTTGTTGAACCAATCCACAATTTTATTTGAATTTGTTCCTAACAATACATGTTTTAACGTCTCCCCATGAAAAGGACATTCTCTTGGATAGATATTTTTATTATTGAATCCCTCAGTTAAAACTTTTGCAGAGTATCCAAGTTTTGTTATTAATTCAGCAGAATTGAGCATATAGGGGGCCGTCAAGATCGACTGTTCATTGTTGAGACTCTGAATGACCTGAGGAAGAAGTAAAACTTCAATGGGAATGTTAAAATATTTTCGAGGGTCGGGAAAACTTTTTAATCCCGATTGCACGAGGCCTTTCTTAAGACCGTAATCAACGATATAATCGACAGGCATTTTGCATGAAATTTGCAGGTCTGTAATCTCTCCCTGTTGCAAGGATTTGAGAACCTTGTTTTGGGCGTATTTGAGGATACGAAGATCCGGATATTTGGAAAACATCCGAATAATTGTTTCTTAAAAATTATGAATGGCTAAGCGCTCTGCGTTAGACTTGCCTCGTTAACAGGACACCTTTCTTTTTATATGACGCAAACCTCTCCGAATCACAGATATATTTTTTTATCTTCCAAACTCTCTCGCTACTATAGTTAGCCCCCCTATCTTCAACGTCTAGTCGTGATGCTTCTGTTTCTATAGCATAGGCCAAACAAAACCTTAAAGGTTCGTTTTTTTTAAGTTTTTTAGAATCACGGACTTTTTCCTTTAAAAGGTTTTTTATTCTATCGTCTATTTTGACTTTTCTCATCCCTTCTTTGAATTTATTCTCAAAATCGTCATCTTTTGGATTCTCTATTATGGGATGATTGTTTTTTTCTTGTATTTCTTTTGATTCGATTTTAGGGCTGTTATTTTCCTTTAACTTTTCTTTTGCTAATTTTATCATTCTTGGAAGAGTGAAATTCTGATATGAATGTTTATTACTTTTTGCAAGAAAATCAATTCCACCTTCTGAACGGATGCAATCAATTGTGATCTGATGAATATTCTCTACATTCCACGGGACACTTCCTTCGACACAATCGACAATCTCTTTAATTATTTCGTTTTCATTCATTTTTAGGCATTCTCCTCTAATCTTTTTGGCAATTTTATCTAGCATCCTATTTGTTGCTAGACTTACTTTCCTTACCTCATTGTAAACGCATAGCATCATTGCCTTACGACTCAAAGTTAATTTTTTTAAAAAGAAGAGAAAACAAATCAAGTACACGGGGCCTAAAGGCCCTCTACAATGTCATGCGTCCAATCGAAAGTTTTTTTGGCGGCCTCACGGCCACGGGCTTTTAAGAAAAAAAGATTGGACACTGCGCCTTAGAATCTAAACGTTGCAGAGGTTCCCGACATGATGCGAGGAATATATTTATAATGGTTTCGTTTTTTTATAAGATAAACCTCTCCCTGATGTCCATCTTGGACAAATTTTAACTTGATAAATTTTTATTGAAGTAGCTTGTGGGAGAAGCATTAGTCAAACATAAAGTACCGTTATCTCAGGAAGTGTCATTGGTGGCCACTGCCTTTATGAGAACACCCTTCACCTCTAACTCTCCGGCAAGAGTTTGAAAAAATTGTTCTACATTCTGAAAAAGTACCCATTCTAATGCCGATTTCATACTCTCCCACAAGGTAAGCGTTCCATAAACCCACCCCTATATTTTCCTACCTTGATCCCGGTTGCCCTCCAGGCCAAAAACCCTTTTCCATAACAAGACGTGTTGTTTTTGAGTCTCTTTAAATTTTGAAAGAGCTAGAGTCTATGTGGTGGAGGACGGCCCAGTGGGCCGGACGAAACAGAGCACCACGGCCTTGGCCGTGGGTGAATGAACCCGGAGGCGGTATATCACTACAGGGGAAGTTATAAAATCAGCACATAACGTTTATCATCTTCAGCATCATATGAATTTTGGTTTGTAAATACCGCCGACGGATACTGAGTCCCGGGGGAAGGTTTCCGGGACTCAGGTCAGCTTCGACAGAAGCTGTAACGGCAAGTACCCCGGGCCTGCCCCGGGGGGATCTATTAAGAATCCACATCAAAGGGAAGAAGTTTCATATAATCGGTTAAAGACTCTGCCTTTGGAATATCGGTTAAAATTCTTTGCAAGTATTCAAAGGGTTCCTTGTTATTTGCCTTTGCAGTTTCTACCAAGCTGTAGAGTATAGCGGATGCTTTTGCCCCGGAGGGTGTGATACAGAATAACCAGTTCTTTCTACCGATAACAAAAGGTCGGATGCGTCTCTCAATAAAATTGTTACAAATGTGAAGTCGTCCATCCTCAAGATATTTGATTAAATATTTCCACTCTCCCAAAGCGTAGTTGATTGCCTTGCCCATATATCCCTTGGGCGGATGCTTGCCTTCTTGTACGTCAAGCCATTCCTTCATCTTTTCCAAAATAGGTTTCGATTCTTGTTGGCGAATCTCTTTCTTTTCAGAAAACTCTTTGCCCTCAATCTTTCTCTCAATCTCAAAAAGTGGGTTTATAAACCTGAGTCCCTCAAGAGCTGTCTCCTTTGATCCTGCATGGCGATATGCATTGTAGAAATACCTTCGACAATGAGACATACAACCCAAGCGTTCAATTCCATCTTCACCATCTATCCATTTATAACCCGAGTAACCGTCTGTATGTAAATACCCCTTATATCCCTTAAATAATCTCTTGGGGACTTCTGCGCTCCTTGTAGGATCATAATCAAACAGAATAATCGGATGTTTTCCGCTTCTACCCTGTACCCACATATATGACTTTGTCGTCGCCTTCTTCCCTGCTTCCTTTAAAACCTGTACCGTCGTCTCGTCACAGTGTATGTAAGACGAAGAAAGCAACTCCTCTCTCAAAATCTCTACCAATGGGGCCAGCTTTTCTGCAACCTCTATCATCCATCTCGACATCGTTACCCTGCTTATATCTATCCCGTGCCTCCTCATCACACTCTCTAAACGATACAGCGGGATTCCATCCACATATTTACTGGTAACTATATGCGCAATAAGTGACGGCGTCGCAAAACCTTTTGGAAAAAGACTTAAAGGTGTCGGGGGACTCCTTACTCCGTCTGAACAGTTCTTGCACACATATTTCTTCTTTATCGTTCTAATCACTTTCATCCTTGCAGGAATAATCTCCAGCTTCTCGGATATATCCTCGCCTATGCATGTCAGTTCCTTCCCATCCTTGCTACACTGCTTTTCCTCTTTGGGAAGATCAATCACAACTTCTTCTCTCGGAAGATACTCCGGAAGCTTCCTCCTCTTCCCCCTCTTCTTCCTCTTGTGAGCGGGTACATCGATTAACTCTTTTTCCTCGGAATCCTCTTCTTCCTTCTTCACGGCACTATCGGAAAAAAGTTCCGCTTCATTGAAAAGTTCCATTTGAAGACCTTCAGATTTATCTCGTAACCTCTCCGACTTTGGATAAAACTTTAACGATTTAAAATAAGAAACTTGTTCTTGAAGATAGACGTTGTCTTGAAGTAATTTCTTGATCCTTATATCACGATCCTGCAAATCTTTATCCTTTTCCAAAAGGATGGTGTGGTACTTCGATAAAACTAGTTTTAGAGAGGGAATGTCAGAGGGAAGATTAGTTGTTTCTGTTTTCATTTATAACTCTTATCTAAAGTTTAAGAGTGAAAATCTTATCAAGTTGTTACAGGAAAAACAATAACTTTTTTTAATGAGAATTAAAAAAAAGTTCCTTATGCGGACGGATTTTTAAAATATCTATTCCATCTAATATCCACTCTAGTTCATGTCGTGGAAGTTCTATCACTTCCTCTTCAAGCTTAAGAGGCCATCTGAAATAATTCTTTTCAAGACGCTTGTACCAAAGAGCAAACCCCGTCTTGTCCCAATAAAGAATCTTTATCTTATTCTTCCTCTTATTCGTAAATACAAAAATACTCTTAGAAAAAATATCAAAATCCGTCTCAGTACTTATAATCCCATAAAGACCGTCTATCGACTTCCTAAAATCTATTGCTCGTTTATAAAGATATATATTTTTGAAACTTATCAGGCCTCTCATTGTAATAGCTCCTTTAAAAATTTTGCTAACCAAATCGGATTTATACTCTTAGCATTACTTGACTTTACACAACTCGATACCGGGTCCACTTTACTAAACCCAACTAATCCTCTTGCTTTGTTGCTTGATGAAATAAACTCATTTGGAACAAGCGAAACTTTTCCTTCTAATGAAGATAATTTCTTTTTCCAGGTGTAAAATGTCTTTGCGGTTAGACCGTGCCGATTACAATAACTCACCCCTGAGAGGCCTGAGGATTTTTGGTCTAATATATGCCATTTCCAATAATCAATCTTACTACGGGATATTTTCCTTCTTTTCATGCTTCCTCCAATTTTTCCAATTGGAACAAGCATAGCAACTCTGAGGAAACCTACAAGAGTGGGTTTATGGAACGCTTACGTTACTGTTGCTAAGAAAAAGTAGAACATCCGTTGAGTCAAGTCTTTGTTTAATTCTCCCTTGACTTGCTCAATTTTAATAAAAAGATCGGCACGAACTTTTTCAATATCTCTTTTCAATTCTGATTTTGTTTCGGAAATTTCTCTACGGACTTCTTCAATATCTCTTTTAAGCTCAAGCTTTGCGATCTCAACGTCTGATTTTGTAGCAACATTTTGAGACATGGCCTTTAGAATCCCTCTGGCCTGTTCATCAGAAAAGCCCGCAGGCTTTCAGGTTGTCTAGGTTTTGGATTTGTTCAAGGCCGTTGCCGCTACTGTTCGTCATACCCTAATATTATCGTCTTTTTTCATTTTTCTTTAATGAGTAATTTTTACCCGACTGTGAATAGCGTCTATTATCAACACCTCCTTTGTTTTTGATCTTTTCTGCACCCCTTGCATCTAAGGGGAATTTGATTCCTCTACAACTTAGGACAACCCTATTTTTAAGTTTTTCTCAATTTTTCCGTAGAGCAAGATGCAAACTATTTTTAGGAGTTCTATAAAAGAAGTTTTTTGTTAAGATAAAAAACTGATTTATGGAAGGTGCAATATGATTCGAAACAAAACGTTGTGGATACTTTTTTTCTTGGGGTGTAACACATGGGCTGCAGAGATCAAGGGTGATAAGGGACGTTTGAAGATTGATCTCGTTCGGGGATTTGCACTTCACAAGGATTTTCTCGGTCTCCCCTACGTTATGATCGACAAAGGAAGAGGCAAGAAGTCTTCAATTTCTCTAACACCGACAGGGATCGGGAACATGAATTTTAAAAACGATCTTCTTGCGAGTAATTATGATCAGTACAAGAACGGACGCAAGCGATGGGCAGAAAAGAGAAGGTACAAGAAGTTGGAGTTTATTCCTTTTGCCTCTTTTTACAACAAGTCTAAGGCTAAAATTGTTGCTTCAGGTTACAAGTATGAGAAAAAAAATGGGACAAAAAATTTGGAGCGATCCTTCTATATACTTTGTACTAAGGAGACGTTTCACGTCAAGATTCTTACGGAGAACAACGATAAAGGTGATAAGTACGCTACTGCATTAGAAGAAAATCTTCGAAAGTCGTCGTGCTGATGACAAAAGGAAGTTTGTTTATGAATGTATTTAAATATTTTATGGTGACTCTTTCGATTCCTGAATTGTTTTCGGTGAAGTCAATACAAAAATAGGTTTCTAAAAATAATGGGGTAATTGAGATAAAAGATCAGTATCAGCAGAGACATCCCAAAGATGTTGATTTTCCAAGCTTAGAGAATAATCGATGTCCATATACGACGAAGCCTTTTTTTATTTACAGATACCAATGCTTAATGCTCTCTTTACTCTTATGGTCGATGCCTTCATATATGAATGCCCAAACGACTCAAGAAGAATTAGTGACGGAGGCCATTGAGGTCTTACAAAGTGAAAGCTTTCCGCTTTCCTACTACAATATGGACTTGGAATTCATAGAGGCTATGAAAAACTCTTTGAATTTGGCTGGAAAAATAGATGCAGCTTATGCGGGAATGGTACAAAATTGTAACGATGATCTTATCCTTTTAAATAATGTAGCATTTTGCAAACAGACTGCCAAAAATATTGTAGAAGCTCAAGAAGAAATGGCAGGACCATTGCTTGCCACGGTTGAATCTCTTCTGACTCAATATGATAATCCTTGTCAGGCAGGTGAATTAAACGAAATAAAAATTGAGAGCCAGAGTGATATTATTAGAGATACCTCTGAGATTCTTCTCCATCAATGCTTGCAAGAGAGGAAGCGCGGCGATATTGCAATCAATGTCCATTTTTGTAAAAAAGAAGTAATTTGTAGTATTGCATCGACTATATCCATATCCGGCCTCTGGAAGGGGGGGCTTGGTTCCGATTTGGAAAAAAGAGATTGCCTATCTACTGAAAATGATTGTTTAACTCAATTTTTTACCTCATTAGTCTCTTTTCTTATATCCTCTATTAGCAAAACATGGGAACTTATCAAAATAGGGGGTAACTGGATGGTGGAAAAAGGAAAACAATTTTGGGGTTTTGTAATAGGGGCCGAGGATGAAACCTCAGCAAACCAAGAACTGCTTCAAAACCTTTCAGATGAAAATGTGGAAGATATTCAAAAAGATCCGAAGGGCTGGCTATCCAACATGTTAAATCTTATTACCTCCATGCTTGGTGAGTGGTTGAGAACTGATGTTTTTTGTGAGGAATGGAAGGGAATTGCCCATTTCAGTGAGTGCCGACAACCCTTACAGGCATGGAGTTGTTTAGGTTGCAACGACATAATCAGTGGCATCTGTTCCTTTGGAGGAGCCGCCATGTCAATGATCGTGGAAGCATTTCTTACGGGAGGTGTTTTAGGTGCTCTCTCTACGGCCGCAAAAGGAGCAAAGATTGGTGTTACCACTGTTGCTACAGTCGCCAGGGCAGGAGTTACCACTATGAAATCTTCTCCTCATTATGCGAAGCTCATCAAACATCTTGACAACGCACCTTTTTCTCAACGGGTGGTCAATATGTCCAGAAAAATAGGAAGAAGAGGAGGTAGCATTAGTGGTATATCTATCAAGCAACTTACTAATATAGGAAGAGAGCTTGCCAATTCTTTGAGAATAGTAGGGGAAAGCATACCAGTCAAAACTGCTCGTAATGTGTTAATTCGTCTCGGCAATACTTCTGCTGGTAGAGCCAGTAAGACCACTGTGGAGTTTGGAGATAGGGTTTTTCAAGAGGGATTTCGTCTTA
>CBDCYX010000009.1:0-46191 GCA_965224385.1 Bacteriovoracaceae bacterium
TATTTTTTACCGTGACCTGATGTCGGATTGTCTATTAGAACAGAAATACCGTTTCCTTTCACTCCTCCTTCTATCGCAGTAAATGCCACTACTTTTACACCACTACGTCCGAGGAAATCCTTTAAAGAGCGTATGGCATCTACTTGACTAACTCTAATCACCCTTAATCTTGAAAATCTCTTATTAACCAAGGCGTTGTAGCCAAGAGAATCGTCTCCGAAGATTTCAACAAGTTGCTCTCTTGATGTTACGTCTGTAAGTGCAAGTCGTGGCCCTTTGTTAAATTGACCGACGAGAATTGCAATATCAGTTCCGACACCTCTTATTGAAGGAGTCGGCGCACGTTCGTCGATGATGATCCCGTCAACTTGATTGTATTGCATTGGATTGTTCGTTCGATAAATACCCATAAAATTCTCCTTCCTAGTATAAGTATTGTTGCCGAGGTTCCCCGTAAAAAAAACCCCGGCGACAATAGTCTACAAAGTTTCAACACCCTTGTCACAATTACGCAAGAAGAATTTCATTCTTCAACTTACATCCATAACCGGAGTTATCTCTGTGATGATCGGCAAGATAGTCTCTTTAACTTTATTAAATCTGCACTCTACATTGCACAAGATTCTCCATTCTCCTTTGAATGACAAATCGCTATTATCCAAATATCTAGTATTTTTTAAGAAATATTGCGCCTTTACGCCGTGATAATCGGGAATTTCCAGCACAAATTGCGGCCCATTGCCCTTCGCTATTCCTTCATCAAAAATATTTACTACCTCACCGTAAAAGTGAGTTCGCTGTCTTTTGTTCTTTGCCCATACATCAACCTGAAGATTTGCAGTGTATTCTCCGAGATTATAAAGGACACTTACGGTCTTGTTCTCGTTTATTGTTTCTTCAACTACCGTCATCATTTGCGGCATTAATGTAGAGTCCGCCGTAATTATTGAAATGGAAGGAGGGTCTAGGGATTGGTTAGGCCGTGGAAATTCCCTAAAAACCTTCTTGATTCCCTCGATCAATTCTAGTTTGGCCCCGAGGGCCTCTACGCATCCGGCAATTCCCATATTCCTCTCATGGAGTCGTGTCTATAGTTTTTGATGCCTTCTTGATATCATCTATTATTTTTGGAATTTGTTTTGTTAAGACGTGCTTCGGTTGTTGGCCGTGAAACGCAATCTTTCTTTGTACCGCCCTTGCCAGACTTTGAACCTCAGGAGAATAGCTCGGCGGTTGCGACGGGTCTTGCAAAACCCTCTTCGCCCAAGCAAGCAAAGGTTTTAGCGGCATCCAGTGAGGCCTTGCACCAAACTCTATTATCGGAGCGTGGGGAGCGTAGTTCCCTATCGTGGCCTTCTCCTCTATAAGACTAAAATCCCAAGAAGAAGCATATTCTCCCGTGTCTACAGGAGAGTTTTGTACTAGTTCGGGAATACTCTTTAAAATTGATTCTACCGTAATCATTTTAAAACGCTCTTGAAGTTTTTCCCCGTATTTTTTAAATACCTTAGGAAAATCCTTTATATCAACTTTTTTGGCCAACTCTTCCCGACTTTTGTGGGGCCGTAGCTTTGTCGAAGCTTCCGATTTCTTCCATCATCGGAACATTGGCCGGTTGGCCCTGCTTAAAACCGCCAATCTCCTCTTGTATCTCAGGATTTAATTGTGGTTCATTCGTAGGATTGTTAAAAGCACCTATTTCTTCAGTTTGAACAATGTCTAATTTCATGTTTACCTCCTAGTTGTTTGGGATCGTTACATCGTCCCAATAGTTAACATTCATCTTTGTCAATACAACACTCCAAGAGACCATCGATTGAGTGACTCTGTTAATAGAGTATGTCTTCTCATCTATTAAATAAAATCTCTCTGTCAATTCGTCTTGTCCTATGTTCCCAAGTTCCTTTTCCGTAAATTTGTCAAAGGCAATACCTTTCAAAACGATGTCTCCCGTGATCGAGTCCCCGTGAGGCATCACCATCCTCCTATGCCCTAAATCCTGAATCCCCGGAGTGGGAATAACACGAATAACCGTATCTGTAGGATCGTCAAGGCCTACCTCTGAATCCCATTGTCTTGTCATGATATAGACCTTTTGCTTATAACCGACCCTCTCCCGAATCCCGTAGAGTTTTGAAGACTTTGCTCTCAATCGTAAAACAAGACTCATCTACCATCTCACCCCGACGGATCCGCCGCCTGTCACGGCCACGGGAATATCGAGTAAAGTACCCAATTCTCGAATATAACGCTTATATTGTTTTGTAATACAAACGTCTACATGATCGGGGGAAAGGCCTATCTCGCCAACCCTAGTTACGTTAGAATCGTCTCTGGTGGCATCTAACTTTGTTCTTGTCTCTTCAATTAGGGCCAAAAGAGAATCAACCATTGCGATTGTATCAACACTAAGATTAGTCATCCTCTTTTGGATGATTCGGTTGTAACTTGTGGAATTGTCTACCAAAGTTTTTGCCGAGTATCCTAAGTAAAAAACGATCTTTGTTTGTTTGTCACTTGCAATGTCCGCCACAAACGACTCCTTAAATATAGAGGAGTGGGCCTTTCCTAACCCACTCCTCTAAATATTCCTAAAAGCAAGTAACGTCTTGGTTGCCGATTACGGCATAATCAATACTGACGACATTACCTGCCCAAGAAAATACAGTTCTGAGGAAGGCCTTAATTTCCGATTACGGCATAATCAATACCGACGACATTACCTTTCCAACCAATGGCCGATCTCTGTGCAATGACGGTCGTGATTTTTAACTGTAACGACTCGTTTTTTTGCAACACCATACCGGTTGCCCCGTCAATATCGACACGTTTTCCAATCGGAAAGTTAGTGTCTTTAGTGTTAAAAGAATCTCCAACATCGGTTGCCACCGCTCCAACCAGCTTTTGAAACTGAAGGGTAGCGTAAGTCGCCCCCGATTTTCCCTGCCTTGATGTCGACAAAAACTTTAAACTACGAACTATAAGCTTTTTCCCTGCAAGGAAAACCGGAAGAGTCGCCGTTGCCGTGATTGTCGGCAACATAATCGTCTCTTGTGGACGATTGTTATTGTTATTAACAGACATACTCCCTCCTTAATTACCTACAACTTCGTAATCTGTTGAAAGCAAATTGCCGCCCCAAGAAACTGCTCCTGTCTCGGTTATCTCTAACTGCAAGGACTCGTTCTCACGCAAAACAAAATCTTTTGCCGCTACAATCTCAGTAATGTCCCCGGCCGCTATACCGGCCGTGGTATCAAAAGAATCTCCAATATCGGTTGCCCT
The DNA here is from genome assembly GCA_965224385.1 of Bacteriovoracaceae bacterium. Taxonomy (GTDB): domain Bacteria; phylum Bdellovibrionota; class Bacteriovoracia; order Bacteriovoracales; family Bacteriovoracaceae; genus CBDCYX01. The sequence continues at coordinate 3,286 of CBDCYX010000009.1, forward strand.
CGCTCCAACCAATTTTTTTAGTTGAAATGTAAGGAAATTCGCATTTGATGTAACAATCGCTACAGTGGACAAAAGCTTGAGACCACGAATAATTACCTTCTTCCCTGCGAGAAAAAAAGTGATCGTCCTCGTGGATGTAATTGCCGCTAAAGGCGTGTTTTGTTGAGGCCTATTGCCGTTGTTAAAAGTACTCATGTGTTACCTCCTTAAGCGGCCAAGCTTTGAGAAACTACTGTTATCAATCCACCGGCCTTTTTATCTTTCAAATTTGTTTTTCTATGGAACGATTTGACTCCGTACCACTGAGTAGCACAAATTTGTATCTCTCTAGCGTTGATGTCTTTGTCCTCGTCCCATTCCATCTCTTCTTTCATTATGATTCCATAGGAATTCACTTTGTGAAAGTGGGCGAGATAAGCATCCAAACCACCAATTTGTGCCGGAAGCTTTTTTACCGATTCTGCGAGAACAATCGCCATATTGGCCAAGCGACCGATAAAGCCGTTGATAGCGGAATAAGGTTGATTAGCATCGGCCTTAAGGAAACCGGCCTTCTCATCAATACGAGAATCAAGCCATTGGAGAGGATGCATAAAACAAACGACTGCATCTTCACTCTTGTCACCAAACGCTCTTGTCTTTGCAATGTGAAGATTTCTGACATTCATTACACCCGTGTTATCGTCCGCTTTAAATCCAATCGTCATATTATTGTACTTGGTCACGTCTACCCCAAGAGGGCCGCCTTTCTTACCGTTGTAAGTTGTAATCTCATCATTGAGATGCCCATCAACATTCTCTGCGTGCACTCTAGCGATCTGAGTCTGTACTTCTTGAGTAATTCGTTCTCTTGATGCCGCACTCGCAAGAAATGCTTTCTTCTTTGCGCCTACGGTTTTTCCAACCTCAAATACAGATGCGGAAAAACTATCATCTGAGAGAGAATCGGGTACTAATGACTCGTCTTCGGCCGGTTCTTGTGCAGGCCCAATGTTTTTAAAAAAAGGGAAATTGACCGTCAATCCTTTTCCTTCCCCCATTAAAGTTTTGTTTATTGTTGAAAATATACCGTAAACAAGTTTCATGCCCCAGTATGCCATCGTATGATCTGACCAAACTTTGGGTTCGAAACCCCAGTCTGTCGATTTTGTTGTTGCCATTTTTTAACTCCTGTTAAAGATTTAATCCAATGGGATTTAGTTGTTTGAACAAATCCCCCTTCTTTTTAGAATCGGCAAAATACTGTTCGTACAACTTGGGCGATTTTCTGTAGAGTTCCGTCTTCTGGACGTTGTCCATTTTCAGAAATTCCTCATAGGTAGGCCCTTCAGTGCCTCCTTGAGAGTCCGTCCTGTTGTTACCGCTACCAACCGATGAGTTGGCCGCTCCTTTTTTTGCCGATACCGCTTTCACGTTGTTGACAATCTTCTCAAATTCTTCTCCGGGGAGTTCTTCTCCCTCGTCAAGCAAGTCTGTCGCTTGTTTTAAAAGATACGAGAAGTAGTTCATTTTATCCTTTGGGATGTCATTCTCATGCGCAACGGTTATCAAGGCATTCTCTACCTCTAATTGTTCCGCCCTCATCGCAAGTTCTTCTATGACATCCTTAGGATCATATTTCTCTTCATCCTTACCCCCAAAGACCTTCTTCAGACTGCCTTCGAGGCCAGAGAATTTTTCACTTAATGTTGTGTTTTCGAGACGTCTTTGTTTATTCTCTTCCCTTAGTTCTTTAATGTTCTTCTGCGCCCAATCGGGAAGCTTTGAGAAATCGTCGTCTTGAGGTGTTTCGGTTTTAGTAGACGTTTTTGTTTCTTCCACTTTATTTTCCGTCTTTTCCGTCTCTGTTTTTTTTTCTTCTTCAGTCATATTTTTTCCTATCTATCTCCTGACACATAATATTTCTTCTTTCTTCCTCGGGCCTGTTCCCCAAAGTTTATTGATCTTGCGTTTCTATTTTGCTTGGCCCCACCAACAAGTAATCCAATCGCCGATGCGACACCACTTACAGCGGCCAATTTGCCTCTACCTTTTACTGCGAGAACGGCACTACCTGCAATTCCTGAAAGACTTGCAAGGGAAATCATGTTTCCTGTTTTTATCCCTTTTTCAAATCCTTGTTTGTGCTTTTGGTATGTGGCCTCGGGCATCTTTCTGATATGACTTTTAACTTTATCCCTTGGACTCTGCCCCGAAGATTCGCCCGGTTTCGCTTTAATAGGAATGATCCTCCCATTCTTGCGGATAAATCGAACTTTATCTTTTGATGACTTATTTTGTTGTGACAAAAGTCGACACACTTTTTTACGGGGATTTGTTTTTACGGGGATTTAACTAGAAGAGTTTAGCTCTTCAACCAGTCTTCTTTTACGGGGATTAAAATTGACCTGTCATTCGGTCTGTCGGGAGGAGCATGAAAAACTCTTTCCCTTCTGTTCCAAGTGTACTTGAATGGTTTATCTATATCAATAATTAGGTTTAATTTTTTAAGCTTCATTGAATCTTCTGCCGTCCTTGCATCTATCGGAATAATTACACTCTTCTTTAGCTTTGGAACAAACTTGTCTTTAAGTTTATTCATTGATAGAAGTTTAGAGCTATTGTAAATATTGTGCAACTCAGTCCGTGCAATCCTTGCAATTTTCCAGTCTTGGAATCCAATTTCCAAGAGACCTTCCGCTAAAGAATCTTTTGCTTCTTGATATGTTTCTCTTTTAACAATGGATTCAGAGAGTTTCCTTTGGACATCTGCCTTGATCTTTGCATTGTACTCATCTAAGGAAGAGGCAAATCTGTTAATTAAGAATGTGGTTCTTCTCAATGATATTCTAATTGCATCAAAAGGAATCGGTTGTCTTGTTATGCCCCCAAACTTCTGTTCAAAGGTTTGATACTCTTCAAGAGCATCGTTCGATGACTGCCTAATTAGTATTTCTGTAGCATCGAGCATCTCTTTTTTGTATTGTCCTTCGAGAATTTTTAGGGAATCCTCAAGCCTTCTGATAAGAATCTTTAATTTTGTCTGAGAAAAAAGACTCTTGTTCTCACTCTCTAAAGAATTTAATTCTTTTCTGAGGTCATCTAACACTCTCTTGTAAAGTTCGGCAAACCTTTTTGCCTCCAACATCTCAAGGCCAAGAAGTCTTTTGATATTTTGTTCTGCTATCGAAGTAGCATCTATTTGATCGAAGAAACTTGTTTTATCCACAAAGTCCTCTTACTCAAGATGCTTCCTTGGAATGTGTCCTAAATAGATACTCTTAACCTGTGATGATTGTACAAGTGACTTATGTTTTTTTAGTATTTTTCTCAATTCTTTTTCGTTTTCATAGGTTTTGCCTGTTGTTTTTGTCGCTATGACTGTTGCTATACCAAGCCCTACGTTGGCACCTAAAGCGATTAAACTTCGCTTAAAGTTTCTAAGTCCCTTAATAGTATGCATTTTATGACGCTTTGTTGATTCGTCCACAAAGGCCGACATTACGCCATGGTATAAACCTTTCCCTCCAAATCCTATCATTGCGGTCTGGGACGCATAAGTTCCATAGGCCGGAGCGAGAGTTGCTAAATCTCTCAAGGCCTCTTTTGTTCCTTCTCTTTTCTTTGTTGCTTTTATGGAATGATAGGTGGCCTCGGCCTCGGAACCAAGCGAAGTAAACGGTTTTAATGCAATATATCCTAATGTTTTTCTAAAAGATTTTAAGCGATCCGATATTTTGGCCTTGCCTGATTTAATCTTTTTTCTATGTTTTTTTAAAAAAAGCCCCATATTCCTGTCATACCGATTAAACGAATATTTTTGATTACTCGCTTTAATATGTCCTAACTCATGCAAAAGTATGGCCCTATTTCCGAATTTTTTTGAAAGATAGAGACTCTGTTCGGCCGTATTGGCGAAACTGTTTGCGATGCCCACAATATCCCGTTTGCCGGCCTTTACCCTGATCGGAATAATCCGACCACGCTTTCTGATAAATCTAACATTTCCTTCTTTACTTTTCATTAAAAAATTTTAAATTTTCGCCGAAGAGTTCTTTTAAGAACTGAAAGGGCCCTCGTTTTCATCGTGGAAGTTTTAAAACCAAATTGGCCTTTTGCAAACCGACCATACTTCTCTTTTCCTATAGTTTCCTTTACAAATGATTTTGCTTTTTTTGCATAATTGGGAAATTTCCCTTTGGTCGTTTTGTGATAAATTGCATCGCTAATACCGTAAACACCAAGAAAGGCACCTCCTCCTACAATATCTGCAATCCTATTGTTTAATGACGTATTTCTGACAATAGGATTGCTATGTAAATAATCTTGCACAATAAGACCTGCGCCCCCGGCCCCGATCATCCTAGCACCGATATTTAAATAATTTCTTTTAACTCGATGTTTTCCTATTCGATTTAAAACACCTTTCCTCTGTCTCTTTAGACCTTTAATTGCGTGTTCGTTTTCTCGGTAACTGCGCATTTGTCGTAAGAATTTTTTTGTTGCTTTGCCTTTTTTTGTTAATTGTAGTTCAGGTTTTGATCCACTAAATGTTTCAAACCAGTTTTTCCTAAAAAGAAGTTCTTTGGATTTTTGCCTTAAAGGTACCATGGCCTTCTCTCTTATCCCTGCTTTATATGAGGCCATCGCCGCACCACCGGTAAGGCCTGCAATCAACCCTGTCCCTATGCCAATCCATTTAAAGTCGTGTTTTAACTCTTTCCTAGGGCGACCAACCGGACGCTTCTCTATAACAGGAGCATTGGGATCAACGGGTTTAGGGGGCCTGCCAGGCCCTCTCTTGGCCCCGATAGGAATGATCCTCCCATTCTTGCGGATAAATCTAATTTTTTTTTGTTCTTCACTCATTCTTTTTTAATCCTTTTTTGAGGCCATATATGAACCGATTGCTCCGGACAATCCAATCCCTAATCCTATCGTGGCAAATTTTAAAGAGGACTTTGCAAAAGGCCTCGTTCTTCTTTTTATTTTTCTAGCAACTTTTGTACCTATTGTGTATAACCTATATTTACTTCGTACATCTTCCTTTGTGACCTTAGAGTACTTAGACAATCCTATTCTCCGCATTCCTCTCCATGCTGATAATGCGGACTTTCTCTGCTGTGTGTTTATATCTAGCACCATATTCGCCGCAAAATTCCACGTCTTTGCTCCCCTGTATAAATAAAGACCTGCGATAGACGATGCGGCACCCGTTCCTAATAATATTTTCGTTGTATTATTCTTCCCGTTCTTTCCTCTATATTTTGAAATACCGTAACCTGTTGCGGCCGCTACCGCTCCAACGGCCCCGGCCTTACTAAGATTTTTCAATAGTTTCGTGTTTAATGATTTTGTCGTTTTGGGTTTCCAAACGATAGGAATGATTCTTCCCCTTTTTCTTATGAATCTTATTTTTTCATTCATTTTTTCTTGCCTCCAAGAGGTTTGAAAAATGTATAATCAGAGCCAAAACCCGAATCCCCCAAAAGCCTATCTGCGTAGAAGCCGGCAAAAATACCTACACCGGCCATTGCAAGGCCGATTTTTCCCGAATGACGAAATGCCTTGAGAGTTGCTTTTGCAACAATAGGCAAACCCTTCTTCGTGGCCTTCCACCCAAGGCCAAGACCTTTTTCAATGTGAGTACTCTTAGTGTATTTTACTGCCAATGTTCCCCCGGCAATACCAACTCCTAATAGCGCTGACTTGGCCCCTAGATGCCAAACGTCTTCACCGACTCGTTTTTTGTTTACAATAGGAATGACTCTCCCGTTTTTTCGGATAAATCTCACGTGGGGATTTTTAAAATTATGAATTTCTGAAATTTTACGAGCATTACGCTTTAATGTATCTTCCTGACTCATTTAAAATCCTTTAAAATATCGTATGTAACCCAGTTTCTTCTTCCATACTCTAAAAGCCCTAAAGTACCTGATGCCCAAGGCCTTCAATAATATTTCTAAACTCGTCTTCTCTAAGATCAAAGTTTAAATTCCTTACAAACAAATTACTAGATTTCATTTAACCCCTTTTTGTTTTTGATATTTTCTTTTTAAATTCATCTATCACCATTTGCTAATCTTTTTCGACAATCCTCTTCCTGTTTTTTAAAAAGATTCCTATTAGCTACAAGTCCTTGAATCTCACCATACGCCACTTCAGTCAAAGCTAAGTCATCAAAATATTTCGGAAACGGTTCACCACCAAACGCCTTTCCAAGATTGATTAAAGCATATCTTATCTTTGATTGTTTGTGTTTTAGATAATCAAGTTCTGATTGTGTGTTTTGATACTTTTTTCTGAATTCCAAATAATATTTCTCGTAGTGTTCCCGTTGCAATTTCTCTTTTTCTAATTGCTCATCTAAATCTTCACCCATATATCTCTCCCTTTAATTTTCATTCTTTTTTATCTCAAGTGTGGCCCTAAAACCTCTTCCTTCAGGGAGAGGATGTGAGGCCACGCCCTTCGGCGAGAAAAAAAATATTGTCTTTTGAAGAATATCATAATATATTGGATTTGTCGGAACAAAAACCGACCTACCGTAGGGACTACGGGATGTGAAGCTCGTGGAGACGGTGTAAGACCTAGGAACTCGTGTTCTAGGCGTTTGTCGGTGAAGCAAGAATCTCCTCACTTTAGTGAGGGGTAGTTCAAAGGAACAATTTTGCCTCTAATTCTCCTAAACCTTACACTGCCGAGTATTCGATCTTTTTCTCTGGACACCTAAAACCCCCAAGTATTGAATTGCGGTTGTGTATTTATCTTTTGTTGTTCTGCTTCGATATCCTCAATGTCAAAGTACTGGGCCATCTTCTCTAGGGCCGTTTGTCTTGACATAATATTCGCACTTGTAAGAGATGTGTAGAGAGTCACCATTTGTTGCAAATCTTGCGTTGTCATTGCAAAAATTGGCGGCCAATTCACTTCAATTTCAAGAGATATCGGTCGGTATTTTGGACTTATTTCAATTTCCGTAGCAAAACCCTGACGGGAATACATCACAAAAATGGACAACATCTTTATAGTGACTGTAGTTATGAACTTTTGAAGATATGTTCTAATCTCTGCAATAAGTTCCGTCATCGGCCCATTTAATATCTCCATCGCCTTTCCTGATTGGGCGTGTGCCGAAAACTTTTCAGGATCGTGCATGATTACTCTTGTAATGTCCTGAACCCTCTGCATCGTCGACTTTTCAATCTCTAATGCCGTAGCAATTCCGCTTCCTGTAGTTTCAACGAAATTGGCCTCACCATCTCTGCCAAGAGTCCAGGCCTTCTCTTTTGTTTTGACAATGTCATCGAACTCGTCTGTGCTAAGTCCTTTAAGGACGAGCTGGGGGTCTATATTGTAGATGGCCCCATCGTGGGACATCGTCATCAAGTAGCTTAGGCAATCGGTAAAATCTAAGACATCTTTAAAAACACATTCTCCATCGGGGGCCAAGGGATTCTTTGTCGTCTTGGCCCATTCTCCTTGAACAAAATTGAGACCATGCTCATTTCTCTCAACTACCTTAAACTCCGGAATTGTTCCTGCTTTATATTCAGGATTATCAAAAATAATATCCTCATTCTTCCCGAGAAAGAGCCTGTACCAAAATTGTTTTTTCTTTCCTTCGACAATCTCGTCGTAGACGAAACGTATCTCTATTTCCTCTAATTCTTCATTCTTATCAAAAATAGGATAGCAATTATTTGGGTTGTAACAGTCCAACCTTAGACGTCCTTGAACAAAATGAAATCTCGCAAAGGCCGAACCAAATGTTAAAAGATATTCGCAAAGCTTTAAAATTGCCGCTTGAAAATCTGAAATTTTGTGAATCAGTTTTATCAACTGGGCCGTATCGGGGTCTTCCGGAATTGTTAACGTTGGAAAATTCTTTTCTCCGGCCAACTTTGTCTTTAACCGATTGACTACAATTTTCGGCAGTGGGTATGTTATGAAAGGTTTGCGGTCTTTGATGCCCACAAAAGGAGTGCTTCCTACCGCCTGATGCCAATCAATCTTGCCCTCGTATTGCTTAGAATTGAAATAATCATCATATTTTTTTAAAGTGTCTGATCGCCATCGACGGCCCCTCGCCTGAGAGTCCTTTGGCCTTATGGTGCCAAGATTATTGTCGATTTTGTCCTGTATTCTTTTAATAACCATATTATTATCTCTGCGGCCCTTGAAGCCCTCCTGTTGCGTAACCATGGTGTGTAAGACTCCAGAGCATCTCAAGCGCATCAGGAGCGTCGTCATGGTCTCCCTTGGGGAAATCATAAAGCTGATCTAGAAATTCTGTTGAGAGTGATTTGTTAAAGTAAATCCAACCATGTTCAACTTTCGGTTCTATTGTGTAAATTCTCTTCTCCTTGTTTTCGTCTTGGTCAATTTCTACGATCGGCAGTCTTTCCCTTCTCCCGGCCTTGCGACTCTCTCTGTATTTGAGTCTGCGCTTCTTGTGACGGGTTTCGTGTCTTCTCTCTTCCTCGTCCCTTATATTCGTTGTGAGTAGGTTTCTGAAAAGATTTATCTCAACGCCAAATTGTCGATAATTAAATTCTTCATGATAATCAAGCATTGCCTTGATGTAGCTCGATGGCGGTATTCTTTTTGTTAAATCGTGATACACAAATAAACGTCCCATGTCGTCAACAAAACCCGTTAAAAGACAAGTAAAATCTCCTCTACTCCCAATATTGGGTTTCTTTTGTCCCGTTGCCGGATCAACGGCACCGTAGGCAATCAAGTCCCTTTTTGGAATTTTAACTTTATTGTGGCATATTTCCAAATAATCCCCAAAATCCACAAATTTTCTAATGCTTTCCGGATTAAATATCTTCTCTTCATCCGATATTGGAGAGTTTTGCTTCTCTTTAAAAAATGTCCGCCTACCGTAGTGAATAATCTCTTGCATGAGATCAAGATAACTTTCATGCTCAGGCCATAAAACTTTTGTGCCTTTTAGCATTTGTTTTGTATTTTTTTCGTAAAATTTTTGCGCTTTTATTATGTGCTTTTTGTCGTCGAGATTAGTGTAAATCCCCGTCCATTTGTCCCACAAGTCGTCTCTTTTACTCCAAGAAATTATAGATTTGTAGATGTTTCGTTCGTATCCGGGGTTATTGAGTAAATCTGAGAGTAAAGATTTTCGATGCAATACGGTTCCGACAACTTCGATATTAGTTTCCTTCGTTCCCAGCCTTGCAAATACTTCGTAGAAGATTTTTTTTGTCTTGTCCCTAACAATTTCACTCTCAACTTCGAGAGAATGTTCGAAATCATCAACCACGATTTTCGTTGGTCTATCAGTACCAAATCTTCGCCCACGGAGCTCCTTTTTTGAACCTGCCGCTTCAATGTATGTCTTATGGCCGTTGTTAACAGTCGTAAAAGATTTTGAAGAGATAATATTACTTGAAAAAAAAGCACCGTAAACGGCAATGAGAAGATCATTCTCAATGAGTTCCGTCCGGACATCTTTAATCTTTTGTATAGATTGATCTTCTGTATTAGACGTAATAATAATGTATCGTTCTTGATGATAGCAAATATCCCAAACAACCCTAAATAGAGCTTTAATCGTCGATTTCGCATATCCACGAGGGGCCGCATCGACTCGTTTAACACCAATTTCGCCATACCTATAACTATTAAATTGGTTTCGATGCATGTCACAGAAAGGCCTTGTCTTGTAGTGTGCAAAAAAGATCGTACAAAAAAGCTCAAAATCCTCCATACAACGAGAATAGACAAGCTCATTGTAGTCATTTTTACCGCTTTCGCTCGTCAATAAATTTAGAAACTCGTCTGATGATATCTTGTCTATGAGACTCTTCAATTCTCGGTTTTTGTTGCTCATCAATTGATTCTATCTTGTTGTAGTAATCCATGAGTATTGACAGGGCCTTAACCTTATCAATAATTTTAATTTTGGAACCTTTATTATTAGAAATTTCAGAAATTCCATAACTCTCCTTGGGTTCTAGTTCGTCGGGGAGCTTAAGAGTTAAATTGCCCTCTTCATCCCATCTTACTACTTGCCTCACATCCGATCTAATTACTGCCGTCAATCGCTCAAGACACTCTCTTCTTGACGCTACGGCGTGAGTCTGAGACATTTGCTCAAGAAACTTAATATAATCCTTTACGCCCTCCCTTCTTAAGAGCCTCCATACAGCATTTTTTTTTTGTTTTTTTCCTTTAAATTTATAATTGGCCGATCGGAGCGACTCTTCATAAGTTTTGCCCGAACAATACGATTCACAAAAGATTCTTTCTTTTTGAGTTAATTTCGGGATTTCTTTGGCGGTCACTTTAAGAGACCTAGATTCTCACATGTATGTTGCATTTGATTGTGGAGTGCTTTAAAAGCGACGTCTAACACGTTTGCAGAAATAGGAAATTTCTTTAAATCAAGATAAAATTGTTCTAGTTCCTTTTCGTCTTCTAAAACTATAACTTTTTCGTATCGTCCTGTTGTCTTGTTCTTCCTCGTTTTAACTATTGGGATAGGAAGTTTCTTAAAATGAGTAATCGCAACGTTAAGCTGTAGTCGCTGTTTCCTCATCTTTGACGCCCTCTCCTTTGCCTTTGCATTTGTCTTTGTATAGTTTCCAATTTTTTCTTGTTCGGGTTTCTTCCTCGCTTAAATTATAGATATCATTATAGTCTATCTCGCCTTTTGTAAGATCAAAAATTTTTTTGGCCATCTTTTGCGCCGGAAAGAATGCTCTTCTTGCATACTTGTTAAGAAGGTCAACGGAGCAATCAAGTGTCAACGAGAGCTCTTTTTTGCTTTGAGAATTAAGAAAACGAACAAATTTCATATATACTCCTATTAATTAATAATTATATTATTTTTTTTTTGATTTGTTAAATCGTTGCGACTGCGACATTGCGAATTGCGACATTGCGACATTTGCGACATTTGCGACATTTGCGACATTTGCGACATTTGCGACATTTGCGACATTTGCGACATTTGCGACATTTGCGACATTTGCGACATTTGCGACATTTGCGACATTTGCGACATTTGCGACATTTGCGACATTTGCGACATTTGCGACATTTGCGACAAAATGTAGCATGTAGCATTGGGTAGCAAAGCTTAAAATTTAAATATTGACAAGAGCAAGATTATTATTAATAATATAATTCTTTTAAAAAAGGGGAAGGTATGAAGTTTTTAAAAAATGTTTGGAAAAAAACGGTGGCCGTTGTGAAAAAAGTCGTTGATTTTGTAATAAAAATCCTTTGTGGATTATTTATTCTCTACGGACTAATACGATTTTCGTACGCTTAAAACGCTTTAAAACGTCCGATTTTGACAAAAACTGCTGTAGATAGCACGGTCAATTTTGACAAAATCAAGGCATTTTTGGCAAAAAGACACACTATAGGGCGTAGTTGGACACACTATAGGGCGTAGTTTTTGGCAAAAAAAAGGCATTTGGGCAAAGAAACCTGTGGGATCCCACATTTTTAAACAAAAAAAAGGCCCTCCGAAGAGGGCCTAAAAATTACTCAATTTTTTGCAATCTTTAAAATACCGTTTTCGAGACGGTATTTTGTATGCTGTATTATGCCTCCTTTAATTTTTAAAAATTTATATTTTGAAATTGTGGTTAATCGCTCTTCATTTTTGCGATAGCCGAAATAAGTCGTAAAACTGCCTCCCGGCGTCATCCCTTCCGCAATAAAAAAAAGCAAATCGTAAGTCCCGGTCAAATCGTAAAACATTGATCGGCCTTTTCTTTTTTCGGTTTCGTAAGTTTGCCTTGCCGTAGGGCCGGCAAAATCACGGATCGAATCATACATTACATGTTTTTCTTGAGTCATTTTCGTTCTCCTTTTTTTTGAGGGGTAATTCCCTCTCTAGACTGATTTTTGCAGTCTAGAGAGGGAGCTGTTAACCAGCTCCTTTTTAAGTTATAATTTTTTAGCAAATTCTCTTGCGGCGGTTTTTGATAAACGAAATCTCATTTTTTGCCTCCTTCTTTTTTTGTTAATTTTTCAGAAATTTTTAAGATTGTTGATTTCATCGCACGCTTTTCGGCGAGTTCGAGCGCCGTCCATCCGCCTTTGATTTTAACGTCCGCTCCACGGTCAATGAGTAGATCGGCCACGTCGGCGTGCTCATTTTCAACGGCATAGTGTAGAGGCGTCCATCCGTAGACATCTTTACCGTTCATGTCCGCCCCACGGTCAATTAGTAAAGCGGCCACGTCGACGTGTCCAGATTCGGCCGCGTGATGAAGAGCTGTAAAATCTCTATATTTATCTTTAGCGTTAACGTCCGCCCCTCGATCAAGCAGTAAAGTGACAACGTCGACGACGTGGGCGTACCGAGCGGCATAGTGTAGTGTCGTCCATCCGTCGCTATCTTTACCGTTCACATCTGCTCCACGGTCAAGCAGTAAAGTGACAAGATCAATGTGAAAGATTTTTTTTCTGCCGTCTTTTGCGGCCTCGCAAAGTTCTTCCGTTAATTTATTTTCCATTTTTAGTTCTCCTTTTTTAATTCCCCCCGGCCGAAGGCCAGGGGGGGAATAGTGTTATTTATTTTGAACGTTTTTCTCTGAAAATTTGCCTAGAGCGATAATGCTATTCTTACATTCTTTAATTGCCGTTTTCATCTGCTCGATTACGACTGCGTGATAATAGGAAGTGTTACAAAAAACTTCTTTTAACATTTTTTCAAAATTCGCAAAAAATCCACGCTCTTTCCTGTAATTCAAAATTTCCTTTTTTATGTCGAACGGGTTATAACTAACTCCACCATCTGCAAATTCTTGCAATAAAGAAATAAAATTACTTTCGGTCATTCTTCTGTCGCCTAAGTCCTTTATACCCTCCACACAATTTTCTAAAACAGACGAGAAGGCCCTCACCTCATTCTCAAAAACATTTACATAATTTTCGATATCATATAAACGATGTAAAGATGTCTGCAATTTGGCGGCCAAATGATTTGAATACTGCCAAGGAATTAACCAACGGGCCTCAAAATGATCTCTAAAATCGACCTCCTCCGCTCCAACGGCCCCGGCCTGCTTATTAAATCTGTAAATTTTTTCGGCCGAAAAAGAATGTCTTAAAGCATAATTGTCTCGATGCCCGAAATTTTTTGATTTGCCAATTAAAAGCACAATTTTTAGATTGTCGTCTCCTTGACCTTGATCTCCGCCACACGATGCCGACAGACTTGTACAAAATTCTAGCTTTTGCAATGGCGAAATTATTTGTACCCACAATTTTCACACGTAAAAAAATTTAAAAATTCTTCTTTCGTGGGGATTAAATCCAATTCATGGCCGTATTTCTTTAAAATCTCTACGGCCTTATTATAGGCCGCCTCAAATTCTTTTTCTTTCGAAAATTCCTTCATTTTAGTTTCAAACGTTTTTCTTTTCATTTCAGTTCTCCTTTTTTTCGAGGGGTAATTCCCTCTCTAGACTGATTTTTGCAGTCTAGAGAGGGAGCTGTTAACCAGCTCCTTTTTAAGTTATAATTTTTTAGCAAAAATCTTCGCAATTGATTTCGTCATGTCTCCTTAAACTTTCCTGAATTTCGTAAAAACTTTTTTTGTTTGGCGTGCTCGCTATCACGAGCGGCATAAGTATTTTAACAATTTCGTCGACCGCATTTTGTGAAATTTTAATGTCTTTACTAAATCTAAAATTTAGCGAGTCATCATCGTCGCAATAGCTACAGAGATCAACGGCCAAAATTTCCTCTTTTATGTCGTCCCGAAAATGGTACCAGCCGTCATAATCTGTCTCGTTTTTCAAAGATTCATCAGTGCGACGGATGCTCAACTCTGGAAAATCGTCCTGAAATCGATCAACGCAAGATAGATTTAGAGTATCATCAGACATGCCAAAATCTTTAATTCTTGCGACCCACGACTCGTAAACTTTTTTTACTATTTTTTTTACTTTTTCTTCAGTCATTTCCATTCGTTTCTCCTTCGTTTTTTGTTAATTTATAAGTAATTGCATCATTTACTACATCAATAATTTGTCTTAGATCATCTTCGGTAAGGCCTAATTCGAGAAAATCCTCCTTGAATAACGGCCCTTCTTCTAACAGATTTTTTAATTTTTCCAGTTTCATTTTTCGGCTCCTTTTTTTTATCGTCATATTGTGACGATGTATTGTTATTTATTAGTCATAATATGACATCATATTAATTTTTGTCAACCTTTTTTTTTCACTTTTTTTTACCCTATTTTCTCTTGTTTATGTTGCTGTATGTTATAGTTTGTTTTCTATTATTAAAAACCCCACATATTAAATAAAATAAAATAAATTAAATTAAATTAAATAAAACTACTTGCCACAAAATGTCAGTTGCTCTATGCTGTACCGATGACACTTATAGATTTTTTAAAAAAATATAAGACGATGAAGGAAATGGAGATGTTAGCGACTAAACTAGGCGTTAAATCTCGTATAATTTACCGCTGGCGTAAGGCCGAGTTCTTTCCCAATCGCAAACAGGCCTCAAAATTGCGAAAATTGTCGGGAGGAAAACTCGACGGCGAGAGTATCTATAGAGTAAAAGATTTTGGGAAAAAAATTGCATAATCAAAATTAGACTAAATGTCGTCTCTTTTAGGGGCGTGGATTAAAACAAAAAGTTAAAAAAAAAGGCCCTTTTCGGAGGGCCTTTTTTAGTTCTTGTAATTCTGCTTTTTTAATGCTCTTAAAACGGGATATCATCAGCTTGATAGTCGATATTTGTGTTTACTTTATGGCCGTCGGTTTCGTAGTTATGTTTTTCTTCTTTTTTTTGATTAAAATTATTCTTATTTTCCCCGTCGGATTTTGAGTCCAGAAAACGGACGTTGGTTGCAACGATCTTCGTATAATATCGATCTTCTCCATCTTTTTGATACTTATCTGTTTGCAGTCTCCCCTCGATAAACACCTTGCTCCCTTTACCAAGATATTTAGCGCAATTCTCAGCGTTCTTTTTCCATATCACAACATTATGCCATTCAGTTGCTTGTTGCTTCTCTCCGTCTTTAGTCCACGTCATTGACGTAGCAACAGAGATATTGCAAAAAGACGTTCCGTTATTAGTTGTTTTAAGCTCTACGTTTTGTCCCAAGTGGCCGATCAGCATTACTTTATTAATCATTTGTTTCCTCTCTTTTGTTCCAGAGTTTTGCCAATGTTGTGGCGTTTTCCTCTATTAAAAAATTTATATTAATCATGTTGTCGGTATTCGGCACAGTATCACTTCTTTCTCGAACAACATATCTGTTCACATCTCCTCTTTTCCCACTCAAAGCAACATAAAATCTTTTTTTAATTGTATTCTCCTTTAACTTCGGCAATAAACCTATGTTTCAATTCTATAACAAAATCTTTTAAATCATCGATCGGGGAATCAAAACTCGTTATTTGAGAAATTATACTGAAGGCCGTAGATAATTCTTTTTTACTATCTATCTTAAATTCTCCTATTCTATAATATTTTTTACGAGGTCTCCCATGTGTGACAAAACCAATAATAATGTCGGATTTTGAGTCTAGAAAATTGTCCTTATTAAGAGGGTTAAAAGAGATAACTAATTCATACGCACCGTCTTTGTATTTATAGATAATATTATTGTCACTGAGTTTATCTCTCGATATATAGCAACTCCGATTTAAAACACATTCGTTAATAGTTTTCCAAATCTCTTCGTCAATTATGATTTCAAATCTTTCTTTATTTTTTCTAAGTCCTTCGGTTATTTTAAAAAATTCTTTCCCTTCCTCTACTATTTTTTTTACTTTTTCTTCAGTATCATTTGTCATTTTTGGTCTCCTTTAATTGGTCTCATTTAAAAGATTTTCTTTTAAATGAGACCACCGTTTTTTCATTTTTGTTCATCGAATAATTGCTAATATGGAAAAGCACAGTCTTGAACTACCCCTCACTAAAGTGAGGAGATTCTTGCTTCACCGACAAACGCCTAGAACACGAGTTCCTAGGTCTTACACCGTCTCCACGAGCTTCACATCCCGTAGTCCCTACGGTAGGTCGGTTTTTGTTCCGACAAATCCAATATATTATGATATTGCCCAAAAGGCAATACTTTTTTTTTTCTCGCCGAAGGGCGTGGCGTCATATCCTCTCCCTGAAGGAAGAGGTTTTAGGGCCACACTTGAGATAAATCTTCTCTTACTCAAAACTGCATAAGCGTAGTTCTCAGGATACTCATCCGGCCACCACCCATCAAACCCCTCGTCTTCTGCATAACTCATTTTTGACCTCCTTTATTTTTAAAATATTCTGACACATTCGTTCTAATTTTTTTCAATTCATCGAGCGATAATTTTAGTATTTTGTCTTTGTCCGTTGTGCCAAAAAAATCTTTCATGAGTTTCGTTTTTTCATCTACACTTAAGTTTAAATTTTTGACAAAATTACTTATCATAAGATAGGTTCCGTCCAGATAATTTTGCTTGTCTAAAAATGGATTAATATCACTTTGTTTTTTTTCATTTTTTAAAGATTCAAAATAATTAATAATTTTTTCTCTGATATTTTTTATCTTTTGTAAATTTAATTTTACAATTTCTGCTTTATCGGTTGTGCCAAAAAATTGCTTAATAAAGATTTCTTTTTTTTCTTCAAATACTTTCTCTCCGACAAAAGATTTTATCGTGTCACAACAGCCAATCAGATATTTCTTCTTATCGTTATTATCCACGGATACAAATGTTCTTTTGGCGTTATCAACAGTCCGTGCTTGACCCATTTCCTCCACCGTATACAGACCCGATAATTCCTGAGGAAACGCTTTTCTTAAGGCCAATGCCTCTGCGCACTTAGCAAGCATTAATTCCGGCATTTTTTCCCACATTTTTGATGGTTTTCCGTTGTACTCTTGTACGTACGACTTGTAGTGAGCAACCGCATAGGTAGGCTCCTTGTTTCCTGCTTTCCACACGCCCACTTTCGCCGCAATGGGCGTCTCATGCGCTTCTAGGACATCAACCCACTGCCTCCCTTTTAAACACCAAAAAACGGGAGTTTGTCCTTGATATTTCCCCGATCGTTCTGCGACGAGCCTGAAGCCGTCAATCGAAACTTGATAAGAAAATTTCATTTCCCATAATCCATTAGTATTATTTTTTGTTTTTCTTCCAACGGCATAGATTTGTCGGGAGAAGGGATCGAGCCCTGTTTTTTCACATACGGAATGAAACATTTTAAGCTCCATATCTGTTGCTCCGACCATGATTTGTTTTTTAATCAGTTCTTTTTGTTCAACAGTCAACCCGGTGTTTTTTTGGGTTACTTGTAGATCAGTCATAAGTTCTCCTTGTTTTTTGTTTATTATAGACCCATTTTCCCAGTTTCTCATCGTAATAACTTTTCAAATCCAACCCCCTTTTTTGTATTTTGTTTTTTTCCGTCACTTCTTCTTTGTCCAAATTTTCCAATGATTCTTTGAGTGCTTCTCTATGCAATTCCAGTTGTCGTCGTTCCACAAAGTCCGCATAACTCTCTTCTGTCTCGATCAATCCTGACTCCATTTTTGCAAATTCCCTGTAGTCCCTTATTTCTTCATCTCTTGTTTGCGCCTCACCGGCCCACTCGTATTCGTACATTTTTTTGTCCTCCTTCTTTGATATTTCGATTGTTTCCGTCACTTTTTGTTTTTAATTTATAGATTGTCCTGTTAATTTTTTTAAAATCAGAAAACCGAAAGACCTTATCTTGATCTTTAAGTCGAGATTCAAAAAATACAATCAATGCTTTTTTCAAAAACTTATATTTAATGCGCTGTTTCAATTCCCATGAAATAGTGATCTTATGCTTTATCAGAGCGTACACAAGTGACTCGTAGCGGCGCACAAATAGATTCATTTGCACTTTGCTAAGTGCCTTAGTTTTTGATTTTTTTAAAAAACTTGTATTGATAAAAAAACTCCTCTATAATCACAATCGTAGTTGTGATTAAAAGATGATAATGAAAAACAAAATAAAAGTCAACAGAAAAAAAATCTTTTTTTTAAAAAATTTAAATTAGGAGAATACACTATGAAATTTGTTCAGTTCTTAAATTCACAAGACAAAAAAAAATTGGCAAAAAAACTGAGTTGTTCACTCGGAACGGTTTATCAATGGGAGAGGAGAGTATCATTTCCGGAACGGCCGCTAGCAAAAAAAATAGTCAATATTTCAAAAAATAAAATTGATTACAACGATATTTATGAGGTAACCAAAGACGAAAAAAATCTTCGGGAAGAAATGAAGAAACTAAAACAAAAACTGAGAAATGCTTGAACGGCCGTTTAAAAAATGTCCGTCGCTCCACTGTCAATTAGTAAAGCGGCCACGTCGGTATGGCCGTACCGGGTCGCATAGTGAAGAGGCATCATGTCTTTGTTATCTTTAACGTTCACCTCCGCCCCACGATGAATGAGTAAGCGAGTAACGTCGTCGTGTCCATAATTAGCAGCAAAGTGAAGAGGCGTTCTTCCACTACTATCTTTATCGTTCACCTCCGCCCCATGGTTAAGTAGTAAAAGCGTAGCGATTGAGAGTCCGCCCTCGGCCGCACAACGTAGTTCTAGATTCTTTTTTTCTGTGTTAAATAGTAAAAGCGTAGCGATTGAGAGTCCGCCCTCGGCCGCACAATGTAGTTCTAGATTCTTTTTTTCTGTAATTATTTTTTTTAAAATCATTCTCGACCTCCTCTCTCAACAAGGAGGTCTCTTAGCTCTAGATTTTCTGCATAGTGTAGAGGCGTATATCCCTCGTTATCTTCACCGTTCACATCCGCTCCACGGTCAAGCAGTAAAGCGGCCACGTCGGCGTCTCCAAAATCAGCGGCATAGTGGAGCGGCGTCAATCCGTCTTCATCTTTACCGTTCACCTCCGCCCCACGATCAAGCAGTAAAGTGACAACGTCGACGTGGGCGTACCGAGCGGCATAGTGTAGTGTCGTCCATCCCTCGTTATTTTTACTATCAATATCCGCTCCACGGTCAAGCAGTAAAGCGGCCAATGTCGGCATGGCCGTACCGAGCGGCACAGTGAAGAGGCGTTCTTCCACTCTTATCTTTACCGTTCACATCCGCCCCACGGCCAAGCAGTAAAGTGACAAGATCAACGTCGGTATGACCAAACCAAGCGGCATCAGTGTTTTTCAGAGGCTTTTCCCCTCTATCGAAGTCGTTTTTACCGTTCACCTCCGCCCCACGGTCAAGCAGTAAAGTGACAACGTCGGTATGGCCGTACCGAGCGGCATAGTGTAGAGGCCTCCACTTGAATCCAATATCTAAATTCTCTCGGAAGGATTTTCCTTTCGAGAGTTCTTGGTTACTTATTCTTATTCAAGCTAAGTTTGATCATTCATTTTTCTCTCCTCGTTTTTTTAGAAATGTTAATCTGCTTTTCAATCCAGTCGTTAACATCTTTTTCAACCCAGCCAACGGCCCTAGTCCCCAATGATATGGATTTAGGAAATGCATTTTTAACAATCATTAAATAAATTGTGCTTCTTCCAAGCCCTGTGCGATCAATCACTTCAGGTAGCCTTAAAAATCTCTTGTTCTGTTCCATAGAATCCTCCTAGATACAAATGGTTTGTTATGGAATTAAAACAGAGAAGACAAAAAAAAAAAAAGAAGTCTATTTTGCAAAATAGAGAGTATCAGACGATAACGGTTTACTATTTGTCTTCCGGACAGTTTGGCAACCTCTTCCAACTTCCAACACATTAACGCATATGCAGTATTTTGTTGGAGGGAGCGAAGCGACTCTCCATGTTTTATTAAACATTTTTATCGAGTATTATATTGCATCACAGAAAGACATATTTTGATGATTTTCAGAATTCTATCGACATTTGAACGCCATCTCCTTTGACATATTTTTTTTATCAAAAAAAGGCCTAGGCCCTTTATCGGCCGTCGACGAGCAAGAATTTCCGGAATTTAGCTTAAAATCGCCAAAAATGAACAATTCTTCGAAGATTCTTTGAAAAGTTAAGGGTATTTATCTCTATTTGGCAAAAATTGAACGTATTTCGACGTTAAGTCCACAGGTCTTTGTCGTTTCTAGGCGATTTTAGGACGTTTTTCCCTAAATTCTAGGGAGAAGGGCCTACAGTATCTTGATCGTGAGTTAAATTTTGGAGGAGGGCCTTTAGAGGTTGGAGTTCATTTTTTCCTTCGGCCCTCGAGTTTTTCTTGATCTTCTCGATCCTCATTTCCTGCGCACTTGACAAGTATTTTGCAAATTTTGGCGGTTTAGTGCAGTCTTCATCTTTGATCTCTCGTGTTGGTAGCACGGGCCCTGTAGGATATGACTTTCTGAAAAATCCTTTTTTTGAGTCAAAAGGAGTCTTGGCCCTCTGCGGTTCGGCCAAAATTTCAAAAGACAAACGGCCGTTGATGATAAACTTGCCTCTCTGCTCATGATCAAAACGAGAGATAAGCCCAATTTCCTTTGCGGACTGAAAACAGACCGAGGAAATATCGAGTAGACGGCCGTAGTCTCTGTACTTAGAAATAGCACTGTTCGCACTGAACTGCTTGATCCGGCCTAAAGTGATATGGCCGGTAACACATTGTTTCGTTTTCTTTGCGTTTAAAAGCCAAAGCAATATACCCATAGAGATGTTTGAGACAGGGCCGTTGATGGGCATCTTACTGCTCCTGAGAGTCTGTAAAATGTGCTTAAAGTAAAATTTCACTTGAGAAAAATCAAATTTTGAGTAACACAAATCCTTTTTCTTTTCTTCGTGGCCGAGCAGATTTTTGTAAAAAATCTCATTTGGAGTAACCACAAAATCCTTTTTTCCGACTTTGTCTAGTTTTAAGATATCTTGAGACTTTTTGATTATTGCCAAAATCTCCTTGAGTCTTCTTCGCCTCCTGCCCGGGATGATATAGAGTGCGTTCCACAGCCTCGATAATTCATAGCTTTTTAAAGAGAGTGTCTTTGTTTCGCTCGCAATGATTGCTCCAACCAACGCAACATGCATTTTGTCACCTCCGGAATTGTTGTTTACATAATCAAAAAGGGCCGTGCGTGAGTAATGACTCACGCCTAATTCTGTAATTTTTCTTTTTTTACGGCCCTTTTGATCTTTGTTTTCGACTAATCGCATAAAATCCCGTCCTTGCCGTTCATGCATAAAAATTCATAATTGTGGGGAGTTTTAGCAAAAACCCACTCAGCAATTTTTAATTTTTGCATCCTAAAAATTTTTCCAGATTTTTAAATTTTTGTAAAGATTTTTCTTGTTTTTTTTTGATTTTTCTGATAAAAATATATTCATAGCTCCACCCCTTTTTTAATTTTTGCAGATTTCTAAGTCGGCGGATCTTAATTGCCCCCCCTTCAAAGGGGGGGTAATTTTTCCCACACGGGGCCTAAAGGCCTTATCGAATTTAAAGATTAAAACCCAAACTTCTCTTTTAGCATTTTAACGTGTTGTATTATTTTTAACTCTCTTAATCTTGCAGCTTTTTCCGGAGATTCTCTCTTCTTTCTTTTTTCTTGTCTTTTTTCTTGTCTTTTAAAGATTTTCTTAAATCTATCAATTTCTTTTTGGTTTGTGATTCTTAACATTGTCTAAATAGCATCCAACTGTTTTATTATTTTTTTTGCAAGAGCATTGATTACGGGAACGGCAACGGAATTTCCCAGTTGTTTATAGGCCTGTGTATCACTCACGGGAAACTGAAAAGAATCGGGGTATCCCTGAAGTCTCGCCCATTCCCTAGGAGTTAATGTTCTAACATAATCCCTATTAATGTCTTTTGGATATTTTCCAAAATCAGGATGTTGTTTTACTTTTTCGTCCACAATGAGATTTCTCTCTTTACCCATACCGCCTACTACAATTGCATTTGCTATCCCCTCACGTTTTAATATTATATGGCCGAATCCGTTTCCTTTCCTTTTATGTCGTTTTTTATGTTCTTTTAAAGTTTTGTAGTATCTTTTTGAAAGATAGTACTTTGGGGACACGGATTTTTTCTCCAAAACTTTATTCAACGTTATTTGTTTGCTTCCCGAAGGAAATTGAAATTTATCAATATCGGTCTTAAATCCTACTATATAAATTCTCTCCCTATTTTGGGGAACACCGAAATCTTTTGAGTTCAACACTTTATACTTAACTTTATAATTTAACCTCTCAAGCGTGTTTAATATAACCGATAGAGTCTTTCCCCCTTCATGTATGGCCAAACCCTTAACGTTTTCAAGTAAAAAGGCCCTTGGGCGTTTTCTTTTTAGAATTTCGGCCAAATTAAAAAATAAAGTTCCTCTTGTATCTTCAAAACCTCCTTTCTTTCCGGCCATCGAGAATGCTTGGCAAGGAAAACCGGCCAATAAAATATCAAAATCGGGTATAACGGAGGGGTTTATCTTGGTAATATCCGATAAAGGGTTATCTCCGTAATTTTCTTCATAAGTTTTTGCAGCGTGTGAGTCAATTTCGGAACTATAAACATTCTCTATTTGCCCGGTCATTTTAAATCCCAATCTGATACCGCCGATACCTGCAAATAAGTCTATTGTTTTAAACTTTCCCATGTTTCTTTAATGGGGGCCTCCATGGCCCCCTATCCCAAAGGAGCTTAAGATCACGTTTTTCTTTGATGCTAAAACCCGAAAGCACAAAATCAACATTCGCATCACTATAGTCCACATAGGAATGTATCTTGTAGCTTCTTCCGTCCTTTGAATAAGTGCGGATACATGTCTTGTTTACCTTTGCATGTATTTTCCCGAATCTAACGGCCTCGGCCTTGGTCTTCTCGACCGTAAGTGTGTCTTGGCCGTTCAGAACTTCCCAATGTTTCATCTTTTTAGAAAATTTAACTTTAATTTGTTTTTTTCTCATTTTAAATCCTTTTAATTTAAAATTTAGAGCGTTAATTCAGCATCTTGGACTAAAGCATCGTGTCCGGGATCGTAAAGAGATGTTTTTTCCGTAGTGTCGTTATCGCTATCCCAGTCTGCCCCGGAAATATATTTTAGATTCCATTTTAATTGATTGTTTAGTTCTGTTGCAATACCTTTTTTTACTCCAATGAGAAAATGAAATTGTGAGTAATCTTCCCACATCGCTTTTCCGTTTTTTAAAGGAACTGTGTCACAAGCATGCGAAGGATTATAATTGTGATCCCCGAATTTTACTTGAGATAATCCTTTTTTAAATTTCTCAAGCTGTTTCTTTTCCGATCTGTAACACCCGTAAATCAACATTCGTGCCGGTTCAATTATTGCAAGAGTGTAGTAATAGACTAATTGTAATTCTCCTCTTGCACTTTCGACTCTTGGGTTTTCATCCAGAAATTTAACAAAATCCTTAACATCGAATTTTTGCCCGAAATAATTTGTTCCAAGAGAAACGGTCTTTAATCCGTCACCGAACGCTTGTCCCTTTAATATTTCTCTTATCTGTTCACTACCGAACGTTTGTCCCTTTACTTCTTGCGCACGATCTGCTTTAGTCGGTACACGTCCTTTCCACACATTCATCTTAATTTCATCTGCCTCTTGATTAAAATTATCGTAATCAAATACGACATCTTTTGATGCGATAACATTCCCTGTTGCAATGTCTCCTATCGAGATATCTCCGGTAGAACATCCGAAACCCATCAACCCAATTAACATGTAAATTTTCATTATTAATTTTTCTCCTTTTTTTTAATGTATCCTGTTTTTTGTTCTTCTTTTGTTACTATTAGTTTTTTTATCGCTATTTTTACGCACTTCTTAGCTATTTTCAATACATATTCCGGTTCAAATTTTTTATAGCTCTCATCTAATTCTTCAGATTTAATTTTTGCCTTTAAATAATGATGCGTGGAAAGTAGGCATTCGGTTGCCTTTTCAATCGCTTTTAATAAGTCCTGTTCGCTCTTTGATATACGATGCATCTCTTTCATTATTCGCAGTCCCCCTTTTTTGACGATAATCCTAAAACCCTGAGTAATGAAAAACAAGCAACCGAGCAGGATCAT
The DNA here is from genome assembly GCA_965224385.1 of Bacteriovoracaceae bacterium. GTDB lineage: Bacteria > Bdellovibrionota > Bacteriovoracia > Bacteriovoracales > Bacteriovoracaceae > CBDCYX01. The sequence continues at coordinate 27,265 of CBDCYX010000009.1, forward strand.
GATTAGGAAAGATGGAAAAAAGATAATGGCCAACAATATCAAATTTTATCTTATCGCAGCTTTTGTAGTTTACTTTGATGAAACAATTCTCTTCTGTCAGAAGCCTCATCTTACAAAACGATCTTTTGATACTTCCTCCTAATTTGATACTGCCGCCTAAAAAGTTAAAAAGTTTTTTACGTTCTTCACTTTCCGGAGGTTCTTCACCATTGTAAACAGACACCGCACTCACCGGGTAAAAAACAAACACTCGCTCAACTATTTCTCCTGTAATTTTTTTCTTTTCAATGAAAAAACTAATTTCTTTTCTCCGTTAACCAACAATCTAGGTATTTTTCGTTCTCTTTCTCAAGGATTTCGTTCTCTTTCTCAAGGATTTCGTTCTCTTTCTCAGAAATTTCGTACTCTTTAGCTGTCATTTCCCTCATTCTATTGACCGTTTTTCAACCGAGCAGCTGCATGAGAGGCCAATGTAAAGGATAGTGGAACCTTAGGTTTAAAAGATTTCCACGCTTTTATGACGTCTTGAACAGAATATTTCTTTTGCTCTTTTTTATTCTGTCTATTTTTTTTTCTTTCCATTAAAAATTACCGGCAGCACATTGCAAACAGACAATTCCTAAATCTCTCCACATCTTTACGACCGAAGAGCGATCTTCGATTGCAAATAATATTTGATAATAAGGTTTAATTTTCTCTATGTAGATTTCTTTTTTTACAATCGAGTCTTCTCTGTAATCGTTTCGTTTGCGACAATAAATATAATCGGAATAGATATCATGCTTACTTAGCCAGAAGTGAGTTTCATCTTCGTGATCCTCGCTTCTTCCTGTTAATAAAAGTATCTTATAGTCCTTTCCTGACTCATCATGCATAAAAAAACGCTCTATTATTTCACGGCACCAAATATTTAAAGAATCACCGGAAATTTCCGAGAAAAAACTATTCCAATCTTTTTTCTCTCCTGAGACATAATGTTTTCGATGATCACAATTTGCTAAAGTTCCGTCAATGTCGATAATTATAGCGTTTTTTTTTGAATTATTTAATTCCATTCAGACCCCACACATTCCGTCACATTCATCTAAAAAACTAAGTGATAAAAAATAACGGTTATTTCTTTCTTCCATCATCAATTTCTTCTTTTAGTCGCTCGTGTTCTTTTTGATTACTTTCTTTAAAATGCTTTAGATCACTTCGCAACAACTCAACATTCTTCCCGGTTGCACTTTCCGCATCTTTTAGTTTCTCAAGAATTTCTGCGATTCGTTCCATCGTTTTACTTAACCCTGTAAAACTACTTATTTTAAAAACTAGTCCCCAAATTGAAATCAATGTTAGAATATGTAGTGATATTATTATCATCATATTGGTTGTCATTTTAAGAATCTCCTCCTTTTTTTTGTTGTTAATAACTTTTTAATCACAATAATGTGCTTTAAAAACCCACCGGATCCATGCCGGAATTTTTTTAAGTTCTTCTCCTCGCCAATTTGAAATATTGTTTAAATTTGTATTTGAAATTTTTAACAAATCACGTTCTTTCTGTAAAGTTCTGATTTTATCAAGATTGCCCTTCTTGCCCTTCTTGTTACTCATCTAATATCTCTTTGTTTTTTAAAAAAATTTTTTTAACATCATCAATTAAAGTTTTGTTGTTTTGTCTCATATTTGTTTTAACGTTCTGAATTTCTTTCTTAATATCAATCAGTCTTACCTTTCCCAAATACTTTAAATAAATAAGTGACTCTATGAGATTTATTTCATTATCTTCTTTGTCTTGCTTGTAAGTCATATTTTCCTCAATATTTTTTATTAAAAATCAGTTTTGTTTTTTAATTCTAAGCGTTTTCTGTGGCCTTCTAATATTTGCATCTTTTCTGAGATGGTGTTGTAATTAAAAATAATTCTTTTAACATCCTCAATTAAAGTTTTGTTTTGTTTTTTGATATTTGTTTTAAAGTCCTGAATTTCTTTCTTCATATCAATCAGTAGCTCTTCATTTCTCTGTTGCTTTTGAAGCAATCCTTTGAGTGATTCAACAAAATTCACCCTTGTTTCCTTTATTTTTGCAGCATATTTTAGCGTATTATCGAGATAGTCACGGTTTTGTTTTTGTTGTCTATCTAGTTTGTTAATGATTTTTTCGAATCCTCTTTGCTTCACTTTAATGAGACTTATTTCATTATCTTCTTTGTCTTGCTTGTAAGTCATATTTTCCTCCAATTTTCTTATTGCACTTGTCGCCCCGTCTCGAATTGAAAAATCAACGTCCGGAGTCCTACAGCTTATAAAACTAAACAGGAACAGGGATAAAATCATCGTCTTCCATTAAGTCCTCCCGGTTTAATATGTGTAACAATGACAAGATTCTTTGCCTTTTAAAATTGGACTACACAACTTGTCTACTTGATCTCTTAATTTAATGTAGTAATAAGTCCAATACTCCTTGTCTATTTCTCTTAGTGATGAATTTTCAACACAAAATCTTACGTTTCTAACGTTGTTTTGAATCCTTGCACATTGATCCATATTGTACTCTTGACTTTTTATTTCGTTCCAAAATGATGATACAAAAAAGAAAAGAAAACACGAAGCAAATATAAGCAAAATAACTTTCATTCTTTCTCCCATCATTTCAACCTTTCTCCGCTCATTTTATTCCTTTAAAACGTTATAATAATGACATCACGTCCATCATACTGTGACCCTTTTGATGTATTAAGAGATACAAATTTATCACTCTGCGGTTCGATAAAGTAAACATCCGGAAGATTCTCTAAGTTTATTTTTCCTTTTGGAATAGTGCAAACAGCAATATATGCATGTGACGCAACCTTGTCTATTACAACTGAGGCACCGGTTATCCCAAATTTTGCAAATGCGATCTTTAAAGAAAAAGAAAAATTATCGCAATCGTAGTCTTCGTTTAAATATTCCTTTTTATCAATTTTATTAAATTTTAAAAACTCTTTTATATTTTCAAGAGTTGTAATTCGATATTCGTTGTCTAAAGAGGTAAATTCAATGTTCTTAAAGACGTTCCTCAACGCTAAATGGATAAATCTTGAATCAATAGACTGAACATTCTTCTCTATTTTTTCGATGAGTTCTTTTTTAAGTCTTTTCTTTTCTTTCTTAGCTACTTTAGCGACTTTCTTTTCCGTTAATGGATAGACTGTAAACCTTACCTTCTCGCCTAAGTTTTTTGTTGTCACTACATTTCTGCTTGAGTCAATAACTGTCATGCTACAGTTCTTAGAAACGCAAGATGTAAGTAAATCCCCGTTTTTATCTCTTTTTACATCTAAGTGTACGATTCCTAAACAGGTTTCTCCTTCACATTTCACAATCCCCGAAGCTTCAAATCCGCACTCGATTGCTTCTTTTAATAGACCGTCTATTGTCGTGATTTTCGTTGATTTCAGATACAACAATAGTTTCTCTAAGGAATCTTTTACGGGGAGCCTAAACCACTCGCCTTGACGTTTTACAATTACGTTTTTTCCTAGTCTGGTTTTCGCTACCGCATCGATAACTGCTACATATGTTTTTCTTGCTATTTTACCGACTTGTTTCATTTCTTCTTTAGTCATTTGATTTCTCCTACTTTATTTATTGCTTTGATCTTGTTACTCATCTGCCCACTCACCAACTTTGTCTCCTACTTTTTTTATCGCTTTGTTGCTGTGTTTTCGATACTGTTTGCCTGCCGCTTCGATATTGCTATCTCTGCTTTTCTGCATTTCATCGTAAACTTTTGGATCACTTTTTTTAACCGATTCAGGTACTTGGCAACCCGTGGACATAAAACAGATAAGCGTAATAATGTAAACGTAGAATACAAACATCCACATTATCCCTTTAAAAAATCCTAGAGCGTCGTCATTTTCTCGTTCCATAAGTTCTTCTACTAAAATAATATTTTCACAAAAACATAAAAAATACACAAAAATGCGAATGTAGCTATGAGATTTTGCGAAATATTAACCTGCGTATTACATGCACTTTGCTTGGTTATATGAATCAGAATACTGCTTAAAATTATTATTAAAAAACCGCTTAACATATGATTACATCCAAATTTCATATTCCTTCGTCAATGCTTTAATCTCTATTTTATGCCTCGCCCTTAATTCTTCAAGTTTAGACTGATACTCAACACGTTTTATTTTCTTTTCGTCATTGCATTGATCATTTACTAATTCCGATTCCTCTTCTAACGCTTCAATTGTGTTTTTTATTTCCGTCTTTCGAGTACACGATTGTGCAAGTAAAATCGTGGGTAAAAAAAATAAAACAATAATAGTTGCTATCTTCATGGTTGCCTCCTCGTTTTAGTGTCAATTTCTCTCAAAAGTTTCCTTGCTTCGCCTAGTTCGATTTTCAACTCTAGATTTTTTTTTGATAATTTAATGAGTTCTTTTTGTTTATCGTCCTGAGGTTTCATCAACAATTCTTCTTTAAAAGAATCACTCTTATTCATCACAATGCCACCCGAACCGACAACGCCTGCCTTCATTTTTTACCTCCGATATTGATTGCGTCCAACGCCTTCCGTGCTCTCTCTTTGGGTGGAATTTCTTTAGACGTTTCTCTATTTTTTAAAACGTCGTTTTTTTCCCTTATCTTCTTTAATGCCGCGGCCGAATCCTTTTCGTTCTTTAATTCCTCTTCCAATTTTTCAAGCCTGATCTCTTGTAAAACCTCTTTCTTGCCTGCCCTTTTTGCTTGCCACTTCTTATACTCAAGCCCACCGTAACCGATTAATGCTACTACGCCTAAGACTGCCAGTGCTGCCAACCCACCTCGTAATGTAAGGATTTTCATCATTACTTTTGCCTGATTTATGATTTCTTTCATTTTATATTTTCCCTTGAGGTTTTGTTCAATTTAAATTCCAAAATTTGCATTGATTTTAAATGTCTAATGTCGCCTGCTTCGTCTTCTACCGTGAAGCCCCTGTTAATTCCTCTCCGTTTTAACCCTGCGATCATTTCTTCCAAATCTGTAGGGCCAAACAAATAAAAAACTCTGTTATTCAAAAAATCTATTTCACAAAGGGAATCTATACCTTTGTCATCCAAATAATCCATTGAAATTTTATGTCGATCTAAGAAATCAGTATTGTACTGCGTGCAAGTTAACTCGTGCCCCTCAAATCTTAACGTATCAACGTTGTACTCTCCTCTACACACAACTTCTACCTGCCATAAGTCTTCAATCTTTGGACTGCGAAATTTGTCTAATGAAATAGCGCATACCTTATTTAGCACAAGCTGTTTCCCCTCTAAATCGTCAAGAGTTTGGATGTTATGCCCTCCGCAAGAGGCCAATAAAATAGTAAGACTAATTAAAAATTTCATACTTTCTCCTTTTGTTCATTAATGCGTTTTTCCTTTCTTTTTAGAGAAATAGCTTCTCTGTTTTTATAGTAGTATTTTTTGGACTTCTCTTTTTCTGTCTCGGTATTGTTAGTATAATAATTCCTCCTCCTTTTTCTTTGAGGATCGGGGTCTTGGTGGTACTTCTCCCTTACCTTCGCATTTTGTTTCTCTTTTCGCTCTCTTTCTAGGTCATTTAGACAATCTTCGGCATCTTTTTGAAATTGACGAGATTTTTCATTTTCTTCCTCTGCCTTTTTCTTTTGCTTAATTTGTCCTTGCATAGTTTTTTGTAATTGCAACTGCTCCATTTCTTCAAATTCAGAGTCAAACCTCCGTATCTCATCCAAATCTTTTTCCGGGATGGTGAAAAAATTCCCTTTTTTAACCATAAGGAATTTTAAAAAATTAATCTCGTTATGTCTTCTTGCGCCGTGAAAAGTGACGTTTTTTAAGAAAAACCCCTTAGTCCCTGTGCTAATTTGTCTCGTTCGCTACTTACCTATACTGTTATCCAACATGACTTGTTTCAAGTCCAGTCCTAATAAACTTATAGTTAGACTAAAACTGATGTCTATGCCCCTCGGAGGACCTACTGAACTATAAATAGATACGTAAAAGTTTGTTAAAGAGAGAGCACTTATACCTAGAACATTAAGATTGTAATCAAAAGAATTTATATTTGAAGATGTACACCAAATAGAGGGAAGAGTCTGAAGGTTATTCGCAAACTTGTAAGAAATAAGAACTTTGCCTGTTGCTTCTTTTCTTATTGATAGAGGAAATTCTGATAAACCTCTATTAGCATCGAAATAGGAATTTGTTCTTGAGTCGTATGTTATATTATAAGAAAGTGTAGTAGGTTTAAACCCAACAGAGGAGTACTTCTGCCATGGCATAAGACTATTTTTCTGTGCACTACTACTGCGCCCGGATCTTATCGTGACAAGATCATCCAAAAGTGCTCTCCATGTCTCTTCTCGATGATAATATCCCTTTAAATCCCTTCGGTAGATTGGTCTCGACCGGGAATATACATAGGTACCGTCTTCTCTTGCATACAATGCATAAAACCCGGTTCTAGCTGTTTCTCCTGCTCTGTATGATGCACTGGTGGTATCTTGCAAACTACCGGTACTCTTATTAACATCTGCCCTAACTAATGTACCGTAAACGCTAACCTCACCTTCATTCTGCAAATAATAACCATTCCCGGAGTGCTTTAGATCATAAGTGTTTAAATTTGAAAAATCTTTGTGAAAATCACCACAAGTATATCCCCTAACTTTATCTTTACCGGCGTAAATTACACCTATCCAGCACTTCCCCCTTCTCTGTTGCCTGCTCTGCGAATTGTATATTGAAATATTCTTACTCTTATCAACATATACTTGAAACATGTTCAACAGCTCTACTCCGGTAGAACCTCTTCGATCATCTTTTCCACCTAGCTCCTCAGATTCTAACAGTTTATCTTCAGTTGAGTTTCCTCCTCGGGCAATACCTCTTAAACAATTTCGAAGCCACCCCGAATAATAAAAAACATTGCCTGTAAAGATTTCACCTTCACCATCAAACCATCTTGATTGAAAAGCGGAGATTCTTCCATGAATGAACTGAAACCGTTTACCGGTATCTCCCTCGGTACCTTGACCTGACCAAATTGACGACTTAAAGTGTCTCCCTATTTTTATACGACCGGCATACCCAGCTTTCGCCACATAATCCTCTTCGCCCAGCCTGTAACCATCACCAATCTCATTCTGATTCATGTCTATGGTAACACCTGGGTTCATGGGCATGGCCGAAACCTCGCTTGAGGTAAAATTGTAGAGAATATCGTTATCTATGACGACCTGTGTTCCATCAATCATTACAACAAGCGGAGTTGTTGCCCCCATAACTTTAAACCTGTGTGTGTGAACGTTGTCATTCCATAACCTTAAAAAACGTGGAGAAGAACTTTCCGTCGATGTCCTCCCGGAAATAATTGCGGTATCGGGAAACTCTTTTGGAATCCCAAGTTCTCCTCTCGTTTTGTATTCAATACCGCCGATTTTCCCTACGGCAATTTGTCCGTAATCAATCCTGTTAGGGTTAAGCCCGGTGGTTTGTTTTAAAGTTGTTAGTTCCCTGATTAATTGCACACGAGTGTTTGCAGCACGCCCTGTATCAGTCGTATCAATTTTTGCTTGCAACTCTGTCTCAGTCGTATCAATTTTTGCTTTCAACTCTGTATCAGTCGTATCAATTTTTGCTTGCAACTCTGTCTCAGTCGTATCAATTTTTGCTTTCAACTCTGTATCAGTCGTATCAATTTTTGCTTGCAACTCTGTCTTTGCATTCTCCAAATCAAGCACATAGGATTCTAAATTTCGTAGTTTTTGCCTGTGGTCGTCAGGCAAATGGTTGCTTAAAATTCCTCGCCTTTCATAGGCACTAATGGTTGAGATTTTGGTGTATCCGGCCGGTGTTGCAGGGGTCGGGCTGCTTGCCTGTTCAACGCCTTTTATTAGTCGTATATCTACGGCCCAATCAGTCGCTGTATCAATTTGTTCTTCTTCAATACTAAGAGACCCGGCCTTTTTAACCCTTCTTGTTTCGCGAGCAATCCCTTTTGTTCCTACCTTTACAACGATTATGTCTTTCCTCATATATGTGGATGGAATTGTAATTCCAAAAAACTTATCTGAAACAAGCTTCATTAGACGGAGTTTTGGCTCGTATTCGGGTTGTGTGCTATCTCTATACAGTCCTAGTCCTGCAGTAACCCTAACTTGGGTAGCACTTGTTCCAACCACTTTAAACCCGTCTGCTATAAACCACGAGGAGTATATGCTAGAAGGAGATATGGCCAAGATTTCGCTTAACAGTCCATCGTAAAGATCGGCCTGAAGCCTTGACGAAATCTTGTTTAAGTCCTCCGGCGAAAGCTGTTGATTCTCATTAAATTTCTGTCTCATTTAAAATCTCCTATGACTGTAATACCCACGACGTTCCAAAGGCCTTTTGGTTTTCAACAATAGATATAATGTTTTTTGCTTGCGATAAATCCGTTTTAGAAACAACCACATAAAATATATTCTTTTCACCGTACTTGCTCGAAAGTGAATGCCCAACAAAAGATTCACCATTCAAAAAAATCATAAGTTCTTGCGAAGTTAAAATTTTCGAAGAATTTTCACCAAGAACGCCGTCAATAAGGGCCTCTAAATTCGAAGAGTCGGAATTATTCTTTATGTTAATGATTCTTGTGCGAAAACCGTCAACGCTCTCAGCGGTTAATTTTAGCTTATTTCTCTCTTTCCCGTGAAGCGCAAGATAATCGTTCGTGGATTTCTTTATAAATGTTTGTTTAATGTTTTTTTCAACATCACTTTGAAAATCTGCTAAAATTTTACTCATCCCGGCAATAACTGCATTGGCCCTACTCCCTTCGGGGGACAAAACCCAGTTTGGAACAAGAGATTTTAGCTTATTTTTCCATTCTTCCGACGTGGACACTACACAATCTCCACACTTTTAATAAATAATTTCTCATCGGCCTTAACGGACACATCACCGGAAGGCAATTCTGTTTTGAAGTCCGAAAGATCGTTCGTTCCCGGCCCCCCCCAGAGAGAGAGAATAAAATCCCTTGCATCGTCACGAGAGAAAGACTCACCGATGGCCAGCTTTCTGTTGACGTAATCGATCATGCTTTCCTTGATTTTTTTTGGGTCGGCACTAATCCCACTATAATTAGGGCTTGAAGCATTAAAAGTTAATTTTGCCTGCCATGTAACCAATTTCGTCGATGCCCCAAGAACATTAATAATAACTCCTGCGGCCCTAGAACTCTTTATTGCGTCCCTAGCTTTCACGAGCAACTCGTCAGAGGAATTTCCGTAGATGTCCGAAACATAAGCAACCGGCTTATTATAAGTAAAATACTGCGCTCCTTCGGTCGCTTTCTTTGTAGCAATGTCGTAAGAGATAACGGGGATAAGCGTTTCAACTAAGGCAACGTTTGCAATCTCAGGAACAGACCTCAAAACGCCCTCTATCGCATCCTTAGTCGCTCCGACGAGAGAACCTATAAGCGATCTTATTGTCTCTCTGTATTCAAAATCTGTTTGAGAATCGGTTCCCCCTGCGGATGGATGGGTATTTTTTACATTAATGTCCGGGTCTTTTAGGGCCGAATCAATCTCAATAAGCGTGTTGGCCCCGACGTTCTGTGTGGCCCCTCTGTCTTCGGACTGCGCCGACACATGTATAGATTCTGAAACAAGCTTAACTTGTTCTAGCGTTACAAAAGAGATTGATGTTCCGAAAGCGTCGGTTGCGGTTCTGACAACTGTTCCACGTGGAATTATAATATCTCCTAAATTTGTATTGTTCCTTGAAAAAGTAAGAGTTACGGTTGACCGTAGGGCCTGAGGTCTTGCGAAACGATTTCCGAAATGATCCGCGGCCAAAGAATCCAAGTCACCGCCCTCGGCCGTATCAAAATATGTTTTTCTGAATTCGCTTATCAGTAGTTCTGCAACCTCGTTTATGGCAATAACAAAAGTGCCTGCAAGAATGTCATGCATACTCCCCGGATTAAAGTCAGTAAGATCTCCGGCCTGTGAGATGACCTCCGCCTTATAAATCTCATAATAATCTTGAATCGTACGAACACCAACGGCCATTAAATTCCTCCTTCGTCAAAAGGGGTAAAAAGCATATCTATAGAGTCCATGCCAACAGGCCTAACCAATATCTTCACGGCAACACGGCCGTCATCTTCGTCCGTTACGCTTACCTCTTCTACAACCTCTATCCTTGGCTCTTTGGCCAACTGTCTTTGTATCAAGAGCATCATCTCCTTGCGATTTTCAAGACTGTTTAAAGCGTTTTGATATCGTTTAATGCCTATCCCGTAATTTGGCCTATAGGCAAACGAGCCGGGAACGGTTATAAGCCGATGAAACACTGCTTGAAAGAGATTATCTTCTCCACCTACCTTCTCTAAATCTCCGGTCACTGTTCGACCTAAGTCGTTTCTGAAAACAAGGTCTTCTTGGAGGTTTTGTTCAATTTTGGTGGTCAAAAGAATTCTCCTGCGTTAATAGTTCCGCTAACCTTCCCTTCCGGGGAGGTAAGTGCTGTCGGTACGGCCGTAAGTTTGTCTTGAATCTCATCAACAACGGCCTCGGCAATAGCGTCAGTCATCTTCTTTAAATCGCTTGCCTTTTCCGAAGGAGGGGGCGCACCCATTGCGGCCACGATATTAGCGTTAATTCTTTTTGAGAGTGATGTTTTTGATATCGGCACGATCAATCCTTCGATGTAAAACAGTATTTTGAGAGTATTTCCTCGTCCTCAATAGGACTACTCTTTAAAGAGTCTAGTGCATTTTTAACGGTTTGGTAAGCAGCGGCCTGGGTAGGAGGCGTTGTAGGGTAACCGGGCATAGATGATGTGTGCGTCTCTACTGCTAAGGTTTCCATGCATTCGATGAGTTTATCTAAGAGATCAGTTTGAAATTTCTTAAAAACTTGTCCGAGAACGAGGTTCTCGGAACTTTGGGCATCGGTTTTAGAAAGAATTATCTTCTTCTGGCCGGTAAGCCATAAGTTTTTCTCGGGAAGAGATTTGACGACTCTGTCTCCGGCCTCTGCATTTTTAGGGATTTTATCCTCAATGCTACTAAATCTCTTGATGATAACGGCCATGTCATCGTCCCCTTCAACGTAGCAAATAAGGACAACATCGCCAACGGATGGGAATTGATAGTCCCCTGCTTCAGGGCCTACGGAATCCCAAGTCATTCTTGCTATAATCTGCCGATCGTCGCCTTCTGAAATAATCTCGCAAAGACATTTTAGAAATGATCTGTCTTCGGCCAAGTACAGCTTGAGGATTTTTCCAATTGAAATGTAAACTCGGTCGTCTTTTAAGAGGTTTTTAAATTCTTCCAATGGGAAATTTGCCATTAAGAAAGTCCTCCGGGGCCCTGAGGCCTTCCAAAAATGTTGAATATATTTTCTTGAAGATTTGTGTCTCCTTGGGAATCTTCGGGTTTAGTGGCGGTTTCTCTATAGATTTTGTCTTCGTCGTAATAAATCCACCCCTCTTTCCGTGGAGGCCTTTTCTTGTCGGCATTAGGAGTTATCCCGACGGTTTTGCGGCCGAAAATCTTATTGTCCAATTCGATAAAATTTATGAAGTCAATGTCTATCGAGAAACCGTCACTTTCAGACAAAGAAAACTTTACGGCCTTGGTATAAAAAAGATATTTAGGTTTACTGAGTGAATTGGCAAATTCCGTTGCGACTTCTGTCGGATAGCCCTTCTCTAAAAGGTATATGATTCTGTCTTCAATGGCCTTTGTAGACTTAATCTTCTCAAGATCATCTTTTTCTATTAGTATCTCTACGCCCGTACCAACTCTGAAGTTTTTAAAATCTACTGTGTCAAATTCCGGCTTTGTGTCGGGGCGAATGGCCTCTTTTTTTTGTACAAAAAGCATATCTTTTGTGGACATCCGGCCTTCTAACTGTTGCCGAGAAATGTTCTCAAAAATGCCCTCTCCTATCTTAATAAGGTGTCTCTTGCTCATTACATCAGGAACAGAAAAGCTTAAAACCTCCGCTTTCTTTGGTTTTTCGATCTTTTTTCCTTCCGAATCGTATTGCTCAACAGTTATTTCCCTATTGCCAAATTTATCAATAAAATCTTTGGAGATCGCATCTCTTGGAATCATTATAGAGACCTTCCCTTTTCTCTCAGGCAGTGCCGAGTAGACACGCACATTCTGGGCCTTACGCCTGCCGATTTTGCGCTTAAAATCCAAACCTTTGAGATTGTAACCGTATATCATTTGGATTTTCTTATTCTTGTCATAGATATTTTGAGGTTTTGTTAGGACAAGTTTGTCTCTGTCAATATAAGTGATTAGCCCTGATCGTCGAACAATTCCCTTAATAATGTCCCAATAAGTCTCGTTCTTCTTTGGGTTTTTATTCCCTGTTGATTTGTTTAAATTAGATGCGACTTTGGATAATGTGGGCAAATCTGTTTTTGTTAGGCCCCTTAAATCTAATATGATCTTCTCCGTTGACTGTTGTTCGTTGATTAAATCTTGAATGATTAAGTCGATTCTCTTTTTTAAGGGAAGGGGATACGGCCTTGATCTTTTTACGTCAATAAAAAGCGAAGTGTAATCACGGCCCTCAATACTTACGGATTGATTACTATCGTCAAAACTGATTGACTCTTCATCGACAAAGCCAAGAAAAATTATATTCTCCTTTTGAGGAATTATAACTTGCCTCAGGCCCGTTTCGGAGTTGTAGTTTGACCCCATATTGTCCATACAAACCGTCACCTGTATCGCTCTTATTGTCCTTGGATCAAAGGGAAATGACTTGTAATCTAATGTTGCGCTAAACGTGTCGGCCTCTTCGTAGCTGTTTAATTCTACTGTAAAATCCTTGGCCAAAACAGAGAGGGTTGACTGTCGGGTTGTCTCCGGATCGCCCTCGAAGTTCTCCCAAGTAACTACTAGCACCAAGGCCCCTTGCGGATAGTAGACACTCATTTATTTTTCTTTTTCTTGGTAAGCAAATCTTTGGCCTTGTGATATGCCGCTTTACCTACATAGGTGAACCCGGCAGCTCCGGCAACATAAGTTGCATAGGCCGGAGCAAGAGTTCTAGTTGCTCTTAATGCCCTCTTTAGGCCACCGACTTTTTTTGCCGCTTTGATGGCATGATAGCTTGCTTCTGCCTCCATACCCAAATTCAGATAGGGTCTTGTTAATAGGCTAGATGCTGCAAGTCCTATGAATTTAGGAGTACTCAATTTATCGTTTAATATTTTCGATGCAATCTTTTTGTGAATTCTGTTAAAAGAATACTTTTTTCGGGCTGCTTTGAGATGGCCAAGTTCATGAATAAGTACATCTTCACCGCCTCCCCATATGGTACCTAGGCGAATTTCCTTTTTAACTAAATTCACTTGGCCGCCTAAAACCATAGGATCTCTGAAGATAGATTCTAATCCGGCCTTATCAACAAGATCTCTATATCTAAATAGTGATTTTTTTAGAGCATTTTCATTCTTAAACGGCCTTGAACTCGATAGCACCGCCGATCCCAAAGGCATTTGTACTGCGAATGCAGCAACTGCTCTTTTAAGGGCCCTTTTTGCTTTGTCATTTTCAGACATTTTATTGTTTTGTCTGATCGGGATAATTCTTCCGTTTTTCCTGATAAATCTTACTTTTCTTTTCTCCATTACTCTCTTGCACTCCTTAACGCTAAGAGATCGGGTATTTCGATTAACTGGCCTACGGGAGGCGAAGCGGAAATTTCAAAATTGTTGTAAGGCGGGATATCTGTCCAATCTGTCGATGTACCGTAAAATCGAACGGATACTGATTGCCAAGTGTCGCCGATTTTGACTAGATATCTGGCAAGCGGAAGATATTGAGACAAGTCTTTAAATTGTTTTCTATATCTTTCCATCATCATATTAAGAATTGTTAGACGTGAAATAAGAGAAGAATAATAGGCCGCTTGAATATAGCGGTCACTAAGCGATGTATTTAAATGTAAATCAAAAGGATTAAATCCCCTTAGCTTGTTTTGAAACGATTTTAGTTTTCTCTGTGTAAATTTCACCATCCCAACCGCACGCCTAACACTACGTCTGATATCCTCAATCGTTGTAAATACTGAATCTACATAATCGGTAATGTTTTTTATCGAGTCGGCAATATCACCGACAAAAGCATCAATCTGTTCTGAAATTGAAAGATCAACCGGTGGTTTATTAAGACCTAGCTTGTTCACGTCCTCTCCAAGGGCCAAAAGTTTTTCATTCAACGCTTTAGGGTTTTCTTTAACGCCTACCCTGAGTACCTTTGCGTTTTGAGGAAGATTGATTGAAACAACCCTGAAAGTTATTGAGTAACTTATTCGAGAACGATTTATTAACGAAAACTTTGTACTTTGAACGTAAACATATCTTTGCCAATCGCCTAGGGCGATTCTGCATAGTTTCCCTCTTTGCCTGATGCCCTCAATTCTCTCCATTGTAAACTCTGCAAAACTTTGTTCGTCTTCACTGTAGGCCGAATCATTGAATTTAATATCTATAAATAGGCCTCTAATCGTTACATCATTCTCTGAGGCACCCATTACCTGCATAACAGGTTCATCATTTCCCGGATAATAGGTTTTAGAAATCCTCTGTTCTCCACCGAATTCAAAAGGGATTTTGGGCATCTGATTGCCCTTTAAAGCGATGCCTCCGGCATTAGACGCTACAAATTCCTTTTTCTCCTCGTTGTATTCATGTTCTTCAATCCTGAATCCATCTTTATAATCCTGCCCTCTAAGGTTAAGAGGCGGACTCTTAGATAGGCCTGAGAATGGAGACCTGATGTTGGAAAATCTGTCTTTTACATTGGAAAGGATGCTTGGCATAACACCCTCCTAAGTGCCGTAAAAACTCGGCATTGTTGCTTGGGTTCTGTTACTGGAAACTTTTTCCAGTACCTCTTTAATTGTAAAGGCAATACGATCGGGTTCTTGTTTTTCTTTGAAGTCTTGTTGAATTTTTATGCCGCCGTTAAAAGTGTTGTTTGTGATATTGCTTCCGTGTTCGAGTTCCTCATTTACTTTCTGGTCTTTGTTCCACTGCCACATCATCGCTTCTTTTGCATCTTTATGAATCTTTGCAATTCCTTCGCCATGACTCATAAGCCCCAGAATTGCGATAAAGGTATATGCCATTCCGGCCTTCATCACGTCGTAGAGAGTAAGGAGAAATTTAGCAACCGTTTTAATAATTTCGGAGAACCAATTTATTTTATTTGCAATGCCTTCTACTGATGCTATACCCATTATCGATGCGAAAATTTCAGAGAGTCCTTCAATGGCATCTTCATACGGTTTGTTAAGCATTCTTAGAGAGGCAAAAAGATTTGTTGTGGCACCTATAAGTTTTGGAGAATTTTTAAGGACTTCTATTGAGGCCCCGAGTTTTACTTTCGCCATTGCTCTCGAAAAGGCCTGAAAAATCATTAAAAAACCTGCAAAAAGTCCCGGCAGTTTAGCTATCGTTGCAAACATTCCACCACGTCCTACGGCAAGATTGCCAATGCCAACAAGGCCCTTATAAATACCTCCGATTCCTTTCCACCCCAGTCTTAACGATGCTAGGGGATTCGTAATTATTTTAATGATGCCGTATATTGGAACCATAATTGCCGCCAATGCTCCTGCGGCCGTGCCTAATCCTCCAATCGCTAAGGTTAATCCAATAGTCCTTAGCGTGACTCCGGCGAAAACTCCCTTCAATACCTTAAACCCTGCCGCCATATTGGCCCCGGGACTTCTTTTTGTTAGTGCCAAAATGCTCATAACAAGACCTCCAATCCCTCGGCCTAGTGATCCTACGACACCGGTATTCAAGCGATTCATTGATCCCATAAGGCCGTCGGTCGCTACTGCAAACCACTTAAACCTAGTCCGAAGCTTGCCGAAAATAACCGGTACCCATTCAAATATCTCTCTTGTGTGCGAGACCAAAACAACAAACCCTGCCCATTTTGCGGCGGAAAAAGCATCACTTCCCAAGTTTCTTAATTGCATTAGGTTGATTAGCATATTTTTTGGTTTGTCCATGAATCCTTCCACAAATTTTGCCAAACCTTGTATAATCTGCCTTCCTTCCTTGTTGATAAAACTCAAGACATCGTTGGCCAAGGGAACAATGATTTTAGTTACAAGGTCTCCGATGGGTTTTAATACCGAGTCGTATCCCGTAAATATATTCTTGGCCCTCTGAAAAACTCCGGACATTGTTTTGGTTCTGGCGATAAGTTCCTCGGTATTTGTGGAAAATTTCTCCAAGGCCTTATTCAAAACGTCCACTCTTTTTGCCGCACTTAAAGCATTGAACCCCTTGGTAGTCTTCACATTCGCCCCTTGAAATGCCTCCGGGGCCTCGCCAAGTAAACGCCTGAAGAGAGTGTCACCCATAGAGGCGGAACCCTCTACCGATCTCATAAGTTGCCCTTGTACCTGAAATGCATCAATGCCTAGGGCCGGAGCGGACTTTAGGAGGTTTCGAGACATATCTCTGGCGACCTTCAAGTTATCTCCTGCTAGCCCCTTAGGAATCAAAAGCCCTGCGACACCCTTAAATGCGTGTAAAAAAGAATTTTCAGGAAGAGCAAATTTCTGTGCATCATGTGAAATCTCTTTCATGATCTTTGCGGAAATACTAAGTTGATTATTAAATCCACCGACTCCTTGTAAATTATTGCTATTTGCCCCGATAATTTTGACAAGATCGAGTTGTGATTGTTTAAATTTGTCGGAAACTTGTACGGCCTTGCTTAAAACTCCTAGTATTCCACCGCCTGCTCCCGAAAAAGACATGACCATGTTCATCCCTAGGGCCGAGACCGTATTTATAGCGGTACCTGCCGACCTAGAAACAGCGTCAAGTTTGCTTGTAATTTTATCCAGACCGGATTCGGCCGCCTCGTGAAAGACAAACTCGGCGGCAATAGTAAATACCGGTGCAATGGCCATTTATTTCCCGTTTTCTTGTTTAATGATTTCGTTTAGGGCCGTACAATAAAGACTCATTTCTAAGAGAGTCATTCCGTTGATTTCCTCTAAACTGATGCTTGAATATCGCTTCATCCAAGCTATACTTTTCCAAGTTGACCTTAGATTGTCTAAACAGTGACCGCTACCGGCACTAACTTCCCCAGGCCTTCCCCGGCATCAGTTTGTTTCCCCAAGATTTGCACAATTTGCAAATATTCTTTGAGGACAAACATAGCGTCAAAATCTAACTTTTCGGAATCAGTTAAATCTTCGCCGTTAACCTGCACTAGGAGTCTTTTTAAAAGTTCGTCTTGGGCAGTCATCGCATAGGTCGATTGATTATTCTGTGACAATATACCGGCGGACTCTAGGGACTTATGCATATCGGATACTTTTGCATCGAGAAGAGTAACTGTCTTTCCGGTTGTAAGCGTCCATTTAAATGCAGTTTGAGTCTTTTTTTCAGTCACTTATCTTCTCCTTTACATTTTTGTTCTCATGGCCGCTTGAAATTCAAGCGTTTTTGTTATCTTCTGGTCTGCCCCGGCCTGCTCCCTATTCATCTTAAAATAGCATTGGGTATAGTAGTAACCGGAGCGACTTCCGTTTGCATAAAGTTCAGTCAACATAAATGCGTGTTCCGGAAGTCCTATGCCGTTCATTGTTGCAGTAATAATTTCGTCCATAAACTCTTCGATTATTGCGTTGTTGACGTGCATTTCAAAAGAGCCTGTCCAACCCAGCATCTGTTGATCTATTTGAGGGATAGGATTCCCAACGTAAAAATGCCTATTTGTATTCACTTCTTGATTCACTGAAACTCTTGTAACAGTATCGACAAAAATCTTTTTGCCGTCTTTAAAAAGTTGAAATACCCCCGATTGTCCGTTGATTCCCGGTGATGTCATATAACCTCCTTATCTATCCTCTTCCGTTACAACAACTCCTTGTCCGATTTCGGCAAGAAGAACGATGTATCTCATAGAAGAATAAATCCTTTGTTTGTATTGAATAAAAAACTTTCCTTCACCTACGGTTTTATCGGTATTCAATGTTTCTACATCGACAACCTTGGCATCCCCGTCTCTGACTTCGGTATCTTTAGGCAATATTCCTAATTCCTCTTGGCCCTGAATAAAGGCAAGTATTGCACCTTTTACCGCCTCTCGATTCTGTGAGGTATTAGGGGCGTTTTGGTACAGCTTAAGGTATCGGCCGATAGAATTGGTAAGAAAGTCCGTCATCCTTCGTCTAAGAATGGGAACTTTCTCGGAATTCGCTATCTGAGTCGTTACGCCCGACTTCAATTTAAATCCGATATCCGGATCGTACTCAAAAGCACAAATCCCTTTTTCGGACAATTTGATATAATCCGCCCTCGCTAGGGCCTGCTTTAATTTTGAAACTCCAAAAAGAAATCCGGTATTATCCACAAAGGCCGGGTCAATGTGCGCACTTGTGTTCGAGAGTATGGAGGCAACAAAAGATGCCGGAGAAACAAATTTAGGAACTCCCTTGATAAGGGTTTGAACCCAGTTGTAAGCGTAGATAATTCTTCCGTCTGTATCTCTTAAGTCATTGACGGCCGTTACGGCATCGTTAACTGCTTCTTTGGTCGGGCCTGCACAAATAACAATCTTGTCCTGTGCAAGGGCCGCATGATTCTTTAATCCCGCATTTCTTACATTAGTATATTCATCAAGAAAAAGAATGTTTCCTGCGCCCTGCTGTTCCGCCACAACAATAGCATCCGTATAATCCTTGTCCGCTATAACTCTCTCGACCCCACCGGTAAGGTTTGTAGCAACGATACTGTTCGGAACACCCGAGGGATGTTTTGCTACTACAGTAACAAGCTTTGAAACTCCGTTAATAGACGATTCAAGGATGGGCTGAGTAATTAAGTCGTATACCTCTGTTGTTGTCCCGTCTGTAATAGTGTA
>CBDCYX010000010.1:0-11202 GCA_965224385.1 Bacteriovoracaceae bacterium
CGCAGGGTTTGAAACACAAAATATGCTTGCTTGGATTCATACGGGAGGTTATCCGAAAGGTATTTCTTTATCCCGTGAATTTGACAAGACCGACGGTGTGCCTGTTCCCGATGATGAGTTTAGGGAGTATCTCAAGCAGGGAATTAACGAGAGTCCCTATAAGATCAAGGACTTGGAAAAGATTTTGGGAAGCAACGGGATGTTTTCCCACTACCTCGGACGGTCTCAATCGGCGTATCCGACATTTGAGAAGTGGCAGATTTTAAAAAACCTTCTGAAACTTGATAACCGTTATGATTCTCTTTTTGAGAAAATCGAAAAAAATAGGCAAGAGGTTCATTCTCAAGCAGAAGGCGAAAAGGGAAGGGTTTATTTTTCTTCTCTCGGAAAGAACTTCAAACGACACGAACCCAAGTCCGAACTTGCCAAAAAATGGCATGGATGGAGAACGGGGAAGATGTGCCTTCGACCATGTCTCGACCCGATTTATCTAGGACAGAAACCGCCGATCCGTCCCGTGCGTGAAAACGTCAAACTCTACGGAGTCGGGGGACTTAATGTTGAAGGTTGTCGGGTACGGGGAAAATTCCCCACAAGCGTTATGATTGACGATTCGGAAATGTTCGGGGAAGCGTCCTTGCATTTTAACTCATTTGGGTTTTATCCAAGGGCGACGTTGCAAGAGAGAAAAGAATTTCCCCACCCGACGATAAAACCGCTTGTGCTTATGAAGCATCTTGTTCGTCTTGTAACTCCAAAGGGCGGCGTATGCCTTGACCCTTTTACGGGTTCCGGAACAACGGCGATTGCGGCGTTGATGGAAGGGGTAAACTTTGTAGGGATGGAAAAAGACAAAGGTTATTTTGAAATGTCGAGGGCGAGGTTGAAAAGTCTTGCACTTAAAGAAGAAATTAACCACAAACAACAAGAAAAGGAGGTCGCTTAGAAATGAAAACAATTATTGCTTGTATTTTGTTGTGTTTGAGTTTCCGGTCTTACGGAGTGTTTCCGGGGTCTGATATTCTGCAACTTCTCCGCATCATTGACCAGAATATCAAGCGTTATGAACAGTTGCAGGAGGTAATCAGACAGACAAGAGATCGGGATTTTTACGAAAAAAGGATAAACGAGGGAATCAATAACGCCGTAAACGTGTTAATGACTCTACCCCTTGAAGAGGGAAACGTCCTTGTACATCTAAAAGATTTTAAAAGTCTGGCAAAAGAACTCGAAAACCTCTACGGTGTGGCCGTGTCCGAGAGTCCCGATTCTAAAATGTTTAAACTCCACGATGAAAGTGTGGCCGAGTCGCTACGGCTTATATCGGGGCTTAAAGATTATGTAAAGAACCAAGAGGAAAATGCCCGACAGGTTTTTCTTCAATCGAAGAACTCAAGCCCAAAAGGAGCGCAGAGAATGACGGCCGTAACAAACTCTCAAATACTCCACGCCCTTTCCCAACTTATTAAAATTAACGGCCAAATGCTAAAACTTCAAAGCGAGCAATTCGGCGTAAGGAACAAGGAGAGTAAGGAAAGCGTGGGGCATTTTTACAAGGTCAACAGGGAACTTCGGCGAGGATTCAAAGGGTATAGGGCGCAAGAAAAGTTGCCGAGATTTTAAAAAAATCATTAACTACATGATATTTTTTAACGGCACTTTTAGCTTTGTGCTATAGGAATGAAGAATTTCATCCACCCCATAAGGGAACCGAGAACGGCAATTGTGGCCAAGAAAAAATAGAACATTCGATAAGTAAGTTCGCCTTTGGTCTCCTCGATTTTAACGGCAAGGTCGGCACGGACTTTTTCAATATCTTTTGAGAGGTCGGCCCTAACCTTCTCTATTTTGTTTTCTACCTCTTTAATATCTCTTTTCAATTCGAGCTTTGCGATCTCAACGTCGGACTTTGTGGCCACGTTTTGAGACATGGCCTCAAGTAAGGCCCTAGCTTGGGAATCCGTGAAGCCCGATGCCATGAGATTGTCTAGGTTGCGTATAGATTCAATGCCGTTGCTACCGGTATTTGTCATACTTCCATCTTATCGTCATTTTTTGTTTTTCTTTAAGTAGCAAGATTTACCCGACTGTAAATAACAACTATTAGTCACACCACTGAGTGATTTTTTCTTCAATAAGAGAACTCTTTTCTCTCACGGCCAACATGAACTTTTAACCGTTCTTTTGCACTTTGGAGGCCTCCCACTCTAACTTTGGAGGGTAGACGGCCCGAACACCCTTTCCAAGTCTCGGCCGTTGATAAAGTCTGATATGGACATCTTGATGAAAAGACACATTGTTATCTTTTTCCGATACAAAGAACGGCGATTTTGCAGGAATTAAGTTTGCATCTTTAATTTTTTTTATAAAAAGAACTACTTCATGTTCCGAGTTTAAAAAGATGGTCTCATATTCGTTGTCGTTATCCATGTTTAAAAGACGTTAATTAAATTTTGCCCAAAAGGCAAGGGCCGTTTACCTTGTCTTAAAAAAGTAATTTAAAGAGAGGTTTTTATGTTTGAGTGGCTTCCTCATGCAGCAGAAGAGTTGAGGGGAGAACTTGTAGAAGTGTATTGGGTTCTCTTGGTTATCGTTTTTCTGTTTGTCGTTCTGTTTAAATTTTTCGGTATTTTAGAAGAAGGAATCGACCCTCGCAAAACTCTGATGAGGGTTGTTGTTTCCGTTCTTTTGTTATGGTCGTTTAAGGAGGTTGCCAACCTTGTTAGTAGCATAACCGACGGAGTTGCCGACAAGCTGGGTGGTGTACAAAGCTTGATAGCGTTATTTGACCACATAGAAGATCGGTACTTAAAGGATTCTCCAAATTTTTTTAGTTTCAGGCAAATGTTGATGTACGGCATAAGTGTCTTGTGCTATATGTTCGCCCTTCTCGGTTACTACGCAACCGACGTTGCGATTCATTTTGTTTTTACCGTTCTCTACGCTTTAAGCCCCTTAATGATTTTAGCGTACGTCCCCGAAAGCACGGCACACATTACAAAAAACCTTTATACGGGATTGCTTACGGTTTCTACATGGAAGATTCTCTGGTGTCTCCTAGGTACACTACTTTTTAAATTGACAACCGTTCCCGAAGTGCAGGACTGGGACAACTTTATCATGCAGGCACTGACAAACATTTGCATAGGGATGTGTATGCTTAAAATTCCTTTCTTTGCCCAAAGTCTTATAGGCGACGGACTTATGGGACTTACTACAAGAGGGGAAAGCAAATCATTATCCCCGTTTACATCGACTATAGAAAGCATACCGAGATATTCACTAAGGGGAGCGGGAAAAGGCACTCGCAAATTCCGTTCTTTTATCAAAAAAAGAACAGCTCCCCTAAAAGAACGATTTAAGAAGTTTAGGCAGGAAAGAAAACTTGCAGCATTTTACAGAAAAAACGGATTAAACGAACAAAAAACCACAGGAGGTAGAGTATATGACAAAGAACACAAATACGAATATGACGGTAAACGTCTTAGGGGAACTCAACGAGCGGTTGTTCCTCTACAAAAGTCTGACTATAGGGTTATCGGTTCTCGCAATTCTTCAAACAATGATTCTAAGTTGGCAATTGAACACAAACCCGATCGTCATCGTAAAGGACGGGAAAGAAAAAAGTTACCACATCGGATTCAAAAAGAAAGAAGTGCTAACTGAAGAGGACATTGCCCGTTTTGTTGAGAGGTTTATTTTAAGGCGTTACTCTTGGAAAGAGTTTATTCCAAAGGCGATAACGGGGAAACTCTCCTGTATCGTTACGGAGAACTTTCTTCTAAAGCTAAAAGAAAACCTTGCAAAAAAGAAAACGGCCGAAGGGAAAACAAAAGTCGAGCAGTATGCGGCATTTATTAGGTCTACGTTGCAGGAAGGGCAAGCGTTGGCCTCGTTTGATAGGATTCTGCGGATTAACGGCGTTCCCATTATCTCACCCGTGGAGTTATCCCTAAGCATTGTGGAAAGACAGCGGACGGAGTGCAACCTAACGGGGCTTTATGTAAACGGATTAAAGGAGTTTAGTAAAAAATGAAAATATTTCTATCTTTATTCTTGGCCTGTTTTAACATAAGCGCAGGCGTGCGCACGCTGCTTATGAACGATACGGAAATGGAAGTGATCCGCCTTGTTCTCGGCAAAAGTACGATTCTTCGCTTTAAAAGTCAACCTAAAAAAATTGTCTTGGGGAATCAAAACTCTTATAAAATCGACTTTGTCAACAACGACTTAACGATTCAACTCAAAAGGTTTGATTCTACCAACCTCTTCGTTTACACGAAAAAAAACGTTTACGGTTTTCTGTTGCTACCAAGCAAAACCGAAGACTACGACGACATTGTCAACATACGCCGCAAGTATGGAGGAAAACCCTATAAATTAAAAAATCCCGTTCCCGTGTTTCGGCAACCCTTGGATTTTAGGATTCAAGGGATAAGGACAATCGGAGGCAATCTTTTTACGGCCGTTGTGTTTGTACAAAACAGAACACGACATCGGATTAACACGTCAAAAATTAACATCTTGGCGACCGTAGCTAACAAACGCCTTCCCCTACAAAAGGCCTATTTTAAAAAAGATTCTTTAGGTGGCGGCAAAATAACGGAAGCTAGGGTTGTCTTTAAAGCAAAAAAGAAAAAAAGAATTGTTTTTAACCTGACTTACGCAAACACAAATTTAAAAAAGGAAGTGAAATGGAAAAGGTAAAAACAGAGAGAAAAGGCCGGTTCGTTATTATTTCAATTGTTGTAATTTTTTTCCTAATTCCTTTCGGATGGAATGTAAAAACATTACTCACGGGTTGGTGGGGCCGAAGAAGAGAGGAACCCTCTTATTTGGAAGAATCCCATAGTCCCCTTAGTCCACGGAAAAAAGACGAGAGAAAGGACAAAGAAAACCTTACCACTGTTGAGAAAGCACATCGTCTGTTGGGACTTGCCTATCAAAAACAAGGGACTAAGAAGAAGAAGTCTTCTACAAAAAAGAAAACAAGGAGAATCGTTTTCGCATCTCAAGCGGTTATCGTCCACCCCGAAGAAAAAGCACAAAAACCGTTTTCCCTTCCCACGGGTGCCACGGCCATAGGAAAAACCCTAAATACGGTGGACACCCGAGACCCCTCGGCCGTCGTAAGAGTGCAGTTACCCCACGGGTGGGGTGTATACAAAATCCCCAAAAACAGCGTTCTCTTAGGGGCGGCATTTCCTAGAGGCAACAGGCTTTTTATGCAGTTTCAAAAACTTGTGACTCCCAACGGATCGGAAATGCCCATCCAAGCGCAGGCCCTAGACCCGAAAGATTTTAGGGCCGGCGTGACCGGAACCCGACACGGCCGCACAGGCCTTAAAATTGCCGCAGGACTCGGGGCCTCCATGATCGGCGGAATAACTGAGACCCTTGCAAAGAAGGAGGGCGTAGGGGGCATTTACGGGGGCGTAGAAGTGCGTAGCAAGTTCTCCGATGCTGCTCTTGTAGGCATCTCTCGGGTTGCGGAGAAAGAGGCCGCACGACACGCACAAGAGGCCCAAGAAGAGGCAGAAAGGGAATATCTAACTTTAGAAGCAAATACGGCCCTGATTATTTTACTAACCGAGGGCCTTAAAGGAGGAACAAAACAATGAGTAAGAAAAGAGAAGGAGAGAAAATTTTTCAAGTCATAGAAGAGTTTGGGGCCGTGTTAGGCAAGATCGTTTACACGATCAGTGAATCTTTTGTAAAGATTGCATGGACGGGAGCGAAAAGGTCTTTTACAAGAAACAACATCGTCGCCTACATCCAAATCGTAATACTTGCTTTTATCGGATGCCTCGCCATTATCAACAATTTACGTTTTTTTGGAGTATTGCCGCCCATCTTGATAGATACGGCCGTCAAGATAGGCCTTTGGTATTGTCTCTTGGCGGTCTTTATCCTTGTTTGTTTTGGCGTACTGTTTGGCCTTGGAATCAAACCCTTTAGGGAGAGGCTAATGCTTCAGAACGCCATAGACGATCTAGGGTTTGAGACCAAAACAGGTAAAAAACCGACAATCGTTTCTATCGAACATAAGGGAGACTTGAAAAAAACGGTAACCGTTGCAAGTGTCGGTATAGGCCCTGCAATGTACCAATCAAAACTTGACAACTTTCAAAGTGCTACAAAATGGATTATCGACGATATCCAAAGATCGCCAAGCGATAGCACTCACATTGTGATTAAAATGACAGAGAAGGCACTTCCCAAGCGAATTGATTTTCAGGATATTGTCGAAAAGATTACAAAACCCTATCAAATTATCCTTGGGCAGTCTCTCTCGGGTATGGTTTCGGTTGTGCTTGAGGATTTACCCCATCTTCTCATTGCAGGGGCCACGGGAGGGGGAAAGTCCAACGCATTGAATGTCATTTTGATGTCGCTCTTGAAACATTCAAAAAAGCTGCAAGTGTACTGCATCGACTTAAAAGTTGTCGAACTAAACCCCTACAAAAAATTTCCTTGCGTAAAAGTTTCTGACACGTTGGCCGATGCACTGGAGACATTAAAAAAGGTTCAAACGGAAATGAACAGACGCTATCGGTACGTTTTAAGTGAGAAGGGACACAGAAAGATTGACCCGAAAAGGGACAATTTAGACCGCATTGTTGTCGTCATTGATGAATGTTCCGACCTTTTGGCCAAGGTCAACCGTTCCTCAAAGGATTATCAACAGTCTCTTGAGTGCAAAGACATTGTCAACACTCTAGCAAGGAAAGGACGTGCGGCCGGCGTTCATTTGATTTTGGCGACCCAACGGGTGTCAAAGGAGACGCTAGACAGTCGCATTGTGGGCAATATGACTTCAAAAATTTGCTTTAGGATGGTGAACGTGTCGGACTCTTCCCTTGTCCTCAACTCAAAGGCCGCTTACGACCTCCCTAAGATTCCAGGCCGGGCGTACTGGTCGGACGGTAACGACCTAGAACAAATACAAGTGCCTTATATTTCTGAAGAAGAGTTCAAAAGAGAGGCGGAGATAGCGCATTTTGACCATAAAGGCAGTGTCGAAACTCAAAGCAATAAGGGCCGGGGAAGGAGAGGCAGTTATCCTATAAACCGAAGAGGATGGATGAAATAATGGAAATTTTAAGCGGAAAATCTTTAAAAATTGCACAATATCTTGTGAAGTTTTCCATTGCAACGGCGGCACAAATTCGCCGAGATGTTTTTGAGGGAGGGCATCCGTCATGTGTGTATGGCAAAATGCAACGCTTGGAAAAGCAAAAATTTGTAGAAAGGATGTATTTTCAAGGAGACGGAAGGCCTACTGGTGCTTATGTATTGACACAAAAAGGTTTCCGTGATTGCTTTCGCCAAATCGAACAGAAGACTAGCATCGAAAAGTTTAGGCCGAGTTCTCTGGGCCACGACTTGGAACTTGTAGAGATTGCTTACGTTTTTAAGAGATTCGGTGTTCAAAAATATTGGACGGAAAATCAAATTTTGGCGAATCCCGAAGGAATGCAAGACGAAGGTTTATGGCAAATCACCGCTTTTAGGCCTGATGCTTTAGTGCAACTACCAACGCCCGAAGGGGGAGACTTTTTCGCTGTAGAATATGAAGCAAGTTTAAAATACAGTGATGCTATAAAGTCAAAATTAAATCGGTATTATGACAACGAAGAACTTTGCGGCGTCTTTTTTGTTTGTAAATCAAAGGAAATTTTTAAAGCGATTAGGGCCGTTGACAAAAAATATTATGCAAAAGTCGCATCGAAAGTTCTCTACATAACACTTGAAGAATTCAAAAAAGCAACGGATGTTTTGAATTTTTACGACAGAGACGGTGAAAAGTTGGCCATCGAAGAGGCAAATCCTATAGGCCCCGAATAACTACCGAAAAACCCCCGAAAAAGTACCGAAAAACCCCCGAAAAAGCACCGAATGATTCGGGGCTTTTTCGGTTCTAAGTTTTAGCACAAATTCGTTTAGTTTAAGAGGGGATTTTGTCAATTTTAAAGGGAAAACAAAAGTCGTTTTTTTTACGGATTAAACCCCCTCTTTGGGGGTGTTTTAGCAAAAAAAGGAGGAAAACAGCATGAAAATCAGTTTTTTAGGTTTTATTTTGCTCTCGCTCTTGCTCTCTAGTTGTGCAAGTGTTCGGCGGTCTATGACGGCCGGAGCGGTCGGAGGTGCAACAATGGGAGGGCTAACGGGAGCGGCATTTTCCCAAAAGGGACAAAAAAATCAAGCGATAACGGGATCGCTTATCGGAGGGATGTTGGGGGCCTTGGCCGGTTACCTCGTCCACAAAAAACTTGAGAAAAGGGACGAGAGGACAAGAAAAGAGTTGCTTTTTAATCTTAAAAACTTTAATACGGCCGCAGGATTTGGGAACTTACGATCGAAGAATCCCATGATTACAAAACCGATCGTTGGTAGTGATTGGGTTGAAACTAAAGTTGAAGGCAACAAACTTATCGAAGGGCATCGAATGTGGACAATCGAAGAACATTCCCAATGGTTGCCCAATAAAAAGGAAGGTGAACAATGAAAATTCTTTTAATTTTGTATTTTATTTTTATGTTGAGTGCTTGCAAGGATTCTGAAAAAGAAATTGCGCCGAAGAAGAAGAAGAAAACGGAAAACGTGACGAAGGAGATTACAAAAGAAAAACAAGAAGAAAAGAAAATAGCATCAATTTACAAAATTCTTTTTGAAGATGAGGTTTTAACTGCAGATCGCGGCCTACCGATTGAAAATGTCAAGGCCGGGGATATTCTCAAAATAACGGCCGTTGTAAAATTTATAAGACCGTTATTTGAAGACAAGTTTATTGATTATCATAAATTTTATCCGCAGGATTATGCCGAATATTGCAGAAGGCCCTTGTCTTTACGGCCCACTGATTGTCCCGATCCTTCCTACTTTGATTTTTATGATGGGTGTCGATTAAAGTTTAGATTTTATGCAGGAACACAAGAAGAAGACCGTCTCATCTCCGACACTCCCGAAGACTCCGCCTTACAATTACAAGTAGGAAATGAACGTTATTATCTTGATGAAGTTTTATCCACGGAATTTAGGACGCTTGTTGCAACCGTAAAGGTTCCCGATACGGAAGGCATGATAAGGCTCGTTACCGCTTTTAAAAGTTCCCCTTTGGTAGAAAGAATCGGTTTCTTGGGTTTTGACGACACCGAAGGTGAGTGTCCCCACATCGGAAACGGGTATGCTCCCGTACACTATAGAGGAGAGTTTCTTATAGAAGGAGAGGACGGGCGGCCCTCAGAAACTCTTCTGATGATGAGTGTGCAAAAAAGGGTCTCGATAAAATATAGGATTACGGTAGAAGTAAAAACAACGGAGGTAAAAGAAAATGAAAACATTTAAGGGAAGAGTGAATTTAAACCCAAGGGCGATTGAAGCACTTTCATCTATGATTGAAGAATTAAAAAAGGAAGGGGACTTTGTGAAAGTGACTCCTTCAGGGTTGGTGTCTCAAATTGTAGGACATTATTTTAAAACCGACTTTGCCAAAGAAAGGACTCGGCTTGTGAAAGAGTACACAGACCGCAGAGAGTACCTGAAAATCATTTTAAGGGACGTAAAGAGCGAGGAAGAGTTAGACCATGCTTTGGCAAAGATGGCCGCTAAAAAGCATCGAGGAAGCACGAAAGAAGCTAGGGCCTAAATGCAAGATTAACGCCTCTTCTTTTGAATCTTGTAGGAAAATTCATAGATTTTTGTTTTTTCCAACAAGTTAAAAAGTTTATCAAGGCCCTGTCGTTCGCCGTTTAGGTAGCGTGCTAAGTCCATTCGGGTTATGCCGAAAAAATCGGCGGCCTTGGATTTATTGCCGTTAAAATCGCTTGCAATAAAATCTTTAATAGATTTAAGGGCAGAGTTTCTGAGTTTTACCATTGTTTTGTTTTGCATATTTTTTCCCAAAAAAAAGTTAATTTTTTTTAAAAAAAACCTTGTTTTTGTACCTCAATTGTCGTACAATAATTAAAGAAGGTTAAAAATAAAATTAACATAACAAAAACAAGGAGTAAACCAATGAAACTAAGAGATGCACTAAATGTTCTGGGAATTAACAAGGGCAACATTACAAGGGAAGAGGCAAAAAAAGCGTATCATAGGGCCTGTTTGAATTATCACCCCGACCGCAACAAGGCCGGACATGAAATAATGAAAATGGTTATTCAGGCATGGGAGGCCCTCAAAGAGAGAGGTTTCCCTTTGATGCAAGAGGATGATGGAGGAGAGTTTTACGATTACGGCGCAGAAATTAACTCGGTATTAAATAGGATCGTAGGGTTAGAGGGCATTGAGATCGAGATTTGCGGTTCTTGGGTTTGGGTCGGAAACACCCGTTATGAGCATAGAAGTGTTTTTTGCCCTCCAAGACAAAAGGGTACGGATGATGAAGAGATTCGTTTTCGCTGGTCTCGTGACAAAAAAATGTGGTACTTCCACCCAAAAAATAATGGATGCCGTAGATGGGGTAAGGGGACATATTCGATTGAACAAATCAAAATAAAATATGGGGCCGTACGAATTAAAGGGAAAACAACTTTTGCTTTAAATGCAAATGCTTAAACTTTGCCCCCTCTCATCTAAGAGAGGGGGCCTTTTTAAAGGAGAACAACAATGCAAAAAGGAAAACAAAAAGGAGAAAGTCAAATGACTGAAATTGAAAATCTCGTAAAAAACGAAGAAGACATGAAGAAAAAGCTAGAAGACTTGCAAAATTTAATCACTGAAGGACTAGATGACAAAAGTTGCAAGTTTGAGTTTTGTAGCATGAAGTTTTGTGTAGAACGCTATAGAGACGAAACAGTTTTATGCGCTTGGGTTTGGAAGAAAGAGAATTTTAGTGGCAGACGATGGGAAAGCATCGTGACTTTGGCCGCAGACGCAAGCATTAAGACAATGGCCTTAGGGTTGCTCGACACCGTGTATTGTCACGCTAAAATTTGTTTTTTTCACGAAAACGACAATAACGAAGTTCGATACTTTGAAACTTTGACAGAAATGGCAAGAGGAGAGTTAGGCGAAAAATTCTTTAAAGATTCGCCTTATAAGATAGCTTAGGCCGTTAAATGTAAAGCTAACATTTTGATGATTAACAAAATCCCCCACGGCCACTATGTGGCCGTGGGGGATTTAACGATAATGAGACTTTTTATTTCTGAAAATAACGTTTTTTTGACAGTTTTTTGCCTTTTCAGAGAGAAAATT
>CBDCYX010000011.1:0-45558 GCA_965224385.1 Bacteriovoracaceae bacterium
AGGTCGAGTTGTGATTGTTTAAATTTGTCGGAAACTTGTACGGCCTTGCTTAAAACTCCTAGTATTCCACCGCCTGCTCCCGAAAAAGACATGACCATGTTCATCCCTAGGGCCGAGACCGTATTTATAGCGGTACCTGCCGACCTAGAAACAGCGTCAAGTTTGCTTGTAATTTTATCCAGACCGGAGACGGCCGCCTCGTGAAAGACAAACTCGGCGGCAATAGTAAATGCCGGTGCAATGGCCATTTATTTCCCGTTTTCTTGTTTAATGATTTCGTTTAGGGCCGTACAATAAAGACTCATTTCTAAGAGAGTCATTCCGTTGATTTCCTCTAAACTGATGCTTGAATATCGCTTCATCCAAGCTATACTTTTCCAAGTTGACCTTAGATTGTCTAAACAGTGACCGCTACCGGCACTAACTTCCCCAGGCCTTCCCCGGCATCAGTTTGTTTCCCCAAGATTTGCACAATTTGCAAATATTCTTTGAGGACAAACATAGCGTCAAAATCTAACTTTTCGGAATCAGTTAAATCTTCGCCGTTAACCTGCACTAGGAGTCTTTTTAAAAGTTCGTCTTGGGCAGTCATCGCATAGGTCGATTGATTATTCTGTGACAATATACCGGCGGACTCTAGGGACTTATGCATATCGGATACTTTTGCATCGAGAAGAGTAACTGTCTTTCCGGTTGTAAGCGTCCATTTAAATGCAGTTTGAGTCTTTTTTTCAGTCACTTATCTTCTCCTTTACATTTTTGTTCTCATGGCCGCTTGAAATTCAAGCGTTTTTGTTATCTTCTGGTCTGCCCCGGCCTGCTCCCTATTCATCTTAAAATAGCATTGGGTATAGTAGTAACCGGAGCGACTTCCGTTTGCATAAAGTTCAGTCAACATAAATGCGTGTTCCGGAAGTCCTATGCCGTTCATTGTTGCAGTAATAATTTCGTCCATAAACTCTTCGATTATTGCGTTGTTGACGTGCATTTCAAAAGAGCCTGTCCAACCCAGCATCTGTTGATCTATTTGAGGGATAGGATTCCCAACGTAAAAATGCCTATTTGTATTCACTTCTTGATTCACTGAAACTCTTGTAACAGTATCGACAAAAATCTTTTTGCCGTCTTTAAAAAGTTGAAATACCCCCGATTGTCCGTTGATTCCCGGTGATGTCATATAACCTCCTTATCTATCCTCTTCCGTTACAACAACTCCTTGTCCGATTTCGGCAAGAAGAACGATGTATCTCATAGAAGAATAAATCCTTTGTTTGTATTGAATAAAAAACTTTCCTTCACCTACGGTTTTATCGGTATTCAATGTTTCTACATCGACAACCTTGGCATCCCCGTCTCTGACTTCGGTATCTTTAGGCAATATTCCTAATTCCTCTTGGCCCTGAATAAAGGCAAGTATTGCACCTTTTACCGCCTCTCGATTCTGTGAGGTATTAGGGGCGTTTTGATACAGCTTAAGGTATCGGCCGATAGAATTGGTAAGAAAGTCCGTCATCCTTCGTCTAAGAATGGGAACTTTCTCGGAATTCGCTATCTGAGTCGTTACGCCCGACTTCAATTTAAATCCGATATCCGGATCGTACTCAAAAGCACAAATCCCTTTTTCGGACAATTTGATATAATCCGCCCTCGCTAGGGCCTGCTTTAATTTTGAAACTCCAAAAAGAAATCCGGTATTATCCACAAAGGCCGGGTCAATGTGCGCACTTGTGTTCGAGAGTATGGAGGCAACAAAAGATGCCGGAGAAACAAATTTAGGAACTCCCTTGATAAGGGTTTGAACCCAGTTGTAAGCGTAGATAATTCTTCCGTCTGTATCTCTTAAGTCATTGACGGCCGTTACGGCATCGTTAACTGCTTCTTTGGTCGGGCCTGCACAAATAACAATCTTGTCCTGTGCAAGGGCCGCATGATTCTTTAATCCCGCATTTCTTACATTAGTATATTCATCAAGAAAAAGAATGTTTCCTGCGCCCTGCTGTTCCGCCACAACAATAGCATCCGTATAATCCTTGTCCGCTATAACTCTCTCGACCCCACCGGTAAGGTTTGTAGCAACGATACTGTTCGGAACACCCGAGGGATGTTTTGCTACTACAGTAACAAGCTTTGAAACTCCGTTAATAGACGATTCAAGGATGGGCTGAGTAATTAAGTCGTATACCTCTGTTGTTGTCCCGTCTGTAATAGTGTATTTTTTACCGTGACCTGATGTCGGATTGTCTATTAGAACAGAAATACCGTTTCCTTTCACTCCTCCTTCTATCGCAGTAAATGCCACTACTTTTACACCACCTACTTCCGAGGAAAACCTTTAAAGAGCGTATGGCATCTACTTGACTAACTCTAATCACCCTTAATCTTGAAAATCTCTTATTAACCAAGGCGTTGTAGCCAAGAGAATCGTCTCCGAAGATTTCAACAAGTTGCTCTCTTGATGTTACGTCTGTAAGTGCAAGTCGTGGCCCTTTGTTAAATTGACCGACGAGAATTGCAATATCAGTTCCGACACCTCTTATTGAAGGAGTCGGCGCACGTTCGTCGATGATGATCCCGTCAACTTGATTGTATTGCATTGGATTGTTCGTTCGATAAATACCCATAAAATTCTCCTTCCTAGTATAAGTATTGTTGCCGAGGTTCCCCGTAAAAAAAACCCCGGCGACAATAGTCTACAAAGTTTCAACACCCTTGTCACAATTACGCAAGAAGAATTTCATTCTTCAACTTACATCCATAACCGGAGTTATCTCTGTGATGATCGGCAAGATAGTCTCTTTAACTTTATTAAATCTGCACTCTACATTGCACAAGATTCTCCATTCTCCTTTGAATGACAAATCGCTATTATCCAAATATCTAGTATTTTTTAAGAAATATTGCGCCTTTACGCCGTGATAATCGGGAATTTCCAGCACAAATTGCGGCCCGGTGCCCTTCGCTATTCCTTCATCAAAAATATTTACTACCTCACCGTAAAAGTGAGTTCGCTGTCTTTTGTTCTTTGCCCATACATCAACCTGAAGATTTGCAGTGTATTCTCCGAGATTATAAAGGACACTTACGGTCTTGTTCTCGTTTATTGTTTCTTCAACTACCGTCATCATTTGCGGCATTAATGTAGAGTCCGCCGTAATTATTGAAATGGAAGGAGGGTCTAGGGATTGGTTAGGCCGTGGAAATTCCCTAAAAACCTTCTTGATTCCCTCGATCAATTCTAGTTTGGCCCCGAGGGCCTCTACGCATCCGGCAATTCCCATATTCCTCTCATGGAGTCGTGTCTATAGTTTTTGATGCCTTCTTGATATCATCTATTATTTTTGGAATTTGTTTTGTTAAGACGTGCTTCGGTTGTTGGCCGTGAAACGCAATCTTTCTTTGTACCGCCCTTGCCAGACTTTGAACCTCAGGAGAATAGCTCGGCGGTTGCGACGGGTCTTGCAAAACCCTCTTCGCCCAAGCAAGCAAAGGTTTTAGCGGCATCCGGTGAGGCCTTGCACCAAACTCTATTATCGGAGCGTGGGGAGCGTAGTTCCCTATCGTGGCCTTCTCCTCTATAAGACTAAAATCCCAAGAAGAAGCATATTCTCCCGTGTCTACAGGAGAGTTTTGTACTAGTTCGGGAATACTCTTTAAAATTGATTCTACCGTAATCATTTTAAAACGCTCTTGAAGTTTTTCCCCGTATTTTTTAAATACCTTAGGAAAATCCTTTATATCAACTTTTTTGGCCAACTCTTCCCGACTTTTGTGGGGCCGTAGCTTTGTCGAAGCTTCCGATTTCTTCCATCATCGGAACATTGGCCGGTTGGCCCTGCTTAAAACCGCCAATCTCCTCTTGTATCTCAGGATTTAATTGTGGTTCATTCGTAGGATTGTTAAAAGCACCTATTTCTTCAGTTTGAACAATGTCTAATTTCATGTTTACCTCCTAGTTGTTTGGGATCGTTACATCGTCCCAATAGTTAACATTCATCTTTGTCAATACAACACTCCAAGAGACCATCGATTGAGTGACTCTGTTAATAGAGTATGTCTTCTCATCTATTAAATAAAATCTCTCTGTCAATTCGTCTTGTCCTATGTTCCCAAGTTCCTTTTCCGTAAATTTGTCAAAGGCAATACCTTTCAAAACGATGTCTCCCGTGATCGAGTCCCCGTGAGGCATCACCATCCTCCTATGCCCTAAATCCTGAATCCCCGGAGTGGGAATAACACGAATAACCGTATCTGTAGGATCGTCAAGGCCTACCTCTGAATCCCATTGTCTTGTCATGATATAGACCTTTTGCTTATAACCGACCCTCTCCCGAATCCCGTAGAGTTTTGAAGACTTTGCTCTCAATCGTAAAACAAGACTCATCTACCATCTCACCCCGACGGATCCGCCGCCTGTCACGGCCACGGGAATATCGAGTAAAGTACCCAATTCTCGAATATAACGCTTATATTGTTTTGTAATACAAACGTCTACATGATCGGGGGAAAGGCCTATCTCGCCAACCCTAGTTACGTTAGAATCGTCTCTGGTGGCATCTAACTTTGTTCTTGTCTCTTCAATTAGGGCCAAAAGAGAATCAACCATTGCGATTGTATCAACACTAAGATTAGTCATCCTCTTTTGGATGATTCGGTTGTAACTTGTGGAATTGTCTACCAAAGTTTTTGCCGAGTATCCTAAGTAAAAAACGATCTTTGTTTGTTTGTCACTTGCAATGTCCGCCACAAACGACTCCTTAAATATAGAGAAGTGGGCCTTTCCTAACCCACTCCTCTAAATATTCCTAAAAGCAAGTAACGTCTTGGTTGCCGATTACGGCATAATCAATACTGACGACATTACCTGCCCAAGAAAATACAGTTCTGAGGAAGGCCTTAATTTCCGATTACGGCATAATCAATACCGACGACATTACCTTTCCAACCAATGGCCGATCTCTGTGCAATGACGGTCGTGATTTTTAACTGTAACGACTCGTTTTTTTGCAACACCATACCGGTTGCCCCGTCAATATCGACACGTTTTCCAATCGGAAAGTTAGTGTCTTTAGTGTTAAAAGAATCTCCAACATCGGTTGCCACCGCTCCAACCAGCTTTTGAAACTGAAGGGTAGCGTAAGTCGCCCCCGATTTTCCCTGCCTTGATGTCGACAAAAACTTTAAACTACGAACTATAAGCTTTTTCCCTGCAAGGAAAACCGGAAGAGTCGCCGTTGCCGTGATTGTCGGCAACATAATCGTCTCTTGTGGACGATTGTTATTGTTATTAACAGACATACTCCCTCCTTAATTACCTACAACTTCGTAATCTGTTGAAAGCAAATTGCCGCCCCAAGAAACTGCTCCTGTCTCGGTTATCTCTAACTGCAAGGACTCGTTCTCACGCAAAACAAAATCTTTTGCCACTACAATCTCAGTAATGTCCCCGGCCGCTATACCGGCCGTGGTATCAAAAGAATCTCCAATATCGGTTGCCCTCGCTCCAACCAATTTTTTTAGTTGAAATGTAAGGAAATTCGCATTTGATGTAACAATCGCTACAGTGGACAAAAGCTTGAGACCACGAATAATTACCTTCTTCCCTGCGAGAAAAAAAGTGATCGTCCTCGTGGATGTAATTGCCGCTAAAGGCGTGTTTTGTTGAGGCCTATTACCGTTATTAAAAGTACTCATGTGTTACCTCCTTAAGCGGCCAAGCTTTGAGAAACTACTGTTATCAATCCACCGGCCTTTTTATCTTTCAAATTTGTTTTTCTATGGAACGATTTGACTCCGTACCACTGAGTAGCACAAATTTGTATCTCTCTAGCGTTGATGTCTTTGGCATCGTCCCATTCCATCTCTTCTTTCATTATGATTCCATAGGAATTCACTTTGTGAAAGTGGGCGAGATAAGCATCCAAACCACCAATTTGTGCCGGAAGCTTTTTTACCGATTCTGCGAGAACAATCGCCATATTGGCCAAGCGACCGATAAAGCCGTTGATAGCGGAATAAGGTTGATTAGCATCGGCCTTAAGGAAACCGGCCTTCTCATCAATACGAGAATCAAGCCATTGGAGAGGATGCATAAAACAAACGACTGCATCTTCACTCTTGTCACCAAACGCTCTTGTCTTTGCAATGTGAAGATTTCTGACATTCATTACACCCGTGTTATCGTCCGCTTTAAATCCAATCGTCATATTATTGTACTTGGTCACGTCTACCCCAAGAGGGCCGCCTTTCTTACCGTTGTAAGTTGTAATCTCATCATTGAGATGCCCATCAACATTCTCTGCGTGCACTCTAGCGATCTGAATCTGTACTTCTTGAGTAATTCGTTCTCTTGATGCCGCACTCGCAAGAAATGCTTTCTTCTTTGCGCCTACGGTTTTTCCAACCTCAAATACAGATGCGGTAAAACTATCATCTGAGAGAGAATCGGGTACTAATGACTCGTCTTCGGCCGGTTCTTGTGCAGGCCCAATGTTTTTAAAAAAAGGGAAATTGACCGTCAATCCTTTTCCTTCCCCCATTAAAGTTTTGTTTATTGTTGAAAACATACCGTAAACAAGTTTCATGCCCCAGTATGCCATCGTATGATCTGACCAAACTTTGGGTTCGAAACCCCAGTCTGTCGATTTTGTTGTTGCCATTTTTTAACTCCTGTTAAAGATTTAATCCAATGGGATTTAGTTGTTTGAACAAATCCCCCTTCTTTTTAGAATCGGCAAAATACTGTTCGTACAACTTGGGCGATTTTCTGTAGAGTTCCGTCTTCCGGACGTTGTCCATTTTCAGAAATTCCTCATAGGTAGGCCCTTCAGTGCCTCCTTGAGAGTCCGTCCTGTTGTTACCGCTACCAACCGATGAGTTGGCCGCTCCTTTTTTTGCCGATACCGCTTTCACGTTGTTGACAATCTTCTCAAATTCTTCTCCGGGGAGTTCTTCTCCCTCGTCAAGCAAGTCTGTCGCTTGTTTTAAAAGATACGAGAAGTAGTTCATTTTATCCTTTGGGATGTCATTCTCATGCGCAACGGTTATCAAGGCATTCTCTACCTCTAATTGTTCCGCCCTCATCGCAAGTTCTTCTATGACATCCTTAGGATCATATTGCTCTTCATCCTTACCCCCAAAGGCCTTCTTCAGACTGCCTTCGAGGCCAGAGAATTTTTCACTTAATGTTGTGTTTTCGAGACGTCTTTGTTTATTCTCTTCCCTTAGTTCTTTAATGTTCTTCTGCGCCCAATCGGGAAGCTTCGAGAAATCATCGTCTTGATTTGTTTCGGTTTTAGGAGACGTTTTTACTTCTGTCTCTTCTTTTTCCGTCTTTTCCGTCTCTGTTTTTTTTGCTTCTTCAGTCACTTGGTCTCCTAGTCAATAGGCCCCGTTTGTCTAAAAGTTTTAAAGGCATAGGGATTCTTTTTTTGTCTATTTTTAACAAGTTTTAGTCTGTCCATATTTGATTTATGCCGGAACTTTCCTCCACCTGCTAAGTTCAAAGCACCGAGTGCGGCAAATAGGCCGCCTGCCAATGCCATTGGTCTGCTTTTCAGAGCAAGACCGCCTATCGCAAATGCGGAAGCTCCCACGGTCGTTTTGACCATTGTCTTTTTTTCTTTTGAATATCTATCTTTTTCCCGAACTTTATCCTTGGAATAACGTTTTTCAAGATCAGTATGGAAACTTTTGCGCATACGATCCATGCCGGATTGCCCGGACTTCCCTTTATTTGCTTTAATAGGAATAATCCTTCCGTTTTTGCGGATAAATCGAACTTTATCTTTTGATGACTTATTTTGTTCTGACAAAAGTCGACACACTTTTTTACGGGGATTTGTTTTTTACGGGGATTTAACTAGAAGAGTTTAACTCTTCAACCAGTCTTCTTTTACGGGGATTAAAATTGACCTGTCATTCGGTCTGTCGGGAGGAGCATGAAAAACTCTTTCCCTTCTGTTCCAAGTGTACTTGAATGGTTTATCTATATCAATAATTAGGTTTAATTTTTTAAGCTTCATTGAATCTTCTGCCGTCCTTGCATCTATCGGAATAATTACACTCTTCTTTAGCTTTGGAACAAACTTGTCTTTAAGTTTATTCATTGATAGAAGTTTAGAGCTATTGTAAATATTGTGCAACTCAGTCCGTGCAATCCTTGCAATTTTCCAGTCTTGGAATCCAATTTCCAAGAGACCTTCCGCTAAAGAATCTTTTGCTTCTTGATATGTTTCTCTTTTAACAATGGATTCAGAGAGTTTCCTTTGGACATCTGCCTTGATCTTTGCATTGTACTCATCTAAGGAAGAGGCAAATCTGTTAATTAAGAATGTGGTTCTTCTCAATGATATTCTAATTGCATCAAAAGGAATCGGTTGTCTTGTTATGCCCCCAAACTTCTGTTCAAAGGTTTGATACTCTTCAAGAGCATCGTTCGATGACTGCCTAATTAGTATTTCTGTAGCATCGAGCATCTCTTTTTTGTATTGTCCTTCGAGAATTTTTAGGGAATCCTCAAGCCTTCTGATAAGAATCTTTAATTTTGTCTGAGAAAAAAGACTCTTGTTCTCACTCTCTAAAGAATTTAATTCTTTTCTGAGGTCATCTAACACTCTCTTGTAAAGTTCGGCAAACCTTTTTGCCTCCAACATCTCAAGGCCAAGAAGTCTTTTGATATTTTGTTCTGCTATCGAAGTAGCATCTATTTGATGGAAGAAACTTGTTTTATCCACAAAGTCCTCTTACTCAAGATGCTTCCTTGGAATGTGTCCTAAATAGATACTCTTAACCTTTGATGATTGTACAAGTGACTTATGTTTTTTTAGTATTTTTCTCAATTCTTTTTCGTTTTCATAGGTTTTGCCTGTTGTTTTTGTCGCTATGACTGTTGCTATACCAAGCCCTACGTTGGCACCTAAAGCGATTAAACTTCGCTTAAAGTTTCTAAGTCCCTTAATAGTATGCATTTTATGACGCCTTGTTGATTCGTCCACAAAGGCCGACATTACGCCATGGTATAAACCTTTCCCTCCAAATCCTATCAGTGCGGCCTGGGACGCATAAGTTCCATAGGCCGGAGCGAGAGTTGCTAAATCTCTCAAGGCCTCTTTTGTTCCTTCTCTTTTCTTTGTTGCTTTTATGGAATGATAGGTCGCCTCGGCCTCGGAACCAAGCGAAGTAAACGGTTTTAATGCAATATATCCTAATGTTTTTCTAAAAGATTTTAAGCGATCCGATATTTTGGCCTTGCCTGATTTAATCTTTTTTCTATGTTCTTTTAAAAAAAGCCCCATATTCCTGTCATACCTATTAAACGAATATTTTTGATTACTCGCTTTAATATGTCCTAACTCATGCAAAAGTATGGCCCTATTTCCGAATTTTTTTGAGAGATACAGACTCTGTTCGGCCGTATTGGCGAAACTGTTTGCGATGCCCACAATATCCCGTTTGCCGGCCTTTACCCTGATCGGAATAATCCGACCACGCTTTCTGATAAATCTAACATTTCCTTCTTTACTTTTCATTATCCATCCTTAAAAGATTTTAAATTTTCGCCGAAGAGTTCTTTTAAGAACTGAAAGGGCCCTCGTTTTCATGGTGGAAGTTTTAAAACCAAATTGGCCTTTTGCAAACCGACCATACTTCTCTTTTCCTATAGTTTCCTTTACAAATGATTTTGCTTTTTTTGCATAATTGGGAAATTTCCCTTTGGTCGTTTTTTGGTAAATTGCATCGCTAATACCGTAAACACCAAGAAAGGCACCTCCTCCTACAATATCTGCAATCCTATTGTTTAATGACGTATTTCTGACAATAGGATTGCTATGTAAATAATCTTGCACAATAAGACCTGCGCCCCCGGCCCCGATCATCCTAGCACCGATATTTAAATAATTTCTTTTAACTCGATGTTTTCCTATTCGATTTAAAACACCTTTCCTCTGTCTCTTTAGACCTTTAATTGCGTGTTCGTTTTCTCTGTAACTGCGCATTTGTCGTAAGAATTTTTTTGTTGCTTTGCCTTTTTTTGTTAATTTTAGTTCAGGTTTTGATCCGCTAAATGTTTCAAACCAGTTTTTCCTAAAAAGAAGTTCTTTGGATTTTTGCCTTAAAGGTACCATGGCCTTCTCTCTTATCCCTGCTTTATATGAGGCCATCGCCGCACCACCGGTAAGGCCTGCAATCAACCCTGTCCCTATGCCAATCCATTTAAAATCGTGTTTTAACTCTTTCCTAGGGCGACCAACCGGACGCTTCTCTATAACAGGAGCATTGGGATCAACGGGTTTAGGGGGCCTGCCAGGCCCTCTCTTGGCCCCGATAGGAATGATCCTCCCATTCTTGCGGATAAATCTAATTTTTTTTTGTTCTTCACTCATTCTTTTTTAATCCTTTAAGGAGATTTTTTAGATATCTTCTTGTTTGGCCCCTTTAAAAGATCTACTTTAGACCTTTTAACCGAAAATCCAAGGCCGAAACTGTCATCCTTTTTTAATCCTTTAAGGAGATTTTTTAGTGATATCTCCTTGTTTGGCCCCTTTAAAAGATCTACTTTAGACCTTTTAACCGAAAATCCAAGGCCGAAACTGTCATCGGTAGCTGTGGCCCTCGCTTTAAAATCTATCCTAAAATTAGAATTACGTGCACCAATGCTTTGTTTAAAAGTTTTATCGAAATGTGAATTGCCTTTCAATGTTTTTAAAGAGCGTCCACTTGACACCGACGATGATATGTTTTTTTGTGATCCTTTTTTAAACAAGATTCCAAAAGCGACACCGTCATCCGTAGTTTTGGCCCTCATTTTGTAACCAATGTTCGACAAAAACGACTCACCGGGCCTGAGTTCAATAGTGTGATCGAAATTATCATAGGATTTTCCGTAGGATCTTCTGACGGATTCTTTACGAAATAAATCTCTTCCGCTTGTTGGTTGTAGATTTTTTCCAAGTTGTAGCTTTTTTCCAATACGAAATAATTTTCTTCCAACAAGATAACTTGCCCCAATACCGGCCGCACCGGCCGCATATTTTGCAACAGTTTTTATTCTGTCGCTTGTACCCTTGTCACTCTTATTAAGAGTTTTTCTTATTGGGATAATTCTTCCTCTTTTTCTTATGAATCTTACTTGTTCACTCATTTCTTATTTCTCTTATACTTTGAGGCCATATATGAACCGATTGCTCCGGACAATCCAATCCCTAATCCTATCGTGGCAAATTTTAAAGAGGACTTTGCAAAAGGCCTCATTCTTCTTTTTATTTTTCTAGCAACTTTTGTACCTATTGTGTATAACCTATATTTACTTCGTACATCTTCCTTTGTGACCTTAGAGTACTTAGACAATCCTATTCTCCGCATTCCTCTCCATGCTGATAATGCGGACTTTCTCTGCTGTGTGTTTATATCTAGCGCCCTCTTCGCCGCAAAATTCCACTTCTTTGCTCTACTGTATAAAAAAAGACCTGCGATAGACGATGCGGCACCCGTTCCTAATAATATTTTCGTTGTATTATTCTTCCCGTTCTTTCCTCTATATTTTGAAATACCGTAACCTGTTGCGGCCGCTACCGCTCCAACGGCCCCGGCCTTACTAAGATTTTTCAATAGTTTCGTGTTTAATGATTTTGTCGTTTTGGGTTTCCAAACGATAGGAATGATTCTTCCCCTTTTTCTTATGAATCTTATTTTTTCATTCATTTTTTCTTGCCTCCAAGAGGTTTGAAAAATGTATAATCAGAGCCAAAACCCGAATCCCCCAAAAGCCTATCTGCGTAGAAGCCGGCAAAAATACCTACACCGGCCATTGCAAGGCCGATTTTTCCCGAATGACGAAATGCCTTGAGAGTTGCTTTTGCAACAATAGGCAAACCCTTCTTCGTGGCCTTCCACCCAAGGCCAAGACCTTTTTCAATGTGAATAGATTTACCGTATTTTACTGCCAATGTTCCCCCGGCAATACCAACTCCTAATAGCGCTGACTTGGACCCTAGATGCCAAACATCTTCACCGACTCGTTTTTTGTTTACAATAGGAATGATCCTCCCGTTTTTTCGGATAAATCTCACGTGGGGATTTTTAAAATTATGAATTTCTGAAATTTTACGAGCATTACGCTTTAATGTATCTTCCTGACTCATTTAAAATCCTTTAAAATATCGTATGTAACCCAGTTTCTTCTTCCATACTCTAAAAGCCCTAAAGTACCTGCCGCCACTAAACCTATAGCTAAACCTTCTGATCTCAAGCGATGTCCTTTCTTAAAAGCTTGTCTTGATGCCCATGTGCTTTTTGGTGGTTTCATCAATATTCCTGTATTTTTTCTATTGACCAACGCCCGGCCACCTTGCGACGCTAAACCTGATGCTTTCAAGTGAACTCCTTTCTTAAAAATTTGTTTTAATGCCCATGTGTTTTTTTGTGGTTTCATTGATATCGTTGCGAGTTTTTTAGATTCCAACGCCCCTTTACCTACCAATAACCCTTTTGTTCTGCGAAAAGGAATTTTTCCGGTTTTTTTATTACCTGTTGTCCACGGTCTTCTTAAGCCACGATTCATGGCCTTCGTGCCTCTGTAAGTACTCCACACTCCAATTGAAATTGCTGTACCAAAAACACCACCCAGAATGGCCTTGGCACCCCTCCTTTGTCTTTCATATTTTTTCCTAACGGAATCGGATAGTTTTCTCCGGCGTATAGGAACAATTTTGCCTCTAATTCTCCTAAACTTTACACCGCCGAGTATTCGATCTTTTTCTCCGGCCACCTAAAACCCCCAAGTATTGAATTGCGGTTGTGTATTTATCTTTTGTTGTTCTGCTTCGATATCCTCAATGTCAAAGTACTGGGCCATCTTCTCTAGGGCCGTTTGTCTTGACATAATATTCGCACTTGTAAGAGATGTGTAGAGAGTCACCATTTGTTGCAAATCTTGCGTTGTCAACGCAAAAATTGGCGGCCAATTCACTTCAATTTCGAGAGATATCGGTCGGTATTTTGGACTTATTTCAATTTCGGTAACAAAACCCTGACGGGAATACAACACAAAAATGGACAACATCTTGATAGTGACTGTAGTTATGAACTTTTGAAGATATGTTCTAATCTCTGCAATAAGTTCCGTCATCGGTTCGTTTAATATCTCCATCGCCTTCCCTGATTGGGCGTGTGCCGAAAACTTTTCAGGATCGTGCATGATTACTCTTGTAATGTCCTGAACCCTTTGCATCGTCGACTTTTCAATCTCTAATGCCGTAGCAATTCCGCTTCCTGTAGTTTCAACGAAATTGGCCTCCCCATCTCTGCCAAGAGTCCATGCCTTCTCTTTTGTTTTGACGATGTCATCGAACTCGTCTGTGCTAAGTCCTTTAAGGACGAGTTGGGGGTCTATATTGTAGATGGCCCCATCGTGGGACATCGTCATCAAGTAGCTTAGGCAATCCGTAAAATCTAAGACATCTTTAAAAACACATTCTCCATCGGGGGCCAAGGGATTCTTTGTCGTCTTGGCCCATTCTCCTTGAACAAAATTGAGACCATGCTCATTTCTCTCAACTACCTTAAACTCCGGAATTGTTCCTGCTTTATATTCAGGATTATCAAAAATAATATCCTCATTCTTCCCGAGAAAGAGCCTGTACCAAAATTGTTTTTTCTTTCCTTCGACAATCTCGTCGTAGACGAAACGTATCTCTATTTCCTCTAATTCTTCATTCTTATCAAAAATAGGATAGCAATTATTTGGGTTGTAACAGTCCAACCTTAGACGTCCTTGAACAAAATGAAATCTCGCAAAGGCCGAACCAAATGTTAAAAGATATTCGCAAAGCTTTAAAATTGCCGCTTGAAAATCTGAAATTTTGTGAATCAGTTTTATCAACTGGGCCGTATCGGGGTCTTCCGGAATTGTTAACGTTGGAAAATTCTTTTCTCCGGCCAACTTTGTC
Organism: Bacteriovoracaceae bacterium; assembly: GCA_965224385.1. GTDB lineage: Bacteria > Bdellovibrionota > Bacteriovoracia > Bacteriovoracales > Bacteriovoracaceae > CBDCYX01. The sequence continues at coordinate 13,947 of CBDCYX010000011.1, forward strand.
TTTAACCGATTGACTACAATTTTCGGCAGTGGGTATGTTATGAAAGGTTTGCGGTCTTTGATGCCCACAAAAGGAGTGCTTCCTACCGCCTGATGCCAATCAATCTTGCCCTCGTATTGCTTAGAATTGAAATAATCATCATATTTTTTTAGAGTGTCTGATCGCCATCGACGGCCCCTCGCCTGAGAGTCCTTTGGCCTTATGGTGCCAAGATTATTGTCGATTTTGTCCTGTATTCTTTTAATAGCCATATTATTATCTCTGCGGCCCTTGAAGCCCTCCTGTTGCGTAACCATGGTGTGTAAGACTCCAGAGCATCTCAAGCGCATCAGGAGCGTCGTCATGGTCTCCCTTGGGGAAATCATAAAGCTGATCCAGAAATTCTGTTGAGAGTGATTTGTTAAAGTAAATCCAACCATGTTCAACTTTCGGTTCTATTGTGTAAATTCTCTTCTCCTTGTTTTCGTCTTGGTCAATTTCTACGATCGGCAGTCTTTCCCTTCTCCCGGCCTTGCGACTCTCTCTGTATTTGAGTCTGCGCTTCTTGTGACGGGTTTCGTGTCTTCTCTCTTCCTCGTCCCTTATATTCGTTGTGAGTAGGTTTCTGAAAAGATTTATCTCAACGCCAAATTGTCGATAATTAAATTCTTCATGATAATCAAGCATTGCCTTGATGTAGCTCGATGGCGGTATTCTTTTTGTTAAATCGTGATACACAAATAAACGTCCCATGTCGTCAACAAAACCCGTTAAAAGACAAGTAAAATCTCCTCTACTCCCAATATTGGGTTTCTTTTGTCCCGTTGCCGGATCAACGGCACCGTAGGCAATCAAGTCCCTTTTTGGAATTTTAACTTTATTGTGGCATATTTCCAAATAATCCCCAAAATCCACAAATTTTCTAATGCTTTCCGGATTAAATATCTTCTCTTCATCCGATATTGGAGAGTTTTGCTTCTCTTTAAAAAATGTCCGCCTACCGTAGTGAATAATCTCTTGCATGAGATCAAGATAACTTTCATGCTCAGGCCATAAAACTTTTGTGCCTTTTAGCATTTGTTTTGTATTTTTTTCGTAAAATTTTTGCGCTTTAATTATGTGCTTTTTGTCGTCGAGATTAGTGTAAATCCCCGTCCATTTGTCCCACAAGTCGTCTCTTTTACTCCAAGAAATTATAGATTTGTAAACGTTTCGTTCGTATCCGGGGTTATTGAGTAAATCTGAGAGTAAAGATTTACGATGCAATACGGTTCCGACAACTTCGATATTAGTTTCCTTCGTTCCCAGCCTCGCAAATACTTCGTAGAAGATTTTTTTTGTCTTGTCCCTAACAATTTCACTCTCAACTTCGAGAGAATGTTCGAAATCATCAACCACGATTTTCGTTGGTCTATCAGTACCAAATCTTCGCCCACGGAGCTCCTTTTTTGAACCTGCCGCTTCAATGTATGTCTTATGGCCGTTGTTAACAGTCGTAAAAGATTTTGAAGAGATAATATTACTTGAAAAAAAAGCACCGTAAACGGCAATGAGAAGATCATTCTCAATGAGTTCCGTCCGGACATCTTTAATCTTTTGTATAGATTGATCTTCTGTATTAGACGTAATAATAATGTATCGTTCTTGATGATAGCAAATATCCCAAACAACCCTAAATAGAGCTTTAATCGTCGATTTCGCATATCCACGAGGGGCCGCATCGACTCGTTTAACACCAATTTCGCCATACCTATAACTATTAAATTGGTTTCGATGCATGTCACAGAAAGGCCTTGTCTTGTAGTGTGCAAAAAAGATCGTACAAAAAAGCTCAAAATCCTCCATACAACGAGAATAGACAAGCTCATTGTAGTCATTTTTACCGCTTTCGCTCGTCAATAAATTTAGAAACTCGTCTGATGATATCTTGTCTATGAGACTCTTCAATTCTCGGTTTTTGTTGCTCATCAATTGATTCTATCTTGTTGTAGTAATCCATGAGTATTGACAGGGCCTTAACCTTATCAATAATTTTAATTTTGGAACCTTTATTATTAGAAATTTCAGAAATTCCATAACTCTCCTTGGGTTCTAGTTCGTCGGGGAGCTTAAGAGTTAAATTGCCCTCTTCATCCCATCTTACTACTTGCCTCACATCCGATCTAATTACTGCCGTCAATCGCTCAAGACACTCTCTTCTTGACGCTACGGCGTGAGTCTGAGACATTTGCTCAAGAAACTTAATATAATCCTTTACGCCCTCCCTTCTTAAGAGCCTCCATACAGCATTTTTTTTTTGTTTTTTTCCTTTAAATTTATAATTGGCCGATCGGAGCGACTCTTCATAAGTTTTGCCCGAACAATACGATTCACAAAAGATTCTTTCTTTTTGAGTTAATTTCGGGATTTCTTTGGCGGTCACTTTAAGAGACCTAGATTCTCACATGTATGTTGCATTTGATTGTGAAGCGCTTTAAAAGCGACGTCTAACACGTTTGAAGAAATAGGAAATTTCTTTAAATCAAGATAAAATTGTTCTAGTTCCTTTTCGTCTTCTAAAACTATAACTTTTTCGTATCGTCCTGTTGTCTTGTTCTTCCTCGTTTTAACTATTGGGATAGGAAGTTTCTTAAAATGAGTAATCGCAACGTTAAGCTGTAGTCGCTGTTTCCTCATCTTTGACGCCCTCTCCTTTGCCTTTGCATTTGTCTTTGTATAGTTTCCAATTTTTTCTTGTTCGGATTTCTTCCTCGCTTAAATTATAGATATCATTATAGTCTATCTCGCCTTTTGTAAGATCAAAAATTTTTTTGGCCATCTTTTGCGCCGGAAAGTATGCTCGTCTTGCATACTTGTTAAGAAGGTCAACGGAGCAATCAAGTGTCAACGAGAGCTCTTTTTTGCTTCGAGAATTAAGAAAACGAACAAATTTCATATATACTCCTATTAATTAATAATTATATTATTTTTTTTTTGATTTGTTAAATCGTTGCGACTGCGACATTGCGACATTTGCGACATTTGCGACATTTGCGACAAAATGTAGCATGTAGCATTGGGTAGCAAAGCTTAAAATTTAAATATTGACAAGAGCAAGATTATTATTAATAATATAATTCTTTTAAAAAAGGGGAAGGTATGAAGTTTTTAAAAAATGTTTGGAAAAAAACGGTGGCCGTTGTGAAAAAAGTCGTTGATTTTGTAATAAAAATCCTTTGTGGATTATTTATTCTCTACGGACTAATACGATTTTCGTACGCTTTTTGACAAAAACTGCTGTAGATAGCACGGTCAATTTTGACAAAATCAAGGCATTTTTGGCAAAAAGGCACACTATAGGGCGTAGTTGGACACACTATAGGGCGTAGTTTTTGGCAAAAAAAAGGCATTTGGGCAAAGAAACCTGTGGGATCCCACATTTTTAAACAAAAAAAAGGCCCTCCAGAGTGAAGAGGGCCTAAAAATTACAATGTTTTATTTTTTAAAAATTCTTCGGCTTGAGAATCAGTTAGTATTATAACGTAAGTTCCTCCTGTCCATTCATTTCCATCATTTCCGGTTGTTGTAATATACGGACTCATGCAATTGCCGTCCGCATAAACAAAATGTCCTTCATGCGGACTTTTAAAAAGTGTCTCCTCGCAATAATCACTTGCTCCGTATGTTCCGTGACAGTATTTTTCTGATTTTTGTATGGCCGAATCGAAAAGATCGTCGAGAAATTCCTCTCGCTCATAAGAGTTTTTTGCCTGTGCATAGTCCTCCCACGCCTCAGATGATTCATCAAAATAAACGCCGGCCGACTCAATTATTTTTAAAGACTCCTTGCTTAAAAATTTTTTCATCCCGTCTCGCCAAGAAAAATCCTCGGCAAAATCACAATAATCAAGCATACCGTTTTCATCAATTTCTTTAATTTCATCGATTTCATCTTTCAGTAGTTTTTGCATTTCAGCGTATTATGCCTCCTTTAATTTTTAAAAATTTATATTTTGAAATTGTGGTTAATCGCTCTTCATTTTTTTTGTAACCGAAACAAGTCGTAAAACTGCCTCCCGGCGTCATCCCTTCCGCAATAAAAAAAAGCAAATCGTAAGTCCCGGTCAAATCGTAAAACATTGATCGGCCTTTTCTTTTTTCGGTTTCGTAAGTTTGCCTTGCCGTAGGGCCGGCAAAATCACGGATCGAATCATACATTACATGTTTTTCTTGAGTCATTTTCGTTCTCCTTTTTTTTGAGGGGTAATTCCCTCTCTAGACTGATTTTTGCAGTCTAGAGAGGGAGCTGTTAACCAGCTCCTTTTTAAGTTATAATTTTTTAGCAAAAATCTTCGGAATTAATTTCTTTGCCTTCTTTTCTTGGATTTCATAAAAACTTTTCCGGTTTTTCGTCGCTCGCTCGCACGAGCGGCATAAGTATTTTAACAATTTCGTCGACCGCATTTTGTGAAATTTTAATCTCTTTACTAAATCTAAAATTTAGCGAGTCCTCATCGTCAATAGCTACAGAGATCAACGGCCAAAATTTCCTCTTTTACATCGTCTCGAAAGTGGTACCAGCCGTCATAGTCGTCCTCGTTTTTGAGACCTGCGTCCGTGCGCTGGATGCTCCACGCCGGGAAATCGTCTTGATATCGATCAACGCAAGAGTAAATTGTAAAGCATCATCAGACATGCCCAAATCTTTAATGCTTGCGACCCATCTATCGTACACTTTTTTTACGATTTTTTTTACTTTTTCTTCAGTCATTTCTTCCATCATTCTACCCCTCCTTTTGCCGTCTAGAAGGATGTAACCAGCTCCTTAAGTTATAATTTTTTCAAAAATTGTCGGCCAGTTCGAGCGCCGTCCATCCGCCTTTGATTTTAACGTCCGCTCCACGGTCAATGAGTAGATCGGCCACGTCGGCGTGCTCATTTTCAACGGCATAGTGTAGAGGCGTCCATCCGTAGACATCTTTACCGTTCATGTCCGCCCCACGGTCAATTAGTAAAGCGGCCACGTCGACGTGTCCAGATTCGGCCGCGTGATGAAGAGCTGTAAAATCTCTATATTTATCTTTAGCGTTAACGTCCGCCCCTCGATCAAGCAGTAAAGTGACAACGTCGACGACGTGGGCGTACCGAGCGGCATAGTGTAGTGTCGTCCATCCGTCGCTATCTTTACCGTTCACATCTGCTCCACGGTCAAGCAGTAAAGTGACAAGATCAATGTGAAAGATTTTTTTTCTGCCGTCTTTTGCGGCCTCGCAAAGTTCTTCCGTTAATTTATTTTCCATTTTTAGTTCTCCTTTTTTGTTATTAAAGCTTACTGGGCCATCTTTCTGCCGTTTGTGTTAATTTGTGAGTAATTGCATCATTTACTACGTCGATAATTTGTCTTAGTTCATCTTCTGTAAGTCCTAAAAAATCCTCTTTTAATAACGGCCCTTCTTCTAACAGATTTTTTAATTTTTCTAGTTTCATTTTTCGGCTCCTTTTTTTTATCGTCATATTGTGACGATGTATTGTTATTTATTAGTCATATTATGACATCATATTGATTTTTGTCAACCTTTTTTTTTCACTTTTTTTTACCCTATTTTCTCTTGTTTATGTTGCTGTATGTTATAGTTTGTTTTCTATTATTAAAAACCCCACATATTAAATAAAATAAAATAAATTAAATTAAATTAAATAAAACTACTTGCCACAAAATGTCAGTTGCTCTATGCTGTACCGATGACACTTATAGATTTTTTAAAAAAATATAAGACGATGAAGGAAATGGAGATGTTAGCGACTAAACTAGGCGTTAAATCTCGTATAATTTACCGCTGGCGTAAGGCCGAGTTCTTTCCCAATCGCAAACAGGCCTCAAAATTGCGAAAATTGTCGGGAGGAAAACTCGACGGCGAGAGTATCTATAGAGTAAAAGATTTTGGGAAAAAAATTGCATAATCAAAATTAGACTAAATGTCGTCTCTTTTAGGGGCGTGGATTAAAACAAAAAGTTAAAAAAAAAGGCCCTTTTCGGAGGGCCTTTTTTAGTTTCGGCAATAAACCTATGTTTCAGCTCTTTGAACTACCCCTCACTAAAGTGAGGAGATTCTTGCTTCACCGACAAACGCCTAGAACACGAGTTCCTAGGTCTTACACCGTCTCCACGAGCTTCACATCCCGTAGTCCCTACGGTAGGTCGGTTTTTGTTCCGACAAATCCAATATATTATGATATTCTTCAAAAGACAATATTTTTTTTCTCGCCGAAGGGCGTGGCCTCACATCCTCTCCCTGAAGGAACTTGTAATTCTGCTTTTTTAATGCTCTTAAAACGGGATATCATCAGCTTGATAGTCGATATTTGTGTTTACTTTATGGCCGTCGGTTTCGTAGTTATGTTTTTCTTCTTTTTTTTGATTAAAATTATTCTTATTTTCCCCGTCGGATTTTGAGTCCAGAAAGCGGACGTTGGTTGCAACGATCTTCGTATAATATCGATCTTCTCCATCTTTTTGATACTTATCTGTTTGCAGTCTCCCCTCGATAAACACCTTGCTCCCTTTACCAAGATATTTAGCGCAATTCTCAGCGTTCTTTTTCCATATCACAACATTATGCCATTCAGTTGCTTGTTGCTTCTCTCCGTCTTTAGTCCACGTCATTGACGTAGCAACAGAGATATTGCAAAAAGACGTTCCGTTATTAGTTGTTTTAAGCTCTACGTTTTGTCCCAAGTGGCCGATCAGCATTACTTTATTAATCATTTGTTTCCTCTCTTTTGTTCCAGAGTTTTGCCAATGTTGTGGCGTTTTCCTCTGTTAAAAAATTTATATTAATCATGTTGTCGGTATTCGGCACAGTATCACTTCTTTCTCGAACAACATATCTGTTCACATCTCCTCTTTTCCCACTCAAAGCAACATAAAATCTTTTTTTAATTGTATTCTCCTTTAACTTCGGCAATAAACCTATGTTTCAATTCTATAACAAAATCTTTTAAATCATCGATCGGGGAATCAAAACTCGTTATTTGAGAAATTATACTGAAGGCCGTAGATAATTCTTTTTTACTATCTATCTTAAATTCTCCTATTCTATAATATTTTTTACGAGGTCTCCCATGTGTGACAAAACCAATAATAATGTCGGATTTTGAGTCTAGAAAATTGCCCTTAAGAGGGTTAAAAGAGATAACTAATTCATACACACCGTCTTTGTATTTATAGATAATATTATTGTCACTGAGTTTATCTCTCGATATATAGCAACTCCGATTTAAAACACATTCGTTAATAGTTTTCCAAATCTCTTCGTCAATTATGATTTCAAATCTTTCTTTATTTTTTCTAAGTCCTTCGGTTATTTTAAAAAATTCTTTCCCTTCCTCTACTATTTTTTTTACTTTTTCTTCAGTATCATTTGTCATTTTTGGTCTCCTTTAATTGGTCTCATTTAAAAGAAAATCTTTTAAAACAACCACCGTTTTTTCATTTTTGTTCATCGAATAATTGCTAATATGGAAAAGCACAGTCATAAATTTATCGTCCGGAATCCTTAAAATAATTGATTCGTCCATGATGTATTGTATAAGACTTTTTGGATACCAAAAGTGAAAAAAATTGTCATATTTTAAATTAACACATTTAGGCGTGTCTTTAATAAATCTTCTCTTACTCAAAACTGCATAAGCGTAGTTCTCAGGATACTCATCCGGCCACCACCCATCAAACCCCTCGTCTTCTGCATAACTCATTTTTGACCTCCTTTATTTTTAAAATATTCTGACACATTCGTTCTAATTTTTTTCAATTCATCGAGCGATAATTTTAGTATTTTGTCTTTGTCCGTTGTGCCAAAAAAATCTTTCATGAGTTTCGTTTTTTCATCTACACTTAAGTTTAAATTTTTGACAAAATTACTTATCATAAGATAGGTTCCGTCCAGATAATTTTGCTTGTCTAAAAATGGATTAATATCACTTTGTTTTTTTTCATTTTTTAAAGATTCAAAATAATTAATAATTTTTTCTCTGATATTTTTTATCTTTTGTAAATTTAATTTTACAATTTCTGCTTTATCGGTTGTGCCAAAAAATTGCTTAATAAAGATTTCTTTTTTTTCTTCAAATACTTTCTCTCCGACAAAAGATTTTATCGTGTCACAACAGCCAATCAGATATTTCTTCTTATCGTTATTATCCACGGATACAAATGTTCTTTTGGCGTTATCAACAGTCCGTGCTTGACCCATTTCCTCCACCGTATACAGACCCGATAATTCCTGAGGAAACGCTTTTCTTAAGGCCAATGCCTCTGCGCACTTGGCAAGCATTAATTCCGGCATTTTTTCCCACATTTTTGATGGTTTTCCGTTGTACTCTTGTACGTACGACTTGTAGTGAGCAACCGCATAGGTAGGCTCCTTGTTTCCTGCTTTCCACACGCCCACTTTCGCCGCAATGGGCGTCTCATGCGCTTCTAGGACATCAACCCACTGCCTCCCTTTTAAACACCAAAAAACGGGAGTTTGTCCTTGATATTTCCCCGATCGTTCTGCGACGAGCCTGAAACCGTCAATCGAAACTTGATAAGAAAATTTCATTTCCCATAATCCGGTAGTATTATTTTTTGTTTTTCTTCCAACGGCATAGATTTGTCGGGAGAAGGGATCGAGCCCTGTTTTTTCACATACGGAATGAAACATTTTAAGCTCCATATCTGTTGCTCCGACCATGATTTGTTTTTTAATCAGTTCTTTTTGTTCAACAGTCAACCCGGTGTTTTTTTGGGTTACTTGTAGATCAGTCATAAGTTCTCCTTGTTTTTTGTTTATTATAGACCCATTTTCCCAGTTTCTCATCGTAATAACTTTTCAAATCCAACCCCCTTTTTTGTATTTTGTTTTTTTCCGTCACTTCTTCTTTGTCCAAATTTTCCAATGATTCTTTGAGTGCTTCTCTATGCAATTCCAGTTGTCGTCGTTGCACAAAGTCCGCATAACTCTCTTCTGTCTCGATCAATCCTGACTCCATTTTTGCAAATTCCCTGTAGTCCCTTATTTCTTCATCTCTTGTTTGCGCCTCACCGGCCCACTCGTATTCGTACATTTTTTTGTCCTCCTTCTTTGATATTTCGATTGTTTCCGTCACTTTTTGTTTTTAATTTATAGATTGTCCTGTTAATTTTTTTAAAATCAGAAAACCGAAAGACCTTATCTTGATCTTTAAGTCGAGATTCAAAAAATACAATCAATGCTTTTTTCAAAAACTTATATTTAATGCGCTGTTTCAATTCCCATGAAATAGTGATCTTATGCTTTATCAGAGCGTACACAAGTGACTCGTAGCGGCGCACAAATAGATTCATTTGCACTTTGCTAAGTGCCTTAGTTTTTGATTTTTTTAAAAAACTTGTATTGATAAAAAAACTCCGCTATAATCACAATCGTAGTTGTGATTAAAAGATGATAATGAAAAACAAAATAAAAGTCAACAGAAAAAAAATCTTTTTTTTAAAAAATTTAAATCAGGAGAATACACTATGAAATTTGTTCAGTTCTTAAATTCACAAGACAAAAAAAAATTGGCAAAAAAACTGAGTTGTTCACTCGGAACGGTTTATCAATGGGAGAGGAGAGTATCATTTCCGGAACGGCCGCTAGCAAAAAAAATAGTCAATATTTCAAAAAATAAAATTGATTACAACGATATTTATGAGGTAACCAAAGACGAAAAAAATCTTCGGGAAGAAATGAAGAAACTAAAACAAAAACTGAGAAATGCTTGAACGGCCGTTTAAAAAATGTCCGTCGCTCCACTGTCAATTAGTAAAGCGGCCACGTCGGTATGGCCGTACCGGGTCGCATAGTGAAGAGGCATCATGTCTTTGTTATCTTTAACGTTCACCTCCGCCCCACGATGAATGAGTAAGCGAGTAACGTCGTCGTGTCCATAATTAGCAGCAAAGTGAAGAGGCGTTCTTCCACTACTATCTTTATCGTTCACCTCCGCCCCATGGTTAAGTAGTAAAAGCGTAGCGATTGAGAGTCCGCCCTCGGCCGCACAACGTAGTTCTAGATTCTTTTTTTCTGTAATTAGCGTTTTTTTTAAAATCATTCTCGACCTCCTCTCTCAACAAGGAGGTCTCTTAGCTCTAGATTTTCTGCATAGTGTAGAGGCGTATATCCCTCGTTATCTTCACCGTTCACATCCGCTCCACGGTCAAGCAGTAAAGCGGCCATGTCGGCGTCTCTAAAATCAGCGGCATAGTGGAGCGGCGTTCTTCCGTAGTTATCTTTACCGTTCACATCCGCCCCACGGCCAAGCAGTAAAGTGACAACGTCGACGTGGGCGTACCGAGCGGCATAGTGTAGAGGCCTCCACTTGAATCCGTCGCTCTCTTTACCGTTGACATCCGCCCCACTGTCAACCAGTAAAGCGGCCACTTCGGTATGACCAAACCAAGCGGCACAGTGAAGAGGCGTTCTTCCGTAGTTATCTTTACCGTTCACATCCGCCCCACGGCCAAGCAGTAAAGTGACAAGATCAACGTGGCCGTCTTTTGCCGCATCGCAAAAATCTTGATCAGTGTTTTTCATTTTCTTTTCCCCTCTATAATGTCAATTTTTTTTTTAGAAGTCTATTTTGCAAAATAGAGAGTAAATCCCACCTAACTATAAAATTAAATTGTCATACCAAGAAAGTTTTGATATATTGGAGTTACACTTATATCCAATATCTAAATTCTCTCGGAAGGATTTTCCTTTCGAGAGTTCTTGGTTACTTATTCTTATTCAAGCTAAGTTTGATCATTCATTTTTCTCTCCTCGTTTTTTTAGAAATGTTAATCTGCTTTTCAATCCAGTCGTTAACATCTTTTTCAACCCAGCCAACGGCCCTAGTCCCCAATGATATGGATTTAGGAAATGCATTTTTAACAATCATTAAATAAATTGTGCTTCTTCCAAGCCCTGTGCGATCAATCACTTCAGGTAGCCTTAAAAATCTCTTGTTCTGTTCCATAGAATCCTCCTAGATACAAATGGTTTGTTATGGAATTAAAACAGAGAAGACAAAAAAAAAAAAAGAAGTCTATTTTGCAAAATAGAGAGTATCAGACGATAACGGTTTACTATTTGTCTTCCGGACAGTTTGGCAACCTCTTCCAACTTCCAACACATTAACGCATATGCAGTATTTTGTTGGAGGGAGCGAAGCGACTCTCCATGTTTTATTAAACATTTTTATCGAGTATTATATTGCATCCCGGAAAGACATATTTTGATGATTTTCAGAATTCTATCGACATTTGAACGCCATCTCCTTTGACATATTTTTTTTATCAAAAAAAGGCCTAGGCCCTTTATCGGCCGTCGACGAGCAAGAATTTCCGGAATTTAGCTTAAAATCGCCAAAAATGAACAATTCTTCGAAGATTCTTTGAAAAGTTAAGGGTATTTATCTCTATTTGGCAAAAATTGAACGTATTTCGACGTTAAGTCCACAGGTCTTTGTCGTTTCTAGGCGATTTTAGGACGTTTTTCCCTAAATTCTAGGGAGAAGGGCCTACAGTATCTTGATCGTGAGTTAAATTTTGGAGGAGGGCCTTTAGAGGTTGGAGTTCATTTTTTCCTTCGGCCCTCGAGTTTTTCTTGATCTTCTCGATCCTCATTTCCTGCGCACTTGACAAGTATTTTGCAAATTTTGGCGGTTTAGTGCAGTCTTCATCTTTGATCTCTCGTGTTGGTAGCACGGGCCCTGTAGGATATGACTTTCTGAAAAATCCTTTTTTTGAGTCAAAAGGAGTCTTGGCCCTCTGCGGTTCGGCCAAAATTTCAAAAGACAAACGGCCGTTGATGATAAACTTGCCTCTCTGCTCATGATCAAAACGAGAGATAAGCCCAATTTCCTTTGCGGACTGAAAACAGACCGAGGAAATATCGAGTAGACGGCCGTAGTCTCTGTACTTAGAAATAGCACTGTTCGCACTGAACTGCTTGATCCGGCCTAAAGTGATATGGCCGGTAACACATTGTTTCGTTTTCTTTGCGTTTAAAAGCCAAAGCAATATACCCATAGAGATGTTTGAGACAGGGCCGTTGATGGGCATCTTACTGCTCCTGAGAGTCTGTAAAATGTGCTTAAAGTAAAATTTCACTTGAGAAAAATCAAATTTTGAGTAACACAAATCCTTTTTCTTTTCTTCGTGGCCGAGCAGATTTTTGTAAAAAATCTCATTTGGAGTAACCACAAAATCCTTTTTTCCGACTTTGTCTAGTTTTAAGATATCTTGAGACTTTTTGATTATTGCCAAAATCTCCTTGAGTCTTCTTCGCCTCCTGCCCGGGATGATATAGAGTGCGTTCCACAGCCTCGATAATTCATAGCTTTTTAAAGAGAGTGTCTTTGTTTCGCTCGCAATGATTGCTCCAACCAACGCAACATGCATTTTGTCACCTCCGGAATTGTTGTTTACATAATCAAAAAGGGCCGTGCGTGAGTAATGACTCACGCTTAATTCTGTAATTTTTCTTTTTTTACGGCCCTTTTGATCTTTGTTTTCGACTAATCGCATAAAATCCCGTCCTTGCCGTTCATGCATGAAAATTCATAATTGTGGGGGGTTTTCGCAAAAACCCACTCAGCAATTTTTAATTTTTGCATCCTAAAAATTTTTCCAGATTTTTAAATTTTTGTAAAGATTTTTCTTGTTTTTTTTTGATTTTTCTGATAAAAATATATTTAAAGCTCCACCCCTTTTTTAATTTTTGCAGATTTCTAAGTCGGCGGATCTTAATTGCCCCCCCTTCAAAGGGGGGGTAATTTTTCCCACACGGGGCCTAAAGGCCTTATCGAATTTGAAGATTAAAACCCAAACTTCTCTTTTAGCATTTTAACGTGTTGTATTATTTTTAACTCTCTTAATCTTGCAGCTTTTTCCGGAGATTCTCTCTTCTTTCTTTTTTCTTGTCTTTTTTCTTGTCTTTTAAAGATTTTCTTAAATCTATCAATTTCTTTTTGGTTTGTGATTCTTAACATTGTCTAAATAGCATCCAACTGTTTTATGGAAGAGAAAACTTCTTGGATCGCTAGTGTAGTATATTCTTTTCTATAGTTTTTAATTGAATTCTAACCGCTTTAGCGATATGTTCTGCCATTTTTACAGGAACAGCATTGCCTACTTGCCACATTACTCTCTTCATTCTTCCTTCAAATATAAAATCATCGTCAAAGGTTTGCAATCGTGCCATCTCTCGTGCAGAGATAACTCTATTGAGAGTAGGGTGAATATGAGTTCCTCCGTGATTTTCTTTAATCGCCATAGATGGAACACCTAAATATTGCCGTTTATAAGCATCTCTAAATGTTTTGTACAAAGACCCACCGGGGGGAACCTTGGATATCCTTTCCATAAATTTCTCTGAATGTCGAGTCCATTCATGGTTTATAGAGGCATCTCTTTTATAGTTGGAGAGCTCACTAAGAGCATCTTCTATTGGAATAAACTCTTCTTTTGCAAGAATAATTTTTGGATATAGATTTTTTACGCTAAAACGATTAGCTATAAAAATAGCTCTTGCGCGAAGTTGAGGAACACAAAAGTTAGCAGCCTCTAATATCCTAACAGAAACTCGATATCCATATGATTTTAATTTCTTGTTTATTTTTTCTAAAAATCTTCCATTATCCATCGTTACAATACCTGGAACATTTTCCATTACAACAACCCAAGGCCGAAAGCATTTTACTATTCTCAGAAACTCTTCATATAAATAATTTCTTTTATCATTAGGATTTCTATGGCCGGCTACAGAGAATCCGTTGCAAGGAGGGCCACCAACTACCATATGAATTTCCCTATTTTTCACAACTTCTTTTAATTCTTGATTGGAGAGATTACTTATATCACCCTCAAAATGATATGATTGTGGCCAATTCTTTCTAATTGTAGCTGAGGCATCAGGATCAATTTCAATGCTAAAAATCTTGGAAAAATTAGCTTTGGTAAATCCTTGTGATAATCCGCCACAACCTGAGAATAGATCAACAAAGTTATATTTTTTCCCGGAAACAGGAGGCATCGTGTTGATATCTGCCCATGAGTCCCTATTGTCACATGAGTCAAGTTGTTCTTTTAAACCTGTATAACGACCTTTAGCTTGCTTTGTATAACTTCTTGAAGGATTCACTTCTAAAATCATTTTTTATGTGTGGCCAACCCCTTAACGTTTTCAAGTAAAAACGCTCTTGGGCGTTTTCTTTTTAGAATTTCGGCCAAATTAAAAAATAAAGTTCCTCTGTTTCATCTTTTTAGAAAATTTAACTTTATCTTGGACTAAAGCATCGTGTCCGGGATCGTAAAGAGATGTTTTTTCCGTAGTGTCGTTATCGCTATCCCAGTCTGCCCCGGAAATATATTTTAGATTCCATTTTAATTGATTGTTTAGTTCTGTTGCAATACCTTTTTTTACTCCAATGAGAAAATGAAATTGTGAGTAATCTTCCCACATCGCTTTTCCGTTTTTTAAAGGAACTGTGTCACAAGCATGCGAAGGATTATAATTGTGATCCCCGAATTTTACTTGAGATAATCCTTTTTTAAATTTCTCAAGCTGTTTCTTTTCCGATCTGTAACACCCGTAAATCAACATTCGTGCCGGTTCAATTATTGCAAGAGTGTAGTAATAGACTAATTGTAATTCTCCTCTTGCACTTTCGACTCTTGGGTTTTCATCCAGAAATTTAACAAAATCCTTAACATCGAATTTTTGCCCGAAATAATTTGTTCCAAGAGAAACGGTCTTTAATCCGTCACCGAACGCTTGTCCCTTTAATATTTCTCTTATCTGTTCACTACCGAATGTTTGTCCCTTTACTTCTTGCGCACGATCTGCTTTAGTCGGTACACGTCCTTTCCACGCATTCATCTTAATTTCATCTGCCTCTTGATTAAAATTATCGTAATCAAATACGACATCTTTCGATGCGATAACATTCCCTGTTGCAATATCTCCTATCGAGATATCTCCGGTAGAACATCCGAAACCCATCAACCCAATTAACATGTAAATTTTCATTATTAATTTTTCTCCTTTTTTTTAATGTATCCTGTTTTTTGTTCTTTTTTTGTTACTGTTAGTTTTTTTATCGCTATTTTTACGCACTTCTTAGCTATTTTCAATACATATTCCGGTTCAAATTTTTTATAGCTCTCATCTAATTCTTCAGATTTAATTTTTGCCTTTAAATAATGATGCGTGGAAAGTAGGCATTCGGTTGCCTTTTCAATCGCTTTTAATAAGTCCTGTTCGCTCTTCGATATGCGATGCATCTCTTTCATTATTCGCAGTCCCCCTTTTTTGACGATAATCCTAAAACCCTGAGTAATGAAAAACAAGCAACCGAGCAGGATCATGATTAGGAAAGATGGAAAAAAGATAATGGCCAACAATATCAAATTTTATCTTATCGCAGCTTTTGTAGTTTACTTTGATGAAACAATTTTCTTCTGTCAGAAGCCTCATCTTACAAAACGATCTTTTGATACTTCCTCCTAATTTGATACTGCCGCCTAAAAAGTTAAAAAGTTTTTTACGTTCTTCACTTTCCGGAGGTTCTTCACCATTGTAAACAGACACCGCACTCACCGGGTAAAAAACAAACACTCGCTCAACTATTTCTCCTGTAATTTTTTTCTTTTCAATGAAAAAACTAATTTCTTTTCTCCGTTAACCAACAATCTAGGTATTTTTCGTTCTCTTTCTCAAGGATTTCGTTCTCTTTCTCAAGGATTTCGTTCTCTTTCTCAGAAATTTCGTACTCTTTAGCTGTCATTTCCCTCATTCTATTGACCGTTTTTCAACCGAGCAGCTGCATGAGAGGCCAATGTAAAGGATAGTGGAACCTTAGGCTTAAAAGATTTCCACGCTTTTATGACTTCTTGAACAGAATATTTCTTTTGCTCTTTTTTATTCTGTCTATTTTTTTTTCTTTCCATTAAAAATTACCGGCAGCACATTGCAAACAGACAATTCCTAAATCTCTCCACATCTTTACGACCGAAGAGCGATCTTCGATTGCAAATAATATTTGATAATAAGGTTTAATTTTCTCTATGTAGATTTCTTTTTTTACAATCGAGTCTTCTCTGTAATCGTTTCGTTTGCGACAATAAATATAATCGGAATAGATATCATGCTTACTTAGCCAGAAGTGAGTTTCATCTTCGTGATCCTCGCTTCTTCCTGTTAATAAAAGTATCTTATAGTCCTTTCCTGACTCATCATGCATAAAAAAACGCTCTATTATTTCACGGCACCAAATATTTAAAGAATCACCGGAAATTTCCGAGAAAAAACTATTCCAATCTTTTTTCTCTCCTGAGACATAATGTTTTCGATGATCACAATTTGCTAAAGTTCCGTCAATGTCGATAATTATAGCGTTTTTTTTTGAATTATTTAATTCCATTCAGACCCCACACATTCCGTCACATTCATCTAAAAAACTAAGTGATAAAAAATAACGGTTATTTCTTTCTTCCATCATCAATTTCTTCTTTTAGTCGCTCGTGTTCTTTTTGATTACTTTCTTTAAAATGCTTTAGATCACTTCGCAACAACTCAACATTCTTCCCGGTTGCACTTTCCGCATCTTTTAGTTTCTCAAGAATTTCTGCGATTCGTTCCATCGTTTTACTTAACCCTGTAAAACTACTTATTTTAAAAACTAGTCCCCAAATTGAAATCAATGTTAGAATATGTAGTGATATTATTATCATCATATTGGTTGTCATTTTAAGAATCTCCTCATTTTTTATTAAAAATCAGTTTTGTTTTTTAATTCTAAGCGTTTTCTGTGGCCTTCTAATATTTGCATCTTTTCTGAGATGGTGTTGTAATTAAAAATAATTCTTTTAACATCCTCAATTAAAGTTTTGTTTTGTTTTTTGATATTTGTTTTAAAGTCCTGAATTTCTTTCTTCATATCAATCAGTAGCTCTTCATTTCTCTGTTGCTTTTGAAGCAATCCTTTGACTGATTCAACAAAATTCACCCTTGTTTCCTTTATTTTTGCAGCATATTTTAGCGTATTATCGAGATAGTCACGGTTTTGTTTTTGTTGTCTATCTAGTTTGTTAATGATTTTTTCGAATCCTCTTTGCTTCACTTTAATGAGACTTATTTCATTGTCTTCTTTGTCTTGTTTGTAAGTCATGTTTTCCTCCAGTTTCCTTATTGCACTTGTCGCCCCATCCCTTATTGAAAAATCAACTTCGGGAGTCCTACAGCTTATAAAGCTAAACAGGAACAGGGATAAAATCATCGTCTTCCATTAAGTCCTCCCGGTTTAATATGTGTAACAATGACAAGATTCTTTGCCTTTTAAAATTGGACTACACAACTTGTCTACATTGTACTCTTGACTTTTTATTTCGTTCCAAAATGATGATACAAAAAAGAAAAGAAAACACGAAGCAAATATAAGCAAAATAACTTTCATTCTTTCTCCCATCATTTCAACCTTTCTCCGCCCACTACTAAAAGAATAATACTTGCAAAAAATACCAGCAAGAATAAAGGCACCGGACTTGACACGTAAATAGAAATAGAAATAGCTAACGCTAGAAGCATAATAAATGCAATCAATATAATTCTTTCTCCGCTCATTTTATTCCTTTAAAACGTTATAATAATGACATCACGTCCATCATACCGTGACCCTTTTGATGTATTAAGAGATACAAATTTATCACTCTGCGGTTCGATAAAGTAAACATCCGGAAGATTCTCTAAGTTTATTTTTCCTTTTGGAATAGTGCAAACAGCAATATATGCATGTGACGCAACCTTGTCTATTACAACAGAGGCACCGGTTATCCCAAATTTTGCAAATGCGATCTTTAAAGAAAAAGAAAAATTATCGCAATCGTAGTGCTCACTTGAGTATTCCTTTTTATCAATTTTATTCAGTTCTAAAATCTTTTTTATATTTGCAAGACTTGTAATTCGATATTCGTTGTCTAAAGAGGTAAATTCAATGTTCTTAAAGACGTTCCTCAACGCTAACCGGATAAATCTTGAATCAATAGACTGAACATTCTTCTCTATTTTTTCGATGAGTTCTTTTTTAAGTCTTTTCTTTTCTTTCTTAGCTACTTTAGCGACTTTCTTTTCCGTTACCGGATAGACTGTAAACCTTACCTTCTCGCCTAAGTTTTTTGTTGTCACTACATTTCTGCTTGAGTCAATAACTGTCATGCTACAGTTCTTAGAAACGCAAGATGTAAGTAAATCCCCGTTTTTATCTCTTTTTACATCTAAGTGTACGATTCCTAAACAGGTTTCTCCTTCACATTTCACAATCCCCGAAGCTTCAAATCCGCACTCGATTGCTTCTTTTAATAGACCGTCTATTGTCGTGATTTTCGTTGATTTCAGATACAACAATAGTTTCTCTAAGGAATCTTTTACGGGGAGCCTAAACCACTCGCCTTGACGTTTTACAATTACGTTTTTTCCTAGTCTGGTTTTCGCTACCGCATCGATAACTGCTACATATGTTTTTCTTGCTATTTTACCGACTTGTTTCATTTCTTCTTTAGTCATTTGATTTCTCCTACTTTATTTATTGCTTTGATCTTGTTACTCATCTGCCCACTCACCAACTTTGTCTCCTACTTTTTTTATCGCTTTGTTGCTGTGTTTTCGATACTGTTTGCCTGCCGCTTCGATATTGCTATCTCTGCTTTTCTGCATTTCATCGTAAACTTTTGGATCACTTTTTTTAACCGATTCAGGTACTTGGCAACCCGTGGACATAAAACAGATAAGCGTAATAATGTAAACGTAGAATACAAACATCCACATTATCCCTTTAAAAAATCCTAGAGCGTCGTCATTTTCTCGTTCCATAAAGTTCTCCTACTAAAATAATATTTTCACAAAAACATAAAAAATACACAAAAATGCGAATGTAGCTATGAGATTTTGCGAAATATTAACCTGCGTATTACATGCACTTTGCTTGGTTATATGAATCAGAATACTGCTTAAAATTATTATTAAAAAACCGCTTAACATATGATTACATCCAAATTTCATATTCCTTCGTCAATGCTTTAATCTCTATTTTATGCCTCGCCCTTAATTCTTCAAGTTTAGACTGATACTCAACACGTTTTATTTTCTTTTCGTCATTGCATTGATCATTTACTAATTCCGATTCCTCTTCTAACGCTTCAATTGTGTTTTTTATTTCCGTCTTTCGAGTACACGATTGTGCAAGTAAAATCGTGGGTAAAAAAAATAAAACAATAATAGTTGCTATCTTCATGGTTGCCTCCTCATTTTAGTGTAAATTTCTCTCAAAAGTTTCCTTGCTTCGCCTAGTTCGATTTTCAACTCTAGATTTTTTTTTGATAATTTAATGAGTTCTTTTTGTTTATCGTCCTGAGGTTTCATCAACAATTCTTCTTTAAAAGAATCACTCTTATTCATCACAATGCCACCCGAACCGACAACGCCTGCCTTCATTTTTTACCTCCGATATTGATTGCGTCCAACGCCTTCCGTGCTCTCTCTTTGGATGGAATTTCTTTAGACGTTTCTCTGTTTTTTAATACGCTGTTTTTTTCTCTTATCTTCTTTAGTGCTACGGCCGAATCCTTTTCGTTCTTTAATTCCTCTTCCAATTTTTCGAGCCGGATCTCTTGTAAAACCTCTTTCTTGCCTGCCCTTTTTGCTTGCCACTTCTTGTACTCAAGCCCACCGTAACCGATTAATGCTACTACGCCTAAGACTGCCAGTGCTGCCAACCCACCTCGTAATGTAAGGATTTTCATCATTACTTTTGCCTGATTTATAATTTTTTTCATTTTATTTCCCTTCTCCTATCGATGACTTGCATTGATTTTAAATGTCTAATGTCGCCTGCTTCGTCTTCTACCGTGAAGCCCCTGTTAATTCCTCTCCGTTTTAACCCTGCGATCATTTCTTCCAAATCTGTAGGGCCAAACAAATAAAAAACTCTATTATTCAAAAAATCTATTTCACAAAGGGAATCTATACCTTTTTCATCCAAATAATCCGGTGAAATTTTATGTCGATCTAAGAAATTAGTATTGTACTGCGTGCAAGTTAACTCGTGCCCCTCAAATCTTAACGTATCAACGTTGTACTCTCCTCTACACACAACTTCTACCTGCCATAAGTCTTCAATCTTTGGACTGCGAAATTTGTCTAATGAAATAGCGCATACCTTATTTAGCACAAGCTGTTTCCCCTCTAAATCGTCAAGAGTTTGGATGTTATGCCCTCCGCAAGAGGCCAATAAAATAGTAAGACTAATTAAAAATTTCATACTTTCTCCTTTTGTTCATTAATGCGTTTTTCCTTTCTTTTTAGAGAAATAGCTTCTCTGTTTTTATAGTAGTATTTTTTGGACTTCTCTTTTTCTGTCTCGGTATTGTTAGTATAATAATTCCTCCTCCTTTTTCTTTGAGGATCGGGGTCTTGGTGGTACTTCTCCCTTACCTTCGCATTTTGTTTCTCTTTTCGCTCTCTTTCTAGGTCATTTAGACAATCTTCGGCATCTTTTTGAAATTGACGAGATTTTTCATTTTCTTCCTCTGCCTTTTTCTTTTGCTTAATTTGTCCTTGCATAGTTTTTTGTAATTGCAACTGCTCCATTTCTTCAAATTCAGAGTCAAACCTCCGTATCTCATCCAAATCTTTTTCCGGGATGGTGAAAAAATTCCCTTTTTTAACCATAAGGAATTTTAAAAAATTAATCTCGTTATGTCTTCTTAAAAGTGACGTTTTTTAAGAAAAATCCCTTAGTCCCTGTGCTAATTTGTCTCGTTCGCTACTTACCTATACTGTTATCCAACATGACTTGTTTCAAGTCCGGTCCTAATAAACTTATAGTTACACTAAAACCGGTGTCTACGCCCCTCGGAGTACCTATTGAACTATAAATAGATACGTAAAAGTTTGTTAAAGAGAGAGCACTTATACCTAGAACCATTATAATTGTAACTAAAAGAATTTATATTTGAAGATGTACACCAAATAGAGGGAAGAGTCTGAAGGTTATTCGCAAACTTGTAAGAAATAAGAACTTTGCCTGTTGCTTCTTTTCTTATTGATAGAGGAAATTCTGATAAACCTCTATTAGCATCGAAATAGGAATTTGTTCTTGAGTCGTATGTTATATTATAAGAAAGTGTAGTAGGTTTAAACCCAACAGAGGAGTACTTCTGCCATGGCATAAGACTATTTTTCTGTGCACCACTACTGCGCCCGGATCTTATCGTGACAAGATCATCCAAAAGTGCTCTCCATGTCTCTTCTCGATGATAATATCCCTTTAAATCCCTTCGGTAGATTGGTCTCGACCGGGAATATACATAGGTACCGTCTTCTCTTGCATACAATGCATAAAACCCGGTTCTAGCTGTTTCTCCTGCTCTGTATGATGCACCGGTGGGATCTTGCAAACTACCGGTACTCTTATTAACATGTGCCCTAACTAATGTACCGTAAACGCTAACCTCACCTTCATTCTGCAAATAATAACTATTCCCGGAGTGCTTTAGATCATAAGTGTTTAAATTTGAAAAATCTTTGTGAAAATCACCACAAGTATATCCCCTAACTTTATCTATACCGGCGTAAATTACACCTATCCAGCACTTCCCCCTTATCTGTTGCCTGCTCTGCGAATTGTATATTGAAATATTCTTACTCTTATCAACATATACTTGAAACATGTTCAACAGCTCTACTCCGGTAGCACCTCTTCGATCATCTTTTCCACCTATCTCCTTAGATTCTAACAGTTTATCTTCAGTTGAGTTTCCTCCTCGGGCAATACCTCTTAAACAATTTCGAAGCCACCCCGAATAATAAAAAACATTGCCTGTAAAGATTTCACCATCACCGCCGACTTGTTAGAATCTTGAAAAGCGGAGATTCTTCCATGAATGAACTGAAACCGTTTACCGGTATCTCCCTCGGTACCTTGACCTGACCAAATTGACGACTTAAATTGTCTACTTATGTTTATACGACCGGCATACCCGGCTTTCGCCACATAATCCTCTTCGCCCAGCCTGTAACCATCACCAATCTCATTCTGATTCATGTCTATATGAACCCAAGGGTTAATTCAAATTTCCTCTGGGCATGGCCGAAACCTCGCTTGAGGTAAAACTGTAGAGAATATCGTTATCTATGACGACCTGTGTTCCATCAATCATCATAACAAGCGGAGTTGTTGCCCCCATAACTTTAAACCTGTGTGTGTGAACGTTGTCATTCCATAACCTTAAAAAACGTGGAGAAGAACTTTCCGTCGATGTCCTCCCGGAAATAATTGCGGTATCGGGAAACTCTTTTGGAATCCCAAGTTCTCCTCTCGTTTTGTATTCAATACCGCCGATTTTCCCTACGGCAATTTGTCCGTAATCATTCCTGTTAGGGTTAAGCCCGGTGGTTTGTTTTAAAGATGTTAGTTCCCTGTTTAATTCCACACGAGTGTTTGCAGCACGCCCTGCAACTCTGTCTCAGTCGTATCAATTTTTGCTTGCAACTCTGTCTCAGTCGTATCAATTTTTGCTTGCAACTCTGTCTCAGTCGTATCAATTTTTGCTTGCAACTCTGTCTTTGCATTCTCCAAATCAAGCACATAGGATTCTAAATTTCGTAGTTTTTGCCTGTGGTCGTCAGGCAAATGGTTGCTTAAAATTCCTTGCCTTCCATAGGGACTAATGGTTGAGATTTTGGTGTATCCGGCCGGTGTTGCAGGGGTCGGTGTGCTTGCCTGTTCAACGCCTTTTATTAATCGTATATCTACGGCCCAATCAGTCGCTGTATCAATTTGTTCTTCTTCAATACTAAGAGACCCGGCCTTTTTAACCCTTCTTGTTTCACGAGCAATCCCTTTTGTTCCTACCTTTACAACGATTATGTCTTTCCTCATATATGTGGATGGAATTGTAATTCCAAAAAACTTATCTGAAACAAGCTTCATTAGACGGAGTTTTGGCTCGTATTCGGGTTGTGTGCTATCTCTATACAGTCCTAGTCCTGCAGTAACCCTAACTTGGGTAGCACTTGTTCGAACCACTTTAAACCCGTCTGCTATAAACCACGAGGAGTATATGCTAGAAGGAGATATGGCCAAGATTTCGCTTAACAGTCCATCGTAAAGATCGGCCTGAAGCCTTGACGAAATCTTGTTTAAGTCCTCCGGCGAAAGCTGTTGATTCTCATTAAATTTCTGTCTCATTTAAAATCTCCTATGACTGTAATACCCACGACGTTCCAAAGGCCTTTTGGTTTTCAACAATAGATATAATGTTTTTTGCTTGCGCTAAATCCGTTTTAGAAACAACCACATAAAATATATTCTTTTTACCGTACTTGCTCGAAAGTGAATGCCCAACAAAAGATTCACCATTCAAAAAAATCATAAGTTCTTGCGAAGTTAAAATTTTCGAAGAATTTTCACCAAGAACGCCGTCAATAAGGGCCTCTAAATTCGAAGAGTCGGAATTATTCTTTATGTTAATGATTCTTGTGCGAAAACCGTCAACGCTCTCAGCGGTTAATTTTAGCTTATTTCTCTCTTTCCCGTGAAGCGCAAGATAATCGTTCGTGGATTTCTTTATAAATGTTTGTTTAATGTTTTTTTCAACATCACTTTGAAAATCTGCTAAAATTTTACTCATCCCGGCAATAACTGCATTGGCCCTACTCCCTTCGGGGGACAAAACCCAGTTTGGAACAAGAGATTTTAGCTTATTTTTCCATTCTTCCGACGTGGACACTACACAATCTCCACACTTTCAATAAATAATTTCTCATCGGCCTTAACGGACACATCACCGGAAGGCAATTCTGTTTTGAAGTCCGAAAGATCGTTCGTTCCCGGCCCCCCCCAGAGAGAGAGAATAAAATCCCTTGCATCGTCACGAGAGAAAGACTCACCGATGGCCAGCTTTCTGTTGACGTAATCGATCATGCTTTCCTTGATTTTTTTTGGGTCGGCACTAATCCCACTATAATTAGGGCTTGAAGCATTAAAAGTTAATTTTGCCTGCCATGTAACCAATTTCGTCGATGCCCCAAGAACATTAATAATAACTCCTGCGGCCCTAGAACTCTTTATTGCGTCCCTAGCTTTCACGAGCAACTCGTCAGAGGAATTTCCGTAGATGTCCGAAACATAAGCAACCGGCTTATTATAAGTAAAATACTGCGCTCCTTCGGTCGCTTTCTGTGTAGCAATGTCGTAAGAGATAACGGGGATAAGCGTTTCAACTAAGGCAACGTTTGCAATCTCAGGAACAGACCTCAAAACGCCCTCTATCGCATCCTTAGTCGCTCCGACGAGAGAACCTATAAGCGATCTTATTGTCTCTCTGTATTCAAAATCTGTTTGAGAATCGGTTCCCCCTGCGGATGGATGGGTATTTTTTACATTAATGTCCGGGTCTTTTAGGGCCGAATCAATCTCAATAAGCGTGTTGGCCCCGACGTTCTGTGTGGCCCCTCTGTCTTCGGACTGCGCCGACACATGTATAGATTCTGAAACAAGCTTAACTTGTTCCAGCGTCACAAAAGAGATTGATGTTCCGAAAGCATCGGTTGCGGTTCTGACAACTGTTCCACGTGGAATTATAATATCTCCTAAATTTGTATTGTTCCTTGAAAAAGTAAGAGTTACGGTTGACCGTAGGGCCTGAGGTCTTGCGAAACGATTTCCGAAATGATCCGCGGCCAAAGAATCCAAGTCACCGCCCTCGGCGGTATCAAAATATGTTTTTCTGAATTCGCTTATCAGTAGTTCTGCAACCTCGTTTATGGCAATAACAAAAGTGCCTGCAAGAATGTCATGCATACTCCCCGGATTAAAGTCGGTAAGATCTCCGGCCTGTGAGATGACCTCAGTCTTATAAATCTCATAATAATCTTGAATCGTACGAACACCGGCGGCCATTAAATTCCTCCTTCGTCAAAAGGGGTAAAAAGCATATCTATAGAGTCCATGCCAACAGGCCTAACCAATATCTTCACGGCAACACGGCCGTCATCTTCGTCCGTTACGCTTACCTCTTCTACAACCTCTATCCTTGGCTCTTTGGCCAACTGTCTTTGTATCAAGAGCATCATCTCCTTGCGATTTTCAAGACTGTTTAAAGCGTTTTGATATCGTTTAATGCCTATCCCGTAATTTGGCCTATAGGCAAACGAGCCGGGAACGGTTATAAGCCGATGAAACACTGCTTGAAAGAGATTATCTTCTCCACCTACCTTCTCTAAATCTCCGGTCACTGTTCGACCTAAGTCGTTTCTGAAAACAAGGTCTTCTTGGAGGTTTTGTTCAATTTTGGTGGTCAAAAGAATTCTCCTTCGTTAATAGTTCCGCTAACCTTCCCTTCCGGGGAGGTAAGTGCTGTCGGTACGGCCGTAAGTTTGTCTTTAATCTCATCAACAACGGCCTTGGCAATAGCGTCAGTCATCTTCTTTAAATCGCTTGCCTTTTCCGAAGGAGGGGGCTCACCCATTGCGGCCGTGATATTATCGTTAATTCTTTGTGAGAGTGATGTTTTTGATATCGGCACGATCAATCCTTCGATGTAAAACAGTATTTTGAGAGTATTTCCTCGTCCTCAATAGGACTACTCTTTAAAGAGTTTAGTGCATCTTTAACGGTTTGGTAAGCAGCGGCCTGGGTAGGAGGCGTTGTAGGGTAACCGGGCATAGATGATGTGTGCGTCTCTACTGCTAAGGTTTTCATGCATTCGATGAGTTTATCTAAGAGATCAATTTGAAATTTCTTAAAAACTTGTCCGAGAACGAGGTTCTCGGAA
The DNA here is from genome assembly GCA_965224385.1 of Bacteriovoracaceae bacterium. Lineage (GTDB taxonomy): Bacteria > Bdellovibrionota > Bacteriovoracia > Bacteriovoracales > Bacteriovoracaceae > CBDCYX01. The sequence goes on from CBDCYX010000011.1 coordinate 39,784, forward strand.
CTTTGGGCATCGGTTTTAGAAAGAATTATCTTCTTCTGGCCGGTAAGCCATAAGTTTTTCTCGGGAAGAGATTTGATGACTCTGTCTCCGGCCTCTGCATTTTTAGGGATTTTATCCTCAATGCTACTAAATCTCTTGATGATAACGGCCATGTCATCGTCCCCTTCAACGTAGCAAATAAGGACAACATCGCCAACGGATGGGAATTGATAGTCCCCTGCTTCAGGGCCTACGGAATCCCAAGTCATTCTTGCTATAATCTGCCGATCGTCGCCTTCTGTAATAATCTCGCAAAGACATTTTAGAAATGATCTGTCTTCGGCCAAGTACAGCTTGAGGATTTTGCCAATTGAAATGTAAACTCGGTCGTCTTTTAAGAGGTTTTTAAATTCTTCCAATGGGAAATTTGCCATTAAGAAAGTCCTCCGGGGCCCTGAGGCCTTCCAAAAATGTTGAATATATTTTCTTGAAGATTTGTGTCTCCTTGGGAATCTTCGGGTTTAGTGGCGGTTTCTCTATAGATTTTGTCTTCGTCGTAATAAATCCACCCCTCTTTCCGTGGAGGCCTTTTCTTGTCGGCATTAGGAGTTATCCCGACGGTTTTGCGGCCGAAAATCTTATTGTCCAATTCGATAAAATTTATGAAGTCAATGTCTATCGAGAAACCGTCACTTTCAGACAACGAAAACTTTACGGCCTTAGTATAAAAAAGATATTTAGGTTTACTGAGTGAATTCGCAAATTCCGTTGCGACTTCTGTCGGATAGCCCTTCTCTAAAAGGTATATGATTCTGTCTTCAATGGCCTTTGTAGACTTAATCTTCTCAAGATCATCTTTTTCTATTAGTATCTCTACGCCCGTACCAACTCTGAAGTTTTTAAAATCTACTGTGTCAAATTCCGGCTTTGTGTCGGGGCGAATGGCCTCTTTTTTTTGTACAAAAAGCATATCTTTTGTGGCCATCCGGCCTTCTAACTGTTGCCTAGAAATGTTCTCAAAAATGCCCTCTCCTATCTTAATAAGATGTCTCTTGCTCATTACATCAGGAACAGAAAAGCTTAAAACCTCCGCTTTCTTTGGTTTTTCGATCTTTTTTCCTTCCGAATCGTATTGCTCAACAGTTATTTCCCTATTGCCAAATTTATCAATAAAATCTTTGGAGATCGCATCTCTTGGAATCATTATAGAGACCTTACCTTTTCTCTCAGGCAGTGCCGAGTAGACACGCACATTCTGGGCCTTACGCCTGCCGATTTTGCGCTTAAAATCCAAACCTTTGAGATTGTAACCGTATATCATTTGGATTTTCTTATTCTTGTCATAGATATTTTGAGGTTTTGTTAGGACAAGTTTATCTCTGTCAATATAAGTGATTAGCCCTGATCGTCGAACAATTCCCTTAATAATGTCCCAATAAGTCTCGTTCTTCTTTGGGTTTTTATTGCCTGTTGATTTGTTTAAATTAGATGCGACTTTGGATAATGTGGGCAAATCTGTTTTTGTTAGGCCCCTTAAATCTAATATGATCTTCTCCGTTGACTGTTGTTCGTTGATTAAATCTTGAATGATTAAGTCGATTCTCTTTTTTAAGGGAAGGGGATACGGCCTTGATCTTTTTACATCAATAAAAAGCGAAGTGTAATCACGGCCCTCAATACTTACGGATTGATTACTATCGTCAAAACTGATTGACTCTTCATCGACAAAGCCAAGAAAAATTATATTCTCCTTTTGAGGAATTATAACTTGCCTCAGGCCCGTTTCGGAGTTGTAGTTTGACCCCATATTGTCCATACAAACCGTCACCTGTATCGCTCTTATTGTCCTTGGATCAAAGGGAAATGACTTGTAATCTAATGTTGCGTTAAACGTGTCGGCCTCTTCGTAGCTGTTTAATTCTACTGTAAAATCCTTGGCCAAAACAGAGAGGGTTGACTGTCGGGTTGTCTCCGGATCGCCCTCGAAGTTCTCCCAAGTAACTACTAGCACCAAGGCCCCTTGCGGATAGTAGACACTCATTTATTTTTCTTTTTCTTGGTAAGCAAATCTTTGGCCTTGTGATATGCCGCTTTACCTACATAGGTGAACCCGGCAGCTCCGGCAACATAAGTTGCATAGGCCGGAGCAAGAGTTCTAGTTGCTCTTAATGCCCTCTTTAGGCCACCGACTTTTTTTGCCGCTTTGATGGCATGATAGCTTGCTTCTGCCTCCATACCCAAATTCAGATAGGGTCTTGTTAATAGGCTAGATGCTGCAAGTCCTATGAATTTAGGAGTACTCAATTTATCGTTTAATATTTTCGATGCAATCTTTTTGTGAATTCTGTTAAAAGAATACTTTTTTCGGGCTGCTTTGAGATGGCCAAGTTCATGAATAAGTACATCTTCACCGCCTCCCCATATGGTACCTAGGCGAATTTCCTTTTTAACTAAATTCACTTGGCCGCCTAAAACCATAGGATCTCTGAAGATAGATTCTAATCCGGCCTTATCAACAAGATCTCTATATCTAAATAGTGATTTTTTTAGAGCATTTTCATTCTTAAACGGCCTTGAACTCGATAGCACCGCCGATCCCAAAGGCATTTGTACTGCGAATGCAGCAACTGCTCTTTTAAGGGCCCTTTTTGCTTTGTCATTTTCAGACATTTTATTGTTTTGTCTGATCGGGATAATTCTTCCGTTTTTCCTGATAAATCTTACTTTTCTTTTCTCCATTACTCTCTTGCACTCCTTAACGCTAAGAGATCGGGTATTTCGATTAACCGGCCTACGGGAGGCGAAGCGGAAATTTCAAAATTGTTGTAAGGCGGGATATCTGTCCAATCTGTCGATGTACCGTAAAATCGAACGGATACTGATTGCCAAGTGTCGCCGATTTTGACTAGATATCTGGCAAGCGGAAGATATTGAGACAAGTCTTTAAATTGTTTTCTATATCTTTCCATCATCATATTAAGAATTGTTACACGTGAAATAAGAGAAGAATAATAGGCCGCTTGAATATAGCGGTCACTAAGCGATGTATTTAAATGTAAATCAAAAGGATTAAATCCCCTTAGCTTGTTTTGAAACGATTTTAGTTTTCTCTGTGTAAATTTCACCATGCCAACCGCACGCCTAACACTACGTCTGATATCCTCAATCGTTGTAAATACTGAATCTACATAATCGGTAATGTTTTTTATCGAGTCGGCAATATCACCGACAAAAGCATCAATCTGTTCTGAAATTGAAAGATCAACCGGTGGTTTATTAAGACCTAGCTTGTTCACGTCCTCTCCAAGGGCCAAAAGTTTTTCGTTCAACGCTTTAGGGTTTTCTTTAACGCCTACCCTGAGTACCTTTGCGTTTTGAGGAAGATTGATTGAAACAACCCTGAAAGTTATTGAGTAACTTATTCGAGAACGATTTATTAACGAAAACTTTGTACTTTGAACGTAAACATATCTTTGCCAATCGCCTAGGGCGATTCTGCATAGTTTCCCTCTTTGCCTGATGCCCTCAATTCTCTCCATCGTAAACTCTGCAAAACTTTGTTCGTCTTCACTGTAGGCCGAATCATTGAATTTAATATCTATAAATAGGCCTCTAATCGTTACATCATTCTCTGAGGCACCCATTACCTGCATAACAGGTTCATCATTTCCCGGATAATAGGTTTTAGAAATCCTCTGTTCTCCACCGAATTCAAAAGGGATTTTGGGCATCTGATTGCCCTTTAAAGCGATGCCTCCGGCATTAGACGCTACAAATTCCTTTTTCTCCTCGTTGTATTCATGTTCTTCAATCCTGAATCCATCTTTATAATCCTGCCCTCTAAGGTTAAGAGGCGGACTCTTAGATAGGCCTGAGAATGGAGACCTGATGTTGGAAAATCTGTCTTTTACATTTGAAAGGATGCTTGGCATAACACCCTCCTAAGTGCCGTAAAAACTCGGCATTGTTGCTTGGGTTCTGTTACTAGAAACTTTTTCCAGTACATCTTTAATTGTAAAGGCAATACGATCGGGTTCTTGTTTTTCTTTGAAGTCTTGTTGAATTTTTATTCCGCCGTTAAAAGTGTTGTTTGTGATATTGCTTCCGTGTTCGAGTTCCTCATTTACTTTCCGGTCTTTGTTCCACTGCCACATCATCGCTTCTTTTGCATCTTTATGAATCTTTGCAATTCCTTCGCCATGACTCATAAGCCCCAGAATTGCGATAAAGGTATATGCCATTCCGGCCTTCATCACGTCGTAGAGAGTAAGGAGAAATTTAGCAACCGTTTTAATAATTTCGGAGAACCAATTTATTTTATTTGCAATGCCTTCTACTGATGCTATACCCATTATCGATGCGAAAATTTCAGAGAGTCCTTCAATGGCATCTTCATACGGTTTGTTAAGCATTCTTAGAGAGGCAAAAAGATTTGTTGTGGCACCTATAAGTTTTGGAGAATTTTTAAGGACTTCTATTGAGGCCCCGAGTTTTACTTTCGCCATTGCTCTCGAAAAGGCCTGAAAAATCATTAAAAAACCTGCAAAAAGTCCCGGCAGTTTAGCTATCGTTGCAAACATTCCACCACGTCCTACGGCAAGATTGCCAATGCCAACAAGGCCCTTATAAATACCTCCGATTCCTTTCCACCCCAGTCTTAACGATGCTAGGGGATTCGTAATTATTTTAATGATGCCGTATATTGGAACCATAATTGCCGCCAATGCTCCTGCGGCCGTGCCTAATCCTCCAATCGCTAAGGTTAATCCAATAGTCCTTAGCGTGACTCCGGCGAAAACTCCCTTCAATACCTTAAACCCTGCCGCCATATTGGCCCCGGGACTTCTTTTTGTCAGTGCTAAAATGCTCATAACAAGACCTCCAATCCCTCGGCCTAGTGATCCTACGACACCGGTATTCAAGCGATTCATTGATCCCATAAGGCCGTCGGTCGCCACAGCAAACCACTTAAACCTAGTCCGAAGCTTGCCGAAAATAACCGGTACCCATTCAAATATCTCTCTTGTGTGCGAGACCAAAACAACAAACCCTGCCCATTTTGCGGCGGAAAAAGCATCACTTCCCAAGTTTCTTAATTGCATTAGGTTGATTAGCATATTTTTTGGTTTGTCCATGAATCTTTCCACGAATTTTGCCAAACCTTGTATAATCTGCCTTCCTTCCTTGTTGATAAAACTCAAGACATCGTTGGCCAAGGGAACAATGATTTTAGTTACAAGGTCTCCGATGGGTTTTAATACCGAGTCGTATCCCGTAAATATATTCTTGGCCCTCTGAAAAACTCCGGACATTGTTTTGGTTCTGGCGATAAGTTCCTCGGTATTTGTGGAAAATTTCTCCAAGGCCTTATTCAAAACGTCCACTCTTTTTGCCGCACTTAAAGCATTGAACCCCTTGGTAGTCTTCACATTCGCCCCTTGAAATGCCTCCGGGGCCTCGCCAAGTAAACGCCTGAAGAGAGTGTCACCCATAGAGGCGGAACCCTCTACCGATCTCATAAGTTGCCCTTGTACCTGAAATGCATCAATGCCTAGGGCCGGAGCGGACTTTAGGAGGTTTCGAGACATATCTCTGGCGACCTTCAAGTTATCTCCTGCTAGCCCCTTAGGAATCAAAAGCCCTGCGACACCCTTAAATGCGTGTAAAAAAGAATTTTCAGGAAGAGCAAATTTCTGTGCATCATGTGAAATCTCTTTCATGATCTTTGCGGAAATACTAAGTTGATTAGTAAATCCACCGACTCCTTGTAAATTATTGCTATTTGCCCCGATAATT
>CBDCYX010000012.1:0-574743 GCA_965224385.1 Bacteriovoracaceae bacterium
GCCGAAAGCAACCTGAAAATTTTAAACCTGATGATCATATTGTCTGCAGCGTTTGCTATGACGATCAAGAGGCCTCCGATGATAAATTTGGAAGCAATTTTGATGATTTACTCGATAGTTTTGAGGATGAGGATATCGAGAATTCTTTACCGAAAAAGTGTGTTAGTCAATCGTTTTGATGACCGATATCATCTCCATAGCTTTTTGTACTCAGGATAAGACAAAAAGGTAGAGATGCCCATGTAATAACAAGAAGCAGAGCGACAAAAAGTTCAATACTCATAACTATTTTCCTTTTTGAAATAACAATTATACCCTAAGAATATCACGGTTTGGATAAAGAAACAATATGCAAGAAAAAAGATCATCCATTATTAATAATATTTATATTCTCATGGCAACATTCTTTTTGATTACCATGGCACTTATCTATACTAAATCAATTCTTATTCCCTTCACTATTAGTATTTTTATTTATTTGGCCCTCTCTCCCCTTATCTGTTGGTGTCAAGATAATTTGAAAATGAATCGTTCTATCTCCATTATAGTAACGCTGGTTTTTTTTCTTACTTTGGCCGGAGGAATTGTAATCCTCATTGCCAATTCTTTTGAAACATTTTTTAAAAGCGCAGATCTTTATAAAGAAAAACTTTTAGGTTTTATCCAATGGGGAGTTGATACGGCCAAAAGGTTTGATTTTGATATCAATGCTGTCAATATTAAAAATGAACTTTCCAAGCTTCCCGTTTTTAAAATCACCCAAGAACTTACCGGCGGTGTCCTCTCCTTGATAGGTAATATCATTCTTGTTGCAGTGTTTGTTATTTTCCTTCTTATAGGGGGCAATGAAGGAAGAGAGGACAATCGCCTTATTCGTGAAATTCACTTAAAGATTTCTCGTTATGCAGGTATAAAAATACTCTTCTCCTTGATCACGGCACTTCTCGTTTGGACTCTTCTCCTTTCTTTTGGTGTAGAGTTGGCCTCTGCGCTTGCGATTCTTACCTTTCTTCTCAATTTTATTCCAACTGTAGGATCCATCGTGTCCACAATGCTGCCTGTTCCTATTTTGTTGCTACAGTTTGGAATAGGCCCTGTTTTTTTTACCGTACTCATTATTTCTACGTTGATTCAACTTCTCATAGGCAATATAGTTGAACCTAAGGTTATGGGTGAAGGACTCAATCTCCACCCTATAACTATTCTTCTTTTTCTCATGTTTTGGGGGCTTGTCTGGGGAATTCCCGGTATGTTTTTAGCAGTACCTATGACGGCCGTCAAAAAAATCATCTTTGCAAAAATTGAACATACGAAACCTCTGGCAGAAATGTTATCCGGCCGAATAGGCCTATGGTAACAATAGTAACTAACCTCCTTTCAGCACAAGCAGTTGTTACGGTATAAGGAGGAATTGGTTCTACCTCAGTTTTTCTAGCGAACAAGAGGATAGCTTTTTCAGGGTTTGTGCTGTTGTATGTCTAGAACGACCACCTTGCCTAGACTTTGCAGGAAATGCTTGAATTTTCCAATAACCCCTCTTACTTTTTCTTTGGGAATCACTCTTCTACAGTTTTATCTACGGACGGCACCGTTTGTTATATTCCGTAGTACTTGCACTGATATCTCTCTGGGTATTGTGAATACTATTTGCCAATCCTTGACATCTCTCAAACTTCTCACGGTCTTTCATTTTAACATTGTTACAGGAATCCCTCTTCAATCCAAACCATTTCTTAACCCTCTTTCCTCGATAAGCTTTCTTGTACTCATCAAGTTGTTTCCGTAACACGTATATTTGAGTGTTCAATGTTCTGCAGCCTACAGGACTTACCGTATCTCCGGAAGAAGTTGAAGCTGTGTCTCTCTTAGATTGACGACATCGTGTTTTTCCGTTATGGGGAATATTTCGACAAGTCCAGAGATATTCTTTCTCGGTATCCGGTGGATGGGGGTGAAACTTCCCGGCAGAGCAAGAAGCATCAGCTCTTCCCCGATAAGTACCGCAAGCTCCGACTATGGTACTCGTAGGTGCTTCTGTTTCTGCGGGTTTTTGAGATGTACTTGAACCGGAACTGTAATCAGGTGCTCCCGGACGGGGATAAGCACATGTATAATTTCTTTTGCCTGCAACCAATTCCTCAGGCGGATGTACTTGCCACGCTACGAACCGTTTGCCATCATCTCCGGCAATAAAATCTACGGCATAAAGTTCACCTGACGTTGCACCTTTAGGGTCTCCCTTTTTTATTGAGTAACACAAAAGATCCGAATATATTTGCCCTGATAAATTCAAATTTTTTACATAACCGAATCTAGGATTCATTGAGTGGAGTTTCTGTATAACACGGTCTTGAAACTCACTGCCTTTGGTTTTCTCGGATATCCTTGGTACATTAGGGGCAACTTTCAAAGCACCGGGATGTTTTTTGGCCATTTCTTTAATGATATTAAATACATTTGGTAGTCCTGGTGTACCGGAAACGTAAGCGTTCCATAAACCAAATCCGATTTGGTTAGCAAAATTTTTAAAGGAGCTATTACAATGAGAGGCCTGATAAGTTTCAAAAATATATATCTTTATAAACGAGCAGTAGACTTCAGGAAGTCGATAGACGGTCTTTATGGGATTATAAGTACTGAGACGGATTTTGATATTTTTTCTAAGAGTATTTTTGTATTTACGAATAAGAGGAAGAATAAGGTAAAGATTCTTTATTGGGACAAGACGGGATTTGCTCTTTGGTACAAGCGTCTTGAAAAGAATTATTTCAGATGGCCCATTAAGCTTGAAGAGGAAGTGATAGAACTTCCCCAACATCAACTGGAGTGGATATTAGACGGTATAGATATTTTAAAAATCCATCCGCATAAGGAACTTTTTTTTTAATTCTCATTAAAAAAGTTATTGTTTTTTTGTAAAAACCTGATAAGAACTCTTAAACTTTAGATAAGAGTTATAAATGAAAACAGAAACAACTAATCTTCCCTCTGACATTCCCTCTCTAAAACTAGTTTTATCGAAGTACCACACCATCCTTTTGGAAAAGGATAAAGATTTGCAGGATCGTGATATAAGGATCAAGAAATTACTTCAAGACAACGTCTATCTTCAAGAACAAGTTTCTTATTTTAAATCGTTAAAGTTTTATCCAAAGTCGGAGAGGTTACGAGATAAATCTGAAGGTCTTCAAATGGAACTTTTCAATGAAGCGGAACTTTTTTCCGATAGTGCCGTGAAGAAGGAAGAAGAGGATTCCGAGGAAAAAGAGTTAATCGATGTACCCGCTCACAAGAGGAAGAAGAGGGGGAAGAGGAGGAAGCTTCCGGAGTATCTTCCGAGAGAAGAAGTTGTGATTGATCTTCCCAAAGAGGAAAAGCAGTGTAGCAAGGATGGGAAGGAACTGACATGCATAGGCGAGGATATATCCGAGAAGCTGGAGATTATTCCTGCAAGGATGAAAGTGATTAGAACGATAAAGAAGAAATATGTGTGCAAGACCTGTTCAGACGGAGTAAGGAGTCCCCCGACACCTTTAAGTCTTTTTCCAAAAGGTTTTGCGACGCCGTCACTTATTGCGCATATAGTTACCGGTAAATATGTGGATGGAATCCCACTGTATCGTTTAGAGAGTGTGATGAGGAGGCACGGGATAGATATAAGCAGGGTAACGATGTCGAGATGGATGATAGAGGTTGCAGAAAAGCTGGCCCCATTGGTAGAGATTTTGAGAGAGGAGTTGCTTTCTTCGTCTTACATACACTGTGACGAGACGACGGTACAGGTTTTAAAGGAAGCAGGGAAGAAGGCGACGACAAAGTCATATATGTGGGTACAGGGTAGAAGCGGAAAACATCCGATTATTCTGTTTGATTATGATCCTACAAGGAGCGCAGAAGTCCCCAAGAGATTGTTTAAGGGTTATAAAGGTTATTTACATACAGACGGTTACTCGGGTTATAAATGGATAGATGGTGAAGATGGAATTGAACGCTTGGGTTGTATGTCTCATTGTCGAAGGTATTTCTACAATGCATATCGCCATGCAGGATCAAAGGAGACAGCTCTTGAGGGACTCAGGTTTATAAACCCACTTTTTGAGATTGAGAGAAAGATTGAGGGCAAAGAGTTTTCTGAAAAGAAAGAGATTCGCCAACAAGAATCGAAACCTATTTTGGAAAAGATGAAGGAATGGCTTGACGTACAAGAAGGCAAGCATCCGCCCAAGGGATATATGGGCAAGGCAATCAACTACGCTTTGGGAGAGTGGAAATATTTAATCAAATATCTTGAGGATGGACGACTTCACATTTGTAACAATTTTATTGAGAGACGCATCCGACCTTTTGTTATCGGTAGAAAGAACTGGTTATTCTGTATCACACCCTCCGGGGCAAAAGCATCCGCTATACTCTACAGCTTGGTAGAAACTGCAAAGGCAAATAACAAGGAACCCTTTGAATACTTGCAAAGAATTTTAACCGATATTCCAAAGGCAGAGTCTTTAACCGATTATATGAAACTTCTTCCCTTTGATGTGGATTCTTAATAGATCCCCCCGGGGCAGGCCCGGGGTACTTGCCGTTACAGCTTCTATCGAAGCTGACCTGAGTCTCGGAAACCTTCCCCAGGGACTCAGGTCCCGTCGGCGGTATTTACAAACCAAAATTCATATGATGCTGAAGATGATAAACGCTATGTGCTGATTTTATAACTTCCCCTGTAGGGATATACCGCCCCCGGGTTCATTCACCCACGGCCAAGGCCGTGGTGCTCTGTTTCGTCCGGCCCACTGGGCCGCCCTCCACCACATAGACTCTAGCTCTTTCAAAATTTAAAGAGACTCAAAAACAACACGTCTTGTTATGGAAAAGGGTTTTTGGCCTGGAGGGCAACCGGGATCAAGTTAGGAAAATATAGGGGTGGGTTTATGGAACGCTTACGTAGTGGCAGCAGTGGGTGATCCCAAGGCATTTAAGAATGGGAGGCAGTTTTCCGCATGGTTGGGATTGACTCCGAGACAATGCTCGACCGGCGGGAAAGCAAAGCTTTTAGGAATCAGTAAACGGGGAGATAGCTATATCAGAAAAAATTTGATATACGGATGTCGATCCGTGGTTAATCACTCTACAACAAAGACTGACAAAAGAAGTCGCTGGATACAAGAAAAACTTCCCTCTAAGGGGATAAATAAGGTTTCTGTCGCTCTAGCAAATAAGACGGCAAGAGTAGTAGGGGTAATTCTAGCAAAAAAGGAAGAGTACAAATGCCCTCGGGGCAATTCTCTGCGGGAACTTTGAGGTTCCCTCACCGAGAATTGCCCCGAGAGGTAAACGATTAACGGGAGGAAAATAAGAACTACAATCCATAAAGGAATGCGAAGAATAAAATAACGGTGATGGCAAAATGGCGCTTCGCGCCTGACGTCCTGTCATAGAGTGAATCGCCTCTCTGAAAACCTGAACATAGCAAGGGCACAATATTCAATGCCGAGGACTTGATAAGGACGGAGAGGGCAAAGTCCATCAGGGCCGGGATGCAAAGATCATCCAAAAAAAGGCCGGATATATGTATGCACCTATTCTTTTTTGTCAAAACTTGCATTTTATTCTTGCTATCGGGAGAGCTTCATATATGTTATGTGAAAAAATTTTTAGTTTGAGGGCAACCCGGATCAAGTTAGGAAAATATAGGGGTGGGTTTATGGAACTCTTACGGTGAATGAACCCGGAGGCGGTATAATGGGTCTCTAAGGATTTGAAGCGAGTCCTATACTGACGGCCGTTGTCTTGTTTCTCAAAGGATCGGTTATATTTTCTTAAATTTTAATTTGATTTTTAACATCACTGATTCTATCAAGATTGAGATGAGAGACAAGCAATTTTTCACCCTCTCCACCATCAACAAGAACCTCTCCCCAAGGCCCCAAGACAAGAGAATGACCAAACGTTTCTATTTTACTATTATGTTTCCCCCATTGGGCCGCGGCCACGACAAAACATTGGTTTTCTATAGCTCGGGCCTTAAGCAGGGTGTGCCAATGGGCCTTTCCTGTCGCGGCCGTAAATGCCGAAGAAAAAGAAAGGATATGTACCCCTTGTTTTGAATAATTCCAGCTCATCATTGGATAGCGCAGATCAAAACAAATTCCTAGACCTAGTTTGAAAGGACCGACATTAATAAGAACAGGACAATCACCGGAAGTGTAAATACTACTCTCGTTTAGATCAAGGGACTCTTCTTCAAGAGAACAGGAAAAGAGATGTATTTTATCGTAATGACCTAGGTCTTTTCCGGAGGCATCAAAATTATATGCCCTATTAACAATATCTTTTCCTTCTTTAGCGGCAGCAGATCCTCCAAGCAAAAAAACGCCAAATTCTTGGGCCAAAGAGCGTATATTTTCATAGTGTTCGTTGTTTTTTTCCACCAGATAGGGTGTGGGGATTTTTCCATTACTGAAAGAATAGAAACATTCGGGGAGGAAGACGGCCTCAACATGGTTTTTTTTTGCCTGAAGCATAAAGGATCGAATAGTTTCCAGATTTTTTTTATAGTCCAAAACAGATGTTAATTGAATAAGACCGATTTTCATTTTAGAGTAATTCTTTTGCCTATAGCATAGTAGTCAAATCCAAACGACAAAACCTTTTGCGTAGGAAGGAGATTTTTCCCATCAAAAATAACAGGGGTTTTAAGATGTTGTTTTATTGTTTGAAATTTAGGAGTAAAAAATTCTCTCCAATCGGTAATGATAACCAATCCGTCTGCATTTTTTAAACAAGAGTATTTGTTCTCAAAAGAAATGATTTTTCTTAAATCATTACCTCGATTTTTCATCGTATATAGATAGTTTTTTCCGGCGACAGGGTCGTAAAAATAAACATTGGAATTTTCTCGCAATAAGGCCTCTGCCAAATAGATGGCCGCTGATTCTCTGACATCGTCGGTGCCTGCCTTGAAAGCAACCCCCCAGAAAGCAAAGATTTTTCCCTTTAGATTTTGTTTATAATGGACTTTCATTTTTTGAAGCATTTTATATTTTTGAACATTGTTTACCTCCTCTACAGCTTTAACAATTTTTAACTCTGTCTTATAATCTTTAGCAATCAATTGAAAGGCCGAAACATCTTTTGGGAAGCAGGAGCCTCCAAAGCCAAGTCCCGGATAAAGAAAATGCTTTCCAATTCTTGGGTCGCCGGCAATACCCTTGCGAACTTCATCAATATCTGCACCGGTGAGATCACAAAGATTAGCAATTTCATTGATAAAAGAAATTTTTGCGGCCAAAAAACAATTGGCCGTATACTTTGTCATTTCTGCCGAGAGATTGCTCATCGTGTAGAAAGATTCTTTTTTGTCAATAAGGGGTGCATAAAGCTCTGCCATCAAATCTGCAGATTTTTGCTCTTCATAACCTATAATCACTCTATCCGGATTCATAAAATCTTCTACGGCCTGTCCCTCTCTAAGAAATTCAGGATTGTTGATAAGATAAAAAGTTTTATCTGTCTTGCTTTTTATAAAAGACTTGAGAGCATGACTTGTACCAATAGGTACGGTCGATTTTATAACAATGACGGCCCCCTCTTGCATGCTCTTTGCTACGGACTCGGCAGCAGCATAAAGATATCTAAGATCGGCCCTGCCGTCATCGTAGGAAGGAGTTCCAACGGCCAAAAAAATGATTTCTGCATTTTTTAGGGAGAAAAAATCCGTCGAAAAAACCGCTCTCTTGAGAGCAAGGTTTTTTTGAAGAATATCGTCAAGCCCGGGTTCGTAAATAGGGCATAGGCCCTGTTGTAATTTGTGGATTTTGTTTTGATCAATATCAATGCAGGTTGCATGATGGCCTATTTCAGAAAAACATACTCCACTGACAAGTCCGACATATCCTGTTCCGACAACGGCAATATTCATTTGTTCTTCTCTTTTTTCTTGAACTACCCCTCACTAAAGTGAGAAGATTCTTGCTTCACCGACAATCGCCTAGAACACAAGTTTCTAGGTCTTACATCGTCTCCACGAGCTTCACATCCCGTAGTCCCTACGGTAGGTCGGTTTTTGTTCCGACAAATCCAATATATTATGATATTCTTCAAAAGACAATATTTTTTTTTCTCGCCGAAGGGCGTGGCCTCACATCCTCTCCCTGAAGGAAGAGGTTTTAGGGCCACACTTGAGATAAATTTGTTGTATCCCAACTCATTTCTGCTTGTAAAGAATGATAACATCTTTGACGAAAACTTTAATACTATGTCTCATGATTCTCGAAAATATTTATTTTGTGTAATAAGTTAGTTGTAAAAAAAATCTTTCAAGAGTACTTTAAGGAGAGTATGCTTATAAAATCTCTCTTAAAAATTACCTTTGCTCTTTCAATTGTCTCTTGGCTTGTAGCAAAAGGACAACTAGATTTTTCTCTTATAATAAAAAATGGCGATAATTTTAAATATTTGGCCTTGGCCTTTGGTATTATCGTTATTCAGTTTCTCATTGGAGGGTATCGTTGGAAAGTTCTCTTAGAGATTAAGTCTCTAAAGGCCCTCTCTTTCATCGATATTATAAGGATTAATTGGATAGGGTTGTTTTTCAATTCATTTTTGCCCGGAAATATCACCGGAGATGTGGTTAAAATTTTTTATATAAAAAAGTTAGATCAATCTCTCGATAAGACATTTCTTATAATGTCTATTATTCTCGATAGGTCTTTGGGACTTTCAGGACTTATTCTCATCATGGGTTTTTTCTCTTTTTTCAATTATGAAGCTCTCTCTTCTCTCAGTCCTAATATGGAGATAATTCTCAAGTTGAATATCCTCATTTTTTTTTCTGTTATTGTCTTTCTTCTTTTTCTCTTTTTGCCCCTTAATTGCCCCTATCTTATTTTTAAGGTAATAAAAAAAATTTCTTCAATTTGGCCTTTTATTTTAAAAATTTATGAACATCTTAGAAATATTGAAAAAGATAAAAAATCCCTTCTCTTTTGCTTGCTATTGGGCCTAATCATGCAGTTTCTCCATATTATCTCTTTTTTAATAGCAACATTCCCTTTTTATGAAAAATCCATAAATTTTTTTTGGGCCTTCAGTATTATTCCTTTAGGTGATATTGCCATGATCTTTCCTATTTCTCCTGCAGGACTTGGTGTCGGCCATATGGTCTTTCAATCTCTCTTCAAATTTATCGGAGTAAACAATGGAGCAAACCTTTTCAACGTTTATTTTATTGTGATGATTTCCGTAAACTTTTTGGGGTTTTTCCCCTACATTTTCTCAGGAAAAAATATTTCTTTGTCAAAACTTAAAGAAACGGTTTAAGTCTACATGCCCAAATTGAGAATAGCGAGTTTTCATTTTTTCTACATTCATCAAAAATTCATATTCTTGATGGGGATCAATCGATTTTCTTACACGTTTAGATTCCTTCACTAAGATAGGACGAGTATCACTCGGTAGAAAAATCATACCATCGAGAAAGTAAAAATTACCTTGATAGTTTATTATTCTTCCAATAAGAATATCTTTCTTGAGTATGGAAAGCTCTCGGTGATCTTTTCCCAGAGAAATCTTTGTTGAGTGGAGAATATCCTTAAAAGTGTCAACTCCTTTGAGTGTTTTCCCTGTGTATTCAAAAAGAGAATAGTTGACTCTCATAAAGGTATTATAAATTTCCTCTCCTAGATTGTTACTTTCTATGTAGAATTTGATAAAAGGGCCGCCTTGTCTGGAAACATATTGAAATATATACCAATCATTAAAAGCGTTCATTTTAATTTCGTAATCATCCTCATCTTCATGAATAGTGCCGGTGCGATTGAAATACTCTTTTTTGGCCTCTATCATAGTGGAATAATAAGGCGTCGAAGTAAATTCTTTTACGGCCTTTTCGTAGTGATTCTTAATTATAGGATTCAAAGGTAATATCCTCCAAAGGTTTATGTATCTGTAGAGAGAACAGCGAGGAAGGCCTCTTGAGGAATTTCTACGGAACCAACCATTTTCATACGTTTTTTCCCTGCCTTTTGTTTTTCCAAAAGTTTTCTTTTTCGAGAAATGTCTCCGCCATAACACTTTGCAAGAACATTCTTTCTCAACGCTTTGACGGTTTCCCGTGCTATGATTTTTGATCCTATTGCTGCTTGAATAGCAATGTCAAATTGTTGCCGAGAGAGTGTCTTTTGGAGTTTTTGAGTTAATTTTCGCCCTTTTTGATAAGCAGATTTTTTATGACAAATGAGAGATAGTGCATCTACAGAGTTTCCGTTAATGAGAATATCCACTTTGACAAGACTGGACGTTTTGTATCCAATGAATTCATAGTCCATGGAGGCATATCCCTTGGTTTTTCCTTTGAGTTGGTCGTAAAAATCAAAAATCATCTCATTTAGGGGAAGGAGGTAAAGGATTTGTATCCTGCCTTCAGTGTTGTATTTCATATCCTTTTGCTCTCCCCTTCTCTCACTACAGAGTTGTATAATTGATCCTATAAACTGCTCCGGAACGTAAATGGAAAGTTCCACATAGGGTTCTTCTATGTACCGGTAGAGATTGGGAGACAGCAATTCACTGGGATTGTTTATATCTTTTACGGAGTCGTCATTCATAACGGCCCTATATTGGCAAGAGGGAGCTGTAGAGATTAAATTGAGTTCAAATTCTCTTTCGAGTCTCTCTTGAATAATGTTCATATGAAGAAGGCCAAGAAAACCACAGCGAAAACCCAGTCCTAGGGCCTGAGAATTTTCCGGATCGTAGGTAAAGGAAGAATCGTTGAGGGCCAGTTTTTCTAAAGACTCTTTAAGATCCTCATAATGTTGGGATTCAACGGGATAAATACCACAAAAGACCATGGGCCTAGACTCTTGATAACCCGGAAGGTTAGGTGTTTCTTTTGAATGCGCATGAATAATAGTGTCACCGACTTTTACATCCCGAATGGTTTTAATACCGCAAATAAGCATTCCCACTTCTCCGGCAGTCAACTCGCTAACTTCGGTGAAAAATGGGTCGTTAATGGCAACCGTGATGACTTCGTACTCTCCTTGAGAATGTTTGAGATAAATCTTGTCTCGTTTTTGAACACGGCCCTCAAAAACTCTTACAAGAACCACAATTCCACGATAGGAGTCAAACCAAGAATCAAAGATTAAGGCCTGAAGTGGACGATGAGCTTCTCCCGTGGGATAGGGAATTTTATTGACGATTGTCTCTAAAAGTTTTGTGACACCTTCACCCGTTTTGGCCGAAACCTCATTGGCATCTGAGGCCTCAAGTCCTATAATGTCTTCTATTTGTTTTTTTGCCCTCGGGACATCTGCGTGGGGGAGGTCTACCTTGTTTAAAACAGGAATGATTTCTAAATCATATTCTACGGCCATATTAACATTGGCCAAGGTTTGGGCCTCCACTCCTTGAGAGGCGTCTACAACTAAAAGCGCGCCGTCGCATGAAGCGAGAGATCGGGAAACTTCGTAAGAAAAATCGACATGGCCGGGAGTATCGATAAGATTGAAATAATATTCTTGCCCATGGGATGATATGTATTTTAAACGAACGGTTTGGGCCTTAATAGTAATGCCTCTCTCTTTTTCAAGATCCATATTATCTAGGATACGATCTTGTTTTTGACGGTCATCCACAGAGTTGGTAAGTTCCAAAAATCGATCGGCCAATGTTGATTTGCCATGATCAATATGGGCGATAATGGAAAAATTCCGAATAAGCTTTTGATCCATGAAAGGTTCCAAAAGAATTTAGACAATAACTTTCTTTGAAAGTATCATAAGATAGTAATCTAGAGAACTCTTTTTTCCTCTAATGGGAATAACGTTTGCATAACCTTTAAAAATAAGTTCAACTTCATGATCTTCCCCCGGTCTCGATTCTTCTTTTGTATTTTCAGCATTTTTTAAAGTTTCCTCTGCATTATAATTGAAATAACTTAATTCATTTATCTCTTTCTGGTCTTCGTTCTCACCGTTATCAATAAGTTCTTCTACCTTTTTGGGAATAAAAACTTCTTCATTTTCAATCTTTGAACGGCGTTTAATGGCCAATTCGTAGCAATGGATAATACTTTTGGGAATAACAGTTTCCTTCATGGGTCTCCCAAGCACCTCCTCGGACTGGCATTGGAGCAGGGAATAGAGATGGTTATTCATATAGATTAACTCACCTTCAGCATTTGCCACAAGAATGGGTTTCTTGACCATATTGGCAAGAGCATCAAATTTTCTTTTTTCAATAGAAACCTTATCGGCCCTCAGCTCTTCAAAGATTTTTATAGAATTTATCATGATGTTCATCTCTTGAGCGATTTCTCCAATTTCATCATTTTGATTGTAGTAAATGCTGACATCAAAATTAGAATTTTGAAGTTCTCGAATAGCATCCTTAATTTTTTTAAACGGAAGAGCAATTTTTCCCGGAACAATAAGTCCTAAAATAATTGTTCCTAAAAGACCGATAATAAGAGTGATCATCATTGTTTTTTTTATCTCTTTGAGGACAGTTTCGTACTTTTGTCTTCGATTTCGATTTTCAACAAGTTGAATGTTTGAAAACGCTGAATATGTTTCAAGGATTTTATCGGTCAAATCGTTAACAGATGAAAAATCTTGAACCATATCTTTTTTTGTAAAATTTTCCTTTGATGAAAGGATCAAGCGCAAAGAATCGGCATAGGAAGACATTTGTGTTAAATTCTTTTTTGCATCAGGATTCTCGTAAAGAAGTTCCAACCTACTCACTTGGGAACTGAGAGACTCACAAAGTCCAATGATTTTTTCTCTTATTGTATCATCCTGTGAAGTCATCATTTTTCTTTGGCCCTTAAGGATATCAATTGTTGATATCCTAGCTTCATCCGTGATAAAGGCAGTTTGATTGGAGTGAACCGTAATGAGTTCAAATTCTTTGTTGAGAGAGTTGAGAAAGTAAAAGACGAGAAAGGCGAGTATAATGATAACAATATTGGCAAAAATAAAACTCAAAGCAACTCTGTTTTTTAATGATAAATTCACTTTTCTTGCACTCAGTTCTCTAAGTTTCTTCTAAATCTAAGTCGTCAAAAAACCTGTTAAAATTTTTTTCACTTCCAACAAGCACAATAATGTCCTCAAAACCGATAACATCCGTCGGCGTAGGAAAGTCATTAACCTCAATTCTGAAAGAGGATTTGCCCTCTTCCGATATGAACGGAACTCGTTTTTGAAGGGCCACGATGTTGAGGGAGTAGGTTTGACGAATCTTGGTTTCAGCAACGGTTTGCCCTCTAAATTTTTTACCGAGTTTAATCTCAATAATAGAGTAACCTGCAGCAAAGTTGTAACGCTCTAGAACATGGGGGGCCACAATTTTTGAAGCAATGATCTCTCCCATCTCTTCCTCTACTCTAACAGTTTCCGATGCCCCTATTTCCATAAGCACATGTTCGTGCAGATTGCTTGTGGCCCGGGCAAGAACCCGTCCAACGCCAAGTTTTCTCAACATTGTTACGGCCATAATAGATTGCTCAATATGATCACCAATGGCCACAACGGCCACATCAACATCAGAGATATTGACGCTTCTTAAAGACCTCTCGTCAACAACATCTAAAGCAACGGCATGGGTGACTCTATCTTTTATTTTTTCGACAAGGACATTGTCTTTGTCGATAGCAATGACTTCGGCGCCTTTTTCAAAAAGGCGCACGGCGGTTTTTCCACCAAAAGTTCCAAGGCCTATAACTGCAACGATCATATTTTTACCTACAATCTATAGATTGTGATATTATAATAATTTTTTGCTTTTGGCGACTTTCACCTATGATTTCTTTTATGCTTTATCCTATCATAATACGGCCCTTGGGATAGTCAAATTTTCCCGTGGGTACCTCGCTTTGTCCTATTGCCAGCAAAAGTGTTAATGGTCCAATGCGTCCAATATACATAAGGGCCAAAATAGCAAATTTTCCGGCCGTGCTTAAATAAGGGGTAACTCCGAGAGAAAGCCCTACCGTGGCGGAGGCCGAAATCGTTTCAAAGAAAATGGCCAAAAAAGATTGTTCGTGTTCAATTTGCATAAGAAGAAAGATAAAAAAGCTTGCGGTGATAATAGAGATAAATGTTAACGCCGTAATTTTGACAACAACGGGAGAGCTAATTGTCCGTTGAAAGAGTTCAACCTTTTTTTTCCCTTTTAAGGTTGATCGAATTGATTGGATAAGAATCGCCAAGGTTGTTGTTTTGACTCCTCCGGCAGTAGATCCGGGAGAGCCACCGATAAACATAAAAAGAGACATGAGATAGAGAGTGTAAGAGTTTAAATTTGAGAGAGCAATAGTATTAAATCCTGCAGTCCTTAGGGTAACAGACTGAAAAAAAGCGATTTGGAGTTTTTCCCATAACGAATAGGATTCGAGGGCATTGAGAAATTCTCCAAAGAAAAATAATATAGTTCCCGATAGGGTTAAAATAATTGACGTAACCAAAACGACCTTGGAATGAATACTAAGTTTTACAAGTTTTTTCCCTTGAAAGAGTACCTCTTCCAAATCTTTTAAAACAATAAAGCCCAACCCTCCTAGAGTAATAAGAAAGGCAATAGTGCCATGGATAAGAGGGGTTGTCGAGTAGGATTCCAAAGAAGTATCAAACAGAGAAAGGCCTGCATTACAAAAAGCAGAAATGGAATGAAAAACACCGTAATAAAGGGCCTGACCGAATTCATGCCCCTCCAAAAAGAAGGCAAATGTTAAGACAACGGTCCCAAATAATTCAATAACGATGGTATATTTAACGATAGTACGAATAACGGCCACGAAATCCTCTATTCCCGAGATGTCCAGCAAATCTTCCATAATCACACGCCCTTTAACACCTAAGCTCTTACCAAGCAAGATGGCCATGGATGAATAAAGAGTCATTATCGAAATACCTCCTACCTGCACCAAAACCAAAACAATGATTTGTCCAAAAATGCTGAGTTGACCCCCTATAGACAGAGTAGTAAGGCCGGTTACACATGTAGCAGAAGTTGAGAGGAAAAGAGCATCTATAAAGGATAATAAATCTCCATCGATTGTTGCAATGGGTAGCATTAGAAAAAATGTACCGAGAGCAATAACGCTACTAAAAGAGATTATAATAAGTTGGGCGGGTTTGAATCTTATCTTGTTCATAATATTAAAGGACTTAGGTGGCATATTATTATTGCCAATAAGATTCATGGGGTCCTCGTAGAGAGAGAGCGTTGAGGAAAAAAGATGAGCAGAACTAAGCCAAAATATTAGCTCATGATCACCCCACGCAATAAGTAGAGGAATGAAAATAACAAAGGAAAAGATGTGTCTTCTGAAAAAGTCTTCAAGACTATAAGAACGCAAATAGCTCGTTATTAATTGAACGCAAATTACAAGGGGAACCAATATCATCCCGACGGCAATTCCTTGATCAACAAGAGAAATATTCCATGTTTTTGGAATTCTCTCTGTTGTTTTTAAAGAATAAACAAGGATGAATGTTCCATTGATAAATAACTCTAAAAGGAAAGGTATTTTATCAAAAAAATATAGCATAATTTAGTATAATAACCTTTTTTCCTCTCGTAATGAACGTTATTTTTTTGTTCTCTGCATTATTCCTGAAATCTTTGCTTTGCTCTCTTGCTATGGTAAAATATATTTTGTATATACAAGCTAAATAAGATTAAAGGACTATATTGAAAACGGCCATCATTTTTTCCTTGTTGGTTTTTATCTCTTGCGCATCAAGAGAGAAAGAGAAGTCTCGCAAAGAGAATAAATCTTTTGTCTATTACTCCCACGGTACAAAAGCTCTCCTAAATAAGGAATATGCAAAAGCGTTGAAACTCTTATCCCAGGCCTATGAACTCGATCCAAAAAATGCGAAAATTAACAATAATCTTGGAATGGCCTATTTTTTCAGAGAGGCCGTGGACAAGGCCGTAGAGCATTTGAAAATGGCCGTCAAACTAGACAAAAAAAATATGGACCCTAGGAACAATTTAGCATCTGTCTACTTTGAAACACAAGATTATGCTAAAGCATTGAAAGAGTATGCTTTTGTAGAGCAAGACCTGACTTACGAGTTCCAACACAAGACGTTTTACAATATCTCCTTAGTCTATGAAAAACTTGGAGACTTATCCAAGTCTGTTAACTATCTCAAAAAATCTCTCAAAGAAAACTCCCATTACTGTCCGGCATCATTTAAACTGGCCATGATTTCTTATAAATCGGAAGATTATGAAAAGGCCCTAAAACTCTTTAAAAAAGCAACAATGGGACCTTGTGTTCAATTGCCCGACCCTCATTTTTACACGGCAAAAACCCTTGTACATCTAAAAAAATATTTTCTCGCCCATAAGAAATTTATTGAAGTTCAAGAAAAATTCTCTGATACGGATTATTTTTCTAAGGCCGATACTGAGGTAAAAAACCTTAGGTCCCTTAACAAAGATATTGATCCTATGTTTGAAATTCAACGAGAACTTGACGAAAGAAATTCATTTAAGGGAGCGACTTTTTGATGGTACCCCAAACCACACAAGGAGACCCCAATAGCGGCCGTACATCAGAGGTTCTTTCAAAAACCACCCAAGTGGGAAAATATCTTAAAGAGGCCCGTGAAAAACAAAGAGTGTCTATTAAACTTATTTCCCGATACACAAAAATTAGTGTAGAAATGCTTGAATATCTTGAAAACGATCAATTGACAAAGCTTCCCGATAAGGCCTACGTCGTTGGATACGTTAAATCCTATGCAAAAACACTAAAGATTGATGCGGCCCAAGCTTTGGAGTTTTTGGAGGAAGGTTATAAAATCGAATCAAATGATACCTCATCCTTGCCTAATGCTACACCTTCTAAAAAAGACACTAACCAAAACGATTCGTCAGAAAATACCCAAATTTCTTACAAAACTATCGGTACAATTTGTGTTTTTATCCTCCCATTATGCTATGTAGTCTATCTGCGAAATAAAAATCCTTCCAAGGGCCGACAAGAAACGGAAAAAAACAGTGACTCTATTGAAAGGACTATCGAATCTCAGACCCTATCTTCAAAAACACCTTTGATTGAAACTAAACCTTCTGGAACCACTCTCGATATCGGTAAACTTATTCCGGAAAATTTACCTAGTTTACGAGGAGGCGGCCCTCTTGAAATAGAAGAAGATGTCAATAAAGAAATTCCTTTAAAGGCCATAAGGCTGCCTCTCTATTCGATTAGAGATGATAATCAAGAAATATCGGAAGATATTCCCAAAAATCACAGAAACTCTATAGAAAAAGGAAAACAATCTGTTTTCCTACTCGCTGAATATGGAGAAACTTGGCTGACCTACCAAAAAAACTACGGCCCTGTTCATCAATTTTTTTTGAAACAGGGAGAATACCTGTTTATCAAAGGGGACATCATTCTCATGTTTCTTGGAAATGTTTCGGCCGTAAAAGTTTTTCTCAATAATAAGCATCTCACTTTGAATGCTCTATCCCGAGTGAAAACTCTGGTCTTTCCTCAAGAGAAAAGAAATGAATACTATTATCCTCTCTTTATTTACAAAGAAGATGGCTCGGTTGTAAATTCAAAAGATTATATGGCCGACTTATCCTTGGAGAACTGAAATCACATGGTTCCTCTTATCTTTGCCAGTCTATATTTCGATAGTATTTAACGGCCATAAAACCTGCTAAGAGTGTTGGGGAAAAAATAGCGAACCAAGAGGGAATATATCCCTTTTTTGCTATGGATACACTGAGGAAGAATAAAGTGTAATAAATAATGACCACCATGATGCCGATAAAAGCTGTATTTTGCTCTTTACCTCGAATTTTTTTGACTCCAAGTCCTACCCCTAGAATTATAAAAATAATACAGAGAATAGGTGTATTAAAACGACTCCAGTATTCAATCTCGCCTTTTGATAGCTCAATCTTAATCTCATGAATTTTTTGTTTATCAACATGATTTAGGGCCTTTTTGGACAAAACTTTTGATAATTCGACTTTATAATCTTGAATATGTTGTGCAAGGGCCGCATTTGATCTCATTCCGTTTCTTGTAACAAAACCTAATTTCTGCCCCCCTTCTAAAATAGGAAAATCATAGGACTTAAAAAATATCTTTTCGATATTTTTGTGATCTTTATCATATTTAACAAGATTGCCATCTTCCAGTTTTAATCGAAGCATAGGAGTCTGGGTTGTTGAAAAGTATTGTTTAATAATGCTTCCCTTTTCGGCCATCATAATCCTTTCAATTTGATCCTTATTTTTATAATGAATAAAAACTCCCAAAAGATCATTGCCATGATTTGAAACTTCTTTAGCAAATAAAATTACGTTGGGAATACCCATAAAAAAATTTTTTGATTTAATATTGAAAAACATTCCTTTTGATGTAAGCTGAGTAACCGTATTCTTGAAGAGTGTTTTAGAATGAGGAACAAGGTTTCGACTAAGTGAGAAAACAGACAAGGCAATGATCAATCCTATCATGAGAAAGGGTTTTAGAATATCTCTTTTTGAAAGACCGAAAGATTGCATGGAGATGATCTCAGAGTCATTGCTAAGTTTATTCAAGCAAAAGATTGTCGCAAAAAGAACGGCAAAGGGAACGGATATGGGAAAGAAGGAAAACATGATATGAATCATAAGCTCTATAATGACACTGAATTCCACATTTGTGTTGACGACAATTTGAATCAATTTAAAAAGTCGCCCTATCAACAAGAAAAAAAGAAAAAAAAGTAAGCTTATTGTAAAGGGAGGAATAAACCCGGCCGCCAAGTAGAAATTCAATATACTGAAAGGTCTGTAAAACACGTTTTTTTCTCCATAAATTTTTAAAAAGTAGACATAATCTACTAACTTATGCCATAGAAGGATTTTATCAGCATATAAAGGATTAAGAAATGAAGATATCACTAAATTTTTATGTAAAAGACTGTTCTTCCAAAGAAATGATTGTGGTGGCGGCCTTTTCTAAAAAGGCATCTAAATCCAACAACGACAATCGGGAACGGCTCGTTTATTCTCATTGGCCTCAGAACATAAAAGAATGTTTTGACAAAACGATCTCTTCTGCGCATTTTCAAGGTAAAAAAGGCACAACTTTTCAGTTTTTTCTAGAGAACGGATGCTCAGTATTGTCCTTGGGACTTGGAGAGAAAAAATACATTGATGAGGAGGCCTTGAGAAGGGCCTTTGCCGTATTGTATCAGCTTGCCTCTAAAACTTTCATGCGAATTTCCGTTATTGTTGATAATTTTATTATCGAAAACAATATAGAGAGGTCTCTTTGTGCCATGGCCGAAGGTCTATGGCTGACCTCCTATAGGTTTGAGAAATATAAGAAGGCCCAAGATGCAAACCTTTTGGAGACGGTTTTTGATTTTCGAAGGCCGACCCTCAAAGAACATAAAATGCAACAGGCCTTAAATCGTACAAAAATCCTTTGCGATAGTGTCAATATCTGTCGAGACTTCGTTAACGAACCTCCGAATGTTTTGACTTCTTCGGAATACTCAAAAAGAATTCTCAAAGACGTCAAGAATCATCTCAAAAAAGTTACTGCTCGGGCCTTAGGAAGAGCAGAACTCAAAAAAGAAAACATGGGTATGTTCCTCTCCGTTAATGCCGGAAGTGCCCATCCCCCTCAACTCATTCATCTGACTTATACACCGAAAAAGACCACAAGAAAAACAAAGCATATTGCTCTGGTTGGAAAAGGCCTAACATTTGATACCGGAGGATATTCTCTTAAACCAAGTGGTGCTATTATTAACATGAAAACAGATATGGCAGGATCGGCCACCGTTTATGCGGCCTTTAGGGCGGCCGTTCTTACGGAATCCCCCGTGAAAATCTCCTGTTTTCTTGGAATAACCGACAATGCTATCAATGAGCAGGCCGTCATGCCTGACTCCATTGTCAAAAGTCGCAAGGGAAAAACCGTAGAAATTCTCAATACGGATGCAGAGGGGAGATTGGTTTTAGGTGATGTCCTCGATTATGCAAGTTCTCAAAAACCCGATGTTATCATTGATGCAGCGACATTGACCGGGGCCTGTCTTATTGCCCTAGGACAAGAAGTTTGCGGCCTTATGGGAAATAACAAAAAACTTAAAGACCTTCTTAGAGAGGCCGCCAAGAAGACAAACGAGTATATTTGGGAACTACCTATCATTGATGAATGGAGAAAGGATATGGAATCTCCCATTGCAGACCTTAAAAATATCGGTGGAACTCATTTCGCCGGAACGGCCAAGGCCGCGGCCTTTCTCGAAAATTTTATTGAAGGCAATATTGCTTGGGCCCACCTCGACATAGCGGGTATTGCCAATTCACAAGCTCACCTTCCCTATTGCCCTAAGAAAGGAGCATCGGGACTCATGGTGAGAACGCTTTTCCACTACCTACACGGATCCTAATGTTGTATACGTCTGTCGTAGGACACGTCCACCTCAGGAATATTAAAGGCGACATCACCAAAATGCTTAAACAAGTACTCGGCAAAAACCTCTTGTTCTTTAAGTCCCGTTTCACGGGGAGAAGAGGTCGAGGCCAGACAGGGATAAGGTAGAAGGTCTCCCCCTTTAACAAGATAAGATGAAGTCACCAACTTAAAGGTGCGTTCAGGGCCTCCTTGAAAAATACCGTTTTTAAGAATGACATCGACACCCTTATGAGAGTTTACCACAAGGCCCTGAAGTTTTGAGACCGAGCCAAAGACAGGATTATTAGCGTTACTGCAATTTTTTGTATCCAACCAACCTATACCCTCTTTGTTTGGATGAAAACTCAATTTCAATCCCGATACTTGGGAAAAACGTCCCGCAGGATTGCCGGCCCGTGAAATCGTGTGTTCTAAAATGGTCACAAGTTCCTTTGCTTTGACGGTGACGATTGACAATGAATTGTTAAAGGCAAGAGTATTGCGAATATCTCTCCGGGTTATCCCTCCGGCATTAATGCTAGAGCGAATGCCTCCGGATCCCACTAAGGCCATATCTACGGATGCATCTATGTTGCGGGCACTTTCCAAATAAGCATCGGCCACAAGATTCCCAAAATTTGTTTCTTCGGTTCGCACCTTTTCTCGACGGCCGTCTAAAAAAACATTGCTTTGACCTAAAACTTCGGAATCATTTTGTAATGATGCTTTCAAAGCATTTGCAACAATCTGGGCCTTGGGGATAGGATTGAAATTGAAAGTTTCGGCCGTCCGGGCAGGATAAACTCCATTGAGAGATATATCTAGAGAATCGGGGATAATTCTTCCCACATCATCAAAGTCCATAACAAGACGTCCAAGATAGCGAAAGTCGCCTCTTGTGTTTACCACGAGAACAAGGCCTCTCTCCTTCTCTGAAGAAGACGATGTCTCGTAAACCAACGGGTAGCTATCAAAAGGAACATCGCCCTTTAGGAGACTGTCGTTTGTATCGGCCAATAATGTGCCTGATCCTCCGGCCACAATTACATCAACATCTTTCAATCGCCCGGCCAATTCTCTTTCGATAAACAGTTCCTGCATATGGGCCAAAAGAAATATTTTATTGATACCCGTTTTTGTCAGAGCATCTACCTCGTGTTGAATGACCGCGGCCAAGCGATCGAGAGAAGAAGCTTCTTTGGCATTAAATTTGGCAGGCCTAAAGATCATATCTCCCGTATCGGTAATATTTGGAAAGTCGGGGGACTGGGCGCCGACAATGCCTACTTTTTCACCGTCCACAAGAACAAAAGTCGAACCGGTGAAACGGCCGTGGATATCTTGAACATTTTGACCCGAAGGAGAAGAGAAAGGGCGAGTTACCTTATCCGAGAAAAAATCAACATTGGCCCCTAAATAGGGAAATCCCGCTCCGGGAAACACTCTTTGTCCTTGTCGTTCTTGAGAGACGGCCGCCACAAAACCTTCCGTGCCTTGATCAAGTTCATGATTTCCCAATGCAGATGCCTGAACTCCCAAGGCATTGAGAAGAGCTATGTTTCCCCTAGCAAAACCCGGTACGCCAAGAACAGATTTCATATCATCTTGTTTCGATGCATAATAGAGTTCTCCAGCAATATAATTGTCTCCGGAACTTACGAGTAGTGTATTGTTTGGAAATTGTCTCCGAAACCCGTCTACAAGGGCCGAAAAGTTCTCTATATTTTCTAGGGCCTCATCGGCATTTCCGTCAATGTCTGAAAAATGAAGAAGTTGTAGGCGAAAGTTTTCCTTATTTTTTCCTCCCAATGAAAACATATAAGTACCGATGACCACAATAACAAGCATCACTATGGGAACAATAATGCGATGTATAATTTTCATCCTGAGTTTTATACAATGGCCTTACTCCAATTCCGTAGTCAATGATTTTTTTCTCTACTATAATCACCCATACATATTATACTATTCCTGCAAAAACATTTCCGATTTTTTCTTTCTCTTTTCTAGGGCCGTATTAAGTTGGATAAGAACATTCCTATAGTCTCTTTCAAACTCTTTAACAATCTTTTCTCGCATGACATTAGTATACCGTTCCACGTTTGTTGTTTTTTCAATAACATAGGCCATGAATTCAATAACTGTTTTTCCATTTTCAAAAATTTCAAGATGTTCTGCGGCCTCTATCACTTGAGAATCCATGAGACTCATCGATTTTTCTTGGGAATCAAGAGTGATTTTTTGAAGCAGAGGAGAAATATTTTGAATATAGTGGTCTTCAAGAGAGGCAAAATCTTTTCCCTCTTTGGCCTCTTTAATATGCTTGTCAAAAAACACCTTAATTTTTTCCATCATAGCATAAAACACTTTTAATTTTTCCAATTGTTCGATGAGGGGAAGACTCTTTTGTTGAAAATGCTTTTTCTTGTTGAAGACCGCCAACTTTTCCTCAAAACCGTCTTTATTGTCTACATGGTAGTGAAGGATTCCCTCAAGTGTAATGACATCACCAAATATGTCCATCCATTTCATATCCTCCAAAAAAATATGGAGTCTAAGAAAACGCCCTATACTTGGAAATAATCCTTTCGGGTAAAGGCGAATCCTGTAGTCATATTCTCCGGAAACAAGGGAAGTTCCTCTCAGTGTTTCAAACTTGCTAAAAATTACAAAACCTACCACCATTTTATGGGAAGCAAAAACCTCTACACTCTTCTCTGAAAGAATTCGATTTTTGCGGGATTTTAGGTAGATGGATGCCGGCCCCGTCAAAGGACGGCCGTAGGCAACCCATAAACTGTTCTTATCCTCTGTAAAATCTAAGAGATGAACATCTACATGGGAATGGAGAACGTTTTCTATACGGCCTTTTTGATCTGGCGAGGTATTGAGTAACACAATAGAAAGATTAGACCTTTTTAAAAGAGAGGATATCATATAGGCCGAAACTCCCAACAAAGACAGAACCGCCATGATTGCAAGTGGGGAAAATAGACGTGGATAGGATGCACTTTTTTTCTCCTTAACGACATTTGAAACATATTTATCAGGTGACGAAGCGCCCTCTAAAGAGGAAATTGGAGGAGGAAGGCCCTCCTCCTTGCTTTCGTCTTCAGATTTTTGGATAGTGTTAGATTTGGGGAAAAGCTCCTGAAAACAAGATTGATCTTTCAGGGGAGACCAACTTTCTAATCCCTCTTTCCAAACGAGGGAAGAACCTTTGAGGCGGTTTTCACGATATTCCCGCCTAATATATTTTTCGGAATATGGGCCCTCATGATGGTCCTTTTTGAATACAAACCATTCTTTTTTCATTATAGTTTCTATGCTATGCAAGATGATAAAGAAATACAACGACAGATGTCTTCTCGCACCAAAGAAGTTCTGGGCAATGTTAAGACATCCGTATCCAAGGCCGACATGATTGTCCACAGAATTCATACTGATATAGGCGTTGCACGCAACGGAGGACGAAGGGGTGCCCGGTTTGGTGCTCATGCCGTCTTGGCCTCTTTTCAAAAGTTGACACTTCCTCAAAATCAAACAGTTCTCTGGTCTGAAACCGTTGCGGCCCCACTCCTGCTAGACGATTTGAATTTTTCTGAGGCCCAACAAAGAGAAAGTAAGAATATTAACCTTGATTTAGAAAAAATTCACATCCATTTAGGAGGAGGACACGACCATATTTACCCGTTTCTAAGGGCCCTTGAGGCATTCCAAAGGCCTATTCATGTGATCAATATCGACGCCCATTTAGATACGAGAATAGATTCCCATTTTCACTCCGGAACTCCCTTTAGACAATTTGCCAATACAAAAACCGTTCCTTTTCGACTCACTCAAATAGGTATCCATTCCTTCAGTAATGCAAAAAGTAATTACACCGGCCTTAGGGAAAGCAAAATGACTGTTCTCGATATTAATTCTCTTGAAACTTTATCTCTATCTCAAGAAGAGCTAACGGTATTTAGTCTTGATTGTGATGCTCTCGACAGTTCTTTCTTCTCAAGTGTTAGTGCCGTCAATCCCATGGGATTGACAAAAATGCAATTTTTTTCTATTTGGAACATGTACTTGAAATCCACATCTCACCGCCCTATTGTTGGGATTTACGAGTACAATCCTATTTATGACGACCTTTCGGGAAAAGGGGCCAAATTTTTGTCCGTTTTTCTCTATCATATTGCCTTTGAAAAAAGCTACTCCGTTTGATGAACTAATTTCCTACGGCATTTGAATGAATCTCACAAAAGTATTACAATAAAACTACATATATAGGTAATACTGCTTGGAGGAAAATGATGAAAAAAACTTGGGTTGTTCTTTATGCCGAAGATGAAGAAGACCTCAGAGAAATCACTGCAGAAATGCTACAGGATAGAGGGTTTGACGTCTTAAGTACGAGCAATGGACAAGAGGCCTTTGAAATATTCTCAAAAAATCCCAACAACATCGACGTTGTCTTAACGGACATTGTTATGCCTAAGATGAATGGAAAAATCTTATCGGATAAAATCAGAGAAATCGATCTCAATACAGGCATCGTCTTTGTTTCAGGATATACCCGTAAAGAATTAAATGAGAACAACGAATCTCTTCCGACAAATACGAGATTCTACTCAAAACCATTCAGTATAGACAAGATCGAAGAAGTCCTCATAGAATTGGCCCAGGCCAAAAGGCAAATATCTATAGAGGGTTGATTTTTTCGTACTCCTTTTTTGCATCAACTTGAATTATCTTTCTTTCAGGCAAAAGAAGGGCCGAGAGTTGCTTTCCGTACACACAACCGCTATCAAGGCAAATGGCCAACGGCCTCACCATAAGTCCCAAAGAGGCCCAGTGTCCAAAAACCACAAGTTTATTTCCACTATAGAGATCAAACCAAGGCGGATCATCCTCTGAAAAGAGATTCTCTCCTACACCGTCCCAAGTCCTAATACGTGTGAGAATCCTTTTATCCGTCTTCTTGGGATGATAATCCGGTCTCAATCCTGCGTGAACAACCAAAAATGTTTTATCTTCAATAAATTTTGGTAATTCTTCCATCCACTTGGCCCAAAATTCAAATTCTTCACTCATTTCACTCTTGAGTTTTTCAAAGGATTGAGATCTATAAGCAGAGGGATTGCGCGCACTTTGGATAAAGTTATCCTCGTGATTACCCAGGACAACTTGACAACGGAATTCATGGGCCTTTTTTAAAACACCCAAGGAATTAGGCCCTTTATTAATAAGATCACCAAGGAGAATAAGACGGTCTTTTCTCTGCTCAAAGCACACTTTTTTAAGAAGTTCTTCAAACTCATCGAGACAACCGTGAATATCGCCCACAATAATCGTTCTTTGCTTCATCACTTTTATTGTACGTTAAACGATCTCACAAGTCCTTTAAAACAGAATTTACCTTAAAGATTTGAAAAAAAACGACGATAAAAGAGTATGCAAGTGATAGTCGTATTTTTTTTCTTTTTTATGACTACAAGCTGTGGAATGTCTCTTTTCGATATTATCAAAAGAAAGGGTAAAAGACCTCCGGTCACGACACACGAGGACTTCGTCTCCCATATTAAAAAATTTAAGGAGTATGCCGAAGCGCATGGGGTTGGAAGTGATATGAATGTACCCATTATTTTTGGTGATTTCACTAACTTAAAAACCGTAGGTCTTTGTTATGAATACGAAGACGGCGATAAAATGATTGAAATCAAAGAAGAATATTGGAAGGATGAGGATGAAGGCACACGAGAGTCTCTTATTTTACACGAAATCGGTCATTGCTTCTTAAATCGCAACAAACATATTCTCCAGGAAAAGGGAGATTCCCTCATGAACAAAAACGTTGTTCCCGGGGAAAATTATGTAAAGCATAGGGACTACTATCTAAAAGAGCTTTTTAAAAAAGAACCTCCGCGTCTCTTGCCCCAATCGTGAGTCCCTAAAATTACCAGAAAAAAGAAAATACTTGGCACGACAAAAGAAAGGAAATAAAGTGCATGAATATGAACTACTGGCTTATGAAATCCGAACCAAATGTTTTTTCTATCGACGATCTCAAAAAGACACAAGACCAAACCGAGTGCTGGGATGGTGTAAGAAATTATCAGGCCAGAAATTTTATGCGGGATCATATGCGAATAGGTGATTTGGCCGTTTTCTACCACTCTAATGCTAACCCTCCGGGTGGGGCCGGAGTGATGAAAATCGTCGGTGAGGCCTACCCCGACCACACCCAATGGGAAAAAGCATCAAAATATTACGATCCAAAATCCTCCCGAAAGTCACCACGATGGTTTATGGTGGATGTGGCCTTTGTAAAAAAATTCACTCAATTCGTTTCTCTGGCCGCAATCAAAGAACACCCCTCTCTACAAGAGCTCCCTCTTGTCAAAAAAGGCAATAGACTCTCTATTATGCCTCTAAAAAAGAAACACTTTGATATCATCATATCAAGGGGGTGTTGATTTTTATGTGAAAAACTGCCTTAGGCAGTATTTTTGTCTATTTAATATGAGAATTATTTACGAAGAAATATCTTTTTTAAACGTTTTCCAAAATTGCTGTATTTCCAAGAAAGTTTCATCGCTTAATTTTATTAACTCTTCTTTCTCTCTTTGATCTTGCCAATCTTGATTGGACAAAATTTTAACAAGAGATTTAAACTTGACTAACATATTGTTTACGTCATGAAGATCAAATTTCATCTTTAATCTCACTTTTCAAGAGTTGAATATCAACGACCGGTCTTTCCTTTAATGATTTTTTTGTCTGAAGGGTATGATTAATGGCCTCTACAATGATCCCTCTAAATTGACTCCAATACTTCTTGTGATTGCGGTTGTCACTACTTGGTAGTTCAAAGGTAAATGTAGGAATATTTCTCTCATTTCCCGCATAGTTACCAAGGCTTCCGGTGAAAAAAGGATAATTCTTAATGCGATAACCGTTTGCGCTTTTACTCATTTGAATCAAAAGCTGATTGGCCATTTGACCAACGAGTCCCCCCGTATGTAACGATTCAGGGCCGTCATAATCCAGCATGGTGAGCGGAGCGTGAACAGAAATAATTTTGTGAGGTTTGAATGTTCTTATCAGGGTCACTTGAAACTTCGTTTCCGGTTCACTGTTGGCCTTCGGTCCCGGGTAACGTCTTTTGTCTTTTTTATAGTAGCGCCTCCACAGCTTTAAGGCCTTTCCATCCCAATCACGAGTCGGAAAATTTCTATTGATGTCCACTCCGTTAGCATTCGTTCGCGTAGGAAGTTTTTTGAAAAAAGCATCCGGGTTAACCAGCGGTGCTAGGACAATAGTTCTATTCTTGAAGAGCAATTGATCGCTTTTTAAAGATTCCTCTTTAAAGAGTTGAAGGATGTCATAACAAAATTTTACAGGTGTTATTTCATCTCCATGAACTCCACACATAATAAGAGTGACATCTCTGTACTCAAATGCCTTTTTTTCTTGATCGTCTCCCCACAACATGAAAACAAGAGGGTTTTCTTGAGCAGAATTTCCGTAGGTGAACCAATCCTCTTCACTACAGAGGCCTCTATCCCAATTATATTTACGGAAGGCCCTTTCTAGATGTGAACAATAGCGTTTTTTTTGATCTGAAGAGAGCTTTGTAAACTTTAAAGAAGTCTTAATTTGGACAAATCTGTTTTGCTTAACAGACAATAGCTTTTCTTTTTGATCGAAGACGGCGACTTCTTTAAAGGTCTCTTTTGTAGAAAAACAGGAAGGGACTGTTAAAAGAATAAGAATCAATAAAGGGCATATGCTCCAAATCAACATGTTTAAGATTATCACACAATTATCAAGGCCTTGGCCATTGAGGGTAGAGACTCTCTTCTACTCTACTCTCTTGGGTAGCAAGGCCACGAGTCCTAGAGGAATGAGAATAAAAGCGGCCCCTACGAAATAAGGATGGGCCGAAGAGAACCTCCAGTAGAGAAAAGAGGCCGCAAGAGGGCCCAGAACTCTGCCAAGGGCCCCGAGAGAACGAAAGACACCCAAGATTCCTCCCTGGCGCTCGGAGGGTGAATACAGGGAAACGAGGGCAGTCAAGCATGGTATGGCCATGGCCGAACCAACGCTTAGGAAAAAAAGCCCTCCATAAAGTATCATAATTGACTTTGCGTATCCTATAATGATAAGCCCCGGAAAAACAAATCCCAGTCCAATAAGAGACATTTTCTTCTCTCCTACTTCAGAGGCCTTTTTTCGAACAATGCCTCCTTGAACCAAGGCCAAAATTACCCCCACCGTCACAAACATCCACGCATTGTCAAGAGAAGAAAAGTGAAATCGTTCGGCCGCAAGAAAGGCCAGAGAAAATTCCATTCCGCTAAAGGAAACCACAAAAAGAAAATAGGCAAGACAACAGAGAAAGGCCCCCTTAGTAGGTATTTGAAATATTTTCAGAACATTAATTGTCCTCTCCGACCCCTTTGTTTTTCCCCTCAAAAGAGTTTCTTGAAATTTTGTTCTCAAGATATAGAGACTTAACAGCGATAACAATGTCCCCGACAGTGCCGTGGCCGAGAAAGGATTCAACCCATAGAGGATCAAATTTGGAAACAAGAGATCCAAACGGACTAAAGAAGTGATTCCCCCAATGGCCGGGCCTAAAATAAAACCTAAAGCAAAAGCAACACCTATAACGGCCATTCCCTTAGAGCGTGACTTCTCATCCGTAACATCGGCCGCTACGGCCGTGGCCACGGAAATATTCCCCCCCATAATACCTCCTAGAAAGCGGGCAATAAGAAGTAGAGTAAAGGAGTTTGCAAAAATCCACAGCGCATAGCTTAAGGCCATGGCCGTCGTAGAGAGAAGCAAGATAGGCCTTCTTCCCACTTTATCACTGAGACCACCCCACAGAGGAGATGCTATAAACTGTAGAAGCGAGTAAAGAGAACCCAAAATCCCCCCAAAAAAAATTGTAGATTTTTGAAAGGTCGAGGGGCCGGAGATGAGATGCAAAAGTTTATTATCTCCGTCATGTTCAAGATAGTATTGTAATAGTTGTGGGAATAGAGGAAAAATAAGAGAAAAGCTCATAATATCCAAGAAAATGATCAAAAAGGCAATTTTTAAGGGAATATTTGTCATAGAGAGAATCTTAACACAATCCCTTCTCTTTTCTCTTGATTTTTTACCTAGAAGATGGAATATCATAATCTATGAGTAGAAAAGAAGAACTCAAAGATTTTTCCCTTGGCAAGGCAGATACCGCCTATTCATTTACCTACTCTCCTAAAGTTCTCGAGGCCTTTTCCAATCATTATCCCGAAAGCGATGCTTGGACGAGCTTTATATGTCCCGAATTTACACTACTCTGTCCCAAGACAAACCAACCGGATTTTGGATGTATCACTATTAATTATATAGCACATGGACTTATGGTAGAAAGTAAATCTCTAAAACTCTATCTCCTCTCTTTCAGAAATTACGGCCATTTTCACGAAGATTCCGTTCAAACTATTTGTCGGGACCTTACAAAACTCTTGGCACCAAAATTTATTGAAGTTACCGGAGACTTTCGTCCACGGGGAGGAATATCAATTTATCCTTACGCTTCAAAAGACAATGGCAACGGGCCTTACAAACTCCTCAGGGAAAAGAGAATGACCTATTATGCTCCCGGCAAATACTCTGCAAAAGGAACGGAATGTTCGGCCTAGGATTAGGAGAGGGAATTCTCCTCCTAATCGTTGTCCTCTTGTTATTTGGAGGCAAGAAACTCCCCGAACTCGGCAAGAGTTTAGGTAAATCGATAACGTCCTTTAAGAAAGGACTCAAGGATGAAAAAGACAAACAATAAAGAAAATATTTATTCTATAATTTCAAGAACGCATCTTTTCTTAAGTTTTGTTGAGGCAGCATTGAGAATCGTTCTCAATGCCTTGGCAGTTCTTCCCTGTTTTCCAATCACTTTACCAAGATCATCTTTATGAACCCTCAATTCAATTACGGTAACCTGTTCGCCGGTAATTTCATTGATATTAACATCTTCCGGATGATCCGTAAGATTTCTAGCTAAAAAATCTACTAAATCCTTCAACTCACTCATAATGACTTCCTCTCCCCATTCTCATGTAGCTTTAATGCAATATTATTTCTCTTTAGAAGAGTTCTCACACTATCGGAAATTAAGGCACCCTTTTTTCGCCAAGATTTGATAGAATCAATCTTCACTCCCTTAAGTTCATTCCCCTTTGGGGTACGGGGATTATAGTGTCCCAACTTTTCTAGAAATCTTCCATCTCTCGGCATTCTGGAATCGGCCGCAACGATTGTAT
The DNA here is from genome assembly GCA_965224385.1 of Bacteriovoracaceae bacterium. Classification (GTDB taxonomy): domain Bacteria; phylum Bdellovibrionota; class Bacteriovoracia; order Bacteriovoracales; family Bacteriovoracaceae; genus CBDCYX01. The sequence goes on from CBDCYX010000012.1 coordinate 30,748, forward strand.
AAACGGGAGCATTTTTTCTTCCTACTCGTCTCATTCTTATAATAACCATAATTAAGAAAACCTCGTAATATTAATTAGTTAATACTCTATGTCCAAATATGACCTTAATTCTTTTTTTTGTCAATACTCTTTCAATATTTTTAAAGAGAAGACCCAAGAATCCCACTATGACTTTTTGCATAAAATGAGAATTTCTGTGTTTAGGCAAACTATATTCTCTTTTAGAGACAATAGAGCTATAAAAGTATCTATGAAGACGGCCATATCTATCGATACTCTTCTAGAAAGAGACCACTCTACAAAATTGTTAAATATTTTATGTGAACTCCTTCCCGAGGCCCCCATTTATACGCTTGTGCATCAGAAAGGCCGTTTGAGAAATCTAAAAAAGAAACGCGTTTGTTCTAGTTTCTTATCCCACAAGATTCAACACCACGACCAAGTAGGACACTATTTTTTTGCTCTTCCCTCGGCCGCAACACATCTTTTTATCCCATGCAAATACGGTCTTGTTTTCAATATCTCAAGAGGACTTTCACACGGAATTAAAAAATGTAAAAAATCTCTACAGGTTACTTATCTCTACGACAACTATTGGACGGAAAAAAAATCCGACTCTATCAGAGAGAAGCTTTTTAAAAGCTATGTAAAACATTGGTCCCGTAAAGCAATAGGGCAAATTGATGAACTCTGGGTTTCATCTGCTATTCTTTACGGATACTTTCAACATTTTCATTCCAATGTTCAACTGATTCCCTCTCATGATGAAAGCGAATTTGCAAGATTAACGCAGCTTAAAATAAAAAATCTATTACCCAAGGGCCTCTAATTGAAATCACTTATAAAAGACAAAATTCGAGTTATGGCGTTATTCGTCTTTGTTTTTTTTTCTTCCGTTTCATACATTGACATTCTTTCGTGTACCAAGTCCTTAAAGATTCTTCTCACTAATGACGACGGTATTCATGCTGCGGGATTGACGGCCTTGAAGAAAACTTTGGAAAAAGAGCATAACATTGCCGTAATGGCCCCTTTTGAGGAACAGAGTGCTCAAGGCCATAAACTTTCTTTGGGGAGAGAGTTGGAGGTTATTGACATCGACCGCAACGTGTACGCTTGTAGCGGTTCTCCTGCTGATTGTGTGATTCTTGGGTTTGAACATATCTACTCTCCACAAAATACGGCCCCCGATCTTGTTATCTCCGGTATCAACCACGCTAACAATTTAGGACAAAATATTTACTATTCGGGAACCGTTGCGGCCGCAAGAGAAGCGGCCATACAGGGCCTTCCGGCCATGGCCGTGAGTTTGGCCGTAAAAAGTACTTCCAATGATTACCATTTTGAAACGGCCGCAGAATTAGTGCAATCCTTGCTGTTGCGAAATGTTCATCAAATACTAGAGGAAGGAGATATTCTCAACATCAATGTTCCCAATATTCCCTTTGAACAACTCAACGGCATTAAAGTAACAGACCCTGCCCATATCTATTATCGCATACATATAAAAAAGAAAGATTCTCCTCAGGGAAGAAGTATTTATCAATACGATGGAAAGGAGTGCGGTTTTTCCTCTCTTCACAAGACAATTTCCGATTGTCGGGCGATTGAACAATTGAAGGCCTCCCTTTCTCTCATTCAACTCTTTCCCTCCCGTTCAAAAAGGAAGAAGAAACTTTTGATGAAAAAGATTTTAAATCCTTGATATCTCCTGTTTATAACGCTATAATTCTTTAATGTTTTTTTTGCTTAGCGCCATACCCTTTTTTTTCTGTTTTCTTGCTTCTGTAATTGGAGGGGTCAAGTCGATATCATGTAGAGAATCTATTGAAAAAATCGTTTCGTCGAATTTTAATACTACCTTGGAGACAATGCCCTCTGACCTTTTTGAAAAGGCCGATTCTCTTTTATCTATAGATTTACAGGGTATCGGTCCTGATCAAATTCTCGGTGCCGGATATATTCGAGATATTGATGATCGCTATAAGGCCCTTGAAACTCTAGGCCTTTCTAAGGCAAAAATTAATTTTCTTGAGAACATGGGCCTCTTTGATATAGACCCCTACAACTATCGCTACCTCACAACCCTTCTTCCCATGAAGAAATCCCATATTAGCAGGGGAGTCAAGGTTTCCCTGTTGGGAGAAAACGGTTATTTGGAGAATGCTACCGTTACACAAGTTTTGGGAGAAAGGGTTGAAGCGTCCCTTGATTCTAATCCTACAAAAATCCTGTCTGTTCCCGGAAATAAAGTCTTTAGGCCGATTAGGGCCAATAAAGAAATCCTTTACAGAGGGGAAGACGCTATTCCTTTGATAGCAAAGATTGTCGATGTTGCTAAGGACGGTAGTGTTTCTCTTGACGTTTTACCTGAAGGAAAGCGTATTTTTGGAGAAGAACTAAAACTGACTCCGAGAGAATGGACAAAAACCGGTGGAAAAGATTTTTCCGTACAACTTTCTGAAGAAGAGATAATAAAATACAGTGAGAGTTATCAAAAACTAAAAAATATTTACAAGCGTGAGGGAGAAACTGAGTCTTTTGTTGGAAAGAATTATATTTTTATGAAACAAACAAGACATATCCTTCACAAACAAGGAGTTTTTTCCTCGTTCTTTTGGAATGAAAGAGGGACTTTAAGCTTAATGTTTAATGGAGTTCATGAACAAGGTAATAGAACGGCAAAAAAGTATATGAGAATGCTTGAAGAGCAGGGGTATCTAAAGGCCACTTTTTCCGTAATAGACAATCTTAAACGCAATACGGCCGGGTTTTATGATGAGCAGGACTCTAGAATAGAATTTGGCCTTGGAATTATCTATAATATTTTTATAAAGAATAATTTTTTTACGCTCCCTCATCATGAAATAAGACACATGATGAGGCGCTCCATGCAGGAAAGTTTTCGGGGGACCCTATTTGACTACCTTTTTCAATCTAACGTCTATAGAGGCAGGGATTTGTATAATAGAAGCAAGATTATCAATATTTTTTTTAAAAGAAAGAGGTTCGATTACGATTACTTTATGAGCTTTGATGAGATTTATGTTTATATCTCCGATATTTTCAATATGGTCAAAATATTGCATTCACATTTACACTCAATTCCGTTAGGCAATAAAGAAGTTTTTTTAAGAGACCTTCACGTTAAGTTTGAAGTAACTAGAGAGATAAGTATAAATGCGAACAATATTCTTGAGGGCCTCCTTAGTCGACCTCTAGATATTGTTAAGGTGGAAGATTCACAAGGTAAATTTTATCTAGGAGTAAGGGATTCAAAACAACGAGTAATTTTTGCTAGATTCTCGGAAGAAACGAAACAACGTATTATTGCAAATAAGAAAGTTCCCGGATACTTAAAGGATGAAATCCGAGACAATCTCACTCGTATGAGTCAACTCTCTTCCAAAGTTCTCAAGATTTTAGAAGACATCGCAAAAACCACGGCCCAAGGTGAAGATGAGACGATTCTTCCAAAGGCCAGAGAACTTCTTATGCTTGTTCGCCGAGAAAACAAGTTGGGAAGAAGAATCTTATAACTCTAATCGACATAGTAGTTTTATTTTAAACAGAATATCTTTTTTTTCATCATAGAGGTCTATAAGGGCCTCTTGAAAAGGTCTTTCTCTACCGCAGGAAAGAGTCGTCGTAAATTTTCCGGTTTTCTTTATAGAATAATTGCAACGGAGAATTTTAAAAGCAAATTGATTTTTTTTTTGAGTGACTCCGATAGAGCAACGCCAGCTTGTTTTTTTTAAAAACGGCCTAAATTGCTTGTCATCAAGATCGTAATGGAAAATTTCATGATTCGGATCTGTAATCTGAAAAGACCATTTTATCGTCTCTGCATTAGTGATCAATGAAGTTAAAAGCAAGAGAAAAAAGAGGTGTTTCATTATTGTGGGCAACTCCATCCGTAGATTATGGGAACGAATGATTTTCTTTTCATATCCCAAAGATTTTTGCATCGTTCTCCTACATAAAGGTGTTTAGGAGAAAATGATGTTAAAAACCCTTTTTTTAATATTTCCGGACATTCAATTGTTTGAGGAAAATGATCAGGACTTGTATAGTGTTCAATGCCTATATTTCCCCGAGGAGAAACAGAGAAGGAATAATAACGGCCGTTTTCCTCTTTGTGAAAATAGAGCTTGCGGTTTTTGATAAAAAGAGGGAGTTCCTTCATGGGGGCAATATAGGAAACTTTCTTGTTATCTAAAAGAACAAAAATTTTTTTTCCTATAAGAATAGGGCCTATAGAGAGTTCTTGAAAATTCTTCAAAAATATTTCACTTTCGTAGATTTCTTCATTATCCTTGCGGTGATTCAAGCAAGGAGAATCCCAAATAACAATATGTTTACCCTTTTGCTGTTTTCTAGTTGTCCATAGACTTATGGGGATGCCGTGATTTTTTTTAAAGGCCTTTAGTAGACTGATTTTCCCCTCTTTGAGCAAGTGAAACCATTGTAATTTCAAGGCGCCTGTCTCCTTGGAACAAAGAGAATTCTCAGGGCATCCCTCAATCTTGTGGCCTAACATAAAGGGCCTAAATGTAGTGACTTCGTCATTGGAACTCATCGTAGCGTAGGATATTTCTAAAAAAAGATTAACTAAATAAAGAACGGGCAGAAGAGTTTTCACGCTTTCTTAAGGGAGGCCATCCGGCGTTTCCCCTCTTCATAACGCCTTTTTTCATCATTTGTTTCGGGTTGAAGAATAGGTACTTCAACAGGCCTCTGTTGATTATCTACAGCGACAAAAACAATATAGGCCGTTGTCGTATGACGGGTGTGGGAAGTTATAGGATTCTCGGCGTAAACCTTGACTCCGATGAACATAGATGTCCTTCCTACGTAGTTGAGAGAGGCGAGGATACGACAATGATTTCCCACTTTCATGGGGGCCTTAAAAGAGATATCGGAGACGTGAACAGTGACGGCCGGTCTTTCGGAATGTCTTGAGGCCACCATTGATGCGGCCATATCAATCCAACCCATAACGACACCTCCGAAAACCGTTTGAATAGGATTGGTATCATTAGGCATAATGAGCATTCTCATTTCAATTTTGGAGTCGTTAACTGTTTTTGCCTTCACGTTGCAAAACTTCCTTTAAACTTTATTCTTCCACCATAATCTTTTTATAGCAAGGGCCGCGCAAAGGAGAATAAATTGAGTACAACCAATGGTTGCTCCGGAAGGTACGGCCCATGCTTTTATGAAAAATCCCCCCACAGATGTTGAGATAAAAGAAAATATTATGGAGAATAAAAAAACATCCCTCGTTCTCCTAGCAATTCTCAAAGCAAAGATACCCGGGATAAGAAGCATGGAATTCACAAGAATAATCCCTGCTATTTTTAAGGAGGAGACAATTGTTACGGTGAGAAGGAGAATCATGCCGTAATGAAAAAACTTTGTTCTTTGCCCTGCAACAAAGGCACTTTCACTATCGGTGATAAAATAAATCCATTTTCTAGGACAGGCAGAAACGGCCGCAAGAACTAGGAAGAGGTTTAACAAGGCAATAAATACATCGGTTTTATCAAGGAGAAGGATATCTCCAAAAAGATATTCATGCAAATCAATATGTTTGTGATTTCCAAGAAAATGAAAGAATAAAATACCAAAACCCATAGAAGTTGAAAAAAATAGGCCCATCAAAGATTCAAAGGGAAGGAGTTCTTCAAGACCTGCCGTGGCCAAAAATAAAGAGAGGATCAAAGTAATTACTAAGGTGAAAAGATAAATATTTAGAGAGTCTTCAGGGTCGAAAAGGTAGAGAGATAGGGCCAAACCAAGAAAAGTTGAATGGGAAATGGCCGCACCCATAAAGGCCTGTTTCTTGGCAATGATCAAAGGGGAGAGTATGCCACAGAGAAGAGCAAGGATATATGCCACGGACATCGAAATGAGGAAATTCACATCTTGTGCTCTGGATTTTTCCTATGATCAAAATGTTTTTTTTGTTCATGGAGAAGTTCGTGTTCAAATTCGCAGCTATAAACGTCTTCAAGAATATCTTGGGTAAGTGCCTCTTTTTTGTTGTGCCAGTGAAGGGACTTGTTGAGACAAAGTATCTTATCACAATGCTTAAGAAGCTGATTAATATTGTGGTCGACGACGATAATAGACCTTTTAAATTCTCTAGTAACTTTTTTTACAAGATCAAGCAACCGGTCTCTTCCCGTACTATCGAGTCCGTTGGTCGGTTCATCAAAGAGAAAGAGCAGAGGAGACTGAATAAGACTGCGCGCAAGAGTTGCTCTTTGTTTTTCACCTCCCGATAGCTCTCTAAAGAGAGCATCTTTTCGAGGAAGAAGTTCTACAAAATCTAAGGCCTCCGAGACAGAGATTTTTCTTTCGTATTGGTAGAGTTCTCCTTGAGATATATATTCTTCACAGGTGAGAGGAAAAAAAGAATTGTGTTTAAACAATTGAGAAAGATAGGCCACTTGTCCTTGTTTTGATGGAGCAAGGCCGTCAATCCTGAGAACACCTGAAAAGTTGGGAAGAAGGCCTGCAATAATTTTTAGAAGGGTTGTTTTTCCTCCACCGTTTGGGCCTATAACACCTAGGGATTCTCCAAGAAACACCTCAAAAGAGACATCTTTTAAAACGGGGTCTATTCCATAGAAATACGACACATGCTCTAGTCGCAATAAGCTCTTCACAAATGCATTTTCATTGAAGATTGAGTGCTGACTTTAATTCACCTTCTTCGTAGAGTTCCGTGATGATATCATTTCCTCCAATGAATGTATTATTGACGTAGAGTTGAGGGAATGTAGGCCAGCGGGAAAACTCTTTAACACTTTGACGGATGTCTCCGTCTGATAGGACGTTAAATGTTTTGTATTCGACTCCAAAAGAATTGAGGATTCTCACAACATTAGCGGAAAAACCGCACTGAGGCATTGCCGGATTCCCCTTCATAAAAAGGAATATTGGAGAAGAAGAAATCAGATTTTTTATTCTTGTGGTAATATCAGATGGCCTGTCATGCTCCTCAACTTCTTGCCCTGCGGGAACTTTATTATTGCCGGTCATGGGAAAAGTGCCTTGATTCATGGGTTTTACCTCCTCTATAGATGAATATTTTTTTCTTTTGCCTTTTCATAAGTAAGTGTTTTAATTTTTACTGCATGGATCTCTTCTTTGAGCTTTTCTTTTAGGACATCCATAACCATTTTGTGCTGTTCTAAAAGGGGTTCTCCTTGAAACTTATTGCTTATGACTAAAAGACCTAAATGATCTCCCGTTCCCCTTAAATCCGTAACTTGAACTCGAGTGTCGCCTCCCAAGGCCTTTTCAACGAATTCTCTCAGAGCATAAAAATCCAACGCTGTTCTCCACAAGCAACTTTTAAAAAATTGTAGCAATATTCTTACAAAAAAGAAACTTCGTCAATTCATATTGAAAATACTCGGACAAGACTCAGTATTTATGACTTAATGCGTAGTGCATTCGACGTTTTGAGGCCTTAAAAATTTTAGGGCCATCTTTTTGCGCTCTTCTTCTCGCCCCCCCCCCTCGGTTAATTTTTTGAAAAAAAAGTAGATATTCCTAGATTTAGATGTTGGCCTTTTGTTAATGATGTGTAATACTGTTCGCATCTGGTGAGTCAGGAGTTCTCCAGAAGTTCCCGACGTTTTTTGCTTTCCCTATGAAAATCGCATTTTTAAAATGGCCATTTCCGTAATCTTTTTTGGCAATTTATTTGTTGTTTTCATAGAGAAATGCTCTTTGCATCATGTCGGGAACCTCTGGGAGTTCTCCGGTAAGAAAAACTTAGAGGCCAATGGGATGAAGCTCTCCCTCTAAAAGGGCCTATAAATTAAGGCGAGAATCCCTGACTCACGAGCAAAGATATTACTAGGGAGAAAATTAAATGGTTAGACCACTTAGAGATGCTTTGATGTTGGGTTTAGCGAGACTTTAAGAAATTTTGTGTAGGGGGTGCCGACATAAAAGTTTATTTTAAAGACCCGCGCAGTTTTTCAAGGTCGTCTTTAGGAACCCCCGTACTCTCGGCGACGTCTTCAAGGTCAAAACCTTTCTTTACAAGTTTTAACGCAACTTCTTGCTTTCCTTTTTGAATTCCTTCTTGTCGTCCTTTTAAGAGTCCCTTTTCAATTCCCTTTTCAATTCCTTTTTCAATTCCTTCCTGTCGTCCCTCTTCCTTCACTTCGTCAAGAGTGTCTTTTAATGAAAACATAATTCTCTCTCCTTTCTCTGTTATAACTTTTTCCTCTATTTCAATTAAACGATGCCAATGAAAACCGGGATCGTTTTTTCTTATGTAGTTGCTCGCCTTCATTATCAGGTCTCTTCGTTCTTTGTCAGGTAAATGCTGAGATAGCAAAAAGAACTCTTCAACATTGTTTGCATCGAGTTTCCAAATTTGTTGCAAAATAAGAAGAACCGGCGCCGTAACGAGCTTTTTTGCCGAACCTCGAATGTTCAGTTCCCTAATGTTGAGCAGTTTACAGGTGAAGTTTAAAATATTCTTTTGAAACTTTCGCCTAACCGTCGGAGTTAATCCCTTTAGGGAGTCCTGAAAATTGAGAACGCCTCGCCATTTCTTTTCTTTCCCGTGGTAGACGAGAATGGGGATAACCGGGGTTCGGGTTCGGCGATAAATGCCCGTTTGATATTCGAGCATTTGAACGAGCAAATCATCGTTACGGTAGCTCTTGTGTTCAAGAAGAAAGAGTATCCTCGCCGTTTGCTTTCCTCGTTTCAGTTTTACCGAAAACGTTAAATCCATGCGTTTTTCCCGTTGTTCGGTATCGACAAAACTCGTCAGCTCACTTTTAAGCGTCTTCCAATCGAAAAGGGAGTACTCGGTCTTCGTTAAAACAAGTTTAAAAATATCTAGGGAATACCTTTTATCGGCGTAGATTTCTTTAAAAAAAATGTCGTGAATAAAGCGTTTTGAAATCTTCATATTGAGGAGTAATCATGACATGATGTAGTTTTGCTGTCAAGCGTAGATTACATCTTTACTAATATGAGTAATCGGAATCCCCAAAGGTACAATGTCCCATGTCGAGTAAAGGTGAAGTGCGGCCGGTCAAAAAGGGTCTTTTAAACTTCGTAGATTCCATAGAGGGGAAGAACTCCTGAGACTCACCCATAGATTAGTAAGTTGCTCTTTATTTATTTCTTTGTTAATCACTCGAAGTGCAGTTTCTTCTAGTAAGTCCTCATCAATTATGAGGGCGTGGTTGTTTAATTCTAAAAAAATACAAGTTGATACTATGGCCGTTCTTTTATTTCCATCAATAAATGGATGATTCATGATGATATGGTCAAAATAGGCCGCGGCCATAGAATGAATATTAGAATGCAAATAATCTCTCCCAAAAGAAGATTGTGGTTGTGCTATGGCCGAATCAAGCGCGCTTTCGTCTCTAATGCTTAAACTTCCACCATAGTTAGATACTGGAGAGTCAGGAGTTCTCATAGTGAACAATAAGATAATCGTTACAATTTTACTTTATTCAAATTTGAAAAAAATTTATTTTCCCTCTGAAAAAAAGCTATTTCGCAAGAAACCATCATCTCAACCTTCAAATTTTGTTTTCTCTTAAATGAATTTCTTCAAGTTTGAGTGGAAAATAGAATCTGCGAGAAAAGAGAGGGTCAAGCAATATACCTAGGTGGATGCTTTGCGTAATTCCATGGAGAACTCCTGACTCTCCAGCTCTTAACAAACGGTTTGACAAATTGTGCGGAAATGATTTTTGTGTTATATCCCTTCTCAAGAAGACTTCTCGCTATATGATGTGCTCATCCACAGGCCTTCATGGCAATCAGAAAATCCTCTGTCTTATCGAGCTTATCAATTGTCGCGATCAGCTTTGATGACAAATTGTGCGGAAATGATTTTTGTGTTATATCCCTTCTCAAGAAGACTTCTCGCTATATGATGTGCTCATCCACAGGCCTTCATGGCAATCAGAAAATCCTCTGTCTTATCGACTCACTTTTTTGTTTAAATTGATCCTCTCCTTTTGGAGAGAATTTCTTCAATTTTGGCACTTTCCGATGCCTATTAAAAGAGGGAGAGCTTCATTCCATTAGTTACAAGATTTCTTATAAACCAAACGGAGGAAAAAAGATTATGAAGAACAAAAAAACCTACCTCTCGGGGCGGAGGATGAAAATATTGTCCCAAAAAATCCCTAGGTTACATTTGATTCATTGAAGGACGAGGAGGTGGTTCAAAAATAGGCCGCTTGGGACGAGCAAACGGTAGAATTTTGGCCAATTCCCTAGCGGTATCTTATCAGATGTGGCCGTAAGACCTCTTCCTTCAGGGAGAGTATGTGACGCCACGCCCTTCGGCGAGAAAAAAAAATATTGTCTTTTGAAGAATATCATAATATATTGAATTTGTCGGAACAAAAACCGACCTACCGTAGGGACTACGGGATGTGAAGCTCGTGGAGACGGTGTAAGACCTAGGAACTCGTGTTCTAGGCGTTTGTCGGTGAAGCAAGAATCTCCTTCCTTTAGGGAGGGGTAGTTCAACTAAGTGACCTTACGCAAATTTTTTTACGCTAGGCCGGAAACGTCCATCCGGCGATTTGGTTTCCCTTTTATCCCGTTGGAATATCGAAGTGGGTAGGATTCAACCTCGCCTGTCTATCCACCTTTCAGGAGAGGCCTATCTATCGGTCATCAAGAGCGCCGACGCCTTTGCCGAATCCCAAGGACTGTTTGTCATTAAGGCCCCCGAGGCAACAACAATGTTGCAACCGTCACCAATGCCAAAGAATTTAAACCCAAGGCCTTCTAACTCAGAGATAGGTGGCCCGCCGATTATCAAAGGTCACGCTTTCTGAGTTTTTTTCTTGTAAAAACCGAGGGCCTCTTCAACCGAACTTAGGTAACCTCTTCCAAACAAGTTTAGATGGTTGAGCAAATGGTAGAGTTGGTAGAGCTTAAGTCTTCGCTTGGCCCCCTCTTTCAAAGGAGAGCTTTTTTCATAGCTGAGGTAGAACTCCGGTGGAAATTCACCGAACAAATAAGTCATGGCCAATTCTGCTTCCCGATTTCCATAGTAGACGGCCGGATCAATGAGACAGGCCCTTCCCTTTGCACCCACCATAAAGTTGCCGCTCCAAAGGTCTCCGTGTAACAGAGATGAAGGTTCATGTGTATTGAGGAGATCGAGGGCCTGAGGTTCAAGATCGAGAATATCACGCTCTAAACGGTCTCCCACCAGACCGTTTTTAACTCCAAGGCGACATTGGTAGAGAAGGCGTTGTTGCCAAAAGAATGAGGCCCAGGGAAGTTCCTTTGTGTTGAGGTTCGGTTGGGGAGTTGCTCCCAAAAAATTGTCCTCAAAAAAACCGCAAGTTGAAGATGTGTGTCCGTGCATTTCGGCCAAGGAGGCCCCGAAGTCTTCAAAAAAAAAATTCCCTTGGACAACCGGCCCGATAAATTCCAAAAGAAGAATATGATCGGTGGCACCGACCACTCCGACAACATCAATGCTATGGGTGCGGGCCATCTCTTCGAGACCGTGGGCCTCACAGTGAAATACCGGGCCCTTCTCTCTTGAGCATTTGAGAAAATAGCTTCTGCGGGAGGTCTCGACCCTAAAAGAACCCACGAAATTCGTGCCGGAGAGAGGATGAACGCTCTTCACTCTCTCCCCGGACAACTCTTCTATCTCTCGATAAAACGGTTCCGCTCCATTCACGTATTTAGAAGTTCTCCGTGATCCACTCCCACATTTTATCTAGGTCTTCCAGAATCACAAGGAGTGTGTCGTTGCTGTATTGTGCATGAAGACTACCTCTAAGAGCGTTTCGAAAATGCAATGATTGATCCAGTCTTAGCTCCTCCTCATTAAGGTTTCTTACAAAGAATCCTGCTATGATGAATGCAATAAGACGCGTCAATACTGATGATGATTTATACTCTAACATCATAAACGCGGCCGCTGCGCTCAATCCTATAGAATTGAGACCTCTACCGTTTTTTAATATAAAGGGAAGAGTGGATTCTTCCAGTGACTCTATTTTGCCCTGTAAAGCTTCCGGGGAGGAGAAAGAGAAGATATGTTCCTCGCATGGTGAGTCCCGTTGATCGTTGCAAAATTTAAAATCGAGATACTTATCCCCTGTATTCTTAAGTGAAACTTCAATAACTCTGCTAGAATAGGGTTCCCTAAAGTAGAAGGACTGTCCGTACAAAGCATTTGAAAAGAGTGCCACTAGGCACATCGCAGTTAATTTTTTTTTCATTGTTCAACCTCTCAATTGTTGTTGTTTTTATATTCTTCTGTTTTCTAAAAAAAGTGTTATCATAGGCAAGATGGAAAAAGAACTTGTTACGTTAAAAAACGGCCTTGATTGTATTTTTATTCAGGACGCAGAGCGCAATGCTGCAAGCATTCAAATGTGGTTTCGGGCCGGAAGTGCTTTAGAAAAGAGACGAGATCAAGGCATCGCCCACTTTTTGGAACATATGTTTTTTAAGGGAACAAGCAAGAGACCGGGAACGGCGCTTGTGCGGGAAGTGGAATCTTTCGGTGGTGAAATCAACGCTTTTACGTCTTTTGATTATACTTGCTATTATATTAACATACCCAACGATTATCTCAAGAAGGCCGTAGATATTCTTCTCGATATGGTATGCAATCCCATCTTTCGAGATGAAGACATCGCGCCGGAAAGAGACGTTGTTTTTGAAGAATTCAGGAGGAGTCTTGATGCTCCAAATCAGTTTGCTTTTCACAAACTTCAATCCTCTTGTTTTACTCGGGGATACGTCCACCCTATTCTTGGGTTAGAAAAAACAATTCAAAACTTTTCCAAGAGACAGCTCACAAATTTTCGCAGAATGTTCTACAACAGGCAAAATGCCTTTCTCGTTGTTGCCGGCAACATAGGAAAGCGAGACAAGCTTAGAACGGCCATATCGTCATTTCAATTACCCAAAGGCCAAAAATCACGATTCCCTCAATTTTCTCTTAAGGAAGAATCAACGATTGATGTCCACAGAAAAGAAGTCAACATGGCCTCTTTATCCATATGTATTCAATCTTCGGATTTTACTCATGCTAAGGCCCCGGCTGAAGACTTGGCCGTCAATTGTCTCGGCCACGGTGAAAGTTCGTTTCTCTACAGAGAACTTATTACAAAAACTCAACAGGCAAACTCTCTATCCTCTTCGACTATGTTTATGAACGGAGGAGGCCTCCATTTTATAAAAATCGAATTTCCTCATCCTATGCTTGCCGAACTTCTCAAACAACTTGAAATGATACTTACAAAAACTTTTCAACAAGGATTTTCCGAAAAAGAACTTCAGAAGATCAAAAATCAATATACGGCCTCAAAAATGTTCAACATGGAATCTCTGGAATCCTATGCATTCTCTATTGGGTATAGTTATGCACAAACAAAAAATATCGACAGCGACAATGAGTTTATTGAGAAAATTAAACTAACGGATGTTTATTCCGTGCATAATGCCTTTAGAACAATCTTTGGTAGACCTATTCATCTCTCTCTTCAAATTCCTCTTAAGGCCCCTTTGAACAAGTCGGAAAAGACCCTGTTATCTTTCCAAAGAGGTCTCACAAAAAAAATAAAACAAGAAAAAAAATCCGATAAAACCTATCGAATCCAAACGTCAAAATATGATTCAAGTTTAAAGCTTGTTCGGATGATACCCGGAGTGCAACTCCTCTACAAAAACAGTTCTATCTCTCCTACATTTGTCCTACAGGCCTATCTCAAAGGAGGAAGAACAGAAGAAAATACATCAAACTCCGGAATATACAACCTCTTCTCTTCCATGCTCACTAAAGGCCATCGCAATGCAACTTGCGAAGAGCTTAAAGTTTCTCTTGAAGAGAGGGCCGCTTCACTTTCAAGTTTTTCCGGTAAAAATGCCTACGGTCTATCTCTTCATGGATTAAGTGAACATTTTCAATATCTTGCAACACACTTTTTTGATTCCCTATTGTATCCAAGCTTCAACAATAAAGTCTTTCAAACACAAAAAAAACTTGTTTTGAGACAAATTGAGTCTGATAAAGAAAATCCTCAAAAAAGGTGTTTTCAAGAGGCCCTGAAACTTTTTTTTGACGGCCATCCATATTCCCTTGCACCTTTAGGAACAATAAAATCTATGAAGTCTATTGGAAGAGAATCCCTACTTCGTCTCCATTCAAAAGACATAAAAAAGAAAGAAATTCTTCTCGTTTATTGTGGAGATATTTTACTTGAAGACATTCTCTCTTATTTCAAAAAAATGTTGAGAGTGCTCGGTCTAGGAAAAACACAAAAGATTTTTCCTAAGAAAATAAATCAAATTGTCACCACATCATTTGTTCCGTTTAACAGAGAGCAAACACAAATTTTTACGGGAATAAAAACATTAAAATCATCTTCAAAAGAACATCTCTATTTAAAATTTCTTACAACCTATCTCTCCGGACAATCATCTCCGCTTTTTGTCAAAGTGAGAGATCAACTCGGCCTGTGCTACAGCGTTGCCCCTATTCATCACTCGGCCTTAGAGGGGGGATATTGGGGAATTTATATGGCCAGCGGTCATGATAAAACTTCAGATGCTCTTCATGCTATCAGAAAAATTATTCAAGATATAAAACAAAAAGGTCTAACAAAAAAAGACTTTGAAAAAATTAAGGCCATGATTAAAGGACAAAATCTTATTAACATTCAAACAAATGAAGATTATGCAAATGTACATTCCCATTCAATCATGCAAGGAAAAGGGATTGACTACTTTTATAAAAAAAATCACGCTATTGATAACTTACAATATTTCGATTTTCTTCAATTTGTCCCAAAGCTTCTCAATAGGAAATGGTCTACGGTTCTCGTTGGAAGAGATACAAAGACCTTAAGAGGCCTTTAGTTTCATTGCATTGGAGACAAGAAGAGTAAAGTCATCTTCCGTTTGCGAAAAAAACTTTTTGGCCACAATTCCGATCACTGTTATTAATGCGATAAATGATTGTGCAATAAAATTATAGAAGTTGGTAAAATCAAGTATAATAGGTAATAAAACATTAAGTTTTCTATAGGATAGTTGCCCAATTTTCTGGTAATAACTCATGTTGAGAAGCTTTCTATTAAGTGAATCGGAAAAGTAACCACATAAGAAGAGGGCCGTATCTCCAATGTCTTTTAACTCTTCTATTTGTTTATTTTTAGGTAAATTTGAACTCTCCAAAAATTTTTTCCCCAAAATTTTTTCTCGAACTCTCCCTTGTTCTTCCTGAAAATAATGTTTTGATTCAGCAAAACGAGCCATAACTATACTGGAATAATAAATGACTTCATTGGGTAGAGGGTGTAGAGATTTTTTGTTAACTTCATTTAAGCTATCATAAAAAAATGCTTGAAGGCTTGATTCCAGTAGCAAATCGGAGTTATTCTTTTGTTTTTCATCCATTGATAAACCTCTCAAAGTTCATTTTATCAAAATAAAACTTTAAGACAAACTTATACTTATCGGCCGAATTTGCAGGTATTCTATTAAATGAGAATTGTTGACGACCGTGCAGTGTTTTATGACGCACTTCTTTATGTGTGAATTCCCGATAAAAAATCTTGAAAAAACAACTCCCGTCTGATAAATCTATTTTTCTCTGTTATTGTAATAAAAAGGAGCAGGAATCCCCATGGAAACAACTCAAAGCTTTTTAACTTTTGGGCCTTATATAGGATTGGCCGGATTTATCTTTGCGCTAACAACCTACTGCTGGATACTTAAACAACCGGCAGGCAATGCAAAAATGACGGTCATTTCCGGACTGATCGAATCAGGTTCTATGACCTTTTTAAAAAAAGAATATACTATTCTCGGATTATTTCTCTTGGCCGTCACAGGTTTAATGTCTTACTACTTGAGTATTTCTTCGGCCGTTTGCTATATCATTGGGGCCTTATCCTCTATGCTGTGTGGTTTTATAGGCATGAAGGCCGCAACAAAAGCAAATGTAAGAACGGCCCAAGCGGCCCTTGAATCGGGACAGGGAAAGGCCCTTTCCGTGGCCTTCTACGGTGGTTCTGTTATGGGAATGAGTGTCGCCTCTATCGGATTGGTTAGTGTTGCTTTCGTTTACCAATGGTTATCAGGTTCAGGTTCAACGACAATTGAGGCCCTTAACGGTCTTGCCATGGGGGCATCCTCTATTGCGCTTTTTGCTCGAGTCGGAGGAGGTATCTATACGAAGGCCGCCGATGTCGGGGCCGACTTAGTGGGAAAAGTTGAGGCCGGTATTCCTGAGGATGACCCGAGAAATCCTGCGACTATTGCCGACAACGTCGGCGATAATGTTGGTGACACGGCAGGAATGGGGGCCGATATTTTTGAATCCTATGTGGGTTCCGTCATTGCCACGATGTTCATTGGCTCAACTTATGCCTCTTATTCCGGTGCCGTTTATTTGCCTCTTATAATTATTACTATAGGCCTTTTGGCCTCTGTGCTCGGTATTCTCGCCATGAACGTTTTGAAAAACACCGATCCGGCTTGGGCCTTGAGAATAGCGCCAATGATAGGTGTTGCAGGACTTTTTGTAGGCTCTTATTTTGCTGTTGACGCTATGGAATTTACAATTTTTCCCTACTCCCTAGGCCCTCTTTACGCCATGATTATAGGTTCGCTCACGGGACTTTTCATCGGTCTTTCTACAGAATACTACACCTCTTCCGATTTTAACCCGGTTAAAAATGTCGCTCTTGCAGGGAAGACGGGGTCTGCAACAAATATTATCGCAGGCATTGCCGTGGGAATGTATTCCTGTATCATTCCTGTCTTGCTCATCGCTTTAGGTATCTATTTTGCCAATCACGTTGCCGATCTTTACGGTATTGGTATTGCCGCCGTAGGAATGCTGGCAACCACGGGAATTACCATGACCATTGATGCTTATGGGCCGATTTCAGATAATGCCGGCGGTATCGCTGAGATGAGTGAACTAGGCCCGGAAGTGCGTTCTATTACCGACGGACTTGATTCCCTTGGGAATACTACGGCCGCAGTGGGCAAAGGTTTTGCCATCGGGTCTGCAGCGCTCACGGCCTTGGCCATGTTTTCGGCCTATTCTTCCGCCGTAGGACTTGATGTTATCAACATTATGGACCCTAAAGTTGTCATAGGCCTTTTTATCGGTGGTGTTCTCCCCTTTTTTGTAGGGGCCCATACCATGAGTTCCGTGGGAGCGGCCGCTCAAATGATGGTCGAGGAAGTGAGGCGACAGTTTAGAGAAATTCCCGGCATTATGGAGGGAACCGGTAAACCGGATACTAAACGATGCATAGATATTGCCACCACGGCATCTTTGAAAGAAATGATTCTACCGGGAGTTTCGGTCATTCTCGCTCCTATTGTTGTTGGATTTTTCCTTGGCAAAGAATCTCTTGGAGGAATGCTTGCAGGGGCCACCGTAACCGGGGTTCTTTTGGCCCTTTTTATGGCCAATGCAGGAGGGGCCTGGGACAATGCAAAGAAGGCCATTGAACAAGGTCGGTTGCCCGGAGAATCCAAAGGAAGTGAGGCCCATAAAGCGGCCGTTACGGGGGACACCGTTGGGGATCCTTTTAAAGATACCTCAGGGCCGGCCATGAATATTCTCGTCAAACTCATGAGTATTGTTGCCCTTGTTATCGCACCTCTTCTCTAGAAAGGAATCCCTTGGTAGAAACAAACAACGGCCACAAAAAAAACTATATCAAGGTCTCCTCGCCTCTCAATTGGGATGAGTATTTTATGTTACAGGCCGTTGCGGCAGGTTTGCGCAGTAAGGACCCCAGTACAAAAGTCGGCTGCGTTATCGTGGATGAAGACAATCGACAAATCAGTATGGGTTACAATGGGTTTGTTGCCGGAATTGATGAATCCCGGCTTCCTTGGGGTAATGATACCGATGTTCCCTTAGAGCATCAAAAATACGGTTATGTGATCCACGCCGAAAGTAATGCTCTTCTTCACGCTACAAAAGATTTAAAGCATTCCAAGATTTATGTTTGCCTCTTTCCTTGCAATGAATGTGCAAAGCTTATTGCCGGCAAAAAAATTAAGGAAGTTATCTACTTGTCCGACAAGCACAAAAATCGAGAGTATCACAAGATTGCCAAAAAAATTTTTGACCTCTCGGGAGTAAAACACAGACAACTCAAGCTTGGAAAAAACGTCTTCACCTGTTTCTTCGAGCACGCCAAAGATTTTGGATGGAGTCCTGACAATAGTGGATAAACCTTTTATTGTTGTTAGTGACGGAATGGATAAAGACGTCTTTTCTGCTCTTAGGCAAGAAGAAGCATTTCATGTGCACCCCGAGAAAGGCCTTGATGCAGAACAACTTGAAAAACTTCTTCCAAAAATATCGGCCCTTATCATCCGCTCTAAGACGAAGATTACGGCAGATTTTTTAAACAAGGCCCCTCATCTTAAATACATTATTCGGGCCGGAGAGGGGACTGATAATATTGATAAACAGTCCTGTAAAACAAAAGGTGTTTGTGTTTCCAATACTCCGGGGGGCAATAGTCAATCTGCGGCCGAGCATACTATTGCATTGATGATGACACTTCTTAAACATACGGCCAAGGCCCATAAATCTATGATGTGTGGAAAATGGGATAAGAACCTTTTTATGGGAGAGGAGCTTAGCGGTAAACATATTGGTATCGTAGGTTTTGGTCGTGTTGGAAAACTTGTGGCAAAAAAACTCTCCGGATTTGAACCGAAAATATTATTTTTTGACCCCTACGTTCTGAAAAGTGATCTTCCAAATACGAAGGCCGTTTCATCGTTAGAAAAGATTTTTACAACATCGGATATTGTGACTCTCCACCTTTCCCTTAATGAAGAAACACGGGGAATTATCAACGCTAAACTCATTAATTCTATGAGGTCGACGAGTCTGCTTATTAACGTTTCAAGGGGAGAGATTCTCGATGAAGCTGCCCTTTGCCGGGCCGTTTTTAATAGGAGTATCGCCGGTGCAGGGCTTGATGTTTTTTCCCAAGAACCTTTAGCACAAGATTCACCTTTGAGAAACCTTGATAACATTGTTCTTACTCCCCACTTAGGAGCTTCTACGGTTGAGGCCCAACAGAGAGTTTCAAAAATGGCCTTGCATCAACTTAAAGAATTTTTTCTCAACGGCAATCATGTGAATAAAGTGGGCGTTTAATGCAATCTCTAGCTATTATCGGGGCCCAATGGGGTGATGAAGGAAAGGGAAAAATTGCAGACCTTCTCGGGGCCAAATGTGATCTTGTCGTTCGCTATCAAGGAGGAAATAATGCGGGCCATACCATTGTTGTGGAAGGGAGGCCGATTATTCTGCACCTCATTCCTTCCGGTATTTTTCACACTCATTGCACTTCTATTATAGGACATGGTGTGGTCTTTGATCCTAAGGCCTTTCAAGAGGAACTAAAATATGTAAAAAATTTCGGTATTGCCATAGGCCCCGAGAGATTAAAAATATCTTCTCGTTGTTCAGTGATTACATCGTACAACAAACTTTTAGATGTTCAAAGAGAATCTCAAAAAGAGACTTGTATCGGTACCACCGTAAAAGGTATTGGGCCTACCTACGAGGATAAGATGGCCAGAAGGGCCCTGAAGCTTAAAGACCTTTTGGATAAAGATGTTCTTGCAAAAAAACTCAAGCATAACTTGAGGGAAAAAAAAATCCTCTTTAAATACCTTTACGAGGTGGACTGGCCTCCTTTAGAGAGGGAGGTAGAAAATCTTTATGCATTGGGAAAATTTATTCGTCCCTTTCTTACAAATACCTTTCTCTTTTTGGAGAACGCTCTTAAAGAAGGTAAAAAGGTTCTTTATGAGGGGGCCCAAGGGATTCTTTTGGACGTGGATTACGGTTCTTATCCCTATGTTACCTCGTCGAGTACAACGATAGGGGGGGTTTATACAGGGGCCGGCCCTCTTGTCAAAAGCATTGACGAGGTTCTCGGTATTGCCAAGGCCTATATGACAAGAGTCGGCCATGGGCCTTTTCCCACAGAGCTTTTGGATAATGTAGGAAAGCAGATTCAAGAAGAGGGAAAAGAATATGGGGCCACTACAGGAAGAAAAAGAAGGTGTGGTTGGATGGACTTACCGCTTTTAAAATACGCCGTTAAGGCCTCCGGATTGACGAGCATTGCGTTGACAAAAATTGATGTTTTAAGCAATGTAGAAACGCTTCGCATCTGTTACGCCTATCGCTACAAAGGAGAGGTCGTACATTGTGCTTACCCGGAGATGGATTTTTCAGAAGTCACTCCTCTTTTTAAAGAGATGAGTCCTATAGAGAATAATTTTCGGGAAAAAGGGAGAAAATGTCCAAATCTTTCTCGTTACATTCACACAATTGAAGAGGCCGTAGGCCTTCGGGTAGGGATTCTCTCTCATGGGGCCGACAGAGATGAGACAATGTTTATGAGAAACTATTTTTAGATGGAGCTGGCCATAGGACTCGAACCTACGACCGGCGGTTTACAAAACCGCTGCTCTACCAACTGAGCTAGGCCAGCTTTTAATTTTACCTAAGAAATTTATAATTTCTTAAAAACACAAAATCAAGTTATTAATTAACCAAAAACTGCTATAATTGCCGCCTCTCCCTGAATGGAAGAGGTTTTTGGCAACTTTCGAAGAATATGTCTCAAATTCTGGACGACCTGTCAAGAACGGGTGTAAAAAACTCTTGGCGAATTACTGAAGCGTTGAGAAACAGGAGGATATCACATATGACAGAAAGCGTTTTTATAGCATTATTAATTTTAATACTTATTGTAAATATTTCTCTTTTTTTCTCTCTTAAGGCGTTAAAAAAAATCAACGGGAAATTGATGGATGATTCAATTTTATTTAAAAGAGAGAGCGATAAGATTGAAAAAGTATTGAAAGAAGATTTATCGGCCCATAGGAAAGAATCTTCCAACAATGCTCGTTCTTTGAGAGAAGAAGTAACAAAATACATCCAGGAATACAACAAAACCATCTTAAACTCTTTTGATGGATTGGCCGTAGGTCAATTTGAGCAACTAAAGTCGTTTGAGCAAAAGATAGAAACGATGTCAAAAGAAAATCTAAAATCACAAGAAACACTAAGAGACAAGGTAGAATTCCAGTTAACAAGCATACAAGATAAGAACGAAAAGCAACTTGATAAAATGCGATCTACCGTTGAAGAAAAACTGCAAACAACGCTGGAAAAGAGATTGTCGTCTTCATTTAAACAAGTTGATGAACAGCTTAAAGAAGTCCACCAAGGCCTAGGGGAAATGAAAGAATTGGCCACCGGGGTTGGAGACCTTAAAAAAGTTCTTACAAATGTTAAAACACGGGGCACTTGGGGAGAATTTCAGCTTGGTAACATCCTTGAAGAGGTTTTAACCCCGGATCAATACAGAAAAAATTTCTCTCTAAAGAAGAGTAATTCAACTTCCGTGACCGTAGAATATGCAGTAAAACTTCCGGGACAGGGCCTTGACAAGAAAGAGGCCGTTTATCTTCCGATAGATTCTAAATTCCCTCAGGAGGATTACCAAAAATTAGTTGATGCCCAAGAAAAATCCGACTCTGTATTGGTGGCCGCTGCAACAACAAAGTTAACATCCACTGTTAAGCAAGAGGCCCGTAAAATACGGGATAAATATATTTCCCCACCGGAAACAACCGATTTTGCCATTATGTTTTTTCCCACGGAAAGTCTTTTCGCAGAAATTTTAAAAAGGGCAGGGCTTGCAGAACTACTTCAAAGAGAATATCGCGTCATAATAACCGGGCCTACGAATTTTGCGGCCCTCCTCAATAGTCTCTCCGTAGGATTTAGAACGCTAGCAATTCAGAAACGATCATCCGACGTTTGGAAATTATTGGGAACAATAAAAAAACAATTTTCAGATTTTTCAAGTTTATTGGATCGTGTCCAAAACAAATTAGATAAGGCCTCTGAAGACATGAAGAAAGCATCCGATAAGTCAAAAGTAATAGAAAAAGGGTTAATACGGGTAGAGGAACTTCCCGACTCAGAGTCATCGAAATTATTAGCAAGTCAATAGGGGTTTGAGAGATATGAGTAGACTTGGCCCTTTTCATTATCGCTTTCTTGTCCTCCATCTTTTATAGGTGGGCGGGAGTGACTGTTCTTTTCTAGGAGCTGCATATTGTCTCTGTGCGGTATCTTTGAGGCCTTGTTTTTCTTGGGGACTTTTATGAAAGACGGCCCAGGCCTTCGAGGTTTCTCCATTCCACTCTTGCTCTTGAAATTTTTTGAGTTCTTCAAGTTCTAGAGCAAAACTGAAAAGGGACCACAAATAGGCCCCTTGCAAAAATATTCTCTTCATGATTTTATGCCTTTTTTTACTCTCTAGTTAAGATTTTGGCAGAAATGAATAAAGATTTAAAGCTTTCCCGTTACTATTATGACCTTCCTGATGAATTGATTGCTAAGAGACCTGCCGAAGAGCGTCACAAATCTCGGCTTTTTGTCTACAATAGAAGCGTAGATAAAGTTATTCATTCTAATTTTCTATCCTTGGCCTATTTTCTTCCAAAGTATTCAACACTTGTTCTCAACGACTCAAAAGTTTTTCCCTCTCGTCTCAGAGGGAAAAAATCTACGGGGGGCAATGTGGAAGTTCTTCTTTTAGAGATAAAACAAACACAAGGGTGTTACAAGGCGATGCTAAAGAGCAATGGAAAAAAACCCGTGGGACTGGAAATTGATCTATCCTCGGGTTTTAAGGCCTTAGTCAAAAGGAGAGAGGGGAATGTATTTTTTCTTCAATTTAACGAATCTCTAGAAAGAATTTTAGAGGTTTGTGGAAGAATCCCTCTTCCTCCCTACATAAGGAAAGGCAGGGCCGATGAAAGAGATAGGGCCGACTATCAAACACTCTTTGCAAAACATTTGGGTTCCGTAGCGGCCCCGACGGCCGGACTTCACTTTAATAATAAAGTTTTTAGAACACTTGAGGAAAGACACATACAAAGGGCCTACGTCACCCTTCATGTGGGGGCCGGAACATTTGAAACCGTAAAATCTGAATCTATCACATCCCATAATATGCATAAAGAAACTTATTTTATTGACAAAGAGAATGCAGACAAAATTCAAAGGGCGCAAAAAATCTTTGCCGTGGGAACAACGTCTTTGAGAGTGCTTGAAAAAAGTCAACGCGTGGGAGGTATTGTCCCAAATCGTATCGAACAAACAGATATTTTTCTTTATCCCGGAGTCGAAGTTCAATCTATCCACGGCCTTGTCACAAATTTTCACCTCCCTTATTCAACCCTTCTCATGCTTGTGAGCGCCCTTATAGGAAGGGAAAAGGCCCTGGCACTCTACAAGGAGGCCGTTTGCAACAAATATCGTTTTACCTCTTATGGAGACGCTATGCTGATTCTTCTTTAACAAGTCCTTACAGGTTATCGCCTCTTTGAAAACCTGAACATCGCAAGGGCACAATATTCAATGCCGAGCACTTGATAAGGACGGAGAGGGCCAATTCCATCAGGGCCGGGATGCAAAGAACATCCACAAAAAGGCCGGATATATGTATGCACCTATTCTTTTTTGTCAAAACTTGCATTTTATTCTTGCTATCGGGAGAGCTTCATATATGTGAATGTGAATTCAGGAAATAATCTTTCCGTGATCTCTTGTTCAAAATTCACTAAAATTCTTTAGGTTTAAATTTCTCTTTGTTGACAATGGATGCGCTACTTCCGGTTGCTCGAATAACTAAAAGTCCTTTTTTTTGTGAGTATCCTGCCGAACCTTCGTTTTCCCGAAGATAGGCAACGCATCCGTAAACTTTTCTGTTTTTGTATTCTGTGAAAATATCTTTGAAAACTTTTAGTTTCTTTAAAAAATGATCAACATTTCTTTTTCCTAAAGTCGTTTTGACTTCAACAACAACTATTTCGTTTCCGTTAATTGCAATAAGGTCGATCTCATAATCTTTTCCGTCAACTGTTCTCTTGTGTCTCTCCGCAACTCCGATAACGTCGATCTTTCTATCTTGGAGCAACTTAACAAGATCACCTTCAACAAGTGACTCCATAAGTTTTCCCCATTGGCCTGTTACTAAATCTTTTAAATCCTTTACTGATTTTCTAAGTTCATGGATACCTTCCATAACCTGTTGAGGAGTAAGACTTGCTATTCTTTTTGCCGTCGCCATATTTAATACACCTTTTCAAGATTCACTAAAATTCTTTAGGTTTAAATTTCTCTTTGTTGACAATGGATGCGCTACTTCCGGTTGCTCGAATAACTAAAAGTCCTTTTTTTTGTGAGTATCCTGCCGAACCTTCGTTTTCCCGAAGATAGGCAACGCATCCGTAAACTTTTCTGTTTTTGTATTCTGTGAAAATATCTTTGAAAACTTTTAGTTTCTTTAAAAAATGATCAACATTTCTTTTTCCTAAAGTCGTTTTGACTTCAACAACAACTATTTCGTTTCCGTTAATTGCAATAAGGTCGATCTCATAATCTTTTCCGTCAACTGTTCTCTTGTGTCTCTCCGCAACTCCGATAACGTCGATCTTTCTATCTTGGAGCAACTTAACAAGATCACCTTCAACAAGTGACTCCATAAGTTTTCCCCATTGGCCTGTAAATAGTTCTTTGAGTACTTTTAAACTCTTATCTGTTTCTTTAATCTGTTTTCCTGTTTCTTGTTGAGACTTCCTAAGTTCATTTAGGCCTTCCCAAAACTCTTTGGATGTTACTGCCTTTCTTGCCGTCGCCATATTTAATACACCTTTTCAAGATTCACTAAAATTCTTTAGGTTTGAATTTCTCTTTGTTGATAATGGATGCGCTACTTCCGGTTGCTCGAATAACTAAAAGTCCTTGCTTTTGCGAATATCCTGCCGAACCCTGATTTTCCCTAAGATAGGCAACACATCCATAAATTTTTCTGTTTTTGTATTCTTTGAAATAATCTTTAAAGACTTTTAGTTTTTTTATGAATTTATCTACATCTTTTTTTCCAAGAGTCGTTTTAACTTCGGCGACCACAATTTCTTTCCCGTTTATTGCAATGATGTCAATCTCATAATCTTTTCCGTTTACTGTTCTCTTGTGTTCTTTAGCAACACCGATAACATCAATTTTTCTTTCTTTTAAAAGAGAGACAAGGTCGCCTTCAACAAGAGATTCAACTAACTTTCCCCATCGGCCCGTAAAGAGTTCTTTAAGTTCCTTTAATTGTTTGCCAGTTTCTTTGAACAGCTCTAAGACTTCTTGATGTGTAATCGTTGCTTTTTTTGCCGTCGCCATCTTTTGATTATGACATAGGCCTTAACATAATGCAATAGCAATCTTGTCGGAAAAGGCCGTTCAAAAAAGATGGTTGTGTGTGTGTGGGGGGGGGATGGCCCATAATTCTTAAAATCGAAAGTAGGGTTCCCTTTTTCTCTGTTTAATACAGGTTAGAGACACTATTTTTTAACAAATAATCTTTCCGTGATCTCTTGTTCAAGAGACATTTTTTTATCCGAAGGACTTCGGTTTAAAAGTTTTTTTGTTCGTGATGGATGCGCTGGAACCTGTTGCTCGGTATGCCACGAAGTGCATACCTTATAGAAGTGAAAGTCCTCACGAGAAAGTGTCAGGCCCGACACATCTCGGAGCGAGTCTTGGGCCTGTGTAGGAGTAAATTGAATATTCGATAAACGAACGAAACAGGTTAAGTGTAGACAGCGAGAAAAGCAGGCCGTAGGCCGTAAAGGTTGAAGTGATGGGGCCCCGTAAAGGTTCGCTGCATGATGGTCGACAGTCTTGAGAAATAGGAAGTTAGTATTGTCAAACAAGTCTAAACAACGAGGGAGACGAGAAGAACGGATTAAAGGGTCTGTATCCTCTACGCTTATCAAAACACTGACTCCCTTGATCTTCGAATTCATCCCTTCCATACAAGGCCATTTCTTCTTATCCTAATATCAAAACAGATCAAATTCATATGGAACTGTGCGGTTCGTGCGGAATGTCAGTGCGAAAAAATTTTCTTCACTTTATTTTTCATATGAGGAGTCCTTAAACGGAATAGGGGAATTGCCAAGATCGCTTCCAAAAATACGGTTGAAATCAACACAAAAGGAACTGTTGGGGCAATCATCCGTATTATTGCTTGAACCGTCAACTTTTGTCACAGTGTAATGTAAGAGTTGATATTGTCTTCCCGTCCAACCGGGATTGTTAACGGCCGTCACGACTTTATCGGCAATCTGTTCATTAGTGAGTGCAGAGGTTCCCAGGTTAATCTCCACGCCATCGAGATTGATAACGCTATCTCCGCTTCCCGTAAATCCATCCGTGATAATCCAGATACCCTGGGCCTTGACACTATTATTTACTCCGCCAAGCAAAATAGGTGTCCTCGCCGGGGTAGAGCAGTCACCGGCATTATCGTCATGGAGGATATTGAGAGTCATACCGGCAAAGATAGGCATATCGACGGTAGCTTTTATTTTGTCATTATTTGTTCCGGTTTTAGATAAAATAATATTCGCTCCGGCCAACATGAAGTTTTGTTGTACGGCAACTAAATTATCTATGGCATTTGAAATAGACGTATTGCCTGATAAATTATAGTGTGGTTGGCGCAGAGTGGTGAATTCTTCAACATTCCAAGTTTTGTTAGGAATTCCGCCTGAAAGTGTCAGCTTACAGAATCTGCCGCCTGCATCAGTCTCTAAAACAGTCGCACTCGGCGTTGAACCCGTTGTAAGCGCTACGCTTTCTCCCGTGCTTTGTCCGGTACCGTCGGACCCGAGTTGCATCCTAATGCCACTCTCTCCCGCTTGATCCTCTTCATCATAGAAAAACTGTTTAATACCGTCGTGTGCTTGTCCCTTATGATTTCGCCCCCAGCATTGCACGGAGTTATCCGATGTGAGAATGGCACAGGTGTGATCATCTCCCACTCCAATTCCCTTAGGGTTTACGGTTTCTCCGCTTAACGGATCACCTACTGTCCCCATTATTATATGACTCACACTTGGAATTCCTCCACCCGTTTCACCGTCATGATTACTCCCAAAGCACTTCACGGACTTCACGGTATTGTCATTTAAAATAACACAGATGTGCGTGCCCCGACTCCCCATGTCAATGTAAGAGGCCGTTTTGCCGTTGAAATTGGGGGTCGGCATACTATAGTGACCCCAGCAGGTGACGTTGCCGTTATCTAGGAGAGCGCAACTATAATTATACCCTGATGTAATGTGGGTAGCTGTTCTGCCGGCACCTAAACTCGGAGTACCGCCACCTGCCTCATTACTAGCGTTATATCCCCAGCACCTCACAACTCCACCCGTTAAGATGGCACAGCTAAAATCCCAACCTGTTGAAAGACCTATAGCAGTGTTTCCGGGCAAGGGATCACCTTTTGAACCTGACGTAATTTGCTGCCGATTGCGGGATCCTCCTCCAATTTCACTGTACGCATTATCCCCCCAGCACTGCACGGTATCGTCACTTAAGATGGCACAAGTCTGATCGACTCCTGCCGATACGGCCTTTGCCGTTGCGGTGCGTAGAACCGTAACATTTGTCGGGGCAGCTCTATTGAGCTTGTCGCCGACTCCCAGTTCCTCTTTGGTGTTTCCCCCCCAGCACATTAGAGGGCCGTGATTTAAATTTCCGTTCTTTAAAATAACGCATCTGTGGTTTTGTCCTGCCTCAATGGCCTGGCCCAAATTCTTATTGCCGTTTGTAGTTCCGAGATCCACAGGCAATGCCTTCCCATGATTAAGTTGGCGTACTTCGTGGTTTTCTAAAAGGACAAAAGTCTCAGTAATTCCAAGGGCCAACGCTACGGGTTTTAGCATTTTTTCACAACTACTAATATTTCTATTTGCTTTATAACCGACATGGCAGGAAAAGGGGCAACTGTTTGCATCGATAGCAGGGCCTGGTTCCCAAGCTTTAAAGTTCGGAATACTGCTAATATCGGTACAAAGAACTTCATTCCCCCCGTTATCCAAATAGCGCCCCGGTTGCGGATAATTACACGTTCTATTTGAGGAATCCTTTACATGGCCCGGAAGACATTTAAAGGGGCAAGCATCGGGCGCACTGACGGCAATTCCACTCTGGATGAACAGGGAAGCTTTGGCAACACCTCCGACGATATCGTCGCAATCTGTCTCTACACCGTTATCTGCATACTTTCCTGTAGGAGGAATAGTACAAGTAAAATCTAATGTGTTTTTTACAAAACCTAGGTTGCAGGAAAAGTTACAGCCTGTATTGGAATCCACCCCTCCCGTATTGTCCTCAAATCTTTTAATCCCAAGAGAGTCGCCTCCAACATCTTTACAACTTTGCACTGCTCCCGTGTAATCCACATACTTTCCTTTCAAAGGCGTATCACATACCCACGGATTATTCTGTTTATTTTTTACATAACCCGGATCGCAGTAGATGTCGGCAAAGGGAAGGTAGTCGGAGTCGGGGAAAGGAATAGCATAATTTCCAAGTTGACCTTTAACAATACGGGTCAGTTCAACACAAAAGTCACTATCGGGACAATCATCGGAATTATCGTCCGTTCCGGCAATCTTTGTTGCCGTATAGGGTAAGAATTGATACTGTGTGCCTGTCCAACCGGAGTCGTTAACGGCCGTCACAACTTTATCGGCAATCGCCTCTTTGTTCAGTTGTGAATTTCCCAAGTTTATATTGACATTATCAAGAGTGATGACGTTATCGCCGCTTCCGGTAAAGTTTTTCGGGATAATCCAAGAACCCTTGCCGGAAGTAGCGTCGCTTGATCCCCCGAGAACGAGAGACGTTGTAACGGGAGCAGAGCAGTCACCGGCATTATTGTCATGGTGGATATTAAGAGTCATACCGGCAAAGATAGGCATATCGACGGTAGCTTTTATTTTGTCATTGCCTGCTCGTGAGAAAGTTATTGAAGCTCCGGCGGCCCATAAAAAGTCTCCGTTTATTTCTCCGATTAAGTTATCTATGGCGTCTGAAATAGATGTATTGTTTGAGTTATTATAGGTCAATTGAGTACCCATAACGATCCAAGGAGAACTAAGAGACGGTGATCCACCGGAAAGTGTCACTTTACAGAGTACCCCGCCTGTATCTGCTTCCAAAGCAGTATTACTCGGTGTTGAATTTGCCGTAAGAGCTTGGGTCTCACCCTCACTGTTTCCCGTACCGTTGGACCCGAGTTTCATTTGAACGGCACCCACTAGTTGTTCGGAATGATTTCGTCCCCAGCATTTCACGGACCTGTCTGCTTCTAAAATAGCACAGGTGTGATAATTTGCTGTTGCAATATAGGCGGCCTTTCGGGCATCTAAGGGATCGCCTTGTGTTCCTCTTGAAATATACGGCCCGGGTTGGGTAAGCATTCCCGTTACCGGTGCGTTTTGATCATAACTTGGATTACCGCCACCTAGTTCACCGTGCCTATTTAACCCCCAACACTTCACTGTCTTGTCGCCCAACAAGGCGCATGTATTTCCCAAACTCGCCGCGAGTTGAATAGCTTTTTTATTTTCTAAATAGGGTTGACCTTCCCTTCCTATGAGAGTTGGGTTGCTTCCCCAGCACTTGACAAAACCGTCATTTAAGATGACACAGTAATGATGCTTACCTGCTACAATATGAGTTGCTGTTTTTCCGATCCCTAAATCGGGAGTACCTCCGCCTATCTTATTATGTAGATTATCCCCCCAGCACTTCACGGATCCGTTACTTTTAATAGCACAGGTATTATAGGCCCCTGCTGCAATTTGACTAGAGGTTTGGCCGGGTAGGGGATCACCGACCGTTCCGCTTATTGTGTTGATATTAATCACGGTTCCCGTCTTGTCTACGGCAGGATTGGGGTCTCCGCCACCTATCTGTCCGGACTCGTTGAGTCCCCAGCATTTTACGGTATCGTCGTTTAAAATGGCACAGGTATGCTCCACTCCCGGTGCCACGGCCTTCGCCGTGTAAGGATTGCTACTTATGTCATTGCCTAAGTCAACATCTGTTGGGGACTCTTTGGAAATAGTATCACCTACTCCAAGTTGTCCTGCACTATTCGCCCCCCAGCACTTCATTGGTCCGTGA
The DNA here is from genome assembly GCA_965224385.1 of Bacteriovoracaceae bacterium. GTDB lineage: Bacteria > Bdellovibrionota > Bacteriovoracia > Bacteriovoracales > Bacteriovoracaceae > CBDCYX01. Next base: position 60,866 of record CBDCYX010000012.1, read on the forward strand.
TCTAAATTTCCGTTTTTTAAAAGAACACATCTGTGTTGATCTCCGGATACAATTGCCTGGGCCAAATTTGCATTGCCGTTGTTTCCGGTTCCCAAGTCTACCTTAGTTCCAAGTTCGGACTCTCCCCATTTTTGCACCTCACCGCTACTTAAAAGGATATAGCTGGTGTCTTCTCCAAGGGCCAAAGTTTGAGGGCGCGTTCCTTTTACCACACAGGTCCTTCCCAACGCATCATAAGCGCTTTGACAAGTAAAGGGACAAGCGTCGGCATCGTCGGCAGGCCCCAATTTCCAAGAATCAAGGCCGATAATACTTGTTAAGTCGCGGCAGCTTACCTGAGTTCCCTGAGAAGTCACATATTGTCCTTTTGTGGGGTAATTACATTCTCTATTTCCGGAATCCTTTACATAACCCGGCAGGCATGTAAAGGGACAAGTTGTGGGCGAACTTACGGGATTTGTACCCTTGATAAACTGAGACCCTACCGAAACTCCTCCAATGGAGTCACAATCTTGCTCTGCCCCTGTAGCGTCTGCATACTTTCTTGCCTCGGGAATACTACAAGTATAAGACGACCTATTTTTAACATAACCGGTCTTACAGGAAAAATTACAGCCTGTAGCAGAAAACACGGCCCCGTTATTGGCCTTAAAGTTCTTAAAACCCAAGGCAATTCTGACGGCAGAGCAAGATTGTTCTGCTCCTGAAGCATTGACATAAATTCCGGGGCGGGGAATATCACAAGAACCCGCTCCTCCCGTATTTTTTAGAAAACCCACATTACAAATCCAGCAATTGTGGGGAGATGAAGACCCTGCCCTATTTGTGGGAGAAGAGCGAGAGGGAGTCGGGCAAGCTATTCGGTTTTTGTTGTCGTCCGGAGAGTAGAACCTGGCCGCAGTCGTCTGACATTGTGTTATAGGTACTTGGGTATTATCGTATCCCGCATCGCAATCGACGACTTCGCAGGCCTCATATGTGCTTGTTTGAGAATTCCAAGGTTTTTGTCCCGTTCCGTGTCCGGTCGCAAGAGTACAAGTTAGAGCTTTAGTGCAAGAATAAGTCGATACGCTTTTTACATAACCATCATTACAGGAAAAGTTACAATCTGTTGCCGTCGCCACCGCTCCCGTGTTGTTCAAAAAATTTTCAAACCCTCCCGTCGGAGTACTATTGACATTATCGCAACTTTGTTCGCTCTCGGAACCATCGACATACTTTCCTTTGGAGGGAACGTCACAAGTATTCTCTCCCGTGTTTTTTAAATAACCGCCGTTGCAGTTGTAACAGCCTTCCGTAGAGGAAAGTCCCGTTGTTGTCGTAGCAGAGGAATGGGGTGTAGTCGGACAAGCTGTTCGGGTTTTGTCGTTTGCAGGCGAATAGTAGTTCGCCACCGTCGTTTGGCATTGTGTTGAGTCTTCGTCGTTGTCGAAACCTGCGTTACAAGTGCCAACCGTGCAAGTCGTGCTATATTTCTTTGCGGTTTTATCCCAAACTTTGTGACCGCTACCGTTGGTGATATCGCAAGATTGAGGTTTCTTGCTAGAACTTTCCCCCGTTAAAGATGTCCCACTGCCGTCTCCACCACAGCCCGACAGCAGGAGCGAGAGAAATACGGTAAAAAATTGGCGTTTCATAAATACCTCCTATGTTTTTTTAAAAAAATCCTTCCTTATATATAAGCTAAGGATAAAATTTGAAAACAGAAATGGCAAAGGATTTTTTATAAATCATTACCTTACCGATTAAAACTGTTATTTGTTATTTCCCAAGGGTTTGGGCAACCCCCTTGAAAACCCTTGGTGTCGAGACGGGAAACGTTTTCTACAATAGATTTTAGATGGAAAATCTCCCGGTTGTAGCGTGCCTTGATAAGGGCATGAGCAAAATGGTTTACTATCCTCATCAGGGCATGAGCAAAATGGTTTACTATCCTCATCAGTTGTTTCAACGGGAATTACCCGTCCCGAGAGGTAGGTCTTACTCTTCTCCTTTGTGACGACGACGATATCGCCGACCTGTCTTAACAGCTTCTACAAGTGAAGTACTTCGCCGGTTTTGTTCTTTATAGTTTTTATCCTCCTTTGTCTTTAACGGGTGTTGTGTCGTTTTAATCGCCCTTACTACAGGGGAAGTTATAAAATCAGCACATAGACTCTAGCTCTTTCAAAATTTAAAGAGACTCAAAAACAACACGTCTTGTTATGTGAAAGGTTTTTTGGCCTGGAGGGCAACCCGGATCAAATTAGGAAAATATAGGGGTGGGTTTATGGAACGTTTACTTTTGGAGAACTCCAAGTTGCCAAAAGGTTAAAGTCTATCATATAAGATAGGCACTGTGAATAAAAAAGACCGTTGCCTTTATATTCTCAATGAGTTAGAAGTTCTCTTCTCGGAGGTTCCCATTCCTTTAAATCATCAGGATTCTTATACTCTCCTCATTTCTGTTCTCTTGTCGGCCCAGTGTACGGATGTCAGAGTGAACAAAACAACACCTCTTCTTTTTCAAAAGGCACAAACTCCGGAGGACATGGTTAAACTTTCCGTTAGAGAAATCGAGGATATCATTCGCCCCTGTGGACTTGCTCCGAGAAAGGCCAAAAACATTCATGACCTCTCTCGGATATTGCTAGATAGCTTTGGAGGTATTGTTCCTAACGATATGGATGCTCTCGAATCTCTTCCCGGAGTAGGGCACAAAACGGCCGGCGTTGTTCTTTCCCAGGCCTTTGGTGTACCGGCCTTTCCTGTAGATACCCATGTCCACCGCTTGGCCCAACAGTGGCAACTGACGAGTGGACGAAATGTGGCCCAAACAGAAAAAGACCTCAAGAGATGTTTTCCGAAGACCTACTGGAATAAGCTTCATTTGCAAATTGTATTTTACGGACGAGAGTATTGCCGTGCTCATCAATGTGATGGCATGAGTTGTCATCTATGTAGACATTGTTTTCCCATGAGAAAGGAAAAGCGGATTTACAAGAGGGCCTAAGATTGGAATTTGAGAGAAGAGAGGATTTGGATGTTCTTATCGTCCGCAATAACTCCCGTACGGCCGTTATCTTAAACCACGGTTACGGGGCCAACATGGAAGACTTGGCACCTCTTGGAGACGTTTTAGGCAGGGACTATGATTGGTATTTTCCCGAAGGGCCTGTGGAACTCAACTCAATAGGCCTTAGCAGGGGACGGTCTCGGGGATGGTTTCCCCTGCAGATGGATATTTTAGAGGCGGCATTTAAGATGGAAAATTTCGAGCTTCTTTTAGGGACTCATTTTCAAACAGAATTTCAAAAAGCAGAGGATAAAATGGCGGCCTTTGTTAAAAGTGTGAAAAAAAGCTATGATTCTGTTGTCCTTGGGGGATTTTCCCAAGGGGCCATGGTGGCCATGGGTGTGGGATTAAAACATCAGAATATTGTGGATAAATTGCTCATTTTCAGTGGACTTTTTGTTTCAAAGAACGCTTGGAAAGGATATGAGGGAAAGGTCAAGAGTTTTCAATCCCACGGGAAAAGAGACTACCTTCTCCCCTATTCTCAGGGAGAGGCCCTTTGCGAGTTTCTCACGTCCCTCAATCCTGAGCATCTATTTGCGGCCCATGAAGGAGGGCATGAAATACCTTTTGCGATTTTAAGAGAGGCCAAGGCCTTTTTGAGTGATGAAAACAATTAAAGGCCCTATTCTCAAAATGGAAACCCGTTTAGAGGATTCCTCGGCCCATTACTACTTGCCTTTTGGGAAAGATAAAGTAGCGATGAATTCGCTTGTGGGTAAAAGGATTGCGCTTCGCTTTACGGGGGTGATCAACGATATTGTTACAGGCGAGAGAATTCGCAAATCCTACAATAACGGTTACTCTTATAAAAGTTTTATGACTTTGGCCCAATGTGATCTTTGTGTGGTCAAACCCGAACTATGTCATTATGAGAGAGGAACGTGTAGGGAACCTCAATGGGGAGAAAAACATTGTTTTGTTGATCACATTGTCTATCTCAGTGTAACAAATAATTTAAAAATCGGTATTACAAGGGCCTCAAACATTCCCTATCGCTGGATAGATCAAGGGGCCACGAAGGCCTTGGCCCTTGTACAAGTGAAAGATAGATATACATCAGGACTTATTGAGAACGAACTTTCCAAGGAATACAGGGATAAAACCTCTTGGAAAAAAATGCTTGCAGATCAGATAGAGGGAGAGCATATTGATCTTCCCTCTTGTCGAGAGCAAATCTTTGACAACTATTGTGACCTCTTTGACGATATGGATGCCCAAGACCTTGATGATAAGGTTGTGGAAATTGCCTATCCCATAAAACGGATTCCAAAATCGATCAATTCTCTTTCTTTTGATAAAAAACAGAACTTTGAAGGAGAACTCTTGGGAATCAAGGGGCAATATCTTCTTTTTGAAGAGGCCGTTATAAATATTCGTCGTCATCAAGGATATTGTCTAGAAATGGATTATGAATAACTTTTTGCCCGTCCTTCTCTTTTACGACGACGGCCGTGTTGTCGGTTTTGTTCTTCATAATCTTTTTTCCTCCGTTTGTTTTAAAAAGAGCAACCGGAGAACTCCCCTCTTAACGGAATTGATAACCCCGGGGTTAAAAAGCTAAGTTTTTTTAGTGTGCGTAGTCCCGATCTCCGAAGGGGATGCCGTAATTTCCTTCCGTCCCTTTGAACACACGCCAGAAGGCGACACAAAAGTCGGTGGCGGGGCAGTCGGAGTTGTCCGAATTTTGGACTTTTGTTGCCCCATAAGGTAAATCCACGTTCTGCTTGCCCGCCCAACTTGCGCCGTTAACTTCCGTAATGACCTTATCGGCAATGTCCTCTTTTGAAAGACCGGTATTTCCAAGGTCAATGTGTACGCTATCGAGGTTGATGGTTTTATCTCCCGATCCGGTATAGTTCTGCGAGATAACCCATAGTCCATCTGCTCCGGCAGCGCCGCTTCCTCCAGTGAGGGGGATATTGATCTCTACGCGAGTTGTTGTGCAGTTTCCGCCGGCATCGTCTAGAGGGAATGTTACACGCCCTTCCGCTTTTCACAAAACCGGCATTACAGGAAAAATCGCAACCGGCAGCAGAATTTACCGCTATCGTGTTTGCCAAAAAGGTATTAAACCCTCCCGTGTCACGGGTTATAGCATCGCAACTTTTCTCGTTGCCTGAACTATCCGCATACTTTCCCGCCTCGGGAATATCACAACTCTTCTCTTCCGTATCCTTTACATATCCCGCATTACAAGAGACGACTTTGCATGTTGTGCTATATTTTTTAGTTTTGGTATTCCAAGGAAGCTCTCCCTTCCCGTTGGAAATAGGAGTCGTACACGCTTTAGCTTTTTTACTCGAAGAGGTCGAGTTGCCGCCTCCACCGCCGCTGCTCTCACCGCAACTCGACAATGTTAGACAAAGAAATGCGGTAAAGAATCGGTATTTCATAAACTCGACCAAAACACTCGTGGAGGAAGGGGGTACGGCCAACATTTTAATATTTTTTAGAGGTGTGAACAGTGTTTTTTCAGGTACTAAATTTTTCATTAACATTTTCTTATTTTGTTAAATAATCTTGTTTAAAAATTAAACACTTCTTTAGGGTAAAACGTGAAAACGTGAATTGCAAAATGTTTTTTTACAAATTTTTGTAAATTATTACATTGCCTATTAAAACGGTTTATTAAAATACAATGTCGGGCGATCGTCTAACGATTTTCTTAGTGTGAGTAGTCCCGATCTCCGAAGGGGATTCCGTAATTTCCTAAAAAATATCGTATAGGCCAATAGATTCTAAGGTCATCAAAGATATGTTCGAGATTTTTACCAAAACTTCTTCAAAAGAAAAACGCGGCCGAAATTTAATGCAAAAATTGAAGAAAAAATTATTAAAGTGGGAAGAGCTGGGCGCCCAACCCGTCTTGACGCAATGAACGATGTACTTGTGATGTGAATTCAGGATATGGTAACCTAGTTTACCATATAGGAAAGAGATGAAATCAAAAAAGCACATAAAACTCAATGTTTCCTGTCCTGTTTGCGATTCGCAAGATTACAAAATATTTCTATTGCCATGGATTGATGAGAATAACCCCGTAAAGCTTTACGGTGCTGCCTCGGGTGTTCGTGGAACACAGACACTTGTTAGATGTTCTTCATGTCAAATGATCTATGAAAACCCACGCTATGGTGAGGAAGTCATTATTAATGGCTATAAAAAATCAAATGTGAGTGGGCATGATAGTCAGTATCCCATGCGGGTTAAAAGCTTTTATAAAACATTATTAAAGCACGCAAAATTCCTCCCGAGTGCAGGTGCACGAATTCTCGATATCGGCACTGCCGGTGGTGCATTTCTTGATGCCGCAACTCAATTTGGTTATAATGCCTACGGAATGGAACCTTCGGAGCATTTGGTAGAGCTTGGTAAAGCACGCGGATTGCAAATTGAACAAGGAACCATTGACAGTCATAAGTTTGAATTAGGTAGTTTTGATCTTATCTGTATGTGGGATGTGATTGAACATCTTGTGAATCCCAAAGCAGCACTTTTCAAAATTTATAAGCTTTTGAAATCGGAAGGTATTTTGCTGATTAATTATCCCGATATAGGTACCTTACAGGCCAAATTGGCAGGAAGGCGTTTTTGGTGGATTCTGTCCGTTCACTTACACCATTTTACCGGTAAAACTATTAAAGATATTTGTGATCGAACAGGTTTTAAGGCCTTTAGTCAAAAGAGATATTGGCAAATACTTGAGTTTGGTTATCTTGAAGATATGGCCGGACATCTCGGCATGCCTATGGCCAAAACTATAGTTAAACTGACACCGAGTTTTATTCGTCGTATTCCAATCCCATATTATGCAAGCCAGACCACGATTCTAGCAAAAGCGGTTCTACCTAAATGACAACTTATATTCTTGGAGCAGGCCCGACCGGATTGGCCCTTGTCGACGGTCTCATAGATGCGCAATGTGATAATTTTGTTCTTATTGAGCGAGAACAAGTATTGGGTGGTTTGGCGAAAACATTATCTTGGAATTCTATAGGAGCACATGACCTAGGCCCACACAAAATTTTTTCTCTTGACCAGGCATTAATCGGCCGTGTTGAAAAGCTCTTACCTGCAGACCTATGGCTTACCCGAGATAAGATTAGTTCAATTTATATGAAAGGTCGGTATTTACCTTATCCTCCTTCACCCTTTTTGTTATCTAAAGTTTTTGGTCTACCGATTTTTACCCGCATGCTATTAGGTTATATTTTTGCTGCCGTACGCAATCTGTTTTCTGCTCTTCCCAAAAAAACTTTTGAGGATGATTTGGTCGCTCGTTTGGGCCTCCCTCTTTATGAAGAATTGTTTAAACCTATCGCATTTAAATTGTGGGGTGACCCACGACTATTGGATATAAAACTGTCACAAGGACGTATACAAACGCCTTCAATTTTTGAAATTCTGGGACGTATGTTAAAAATTAAAAAAAACAGTGAGTTTGAGGCACTAAATTTCCATTATCCAAAAGGGGGATTAGGGAAAATTTGGGATGCTATTGCTAGGAAAAGTAAAGGAAGAGGCGAAATCCGGACAGGGGAAACAATAACCGGTTTGAATGTTGAGAACATATATGTTACAACTATCAATCTTGAAAATAATCGCCGGATTAATTTAAGTAGAGATGATATGGTTGTTTCAACTCTCCCTTTAGGATTAACTTTGCGATTGTTGGGCGATGCCGTTCCAAAACGAATTAAAGCTATTGCACAAGAAATTATTCGGTTAAATGACTTGATTTTAGTATTTTTCCATGTTGATTGTTCTAGCTTAATAGAAGAATCTTGGGTGTTTGTTCCCGATCCGGAGATCATATTCCATCGCTTAAGTGAGCAAGAATCTTTTGACCCTAGCATGACACCAAACGGTAGTGTTGTTTGTTGTGAAATTATGAGTTCAAAAATGCGAAATTTTTTCTCAAAAAGTGATGAGTATTTGATAACAGCAACTCGAAAGGGGTTGATAGATATGGGATATACGGATTTTCATGTGCAGAATAGTAAAGTGATGCGCTTGCCTAAGAGCTATCCTGTTTTTAATACAGGATACGAAAAAGGGTTGAAGGATATTTTACAATATACTGACCAATTCAAGAATTTTCTAACTGTGGGTCGGCAAGGGGCCTTCAATTACATTGGCACACTTGATGCTATGGACATTGGTTATGGTGTTGTTCGATGGTTGCAACAGGGACGTCAAGCAAACAGTTGGCAAAAGGAAAGAGAACGCACAAGCAAATATCCCGTATTGGATTAGGCCTAGGTAAAAACAGCGTATGAATCTTGTATTTATTTCTCCACGAATGGCCGTTCAGAAAGGTGATTTCTTAGGTTCCGGTGTACCCTATTGGCCTATTGAACTTGCAACATTGGCGGCCTTTGTACGCAAGCAGGGTGATAGCATTACTTTTCTCGATTTGTTTGGTGATAACATTGAACAACTGGAGGATATGGGCGATTATTATCTTCAAGGGGCCCCCTTAAAAAATTATTTACAAATATGCAAAGTCCGTGAGGCAGATGCTTTTTTGCTTTATGCTATCTCGTATATGTCTCATCGGGAGATACTGTCCATTACAAAGGATTTAAAACAGATCTACCCTAATAAGACTGTTGCTATTTTAGAAAACTCACAGGCCGTAACGGCCTATTCTTTACCTCACGTTGCAAAAGAATTCTTTAAGGCAGGTGCCAATTCGCTTATTTGTGGAGAGGCCTATTTTAATTGGGATGATATTAAGAAAGTATTAATGGGAGTGCATTCTTCTGCACCAAATGTAATTACATCACCGAAAAAGATAAGTATACAACGGCAGATACAATCAGACTTTCGTTATCCTATACCGGCATGGGACCTCATTAATTTCAAGGAATATTGGCGACTTCCGTATTCGCATGGGCCTAAAACGCCGACATTTTTTCCGATGTTGACTTCTCGTGGATGTCCTTATCCATGTGACTTTTGTGTTGTACCGGAAACCAATAATCGCCAATGGAGGGGAAATGCGCCGGAAGATATTGTTAATGAAATTCTGTATCTCCGTGATACTTATGACGTACATGATTTTCAAATTGAAGACTTAAACCCTACCATACAACATAAGCGTTGGGAAAAAATCTGCAAATTATTAATCAAGAAAAAAGCTAATATTCGTTTTTATTTTGTGAGTGGTACTAAAGCTGAAACTATTCACCTTGATAAGGTGAAATTATTTTCTTCTGCCGGCCTCCGTTATATTTCAATCAGCCCAGAGTCCGGTAGCGCAAATTTAATGAAAAAAATAGGTAAAAAATTTAATTACAATCACGGACTTGCACTTATTAAGCAGACCCGTAAGCATGGTATTCGCACACAGGCATGCATGCTTGTCGGACATCCGGATGAAAAACAGGACGACTTTTTTGCTTCATGTAAATATCTTAGAAAGATGGTTCGTGCCGGATTAGACGAAGTTGCTGTTTTTATTATTTCTCCTTTTGTGGGCAGTAAACTTTTCAATCGGAATGCCATTAATCTTAAAAAAAGAGATCTTATAATCAGTTTTTCTCCCAAAGGACATTCGAACTATAAGCAGCTTGAAAAAAATCGAAGAAAGCTCATTAGAATCTTTTTTGTTGAAAAATTAAAAAAAGGTTTTTCTTTATGGTTACAAGGATACCGTGCATTTTTTAGTATTCCGCAAACCAAAATGGAAAACTTGCCAAAGAGGATTTTGTTTATCAGACGTTGCATACGGAGAATTGCGAATGGTTAAAAAAAAACCGAGAATTCTACTAATCATTCCCTGCTATAACGAAGAGAAAAGCATCCAAAACCTTTTGGAAGAAATTAAAGCGCTTGACAATTGTTACGATACGATCGTTATCGACGACGGTTCCGATGACAATACGGCCGAAAAGGCCAAAAAACACTCTCCCGTTATTCAACTATTGCATAATTTGGGTATCGGAAGTGCCGTACAGACGGGCATAAGGTATGCGTACCGAAACAATTATGATTTTTGTATACAAATTGACGGTGACGGCCAGCATATCCCGGATGAGATTGCAAAACTTTTAAAACATCAAGAAGAGACGAATAATGCAATTACGGTTGGAACACGCTTCTTGGAGAATCCGTCTTTACGGTCAACTTGGGCACGGTACTTTGGGAATAAAGTTATCTCTTTAATATTAAATCGATTGTTTGTCGATTGTCGCATTACCGATCCGACAAGCGGTATGCGCTTAATGAATCTTAATGCTATGAGTTTTTTCTCTCGTCAATATCCTCTTGATTTCCCTGAGCCTATATCATTGGCGTGGGCCTTAAAACGGAAAATGGGTATCGGAGAAACTCCTGTAAAGATGCGTCCACGTAAGTACGGAAGAAGTTCCATATCTTTACTCAAATCCTTTTCTTATATGTTTCGTGTGTCGGCCCTCATTTTGGTATGCAGATTTATAACAAAAACTCCCAAATAAGGACCCGTAACCGATGTTTTCAAACGATCCCGAAACACTCATAACTATTGTTTTATTTGCTGTTTTGTATATTTGGTTTCTCCTTTATAAAACATCTACGTCGACATTAGATGTATACGACTTAGTTATTTTATCAACGGCGGCCGTGCTTCCCATATCCTTTATTTTAGTTCCTGGTTTTTGGCATTTTCTATCAAATAAAATAGGTGTCGCATTTCCTTTTGTTTTGCTGTTTGGAATCTTGATAGTAATTATTTTTATTACTATTCACAGACTTTTAGTCAAATTGTATGATCTTAAGTCAAAATATGTTTTTTTGATCCAAGAACTCGGTCTTCTAAAGCAAAAGCAATCCTCAAAGGAATCCGAGACGAAAAACTGCACGGATATAAGTCCTCATGAACAAAAATCATAAGAATTGGGAAGACATTTTATCTCTGCTTTTTTTTTGTGGATTATTTGTTCTTTATTTTTCTACTACCGAAAATTTCCTTGACTATATCAATTCTCATGGAGGTGATGTTTTTCACAACACGTGGACTTACAATCGTAATATTAAAAATATCCTCTCATTCCGGAACCCCTTTACACCCAATATCTTTTTTCCGGATATTTACTCATCTTATTATAGTGAAGTAAGTTTTGGAGATACATTGATCTACGGTATAGTTTTTCTCACAACAGGTAGCGATGTTGCCGGATATGCATTTCTTTATTTTATTTCAACAGTATTAAGTGCCCTATTTTCTTTCAAATTGGCACGTTTTTTAGGTGCTTCATTTTATCCGGCCTTGGTAGCAGGAGTTATTTCAAGCTTTTGTTCATACCGTTATGAGCACATAGCACATGTGCAACTGCTATCCATTTTCTGGTTAACGGCACCACTCTATTTCAGTTTTCGTTATCTGGTGACAGGCCAAAAAACTTGCTTATATTTTTTATTTCTTTTCCTTTTGCTGGCAAGCGACGGCCCATCTTATGATTTTGTAACATTAGTCATTGTTGCACCTGTTATCATTGTTGCATTATTTCCTGTTCTTAAAGACGATGTAATAAGAAAACGTTTTGTTATAATCGGCGTATTATCAATAATAGCATTGTTTGCCAATTTTCCTATATGGTTAACCTATTTGAAGTTATTTGCCACCGGGAAGTATCGACTTCCTGTAGAATTTAAACTATATAAGAATAATTTAATCTCTTTTTTGATACCTCCGAGCACAAATGCTTTATACGGTAGCATAGGTAATATATTAGAGAATTATTTTTCTCTAACTACCACAAAAAGCGCTTTTATTGTGCATTGGTTTTCCGGCATCATTCCTTTGTCATTTGTGTTGTGTAGCTTAAAAATCTTTTCGATTAACAAATTGCAGACTATTACGAAAATGAAAAATCGTAATTCCTACATAAAGGCCCTATTCTTTTCGGCATGTGTTTTGTTCTTGATCTCTCTCGGTAGAATGATAGATTTCGCCACAATTCTGCTTTTGTTTAATCCTATTTTCTGGATTTTTACACAGACTCCGGTTTTATCGGCGACGCGTTTCATTGCCCACTATGCTTATCCGGCGATTGCACTGTTTTCAATTGTCTCTGCCGTATTAGTTACACAAATAAAGTTTTTCGGTCTGAAAAAATCAAAAATCACAAGATGTAGCGGCCTAATCTTAGGAATTCTTATGCTGATTGAAATGTTTCCGGATCATTCCAAGAAACAATTTTCTTGGAAACATAAGACAAATTATTCTGCACCGGCATTATATAATTTTCTAAGAACCCTTAGGCAACATGCCGGTACTATATTTTTACCGTTTCCTATTCCTACTACGGACAACTTCGGGGTTTCTTGGCATCGACAGTTTGATTATATGAGATATGCCCATTTACATTCATTGTGGTTGGTGAATGCAATAAGTGGGTTTTTTCCGCACGAATATCGTGCTGCACAAAAGGCCTTTACAAAATTTCCGTCTAACTTAGCATATCAATGGATTCAAAATAATAATTTGAGATATATTATTATAGATAAGCGGTCTCAATATTATAAAGATTCAGTTAATTATGTAGACATTCATAAATGTAGTTCTTTTATTCAGCTATATCAAGATGCGGACTATGAGGTTTTTGAAATTAAAGATAACCAACATATTTTTAAATGCTCCCAAAAAATCCATCTCCTTGAGGGATGAGATGAGAAAATGTGTATGGACTTTTCATGAATCATAGAGAAGCTCTCGATGTAACGCAGGGATCATATCTGTACAGGTTAGGTTGCTTATCGGGGATTAGGTGCCGATATATTCCATATGAGGACGCACTCTTGTCATTGTCTTATCTGCCGAATTTCCTGTAATAGAAAAAACTTGACATCGTCATTATTTCTTGGCATATTTCTTGCAGAGATGAAAAATTCAAAACGCTTTATTCACGATATTTTTTTTAAGGAAATCTACGCCGATAAGAGGTATTCCCTAGATATTTTTAAACTTGTGCTTACTCCGTCCGAGTTTTCCCTCTTTAATTGGAAGACGCTTAAAAGTGAGATGACGAGCTTTGTTGATACTCAACAACGGGAAAAGCGCATGGACTTAACTTTTTCGGTAAAACTTAAGCGGGGTAAACAGACGGCGAGGATTCTTTTTCTTTTGGAACATAAAAGTTACCGTGACGACGATTTGCTTGTTCAAATGCTCGAATACCAAACCGGAATTTACCGTCAAACCCGTAACCCCGTTATCCCTATTCTCGTTTACCACGGAAAAGAAAAGAAATGGCGTGGCGTTCTCAACTTTCAAGACTCACTCGTTGGGTTAACCCCAACGGTTAGGAGAAAATTTCAAAAGAACATTTTAAACTTCACCTGTAAACTGCTCAACATCCGAGAGCTCACTATTCAGGGTGCAGCAAAAAAACTTGTTACGGCACCGGTGCTTCTTATTTTACAACAGATTTGGAAACTCGATGTGAGCAAGGTAGAAGAACTCTTTTTGCTATCTAGGAGGTTACCCGATAGTGAACGTAGAGACCTAATGATGAAGGCAATCAATTATATAAGGAAAAACGACCCCGGTTTTAACTGGCGTCGTTTAATTGAAATAGAGGAAAAAATAATCACACACGAAGAGGAGAGAATCATGTTTTCATTAAAAGATACTCTTGATGAAATGATGGAAAAAGGTATCAAAAAAGGCCGACAGGAAGGGCGACAGGAGGGACGACAGGAAGGGCGACAGGAAGGACGACAGGAAGGGCGACAGGAAGGGCGAGAAGAGGGACGAACGGAAGAGCGCAAAAAGATTGCGTTGAAACTCGTGAAAAAAGGTCTTGAACTTGAAGATGTAGCAGAGAGTACGGGACTTCCTAAAAATGATCTTGAAAAATTGAGCTAACCCCTAGCTAACCGTCAGTGTTCGTAATCGGAGTCCCCGAAGGGGGTTGAGTAATTCCCTTCCGTTTTTAGAGGGGATTTTGAAAAATACGCTACCTGAATCAAGAGGCATCTAATTTAATGTAGTTCTTTTATTCAGCTATATCAAGATGCGGACTATGAGGTTTTTGAAATTAAAGATAACCAACATATTTTTAAATGCTCCCAAAAAATCCATCTCCTTGAGGGATGAGATGAGAAAATGTGTATGGACTTTTCATGAATCATAGAGAAGCTCTCGATGTAACGCAGGGATCATATCTGTACAGGTTAGGTTGCTTATCGGGGATTAGGTGCCGATATATTCCATATGAGGACGCACTCTTGTCATTGTCTTATCTGCCGAATTTCCTGTAATAGAAAAAACTTGACATCGTCATTATTTCTTGGCATATTTCTTGCAGAGATGAAAAATTCAAAACGCTTTATTCACGATATTTTTTTTAAGGAAATCTACGCCGATAAGAGGTATTCCCTAGATATTTTTAAACTTGTGCTTACTCCGTCCGAGTTTTCCCTCTTTAATTGGAAGACGCTTAAAAGTGAGATGACGAGCTTTGTTGATACTCAACAACGGGAAAAGCGCATGGACTTAACTTTTTCGGTAAAACTTAAGCGGGGTAAACAGACGGCGAGGATTCTTTTTCTTTTGGAACATAAAAGTTACCGTGACGACGATTTGCTTGTTCAAATGCTCGAATACCAAACCGGAATTTACCGTCAAACCCGTAACCCCGTTATCCCTATTCTCGTTTACCACGGAAAAGAAAAGAAATGGCGTGGCGTTCTCAACTTTCAAGACTCACTCGTTGGGTTAACCCCAACGGTTAGGAGAAAATTTCAAAAGAACATTTTAAACTTCACCTGTAAACTGCTCAACATCCGAGAGCTCACTATTCAGGGTGCAGCAAAAAAACTTGTTACGGCACCGGTGCTTCTTATTTTACAACAGATTTGGAAACTCGATGTGAGCAAGGTAGAAGAACTCTTTTTGCTATCTAGGAGGTTACCCGATAGTGAACGTAGAGACCTAATGATGAAGGCAATCAATTATATAAGGAAAAACGACCCCGGTTTTAACTGGCGTCGTTTAATTGAAATAGAGGAAAAAATAATCACACACGAAGAGGAGAGAATCATGTTTTCATTAAAAGATACTCTTGACGAAATGATGGAAAAAGGTATCAAAAAAGGCCGACAAGAAGGCCGACAGGAAGGGCGACAGGAAGGCCGACAGGAAGGGCGAGAAGAGGGACGAACGGAAGAGCGCAAAAAGATTGCGTTGAAACTCGTGAAAAAAGGTCTTGAACTTGAAGATGTAGCAGAGAGTACGGGACTTCCTAAAAATGATCTTGAAAAATTGAGCTAACCCCTAGCTAACCGTCAGTGTTCGTAATCGGAGTCCCCGAAGGGGGTTGAGTAATTCCCTTCCGTTTTTAGAGGGGATTTTGAAAAATACGCTACCTGAATCAAGAGGCATCTAATTTAATGTAGTTCTTTTATTCAGCTATATCAAGATGCGGACTATGAGGTTTTTGAAATTAAAGATAACCAACATATTTTTAAATGCTCCCAAAAAATCCATCTCCTTGAGGGATGAGATGAGAAAATGTGTATGGACTTTTCATGAATCATAGAGAAGCTCTCGATGTAACGCAGGGATCATATCTGTACAGGTTAGGTTGCTTATCGGGGATTAGGTGCCGATATATTCCATATGAGGACGCACTCTTGTCATTGTCTTATCTGCCGAATTTCCTGTAATAGAAAAAACTTGACATCGTCATTATTTCTTGGCATATTTCTTGCAGAGATGAAAAATTCAAAACGCTTTATTCACGATATTTTTTTTAAGGAAATCTACGCCGATAAGAGGTATTCCCTAGATATTTTTAAACTTGTGCTTACTCCGTCCGAGTTTTCCCTCTTTAATTGGAAGACGCTTAAAAGTGAGATGACGAGCTTTGTTGATACTCAACAACGGGAAAAGCGCATGGACTTAACTTTTTCGGTAAAACTTAAGCGGGGTAAACAGACGGCGAGGATTCTTTTTCTTTTGGAACATAAAAGTTACCGTGACGACGATTTGCTTGTTCAAATGCTCGAATACCAAACCGGAATTTACCGTCAAACCCGTAACCCCGTTATCCCTATTCTCGTTTACCACGGAAAAGAAAAGAAATGGCGTGGCGTTCTCAACTTTCAAGACTCACTCGTTGGGTTAACCCCAACGGTTAGGAGAAAATTTCAAAAGAACATTTTAAACTTCACCTGTAAACTGCTCAACATCCGAGAGCTCACTATTCAGGGTGCAGCAAAAAAACTTGTTACGGCACCGGTGCTTCTTATTTTACAACAGATTTGGAAACTCGATGTGAGCAAGGTAGAAGAACTCTTTTTGCTATCTAGGAGGTTACCCGATAGTGAACGTAGAGACCTAATGATGAAGGCAATCAATTATATAAGGAAAAACGACCCCGGTTTTAACTGGCGTCGTTTAATTGAAATAGAGGAAAAAATAATCACACACGAAGAGGAGAGAATCATGTTTTCATTAAAAGATACTCTTGACGAAATGATGGAAAAAGGTATCAAAAAAGGCCGACAAGAAGGCCGACAGGAAGGGCGACAGGAAGGGCGAGAAGAGGGACGAACGGAAGAGCGCAAAAAGATTGCGTTGAAACTCGTGAAAAAAGGTCTTGAACTTGAAGATGTAGCAGAGAGTACGGGACTTCCTAAAAATGATCTTGAAAAATTGAGCTAACCCCTAGCTAACCGTCAGTGTTCGTAATCGGAGTCCCCGAAGGGGATTGAGTAATTCCCTTCCATTTTTAGAGGGGATTTTGAAAAATACGCTACCTGAATCAAGAGGCATCTAATTTAATGTAGTTCTTTTATTCAGCTATATCAAGATGCGGACTATGAGGTTTTTGAAATTAAAGATAACCAACATATTTTTAAATGCTCCCAAAAAATCCATCTCCTTGAGGGATGAGATGAGAAAATGTGTATGGACTTTTCATGAATCATAGAGAAGCTCTCGATGTAACGCAGGGATCATATCTGTACAGGTTAGGTTGCTTATCGGGGATTAGGTGCCGATATATTCCATATGAGGACGCACTCTTGTCATTGTCTTATCTGCCGAATTTCCTGTAATAGAAAAAACTTGACATCGTCATTATTTCTTGGCATATTTCTTGCAGAGATGAAAAATTCAAAACGCTTTATTCACGATATTTTTTTTAAGGAAATCTACGCCGATAAGAGGTATTCCCTAGATATTTTTAAACTTGTGCTTACTCCGTCCGAGTTTTCCCTCTTTAATTGGAAGACGCTTAAAAGTGAGATGACGAGCTTTGTTGATACTCAACAACGGGAAAAGCGCATGGACTTAACTTTTTCGGTAAAACTTAAGCGGGGTAAACAGACGGCGAGGATTCTTTTTCTTTTGGAACATAAAAGTTACCGTGACGACGATTTGCTTGTTCAAATGCTCGAATACCAAACCGGAATTTACCGTCAAACCCGTAACCCCGTTATCCCTATTCTCGTTTACCACGGAAAAGAAAAGAAATGGCGTGGCGTTCTCAACTTTCAAGACTCACTCGTTGGGTTAACCCCAACGGTTAGGAGAAAATTTCAAAAGAACATTTTAAACTTCACCTGTAAACTGCTCAACATCCGAGAGCTCACTATTCAGGGTGCAGCAAAAAAACTTGTTACGGCACCGGTGCTTCTTATTTTACAACAGATTTGGAAACTCGATGTGAGCAAGGTAGAAGAACTCTTTTTGCTATCTAGGAGGTTACCCGATAGTGAACGTAGAGACCTAATGATGAAGGCAATCAATTATATAAGGAAAAACGACCCCGGTTTTAACTGGCGTCGTTTAATTGAAATAGAGGAAAAAATAATCACACACGAAGAGGAGAGAATCATGTTTTCATTAAAAGATACTCTTGACGAAATGATGGAAAAAGGTATCAAAAAAGGGCGACAAGAAGGACGACAGGAGGGACGACAGGAAGGGCGACAGGAAGGGCGACAGGAAGGGCGAGAAGAGGGACGAACGGAAGAGCGCAAAAAGATTGCGTTGAAACTCGTGAAAAAAGGTCTTGAACTTGAAGATGTAGCAGAGAGTACGGGACTTCCTAAAAATGATCTTGAAAAATTGAGCTAACCCCTAGCTAACCGTCAGTGTTCGTAATCGGAGTCCCCGAAGGGGGTTGAGTAATTCCCTTCCGTTTTTAGAGGGGATTTTGAAAAATACGCTACCTGAATCAAGAGGCATCTAATTTAATGTAGTTCTTTTATTCAGCTATATCAAGATGCGGACTATGAGGTTTTTGAAATTAAAGATAACCAACATATTTTTAAATGCTCCCAAAAAATCCATCTCCTTGAGGGATGAGATGAGAAAATGTGTATGGACTTTTCATGAATCATAGAGAAGCTCTCGATGTAACGCAGGGATCATATCTGTACAGGTTAGGTTGCTTATCGGGGATTAGGTGCCGATATATTCCATATGAGGACGCACTCTTGTCATTGTCTTATCTGCCGAATTTCCTGTAATAGAAAAAACTTGACATCGTCATTATTTCTTGGCATATTTCTTGCAGAGATGAAAAATTCAAAACGCTTTATTCACGATATTTTTTTTAAGGAAATCTACGCCGATAAGAGGTATTCCCTAGATATTTTTAAACTTGTGCTTACTCCGTCCGAGTTTTCCCTCTTTAATTGGAAGACGCTTAAAAGTGAGATGACGAGCTTTGTTGATACTCAACAACGGGAAAAGCGCATGGACTTAACTTTTTCGGTAAAACTTAAGCGGGGTAAACAGACGGCGAGGATTCTTTTTCTTTTGGAACATAAAAGTTACCGTGACGACGATTTGCTTGTTCAAATGCTCGAATACCAAACCGGAATTTACCGTCAAACCCGTAACCCCGTTATCCCTATTCTCGTTTACCACGGAAAAGAAAAGAAATGGCGTGGCGTTCTCAACTTTCAAGACTCACTCGTTGGGTTAACCCCAACGGTTAGGAGAAAATTTCAAAAGAACATTTTAAACTTCACCTGTAAACTGCTCAACATCCGAGAGCTCACTATTCAGGGTGCAGCAAAAAAACTTGTTACGGCACCGGTGCTTCTTATTTTACAACAGATTTGGAAACTCGATGTGAGCAAGGTAGAAGAACTCTTTTTGCTATCTAGGAGGTTACCCGATAGTGAACGTAGAGACCTAATGATGAAGGCAATCAATTATATAAGGAAAAACGACCCCGGTTTTAACTGGCGTCGTTTAATTGAAATAGAGGAAAAAATAATCACACACGAAGAGGAGAGAATCATGTTTTCATTAAAAGATACTCTTGACGAAATGATGGAAAAAGGTATCAAAAAAGGCCGACAGGAAGGGCGAGAAGAGGGACGAACGGAAGAGCGCAAAAAGATTGCGTTGAAACTCGTGAAAAAAGGTCTTGAACTTGAAGATGTAGCAGAGAGTACGGGACTTCCTAAAAATGATCTTGAAAAATTGAGCTAACCCCTAGCTAACTGTCAGTGTTCGTAATCGGAGTCCCCGAAGGGGATTGAGTAATTCCCTTCCGTTTTTAGAGGGGATTTTGAAAAATACGCTACCTGAATCAAGAGGCATCTAATTTAAGGTGTTTTTTTGTAACCACTCATGAATAAGGATGTAATTTTTCATCCTATCCACCCACGCAAAGGTTAATATACGCAATCCTTAAAATTCCCTTGAGCAAAGAAAAAATATTGGTTGTCGAGATAAATTTTTTTGGCAAGGCCTTTGCAGTTGAAAATAACGTTGTCTATATTGTCTTTTGTTGCAGACTGGGTGTTTCCCGAGTTATTTTTTTCTAGGATAAGGTAGTCGTAGGATACTTTTTTTTCTACATATCCTTTTGGCATCTTTTGCGAGAATCCAGGCCCGCCATAATTCTATTATTTGGAATCATGATATAGGGGGTAACTCCACCGGATGCTAAGATTTTTGCAGAAGAGGGCATCCGAGAAATATGAGAACGTATCATTCTGTTATTTTTTAGTTTATCGGATTCCAGTATACATTTGTCATCGTAATTTGAAAGAAGGAGCTTATTAACATATTGAGAATAATAAATATTGAGAGACGATAAGACAAAAAGAGATAAGACGATTATCTTTTGTTTTTTAGATATATAACGGAAGACATCGAGAGAAACCATCAGACCTATAAGAATTCCGGCAAATTGGGCCCCATAATGAAGGTCTATGAGCTTAAACTTCATATGTAAAGAAAATAAAGGAAGCAAGATGAGAAGAATCGGAAAAATTTTTTGAAAAAAAATAGATGTTTTATTGTGTGTTTTTTTCAAGAAAAAGAAAAAACAGAAAATAAACGGATAAAACTTTTTAAAAATTACGTCAAAATTAGTAGTAATCGGATAGGAAAAATTAATAAGAGGATTACTGATAAAATACTCGAAGGCCTTGTGGCCATACTTTATAGTAGGCCCTAAGAAATATTCTCTGAGGTAGAGTTCATGCAATATAAAGACAGAAGTAATTAATGTTGTTGTCACTCCAGTTTTAAATTCTTTTTTGACTATGTAGAATATCCCTAAAGGAAAGAGGGCAAATGCGAAAGACTCTTTGAAAAGACACGTTAGAAATACGAGTCCAAGAATTCCCTTCGTCTTGTCTTTGACAATGAAATAGGTGAGCCAAAAAAGGGGTAGGCATGACCATGTAGATGGATGTATAGGATAGAGAAAAGAATCGAGGAGGAAAGGTGTTGTGAGGATGCAAAAGATATAGGGGGTTGATGTTAAAAAATTGAATCTAAAAATATAACAGACGCTTAAGATAAGTCCGATAAAAAAGGCCCATTCAAAAATAAGAAGTTGATGAAAACCTTGGCCGAATAAGGCGGTAAAGAGAACCCCCGAGTATAGTATGGGCTCAAAATGATCATTAAAGATATTGATACTCCGAATAGTCAGGTAAGGGTTCCATTCTTTAAGAGTGAGAATATCATAGATGGCCTGTTGATAAATAGTGAAGTCCCAGGCATTGAAGCAATTGTAAGTAATTGCCTCTATATTTAAGAGGAGAGGTAATAAGGTCGTAACGGCCAAGATAGGGAAAGTTATCTTTTTGTAGCATGTGAGCATTTTGGTATAGAAAAAATTCAATTGATTCAATTAAAAAACCAAGATTTTAAAAAATTTTGTGTATGAGTGAAACCTTCTTTATCTCAGTACCCAAAATTTAGGATAGGAACCATTTCCTATCCTTAGAACTCGTCCAAAATTATTTTAGACATTTAGAGAAAGAACGGCAATTATTGAAGGCCGAATTCACAGAAGCTCCCGACGTTTTTTGCTTCCCCTATGGAAATTGCATTTTTTGAATGGATTTCCGTAATCTTTTTTGGCAAATTTGTCATAGAGAAATGCTCTTTGCATCATGTCGGGAACCTCTGCCGAATTCATATATGTTGACGAGGCAAGTCTAACGCAAAGCGCTTGGCCTTTCATAATCTTTAAGAAACAATTATAAGGTGTAAAATGGACATAATATTTTTTGGTAAAGAGGTCTCCCGGGCATAAGGCCAAATGTTCCTTTTGATGTATATTTTTCCAAACCTTCATCGACTGCTTCTTTTATCCAATGTGGCCGTAAAACCTCTTCCTTCAGGGAGAGTATGTGACGCCACGCCCTTCGGCGAGAATAAAAAGTATTGCCTTTGAAGAATATTGTAGTATATTGAATTTGTCGGAACAAAAACCGACCTACCGTAGGGACTACGGGATGTGAAGCTCGTGGAGACGATGTAAGACCAAAGGTACTTGTGCCTAAGGCAGTTGTCGGTGAAGCAAGAATCTCCTTCCTTTAGGGAGGGGTAGTTCAAAGTCATGCGGATATTATCAGCAATTTTGCAATATCTATCGTTAGGAGTCGTCCGAAAATAACTTGGACACTTTGGATTAATTGAGTTACCGATGTAATCTTATTTAAATGTCTAAGTTATTTTTGGACAAGTCCTTATCGGCCGCTTTAAAAAGCTTTGCTTCAAAGTTTTCCGATTTTGCAGAACGTATTTTTGTCATATGTTAGACCTGTATTACAAGTACTAAGGCATTGAATAATCAACAATTGTTCCCCCCCCCCTATCCGAGGTTTTTTAACTCTCCGTAGGTGGAGTAATGATTTTTACCCATTCTCCATCGCGGCGAATTTTCAATAGAGGATTAAGGGTGTAGTGCCCTAGCTTTACCCGAAAAAAGAGATAACGATTATATTTATAATTACGGTAAATTTCATTGTTTGACAAAATAGAAGAGATATAGGCCCTCTTCTTTCTTCTTTGAAGGAATACCGATGTGGGCAAAGATTCCAGAATTTGTGAGAGCATTACCGCATTAAACACAGGGGCACTTTCGGTCGCTTGGTAGCGACCCCAAAGAGAGGAGAATGTCACAATAAGATTGAGAAGAAAATGTTCCATTAAATGTCTTTCAATTTTAATCAATTGATTGTTGATCTTAAGATCAATTGCACTTGGAGACAAGGTCAGATACATTTCGGCCCAAGCATCCATCTGATAAGGGAATCCGGTATTTTTAATCATTTCTTTAAGAGCAAGACATCGAGGAGTTCTATGGTAGTTGTCTTCAAGTTCCTCATTTGCTCCGCTTTCCATCAACAATTGGAAGGCGTTAATGCTACCCGATTTAACGGCACACATAAGAGGTGTCTCATTAAAAAGATTCCTGTAATCTACACCATAGCGTTCAATTGATCTTTTGAGAAATTTGGTTTTTGGAGAAAAATAATCGGAGTAGTATGTCCTATTTATATAAGGCATCTCTTTATAGGGATCTAAGGCCCTTTTAAATCCTACCTCTTTTAATTTTTCAAAAATTTCTAGTCTGTCATAAATAAGGCCGTATTCAAACAAAAATTGTCTCTGTTTTTTTGTCTTTTTGCTCCAACGGTCTCCTTCTAATGCCTTCCTTTTCATTTCCGGCAATTTTTCCACCGTACAAACAGTCCAAGGAGGAGACTCTTTTTTGAGAATTTCCGTGTGAATTTGCTCTGCTTGTTCCTTCTTCCCTTGTAGTAATAGTTTGTCGGCCTCTTTTTTCCAATCATCTAAATTTGAGACGGCCTCTTCCAATACAACATTATCCTTTGTGTCAGATATTCCGAGAAGCTGTAAGAAGTTATGCTTTCGAACCGACTCAATCCAATAAAGATTCTGAACTGACCGCGTGATTGCCACATAAAGGGAATTGATAAAAAACTTGTAGGTTTCAAGGGACTTGTCCTCTTTGTCTTTGGAACGAGAGTAAGAGAGTGTTTTAGATTCATCCAAATCTTCAAGGTTGAGTCCCGAAGAAATTTCATTAAATTCTTGAGCAGATGAACTTATTATATTGTAGAGAATAATATTTTTGTATTCGAGTCCTTTGACCTCTTGAATGGAAAATACAAGAGGAGTTTTAAAAAACTCTTTAACTTCTGCTTTTTGTTCATCTCTCATGACAATGAGAGCATATTCAACGGAAGTTTTTGTTTTTTTATTTAACTCATTTTTTATAGATACATTATCTTGTAGAAAATTGATATGACCTATTTTCTGGCCGTTGCTTTTCATAAGATAGTGGGATTCTCTATCAATAGAGCCAAATCGAGTTGTCTTTATCTTAAGAATTTTATTGGCCGTTTCGGTAATTTTAGGTGAATTGCGATAATTGGTATTAAGAATTCTCATAATATCCGTATGAGAATCGGCATCTTTTTGGTAAAACATACTTTTAAGAGATGACCACGAAAAGAAATTAGGATGAACGATTTGGTTTGAATCCCCACAAATAAGAAAATTGCCGGTGTTCTGTCCTAAATTCAATGATTTTAAAATCAATGAAAGTTGAATATTGGTCAAGTCTTGTACTTCATCAATAACGACGAAGTCGTAGCGGCGAGGACAAAGATTAAGATAATCAAACGAAAGCAAATTTGTATCATAGAAACGATATTCCTTGAGAAATGAAAGATACTTTAAATAAATTTTATAAGAATCAATTCGTTCGGTCTTAGAGAAAATAGATTGTTTTACTCCCAGCTGCAAATATTCACGTTCCGAAAGATAATCTGACTCTATAGGTCTGCCGGAAATGACTCCTTTAAATTCTTCAAAAAGTTTATGGGCATTTTTTATTCGATAAGAATTTTTCATTCTATTGAACCAGTTTTGAAAATCTTTAAAAGTCACTTCTCTACCTTGTGGAATCCGTATCGTTTCCAAAAATTCACGAAAACAAAGAAAGTTTATATTTTGTCCCTCATTCATATAACCCATTGAATAATATGCATCGCAAGATGCCTTGGCCAAATACTCCGAGAGAGTGACATAGAGAATGTCACCTGTCAGAAGCTTTATCTTTTCCAAAGTCAAGGCCGTTTTCCCGCTTCCTGCAGGGCCTATAATAATTAGAGGAAGAGGCATTCTATAAATTTGATCTTGAATTTGGTCAAAAGAAATAATTTTATCGAGAATATTGAAGACATTCGAATTTTTATTGATAAAGACAACTCTATCTCCCTCGTCTTTTTCTGGCAGAGAATAGTTGGAAACGTCCTTGCCATCCGGGCCGTCAATCACGGCCCCGTTAAGAAAGCGAGAACTTTCGTAAGAGTGGTTGCGAATGACTTCAAGAATAAGAGCATATTGTTTGTGGTTATGTTGACCTAGCTTGAAAAGCAAGCGATTACTGCGATCGATCTTGGCCCTGTAGAGTTTTCGGTTGGCCATCTTTTTGACATCGGCCGATGAAAAGTCATCCCGGCGCAACATCTCAACGACTTTATTATACTGAGGTTCAATTCCTTTCGTATCAAGATTGCGATATTCTAGTATTTCCATTGTGTTCACCCATGAATTCGTTAATAATCATTATTTTTTCGGAAAAATATATCGGTTTTAATCTAAAACGGCCAGACTTTTTTCATCAGCGCATGATGCAATGAAAGATGTGGAATTGCCCCAAATTATCTGTTACCGAAAGGGCCTTGGGGTGTAGACCGCCTGCCCTAACCCGACTTGACGCAGTGAGTGATTCGCTCGTTAGTTGAATTCAGCAAATTTTTTTCATTTTTGATTAGTGAGGGATACACTGTTGTAAGTAACGTCCCAATAGTTTCACCTTCCAAGGGCCTGCTATGAATCATATTGTTCTTGGACTTATTGGAAGACACTTATCCCACTCAAAATCAAAAATCATCTACGAAGAAATATTAAAGAAAAAAATTAATTATACATTTTTCGACTTTGAAAAGAGAGAAGATATTCCATCGTTAGATATTCTCTTTAAAGGACTTTCCGGTTTAAGCATAACCTCTCCCTATAAAGAACATTTTTTCTCCGATATTCCAAAAGATCAAATATCTCAAGAATTGGGAGCTATTAACTGCATTAAAAAAATTAACAATGATTATCTGGCCACTATAACCGATTATTATGCTGTAGAAGAAATTTTTTGTTCTCTCAAGACCTATCATAAAATATCCAAGTCTCTTATTCTTGGAGACGGAGTAATGTCAAGAGTTTCTCAGTATGTTATGAAGCGCTCGTCCATACCGTTTAAAGTTTTCTCTAGGAAAAAAACAAAAGCTTTTGACAAATTAGACCTACAGAACCTATCGGGACAAGGGATACTTATTATTAATACTTGTTCAAGGGACTATTCTTACTCAGGGCCTCTCAATAAAAAATCTATCTTTTGGGATTGCAATTATAATTTTGATAAGCACAACCATATAAGATTTTATCTGAAAAAGAACTACATTGACGGCATCGGCCTTCTTTATAGTCAAGCAAAATATGCGGTTAAGTTTTGGAATATTAAAACTTAAAAAAACAAGATTTACTCCACTAAATACAAAAGTCCCTAAAATTTATTAATCTCTTAAGATTTTAAAGCCGATACAATTAAAAAGTTATGTTTAAAAAGACATTTGCAGAAATTATTACTAAAACAGGAATGATACCTACTAAAGACCTGCGTCCTTTGTTACAAGATAAAGATCCAAATACTATTTCCGAGTTTGAACTTCTTAAGTTTAGTTTTTTTGATGATATAAAGTTTGCTAAACAACTTGCAGCGAACTACAAATTATTTTTCATTAATTTAGAAAATGCAAAAATTAAAGCGGCATCTCTGTCTCTAGTGAAAAGAAAATACGTTCTCCAATATAGAGCAATTGCTATACAAAAAACAAAAAAAACAATTACAATTGCTACCTATGATCCTAGTATTATAAAAGAAAAAAACGAGTTACAGGCACATCTTCAAAGTTCTATTGAATTTATACTAACCAATCTTTCCTCTTGGAAAAAAATATACGATCATGTTGAAGACTCACTGGATGATATTTTAGAAACAGTTCGTGAAGTTAAACCGGGTGATCTTGAGAACAAGGCCGAGAAAGTATCGGAAAAAATTAAAACAGAGGATGATGTTGGTGCTGATGTTATAAAATATGTTAATAGGATTTTAGCAAATTCTTTTATAAAAAAGGCCAGTGATATTCACGTTGAACCATATGAAAAGACTTTTCGAGTTCGATTTCGTATAGACGGAAAACTCATTGTAATGGAAAATCCTCCTGAAAATCTTATGTTACCAATTATTTCAAGAATTAAAATTATGGCACAGCTTGATATTTCAGAGAAAAGAAGGCCTCAAGATGGCCGTATTAAATTGATGATTGGAGGAAAACCTATTGATTACAGGGTTTCTAGCTTACCTACGTTATTTGGAGAAAAGATTGTTTTAAGACTGCTTGATTCATCTAATCTTCAGCTAGATATGACAAAACTTGGGCTTGAAGAAGCACAAATGAATCACGTTAAAGAAGGCATCCATCGTCCTTTTGGTATGTGTCTTGTTACAGGCCCTACAGGTTCCGGTAAAACAACAACTCTTTATTCAGCACTCTATGAACTCAATAAAATTTCTACTAACATTTCCACTGCTGAAGATCCTGTGGAATTCAATCTTGAAGGAATTAATCAAGTCAATATTCACAAAGAGGCCGGACTAAATTTTGCAACGTCTCTAAAGGCCTTTTTGAGACAGGATCCTGATATTATTATGGTTGGTGAAATCCGAGATCAAGAAGTTGCAGAAATTGCCGTAGAAGCGGCCCTTACGGGACATCTTGTGCTTTCAACACTTCATACAAATGATGCGTGTTCTACCATAACAAGGCTTATTAATATGGGAGTTGAACCTTTCCTTGTCTCAGGATGCCTCAATATAGTTGTTGCTCAAAGATTATGTCGAAAAATTTGTACTGTATGTAAAATTAAAATGGGTGTAAATATTAACGAACTTATTTCCTGCGGAATATCATCAAAGATAGCAAGTAAAATAACGATATATAAAGGTAAAGGTTGTGAATCTTGTAGTAACACGGGATATAAGGGAAGAATTGCTATTTATGAAGTTCTAAGAATAACTTCAAAATTAAAACAAGTTATACTTCAGGCCCCTTCTGCAGAAGAATTAAAAAAGTACGCTATAAAAGATGGTATGAAAACCCTGAGAATGTCTGCATTAACAAAAGTAGTAGAAGGACTCATCACATTAGAAGAGGCCGTTATGAATTCCGGATCGGATAAATGAAAATAGGAGATAAAAATGAGTTCATCTAAAAATACAAATGAAAACTTAACTATTCAATCTCTTTTTCAGCTTATGCTACAACATAAAGCATCGGATATGCACTTGGCCGAAGGATATTCTCCCGGATTGAGAATAGACGGTGAAATCGTTCAGGTAAAACTTCCTCCGCTTGATAAGCAAACAGCTAAAAATCTTATTTATCAAGTTCTTACAAAAGAACAACGTTCTCATTTTGAAGAAAATTTGGAACTCGATTTTTCTTTCGAGGTAAAAAATCTTTCTAGATTCAGAGCAAACATTTACTTTTCTAAGAGTGCAGTTTCTGCGGCCTTTAGGGTCATTCCATATGAAATTCCTAGTTTTAAATCACTTAATCTTCCGGAAATTCTTCTTGAAATAATGCATGTAAGTAACGGCCTTATTCTTGTTACCGGAGAAACAGGATCAGGAAAGTCAACAACATTGGCCGCTATGCTCGATTTTTTAAACTCAAACGTTAACAAACATATTGTCACGTTGGAAGATCCTATTGAATTTACCCATCCTCACAAAAAAGGAGTAGTCTCTCAAAGAGAAATAGGCAGAGATACACTAAGTTTTCCAAATGCAATGAAAAGTCTTTTAAGGCAGGACCCCGATATTGTGCTTGTTGGAGAATTGCGGGATCTGGAAACTATTGAAGCTGCTTTAACTATAGCAGAAACAGGCCACTTGACTTTTGGAACACTACATACAAACTCTTGTGTTGAAACCATCAGTCGTCTTGTCAATTCTTTCCCCAGTGAAAGGCAGGACATGATTAGAACCCTTCTTTCCCTTGTTCTCAAAGGCGTTGTCTCTCAGCAACTTATTGCTAAAAGCTTCGAACCGGGACGAGTGGCCGCACTCGAAGTTCTTATACCAAACTCAGGTATTAAAAACCTTATCCGAGAAAACAAAATCCATCAGCTATATTCCCAAATGCAAGTAGGGCAGAACCAAACAGGTATGATAACAATGAATCAATCTTTAGTAAACCTTGTTGCTGACAAGACTATATCCAAAGAAGTGGCCATGTTTCGTTCAACAATGCCTAATGAATTGAGACAAAAAATTAGAGATATGAAGTAGAGTAGGGTTAGAATGGGTCAATGGAAATGGGCAGGATTAGATAGTGGTGGCAATCGGGTATCGGGAGATATCGATGTCGGTTCGGAAAAAGAGGCCCGCACTAAATTAAGAAACAGAAATATCCGATTGAGGAAACTCACTCCCCCTTCACTTCTAGAATTTGACCTAGGCCAATGGATGGCAGAGAAAGGTCTGGCCGGTTCCTTTGGGCCGAAAGAACTTATGGTTTTTACCAGGCAACTCTCCATCATGATAGGGGCAAGTGTTTCTATTTTAGAGTCTCTAGAGATTATTCAAAAATCTGCAACTAACCCTGCCTTAAAAAATTCAGTAAGACAAATTGCTATCGATGTAAAGGAAGGAAAAACTCTTAGTGAATCTTTAGAGTCGCAAAAAGGTTTTGATAAACTTTACTGTAGTCTTGTAAAAGTTGGTGAAACAGGCGGTATTCTTGAAACCGTTCTCCAGAAACTTGCGGAACACATGGAGAATGCAGAGAAGATACAAGCGCAAATTAAGTCGGCCCTTATCTATCCGGCAGTTATCACTTGTGTCGGTATCGGTGTCGTTTGGGGAATGATGACCTTCGTTGTACCACAATTTGTCGGCATGTTGGCCGATACAGGCCAAGAATTACCCGGTATCACAAAGCTTGTCATAGCTGTTTCTAATTTTTTTGGAGACTATACTCTTCTTATGATTCCTATTATCTTCATAGTGTTTTCGCTTCTTAAAAATTATATTAAAACTGAAACGGGCAAGCTCGCTTATGATAAATTTACAATGAATCTTCCTCTTTTTGGGCAAATTGTTGTTAAAGGTAATCTCGCTTCTTTTTGTCGAACACTATCTGTACTGTTAACCTCGGGAATCCCCCTGATTGATGCTCTCGATGTTTGTATAAATACGATTTCCAATAGCATTATTGTGGACGACCTTAAAAGGGTTCGAAAAGGAGTGGAGAAAGGAAAAAACCTCACGGAATGCGTAGTAAGAATTCAATACTTTCCCGAGATGGTCAGTCAAATGATACGGGTAGGAGAGCAAACAGGTCAAGTCGATTCAATGTTAGAAAAGGTTTCCAGAGTTTTTGAGAATGAATTAGATATACTTATTAGTACGTTGACAAAAATGATAGAGCCAATCGTGATTCTTGTACTCGGTCTTATGGTGGCCGCTATTCTTGCTGCTATGTATCTCCCTATGTTTATGGCGGCCGGATAAAAAAAAACTTATTGCCGTCGCAATAAAAGGTGTTATACTGAATTAGTGACTAAGTTAGATTATATATTTTTTTAGATTAAGGAGAATTAAAAATGAAACATTTTTTTAAAGATCACGGATTTACTCTTGTAGAGCTTATGGTTGTTGTGGCCATTATCGGAATTCTTGCAGCGGTTGCTATACCAAATTTTAAAAAGTATCAGGCCAAAGCAAAAGCATCGGAAGCAAAACTTCAACTGGCCTCTCTCTATACGGTAGAAATGGCGGCCATGGCCGATTACGATCATTACGGAAGCTGTATTACAGACTTAGGCTATAGTCCGAGTGCTAGAGGATATTATATTGTAGGTTTTGCGGCCACAGCAGCTGCCGGAAATGCCGGTATCGTCAACAATGGCGGC
The DNA here is from genome assembly GCA_965224385.1 of Bacteriovoracaceae bacterium. Lineage (GTDB taxonomy): Bacteria > Bdellovibrionota > Bacteriovoracia > Bacteriovoracales > Bacteriovoracaceae > CBDCYX01. The sequence goes on from CBDCYX010000012.1 coordinate 91,258, forward strand.
ACCTGCAGCTCGTCCAAACATACGCAACCGGTCCAAATGAAAAAAGTTAAAAATCTGGCCGCAACATTTAGCGATCTCAAGGCCGCTACTGGTACACACTTTGATCTTAAGCCTGAAGTGCACGCAACCGGTGGAGAGTTTTATGCCGGCGCCATAGGGATTGTTTCACCTGACGGTGAGTTTGATGCTTGGAGCATTGATCACAATAAAAATCTTAAACAAGATAATGTAGGTTTTTAGTTTTAGCTAAATCTTGTTTTATGAAAGATGAACATCTTTCTAAAAAACAACCGTTGTTGTGGCCATTATCGGAATTCTTGCGGCGGTTGCTATACCAAATTTTAAAAAGTATCAGGCCAAAGCAAAAGCATCGGAAGCAAAACTTCAACTGGCCTTTGTCTATACCGTAGAAAGGAGTGCTAATCGGAGGGCATCTTGTTCTTCATAGGGTCTCTATTTACCATTGGAGACCCTTGGAGTTTGGTGATTTATTGGAACACAGTTGGCCCTTTTTAGTTTTATCATTTCTCTGATTGACAGGGAAGATAAATGACAAAGTGGAGAGGTACAGTTACCGATCAAGAAAGGAACATGCGTGTGTAACGCCACCCTTACATGCCTTTTGGATCAATTGTTTTGCCTCCTTAATATTTCCGTCTCTATAGTGCATGATTCCAAGGACGTAACAGTGATCAAAAACACCATCATCACAGGCAATTTTTAATGAGTCTCTAATTGTTATTTTAAGGATGGCCTTAATCTCTTTGTTATTCTGAGTCAATGGCCCTCTTCTTAATATTTTCATTTCCATCATGAACGGCCTGAATATCGTTGCCATTGTTTAAATTTTTATTAATATCAAGGAAGGCCTTAATATTTTTATCAAGGCTGGCCTTAATATTTCTATCAAGGCTGGCCTTAATCTCTTTGCTATTCTGAGCAATGCCCCTTTTAACTTCATTTGTAAACCAAAAAATAGCGAAACAATTGATGATGAGCATAACAGAAGCAGCTACCGAAACTGCATAATAAAGATAAAGAGGTCGTATAGAGAAGATATTTTTTTCTGTTTGGTTTTTACTATGTGAATTATTCGAGGTGAAATCGTCAGTCCTGCTTGAATTGCTAGACTCACCGTAATTAGTAGATCGGCTGTAATCGTTAGATCGATCGTAATCACCAAAGGGCCCAAAATTTTCAAAGGGGCCGGAATTTTCGAGATTGTTATTGGAGAAATTGTAATACTTTAGTTTCTTGAGATTCTCCAATTCTTTTGGGATAGAACCGCTTAATTTGTTATTTCTAAGTTCGAGTCCTTCTAGGTTTTTAAGATTCCCTAATTCTTTCGGGATAGAACCGCTTAATTTGTTATTTCTGAGTTCAAGCCATTTCAAATTTTCAAGATTCCCTAATTCTTTCGGAATGGAACCTTCTAATTCGTTAATTTGCAGATAAAGCCATTCCAGATTTTCAAGATTTTTCAATTCTTTAAGAAGAGAACTGCTTAAACGGTTACAGCTAAGATCAAGATGCTTCAATTGCTTCAATCCTTCCAAGTTTTCCGGAATTGATTTTAGATCATTATTTGAAAGTATGAGTGCCGTTAAGTTTAGCAATCCGGTAAAATCTAGAGGATGCAATTCCTTAATATTTTTATCGGAAAGGTCTAGGTGTTTAATCTTTGCAAAATCCTTAAGATTAGCAGGAGGATATTTCCTTAGCGACCAAACTGCGCATAGAATGGCATATTGCATTTGTAGTGTTTTATATTTCATAGATTTTGCTCCTCACAATACGAATTTAATATTTTTTGATATCAAAACGGCCATTATTAACTATTCCCTCTATTATCTTTTTCGATAATTGCTATCTTTGTTTTATCGGCATTCCTTTCCCAAAACTTGAGTGTTTTTATATGAATTATTTTGCCGATGCCTAGAGAGGGCCAAACGGCCGTATGTTGGCGTTCTCTAGAAAAATCGGACAGCTATAAGTTTAAAACTTTTGGAAAATGGCCCGCTCGCCAAATAGACATTTGGCCCTTTTTAGTTTTATCATTTCTCTGATTGACAGGGAAGATAAATGACAAAGGGGAGAGGTACAGTTACAACCGACCAAGAAAGAAACATGCTTTTGTAACGTCACCGTCACAGGCCTTTTGGATCAATTGTTTTGCCTCCTTAATATTTCCGTCTCTATAGTGCATGACTCCAAGGTCGTAACATTGATCAAAAACACCTTCATTACAGGCAATTTGAAATAAGACTCTAAATGAGACTCTAATATTGGCCATCAGTCTGTAAATATTTCTATCAAGGATGGCCTTAATCTCTTTGCTATTCTGAGCAACGGCATTATGAATTTTTTTAATACCTTGATTTCCACTAAGAATGTTTTTAATATCTTTGCCATTCTTGGTAACGGCCTTATGAATTTTGTTAATACCTTGATTTCCATTAAGAATGTTTTTAATATCTTTGCCATTCTTGGTAACGGCCTTATGCATTTTGTTAATACCTTGATTTCCATTAAGAATGTTTTTAATATCTTTGCTATTCTTGGTAACGGCGCTGTTAATACCATTCTTTCCATTAAGAATCTTTTTAATATCGGTGCCATTCTTAACGGCCTTATTAACTTCATTTGTAAACCAAAAAATAGCGAAACAATTGATGATGAGAATAACACAAGCAGCTACCGAAACTGCATAATAAAGAGGTCGTATAGAGAAGATATTTTTTTCTGTTTGGTTTTTACTATGTGAATTATTCGAGGTGAAATCGTCAGTCCTGCTTGAATCGCTAGACTCACCGTAATTAGTAGATCGGCTGTAATCGTTAGATCGATCGTAATCACCAAAGGGCCCAAAATTTTCAAAGGGGCCGGAATTTTCGAGATTGTTATTGGAGAAATTGTAATACTTTAGTTTCTTGAGATTCTCCAATTCTTTTGGGATAGAACCGCTTAATTTGTTATTTCTAAGTTCGAGTCCTTCTAGGTTTTTAAGATTCCCTAATTCTTTCGGGATAGAACCGCTTAATTTGTTATTTCTGAGTTCAAGCCATTTCAAATTTTCAAGATTCCCTAATTCTTTCGGAATGGAACCTTCTAATTCGTTAATTTGCAGATAAAGCCATTCCAGATTTTCAAGATTTTTCAATTCTTTAAGAAGAGAACTGCTTAAACGGTTACAGCTAAGATCAAGATGCTTCAATTGCTTCAATTCTTTCAAGTTTTCCGGAATTGATTTTAGATCATTATTTGAAAGTATGAGTGCCGTTAAGTTTAGCAATCCGGTAAAATCTAGAGGATGCAATTCCTTAATATTTTTATCGGAAAGGTCTAGGTGTTTAATTTTTGCAAAATCCTTAAGATTAGCAGGAGGATATTTCCTTAGCGACCAAACTGCGCATAGAATGGCATATTGCATTTGTAGTGTTTTATATTTCATAGATTTTGCTCCTCATAATACGAATTTAATATTTTTTGATATCAAAACGGCCATTATTAACTATTCCCTCTATTATCTTTTTCAATAATTGCTATCTTTGTTTTATCGGCATTCCTTTTCCAAAACTTGAGTGTTTTTATATGAATTATTTTGCCGATGCCTAGAGAGGGCCAAACGGCCGTATGTTGGCGTTCTCTAGAAAAATCGGACAGCTATAAGTTTAAAACTTTTGGAAAATGGCCCGCTCGTCAAATAGACATTCTACAAAACCCACAATCGGCCGCCAAGACAGTGAGTCCTTCCAAAAAATTTTTGGCAAAACTTCGACCTTACCAACGAGACGGCATTAAGTGGATGAGCACTCCTCTCCATCAACTTTCTTTTTCCGGCCGCCTTGCAGATGATATGGGGCCTGGAAAGACCATTCAGGTTTTGGCCTATCTTGATACTCTAGAACAAAAAAAATATACTCTGCCAACTCTCTTAATCGTTCCTGCTTTCTTGTTGGCCGATTGGATGAATGAGTTGAACTACCCCTCCCTAAAGGGAGAAGATTCTTGCTTCACCGACAATCGCCTAGAACACAAGTTTCTAGGTCTTACATCGTCTCCACGAGCTTCACATCCCGTAGTCCCTACGGTAGGTCGATTTTTGTTTCGACAAATCCAATATATTATGATATTTATAAAAATAATGTTAAATTTTTAATTGTTCTTTACCAAAAGCAGTAGATATTTATCTTCTTTAAATTTCTGTTGCAAATCATGGAATAACTGGATGATTGTCCTTGGGATTGATCCGGGTTCGAGAAAAACGGGATACGCCGTTGTTGAACACAACGGCCGAAAGTTTGAACTGAGAAACAGTGGTGTGTTCTCCTACGAAAAAGAGGGTGAATTTATCAATCGATTAGGGTGTATTTACGATTCCATGATGAAATTGACAAAAACATACTGCCCTTATCATATTGCCTTGGAATCTCTTATCCATGTAAGAAATATCGCAGGACTGGCCAAGCTCTCTCAAGCACGAGGGGCCATGTTGGCCGCATTTATGAAATCTCATCGAAAAAAGGTGTTTGAATACGCTCCCAATATGGTAAAACAGGCCGTAACAGGTCATGGACACGCCTCAAAAAAAGAGGTAGAGAAGGCCCTAGAGCTTCTTTTTGGCAAAGTTCATTCTTTTCAAACACACGATGAAAGCGATGCCTTGGCCGTTGCTGTTTGCCATATCGTTGTCGGAGGAGAAAAGAAAGGGAATAAACGACAAGGGAAGCGCACTCTTCGAGAGGCCTTTAAACATTTAGGTTGATGATGATGGGATTTATTTCAGGCAAGGTTCTCTTTAGTGACGGTAAAGAGACAATCGTTCAAGAGAGAGGAGGCATTGGCCATCAGATTTATTGCCATTATGTTTTGGCCGAATCCTCTATGGCATCTCTTTACCTCTCCCATGTTATTCGCGAAACGGCCGATGACCTCTACGGGTTTCAATCCTTGAGGGATAAAAAAATGTTTGAAATGCTTACAAGTGTAAAAGGTGTCGGCCCAAAATCGGCCTATTCACTTGTAACGGCCTTTGGTTCAGATAACATTGTTAGGGCCGTTCAACTCGAAAACAAACAAGAACTCTCTCAGGTTCCGGGAATAGGACTTAAATCTGCTTCTCAAATTATTCTCGACCTCTCTAAAAAAATCGTAAAAATACGCATGTATTCAAAGAAGTATACCAACAATTCATCAGATAAATCTTCAAACTCCTTTGACTGTCCACAAGAAGAAACAAATGACACCGGTCCTATTCTTCACGATACTTTATTGGCCTGCAAGGAACTGGGACTATCTCAAGAGAAAATTCTTGGGCCGGCCCAGAGAATTTTAAGTGAAAACAAGATAACGAGGAGTGAACAACTTGTTCACCTCGTTCTCAAAGAAATGTAGACGTTATGGAAATAGGTTTTTCTCAAGAAAGAGTACTGGGAAACACGAACTTGCCTTCAGAGTATATTCAAGAACAAAAATTAAGGCCGAGAAATTTCTCGGAATACATCGGGCAAAAAAATATTCTTGACAATATAAAAATTATGGTGGAATCGGCCAAAATAAGAAAAGAGGCCATGGATCATATGCTCCTATACGGCCCTCCCGGGCTTGGAAAAACAAGTTTGGCCATGATTACGGCCCAAACTCTCGAAAGCGAACTTCACGTTGTCTCTGGGCCCAGTGTTGAAAAAAAGGGAGATTTGGCCTCTCTTCTCACGAACTTAAATCATAGAGATGTTCTCTTTATTGATGAAATCCATCGGATGAATATTAGTGTTGAGGAAATTCTCTACTCGGCCATGGAAGACTTTCGCCTAGATATTGTTATCGGACAAGGCATCAGTGCAAGGACAATGCAAATTGATATAGCTCCTTTTACTCTTGTAGGTGCTACGACGAGAAGCGGTCTTCTCTCTAGGCCTTTGCGAGATAGATTCTTGGCCCATTTTCATTTTGACTTTTATACTCATCCGGAGCTAGCACAAATTGTGGAAAACAACGCCAAGAAAATGAATATTCTTTTAGAAAATAATGCTAGAGATATGATGGCCAGATGTTCTCGTGGCACGCCAAGGCTCGTTAACAGAATTTTGAGAAGAGTTCGAGATTTTGTCATTACTCAAGGAAAGTCGACGATTTGCTCAGAGCAACTTAAAAACTCTCTTAACCTTATGGAGATAGACCTCTTAGGACTTGATAGGATGGATCGAAAAATTCTCTCGATTATTCAAAATTTCTACAAGGGGGGGCCTGTCGGTATTGAAGCTCTATGCGCTACACTTGGGGAAGACCGCCTCACGGTAGAAGATGTTTACGAACCCTATCTTCTCAAGGAAGGGTTTCTCTTAAGAACCCCTAGAGGGAGAGAAATTTCCGACAAGGCCTCTCGCCACTTAAGCAAGTATAATTTTAATCAAACCCAATAACTCTATATCCTTTTTGGGCCAAGCATTTCGTTGTTATTTTTTCTTTAGCGTTGTCCATCTTAGCAGCGGTCTCTGCTTTTTTTGGAGTAACGGCGTTGGAATTATCTCCTTTGAGGATTCCCGATATTGCTCCTACGGCCCAAACATTGCGACTTCTAGAGGATTTTTTAACTTCCTTGTCTCTTTGTTTCTCAAATGAGTTCAACTGCTTGTCTGCGATGTCTTCACAATAGGCAATGTCCTTTTTTGCTACTTTTTTACCCGCTTTCTGAAGCTTATCATTAGATTGAAGAACAGGTTTATTTGCGCACCCAAAAAAACTTGTAAGTAGTAAGAAGAAAGATGACCTCATTATCGTACTCTTTTGTTTAGTAAAAAAAATGCATAACGTCATTATTGTACTCCTTTAAAAGTTTACATTTAAAGAGAAACTCTTTTTCTTATTGTACCGCAGATTGTTCTTATTTGTTAACCTGATTTCATATCTCTTCTAAAAATTAAATGGCGCGTTATTGTGCGCAAAGTCTAGCAATGTGACTATGATTTCGCTTTTAATATACCGTCTTTGAATCAACACGGCAGTGAGATATAGTGATAGTTCTCCTTTGTGGATTTATGGGAAGCGGGAAATCAAATATCGGCAGACACCTGTCTCATCGACTTAAACAGTATGCCTTTATAGATACGGATGACCTCATTTTTGAACGTTACGGCCAAGGGACGCTAGATATAGGAGAATTTATCCAAAGAGAGGGGTTTCAAGTATTTAGACAGTATGAATTTAAAGTGCTTAAGGAAATCATAGATTGCAAGAAAAATATGATTGTTGCTTTAGGCGGAGGACTATTAAGAAAAGAAACAATTGCATTGATTCTTAAAAAAAATAGAATACTCACCGTCTGGGTTCGAGCGAGTCTCGATTTGTGTTTAAAGAGAATAAAACATGATACAACGAGACCTCTTGGTAAGTTGCCTCTCAAGAAAATGAAAACCCTTTATAAAACAAGGTCCTTCTATTATAAAAAGGCCGATATTATCGTCGATGTTTCTCAACATATATCCGTTAATGATATTATTAACATCATCTCTAAAAAACTTGAGGAACATTTATCATTTGAGTTATAGTATACTAGATAATCTAGTGGAGTTAAATCGTGAAACACGATAATAACAAAAGAGTCGCTCTTCTTATAGGAGATATTAAAAAGGCCAAAGAAATTTCTGAAGTCTTTCGATTGACGGGAATTATCCCCGAGTTTTACGACTCTTTAAGGGCCTTTTGGAAGGATATTCTCATTGAAAGGCCGTCTCTCTGTATTGTTGATGTAAAACTTATGAGTGACGGGGAACTTCTTTATAAGAATCACCCTCATGTAAGATCAAAAAAACTTCAAGTCCTTTTTTATTATCAGCAAGAAGGCCAACCGCTTCTCTTTTCAACATTTGAATTAGATTCTCATGGATATGTTAACGGGGATATTTCTATCGTAGGGCAAATAAAGGTTCTTCTAAGACGAGTAAATATTTTTAACGAATTAAAATACAACAGGGAATATACGGCCATAAAGTATCGAAAAGCTGAAAAAACAATCGACCGATTAACAGATAATATTGAAAATTATAAAATTGATCATCTTTATAGAGAGAAATTTTCAGAAGTAAGGCAGCTAATTGATCAAGCTAAAATTCATGGAGATTTTTTTACGGCCTGTATGAGTATTTTTGATGCTTGGAGGGATGTCGTAAGTTATGCTTTTACGGAATTGAGCTTAAATGGACAAAAACTTATTTCACCCAATATCCTTTCAAAAAAATATAAAAAACTACCCTCACTTTTACCCGGTAAAAGTTACGACGATGGAATAGGTCCTTTTGCACAAAACTTAGTTAATCAAGTTTCTTTAGATATTATGGGAGGAAATTTGATACCTGTTTTTATCAAAAACACGGGAGAATTACCTGAAAAAATTCTATTTGTTCAAGTTAAAGATGAAGAAACGGTTTCTTGTTTTCATTGGGGGGAACTTGAAAAATGCCTCACGGCACTCTACCATTACTTCATTCTTCGCAATGAAAAGCTAACCTCTCCTAAAGAAAGAACTCTTCATTCATGGGATCTTTTATCCCTCCTTGATGACTACGACCTTGAAACACCTCTTCCTGAAAACAAAACGGCCATTATTGATATAGACTTTTCCGGAGTTATTACAGCGACACGGAAACGTAAAAAAGGTAAGTTTTATTGGGGAAAGTTTTACAATGATTTTTTTTCAAAATTGGAGAGAGTGGAAAAAATATCGTTCAGACTTTCTCCTTTGAGCATTTCTCATGCGGCCCTTTTGATTGATGCTAAAGAACTTGACAAGGCCTTTGATGCTATAAAAGATTTTGCCGAATCCTTTCCTTGCTGGAGGTACTTTGAAGACTCGGATATTGCTCTTGCCGAAGACCTAGCACCGAGATTAAAAATGATCCCCTTTTCATCTAAAATCCTTTTTGACCACCTCTCGGAATCTGTTTCGAAAAAAGATAATTTCATGGCATTACAATCAACTTCTAATCCTTCAAATCAACCATTGTAACGTTGTTATGCCTCTTCACTCCTCATTAGAAATTAATCTTAACACCTTTTCGGAGAATATTCGTTTGCTTAGAAATATTGCTCCTAGAAATGAAATTCTTTTTATGGTAAAGGCCGATGCCTATGGGCACGGGATGCTACGATTATCGGAGTTTTCCTATCGCGAAGAGGGGATTTCCAACTTTGGTGTCGCTTCTTTAAAAGAGGCCTGCGAATTAAGAGAGTATTTAAAAGACGATAAACCAAACATTATTGTCTTTTCCAACACATCATTATACAATGCTTACTCAACCTACACTGATAAAAAACTTATTCCCGTTATTTCAAGTTTTGATGACCTCTCTTTCTTTTTACAAAGTTCTTCCTATTCTCGCCTTCCTCTTTTTCTGAAGTTTAATACAGGTATGAATCGACTTGGGATTTGCTGGGACAACGTTGAACACATTGTTAAGATGTTAAAAAAATTTGGAAGACACAGTATTGAACACATGATGTCTCATTTTGCCAATGCTTCTCTTCCTATGTCTGATAAACTCAACATAGTTCAAAGGCAAAGATTTGAAGACCTCAAAAAACAACTAAGGGCCCAAGGCATTGGCATTGAACAAACATCACTTGCAAATTCCGGGGCCGTAGAACAAAATGTCGGACTTAATGAATCTCATATTAGGCCCGGACTCATGCTCTACGGCCCTAGTGCCCTTTATGATCCGATTGGATCTCTTAATCTTTGGAAGGGGTCTCTGATCTCTATTTTTAAGGCCTTAGTTTTGAGAGTATTTAGCGTAAAATCGGGAACACCTATAGGTTACGGAGGTATATCTACAAAAACAGATGGCAACATGGCCCTCGTTTCCGTTGGTTATGCCGATGGATTTATAAGAGTATATGAAGGAGGGGAGATTCCCTATAAATCCAACTCGTTAAAAATTTTTGGCCGTGTGAGCATGGATATGATGCATCTGTTTTCTCAAAAAAGTTCCCCCTTTCCCAAGGCCCAAGAAGTTATCCCTTTATGGTCTCAAAACAATTTTAAAAGCTTATCAAAACACTCTAACCTTTCACCCTATGAGATGCTATGCGTTGTAGGGGGTCGCATTCCAAGAACTTATCGTTTAAAATAAGCAATATGTGGGGAATTGCAAACTTTTTTCATAAACGTATTGAGCATTTAGGTTTGAGTATTATCGACGCTATTGACGGTCTAGGAAAAATAACAAACTTTAGTCTTCTCTTTTTTTATTGGTCTGTACAAAGACCTTTTAGATACAAATTGTTTCTAACACAACTCTATTTTGTAGGTAATAAAAGTATTTTTATTATCATCTTGTCGGGCGCCTTTACGGGAATGGTAATGACCTATCAAGTGTATTTTGGTTTTGCATTGATATCCGTTGATTCTCTCGTAGGCCCTGCTGTCTCCCTAACCTTAGCAAAAGAATTGGCGCCTGTTCTTACAGGGCTTATCATCTCGGGAAGGGCGGGAGGGGCCATGGCCGCTCAAATAGGGAGTATGAAAGTCTCCGAACAAGTCGATGCTCTGGAAGTTATGGGCATCAATTCCTACCAATACCTTGCAGTTCCGAGAATATTTGCAACAATTATTTCTATGCCCATACTATCAATATTTTTTCAATTTTTAGGCAATTTTGGCTCTTATGTGATAGGCACAAAAGTTCTTAAAATTGATGAAATAACCTATTTTTCTAAATTGGGAAACTTCGTTTTTATGGCAGACCTTTATCAAGGCCTTATTAAGTCCGTTGTCTTTGGTTTTATTCTCTCTATTATAGGAACCTATTTTGGATTTTCTGTAAAAAATGGAGCTGAAGGTGTCGGAAGGGGAACAAATCTTGCTGTTGTTTGGGGAATGATTTCCATTCTCATCTGTGACTATATCCTCACAAGTTTTTTGGTCTACGTCTTATGAAGTTTGAAGATCCTGCCATTTCTATTCGCAATATCACCAAAATTTTTAATCAACAAAAGGTACTCTCAAATCTCAATTTTGATATTCCAAAAAATAAAATCATGACAATCCTCGGCTTTTCCGGGGCCGGGAAATCAACACTTTTTAAACATATTTTAGGAATTCTTACTCCAACACACGGAGATATAGTAGTCCTAGGAAAAAACCTCAAAGAACTCAACAAAGTTGATCTTAGAGAGTTCCGGAGAAATTTTGGTATGCTTTTTCAATATGCAGCACTGTTTGATTCGCTTAGCACATTTGAAAATGTTATTTTTCCTCTAAAAGAATTTACACGAATGAATGACAGCGAAATGAAAGACAAGGCCTATGAACTCCTTACATCCGTTGGAATTCAAGAAAAATCCTATTACAAACTTCCCTCTCAACTCTCCGGTGGAATGAGAAAAAGAGTAGGTCTTGCTAGGGCCTTGGCCTTAAGGCCAAAAATTATGCTTTATGACGAACCTACGACAGGACTTGACCCTATAACAACAAGAACAGTCAACAATCTGATCGTTCAAACGCAAAAACAAGGGGAATCTGCACTTATGACATCAATCATTATCTCTCATGATGTCAAAGCTTCGTTAGAAATTTCCGACTATGTGGCCTTTCTTAAAGATGGTAAAATTATTGAATATCTACCTACAAACGAATTTAAAAATTCGGCAAATAAACAAGTGCAAGAATTTGTGCATTTGTAGACAGAAAGGATTGGTGTGGCAATGAGGCCATTTCACATAGGTCTTATGACCTTGCTATCAATAGTGATGATCGTTTATATGTCTCTGAGAATAACCTCTAACCAATCAGGATTTGGAACCTATATAACCTATAGGGCCTTGGCCGAAGATGCCTCGGGGCTTTTTCTTAAATCCCCCATTAGAGTTGCCGGAATCTCTGCAGGAAGAATTGTCAAAATAGAGCTTCAAAATAGTCAGGCCCTTCTCACCTTTGAGATACTAAAGAGTATCCCCGTTACCGAAGGTTCTAAGCTTCGTATAAAGGCCACAGGTCTTTTGGGAGATAAATATCCGGAAATTATAATGGGGTCATCTAAGAATGTTCTTCCTGCACTAACTCTTTTGCCTACAGAAGAAACCGGAGGAGTGCAAAATCTCGTCCAAGATGCTTCGGAAGTTCTCGCTAACGTCAAGACTATTATGAAAGAGATCAAAGAATCCATTGTTCCTGTAGATTCGCCTTCTCCCATTAAAGAAATCTTAAAGAAGCTTCAAACCCTTGTGCACAATGCAACAACGGCCACGGAATTTTTCCTAGACATCGCTGCCGATAATCAAGAAAGAATTGATAATATGATTCGTAACCTCGACAAGTTTGCCATGGCGCTTGAATATCAAATGAACATGGCCAACAATGATTCGGCCATAGCAGATGTCAATAAAATTCTTCTCAATGTAAAGAATATGACGAAAGACTTGAAGAAAATTGTCTTTGATCTTAAAAATGGGAAAGGCTCAATAGGGAAATTTTTGAGAGAAGATAAGATTGCCGATGAAGTCACCGAAACCCTCTCCGGAGTTAATAAACTTGTCAACAAAGTTAATATGATCAGAACAGAGCTTGATATGTTTATGGGAAGCAATACTTCCTATGGATCCGACGGCCATCTCAATCTTAAGATTCATCCTACACCGGAAAGATTTTATCTTTTAGGACTTGCAACAAATGAATACGGTGTTGATAAGAAAAGAAGGATTATTAGGAATATTGATGGGAAGCAGACGATAGAAGATGAAACAATAAGAAAAAAGGATACCATTAGGTTTAATTTCCAATTAGGCCGTCAATATAACAATTTGATTTTTCGAGGAGGCCTTCTTGAATCTACGGGAGGCCTAGGGGTTGATTATCAATTTTCCAAATGGAATCAAAAACTATCCTTAGAATTATTTGATTTTAGAGAAAATATTGGACCGAATCTTAGGCCCAGCAGTGAATTTCAATTGTGGAATATGTTTTACGGTAGAGTGGCCTTAGAAGATGTCCTCCGAAAGTCGAGAAGTGCTACTTTTAGTGTAGGATTACGGTTTGTCGATGAAGATATCAGAGGACTTGCTGCCTTTTTCATTAGATAGTCACTTAAAAACAGTATTTGACGGCCCAGCTTCCCCCTTGAGACTGTGGAATAATGAATTTTTCAAATATCTCTTTAATATGAGAACTCGATATTCCTTGTCGAAGTTTGAGGTAGGAAGCAATCTCTGTTACAGAAATCTTGTAAGAAGGAGAGTTAGAAAACCAGGCCCCTTGAATTCTGTAGCGAAGAGTAGCATAGAGTTTTCCTGATTCTTTTTGCAAGGACAAATGTTCTACAAGGTATTCTTTCTTCTTATACTGGCAGGCGAATCTAAATGAAATATTTTGTGTAACGGTAAATTCACGGTCTACATCATCAAGGGTAAGGCCCGTATCACCATAGTTTTTACTATGCCCATTTTCATAGAGTATCCGTATATCCTCTCCATGGGCCTCAACGGACTTAACTCCGGCAATTCCCGTATCCAAAAAGGCGACTTCTCTTCCACCATAAGTTGCTATAGGCATCAAGGTCGTCATATTGTTTGTAGTAATTGGTATATAAGTTATATTCCATTGTTCCTCTCCCGGTTGTCCTTGATAGGCCCAAAGTTCTCCCGATTCCGTAAGAGCAACCAAAGTTTTTTTGTCAAAGGTAAGAATCGACTTTGCATTATTGCCAATTTCAACCCATTCTTCTTTCGAGGAATACCAGACAAAGATATCGCCGTTTTCTCTTAAAGCAACGAGTTCTTCTCCATAATTGAGAAGGGCCTTTACACGATTGGATCCGGAAAGGTGCTTGATAGCACCGGTTCTTACATCCTGCCGATAGACTTTCCCAGAGTTAATAACATAGATGATATTAGTGTCATCTAGAGCGGTTGCTTGTTGAGACGCCGTAAGTTTCTCAAAACTATCGAAAGGCAAAAGATCATTAATTTGAGGGCCGCATTCATTGGCAAAAGAAAACGCAGAGGCCTGCAAACATAAGAATAAGACAATTTGTTTCATTAATAACCTCTCTTTTCTTTTGCACTAAAAATCCAAAATTATCTCAGAAGAGGAAAAATGTCAAGTATTTTTGTTGAAAAAGTAAGAGCATTACTAAAGCGAAATAACGCCTTTAACAGAGGATACTTTTCTGTATAGGACGAGGACTTCTTCTGCTGAAACCATGGTTTTGAGAACCGTGACAGAAATATAGAGGCCCTTTTTCGACGATTTCTCTTGTATATTATCACCTACAAGATCGATAAGTTCTTGTCTTTTACACACGGGAACAATAAATTTAAATGTATAATCACAAGGCCATGAATGGTTGGCATTAAGTCTTTGTTTAAAACGTTGCTCAGACATACTAGTTACTAAGTTTGATGACAAACGTAGTAAAGCATATCCATCACTTCCCTAGCGGCCCCTTGACCTGCAGGTGTCTTGGTTACATAGTCTACGGCCTTGCGAATTTCTCTACTGGCCTGAGGCACGGTAGCGGAAAGACCACAGCTTTTGAGAATGGGAAGATCAAAATATTCATCACCCATATAAAGAATTTCTTGATCTGCAAATCCCCATTGTTTTATCTTTTCGTAATACTGTTTTTTGTCTTCACTTCCGGCAAAAATAAAATCTACATTGAGTCCTCCGGGTTCTTTTCCAAAACGTCGATAGATAGATTGACTGTTGCCCCCTGTAATTACACCAACTTTATATCCTAGCTTCATCATCTCTCTCATCATGTGTCCATCTCGTACATTAAAGCAACGATTCCAACCGATATTTTTACCTTCATACCAAATAAGACCGTTTGTAAGAATTCCATCTACATCAAAAGCGAGAACTTTGATGTTTTTAAGTTTTGACGAAAATTTTTTGGCCGTATCTTCAAAATTTTCAAACACCGGTAATCTCGTAAATTTTGAGAAGTTCATCAAGTAGTAAGTTTATTTCAGATAAAGGAATGGCCGTGGCCCCATCGGATTTGGCCTTATCAACACGTGGATGCGTCTCTATAAAAACGGCATCGGCCCCTGCCGCCAAGGCCGCTTTCGCCAAAACCGCAACTTGTTCTCTCTTTCCTCCCGATATTGTTCCTAATCCTCCGGGCCTTTGGACACAATGAGTGGCATCGTGAACCGTTTTTACACCAAACGCCTTCATGATTTGAAAAGCGGCCATATCAACAACGAGATTATTGTAACCAAATGATGTACCTCGTTCGGTAACGAGGATATTGTTTTTTGGCAAAAAGGTTTGGGCCTTTTCCACTACATTGCCCATTTCTTCAGGAGAGAGGAACTGTCCCTTTTTGATTTTAAACCGGGCCTGAAATTTTTTGCAGGCCTTGGCCCCTTCACAGATCATATCCGTTTGCCTGCAAAGAAATGCCGGAACTTGAAGTACATCGACAACTTGAGCAACTTTTTGAGCATCGGAGGGGATGTGAAAATCCGTCACAACCGGAAGAGAAAATTCTCTTTTAACATCCTCCAAAATTCTCAATCCCTCATCGATACCGGGGCCTCTATAGCTTTTGACGGATGAACGATTGGCCTTATCATAGCTACCTTTAAATATCGGTGAGATTCTATCATCTAATTGTTCTTTCAAGTGTTCGGCAATTTCAAAGGCCAAATCTCGAGACTCCAATACACAAGGGCCTATAAAGCATTCAAGTTTTTCTTTCATCTAAACCCCCTTCCGTTGTTTATATTCAACACAAAATTTAATAAATCCAAGGAAAAGAGGATGAGGGGCGTGGGGACGGGATTTAAACTCCGGGTGAAACTGGCATCCAATGAAAAAGGGATGATCCTTGATTTCTATGATTTCAACAAGATTAAGCTGTTTATTGATTCCAGAGACTATCATTCCCTTTTTCTGCATTTGTTCAAGGAATCTATTGTTAACTTCTAAACGGTGACGATGGCGTTCACTAGTATTCTCTCCGCCATAAAGCTTATAAGCTAAAGAGTTTGATTCTAAATGACATTTATAAGCACCAAGCCGCATATTTCCCCCTTTCGCCCCCTCTTTTGCTTGTCCTTTCATGTAGTGGATTACATTTTCACCTTCTTCTTCAAATTCCTCACTGGTTGCTCTTTCAAGTTTCACAACATTTTTCATAAATTCCAGAATGGCCAACTGCATACCAAGACAAATACCCAAATAGGGAATTCCTTGCTTTCTAGCAAACTCAATGGCCGTAATTTTTCCTTTCGTTCCTCTTTCTCCAAAACCACCCGGTACGAGAATGCCTTCAACACCCTTTAAATTCTCTTTCGTAAAATTTTGAGCATCAATATAGATCGGATTAAACTTGAATTGGTTGTGAAGGGCCGCATGGGTTAGGGCCTCGTGAAGAGATTTGTACGATTCTTTAAGTTCCGTATATTTTCCTACAATAGCAATATTAACCTTTCCCAAGGGATTTTCAAAATGGGCAACAACCTTTTCGAGGTCTTTGACATTGGGATTAACAGACCACATACCCAAGAGTTCATTAAGTCGAGTATCAAGCCTTTGCTTGTGGAAACTTAAAGGAACTTTATAAACACAATCGGAATCGACACAATCAAAGACGTTGTCCTTGGGAACATTACAAAAAAGAGAAATTTTCTCCAATATCTCAGGTTCAATCTTTTGCCGACTTCGACAGATAATAACATTGGGAAAAAGGCCTATACTTCTCAATTCTTTTACCGAATGTTGGGCCGGTTTTGTCTTTAATTCTCCTGCAGTTTCGATAAAAGGCAGCAATACTAAATGGACAAAAGACACATTTTTCGGATCTACATCTTGGGCAAATTGTCTAATGGCCTCTAGAAAAGGTAGCGATTCAATATCTCCCACAGTGCCTCCGATTTCTCCAAGAAGAAGGTCGACATTGTGTGCTGCAAGATGAATTCTTCTCTTAATTTCATCCGTAATATGGGGAACAACCTGAACGGTTTTACCGAGATATTTTCCTTGGCGCTCATTCTCAATCACCTGGAGGTAAACTTGTCCCGTAGTGAAGTTGGAATCTTTTGAGAGGACTAGGGAGGTAAATCTTTCATAGTGTCCAAGGTCTAAATCCGTTTCGGCCCCATCATCGGTCACAAAAACCTCTCCGTGTTGTATAGGACTCATCGTACCCGGATCCACATTGATATAGGGATCCATTTTGAGCATATTAATTTTAATTCCTCTTCTCTCAAGAAGGGCCGCTATCGAGGCCAAGGCCAGCCCTTTGCCAAGAGAACTCGCTACACCACCGGTAATAAAAATATACTTTTTGTTTATTTTACGACTTATCAAGAATCATCCTTTCTATAACGGGTATATCTTCCGGAGAGTCGACACTTCCTGAGGGCGTTTTGGTTATCAAGGCCCCTACGCTCATTCCTTCTTCCAAGGCCCGAAGTTGTTCTAATCTTTCGGTCTTTTCCAGGGGGGACTCTTTAGTTTGTGACATATGTTGCAAAGATTCTGGAGTAAAACAGTAGATTCCTATATGGAGAAACCAAGATTTTTCTCCGGAAAAAGGAATAGGACTACGGGAAAAATAATGGCATTTGTGATTCTCGGCCGTGTAAGCGACTTTAACTCGATTGGAATTATTAAAATCTTTACAGCTCTTTTCGGCCCTGACGAAAGTGGTGATATCAAAAGTATTTTTTTCATGAAAGCTTGCAAGCCGAACGACATCACGGCCTTTGATAAAGGGTTCATCGCCTTGAACATTGACAATAAATTGTTTTTTACTGTCTTGGAAATACTTTTTATAGCATAGGTGTACTCTCTCGGTTCCCGTAGAGACGTTATCGTCAATTCGACAAACACGGCCTTTAAAGCTGAGAACGTGTTTTTCTATCCTTTCATCGTCAGTTACAATACACACATCTACTTCTTTTTCATCGAGATTATTCCATACACGGTGAATCAAAGATTTTCCGGCAATATTTGTAAGGGGTTTTCCGAGGAATCGGAAGGACTGATAGCGAGCGGGAACAAGGATTAAAATTTCCCTGTTTGTCATAGTAAAATTCCACAATTATATTTTGTCGGGAGAAGTATACCACATCGGGTATGGACTATCAAAAATATGTTAAAATGTCCTTTTTGATTAAAAGGACCTAGTTAATGCGTCGTATTGTATTGTTTTGTTTTCTCTTCAGAAGTCCCCTCTGGGCCCATGAAGAATTTGATCTCCTTACCCAATCGGTTGTTGACAATCCCTCAGTTTCAAAAAAGTGTGAAAATCTTCAAAAAGATAGAGATAACAAGAGTTTCGTAAAAAACTCTCTTGACGCTCTCCTGTTAAGAACGAAAAAAACTCAAAAAGTTGTTCCTGAAAATAAAGTCTCACTTTTGAGAAAATTAGAATATAACAAAAGTATTATTCAGGAAAAAAGAGAGAGGGCCTCTAGAAGGCTTAAAAGAATGGAAGAGGGCCTTATAAGAGAAGGTTGTCCTCTCGTTTTGCAATCAAAATAATATTGACAGAAACCCTTATAACATTCTAGGATGGGCCGTAAGGCGGGTGTAACTCAGTTGGTAGAGTGTCGGCCTTCCAAGCCGAATGTCGTGCGTTCGAATCGCATCGCCCGCTCCATTTATTGTGAGTGTAAAACATGAAAGCAATCAATTATATATCTTCGGCCCTTATTCTTTTTTCCTTTTTTGTGGAGGGAAAACAAAAGAATGTTGATAATGAAACACTTCTTCATCTTGCGGCCCGATATGGACACACAGAGGTTGTAGAAAAACTCATCGATGCCGGTGCCGACGTAAACGCTAGAAACAACGACAATAATACGCCTCTTCATCTCGCCATTTGGTCTGCTGCTATTTGGTATAAACGCCTAGGTGTTGTAGAACAACTTATTGATGCCGGTGCCGACGTAAACGCTAGAAACAACGACAATAATACGCCTCTTCATTTTGCTATTTGGTCTGCTTGGCATGGACGTCTACAAATCGTAGAAAAACTCATGGGTGCCGGTGCCGACGTAAATGCCGGAAATAACGACAAGAATACACCTCTTCATATTGCCCAGTTTGAACACGACCCTGAACTTGTAGGAAAACTACTCGGTGCTAATGGAGACGTAAATGCTAGAAATAACGATAATAATACGCCTCTTGATCTTGCTACTCGGTATGGACTCACAGAAGTTATACAACAATTCATCGATGCCGATGCCGACAAATAAACAATGCAATGAAATATTTAAGCTTTATGTGCGACCTTAGGGCCTGGTAAATTTTTTGTAAGTCATTCTTTGAGGGATAAGGGCCTTTTCTCCAAAACGACGCTTTTTATCTTCCTCGTAATCGGAAAAATTTCCCTCAAACCAAACGGCCTTGGAGTTTCCCTCAAAAGCGAGAATATGAGTGGCCAACCTGTCGATAAAAAATCTGTCGTGGGAGATGATGACGACACACCCGGGGAATTCAAGAAGAGACTTTTCTAGGGCCCGAAGAGTTCCCATATCCAAGTCGTTTGTCGGTTCATCCAAGAGCAGGACATTGCCCTCTTCTCTCAAAAGCTTGGCCAAATGAACTCTATTTCTCTCTCCTCCCGAGAGTTCACCGACTTTTTTCTTTTGATCCTCTCCGGAAAAATTAAACTTCGCTATATAGGCCCGTGAATTAATTCTTTGATTGCCAAGATTCAACATTTCCAACCCATCGGCAACTTCTTCATAAATTGTCTTATTTGCATTGAGGATTCTCCCCTGATCGACGTAGGAAAGTTTTACGGTCTCTCCTATATTAAAACTTCCATCATCGGGAGATTCTCTTCCTGTTATTAGTTTAAAAAGCGTTGTCTTCCCAGCACCGTTCGGCCCAATCACTCCAACAATGCCTCCCGGTGGAAGAGAAAAACTCAAGTCTTCATAAAGGAGCTTATCTCCAAACGATTTTCTAACATTTTTGGCCTCAATGACACTATTTCCAAGTCTAGGCCCAGGAGGAATAAAGAGTTCATTGATTTCTTTTCGACTCTCTTTAGAGTACTTTAGCCTCTCTTCATACTGTTTAATACGGGCCTTATTTTTTGCCTGTCTTGCCTTAGGTGACGCATGAATCCACTCTAATTCCTCTCTCATATGTTTTTGTCTCTTTGATTCGGCCCTCTCTTGTGCTTCGAGTCTTTTTGATTTTGCTTCAAGCCATTCCGTATAATTTCCCTTAAAAGGAATCCCCTCTCCACGATCTAATTCTAAAATCCACTGGGCCACGTTATCGAGAAAATAACGATCGTGGGTAACGGCAATCACCGTACCTTTATATTTTTGCAAGTGCCTCTCCAACCACCAAATGGTTTCAGCATCAAGGTGGTTTGTCGGTTCGTCTAAAAGAAGAATATCAGGTTCTTTCAACAGAAGACGACACAGAGCGACTCGCCTTTTTTCACCACCGGAGAGGTGTCCGCATTTTTGATTTTCAGGAGGACATCGCATTGCATTCATGGCCAAATCAAGACGACTGTCCAATTCCCAAGCATTGCAAGCATCCAGTTTGTCTTGAATCTTGGCCTGTTTTTCCAATAAATTGTTCATTTGCGTATCATTCATGGATTCAGAAAATTTCATTGAAATGTCTTCAAATTTTTGGAGAAGATCCATTGTTTCTTTGGCCCCTTCACTAACAATTTCTTTGACCGTTTTTTGAGGGTCTAAGACCGGTTCTTGAGGAAGGAGCCCCACGGTAACCCCCTTGGCCAAATGAGTTTCTCCAAGATGATTCTCATCAATTCCGGCCATAATTCTAAGAAGAGTTGATTTTCCTGCACCGTTAAGTCCTAAAACACCTATTTTTGCTCCATAAAAATAAGATAGAGAAATATTCTTGAGAACGTGTTTATTTTTGTAGACTTTTCCCACACGATTCATGTGGTAAATAATCTTTTTATCCTCACTTTTTTGCTCTTTAGCTGTTTGAACCATTATAGGGAGATATTGACCTGAAAGAGGTCTGTAGTCAAGTTAAAAGTGACCCGGAGAGTTTGAGAATAAGAAAGAGATAACTTGAAAGAAAGAAAAGCCCAAGGAAACTAAATTTTAAGGCACCGACAAAACGCAAAAATTTTTCTCGTTGGTAGCTTCTATAGTCATTGAGTTCCGACATTTGAAAACGCAATTCATCACCTATCTCGCTTCCTTGATTCTTCCATTTATCTACGGCCTCCAAAAAGTTGTCTCTAAAAAGGCCCTCTTCCGTATTCAGTACATCTTTTGGGAGTTCATCGAGAGAGAGGGCCAAGATTTTTTGATTGGGAAGATTAGCATTTGAAAGGACAGAGAGCTTCATCATGGAACAGAGAACTCTATCAATAGTATAAAAATATTTTTTGTGAACTTTGTTTTCAACGAGAAAAAACAGACTGCCTCCTATCAATTGAACACACAGGATTTGGAGAAGGACTCCTAAGGAGACTTTAGCGATAAGAACGACAAAGGTTGAATAGAAAACTATCGTCATTATTGAGATAATAAGGAATTGACAGGAAGAGGATAAAACTTCCCCAAACCGCTTTCTCTCTAATTTAACATCTTCTACTAAGGTCGATCGAATATGCTTTAAACAAGATTGAATTGGCATACCAAAGTTTTTTTGAAGAGTGAGCAAAACCTCTACAATTTTACTAAACCACTTGTATTCGGGAAGAGTAATTTGAGACGGTGTGGGCCTTAAAATTTTTGAAATTTCTCGACCAAGACATATCCCTTTTTGGTAAGTCAAAAAAATTTTTTTGCGACTGTTGGAATTATGAGACAACCGGATTTTATGATAAATGCCTAGTCCCAAAAAAGAGGAGACAGCAAAAATAGCAACTTCCGTCATTAGGCCTTGACACTCCTCATTGTTGAGGTTACTCTAATATCATTGAAAACATCGTTAAGTCAAGATAAAATTTCATTATTGAAAAATAGGGTAAAAACTCTCCAAGATATCTGCGATGAAATCGATCCCTTTAGCGAAATCTCTGAGAAACATAGAGAAACTTTATCTCGAATCGGACCGTTTGATTTCACAGACCCTTATGGGCTGACCAACCAGCTTATTATGATGACGGAAAATACCCTTGAGGAAATACACGACTTAGAAAAATAACGTAAAAGGCCAAAAAAAGGCCACCTATTTTCGTAATATTCTTTGGGATTTTTTCCTTTCTCATTTTCTATTAAAGATCGATAGAATCCATAGAATTATTGATCATTGACTGAACTGTAGCGGCCACCATTTTCGGTGATATCTCCACCATACATCTTTGATAGATTTTTTGAGAGCATCGTCCCCTTCCGTCTTTTGAGCAAGGGCGACAGTGTAGAGGTACCTCTAAAACCGTTATGTTGTCATTGGTAGGGAATCCAAAGGCCGTAGGCCCAATAAGAGAGATGCCCTTGACTCCTAAAATATCGGCCGCATGGATCAAACCTGTATCGGCACAAATAAGGAGCTTACAGCGAGAAATAAGATAACAACTTTCCACAAAAGAGAGTTTCCCCACAAGGTTGACAACATTTGAAATTTTCTCAAGTTCGGGAAAACACTTATCTTTTTTCCCTCCTAAAACAACAAACTTTTCTTTACTCCATCTACAGACAAGTTCCAACCAGTGTTGTTTTGGCCATGTCTTCATTTTCCAGGCGGCAAAAGGGGCCAAAAGGACACGATTATCAAGGCCCTGAAGTTTCTTCTTCTTTTTAGTTGAAAGAATGTTGTCAAATTGCCATGAGACAGATGTCTCAAATTTTCTTTTGATGTTCCATTTTTTCAAAGGGGTATGGTAGGAATTCATTCCTCGATAGGGCCTAGGAAATTTATTTATTCTAAGATTAAAGAGCAAAAACCTTTTCCATCTCTCCTTTGAACGAGATACAATATTTATATTCTGAAATGATTTTAATATCAGAACACAGATAAATGAACGTATGTTACGATGAGCATCGTAAATATGAGTATAATTCTGACTTTTTAGGAACCAAGCAAATTTGATAAGACCGAAAAGTCCTTTGTTTTTGTCAAACTCCCATACCTTGTCTACATCCTTCGATAGGGCCGCAATAGGGGCAAATTCTTTTTTTGTAAACCAATGAATACAAAGGTCGTCTGATTTTAGTGCCGGAAGAACGCTCATGAGTTGAATGATATCACCAAAGCTTGAAAACCTGATGATAAGACACTTTTTCATCTTCGTCCTAGAGTTGCCCTCCTGATCTGATGAACGTGGTCTCGAGCAATATAGAAGACCTCTCCAAGAAGAACATCTTTTTGAAGTCCATCGACCCATTCTTTTTTACGCTTTTTAAAATCCTTTCTCCATTTTTTCTCATCTTCCTTTCTGATATTTTCATGGGCCCTAAGAGAGGGTTCGTAATGTGAAACTTCAAGATTTTTATCAACGTAATTTATTTTATACTTTCCTGTAAGCTTCTTGTTTTCCTCATCTTTTTTTACGGTTTCTTGTAAACTTAAAGATACTCTTGTTTCATTTCGCCTCTTTTTAAGAAACTCAACACTTTCAATAATTTTTTTCATATTTTCATTTTTTTCAATTCTTTTTTGGCTTTTAGTCTTTAATTCGGCAAGGTCAAAAGAAAATCGGTCCCAAGATCGATACCGTAGAGGCGTGATTTGATCCCATTTTAAGGAGTATTCAAGGTCTTGTTCTCGACTCTTTAGATGGCCGAGAGGATCCGGCAATATAATATTTGAAGTAATTCCCTTGTATTGAGTGGATATCCCGTTAATGCGATAGAACTTTTGGATAGTCACTTTTAAGGCACCTAGAGAATTATTGAGAAAAGCAAATAACGGCCCCGGATTGATTCCTTGAACAACTTGCACGGTTCCTTTACCATGAGTGAATTCTCCACCGACGACCACGGCCCTTTTATAATCGATCATAGCACCGGCCAAGATTTCCGAAGCTGATGCAGAAAATCGATTGACCATGATCACGAGAGGCCCCGGATATTCTATGCTTGAATCCGTATCTGCTAAAACTTCTACTTTTTGGTTGTGATTTTTAACTTGGACAATAGGGCCGGTCTTGATGAAAAGTCCCGACATAAGTTTTGCATCTTCTAGTGCGCCACCTCCATTGTTGCGAAGATCAAGGACAATGGCATCGACTTTTTGTTTTTTTAAACGTCTTAGCTCCATTCGTACATCATCCGTACAATTAGGGCCTCCACTAAAATCCCTGTAAAATTTAGGAAGATAAATATAACCGATTTTTACATCAAGTTTCTTATGTTTAATAACGGATGATTTTACATAGGTTGCTCCGACTTGAACAATATCTCTAATGATAGAAATAACCTTTCTTGTTCCATCGGCCTTTTTTACGGTAAGTCGGACCTCTGTATTTTTCTTGCCTCTGATGTATCTTACGGCATCATTAACACTCATATTGACGATGGAAATAACTTTGCCGTCGGACCCTTCGCTAACGGCCAAAATTACATCGTCAATTTCAAGGTCTTTTTGTCTCCAGGCCGCACCTCCGGGGACGATGTTTACAACTTTAATATGGGGACCGTCTTCTTGTAAAACAGCACCAATCCCTTCTAGTTGTCCTGAAATATCGATATCAAAATCTTCCTTCTTTTGCGGAGGAAGATAGTTACTGTGGGGATCAAAAATCGTTGCTATGGCATTAAAAAACTTTTCTAAATAATCAATTCTTTCACCTTTAAGAAGTTTCTTAAAAAAATCCTCATGTTTTTTTGATATGGCATTGTGGGCCTCTACCATTTTTTCTTTTTTTGTCAGCTTTTTTTCTTTTTTTTCTTTTTTATCTTTTGAGGAATCCTTTTTTTTGGGTGTCTTTTCTGCGTCTACAAGGGAAAGATAATTGTTAAGAGTGTAATATTTAAAGAGTTTTCTCCATCTCTCCTTAAGCTCTACTGAAGAATTGGCCCAGTCTCTCTTATCCGGATCAAGTTCCAACGATTCTTTTGTATCAAAATTAAATTGTTTTTTAAAAATCTCAACTCTGTATTGCTCGGCCTCTTTCACTCTTTGAGAAAATATATTAGTGACTTCGGCCAAAAATGCGTGATTTCCCGAAACCATTTCATCATCCATAGTCAATTCGAATTTTCTTAATTTTTTAATATCTTGTTTTGTTAAAAATTGTTTTCCATAATCAATGTTTTTTAAAAATTCCTTGAAGGCCTTTTTAGAGACAATATCATCAATTTTCATTTTTTTATAATGATGTTGCTCTAACATTTGTTTGAGGATTTTGCCCAGAAGTTTTTCTCGATTTTTATCGATAGCAACATCAGCAAAAACCCCTTGGCCCATAACAAGGGGGACAATGAATACCAGCAAAAATTTCATACAAGCTCCAAATTGTTTATGCATCTTTATCATAGGTTTAAGTTTAAGTAAATAAAAAGGGAGAATATATTGCCAAAATAAAAATATCAAGTAATTAAATATTTTTATGATTTTCTAAGAACATATTGCAAAATCCCACCTTGTTTAAAATATTCCACTTCCTCTCCGGTATCACATCGAGAGAGAACTTTTGTCTTTATTACCGGTTCGTTTTTTTTCCAAATTGTCAATTGAAATTCTGCATGAGGGGCAAGCGGCCCGAAGGGAATGAGAGAAATAGTTTCATCTCCTTGAAGATTCAAGGATTTTCGATTTTCTCCTTTTGCAAATTGCAAAGGCATAACACCCATACCGATAAGATTAGAACGATGGATGCGCTCGAAAGATTCAGCAATTACGGCCTTAACTTCTTGAAGCCTCGTGCCCTTTGCCGCCCAATCCCGTGACGACCCCGTTCCATATTCTTTTCCCGCAATAATGACCAATTTGCGGCCTTCTTTTTTATATCTTTCGGCCGCATCGTAAATGCTCAGTTGGTCTCCCGTTGGGATATGCAAAGTAAATCCGCCTTCTACTCCACTAAGCATCTCGTTTTTTATCCGAATATTGGCAAATGTTCCTCTAACCATAACATGGTGATTTCCTCGACGAGCACCATAGGAATTAAAATCTTGGGGGAGAACCTTTCGCTCTAGAAGAAAACGTCCTGCCGGAGAATCTTTTCGAATATTACCGGCCGGAGAGATATGATCTGTTGTGACGGAATCTCCTAAGAGGGCGAGGATATTGGCCTTTTGAACTTCAAAGGATGTTTGCTCTTTTTCATCTATATTCTCAAAAAAATTCGGGTGGGCAATATAGGTAGAATTTTCATCCCACTGATAGGTCTCGCTCTTAGTGGCCGAGATGGCCTGCCATCTTTGATCACCGTCAAAAATGTTGGCGTAGCGTTTGCTGTACATATTTTCGTTAATATGCTTTAAAATAATGTCTTCTATCTCTTTGTTCTTAGGCCATAAGTCCTTCATAAAAACAGCATTGCCTTCACGATCCGTTCCCAAAGGTTCTTTTGTCAAATCAATATTCATTGTACCTGCAAGAGCGTAGCAGACGACAAGAGGAGGAGAGGCCAAATAATTGGCCTTAACATCAGGAGAAATCCTTCCTTCAAAATTTCTATTCCCCGATAAAACCGACGTTACGCAAAGGTCGTGTTGAGAGATTGTCTCAGATATGGCCTTTAGTAACGGCCCGGAGTTTCCAATACAGGTTGTACAACCATAGCCCACCAAGTGAAAGCCCAATTCATTGAGGTTCTTTTGAAGTCCGGAATCTATAAGATAATCAGTGACGACTTTACTTCCGGGGGCCAGAGATGTTTTGACCCAAGGGGGAACTTTTAACCCTTTTGCTCGGGCCTTTCTTGCGACAAGCCCTGCCGCCATGAGGACGGAAGGATTTGATGTATTTGTACATGAAGTAATGGCCGCAATTACCACATGGCCGTTTTTCAGAGAAAAATCTTCTCCTTTCACAGGGTAGGACTTTTCAAGAGAATGGGTCGAAACACTTTTAAAGGCCTCCTTGGACTTGTTGAGAACTATCTTATCTTGCGGCCTTTTTGGCCCTGAAATACAGGGTTCGACTCGACTCATATCTAAGGACACTATAGAAGAAAATTCAGGGGCCTCATCTTTTTCGTAAAACCACAGGCCTTGTTCTTTGGCATAGGCCTCTACTAATTTTACTCTTTCCGCCGATCTTCCGGAAAATTTAAGATAATCGATCGTTTTCTCATCGATGGGAAAAAATCCACAAGTTGCACCGTACTCGGGGGCCATATTGGCAAGAGTGGCCCTATCGGCAAGAGAGAGAGATTTTAGCCCGGTGCCAAAAAACTCTACAAACTTTCCTACAACTCCGTGGGCCCGAAGAATTTCCACAACATTGAGAACAAGGTCCGTTGCCGTTACCCCGTCTTTTAAACACTCTCTAAGCTCAAATCCTACAACTTCTGGAATAAGCATACTGATGGGCCTACCCAACATTGCGGCCTCGGCCTCGATACCTCCTACGCCCCAACCTAAGACGGAGAGCCCATTTATCATTGTCGTATGGGAATCGGTTCCGATACAGCTATCGGGATAGGCCATGACTTCTCCGCTGGATATTTTTTGAGACCAGATAACCTTGGCCAAATATTCGAGGTTAACTTGATGGATAATTCCCGTTCCCGGAGGCACGGCCCTAAAATTTTTAAAGGCCTTTTGCCCCCATTTGAGAAAACGATAGCGCTCATGATTTCTTTGATATTCAATATCCACATTTTTTTCAAAGGCATCTTCACTTCCAAAATGTTCTACTTGAACAGAATGGTCTATAACAAGATCGACTGGAATTTGGGGGTTGATTGTTTGCGGATTCTTTCTAAGAGCGACCATGGCATCTCTCATGGCAGCAAGGTCGACGACGGCCGGAACTCCTGTAAAATCTTGAAGAACGACTCGAGAAGGTGTGTAGGCGATTTCGTGGGTTGATGTTTTTGTCAAGGCCCAATCATTAACGGCCTTGGCATCTTCCCAAGAGATAGTTTTTCCGTTGTGTTTTCTCAAGAGGTTTTCCAGTAAAATTTTCATAGATTTAGGAAGGCGATCAATATGGACAAGGCCTTGCTTCTTTGCTTCATCGAGACTGTAGTAGAGATAGGATTGATTTCCTATTTGCAGGTTCTTTTTTATTTCATCCATTAAAGAAATCTCTTGTTTTTAACAACGCTGCCATTCTCCCTTAACAATCGACAAATGTCACCCCCCTTCGTTACAACTCATCGCAAAATCCAAAAAAGGACGTTGACAAAGAGTGGGGCCTTTATTTATAGTATTTTCTCTGAAAATAGATACTCTTTTTAAACACAAATTATCGAAGGTTCCAAAATTTCTTTTTGACAGAGATGTCGCCGATGTCTTTGACAACATGATTATTCGCTCTATTCCCGTTTACAGAGAGGTTCACGAGATTCTTGGGGATATTGCGAGACGCTATTTCCCCTTCGAAGGTGTCGTTTACGATTTGGGATGCTCGACGGGAGAAACAATGATGTACCTCATAAGAGAATTTAAAAACAGCAACAAAAAGGCCGTTGTTATAGGTGTTGATAAATCTGAGAGTATGCTTGATAAATGTCGTGAAAAATTTCAGGCAAGGTCTATGCCGTGTCCAACTCTGATTAAACAAGCACTCGATACAATCGAACTACAACAATGCGATTTGGTCATCATCAATTACACCCTTCAGTTCTTAAATCCCTCCTCAAGGCAAGACCTTTTGAGAAAAGTGCAATCAAAACTCAGGTGCGGAGGACTTCTCTTCCTGAGCGAAAAAATTAAAGGCCGTGACAAAAACGTACACAAGATGATCACTGATCTTTATGGGGACTTTAAGAGAAAAAACGGCTATTCGGAACTTGAGATTGCCCAAAAAAAAGAGGCCCTTGAAAATGTACTCATCCCCCTCTCCCCTGAAGAACAAATTAATATGATGATAAAGGCCGGGTTTCAATCTTGTGAACTCATTTTTAGAAAATACAATTTTGCAACTTATATAGGTTGCAAATAAGAGTCTCTAGTATAGACATTTTGCATAGATCCGATTACTTTCATTTTATGAGAATGATCTTGTGCTTTTTTATTGATATCTACCGATCCTTTTTCTCTCCTCTTCTGGAGAATAGGTGCCGCTTCGCTCCATCGTGTTCCCATTATGCAAAGGCCGTTCTTCATAAATACGGCCTCTTTAAGGCCTTGATGCTCATTTTCTTGCGACTCTCAAAGTGCCATCCGTTTCATGGGGGCGGATATGACCCTGTACCTTAAGAAGTTTCGATGAAAGAGGGAACCTATTGGCCTCTCAGGTTAATTAGTCGCTGTCGCAAAATTAGGTTTAACATGAGATTAGCAGAGATGGTCAGAAGCTCCCGATATGATGCGAGGAATATATTTATAATGGTTTCGTTTTTTTATAAGATAAACCTCTCCCCGATGTGGAGTTCCCCAAAAAAACCGGACACTTTTTAAGCTTATTTAGAGAGAAATTAGCAGATGTTGAAGTAGCTGTCAATGTTTTTTTTCCATATCTTCTTTGGTTATGAGCGGCACCGGATTGGGGGCCTATCAATAGATGAAGGCCCCCAATCCGTGGCCGCTATACATATCCCCTTATAGGGCAAATTTCTATTTAAAGTTTATTGGAGCAACATACCCGAGGGATGAATGCTTTCGTTTTCGATTATACCATATTTCTATGTAGCGGAAGAGGTTGTATCGAATATTGTCTTCAGTGAACACCGTCCCCATTATTTTTAAATCAGTTTTCAATGTTTTAAAAAAGCTCTCAACATAACAGTTGTCGTAACAATTCCCTTTTCTGCTCATACCGGGAATCATCTCGTTATTATTCAATAAATCTCGAAACTTTTTGCTAGCATATTGAGAACCTCTGTCGGAATGAAAAATAATCCGAGCATCCGATTTTTGAGAAATGATGGCATTTTGTAATGCCGGTACAACTCCTTTCGCTTCAAGAGTCTTATCCACAGACCAACCGATAACCGCTCTGTTAAAAAGGTCGAGAACCACCGAAAGATAAAGAAACTTTGAACCTATGGGAAGATAGGTAATATCTCCGGCCCAAATTTTATTGGGGCCGTTGGGAAAATCCCTCTCCGACTTAAATATCCTAGGAGAAATTGGAGGGCCATGATTGAATGTCGTCGTTTTTGGAATAAAGCTTTTCTTGGGATGCACTCTGATCCCATTCTCTTTCATTATCTTTGCAACGGTATTCTTACTACAGAAAATACTTCTCTCCTTCAAGCAATGATAGATACGAGGAGAACCGTAGGTTCCATTGCTTTTGGAAAATTCTTCTTGTATCGATACTTTTAGGAAGGCCTTTTTGGAATTTAAAATCGTGGGTGCAGAGCAAGGATACCGGAACTCTCTTTGAGAGGGAATCTATTAGCGAAAAGCGTTCTTGTCGCTTACGAATATCCCAAGGCCTTTTTTTAGAACCTCATTGATCTCTCGAAGATGACGATTCTCCTTCTTGGCCTTCTGAAGTTCCTTTTCCGTATCCGATAAAATCGAAGATTGGTTACCTTGTAAACGGCCGCTGACAAACTCTCTTTTCCATCTTCCCGGAGAACCGGTATCGACTCCTAGATCCGTTGAGGCCGCTGAAAGGCCTACCTTTATGACGTGTTTTACCGCCTCCTCTTTGAACTGAACTGTGTAATTCTTGTGGTGTGAACCCATGATAATGCTCCTTTGTTAGGGGTTACTTACAAGCTTAATGATGTGTCCAGTCATTTTGGTAAGGCCCAATTCAGGGAAATGATTAAGGGAATTCATATTCACCCCGACAATGCTTTGAGAATCGACTTCTGGGCCGCAGGGCCTGGACATAACGGCCCTCTCGGAGAACCCGAGAGGGTTCTTCCCTTTCTTTCTCAGGCCTTGCCTCTTACGGCATCATTTATAGGAGGCATCCTTCAAAACCCGACAGGTTCGAGAAGGCCAGGCAGGGGGTGGGCCTTGGAACCTCTACGTTCTTTTCCCCAATAGGGGGTTAAATGTCGAGGGTTCTCCTTACGTTGCAGATGGTCTGGGGGACCGATCTTTTAAAAAGCAGATGGTCGGACCGACTGGGGGCGATGCTAAGTATTTAAAACATTAACAATTTTCGAAGTTTCCTATGAATATCAAGACTTATCTTTTTTTCTTTTTCATCTTGTCTCATCACTTTTCATGTTTTTTCATGCATTTTTCCGTACAAAACCGTACAAAGTTTTTTCAACGATTCTTTTACGGCCGATCAACTATAAGACCTAAAACTTTTTTCAAAAAAACGAATTAACCGATGGCCAAAGCAAGTTTTGCAAGATTGTATGGATTATGGATAAGAATAAAAGGAGGGAATTACTATGGCCCACATTGTAATAAGATTTTATGCAGGTTTTCTCATTTTAACGGCCCTCTTCGGGACTTCTCTTGAAGAGAAGTGGATGTTTGTAAAATGGCCTATCTACGACCTTAAAGGAGATGTCACCCAAAAAATCGTCAACCCCTCATCAAATCTTGAAACTTTTGCCAACAAGCTAACGGGAAAACGCTCGGAACTCATTTACGGAAAATCTCTATCTCGACGAGAGAAAAAGTCAAAAAGAAAAGGAAAGAAAACGAAAAATACAAAGATAAACGATACTATTGAGGCCATGTGGGGAGGCGGAGAATAATTGTAAGCGTTCCATAAACCACCCCTATATTTTCCTAACTTGATCCTCTCTTTTCTTGCAGATTCTATTTTCCACTCAAACTTGAATGAATTCATTTAAGAGAAAACAAAATTTGAAGGTTGAGATGATATTTTCTTGCGAAATAGCTTTTTTTCAGAGGAAAAATAAATTTTTTTTCAAATTTGAATAAAGTAAAATTGTAACGATTATCTTAATTGTTAACTATGAGAACTCCGGACTCTCCAGAATTTTAAACAGAGTCGCCTTTTCTGTCTCATGGGTAATTTCTACTTTGTCTATATCATAAACGAAGTATGAAAACTTGTTTTCTTCATCATAATAACCTTCGTCTTCTGCGAATAACATTATCCCTCCCCCCTTCAGTCATTTTTCCCCCAACAAAATTTATTGTGATAAATATTAAAAACAGTACTACTGCTAATTTTAAATTTCTTTGCAATACTTCGGTAAGTTTCTCCTCGTTTCAAACATTTTCGTATTTCCAGAACATCTTTTTTAGACACGGATGGGGGGCAGTGACCACGTTTCCCTTCAACAAGCTTCACATTTAATTTTCCACCGGTTATGTGAGTCCAAGTCCTGTTTATGAAAATCATATAAATTGCCGATGACTTAACATTATATTTTTTTGCAATTTCCGAAGTTGACCACCCGCTCTTCCCGAGCGAGACAATATCAAGGATATCCCTTTCTTTTAATTTAGCGCTGCCGTGATTCTCTCCTCTTTTCCCATTAGTAAGTTTAACGTTCAATTTTCCACCGGTTATATGTGTCCAATTCTTGTTTTCAAAAATTTTACGAATTGTTGAGCCAACTACACCATACTTTTTTGCAATTTCTTCAATCATCCACCCTTTTTTTCCAAGTGAAATAATATCTGGAATATCCTTTTCTTTTAATTTAACGTTGCAATTAATCCTTTTTTTTTCAGTCATTTCTCCTCCTTTTTTTTCAATTGTTTTGCCCACCTTTTCTTCTCGCAATAAACATATATGAACCCGTCCCGATTGCAAATATCAAAAGAGGCCTTAAAAACGTTTTAAACGGCCTCTGCGAGGCAAGAGCCGTGAATCTCAAAATTGGAAAATCTACTAGAATGGGCCAAAAACCCTCAATAGATTCCCCCGGGGCCTGCCCGTTACAGCTTCTGTCGAAGCTGACCTGAGTCCCGGAAACCTTCCCCCGGGACTCAGGATCCGTCGGCGGTATTTACAAACCAAAATTCATATGATGCTGAAGATGATAAACGCTATGTGCTGATTTTATAACTTCCCCTGTAGTGATATACCGCCTCCGGGTTCATTCACCCACGGCCAAGGCCGTGGTGCTCTGTTTCGTCCGGCCCACTGGGCCGCCCTCCACCACATAGACTCTAGCTCTTTCAAAATTTAAAGAGACTCAAAAACAACACGTCTTGTTATGGAAAAGGTTTTTTGGCCTGGAGGGCAACCCGGATCAAGTTAGGAAAATATAGGGGTGGTTTATGGAACGCTTACGAATAATTCCCCAGAAGCTCCCGACGTTTTTTGCTTTCCCTATGAAAATTGCATTTTTAAAATGGCCATTTCCGTAATCTTTTTTGGCAATTTATTTGTTGTTTCCATAGAGAAATGCTCTTTGCATCATATCGGGACCCTCTGATAATAACAGAAAAATTGACCACATCAACAGAGATTTTTCTATGGATTTTTAGGGTCAAATATACTATACTTTCCAATATCATTGGATGGGGGGAATATACAGTGAATTTAGAGTCCGGAGATTACTTAAAACTTACCGAAGATGCCGTATTTAAGGCCTATTTCAAGGATAATGAGCATCTTTTAATACAATTACTAGAAGATTTTCTCCCACTGCCAAAAAGTTCTCGCATCGTTAAAGTCAAAATCCTTAATCCGGAAATCGGCCCCGATGAATTGGAAAAAGTAGGTGGAATAGGAAGGAAGAAGTTTATCCTTGACTTGAGAGTTGACTTTAAGAGAAGTGATGCCCAAGCAGATGATAAATCTGAGATCGCCCATGTTGAAATCCAGACTACGCCCGAAACTCATTTTGCCGATCGCCTTTTAGCATATTCAAGTAGACTTTATTCGGAACAGTTAAGATCGGGAGAAACTTATAAATTTCTAGCACCGGTTTACTCATTAGTCTTCATGACGGCAAACCTGAAAGAATTTGAGTCCCTTGAAGATGAGTATTACCACGTTTGCAATATTAGGCGAACGACTAAACCTGATTTGATACTAACTCGGGGGATGTGTTTTGTGATTGTTGAACTGATGAAATTTAAGAGACAAAAAGTTAAGGATGTACACGGGCAACGTGAGGCCTGGTCTTATCTCCTGAAAAATTCGGGAAAGATGGATCGGGTAGAATATAAAAGACTACAAGAGAAGGGGGAAGTTATGGCAGAGGCCGTAAAGCGTTTATGGGATATTTCACAAAATGAAGGATTAAGAGAATTACTTAGAGTTCAAGAGAGAGAGAAAATAGATCGGGCCAGCAGAGAAGAGACTGTTCATATGGAGGGACTGGAGAAGGGACTGGAGAAAGGGCGAGAAGAAGGGCGTGAAGAAGGGCGTGAAGAAGGGCGAGAAGAAGGGCGTGAAGAAGGGCGAGAAGAAGGGCGTGAAGAAGTGGCGAAGGAAACGGCCTTGAAGATGCTCGCTAAAGGTCTTGATTTCAAAGATATTTGCGAGTTTACAGGCCTTTCAAAAAAAGAAATTGAAAATCTCAAAAATGCTTTTAAAAATTCTTAAAGGAACTTGCTCTTTTTAATCTAAAAACCCTTAGGAGCGAAAAGGATACCTATTTGGCAGGAGTAGAGGAGTAGAGGAGTAAGCGTTCCATAAACCCACTCTTGTAGGGTTCCTCAGAGTTGCTATGCTTGTTCCAATTGGAAAAATTGGAGGAAGCATGAAAAGAAGGAAGATATCCCGTAGTAAGATTGATTATTGGAAATGGCATATATTAGACCAAAAATCCTCAGGCCTCTCAGGGGTGAGTTATTGTAATCGGCACGGTCTAACCGCAAAGACATTTTACACCTGGAAAAAGAAATTATCTTCATTAGAAGGAAAAGTTTTGCTTGTTCCGAATGAGTTTATTTCATCAAGCGTAAGCGTTCCATAAACCCACTCTTGTAGGTTTCCTGAAAGGCTGAATTCAACTAACAAGTGCATCACTCATTGCGTCAAGGCGGGTTAGGCCAGGCGGTCTAGACTATTGCTTTGACAAGAGACAGTCAGAGGTTCCCGACATGATGCAAAGAGCATTTCTCTATGAAAACAACAAATAAATTGCCAAAAAAGATTACGGAAATGGCCATTCAAAAAATGCAATTTTCATAGGGAAAGGAAAAAACGTCGGGAGCTTCTGAGCAAGAATTTGAAGTCGACTTTTTTATGGATTTTTAGGGCCAAAATATGCTATACTTCCCAATATCATTGGGATGGGGGAATATACAGTGAATTTAGAGTCTAGAGATTACTTAAAACTTACTGAAGATGCTGTATTTAAGGCCTATTTCAAGGATAATGAGCATCTTTTAATACCATTACTAGAAGATTTTCTCCCACTGCCAAAAGGTTCTCGCATCGTTAAAGTCAAAATTCTTAATCCGGAAATTGGCCCCGATGAATTGGAAAAAGTAGGAGGGATAGGGAGGAAGAAGTTTATCCTTGATTTGAGAGTTGACTTTAAGAGAAGTGATGCCAAAACAGATGATAAACCTGAGATTGCCCATGTTGAAATCCAGACTACGCCTGAAACTCACTTTGCCGATCGCCTGTTAGCATATTCAAGTAGACTTTATTCGGAACAGTTAAGGTCGGGAGAAACTTATAAATTTCTGGCCCCGGTTTACTCACTAGTTTTTATGACGGCAAACCTGAAAGAATTTGAGTCCCTTAAAGATGAATATTACCACGTTTGCAATATTAGGCGAACGACTAAACCGGATTTAATACTGACTCGGGGAATGTGTTTTGTGATTGTTGAACTGACGAAATTTAAGAGACAAAAAGTTAAGGATATACACGGACAACGCGAGGCCTGGTCTTATCTCCTGAAAAATTCGGGCAAGATGGATCGGTTAGAATATAAAAAACTACAAGAGAAGGGGGAAGTTATGGCAGAGGCCGTAAAGCGTTTATGGGATATTTCACAAAATGAAGGATTAAGAGAATTGCTTAGAGTCCAAGAACGAGAGAGAATGGATAGGGCCAGCAGAGAGGAGACGGTTCGGATGGAGGGACTGGAGAAAGGACGAGAAGAAGGACGAGAAGAAGGACGAGAAGAAGGACGAGAAGAAGGACGAGAAGAAGGACGAGAAGAAGGGGTGAAGCAAACGGCCTTGAAGATGCTCGCTAAAGGTCTTGATTTCAAAGATATTTGCGAGTTTACAGGTCTTTCAAAAAAAGAAATTAAAAATCTCAAAAATGCTTCTAAAAATTCCTAAAAGGGGAAGTTATGGCAGAGGCCGTAAAGCGTTTATGGGATATTTCACAAAATGAAGGATTAAGAGAATTGCTCAGAGTCCAAGAGCGAGAGAGAATGGATAGGGCCAGTAGAGAGGAAACGGTTCGTATGGAGGGACTGGAAAAGGGACGAGAAGAAGAACGTAAAAATATTAGGCTTTTCTAAGAGCGGAGACAAACTTTGGATTATTTACGTTGGAATGAAAAAATCGCAAAACACTTTTTTAATCCTAACAACCACGATAAGAGAATTTGGTTTTCTGTAAAAAAAGAATTGATAGAGCAGATTGCTAATGACAACAATACAAACTTTCAGAGCTTTATGGATGCTATTAAAAATGGCCCTCTTAATGGAGCTAGTAAGAACAAAGTATGCTCTCAGGCATATAAAGTATTCCTTAAATGGAAAGAAGAAAGAAATGACGAGTATCCTCCCTACATTGCGTATCTAGCATTATTTGTTCTCGCTGCTAATCATGAGGATGATGAATTTTCTAACGAGGCTTATTATCCAAGACTATATAAAATTCTTAATGAAGAACCATCAAGGGGAAGCTATCCATCTTTTGATAAGATGATGGATTTATGGGCCGACCTTCAGGATTGGACTCAAGATGACAAAAAGAATGAATGGGGTGAGTTTTACTGTGATATTTATGGAAATAAAGTTCATGTCGGCATTCTCTATTACCAAGTTGTTTTGACGAAGGAAGATCGAAGGAATTTACCAGATATGTTTTTTGAAGAAGGATGGGATTTAGACTTCAATCCAACCGAAAAAGAAATATTAATTTTTCTTAGAAATCATAAAGATTCTTTTTCTACAAGAACACGAAAACGAATTGAAAAAGGAAATTCTTCTTTTTTATCAATTCTTGAAGAGAGGATTTTAAAGGAGTTAAAAAACTTCGATCAAGATACAAAAGAAAACTCTCTAACAATGGATAAAAAAAGAGGTCTTATTCATTTATGTATAGATGTAGATCGAACACGAAGAGAGATTAGGACTTATTTTAGGTGTCAAAGAAAAGAGGGACTTCCTAATGAAAAATTCTTACTCGATATAGAAAAAGTAACAGTACCTCCATTACAAGAAGCTATTTCAGGGAAAATTGAAGACTTGAATATACAATGGGAAAAATCTCTAAAAGTCCATGATAAAAGTAAAGAATATATTTTTCGTTATCGTGGGAAAAAAGTTAAAGTTTTTATACTGGGAAAAAAATTTGGTGTAGACGGATGGATATCCGACCAAAGATATTTACATAATTTTCACAAAAACATATTTCTTATTATTCATAACGACATTTTTTCTAAAGTGCAAAAATGGGGAAAGACAAATTGTGGAATATTTCAAGAGTTGCATTTTTTAGGCATACCTGAAGGATGGCATTTCGTTGAAATAAAAGATATTGGTAATACCGATCTAATAAAAGAGATTATACCTGCTCTTTCTCAAGATAGAAAACCGAGAATACATCTTAATGGAGGAATTCGATTTTCAAAAAGAAATCAGTTCTTTTTTTATGCTCCACCATATTTCTCCATTACCGGAGCAACAACAGACACGCTTTACTATTCAATAGAAGAGAAAACTCAAGAGAAATTAATACAATGTAGAGAGTCTTTTTATTTACCGAAAGATGTGTCTTCGCAAAAACAAATAAAAATTTCATATGATGATATACAATCAAAAAAGATAGAAATTATTCTTATTAAGAATAAAATGAGAAAAAAATCAGAGTTTTCTTTGCATGGGAGAGATTCACTGCTATATAGAGAGAATCTTCTTCAAAAAACTATGGATGTATGGCAAAAAGATACAAATCATTACACAAGGATTCCTCATCCGAACCTTATAAACTCAACATACAAAATTTATTTAATAGGTCTTAATGCTGGAGAGATTATAGAATGGAAGAAAGATATAATGCCAATAGCATGGATACCTATTTGGAGTATTCAATTAAAGAGATGCAAGAGATTCAAGAAGGCCATAGCAACATTTTTAGGGTATGATATATTAACCTCAACTTGTTGTACAAAAAATTCTTCTAAAGATAAAATAAAAAAATGGGAAAAAATTGTTTTTCACAGTGAAAGAAAAATAAAAACAATTGATAAAATATCTGCAAATAAATGGAAAGAGTTTCTGAGGATAATGAGAAATGTCAAAAGATAATTGGTGTAATAGTTTACTTTATATCCTTTCCGAAAAATCATTCGATAAATATCTACTATTCAGTGAATTCAAGAAATATATAAATATACTAAGACCTTCTTTGATCGAAGAACAATTTCAATATTTTGAATATAACCTTTTTAGACAGCTAAGTGGTCTGGGTCATATTAATATTCTTCAGTCTCAAGAGGGACTAACTTTCAAAATTAATTCTCCTAAATTGATTCTTTTACATTTTATAAGGCCGGTGTTTCTACTCATAGGTGCTCGTACAGAAGATTTAATAGATGAAATAAATATAATGTGTAAAAAAAATTCTTTTATCTTTGATAGGAAAAAAAATAAGGATCTGCCAGATACAATAACAATCATTCCTGATAGTCTTGAAAATTTTAAAAAGAGATTGGAATGCCCCACCAATACCCTGAAAGATTATGTGGAAATTTATACAAACCCTGTAGGAGAAGATATCTTAAATTCTGTTCCTAGTCTTACATCTTATAGACAATCCTTAAATAATTGGATTAGTGCAAATCCATCACAAATAGAGAAAGTATTTGACATTGAAAAATTAAAATTCAGGGACTTTCAAGAACACCAGAAAAGGAATCATAATTTTTTGGGAAAAGCCTTGTTACATGGAAATATACCTCAATATTATTTATTCAAAAGTTCCTGTAACGAAAAGGTTAAAATTGACCTTGATTGGGGGCGATTCGTTGTGTTACCAGAATACTCCGAAAATGGCATGCTGCAATATAACCAAAGTGACTTAAAATTGACTTCGCATCTTAGATTACCATTAATTTTAGAAAGAGGTCTTTCTCTTTTTTACGGCATATCAGTGGAAACGGATGGCCCTTTTCCTTTTCCTTTTATCTTCCAACATGTACACTTTGAAGTAGCACAAACTGTTTCCAGAAAACTAAAACAGAGATTGATTATTACAGAATAAATAAGACTATGAAAAATCCTATAACAATTTTTGAAGAAATAAAAGAAGAATTTGAACTTTATGCTCAAACTCGATTTAATACTCGTTTTCCAAGTATTGAACAAGAAAGAAAGGAACTTTTAAAAAAAGAAGGTTCTTTTTTTAAAGAACCTTGGATTGAGTTAATACGACGATACAAAAGTTCAGGTAAATATATCAATGATTTAAAAAAAGATAATTTATATAGCTTTTCAGACAGCGAAATAGAAGACTTTCAAAGTTTTGTCTTATCCGGACTTTTTTCTAAAGAAAATAGTCTTTATGAACATCAATACAAGGTATTAAAAAAATCTCTTAAAGGAGAAAATGTTGTCATAACATCAGGAACTGGTTCAGGTAAGACGGAATCATTTTTACTTCCTTTATTTGCTTATCTTGTAAAAGAGTCTTCATTGTGGAAAAGGCCTAATGCTACTGAGGCTTATTTAAACGATTGGTGGAGAAATGATTTATGGAAAGAAGAATGTAAGAAGGGAAAACCAAAATTACAAAAATCTTATAGAGTCCCTCAAAGAGGACACGAAAAAAGAGATGCTGCTGTTCGTGCTTTAATCCTTTATCCCATGAATGCACTTGTAGAAGATCAGTTATCTCGATTAAGAAAAGCATTAACTTCTGATGAGTCAGAAGAATGGTTTCGTAAAAATCGTCAAGGGAACCGTTTCTACTTCGGCCGTTATACAGGAATGACTCCTATTCCCGGAAAAGAACGTAAAAGTAAAGAGAAATTGGAAAAACTATCTAAAATATTACAAGAGATTGAGCAACAGACAGAACAAATAAAACAACATCCACAAAAAGAAGATATCCAATATTTCTTTCCAACACTTGATAGAGCAGAAATGAGAAGTCGATGGGATATGCAAGATCATCCTCCCGATATTCTAATAACAAATTATTCTATGCTAAGCATCATGATGATGAGAAAAGTAGATGGAGATATTTTTGAGAAGACTCGATTATGGCTTAAAAAAGATAAAAAACACCTATTCCATTTAATAGTAGATGAACTACATCTCTACAGAGGGACTTCAGGAGCTGAAGTTGCTTACCTCATTCGACTGCTTCTTTATCGCTTAGAACTCACTCCTGATAGTCCTCAATTAAGGATATTAGCATCTAGTGCTTCTTTAGATCAGGATAATCAAAAGAGTTTAAGTTTTCTAAAAGATTTTTTTGGTTCAACATGGAAAAAAGATCAAATTATAAAAGGCGAATATGAAAACGTAGGACAACATCTTTCCGGAGGTCTATCTTCTAATATATTTAAAAGTTACCCTTTAAAAGATGATGATAAGAATAACACCTGTAAATTACTATATCCAATTATTTACAATGCTTTTAGTGATAAAAACACTCTGCCTATACAGTCTTTTTTTAAAAAAGTCTTTGATAAAGATATATCAAATGAGATAAAAAAAAATATATTTCATTTTATTTCTGATAACAATGAGGCACTCAAGCTTTCTTTCCGATTTCACTTATTTTTTAAAACTCTTATAGGGTTTTGGGCCTGTGCTGACCCTAAATGCGCACAGCATCAGACCGTATCTGACGATGACAAAAGACCTTTAGGTAAAACCTATATAAAAGACCCTCCGTTAATATGTAAAAATGGACATAGAGTTTTAGATGTACTCTATTGCGAACAATGTGGAACGATTTTTTTAGGTGGGATGAAGTTTGAAAATAAAGACAAATTAGAGTTACTTCAAACGACTGATAACATAGAAAAAATTCCAAATGAATATAATGCCCCTTATATAGAAAGAAGAAGTTACGATAAGTATATTATATTTTGGCCTTCTTCTTATAAGAAGCAAATAAAGGAATGGAGACAATATAATTTGCATATTAAAAATGGAGAATTAAATCATGATTCATGTACTGACGATGTCAATATTATATCAGGCTATGTTCCTTCTGGGCCAAATAAAAAAGATAATTTGGCACTACCTTCTATATGTCCAAAGTGTGAAACAGATTACAGTCGTAGTAAAAAACTCAAGTCTCCAATAAGAAGTTTTAGGACAGGACTTGCAAAAATAATACAAGTACTTTCAAAAGAAATCCTATATCAACTGGATGAAGATAATAGAAAACTTATTGTTTTTTCTGACAGCCGAGAAGAGGCCGCAAGAACATCTAATGGGATTGAGCGAGAGCATTATAAAGACCTAGTGAGAGAACTTATCTATGACGAACTTTATCTTTTTGCAAGAGGAAGACCGAATTTGTTGGCCGACATAAAATTTGGCCAAAATTTAAATGAATGGGGAAAACGATATGAAAAGCAACACCCCAATGATAAAACAAAGATTGAAGAGATGCTTGAGCATATCAGATATTGCGAAGGAAAAAATGATTTGACCAAGGAAATAATAAATAATGAAAAAAAATTTAAAGAAGAAATAAAACTAATAGAAAAAATGCAGGAAGATTATATAGTGCCAGCAAGCGTTCTCTTTGAAGAAAGTGAAAGCAGAGGAATAGGAGAAACATTGATTTTAAGGTTAAAAAACATGGGTGTTAATCCGCTAGGCAATACCAATGATATCATTTACGATAGTGAAAAAAGGAAAGACATTCTTTGGCATGAGATATTTGATTTTTCAAGTAAGAAAGAAATTTGGAATCATGGTATTTCTAAGACCCTTGAAGAGAAAAAAGGGGACTTCAGAAGAGAGATAAAAGAGAATATTTTTTTTATCTTATTTCGAAGATTTTCTTCTGGTTTCGAATCCTCAGGACTAGGGTTTCCCTGTATCAATATATCGGATAAAGAAATCGAAGAATGTAAAAACAGAACCCTAAAAAGGAATGATATTGAGAATCATACCATAAAGGAAATATGTAATAGCTTTATCAGAATTCTTGGAGATAAATTGAGATATGAGGGTAGTAAATACATCTTTTCTGACTCTTTACCAGGAATTGCAAAAAAATATATTAAAAAATGTTCACAAACGCACAATATAGAAGAACAAAAA
This sequence comes from Bacteriovoracaceae bacterium, assembly GCA_965224385.1. Classification (GTDB taxonomy): domain Bacteria; phylum Bdellovibrionota; class Bacteriovoracia; order Bacteriovoracales; family Bacteriovoracaceae; genus CBDCYX01. The sequence goes on from CBDCYX010000012.1 coordinate 133,575, forward strand.
TTAAATCAATTAGTTACTCTTTTAATTGGTGAAAAGAGTAAACATAGAGGATGTATTCTTGAATTGAACAATTTATTTATAAAAATATCTGACCCTGATGCTAATGATAGTGTTTGGGAATGTTTAAATTGTCATAGAATCCACCTTCATAAAAGTGCCGGAATATGTAGCTATTGCTGTGAATTTGTAGAAAAAAAGAAAGGAGTTGGATGTAAAAATATAATTGAAAAAAATTATTATTCAAAACCTATGCTCAAAAACAGAGAACCCATTCGTATTCACTGTGAAGAATTAACTGCACAAACAGATAAAGAAAAACAACCGGAAAGACAGAGACATTTTAGAGGTATAATTCTTAAAGATCAATCTTTAAAAAAGGTAAAAGAGATAGATGTATTAAGTGTTACTACAACGATGGAAGTTGGAGTGGATATCGGCCCGCTACAATCTGTACTTTTGGCCAATATGCCTCCTCAACGATTTAATTATCAGCAAAGAGTAGGTCGCACAGGGAGAAGAAACCAAGCATTCTCTTTTGTTGCGACTTTATGCAAAGGTAATAGCTTTGACAATTTTCATTTTGAAAATCCAGATCAAATTCTCAATCAACCTTCACCAGTCCCTTTTTTATCTATTTCAAGAGATGAAATTGCTAAGCGATTTATTATAAAAGAGACAATGAGAAAAATTTTTTTCAATTCTAATTTTAACGTCTCAGAAGAGGCCGTTGATGTCCATGGAGAATTTGGAACAATTAAAGAGTGGAAAAAAAAAGATTTGTTAAATCAACTGAGAAAAGAATTGGAAAACTTTTCAGATATGGGAAATATTATAGAAGGAATTACGTTTAATATTGAGAGCATAACTATAGATGAAGAAGAAGTGAAAAACTCATTAGTAGAAAAAATACAAAGTGCTATTAGTGACAAACAAGAAAATATGTTAGTAGCTGAAACTATGGCCGAAAATAATCTTCTTCCAATGTATGGAATGCCTTCAAGAGTAAGATATTTATATCATGGATTATCTAAAATTGATCGAGATTTGGATATAGCTATCTCTGAATTCGCTCCCGGCTCCCAAAAAACAAAAGATAAAAGGATTCATACATCAATAGGGTTTACTTCTCCTGTCGGAAAGAAGGGTTTTAAAACTGAAAAACCTATTCTCGATGGCCAATGGATGTTTCGATGTGAAGATTGTACTTTTATTCAAACAGCCCCTTCTAAAGAAAATCTTGATACAAAATGTCCTGAATGCAAAAAGGATAATACTGAGAAGTCTATTTTCGAATATATTATTCCAAAAGGTTTTCGTACAGATTTTTCAAGAGGGAAAGATGCCGAAGATATTGATATTTCAGTGTTTCAAGGTAGAGCTAGTTTTATAGAAGCAAACTTTAGGCAAGAACAATATGAAGAATACAACTGCAAAATTGATTATAAAAAAAACGGTAAGGTATTTCGTATAAATGACAATAAAGAATATTTTTTTTCTGGTTCCATAGGAACAACGAAGAATAACAAAAAATCATTAAAGAATCAATGGATTGTCGACAATTATAAACCCTATATTTCGGAGAACAATGAATTCTCTTTTACTAACATTACGAAAAAATATGAGAATATAGCTTTAGCGTCAGAAAAACGAACAGATGTGTTCAGTATAACACATGACAGGATATCGCCGGTTTTGGATTTAAACTTTCTCAAAGATTATTCTTCAATGAAAGGGGCCTACTATTCAGCGGCTTTTATTTTAAGAACACTTATAGCTGATCATTGGGATATCGACCCGGACGAATTGGAAATTGGCAATATTGTCAGAAAAAAGATTACAGAAGATGTGTATGGTGGAGAAATCAGATTAAATGATAAGCTTCCAAATGGAGCAGGGTTTTCAAGTGAAATAAAAAAAATGCTTCATAAGGTTTTTGAAAAAATTCAGAACCCCGAAAAAAGTCAATTTATAGAGCACCTTTATAAAGAAGAACATCTTAACGAATGTGATTCATCTTGTAGTCAGTGTCTACAAACATATCGTAATATAAATTATCATGGTTTATTAGATTGGAGACTAGGAATTTCTCTTATTCGTTCTTTTATAGATGTTAATTACGAATGCGGAATGGATAAAGACTTTTCTTATAGAGAACTTGATGGATGGAAAAGAAAGGCAGAATTTCTTCAAAATACATTTTGTAACAACTTTAATGTAAAAAAAGAGAATTATGATAACCTCTATGGCTTCTCTATAAATGGTAGAAAATTCGTTATCATACATCCATTCTGGCGAAAAGATCAAGTACATGAAGATGTGGATATCAAAGCTGTAGACACATTTAATCTTTTGAGACGACCTAGTTTCGTTTATCGTGAAATGCTTAGATAGTCGCTGTCGCTTGATTTTGCCATAAAAAATGAAAATCAACAAGGGGATTTTGATGTCTTGGTAGGCCTTACAAAATAGTAAAAACACGGCCCCAAAGAACCGTCAAGGGTTCCCCTGGGCCGTTTGTCTTTTTGCCCTAAACTCTACCGTCATCAAAAACAGGATTAAGAATAGCTTCGGCCGTTTCAACAGCGGCATCAATTTCTTCTCTTGTCTCTTCGTCGATTCCCTCGTTTTCTTCGGCGTATTTGATTACCTCTCCAAGTTGTTCAAGTAGGCGATTTAACGACCAAGTATCAAGATAATGACGATTCCTCTTAGAGAGAATCTTGTTGATTCGGTTGTGGAGATTGTCAAGGACAAACTCCAACGGTGTTTTGCCAAGCAGATAGGCCTTTTCAATAAGTGCCTTATCCTGTACGATAGGATCGGCATTGACATTGCAAATACTTAAAATCGTTAAAAGTGCAAAAGTTTTTGTTCTCATCTCATCCCCTCCTTATTAGGTTTCTCTTAAAGTTCTCTATTAAGGACATCACAGTATCCTCCGGCAAAGGAAAAAGATTCTCCTTTATTTGCCGGTTCTCTATAGATGGCCCTTAAGGCTTCATAATGTTTTACAAACTGATCCTGTACCGCCTGCAACCCTTGTTTGTTGAGTCCTTCGCTAATACCAAGCATATAGTTTCCGAGTTTTCCAAAGAGTTTATGGTTGTATTGTTTGGCATATATTGCAAGCTGGAGTTTCATATCGGCCTTACTGCGGCTGAGAATGCCATTGTCCACCGTAAAATAACGTCCTCCGTTCTCATAAAGAAACTCTTCCTTCAGCAATTCCTCAATTGCCTTTAATCCTCTGTCTCCAAGCACCTTGAGGATGCTTCTTTTCGTTATGCCCGTCTCGGACGAAGCAAGCTCGTATGCCAAAAATGTAAGTTCATCTTTGAGCATAATCTCCAAGTTGCTGTTAGGGACAAACTTCCGACGCCCTTCATCTTCACCGTTTAAAAGAATTTCTCTGAGGTCACCGGCAATCAAATCGGCGTAATCATGAATCACGTTCAAATTATCCGATCCTTTTAGTAATCGCAAAACGTTTGTCGGGGAGGGAATATGGTTAGTTTCATTTTTAATTCTTGTAAAGGTCGGACGGGAAATACCTATTGTATCGGCAATTTGTCCATCTTTTAAATTCGTGTACTTTTGTTTCAAATCTCTTAGACAAATCTTCCGCACTTGCCTCCATTGTTCTAATTTTGTCATTTTTATTGCCCTCCTTACAATCTTTGTTTCAAAATTGGTTATACATGAAATCAAGAAGAAAGTCAAGAAAAATTTCAACAGTGTAAACTTTACAGGGTTTGTTTAAGTCTTAAAATTTCATATTGAAACTAAATAATTATTTCATGATGAAATTTTTTACCTAAAAAACCCACTTTTTCGCTAAAAATTTCATCATGACGAACTTTGATTAAGTCTTGTCTTTTTTCTCTTGCATCGTATCCAAAGATACCTTACTCTCCCCCGATATGGACACGAAGACGACAAAAGAAAAGAAATTGAATCTCTCTTTGGAAAAGTTTTGGAGAACCTTTCTTGAAGAAAATCATAAAACGATTTGCGAAGACCGATTAAAAAAAGTTTCGCATACTAAAGAGGAAGAGTCGTTGGGTAAAGAAGAACTCTTGCACATCATTCAAACGGCCGAACTTGATTCGGAAGTAGATTTTTCCTTGAGAACGGCCATGGATGAATTGTCTTTTACCGACAACAACGTCATCTACGGTGCCTTTTTTAAAAAGATGTCTCTTGTTGACGTGGCCGAAAAGTTAAAGATCAGTCCTGCCGCCGTTCGTGTCGTAAAGCTCAGGGCCTTGAAAAAATTAAGAACAATTCTCCGTTCAAAAGGAGAAAAGTCCGGAGGTGAAGATGAAGTTTTGCAATAACGGCAAATTCCTTCAAAAACCGAAGGGCCAAAACCCTCGATGTAACGTTTTTGTTGAACAAAAATGTGAACTTTCAGAGGGGGATTTAAGATTCTTAAAACTTGGATGTAACGTTTTGAAGACATTTTGCCCTATAGTAGGGGGACTTTTTTTCTTTGATGCCGTTGGCGGCGACAAATTCTTTCAAAAACCGAACGGCCGAAAACCTCGATGTAACGTTTTGTTTGGAAAAAAAAATCGTTTTTCAGAGGGGGATTTAAGATTCTTAAAACTTGGATGTAACGCTTTGAAGACATTTTGCCCTATAGTAGGGGGACTTTTTTTCTTTGATGCCGGTGGCAGCGACAAATTCCTTCAAAAACCGAAGGGCCGAAACCCTCGATGTAACGTTTTTGTTGAACAAAAATGTGAACTTTCAGAGGGGGATTTAAGATTCTTAAAACTTGGATGTAACGTTTTGAAGACATTTTGCCCTATAGTAGGGGGACTTTTTTTCTTTGATGCCGTTGGCGCGTAGCAAATTCTTTCAAAAACCGAACGGCCGAAAACCTCGATGTAACGTTTTTGTTGAACAAAAATGTGAACTTTCAGAGGGGGATTTAAGATTCTTAAAACTTGGATGTAACGCTTTGAAGACATTTTGCCCTATAGTAGGGGGACTTTTTTTCTTTGATGCCGTTGGCGGCGATAAATTCCTTCAAAAATCGAAAGTCCAAAACCCTCAGGGACATTTTTTTAGGGCCTAAGAATTTTAAGGATAAAGGAGGCAATTACTATGGGTTCTACCCGACATTCTAATCGGAAGCAAAAGAAAAGGCCGAAAGATATTCCGTGGAGGAATAAAGACGGAAGTTTTAGGCCGGATCGGGAGATTATCTTATCGAGTAAGAACCGGACGAGAAAAACGTGGAATCGTTTTTTAAACGAGAATGTGGGGAGAGGCAACCCGATAGACTACAAACTCGTTTATTTCAAATTTCTCGATCCCGATATCCCTTGTCCAAAAGAAGAGAGTGAAGAGAATTATTCAAACAAGTTTAAAATCGGGAATTTAAAATTGATCTTTCGATTGGCCTTGGAAGAATTAACACAACTTGAATACTCCGTGATCCGGAGAATTTTTTGGGAAGACGAAAGTCCCCGAAAAATAGCAAAGAAACTGAACAGCACATCTAAAACCGTCACAAACACTAAAAGTAGGGCCTTAAAAAAACTTAAGAAAATTCTCACGTCGGGGGCATTTGTGCGGCGGCTTGGATTGGAAGAGTTGAGGGAAAAGCAAAGAAAAACGTTTGAACGGAGGGAATCTTACGAAAGAAAAAATTTTGGCATACACGGGAGGCGTTTCGGAATAGTCAAAAATACCGGCAAGTAACACAACAAAAGCAAAGGAGGCAACTGTATGAAAGGTCTATATTTAACGGAAGAAGATTATTTGAATAAAGACGGGAATCTTTCCTGTTCTTGTGAAGAGGCAATCTCGGAAGAGGAACTCGATAAATGGGGAGGCCTTGACATCAGAGAAGTTCACTTATTTATTTGGGAGAATCTCCCGAGTTTGACTTATGATGAAAGATTGGTCTTAAGTCCCGTCTTAGACGGACTCTCCCTAAAGGAAATCGCCCATCTTATAGACCGCAAACTCTCGGAAGTTAAGGCGATAAAACGAAAGGCCCTAAAAAAATTGAGAAAGCTCTATTTTTCAAAATACTCTTGTGGCGGAGTAAAGGAGGTCGGATAAGTGAACGGGACAGACAACCAAAAAACAATCTATCCCTTGTTTTGGGTTCATAGAAAAACGGGAAAATCCCAAAGGGGAGGTGTGGCATTCTACAACGAAAAGGAAGGAGACTTTCGACTTTGCCTCGATATTTTCCCCGATGTTACCTATTACTTAAAACCCGTTGAAAGCGACGGTGTGACAACTTTCTATAGGGCCGAGTCCAAAGGAAAAATCCGGCGGCATAAAGTCGGGTCGGGATATCTTAAGACCGGAGATCAAATCAACATTAACCTAGGGCCGTTTTCTAAAACGCTTGTCCTACAACTTGGAGGTGACAATGAATAGAGATAGAATTTTAACAACGACGGTTCTCATCATTTTTACGTTACTCCTGCCGGAACTTGCCTGTGCCCAAATAGGGTTTAGCATAGGAGGAACGTTTGAATCAAAACTCGGCGGATTACAAAATGCCCTTGTCGGAACCCTCCTCCCCTTTGCAAGTACCGTGGGGCTTGTCTGGGCGGCCGTCTTGGCCGCAACGGGATCGGGAGAAGGAATCGGTAAGGCGGTAACTATTGTGGTAATGTCCATTATCGGATTTATGGCCCAATATATTATCCAATTTTTCCAAAACATTGCGGCCTAAGAGATGGAACCCCTTAGTAGGTCTGTCGTACACAAAAACTTGGATAAAAAGATTAAAATTTTCGGAATGGAAATACAAGACGTGATCGTCGTCATGCTCTCGGCATCCGTTCTCAATTGGGTTTTCAAAAATGCCTACATAACGTTTCTTCCTTCCCTGTCTTTGGGGGTACTTCTCTTTGTCTCCAAGAGAGGACGGCCGGACGGTTTTTTGATCCACTTTCTTCGCTATCACACCACACCGGGGTTTTATAGCGCAGGAGAGAGCGAAGTCGGGGAGGAGGGGAAAATCTATGGGCCTTAGCGACCGGTTGCCTTTTTGGCATGTGGAAGCGGACGGCCTGATGGTTTTTAAAGACGGTTCCCTTGGGTGCGGGTGGTGTTTGCAAGGATTGGATATCGGGTGTGTCGATCACGGGAGGATAAACGAGGTTTCCCAAAAGATCGAACACCTCGTTTCCTCCATTCCCGAGGGAACAAGTCTTCAGATTTTCTACAAGGTGTCTCCTCGGGAGGAGAAACTTTTAAAAGAGCATCGGGAGATTTCCCGGGATGCCGGCACACTCTATGAACCCGTGAGAAATTCTCGGTGTGCCTTTTTAGAGGACATCCAATCATCCCGAGGATTTTTCAATCCCGAGATTATTTGTTTTTTTAGAGGGACACCTCGGAAGTTTTCCCGTCGGCGGTTGTGGGAATCGTCCAAACACTTTGAGAGGATGACTCGAAAGGAGTTTAGAGAGCATAGGGAAGATTTTTTGAAGTCGGCACGTCATATTCAATCGTCTTTGGAAAACGCAGAACTCGTGCCGGAAGAACTCTCAAGTACGGGGTGGTTTGAACTTCTCTTTCAATTTCTTAATCTTGAAAGAAGCGAAAAATTAAAGACTCCCAAACTTCGGGATAAGGGAATTTCTCCTCAAGTCGTGTTAACCGACCTCATCGTCCACAAGGATGCCTTGGAGTTTGGAAAGTATCTCTTTAGGACGATTACCCTAAAGGAGCTTCCCGAGGGAGAGACAACGGCGGCGACGGTAGAGGGATTCTTACAGCTGCCCTTTCACTTTTTTATATCCCAAAATATACGGGTGGAAAATCAAAAGCGGGAGACGGACAGGTTGCAGTTGAGTAGACGTTTGGCGGTTTCCGCCGTCAAAGGTGCCGAGAATGTTCGAGACCTTGAGAGTGAGTCGAAACTCAAGCATACGGAAGAGCTTTTAGGGGAATTAATCGAAGGGAGCGAAAAAATTGTGTCTATGGATTTTAACGTGACGTTTTGGGGAGAATCTCGGGAGGAACTCGAAGAGAAGAGTGACGAGGTGTTACAGGCGTTTCACCGGATGGGAGGATCGGAGGGGTTGGTGGAGACGCTACCCCTGTTTGATGTTTTCCTTTCGTCTATTCCCGGAGCGTGTGAGGTATTTCGGGAGAAAAAGGTTAAAAGCTCGAACTGCGCCCATTTGATGCCGGTTTACTCCCATCGACCGGGAAATGCCCGTCCCGTGTGCCTCTTTGAACATAGGGACGGGGGGTTGGTGAAGTTTGATCCCTTTACCGAGGAGCTTCCCTCGTGGAATGCCCTCGTCTTTGCCTCCAGCGGGTCGGGAAAGAGCTTTGCCGTCTTGCAGGTTGCTTTACAGTTTTACGGGCAGAGTCCGACTCCCCGAGTCGTCTGGATAGACAACGGGGCATCTTGCAAGAGGATGTTGGATTCATCAATTTTAGACGGGCAATTTATTGATTTAAACCTTGAGTCGGGAATTTGTCTCAATATGTTTGATCTTCCGAGTGGGGAATCAAGACCCGGTCCGTCAAAGAGTAAACTTATCTTGGCGATCCTTGAGCAAATCTTGAGAGAGGACGGAGATCGGGGATTGCCAAAGAGACACAAGGCGATATTGGAGGAGGCAATTTACAGGGCGTATGAAAGGGCGAATGGCGAAATGCCGACTCTAGGGACGTTGCGGGATATTCTCGAACGCCACGAGTCGGAGGAGATGAAGTCCTATGCCCGTATATTATTTTCTTGGACGGGAGATAGGGCCTACGGGCGGATGTTGGACGGCCGTACAAATATTGATTTAACAAAAAATCTCACGGCGGTAGAGATTAAGGGACTCGATGCCTACCCCGATCTTCAAAACGTGATGCTTTTAAACTTTACCGAGTTTATCAAGTCTCGGGTATCGGAGGATTCGTCGAGGAAAACGCTTCTGATCATCGACGAAGCTTGGAAGATGCTGGAAACGCCCTCGGGACGGGAGTTTACGGTTGAGGCGTATCGGACGTTTAGGAAATACGGGTCGGGGATTTGGTGTATCTCCCAAAACTACAAGGATTTTTTACGGGATGAGAATACGGCCAATGCCATTTTCCCCAATACATCGAGCATTTTTATTCTCAAGCAGACAAAGATTGATTGGGAAGATTTTGAGAAGCGTTTGCAGTTAAACGAGGCGGAGGTTGACATCGTTAGGGGTCTGTCTTCCGTTAAGGGAGAATACTCGGATGTGTTTCTCATGCAAAACGACTACAGGGCGATCTTAAAGATTTGCGCAGACCCGCTATCCTATTGGATAGGAACGAGTGATCCAAACGACAAGAGGAGGATTGCCGGAGTTGAAGCTAAAATGCCTAAAGCAACCAAATTGGAAATCTTGGAAGAAATTATAAAGGAGGACTATGAAACGTAATGTATTTTTTTTATTGTGTTTTTGTTTAGTGGGCGGTGTAGGTGCCGAAGATTTACTAAATCTTATTCGGGATAAGGAGATTGCAAGCGGGGAGAGCTTTACCCTAAATGCGCAAGGAGGCGAAACCTATTTGATACGTCTGAGAAAGGAGTCGGAGCTTCCCGTTCTCTTTGAGTTTGTCGATTCTTACGATCGTTATCGACCGATGTATTTTGACCACTGCGGCACAGGTTATGAGCATGTTCCCTGTCCGCCTGTTCCCTCGTGGGATCAATGTTTGGTGAAGCTCTTTTGGAAGAGGAAAAATCCGGTTCGACAACGAATATTGTTTCCCCGAGGGATCACTGCGGAAGGGATAGGTGTAGAGGTCAAGGTTTTTGGGTTTCCCTATCCTCTAGGGAAAATTACAAAAAAAAATAGGGAAGAGATCACGATTCGCTTTAGGGTTCCCGAGCATGAGAGAATTGTACCGATAGAGTTTGCCGTGCCGCCACATTCTCCCAACATGATGACTTTGGGTTTTACGGGGTATGAAAATCCGGAGGATTGTCCGCAAGAGGGAGAGGGGCATCTTCCCGTTTATTTGAACAGAGAGGAAGATGTCGGGGCCATCCTCTTTTTTACACTTACGATAGATTCTTTGAATACACCGGAAATCAATGCAGCTTTTTAACTCGGATTGTTTGGAGGTGTTAAAATCAAGAAAATCTCTGTCCGTCGATGCAATCGTGACCGATCCTCCCTACGGGATCAATGTTTTTGGGAACGATTGGGATGCCTCTCTTCCGAGTGAAGAGATTTTACGGGAGTGTTTTCGAGTCTTGAAACCCGGAGGGCATATCTTGGCATTTTCCTCCGTGAGACACTACCACCGTCTCGCCTGTGCCATGGAGGATGCGGGATTTGAAACAAATAATATGCTGGCGTGGTTGTACGGGACGGGATTTCCCAAGGGGGGAAATCTCTCTCGATATTTTGATCGGGTGGACGGTGTTCCCGTACCCGACGATGCTTTTAGGGCGTACCTTCGGGAAGCGATCGAAAAGAGTCCCTACGCTATAAAAGACATCGAGGAAATGTGTGGCACAAAGAATATGTTCACCCACTATCTCGGAAAGAGTCAGGCGCAGTATCCTACACCTCGGAAGTGGAAGATCATCAAGGAGGCATTGGGTCTTGACGACAGCTACGATGCTCTCTTTGAGAGGATCGAACGGCAAAAGGGAAAATGTCGATCGGGAGAGGAAGAGTCTTCATCTAAAACAAATCCCTTTCGATCATTATCGAGGAAATTTAGGCGTCATCAACCCCGTTGCCGTCTTGCAAAAAAATGGGAGGGTTGGCGTGTCGGAAAGACATCTCTTCGGTGTTGTATGGAACCGATTTATCTTGGACAAAAACCGCCGCTTCGTCCCGTAACGGAGAATGTAAAACGCTACGGGGTCGGTGCCTTAAATGTTGAGGGTTGTCGTTTTTTCGATAGAAACGGACAATCGAGATATCCGGGAAACGTGATGCATGACGGATCAAGCGAGGTTGTTCGTGCACTCAATCGGGATAGTGACATCGGTTCTTCCTCACTTGGTGAATTTAACAGCGAGGCACCGTTTTTCTTTATCTCCAAACCCTCAAGCGTTGAGAGAAAAGGAAACCCCCATCCGACACTAAAACCCTTATCCCTTATGCGCACCTTGGTTCGCCTTGTCGTTCCGCAGGGCGCTATGTGCCTCGATCCGTTTATGGGTTCCGGAACGACGGGGGTAGCGTGTATTCTCGAAGGCGTAGACTTCGTGGGAATTGAACGGGAACAAGAATATTTTTGTGTGGCAGAAAAAAGATTAAAACAAGCAACCGGGGAGGTAGTAAATGTTTCAAGTTTTTAAAAAGGTATTATGTATATTGTTGTTGAGTTCTCTTCACGTTTCCGTATCCGGGGTTGTCGGCGGAACTGCCCAAATACCCTATCTTATGCGGTTGATAACGGAGAGTGTAGAACGCTACGCGCAACTTCAAGAAATGATTCGTCAAGGACACCTGAGAGATGAGTTTGAGAGGAGACTTCACAGGGGGATTGACAACGCTCTCGGAGTTGTCCTTGCCGAAGTCATCGAAGATGCCGGATTTTTGGATGAGCTTAAAACAACGGAAGAAATTTTAAGAGCATTGGAAAAACTCTATGGGGTGATTTCCAAAAATGAACTCTCTCCTATGTTTAAATTACACGATAAGAGTATTGCCGAATCCGTGAAAATGATTAATCGGGCATTGGAGTATGCAAAGAGACAGGAGAAAAATGCGCAGGCGGTATTTGCCCAAGCTCCGACTGCATCCCCTCGGGGAGCTTCAAGAATGTCCGCCGTAACAAATGCGCAAATTCTCCACTCCCTCTCTCAGTTGATTAAACTCAACGGACAGATGTTAAAGTTGCAAAGTGAACAGTTTGGGTTGAAAAACAGAGAAGGCAAGGAGAGTGTTATGCACTTTTTGACGGCCAATGAAGAACTCGGTGAAAATTTCAAAACCTACAAAGGCGGTGGGCGGTTGCCGAGGTTTTAAGGGAAATAGATGTTTTTCTTGCGCTTTATGTCAACCACTCCTAAATTGCTTATAAAAAGTATTGACAATTATTTTTAGGTTTCTTAGAATTTGTCCTTATTTTCAATAAAAAGGATTCTGAATGGAGAACTACGAACTCACGAGTTCTTTAGCAAACAGTTTTTTGCCAAGCCCTATGGAGATGTCTTCATAAAGATGAATATTATTTTTCTTATACATTCACAAAAAAGGGGAAATTAGTTGCCACTAACAAAAAAGAATATTCTTAGCCCTGCTGATGTAAAAATTGAGCAAGATATTGAAATTGGTGCTATCCTAGGAACACTTACTTTTTTTGTTGGCAATGGGGTTTCTCGATTATACGGTCTTCCAAGCTGGGATGAGTTTGCAAATAAAATTCTTGAAAAATTAGTTGAGAAAAAAAAGATTACTTATCTTAATTGTCGTCAATTAAAAAGTCGTCCTCTTAGAGAGAGGATATCTATTGGACATAAAATATTTAAAAGAAGCAACTTAGATTATAATGAAATCCTAACTTTAAAAGCCCCCAAAAAAAATGGGGTTTATCAACATTTGAAGAAATGCGGAAACAGATTTATAACAACAAACTACGACCTTTTCCTTGACAATATATTAAGAGAAACAGAAAAAGAGCCAACACAAAGAATTAAAAATAATACAGAAATGTCAACTGTTGAAGAGAAGAAGAGTGAAAACAAATATAGGACATTTTATAGCATTCAAGAAGTAAGAAAAAATTCATTAATCAATAATAATTTACTCATCCACCTACACGGATCTATAAAAAAACAAGATGAAATGGTAGTGGCGACATCTGAATATCTAGATTTGTATGGAAATGAAAAATACAAAGATATATTAAGGCTATTTTTTAAAGATAAAAAAGTTGTTATTATAGGGTATGGCCTCAGTGAAATTGATATTCTTGATAATATCTTCAGACCAATGAATGTAGGCCCTACAGGAAAAAAAGATATATTCTTACTCTTACCACTTTTTTCTTACCAAGAAGATTTGGCAGATCAACTAAAGGATTACTATGAAACTCTCATGATTACTATCATACCATATTGTATTGATGACGGATATAAAGCTCTTGAAACAATTATGCAAAACTGGGCGGAAAAATTATCAAAAATAAAGACAGCTTCATCTTTTTGTGAAAATACAAAAATTATAGACAGCATACTTGAATTCAGCGGGTAATGAATGGATAATACTCAAAAAGCAAAAGAATTTTTATCTACTATCAAGGATAATAATAACCTTGCTACATATGGTTATGATAAGATTAAAGAACTTGATCTTTTTATACCTTTAAAAAACGAAGGTGCTTTTAACTCTAATTCCATTCAAGAGCCGGAAAAGAAAAAAGACAGGATACTGTATCCATATTGGCCGCCTATTATTTATCTTGAATATATAGCATCTGAAATACAGAAAAGTCCCAATTGCGCAAATGATGACTTTGTCCAAAAATTTTTAGAAGTTATAAAAAAAACACTGGAGTCCGATAAAGTATCTGGGAAAATTCTAAATATTAAAATAACATATCATATAATGTCGTGTATTGCGAAAATACCCATTAGATTCATCGACAAAAAGATGATCAATTTAATTTTTGAGATTCTTGAGAGATATCCCTCCAATGGCCCTATTTTTAGACCTTATATATTTCTTCAAGAGAGCATCAAAGAAATATTAAACAACATAGAGACAACAGAAGGTGATAAAAAGAAGTTTCAATGCTACCTAGAAAAAAGCTTTATAATAGTTAAATTAAATTCGACAGGGGAGAGCTTTCGATTCTTTTCAAAAAGCTATCCCATGGGGAAGGACCATCTATTTTCTATAGAAAAAGAAATTATTTATAATAATCTTAAACAAAATAAAAAAATATTCATTCTAAATACAATTGTAGAACTTTTTGAAAAATTACTTAAAAACGCTCTTTTATCAAATCAGCATTTAGATAAAACATCTCGGCTATGGAGACCGATAATTGAAGCTCAAGATCAAATCGAACCTACATATTCTCCTTATTCTACATATGTTAATTTTATATACAAAGCAGCACTAGAAATTTATAAAGAAAAGAAAGATATCCATCAGAATATTAAAGATTGGATCAGGTCTCGTGAAACACTATTTAAAAGAATCGGCATTATGTTATCTGCTAGAATAGATAATTTTCAAGAAAATGAATATGCAGAAATGATTATATCTCTGGGTGTAAAAAGATGGAGAGAATACAAATATGAAATATTTCATTTTTTCGCAGCAAAATTTAAAACTTTAACAAAAGACTTACAGAGTCAAGTTCTAGATCAAATAGAATTAATTCAAGCAAATAGAAGTGACAATAAGGAGATAATTGAGTCCAACGAAAAAAATGGCTGGCTACAGGCATTGAAAAATTCTGCAAATGATAGGGCCATCAAGATGTATCAGCAAACATTATCCATAATTCAAGAAGATACGCCGTTCTCAGATTCTAATCATAAAATAGAGATTTGGTCAGGGGAAAGGTGTCCTTGGAGTCTAGAGGAGTTTGCTCAAAAATCTTATAAAGAGATACTCACTATTCTTCAATCTTTTGAAGAGACTGATTTTTTAGGAAAGACCAAAAGAGGGTTAGGAGAAGTTTTTCAACAATATATCTTATATAACCCAGAAAGTACTCATTTTTTTGTGGAAAACATAAAAAATATACCGATAGAATATCTTTCGTGTTTAATCAACAGTATTTCGACATTATGGAAAAATAAAAATGATTCTTCTTATGGAGATTTATTATTTTCGATGGATTTACTATTAAATGAAGAAAATATTAAGAAAAAAATAACTGATGATGATCAAGAGATTATTCCGGCCATTCTTTCTCTTCTTAGATTTATTCAAGATGGCACCGAAGAAGATAGTTACGCTTTTGACAAAGATAAAAACATCACATGTCATAATATAATTATAAAGCTGTCTAAGATAATTAAACCTAGAGGAAGATATGGGATCGGTGAAGATGCATGGACCAGGGCCATTAATGAACCAAGAGGGGTTCTGTTTGAATCAGCTATAATACTAGCATTAAGGCAGGCCAGAGTAGATAGTTCCACAAAAAAAGCTTGGGAGAGGTTAATAAATCTAATTGAAGACCCTATCAATAAACAAGATATCGACGAAGTTTCTTTACATACACTAATGGGGCATTACTATAGGAACCTTCTGTATTTAAATAAAAAGTGGTTTTTTTCTAAATTAGATATCCTTGCTCCAATTCATATCCCTACAAAAAAATCGCTTGGGAGAGCTTTTATGGATGGTTTTTCTCATGTTTATAGATATAATTCTGAAATGTATCGGTTGCTCTACGAAAAAAACATCCTTTTATCATACATGAGATATGAATCAAATAGAGACAAAGATAATCTTTTGAGTTATCATACTATGGAATGTCGCGTTATAGACCTTGCACTTGTGGCCTATTTTGTAGAAGATGAAACTTTAAATAGTGGAATTATTAAAAAAATTATTGATGGCAAAATAACTATAGAATGGCGCAGTTTAATCTATTCCATGGCTCGCTTCAAAGAACTCAACACAAGAGACCTAAAAAAAATTGCAAGTCTTTTAAATAAATTAATTGCAATTTTTAACGATCCTTCTTCTCAGATAAAAGAAGAACATCTTCATGGGATTGACAGAATCCTAACTCTTAATTATCTGCCTACAGAAGATATTGTAAAAAATATTTTTACAACCATATCAAATTTTTCAGAAGCTAATATTTGTCACTCTTTATTTGTATTTGATTATTTACTCAAACACAAAGACTCTCATGCTAAAATAATAGGTAACTTTCTTCTTGAAATTTTAGAAACACCAAAGATATCTTTGCAGTTCTCACCTTTGGAATTCTCAATGGATAAGATTATCTCTATTTGCGAATCTCTAAAAGATAATAATGAGACAAAGATTATAGTTGCAAAAATATATAGCATATGTGAAAAGGTAACCCCTTTACATCACAAACTTTCGGAACTTAAGGCCTTGCTTTAAGAAAATTCCTTCATTTCTTCAGCAATTCTTGGTTTATGGCAGTGCCACTTGATTTTTTAAGCTTCGTATTAGATAACCGGCCAGCTACCTAAAAAAAAGGCCGTTTTTTAAAAGAAATTCCACAATTTTAGGTCAGTTTTTAGAAGTTTTTTTAGAAACCGGAAGGAAAATGGCCAAACCGAGAATTGCTGTCATTTCTTGGGAAATTAGCATAATTTTATTTCAACGTAAAGGAGATTTACATGAACCAAAGGAAAATTTGTGTTTGACTGGGCCTCCTTGGTAGCACGGGAGTTGAGGGAGGGTGTCTTGGATTTGTATTGGATGCTTCTTGCAACCGTCGTCCTTGTCGTCATTATTCTGGAACTTTTTAAACTCGGGGAAGAGAGACTCAACCCCGAGGATTTATTGAGAAGGATTCTCGTTTCCATCCTGATGGTGTGGTCGTTTGACGAGGTGATCAACACGCTGGGGTCACTAACGGAAGGAATTACGGAGAAAATAGGAGGAGCGGATTACAAAAACACGCTTCTCACCGAAATTAACAAGACATTTCATTCCCAAGCTCCGAGTCTGTTCAAATTCCGACAAATGTTCCTCTACGCCGTCAATCTCGGTGCCTACTTTGTCGCCTATCTCGGTTATTCCGTCACGGATATTCTCATCCACTTTTCCTATACAATACTCTATATCCTCTCGCCGCTTCTCATCTTGGCCTATGTGCCGAGGAGTACGGCATTTATTACGGCCAACCTGTACAAGGGACTCTTGCACGTCTCCTCTTGGAAGATCATGTGGCACCTCTTGGGGATATTGCTCTTAAGACTTCTTACGGTTTCCGGAGGCCTAGGATTTGGGGGACTGTTCGGTTTGGCCCTGATGAATATTTGCGTAGGTTTTTGTATGTTGACGATCCCCTTTTTCGTCAAGAGTCTCTTGGCCGACGGATTGACCTCCATGGCATCTAAAGCGGTGGCAGGAACAACCGGAGGAATTTCCCAAAGAATGTTAGGCATTACCCCTACCACGGCCACGGCCGTAGGTAGGGAAGTATTTACGGGTTTTCGGGGAACTAGAAATTTTACGGGAAGACAAATACAACGCTTCCAAAACGGAGCAAAAAAATTTCAAGAATTACAAAACAAAAGAAAGTTAGAGTCCTTTAAACAAAGGGCGGTTAAAACGACACAAAAGCGGTTAACGAAGAATGAGGAAAAAAATTATGAAGAACAAAACAGGCGGGGTACTAAGCGCAGGAGCGATTCTTACAAGTCTGCTCTTGGAACTTCTTCTTCTGTTAAGTCCAACCGGCGACATCGTCGTAACAAAGAAGAAGGACAACAAGACCTACCTCTCGGGACGGGTAATTCCCGTTGAAACAATGGATGAGGATGTAAAAGTCTTTGTTCACACCTTTATCAAGGCCTACTACAATTGGAAGAGCTTCATATATAACCCGACATTGTATTTTAATAAACCGTTTTAATCGGTAATGTAATAATTTACAAAATTTTGTAAAAAAATATTTTGCCATTCACGTTTTCAGGTTTTACCCTTAGAGCAGTGGGTATTTTTTAAACAATATGTAAAAAACATAGGGAGATGTTCATGCAAATTTTAGCAACTAAACAAACACCGTTCACACCTCTAAAAAATATTGTACCCCCCCCCCCCCCCCGACTATTTGGGTCGGTTATATGAAGTGCCAATTCTTTACCTTATTTCTCTCGCTCCTGTTGTCGGGCTGTGGTGGAGGAGACGATTCGTCTTCGTCGGGGGGAAGTTCTAGCAAGAAACCTCAATCTTGCGCTATCGCCAACGGTAGCGGTCACAAAGTTTGGGATAAAACAGCAAAGAAATATAGCACGATTTGCACGGTTGCCGCTTGTAACGCAGGTTTCGATAACGATGAAGACCCAATACAATGCCAAACGACGGCGGCGGACTACTATTCCCTCGCCAAGGACAAAACGAGAAAACAGTGTTCGACAACGATTCCCGATCATTCTCTCAAGAACACCGCTACGGGGTCTGCACTGGAAACCGATTGCTGGAACTGTAAGGCGGGGTCTTTAAAGAATACAAGCAACAAAACATGTATGCTCCCCGATAAGGGGAAGTACTACGACGCTCAAGGAACGCAACAGAGTTGCCGTGGTATTGACGGGAGTCCGTCGGGAGGGTTTGACCGCTGGGAAAACAACACAGCTCCCGTGCCAAGTGACGATAAGTGTAAGTTTTCCTGTAAAAGTAGATTTACAAAGAGCGAGTCTCTTTTTTCCTGTAACAAGTCCCGTGCTTGTCAGGTCAACAACGGAGGGGGACTCAATCTCTGGGATACGAACACAAACAATTTTAGTACAACTTGTACCTTGGAGACTTGCAATGCCGGTTACGACAACTCTCAAAACCCGACACAATGCCAAACGACGGTATCGGGGTTCTACTCTCCCGCAAACGACAAAAACAGGAAAGCTTGTTCGACGATACCTGTCTACTCCTTTGCTACGGGCAGAACAGGTCTCTCATCTCCCCACGACTGTTGGAGCTGTAATTCGGGTTATTTAAAAAATATACGAGGGAGAGTCTCTTGTAACTTTCCCGGTAAAGGAAAATATGTCAATGCTTTAGGAAACGAACAAAGTTGCAGTGACCCCGGAGGTACCGCCGGAGGGTTTAATGAATTTTTGGATAATACGAGAGGAGTAAATGTCGCAACAGGCTGTAATTTTTCCTGCAGATCGGGGTATGTGAATAACCCATCGACTTATTCCTGTAATAAAGCACAATCTTGTGCCATTGCCAACGGGCGAGGACAAAAGCTTTGGAATTCTAGAACAAACACCTATAGCGCGACATGCGAAGTCGTCGATTGTAATTCCGGTCTTGTAAAAAATACAGGAGAAAATACTTGCGATATCCCCGCATCAGGGAAAGTATGCGGATTGGGTAGGGGACGAGCAAAATTGCGATACCCCCACGGGTGCCACAGGTGGGTTTGACACCTTTTTGCCAAATACGGGAGCGGTTGCAACTGCTACCGGTTGCGGTTTTTCCTGTAATGTCGGTTTCGTAAAAAGCGGTAGGGCGTGTAATATCCCCGATCAGGGAAAGTATGCGGATAGGGTAGGCGACGAGCAAAGTTGCAGTGACCCGGAGGTACCGCCGGAGGGTTTAATGAATTTTTGGATAATACGAGAGGAGTAAAGGTCGCAACAGGCTGTAATTTTTCCTGTAGATCGGGGTATGTGAAGAGCGTGTCGGACTACTCTTGTACACAAGGGCAAACTTGTCCCATTGCCAACGGTGTGGGTTTTCAACAAACATCTTCCGATTCGTGCCAAGTCGTCGATTGCAATGCAGGATATGATAGTGTTGCAAATCCGGCACAATGCCAACCCCGGCATCAGGGGTATGCGGATCTCTAGGTAAACGAGCAAAGTTGAACGACCTGCCTCGCTCCGGCAAACTCTTCTCCTACGAGCAATACAATGCTTTCCTCTGCGGGCGGCTGTTACACCTGTAACGGCGGTTATTTAAAAAACACGGGGGAGAATACTTGTAACGTTCCCTCCAAAGGAAAGTATGTCAATGCTTCGGGGAACGAGCAAAGTTGCAGTGACCCGGGAGGTACCTCCGGAGGGGTTAATGGATTTTTGGATAATACGAGAGGAGTAAAGTCGCAACCGGCTGTAATTTTTCCTGTAGATCGGGATATGTGAAGAGCGTGTCGGACTACTCTTGTACACAAGGGCAAACTTGTCCCATTGCCAACGGTGTGGGTTTTCAACAAACATCTTCCGCTTCGTGCCAAGTCGTCGATTGCAATACCGGTCTTGTAAAAAACACGGCAGAGTAACACTTGCGATATCCCCGATCAGGGAAAGTATGCGGATAGGATAGGGGACGAGCAAAGTTGCGATGACCCTACAGGTGTTGCAGGCGGATTTAAAGAATTTTTGGCAAATACGGGAGCGGTGTCAACTGCTGCCGGTTGCAGTTTTTCCTGTAATGCCGGTTTTTTAAAAAGCGGAAGGGCGTGTAGCTTTCCCCGTAAAGGAAAGTATGTCAATGTTTCCGGGAGCGAACAAAATTGCCGTGATGTTGACGGGAGTCCGTCGGGAGGGTTTGACCGCTGGGAAAACAACACAGCTCCCGTGCCAAGTGACGATAAGTGTAAGTTTTCCTGTAAAAGTGGATTTACAAAGAGTGAATCTCTTTTTGCCTGTAACATGTCCAATCCTTGTGTCGTCCCCAACGGAGGGGGACTCAACCTCTGGGATACGAACACAAACAATTTTAGTACAACTTGTACCTTGGAGACTTGCAATGCCGGTTACGACAACTCTCAAAACCCGACACAATGCCAAACGACGGTATCGGGGTTCTACTCTCCCGCAAACGACAAAAACAGGAAAGCTTGTTCGACGATACCTGTCTACTCCTTTGCTACGGGCAGAACAGGTCTCTCATCTCCCCACGACTGTTGGAGCTGTAATTCGGGTTTTTTAAAAAGCGGAAGGGCGTGTAACATTCCCCGTAAAGGAAAATATGTCAATTCTTCGGGGAGCGAAAAAAGTTGCAATGATATCCGAGGTACCGACGGAGGGTTTAATGAATTTTTGGATAATACGAAAGGAGTAAGTTCCGCAACAGGATGTAATTTTTCCTGTAAACAAAATCATGTGAAGAGTGTGTCGAACTACTCTTGTACACAAGGGCTATCTTGTATCGTTGCCAACGGTGAGGGACTTCGACGAACATCTTCCGGTTCGTGCGAAGTCGTCGATTGCAATGCAGGTTACGACAGCACCCAAGCACCGACCACACAATGCCAAGAAACGGCATCGGGGTTCTTCTCTCTCGCAGACGACAAAACCCGAACAGCTTGTCCGACTCCACCCCATTCTTCTGCTACGACAACAACGGAACTTTCCTCTGCGGACGGCTGTTACACCTGCGACGGCGGTTATTTAAAAAACACGGCGAGGAATACTTGTGACTTTCCTTCAAAAGGAAAATATGTCGATGCAAGTGGTACCGAGGTAACATGCAATCCTATTACTACGCTTCAAGGAGGGGCAATCGCTACTTGGATAGGGGGTGCCGCCGCCGATTCGGCAATAACTTGTCCCTTTTCCTGTAGTGCCGGTTTCGTGAAAACCGGTAGGGCGTGTAATATTCCCGATACGGGAAATTATGCGGATGGGGCAGGGGCGATGCAAAGTTGCAGTACCCCTACAGGTGGGTTTAACACCTTTTTACCCAATACGGGAGCGGTAGAAACGGCAACCGATTGCGGTTTTTCCTGCAATGCCGGTTTTTTAAAAAATACGGGGGCAAATACTTGTCCTATTCCCGGTCTTGGAAAGTATGCGGATGGTTCAGGAAACGAGCAAAGCTGCGATAACCCTACAGGTGCCACAGGTGGGTTTAAAGAATTTTTGACAAATACGGCAGCGGTGGCGACTGCTACCGGTTGCAATTTTTCCTGTAATGTCGGATTTGTAAAAAATACGGCGGATAGTATGTGTGAGATTCCCGATCTTGGAAAGTATGCGGATAGTTCAGGCGACGAGCAAACTTGCAATAACCCTACAGGTGCCACAGGTGGGTTTAACACCTTTTTGCCAAATACGGGAGCGGTTGATTCTGCTACCGGTTGCGGATTTTCCTGTAATACCGGTTTCGTGAAAAGCGGAAGGACGTGTAACTTTCCTTCCACGGGAAGTTTTGTAAACGCTCAGGGAACCGAGGCATTATGTGATTCTATTACTTCTATTACGACTGAAGGAGCGGCTGTCGCTACTTGGATAGCGGGTGCCGCCTCAACGGCAAACACTTGCCCGTTTTCCTGTACTGCCGGGTTTGTAAAAAGCGGTAGGACGTGCGCTATCCCCGATCAGGGAAAGTATGCGGGTAGCTCTGGGGACGAGCAAAGTTGCCCTCCTATTACGGGAGGCAGTGGCGGATTTGATGCCTTTGACGTCAATATGGGAGCGGTTGACTCTGCTACCGGTTGCGGTTTTTCCTGTAATACAGGCTTTATGAAGGATTCTTCCGGTCGGGCGTGTAACTTTCCTTCCACGGGAAGTTTTGTAAACGCTCAGGGAATCGAGTCCTCCTGCACGGACATTACGGGTATTCCGAACTTTAATTCTTGGTTGTCGGGAGCTGCCACTGATCAGGATTCCTGCCCCTTTTCCTGTAGCTCGGGCCATACGGCATCGGGAAGAATATGCAGAGAGTACATACCCCAAATGCTCGCCCTTGGAACAGACACCAGTCACGTCCTTTTTGATAACGGTGAGGTGGAAGCATGGGGGAAAGTTAGTGCCTTCCCTTGGAGAAGTCATATCAAGGAGGACTTAAGGATCAATACTCCCCAAGCTTTTGTGTCGGGGTCCAACCACCAATGCATTATTTTAAAAACGGAAACCTAAACCACGGGCGTTTAATGTGTTGGGGGATAACTTCTACGGACAACTGGGAGTAGGCGGTATTATCAGTAGAACCACCCCGACAGCTGTTACCGTTGCCGTCTTGGGAAACGCCGGAGACGGAACCCCCAAGACGGTCAAGTCCGTGGCGGTGGGATTCGATCATACCTGCGCTATTTTAAACGATGATACAGTTAAATGCTGGGGGCATAACTCCTCTGGGCAGATAGGAGGCGGCTCCGGTACCGACAACACAACAAGCGGTACGCCAGGTGACCCCTTAAGCGGAACCGCTAGTCGTATAGCGACGGGGACGTACCACACCTGTGCCGTCTTATCGGATAAGTCCGTTCAATGCTGGGGGAATAATGAGCTCGGGCAAACAGGCGGCGGTACTCCGAGCTTAGGTTCCGGCAAAACCGCCACCGATCTTGCAGCGGGACAATCCGCTTCTTGCGCCATTCTCGACGACGGTAGCGTTGTGTGCTGGGGGAATGTCGGCTCCCCCACCTTAGGGAGCAAAACCGCCACTAAGATTACGGCGGGGTATATGCACGCTTGTGCCCTCTTAAACGATAAGACTGTTAAGTGCTGGGGGGGCAATGGTAAGGGGCAGACAGGAGGCGGGACTGCCGGTTCCAATCGGGTTCTAAGAGGTAGTCTAGAACGACCCCTTGGGCGGACAAACCGCTATTCAAATTGCGGCAGGTTACGAACACACTTGTGCCGTTATGGAGTCGGACAATTCCGTTAAGTGTTGGGGAAGGAATATTGATCTCCATAACACCGGCTTTTACGGACAGATCGTAGGAGAAGTTGCGATGACAGGCGGATCCGACGGAACGGGAACGAGTACGGGAGAAACGGCAACGCTTACGGCAGCTTCTACACCAACGGCAACATCCTTGGACTCGGATGCAAGCGGAAAGATTTGTAAGATAACACTTTCCGGCGGAACCCTTGGCACTCCTTGGGTTGCTAAAAACTATACAACACCGCTAACGTATAATACGGGAGGCAGTACGGCGATTTCCGATGCTATAGATAGTCTGATTGCGGCGATCGGTTCCACCCGTGAACATAGCAGGAACCAATGTGACGTTATCTAAAACAGGCACCGACAAAATAGCGGCAACCGTTAACACCGCCATCTTTGAAGGAATGACTTTAACTATCTTCCACGACGATGACGGCGGAAACTGCACAACAAGTCCCGTTGGCACACCAATTACTCTTAGCGGAGCAAGCGGCGGCGATAAAGCAGAAGGACTATGGGTTATCTCGGAGGACTTTACCGGATCGGGAGATACAACTATCAATCTCGATAGCGTACACATTGATCTTGGAAATACCGGCCTTTCAAAAGAGTCGATTGCCGATAAGATCGTAGCGGAAGTTAACCAGCGGAAACTGGGCGGGTAAGCAGGACAAAGATTTACCTTACACGGCGACAAAACTCGACGGTTCAAGCAGTGCGACCGACGACTGCCCCGCACAACGACTTTTGTGTTGTTTTCGATCGTGTGTTCAAAGGAACGGAAGGGAATTACGGAATCCCCTTCGGAGATCGGGACTACGAACACTAAAAAAACTTAGCTTTTTACTATTTTTAATCTCTTGAGACGATCTTACGCATCAAAGTAAAAATTTCTTTCACCTTTCCGTTTTAAAACAAGCGTTAACTTTTATCAAAAAGATTTCTTATAAACCAAACGGAGGAAAAAACTATGAAGAACAAAACCGTCGACAACATGATCAAAACAGGCGAGGTACTACACTTGTACAAGGTGTTAAGCGCAGGAGCAACTCTTACGAGTCTACTCTTGGGACTTATTCTTCTGTTAAGTCCAACCGACGACACGGTCGTCGTCATCAAGGAGAAGAATAAAAAAACCTACCTCTCGGGAAGGAGGATTCCCGTTGAAACAACGGATGAGGATGTCAAAGCATTTGTTCACGCCTTTATCGAGGCACGCTACAATTGGGAGGACTTTCATCCAAAATCCATTGTAAAAAACGTTTCCTGTCTCGGCACCAAGGGTTTTCAAGGACGCTTGTCCAAACTCTTGGGAAACAAAAAAGGAGAGGGAGTTGAACAGTATGTGTCTTTTATCAACGTTCAACTTCGGGATAAGGATTCGACGGCATCCTTTGACCGCATCATTCGCCTTAAGGGCATTCCCGTC
This sequence comes from Bacteriovoracaceae bacterium, assembly GCA_965224385.1. GTDB lineage: Bacteria > Bdellovibrionota > Bacteriovoracia > Bacteriovoracales > Bacteriovoracaceae > CBDCYX01. Next base: position 158,232 of record CBDCYX010000012.1, read on the forward strand.
GTCACACCCTCGGGGGCGACTCTAAAGATCGTTCGGGGAAAACGAACAATCTGCAACCCCCACGGACTCTACGTCAACGGACTTACGGAGCATGAAGGTTTATGAACCTGCTACTCTTGTCGGTAGCGGTGTTCTCGGGACACCTCCTCTTTGGAAGTGTCCGCACCTTGTGGATGAATGAAGAGAAAATGGAGACGGTCTACACGGCACTCGGAAAGAGTACGATCTTAAGGTTTATCGAAACCCCCGATCGCATCGTTATCGGTGATCAAAATTCCTACAAAATAGAGTTTACGGGAAACACCGTGGCCGTCAAACCGACGGGAGGAAAGGAAACAAACCTCTTTATCTACACGGGGACAAAGGCCTTTGGGTTTATTCTCAGAGACGGGGGAAGCACCTACGACGATTTGATACATATCCGCCGCAAACCCATGACAAAAAATCGCTACACCCTCAAAGAAGTCTCACCTCAAACAGACGTGTCTCTCATTTTAAGAAAAATTCAAACCTTGGATTTTTCCCGTCCTACGGTGATGGTCTCGCTCTTTGTAAAAAATCTTCCAAAAGAACGGAAACTCTACGTTACCCAAAAGGGAAAGAGGATCAAGCGGCAAAAGAGCTACGTTAAAGACAACGAGGTGCGCATCATCTTTTGGCCGAACCGGGAGAAAACCTTTGCCGTTGTCCTCAAGTATCGGGAACACACCAAAACCTTGGAGGCGATATGGAAAGAATAAAAAAACTTTTTTTGAAGAGGGACGGAGGAAAAAAGATTGTCAAAATACCCTCTAAAACAACAATTATTTTAGGAGTCACGCTACTCTTTGCCATCCTAGAGATTAATAAACATTTTTTTCAAGAGACGTCCTTCTTGAACAAGGCCTCCCTTCGGGCGATTACGGCCGTATTCGGAAGGAAGAAAAACCCTTCTTCTAAGGATGCCCGAAAGATTCCTAGAAGGCCCCGTGGCGTTGGGAATACAAAGCTAAGAGAAACTAACAGGCCTACGGCCGAGAAGCAATCTAAACGCCCTAAAAACGTTAAAGACAACTCCTCTCAGGTGATTGAAAGAAAAATTGAAAACAAGGGTTCGGGAAACACGTTTCCCGTTGGAACCTCGGCGGTAGGGATTACGTTAAATGTTGTCGACACCCGTAGGCCGACGGATGTGGTTCGGGTGTCCCTACCCTACGGGATCAAGACAACGGTTCCGAAAAACAGCATCCTTACAGGCACGGCAACTTACAAAGAGACGGAGGGGAACATCTCCCTCACCTTTTCCCGTTTGGCCTATCCGGACGGACGGGAGTTTAAGATCGACGCCGTTGCTCTAAATCCCAAAGATTTTAGTCCGGGCATTAAAGGACGACACCACGGAAACTTAGGATTGAAAACGGCCGCAAGAGCGGGACTTTCTGCGGCCGGAGCTATGAGCGAGGTTCTCGCCAAAAAAGAGTTCTTGGGGGCAAGAAGCGACTACGGCGAGGTTCATGTAAAGAGTACGCTACGGGATGCCGCTTTGATCGGCATCTCCCAAACGGCCAAAGAAGAATCCCGAAGGCAGGCGGAGTCTTTACATAAAGAGGCCCAAAGGGAGTATGCAACCCTTAAGGTGGAGACGGCACTCATCGTATCCCTCACGGAGACTTTTCGGGAAGAGGAAATCAGATGAACAAAAAAACCGATAAAGAAATTGGGAGGGCCGTTCAGCAGGCGGTATTTGCTATCTACAAAAACCTTAGGCCTGTTGTTGAAACGGCCGTGATGGGAGCTTGGAGGATGAAGTGGACACATCGGGAATTTCTTCTCTGCGAACTTTTATGTCCCGTCTTTTGGATGTTTGTTACCGCCCGAGACCACAGGTATCTCGATTGGTTCGGAGGCCTCCTTCACCCGTGGATTTTGGGCAAACTCCTAGAGATTCCGTGGGCCTACCACTGGACGGCCCTGTATCTCCTCTACTTTTTAGGATTGTCGGTTGCTAAGGGGATTAAACCCTACAAAGAGAAAAAGGATATTCAAGAGGCCCTAGACGGCCTGGAATTTAAGTCGGGGAACCGAAGGCCTAGGGTTGCCTCTATTCTCGACAAAGGAGACTTTAAGAAGGTTGTGACGGTTTCAAGTTTCGGTGTAGGCCCCAATCGCTACAAAGAGCGGAAGGATGACCTGCAAAATAGCTTGAGTTGGATTGTGAACGATATTCGACGGTCAAAAATTCCTAAGTGTGTTGATATCTTTCTTACGGAAAAAGAGCTTGCAAAGCGGGTGGATTATGACGATGTTTCCTCACGGATCACAAGGCCCTACGGATTTGTGGTGGGAGAATCGTTTTCCGGAATCGTTACGGCCGCGCTCCCCGACCTTCCCCATCTTCTCATTGCCGGTGTGACGGGATCGGGAAAGTCCACATTTTTAAACGCCGTCTTGATCGCTCTCCTTGAGAATTCCCGACGACTGCAAGTGTTCGGTATTGACCTTAAAGAAGTCGAGCTTGGGCCGTACGCAAAGTTTCCCAATTTTACGGTGGATAAAACCCTTGGCGATGCCTTGGGAACATTAAAGAAGGTTGAGCGTATCATGGAGAAGCGTTACACGATGTTAAGCAAAAAAGGGTCTCGGGAGATTGACCCCGAAAGAGACGGAACGGATCGCATCCTTGTGGTCGTCGATGAATGCGCCGATCTCTACGGTTCGGTCAATAACGCCTCAAAGGATGCCAAGTTGACGGCCGCCTGTAAGGATGTCACCAATGTTTTGGCGAGGAAGGGAAGGGCCGCGGGGATTCACCTTATCTTGGCCACACAAAGGGTCTCTGCCAAAACACTGGATAGTCGCATTGTCGCCAATATTCCGGCAAAGGTTTGCTTTCGGATGACGAACATTAGCAACTCCTCTACCGTCCTTGGTAGTAAGGCCGCCTTTGAATTGGAGGAGACTCCCGGCAGGGCCTTGTGGTCTTTCGGAACGACGTTGGAAAAGATTCAGGCCCCCTATATCGACTTAGAAGATGTCAATCGTGCGGCCGCCACGGCCGAATACGAACACGGGGAGAAACTTAAGGCCCAAAGTCTCCGGGAGGAATCCAAAGATAATGAGTTTAGGGTATAAAGCATGAGGAATAAATATAAGGGTGGAGAGTTTCTCTCACCAAGAAAGGAAAAGATTTTAAAACATCTTTTTGACTATTCGGCCTCAACGATAGAGCAATTGATACGGGATGTCTTTGGCAATTGCAGTCTTTCTTTTGCCTATTCGGGCATGAGAGAATTGTCTGAGAAAGGCCTTGTTGAAAAGATGTCATTTTCAAAAAAAGGTTACTTCAAGGGGGCCTATGTGTTAACGGCGAAGGGCCTTCAATATCTGATGACAAATGAAACAATCGACTCTCAAGGAAATAAAGTTAGGCCCTCTTCTCTTGCTCATGATGTGGAACTTGTGGATATTGCCTTTTATTTTAAAAAGCTTAAAGTGTTAAAAAACTACTACACGGAAAATCAACTTCTAGGTAACGCCGAGGAACTTCCAAAAGAGATAAGAGGAGAAATGCACTCCTTAAGGCCGGATGCTTTGATAGAGGTTCGGAGGAAGGAAGAAAGCTATTTTTTTGCCGTAGAGTATGAGGCCTCAAGGAAATTTAAGGACGGGATAAAGGACAAAATCAACCGCTACTATGACTGTCGCACACTCTTTGGAGCGATCTTTATTTGCAAGGACAAAGAGACGTTAAAGAGATTTAAAGCGGTAGATAAGAAAGAGAACGGGGATTTTCCGGCAAAGGTCTACTATGCACTTTTGAAAGAGTTAAAAGGTTTCACCGAAGAGATAATATTTCTAGGAAGGGCCGGTGAGAAGCTCATTTGTGAATAGCTTTTTCGTGCCAAATTACAGGGCCGAAATCGAACTTGTTAACAACGGGAGGAGTTCATGGAGATTAAGAGAAAAGTCTTCTTTTAAAAAATCTACAGGGCATTTTTTCTTTGTAAGGATAGCAAAATTGCGAAAGGGAAAATGCCAAACAGGAAATAGAGAATTGCCGAGTTTCTTTGCAAGATGTCCAAAGTTTAGAAGAAAAATTCGACACTTTTGAGTAGAGGCGGTGATAAAACCGCACAGGTTCAATAAAGGTTCAAAAGGGGGTTCAAAAAGGGGTTCAAAAGGGGGTTCAACGATTGAACCTTCTTTGAACCTGCTAAATTTTGCTTCCCCCTCTGAAATTACGGTTTTTTAACAACAAAAAAAATTGCGGAGTTACCCCCCTTAGGGGGTGTTTTTAACTCACAAAGGAGAAATGATGGAAAAAACACGGTTTTACTGCGTTATTTTGTTACTTTTTTATCTCACAAGTTGTTCATCTTTAAATCGCTCTCTGTTGCTCGGTACGGGCACGGGTATTGCTACGGGAGCATTTATCGGGACGGCCGGAAGTGTGAGAAACAAAAAAAACAATGCCGCAAAAGGTGCACTGATCGGCGGCCTATTGGGACTCGGCGGCGGATATTTTTTGCACGGAAAACTTGAGAAAAGAGATGCCGAAACGAGGCAAAAGATGCTCTTAAATTTAGACAAGTTTGGAGCGGGAAAATCACGCATCAAAACAACTCTTCCGTTGCCGATGCTGACAAAACCCATCGTCGGTTCCGAGTGGGTGGACACGAAAATTGAAGGAAACAAACTTATCGAGGCCCATAGGGTGTGGATTATTGAAGAAAATTCCGGGTGGGTACCCAACGGGCAAAAGGAGAAAAAAGAATGATGAAAAAAATTGTAATAATTGTTCCTGCGATCTGCTTTTTGGTTTCTTGCGGTGACATTTGGGAAGACGAAAAGCTTCCCTCTCTTCCCCCTTCTCCTCGCCGAGAGACAAAAAAAGAAGAGAGCGGCAAGCAAATCAAAAACCGTCAACAGGAAGTTATTCTCAATAGAGAAATGTTTACGGGTGAGAGAGTTGTCGCCTATTTGAATCCGGGAGAGGAAGTTTACATAGAGTTTAGGATTTGGAAATCGGCACCGAAGTTTTATTTGGAAACGGTGGAGATTGAAGTGCAAAAGGAAGGGGAGGATGCTGTTCCTTGCGAATTGATTCTCGGAAATTATACGAGGCCGGAGACTCTCCTGATCTTTGAAGAGGGACAAACCCCTTATCCCGTGTCGATAGCGTTGGGGAAGACGAACCTCTATCCTTTGAACTCTTTTGTGGAGGGAGATGTCTTCTCCGCAAGTTTTACCGTAACCGAGGAAGATATAAAGGACAACGGAGATAGTTTGGCCTTGGGATTATTACAAGAAGAGGGAAGCGAACGCGGCCTTACGGGATTTCTCAATTTTGGGAATTGTAGCAAGGCCCACGAACTCTTGGAGACTCTGCCCTATTCCTTTAATTCCTATGAACTGACAATCCCTATTGTTTACAGAGCAGAAATTTTCTTGGCCGTGGAGAGAGCTACGGCCGAGGATAAACTTTAAACGGGAGGAAAAAATGATGAAAGCACAAAGACCGGTGAGCGGAAAAATCCGCTTGGACGAAGAAGCACGCAAGGCCCTGACGGCCCTATTGGAAAACCTTACAAGCGAACAGGGCAGTTGTGTAAGGGTTACGCCCTCGGAGCTTGTCTCGTGGATTTTAAAGGCCTTTTACGGGCGTTATTTTGTTAAGGAGAGAGATGCCTTAATCAAGGACTACACAAACCGCAAGGCCTATTTGACGGGCGTTCTCAAGAACGTTCGGGAAGATCGGGATGTTGAAGAGGTTTTAAAGGAGGCCTTAAAGAAAATGGCGTCGGGAAAACGAAAAAAGAATACACACAATGACTCTCGGAGTTGCGGTAGATTTGTATGAAAATTGCCGAAAAAAGAGTGGAGACGGTGTGTCCCCGATGTTACGGTAGGTCTAGCATTGCAGAGGAAACACGGCGGCCGTCACACGGCACGGAGGGACCCTCGGTAATGTCCAAGGATAGCAATATCTTTGACAAGAGAATATGGAGAGTGAGAGACGTTGCCAAGGTTATCGGTTGTTCCGAGGGACATATCTACAACTTGGCATCGCGAGACGAGATACCGAAAGTAAAAAAGGGTAAGTTCTTGTTTTTTGTTCCTAGTGAAATTCTCGACTGGATTTTGAAAGGAGATAAAAAAAGATGAAAAAAGACAAGAACAAGAAAAAAACGAGATTTGTAACCGTTTCCTACCGAGGAAACAAGGGCATCCGCAAGGATACCCAAACGGGAAAGTTTGTTGTGGAAAAATGCATTCGGGGAGAGCGGTATTCGGCAACCCTGACAACCCTTGCGGAAGCGGGAGACTGGAAGAAAAATTTTCATCCGGGACTGAATTGGCAACCACTCGCTTCTTTGCAACAAAAGAAGGAAGGCCTTGAAAAGAGGTTTTCCGATTTAGGTCTTGAGATAAAGCGTCCTATCGGTGTTCAAAAGAACGGTAATGATTTTGGTTATACTTTTGGGGATGTGTGGGAACTTTATAAGGCCAAACACCTTATACATCTCGAAAGTGCCTCTTTTGAGACATACGTTCACAAGGCGAGGCATTGTTACGACCGCTTGATGAAAATTCCCATGGTGGAGATAACGACGGATGAAATATCCCGACATATAGCTGCCAAAAAAAAGGTCGCCTTAAAAGACCCTCTGGGGAAACGCTACAATTTCAATAATGAACTCAAATGTTTAAAGACGTTTTTTAACTGGTATCGGGAGAATATCGACGGACAATTTGTGAATCCCATTCTCAAAAGGCACAAGTTAGAAGGAACGATCAAAAAGCTAACAAAAAAAAATAAGAAGATGCGAAGACATGAGTTGCTGGCGTTTTTTCACGCCTTAGGAGAGGATGGACGGCATTGGTGCGATTTTGCGGAAGTGCAATTTTACTTTTCCGGAAGGGTAAGCGAAGTAGCGGGCCTTCAGTGGGACAGTGTCGATTTTATCGACAGAGTGATCCACATTGAAAATGTGGCCGTATGGGGAATAAACAGACGCTTTCAATACCTCAAGGATTCTCCCAAAAACGGAGAGAAAAGAATTGTTCCTATGACAGACCGACTTCATGCCGTTTTAAAGCGGCGTTTTAAAGATCAACGTCCCTCAAAGTTTAGGGATGAAAGAACGGAAAAATTTGTTTCCTGTAATTTTGTCTTCCACAAAGAGGGAGAACCGCTTCAATACCGCTATATTCAGTACCGCTACAACAGAGCATTTGCAAAAGCAGGATTGGGAGGAAAATTCGCCTCAACCCATATTTTGCGCCATTCCATGGCCAATTTGGTGCGGGAAAGAATGGGAATAGAACACGCACAGGCCGTCGGAGGATGGAAGAGCAGGGATTTGGTGGAACACGTTTATACCGAAAGGCCCGCCCATTTGACCGAGGACGCCCTGAGGAATATTGAGAGCTTTATGAAGGAGGGCCAAAAACCTGAGTTAAATGGTAGGAAATCAAATATAAGGCCTCGGTTGAAATGAATCGCCCGAGATTGATAAAAAAAGCATCATACATTCCGTACAAATTCCGTACAAACCGAACAATCCGGAAGAAGTACCTAGGGAAATAGGCAAAATGGTCGGACCGACTGGATTTGAACCAGCGACCCCTATTCCCCCAGAATAGTGCGCTACCAGGCTGCGCTACGATCCGACGTTATCTAAATAAGTGAAAAATCACCCTAGCAGAATATACTAAAGAAAGTCGAATTGATAAGAAGACTTAGGAAAAGACCGACTGTTTTGATTGGAAAATGGACAGTCTAGAGGGGCCCTATTACAATATATGTTGTTGTCTTATGCTTGTTTTCCATGTCCGGAAAAGAGTAGAGGAGTAGAAGGATGGAGCATCCTTGGTTTTCTTCTTACGATAAGGGAATTCCTCGCAATGTGGATGTCAAGCAATATTCTTCTATCGTTGAGCTTTTTGAAGAAAGTGAAAAAAAATACTCATCTCTTTCGGCCTTTCATTGTATGGGAAAAACCTATACCTATGATGAAATAGGATACCTTAGTAGAAAATTTGCCGTTTATTTGAAGAAACATCTTCAGTTGAAAAAAGGAGATCGTTTGGCCGTTATGATGCCCAATATTCTTCAATATCCTATAGTTCTCTTTGGTGCTTTAAAGGCCGAGTTAGTTGTAGTCAATGTGAACCCTCTTTATACGGCAAGAGAACTTCAACATCAACTCCAAGATTCCAAGGCCCGGGCCATTGTCATTTTTGAAAATGCTTGCCATGTTCTTGAAAGTATTATCGATACAACTTCAGTCGAACATATTATCACAACACAAATAGGTGATTTGCTTAACTTTCCAAAATCTTTTCTCGTCAATTTCTTTGTTAAAAGAATAAAGGGCATGATTCCTCCTTGGAACCTTCCTATCTCAGTGAATTTCAAAGAGGTCGTTTTTTCATCGGATGAATCCTCCTATGAGACACCTAAAACATCCCTTGAAGATACGGCCTTCATTCAGTATACCGGAGGTACTACAGGTATCGCTAAAGGCGCTATCCTTACTCATCAAAATATCTGCGCTAACATTATTCAGGCCCGTGCTTGGATTAAAACGTATCTTGATGACGGAAAAGAAATTGTTATCACTCCTTTACCTCTCTATCATATTTTTTCTCTTACGGCCAATTGCTTTATTTTTTCTTCTATAGGTGCCCTGAATGTTCTTATTACAAACCCAAGAGATATTAAAAATTTTGTCAAAGAGCTTGGCAAATGGAAATTTACGGCCATAACGGGAGTCAACACCCTCTTTAATGCTCTTGTAGATTACACTCATTTTAAAAACATTAATTTCTTCAATTTGAAGATAGCTCTAGGTGGAGGAATGGCCGTTCAAAAATATGTGGCCGAAAAGTGGAAGGAGATTGCAAAAGTTCCCATCGTTGAGGCCTATGGACTTACGGAGGCAAGTCCGGCAGTGTGTATTAATCCCATGACGTTAAAAGATTATAATGGAAAAATCGGACTTCCTATTCCCTCAACAATCGTGGCGGTTAAAGATGATAGCGGGAATGATCTTCCTATCGGGCAAAAGGGAGAACTCTGTATAAAAGGGCCGCAAGTGATGAAAGGATACTGGGGTCGCTCGAAAGAAACACAAGAGATAATGACCGATGATGGTTTTTTAAAGACAGGCGATATTGCCTTCATGGATGAAAAAGGATTTTTACAAATTGTTGATCGTAAGAAAGATATGATCCTTGTTTCAGGCTTTAATGTTTATCCTGTGGAAATTGAAGATATTCTTGTCTCTCATTCAAAGGTTTTTGAGGCCGCAGTGATAGGGGTTTTCGACAAAAAATCAGGTGAGGTTGCCAAGGCCTATATTGTAAAAAATGATAAATCTCTTACAACAAATGAAATCAAAGAATATTGCAAAAAATATCTTACAGGTTACAAAGTTCCAAAATACTATGAATTTAAAGACAGTCTTCCTAAATCTAATGTCGGTAAGATTTTACGAAAGGAATTAAGAAATTAAGGCCTGTTTATTAAGATTCCCCCATGGGAATATAGAGTTCTTGTTTAGGATATATCCTTTTTGTTTTAAGTTGATTGTGAGCGATAATCCTTTTAATAGTAGAATTGAACTTTTTAGCAATGTTAAAGAGATTGTCGCCTTTTTTCACAACGTAGATTTGTCGTTTTTTCTTTATAGAAAGAGGAATGCGAAGTTTTTGATTAATAGCGAGGACAGTTGATTTTAGATTATTTGCCTTTATAAGAGATCGAATATTGATGCCGTAGCGTTTGGCAATTTTAAGAATATACTCACCTTTTTTAACAGTATGGATACGAAAGCGACGTTTCTTTTTTGGATTAAACACTCTTACAAGATTGGAAGAAGAGCGGTTTAAAATTGATGTGTCAAATTTAAAATTTATTGGAGCGATGAGTTCAAAAGGTTTTGTTACCTTTACAAAATTTTTTTTGATATCGGAGTTAAGTTTTTTTATGAGTGCAGAAGGAACATTACTGCTACTTAGGGCCTTTTTGAAGTTAAAGCTTCTTGTGAACTTAATTTTCTTAATGTTTTGAAAATCTTTGTCGGCCTTACCATAGGAGAAACCGTAGAGTTCTCTGTTCTTGGCCAACTCTCTTGCCGCGGCCATTTTTGGAACATAATTAATAGTTTCTTTTGGAATGAGTTTTTTTTGGGTAAGTTTTCTGTAATCTCTTGTCTTACCCTTTTTAATAGCGTTTATAATTCGGTATTCTCCGGCATTGTAAGCACAAAAGGCCAACTCCCATGAACCCAAAATATTGTATAAATCTCTAAGATACTTTGCCGCACTATGGGTAGATTTAATGATATTCCTTCTTTCATCAACATAACGATCTACACGCATACCGTAATATTTGGCCGTTCTTTTCATAAATTGCCATGGGCCGACAGCAGAGGCCCGGCTTTTGGCATGTATATTATAGCCACTCTCTATGAGTCCCACAAAATAGAGGTCCGTAGGAAGATTGTAAGATTTGAGAATAGAGTGAATAAGGCCCTTAAATTTATCTCCATTTTTCAAATGCTTCTGAAAACGTACCCTCTCTCTTTTAGTAAAATAATCTAACCAAAACTGATAATGTTTTTTAGAATAGACAAGTTTGAGATTTTTCTTAAAAGAAGATTTTGAATGTGAAGCAGTTGTAACTGCTACTACTTTTTTACTTGTATCTTTAACTTGTTTATGTATTTCTACCGTATTTAAAGCACTACAAGATACTGAAAGATAAACAAAAATATTTAAATAGATAGAGTTTTTTAATATGTTTTTCATAAACTTTTATAATAAACGAATTGTATACTTTTTTCAAACAAGAGTAATTATAACCTATCTTATATCTCCTAATGATTTAATCATGAATACTAAGAGCAAATAGAAGACGGTGGCCGATAGTTCTTATCTGAATTAATTTTGAAAAACGTTTTTTGCCAAATCTATATCTAATGTACTAACATTTTTCATGAACATTTACTTTTTGTTTAAATGGAGATATACTATGGCCGTTCTAAAAGGTTTGGGGGCATTCGCTCTTTTAATACTTTTCCTTTTCCCGATGGTACACGCCAAGGAGCAATCTTCGATACGGGAATTCTATCAATTGACTGATTTAGAGATTCGTAACATGGCACGATCGACGGCCGTAATGGTCGATAAAAACAAAGTTCTCTCCTTAAGTGACGGTACCGTTGAAATTCAGAGAATTAATCCCTCCCTGAATATGTGTGCGCTGGACGATTTTCGTATGCAACTTAGAATACCGTCGCCTATTAATGGAGGATTTCTCGTGGCCGCTGATCTCTTACTTACCGTCGGCCATGCTGTAAAATCACAGGAGGACTGTTCCTCGTCTTATTGGGTTTTTGACTATGTTGTTGAAAAAAACAAAGAGATGGATGGAAATTTTATTGTCAAGGAATCATCTCTTTATAATTGTGTTGAAATTATAAACAGAAAATTCTCCGGCTGTTTCAATGATTTTGCCCTTATTAGGCTTGATAGAAAAGTGACGGATAGAACACCTTTAAAAGTGAGAAGGTCGGGAAAAACTGCGAATTACGCCCGGCTCTATCTTATGGGATATCCCCACGGCCTTCCCTTGAAGGCAGTTGTTGTAGAGAACGTTTTTAATGATCATGAAGAGAGCTTTTTTACTTCCTTTTCTCTGCCCGGTTTTTCCGGAAGTCCGGTTGTTGATACGGCCACGGGATTCGTTGAGGGGATTGCATCATGTGCGTTGGTCAATAGCGGTTCCGCAGCGATGAAGGAGAATAATAGAATGCTTTATGATGATGAGAATAATTGTTTTCGCTATATGAAAAATAATGAAAATCCTAATGCCGGTATGGGTATTGTTGTTCGTGCAACTAATATCAATTTTTCAACTGAATTTTAAATCTTCTCAGGGAAGGGCCCGATCGAGTTCTCTTAATCTTGCTGTGATATTCTTAGAATTCGTTATAGATCGGCCCATGACGATAAAGTCGGCCCCCAAGTTAAAGGCCTCTCCGGGAGAAAGGACGCGTTTTTGATCTTGAGTAGACCCCCGGAGGATTTCATCTTCAAAGCGGATTCCGGGAGTAATTTTTAGGAGGCGTTGCTGATGTTTCTCTTCAATTTTTTTAAGAAGTTTAAGTTCTCTAGGGGAGAGAACTACAGCAGGGACACCTGTTTTAAGTGCTAGTCGGAAAAGGCGGCCGTAGAGGTCTTCCTCTCTCTTTTCACCCCAAATTTTTTTGATATCCGAATCTTCTAGAGAAGTTAAAACACTTATTCCAATAAGGGTGGTGGCAGGAAGGTATTGGTTACACGCCTTTAAGGCCTCTTCTAACATACGTTCTCCTCCCGCTAAATGGACGCTAAGATAGGAGATTGGTAATCCCCGAAGAGATTTAACGGCCCCTTTGACGGTTGTAGGAATATCGTGAAGTTTAAGGTCAAGAAAAATATTCAAACGGTGTTTGAGACTAATCTCTTGAACAATTTTTTTTCCATAAGCACAAAAGAGTTCCAATCCAATTTTAACAGAACTTAAGGATCCATTAACGGTTTTGAGAAAATCATCTACACCGGAAGCATCCATGCCGTCTAAGGCAATAATAGTTTTATCAAGCATGTTCACAAGTTTTTTCCTTGTAAAGTTCTTGAAGCGAGAGAGGAACAATCATTGAATCGTAAGTCTTGATAAGAGAGCAGAGTACGGCCTTAATATTTTCCGGTCTTGTAAAAGTTGGAATGCCGTATTGGATGGCCGTATTTCTAATGCTTTCCCCGTCCGACTTTGATTGTCCTTGATTTAAAGGAGTATTAATCACAAGGACAATTTTATCTTCTTTGATGGAATCAATGATATTTTTTCCTGTTTCTTTTAGTTTCGCTATATATTCGCAAGGATGGCCGTTATTTTTTATGTGGTTATAGGTTCCACGGGTAGCACAAAAAGTATGACCTGCCTTTTTCAAATTTTTTAAAAAGGGAGTGATAATATTTTTGTGTGGATCTGCTAGAGAGAAGAGTATTTTTCCTTTTCTACAAAGGTTGGGATAGTTTCCCAAATAAGATTTGATCATGGCATGGTGAATGTCGTAGTCAATGCCAAAAGTTTCTCCTGTGGAGCGCATTTTCGGCCCAAGAACAATACTATCTTGGAGAAAATGGTCAAAGGGGAAAGTAGATTGTTTAATAGCATAGAAAGAGTTGTGTACTGAGTATGTCTCTTCAATCCTATCTCCAAGCATGGCATCCGTGGCCAGTTTAGGAAGAGAAATGTTAAAGGCCTTCGATAAGAAAGGTAGAGTTCTAGAACCTCTTGGGTTGGCCTCGATGCAATAGATGTGATCTCCTTTGATGGCGTATTGAAAATTTATAGGGCCGACTACATCGAGGGCATTGCAAAGGGAGCGAGAAATTTCTTGCATTATTTTGGCCGATTTGTCTTTGAGAACAAGAGGAGGAGAGATCATACCGCTATCGCCTGAGTGGACTCCTGCGTACTCAATGTGTTCGCAAAGGGTTTGAACCATATTGCCGTGCTTGTCTTGGACTACATCCACATCGTATTCAAACGCATCTTTGAGGTGCTTTTCTACTTGAAATGATGAGGATGTATTTTCCAAGCTTTTAAGAAGATTGAAAGGCATATGTTCTAGGTCATATGCATCGTGAAAAGTATACATGGATTCTCCGCTGATAACATAGCTCGGTCTAATGATGACGGGCAGTCCTATTTCGGCAATGGCATTCATAAGATGCTTTAATCCCACTACATCCCGTGAGGGATTTTGTTCAATACCGAGTCTTTGCATTATTTTGGCAAATTGCTTTCTATCTTCCGTGAGGTGGATGGTATTAAGGGAAGGCCCAAGGAAAGGAAATTCTCTAAATTTTTTTCTGAAACTCGATTCAATTCTTTCTCGAACCTTAAGACCTGTTTGTCCGGCAAAACAGGAGATAATGCCTCGAGGATTTTCGTAACAAAAAATATCAAAGAGTTCTTCGGAGTACAAAGGTGAGAGATAAAGGCGATCGGAAGTGTCATAATCTGTGGAAACGGTTTCCGGATTGGAGTTAATCATAATGGATTTAATCCCTTTTTCCCTAAGCCTTTGGGAAGATTTTACACAGGAGTAGTCAAATTCAATACCTTGGCCGATTCGGTTCGGCCCAGATCCGAGTATGATGATAGAGGATTTTTCATCCAAGGGACTTTGTTCAGAAATTTGAGATGAGTATGTAGAATAGAAGTAGGGTGTTAGAGCATTGAATTCTCCCGAGCAGGTATCGACGGCCCGGTAGAGAGGAAAAAGGTGGAACTGTTTTCTCAGAGAGAAGATGCTTTCTTCGGATACGCCTTTTAAAAAAGCAATGTGCTTGTCGCAAAGGCCAAGGGCCTTGGCCTTGAGGAGAATATTTTTTTCTAAAGGGCCTTGAGACTGTTTTAATTCTTCTTCCATAGAGGCAATTATGAACATCTGTTCAATGAACCAAGGAGAAATGTGCGAGAGAGAGTAAATCTCTTGGACAGTCATCTTTAGACGAAGGGCCTCAAGAACACTGAGAAGACAGAGCTCTTCGGAAGAGGAGAGTCTCTTTGTGATATAATCTCGGTCGATAACGGAAGGGGCCGTATTGGTTCTCTCAAGTTTTGGGATTTCTAATCCCATTTCTAAGGAGCGCAAGGCCTTGAGAAAGGCCTCGGAAAAACTTCCTCCCATGGACAAAACTTCACCGACACTTCTCATGGCCGGCCCTAGTTCTTTACATGAGTCCGGAAATTTAGTAAAGGGAAAAAGAGGTATTTTGAGAGAGACGTAATCCGTTGTGGGTTCAAAAGATACGGGGGATGATCCCGTAATGTCATTGAGAATTTCTTTGAGAGTATAACCTACGGCAAGAAGGGCCGAAATTTTAGCGATGGGGTAACCCGTGGCCTTTGAAGCAAGGGCCGAAGAACGGGAAACCCGAGGATTCATTTCTATGACGACAATATCATCTTCATCTTCCGGATTAATGGCAAATTGAACGTTGGCACCGCCGGCCACAACTCCCATGTGTTTAGCAATGGTAAGGGCCTGATCTCGTAAGTTCTGATAACAGTGGTCGCTGATTGTTTGTACCGGGGCCACAGTGATAGAATCTCCTGTGTGCACACCACAGGGGTCAATATTTTCAATAGAGCAGACAACGACTCCATTCAGTTTTCGGTCAACCATGACTTCAAGTTCAACTTCTTTATATCCCAAGAGTGATTCTTCCAGGGCAATAGGGTAGCTAATTTCGTGCTTTAAAAAATTATTGAGTTCCCGGGTATCGTGAATCAACACGGCCCCTTTTCCTCCAAGGGCAAAATCTCTCCTGATAATAAGAGGAAAGGAAACTTGAGAGGAGGCAAGTTCCAAGGCATCGTTGTAATTTGAGGCCCGGTAGCGCTTTCCCGACTTGTATCCAAGAAGATTAAGTTCTTCGGCAAACAAATTGCGATCTTCAGTCTTTTTTATCGTTTCCATTGAGGCCCCTAAAAGGGCCACACCTTTTTGAGAAAGAATTCCTTCTTTTGCAAGTTGGATACAGATATTGAGGGCGGTTTGTCCTCCCATGGTAGAAATGATAGCATCGACGTTTTCTTTTTCGAGAATACGACAAATTATATCCTTGGTGATGGGTTCGATATAGGTCTTATAGGACATCTCCGGGTCGGTCATAATTGTGGCGGGATTAGAGTTAAGCAAAATAACATTGATGCCGATTTCTTTTAGGGCCTTTAAGGCCTGAGTGCCCGAATAATCAAATTCACTGGCCTGCCCGATTTTTATCGGCCCTGAACCTATAAGAAGGATAGTTTTGTAGGAGAGGGGAGGAGGAGAGGTTTTACCCAGTGGAGGTGGAGAGAAGAGGGGGAGAAGCTCCGGGTTCTTTTTTTCTTGTAGGTAGTTTCGAATCTCTTGAAAAAAGGGAGCGGCATCTCGTGGGCCGGGAGATGCCTCCGGATGGAATTGAACAGATTGAACTCTCCCATTAGCTTCGCAGATTCCTTCAATAGAACCGTCAAACAACGATCGAAAGGAAACAAAAAAACCCTCGAAAATTTTTTTCGTCAACGACTGTTCATTGACGGTATATCCATGATTTTGAGAAGTAATGAGAATTTTACCCGTTTTATAGTCAAAAACGGGATGGTTGATCCCTCGCTGCCCAAAAGTCATTTTAACGATATCACCTCCTAAGGCCAAACATATGAGTTGATGCCCTAAACAGATTCCCCGTAGCGGAATATTTTGAGAGAGAAAGGTGTGAACAACGTCAATTTCTTTTGTGTAACCCTTAGGGTCCCCGGGGCCATTGGAGAGAAATATTAAACGAGGTTTATAATTCAATACGGCCTTTGCCGTGACGTTGTGGGGAAAACTTACAAGGGGAAAACCCAAGGATTTTAGTTTTTCAAGAATCTTATTTTTAACTCCATAGTTTATAAGAGCAATAGGATTGTCTCCGGGAATCTCTACACGAATGTGTTTTTGAGATACTTTTTCGATTTGGTTACACAATAGAGGGTGGTGGAAAAAATCCTGCGGACAAAATTTTGAATCACTCAAAACGGATTTATGGGAAGATTTTGTATTAACCAGATAGCGAACTAAAGACCTCGTATCTATATCGGAGACAATGGGGATATCTAGTTGGGTGAAAAAATTGTTGGAAGAAAAATTTCTCATAATCAAGGAGGTGGCATGAGAACGGGAAGACTGTCTTCTTTGAGGGTTTGAGATGTAGTTTCCTACATGGGAGGTAGAAAAGATAATATGTTGGCCCAAAAAAGAGGGGTCTGTGGCCGTTTCCTCATAACCTGTCATGGCCGTCGTGAATGCTGCCTCTCCCAAAATAGGGGCAAAATTCTCTCTGTTGATAAGCCCTTTGAAGGAAGTACCGTTTTCAAAATGAAGCCATACCGGTCTCATCACGCCCCCTCATTGAGCATGTATTCCATAAGGGCCGTTTTTAAAGGAATAGAATGCTGAACCTGAAGAAAACCGTGATATTGCGGAGAATTGACAAGGCCTCGAGAGATTTCTACGCCGATATTTGTAGGGCCTGGATGAAAAACGGGAACTCCTGTTTTGCCCCATTCTTGAATTTTTTTCAAATCAAGGCCCCAGTCTCTATGGTATTCGTCCATGGCAACGTCGGTATTTTTATGTCTTTCTCTTTGCACTCTGAGAAGATAAAGAAGGTCGGCCTTTTCTACGGCCTCTTTGAGAGTGAGAGAGGAATCGGTCAAAGATTGTGGACCGGTAGTAATGATATCGGCCCCAAACAGGGGAAGAAGTTTTTGTAAAGAATGGGAAACGCGGGAGTGAATACTGTCTCCCACGATGACTACACACTTGTTTTTGAGATCAAAACCTGTTTCTTTCATAGTGAAAAGATCCCCGAGAGCTTGACACGGATGTTCTCCCATACCGTCACCGCCGTTAATAATTTTTAGGGGAATTTCGCTTTGTAAAGGTAAAAATGTTTTCTCGGGAGTTCTTAAGATACAGAGATTGACACCTAGGGCCTTGAGGGTGCGAAGAGTCTCTAAAAGCTCTTCTCCTTTGCCTAAAGCGGAGGTCTCAGGGTCAACATCAAGAAAACAACATCCCAACTTTTTGGCCGCAAGTGCAAAAGAAATTTTTGTTCGGGTAGATTTTTCTAAAAAAAGAGTACAAACGATAGATTCCGTGTTGAGAGGTTTAAAACGGCCGCTTTTGATGTCCTTAGCTCTTGACAGGAGAGCATCTATTTGATTTTTATTTAAATCTTCGATAGATTCGATAGAGTTTGGGAAGTCTTCCATAATTGAAGGCAAGTATAAAATAATTAGGATCTTTTGAAAAGTGAAATTTTTTCTACAAAAGGCCTCCGGTAATTGTAAAACATTGATGCAACAGGAGGCCCTGCTTAATGAATACAAGGGAAACATTTTTGAATTTCTTGTGGGAAAAGAAATTTCGATTCATTATGGCAGAGAGTTTTTTTACTTGGATCGTATTCCCAAGAAATTTCTTAAAAAACTGGCAATTTACGAAGACTACATTCGTCGCAGTGATAGAGAGCTTTTTGAGTCCCTGCCTTTGATGGCAAGAAAGTCCTTTGAGGCCGCTAAAGAATCCCTGCCTTCAGGGCCTTGCGAAATTTTTCTCGTAGGAAAACTTGTGGGGGGAAGCAACGACAAGAGTTTGGGAGAGGCAGATCTCTTGTTAAAACGGGGGAGCGATATAGTGCTACTTGGACTTAAACTTTGCCGAAAAGGAAGTTTTGTCAATACAAAAAGTGGGGGGGTAAAAAGTTTTTTTATACGATATTTTTCTCTTTTTGAAAAGGCCTCTTTCTTTCAAGAAAGGGTTAATAGAGCATTGAAGACGGCCTTTGAACAAATGGCCCAAACTCTCTATGAAATAAATGATCTAGAATTTACGGGTTGCTTTGATGAGAAGTGGGCCGACAGTGCTCGCCCTTTTCTTCCCGGTGAGCTTGATTCAAAGGAGAAAGATGTTGTTTTAACCTTTTACTATAGACTTATTAGAGAATTTCATGAGGCCTTTTCTTATTTTTTAAGAGTTGATCGAGAATGTTTCCGCCGCTGTCTCTCGGCCCTGCTGGGTGTCTCTCGAAAAGAAATGATTCAAATAACAACATTTTATGACAGAACTGCTTTAAAAAAATATATTTTTGACCAAACTATTGTTGAAAATTGGAATGGAATTTTATCGGATTTAACTACATTGGAAGTCCTCCCACTTAAAAATAAAAGGAGTTCCTTTGAAGTTGCTTTTCCTCCTCATCGCCTTCAAATACGACTCAAACCTATGAATACGTTTACTATACCCGGACTTAAAGTTAATTGTTCTCGAAAATTTTCATTAAGATGAAGAGTAGAAAAGTAAAGGCCTTTAGTATAGAGATGTTTTAATGTAGATTATTCGTCGGTCGATATTTTTTATTAATTTTTATATTGACATTAATATGGAAAGAATTAGACTTATAGTCTATATCTAGGATAGATATCTTAAATATTTTTCAGGGAGGATAATTTATGAAGCTGTTAAACATACTTATTACTTTGTTTCTTTGGCCTTTTTTTCAAGTTCAGGCGAAAAATTTTAACTTTTCGAGTAACTTATTCGATTCGATCGTGATGTTTCAGGATCAAGCTTCGGGTAAGTGTTTTCAATTGAAGAACCTTGCGGCCTTTGATGGGAATACTATTGAACTCAATAATTGTGATCAAACAGATACGGCCCAACAATTTTATCTTACGGAAAGATCTGATGGTTCCTACAAGGTTACCTCTATGGTTAACAAACGGTTTTGTATTGATAAACCCAATAGGAGAGACGCTGATCTCATCGTGTGGAGTTGTCATCCGGACGGCCATCCTCATGTTCGCAACCAAAAGGTTTTTATTGACAAGATTTCCGGTAAAACGGAATTGACAATATCCTTTGGAAAAAGTAATATTACTTACGCTCGTGTAGATGGAAATAATATCAAGCAAACATTGAATGAAAACGATGCGACTGTTTGGAAAGTTTCGTTAGCGAAAGATTTCAATTCTCCGAATGATCTATTTAATTCCACTGTAATGCTTGAAGATCAAACTTCGAATAAATGTTTTCGATTAAAAAACGGTTCGGCCTTCAATGGAAACATTATTGAACTCAATAATTGTGATCAAACAGATGCGGCCCAACAATTTTATCTCACGGAAAGGTCTGACGGTTCGTACAAGGCCACCTCTATGGTTAACAAACGGTTTTGTATTGATAAACCCAATAGGAGAGATGCTGATCTCATCGTGTGGAGTTGCCATCGAGACGGCCATCCTCATGTACGCAACCAAAAGGTTTTTATTGACAAGATTTCCGGTAAAACGGAAGTGACAATATCCTTTGGAAAAAATAGTATTACTTACGCTCGTGTAGACGGAAATAATATCAATCAAACATTGAATGAAAACGATGCGACTGTTTGGAAGGTCTTATTGCAAGATGTAGATGAACCAATCTCTGAAGAAGAAAGTTCGTGTAATGTTTTTGAGGTTTGGAATGGAAATTCTTGTGTTAGTAATGGTTGGCCTAGAGGAGATGGAACCAAGGGAAATCCCTATATGATTGAGAGTTATGAAGGTTTAAAAACATTATCTGATCGCATAAGAAATCAAGAAGGTCAGAATAGTGCTTATTCAACTGCCCATTATAAATTAGAAAACGATATTGATGCAAGCACAAGTGTAAGCGAAGACGGAGGGTTTCAACCGATCGGGTATTCCTGTGATCATGAGAAAGGTTCTTTTAAGGGCAGTTTTGACGGAGCAAACTTTGAGATCAGAAATTTAACGATCAATCGTCCGGATCATCCTCATGTGGGTTTGTTTGGTTGCGTGAGTGGAAGGGTTGAAATTAAAAATCTTGTATTGAAAAACTTTAATGTTCTCGGTAAAAACTCAGCGGGGGTTCTTGTAGGTAGAATTCATCGAACATCCGGTAATGCAAGAACATTTGTAGGGCTCTATGAAATTTTTCTTACCGGGACTGTCAAAGTTATTCCCTCTAGTCCTGTTAGTCCTAGGCCGCCTCGTGGATTTAATCGGAATAGGGGTAGGTCAGTGGGTGCCTTTGATGATTATGGAGTAGACCTGCGCTTTCGGCATCTCGGTAGATAAGATAGGTTGAGGTGAATCTTTGTTAAAAAAGCTTAAGAGTTACGACGTAGTTGTCGATATTTTTAACATGGGCCTATTGAATAATGCCTTTATTATTTTGCTTTTGATTACCGCCGCAAGTTGTGGAAAGAAAGCAAATAAATTGGCCTCTCAAGAAAGTGCCGTGGAAAGGAAAGATTTAAATCCGCTAGATAATTTGTCCAATTCAATTGTTATGTTTCAAGATCAAATTTCAGGCAAATGTTTTAGGTTGAAAAACAGTCAGGCCTTCAATGGAAATATCATTGAACTAAAGAATTGTGTTGAAACAGATAAGGCCCAACAATTTTATCTTACGGAAGGACCGGATGGATCGTACAAATTTTCCAGTGCGATTAACAGGAATTTTTGTCTCGATAACAGCAATAATAGCGATCTTCATCTTGTAGTATGGACTTGTCATTCAGATACTTACAAGGATGTTCGCAATCAGAAAGTTTTTGTCGATGAAGTTTCAGATAAAAGAGAAATAACGATATCATTTAGTAACGGTATTTATACCCGTATAGATGGAGATAATATAGGTCAGACGTTAGATGAAAATAGTGCGACTGTTTGGAAAGTCTTATTACAGGATATCGATAAAAATATACAGGAACCCAAGAATAGGCCGGCAAAAAATCCTCGTTTTAATGTTATCAATCAAATGGCCACAAATATTTCTATTATGTGTGATGAGACATTGTTAGAGCTCTCTCCAAATCAAACGGCCTCTTGTGATGACATTGTCTCTGTACCCCAATGGAAGTGGAATGGAAAAGGAAACCGATTCGACAACGAGTCATTTTCCACGGGTCTAAAACAATGGTGCTTTGATAATATGCAAATGAGAATTATCAGCTATTTAAGAATTAAGACGAAATGTTTGGGGCGCCACCTATAAGAAGAGGGCCTAAGGTTTCCGATATTGAAATTTCCCTTAGGGTTTTGGACAAAATAAGTTGAACATTTTACCAGAGCGGCCTAATGGAATTTTTCCAAAATGGAAACTTTTTCTGTTTTAAAAAATGATCTTCCCTATACTGATCCAAAAATTAACTACGAAGAAATTATGGCAAAGAAAAATGCTCCTCGAAGTGAAATTGGTGGTAGTTCACCATATATCCGTATAGCTGACGCTAATACTACTTCCTTCCGGGGGGAGATGACCGCTCTTAAATCGAATAGAATTCCTTTCTGCTTTATACTCCCAGTGCTCTTGGGGAATGAGGTTCCCGTCTACCGTAATATTTACAGTATTTATGTGCTTACTATTGAGTTTCTTGCTAAGACGAAACTCAGATACTATTTCAGCAAAAACAATTACAACTTCGCTCTCCGGATTGAGAGGATATTCTTTATTGAAAGTGAAAGAACTTTTGTCCTGATGAAATGTCCACATGTTATCGTCCACGGCGAATCCATCAACCTCAATCCTGATATGTTTAAGTTCTTCAGGACTCAATACCCTTTTGATTTTAAAATGTATTGCTATCTCAGTCGTTGTTTCTTTTATTTTTTTAAGAATAGAGTCAAAGGGAGATGTAATGGAATAAAATGATCCTCCAGTGTCCATTGCTGCTTTTATATGTGTTCTAGAAAAATTTTTATTCTCTCTTATTCCTTTTTTTGTTTCTGTATCCTTATGGCAAAATATATTCTTATCGATAATCTCATAAAGTTTATTCGGGTCATCGCTATATTTTTTACCTTTATCATCTGCGCAATATAAATCGATAATAGAAAAAATTTTAACAAAATCATTATTTGTTTTAAGTGTTTTAAGATATCCTGCAATATCCGTATTCTGGGTAGTGGGATGCTCATCTTCGTCGGAGACAATAATAATAGACAGAGAACTGTCTGTACGAACCCATTCAGGATTATAATCCAAAAAGCTTTTAATACAAAAAATCGGTTTTTCCTTACCTGAACCATAGAGACCGACTTTAATGCTTTCCTGAAAAATTTTTTTAAATTCCGCTTCATCGGCCTCTGCTGCCGTAGAAGTTAGTTCATCGTCTTGAACGACATTGATTTTGCAATGGAGCGTTGATGTATGGTGAAGATGGGCCCGTTTAATTTTCTCCCAATTATCTGGCCGCTTTTGCGGTGTCCATAAAGAAAAGTCGGTATTCGCGTTAGCGTCAGCGTCTGTTGTAATAATTCCTATCTTAAAATCAATGTTTAACTCTAAAAATTTATCAATAAATATATCAAAATTATCTGCCAAGTCCTCTTGTTCCTCACTCATACTTTCAGAATTATCAACAACAAAAAGCATATCGATGGAAGAAGGTTTACTAATAGTGACATTTGTCTCTTGGACAAAAACATCTTGCTGAGTTTTTTGATTAAAAGTATCAACAGGGTCTTTGCCGGCAAAATACTGTTGTTTTTCACGTGTGCGACCACATCCAAGAAAAAAAGTAAAAATCAGAAGTACTATTTTATATCTCATTATCTTTAGAAGACTTAACGGAACGATTGACAAGAAACTTTAAAGGCCGTCGCAGAGTTGTCCAAAAATTATTTAGATATTTAAGATTAAAACTATCGAGTATATTCTATGATATTCCTCGCATCATATTGGGAGCTTCTGGAAGAGAACATTTGTTTTACTACATGTGTCAAAAAAAAGAACTCTTGTCAAATGGAGGTAGGTGATTTATGTTTATCCTAGGGTACCAAGGTGGGTTATTTTGGGAAAAGTGGCCCTTTAGTTAATTCTTAAAATCTACACTTTTCTCCCTCGTTACCCATTAAATATGTTGAGAGGTCTAAAATGGCAAAAATTATTGCTATGGCAAACCAAAAAGGAGGAGTCGGAAAAACAACGACAACTCTTAATTTATCGGCCTGTTTGGCGAAGCTCTCGAAAAAGGCACTCATTGTTGATTTAGACCCTCAAGGCAATGCCTCTGTAGGCCTTGGAATTGAAAGAGATAAATATCGAAATGCCAATATTTACCACGGTATTATTGGGGCCAAGGAGATTAGGGATTGTATCTATCCTACAGATATTGCTCTTCTCGAAATTTGTCCTTCCGATAATGATCTTACAGGGGCGCAGATAGAATTAGTGACTGAAATTGCTCGGGAGCAAAAGTTAAAAAATGTTCTTTCTACCATAGAGAAAGACTTCGACTATATCTTCATTGATTGCCCTCCTTCCTTGGGCCTCCTTTTTATTAACGCTCTCAATGCCGCCGATTCTTTTATTGTGCCTATGCAAACAGAATACTATGCTATGGAAGGACTCGCTCAATTGATGGAGACCGTGGCCCTTATCAGAAACTCTCTCAATAAGGAACTCTTTATGGAAGGAATTCTTTTGACGATGTTTGATTCGAGGACATCACTGCACAAGCAAGTGGCCGAAGAAATGAGAAATCATTTTGGCGAGCAGGTTTTTCAATCTGTTATCCCAAGAAGTGTAAAGCTTTCGGAATCGCCAAGTTTTGGAAGACCTATTGTCTTGTACGACCCAACGTCCAAAGGGAGTCTTGCCTATATGTCTTTTGCCCAAGAGATTATTTCTCGTGAAAAATCAGATAATAAATTTGTTGAAAACCATGTAATCCCTTCTCCTCAAGTAGAGGAAGAACTTCGAGTATGAATGAATTTTAGGAGTACGATGTAAATGGCAAAAAAAATAGCATTGGGAAAGGGAATGGCCTCATTGATTCAAAAGACACCAAATGAATTGTTGGCAAAATCTCTCGTTGAACAGCAAGGGGGTACGTCAGAAAAATTGAATATGCTCACCTCATCTCTTTTATTGCCCATCGAGGAGATCCGTTCGAATCCTCACCAACCAAGAAAAGTTTTCAAAGAAAAAGAATTAGAAGGATTGGCCCAATCTATCAGGGAAAGCGGGATTCTTGTTCCTCTCATTGTCACCAAGTCCGATGAAGGCCATCAACTTATGGCAGGAGAAAGGCGTCTTAGGGCCGCACAAATAGTCGGGTTAAAAAAAGTTCCCGTTGTTATCAAAAATTCTACAAAAAAGGAACAAATCATTATTTCCATTGTAGAAAACATTCAACGAAGCAACCTCAATTGTATAGAAGAGGCCTTGGCCTATTCCTCTCTCATTGACGAATTCCATCTTACTCAAGAAGAGGTTGCAAAAAATCTTGGCAAAGAACGTTCTAGCATTGCTAATTTTTTGAGGATACTTAGGTTACCTCGTCCAATTATAGATTTTATTCAAAAAGAACAACTTTCTTTCGGACATGCCAAAGTGTTGGCCTCAGTTAAAGAAGAAAATCTCGCTGTAAATATAGCTAAAGAAGCAGTAGAAAAGATATTGAGTGTTCGAGAAGTCGAAGACCTTATTAAAAGAATTTATAACAGTGAAAAGACAAACAAAAAGCAACCCCTCAACTCTCTTTTTTCAGAAAAGATGAATTACTATAAGGATAAAATTGAGCAAAAAACAGGTCTTCACTGTAGTTTCAAGGTTACAAAATATGGATCGGGACAAGTCAACTTCAAGTTTTCAAATGAGGCAGAATTCAATGAGATATATGGGTTTCTTATGGAAAGAGGGGATCTTGACCGACAGTTATAATGCTTCATGCGAGTAAAAGATAAAAGTGAAATATCGGCAATTATAGAGGAAGGATGTCGGTTTGAAGGCAACCTTTCTTTTACGGGAGTTGCTAGGATAGCCGGAGTCGTCACCGGCACTATTTTTTCCAACGACACGGTTATTATCTCCGAAGGGGCCGTTGTTAACGCGGACATTAACGCAAATATTATTCTTATCTCGGGAATGGTCAAGGGCAACATTAGGGCAACAGGTCGTGTTGAAATTACAGGCCCGGCACGGTTTGAGGGTACTATTACGACTCCGAGTCTTATTGTTGAGGAAGGGGTCATCTTTCATGGAACTACAAGAATGAGTGAAAAAAGGCAGATATTAAACGATACCCCTCTTGTCTAGACCATAAAATTGAGGCATACTTTCTTTCGCTTTTCATGTTTTCTGTTCTATAAAGGGCGAGATTGCCGAGTGGCCAAAGGCAACAGACTGTAAATCTGTCGGGTTTACCCTTCGGTGGTTCGAATCCACCTCTCGCCACCATGTGCCCCCGAAAAGGCGGCACGAGAGCAAGTTTGGCGTTTTCCCTTTTCATTTCAAGAATTAAAGGCCTACTTTGTTTTTCATGGCCGTTTTCCGTTGGCCCAAACCTTCACTTGAAGCTAAGGTTTCTTAGTATGAGTAGTCCCGATCCCCAAAGGGAATACCGTAATTTCCTTCCGCCCCTTTGAACACACGATCGAAAACAACACAAAAGTCGTTGGCGGGGCAGTCATCGTTAGCATCGCTTGAGCCTTCGAGTTTTGTCGCCGTGTAAGGTAAATCCTTGTATTGCTTACCTGCCCAACTTCCGCCGTTAACGCCCGCAACGATCTTATCGGCAATCTCCTCTTTTGTAAGACCGGTATTTCCAAGATCAATGTGTACGCTATCGAGGTTGATAGTTGTATCTCCCGATCCAGAATAGTCCTCCGAGATAACCCATGGCCCTTCTGCTTTATCACCGCCGCTTGCTCCGCCAAGAGTAATGGGCGTGCTAGGGTGAAGTCCTGTGCAGTCTCCGCCGTTATCGTCGTGGTAGATAATGAAACTCATTCCGTTAAGGACGGCGTTGTCAGTGGTTGCCACTATTTTGTCGCTGCCTGATTTAGACAACGTCACATTGGTTCCCAACACGTTCACGGAGGAACCGATCTCCGTAATCAGACTATCTATAACAGCGGTAATCGCCGTACTGCCTCCAGAATTATACGTTAGCGGTGTTGTATAGTCCTTAACAATCCAAGTATTACTGCCGTCGTAAAGTGTTATCTTACAAATCTTCCCGCCTGCATCTTCTTCCAGTGCTATCGCCGTTGGTGTAGAAGATGCCGTAAGTGTTTGGCTTTCTCCCGTACTCGTTCCCGTTCCGTTGGTTCCGCCTGTCATCGCAACACCTCCTACGATCTGTCCGTAAAAACCGATGCCATCGTCATCACTATTTGCTCCCCAACACTTAACGGAATTGTCCGACTCCATAACGGCGCAAGTGTGATAGGAAGCTGATGCAATTTTAATAGCGGTTTGTCCGCCCAAGGGGTCGCCCGATGTGCCTCTTAAAACCTGATCGGAACTGGCATAACCGCCTCCCAATTGACCGGCGTTGTTATTACGCCCCCAGCACTTTACAGTCTTATCGTTTAAGAGGCCACAAGCGTACCTAGACCCCACCGCAATCTTGGTGGCGATTTTGCCCCCTAAGTTGGTGGAACCGAGCCCCCCCCAGCACACAACGCTACCGTCGTTGAGAATGGCGCAAGAAGACCTACTACCCGTTGCAATCTCGGTGGCGGTTTTGTTGGCACCTAAACTCGGAGTCCCACCGCCTGTTTGCCCCCAGGCATTACTCCCCCAACATTTAACGGGTTTATCCGTTGTTAAGACGGCACAGGTGTGCTGCCATCCCGCCGATATACGACTAGCGGTTGTGCTACCTAAGGGGCCACCTACTGTACCGCTTATTGTTTTGTTGGCACCGGAACCGCCTCCTATCTGCCCCTTACCATTGTCCCCCCAGCACACAACGGTATTGTTGCTTAAGAGTGCGCAAGTATGCTTGCCTCCCGCCGCCACGGACTTGACAGTGTAAGGGTTGCCGTCATTATCGTTTCCTACGGCGGTAACATCTGTCGGGGTGGTTCTCAGGTTATTATCGCCTACACCCAGTCGTCCGTTGCCGTTGTTCCCCCAACACATTAAACGCCCGTGGTTTAGGGCAGCGTTTTTTAAAATAATACATTGGTGGAACCACCCCGACACAAGAGCTTGGGGCGTATGACTCCCTAAGTCCTCATTGATATGACTTCTCCAAGGGGAGGTACTAACCTTCCCCCATGCTTTCACCTCACCGTTATCAAAAAGGACGCGACTGCTGTCTGTCCCAAGGGCGAGCATTTTGGGTATCGCTTTATTGCACATTCTTCCCAATATCGTATAACCCGAGGCACAGGAAAAGGGGCAGGAATCGGCATCGGTGGCAGCTCCATCTAACCAAGAACCAAAGCCCGTTATACCCGAAATGTCCGTGCAACCGACCTCGGCACCTTGAGCGTCGGCGTAAGTTCCTTGTGTCGGATACTTACACTTCGGAATAGCGGTATCCACCACATAACCGGGAGTACAGGAAAAGGGGCAAGTGGTTGCCGTTGAGGCGGCACCCACTATCCGAGTAGCGACTGCCGTTCCTTCAGTCGTAATAGAATTACAGGGGGACTCGGTATTTCTGGCAGTCACATAATTTCCCGAGGAAGGATAGTTACACTCCCGAGCAGAAGAATCTTTCACAAAACCTGCATTACAGGAAAAGCCGCAACCGGTAGCAGAACTTACCGCTCCCGAATTTGGCAAAAAGATGTTAAACCCACCTGTGTCACCTGTAGGGTTATCGCAATCTTGCTCTCTTCCTACGTTGTCCGCATACTTTCCAAGATCGGGGATATTACACGCCCTGCCGCTTTTCACATAACCTGTAGTACAGGAAAAGGGGCAGGTATCGGCATCGTCGGCAGCACCCACTATCCAAGTAGAGATTGCCGCTCTTTGAAGCGCAATAGAATTAGAATTACAGGATGCCTCGTTTCCTTGATTGTTGACGTAACTTCCGAGTGTTGGATAGTTACACTTTCTCCCGATTTTCACGAAACCGGCATTACAGGAAAATTTACAACCGGCAGCAGAATCAACCGCTGCCGTATTTGGCAAAAAGGTGTTAAACCCACCTGATTCACCTGTGGGGGTATCGCAACTTTGCTCGTCCCCTGCCCCATCCGCATACTTTCCCTGATTGGGGATATTGCACGCCCTGCCGCTTTTCACAAAACCGGCATTACAGAAAAAACCGCAACCGGTAGCAGTTGACACCGCTTCCGTATTGACGGTAAAGTCCTCAAATCCGCCTCCCGTGATAGGAGAGCAAGCTTTCTCTACTCCGTTATCCGCATATTTTCCCTTGTGGGGAATGTTACACGTCTTCCCGCTTTTTACGAAACCTGCACTACAGGAAAAGGGGCAGGCATCGTCAGCGGTGGCAGCTCCAGATACCCAAGAACCAAAACCCGGCATCCTCGTAATGTCCGTGCAGGAGGACTCGGCACCTTGATTGTTGACATAAGTTCCGGGTGTTGGATAGTTACACTCTCTAGCAGAGGAATCCTTCATGAAACCTGCATTACAGGAAAACCCGCAACCGGTAGCAGAATCAACCGCTCCCGTGTTTGGCAAAAAGGTATCAAACCCACCTGCGGCACCTGTGGGGTTGTTGCAACTTTGCTCGCCTCCTGCATTATCCGCATACTTTCCAAGACCGGGAATATTACACGCCCTTCCGCTTTTCACGAAACCGGCACTACAGGAAAAGGGACAAGTTATTGCCGAATCGGCGGCGGCACCCCCTATCCAAGTAGCGATTGCCCCTCCTTGAAGCGTAGTAATAGGATTGCATGAACTTTCGCTACCTTGAGCATTGACATATGTTCCTTTTGAAGGAAAGTCACAAGTATTCCTCGCCGTGTTTTTTAAATAACCGCCGTCGCAGGTGTAACAGCCGTCCGCAGAGGAAAGTTCCGTTGTTGTCGTAGCAGAAGAATGGGGTGGAGTCGGACAAGCTGTTCGCCCCTTGTTGTTCGCCAAAGAGTAGTACCCCGATGCCGTTTCTTGGCATTGTGTGGTCGGTGCTTGGGTGCTGTCGTAACCTGCATCACAATCGACAACTTGGCATGTAGTAGAGGAAGATGTTGCTTTAAACCCTGCACCGTTATCAATGGAACAAGGGTACCCTTTTGTACAAGTATAACCCGATGCGCTCTTCACATGATTTGGTTTACAGGAAAAGTTACAGCCGCTTGCGGAATTTACTCCTTTTATATTATCCAAAAATTCATTAAACCCTCCGTCGGTACCTCCTGGGCCACTGCAGTCTTGTTCGATCCCCGAACCGTCTAAATACTTTCCTTTACGGGGAAAGTTACACGCCCTTCCGCTTTTTAAAAAACCGGCATTGCAGGAAAAACCGCAACCGGTTGCCGTTTCTACCGCTCCCGTATTTAGCAAAAAGGTGTTAAACCCTCCCGTGATGGGAGAGCAATCTTTCTCTACTCCCTTATCCGCATACTTTCCCGCCTCGGGAATATCACAACTATTCCTTCCCGTATTCTTTACATATCCCGCATTACAAGAGACGACTTTGCATGTTGTGCTATATTTTTTGGTTTTGGTATTCCAAGGAAGCTCTCCCTTTCCGTTGGGAATAGGAGTCGTACACGCTTTAGCAGCTTTAGCTTTTTTACTCGAAGAGGTCGAGTTGCCGCCGCCTCCGCCGCCACTGCTCCCACCGCAACTCGACAATATTAGACAAAGAAATGCGGTAAAAAATCGGTATTTCATAAACCCGACCAAAACACTCGGGGGGGGGGGGGGGGGGGGTACGGCCAACATTTTAATATTTTTTAGAGGTATGAACGGTGTTTTTTCAGGTACTAAATTTTTCATAAGCATTTCCTTGTGTTGTTAAATAATCTTGTTTAAAAATTAAACACTTCTTTAAGAATAAAACCTGAAAACGTGAATTGCAAAATATTTTTTTACAAATTTTTGTAAATTATTACATTACCGATTAAAACGGTTTATTAAAACACAATGTCGAGCGATTGTCTAACGATTTTCTTAGTGTGAGTAGTCCCGATCCCCGAAGGGGATTCCGTAATTTCCTTCCGTCCCTTTGAACACACGCTCAAAGAGGACACAGAAGTCGCCTGAGGGGCAATCATCGTTAGCATTGCTTGAACCATCGAGTTTTGTCGCTATGTAAGGTAAATCCTTGTTCTGCTTACCCGCCCAACTTGCGCCGGAAACATCCGCAACGATCTTATCGGCAATTTCCCCTTTTGTAAGAGGGGAATTTCCAAGATCAATGTGTACGCTATCGAGATTGACGGTTGTATCTCCCGATCCGGTATGGCCCTGCGAGATAACCCATAGTCCCTCTGCTTCACCGCTGCTGCTGCTTCCACTAAGACTAATGGGTGTGCCAATGGGACTTGTTGTGCAGTCTCCGCCGTCATCGGCGTGATAGATAGTTAAAGTCATTCCGGCAAAGACGGCGGAGTTAACGGTTGCCTCTATTTTGTTATCGACCGTTTTGGTTAAAGTCACGTCGGTTGTCGCTAGCTTCACGGGGGATCCGATCACCGCAATCAGGGTATCTATAGCATCGGAAATTGCCGTACTACCTAGCGGATTGTATATTCGCGGTGTTGCATAGTTTTTAACAACCCAAGAACCGCCAAGGGAGTCGCCGGAAAGTTCTATCTTACAAATCTGCCCGTCTTCATCAGAGTCTAAGGATGTCGCCGTCGGTGTAGAAGCTGCCGTAAGTACTTGGGACTGTCCCGTACTCGTTCCCGTTCCGTCGGATCCGCCTGTCATCGCAACTTCTCCTACCATCTGTCCGTAAAAACCGGTGCCAATGGCATCACTATTCTTTCCCCAACACTTAACGGAATTGTCCGACTCCATAATGGCGCAGGTTTGGTAGTAAGATGCTGCAATTTCAATAGCGGTTTGTCCGCCCAAGGGGTTGCCCAGTGTGCCTCTTAGAACCCGATCGGAACCGGAAGTTCCGCCTCCCTTCTCGCCCAAACCGTTGGCCCCCGCCCAGCACTTTACAGTCTTATCATTTAAAATGACACAAGCGTGTGCCTCCCCCAGCGTAATCTCGGTGACGGTTTCGCCCACTCCTAAGCTGGGAGAAGGGATGTGTCCCCAGCACTTAACGCTAGCATCGTTAAGAAAGGCGCAAGAAGCCGTATCACCCACTACAATCTCGGTGGCAGTGTTACCGACACCTAAACTCGGAGTCCCACCGCCTGTTTGCCCGAAGCGATTCCACCCCCAGCATTGAACGGAGCTATCCGTTGTTAAGACGGCACAGGTGTGCCGCCCTCCTGCCGCTATACGACTAGCAGTTCCGCCGTCTAAGGGGTCGCCTGGCGTCGTACCGCTTATTGTTTTCCCCCAGCCGGAAGACCCGGCCCCTATCTGTCCGTAGGTATTATTCCCCCAGCACACAACGGTATCGTCGTTTAAGAGTGCGCAGGTATGAACGTATCCTGCCGCCACGGACTTGACCGTATTGGGGACTCCGCCTCCGGCGTCTCCCAAGAAGGTAACGGTAACAGCTGTCGGGGTGGTTTTAGTGTTAGTATCGCCAACTCCCAGTTGGCCGTCGCCGTTTTGCCCCCAACACATTAAACGCCCGTAGGTTAGGGCAGCGTTTTTTAAAATAATGCATTGGTGGTAGTACCCCGCCACAAGAGCTTGGGGCGTATTACCACCCAAGTCCTCCTTGATATGAGTTCTCCATTTATAGGTACTAACTTTTCCCCATGCTTCCACCTCACCGTTACTAAAAAGGATGCGACTGGCGTCTGCTCCTAAGGCGAGCATTTTGGGTCGTCTGCACGTTCTTCCCGATACCGTATAACCCGAGGAACAGGAAAAGGGGCAGGAATCGGCATCGCTGGCAGCTCCCTCTAACCAAGAACCAAAGCCCGTCATACCCGTAATGTTCGTGCAGGAGGACTCGGTTCCCTGAGCGTTTACAAAATTTCCCGTGGAAGGATAGTTACACGCTCGACCGGAGGAATCCTTCACGAAACCTGCATTACAGGAAAAGCCGCAACCGTCGGCGGCAGTCACCGCTCCCCTATTGGCGACAAAATCCTCAAACCCTCCTCCGTCTCCTGTGATAGAAGAGCAAGATGTCTCTACTCCGTTATCTGCATATTGTCCTTTAGCTGGAATCTTACACATCCTACCGCTTTTCACATAACCCGAACTACAGGAAAAGGGGCAAGTGTTTGCCGCTGAGGCAGCACCTGCTATCCAAGCAGCGGTTGCCGTTCCTTCAGTCGTAATAGAAGTAATAGAATTACATGATACCTCGGTTCCCTGAGCGTTCACGTAATTTCCCGTGGAAGGAAAGTTACACAGCCTCCCACTTTTCACATAACCCGTACTACAGGAAAAGGGGCAGGTAGTTTCCGAATCGGCAGCTCCAAATACCCAAGAATTAAAACCCGTTATACCCCTAATGTCCTCGCAAGCGACTTCGGTTCCTTGAGGATTTACATATTTCCCGAGTCTTGGATAGTTACACACTCTAGCAGAGGAATCCTTGATATAACCCGTATTACAAGAAAAACCGCAACCGGTAGCAGTTGACACCGCTCCCGGATTTTCCAAAAAGGTGTTAAACCCACCGGCGTTCCCTGTAATGGAATTACAATCTTTCTCTACTCCGTTATCCGCATAATTTCCCGTATCGGGGATATTACACGCCCTACCGCTTTTCACGAAACCTGCACTACAGGAAAAGGGGCATGCATCGTCAGCGGTGGCAGCTCCAGATACCCAAGAACCAAAACTCGGCATCCTCGTAATGTCCGTGCAGGAAGACTCGGCACCTTGATTGTTGACATAAGTTCCGGGTGTTGGATAGTTACATTCTCTAGCAGAGGAATCCTTCATGAAACCTGCATTACAGGAAAACCCGCAACCGGTAGCAATTGACACCGCTACCGTATTGACGGCAAATTCATTAAATCCATCCGTGTCCCCCGTGATAGGAGAGCAATCTTTTTCTACTCCGTTATCTGCATACTTTCCCTGATCGGGAATCTCACACATACTATCCGCCGTTTTTTTTACAAAACCGACATTACAGGAAAAACTACAACCGGTTGCAGTCGCCAC
This sequence comes from Bacteriovoracaceae bacterium, assembly GCA_965224385.1. Lineage (GTDB taxonomy): Bacteria > Bdellovibrionota > Bacteriovoracia > Bacteriovoracales > Bacteriovoracaceae > CBDCYX01. Next base: position 191,810 of record CBDCYX010000012.1, read on the forward strand.
CGCTGCCGTATTTGCCAAAAATTCTTTAAACCCACCTGTGGCACCTGTGGGATTGTTGCAACCTTGCTCGTCGCCTGAACTATCCGCATACTTTCCAATATCGGGGATATTGCACGTTCTATTCGCCGTGTTTTTTACAAATCCCGACTTACAGGAAAAACCGCAACCGGCAGCAGTTGACACCGCTCCCGTATTTGGCAAAAATTCTTTAAACCCACCTGTGGCACCTGTGGGGCCATCGCAACTTTGCTCGACTCCTACGTTATCCGCATACTTTCCCGTATCGGGGGTATTACACGCCCTCCCGCTTTTCACGAAACCTGCACTACAGGAAAATGGGCAGGTGATCGCCGTTGCGGCGGCACCCGCTATCCAAGCAGAGGTTGCCGTTCCTTGAAGCGTAATAGGATTGCATGATACTTCGGTACCCCCCACATTGACATATGTTCCTTTTGAAGGAAAGGCACAAGCATTACTTGCCGTATTTTTTAAATAACCGCCGTCGCAGGTGTAGCAGCCATCCGCAGAGGAAAGACTTGTAGTACTCGTAGGAGAAGAGTTTTGCGGAGTGGGGCAGGTCGTTCTAGTTTTGTCGTCTGCGAGAGAGAAGAATCCCGATACCGTTTGTTGGCATTGTGTGGTCGGTGCTTGGGTGCTGTCGTAACCTGCATTGCAATCGACGACTTCGCACGTATCGGAAGATGTTTGTTGAAAACCTGCACCGTTGGTAATGGGACAAGTTTGCCCTCGTGTACAAGTATAGTCCGATGCACTCTTCACATGATTTTGTTTACAGGAAAAGTTACAGCCTGTTGCGGAACTTACTCCTTTCCCATTATTCGAAAATTCATGAAACCCTCCGGGGGTACCTCCGACATTATCGCAGTTTTCTTCGCTCCCCGAACCATCGACATACTTTCCTTTACGGGGAAAGTTACACGCCCTTCCGCTTTTTAAAAAACCGGTATTACAGGTAAAACCGCAACCGGCAGCAGAATTTACCGCTATCATGTTTGCCAAAAATGTATTAAACCCTCCTAGGTCACGGGTTATAGCATTGCAACTTTGCTCGTCGCCTGAACTATCCGCATACTTTCCCGTATCCGGGATATTGCAGGTAAAGGTTGCCGTGTTTTTTACAAATCCCGATTTGCAGGAAAAATTACAACCGGTTGCGGTTGACACACCTTTCGTATTGTTTAAGAAGGTTTCAAACCCGCCTACGGTACCTCCTGGATCACTGCAGCTTTGCTCGTTGCCTGAAGCATTGACATACTTTCCTTTGGAGGGAACGTCACAAGTATTACTTGCCGTATTTTTTAAATAACCGCCGTCGCAGTTGTAACAGCCTTCCGTAGAGGAAAGTCCCGTTGTTGTCGTAGCAGAGGAATGGGGTGTAGTCGGACAAGCTGTCCGGGTTTTGTCGTTTGCAGGCGAATAGTAGTTCGCCACCGTCGTTTGGCATTCTGTTGAGTCTTCGTCGTTGTCGAAACCTGCCTTACAAGCGGCAACCGTGCAAGTCGTGCTATATTTCTTTGCAGTTTTATCCCAAACTTTGTGACCGCTACCGTTGGCGATAGCGCAAGATTGAGGTTTCTTGCTAGAACTTCCCCCCGACGAAGACGACCCACCGCCGCCTCCACAGCCCGACAGTACGAAAAGAGAGAGAAATGTGTAATAAAGGTAGTGCTTCATATGATCGACACAAATAGTTGGGTTATTGGCAATAAAATTAGTCGGTTGTTTAAGTGGTATGTTCACAGATGCCCTCCTTGTCTGTTCTAAAAATAAAAAATTTGTCTTCTCTATTTTAAAACGGGAAAAAAAAAATTGTAAAGATTTTAATGTCATTTTTCACTTTTCAGAGGGGATTTTTAAAAATACGCTCCGCGCTGTATCGAAAACTGCTGATTTTTGAGAGTTAACCATCTTTTCAAGATGAATTTGATCTGTTTTGATATTAGGATGAGAAGAAGGGACTATGGGATGTGAAGCTCGTGGAGACGATGTAAGACCAAAAACACTTGTTTTAGGCGATTGTCGGTGAAGCAAGAATCTTCACAGAGTACCGATAATACGGCCGATTAGTTCTGTTTTGCTCTATGCATTGATTATTTCTACTCGAGTTTTCTTGACAAGAGTTCTTAAAAAGAGGAAAAATTTCTTGATTTCTTAAGGAGCAAGTATGGCCTCTCTTCCCTATGATCCTTCAACGATTCCACGGGAACACTCCCTTTATTATATAAGTGCGACTAAAAAGGAAAGGGAAGAAATGCTTGCTAGTCTAGAATTTTCGCATTTTAAAGATGTTTTTCATCATATTCCTAAAGATATTAAATTTTCAGATACCCCTCAGGTTTGTAAACGCCTTAACTATGATGACTTGACCTCTCATCTAGAAGATATAGCAAAAAAAAATAATCCTTATTTCAGCTTTTTAGGTGATGGACTTCAACATTATAAAGTACATGAAATTGTCCCTTTTGTTTCAAGTATTAGAGGTCTATCAACGGCCTATACCCCCTACCAACCGGAGAGGAGTCAAGGTACACTTCACTCTCTTTGGATTTATGCTCAAGGCCTTTCGGCCCTAACCGGTTTTGGTGCTGTTAATTCAAGTTTTTATGACAGAAGTACGGCCGTTTTTGAGGCCTTTAAAACCGCCTTGAGAATAGTAAAAACGAAAAAAACTTTTTTTATTAGTGAAGGGATTTATCCGGGAGACCTAGAGGTTGTCAATACACATGCCGAAGGAATGCCTATGAATATAGTAGTCGTACCCATGGATAAAAAGGCAGGTATTCTCGATTCTTGTCAACTTGACGGCCTTATAAGAAAATATAAAAAAGATATTGCTGCTTTTTGCTTCCCACAAATCAATCACTTTGGCAACATCGAAGATGTTGACCGTTTAACGGATCTGTGTCGAAAACACGACATCCTGAGTATAGCTCTTGTGGATCCAATCTTGTTAGCGACAGGAGGACTTAAGAGTCCTTCTCTTTGGGGCAGTAAAGGCCTTGGAACAACAATGTTTGTAGGGGAAGGACAACACTTGGCCGTCGGCCCAAATTACGGAGGCCCAGGCATTGGCGTTTTTGGTATTGTTTTTCACAAAGACTGCAAAAACTACTTGAGAAGCACGGCCGGACGATTTGTAGGAAAAACCAAGGATAAGAGAGGTAGAGATTGCTTTTGTATGATTTTAAGCACTAGAGAACAACATATAAGAAGAGAACGGGCCACATCAAATATTTGCTCCAACCAATCTTTTATGGCCACCCTTGTAGGCGCCTCTCTATTAGCTCGGGGAGAAATCGGTCTTCAAAAGACCCTTCTTAAGGCCAGATTGAATGCTGTTCGTGGTTTTAAGTTATTTACAAGATATAAGGGATTTTATCCTGCATTTGAAAAATGCTTTTTCAATGAATTTACTCTTAGAGTTTCTGAAAGGCCAAGTCGACTCATACAATTGGCACGAGGCCATAGAATTCATTTGGGAGTTGATGTAAGTTCTAGAGGCGGCCATGAAAAGAATCTTCTTCTCGTTTCTTTTAGCGATATCCAAACAGATGATCATTTTACGGCACTCAAGTTTTTTCTAGACAAGAATTTTAAAAAGAAAGATACTTTTTGCTCCCCATTATCTATTAAAAAAGAATACTTAAAAACAAATCAGTTTTCTTTTCCTAAGATAAACTTTGATAAACTAAAAAAATTTTATCTCTCTCTTGGTCAACAAAATATTTCTCCCGACGATACCCTTTATCCTCTAGGAAGTTGTACCATGAAATACAATCCCCGTATCAATGATTGGGCAGCATCTCTTCCGGGATTTGCAAATTTACACCCACAAGTACCTGAAGAAGATGCTCAAGGTGCAATGGCCATACTTTACAATATTCAAGAATATTTTAAGGCCATTACGGGGCTTAAGGCCACAGCAACACAACCTGTTGCCGGTGCTCAAGGGGAATTGGTAGGGCTTAAGATGTTTCAGGCCTACCACAAAAATCGAGGAGAAGGAGAGAGCAGAAACAAAATTTTGATTCCAAGAAGTGCTCACGGAACAAATCCGGCATCGGCCGTCATGGCCGGGTTCAAAGAGAATGATATTATCATCACTGAATCTTGTGGCAAAGGACAAATGGATTTAGATCATTTAAAAAAGTGTGTTTTTCTTCACAAGGAACATATTGCAGGAATTATGGTAACCAATCCTAATACGGCAGGTATTTTTGAACAAAACCTTCATCAAGTGTCAAAACTTATCCACTCTATAGGAGGACTTGTTTATATGGACGGGGCCAATATGAATGCTATTGCCTCTTTGGTTAATTTAAGTAAACTTGGAATAGATGCTGTTCATAACAATCTTCACAAGACATGGACTATCCCTCATGGAGGTGGGGGGCCGGGAGATGCCGTAGTGTGTGTCAGCGAAAAACTTGTGGATTATATTCCCGGAATACAAATTAGAAAAAATACCCAAGGACTTTTTGAAAGCTATCGTGTTGAAAAATCCATTGGTAGTTTTCACCGACATTTTGGAAACTTTGCTCATAAAGTAAGGGCCTATACTTACTTGCGGGCCCTTGGTTCCGAAGGGATAGAGAACATGTCATCCTATGCCGTTCTCTCAGCACAATATCTTTATTCTAAACTTAAACAAGAATTTCCCACGCTTCCGAAAGGAGCAGAAGAAATACCGAGATTGCACGAATTTATTATTACCTTTAATGATGTAATTTTTGATAATATACGGAAGCTTGGTATACCAAAATCCGAAATCATCCCTAGAATAGGTAAATTGTTTTTAGATTTTGGCATTCATTCTCCCACTGTGGCCTTTCCCGAACAGTATGGTTTAATGATCGAACCAACAGAAAGTTATACAATGGCAGAACTTGATCGCTTTTTAGAAATTCTTAAGAGTATTTCTAAAATTCTAAAACAAACACCTCAGTTACTTACAACAACACCTCATTTTACTCCTGTCGGCCACGTTGATGAAGTCAAGGCCAATAAACACCTCATCCTTACGGAACCGATAGAAGAACTTCCTCAAATTCCAAAAAACGCTATTAATCCTCAATCCCTTCGCTCCATGGATATCAGTCTTATTAATAAAGAAATTTTCAATGCTCACAAACAATTTCAGAATACTTCCTTTCTTTGAGGGAATTTTTTTCCTTTTTTCTTTATTATACTCAAGAGTATAAAAAAATCCGACGATTAGGCCATTAGTCTTGCATAAGTTTTATAAGATGGGTGATAAAGAATATCACGAAACCAAATATCAAGGAGGATACTATCGGACTTCGTATTAACACAAATGTGGCCTCACTTCATGCTCAGAGGAATCTAGGCAAAACAAGGCTCGCCATGGAAAAAACCCTAGAAAAACTCTCTTCAGGACAAAGAATCAACAGGGCCGGTGACGATGCGGCCGGTTTGGCCATTTCGGAAAATCTTAAGGCCCAAGTTCGAGGTCTCGGACAGGCCTCTCGAAATGCAGCTGATGGGATTTCTTTGGTTCAAACTGCAGAAGGGGCCCTTTCGGAAGTCTCTAACATTCTTATTAGACTAAGAGAATTGGCCGTTCAGGCCGCATCAGATACTATTGGCGCAACAGAGAGAAAATTTCTCCATTTGGAATTTGAACAGCTTTCTTCTGAAATTGACAGAATCGCCAATTCAACAGAATTTAACAGGGTACCGCTTCTCAACGGTACGGGAACGGTTCTTGATATTCAAGTCGGCACAAGAAATGATCCTACAAGAGATAGAATCTCTTTTGATACTTCTAATGCGGATATCAATATCGAGGCCTTGGGACTCAATTTGACCGGTGTGGACGAAAAAATTACCTCTCAAAGCTCTTTGGCGGCCATCGATGAAGCAATCATTTCTGTTTCCGGTATTAGGGCCAATTTTGGTGCTATTCAAAACCGATTGCAGTCTATATTAAATAATATTGCCATTAGTTCGGAAAATCTATCTGCTGCAAACTCTCGAGTTAGAGATACTGATATGGCCGCAGAAACTGCAGAGTTGGCAAAAAACAATATTCTTATGAAGGCCGGTACTGCTGTTTTGGCCCAAACCAATGCTGCTACAATGAGTGCATTGAATTTGATTCAATCCTCACAAGGAATGTAGGCCTTTTATTTTTGTAACAAAGGGACAATGAGATTAACCATCAATGATGTACACGGATGTACGGATAATCTAACAGGAGGTAAATGTGATTAGAGGAGATTAAACGATGGCAATGGAAAAAACATTACCTAGAACAAATAAGAAATTAAGAAGAGTGGCCTATGAGAAAGATAATTCTGCTTGGACTGACATTAGCGAAAATTTAAAAACGCAAATTCGAGGGATGAGGCAGGCAACAAGAAATGCCAATGATGCTATTTCTCTTATACAAACAGCAGAAAGTGGGTTGAGTGTGATATCTAATATTATTATCAGATTAAGGGAGCTTGCAATTCAAACAGTATCGAATACGATAGGGGATAGGAAACGTAGCTTTACATCTATTGAATTTCAAGACCTCAAAAATGAGATAGATAGAGTTTCAAAATCTACGGAGTTTAACGGAGTTAAATTATTAGACGGAACCGGAGGAGAATTTGAATTTCAAGTAGAAATTAGCAATAATTCTACACAGGGCAGATTAAAGTATGATGGGAAAAAAGGTAATGCAACTCTTAAGGCCTTGGGCCTTACATCTTTAGAAGTTACCAGTAAAGAGAGGGTACAAAGCTCTCTTAAAGATTTGGACAACGCACTTGTACAAATCAATGGTATTAAAGCAGGGATGGATGCGCTTCAAAATAGACTCTCATCGGCGATTACCAACCTTGCTATTAATGATAAAAATCTCAGAAGAGTAAAATCTCGTATTCAAGACATTCACATTGCTACGGAAACAGCAGAAACGGCCAAAAGTAGCATTTTTGTTCACTCAGGTACTTCTGTTTTTTCTCAGACCTTTAAATTTCCCAACATTGTGCTTAAACTTGTTGGATAAAATACATCAACAATATACCCATAGTTTCGAATGAAGCGTGGGTATATTTTTATGATATTCTTATCAAAGGTGAAGTAGAAACAGTACTTATATGTAATAAATATAGTAAGATTGCCGGGAGTTTCAGAAGTCAATGAGAACACTGCTAAAAAGAGCGAAGGTCTTTCCTATATTTAAGAGTTTAAATTTGTATCAACGAGTTGAAGAAACAATAAATTGTGATAAATAATGTCTCGTCATGGCCCTAATATCTATATTGTCTTCTTTATATTTCCAAGAAATATTATTGAAAGGCCCAATGTGGGCCTTAATTTTTTGGGGTTCCGTATCTCCAAGAGTAATAGTAACAAGTTCATGGGACTTGCGATTAAAGATAAGCCTTAGAGAATTTCTAAAAAGCATAAAGTCATTAACGGTATTGGATATTTTAAACATTTTAATTTGTGACCCCGAGTTATTGCTGCCTCGATACTCATTAAATTTGGCCACATAATATTCCAAATAATCTTTGAGTTGATTCATAAAATCTATGGAGGCCTCTTCTAACAGAGAGGCAGGGCCTAGGTATTCGTTCATATGTACGATACCCGACTCTTCCATATTGATTTCGTCGAGGGCCAACCCTTCAATCCATTTTGTGGAGGCCTCTTCTTCTAAGGTAGACTTATCGGTGAACATAATTTTATGGTCTCTTTAAAAAAAAGAAATGTCAATGGTTATCGAGTAAAACAGGAGGCCCTGTGAGGAATTTGTTTTTCATCCACCAAATTTGTTTAGGTGGACGCCGTTGTAATCACTTTAGGCCTCTCACATACAGGTGTGAGTTCGCTCACCATGATCAGGGACAGCTTCCGTAAAAAAGCTTGTAGGGACGAAAATATCGCATTCTTTCACAAGGCCTTAATGAAATTATACATTTTGCACATTAGGTTGTCTCTAAAATAACTATAAAAAATAAATGACATCAATAGGCAAATGTGCTTTAATCTAATTTAAAAAGGAGAAAATTATGTTAAAATCTATTGTGTTTTTGTTGCTTTTATCCTCTTGTTTATTGGTGAGAAATCAAGGGGAAATGAATTATGAAATAATCAACAATCACACGGAAGATGTCGTTGTCCATTGCGAAGAAGTAATGCACACGATCAAATCGGAAGAAGAAATCATCTGTGAAGACATTCGGGGTGTTTTCTTAAGTATAGCTTCTGAAGAGAGGGACGCTAACGGCCCTACATCTATTATAGATATAGAAGGCCTTGTATGTGACAATTACCGTATAACTATTATCGAGGACCATCGTCCCAACAGTCTCTCCTTTCAGGGGGAATGCCTGGACAATTTAGACAATGAAGAACTAGATCATGATGGATGGCCCGAATATCGAAATAGACGATTTATGCGTATCCCATAATAAAGAATCTCTTACTAAATATTTTGATAACAATGTATAGATGTGGAGAATTGGCCGAGCGGTCGAAGGCGCGCGCTTGGAAAGCGTGTAAGCGGAAACGCTTCGGGAGTTCGAATCTCCTGTTCTCCGCCAATTTCTACTAAAAATAGCGTTTTTCAGAGGGTGAAGCACCGCATTTTGTGCATAAAATCAAAGACCCATGGGCTAAATATGGGCCATTTTGTTTGAAAACGCCCAACAACTTTCAACAATAAACCAGAGGTTCCCGACATGATGCGAGGAATATATTTATAATGGTTTCGTTTTTTTATAAGATAAACCTCTCCCTGATGTCCATCTTGGACAAATTTTAACTTGATAAATTTTTATTGAAGTAGCTTGTGGGAGAAGCATTAGTCAAACATAAAGTACCGTTATCTCAGGAAGTGTCATTGGTGGCCACTGCCTTTATGAGAACACCCTTCACCTCTAACTCTCCGGCAAGAGTTTGAAAAAATTGTTCTACATTCTGAAAAAGTACCCATTCTAATGCCGATTTCATACTCTCCCACAAGTACATCTTTGTTCCGGACCTTTTCTTAAGGGCCTTTCTAAAAAGGGGACATGTTATCTCCAGAGCTTGATCTACTAAAAATGCTAAAAATGCCAAGACAGAAAACATCGTGCAAAGGTATTTTTCTCCATGGCCGTAAGAATGTTCTATTGTATAACCCGTTGTCTCCTTTAGAGTTCTAAAGGTTTCGTTCTCTATTGCCCACCTCCTGCGGCCTGCACGCCTTATCAACGAAATATTTGCTTTGGTTATATGAAAGTCGGTTATCCAAGAAAAACGTTTTTCTTGTACTCCGATACCCTTCTTGTCTTGAGTTGGGTCAACGAAATATGTCTTTTCCCTATAATCCAGAACATTAACTTTGATATCTTTGTTCTTCCCATTTAAAGAGGCCCCGTTAAGATAACGATATTCGTGTACTATTCTTTTCTTAACTTTGATTCCTCTAATCTCTTCTGTTTGATACTTCGATACAGATTCTGTTTTTTCCCCATCATCCAATTGATGAAATAAGACTTTGTTACCGTTTTCTTTAATCCCTATGATAAACTGTAGAGCATTGTCTCGAAGAAATTTTATATGAGGAGCATTTGCCGCAAGAGCATCCTCCAATATGCAGGCCTTTAGACGATAGTGTTCTTTCCTAAAAGATTTTATCCATCTTATTGACGCCTTTCTCTCTGAATCTTGCTTATCACTTCCGTCTTGATTGAGAATCGGTTCCGGACATAACGGTATAACTTGCCTCATGTCAGGGTGCACAACCGCTGCTCCCAACATTTGATGGTAATATCCTATCCCCCCTGTGCGACGAACTTTTTTTATACAATTTTCACAACGTATTTTTGAAGAGGAAAAATGTCCGCTTCCATCCAATGATATAAGAATGTGGCCTCCTAAAAATTTAAACCTATTTAAAATATCGAATCTTTGGAGCTTAGAAAAAATCTTTGTAAATGTTTTTCTTATAAAAACAGGGTCAATTCCGTCAAGAATTTCTCTCATCCGAGTGTCTGAAGGAATGCTTTTTAGAGAAAAAATGCTTTTAAGATTTTTACCTCGTTTATTGTCTTTCGAGGCCTTATCAAATTTAAGCAAAGAACCAAACTTCATGGCAAAAATTGCAAGACCTGAGAAAAGACTGTCTCTAATGGATATGCTCACATTACCTAAATGCCTTCTTTCCTCCGGTACCCTATCAAAAACAGTTCCTATCTCTCTATAAAGCTCTTCCGCACCAAGTTTCTTTCTCTTTTTCATTCTTCCTCCCTCAAAAAATGTATCTAATATCAAAAAGAAAATTATACACACACAATTCAAATGAACAAAAACTTATACTAATATAATTCCTGAGAAAATACTTTGTTTGATGCAACATTACGGCCAACCTCTATCAACTAGAGGTTTTACTAAGGGAAATTTAAATGTCGGGAACCTCTGACTGTCTCTTGTTAAAGCAATAGTCTAGACCGCCTGGCCTAACCCGCCTTGACGCAATGAGTGATGCACTTGTTAGTTGAATCCTCATCGGGGTCGAATTGAGAACATATGCCTATCCGCCAAAAGAAATTATGCCAAAGTATTGAAAAGTTGAACAAAAGTAGTATACGTTTCCGGATCTAATGTTGGACTTCCTATGAGAACTCAGCCTCTTTTTCATTCTTCCTCCCTCAAAGAATGTATCTAATATCAAAAAGAAAATTATACACAGACAATTCAAATGAACAAAAACTTATACTAATATCATTCCTGAGAAAATACTTTGTTTGATGCAACATTACGGCCAACCTCTATCAACTAGAGGTTTTACTAAGGGAAATTTAAATGTCGGGAACCTCTGACTGTCTCTTGTTAAAGCAATAGTCTAGACCGCCTGGCCTAACCCGCCTTGACGCAATGAGTGATGCACTTGTTAGTTGAATTCAGCAATTGAAACATATTATCGGTGCATTTTCTTATCGTTTCCGGATTAAGGGAATGAGAAAGACGAGAAGGTCTGAAGGAGACCGCTATATTCATCGAGAATCCAAGAGATTAAAAAATAAGATTTCTATCAAAATGTCGGCCTACCATCTCTATATTCAAATCGCTATTATCGCTCAAGGACTTTGTCAATATTTATCTCTCTATCATTCCGACGAAGTCTGGAGATGTCACAGGAGTTGGTTGAGAACCATACGGCCTGGGGTTGCCGCATCTGTTCAGGTTACTCAAAGGGCCTTAAGAAGTATGCTACAGGATTTTCGATGGACTTTGCCTCAGACCAAGTCTTGGCAAAAGTTTGCAAAAAAACTATGGAGTACCGGGCCTCCTAGAGAACAAAGGGCCGCATAGAGGCACTTCTCCCTCTCAAATAGGGACTTTTTAGCAAATGGAGGCACTCCTAGGGGGAGAGTATATCAAATACTCAGAGCGATGAGAACTTTGGACTCTCAAGTTATTTACTAAATCATCATTATTCTCATTAATAGACGATATGTATTCTTATTTTAAATAATTTATCATTTCAAAAATCCCTCAAGAATTGTTAACAATTCTGATCTTACCTGCGATTAACTTAGGAAGTATCATATTATGTAGATGTTCTAAAGTTTTTACTTTTCTTATATTGTAATCAATACAACAATAAATCTTATCAAAACTTTTTAGGTTTTTATCCAATTCATATTCAGGCAGATAAAATGTAAAATCTGAAACCATGCCTTTTGTGATGAATTTTATAACACTTCCTTGAGCTCCTCTTGTTATTAAACTAAGATAGTATTTGATAAGAACATATAAAAAATTAAAAAATATTTTATTTTTTGATGTTAAAACATATGTTCTTTGATATGCTTCAAACTTTCCAATATATCTTTTAACATTAAAATCCCCGTTACCTGCAAGAAGAATTGCTTTTCCTTCAAAACTATAATTAGGTGCTCTCAAAATATTTTGAGAACAGGTGAAAAATGGGTAACCTCCCTCTTGTACAGAATAATTTGCATCCTTCTTTCCTGTTGTAATATTAAGAAAACTGCCAAGATTAGCAGACTTCCATGTTTTGTTTTTTCCTTCCACAAACCACTGCCGAAACAACGTCTGCGCCATATCTTCAAGAGTTTTATTTTGTTGGTGGAGGAGGTCTATCTTGTCGTCGAAACTGGAAAGAATTTTAGATATCTCTTCTTGCTTTGAAAGAGGAGGAAGTTTCACATTGATATAAGAGAATGTATTTTGTGTTATTGTATCAAAAACAGCCCCATGGGAAAATCTTTTTAGTTTATCAATTTCTGTTTTTAATAAATAATATAAGTAGTCATTTAAAATGTATGATTTTTGACCACTGATTCCATAACAAGATTGATTAAATGCCATAGGTTTTGATATTTGAGCTATTGCTCCAACTGTTTCTCTTGCAGAGATAATAATATCTCCTTTTTTTAATAAAGACGTGCGGCTTTTTTGAATTCCCGATTGCGTAATCTTTTTCTCTGTATCAGATACAAATCTATTCTGATTATTAAAATCAGCGACACTTATCCAAGGGATGTTTCCATTCCAAAATTCTGGAACAGAAGTGTTTGGAGTTCCTCCTCCTTTTAAAACAATGATATCTCCTAGGCATACTTCTCGCCACCCCTTCCGATAAATCACCTTTCCCTTGCTGTGGATATGTTTTTTCAAATCTTCTGATTTGATTGTCGAATAACTGATGATATCAAAGAAAAACGGCAAATCCGTTTCGTCCTCAAAATGATCTTTGAGCTTCAATGCCAAGCTGTAATCGGCCTTTTTACCTTTAATGGCCATATCTATATCGGAAGCTTCTTTGAAAGTATCTATCACCCTAGAACCAAACAGGACGGCCGACTCAACTTCAGGATATGATGCTAAAACTTTCGTGATTTCTTTGAGTTGATCAAGCGATAGTCCATATTTCATAATTCTTTTTTCAACTCATAATAGAGGTCTCGAACTATGGGATAAAATTCATCTTTTATAAAATCAAGGACTTTTATCAGAATCTTCTCGTCGTAAACATGTGCCGCATCGTTTCTCGTTTTTAATGCTTTAAGCCAGTCTTCACTTTGTCTAATAATCTCCACTCTAAATGCCTCTTTTAAAGTTATTCTTGGGGATTTTGGATTGCTCCCTTCATTTTCTAAATAATCCTTTAGCGTTTTCCAAGATAATTCAAAGGTTAACTCGAAAGCTTTAATTAACGACATTTGATAGGCCTCATCGTTGGGATCCCTTTCATAAGCATCATATCTTCTCTGAAAAACTTCAAAAGATTTTTCAAAGTTTTGAAATCGCTGTTTCCATCGGATGTCGTTATTCACTGTAATGGCCTTCTATGTCTATTTTGCTTAAATTCTTGAGAATTCTCTTGTTGAGTTTTGCCTCTTCCTTGATCTGCTCTTTAAACTCCGCCTTTAGGGTACCAAAGCGTTCGGCAAAATCAAAGTCGTCTTCTTTTTCCGCAACGCCCACATAGCGGCCCGGAGAGAGGACATAATCCAATTTTACCACTTCTTCTATGGAAACAGAGGCACAAAAAGACGGAATATCCTTGTATTTGCCGTTCTTTTTTCTCCACTCGTGGTAAGTGGCCGCAATTTTTTTTATGTCTTCGTCGGAAAACTCACGGGTGCGACGATTGATCAAATGCCCCAATTCTCTGGCATCAATAAAGAGAATTTCTCCCTTTCTTCCTCTCGTTTTATTAAATCCGTGCTTTTTCTTGGACAAAAACCACAATGATGCTGGAATTTGAGTATTGAGAAAAAGCTTTGTTGGAAGGTTGACGATACAATCGACAAGTCCTTCTTCGACGATGTTTTTGCGAATAACGTCTTCACCCCCTGACTTCGATGTAAGGGAACCCTTGGACAAAACGAATCCTGCAATTCCCTTTGGGGCCAAGTGGTACAAAAAGTGTTGAATCCAAGCAAAATTGGCATTTCCTACAGGAGGAACTCCGAACTTCCATCTCCCGTCTTTACGAAGAAGCTCTCCGTTCCAATCACTATCGTTAAACGGAGGATTGGCCAAAATAAAATCTGATTTTACATCAGGATGTGCATCTTTGAGAAAAGAACCCTCGTTATTCCATTTCACTTCTGCGCTATCAATTCCTCTAATGGCAAGATTCATTTTTGCCAATCGGTATGTCGTTTGATTACTCTCTTGTCCATAAAGAGAAATATCGTTAATTCGTCCTTGATGTTCCTGTACAAATTTTTCACTCATAACAAACATTCCACCGCTTCCACAACAAGGATCAAAGACACGTCCCTTGTATGGTTCCACCATTTGAACCAAGAGTTTGACGATGGATTTTGGTGTATAAAATTGTCCACCTTTTCGCCCTTCTGATAGGGCAAATTCTCCCAAGAAGTATTCGTAGACCTTGCCCAAGATGTCTTTTGACTTTGCGGCCTCTTTACCGAGAGCAATATCGCCAATAAGATCAATAAGCCCTCCGAGTGCCGTCTTGTCGAGATTGGGTTTGGAATAGACTTTTGGTAAAATTCCCTTCAAGTCCGAGTTTTCCTTTTCTATCAATTCCATGGCCCTCTCTAAATCCCTTCCAATAGTAGGGCGCTTGGCGTTGGCGTGGAGAGAGGCCCAACGGGCATTTTTTGGTACCCAAAAAAGGTTTTCCCCTTTGTATTCATCTCGGTCTTCCGGGTCGGCCCCCTTATATTTCCCCTTTCCCGCTAATAGTTTTTTGTTGAGTTCCTCAAAGGAATCCGAAATGTATTTGATAAATATAAGTCCGAGAACAACATGCTTATATTCAGCGGCATCAATGTTTTTTCTCAACTTATCCGCCGCTTTAAAAAGCTTTGCTTCAAAGTTTTCCGATTTTGCAGAGCGTATTTTTGTCATATGTTAGACCAGTATTACAAATACTAAGGCATTGGATAATAAAACTAATCTTGTAAAAAGTCTATCCTTTTAACGCATATTGTCTTATTTTCGCAAATTTCACCATAATTTCCTCTCAAAACCTCGGCAACCGCCCACCGCCTTTGTAGGTTTTGAAGTTTTTACCGAGTTCTTCATTTGCCGTCAAAAAGTGCATAACACTCTCCTTGCCTTCTCTGTTTTGCAACCCAAACTGTTCACTTTGCAACTTTAACATCTGTCCGTTGAGTTTAATCAACTGAGAGAGGGAGTGGAGAATTTGCGCATTTGTTACGGCGGACATTCTTGAAGCTCCACGAGGGGATGCAGTCGGAGCTTGGGCAAATACCGCCTGCGCATTTTTCTCCTGTCTCTTTGCATACTCCAATGCCCGATTAATCATTTTCACGGATTCGGCAATACTCTTATCGTGTAATTTAAACATAGGAGAGAGTTCATTTTTGGAAATCACCCCATAGAGTTTTTCCAATGCTCTTAAAATTTCTTCCGTAAACATTTTAGAAATTTCTCCCTTCCCTCTGAAACTACGTTTTTTTTACAGTAACAATCGGAAAAATCGCAAGAGAGGAAAGAGGCAGAAGACCAAGAGAGAGGCCCGTTAAACTTGACTAATTTTAAAAAAGTGTTATAAAGGCCGTATAGACAATGGAGGAATTATGTCCACGACAACCAAAAGAAAAGCAAGTTTAGAAGATGCTTGGGGGGCCATTGAGGCCTTAGTGGAGACTCAACAAAAGACAGAGAAGGTCTTAGTGGAGGCCCAGCAAAAAACAGAACTGGCCCAGCAAAAAACAGAAGAGTCCCTTCGTGAATCTCAGAAAAAAACAGAAGAGTCCCTTCGTGAATCTCAGCAAAAAACAGAGAAGGCCCTGAAAGAAACCCAAGAATATTTACAAAAACTCGGCGAGAACTTAGATAAAGCAAACGGTAATTTTAACAACAAGTGGGGCCGTTTTATGGAGAACCTTGTCGGAGGCAATCTTATTTCCCTTCTTCAAGACAGGGGGATTAAGGTTGACGATTTACACAAGAGGGTAAAGGGATTTAGGAGAAGTAAACAGGTTGCGGAGTACGACCTTGTGGCCGTGAATGGAGCGGAGGCCGTGGCGTTTGAGGTCAAGACAACGCTTATCAAGGACAATGTCACAAAGTTTTTAGGACAACTCAAAGATTTTAAAGCAAACTGCCCGGGCCTTGTTGAAAGTCGCACCGTTTACGGAGGAGTTGCCTATCTCACTATTGATGACAAAGACTATACGGAAGAAGAGATAAAAGAATATATTGATGAGCAAGGACTTTTCTTGATTCAATCTCCAAAGAGTGAAGCTAAAATAAGCACCTTCGTCAACGGAGAAGGCTTTAAACCGAAAACATTTTAAAGTCTGACATTTTTACTGGCGACTAATTAAAAAGGATTAAAGAGTTCGTATCGATAGTAATCTTGATTTTCTTTGTAATATGTATAGCTACCACTAGAATGCATTAAAGATTTTGGGGTCGCATTATCTACCATTTTATCATCATGGCCCCTATCTAAAAAGCAATGTCCAAGTTCATGAAAAATTAATACCTCTTGGTTCGCCCAAGAATATCGTTTCCATTCACTCATTTTTATATAGTCTTGGATAATAAGCCTCGTTAGAAAATTCATCATCCTCATGATTAGCAGCGAGAACAAATAATGCTAGATACGCAATGTAGGGAGGATACTCGTCATTTCTTTCTTCTTTCCATTTAAGGAATACTTTATATGCCTGAGAGCATACTTTGTCCTTACTAGCTCCATTAAGAGGGCCATTTTTAATAGCATCTATAAAGCTCTGAAAGTTTGTATTGTTGTCATTAGCAATCTGCTCTATCAATTCTTTTTTTACAGAAAACCAAATTCTCTTATCGTGCTTGTTAGGATTAAAAAAGTGTTTTGCGATTTTTTCATTCCAACGTAAATAATCCAAAGTTTGTCTCCGCTCTTAGAAAAGCCTAATATTTTTACGTTCTTCTTCTCGTCCCTTTTCCAGTCCCTCCATACGAACCGTTTCCTCTCTACTGGCCCTATCCATTCTCTCTCGCTCTTGGACTCTGAGCAATTCTCTTAATCCTTCATTTTGTGAAATATCCCATAAACGCTTTACGGCCTCTGCCATAACTTCCCCTTTTAGGAATTTTTAGAAGCATTTTTGAGATTTTCAATTTCTTTTTTTGAAAGACCTGTAAACTCGCAAATATCTTTGAAATCAAGACCTTTAGCGAGCATCTTCAAGGCCGTTTGCTTCACACCTTCTTCTCGCCCTTTCTCCAGTCCCTCCATCCGAACCGTCTCCTCTCTGCTGGCCCTATCCATTCTCTCTCGTTCTTGGACTCTAAGCAATTCTCTTAATCCTTCATTTTGTGAAATATCCCATAAACGCTTTACGGCCTCTGCCATAACTTTCCCCTTCTCTTGTAGTTTTTTATATTCTACCCGATCCATCTTTCCCGAATTTTTTAGGAGATAAGACCAGGCCTCACGTTGTCCGTGTACATCCTTAACTTTTTGTCTCTTAAATTTCGTCAGTTCAACAATCACAAAACACATCCCCCGAGTCAGTATTAAATCCGGTTTAGTCGTTCGCCTAATATTGCAAACGTGGTAATATTCATCTTTAAGGGACTCAAATTCTTTCAGGTTTGCCGTCATAAAAACTAGTGAGTAAACCGGGGCCAGAAATTTATAAGTTTCTCCCGACCTTAACTGTTCCGAATAAAGTCTACTTGAATATGCTAACAGGCGATCGGCAAAGTGAGTTTCAGGCGTAGTCTGGATTTCAACATGGGCAATCTCAGGTTTATCATCTGTTTTGGCATCACTTCTCTTAAAGTCAACTCTCAAATCAAGGATAAACTTCTTCCTCCCTATCCCTCCTACTCTTTCCAATTCATCGGGGCCAATTTCCGGATTAAGGATTTTGACTTTAACGATGCGAGAACCTTTTGGCAGTGGGAGAAAATCTTCTAGTAATGGTATTAAAAGATGCTCATTATCCTTGAAATAGGCCTTAAATACAGCATCTTCAGTAAGTTTTAAGTAATCTCTAGACTCTAAATTCACTGTATATTCCCCCATCCCAATGATATTGGGAAGTATAGCATATTTTGGCCCTAAAAATCCATAAAAAAGTCGACTTCAAATTCTTGCTAATCTTACGAGGCGTTGTATAATCTGCTCCCTAAAAACCAAAGGTTCCCAACGTTTAGATACCCCCTAGTTAAAAATGAGGAGTGTGTCGTTTAGGCCGTAATATTGCGCCGAGCAAAGTGTTTCTCTTTGGTACTATAATCATCTAAGATTTTGCACGAGATATTGATTTGAGCGTATAATTTCTTTTTTATATTGATGGACTTTTTATTGGGGAGTAGGGATGAAAAAGAGAAAGACTCTTGGAGTAGAGGAACTTTACAGAGATATACGTTGCGTTTTTGCGGAGGTGTCGGACTTGAGAAGAAACTTAAGCAATGTGAGCATATCGATATGTGATGCTCTTTTCTCAGGTTTTGCCATTTTCGCCCTGAAGTTTAGCTCTCTACTGGAATTTGACAAGACCTCCAAAGACAACGTGAGCCGTAATTTGGAGACAATCCGCAACTTCAATAATACTCATATTCAACGTAAGCCTCATATGAAGCGCATTGGCACGGCAAATAATACGAGCATCAATTTCTCCTTTTTTTACGAGTTCTCTAATCTTTTTTCTGTCGGATGCTATTAACATACAACTATTGAGTCATAATTTTACTAAAAGGCCAAGACTATATGTAGCTAAAACATGAAAAAACTTTTCCGATGGTGTACTAGAGGAACTGCCCAAGAGTCTTGCCGGTAAACAGGGTAAATCCCCACCCGAAGATAAGGAGCAACTCATAGACTCTCTTTATCGAGAGATAGGCAAACTTAAAGTCGAAAAGGACTGGTTGAAAAAAAAATGAATCTTTCAACTCGTGAAAAAATGGCCTCGATAGAATGGGGGCATCTCAGAAGCGTTTTCCGTCTACAGTAGTGGTTTTTCTTCTCTGTACATTTCGTTTTCTTTCCTTTTCTTTTTGACTTTTTCTCTCGTCGAGATAGAGATTTTCCGGGCCGTAGATGAGTTCCGAGCGTTTTCCCGTTAGCTTGTTGGCAAAAGTTTCAAGATTTGATGAGGGGTTGACGATTTTTTGGGTGACATCTCCTTTAAGGTCGTAAATAACCCATTTTACGAACATCCACTTCTCTTCAAGAGAAGTCCCGAAGAGGGCCGTTAAAATGAGAAGACCTGCATAAAATCTTATTACAATGTGGGCCATAGTAATTCCCTCCTTTTATTCTTATCCATAATCCATACAATCTTGCAAAACTTGCTTTGGCCATCGGTTAATTCGTTTTTTTGAAAAAAAATTTCTTGTTACCGATGAAGACAAAAAGAATAATTTTTAAACGAATTTTTGCTCGTTTTTGCTCGTCCCAAATCGGGAAAAAACATGAATCAGGATGAAATAAGATGAAAATAAAAAAGGTGTAAGTTCTTGTTTTCCCTCTGAAACCTTGAAATTTGTTAGTGTTAAAAAATACCTTTTGGCCCCCAGTCGGTCCGTTCGCTTTATCTAAGTTGTCGCCGAGTTTTTGTAAATATTCTTGGGTTTCTTGCAAGGCCAATTCTATCTTTTGCTGTGCTTCTTCTGTCTCAATTTTCGATTTTTTTTGCTATCCAAATGCATATTGTTTTTTCCATAAACCAATTCTGAACGTTTCCCCGTTAATTGATTGGTGAAGTTTTCAAGAGAATGTTTCCGAAGATTTTTGGGATTCATTGGGTCTAGGCGAAAAAGGGCCTCAAAAGCATAACTGCGCATTTTCGCTATTAAATGGTCCGCAGGTGGTTCCCAAGCTATCGGAGGAAACGTCATCATAATGGACATAATAAAGGCCCATTTAAGGTATTTCATAAATAATTTATCTACTAAATCTTGCATTGGTCCCTCTCTGCGGTTTGCTTCCTATAAACCCATACAATCGTAGAAGAGTACCTTCGTCCATTGCTAATCGGTCTTTTTTGTGAATAAATCCATTTATGGCGGAGATGAAAAGGTTCGACAGTAAGGCCAAAATCCATGGGCTAAATATGGGCTATTTTGACCGAAAATACCCAAAAATAGACGAAAATAAGACACAGGGCCGATGTTTTTTTTGGTTAATAAATTTTTGTGTTTTCAGAGGGAAAATTGCGTTTTTTTGTGGTTTATTATGCTTCGAGTTAGCGTTTTAAAAAATCCCCTAAGGGCCTCTCCTGTTCTCCGCCAATTTCTACTAAAAACAGCGTTTTTCAGAGGGTGAAGCTCCGCATACTTCTTCGCTGTCATTTCTACCGACGCATGCCCAAGAAGTCTGGAGAGTGCAAAAATATCTCCTCCGGCCATGACAAAGTTTGATGCGTAAGTCGTCCTTAAATCATGAAACCTAATTTTCGGAACATCGGCCCTTTCAAAGGTCTTTTGAAAGGCACGTCCGATCAAGTGCAACAGTTGATTAAAAGAGGATAGAGTTTTTATCTAATAGTCAATGTCTGGAGTTCCCCAAGAAAAGTGGACCATTTTTCACTGGCGACTAGTTACATAACTCAAAAAGATAATGACTTCTATCAAAGGGCATATGACTTTATGGAGAGTTGGCCCTATGAGTGTGATAGGGTCAGTGAGGAAGAAATTTCTTCAGAAGCGGCAAATACCAACTGTGCTTTTTCCTCTGAACTTGTGAGTTCGCATAGCAAAGATCAATGGGAATACGCCGAATCGGCAAAGGGGAAGGATTCGTTTCCGGCAGTTCCCTTAAACAGTTGGGTAAAGACGACACAGAACTTTCCGGCGGGACAATCATCGCCGGCGTCAGTGTCTCCATCGAGTTTTGCCGCCGTATAGGGTAGTCGCTTATATCTGGAACCGGCCCAATTCGAACCGTTCACTTCTGCGACAACCTTGTCTGCAATCTGATCTTTGCTGAGACCGGTAGTTCCCAGTTCAATCTCCACACTGTCGAGATTGAGCATTATATCGTCGCTTCCCGTAGAGTCCTCCGTGACAACCCAAATCCCTTGGCCCCGGACGGCACCGCTTCCGCCGCTTAAGGCGATAGTTGTTGATACGGGTGAGGTGGTGCAATCGCCGCTGTCGTTGTCGTGGTAAATGTTAAGAGTCATGCCGTTTAAAATGGCGTTGTCTACGTCGGCCTTGATTTTGTCTCCGCCCGTGTTTTTCGACAAGGTTACAACGGCACCCGGCAACTTGACAGTTGAACCTATGGCGGTGATGAGGTTGTCGATGGCCGTTGTAAGTGTTCCGTCACCATCGTAGGTCTCAGGAGTCGAGTACTCTTCGATAACCCAAGGGTCGGAGAGTCCGCCGCCGGAAACGGTGAGCTTGCAAACCTTGCCGTTTGAATCAGATTCCAGTGCCGTCGCCGTTGGAGTGGAGTTGACGGAAAGAGTTGCCGTCTCCCCTGCATCCACACCCGACCCGTCACTTCCAAGTTCCATGGGGAAGGAATCCACGAAAAAGTACAGCTTGTTGCCGTCGGCCGCTCTTTTATTTGCATTAGACCCCCAACATTTGACGGCGTTATCCGATTCCAAAGCGGCACAAGCGTGGAGCTCCCCCACTCCGATACGGGTAGCTCCGGCCCCGCTCAAAGGGTCACCACGTGTACCGATTGTGATTAGGCCGTTGGCCGGAGTACCGCCGCCAAGTTGGTTTTTGTTGTTATCTCCCCAACACTTGACGGTGTGGTTACTCAAGAGAACACAGGTGAAGAAAGAGTAGGCGTGTGTAGAAATTTGAACGGCGGTATTGCCGCTACCAAAACTCGGAGGAGTAGTCAAATCGTTGTCATCGCCCCAACACCGGACGCCCCCGTCAGTCTTGATGGCACAGGAGTGCTCATCCCCCGACGCAATCCGGGAAGCTCGCAACCAAGAGGGGGGATCTGCCTGAGAATAGTCATTGAATCCCCAGCACCGGACGGACTTATTAGTTAAGATGGCACAAGAGTAAGCTTGACTAAACTCTCCGGCGATGCTAATACCGATAGCAGTAGTTGTTGTGCCCAAGGGCCTACCCTCCGTGCCTCTTTTTACCCAGTCCCAATCGTCCTTCTCGGAGTCCGTAGCTTCGCCGCCTATCTCGCCCCAGTTGTTACTCCCCCAACACTTGACGGTGTCGTCGTTTAAAATAGCACAGCCATGGAGCGTTCTCTGATCCACGGCCTTTGCCGTGTAAGGATTGCCGTCACCGTCTGTACCCAAGTCTTTTTTAGTCAAACCCGACGTTCCGCACATCAGGGGACCGTGGTTATTGCTACCGTTTTTTAAAATCACACAGAGATTATTATCTTTTTTGGAAACGGCCCGGGCAAGATTTGGCTCACCGTTTGTACTTCCCAAGTCTACGGCGATGGGAGTTGCCGACCCTCTCCCCCATCTCTGTATTTTACCGCTTTCTAAAAGTACGTGGCCGTCGTTGTACCCAAGAACTAAAACTTTGGGGGCCGTTGCCCTATTACAAAACCTCGCCCCTAGCTCGGGCCGATAACCGCTATTACAGGAAAAAGGGCAACCATCTTCATTGTCGGCCGGTCCGCCCTCCCAAGAGTTAAAAGCATGAATACCGATAATGTCTGTGCAATTCTGCTCATTATTGGAGGCGTCCACATATTTACTCTGTGCCGGATAGTTACACTCCCTGTTTGTCGAGTCCACCTTGACGTAACCGCTATTGCAGGAAAAGGAACAACCCATCGGCGAATTCCCTCCGTTGGAATCAAAGCTTGCAAACCCTCCGTCGTCTCCACCGATAGGAGTACAGGGTGAGATCGTTCCCTGAAGATTGAGATAGAGTCCGATGCCGAGAGTATCGCAAGTGCCCGTCTGTATGTTGGGCATCAGGGAAGAACTACAGGAAAAGAGACACTTGTCGGCCGCATCGGTCGGGCCGACAACCCAGGCGGCAAAGTTGGAATCGGTTATAGGAGTACAGGCGTTGCTTTTGCTATTGTTTTGGGAGTTCACCCAGAACCCCTCAAGGGGGGTATCGCAGGTGTTGTTTGGAGTATTCTTCCAGTAACCGACATCACAGGAGGTGAGGGTGCAAGTTCCGTAGGCATTGTCTCCCTGATCCCAAGTTTTCTCGCCGTCACCTTTAAGGATTTGATTTGAACAATCCTGTTTGAGGTCAACACAGATAGTCCTATTATTAGTATTTTTCCCCGGCACTCTGGACTTTGAATTAGATGAGTCACGACAGGAATAAGGACAGTCTTGGTCGTGGGCGGCCGGGCCGCTAAGCCAGGTCCCAATGGCGAGCAGGGGGTACGGTGTCCTGCAAGATTTTTGTGTATTATTGCCATCGACATACTTACCTAGGGCGGGCACGTCGCAGGAGTCGTCTTGTGTGTTCTTCCAGTACCCGCTACTACAGGAGGAGACGGTACAGGTAGAACCGTATTGGTTGGTGGCGGTATCCCACGCCTGCACTCCGGACCCTTTTGTAATAGAGCAAGAGGTCGTCGCAGCGACACAACTTCTCGACTGAGAGTTAGGAGAATAAGAAGCGCTACAGAAAAAGGGACACGTATTTGCAGCGGCGGTAGCTCCGCTAACCCAAGTAGCAGTAACTCCTTGGGGAACCGTAATAGGGTTACAGTCGTTGTTTTTTGAATTGTCGTTGGAGTCGACCCACTTGCCCACATCGGGTAGATCGCAGGAGTTTGCGTTTGTGTTCATCCAATACCCGTCGCTACAGGAGGTGACGGTGCAGACCCCGTAGGCATTGGTTCCCGTGTCCCAAGTCTTGGTTCCACTGCCGTTTGTAGGAGAACAAGATGCCGTGGTGGTGACACAGCTTCTCAGCGAAGTGTCGGGGGAATAAACGCCGGTACAGGAAAAGGGACATTTATTTGCAGCGTCGGCAGGGCCGACGACAAAGTCGTCAAAGTTGGAGACGGAAGACATATCGGTGCAGGCGTTGTTCTTCGTATTGTCGTTTGTATTGACCCACTTACCCTTGTCGGGTAGGTTGCAAGAACCGTTTCCTTGAGTACTCTTCCAATATCCGGCCTTGCAAGTGTAACAGGCGTGGAGGTTGGCAAGCCCCGTAGCGGTGACTTTGGAAGAGTTCGCAGGGAGTACAGTGGGACACGCCGTTCTCATCTTATCGTTTGCAATGGAATAGAAGTTTACCTCCGTCTGTTCGCAGGCCGTGGCGTCTCGGGTATTGTCGAATCCCGCATTACAGGCGATGACGGCACAAGTAGAACTATAGACATTGCCGACGGTATCCCAAGATTGCTCGCCCGTCCCGTTTGCAACGTTACAAGAGTTGGTGTCCGCAACACACTGCCTCGTATTCGAGTTGACGGTGTAACCGTTGGTGCAGGAAAAGAGACACTCGTTTGCCGCTGCCGCAGCTCCGACAACCCAGTCGGCAAAGTTGCCGCCGGTAATGGCACTACAGGCGTTGATCTTCGTATTGTCGCTTGCCTTGACCCATTTTCCTTTATCGGGAAGACTACAGGTACCGTTTCCGGTCGTGTCTTTCCAGTAACCGGAACCACAAGTGTAACAGGCGTGGGCGGACGAGAGTCCCGTCGTCGTCACGGCCACGGCGTTTGCAGGTGTCGTACACGCTGTCCTCGCCTTGTCGTTTGTAAGAGAAAAATATCCCGATGCCGTAACTTGGCATTGTGTCGGGTCTTGGGAAGAATCGTAACCGGTATCGCAGGCCGTGATTTTACAAGAATTGTCGACCTGCTCTTGCCCCTCTCCGTTTCCGCCGGTAGGAATACAAGAGACACCGCAAGTCCTATTTTGAAGGTCTGCTACCATATTGTTGTTACAGGAAAAAGGACAAGCGTTTGCCGCACCGGCAGGGCCGACGGCAAAGTCGTCAAAGTTGGGGACGGAAGACATACCGTCACAGGCGTTGTTATTGCTATTGTCTTGGGAGTTCACCCAAAACCCCTTTGGGGGGTCGTCACAGGAGTTGTCCGGAGTATTCTTCCAGTACCCGCTACTACAAGAGGTGACGGTGCAGGCCCCGTAAGCATTTCTCCCGGCATCCCACGTCTTGGTCCCGCTCCCCTTTGTAATAGAGCAAGAGGCAACCGTGATAACACAACTCCTCCCTTGAGTGTCTGTGTTCGGTGAATATCCGTTACTACAGGAAAAGGGACACGTATTTGCAGCGGCGGTAGCTCCCTGAGTAAAAGTCGCCGTGACTCCTCCGGGAACCCTAATAACGTCACAGTCGTTGTTTTTTGAATTGTCGTTGGAGTCGACCCACTTACCCGCATCGGGTAGGTCGCAGGAGTTTGCGTTTGTGTTCTGCCAGTACCCGTTGCTACAGGAGATAACCGAGCAAGTCCCGTAGGCATTGATTCCCGTGTCCCAAGTCTTGGTTCCGCGGCCGTTTGTAGGAGAACAAGATGCCGTGGTAGCGACACAGCTTCTCGTTTGAGCATCGGGGGAATAAACGCCGGTACAGGAAAAGGGGCATTTATCTGCAGCGTCGGCAGGGCCGACGATCCAGTCGCCAAAGTTGGCGTCGGTAATAGCGGAACATTGGTTGTTTTTGGAATTGTCGTTTGCATTGACCCATTTTCCTTTGTCGGGTAAGTTACAAGAACCGTTTCCGTTGATGTTTTGCCAATACCCGGCATTGCAAGTGTAACAGGCGTTGTGGGACGAGAGTCCCGTCGTCGTCACCGCAGCAGATTTTGCAGGTGTCGAACACGCCGTCTTCGTATTTTCGTTTGCTAGAGAAAAATATCCCGACTCCGTAGCTTGGCATTTGGCGGCGTCTCGGGTAGAATCGAAACCTGCATCACAAGCGGTGACACTACAAGTTCCGTAAGTGTTGTTTGTTATATCCCAGACCTGTTTTCCCGTCCCGTTTAAGACGTTACAAGCTTGGGTTTCGGCGACACATGTCCTCGTATTCGAGTTGACGGCGTAACCGTTGGCGCAGGAAAAGGAACACTCGTTTGCCGCTGCCGCAGCTCCGACAACCCAGTCGTCAAAGTTGCCGCCGGTAACGGTACTACAGTCGTTGTCCTTCGTATTGTCGTTTGCATTGACCCATTTTCCTTTGTCGGGTAAATTACAAGAACCGTTTCCTTGAGTACTCTTCCAATATCCGGCATTGCAAGTGTAACAGCCGTGGCGAGACGAGCGTCTCGTTGTCGTCACCGCAGCAGCGTTTGCAGGTGTCGAACACGCCGTCTTCGTATTTTCGTTTGCTAGAGAAAAATATCCCGACTCCGTAGCTTGGCATTTGGCGGCGTCTTGGGTAGAATCGAAACCTGCATCACAAGCGGTGAGACTACAGGTTCCGTAAGTGTTGTTTGTTATATCCCAGACCTGTTTTCCCGTCCCGTTTAAGACGTTACAAACTTGGGTTTCGGCGACACATGTCCTCGTATTCGAGTTGACGGCGTAACCGTTGGCGCAGGAAAAGGAACACTCGTTTGCCGCTGCCGCAGCTCCGACAACCCAGTCGTCAAAGTTGCCGCCGGTAACGGTACTACAGTCGTTGTCCTTCGTATTGTCGTTTGCATTGACCCATTTTCCTTTGTCGGGTAAGTTACAAGAACCGTTTCCTTGAGTACTCTTCCAATATCCGGCATTGCAAGTGTAACAGCCGTGGAGGTCGGCAAGCCCCGTAGCGGTGACTTTGGAAGAGTTCACAGGGGGCCTGGTGGGACACGCCGTTCTCGTCTTATCGTTTGCAACGGAATAGAAGTTCGCCGCCGTTTGTTCGCAAGCAATGGCGTCTGGGGTATTGTCGAATCCCGCATTACAGGAGACGAGGGTGCAAGTTCCATAGGCATTGTTCCCGGCATTCCATGTCTTCGTCCCGGAACCGTTTGTAATAGAGCAAGAGGCCGTTGCGGCGACACACCTCTTTGTATTCGAGTCGACGAGAAAACCGTTACTACAAGTGAAAAGACATCCGTTGTCGGCAGAGGTAGCACCTTGAATCCAGGCACCAAAACCGGTGCCAATCGGCCTACAATTATGCTGATTTCCCCGAATATCCACATACTTACCCGAGTCGGGAAAACTACACTTTCTATTTTTTTTGACAAATCCGGCGTTACAGGAAAAAGGACAAGTCACGGCCGAGCCTGCCGCACCTTTTAACCATGTAGCACTTGCTCCGTTCGCTATCGTAATAGGGGTACAATTCTTTGGCGTTCCCGTAGAGTCTACATATTTTCCGGGTTCGGGAGGGTTACAGGCATAACCCGATTCGTCTTTGCTCAAACCGGTAGCACAGGAAAAACTACAGCCTTTATTCGTACTCACGGCACCCGTGTTGGCCAGAAAAGTTCCGCCTTGTCCACCGACAACGTGACAGCTTAACTCGACGTCGCCGTCGGAGTACTTTCCCTGATCGGGTAGGGCACAGGTATTATTTTTTTTGACGTAACCGGGTTTACAGGCGATGACTTCGCACGTTCCGTACTTGCTTACGGCCCAAGTCATCCTTCCCTTTTTTGCATTGGGAACGCTGCAACTCTTGTGAAGTTTACGGGTTTTTGGCAACTTGGCGACAACGTCTTGTTTATCACAGGTTCTAAACTCTGCATTCTTCTTAAAACCCTGTTTACAGCGAAAATCACAGGCATCGGGAGTTCCCACCTTTCCCGATGCATTCTTGATAAAGTTTGCAAAACCCTCGCTCTTTGGACGGGTACACTTGGCAATCTCTCCGGAAGTGTTGACGTAGAGTTTCCTATGGGGAAGAACGCAGGCACCCTTGCCTCGCATCCTCTTCACGTAACCCGGTTTACACTTGTAACAGCTATGGGGGTCGGAGAGACCGACGGCCGTCACGGGAATTGAGTTGGCGGGTTTAAGGCATTCGAGCCTCTTCTTGCCGCTCCTTTTCGCCCTTTGAGCAATACTGCGCGCAGGAGCGGAAAACGAGTAGTACCCGTTCTCCGTCTTTGTACAGGTTCCGGCCTTATCATAGTAACCCGGATTACAAGAGACGACCTTGCAAGCTTCGTAAGCGTTTCTGTTTCCGCTCCAAAATTTCCGTCCCTCTCCGTTAGCGGTCGGACAGGCCAGGGGCCTTTTAGGTTGAGTTCCTACGATCTCGTCACAAGTCCTATCGTCGGTATTCTCTCTATACCCATCGTTGCAGGTAAAATCACAGCCCGTAGGCAAAGTCACCGCCGCCGTATTCTTTACAAAAGTTCCGTTTTCAACGGGAGAGCATTCCTTCCGGGTTCCTTCCGGATCAATGTACTTTCCCTTCTCGGGAAAAACACAATCTCCGTTTGTATCTTTGATAAACCCCTCTTTGCACGTCCAACACTCATGTTTGAGAGAGATACCCCAGGTGTCGGTCGTCACCAAAATTGCATTGTCCGGAGCAGTTTCGGGACATTTATTTCGTTCCTTGCTGTCGGGAGGAGAAAAGTATCCCATCAAGGTTTCCAGACACAGACCTAACTTGTCTCCGTTGTCGTACCCTCCGTTGCAGGCCGTGACGGCGCAGACCGTGCCGTTAAGCTCTCCCTTTCCGTTGGCCACGCTACAGGGTTTTGCTCCCGACGAGGAACTACTGCCACCGCCGCCGCCACCACCGCCGCCACAAGACGCCAAGAGAAGAGAGAGAAATGCGCAAAAGAAGTAGTGTTTCATAAGCCCGACTAAAATAGTCAGGGGGGGGGGGGTAGCGTAGCGTTATAAGATTTTTTAGTTGCCAAAATTTTCATAAACATATCCTTATGTATTAAATGTTGTTAAAAAAAACAAAACCTTCTCTTAAGAATAAAATGTGAAAACGTGAATAGCAAAAGGTTTTTGCAAATTATTACATTGCCGACTGAAACGGTTCAATAAGGGTAGGCCGAATTCAAGTAGCATATATGAACCCGTCCCGATAGCAAGAATAAAACTGTGATTCGGAGAGGTTTGCGTCATATAAAAAGAAAGGTGTCCTGTTAACGAGGCAAGTCTAACGCAGAGCGCTTGGCCATTCATAATTTTTAAGAAACAATTATTCGGATGTTTTCCAAATATCCGGATCTTCGTATCCTCAAATACGCCCAAAACAAGGTTCTCAAATCCTTGCAACAGGGAGAGATTACAGACCTGCAAATTTCATGCAAAATGCCTGTCGATCATATCGTTGATTACGGTCTTAAGAAAGGCCTCGTGCAATCGGGATTAAAAAGTTTTCCCGACCCTCGAAAATATTTTAACATTCCCATTGAAGTTTTACTTCTTCCTCAGGTCATTCAGAGTCTCAACAATGAACAGTCGATCTTGACGGCCCCCTATATGCTCAATTCTGCTGAATTAATAACAAAACTTGGATACTCTGCAAAAGTTTTAACTGAGGGATTCAATAATAAAAATATCTATCCAAGAGAATGTCCTTTTCATGGGGAGACGTTAAAACATGTATTGTTAGGAACAAATTCAAATAAAATTGTGGATTGGTTCAACAAGGATTGGAGTCAGCTCATTAAGGCCCATTCTCCCGGGGACGTAAGACACTATGTAATAGATGGAATGAATATTCATGTTCCGTCTCATTTATATAAAAAGTTTCAAGGATCGGGAATGATAAAGAAACAAGGAAAATATGAATACGGTTACAAAGTGGTTTGGATTTATGAACTCATCGACAGGAAGGGTATCATCAGATCAATGAAGTTTTCTCCAATTAACACCCATGATGTAGTTTTAGGAAAAGAATTAGTGAAGGACTTTGATTTTGCAAAGCACTCGGTTGTGATTATGGATAGAGGATTTATAGATGGAGAGTGGATTACTTCTCTAAAAAGAGACCGAGCTATTGAGTTATGTATTCCACTGAGGAGAAACATGCTTTTAAGTGAACTTGCAATTTATAATGATACCGTTGAAAGTGATTGGAAAGAACATCCCGCGAGAGAAGGACAGAGGATTCGAGAACTTTCGGATGATGAGTTAGTATGGAAGAAATGTCCTGTTTTTCAAAGCGGCGTATTAATCAATTTCAAAAAGAAAGATAGCACAAATGAAAATATTGTTATTATGGATACTCGGAAGGGAATAGAAGGAAAAAAATTGTTGGAAACTTATGATCTTCGCTGTGAAATTGAAGAAGCTCATCGTCAAATGAAATGTTTTCAGGGATTGGAGAAATTACCTTCAAAGAAATATGTTCAAGTTGTTTTCAGAATTGTTATGAGTACAATTGGGTACAATCTATTTAATCTTTTTTTAAATTCTGAAGACTGTGCAACTTTTAAAGATTATAGTTTAAAATTACTTTGCCAAAAGCGAAGAAGAGAGAACGAGAAAAATCCCGACATTATTATCTACACAGACACCTCTTATGCGACATTGAAGATATTAGATTTTTTAAAGATGATTCTTGGATTAACAAAAAGAGTTCAAGAAAAACTACAATTTTTATGTAATAAACTTTCCCAGGCCCCGTAAAAAATATCAGATTGGAATTGTTATTTCTTCAAAATTTCTGCCTCATTCACAATGCCTCAACTGCAGGAGATGACACAATGTTGTCAAAATCATCAGTCTGCAATAAGAATGTGAGCTTACCTCTCAAACCTCCTTGAGGTTCGTCAGAAAATGTCACATAGATTCGGATACTCCATTTTAATCATCTATGACAAGACAATGACGCAAACCTCTCCGAATCACAGATTTCTTCTTCAGAAAGTCTAGTAGTTTTCTTGATGACTTTAAAGTCGACTCCCTCTTGAAGAAGTCTCAAAGCGACTTTTTGGATTCCTTTGTTGTTCCTTGAGATGCCCTTCTTCTCTCCCTTCTTGTCGTGCATATTCCACACTGCTTACATGGTCTCTTATTTGTTTTTCTCTTGCCTCAAGAAGGTCTCTCATCTCTTCATCTTGAGAAATGTTCCAGAGACGTTTTGCCGCAACTTTCATTTTTTCAATTTGCTCTATCTTTACTTACTGAGTTTTTTTTCAATAATTTTTATTTCTTCTTCAGAAAGTCTAGTAGTTTTCTTGATGACTTTAAAATCAACCCCCTCTTGAAGAAGCCTCAAAGTGACTTTTTGGATTCCTTCTTGTTGTCCCTTGAGATGCCCTTCTTCTCTCCCTTCTTCTCTCCCTTCTTCTCTCCCTTCTTGTCGTGCATATTCCACACTGCTTACATGGTCTCTTATTTGTTTTTCTCTTGCCTCAAGAAGGTCTCTCATCTCTTCATCTTGAGAAATGTTCCAGAGACGTTTTGCCGCAACTTTCATTTTCCCCCCTTTATTTAAGAAATTCTTATATTCTTCTTTATTCATATCACCGGAGTTTTTCATCAAAAAACACCAGCGTTCAAGATCACCGGAAATCTCTTCAATCCCCTTCTTAAACTTATCAAGTTCTACTACAACAAACCGTATCCCCTCAGTATAGATGGAATAGGGTTCTTCCTCGTCTCGTATACTGCAAACATGACGGTATTTTTTCGGGTCTTTATCTCTAAATTGTTTGAGATTCTTTGTTGTAAACAACAGAGAGTAAACCGGGGCCAATGTTCCATAGGACTCTCCTTCCGATAGCTGACCTGAATAAATCCTTGAAGCGTAGTAAAGCATTCTTTCGGGAAGATAAGGTTCTCCCGAACTCTGTGCTTCCACGTTGACAATCTCAGATTTCTGACTTTCCAAAGCTCCCTTTCTTTTAAAGGCCACTTTGAGGTCAAGAATAGATTTTTTTCCAAATTCGTCATCTTTTTTAAGTAAATCTTTTGGTGACACCTCCGAATCTTTCACTTCGACCTTTTCTATAACGGCATCTTTCGGTAAGGGTAAAACACTTTGAAGAATAGCGATTAAAGACTCTTCGCTTTCTTTATCTTTTAAAGTCATCTTAAAAACAATGTCAGTCGTCAACGGCAATAGTATTCGATCGCTTTTCATAAATAATTTTGCTCCTTATTAATGCTGAGTTCTCATTACAAGCGCAACATTAGATTGGAAGAGTATATTACTTTTGTTCAACAATCAAATATTTTACCCGTTGCGCAAGATTTTGTCGCATTAGCAATGTCTATTTGGGACTCCGGACTCTCCGGTTAAAGAAGAATTTAATTATTCCGATGGATGCAAGGACTGCCCACAGGCCGCCTTCCGAATCGTTCCTATTCATTTCAAGAATTAAAGGCCTATTTTGTCTTTCAGGGCCGTTTGTCCGTTACCCCAAGGCCTTCGCTTGAAGCTAAGGCCTTCTTAGTGTGCGTAGTCCCGATCCCCGAAGGGGATTCCGTAATTTCCTTAACAAAAAAAAGCTACGGGGTTTGCTTAAATGTTTACCGTCTCGGAGTTTCGAAGGCAAGTTGTAGAAAACGGGCCCCTACCCTCGAAACTCACCGTTCTCAATAACAACACAAGGAGATGTTTATGATACGGAGAAACGGGTTGACTCAAGAGCAAGGGCCTTTTTTTATAAGTCGCAATTTTTTTAAATGTTCTTTTAATGTGAGTAGTCCCGATCCCCGAAGGGGATTCCGTAATTTCTTTCCGTCCCTTTGAACACACGATCGAAAACAACACAAAAGGCGGAGTCGGGGCAGTCGTCATTAGGATCGGTTGAACCGTCGAGTTTTGTCGCCGTGTAAGGTAAATCTTTGTACTGCTTACCCACCCAACTTGCACCGGTAACTTCCGTTACGATAGCATCGGCAATCTCCTCTTTTGTAAGAGAGGAATTTTCACTGAGGTGTACGCTATCGAGGTTGATGGTTGTATCTCCCGACCCGCTAAAGTTGTTCGAGATAACCCATGGCCCCCTGCTGGCAACAGCACCGCCGCTTGCTCCGCTAAGAGCAATGGGTGTGCCAACGGGACTTGTTGTGCAGTCTTCGCCGTCATCGTCGTGGAAGATAGTTAAAGTCATTCCTTCAAAGACGGCGGTGTCGGTGGTTGCGGCTATTTTGTCGGTGCCTGTTTTAGATAACGTTACATTGGTTCCCGCTATGTTCACGGGGGAACCGACCGCCGTAATCAGGTTATCTATAGCATCGGTAATCGCCGTACCCCCCCCCCCATTGTACGTTAGCGGTGTTGTATAGTTTTTAGCAATCCAAGGATCGCTACGACCTCCGCTGGAAAGTGTTATCTTACAAATCTGCCCGTCTTCATCCGAGTCCAAGGTGGTTGCTGTCGGTGCAGAAGCTGCCGTAAGCGTTGCCGCTAGTGTTTTTCATCCTCCGATCTTATCGGGCATTTTTCTATTTTTCTTTTAAAGAGCAAGTTTTTCCATATTTTTTTGACATTTCTTTTCTTTCCTAAAAACATTGATACAATAGGCAGTATTAGGATGCTGAGCGTAGTTATTTGATGTCAAAATCAACGGGCCGAAAGGTCAGTATTTCACTGTTCAAACTTTTTTTGTAACAGCTCACCCTCTCGGTTTCTTTTGAAAAAACAGTAGATATTCCTAGATTTAGATGTTGGCCTTTTGTTAATGATGTGTGATACTGTTCGCATGATTATTCACAAGGTTAATGTTCAAGATTTCATAAACGATTCTGTTAGAACTATCCCTTGAATTCAGTTACTAACAGTAAATTCCGGTTTAAAATACTCACTCTCTGTTCCCGTAAAAAATTCCGTGACTTTCTTGATTTCAGAATCATTGATATCAATAGGGAGGCCCTTTGCTTGAGCGCCCGATTCAGACATATTGCTACCGTCGCTATTGTAATAATGTTCGGTTGCCGCAACCGAACAGGAATCACGGTAGTTTGTATCAGGACACATCTTCATAAAAATGGCAGTGCCGTTACCTTTTACGGAGTAGGCCGCAATTTCTACAATAACATTATCTTGGTTGTCGTAATAACGACCGCTTACCCGATGGGCCGTCTTATTACCGTCATCGTCTAAAATCTCTTCAAAATCGGCCCTCGTATAGAACAGTCCTTCGTTACGAGCGTCTCTTAACAAACTCCTAATGTTCCTCGCACCGTTTTCGATTTCTAAATCAATTCTTGTTTTTGTCCGTGCACCGTCCGGTTGTAAATATTTATTGACAAGTTTTCCCTTAACATTTTCGGTTTCCGGAAGGTCTGTCCACGAGACAAATCGGGTCTCGTCCTCGGGTGCCGAGTCTTTCACCCTCTTGGCGGTTAGAATCCTTACCGTTTCCTCGGTGTCACTGTCGGTTTCGGTTTTTGAACCCACTCCATCCTCCTGAGCTTGCTCCCTGGCATTGCAGTCGTAAAAAACGGCCTTAGCGTAAAAGTTTTGGACATAATCTTTGGGCGATAGATTTTTGGTATTACGGTAAAGTTGTGGGGCAGCATTCAAGTTCTCCATCTCTTCCGTACAGTTTATAGTGTTTTGGGCCTGTACCTTTGGGATAACAAAAGAAGTTGACCAGATACCTGTTTTTTTAAACATTGTAGAATACCATGCAGACCGCACAGAGGAAGCATCTATTACAATACCTGCATTTCCTATAGGATCAACGGAAAACCTAGGAGGAATAACAACCGTCTTATTGTCCTTGTCCTTGTCTTTGCTACAAGATGCAAGAAAGAAAATACAAAGGAAGAAAAAAACTCGGTCATTCAAAACTTGCTGCATACTTGTATATTATTCCGAGTTGTATTTTGTGTCTACACACCCGTCACAAATTCAGCAGTTTTGTGTATTTTAAATAACTTTTTTTCTCGGTTATTCTATATTTATACATTAAAAAAAAATCACACTCTTAGTTAATGTTAAAATTTATTTCTCCGAATAAGTTTAATAGAAATTATGTTGTTTAATAAAGATATAAAATTTAATAATAAGGGTTTCTCTCTTGCCGAGTCCGTTGCCATAG
The DNA here is from genome assembly GCA_965224385.1 of Bacteriovoracaceae bacterium. GTDB lineage: Bacteria > Bdellovibrionota > Bacteriovoracia > Bacteriovoracales > Bacteriovoracaceae > CBDCYX01. The sequence goes on from CBDCYX010000012.1 coordinate 226,605, forward strand.
GGGCCATTCTTGGTATCGTTTCCATGGCCTTTTTGAATATTCAAACAGAAAAGTATAGGAATAAATCCTTGGCAAAATACTATGATATTATCAATCTCACTGTAAATACGGTTCAAAGTCATCTTGTCGACTATGAAAAATCAAACACATTTCTCAATTCTTTTACAAGATCTCAACTCTCTAATCCATCGGGACACCCTATTTCTCAGATTACCATAGGACCGAGTAATAAGATTCTTACAGTGGCCGTTAGTAATATGAAAGGAAAGATCAATGACAAGAATATAAAACAGGCAATATCGTCAAATGATCATTTAATTAAAAACAAACTCTATATTTCGGAGATTAAACTTTTTTACAAGAGAAAGTTTCAAGGGGTTGAAGATTCTAGTGATTTATCCCAAAAAGAAGAGCATGGATTTGTTGTTGTTGAGATAAGTTTTCATTTAAATACTGGAGGTTTCAATAGAATTATTAAGAGAAAGACTTCCGTCAATATTGTCTACGAGAGTTCCGGTAATATTTCAAGAACACTATCCTTAGGAGGACGATTGGCGAAGGTTTTTGAAGATGAAGTTTGTGCTACAAAACATGGGGGAACACTTGTTGGAAAATACGATTCCGGAAAGTGTAAAGAGTATGATAAACTTGCAAGTAATGCGATTCGGTATAAAAGCTGTGAAGAGTTGGGTGGGACTGCGCTCTCCGGAAAATGCCGGTATGAATTTTTCTCATTGGGAGCAACGGAATGTTTGGATGGAATCAAAGGCTTTGATATCGACGGAAATGCAATTTGTTTACAGAAAGGACCTTCGATTAAGATTTCTCTTGCAATGAATAATACTTGTGCCATAAAAGATGGCATTTTGAAATGCTGGGGACATAATACTTTTGGGCAAGTAGGAATTGGGGGGAGTTCATACTCTCCTGAAACGACTCCACAATTAGTGAAGTTGCCTGCAGGGAGAAAAACAGTATTGGTAGTTGCAGAAACTCATTATACCTGTGCCCTTCTTGATAATAATGATCTAACATGTTGGGGTAAAAATGAACATGGTCTGTGGCCTGGTGGAACCATAAGGTCTAGAAGACCTCTCAAGGTACCTATAACAGGAGGAAGGATAAAGTCTTTTGTAACAGGAGGACATATGGAGTATAATTATTGCGTCATTTTAGACGATGACTCCTTAAAATGCTGGGGTACTAATCGTCATGGAGAGTTAGGACATAGTCCTTGGAATCCTAAAGTAGATATTCCTACACCGGTGCCTATAGGAGGTTTGGTAAGTTCTGTAGTTAAAGCATCAAGTGTTGCTTGTTCTATTCTTAAAAATAGCGGTGTCCTAAAGTGTTGGGGGAAGAATCTTTATAGAGCAGTTGGAATCGGTAGTGTTAGTCCTGCGGTACGTTCTCCTAAGACGGTAACTTTAGGGGAAAAGGCAACATCTGTAAGCATTGGAAAATGGGGATCGGATGTCTGCGCAATCCTCGAAAGTGGCATTCTCAAATGTTGGGGGGGTAATACGAATGGATTGGTGGGGGTTAATAGTCTTTCTCCTCTCGTACCGCTTCCTACTCAAGTAAATTTCGGTGCGGGATTAACGGTCAAGTCTCTAAAGAGCGGTTATTCTCGTCATAATTGTGTCATTCTGAGCAACGATACTCTGAATTGTTGGGGAAGTAACAGTTTTGGGGAGGTAGGGAACAACTCTAGAATAAATCAAAAGACTCCACAAATAGTAAATTTAGGAGGAAAGGTGAAGTCTTTCGAGCTGGGGCTTAATTATACCTGCGCTATTCTCGATAATAATAATCTGAAATGTTGGGGAAAAAATGACAAGGGACAGTTGGGTACCGGAGCTAGAATCATGCAGAAGCTTCCCAAACTCGTAAGTTTAGGTATAGGAAAAACGGCAAAGTTCATGAAGGCAACTTTCTACCATGCTTGTGCCGTTTTAAATGATGGCACTTTGAAGTGTTGGGGACAAAACTCTAAGGGTCAATTAGGGATTGGAAGTCAAATGAGTCAGAGTACACCTCAAAATGTAAACTTATGAGGGTCTTTCATTAGTTTTGGAAGAAGCCCTACTCCTTCAATAAAATGTCCGTTAACTTTAACCCCCCAATGAAGGTGCGGCCCTGTAACGCGGCCCGTGGACCCTGATTTCCCAAGCACAATACCTCGAGGAACGTATTCGCCCTCTTTTAAATAAATTTCGGACAAGTGTCCGTAAATAGAGAAAATATTAAGTCCATGGTCTATAGTTACCGTATTGCCGGTGTAGTAGAGATTCCTTGCAACGACGACTTTGCCTGCATTTGAACTATAAACGTTAACTCCAATTTTGGCCTTAAAATCCGTACCTAGATGTTGAGAGCGTTTTTTATTATTAAAGATTCTCTTTGTTCCGTAAATACTCGTTACAGGAGAATTCAGAGGCAACTGAAAGTGGTCTTTAAAAAAGGGATAACTTGTAGAGGATGCGTAAATATTATTTAAAAAATTTTGTTCTTTTTGGATTCTCTTTTTGTCTTTTTTTGACGGAAAAATCATTTTTTTTGCAACATTGAGCTTTTCTCTAGGGAATTCTTTTTTTTTAATGGAAAAACGTGCAACTATTTTTTCCCCTATTTTACATATAAAAGGATTTAATTGTGAGAAATAAGTTTCTGAGACGAAGGCCGTTCTTTTATCTTTATCCACATAAGAATGAATGTAGCGATCTTTACAATAGAGTCTTTTGTCGCTAAACTCTTCAAGATTTTGAAAGCTAATCTTTGCGACTTCTCCGGGCCTTATGGAGGATTGAACGACATTGAAGATTGGTGATTTTGATGCTTCCCGCATTGTCGTAGTCGTGCAGGAAGAAATTAAGAAGAAGAGAAAAAATAATTTCATCAAGCTTTTCGTATTTTCCCCCGGCCGTCAGAAAAGGTAATATTTAGTTTTGTTTCCCGGTTCAGTCCGTGAAACGTTTTTATTGTTGAAACGACATGTCCTTTTTCATCTGTAACATAGGAGAAGCCACGAGAGAGTATCCCGGAAGGATTGAGACTTGTAAGAAGCATATTCAGTGATTCTACTTTTGTCTTTTTTTCAGTTAGAAGACGGCCCATATGTTGCTCAAGTTTCCGGGCCATATCATCAAGCCGAAAATGAGTTTCACTAAGATTGAGAAGATCGTTTATCCTCTTTGGGAGATTGCATTCTTCCAAGGTTTGTTTGTAAGAGAAAAATACATCTTTGATATATTGAATTTGCAAGCTTGGATGGGTTTTACGAAATCTTTCTTTGACATTCTCTAAAAGAGCATGGGGAAAGTGTCTGAGAAAAGAATTCAGGTGATGCATTCGCATTTTTAATGTCGTCTGATATTGAGAGAGGTATTCTGCTGCTGCGGTAGGTGTTTCACATCTGAGATCGGCAACAAAATCACTAATATGTTCATCTACTTGGTGTCCTACGGCACTGATGACGGGAATGGGGCAATGAAAAATATTTCGTGCCAGTTCTTCATTGTTAAAGGCCCATAAATCTTCGAGACTTCCCCCTCCTCTTGTTATAACAATAGCGTCGATATTTTCTACATTTAGGGAGTATTGGAGGGTTTCGGCAAGGGCCCGTCGCAAACTTGCCGGGGCCTTATCTCCCTGGACAAGGGCCGGAACGACAAGAATATTCATAAATAGAGAGCGCCTGTTAAAAACATTGAGAAAATCTTGCAAGGCCGCCCCGTTTAAGGCCGTGATTACGGCGATCTTTTGGGGGATTTTTGGCAAAGGCATCTTTTTTGAAGAATCAAAAAGGCCTTCTTGGGCCAGACGCATTTTACGTTTCTCAAATTCTGCTTTGAGGTCACCTTTTCCCGATTTTACAAGACTTGTAACGACAATTTGAAACGTTCCTCGTTTAACATAGACACTTATATTGCCTGAGACGATGACCTTGTCTCCATCGACAAGAGATTTGATGAGGGGATTCCTTGCCGCACGGCCTTGAAAACAAGCACAAGAGATAGAGGCCTTGGCATCGGAAAGGGTAAAATAATAGTGCCCGGAATAGGCACGGGAGAAATTGCTCACTTCTCCCTCAATGAAGAGGTGGGAAAAAGAAATTTCTAGGTTCTTTTTTATTTGAGTTACGAGGTCAGATACCGTTGTTTTCTCCACCCTATTGTTCTAACATTTTCTTTACCAACTCAAAAGATTTTAAATGCTTTACGGCCAAGACAATTTGAAAATCTTCTTTTGGATGTCGTTTCTCCGGAGAACTGTCCGTCTTCATGTCTTTTCTCTCCTTTTCTTCGTGCTTTTTGGCCCTTTGTTTTTTCATCGCAATATCTCTTGCAAGTCTCTGTTTTTCTTCTTCTTTCGTTTCAATAACCGCCGTTAAATAGTTTTTTAAACTTGTCTCTCTTATTTGGTGAATTTCTTGGGCCATTTCTTCATCATAACGCCCTTCATATTCACTAGAGAGAATATCGGGTTTAATACCAACGGCCTGAATCTTGCGGCCGTTTGGCGTTTTATATTGGGCCACGGTAAGTTTAACCCCTTGAGTGTCGTCTATTTTGGCAATAGTTTGGACGGAACCTTTCCCAAAAGATCGTGTTCCCATGATGACGGCCCTTTTATGGTCTTGAAGAGCTCCGGCAACAATCTCAGAGGCCGAAGCAGAGGAACTATTGATGAGAACGATAATAGGAGTCTCTAAATATTTACGGCCCTCTTTTAAAACGTAGCGAATATCTTTTTTTTTGGCATTTCTCTCCTCTATGGAAACGACAATTCCACCATTTAGGAAGATAGAGGCAACTTTAATCGCTTCATCTAAGAGCCCTCCGGGGTTGTTTCTAAGGTCTAGGACAATTCCCTTGAGGTCTCTTTTTTGTGCTTTTTTCAGGGCCTTGACAAGTGATTCTGCCGATCGTTTTTGAAATTGAGTGAGGCGAAGATACAAATAATGATCATCTATGAGTTCGGTTTTAACAGATTTGATTTGGATAATTTCTCTTTTGACCGTGTAGTTTTTCACCTTTTGAAGGCCTTTTCTCATGATGCCAATAGTTATTTCGCTTCCACTCTTTCCTCTCATAATATCAACGGCCTCTTCGAGATTCATACCGACAGTAGAGCGATGATTAATTTCAACAATCCTGTCTCCACTTTGAATGCCGGCCTTATGGGCAGGTGTATCTTCAATGGCCGCAATAACAAACAATTGCCCTGCTTTAAGTGAAACTTCGATGCCAATGCCTCCAAATTCTCCTTTTGTATTCTCTGTGATTTTTTTAAAAAATTTTGAATTTAAAAAATTTGAATGAGGGTCCAGAGTGCTTATCATCCCTTTGATCGCCCCTTGCATAAGTTTTTCTATATCCGTGTGACGATAGTAACGCGATTCAATGAGGTGGAGAACTTTGCTAAAAAGCTCTAGCTTTTCATATCTTGATTTTTCTTCAGCAAAAGATTTGAGAGAACACAAACTAAAGAGTGTAAGAAGTATATATCTTTTCATAAAATTCCTTTAGGATTGTTAGGCCCTTGTAAAGAAAGGCCTTTTTGGGCCAATACATCTGTTTCTATTAAGAGAATAGTATTTTGAACTTTATTTTTCTTTCTCACTTCAAAATAAATTTTTCTATCTGAACGGCGATGGTCCGAAATCCCTATGGGTTCATACTTTTTAAGTATTTGGCCTTTTTTAACCTCTGATTTAAATGATCCAAGGAGAATACTGCGGGTGTCTTGGCCGTGATCGATCATCAGGACATTGCCGTAAGTTGATAGAGAACCAATATAGGCAACCTTTCCCTTTCCCGTTGAGTATAAAGGTAATTTTTCATTAAATTTCAAGGTGATACCTTTTTTATCGTAATCAATAGAAGAATAGTTCTTTAACGGAAGGACAAATGGTCTGTTTAAGAGAAAAGCTAGGTTTCTTTTGAGATGCTGTTTTTTTAGAAGGAAGGATTTTTGATTTTCTAGTTCAGATAAAAGACTGCTTAGGTCTTTTTCTGTTTGAAGGTATTCCCGGTAGCGAGCGGTTGTCTCATCAAGTAATTTTTCTAAGGCCTTGATTTCTTTTAGATGTTTTTCCGTGTCTTGTTTTTGCTTTTTTAATGATTTTATCATAATGTCATTTGCCGCTAGATTTCCCGGCATTTTATCTTTGTCAAGAGAGTTGATAAGAAGTCCCATAAAAGCTTTTTGAATCTTTTTTTTCCTTTCATTGAGAGACTCCAACTCTTCGGTCAAATCTTCCTTGAGTCGTTCGCTTTTATATTGAGTAGCTTCTCTCATTTCTAGGGTACTCGTGTAGTATTTACCCACTCGTCCTAAACGAGATTCCAATGTAGAAATATCTTTATGTAATTTTTTAATTTCTTCCCGAGTGGATGCAAAAATGCCAAGAGTATGGAAGACAAAAAGGAAAAATATGTCAAGAAGTTTTATTCTTGCCATTTGACGGTTTTATAGTTAACGGCCCCGATGAGTAATGCCAAAAATACTGATGCTAGAGATAAAAGCGGTATTTGAATAAAGGCAAAGGTAACAATAAAAGGAATGATCATCAAGGTCGTCGTGCTTAGTATGTATGTCTTAAGGGCCACAAATGTTTTTCTTTGGAACTGTTCGACAATATAAGCGTTTTGTTGTATTTTTTTTGCCATAAAATGATTGATAATCAACCAGAAAAAACACAATAAGGTCGTAAGAAAAACACCGGCATATGTTATTAAAAAAGAATGATTATCATTACTTTCAATATTTTTAATATCTCCGACAATAAAAGTTTCAGCTTTGAACAATCTTTTTAAATAATTTCGGACAAGCTCCATTGATTCCAACTTTAGGCCTCTTTCAAAAATAATTTTTAGGCCTATGAGATCAAAAGTATGATGATTAAATTCCGTGAGTTCTACACTAGAGAAAAACTTGTGTGTCTGCTGAGATATGTCATTGCTACTCATAAAGAGTACTTGTTTTATCCCGGGAAGTTCGGAAATTTTTTGAGAGATTTTTGAGGAATTTATCTCTTTGCTCATAATAGTATAAAAGTGTGAATTACCTTTGTAATCGGTTAACATTGAATAGATGAATTTTTGAATGGGAACGGTCTTGATCACACTGAAAACAATAAGCATAAGAAGACCAAAATGGAGTATAGACACAACAAAATCTCTTTTAAATAGTCCAAAGTATAAAGTTAAATAAAACATGCGTGTCCCGAGTACATTAATTTCCCTTTTTTAAGATGAAATACTTTGGTTGCAAATCGTTTTACCAATTCTTGATTATGAGAGGCCCAGATAATCGTCATATTCCTTTTTATATTATAGAGATTGAAAACTTCAAAAATATTTTGAGCACTTTTAAAATCCAGTTGTCCTGTTGGTTCATCGGCAATGAAAACATTCGGTCTAGAGAGAAGGGCCCGTACGACGGCCGTTTTTTGTTTGAGTCCTCCGTTGGCGCAGGTCATTTTCATGTCAAGCTTATCTTCAAAGTCTAAGGCCCGAGAGAGTTCGTGGAGATCAAAGAGAAAAGTCTGCTTGTTGGAATAAAGTTTTTTATCGTAAGAAAGTAGGAGATTTTCTTTGATAGACATATCCATGATTAATCGCAGATCTTGAAAGACTTGAGAAATAAACAAGCCAGTTGCATGATTTTTGAATGAACCTGTCGTAGGCCTTAGATGTCCTGCAAGAATTTTTAAGAGCGTTGTTTTTCCGGCCCCGGAAGGGCCTGTGACAAAGAGAATCTCACCTTTTTTAATATCTAATTGGATATTATCTAAGGCCGTAAGCTCTCCAAAGCAAACACCGACACCCCTCAACGAAAAGAGGAACGTTTTATTGAGAAAAGATTTTGATTGATAAAAAGATCGGCCCTTTTCGACCTCTGTCCTGATCATTCCTTCGATCTCCAGAAATCATCCTAATATAAAAACTCTTTACTTTTTATTATTCTAGCAAACTTTTCCGGCGAAATCAAAAGAGAAAAAAAGTTTGACAATTCTTCTTTATTGAATTCTTTTAGTCTTTTTTTTAGGTTTTTTGTTCACTATGCCAAGAAATGCTTTGATAATCATCAAAGCTTCGTGTCGAAGGTTGTTTTCTTGGATAAAGCTATAAAAAGATACCAGTTCTGAAACGACCCTGAAATTTTTGGTTTCTGTTTTTTTTTCTGCTTGAAAAGACCCTTTGTTCATAAATAAACTCATCCATCATAGATTTTAAGGTTACTATAGAACAAAAAAGATGATGAAACAAGTTTTTTATCAGCAGTTTTCGGTGCTTTTTAATTTCCCTCCTTTTTCAGAGAGAAAACTGATGAATGCGTCGTGCATCACGCCGAGGGCGATTCTATCCTTTATTAAGTTTTATCAAGAACTGACAGGCCGTATTTAGGCCTTTATTGCAAGTATCGTTGAGAATTTTTCTTCCTTTGATGCGATCATTTTTCTCATATAGAATAATTCCCAAGTTAAGACATCCAACAATATTATTGCCAGTACAGGATTTATTCAAAAGACCGACGGCCAATGTTGTGTTGCCTTTTGCGTCTTCAATAAGTGCAAGATTAGTACAACTCATCAAGTCATTGAAGTCACAACCTTTTTTGTAGAGTCTTGTTGCGGCCACAATGTTGCCCCTTTTTTCCTCAAGGGTTGCCAGATTAAAACACCCTGTTATTTCACCCGCGCTACAGGCCTTTTGGTAAAGTTGTCTGGCCTCATTTTCTTTTTTTCTTTGTTCTTTTAGAAATCCAAGACTAGAACAGGCGATAACATAATTGTTGTCGCAGGCCTGTTTATAAAAACGAGATGCTCTAGCGAGCAAACCTCTTTGACGTGAAATATCTCCAAGGGCAAAACACCCCACCATTCCTCCGGTGTTGCAGGCCTTAGTGAAGAGTTTTTTTGCCTCTACTTTCTTTCCTTTTGCATCCTCGATAAGCCCCAGATTACCGCAAGCATCGGCATCCCCTCCGTTACAGGCCTGAGTGTAGAGGGGGATTGCTTCCGTTATCTTATCGGCCTTGTGTTTGAGAACCCCTAGGTTGTAACATCCCCTCATATCTCTATCTCTACAGGCCTTAGTATAGAGCCTCAAGGCCTGATCATGTCGGCCTTCTATCTCTTCTAGTCTTCCAAGATTATTGCAGGACTTTGTCAATCCACCGTTGCAAGCGAGATTATAAAAATTTTTTGCTTTGGCCGTTTGTCTTTTCTTTTCCCACTTGACCCCCAAGAAAAAGCAACTCATTACTTCTCTCTGTAGGCAGTTGTTTTCTAGAGTAGAGTTCGAGGCCGGTGTTCTTTTGGAAGTTTGCTCAGCGGAATAAGATTTTGTGACAAATAAAGAAGATGTTTTACTTCTTACAATTTGCGAACGTGAGCAAGAAAAAAAAAGAATCAAGGAAGAATAGAAAAGAAAAAAAATTTTCATTACTTTAGCCTTTATCGGTTAAACACAGTATAGGCCTTAAGGAATTTTTTGTGTATTATTTGAAGGTCAGAAACGGTAACAGTTGCCGTACCCCGCTTACCTACGACAATACCCGAGCCGCAATTGGCCAGCCAGGCCGCCTCTTCGAGAGATGAGTCTGCTTGAAGAGATGCCGTCAAAAGAGCAATAGCAGTATCTCCCGCTCCGGAAACATCAAAAACTTCTGAGGCCATAGTTGGAATCATTTGAAATACCGGCGTTCTAGTTCGGTCGTAAAGGGCCATGCCATCTTTTCCCAAAGTCACAACGATATTTTTTACGCAAAGTTTGTGCGCCAAAAGTTCACTGATTTTTTGAAGATTCCCATTGTCAGACCTATACCCCAAGGCCTGGGCCATGGCCCAGGCCTCTTGTCTATTGGGTTTTAAAAGAGTAACCCCTTTGTAGTAGAGGGGAGGTGTGTCCTTATTCGGATCAATATAAATAGGTATATTATGTTCCCCAAATTCCCGAATCAATGTGTGCAAAAGAGATTTGGTTAATGTTCCCTTGCCGTAGTCTTCAAGAATAAGAGCACTACAGCGGCCCCTAAAACTCAGTACTTTTTCCAGAAGACGTTGTTCAACATCTTTTCCAAGAAAATTGCGTGTTTCGTAGTCTATGCGACAAATTTGTTGGGCCTCAGTGACAACTCTTTCCTTAACGGTAGTAGTACGGGATTTGTCACAAATGAGCACAGCATTTTTAATCCCTCTATTTTTTAGAAGACCTATGAGTTTTTCTCCTTGCTCATCTTCTCCTATCACACCAAAGAGAATCGAGGAAATTTTAAGAGAGGCAAGGTTATCGGAAACATTGGCCGCAAGTCCTAGTTTTTCCCACTCTTTTTGAACTTCTATAACGGGTACGGGGGCCTCGGGAGAGATTCTTTGAACATTTCCAAAGGTATATTTGTCGATCCCCACATCCCCCACAACAAGAATGGGGGCAATCCGAGTAAATTGTGAGGCAAGGTGGTTTAAACGGTCTTTTGAAAGAATATTCATACAAACCTTTGTAAAAGTTGTAAGACTTTTTGGTAGACACTGTCTACAGTGATAGAAGACATACATTCATCAATAGGGTAAGTCAAGCTTGGCCGCATGATAGCGACATTGTCTTTTTGATAAAATGGGCCCCAGCGACGGGAACATTGGGATGGGAGAGGAGAATAAAAAGCGATTTGGGGAATACCGAAAACGTTGGCCATGTGGGTATTTCCCGTACTGGAGGCAACGATAAGCGATGCTTCCGAGAGTGCGGCCAAATAGTGGCGCAGTCCCTTCTTACTTCCGTTAAAGAAAAATACTTTTGAGTTGAAGGAAGGTAGATAGGGCATGTCTTGTGGTGTATAGGAAATAATAAAAAGAAATTTTTGTGGATGTTTATGTTCAATCTTTTCTACAAGCTTGGCATAATTTTCCGCAGGCCATCCTAGAGAGTGTCCGGTTATGCCCGGGTGGATGAAAATCATAGGAGGGCCCCAGGAGAAACCATTTTTTTGGAGTTCGTTTTTGAAATCCTCCAAAAACAAAGTCTTTTCTTCTTTTGTTAGGCCAATGCTGGGGGCATAATATTCTCTCTCTAACGAAGAAATCTTTATGCCTAAAGGAGTGAGTAATTCTAAATTATATTCACTTTCGTGTTTTCCGCTCTTAGAGCGAGATTGGCGGACACCTTTGTTGAGAAGTAGAAAGGACGGCCATCGGGATTTAAGCCCTCCTCGAAAGGGAATTTTGAGTATCAAGGCCGCAATACTTGGAAAAAAACTTCCTCCGCAATGAAAATATACATCGGCCTTAAAAGAGGCCATTTTTTTTATGAATGAACCGCATTGTTGGGGAAAGATTAAAAAATCGTCAATGTAAGGGTGGTGCCAAAGAAGAGGGGCAACTTTTTTTGAGACAATGAAAATAATTTTTGAGTGGGGGAATTTTTTCTTAACGGCCGCTGCCATAGGCATTGTTAGAAGAGTGTCACCGATGGCATCGGTTCTGTTGATGAGGACGTTCACAATGTAAGACCAATGTTTTTAGCTTTTTTTTTTGCTTTGGAAAATAGGATGTTGACAACATCTTTAAACGCCAAATCACTTGTGTCAATAAGTTCAGCGTCTTTTTCCTTCCGTAAAGGAGTAAGTTCTCTGGTAGAATCCCTTTCGTCCCGCACCCTAACTTCTTTCATAATGTCTTCTAAGGAGAAATGTCGTTCCTCTCTATTCTCTTGTAATTGTTTTAATCTTCTCTTTGCCCGAATCTTTAAGGATGCCGTAAGAAAAAATTTGCAGAATGCTTTAGGAAAAATAACACTCCCCACATCTCTTCCCTCCATAACACAAGGGTTGTTTTTCGGAAGCTTTTTCTGAAGGCCGGTCAGATATTTTCTTACGCTTTGGAGAGTAGAAAAAACCGAGGCCAAGTGAGAAACTTTCGGGTTCCGAATCTTTTGAGTTACATTTTCTCCATTGACAAGAATCACACATTGACTGTTTTTGTACTTGTACTCAAATGGAATAGTGTCTAGAAAACTCAGTAAGTCTCTTCCCTCGCTAAAGGGAATTTTCTGTTGAAAGGCCCCGTAGGCCAATGCCCGATACATGGCCCCGGTATCTATATAGAGAATTTTCAATCTTTGGGCCAAGGCCTTAGAGACAGTCGATTTACCACTGCCACTTGGGCCGTCTATGGCGATAACGGCCGATTGCTTCTCTTTCAAGAACTCATCTCTCTATTAAGAGTTTTAATTTTATCCCTCATTAATCGATAAGTAAAATCTTTAGTGCTTGTTATATTGTTTTTATCGACGACAATAGGGTCGAGAATATCGACGATAATTGTACAGCTTTGCAATCGGTTCCAATTTATGTGTTTCACGAAAGGAGCTATACAAATGCAGACAATGGGGGCATTGGTTGTTGCGGCCGTTACAAAAGCACCTTTTTTAAAAGGAAGGAGAAGTTCTTTGCCGCAAGAACGGGTTCCCTCCGGCATAATCCAAACGGATTGTCTCTTTGTGATAACGGCCCTGTTAATTTTTTTCATAGACCGCAAGGCATTTTTCCTGTTTGTTCGGTTAATAAGGATATTTCCTATAAGCCAAAAGGGGAGGCCGAAAAAAGGAATAAAGAGGATTTCTCTTTTTGCCAAGAACACATTTTTTATGGGAGCTAGGGCCGTTATGATAATAGTATCGAGAGTGTGTTGGTGGTTGGAAATCAATACACAGGGAGTGTTTTTTTTGAGTTTTTCGTATCCTCTGATTTCAAGCTTAATACCAAAGATTTTTCGCCCCAAAAAACTGAAGGCCTGTTCCGATAAATATTTTATTACAGGATTAAAGGGGTTGAAGAGAATGATTATATTGACAAGAGTGGCTAAAGGAATTGTACATAGGACAAATAGAAATAATCTCAAATAGTAGAATCCCATTATTGCTCCTCTATATAAGACGATACGCAAAGTAACGCATGCAGCCTTTACTTGGAATTTCGTTTATAATAAACCCTTTTTTGTTGAATTTCTAATTTAGGAACACTAAAGCTATGAAAAAATATTGTGTGTGTTTGTTTCTTACCCTTTTACTCTTACCTTGTTTTGCCGAAGAGATTCTCTTGACCGTTATCGATAATAACTACGGTAAAGGCCGTCCTATCTATAAAATGGTTGTAGAGGTTTCCGCAAATAATGAGTTGCAAAGAATTCATTTTGATTCTTATGATAAAATGACATAAGTGTTTGCACTAAGGAGAAGCTTTGGTATATTCTGAAGAGGGTGAGTGGGATAATAGAGAAAATACGTTATTTGTGGATGAGTAATGAACAATGAAATTCTTATTATTAAAAAAACGGCCGTAATATTCTCGGTAATTTATCTCTAATATAATTGAGGAGGCCCATTATGCCTAAAATGAAAACGAGAAGTGCCGTGGCCAAAAGGTTTAAATCAACCGGGACAGGCAAGCTCAAGAGAAAAAGACAAAATCTACGCCATATTCTTGAAAAAAAACCTCATGATTCTAAAAAGAAAAACGGTAAGACCGACTATGTTCATAAGAGTGATGTAAGACAGATGAAAAGGTGCCTTCCGGGCGTGTAGGAAGTGAAGGGAGAAATTTGTGTCCAGAGTAAGACGAGGCCCTAAGGCCAGGAGAAGACGAAACAGAGTGCTCAAAGAAGTCAAAGGGTACCACTTTTCAAGGAGGCAAAAGTACTATCAGGCCGCCGAGACTCTCAAAAGATCTCTCCATTATTCCTATATCTCTAGGAGACTTTTGAAGAGAGATATGAGAAGACTTTGGATACAACGGATTAACGGGGCCTGCCGATCTCTTGGGATAAGCTACTCAAAGTTTATGGGAATCCTCAATAAACAAAAGATAGGGCTCAATAGAAAAATGCTTGCGGATATTGCTTCCGGAGATTTTGATGGTTTTAAAATTCTCCATGATATCGTGTTAAAACAGGGCAGTATGACATCTTAACAAGTACAAAATCACTATTTGGCCAGTTATTCCCGTTTTGAACCTTTTGCCTCTAAGTGAAGAAGTCCTTTTCGCACTGACATTCCGCACGAACCGCACTGCTCCATGGAAAAATAAATAAAACTTTGCATTGCATTGGGCCTGTTCAAGGAGTAATTTTTTTTGCTTTCATATTTAGGATGAGAAGGATTAGCGGACTTTATGAGAAATTGTTTTCTCATATTTTTAAAGAATTTGAGAAAATACCTGATACAAGATGCTGTAATAAAAGTATCGCTCAAGAAGATGCACTCATGAGTATATTGGGCGTGTTTGCTTTAAAATATCCTTCTCTATTAAAGCTTGAAGCGACTAGGGCCAATCAGCCATTTTCGGTCCAACGCACTTAGTCTGTACCAATGAGCTTCGTAAATCCTCCGGGTACAGTACAGGTCTACCTCTCTCGTGAGTCAGGGATTTTCGCCTTAATTTATCTCAAGTGTGGCCCTAAAACCTCTTTCTTCAGGGAGAGGATGTGAGGCCACGCCCTTCGGCGAGAAAAAAAAATATTGTCTTTTGAAGAATATCATAATATATTGGATTTGTCGGAACAAAAACCGACCTACCGTAGGGACTACGGGATGTGAAGCTCGTGGAGACGGTGTAAGACCTAGGAACTCGTGTTCTAGGCGATTGTCGGTGAAGCAAGAATCTCCTTCCTTTAGGGAGGGGTAGTTCAAAATACGGCCCATAAAATATGGGCCTTTGTTGTTGCGCTCTGCAGTCAGTGCGAAAAAGATTTTTACTTTGCATAGGGGAAAATGACAAAACGGGAATAACTGTATGAATCTTTCTTTTAAAAAACGCAGTTAAAAGATATAAAAACCCCGGAGAGACTCGCTACAATCCTATGCTCCTGCTTCGATAAGTAGGTTCTTTATCTCTTGCTTTGTCGCCAGCTGAAGAGGTGTCCTTCCGTAGTTATCTTTACCGTTCACCTCCGCCCCACGGTCAAGAAGTAAAGCGACAACGTCGGCGTGTCCGGTCCAAGCAGCATAGTGAAGAGGCGTCCTTTCGCCGATAGCTTTACCGTTCACCTCCGCCCCACGGTCAAGAAGTAAAGCGACAACGTCGGCGTGTCCGGTCCAAGCAGCATAGTGAAGAGGCGTCCTTTCGCCGATAGCTTTACCGTTCACCTCCGCCCCACGGTCAAGAAGTAAAGCGACAACGTCGGCGTGTCCGGTCCAAGCAGCATAGTGAAGAGGCGTCCATCCTCTGTTAGTTTTACCGTTTACCTCCGCCCCACGGTCAAGAAGTAAACCGGCAACGTCGGCGTGTCCATAGTCAGCAGCATAGTAAAGAGGTGTCCTTCCGTAGTTATCTTTACCGTTCACCTCCGCCCCACGGTCAAGAAGCAAAGCGGCAACGTCGGCGTGTCCATAGGTAGCAGCATAGTGAAGAGGCGTCCTTTCGCCGATAGCTTTACCGTTCACCTCCGCCCCACGGTCAAGAAGTAAAGCGACAACGTCGGCGTGTCCGGTCCAAGCAGCATAGTGAAGAGGCGTCCATCCTCTGTTAGTTTTACCATTCACCTCCGCCCCACGGTCAAGAAGTAAACCGGCAACGTCGGCGTGTCCATAGTCAGCAGCATAGTAAAGAGGTGTCCTTCCGTAGTTATCTTTACCGTTCACCTCCGCCCCACGGTCAAGAAGCAAAGCGGCAACGTCGGCGTGTCCATAGGTAGCAGCATAGTGAAGAGGCGTCCTTTCGCCGATAGCTTTACCGTTCACCTCCGCCCCACGGTCAAGAAGTAAAACGGTAACGTCGGCGTGTCCATAGTTAGCAGCATCGTGAAGAGGAGTGTTACCTGATTGATCTCTAGCAAAAACAATCCTTGGCGTTAGATCAATGATGCTACGAACCCGCTCTAAGTTTGGATTGTCGTTTTTAATAAGCTGTTGAAGTTCATTTTCTTCGCTAGGAAGTACATACTGCGCCTTCAATCGAAAAACAAAGAGTAACGATAGAAAAACCGCTAAAAAAAGTTTTAAAAGTAAGTGCTTTCCCGTCAATAATTTTGTTAAACTGTCAATTTTCATTTCTTCCTCCTACTATTGTTTTAATATTACTAACCTTCTACTACATACAGATAAAAAAAGTCAACCTTTTAAAAACCGCAGCTAAAAACCAGAGGTTCCCGTTTTGACATTTTTGCCTATAAGTGAAGAAATCTTTTTCGCACTGACACCAAGCGCGAGCTGCGACACTCCATGGAAAAACAAATAAGGATTCACGCTGGATTAGGCCTGTTCAAGGAATGATTTTTTTGCTTTAATATTTATGATGAGAAGGATTAGCGGACTTTATGAGAAATTGTTTTCTCATATAGAGGATGCGCTCATGAGTATGTTAGGAATCTTCGCTTTAAAATTTCCATCATTGCTAAAGCTTGAGGAAGTTCGAGCAAATGATGAGTCTGCCGGAAATTTTGCATCACTCTTCGGACTTAAGAAAATCCCTTCAGATACACATCTTCAAATCTCTTTTTCACTACCTTCAACGGAACAAGAGTCTCACTGATTTTGAGTTTACTCGAAAAAACAAACAACCCTATTATCTTGCAGTTTTTCTCGCTTTATGCACAAGGTCACAAAAAATCCTTCCCTTCCGTGTCCGAAGCTATGCTCTAATTCATAACCGCCTGTCTTTAACATGTTAAATGTCTCATTCTCTATTTTCCAACGACAACGAGTCCCATTCATATATCTAAACTCATGTGTTCTTTCTTTTTTTTACCTTCTCTCCAATCGTCTCCGTAAATGTATGCCTTTTAACTTTCCCTTCAGCTTCAGACAGGTCAATCCAAAGAAACAGTTTCTTGTGCCCTTGTGGTTTTACATTTAAAATATAAGACATCCGGTGCTTCTCAAGAGTTTCCACAACAGAACTGTCTGCATACAGGGCATCCCCTGCGACAATCAAATTAAGTTTGGGATGATCATTCCTAATTTTCTTCATCAATCTCTTTAACGCGAGGAATAACTTGCTTACAATCCGGGTGCGCTATAACCGAACTTAAAATTTGATGATAATAGGTTTCCAAACCCTCAAAATCCGAGTCCTCTTCCGATCCTGTGCCATTATCTCTCTTTTTTTTATGTCTTTTGACCATGCAATGCTTACACTTAATTTTATGAGAGGAATAATATTCCGAACCATCCGTCGGCATAAGGTAATACGGGTTCCCTGATATCCTCATAAGTTCAAAATCTTTAAGACGTCCTCCTCGCTGAACGACATTGAATAATTTCTTGAAAATAAAGTAGAAACTTTGTGGACTGATCTTGTCGACTATTGGTAAGCGTTCCATAAACCCCCCCTTGTAGGTTTCCTCAGAGTTGCTATGCTTGTTCCAATTGAAGAAATTGGAGTAAGAATGAAAAGAAGGAAAATATTCCGTAGTAAGATTGATTATTGGAAATGGCATATATTAGACCAAAAATCCTCATGCCTCTCAGGGGTGAGTTATTGTAATCGGCACGGTCTAACCGCAAAGACATTTTACACCTGGAAAAAGAAATTATCTTCATTAGAAGGAAAAGTTTCGCTTGTTCCAAATGAGTTTATTTCATCAAGCAACAAAGCAAGAGGATTAGTTGGGTTTAGTAAAGTGGACCCGGTATCGAGTTGTGTAAAGTCAAGTAATGCTAAGAGTATAAATCCGATTTGGTTAGCAAAATTTTTAAAGGAGCTATTACAATGAGAGGCCTGATAAGTTTCAAAAATATATATCTTTATAAACGAGCAATAGATTTTAGGAAGTCGATAGACGGTCTTTATGGGATTATAAGTACTGAGACGGATTTTGATATTTTTTCTAAGAGTATTTTTGTATTTACGAATAAGAGGAAGAATAAGATAAAGATTCTTTATTGGGACAAGACGGGGTTTGCTCTTTGGTACAAGCGTCTTGAAAAGAATTATTTCAGATGGCCTCTTAAGCTTGAAGAGGAAGTGATAGAACTTCCACGACATGAACTAGAGTGGATATTAGATGGAATAGATATTTTAAAAATCCGTCCGCATAAGGAACTTTTTTTTAATTCTCATTAAAAAAAGTTATTGTTTTTCCTGTAACAACTTGATAAGATTTTCACTCTTAAACTTTAGATAAGAGTTATAAATGAAAACAGAAACAACTAATCTTCCCTCTGATATTCCCTCTCTAAAACTAGTTTTATCGAAGTACCACACCATCCTTTTGGAAAAGGATAAAGATTTGCAGGATCGTGATATAAGGATCAAGAAATTACTTCAAGACAACGTCTATCTTCAAGAACAAGTTTCTTATTTTAAATCGTTAAAGTTTTATCCAAAGTCGGAGAGGTTACGAGATAAATCTAAAGGTCTTCAAATGGAACTTTTTAATGAAGCAGAACTTCTTTCTGATAGTGCCCTCAAGAAGGAAGAAGAGGATTGCAAGGAAAAAGAGTTAATCGAGATACCCGCTCATAAGAGGAAGAAGAGGGGGAAGAGGAGGAAGCTTCCGGAGTATCTTCCGAGAGAAGAAGTTGTGATTGATCTTCCCAAAGAGGAAAAGCAGTGTAGCAAGGATGGGAAGGAACTGACATGCATAGGCGAGGATATATCCGAGAAGCTGGAGATTATTCCTGCAAGGATGAAAGTGATTAGAACGATAAAGAAGAAATATGTGTGCAAGACCTGTTCAGACGGAGTAAGGAGTGCCCCGACACCTTTAAGTCTTTTTCCAAAAGGTTTTGCGACGCCGTCACTTATTGCGCATATAGTTACCGGTAAATATGTGGATGGGATTCCGCTGTATCGTTTAGAGAGTGTGATGATGAGGCACGGGATAGATATAAGCAGGGTAACGATGTCGAGATGGATGATAGAGGTTGCAGAAAAGCTGGCCCCATTGGTAGAGATTTTGAGAGAGGAGTTGCTTTCTTCGTCTTACATACACTGTGACGAGACGACGGTACAGGTTTTAAAGGAAGCAGGGAAGAAGGCGACGACAAAGTCATATATGTGGGTACAGGGTAGAAGCGGAAAACATCCGATTATTCTGTTTGATTATGATCCTACAAGGAGCGCAGAAGTCCCCAAGAGATTATTTAAGGGATATAAGGGGTATTTACATACAGACGGTTACTCGGGTTATAAATGGATAGATGGTGAAGATGGAATTGAACGCTTGGGTTGTATGTCTCATTGTCGAAGGTATTTCTACAATGCATATCGCCATGCAGGATCAAAGGAGACCGCTCTTGAGGGACTCCGGTTTATAAACCCACTTTTTGAGATTGAGAGAAAGATTGAGGGCAAAGAGTTTTCTGAAAAGAAAGAGATTCGCCAACAAGAATCGAAACCTATTTTGGAAAAGATGAAGGAATGGCTTGACGTACAAGAAGGCAAGCATCCGCCCAAGGGATATATGGGCAAGGCAATCAACTACGCTTTGGGAGAGTGGAAATATTTAATCAAATATCTTGAGGATGGACGACTTCACATTTGTAACAATTTTATTGAGAGACGCATCCGACCTTTTGTTATCGGTAGAAAGAACTGGTTATTCTGTATCACACCCTCCGGGGCAAAAGCATCCGCTATACTCTACAGCTTGGTAGAAACTGCAAAGGCAAATAACAAGGAACCCTTTGAATACTTGCAAAGAATTTTAACCGATATTCCAAAGGCAGAGTCTTTAACCGATTATATGAAACTTCTTCCCTTTGATGTGGATTCTTAATAGATCCCCCCGGGGCAGGCCCGGGGTACTTGCCGTTACAGCTTCTGTCGAAGCTGACCTGAGTCCCGGAAACCTTCCCCAGGGACTCAGGTCCCGTCGGCGGTATTTACAAACCAAAATTCATATGATGCTGAAGATGATAAACGCTATGTGCTGATTTTATAACTTCCCCTGTAGGGATATACCGCCCCCGGGTTCATTCACCCACGGCCAAGGCCGTGGTGCTCTGTTTCGTCCGGCCCACTGGGCCGCCCTCCACCACATAGACTCTAGCTCTTTCAAAATTTAAAAAGACTCAAAAACAACACGTCTTGTTATGGAAAAGGGTTTTTGGCCTGGAGGGCAACCGGGATCAAGTTAGGAAAATATAGGGGTGGGTTTATGGAACGCTTACGACTATTGACCTCATCCGGGTTATCGAAGGTATCCTTTTTACTCCATAAAGTGTGTGAAGATTACTCTTAAAATCTTGAAGGAAATTTGAGAGAAAAAACTGCATAGAGAGAACTAAAGGCATCTGCAAGGGTGATTGATTTGTTTGTGGAACGAGAATCGGGAATTCTTTTGAAGGAATCTAAAATACTTGCTACTTGAATTCAGCTTATAACGAAAACACGGGAAAGACCTCTATCGGAAGGGAGTCATCCTAATAAATTTAACCTAACCCTGATAAATACACTCTTGATTCTCCGTGTTGTTGCGAATAATTTTTTACCAAACTTAATTCTTTAGGGGGGGAAATTCAAACCGAGAATCCTTGGTTTCTAGGGAGGAAATTACACCATGCGGTGAAGCTTAGCTACCGGTTCGAAAATTGGGGTCCACCTCAGACTTGAAGATTTCATAGGTTCGCATGTTCGTATGTTTCAATATATTGGAGGAGTTCCTCAGTTCATTATCCCGGACAATTGTAAAACGGCGGTTGTGCAAACCAACAAGTACGATCCTGTAATAAATTCTACTTATCTAGATATGTGTAATCACTATGGCATAACGGTAGATCCTGCAGATCCCGTAAGTCCCAAGCACAAACCTAACGTAGAAAGGGCCGTAGGAATAATCCAACGGGATTTTTTTCCAAGAATTAGGAGGAAGGTGTTTAGTTCCCTTGTATCACTGAATAGTGATTTACATTCATGGTTAGTTACGGCAAACAAGAAAGTTGTCAAGGGCCGAGGGCAGTCCCGATCATTTTTTATGGAAAAAGAGCGTTGTAACTTCAAACCTCTGCCCTCGTATCCTTACGAACTCTTTTTTTTTAAAAAGGCCAAAGTTCATCACGATTGTCACTTTCACCACAATAAGAATTATTATTCTGTTCCCTATCACTATGTAGGGAAAGAAATCGATGTGAAGTTCAATTCAAAGATGATTCATGTTTATTTCCAATGTGATCTAATCACTTCCCATGTGGTTTGTAAGGGAACATATCATTACTCGACAAACAATGCTCATTATCCGGAAAAGAAGTATGTGGATACCAACTATTATCTTTCCCAAATAAGAATTAAGTCCCAACAACTTGGCCCCGATGTTTATGCCGTCATTGAACGGCCTATTGGAGAATCAAAACATCCCTTGAAAATACTCCGTAAGGGGCAAGGGATTATTAATCTTGAGAAAGAATTTTCGAGGAATGCCATAAACCATGCCTGTAAGATGGCACTGGAATTTAATTGTATGAACTACGACAACATTAAGAGGTTCGCAAAGAACTATAAAAACCCTCTAGAGGATATTCTTACAAAAACACCAAAACGTGAAATTCAATACACGTATTACCAAGGAGAATGAATAATGAACGAATGTAATGAACTTTTAAACGAACTTAAATTTTTTGGAATGAAAGCATCTCTTGAACATAGGTTAGCAGAGGCACGAAGGTCTTCCTTAGACTGTAAAGAGTTTTTTTCTCTTATGCTAGAAGATGAAAAGCTTTACAGAATCAACAGAAAAAGTGAAATGCTAAGAAAGCGGGCAAAGTTCAATAACAGGACTTACTTAGAGGACTTGAGAGTCCAAAGTTCTCATCGCTCTGAGTATTTGATATACTCTCCCCCTAGGAGTGCCTCCATTTGCTAAAAAGTCCCTATTTGAGAGGGAGAAGTGCCCCTATGCGGCCCTTTGTTCTCTAGGAGGCCCGGTACTCCATAGTTTTTTTGCAAACTTTTGCCAAGACTTGGTCTGAGGCAAAGTCCATCGAAAATCCTGTAGCATACTTCTTAAGGCCCTTTGAGTAACCTGAACAGATGCGGCAACCCCAGGCCGTATGGTTCTCAACCAACTCCTGTGACATCTCCAGACTTCGTCGGAATGATAGAGAGATAAATATTGACAAAGTCCTTGAGCGATAATAGCGATTTGAATATAGAGATGGTAGGCCGACATTTTGATAGAAATCTTATTTTTTAATCTCTTGGATTCTCGATGAATATAGCGGTCTCCTTCAGACCTTCTCGTCTTTCTCATTCCCTTAATCCGGAAACGATAAGAAAATGCACCGATAATATGTTTCAATTCCTTAAAAGAATATTCTATTTTAAAACGCTTTGAATAAGACACGACTATTTGTTCAGCGGTTAAATTTAAATCGGTTGTCATAAATATTACCTTTCCACGGGCAGGGTGATTGACAAGACAAAATCTCACAAGTCCACCGTATGACTTCCACAGTAAATCATAAATTCCGTAACTGACTATGGTCTTCTCTTCTCCGTAAACAGATATTTCCATTGTTAAAGATAGTTTGGAGAACAAATCCCATAACTTCACTTTCGGCCCATAAAGTTTAGGTCTTCCCCTGCCTTGGTAGACCGTTACCGGAAAATAGGCCACGGCATTCTTTCTTACTCTCGTGATTAGTTCGATACCCTCTGTCTTGAGGTTGCGGGCCAATCTCCCTCCGCAATAATAGCTATCGGCCAAAAGATATGCTCCCAACTTTTGAAAATTAATTCCAAGAGACATCATCATTGTCAAAAATTTATCCATTAAGGTTTTTTTTTCACGGCCACCCGTACGAATACCCTCATGTATCCGGCAAGTGAGAGGAACCGACACTTCCGTATTTCCGTTACAGGCCAAAATAGAAACTTCTTGCAAGGAATGTCCCATTATCCACTCCGGTTTGGAATTGCTCTCTGAAGACTGGCGGAGGAGTTTTACAGACGGCATACACCGACCCTCTTTGGAAATCTTCAAACCATCGCCGAGCAAAACGATTTTACCGTTGAGGAGATAGAGCTTGGATAAAAAACAGTCGAGAACCAAAGAACACCAATGCTGTGTTAAGAGTTTAAAGTCTATTGCTCCGGATTGGAAGAAGTGCAATATCTTGGTATAGAATTTTGGATTTACACTGATAGAGCGAATAATACTTGATACTCCTCCATCCATATCTTCCCGAACAGCTATCCCGGCAAGTGCCGTGACAAACCATTGAAATGTTCGTATTCGTTTAAATGCCGGACGGAGTTTGAAAACGATTGCCATCCAATTTGCCCACATAGAAATCTCCTTTTTTGTGGTGAAATAAAGAGATTCTATAATAGGGATAAGGCACTTGTCTCCGGACGGCACTATACCTTACTGAAACACTTTATTAAATGGAGAACTTTGGACTCTCAAGTTAGAGGAGTTTAGCACTGAAAACAACAGGGGAATTACAAAATCTATGATCAAACATTTTAAATCCTTATATTTTATTGACACCTTTGAGCATCTCATCTTTGTGGGAGCTACGGGAACAGGAAAGAGTTTTCTTGCTCAAGCAATAGGACATGAAGCATGTGCTTCCGGATATGAAGTTCTCTTCATATCAATGAACCGTCTCTTTAAAGAAATAGAGCTTGCTGATGCCCAAGGGATTTATCTCTCCTATTTGAACAGACTGAAAAACAGGGTGAAAATTCTCATCCTCGATGATTTTGGACTGAGAAATTACTCCCATCGTGAAGCAACTATTTTGTATGAAATACTTGAAGATCGGTATAGAAAAAATTCACTTATTGTCACCTCTCAAATGGATCCGAGAGGGTGGAAAAGCTTGATTGAAGACAAGGTGATTGCTGAAGCTATACTCGATCGACTTGTGGCCGCTGCTGATGTTATTCATATTAAAGGTTCATCTTTTAGGCGAAATCATAAGAAAAAAAGGGTTGAAAAAGGTGTAAAACGGACATAATATTTTTTGATAAAGAGGTCTTCTGGGCATAAGGCCAAATGGTCCTTTTTGACTGGCCGCACTTCACCTTTACTCGACATGGGGCATTATACCTTTATTCTACACCGAGTCCTCATGTAATCCTATTACGATTGAAGGAGGGGCAACCGCTAGTTGGATACGGGGTGCCGCCGCAACGGCAGACGTTTGCCTCTTTTCCTGTAGTGCCGGTTTCGTGAAAAGCGGGAGGGCGTGTAATATCCCCGATACGGGAAATTATGCGGATGGGGCAGGGGCGATGCAAAGTTGCAGTACCCCTACAGGTGGGTTTAACACCTTTTTACCCAATTCTTACAAAAGAGGGCATCGCCCGTAAGATCGTTTCTGAAGTTAGCGACGTAAACTGGGCGGGTAAACAGTACATGGATTTACCTTACACGACGACAATACTCGATGGTTCAAGCGATGCCGGCGATGACTGCCCCGCCAACGATTTTTGTGTCGCCTTCTGGCGTGTGTTCAAAGGAACAGAAGGAAATTATGGAATCCCCTTCGGGGATCGGGACTACTCACATTAAAAGAACATTAAAAAAATTTGCGACTTATAATAAAAGGCCCTTGCTCTTGAGTCAAACCGTTTCTTCGTATCATAAACATCTCCTTGCCGAAAACGGGAGTGTGGAACAACGGGTAAACCCGTCATAAAAACTTTCAATTTAATGGCGTAGAAAGGAGATGTGAATAATCGATATTATTCACAGTCGTTTGTTGACACGGTGAGTTAAATTAAAAAATATCCACACAGACTACGAGTCCAGACTTCGGCCGAGATCGCTCGGCCCTAAAATCTAGTTTTAGCTATCTTTTCTTACCGAGTTCTTTTTCAATCATTTTTATATCTTCTTCAGAAAGTTCCGTACTCTCTTTGATAATTTCAAAATCAACCCCTCCTTGCAGCAATTTTAAGGCAACTTTTTTCTTCTCTTCTTGCTTCCCTTCTTGTTTCCCTTCTTGTCTCCCTTCTTGTCTCCCTTCTTGTCTCCCTTCTTGTCTCCCTTCTTGTCTCCCTTCTTGTCTCCCTTCTTGTCTCCCTTTTTGGATTCCTTTTTGCATTCCTTTTTCTACGGCCTCATCCAAAGTACTTTTAAATAACTGCATAATTCTCTCCTCCTTATCTTCAACGGTTTTTTGTTCTATTAATTCTATTCTCTTCCAAGTAAATTTTGGGTCAAATCTTTTAATATAATCCACGGCCTTGACCATTTGATCTTTTTTTTCCTCTAAATTCAGTGGCCCACTTATCGTAAAAAGTTCCGAAACCGTCTTTTCATCGAGATGCCAAATCCTCTGTAAAACAAAAAGAATCGGTGCCAATGTTTGAGTTTTTGATTGTTTTTTGACATCAAGGTCATGGACGTTTAGCAAAATCGGTTCGAAATTTAGAATGTGTTTTGCAAACTCCTTTCTAACCGAGGGTAAAAATCCCTCAAGAGCATCATGGAATTTTAAAGATTTTTGAAAAGTCTTTATTTTCCCGTGATAGAAAACAACGGGGATTATAGGAACAGGTAGCTTTTTATACATTACTGCTTGATATTCTAAAAGTTGAAACAAGAGGTTATTATCCTTGTAGGACTTATGCTCAATAAGAAAGATAATCTTTGCTTTTTGTCCTTTGCGTCCGCCTTTGAAATTAACGGAAAAGATAAGGTCTGTTCTCTTCTCAGACCCTTCAGGGGTAAAAAATGTTTCCATCTCCGATCTGAGAGTGTCCCAATTAAAAAGGTTGAATTGAGAAGGACGAAGAACAAGTTTTAGAAATTCAACTCCATAGCGTTTTGTCGAGAAGAACTCTTTAAAAAAGTTGTTGTGGACATTGTCTTGTTGCTTGCTTGTCATAAATTTTTAATGCTGTTTTATTGTTCTACTTGCTATCATCCTGCAACGCTATAGTCAAAAAGTTTAAATCCAACTTTCAAGAATAGCGCATTGCGAAATCTATTTTTCTAATTTTTTAGACCATACCCCTGTTGTTTAACTGTAAGCGTTCCATAAACCCACCCCTATATTTCCCTAACTTGATCCGGGTTGCCCTCCAGGCCAAAAAACCTTTCACATACCGTAAAAAAAACATTCCTCCTCCCCCTGTTACGTCCCAGCATAACGTTACCAGTTTTAGGGTATAAATTCCCACCCTAGGTTACCACCTAAGAAAGCATCCATAATGGAATATTAAGTTCAACTATTCCATGGAGGTAATTATGGATCGTTTCAACAAGAGGTGTTTGATGGATCGCAAAATTGTTCAATTGCTCATAAACGGGAAAAGCTTTAATAGAATCGCTCGGGATCATCATGTGAGCAAAATTCGTATTAGAAAGGTAAAAGAGAAGGCCCTAAAAGCAGGTTATTTTGACGGACGAGAGATTCCGCCAACTCCTGAGGCACTTTATCTTAAAAAGGCCGTTGAGATAGGGCCTTATGCGGAATTAATGATAAAGACGATTTTGCTTTTCGGTAGAGGTTTTGTAGATACCAGACAAGTCTGGGGTATTTTACATTTAGTTAAGGATTATCCAAAATCTCAAGTAGAGAATGCCTGTAAAAATGCTTATGAATGTGAGCAGATAAGTTATCGATCTGTATTGTCGTTTTTAAACCTTCTACCTGTTCAAGAAAATATTAAACCGATGGGTGAAAATAAGTTCATCAGAAAGACAAAAGAATATTTTAACGGCCATACCGAGTGTAACCATCAAGAAGTAGGGGCCACACCTGTATGTCCGTTAACAACTAAGGAGAAATTATGAGTACAAAGACATTACAAACATTGCTGCGTTCCTTGAGACTAACAACGGCGGCAGAAGAATTAGAGGAAGTTTTAAGAGAATTTCGAGGGGCCTCTCTCAATCCTTTTATTAATCTTTTACAAAGGGAACAAGATGCTCGTAGGGAAAGACAATTAGAAACAAGGATTAAAAGGTCTAATCTTCCAGAGTTAAAGAGTCTAGAAGATTTTAATTGGAATTTTAATGAGACTATCGACCGTAAGAAGATTGAGTCGTTGGCAACATTGGATTTTATCAAAGAGCAAGATTCAGTATTGTTTTTAGGGCAACCGGGAACAGGAAAAAGTCATCTTGCTGCCGCCATAGGGTTGAAGGTTATTTTGGAGGGAGGGAACATCTATTGGAGCAACATAAAAACTCTATCGGAAAATATCATGAAGGCAAAAGCAAAAAACGAACTCGGGAAGCTCTTCAGAAAGGTCTTAACGAGCAATTTATGGATTTTAGATGACTGGGCAGTGATTGGCCTAGGAAGAGAAGTTTCTGAAGAAATCTTCGACTTATTAGACAAGAGGAAGTACAGCACGGCCCTTCTCTTAACTTCCAATAGAGATATTAATGAATGGCCTCAAGTATTCAGTGATCCTGTCCTAGCGAGTGCCGCAATAGATCGAATATTTGACCGACCTAGAATGACAATCTTCACAGGAAGAAGCTACAGGGCCGAAGGGAAAAAAGACAAAAAGGTGGAAAAAAAAATGCTTTTAGGAGTTGAAAAAACAAAGGGGATCGGGGTATAAAATATTTAGGTGGTAACGGGGCGTGGGAATAAAGTGGTAACCGTTACCTGGGATTTGACAACCCCCTAGGTATATTTCTTGACCCTCTCTTTTCTCGCAGATTCTATTTTCCACTCAAACTTGAAGAAATTCATTTAAGAGAAAACAAAATTTGAAGGTTGAAATGATGTTTTCTTGCGAAATAGCTTTTTTCAGAGGGAAAATAAATTTTTTTTCAAATTTGAATAAAGTAAAATTGTAACGATTATCTTATTGTTAACTATGAGAACTCCTGACTCTCCAGTTATTTTAGGTATATGCTTAGTGAACGAACATGTCATCCGCCTATTGCATAAATAGCGCACGATGGGTGGGAAGAGGGGGGAGGTCGAGTAATTGGTCTCTCTACCTGACAGATAGGGAGTAAGATTTTTAAAACGGCCGTTAAATCTTGTAAGAGAAAGAAATATTTTTGGCATGATTTGAAGTTTTTTTATCAATTTTTTCATTTTAAAGATTGGGATTCGTTTCTAGAATTTATTATAGAGAAGCATACGCCCTTCCTTGATACATCTTAAAAATTTAACTATTTTCTGCCAAAAATATAACTTTTTTTGGACTGCTAAGTTCAGGGGGTGTTTCTTTGTTAGAACCTCTCCTGAAATCTATTTTTTTCAAAAGAAACCTGAAATTCGGCAAAAAAGGTTGTTTTAAGCTATTCTCAAAGGGTTGCCGCCCTTTAGTTCCCCTGAGGGAAGGATTTTTTGTGACCTTGTGCATAAAGCGAGAAAAACTGCTTCTTTACGCCCAAATTCAAAAGTGCATCTTCTTGAGCAATGCTTTTATTGCTGTATCTCTTATCTGGTATTTTCTGAAATTCTTTAAAAATACCGGAAAACAATTTCTCATGAAGTCCCGTTATTGTCCTCATCAATAACAATAAGAACAGAAAAATTATTCTTTGAACAGGCCTAAAGCAGCGCAAATCTCTATTTACTTTTCCATGGAGCAGTGCGTTTCATGCGAAATATCAGTTCGAAAAAGATTTCTTCACTACAGGCAAAAATGTCAAAACGGGAATAACTGTAGTTATTGCAATATTCCCTGAGCAATAAATGCAAACTGAACATAGATTTCATATCCTAGGAGTTTTTTGAAATATCTCTTTCGATACCTATTTGATTTTTTGTAGGGACGGGTTCATTCCATTACTCCAATTGGAGGGCCCTCATAAGCAAAGAAGGGATGGAAAAGTTTTCCTTGACACCTACTTCAACATCTTCTATCTAATAAGCTTAAAAAGTGTCCAGTTTTTTTGGGGAACTCCATAGTCACTGAATTAAATTTAATCGGAGGATTATATTAAATGTTGTCAATATCACAAAAAATAAAAAAAGAATTATTAAAGGGGAGGAATTCTAACATTATTGATATAGAAGCAATTCAAGCAGGAGCTTCTCTTGCAAAAGAAGTTTTAACATACTCCTCAAAGAATAAAAAAACATCCGGATCCATTGACCCTCTTAATAAACTATATATTGATATTACAAATTACCTTGGAGGCATAGTTGAAACTTTTAATGGGCTTAATGCTTTTAGAAAAGTAGCAAATAAAATGCTAAAAGATCGAGATGATTATATGCCAAGCTATCCTCCTATGAGTCCTATAAGTAAGTCTTATTACATTGCATGGGAACTCTATGATATGCAACTTGGAATAGAAAAAGAAACTCTTGCTAGTATAATTCTTGATACTCTAAGTTTACACAAAGATGTTGTAGATGCAGAATTAATAAAAATAATAAAACATATTACTCAAACAAAAATGGGTATTTTTGAAGTATGTGAAAAAAACAAAAAGCTTATTTTATTAAAGGAATTAATTTCAGAAGAGGAGTTTTGGGCCATATCTAGTTCCGGGTACGAAGGAGCTGTTGGCCAATTGTGGTATGCCAGACGAATGCCAACAATTTTGGGCCCTTATGATTATTCTGTGATAGTTACTACCCCTTATGTTTTGCTAAACGATAAAAAAGATTGGATTGATTTTTTTAATAAGCGTGGAGTTTTTAAAAGAAACTTATACAACTTTATGAAATTTGGTCCTAAGAAAAATTTTTGGAATGAATTTATATTTTATGGTTATTATAATTTTATCGATCAAGCTATATTTTTAAGTGGGTTACCTGAACATAACGAAATACTTCCATGCTCTAGTTCATTTCAGGGAAACAGAAGCGAAGTTATGTCACGATTAATGTTTGAATTTCACAGAGCTTCTTCTAATTCTCTTGTGAGTCCGTAGTTCTCGCTTAAAATTTGTAGATTTTTTACGCAACGCATATTGGCCTTTTCTTAATCCTCCGGTAAAATTTTCAAAAAAAAACAAATTCAAATTTCACAAAGGAGAAAAGGCCAATGGGTGCGCCAAGTAAAGCGCAAATAATCCGGTTGGTGAAAATCCAACCAAGAGAAAGAGAGGTCATCACTCTTGAAGAGACCCTCGCATTTATGGAGGCGACAAAATAAATGAGGCCGAGGGAATCAATGCACCAGGCCGTAACGAAAGTGAACGTGTTTGGCCCCGTAATTTTCATCGTGACAAAGGTCGACGCTTCCCATTGCAGCGGAAGACAGCATAATTTCTCACGACAACGACAAGAGAGAGATAACTTTGTCGGGGTTTTAAGCGATGGCATGGTTCAAGATGGATTATTTGTGAACTTGGGATATCTGCATAGTTCTGCCAGAGAAGGAAGGCGGTATGTCGGAACAAGTCTGAAAGGACGAGGACTGACAAAAGACGATGCAGAAGTCGGATCGGGAGGTAGTACTTGGAGCGAGATAAGGACTCGCACATGGGGAAGCACCCGACAGCTAGATGGCAATTTTAACACCGGTACTCGTAACCCACCGAGGTTAACAGAATGAGGACGCTTGGTAAGTTAAAGTTGATAGCGGAAAAGGCAAAGAGGGATAAAGGGTTTAAGTTTACATCACTTGCCCACCTTATTAACGAGGAGTCCCTTTGTATGTGCTACGGTGAACTTAAAAGAAGTAAGGCACCTGGCATTGATGGAGTAACGGTCGAAGACTACGGAGAAAATCTAGAGGAGAACCTGAAGTCCCTCGTGGAACGGATGAAGACGAAGAGATATCGACCTCAACCGGTAAAGCGAGTTCACATTCCGAAACCGGGAAAGAGAGAAAAGCGGAAGCTGGGAATCCCAACGGTAGAAGATAAGTTGGTTCAACTAATGATGAAGAAAATTTTGGAGTCAATTTTTGAACAAGATTTTTCTGACATCTCCTATGGTTTTAGACCACAAAGGAACTGTCATCAGGCAGTGAATCGTCTTGATAAGACGGTAATGAGAACATCGGTTAACTATGTAGTGGATGTAGATATTGAAAAGTTTTTCGATAATGTATCCCATTACTGGTTACTGAGATGTTTGGAGGAAAGGATCAACGATCCTAACTTTCTCCTACCGGTGAGAAGATTCTTGAAAGCAGGCATATGGGAGGAAGGAATCCTTCACTCAAGCAAAGTAGGGACTCCTCAAGGAGGAGTGATTACTCCGATATTAGCGAACATTTATCTTCATTATGTATTAGATATCTGGTTTGAACGACGATTCAGACGAGAGTCGAAAGGTAAGGTAGAAATGATTCGTTACTGTGACGACTTTGTAGTCTGCTGTGAGAGCAAGAAGGATGCAGAAAACTTTGTAGAGGACTTGGGAAAGAGATTTTCAAAATTCAACTTGAATATTTCCCAAGAAAAGACCTCTATTGTTAAGTTTGGTAGAAATGCTTGGAAGACCTATGAAAAGGGTGGCAAGCGAGTAGCAACCTTTAACTTTTTAGGATTCACCCACTATTGTACAAAAAGTCGCAGAGGTAAGTTTATTATGGGGCATAAGACTCAGAAGAATAAACTATCCAAGGCGGTAAGAGAGCTTAATACCTGGTTAAAGAAGATCAGAAACATGCTCCCATTGCGAGAATGGTGGAAAATCCTAAGAGCAAAACTTGTAGGACATTACAATTACTTTGGGATTAGCGGGAATATGAGATGCCTAAGGCAATTTTATATTATTGCCAGATTTTCCCGTTTTAAGGGCAGTTTTTTTCAGCTTTGTTTAAAACCTATGGCATCAACTCTTTGCTTGTAATTTTTTTGTCAAATATGCGAACTTTCGATGAATTGAAGAGAATTTACTCTGTATTTTTGGGAACGGAACGGTCGAGTAGCAATACTAAGGCGTACAAAGACAATATTATCTTGTTAATGCCTCTAGCACTCTTCCCTTTATGGTGATATCGGTAACAGCAAAACGCTATGAAGTATCAGGTGAACGTCTTTTAATCAAAAGTTCCAAAAGATGTTGCCAACCTTCCAATGGTATAAGCTCGTAGGCCGTTCGAATAACATCATAAAGATGGGACTTATATTTATAAACGGCCAAGGCCTTTTGAAAAATAATGTCTTTGAGCTGAACCGTTTGATCTATAAGAAATTGCAACATCATTAAGAGAACAACTACATAAGAAAGATTTTTCTTCCCATGCCCAAAATTGTGTTTAAAATGATATCCCTCAACAGTCAATGTTCTAAAAGTATTATTCTCAATATGCCACCGCACTCTTCCTCCTTTCATAACTTCAAAAACATTCATAGAATGTCCTTTAATCTGAGAACGTTCGGGATTCATCAAAGTGATGTCCGTCACCCAAGAAAAATGCTTTTTAACGACTTCTAATCCTCGCTTCCCTTGCCACCGAATCGTTTCCTTGTAGTCCAAAAAATTACAGGTAAACTCTGCTGAAGATGCAGAATTGTCTAATCGAAGATCATTACTGTGTCGGAATCTTTGAGAAACTTCTTTCTTAACCTTCTCACCGATTTGTTCGTTACGTTCGTAAGAGATCACAGGTTCTTCATTTTCTTTTAGTCGATTATCTTTATCTCGACACGCTCGGTCTTCGACAAAGTTAAAAAGCTTTTTATGACCTTTAGGCCTAACATTAAGAATGTAAGACATCTTGTGTGCTTGAAGGTACCGAACAAGGTCTCCTCTAGCATACAAGGCATCTCCGCAGATAATCATGTTGAGTTGAGGATGATCTTTTCTCAAGCGTTTAATTAATCTCTTCGTTGCAGAATATTCACAGTCATTCTTCTCGCTACCGTCACTTTTCATAATACCTTCAACCGCAAGTGGGATAACTTCTTTTTTTGAAGGGTGAACTATGACTGCAGAAACAATTTGGTGGTAATACGTTTCCGTACCGTTCCTATGACGTTTAACCATGCAAGAATCGCAATGAATTTCTTTAGATGAAAAATATTGTGTCCCGTCGATTGCTACAAGATAATAGGGTCGTTTGTTTTTTCGAGTAAACTCAAAATCAGTGAGACTCTTGTTCCGTTGAAGGTACTGAAAAAGAGATTTGAAGAGAGGATATAAATATTCCGGGGAAATTTCGTCAAGAATTTTCCGTGTTTGTGTATCTGAAGGGATTTTCTTAAGTCCGAAGAGTGATGCAAAATTTCCGCCAGACTCATCATTGGCACGGACTTCCTCAAGCTTTAGCAATGAAGGCAATTTTAAAGCGAAGATTCCTAACATACTCATGAGCGCATCCTCTAAGGGAATGCTTTTATTTGGGCCTCTAGCATCCGGTATCTTTTTAAATCCTTTGTAAATATGAGAAAACAATTTCTCATAAAGTCCGCTAATCCTTCTCATCATAAATATTAAAGCAAAAAAATTATTCCTTGAACAGGCCTAATGCAGCGCAAATGCTTATTTATTTTTATCTCAAGTGTGGCCCTAAAACCTCTTTCTTCAGGGAGAGGATGTGAGGCCACGCCCTTCGGCGAGAAAAAAAAATATTGTCTTTTGAAGAATATCATAATATATTGGATTTGTCGGAACAAAAACCGACCTACCGTAGGGACTACGGGATGTGAAGCTCGTGGAGACGGTGTAAGACCTAGGAACTCGTGTTCTAGGCGTTTGTCGGTGAAGCAAGAATCTCCTCACTTTAGTGAGGGGTAGTTCAAGGAATACAAGTAGGCCAGAAATCTTATGTAAGAGAAAATTTAAGCTAAAATTGTCTAGAATGGCGGTATGGAGATTTCTTCGTAAGTTTGACCACTCGTTCAAAAAAGTTCAGAAAGAATACTGTGAGACGAATAAAACGAACCAGACAAAATGGAAAAAATATATTCTACCAAAAATCAAAAAAACGGTTAAACCCCATAGCGCCTACTTTATAAGAAAAATTATGCCAAAAGACCTTGAATTCTTTCAAATATACCGTATTATTCAGTCTAGTGATGCGCTTGTGATGTGAATTCAGGCAAAATAATGAGAAACCCTCTTTTTCACTTTATTTCCATGATGTCTTTTTTTCTTATGGATTATCCTCTTGTAGAGGCAAGTCAGAAAAATCTAAAACAAGAACAAAAAACGGTATCTCTTTTTAGAGGAGTACTTAACAAAAATGGATATAATTGTCTCCCCTATAATAATGGGAAAAACTGTCTTGCTATGTTTGTCGATTTTTCCATAGAAAAAGTTTTTTTAAAAAAATGTGAACAAATAGAAGAGCAAAGAAATAACGGTAGCTATCAATGTGAAGAGGAAAGAGTTTTGGATTTTGATGAAATTTACATATTTACAGAAAGCTCTTATTGTAAAATGGAAACAAATCAGAAGTACTGCAGAGTTTTTAAAGAATTTAGAAAAACATATTATCCATGGATTGGAAAAAGATTTGTAGGAGGAATAGAAAATATTCTTTCTAGTGCAGCGATAGGTCTTATGCTTTTTGGTGCTGTAGCACTTATGGGATTTATTGGTCATGGAATAGGTATCGGAAGTAAATATTTTTTTGAAACTGCAAAAAACAGTGTGCTTATTGGAACCTACATTGGAATAGTTTTTGGAGGTATCTTTGCTGCCGGTTATGGCATTCGTTTTTCTTTAATAGGCGGAATTTTTGGTTTTCATATAATATTGGGTGGGTTTCTTGGTGCTATCATGGGGGGCGTTTTAACAGCTATTTTTTTAGGTCGAATTCCTCACGTTTTAGGTGCTATTGCCATTGGAGGTATGATCGGAACCGTCTTTGGAAGCATTTCCGGTGGTTCTTTTTTAGAAAAGTTTAGAAGATCTGAAATGGTTTCTGAGTTACAGCATTATTATAATCAATACAATTTTAGTAAAGAAGAAATAAACCTTATGATCAATAATCTAGACCCGGTTTCAAATCTACCTCATGACAATAATGAGAGAAAACGATTGTCATATGAATTTAAAGACATTCTCTTAAAGTTGTGTAAAAACCCCTGTAAATTAAAACCAAAAGTAGGGAAACCTTTTAATATAGAATGGTTTGAGAAAGAAAATAACAAAAAAGAAATACCTCACAAAAGCTTTATCGAGATAAGATTAAATGGTAAATATTTTGATTTATTTGAAGCATTGCCGGAGAGAGAAACTCCTTTACCTTTTGCTCAAAAGCTGTTTTTTAGTGACCATCGTTATCAAATATATTCATTTACTGTATCTGTTGCTTCTACAACAGGATATGATTACTATTTTAGAAGAATTGGCGATGAGTTTTACCTCTTAAACCCTGATCCGATCCCCATGCTTAATTATGATTACAATGCAAAAGGAAAAGATAATAATGAAAATTTTTTTAGTATTGGAAGTTTCAGAGGCCGTCATTTCGATAAAAATGGTAAGAAAGCTACCTTAGAATCTTTAAGAACAAATTATAAATTGGAGGATAATCGTCTTATTGTAACGGAGGCGGAATAATATGCAATAGGCCTTAATGCTTTCAAACATGGGGCCTTTGAGAAGATCAATATTTTCATGGGCCGTACAAGAGATGGGAAGAATTTTTTTATCTCAAGTGTGGCCCTAAAACCTCTTCCTTCAGGGAGAGGATGTGAGGCCACGCCCTTCGGCGAGAAAAAAAAATATTGTCTTTTGAAGAATATCATAATATATTGGATTTGTCGGAACAAAAACCGACCTACCGTAGGGACTACGGGATGTGAAGCTCGTGGAGACGATGTAAGACCTAGAAACTTGTGTTCTAGGCGATTGTCGGTGAAGCAAGAATCTTCTCACTTTAGTGAGGGGTAGTTCAATGAGTGCTTTTTCAAAAAAGTTTTGAAATTTTTTTGTCTCCTTTTGGGAAGAGCATCAATTTTTGCAAGGCAAACGATTTCTGTTTTCTTTAACAACTCCGGATTATATTTTTCAAGCTCGATCTTAACCGTCGTATAAGCATTGTAGGCCTCATAGACGTCAAGGCACCACGAAATATCAACTATATGGACAAAGGCCCTTGTGATGTGAATTCAGGAAGTCAAGTTGTTTTTTGTAACTTTCTTATGTTTTCGGCAATTATTGGTGTTTTTCCGAGAAAGTGGAAAAATTTTTTCACTTCGGCCTTCCGATTTAAACAGGCCAGATAGGAGTAAGACAGGGCACTTAGGCCGCAGGGAGACAGTGATTCAAGGGCCGTGAAGTCTAGGGGTAAAGGCCCTATATTTAAGGCCAGGCCATGATTGGTAATAAAACGGTTGATACCGACACCGATACTCGCATATTTTTTTCCGTCCTTCCAAAGCCCTAGAGGATTTTTTTTGGCCTCTAGATCAATACGAAGATGTTCCCAAACTAGGGCCGTCGTAAAATTTTGAATCCAACGAAGATAAGATTTAAATCCAAAACTTTTCGTCAGTTTGGTAATAAGATAGATGACTAATTGGTTTGGCCCATGAAATGTCACTCCTCCTCCACGATTGACGGAAATAACCTCCCATCCGACAGGAGGATGAATAATTTTCGGCCCTTGATTTTGCCTCTCTCCTCGGCCTTGGGTAAGGACACAGGGATGGCCGCATAAAATGAGATGTTTTGCAGAAGAGGACTTTCTGACTTGCTCCGTTAACTCTTCTTGAAAGGCAAGAAACTTTCTATAGGGAAAATTGGGGATAATGTGAACGGCCGTATCTCGAAAATTAAACGAATTCACGACGGGTTTCAAGAAAATCTAAATACTCTGCGGCCCTATAACTGGAGCGTACCATAGGCCCTGAGGCCACGAAGGAAAAACCAAGATTCAAGGCCACATCTCTGAGATGGTGAAACTCTTCAGGCCTATAGTAACGGTCGATTTTGAGATGGCGTGAACTAGGTCTAAGATATTGGCCTATTGTTAAGATAGTTACCCCGGCATTGAGAAGCTCTTCAAACGCTTCTATTAGTTCATCTTCCGTTTCTCCCAATCCAACCATCAGAGAGGATTTTCTAGGAATGTAAGGGTAGTGTTTAGTGTAAAACTTCAAGGCCTTAAGGGTTTTTTCATGGCCGGCCCTGCGGTCTCGAACAGGGTGGGTAAGACGCTTAACGGTTTCTAAATTTTGTGCAATAACAAAGGGGGAACTTTGAGCTAATGTGTGCATATGTTGTTCGACACAATTAAAATCGGGAATGAGAACTTCAATTTTTGTCTTGGGGTGATGATCGGCAATATTCCTGACCACCGCTGCAAAGTGGGAGGCCCCGTAATCTTCTAAGTCATCGCGATCAACGGAAGTAATAACGATATAGCGAAGGCCCATGACTTCTACCATACGAGAGGCACCTATAATTTCATCCTTATTAACGACGCCCCCAGGATTTCCCGTCTTTACATGGCAAAACCGACAGGCCCGCGTACATGTATCACCGAGAATCATCATGGTGGCCGTCTTTTGAGACCAGCATTCTCCGATATTTGGACACTTTGCTTCTTGGCAAACGGTATAAATTCCACTTGCTTTGAGTTTTCTCTCTAAGAACCGATATCCTCCCCCTTTCGGAAGAGGAGTTGCGATCCAGGGAGGTTTTCTCCTTTGCTTTATTACATCCATAGAAGAACCATATGATAACAGAAGGCCTATTTTCAAGGATAATTTTACCTTGACATTCCAAAATGGAATTTGATAGGATTTTGTTCGTGTTTATTGTAAGATTTTTCATTTTATTTCTGCTTTTCTCCGAGGCCGTTTGCGATCCTCCAAGAACGATAGATATTCTTCTTTCAGATAAGGCCCGTTTTAATTTTTTCAAAGTTCTCGGTCTCTCCACAAATCATACTATTATGAGGAACCATCAAAGACGATGGATGTTGATGCTTAATCATTGGCCGCAAAAATCCGAAGACTTTATTGATGCTCTTAAAAATATCAATGTTAAGGGGGGAAGAGATCGAGGTCTTAAACAAGAAGTTATTGCTCTTTTAAAAAGAGATGCGGTCTCCCTATTACTAGGGGAGTTAATAACTATATACTGGGGATTATCGGGATTAACTCAAAAAAATGTTTCCCAAGTTGCTAAAAAACGGCCACTTCCCGATACGGCCTCTGATCTCGATCTTCATATTCTTTCCGAGGAATGGGAGGAGAGTCGTCCTGATCATTTTTATACAAATGATGATATGCCCTGGGTAGACTTTGGAATTGATGAGAATGGCACAGATAGTATTGATGTTGCCTTCAAAAATTGTGAGGGCCTTAACAATATCTTAAAAGGCCGCTAAGCATTTTCGTGGGTATTTTTAACCTCGCTTATTTGTCTCATTATGTTCGCACTTTTCTCCT
Organism: Bacteriovoracaceae bacterium; assembly: GCA_965224385.1. GTDB lineage: Bacteria > Bdellovibrionota > Bacteriovoracia > Bacteriovoracales > Bacteriovoracaceae > CBDCYX01. The sequence continues at coordinate 264,739 of CBDCYX010000012.1, forward strand.
CGACATGAAATCCTTACCCTGCCCCCATGAAGATATCGTCGTTGCACTTTCCGGAGGGCGAGACTCCGTTCTCTTACTCAATGTTATGGCCTATTTTAAACGAAAAAAATGGATAAACAATCTATCGGCCGTACACATTGACTATCTGTCTTGGGGAGAGAGGAGGTTGGAACTTCGAAAAGATATGAATAAGTTGTGTCGCAAAGAAGGAATCGATCTTAAAGTTTTTGAGAGAAAACTCGATAAACAATCATCCAATTTTGAAATGAAGGCCCGAGAAATACGATTCAAAGAATTTGAAACATTTATTGACGAAAAAACTTGGATCGTTCTCGGCCATCACATCACCGATTCTCTGGAATGGTCTCTTATGCAACAAATAAAGACATCTTCTCCTCGGTCCATGCTGGGTATTCCTCTAAAACGGGGTCGTTACTTAAGGCCGTTTATGTGCCTCACCCGGGATCATATAACCACTTTTTGTCGCTTGAATCGCATTGCCTATCGGGATGATCCCAGTGATGACAATTACCGATTTGAACGAAATTGGATCAGAGGAAAGATTGTCGGGCCTTTAAAGAAGGCCTACCCCAAAATTGAAAAGCATTATGTTTTAAGACACAATCAATTGGCCCTTCAGTACGGGTTGCATCCAAAATCTCAAAAATCCCCAAGTGATAACGGTCTATTAATTAAAAAAATCTACGATGGTATCGTTATGATTGATCACAGAAAACATTATTTTCTCGGAAGAAACGACGCTATTATAACGGCCGTTAAATCCCTCTCTCCGGAAAGACGGGGTAAACAGGGGAAAGAAGTGGCAAAAGTTTCCAAGGCCCTACAAAATGGAAGGCAAGGCCCCTTCGTTTTAAGCGGAGGAGTTCATCTCTATCTTGCGTTTCATCGACTTCTTCTCGTCAAGAATCCTTTCGATTGGTTTAGAAAACTTGATAGAACAATGACAGCGGCACTTAACTTGCCTTCATCTCTTTTATCTCTAAAGGAGGTTACCGATAAAAAAATATCTCGGGAAAACATCTTTACTCAATATATTGTTCTCAAACCCTTTTCTTCTAAATCGATACAAACAGCACTTCTTTCACAGGCCCATGTCCGGCTCAAAAGTTTTAATGCCGTCATAAAACGTAAAGGACTTGTCGTTGCAGATTGTTCAAAACTCTTGCGTTTGTGCCAAAAATATCCTTTAATATCCGATGCTAAAATAGTATGTTTTTATAAATGAAAGATAAAGAGTTAAAAAAACAACTTACATCCCTACAGTACAAGGTAACTCAAGAGGCCGGTACGGAAGAGGCATTTCACAACGCCTATTGGGATAATAAAATGGAGGGGATCTATGTCGATATCGTCTCCGGAGAACCTCTTTTTAGCTCTCAAGATAAATACGATTCAAAAACAGGATGGCCAAGTTTTACAAAACCCCTTATGTCCGGCAACGTTGTGACAAAAGCTGACCACAAAATTTCTTTTTCGGAGAGGAAGGAAGTGCGATCTCGAAAGGCCGATAGTCATTTGGGCCACGTCTTTGATGACGGCCCTCTTCCAACGGGAATGCGCTACTGTATCAATTCTGCGGCCCTGCGTTTCGTTGCCGTAGAGGATTTGGAAAAAGAGGGTTATAAGAATTGGAGTTTTCTTTTTTCTCAAGCAAAAGAAACGGCCGTTGTTGCAGGAGGATGCTTTTGGGGTGTACAACATTTTTTTTCAAAACTAAAAGGTGTCTACAAGGCCGCTAGTGGTTATACGGGAGGCCGTATAAAAAATCCTACCTATGAAATCGTCTCTACGGGAACATCGGGGCATGCCGAGGCCGTGGAAATTGTTTTTAATCCTGAAAAAATTAATTATGAGGATATTTTAAAATACTTCTTTCGCCTCCATGACCCTACTACAATAAACAGGCAAGGTGCCGATAGTGGGCCCCAATATCGTTCGAGCATCTTTTACCTTTCGCCTTCCCAAAAGTCCGTGGCAGAGAAGGTTATAAAGCTTGTTGGGCAGTTGAATTTTTGGAAGAACCAGATTGTTACCGAGTTAAAAAAGGCCGATTTTTTTACAAAGGCCGAAGATTACCACCAAGATTACTATGTAAAAAAGTATGGGGAAACCAAAGAGGGGCCTCTATGTCATAGATTGATGGAAGATTATTTTAAAGACCCAACTTAACCGCCATTCATTCTCTTGGCCAATTGGAGCACCCTCATTTTTATGGGGGATGAGTTGTTCACTCTACGTACGCCTATTCTTCCAAGTAGCAAGAGTCTTTCCTCTTCTTCCTTAGTACAGTCGTTGCATATACTTGCGGCATAAAGAAGAAACAGGCCTCTCGACCCGTAAGGCCCAGAGAAGTTATCGTCACAGTTCATGTTTAGGTCTCTATAAAGGTTGATATTGCAAGAGACGTGTGTGAATTCTCCATTATGGCGAGATTCGTGAATAAGCGTAGAAATCCTCAAGATACTATTGGGTACGGCACCAAAATTTTGCAAGTTGGGAAAAGTTGCATCCATAAAGAAGCTTCTTGATAACTGAATGATTCCCGGTACTGTCGGTTTATTAATTTGAAGTATTTTCTTTTTTCCACTTCCTGCAAAGTATTCAAAGAAGACTTCATGGGTTGAATTCAGGAGTTTATAAAGGGTTTGACTTAGATGGACCGCGTATACATCTTTTTGATTGTTAAAAAATTCTTCAGCTCTTTCTGCTAGATCAATGTCTCTTATTATTCTTCCGTAAGTTCTGTGGAAGAAGAGGAGGTTGTCTGCGTCAATACCCCTTGTGATCAATTGGATTCTACTTTCAAGATACTCTCTCAATCGAGTACAGTTGACCTCTTCGATTTCAAAGATCTCCTTCATTATAGCTTCCATCTCTTCCCTCCCTTCGAGTTTTGCATTAAAATCGAGAAGGCAGAGATTTTCCAAGTCATGTTCAATGATTTGTAGTTCCCGAGCACCTAAAGAATAATCCCACTGTGCTTCTATTGGGTATAGGGAAAAAACTGTAAAAGATACGATCAACAATAATCTTGTTAACATTAAGCTTCTCCTTCCCCCCATTATCTATATCACAATCTTTGACTCAAGTCAAAGGAGAGTAAGGGCGCGAGAATTTAAAAGTAACTTCGGAGATTCCTTCATCTCTAAAATCTTTTAAAGATATTTCAAAAAAAGTCGATATCCTATAAAATAAGGAGTCTTTATTGTGAAAATAATAACATTAATGTTTTTTCTTTATTCTTGCACGAAATTATCCCTTAACGTTATCTCGGACAACAAGTACAAAACCTCTTGTGATGAGGGAAATCTGTGGGGATGTTTCAAACAAGGAGTTTTGGAAGATAGAAAGGGAAATACCGCCGATGCCATGGGTTTTTATAAAAAGTCCTGTGAAGGAGGAAATGCTTTGGCCTGTCACAATTTAAAATTATTACGGCTAGAGAGTAAAAAAATATCTAACTTTTCTAAAAAAATTTCTCGAGTTGATGCAGTTTTTGAAAATGAAAAAATAGAAAAACGAAATGAATATTCAATGAAAAATATGGAAAAAGAAAGCATTTCCAATGAAAAGTTGTTATTTCAAAAGGCCTGTGACGAAGGGGATGAATCTGCATGTTTTAATCTCGGAGTTATAGAGATAGAACAAAGAGATATCGCCACGTCAAAAAAAGATTATAGAAGAAATTGTAAGACCGGGAAGATGCCGGCATGTTTTTATCTTGGGCTTATAGAAGATCAACAAAAAAACAAGGCCTCGGCGAAAAAATATTACAAAAAGGCCTGTGATGGTGGGCATATACCCGCGTGTTTCAATTTTGGAATCGAAGAGGAAGAGAAAAGAAAATTTACCAACGCAAAAAAATACTATAAAAAGGCCTGTGACGGTGGACATATGCCGGCATGTTTCAATCTTGGAGTTGCAGAAGAAAAGAAAAGACAATTTTTTAATGCAAAAAAACACTATGGAAAGTCCTGTGTCGGTGGAGCTATGCCCGGTTGTTTTAATCTTGGACTTATAGAGGATAAACAAGGAAATATTGTTAGGGCCAAAGAATTATATGAAAAGAGCTGTAATACGGGAAATATGCCAGGATGTTTTAATCTTGCAATGATAGAGATAAAACGAGGAAATAAGTTCAATGCTACAAAGTATTATAAAAAATCCTGCGATGGCGGGTATATGCCCGGATGTTCTAATCTGGGCATTATGGAAAATAAAAAAGGCAATATTGCCAATGCCAAAAAATTTTACAAAAAGGCCTGTAACGGCAAGAATATGTCGGGATGTTTTAATCTTGGGGTTGTAACAACAAACCAAGGACATACTGATCAGGCCAAAAAATATTATAAAAAATCCTGTGATAAAGGATTTTTACCCGGATGTTCTAATCTTGGTATTATAGAAATTAATCAAAAAAATCTATCCGATGCCAAAAAATATTATAACAAGGCCTGTAAAGGTGGGAATATGTCGGGATGCTTTCATCTTGGAGTTATGGAGGATAAGCAAAAAAAGATATCCGATTCAAAAAAATATTATCAAAAGGCCTGTAACGGTAGGTATATGGCAGGATGTTTTAACCTTGGAGTTGTGAACGATAAACAAAAAAATACGGCCTTGGCCAAAAAGTATTACAGCAAGGCCTGTCAAGGTAAATATGTTTTGGGATGTTTTAATCTTGGAGTTGAAACGGAAAGAAAAGGAAATCTAATCAGCGCAAAAAAATACTATAAAAAAGTCTGTATCGGTGGGAATATGCAAGGATGCTCTAACCTTGGAGTTATAGAAGGTAAGCAGGGGAATCGCCCTCTAGCAAAAAAATACTACAAAAAGGCCTGTCTAAGAGGCAATATGAAAGGATGTTCTAATTTAGGTGTTATAGAAGATCAACAGGGAAATGAGGACTTGGCAAAAAAATACTATGAAAAATCTTGTGACGGTGGACATACCGTTGGATGTTTTAATCTTGGAACCGGAGAGAAACAAAAACAAAATATTGCCAATGCCAGAAAATATTACAAAAAGGCCTGTAACGGCGGATTTACTAACGGATGTAAAATGATAGAGAGAATGAATGATTTACAACAATCAAGAATTGCAGGGTCCGGATCCGGTGTTTTTGTTTCAAACGAAGGCCGTATTATCACAAATCAACATGTCGTTAAACAATGTCGTAGTGTAAGTATCGGCAAAAGTATGAAAGAGCAAAAAACGGCCAAAATCGTCAAAATGGACCCGTCTATTGATTTGGCCGTTCTCACATCAGAAAATAAATCGATGGGAGGCAATCTCTCTTCTAAAGAGGCCGCATTTGGAGAGAAGATTATAGTTGCCGGCCATTCCTACCGTTTTCCTCTTAAAGATTCTATTCAAGTTACCGAAGGAATAGTAAGTTCTATTGATGTTTCCCGAAAAAATATTAAGGAAAAGTTTCAAATGTCTGCGGCCGTTCTGCCGGGAAACAGCGGAGGCCCAATCTACGATAAAAAAGGAAACATCATCGGCATCTCCCTCTTTCCGCTCGATAAGGCCGCCGTAGCAAAAAAGACGAAAAGTATTCTTGAAAAAAACGTCAATGTCGGTATCAAATCCTCGGCAGTTAGACGGTTTTTGGCCGGTTCGGGAGTGCCCTATAACTCCTCCTACAGGAAAAAAACTTTATCCGATAGAAAACTTGCAAGTATCGCTAAAGAGCAGGCCGTTATTGTCCTCTGTTATCATTGAACTACCCCTGCCTAAAGGGAGGAGATTCTTGCTTCCCCGACAACTGCCTTAGGCACAAGTACCTTTGGTCTTACACTGTCTCCACAAGCTGTCACGGTAGTCCCTACCGCCAAAACATTCTTTGCCGCATTGATGTCTCGGTCGTGAGTACTCCCACAACTTGGACAATCCCAACGACGCATACTTAATTGCAATTCTTTGTTTCTATATCCACAATGTGAGCAATCTTGGGACGTGAATTTTGGGGAAACTTTTTTCAATTCCCTACCGTACCAATCACATTTATACTCAAGGAAATTTACAAGACTTCCCCAAGAACTGTCACTTATGGACTTAGAAAGTTTTCTATTCCTAACCATTCCTTTTGTGTTCAAGTCCTCGATATAGACCACTTGGTTCTTGCGAACTATATCCGTACTTAACTTATGGAGGAAGTCCTTCCTGGAATTTCTTATCTTTGAGTGGACTCGTGCCACAAGGTTTCTCTGTTTTTCTCTATTCTTTGAACCCTTCTTTTTACGAGACAGGGACTTTTGTTCCATTCTTAGTTTGCTCTCTTGAATGTAAGTATACTTCGGATTGCCCGATTGAAAACCGTCGCTACCAACTGCTACATCCTTGATTCCCATATCTAGGCCGATTGTTTTTCTTACAAGCGCCAAGGGGCGCATCTTCTCTTCTACCAGTATCGAAACAAAGTAACTTCCGTCACAATCTTTGGATATTGTTAACGATGAGGGCGTTCCTGCGGTGGAACCGCAAAATTTTCTCGACCATACAGGTTGTATCCCTCCCAATTTCGCAACCTTTAAAATGCCGTCTCGAAAAGTGAATCCATTCTTCATGTAGTTGGCCGATTGTTTCCCGGCCCTATTCTTGAAACGTGGATATTTTGCCAATCTCTTAAAAAAGTTAGAATACGCCCTATCTAAATGCCTCAAAGATTGCTGAAGCGTCACACTTGAAACATCAGACAACCACTCCTTTTCAAACTTTAGTTCTTTTAGTCTTTTGGACGTTTCATTGTAACCGAGACCTTTACCGGTTTTTTCATACGCCGTCTTCCTATCTTGAAGGCCCCAATTATAGACAAAACGAACACAACCAAAGGTTTGGGCCAACATCTTCTTTTGGGTCTTATTCGGATAGAATCGGTATTTGTATGCTCGCTTGACTACCTTCATCATCTCAACTATACTTGGTCTCATTTGAAAAGGCAAACAAGCAATGACAGGATTCGTAAGGGAAGGCATTGTGTCTTTGCTTTAACCGTGCATTTGGTCTTTGTGCCAAAATATCGGCGAAAAGTATTCTCAAAAGAATTACTTGATATTGTACAAAGCTATTTTGAGAAGGTTTTGGACGATTTTGAAGCAACTTTAGTGGAATTTAACGGAGAATCCGATCATGTGCATCTTCTCATCGAATATCCACCAAAACACTCTATCTCAAGAATGGCAAATTCTTTAAAAGGCGTTTCAAGTAGATATTTGAGGCAATATCATTGGAAAAAAGTTTCTCCTTTTCTTTGGGGAAAGGCATTTTGGAGTCCAAGCTATTTCGCAGGAAGTGCCGGAGGTGCAACTATTGAAAAACTTAAGCAATACATCGAAGAACAAAATACTCCATCTTAAGAAAAATCTATTTGTTCAGGCCACAAATCATTCTCGCCGAAGGGCGTGGCCTCACATCCTCTCCCTGAAGGAAGAGGTTTTAGGGCCACACTTGAGATAAATAAAGGGTACTCAAAAAAGACATTGCTATTCTTACCTTCTTGTGCTAAAATGCGCATCATTATGATGCGTATAAAAGTGATGCGGTTCTTATTGGCCACGGCCCTTCTCTCGGGGAGCGACGTTCTAGGCAATGAGTGCCTCGATCGGACAAACGCCGTTTTGAAATCTCAACTCTGGGCGAGAATGGGGCGCTACTGGTCTGGGGATCAACCCGCTACAATTAAAACGATCATGTTAGATAATAACACCGTCTCTCAAGAGGCCCGCAATGCGAAAGCGGCACTGGAGGCCGCAGGTGGTAGCGGTCGTTACGAATCGGTTCAATATAGAGAGTACAGTGCAAAAGAGTTCGTACGGGTTGTTTCACCTCCACAAAACCATCTGTACGGAAAGGCCTTCACGGAGATTTTTAGAGAACTTAATGTCCACCATATTCCGGTCTTTATCGACCCCCATATGGAGGCCAGACTACTAGGATATGTAATGATAGATAGTTACGGATCAACCGATTCCCGAGCGGAATTTTTTCTAAAACAAAAAACCAATGATTTTGTCAATAGACATGAATTGAGGCACATACGGGATTATCTCACCGAAACCGAAGACTTCAAACAAATACTGCCCGATATTCCCGACTCCATCGTCCGTCTGCTGGAGAAGAAAGAGGCCGGAGAGACATTGACGTGGTGGAATGAGCAGAGGTTTCGTGCAACAGTCGGTATTCCTAGATCGTTGGGTGAGATCAGAGCATACGGGGAATCTTTACCGGACATCTTTACGATAAATACACTCCGAAAGATATTCTCTAGAGAAATTGGGTTGGTAGACATTAGTATTGAATTAATTGAGACCTTTTCCGGGGTTATGCTTTACAATGACATCCTATTAATAGAATTGGTCATCATGAATCCAATCAACTCCCATATGCCTGTCGTCGCCTTCAAAGCATTGATTTTAACGACAATCGGCGCATTTATTATAATATATCCCACGATCTCGCTCATGAAATTAATTTTAGAGAAAACAAAAATAATTCTAGAGCAAATAGGATCTGACCGAAGGCAAGTAAGTCCCGAGAGAAAACAAAAGAATCGTAAAAAAATGATCTCTAGACCCGGAGCAACTTCAGATGTTTGAGAATATCTTGAGGGCCTATGCTGTGAAATTCTTTTGAAATGATAAAGACTCCTTTTCCTAGAAGAGATATTCTATCGGAACTCTTATCCCCAATGAGGGCCGATCGACCGAGATCAATAGGGAAGTGGCGAAAATTTTTTAACACCATCCCGGGGTTTGGCTTTCTTGTAGGAGAATCTCTCCTATAAAACTCGCTGTCGGCCTCTTTGTGAAAAGGACAAAAATGCCAGTAATCAATGTGGCACTCTCTTTTATTTAATATTTTTTCTATCCAATCTTTACATGCATAAAAGGATTTCTCCGAAAAAAATCCTCTTCCGATACCGCTTTGATTGGTAATCACAATGACGGGAGCACCTCTTGAGTTGGCATATCTGATAACGGGTACAATAGAATCAATAAAAATAAGTTTGTCGGGGTTGTGGGGATGGCCCGTATCTTCAATAATGACACCGTCACGGTCAAGAAAAAGGCATTTTTTTGGAAGGCCTTCATGAATGATATCACAGGATAGGGAACACAAGAGAGAGCGTAAGGAAAATTTATCCGGAGTTGAAAAAAAAATATCCTCATCACGGATACTATCGTCCGCCTCCCTGTAGGAGGAGATTTTCGTATTTTGATTCTCTCTCATAAGAGAAAGAGGATCAAAGAGAATTTTTGCATTGGATTCAATGAGGAATCCTCTAGATGAAGGAGGTGTATCGGAAACGACAACCTCTCCGTAACAGGAAAGATTTTTTTTGTAAAAGTCTTTTGTCGTCTCTTTAAGGCCCCCGGAAAAATACAGGGAGATTTTTTGCATTGTGATTAAGAACCACACATAAAGCAGTCATCGGGATTCTCCAGAGAGCAGGACACACTCTCATCAACGTATTCTCTCGTTTGTTTTTTTTGAACTATGCTCTTTTTACTTTTCACCGTAAATTGAACGGCATTAACGGGTGCTCGGGTTCTCAAATAGTACATTCCCGTCTTAAGTCCGGCCTTCCAAGCGTAAAAGTGCATGGAGGAAAGCTTACCAAAATTTGGTTCTTGAAGATGAATATTGAGAGATTGCCCTTGACAAATATAAGGGGCCCTTGCGAGGGCATGATCGATAACGGACTTTTGTTTTATCTCCCAAACGGTTTTATACAATTCTTTTAGAAACGCCGGAATACAATCAATGGATTGAATAGAACCGTTGTGGGCCATAATTTCGTTCCTAAGATTCTCATTCCAAAGATCAAATTTTATAAGGTCTTTTACAAGATATTTATTGACAACGGTAAATTCTCCGGACAGGACGCGGCGAACATAGATATTTGATGTAATCGGTTCAAAACATTCGTTATTTCCCAAAATTTGAGATGTGGATGCCGTGGGCATCGGGGCAATAAGAAGCGAGTTTCTTACACCGTATTTTTTTACTTCTTCTTTTAATTTTCCCCAATTCCACCTTTCATTTTTGGGAACCCTCCCCCAAAGATCAAATTGAAACAACCCTTGGGAAACAGGAGAGCCTTTATAGGTTTCATAAGGGCCTTGTTCTTTGGCCAAATCTTTTGAGGCCGTCATGGCGGCAAAATACATTGTTTCAAAAATGTCTTCATCAAGTTTCAAAGCATCTTCCGATTCAAAAGGAAACTTCATAAGAAAAAACGTATCGGCCAACCCCTGAACTCCTAATCCTATAGGACGATGGCGCAGATTTGATCTTTCGGCCTCAGGAATAGGGTAGTAGCTAATATCAATGATGCGATTGAGATTTAATGCGGCCCTGTAGACAACTTTATAAAGAGACTTGTGGTTGTACTGCCCGTTCTTTGTGTCTACAAATTTGTTCAAGGCCACACTTGCAAGATTGCAAACGGCAACCTCATCTGCAGAGGTGTATTCCATAATCTCCGTGCAAAGATTTGAAGATTTTATCGTTCCTAAATTTTTCTGGTTGGATTTTTCGTTGATAGAATCCTTATAGAGCATATAAGGAGAACCTGATTCTATTTGGGCCTCAAGAATAGCAAACCAAAGGTCTTGGGCCTTGATAATTTTTCTGGCCCTCTCTTCTTTTTCATAATGAAGGTAGAGTTTTTCAAATTCAACACCGTAAACTTCCGATAACCCGGGGCATTCATGGGGACAAAAAAGAGACCATGTAGCGTTATTTTCAACGCGTTTCATAAAGAGATCAGGTGTCCATAAAGCATAAAAAAGGTCTCGCGCTCTCTGCTCCTCTTTACCCGTATTTTTTTTCATTTCGAGAAAGTCAAAAATATCGGCATGCCAAGGTTCCAAATAAACGGCAAAGGCCCCTTTTCTTTTTCCTCCACCTTGATCCACATAGCGGGCCGTATCGTTAAAGACTTTGAGCATGGGAATAATGCCGTTAGACGTCCCGTTGGTTCCTCTGATAAAGGATCCCTTGGCCCTTACATTGTGAATAGAAAGTCCGACACCTCCTGCGCTCTGAGAGATAAGTGCCGTTTGTTTAAGCGTATTGTAAATGCCCTCAATGCTATCGCTTTGCATTGTGAGAAGAAAACAACTGGAAAGCTGAGGTTTGTTTGTTCCGGCATTAAAAAGCGTCGGTGAAGCGTGTGTAAAGAATTTTTTACTCATAAGATAATAAGTTTCAATGGCCGCATCAATGTCATGTAAATAAATGCCCAGGGAAACTCTGAGAAGCATTTGCCCAGGCCTTTCTACAATTTTCCCATCTAGTTTTAAAAGATAGGACCTCTCTAAAGTTTTAAAACCAAAAAAATCATAGTCAAAATCTCTTTTGTCCACAATGGACTTATCAAGTTTTTCAGCGTGTCTCATCACCGTCTCGTAGAGTTCTTTAGATACGAGAGGAGAATGCTCTTGAGTTTTTAGGTTCACATAATTGTACATCATTTTGATGTTTTCGGAAAAACACCCTTTGGTTTCCTTGTGAAGATTGGAAACGGCAATCCTTCCGGCCAAAATACTGTAGTCGGGGTGTTTTGTCGATAGATAGGCCGCTGTTTCGGCCGTAAGTTGATCGAGTTCACGGGTGGAAATACCGTCGTAAACTCCCTCTATGGCCTTTTTTGTTATTATACTGGGATCAACCCCTTTAGATAGAGTGCCCGCAAGAAGCTGAATTCTGTTGGTGATTTTATCGAATTTAACCGGTTCTCTTTCGCCGCTTCTGGTGATGACGTACATCTAAATCGATCCTACAAGGTTTTCTTTATTAACCATTAACTACAATGACTTCTATTGTTTTAAAAACGGATGATCTTGTCAAGGCCAATCGGCAAATAGAATCTTTCTTGTCGACTAATTGTTCCACTAAAAATCTGCATCAAGGGTAAAACTTTGTCTTTTAGGGCCTTTGTCTATAATGCCCGGTCTTTGATACTCGGAAACACGTTTTTCAAAAAAGTTTGTCTTGCCCTCTAGGGAGATAAGCTCCATCCAGTCAAAAGGATTTTCAGTGCCGTAATGCTTGGGACACCCGAGTTGTTCCAGCCAGTGATCGGCCACAAATTCAATATATTGACTCATAAGCTTAGCATTCATTCCAATAAGAGAGATGGGCAAAGCGTTAATAATAAATTCTTTTTCGATCTCCACGGCCTCAGTAATAATCGCCGTAATATCGCTTTTTGGGGCCTGATTTTCTTGTTGAAGTAAAGAGTGAATAAGACAAGCAAATTCACAGTGGAGTCCCTCATCGCGACTAATAAATTCATTTGACGTGCAAAGACCGGGCATCAATCCTCTCTTTTTAAGCCAAAAAATTGCACAAAAAGAACCGGAAAAAAAGATACCTTCCACTGCAGTAAAAGCAATAAGACGTTGGGCAAAATTCGCTTGTGACCCAATCCATTTTACGGCCCAATTTGCTTTCCTTCTTACCGGAGGTAGGAGTTGTGCGGCCTTAAAAAGTCGATCTTTTTCTTTCTTATCTCTAATATAGGTATCTATAAGAAGGCCGTAAGTTTCATTGTGGATATTTTCCATAGCAATCTGAAATCCGTAGAAACATCTTGCCTCGGGAATTTGCACATCGTTATAGAAGCGAAGAACCAAATTTTCATTGACGATTCCATCACTTGCAGCAAAGAATGCGAGGACGTGAGAGATAAAATGTTTCTCTTGAGGAGTTAAGGTTTCCCAATCCACAAGATCGGGAGTTAAATCAATTTCTTCTGCCGTCCAAAAAACGGCCACATGCTTTTTATACATTTCCCAAACAGAGTGATACTTTAGCGGAAAGAGAACAAATCTATCTTCGTTAGGAGAGATAATAGGATCCAATGTCAGCATTCCTCAACTTTAATTACCCTAGCAAAAGGATATCGAATTTCAATAAACATTTGGGTAAGGAAATCTATTCTATAGAAAAAGGAATAAGAAATGAAGATTTTTTTTACGACTGTGTACGGCAATTTGTGTTACCTGAGAATTTGCCTCAACTGTTTTCCTAAATTCTAGAATTCTTGACAATCTGAAGTAAATATATTTACAGTTCTCCTCAATGATCAGGTTAGAACATGTCTCTTTGTCCTTTAACGAACACAAGATTCTTCGAGACATTTCCCTCAATCTTGAGGCCGAAAAAACCCATGTTCTCCTAGGGCCGAGTGGACACGGCAAATCAACTCTTCTCAAAGTTATGCTGGGAATCCACATTCCGACAAAGGGCCGAGTATTTCTAAATAATGAGCATCTCCACAAGAAAAATCAACGACAAATGGCAAAAAAAATCGGCCATAGTATTCAAGACGGAGGACTTTTTCCCCATCTTACGGCCAGAGAAAATATCCTGCTTGCCTCCAAACTAAGGAAAATAGATTCAGGGAAATCTCAGGAGAGATTAAATCAACTTAGAGAACTTGTTCACGTCGAAGATGCAACTCTTGATCTTTACCCTGTCGATCTTAGCGGCGGAGAAAAACAGCGGGTCGCCCTAATGCGAGCATTGCATTGTAATCCCGATATTCTCCTTATGGATGAACCTCTAACATCACTAGACCCCATTAGAAGAAACACTCTTAAGGAGGAACTCCATAACATTTTTTCGGCCCTAAAAAAGACGGTTGTTTTTGTTACACACGATATTTTTGAAGCATCTTATCTTAGTGACAATGTCATTCTTATTTTTAAAGGTAAAATCATTCAAACAGGTTCATTTAAAAAACTTATTGATAAACCTGCCAATAAATTTGTCGTAGACTTCATTCAAGCACAACAGAAGGCCACACAAACACAAGATTTTTAAGCTAAAAAAGGTGAAACAATGCCATCTAAAAAGAATTTAATATACATAATACTTTCTTTTTTTGCTTTTTCTGTCTTTTCTTCTCAATCAAAAAGAAAAATTGTTATCGGCTCTAAGGCCTTTACGGAAAGTTACATTTTGGCCGAACTTATTGCTCAAAAACTAGAACATAAAGGGATTTCCGTAGAAAGACGTTTTGGTATGGGAGGCACAGGAATTCTCTTCCAGGCCCTTATGTCCGAAATGATCGATGTCTATCCCGAATATACGGGAACTATTGCAAGATCACTTTTGAAGATACCGTACACGGGAAACGATCATGATACTCTTTACAAAGGACTCTCTAAAATAGGCCTTGATATGACAAAGAGTATTGGGCCGAATAATACCTACGCATTAGGCATGGCCCAAGAACAAGCAAAAGAGCTAAAGATTTCTACTATATCTGATTTAAAAAACTATCCCAATCTCAATGTGGCCTTTAGTCATGAATTTTATAATAGGTCCGATGGATATAAAGGTCTTCAGCGTTTCTATGGACTAGCGTTTGAAAACATAAAAAGTATTGAGCATGCCTTGGCCTATGAGGCCTTAGAGTCCAAGCAAATTGATCTTACGGACATCTATTCTACAGATGCAAAAATTCAGTCTTTGGGACTAAGGGTTCTTGAAGATGACCGCCGTTTTTTTCCCGAGTATCTTCCTGTGGCCCTCGTAAGGAAAGGGTTTCAAAAAGATTTCCCCAAAGCATGGACTTACATCAAAGAGCTTGAAGGTACAATCTCAACATCTAAAATGATAGAACTTAACTCTAAAGTCGATATAGAAAAGGTTTCCTACGAGACCACTGTCTTTGAGTTTTTTCAATCTTCTTCAGATATCTTTCAAGAAAGTTCTCTATCTTCAAGAGTATCTCAAAGGCTTAAGGAACACATTCTTCTCGTCTTAATGGCGTTTCTTATTTCTTTCGGGCTTGGTTTTCCCTTAGGGATTTTGGCCTCGGAGAATCAATTTCTCGGCCGTGTTATCCTCAACCTTACAGGTGTTGTCCAAGCGATTCCCTCTTTGGCCCTTTTGTGTTTTTTAATTCCTTTTTTCGGCATAGGAGAAATGTCCGCCTTAGTGGCCTTAAGTCTTTATGGATTATTACCTATTGTCATCAACACGTTTACCGGACTTACGTCTATTGATAAAAAATACCATGAAATTTCTCTTGCGTTAGGTCTTTCGAAATGGGAATCTCTTTTATACACGAGAATTCCCATGGCCTCACGAAGCATCTTTGCAGGTATAAAAACTTCAATAATTATTGGCATTGGAACGGCAACCTTGTCGGCCCTTATCGGTGCCGGAGGCCATGGAGTACCTATCATGAGAGGATTGGCCTTAAATGACACAGCAACTATTCTTGAAGGGGCCATCCCTGCGGCCCTACTATCCCTTTTGGCAACCGTGGCCCTCGATAGAATTGGTCAAACATTTGCTTCATTTGAAACTCGAAAAATATCAATGTAAAAATTATAACTCCCTCACCTTAGCGGTCGTCTTAAAAGTCTCTGTTTTTTAGAAAACTGCTGATGGGCGATGATCTTGAAAATCACTTATTTGACAGAACAGGCAAGACACCATGTTTTTCGTTTGTTATGACTATAGCATCTCCACAGTTATCCATCCTAAGCAATGGGAGGTTTCGTTTAGAGGGAGGAAGAAGTTTATCCTTGATTTGAGAGTTGACTTTAAGAGAAGTGATGCCAAAGCAAATGATAAATCTGAGGTCGCCCATGTTGAAATCCAGACTACGCCCGAAACTCATTTTGCCGATCGCCTTTTAGCATATTCAAGTAGACTTTATTCGGAACAGTTAAGATCGGGAGAAACTTATAAATTTCTGGCACCGGTTTACTCATTAGTCTTCATGACGGCAAACCTGAAAGAATTTGAGTCCCTTGAAGATGAGTATTACCACGTTTGCAATATTAGGCGAACAACTAAACCTGATTTGATACTGACTCGGGGAATGTGTTTTGTGATTGTTGAACTGACTAAATTTAAGAGAAAAAAAGTTAAGGATGTACACGGGCAACGTGAGGCCTGGTCTTATCTCCTGAAAAATTCTGGCAAGATGGATCGGGGTAGAATATAAAAAACTACAAGAGAAGGGAGAAGTTATGGCAGAGGCCGTAAAGCGTTTATGGGATATTTCACAAAATGAAGGATTAAGAGAATTGCTTAGAGTCCAAGAGCGAGAGAGAATGGATAGGGCCAGCAGAGAAGAGACGGTTCGCATGGAGGGGTTGGAGAAGGGACTGGAGAAAGGGCGAGAAGAAGGGGTGAAGGAAACGGCCTTGAAGATGCTCGCTAAAGGTCTTGATTTCAAAGATATTTGCGAGTTTACAGGTCTTTCAAAAAAAGAAATTGAAAATCTCAAAAATGCTTTTAAAAATTCTTAAAAGGGGAAGTTATGGCAAGTGTGAGTAGTCGGAATCTCCAAAGGGAATACCGTAATTTCCTTCCGTCCCTTTGAACACACGATCGAAAACAACACAAAAGGCGGAGTCGGGGCAGTCGTCATTAGGATCGGTTGAACCGTCGAGTTTTGTCGCCGTATAAGGTAAATCCACGTTCTGCTTACCCGCCCAACTTGCGTCGTCGTTAACTTTCGCTACGATCTTATCGGCAATCTCCTCTTTTGTAAGATTGGAATTTCCAAGGCCGGTGTGTACGCTATCGAGGTTGACGGTTTTATCTCCGGTTCCCGTATAGTCCTCCGAGATAACCCATAGTCCTTCTGCTCCGGCAGCGCCGCTTCCTCCAGTGAGGGGGATATTGATCTCTACGCGAGTTCTTGTGCAGTTTCCGCCGTCATCGTCGTGGTAGATAGTTAAATTCAATCCGTTAAAGACGGCGGAGTTAACGGTTGCCTCTATTTTGTCATTGCCTTTTTTAGCTAACGTCACATTGGTTCCCGCCATGTTCACGGGGGAACCGATCTTTGCAATCAGACTATCTATAACATTGGTAATCATTGTGCTGCCTCCAGTATTGTACGTTAGCGGTGTCGAATACTCCTTAAGAATCCAAGAACCGCCAAGGGTTCGGCCGGTAAATGCTAGAGCACAAATCTTCCCGCCTGCATCTGCTTCCAGTGCCGTCGCCGTTGGTGTAGAAACTGCCGTAAGCGTTGCCGTTTCTCCCGTACTCGTTCCCGTTCCGTCGGAACCGCCTGTCATCGCAACTTCTCCTACGATCTTTCCATAAAAGCCGGTCTCGGCGGCATCAAAATTTTTTCCCCAACACTTAACGGAATTGCCCGATTCCATAATAGCGCAAGTGTGGTCGTAACTTGCCGCAATTTGAATAGCGGTTTGTCCAACCAAGGGGTCGCCCGCCGTGCCTCTTAAAACCCGATCGGGACCGGAAGTACCGCCTCCTATCTCACCGTTGTCATTAACCCCCCAACACTTGACGGTCTTATCGCTTAAGAGAACACAACCGTGCTGTGCCCCCAACGTAATCTTTGTGGCGGTTTTGCCCACGCCTAAGACGGGGAAGCCGAGGTATCCCCAGCACACAACGCTAGCATCGTTGAGGGTGGCGCAAGAACTTGTGCCACCAATTGCAATCTTGGTGGCGGTTTTGCCGCTACCTAAACTCGGAGTCCCACCGCCTGTTTGCCTGAGGTGATTATACCCCCAGCACTTAACGGAGTTATCCGTTGTTAAGATGGCACAGGTGTGGAACTCTCCTGCCGCTATATGACTAGCGGTTCCGCTGCCTAAGGGGCTGCCTGACGTACCGCTTTTTGTTTTGTTGGCACCGGCAGTTCCGCCTCCGCTCTGCCCCCTGTTATTGCGCCCCCAACACTTGACGGTATCGTCGTTTAAAATAGCACAGGTATGCTCTCTTCCTACCGCCACGGACTTGACCGTGTTAGGGTTGCCGTCTCCATCGTTTCCTACGGCGGTAACAGCTGTCGGGGTGCTTCTAGGGCTAGTATCGCCAACTCCCAGTTGTCTGTTGGAGTTTTGCCCCCAACACATTAAACGCCCGTGGTTTAAGTTTCCGTTTTTTAAAATAATGCATTGGTGGTTGCGCCCCGACACAAGAGCTTGGGACGTATGGCCCCCTAAATCCTCCTTGATATGACTTCTCCAAGGGAAGGCACTAACTTTCCCCCATGATTCCACCTCACCGTTATCAAAAAGGACGCGACTGGTGTCTTTTCCAAGGGCGAGCGTTTGGGGTCTCGCTTTATTGCACATTCTTCCCGATATTGTATAACCCGAGGCACAGGAAAAGGGGCAGGAATCGGCATCGGTGGCAGCTCCCGATACCCAAGCACCAAAGTTCGGAGTACCCGAAATGTCCGTGCAGGAGACCTCGGCACCCAATGAGTCCACGTAAGTTCCTTGTGTCGGATACTTACACCCCCCGGCAGAAGTATCCTTCACATAACCGGCAGTACAGGAAAATGGGCAAGCGGTGTCCGTTGAGGCGGCACCCACTATCCAAGTAGCGACTGCCGTTCCTTCAGTCGTAATAGCAGTACAGGGGGACTCGGTATTTCCGGCGTTGACGTATTTTCCCTTCGTTGGATAGTTACACTCCCGAGCAGAGGAATCCTTCACAAAACCTGCATTACAGGAAAAATCGCAACCGTCAGCAGAATCAACTGCTCCGGTATTTTGCAAAAAGACGTCAAACCCGCTTGCGGCACCTGTGGGGTTATCGCAACTTTGCTCGTTTCCTGAACTATCCGCATACTTTCCCGTATCTGGGGTAGCGCACGTTCTACCCACCGTTTTTTTCACAAATCCGGCATTGCAGGAAAAACCGCAATCGGTAGCAGAATCAACCGCTCCCGTGTTTAGCAAAAAGGTGTTAAACCCACCCGTGGGGTTGTTGCAACTTTGCTCGTCGCCTGAACTATCCGCATACTTCCCAAGACCGGGAATATTACACGCCCTACCGGTTTTCACGAAACCCGGACTACAGGAAAAGGGGCAAGCGTCTGCCGTTGCGGCGGCACCCCGTATCCAAGTGGCGGTCGCCCCTCCTTGAAGCGTAGTAATAGGATTGCATGATACCTCGGTACCACTCGCATTGACATATGTTCCTTTTGAAGGAACGTCACAAGTACTACTTGCCGTGTTTTTTAAATAACCGCCGTCGCAGGTGTAACAGCCGTCCGCAGAGGAAAGTTCCGTTGTTGTCGTAGCAGAAGAATGGGGAGGAGTCGGACAAGCTGTCCGAGCTTTGTCGTTTGCAGGAGAATAGAACCCCGATGCGGTTTGTTGGCATTGGGCAGTGTCTACATCATTATCATATCCTGCATCGCAAGTCTCCACGGTACAAGTCGTGCTAAAATCGTCTGTGTTTGTATCCCAGAGGTTGAGTCCCCCTCCGTTGGGGACGGGATTAACGGGATTAACGGGACAAGAGCGGGACTTGTTACAGGAAAAAAGAGATTCGCTCTTTGTAAATCCACTGTTACAGGAAAACTCACACTTATCGTTACTTGCCACGGGAGCAGTGTTGTTTTCCCAGTGAGAAAACCCTCCCGACGGAGTCTCGCCGACATCATTGCAACTCTGTAGATTTCCTTGGGCGTCGTAGTACTTCCCCTTACCGGGAAGCGTACATTTTTTGTTGCTTGTATTCTTTAAAGACCCCGCCTTACAGTTCCAGCAGTCGGTTTCCGATTTAGTCCCCGTGGCGGTGTTCCTAAGAGAATGAGGGGGAAACGTTGTCAGGCATTTTTTCCTAGTCTTGTCCTTTGCGAGAGAGTAGTACCCTGCCTGAGTTTTTCCACATTGTGCTGGATTTGCAACATTATCATATCCCGCATTACAAGAGACGACTTTGCATGTTGTGCTATATTTTTTGGTTTTGGTATTCCAAGGAAGTTCTCCCTTCCCGTTGGGAATAGGAGTCGTACACACTTTAGCAGCTTTAGCTTTTTTACTCGAAGAGGTCGAATCGCCGCCACCACCACTGCTCCCACCACAGCCCGACAGTAAGAGAAGAGAGAGAAACGTGTGATAAAGGCAGAGCTTCATGTGACCGATCCAAATAGTCGGGAAGGGGTGGGGTAGCATGAGAATATTTTTAAAAGGTTTCATAAAGCTCTCCTTGCTTTTAAATGTGGTTAAAAAATAATAGTCCTCCTTTATAATAAATTTTGAACACCGAAAACGCAAAAGATTTTTATATTACCGATTAAAATGGTTCATTAATGGTACCGGAGAGTTCCGGACTCTCCGGTATGAACAGAAAAAATCTTCATCCGGATTATCTTTATTCGCTTGTACGAGACTGTTTTTGTCAGATAAGAGGCCATAGAAAATCTCTTGGAGATGCCTTGATGTCGGGTCTGGCGGTGTTTTCATTGGAGAGAGTTTACGAAATCTTTTTTCGATAAAACTTCCCCATTTCTTTGAAGAGTATAAGGAGTCCTTTTAGAAAATTTTTTTCTGAACTGCAACGTAGCAATGCTCTCAAAGAGTTTTCTACCGAACGAGTGATCGGGCAAAGAATTAAAACGGTAAAAAAAATTTATGTACGATATTTGGAATGTTGGCAATGCCGGCATTTTTAATAGACCAAGCACAGGAGATTGCATGTCCATTGTTTAGAAAGGCCTTAGTGGGTAGGGCGAAGGGAAGCAACAGAACGCTGTGGGAGTTGTTCAAAAGTGCAGTGGAATGGTTTGTTTTGGATTCGCGGGAAATGCTTTTAAAAGGGAGGATTTACGAAGCTAATTAGTACAGATTAAGTGCGTTGAACCAAAAACGGCCGGAAAAACGCCGGGAACTTTTGAAATTTTATTGACACTTTGTGGACAATAGTATTAAATCTACTTGTAGGTGTGAGAATTAAGCACCAACCTCCCGTAAGAGACTATGGGATGTGAAGTTCGTGGAAACGATGTAAGACCAAAAACACTTGTTTTAGGCGATTGTCGGTGAAGTAAGAATCTCCTCCCTTTAGGGAGGGGTAGTTCAATATTGGAAAGTAAATTTAGTATAGGGAGGTATCTATCATGAACGGACGTTTTGGCATCTCTGTTGTTTATATTTGTCTTATTTTACTGGTATCTTGTGGAGATAATAGTAGCGGAGGAAAGAAAAGCACCACATCTAAAGACATACAAACCCTCGATTGTTCAAATGAAATTATTAACGGAACCGGACATAAAAAATGGAATACAAAAACGAAGTCTTATAGGAATGTATGTGAAATCTCCGGTTGCTACGGAGGGTTTGATACTTTAGAAGACTCGGCCATCTGCTTAGAGACACTAATAGGATACTATTCCCCTCCTGAAAGTAAACTTCGAGAGGAATGCCCCGGGACTCCCCCTCAAAATGCATCTCTTGTAACGGACACGTCGGGAATTTCCACCCGTCATGAGTGTTGGATCTGCAATGACGGTTTTATTAAGGATGAACAAGGCAATTGTGTTCCTCCTGCTAAAGGAAAATATGTCGATGCGGAAGGAAGGGAGAGTGCTTGTTCTCCTATTATGGGAAACGGTTTTAAGGAATTTAGAGGCCATGGAGGAACATCTCCCGAGGGTTGCAACTTTTCCTGTAAAAGCTCCCATACAAAAAATACGCAAACAAAAACTTGTGACGAAAGAAACAAAGCATCTCAATATTGCCAGGTTGGTAACGGAGAAGGAATACGCATAGGGGGAGGATCGACCTGCTACATTACTTCCTGTGATGACGGGTACGACAATATTAAGGATAGAACAAAGTGTGAAGAAACTCCATCGGGGTTTTACTCTTTTTTAGGACGAAAAATAACGTGTCCGAATCCTTTCAATTCTATTCCCACTGACAGAACCGGTCTTTCGTCTCCTTACAACTGTTATAGCTGTGAACCGGGTTATAAAAAGAGGGAAAGAGGAAGCGGATTGTGCATCCTTCCCTTTCGGGGGAAGTACGTCGATACTACCGGCATCGAACAAAGTTGTACCGAGATACAAGGAGAGGGATTTAAGTCCTTTATAAAAAATACGGAAGGAGTCATGTCCGCCGATGAATGTGATTTTGTCTGTAGAAAGGGTTTTAAGAAAAATATCGTCGGACGAACGTGTGATAATATAGCTCTCGCAAACATCCCCGGCGCAACTCCGGACGCAACGCCTGGAGAAACTCCCAATGTCGTACCCGAAGTAACTTCAGAATATTGTTCGATTGAAAACGGCATGGGCCAAAAATTTTGTCAAGGCGGCCAATGTGGATCGTGCGAGGTTCAACGCTGTAATAAAAGTTATAAACCCAACACGAAAAACTCGACGAATCATCTTTGTACTGCCGCCGTCAAAAATTGTTCCCAGGAAATTGCAAACGGAAAGGGAAGGCGGCGTTGGCATGCGTCGACAAATGCTTATGGTGCCTGCAAAGTTGTTCAATGTTCTATCGGTTATGTGGACAAGAAAACTTCTTGTGCGATTCCTGATTCCGGCAAGTATGCTGATAAAAACGGTAAAGAAAAATCTTGTGAAAGTCTAGGGGGTACGGGAAGTGGGCGTTTCCCAGACAACACAAAGGGAGTGAGAAGACCGGAAGATTGCAACTTTGAATGTGATGCCGGTTTTGTTAAAGACGTACCCGGTTATGCCTGTAATATTCCGCCCACAGGATGGTATGCGAATAATAGAGGTGAAAAAAACCGTTGTGATAATATGGCCGGGTCCGGAATGGGTCGACATTTGCGCAATACAGAAGGTGTCACAACAGCGCAAGGCTGTGCCTTTACTTGTGATTTAGGTTATGTCAAAGACATGTCAAGTTATTCCTGTAATATTCCGAACCTTGGGAAATATGTCGGGGGGGGGGTCGTGAAAAACTGTGGCATTGTGGTGCACGGTCAACGTACGCTCAATACAGGGGCCGTCACAACGGCGACGGGCTGTAACTTTGCCTGTGATGCCGGTTATATCAAAGATATGCGGAATTATTCTTGTAATATTCCTACTCTCGGACAATATTCAGGACCTTTGAGAACAGAGAGACCTTGTCAAGTGATAATCAACGGTCGGCATACGGCCAATGCCGGGGCGGTGGCAAACCCAACGAGTTGTAACTTTGCCTGTGATGCCGGTTACGTCAAAGATCAGGACAACTATACCTGTAATGTTCCGAACCTCGGAAAGTATGTCGATAATGCCAATAACGAACTTCCTTGTACCAACATTACAAATATTCCCGATTTTAACTCTTGGGAATCCGGCCCGGCCACCGATGACGATAGTTGCCCCTTTTCCTGTCAACCAAATTTTGTTGTAAACGGGAGAACTTGCAAGAAGGAGGTACCCAAAGTCACGGCCTTGGCCTTAGAGCAACATAAAAGTTATGCTCTCTTTAACAATGGTAAAGTCGAGAGATGGGGGGGGAGTTTGGGTGTTCCCCGTAAAGTCAATTTAGGCAGCGATAAGGCCCAAGCCGTTTTTTCAGGCCAAAACCACACCTGTGTTATTTTAAAAAACGCTAGTCTTGACCACGGACGGGTTCTGTGTTGGGGAGAAAACAATTACGGGCAACTGGGTGTGGGCGATATGATCGACAAGAGTGTGCCGACGGCCGTGACGTTTTTAGGTTCAAAAACGGCCAAGGCCTTAGGACTAGGATATGAGCACACTTGCGCCCTTTTAAACGACGATACCGTGAGCTGTTGGGGGAGAGGAGTCGAAGGCCAAATCGGAGGAAGGGGTAGCTTGCCGGGTATAAAAATCGAAAGCGGTTCCACAAACAATCCTCTAAGCGGAGGGACGGCCGTTCAGATAGCGGCAGGGTATTACCACACCTGTGCCATCTTAAACAATGGTTCAATCAAATGCTGGGGATTGGCAACGTCGGCCCAAACAGGTGGCGGGACTCCGAGTTTGGGAAATAATAAGACGGCCAAGCATCTTGCCTTGGCAGACCTGCACTCCTGTGCCGTTTTAAACGATGATTCTGTCTACTGTTGGGGGGCAGGAGTCAGCGGTAACCCCATCTACATCGGACAGGGAGGAGTTCCGGATTTAGGACACAATAAAACGGCCGCTTTCATTTCGGCAGGACATGACAACACCTGTGTTATCTTAAACGATAAAACTGTCAAGTGTTGGGGTAACAATGATAATAATGAACTGGGCGGCGGTGTGCCCGATTATACCAAAAACAATAACATCTACACTTATCGGTCTTCCAAGGTTCTAAGGGGGATCAAGTACAATCCTTTGGGGGGAGAAAAGGCCCTTTTTATTGCCGTGGGCAGAAACCACGCCTGTGCCGTCGTAGAGACGGGAAATACCGTTAAGTGCTGGGGGGATAATGCTTACGGGCAGGCCGTAGGTGCTGTGAAAATGGAAGGGGGAAGCGACGGGACGGGTACGAGTTCCGGAGAGACGGCCGTGCTTACGGTCTCTTCGACCCCCACACCGACGGCCTTGGAAGCGGACGCCGGCGGAAAAATCTGCAGGATTTCTCTTTCAGGCGGAGGACTCGGTAGAACTTGGGATATCGTGAACAATGTCAATCTTGCCAATCTCCCAACTTATAATAGTTCAAACAATACATCTATTTCAAATGCTATCGACAATCTCGTTAATACCATCGGTACACTTCACTTCGTTGGGGCCGAGATAACCCTATCCCGAAGCAATAACGACAAAATCGAAGCATCCGTTAATAATGCCGTTTTTGACGGTATGACTCTTAATATCGCCCACGACGATAACAGTGGTAATTGTAGTGGCCTGGTGACGACATCTTTTATGTTAAACGGTGGAAGCGGGGCCAATCAGGCCGAAGGAGTTTTGATCGTCAAAGACGACTTTAAAGGGTTCGGCGACGGTATGGTCAATATCGACGGTACGGATATTTATTTGAAGGATGTTTTTCCCGCCCATGCAATACAGGAGATCGTAGATAAAATCATTGGCGGACTTTCTTCTTTTAACTGGCCGGGAAAACAGTTCGCATCTCTACCCTATAGTGCGGCCAAACTCAATGGCGATACCGATAATAACGACGATTGCCCGAGTGGCAATTTTTGTGTCGTCTTCACCCGGATGTTTGCCGGTACGGCCGGGAATGAGGTTATTCCCAAGGCCGATTTCGACTACGACGTTCCCTCTACCTCCGTTCTTGCAACAACGGCAAACTGCGGGGGCGGCCTTGTGAAAAATTTTCAAGGAAGCGGGAGTTGCGACACTCCCACTTCGGGAAAATATGCAAATACTTTCGGAACGCCGATTGATTGTGACCCCGTCGGTGGGGTCGGTTTTAACACTTTTACCGCAAATACGGGAGCGGTCACAACCTCAAAAGGTTGTGCCTTTTCCTGTCGGGCCGGTTATAAAAAGAACGGTTATACCTGTGCCGTTCCCACGGGGGGGATGTGGGTAGATAACAACGGAGTCGAACAGACCTGTACTGCTATTACCCTCGCTCGGGGAGCGAGTCGCATTTGGAAAAGCGGTCCGACAAGCGATGCCGATTCTTGCCTCTTTTCTTGTAGTGCCGGCCATGTCCTCAATACTGCCGATAGGAGTTGTGATTTTCCTCCTCAAGGGTCTTTTGTAGACGCAAACGGCCTCCTTAAAGGCATTTGCGACCCCATTGCGCTCGCTATCGGAGCAACGTCTTCGTGGGTGTCGGGAGCGGCCGACTCAAAGACAGCTTGTTCTTTTTCCTGTAGAAGCGGTTATCTAAAAGATGAAACATTAAGGGCGTGTAACCATCCGCCTCAAGGACAATATGTCGATAATAACGGAGAAAATCCGATGGTCTGTAGGGTTCCTAGAGATGCCAACTATAAACAATTTGAAAATGGGCCGGCCGACTCTGCCAACTCCTGCCCTTTTTCATGTAATCAGGGTTATATAGTCAATCTGGGCGATAGGAGTTGTGATATTCCCTCTCCCGGAAGGTATGCAGACAATAGTGGAAACGAGGCCGATTGTACCGATAATATAGGAGGCATAAACGGAGCTTCCCGTTGGATCCAAAGTCAGGCCCCCGTCTCTTTCCAGGCGGCCTGCCCATTTACCTGTCTTTCCGGATTTTTAAAGAATTCCCTTTCTAGGAAGTGTAATTATCCTTCGTTGGGAGAATATACTGCCGATGGGACAAACACCCTCTCTTGCGGTCCTATTTCCCTTGCCCGGGGGGCCGTTGCCTCTTGGGAGGGGGGCCCAGCGGATGCTGCCGATGCTTGTCCATTTACCTGTAATGCGGGGTATTTTCCCGACAAGAGAACCTGTCGAAAAATCAACATCAAACCCGTGGCCTTGGCCCTTGGGGCGGAAAGCAGTTACGTTCTTTTAGACAACGGTACGATAGAAGGCCAAGGCAACACTTCCGATCCTTCAAAAATTCCTCTCAAAATAGACTTGGGGACTGATACGGCCCAAGCAATTTCGGCCGGAGACGGACACCGGTGTGCAATTTTGAAAAACGGCAATTTAAAATACGGCCGGCTTATGTGCTGGGGGCGCAACGGAAGCTACCAGCTTGGCCTGAGTGATAGCAACGACAAAACTACCCCGACGGCCGTTACCCATCTGGGAAGTACCTCTGTGGGTTCTTTGATGGTAAAGAGTGTGGCCGCAGGAGGAGAGCATACCTGTGCCCTCTTGCAAAACGATACCGTGCGGTGCTGGGGGTCCAACGATTACACTCAGATTGGCGGAAGAAGCGGTTATTATGTAAATAATAGAAAGATAAGAGGCAGTTACACCGATCCCTTACTCGGAGGAAAGGCCCTCAAAATTGCCGCAGGAGGAAAGCATTCCTGTGCTATTTTAAACAACGGCAGCTTGGTGTGTTGGGGATCCGACCGTTACAACCAGTCTAGTAATTTGAATTTAGGTGCCGGACGAACGGCCGTCGAGGTTTCGACGGGACTCATTCACACCTGCGCTATTTTAAATAACGGAGACCTCAAATGTTGGGGAGGGTACGGCCCCGTGAACAACACGTCGTCGGCCGTTCGTATCGCTATGAGTGTCCCGGATTTCGGAGGCAAGGCCGTCACGCAGGTGGCGGGGTACGATCACACCTGTGCCCTCTTGAACGACAAAACCGTCAAGTGCTGGGGGGGTAACGGCGAGGGGCAGATAGGCGGCGGCATTGCCGGGGTCAACCGCCTTCTCAGCGGTACTGTAGGCAACCCCTTGAGCGACAGGAAGGCCTTCTTAATTGCGGCCGGTGCGGGCCGTAGTTGTACGATCTTGGAGTCTTCAGATTCCGTGAAGTGCTGGGGTAAAGACGACGAAAAACAACTTATTGGTAGTTTGGGCCTTGTAGGGGGTGTCAACGGAATGGGGACGAGTGCGGGAGTAAGTGCGCAGTTGACCGCCGCTTCCTCACCGTCAACCACGGCCTTGGGTTCCGATATGAGTGCCATGTTTTGCAAGATAACCCTTTCCGGCGGAACCCTCACTTCTACCCAAGTCGTCAAGGAAGACCTCAATCTCACTTATAACAGTTCAAACGGAACGAGCATTTCAGATGCCATAACTAATTTGGTTGCGGCCGTAGGGCCTACCGTCACTTTTGCGGGAGCAATCATTACCCTGTCTAAAAACGGTAGCGACAAAATAGAAGCGACCGTTGACTATCCTTTCTTTGACGGTATGGATCTTAAAATTCATCACGGCCAGACAAGTTGCAATTCACCCGTCAACACGACGATTTCCCTGAGCGGAGGGGGAGGGGCCGCCCCTGCAAAAGCTTTGTGGGCCGTCAAAGACGACTTTAACGGACTCGACGACCACACTATCCTCCTAGATACTGTGGAGATCGACCTTGGCAGTAGCGTCCTCACGAAAGAACAGATCGTCAATAAAGTTGTACAAGAAATCGGTGGGGGCAGTTGGACGGGCGAGCAATACATAACCCTTCCTTACACAGCGGTCAAACTCGACGGGACGACTTCCACCTCCGACGATTGCCCCAGCGGCGATTTTTGTGTGGAGTTTACTCGGGTGTTTGCAGGTAAGGCCGGCAATAACGGCATCCGTTTTCCGGATTCCGACTATGAAGTCCTTTCGTTATCTGCGGCCCAATTGGCCTGTGTAAGCGGTGAAGTGAAAAATCTTAAAGGGGCCGGGAGTTGCGATATTCCCGCTTCCGGAAAATATGTAAATAACGGACAAGAGGTCGATTGCGACCCTGTCGGAGGAGTGTCTAATGCTAGCTCCTTTGAGGTCAACACCGGAGCGGTGTCTTCAAAGACGGGCTGTGCCTTTTCCTGTCAGGCCGGTTATAAAAAAGATGCCTATGCCTGTAATATTCCCGACGATGGAAGTTATGCCGATGCAAACGGAAACGAAGTTTCCTGTACGGATATTTCAAACACGCCCCATTTCAGCGCTTGGAAAAGCGGGACGGCCGCCGATGCCAATAGCTGTCCCTTTTCCTGTCAGACCGGGTATCTGGCCAATCGGCCCCAAGGTACCTGTGATATTCCCGACCCGGGAACCTTTGTGGACGCTTCGGGAGTAGAGCAGAATTGTAACCCCGTCGGAGGCGTGGCCGGGGTCTCTAAGTGGCCTAGCAATACGGGGCCTGTCAACTTGGTAAATTGTCCTTTCGATTGTGTTAGCGGTTTTCTCAAAGATAGCGTAACTAGAGAGTGTAACTATCCTCTCTTGGGAGAATACACCGCCGACGGAATAAGCTCGTTGTCCTGTGGTCCAATTATCAAAGATGACGGTGGATTCAACGATTGGAAACAGGGGGCCGCCTTCGATGCCGACGGTTGCCCCTTTACCTGTAACCCAACCTATAGTGCCGAAGGCCGTGCCTGTCGAAAAATACAGCGTAGGCCAGTGGCCCTCTCTTTGGGGTACAAAACAAGCTATGCTCTCTTAGACACAGGTAAAGTTGAGGGTTGGGGTGAGACTATCGATCCCTTGAGTGTCCCCCACAAGATAAATGTTGGGGCGGATACGCCCCAACAACTTTCCGTCGGCGGCAAACACCGATGTATTATTTTAAAAAATGGAGGTCTTGATCACGGGCCTGTTAAATGTTGGGGAGAAAACGGCAAGCAACAGCTAGGAATCTCTAATGATAATTACCAAACTCAGCCGACGCTTGTGGCCACAAGTACTCTTTCGACCACGGCAAAGTCCGTTTCGGTCGGTGGTAGGCACACCTGTGTCCTCACAAAGAACGATAAGGTCAGATGCTGGGGGGACGTCGGCCAACTCCAAACGGGCGGAGACCCCTTTAATATCACTCATCAGGGAAATTTCGTAGAAAAAGGTAACTGGTCTTTCCCTTTATGGAAAGGAAGTCAGAACCAAAATGCAAACGCTGTTTCAGCCGGTTACGAACATACTTGCGCCATCTTGAGAGGGGTTAAAACCGTTACATGTTGGGGGCAAGATGCCCACGGCCAGTCGGCCGGAGGTTCGCCGAATTTAGGTGTCAACCGAATGGCCAACGGGATTGAGGCGGGAACGAGACACACCTGTGCCCTCTTGGATAACGATAGCGTTAAGTGTTGGGGGAGTTACGGTAATCAAACGATTTCTTCATCGACAACCTTGGCCTTAAACGGCGGCATCACCAATATTACAAACGGTATTGTCGATTTAGGTAGCAAAACGGCCGTTAAACTTACAGGGGCCGGACACACCTGCGCCCTTTTAAACGATGAGACCGTGAAGTGTTGGGGCATTAATGACGAAGGACAGATAGGCGGCGGTGTAGCGAGTACCGGCCGTGTCCTCCGCAGTAGCGTAGGAGACCCGGTAAGCGGCCTGGCCGTCCTTGATATAGCAGCAGGATGGGATCATACCTGTGCCATCTTGAAGACGACAAACGAAGTAAAATGTTGGGGGAACAATTCCGAAGGACAACTCATCGGTAGCGTTACCATGAAGAACGGCCAAGACGGGGTCGGAACAAGCACGGGGAAAACCGTCGCACTTTCCGTGAGTACTACTCCAAGTTCAAGTACCCTGGGAAAAAAGTTGAGTGCGAGGCTGTGCGGGATAACCCTTTCCGGCAGGGACTTGCAGTCTCCTTGGACTCTTCAAGAATACGATTTTACCTATAACAATAGAAACAACGTCAATCTTAGAGATGCCATTGATAATGTGTTGAAGAAGATTGGAAGTGCCGACAACGCAGAATACTCTTTTTTGACTCGTGAAACAGTCCTTGAATTTAGAGGGGCGGCAGATGTCTCCGATCCTCTCAATAAAATCACATTTTCCGTGAAGGGAGGGGGGAGTAAACTGGCAGCGTCCGTAGATACTCCCATCTTTTCCGGTATGAGCTTGAATATTCTGCTCGCTAACGGGGACTGTCATTCTTCCTCGGCCCTATCTATTCCCTTAAGCGGAGGAAGTGATACGGCCCAAGCATCGGGACTTTGGGTTGTGGGTCATGACTTTATCGGTTCGGGTGATACAAGCGTGCAATTTGATGGGGTGGATATTGATCTTGGAAGTTCGGCCCTGACAAAAAAGGAAATTGCGGATAATCTCGTTGTTAAAATAGGGAGCGCTTCTTGGGGCGGTAAACAGTATGAAAAATGGCTTTATACGGCAAAAACGGTAGACAGTGCCTTAAACAGCGATTGCCCATCGGGAGACTTCTGTGTACAGTTCACCCGTATTTTTCCCGGGATGTTGGGAAACAGCGGTATTCCCTTTGCCGACTCCGATTATGAGATACCCTCCGCTAATGCCCTTGCTTTAGTCTGCAATACCGGTCTTGTAAAAAACCTTTTGGATGTAACTTGTGATAATCCTCCTGCGGGAAAATATGCAAATAGCGGACAAGAGATGGATTGCGACCCCGTGGGGGGAGATGGTTTTAACGTTTTTGAGACCAACACGGGAGCGGTAACGTCTGCTCAAGGTTGTGCTTTTTCCTGCAATGCCGGTTATAAAAAAGCTACCTACTCCTGTAACGTGCCTGTCGACGGAACGTATGTGGACGGTACAAATACGCCGAAAAATTGCGACCCCGTTACGCTTGCCTTGGGAGCGACGTCTTCTTGGATATCGGGTGCGGCCGACTCTAAACAGGCCTGTCCCTTTTCCTGTTCGTCCGGTTATATTGTCAATAGGGGCGGATGGACTTGTGACCTTCCCGCTCCCGGAACTTATGGTCTCGCCAACGGAAGCGAGACCGACTGTAACACTATAGGGGGTGCTCCGAACAGCTTTCAGTGGACGCAAAGTCCCGGTGCCGTCACATCGCCCTCGACTTGTCCTTATGAATGCCGTGCCGGTTATGTGAGCACTTCGGGCGATAGAACATGCAATTACCCGGGAAGGGGAAGATACGTGAACACCGACGGGACAACCCAAGTGGATTGCGACAACCTTACCATGATACCGGGGTTTGAAGATTGGGCCGAAGGATTTGCTACGGCCCGTGATAATTGCCCCTTTAATTGCCTTCCCGGATATATTAGAGACGGGCGGAGTTGCGAGCAACTTGCGTCGATTAAACCCGTAGGTTTGGCGCTTGATAATATTCACAGTTACGTTCTTTTAAACTCCGGTGAAGTGGAGGGTTGGGGGGCCTCTACCGAACTTTTCAAGGTGCCTTTTAAAATAGATTTGGGAGTGACAAACGGTGTAAGGAATACTGCCCAAAAGATTTTTGCGGGAGTTCATCACACATGTATTGTTTTAACAAACGCAAAGCTGGATCACGGGCCGCTTAAGTGCTGGGGGAGTAATGATCTGGAACAACTCGGAGTGGGGGATAGGATTGAAAGAACCGTTCCCACCGATGTAACCGCCTTGGGTTTGGATGCAAGCAATAATCCGTATACGGCAAAGATTGTGGCGATGGGTTCGTATCATACCTGTGCTATCTTAAACGACGATACCGTCAAGTGTTGGGGAGGAAACCACGTCTACGGACAGATAGGCGGTACGGCAAGAAATTCTTTCGGCAATAATACGATTGTAGAGAGCGGTAGCAGGGGTGATCCTTTAAGTGGAGCAAAGGTTGCGGGGTTGGCCACCGGAGGCGCAAGTTGTGCCATTTTAAAATCAGATAATTCCGTTAAGTGTTGGGGGTTGGATGACTCAGGCCAGGCCGCCGGCGGTGTGCCGAATTTGGGTACCAACAGAACTGCTGTTCAAGTTGCGGCAGGGTACTACCATGCCTGCGCTCTCCTAGACGATAAGGGCCTTAAATGTTGGGGGGCCGATAACAACGTTACCATTATCGGAACGGGAGGGGTTCCCGATTTGGGAGGTCAAACGGCCGATTTCGTTACCTCAGGCCTACATGCCGGGTACATCTGTGCCATCTTGAGCGACGACACCGTCAAGTGTTGGGGCGATAATAGAGAAGGCCAGATAGGGGGTACCGCTACGACACCTACATCATCCTATGTACAAATACAAAGGGGGACGGCCGGTGGCCCCTTAGGTACGACCTCGGCCGCTCAGATTGCCGTGGCACAAGGACACGGCTGTGCTATTATGACGGACGACACCGTCAAGTGTTGGGGGGGAAACAGTAGCGGACAGATTGTGGGCGCCGTTAGAATGAAAGGTGGAACCGACGGGAGCGGGTCGAGTTGGGGAAAAACCGGCCAGTTAACTACGGATTCCACACCGAGTTCTCTTGCCTTGGATAAAGATAAAAGCGGTAAGATTTGTAAGATAACCTTGTTGGGCGGAATGCCTAGCAGGACTTGGACGCTGAAGTCCTATCAGACGCCAAAACTCTACAATACATCAAGAAATACATCTATTTTCAATGCCATTGACAATATGATCGGCAAAATTGGAACGTTTCAATTTATGGGTGCGTCCGTCTCCTTTTCCAGAAAAGGTAAAAAGATCAAGGCATCGGTGGATAGTTCTATTTTTGACGGCATGACTCTTGGAATCGTCCATGCCGATAGTTCCGGGGACTGTTCAAGTCCGGTGACGACCTCCCTTGTTCTTAGTGCCGGAACCGTTGGGGCCAAGGCGACGGGACTTTGGGTTATAGGGGATTCTTTTTCAGGAAAGAGCGACGATACAACCGTTCATCTCGACGGTGCGACCGTTGACTTGGGTACCTCCTCCCTTACCAAAGAACAGATTGCCAATAACATCATAGGGAGAGTTATCGACGCCGGTTGGATGGGAAAACAGTACAAAACGCTACCTTATATGGCCGAAAAAATCGACGGAGCGACCGATTCCGCCGACGATTGCCCAAACAATGACTTCTGTGTTCTCTTCACCCGTATTTTCCCGGGGACGACCGGAAACGAGGGTATTCCCTTTCCCGACTCGGATTATGCCAAGTAGTTGCCATGAATATAAACATAACTTACGGTACCCCGATGCCAGCGTGGTCTCGTCCGATTTCATGATACTTTTTGCTAACCCAAATCTCTTTACATGTCCTATTAACGGTTCTACTCCGGAAAATACTGCTCAAAAATCATAAATTTTAACTTGTTTTGCGACAGCGACTAATTAAGACAGTGTCATTAGGAAAATGTTTCGCCTTTGCTTTGGGGAAATGCTTTTTGGAGTCCAAGTTATTTTGCAGGAAGTGCCGGAGGTGCAACTAATAAAGACCAAATCAGAGAAAGTTGTACAAAAAAATTTCAGGAGATAGCAAATCATTATGGTCTGAACATCGTAAATAAGGAACACTGTCTCTCTTTAGCAAGGAATCCCGCCTGTTTAGGGCAATAATATCGACGGCCGCAATTCCTTCTCAATTCTCTTGAGATTGTGGGGCCGTTTCGACTCATCTGGCGGCCGATCTCTCGTTGACTCAACCCGCTTTTATCTCAAGTGTGGCCCTAAAACCTCTTCCTTCAGGGAGAGGATGTGAGGCCACGCCCTTCGGCGAGAAAAAAAAATATTGTCTTTTGAAGAATATCATAATATATTGGATTTGTCGGAACAAAAACCGACCTACCGTAGGGACTACGGGATGTGAAGCTCGTGGAGACGATGTAAGACCAAAAACACTTGTTTTAGGCAATTGTCGGTGAAGCAAGAATCTTCTCACTTTAGTGAGGGGTAGTTCAACAAAGCAATAGTGTAGACTGTCCGGCCTAACCCGACTTGACGCAATGGGTGATGCACTTCTTAGTTGAATTCAGGTAATATAAGAACTTATGTATGGTTTTAATTCTATTCTTTTAATTTTTTTTCTGACTTTTCAGAACAGTTGCAGCTTATCAAGTCGGCCTACATTGAAAAAATCTCTTCAAAAAGAAAGAATGATCATTAAAAAACTCAAACCGAAACTCATTCCAATGCTTTTATTCACAAATGAAGAATTGAAAACTACAAAAGAGGATTTTAAAGATTACTACAATGAATCTATAAAAGTTCGCATTGAAAATATGGAAAAGTTTATTTCTGATGCTGCTATTCATTGGGTTGATGCAGATTCTGATTCTGATATAGACGAACCTGGTTCTAAAAAAGAACTTATTTTTTGGACTGAAGGTTTGGCCCAATCTTATTGGGGAGGAAAGGAATTTTTATTTATTATTTCTTTCTCCAAAGATGAAGAACCTTCACTTATGTTATCTCATCAATTAAAGAATGTTTCTCGAGATAACGAATCCTATCGTTATCGACGTTTTTGGTTACAACCAAATAAGAAAAAGGGATTTAATAATCATGTGAGGGCCGTGCTTAGTTATGCGCAATTTGGAGCATCAGGTTCTACCTTCTATACTCTTGAGATTAAATATAGTAGATACACAGATAAGATAGTTGTTGATACAGTAACTACAGCGACCCCATTTAGCATTGAGATTCCTTAGTCTTCGGTAACTGAAAGACATTTTAAGAAGCTAATCGAATGAACCCGTCCCTTTATAAAAGGCATCAAAAAGTGCATCACTGGCAGAGGTTCCCGTTTTGAACCTTTTGCCTGTAAGTGAAGAAATCTTTTTCGCACTGACACTCAGCACGAACCGCGCTGCTCCAAGAAAAAAGAAATAAAGATTTGTATTGCATTAGGCCTGTTCAAAGAAGTATTTTTCTGCTTTCATATTATGATGAGAACGATTAGCGGACTTTATGAGAAATTGTTTTCTCATATTTACTGGAGAGTCCGGAGTTCTTCCATGGAATTACACAAAGCATTCACCTAGGTATATTGCTTGACTCTCCAGTTGTTAAAAACAATTAAATTCTCTTTTAAGGAGAATATAAAAAAAATGTAAATTGCAAAAGATTTTTTTGTAAATTTTTACATTACCGAACCGATTAAAACGGTTTATCAATGGTACCGAAGAGTTCCGGACTCTCCTGTTACATAGACGGTCGGGTTTAGTCTCGCAAAAGAAAAGAGGATGCGCTTCTAAAACTCGCATCCTCTTTTCTTGTTCTTTAGGAACTTTAAAATGTTTTCGGTTTAAATTCTTTTCCGTTGACGAAGGTACTTATTTTAGCGTCACTCTTGGGAGATTGAATCAAGAAAAGTCCCTGCTCATCAATATATTCTTTTATCTCTTCTTCCGTATGGCCTTTGTCATCAATAGTGAGATAGGCAACTCCTCCGTAAACGGTGCGACTTTCAACAAGGCCCGAGCAGTTTGCTTTAAAATCTTTGAGTTGTCCTAAAAACTTTGTGACATTGTCCTTGATAAGCGTCGTCTTGACCTCAAACGCCACGCCCTCCGCTCCATTCACGGCCACAAGGTCGTACTCCGCAACCTGTTTACCTCCCCTAAATCCCTTTACCCTCTTGTGTAAATCGTCAACCTTGATGCCCCTGTCTTGAAGAAGAGAAATAAGATTACCTCCAACAAGGTTCTCCATAAAACGACCCCACTTGTTGTTAAAATTACCGTTCGCCTTATCTATGTTGTCGCCAAGTTTTTTTAAATATTCTTGGGTTTCTTGCAGGGCCTTCTCTGTTTTTTGCTGGGCCAATTCTGTTTTTTGTTGGGTTTCCACTAGGCCCTCAATGGCCCCCCAAGCATCTTCTAAACTTGATTTTCTTTTGGTCGTTGTGGACATAATCGCTCCTCTGTGGCCTATACGGCCTTTATAACACTTTTTTAAAATTAGTCAAGTTTAAGGGGACTCTCTTTTGGTTTTCTGTCTCTTTCCACTCTTGCGATTTTTCCGATTGTTGAGGTACATATTGTCGACCCCGTAAATCAACTCAGACCTTTGCCCCGTCAATTTATTACTAAAGGACTCAAGGGAATGCTTTTTAGCATTTTTTGGATTCATCGGGTCTAGTCGATAGAGTGACTCGAAGGCATAACGGCGAATTTTAGCTATCAATTTATCGGCCGGTGCCCACCCGATCGGCGGAAACAGCATCATACAAATCATCAAAATGACCCACCTAGCGTACCTAAAAATAAATTTCTCGACCAAATACTGCATATTTCCTCCTCGATTTTTTTAGTCCTACAAAAAATAGAAACTCGAAAACTCCCTCAAGTCTAGTCTATTTGGACTTTTTTTTGTCTTCGCTTCTGGATTTTGAGAAATCTACGAAGCATGAAAAACACCTATCACCTGTTCAACGGTTCGGCCGAGATCGCACGGAAAAAAACCCGTGATATGATATAATGGAACTTATGCGCATGAGTGGATTCTAGGGCCGGGAAGGGCCTAGAATCCTTTTAAGGCACTTAGGACGATTGGAAAAGGCCTTTAAATGTAAAATATGATCCTTACTAGGATAGAAGGGTTTGAACGCTTAAAAAGGCGATTTTGCTCTTTTTTTTTAAAGTTAGTTAAAAATGAATAAAAAAAAGCTAGGGGGGTTTGCTTAAATGTTTACCGTCTCGGAGTTCCGAAGGCAAGTAGTAGAAAGTGGGCCCCTACCCTCGAAATTCACCGTTCTCAATAACAACACAAGGAGATGTTTATGATACGGAGAAACGGGTTGACTCAAGAGCAAGGGCCTTTTATTATAAGTCGCAATTTTTTTTAATGTTCTTTTAATGTGAGTAGTCCCGATCCCCGAAGGGGATCCCGTAATTTCCTTCCGTTCCTTTGAACACACGCCAGAAGGCGACACAAAAGTCGTTGGCGGGGCAGTCATCGCCGGCATCGCTTGAACCATCGAGTATTGTCGTCGTGTAAGGTAAATCCACGTACTGTTTACCCGCCCAGTTTACGTCGCTAACTTCAGAAACGATCTTACTGGCGATGCCCTCTTTTGTAAGAGAGGAAGTTCCAAGGTCAATATGTACGCTATCGAGGTTGACGGTTTTATCTCCCGATCCGCTAAAGTCGTTCGAGATAACCCATAGTCCTTCGGCCTCAGCGGCCCCGCTTCCTCCGGTAAGGGGGATAGCGGTTGTTACTACAGTACCTGTTGTGCAATCTCCGCCGTTATCGTCGTGGTAGATAGTTAAAGTCATTCCATCAAGGATGGCGTTGTTAACGGTCGCCTCTATTTTGTCATTGTCTTTTTTAGCTAACGTCACGTTAATTGTTCCCGCTACGTTCACGGTGGAACCGATCGCCGCAATCAGGTTATCTATAGCATCGGTAATCGCCGTACTGCCTCCCCCATTATACGTTAGCGGTGTTGTATACTCTTTAGCAACCCAAGAACCAAGGGTTCCGCTAAGGGTTCCGCCGGAAAGTTCTATCTTACAAATCTGCCCGTCTTCATCCGAGTCCAAGGCGGTTGCCGTCGGTGTAGCAACTGCCGTAAGTACTTGGGACTCTCCCGTACTCGTTCCCGTTCCATCGGTTCCGCCTGCCATCGCAACTTCTCCTACGATCTGTCCGTAAAAGCCGGAGTCGTTTTCATCAATATTACTTCCCCAACACTTAACGGAGTGATCCGACTCCATAATGGCGCAATTGTGTTCGTAACCTGTCGCAATTTCAATAGCAGTTTGTCCACCCAAGGGGTCGCCCTCCGTCGTGCCTCTTAAAACACGACTGGAAGCATCAACCCCGCTTCCTAGCTGACCGACAGGGTTCCTCCCCCAGCAGTATACAGTCTTATCGGTTAAGAGAGCACAAGCGTGATTTCCCCCCACCGTAACCCTAGTGGCAGTTTTGTTAACCCCCAAGGAGGGGGAAGGGATTCTCTTGTTTCCCCAGCACTTAACGCTAGCGTCGTTGAGAATGGCGCAAGAAGAGATGTCTCCCACTGCAATCTCGGTGGCGGTTTTGTTAACCCCTAAATTCGGTGTCCCGCCGCTGGTTTGCCCCCAGGCATTGGTCCCCCAGCATTGAACGGTGCTATCTGTCAAGACGGCACAGGTGTGCCATCTTCCCGCCGATATGCGATTAGCGGTTGTGCTACCTAAGGGGCCACCTACCGTGCCGCTTATTGTGTTCTTGGCACCGGAGCCGCCTCCTATCTGCCCGTTGCTGTTCTGCCCCCAGCACTTGACGGTATCGTCGTTTAAGAGTGCGCAGGTATGCTCGTCTCCCGCCGCCACGGACTTGACCGTCTTGGGGGTCGCCCCGTCTCCGGTGTCTCCCAAGACGGCAACGCTAACATCTGTCGGAGTGCTTCTCGGGTTAGTATCGCCAACTCCCAGTTGTTCGCCGCCGTTTTGCCCCCAACACATTAAACGCCCGTGGTTTAAGCTTCCGTTTTTTAAAATAATGCATTGGTGGTTGTACCCCGACTCAAGAGCTTGAGGCGTATTATTACCTAAGTTCTCCTTGATATGAGTTTTGAAAGGGGAGGTACTAACACTCCCCCATGCTTCCACCTCACCGTTATCAAAAAGGACGTGACTGGAGCTTCTCCCAAGGGCGAGGGTTTGGGGTCTCGCTTTATTGCACGTTCTTCCCGATATTGTATAACCCGAGGCACAGGAAAAGGGGCAGGAATCGGCATCGGTGGCAGCTCCATCTAACCAAGAACCAAAGCCCGTCATACCCGTAATGTTCGTGCAACCGACCTCGGTACCCGATGCGTTGACGTAATTCCCGAGTGTTGGATACTTACACTCCCGAGCAGAGGAATCCTTCAAATAACCGGCACTACAGGAAAAGGGACAGGTGGCGGCCGTTGCGGCGGCACCCGCTATCCAAGTAGCGGTTGCCGTTCCTTCAGTCGTAATAGGATTAGAATCACAGGATGCCTCGGTATTTCCGGTGTTGACGTAATTTCCTGTGGAAGGAAAGTTACAAGACCTTCCGCTTTTCACGAAACCTGTACTACAGGAAAACCCGCAACCGTCGGCGGCAGACACCGCTCCCGTATTGGCGACAAAGTCATCAAACCCTCCTGTGTCTTCCGTGATAGGAGAGCAAGATTTCTCTACTCCGTTATCCGCATAATGTCCCTTACGGGGAATATTACACGCCCTCCCGCTTTTCACAAAACCTGTACTACAGGAAAAGGGACAGGCGTCTGCCGTTGCGGCGGCACCCGCTATCCAAGTAGCGGTTGCCCCTCTTTGAAGCGTAATAGGACTGCATGATACCTCGGTACCACTCGCATTGACATGTTTTCCTTTTGAAGGAACGCCACAAGTATTTTCTCCCGTGTTTTTTAAATAACCGCCGTCGCAGGTGTAACAGCCATCCGCAGAGGAAAGCTCCGTCGTTGTCGCAGGAGAGGAGTTGCTAGGCGTAGGGCAAGCTGTTCGGGCATTATTGTTTGCAGGCGAGTAAAAGTTCGCCGCCGTCTGTTGGCATTTTGTCGGGTCTTGGGTGTTGTCGTATCCTCCAGCACAGGTAAAACAAGCGTCTGCGGAAGAGCGCCCTGTCGTTGTCGTAGGAGAGGAGTTGTTAGGCGTAGAACAAGCGATTCGGGCATTATTGTTTGTAGGCGAATAGTAGGTCGCCGCCGTCGGTTGGCATTCTGTTTTATCCACGACGTTGTCGTAACCTGCATCGCAAGCAGTTATTGTGCAAGTCTCGCTATGCTTTTTTGTCGTTTTATTCCAAACTTTTTGACCGCTACCGTTGTCGGTAGTGCAAGCTTTTGGTTTCGTGCTAGAGCTTGCCCCCGACGAATCCCCGCCGCCGCCGCCACTGTCACTGTCACTACCGCAGCTCGACAGTAAGAGAAGAGTAGCTACGAGAAAGTGGGGTCTCATTAATTCCACACCAAGAAGAGTGAGGTACCGTAAAAAAGTAAAGGTGTTTTTTGTGAGGATTGTTTTCATGAAGATATCTCCTTATATCTAATGGATTAAAAATAATCTTATGTCGTTTTTAAATTATACTTTTTCTATATTTATTTTACAAAGTATTTATACCTTACAAATTAAAACGGTCGGGATTTAAATATCGAATTAAAAAATAGGAGATTAAAATGTTTTAGGTTTGAAGTCGTTTTTATTTGTAATGCTTGCGCTGTCTCCAGTTGCTTTAATCACAAAAAGTCCCTGCTTTTCTGAATATATTGTCGCATGAACATCATATCGAAGATAACCAACGGCACCGTAAACTTGTTTTGAAGAATACTCGGGGAATATTTCTTTAAAAATCGCTAACTTTTTTAAAAAGTACTTCGTATCGTCAATTCTTAAAGTAGTTTTCACCTCAACAACAATGACTTCATCTCCATTCACCGCAAGAATATCAAATTCATAATTCATTTTTTCTTCTTTATGAGGACGAACTCTTGTCATTGTCTTATCTACTGGAGAGTCAGGAGTTCTCATTCTGAAAAAAAGCTATTTCGCAAGAAACCATCATCTCAACCTTCAAATTTTGTTTTTTCTTAAATGAATTTCTTCAAGTTTGACAGGAGTTCTTGACCCCTCTATGGAATCTACGAAGTTTAAAAGACCCTTTTTGACCGGCCGCACTTCACCTTTGCTCGACATGGGGCATTGTACCTTTGGGGATTCCGATTACTCATATTAGTAAAGATGTAATCTACGCTTGACAGCAAAACTACATCATGTCATGATTACTCCTCAATATGAAGATTTCAAAACGCTTTATTCACGACATTTTTTTTAAAGAAATCTACGCCGATAAAAGGTATTCCCTAGATATTTTTAAACTTGTTTTAACGAAGACCGAGTACTCCCTTTTCGATTGGAAGACGCTTAAAAGTGAGCTGACGAGTTTTGTCGATACCGAACAACGGGAAAAACGCATGGATTTAACGTTTTCGGTAAAACTGAAACGAGGAAAGCAAACGGCGAGGATACTCTTTCTTCTTGAACACAAGAGCTACCGTAACGATGATTTGCTCGTTCAAATGCTCGAATATCAAACGGGCATTTATCGCCGAACCCGAACCCCGGTTATCCCCATTCTCGTCTACCACGGGAAAGAAAAGAAATGGCGAGGCGTTCTCAATTTTCAGGACTCCCTAAAGGGATTAACTCCGACGGTTAGGCGAAAGTTTCAAAAGAATATTTTAAACTTCACCTGTAAACTGCTCAACATTAGGGAACTGAACATTCGAGGTTCGGCAAAAAAGCTCGTTACGGCGCCGGTTCTTCTTATTTTGCAACAAATTTGGAAACTCGATGCAAACAATGTTGAAGAGTTCTTTTTGCTATCTCAGCATTTACCTGACAAAGAACGAAGAGACCTGATAATGAAGGCGAGCAACTACATAAGAAAAAACGATCCCGGTTTTCATTGGCATCGTTTAATTGAAATAGAGGAAAAAGTTATAACAGAGAAAGGAGAGAGAATTATGTTTTCATTAAAAGACACTCTTGACGAAGTGAAGGAAGAGGGACGACAGGAAGGAATTGAAAAAGGAATTGAAAAGGGAATTGAAAAGGGAATTGAAAAGGGACTCTTAAAAGGACGACAAGAAGGAATTCAAAAAGGAAAGCAAGAAGTTGCGTTAAAACTTGTAAAGAAAGGTTTTGACCTTGAAGACGTCGCCGAGAGTACGGGGGTTCCTAAAGACGACCTTGAAAAACTGCGCGGGTCTTTAAAATAAACTTTTATGTCGGCACCCCCTACACAAAATTTCTTAAAGTCTCGCTAAACCCAACATCAAAGCATCTCTAAGTGGTCTAACCATTTAATTTTCTCCCTAGTAATATCTTTGCTCGTGAGTCAGGGATTCTCGCCTTAATTTATAGGCCTCTTTTAGAGGGAGAGCTTCATCCCATTGGCCTCTAAGTTTTTCTTACCGGAGAACTCCAGACTCTCCAGTTATTAAGAGAAACTCTATATTGTCGGGTAAGGAATTGAAGTTTTTAAGAAAATATTTGGGGTACTCAGGTGCCGTATTTTCAAGGCCGATTGGCCATGAGGCAGAGCATTTATCTAGACTTGAACACGGTAAGGCCAGTATACAAGAAGTTTTTGATAGATTAGTACGACTATTAGTAGGCCAAAGAATACCTGAGCGAGATTATGACCTCCAAGATTTATTTTTAGACAATAAGTTGATGAAAACTACTTGGTTAGAATTTTCGATTTCCCCTAAAAAAGGTTGGGTTTTTAAAAAGGCCTCATAAAACATGGGCCGCCAATTAATGGGCAAATTAGAGGTATTTTAAAATGTGGTCATTGCCTGAGAATTAGAAAAATAGATTTTGCAATACATCATGCTTAAAAGTTGGACTTAAACTTTTTGACTATTGCGTTGCAAAATGACAGCAAATAAAGCAATTAAAGTAGCATTAAAAAATTATGAAAAATAAGCAACAAGACAATGTCCACAATAACTTTTTTAAGGACTTTTTCTCGACAAAACGTTATGGAGTCGAATTCCTAAAACTTGTCCTTCGTCCTTCACAATTCAATCTCTTTAATTGGGACACTCTCAGATCGGAGATGGAAACTTTTATTACTCGCGAAGGCCTAGAGAAGAGAACCAACCTTATCTTTTCCGTTAATTTCAAAGGTGGACGAAAGGGGCAGAAAGCAAAGATTATCTTTCTTATTGAACACAAGGCATACAAAGACAAAAAGCTCTTGTTTCAACTTTTGGAATATCAAGCAGTCTTGTATAAAAAGGAACCCGTCCCCATCATCCCCGTTGTTTTCTACCATGGAAAAACAAAAACCTTTAAACACTCTTTAAATTTTCATGATTCTTTAGAGGGACTTCTACCTTCGGTTAGAAGAAAGTTTGCAAAACACATTCCCAATTTTGAACCGATTTTGTTAAAGGAAGGCAAGAAGGAAGGAGAGAGGTTGCCTTAAAACTTCTTCAAGAAGGGGTCGATTTTAAAGTCATCAAAAAAACTACGGAACTTTCTGAAGAAGAAATAAAAGTCATAGAAAAAGAAATTCTTAAGGAAGGATAGTTAAAAAGAGATTTTGCCTGTGTGTGGGGAGACTTTAAAAAAGTTTGTGTATGAGTGAGGCCTTCTTTATCTCAGTATCCAAAATAATGGAGAATGCTCTCTGGCGATTTTTTGTTTTTTTTGGGCAGCAGTGTTATTTTGGTAATTCTTTGTGAATTTTTTAAGGAATGTAAACAGGCCCTAGTAATAATTTCTAAAAAACTAAAGAGACCTGTACTCCACTCATTTCTGAGAGTTTTATATTGTTAACGTATTTTTTTCTGGGTTTTTTATGAGTAACACTGATTTCCAAAGGCCAAAATTTAACCCTGTTGGAAAACGTTGTATACTCGGCATCCAATTGCCATGCTAGATTCATCTGTAGTCTGTCTTTAAAAAAGATAAAACTTCCAATCCCTCCTCCATAATAACCGTCTTTGATCTCGTAATCCTTTCTCTTGTGAACGCCGATAAAAGGTAGTATTTGGAAGGCACCGATTCTGTGTTTATACTTTATGTCGTATCTCAAAACAGGGGTGGCATTATAAATAATTTTTCCGGCCTTCTCTTTATTGTCCGATAGCTTCACCACGGGAATCTCTTCGATACCCATGCTGATTTGAAGGTTTTTCCTTGTATATGTTGTGGTATAATCAAGATTTAAAAATGTTGTATTATTATTCTCTTCTTTAGAACTTCTACGTTTTGTGATAGATTTCTTATCCTTGGACAGCTCTTTCGCATCGGCCTGCGTGTGGGAGTCGGTTCTACTAAGTTTGTAAAGATTAATCGCCCCTCCCCACCGCTTTCTCTCACCGACTTTATAATCGGTGAACAATCCCACCTTTGTTTCAAGATTTATATAGTTGATTACATGGTCGTCACTTGTATCAATATAGGGAGGAAGATTAGGGGTATCTTTTTTTACCATCGTTACAAGTCCTCCGCCGGAGAACATAAATCTTATGTTTGGTTCAAATTGAATGCGTCTGATATTAAAAGAAAACAAAGAGATACCGATTTCGGTAAACGCTTTTGCAAAAAACTCGGAGTTAATGTATTTGTCGATAAAACCCAGAGCATTTTTCAATTTTTTGTCGTCCGAAGTCTTCTCTTCGGATAGTTTTTTACTTTCATCGATAAGATCTAAAATATCACTCATACTTAAAGAAAGGGTAAGAAAATGGTTGTCTGCAGTGACGGGGTGTAAATATCGAGTGTAGGTTTGATATCGATCATCAAGAATTTGATACCTCTTAACGAGAACATTGCCCTGAATATTCCAAGCAGAAAAAGAGAATAGGCCTAAGAGAAAAACTTTCATATTAATATTATCTTTTGGATTCCCACTTATTGTCAATTGCGGCAAATTAGGCCATAGAGGTTTTTTTCCATTTTTTTTTTGATGGTTTTCTGGGATTTTAGGCCATAACAATCGAGAGTTATTATCAGTTTTAGACCTAAAAAAGACTCATCAGCTTCTTCATCACTCGTTGGAAAATCAATTGAGAAATCTGTCCAACCTTGCCACCAAGTATCTTGGCCCCTCCCGGCAGGCCCAACAGCACCCATAGCTCCTTTAAAATTTTGCTAACCAAATCGGATTTATCCTCTTAGCATTAGTTGACTTTACACAACTCGATACCGGGGCCGCTTTTGAAATTACGGTTT
The DNA here is from genome assembly GCA_965224385.1 of Bacteriovoracaceae bacterium. Taxonomy (GTDB): domain Bacteria; phylum Bdellovibrionota; class Bacteriovoracia; order Bacteriovoracales; family Bacteriovoracaceae; genus CBDCYX01. The sequence continues at coordinate 309,397 of CBDCYX010000012.1, forward strand.
TTTTTAACTCCGATCGAAGGAATCATAAAAAAACACGGGTTTTACCGCTTTAGTGTTCGTAGTCCCGATCTCCGAAGGGGATTCCGTAATTTCCTTCCGTCCCTTTGAACACACGCCAGAAGGCGACACAAAAGTCGTTGGCGGGGCAGTCATCGCCGGCATTGCTTGAACCGTTGAGTATTGTCGTCGTGTAAGGTAAATCCTTGTACTGCTTACCCGCCCAGTTTACGTCGCTAACTTCAGAAACGATCTTACGGGCGATGCCCTCTTTTGTAAGAGAGGAAGTTCCAAGGTCAATGTGTACGCTATCGAGATTGATGGTTTTATCTCCCGATCCGGTAAAGTCGTTCGAGATAACCCAGAGTCCTTCTGCTCCGGCGGCACCGCTTCCTCCGGCAAGGGGGATAGCGCTCGTCACTACAGTACCTGTTGTGCAATCTCCGCCGTTATCGTCGTGGTAGATAGTTAAAGTCATTCCGTCAAAGACGGCGGAGTTAACGGTCGCCTCTATTTTGTTGCCTTGTTTAGACAAAGTCACGTCGGTTGTCGCCAAATTTACGGGGGAACCGATCGTTGCAATCAGGTTATCTATAGCAGCGGAAATCGTCGTACTGCCTCTCCCATTATACGTTAGCGGAGTTGTATAGTTTTTAACAACCCAAGGGTCGCTAAGGTTTCCCTCGGAAAGAGTTAGAGCACAAACCTTCCCTCTTGCATCTGCTTCCAGTGCCGTCGCCGTCGGTATAGAAGTTGCCGTAAGCGTTGCCGTTTCTCCCGTACTCGTTCCCATTCCGTCGGATCCGCCTGTCATCGGAACTTCTCCTACGATCTGTCCGTAAAAACCATTGCCATTGTTATCAATATTACGTCCCCAACACTTAACGGAATTGTCCGACTCCATAATGGCGCAGGTGTGGTTGTAACCTGTTTCAACTTGAATAGCGGTTTGTCCGCCCAAGGGGTCACCCAATGTGCCTCTTAAAACCTGATGGGAACCGGCAGTTCCGCCTCCAATCTGAGCTTTGTCATTATTCCCTCCCCAGCACTTAACAGTCTTATCGGTTAAGAGGACACAGCTGTACGAAGACCCCGCCGTAATCCCGGTGGCGGTTTTGCCCCCTAAGCTTGGGGAAGCGGTACCACCCCAACACGCAACGCTCCCGTCGTTGAGAATGGCGCAAGAAAACGTACCACCCGCTGCAATCTCGGTGGCGGTTTTGTTAACTCCCAAATTCGGAGTCCCGCCGCCTGTTTGCCCGTTGTAATTATACCCCCAGCACTTAACGGAATTATCCGACGATAAGACGGCACAGCTGTGCCCTTCTCCCGCCGCTATAGGGCCGGCGGACCCGCTGCCTAAGGGTTCGCCTAGCGTACCGCTTATTGTTTTATTGGCACCGGGAATCCCGCCTCCTATCTGCCCGTAAGTAGAATCCCCCCAGCACACAACGGTATTGTCGTTTAAGAGTGCGCAGGTATGCCACAGTCCTATTGCCACTGACTTGACCGTCTTGGGGGTCCCGTCTCCGGCGTTTCCCAAGAAGGCAACGGTCACGGCCGTCGGGGTGTTTCTAGGGTTATTATCCCCTACTCCCAGTACTCCCTTGCCATTTTGCCCCCAACACATTAAACTCCCGTGGTTTAGGGCAGCGTTATTTAAAATAATACATTGGTGGTAGTACCCCGACACAAGAGCTTGGGGCGTATTACTTCCTAAGTTCTCCTTGATATGACTTCTCCAAAAGGAGGCACTAACATCCCCCCATGCTTCCACCTCACCGGTACTAAAAAGGATGCGACTGGTGTCTAATCCTAGGGCGAGCATTTCGGGTTTTCTGCACGTTCTTCCCGATACCGTATAACCCGAACTACAGGAAAAGGGGCAGGAATCGGCATCGGTGGCAGCTCCCGATAACCAAGAACCAAAACCCGTCATACCCGTAATATCCGTGCAGGAAGACTCGGTTCCCCCCGCGGTTACATAATTTCCCGTGGAAGGAAAGTTACACGCCCGAGCGGAGGAATCCTTCAAAAAACCTACATTACAGGAAAAACCACAATCGGTTGCAGTTTCTACCGCTCCCCTATTGGGCAAAAAGGTGTTAAACCCACCTGCGGCACCTGTGGGGGTATTGCAACTTTGCATTGCCCCTGCCCCATCCGCATACTTTCCAAGACCGGGGGTATTACACGCCCTGCCGCTTTTCACGAAACCGGCACTACAGGAAAAGGGACAGGTGGCGGCCGTTTCGGCAGCACCCACTATCCAAGTAGAGGTTGCCGCTCCTTGAAGCGCAATAGAGTTAGAATTACAGGATGCCTCGGTACCTTGATTGTTGACGTAATTTCCGAGTGTTGGATAGTTACACTTCCTCCCGATTTTCACGAAACCGGCATTACAGGAAAAATCACAATCGGTTGCAGTTTCTACCGCTCCCCTATTTTCCAAAAAGGTGTTAAACCCACCTGTGGCACCTGTGGGGGTATTGCAACTTTGCATTGCCCCTGCCCCATCCGCATACTTTCCCTGATCGGGGATATTACACGCCCTGCCGCTTTTCACGAAACCGGCATTACAGGAAAAGGGACAGGTGGCGGCCGTTTCGGCAGCACCCGCTATCCAAGTAGAGGTTGCCGCTCCTTGAAGCGCAATAGGATTGCATGATGCCTCGGTACCACCCGCATTGACATATGTTCCTTTTGAAGGAACGTCACAAGTATTTCCCGCCGTGTTTTTTAAATAACCGCCGTCGCAATTGTAACAGCCGTCCGCAGAGGAAAGCTCCGTGTTAACCGTAGGTGAGGAGTGGGAAGGGGTCGGACAGGTTTTTCGGGTTTTGTCGTTTGCAGGCGAATAGTAGTTCGCCATCGTCGTTTGGCATTCTGTTGCATCTTCGTCGTTGTCGAAACCTGCGTTACAAGTGGAAACCGTGCAAGTCGAGCTATATTTCTTTGCAATTTTATCCCAAATTTTGTGACCGCTCCCGTTGGCGATAGCGCAAGATTGAGGTTTCTTGCTAGAACTTCCCCTGCTGCCTCCACTACAGCCCGACAGCAGGAGCGAGAGAAATAAGGTGAAAAATTGGCGTTTCATAAACATCTCCCTATTAAGGGATAAAATTTAAAAACAGAAATTGCAAAATATTTTTTGTAAATTATTACATTGCCGATTAAAACGGGTTATTAAAATACAATGTCGGGCGATTGTCTAACGGGTTTTTAATGTTCATAGTCCCGATCCCCAAAGGGAATACCGTAATTCCCTTCCGTCCCCTTGAACAGACGCTCAAAGACGACACAAAAGGCGGAGTCGGGGCAGTCGTCGCCGGTATCATGTCCACCGTCGAGTTTTGTCGCTAGGTAAGGTAAATCCTTGTATTGCTTACCTGCCCAACTTGCGCCGCCAACATCCGCAACGATCTTATCGGCAATCTCCTCTTTTGTAAGATTGGAAGTTCCAAGATCAATGTGTACGCTATCGAGGTTGATGGTTTTATCTCCCGATCCGGAATAGTCCTCCGAGATAATCCAGAGTCCTTCTGCTTTATCGCCGCCGCTTGCTCCGCTAAGAGTAATGGGTGTGCCAACGGGGCCTGTTGTGCAGTCTCCGGCGTTATCGTCGTGGAAGATAGTTAAAGTCATTCCGTCAAAGACGGCGGAGTTAACGGTTGCTTCTATTTTAAAGTTGCCTTTTTTAGACAACACCACGTCGGTTGTCGCCAGCTTTACGGTGGAACCGATCGCCGCAATCATGTTATCTATAGCAGAGGAAATCCATATGGAGCCTCCTCCGGTATTGTATGTTAGCGGTGTCGAATAGTTCTTAAGAATCCAAGGATTGCTAAGACCTCCTCCGGAAAGTGTTATCTTACAAACCTTTCCACCGTCATCGGTTTCCAGTGCCGTCGCCGTCGGTGTAGAAACTGCCGTAAGCCTTGCCGTTTCTCCCATACTCGTTCCCGTTCCGTCGGTTCCGCCTGTCATCGCAACTTCTCCTACGATCTGTCCGTAAAAGCCAACGCCACTGTTATCTGTATTCTTTCCCCAACACTTAACGGAATTGTCCGACTCCATAATGGCGCAAGTGTGTTTGTAACCTGCTACAATTTGAATAGCGGTTTGTCCGCCCAAGGGGTCTCCCGTCGTGCCTCTTAGAACCCGATTGGAACTGGCAGTACCGCCTCCAGACTGACCATCCGTGGCGGCAACCACCCAGCACTTTACAGTCTTATCGCTTAAGAGAGCACAAGTGTGCTGTGCCCCCAACGTAATCTTTGTGGCGGTTTTGCCCACTAAGTTGGGGGAATTGGTGCTTCCCCAGCACTTAATGCTACCGTCGTTAAGAATGGCGCAAGAAGTGATGGATCCCAATGCAATCTCGGTGGCGGTTTTGTTATCTCCCAAATCCGGAGTTCCGCCGCCTGTTTGCCCGTAGAAATTATACCCCCAGCACTTAACAGAATTATTCGATGATACGATGGCACAGGTGTGCCATCTTCCCGCCGCTATACGACTAGCGGTTCCGCTTAAGGGGTTGCCTGGCGTACCGCTTATTGTTTTGTTGACACCGGTAGCACCGCCTCCTATCTGCCCGTCACCATTAAGCCCCCAGCACACAACGGTATCGTCGTTTAAGAGTGCGCAGGTATGCTTTTCTCCCACCGCCACGGATTTGACCGTCTTGGGGGTCGCCCCGTCTCCGGTGTCTCCCAAGATGGTATGGCCAACAGGTGTCGGAGTAGTTCTAGGGTTAGTATCGCCAACTCCCAGTTGTTCTTCGTCGTTTGCCCCCCAACACATTAAACTCCCGTGGTTTAAGTTTCCATTTTTTAAAATAATGCATTGGTGGTGGGCCCCCGACACAAAAGCTTGTGGCGTATTATTCCCTAAGTTCTCCTTGATATGACTTCTCCAAGGGAGGGTACTAACTTTCCCCCATGCTTCCACCTCACCGTTATCAAAAAGGACGCGACTGGTGTCTTGTCCAAGGGCGAGCGTTTTGGGTTGTCTGCACGTTCTTCCCGATACCGTATAACCCGAGGCACAGGAAAAAGGGCAGGAATCGGCATCGGTGGCAGCTCCAGAAACCCAAGAACCAAAACCCGTCATACTCATAATGTCCGTGCAGGAGACCTCGGCACCTTGAGCGTCGGCGTAAGTTCCTTGTGTCGGATATTTACACTTCGGAGTAGAGGTATCCACCACATAACCGGCACTACAGGAAAATGGGCAAGTGTTTGCCGCTGAGGCAGCACCTGCTATCCAAGTAGCGGTTGCCGTTCCTTCAGTCGTAATAGAATTAGAATTACATGATCCCACGGTTCCCTGAGCGTTCACGTAATTTCCCGTGGAAGGAAAGTTACACGTCCGAGCAGGGGCATCCTTCACATAACCCGACTTACAGGAAAATCCGCAACCGGTAGCAGTTGACACCGCTGCCGTATTTGGCAAAAATTCTTTAAACCCACCTGTGGCACCTGTAGGGTTATCGCAAGTTTGCTCGTCGCCTGAACTATCCGCATACTTTCCAAGATCGGGAATCTCACACATACTATCCGCCGTATTTTTTACAAATCCGACATTACAGGAAAAATTGCAACCGGTAGCAGTCGCCACCGCTGCCGTATTTGTCAAAAATTCTTTAAACCCACCTGTGGCACCTGTAGGGTTATCGCAGCTTAGCTCGTTTCCTGAACCATCCGCATACTTTCCAAGACCGGGGGTATTGCACGTTCTATTCACCCTGTTTTTCACAAATCCCGACTTACAGGAAAAACCGCAACCGGTAGCAGTTGACACTGCTCCCATATTTGGCAAAAAGACGTCAAATCCGGCAGCGGCACCTGTGGGGTTGTTGCAACTTTGCTCGTCGCCTGAGTTATCCGCATACTTCCCAAGACCGGGAATATTACACGCCCTCCCTGTTTTCGCATAACCCGTACTACAGGAAAAGGGACAGCTGTCTTCCGTTGAGGCGGCACCCGTTATCCAAGTAGCGATTGCCCCTCCTTCAATCGTAATAGTATTGCATGATGCCTCAGTACCACCCACATTGACATATGTTCCTTTTGAAGGAACGTCACAAGTATTACTTACCGTATTTTTTAAATAACCGGAAGTGCAGGTGTAACAGCTTTCCGCAGAGGAAAGCCCCGTTGTTGTCGTAGCAGAGGAATGGGGTGGAACCGAGCAAGTTGTTCGCCCCTTGTTGTTCGCCAAAGAGTAGTGCCCCGATGCCGTTTGTTGGCATTGTGTGGTCGGTGCTTGGGTGTTATCGTAACCTGCATTGCAATCGACGACTCGGCATGGATCGGAAGGTGTTGCTTTAAACCCTGCACCGTTGGCAATGGAACAAGTTTGCCCTTCTTTACATGAGTATTCCGACACGCTCTTCACATGATTTTGTTTACAGGAAAAATTACATCCTGTTGCGGAACTTACTCCTTTCGTATTGATTAAGAAGGTTTCAAGTCCGCCTACGGTACCTCTGGGATCATCGCAACTTTTCTCTATCCCTGCATCCGCATACTTTCCAAGACCGGGAACGTTACACGACCTATCGCTTTTTACATAACCTGCACCACAGGAAAAGGGGCAGGTTGTAGCGGAACTTACGCCGCCGGTACTTTTGGTAAATTGAGAAACTCCGTTCACGCCTGTGATAGGATCACAAGCAGCTTCTGCACCGTTTTTTACATACTTCCCCTCCTCGGGGATGTTGCAACTCCTAAGCACCTCGTTTTTCACAAAACCTGCACTACAGGAAAATGGGCAAGCGGTCTCCGTTGCGGCGGCACCTGCTATCCAAGTAGCGGTTGCCCCTCCTTCAATCGCAATAGGATTGCATGATGCCTCGGTACCCCCCACATTGACATATTTCCCTTGCCCGGGAACGTCACAAGTATTACTTGCCGTATTTTTTAAATAACCGCCGTCGCAGTTGTAACAGCCGCCTGCAGAGGAAAGTCCCGTGCTAGCTATAGCAGAGGAATCGGATGGAGTCGGACACGCTCTTCTCGTCTTGTCCTTTGCGAGAGAGTAGAACCCTGCCGGAGTCTTCCCACATTGTGCTTGATTTGCATCATGATCATATCCGGCGTTACAAGTGACAAGCGTGCAAGTCGTGCTATATTTCTTTGCAGTTTTATCCCAAACTTTGTGACCGCTACCGTTGGTGAGAGCGCAAGATTGAGGTTTCTTGCTAGAACTTCCCCCCGATGAAGACGTCCCGCCGCCGCCGCCTCCACAGCCCGACAGTAAGAAAAGAGAGAGAAATGTGTAATAAAGGTAGTGCTTCATATGATCGACACAAATAGTTGGGTTATTGGCAATAAAATTAGTCGGTTGTTTAAGTGGTATGTTCACAGATGGCCCTCCTTGTCTGTTCTAAAAATAAAAAATTTGTCTTCTCTATTTTAATTTAAAACGAAAAGAAAAAAATTGTAAAGATTTTAGAGAAGTTTTTTTCTATACCTGAATCAAAAGGTATCAAATTTGCGAAAGGCGAGTATGCCGGATGGACGTTGCCGGTGCGACAGGTATAGGTTGAATTAGGGCCTTTGTTGATATTTTCGGTAATTTAAATAGGCCCTAAATATCGTTTCAGTTTCAGGGGATACAGGCCAAGAATCACCCAAAAATTTTTTTTACCGCTTTTTCTTTTTCTTCTTTTAATCTCTTTTCTTTTTCTTTTAATCTCTTTAACATATGTTCTTTTTTTAGCGACCCTTTCTTGTCTTTGTAAACTTTTAAAGTTTCTATCAATTTCTTTTCTTTTTTACTCACTGTGTAAATGTCGTTATAGCTGAGTTCTCCTTTTGCCATATCAACAAGCTTTGCGGCCATGGCCTTTCTTGGAAAAATTTTTCGATGACTCCAAGTATAAATCGTCCTGATAGAGCAACCCAATTTATCAGCTAGCTTTTTTTTGTTCTGAGAATGCAAAAATTTAAGAAACTTCACGTTATTAAATTTAATTATTAGAAGTGACGTGCTATATAAATATTTTCTAGGCATAGAAATGGATTCTAGGCCCTGCCTACTCTTAGAATACCGGATAGTCTGGAGTTCTTCCATGGAATTACGCAAAACATTCACCTAGGTATATTGCTGGACTCTCCAGTAAGGATAAGATAAAAAAAATGTAAATTGCAAAAGATTTTTTATAAATTTTTTATATTACCGATTAAAACGGTTATTTATTATTTCCCAAGGGTTTGGGCAACCCCCCTTGAAAACCCTTGGTCATGAGCAAAATAGTTTACTATCCTCATTCGTTGTTTCAACGGGAATTACCCGTCCCGAGAGGTAGGTGACGACGATATCGCCGACCTGTCTTAACAGCTTGTACAAGTGGAGTACTTCATTCTTCGTTAACCGCCACATTTTTCACTTTTCAGAGAGGGGGTTTTCTTCTAAGTGATCTCGGTATAGTAACGTCCCTGCACAAAAACGCCCTCAACCCGTCCGGGAAATTCAACTCCACAAAAGGGAGACCATCCGGCCTTTGTTTTAAGTTTATCTTCATCTACTAAAAACGATTTTTTTGTATTAATAACACTAAAAGAGGCCAAATACCCCTTCTCTATAAATCCAAATCCTCGTCCGAAAGCATTGGGCCTTTCCTCCAGTAAGGCCGAAAAAGAAGGAAGAAATTGATTTATAAAACAACCGGGATTTTCCGAACAAACCTTGGAGATAATTTTTGGGCATGCTCCTTTTTCGCAGATGGCCCATGTGACAAAAGCGCCGTAGGTGTCAAGCCCCGTAAGTCCTGACATTCCCTGTTTTTTTTCTTCGTGGGTATGTGGAGCATGATCCGTGGCCAAAAAATCTATATGCCCTTCGAGAAAGGCCTCAAGCATTATCTCTCGTTCTCTTTCAGAGCGAATAGGTGGGTTCATTTGAAAATATACTTGTCTATCTTTGGGAAGTCGTTGAATTATTTCATCGGAAAAATACAAGTGTTGAGGAGTCACTTCACAAGTGACATCCACCCCTCTTTCTTTTGCCTTTCTAATACTTTCAAGCCCTTCCCCCGCGCTATAGTGACAAAGTTTACCGTGTAGGCCAAATTCGGAAATAAGTTCTATGGCCGTTTTTGTGGCCGTAAGTTCGGCCCTTGAAGGCCTTCTGGCCAAATGGGTTTTTTCCTTTCTGCATTCTTGAAGAACCTCGGGGTCCTCGCAGTGGAAACTCACCCATTGTCCTCTATAGTGTTTTATGGCCTCTTTTAATCGGTCTGAGTGTTGAAAAAAAAGAGAACCTACGCTTGGGCCCATATAGACCTTATAGGGAACGGGAAATGATAAAGGCCTTGTCCCGGGGCCTATTCCGGCATAGAGAAATAAGGGGATAAGTCCTTTTTTTGTAAGTTTAAACTTAGAGAGGTAAGTGTCGTTATCCACAGGGGATACGGGATTGTTAGGCATATCAAGACAGCAGGTTACCGCTCCGGAAAGCGCTGCCTTAGAAACAGAGATATAGTCCTCTTTGTAGTTCTCTTTTCCCGAAACATCCTCTCTCGCATGAATATGGATATCACTCATACCTGCAAAAACAAGGCAATCATCATCAAAATAGTAGTCCACTCTTTCTTTGGGGAGAATAGGATCAGTCACATCTAAGATAATCCCCGTATCTGAATTGTATCGAATTTGCCTTCTTTTCTTTTCTTTTGAGGACACTAAGATACCGTCGATAACCTTAGACATTCTTTTTACTCCAAGAATGGAAGAGGGAAAAGGGGAATAGATGTTGTCAATTGAGCATAGGCGGCAACGGGAGGACTCTTATTGTAGGGTAAATCTAAACATCCATTCTCCGAACATACGGGTTCTACATAGCACATTTTATTTTGATCGTAACTATATTCTATTGTGGGACTGCTGCGTAGAATTCCTTCGACAACTCCCGTGTCGGCATTGATAATCGGTGATCCGGAGCTTCCTATCGCCGCGTCTGTCGCAACAGATATATTGTGTCGAGAGAAACTTATGACAATTCCATTATCGTCAATTTTCATGGGTTGACCATAATGGTGTCCTATGACGACAACCCTTTGTCTCACATCTATTTTTCCATGGGTTCGCAAGGGAAGAGGAGTTCTGTGTTGAACTCTTTTGTTGAGTTTGACCAAGGCATAGTCGTAAACATTCGTTGAGGATTGTTTTAAAATCCTATCGCAAAAGTAAAGGTTATTTTTATCAACAAACTGAAAACTTAAAACGTTTGTGTCGGGATCTCTTACTAAAGAGTAATCAAAGAGCCATGCTTGTTCGAAGCATTTTATCTGATCGACACAATGAGCGGCCGTAACAAGGATATTCGAAGTGATCAGAAGGCCGGAACATTTTGAATAAGATGTTTGATTATAGACTTTGTTTTTTGAACAAAAAGTGTGGGTGTTGTCTCCGGAGAGGATTAGTAATCCTTCATTCAGGTTAAAAAAATTATTCGAAAATTGTTTTATTGGAATCATGGCCGCAACGGAAGATGCCCACTGTCGATAACGAGGATTTGTTACTTGATAAAGTTCTTTTCTATCATCTTCACCGAAGACAATGCTTTGGGCCTTGAAACACAAGAGCGATAAAAATACAAAATAGAGAATTCTTTTCATGGTTTAACTCCTGTTCATTTTGTTTTCAAAAAGTTTAAAGACACGAGTGATGCGAGGGTCGTGAACTCTTATGATAGAATTACGAGAATATTTTTTTATTTCATTGAGTGCGAGAATATGCATAAGTTCACTTTGGAAAAAATCTTTATCATCATCAAAAAGTTTATGAAGAAAAGATTTTCGAGAAAGTCCCCAGAGCCAAGAGCTTTTTTGGTCAAATGCTTGAAGAACATTTTTTATGTTTTTAAAAAGATCGTAATTTTGTTCTTGAGTTTTAGAAAAACCGAAACCCAAATCAAAAATAATTTTTTTTTCTGTAAAAAAAGAGAGTTTAATAAGTCCTTCTTTGAGTTTTCCTATTATGGAAGATTTATTAACGTTATGATCGATAAAGTTTTTATGGAGAGGTGTACTCTCTTTTTTAGGAATATTTGTATAAGTAAAGACGTATTTAATGTCGGGACAATCTTTAAGAAGATTTATCGTTTCGGTATCTAAAACGCCGGAGACATCATTCCAAAACACATCTCCTTTATGGCCTTGTTTTTTAAGAAACTCATAGAGCTTGGCAAATGTTACAGGCCTATAAGTGTCAATGCTAACGGAGGCCTCTTTTAGACCGAGAGATAGGAAGCATTCAAAAAAAAGATCAAAACGTTTGAGTTCCTCATCATCGGAGATTGCCTGACTTGCCGGCGCCGTAGATTGGGCGCCAAAATCAAAAATGTCGATATCCATAGATTTAAAATAGGATATTTTTTTTTTCAAGTCCAATACTGTGTTAATTTCACCTCCATCGGAAAAGGAATCCGGAGTAAGGTTAATAACCCCCATAGTAAGTTGCACTAACTAAACTGCCAGAGGATCGTCTCCTGAAGAAGGAGATAAGGGGGTTGTGGTAGTTTGTTGTTTTTTTGGGGGAGCGTCTTGTTTGTTTCTACGTTTTTTTCTGGTACTTTGTTCTTTGATGAGAGGAATACCAATATCTTTTCCTGCGATGAGGTTTTTAACTTGATTAAGGTCTAATGTTTCCCAAACAATAAGCCCTTTGGCCAAGCGATTGAGGGCCTCTCTATTGGAGGTGAGGATGTTCATTGCCTGCTCATAATTTTTTTGAATGAGATTTCGTAGTTCTTGATCTATCTGTTGGGCCGTTTCTTCCGAGTAGTCCGAATAATCACTGGGGTCTCCGGAACTTCCGTAAGGATTATTACCTGTTTTATGGTAGTTAATCGGTCCCATATTTTTATTCATTCCCCACAGGCAGATCATGTTTCGGGCCAAAACCGTAGCTCTTTCAATGTCGTTGCTGGCCCCATTGGTAATCTCTCCAAAAACGAGTTCTTCTGCACATCGGCCTCCCATGAAAAAGGAAATAAAATTTTCGGCCTTTTCCCGAGTGAGATTGTGCATATCTTCATTTGGAAGAGTTTGGGTTACGCCCAATGCGCCTCCCCGAGGCATAATGGAAACCTTGTGGATGGGGTCTGTATGAGGGAGATTCATTCCCACTAAAGTATGGCCGGCCTCATGGTAGGCCGTCACTCGTTTTTCTTTTTCGGAAATAACCATGGACTTTCTTTCAGGCCCCATGAGAACTTTATCCTTGGCCATTTCAAAATCTCCCATAGAGAGTTTCTTTTTATTTGTTCGGGCAGCATTGAGGGCCGCCTCATTGACAAGATTAGCAAGGTCTGCACCCGTAAATCCGGGAGTCCCTTTAGCTATAATTTCGAGATTTACTTCTTTATCCGTGGGCGTTTTTGTCGTGTGAACCTTGAGGATTCCCAGACGACCTCTTATGTCGGGAGAACTTACCATAACTCGTCTATCAAAACGGCCGGGCCTTAAAAGAGCACGATCCAAAACATCGATTCTGTTTGTGGCCGCAATGAGAATAACTCCCTCGTTGGATTCAAAGCCATCCATCTCCACAAGGAGTTGGTTGAGTGTTTGTTCCCTTTCATCATGACCTCCGCCAAGTCCGGCCCCGCGATGACGCCCAACGGCATCAATCTCGTCAATAAAAATAATACAAGGAGCGTGCTTTTTTCCCTGTTCAAACAAGTCTCGAACACGACTAGCACCGACTCCTACAAACATTTCGACAAAATCGGAACCGGACATAGAAAAGAAAGGCACATCGGCCTCTCCGGCAACAGCTCTGGCCAGAAGGGTTTTTCCTGTTCCCGGAGGGCCTACTAAGATAACTCCTTTAGGGATTTTTCCTCCAAGGGCCGTATATTTTTTAGGAGACTTTAAAAAGTCAACGACTTCTTTGAGTTCTTCCTTGGCCTCTTCTACACCACTGACATCTTTGAAGGTTACCTTTTTGTCCGATGAAGTAAACATTTTCGCCTTGGACTTTCCAAAATTTAAGGCCTTCCCTCCCCCTATTTGAATTTGGCGTAGAAAAAACCAAAAAACGAGAACCAAGATAATGATCGGCCCATAATTGATGAAAAGAGAAAAAAAGAGCGTGGGACTTTTTTCTTCTCTATAAGAGGGGAGAATACTGTGTTTTTCAAGAATTTTGAAAGTGGTATCTCCTGTAGATGCCGTTAGGTGAAATTTTTTTTTGCCGTTGATCTCGTAATCAGCATGGAATGTGCCTTCAATGCGATTTTTTCCTACAAAAACAACATTTTCCACTTGCTTTCCCTCTAGAGATTTAACAAATTGGGGGAAGCTAATCTCGGCAGAGTGAGTGTCTTCTTGTCTAGAAATTTTTGCTGCCAAGGCCATGATGAGGATAATGACTATCCATAGGGTAAGAGTCTTTCGTTTAGGCCTTATGGGCCTAGGAGATTTCATAGGATTTCGTTTCATAAGCTAATACAATTGATAATGAAGGATAACATATTAAAAAGAATAATGTCAAAACATTCATTTTTAGACATACAGAGTCAAAAAACATATCCTTGACGTATCCTGCTGTCTTCGCCACAATTCTTCCACTGGAGATCGGTAGAAATGGATCAAATCATCGCTGTCTTTACCAAACTTGGCGCAGATATAACGTTTTTTTATCAATTGGGGCTTTTCCTCATCTTCTACATCATTCTCAAAACAGTTTTTTTTAACAAACTCCAATTTATTCTTGAAATAAGGGATAATAAGACCCTCAAACTAAAAGACTATGCGAATAAAAAGTTTGAAAAATCATATAAATTAGAAAAAGACTATCTTTCAAGAGTGAAGTCTGTTCAGGCCCGGGGCCACGAAGACTTGCGTCAAGAGAAAGAAATCATTCTCAAAAAACGAAAAACTCTCTTAGAAGAGGCCCGAGAAGATGTTGAAAGAAATATTCAAAGGGAGACACAAATTTTTCAAAAAGATGTCGATGCTAAAAAAAACAATATCTTCTCTCATGTCACGGAATTTTCCAACGAGCTTCTAGAGAAAATAGGAACGCAGGGATAACCGTGGCAAAGATTGCGGTGTTAGTGTCAATTTTTCTCCTTGGAAGGCCTCTCTACGGTGCAGGAGGGGAAATGCCTGTCGGCCATATTTCAGATCTTTTATGGCCCACGATCAATTTTTTTATTTTTCTTATTATTGTGGTTCGGATATTTAGAGAACGCGTAACTAGTTCGTTTGTAAACTATGTCAAAGAGGTTAGAGAACTGTATGATTTTGCTACGAAAAAAGATGAAGAAGCTCAAAGCAATTTGGAAATGTATCAAAAGAGAATTCAAACCTTTGATCAGGAAGAAAAACAAATACGAGAGGAACTAAAAAGAGATAAAGATGCCTTTAAAGAGAGGATTGATAGAGAAACTATGGATGTTGTTGCAACACTACATAAAGAAGGACAAAAAAAGATTCAAAATGAACGGGAAATCATTATTTCAAATCTCAATAAAATGTTCATAGAGAATATTGTCGATCAAGCGAGAAAAACTCTTAAGAACAATAAAGAAACTCGCTTGAAAATAACAAAAACACTTGTTATGAAGATGGAAAATGAAATATAAAGATATTGCCCACACCTATGCAGTTGCACTTATGCAACTAGGAGAAGAGCACAAAATTGACGTTGTTAAAGAACTCTCGGATGTTATGGCCGTCATCAAAAATTCTTCGAACCTAGAAAATCTCTTTTTTCTTGAGTCCTTTACAAAAGAAGAGAAAATCTCCGTTTTTTCTAAAATTGCCGAAAAAATAGCAACAAGCAAAATCTTAGAGAATTGTACTCTATTTCTCTTTTCTGAAAAGAGAATAATTTTTTTGCCTTTTATTCTCGAAAGAATTAAGGCCCTTGATGATGCAAAAAAAAACCTCGTTAGAGGAGTGCTTGAAGGTTCGGAAGACAACGTCTCTGATAATACGATGGGTAAAATTAAACATTTTCTTCAAAACAAACTCGGAAAACACACGGAACTTACGTACAAAAAAACAAAGGCCGTTACGGCCGGATATAGAACTATTATTGGAGATTTTATGTTGGATATCTCTTTTGAAGGTCAACTCTATAATTTTAAGCATTCGGTAAAGGAATAATAACAATGATAAATCCAGAAGAAATTACCAGTATTATCAAAGAGAGAATTTCAAATTTTGAGACGAGACTTCAAGTAGAGGAAATTGGTACCGTTCTCACCTTTGCAGACGGTGTGGCCAGAGTTTTTGGACTCGGTAACGTAATGGCCGGTGAGCTTGTCGAATTTGAAACAGGCACGAAGGGCATGGTTTTGAATCTAGAAACCAATAATGTAGGCATTACCGTACTTGGAAGCGATCACAAAATTGTCGAGGGGTCAATGGTTCGTAGAACAGAAAGCATTGTCGAAGTGGCCGTGGGAGATGCTCTTTTAGGAAGGGTCGTCAATGCTATTGGAGAACCCATTGATGAACAAGGGGCCATAGAGTCATCCGAATCTAGGAGAGTCGAGGTGAAGGCCCCGGGAATTATTCCAAGAAAATCCGTTCACGAACCCCTTCAAACAGGACTTAAGGCCGTGGATTCGATGATTCCCATTGGACGTGGTCAACGAGAATTGATTATAGGAGATAGGAAAACAGGAAAGACGGCCTTGGCCCTCGATACAATTATTAATCAAAAAGGCAAAGATTGTTTTTGCATTTATGTGGCCGTTGGACAAAAACAATCTACGGTGAGACGGGTTGTTGAAAAACTCAGAGAACATGGGGCCATGGATTACACTATTGTCGTCTCTGCATCGGCCGCGGATGCGGCCTCGCTTCAGTTTATCGCCCCTTATACAGGTTGCACGATGGGAGAATACTACAGGGATAAAGGGAAACACGCTCTCATTGTCTACGATGACCTAACTAAGCAGGCCCAAGCTTATCGGCAAATGTCTCTTCTTTTAAGGCGTCCTCCGGGGCGTGAGGCCTTTCCCGGGGATGTCTTTTATCTCCATTCAAGACTCTTGGAAAGGGCCGCAAAATTAAACGATGAACTCGGTGGAGGCTCTCTTACGGCCCTCCCTATTATTGAAACCCAAGAGGGTGATGTTTCGGCCTATATTCCCACAAATGTGATTTCTATTACCGATGGGCAAATTTATTTGGAGCCAAACCTTTTTCACTCCGGTGTCCGTCCTGCGGTTAATGTCGGACTTTCCGTTTCAAGGGTTGGCGGTTCGGCCCAAGTTAAAATGATGAAAAAAATAGCGGGAACCCTTCGCCTTGACTTGGCCCAATATCGAGAATTGGCCGCTTTTGCCCAGTTTGGTTCCGATCTTGATCAGGTCACACAAAGGCAATTGGCCAGAGGTGAGCGGCTTGTAGAACTTCTCAAACAAGATCAATACTCTCCTTTAGATATTGTGGATCAGGTTATTGCTATTTTTGCTGCTACGAAAGGTCTGTTTGACAAAATTCCTGTGGATACTATTGGCCGGGTAGAAATAGACCTTATTGAACATATAAGGATTAAACATCCCGTTCTCAGAGAAACTCTGGAGAGTAAAAAATCTATTGAGGAAAAAGAGGAAAAAGAGCTTGAAAAAATCATTGAAGATTTTGTTAGTTCACAGATTTCCTAATTAAAAAGCATTATGGCAAATATTAGAGATCTAAAAACAAAGATCAGAACGACGAAAGGAACCCTAAAAATAACGTCGGCCATGAAACTTGTCTCCGCAAGTAAATTGGCCAAGTCTCAAGAGGCCTTGGTGAATTCTCGTCCTTATACTTTAGAACTTCTAAACACTATTAAGACTGCCTCGGCCTTATGTGACGGATACGAGCATGCTTATTTTAAGGAGTTAGCGCAAGGGGAGGAAATTCTCCTTGTCATTTCTACCGACAAGGGCCTTTGTGGAGGGTATAATTCGCAGCTTGCCTCCAGCGTAAAGGCCTTTCTTAAAAAGAGGAAGAAAAACGTCAAAACATTCTTTATTGGAAAAAAAGTTTGCGACATTATGGCCTCTCGAGGAAACAAGGGAAAACTTTATAAATTTGAAAGAACGGAACCGTCTTTTAAAGAAATTCAACATGTTGTAAAAGAATTGATTAACTTCTTCCTCTCGGGAAAGGCCTGTAATATTTTCATTGCCTATAATAAGTTTCATTCGGCCATGAATTTTTCTCCCTCTATAGACCGGCTTTTGCCAATGGTCTTTGATGATAGTGAAAGAGATACTTTAAAAAAGGATTATCCCTTTAATTTTCTCTACAATCCTAGTTCAAAAGATATTCTTGATGAATTAATACCCGAGGCCGTAACGACTTCCCTTTGGTCTTATCTTTTAAATGCCCTGGCCTCTGAACACGGCTCTCGCATGACGGCCATGGATAGTGCCGTCTCCAATTGTAAGGAGGCCATAAGACAACAAACAATAAAAATGAATAAATTAAGGCAAGCAGCGATTACCACTGAACTTATTGAAGTTGTTTCAGGAGCAGAGTCGCTCAAGGCCTAAAAGGAAGGTGAATAATGTCTCAAAGAGGTGTCGTCAAACAAGTTATTGGGCCTGTAGTTGATGTGGAGTTCCCTCAGGGAAAACTCCCGGCCGTTTACAATGCCCTCAAAGTAACAAACAAGATTATTAGTGAAGAGGAAAACAATTTAGTACTCGAAGTCGCCGGGCATTTAGGTGATAATCTTGTGAGAACAATTGCCATGGATGCTACCGAAGGACTTAGAAGAGGACAAGATGTTCTCGATACGGGTAACCCTATTCAAACTCCCGTAGGAAAGGAATGTCTTGGGCGGATACTCAACGTTACGGGAGAGGCCATAGATGAGAAGGGGCCGGTTAAAACAAACAAAACCTATCCTATTCACAGAAGACCTCCTTCTTTTGAAAATCAGTCAACGAAATTAGAGCCATTTTTTACAGGTATTAAGGTTATTGACCTTTTGGCCCCTTATCTTAAAGGGGGAAAAATTGGACTCTTTGGGGGGGCCGGTGTGGGGAAAACCGTTCTCATCATGGAGCTTATTAATAACATTGCCACTCAACATGGGGGATATTCCGTCTTTGCCGGTGTTGGTGAGCGGACTCGCGAGGGCAATGATCTTTATCAGGAAATGAAAGATTCGGGAGTTATCGATAAAACGGCACTGATCTACGGTCAAATGAATGAGCCCCCCGGGGCCAGGGCCCGAGTGGCCTTGACGGGACTTTCCGTGGCCGAGTATTTTAGAGATGAGCAAAAACAGGACGTCCTCTTTTTTGTGGACAATATTTTTCGCTTTACTCAAGCAGGTAGTGAGGTTTCGGCACTTCTCGGGCGTATTCCTTCGGCCGTAGGTTACCAACCGACCCTAGGAACAGAGATGGGGGAAATGCAGGAGCGAATTGCTTCGACAAAGGATGGTTCTATCACGTCCATTCAGGCGATCTATGTACCGGCAGACGATTTTACAGACCCCGCACCGGCCACGACATTTGCCCATCTCGATGCCACGACAGAGCTCTCTCGACAAATTGCAGAGTTGGGGATTTATCCGGCCGTAGACCCTTTGAGTTCTTCTTCCACAATGCTCTCTCCGAATATTTTGGGAGAAGATCATTACAACACGGCCAGAAGTGTTCAAAAAATTCTTCAACGCTATAAGGACCTTCAAGATATTATCGCTATTTTAGGTATGGATGAATTGTCGGAAGAGGATAAGCTTGTTGTAGGTCGGGCCAGAAAAATTCAAAAGTTTTTGTCTCAGCCGTTTTTTGTTGCCGAAGCTTTTACGGGTATAAAAGGGGAATTTGTCAATATTGAAGATTCTATTAAGGCATTTAAATCAATTTTGTCAGGGGAATGCGACGATCTGCCCGAACAGGCCTTTTACTTAGTCGGCGGTCTTGACATGGTCTATGAGAAGGCCAAGAAACTTAAGGAAAAATAAGTTGGGTGTAAAAAACTTTTATACCGTGGATGTTCTCACCCCACATAAAATTTTGGCCAAGGCCGCACCGGCCGTTTCTCTTCTCGTCCCGACAACAAGAGGGCAATTAAACATCCTTGAAAATCATACGCACATTATAACGAGTCTTGCAACGGGAATTCTCTCAGTTTTTGGAAGTAGTGACGACCCTGATCGCCATTTTGTGGTGACAAAGGGCATTTGTAAAGTTTTTGAAAGAAACATTCATATTTTGTCTTATATTGCCGAAGAATCTTCTCTTATTGATGAAGACCGGGCCAAGCGGGCCTTAGAAAATGCTCAAAGAATACTTTCTTCTCGAAATACTCTTTCATCCGATGAGATTGAAAAATACAGAAACAAAGTAACTAGGGCCAAACTTCGCCTGCAATTAATGGGAAAATTGTAGTTGACAAAGATTCTCATGTTCAAAGACTCGCAAAGGTTGCATTATTTTTTTTGTTATCTTGACAGCTTGAGAGTTCAAAGTTCTCGTCCCTATTCTATAATATTATAAGGAGTACCGATGTCCACGACAACAAAACGCAAAGCAAGTTTAGAGGATGCCTTCGAGGCCATCGGGTTAAGTGAAGAATCTCGCAGAAAAGGTGAAGAGTCCCTTCGGAAGCTCAGTGAAAATTTAAAGAAGACCAACGGTGACTTTAGTAGTAATTGGGGAAAATTTGTGGAGAGTCTAGTGGAAGGAGGTCTTGTAGAGCTTCTCAAGGATAGAGGAATCTCTGCAGATAAGACAATTTTAAGAATTGACGATACGAAGTACTTTTTAAAAAAGTTAGCGATTTTTAAAGAAATATTCCCCGAGTATTCTTCAAAACAAGTTTACGGTGCCGTTGGTTATCTTCGATATGATGCTCATGCGGCAATATATTCAGAAAAGCAGGGACTTTTTGTGATTAAAGCAACCGGAGATAGCGCAAGCATTACAAATAAAAACGACTTCAAACCTAAAGCATTTTAATCTCCTATTTTTTAATTCGATATTTAAATCCGACCGTTTTAATTTGTAAGGTATAAATACTTTGTAAAATAAATAGAGAAAAAGTATAATTTAAAAACGACATAAGATTATTTTTAATCCATTAGATATAAGGAGATATCTTCATAAAAACAATCCTCACAAAAAACACCTTTACTTTTTTACGGTACCTCACTCTTCTTGGTGTGGAATTAATGAGACCCCACTTTCTCGTAGCTACTCTTCTCTTACTGTCGAGCTGCGGTAGTGACAGTGACAGTGGCGGCGGCGG
Organism: Bacteriovoracaceae bacterium; assembly: GCA_965224385.1. Classification (GTDB taxonomy): domain Bacteria; phylum Bdellovibrionota; class Bacteriovoracia; order Bacteriovoracales; family Bacteriovoracaceae; genus CBDCYX01. Next base: position 329,624 of record CBDCYX010000012.1, read on the forward strand.
CGGGGATTCGTCGGGGGCAAGCTCTAGCACGAAACCAAAAGCTTGCACTACCGACAACGGTAGCGGTCAAAAAGTTTGGAATAAAACGACAAAAAAGCATAGCGAGACTTGCACGATAACTGCTTGCGATGCAGGTTACGACAACGTCGTGGATAAAACACAATGCCAACAGACGGCGGCGGACTACTATTCCCTCGCCAAGGATAAAACGAGAAAACAGTGTTCGACAACGATTCCCGATCATTCTCTCAAGAATACCGTCACGGGGTCTGCACTGGAAACCGACTGCTGGAACTGTAAGGAGGGGTCTTTAAAGAAGACAAGCAACAAAACATGTATGCTTCCCGGTAAGGGGAAGTACTACGACGTTCAAGGAACGCAACAGAGTTGCCGTGGTGTTGACGGGAGTCCGTCGGGAGGGTTTGACCGCTGGGAAAACAACACAACTCCCGTGCCAAGTGACGATAAGTGTAAGTTTTCCTGTAAAAGTGGATTTACAAAGAGCGACTCTCTTTTTTCCTGTAACAAGTCCCGTGCTTGTCGGGTCAACAACGGAGGGGGACTCAATCTCTGGGATACGAACACAGACAAATTTAGTACAACTTGTACCTTGGAGACTTGCAATGCCGGTTACGACAACACCCAAGACCCGACACAATGCCAACGGACGGCGGCACGCTTCTACTCGCCTGCAAACAATAATGCCCGAATCGCTTGTCCTACGCCTAGCAACTCCTCTCCTACGACAACGACGGGGCTTTTCTCTACGGTCGGTTGTTTTACCTGTGGTGGAGGATACGACAACACCAAAGACGCGACACAATGCCAACGGACGGCGGCGAACTTTTACTCGCCTGCAAACAATAATGCCCAAATTGCCTGCCCTACGCCTAGCAGCTCGACTCCTACGTCGACAACAGGGCTCTCTTCCGCAGACGGTTGTTTTACCTGTGATGATGCAGGATATGACAACACCCAAGACCCGACAAAATGCCAACAGACGGCGGCGAACTTTTACTCGCCTGCAAACAATAATGCCCGAATCGCTTGTTCTACGCCTAACAACTCCTCTCCTACGACAACGACGGGGCTTTTCTCTACGGTCGGTTGTTTTACCTGTGGTGGAGGATACGACAACACCAAAGACGCGACACAATGCCAACAGACGGCGGCGAACTTTTACTCGCCTGCAAACAATAATGCCCGAATCGCTTGTTCTACGCCTAGCAGTTCGACTCCTACGGCAACGACGGGACTCTCTTCCGCAGGCGGTTGTTTTACCTGTAATGATGCAGGATACGACAACACCCAAGACCCGACAAAATGCCAACAGACGGCGGCGAACTTTTACTCGCCTGCAAACAATAATGCCCGAATCGCTTGTTCTACGCCTAACAACTCCTCTCCTACGACAACGACGGGGCTTTTCTCTACGGTCGGTTGTTTTACCTGTGGTGGAGGATACGACAACACCAAAGACGCGACACAATGCCAACGGACGGCGGCGAAATTTTACTCGCCTGCAAATAATAATGCCCAAATTGCCTGCCCTACGCCTAGCAGCTCGACTCCTACGTCGACAACAGGGCTCTCTTCCGCAGACGGTTGTTTTACCTGTGATGATGCAGGATATGACAACACCCAAGACCCGACAAAATGCCAACAGACGGCGGCGAACTTTTACTCGCCTGCAAACAATAATGCCCGAATCGCTTGTTCTACGCCTAGCAGTTCGACTCCTACGGCAACGACGGGACTCTCTTCCGCAGGCGGTTGTTGTAATGATGCAGGATACGACAACACCCAAGACCCGACAAAATGCCAACAGACGGCGGCGAACTTTTACTCGCCTGCAAACAATAATGCCCGAATCGCTTGTTCTACGCCTAACAACTCCTCTCCTACGACAACGACGGGGGGCCCTTCCGCAGACGCTTGTTTTACCTGTGGTGGAGGATACGACAACACCCAAGACCCGACAAAATGCCAACAGACGGCGGCGAACTTTTACTCGCCTGCAAACAATAATGCCCGAATCGCTTGTTCTACGCCTAGCAGTTCGACTCCTACGGCAACGACGGGACTCTCTTCCGCAGGCGGTTGTTTTACCTGTAATGATGCAGGATACGACAACACCCAAGACCCGACAAAATGCCAACAGACGGCGGCGAACTTTTACTCGCCTGCAAACAATAATGCCCGAATCGCTTGTTCTACGCCTAGCAGTTCGACTCCTACGGCAACGACGGGACTCTCTTCCGCAGGCGGTTGTTTTACCTGTGATGATGCAGGATACGACAACACCCAAGACCCGACAAAATGCCAACAGACGGCGGCGAACTTTTACTCGCCTGCAAACAATAATGCCCGAATCGCTTGTTCTACGCCTAGCAGTTCGACTCCTACGGCAACGACGGGACTCTCTTCCGCAGGCGGTTGTTTTACCTGTAATGATGCAGGATACGACAACACCCAAGACCCGACAAAATGCCAACAGACGGCGGCGAACTTTTACTCGCCTGCAAACAATAATGCCCGAACCGCTTGTCCTACGCCTAGCAACTCCTCTCCTACGACAACGACAGGGCGCTCTTCCGTAGAAGGTTGTTTTACCTGTAGCGACGACAGTTACTTTCCCAAGGCAAGTACTTGTGAAAAGATAGAACCCGACGCTTTTGCTCTTGGAGATAAAACCAGCTACGTTCTCTACAACAGCGGCGAAGTGGAAGGTTGGGGAAAAGTAGATAGCGACCCTTGGGTTTTTAACCGCAAGATTGACCTCGGAACCGTAAACGGCACAAAAAATAAGGCACAGGCCATTGAATCGGGAACCTTCAATCACCGATGCGTTATCTTAAAAAACGGGACGAACGACCACGGTGCGGTTAAGTGCTGGGGCGAAAATGATGAGAAGCAACTTGGCGTTGGGGGTAGGAACGACAGAGACACCCCGACGGATGTCACCGCTATGGGAAATGATACAAGTAACAACCCCTACACGGCAAAGTCCCTAGCGCTGGGAGAGGAACACACCTGTGCTATTTTAAATGACGATAAAGTTAAATGCTGGGGGAGTAACAATTTCGGACAGATCGGCGGTGGTTCGGGAAGTAAGGTTACGGTAAGCGGGACTAAAGGAGACCCCTTAGGCGGAGGAACGGCTACGGCCATTGCAGCATATCACCACACCTGTGCCCTCTTGCCCGCCGGGAGCGTTAAGTGTTGGGGTAAAAATATCTATGAAACAACGGCCGGTGGTGTCCCTTCCTTGGGTAACGGGAGGACCGCCACGGCCGTTACGGCAGGAGGCGCATACTCTTGCGCCCTCAAAGACGATCAAACTATCGGATGCTGGGGGTGGAATGGTAAGTCCACCCGCAATAATCTGGGTGCTCAGGTTTTTGTACAGGGAGACTTTTTTCCGTTTTCGGATGCTGTTACCCGTATAACGACAGGATCTTCATCCCTCTGCACCATTTTAGCGGATAAGACCGTTAAGTGTTGGGATACTAGTGGATTCAGGCATTATGGAGAAATAGGTGGTGCGGAGACTGATCCATCTACCAACCTAGTGGTCGTCAGGGGAACAAGCGGGGATCCCTTGGAGAGTGAAACCGCCGTTTCCCTTGCAATGGGGAAGGATCACACCTGCGCTCTTACGGAAGCGGACAAGTCGATAAAATGTTTTGGGAAAAACGACGAAGGACAGATTATCGGTACTCTTAACATGGAGGGTGGAACCGACGGGACGGGGACGAGTACGGGAGTAACGGGAACCCTTACGGCGGACTCTGCACCGTCGGCATCGGCACTAGAAACCGATGCCAACGGAAAGATTTGCGGATTTGAGATGACCGATGGGACCAACAGCGCATTTCTGCAGTATGCCACACCCAAGACTTACAACACTTCGGGGAATACGGATATCACCCATGCCATCGACAACCTGATTGCCGCTGTTAACCCCGTGAGGTTAGGCGGAAGTAACATCACACTAACCAGACACGCCGACAACGACAAAATTGTTGCAACGGTTGATATTCCTATTTTTGACGGAATGACATTAAATATTGCTCACGATGATGACGGGGAAAACTGTTCATCGCCTGTTGCGACGCAAATTCTTCTCAGCGGTTCAACTACCGCCGGTGCCACGGCAAAGGGGTTGTGGGTTATTTCAGACGACTATACTTATTCAATCGGTGCGGATAAACTCATCAACTTCGACGGTGTAGAAATCGACCTCGGTACTTCAACTCTTACAAACGAGAATATTGCCAATGCCGTTATCACTAAAATTAAGGGCGCAAGTGGGGATGGACTACAGTATACGCATCTTCCCTACTCGGCGGCGAAAATCGACGGAGCTGCCTCCACCACCGACGATTGCCCTAGTGGTAATTTTTGTGTGGAGTTCACGCGAATTTTTGCAGGTTCGGCGGGAAACAACGGTATTCCCTTCGGGGATGCCGATTACGAACAACTCTGACGGTTCAGCATACGCTTATCCGGCCTTGAAGAGTAGTTAAGGGCGCAAGTCGGCCGTTAGGCCGGGGCACATGAGTGCTATCCCAACGTGTTTACTCAACAATTTACGAAATTCTTGGTTTAGGGAAGAATTTTTCGGCATTACACCGAAAAATATTTTGACTTTGTTGAAATTAAAGATGTTAGAATTATAGTTAAGGTATTTTTGTATTAAAAATAAAGAAAAAGGAGTTCTTTATGATTATGTCTAGACTTATTTATGTGATTTTTCTATTCAATGGTTTTTCTATTTTCGCCGATATCTGTGACAGAACGCCCAAAGTAGCAAAAGGTATAATGCGGAAACTTGGAAGAACAAGATGTTCGGGAATAACCGATCAAGACTTGCGGTTTATTTATCGCCTTGATTTTTTTAACTGGGGGATAACAAGTTTAAAGAGTCATGATTTTTCCGGTCTCACTTCCCTAACACATCTTAGTCTTGCCGGTAATCTGCTAGAATCCTTGCCGGACAAGGTGTTTTCCGACCTCTCTTCCCTAGAATCGATTAATCTTGTCAATAATGATTTAGAAACCGTTTCGGAAAATTTATTTTCCGGCCTCTCTTCCCTGAAATTAATTAATATTTCCGGTAATGTTTTATCCGAAACCGTTTCGGAAAATTTGTTTTCCGGCCTCACTTCCTTAAGGTGGATTTATCTTGCCGGGAATAAATTAAGATACCTTGGGCCAAAGACGTTTTTAGGCCTCCCTTCTCTGGAGAAGATTAATCTCTCCGAGAATAATTTCAGAAACATTCCGCCAAAGTTGTTTTCCGGTCTCTCTGCCGTAAAAGATATTGATCTTTCCCAGAATGAATTGAGAACTCTTTCGGAACTGGTATTTTTAGGTCTTTTTTCCTTACAGAGGCTTGATCTTTCCTACAATGAATTAAGAACTATTAAGGAAACGATGTTTTCCGACCTCACTGCCCTAAGCATTCTTATTCTTACGGGTAATCAGTTGAGAATCTTTTCGGGAACCGAATTTGAGAATCTCTCTTCCCTAAGATTGCTGTATCTTTCTAATAATGAAATAAGAGACTTTTCGGAATCGGAAACTTTGTTTTCCGGTCTCTCTTCCGTAAAGAAGATTTATCTTCCTAAAAATAACTTAAAAACCCTTCCGAAAGATATGTTTGCCGGTCTCTCTTCCCTAGAGATGATTGATCTTTCCAGGAATAAATTGAGAAATCTTCCGAGAACGTTGTTTGCCGGTCTCCCTTCCCTAAAAAGGATTGATTTTTCCAAGAATAAGAAATTAGAAAACCTTCCAAATATTAGAGAGAGAGTGAACGTCGTTCAGTAGGCCAAGTAGCAATTCTCGGTTTGTAATTTCCCCTATGAAAAATAAATACCTTCATATAGATTCCCCCGGGCCTGCCCGGGGTACTTGCCGTTACAGCTTCTGTCGAAGCTGACCTGAGTCCCGGAAACCCTCCCCGGGACTCAGTATCCGTCGGCGGTATTTACAAACAAAAATTCATATGATGCTGAAGATGATAAACGCTATGTGCTGATTTTATAACTTCCCCTGTAGTGATATACCGCCTCCGGGTTCATTCACCCACGGCCAAGGCCGTGGTGCTCTGTTTCGGCCGGCCTCCACCACATAGATACCTGAATTCACATACAAGTACATCCACCGGATTGAACAATACAGAAACAAAGTAAGTAGGCAGATTTTCCCGTTTTAAGTGCCGTCTTTTTCAGATTTGTTTAAAAACTATGGCACCAACTCTTTGCTTGTAATTTTTTTGTCAAATATGCGAACTTTCGATGAATTGAAGAGAATTTACTCTGTATTTTTGGGAACGGAACGGGCGAGTAGCAATACTAAGGTGTAGAAAGACAATACTATCTTGTTAATGCCTCTAGCACTCTTCCCTATTTGATTCTCAAAACAATCCTTTGCATGATCACACAAATTAGAGGTCGTTTGAAAAATCATTTTCGGCCTAATTTCCCGACTTCTGCAATTTGAGTAGCGTCAACTGATACGACAAATGGATTTAGGGCATACAGCAAAAAGTTGCTTAGTGCGCCGGCAATTTCTATGTGGTGGAGAACGCTTTTTGATAAGGCACTTGAAATGCTAGGTTGTTATTTTGAAAATTTTTTTTTATTTGGTAGGAGATGCCTACTATTTCGTAGGAAAAATGGTTAAAGGCATTTCTAGTATGGGGGGTGATTTTATCGTAAAAGTGAAATCAAATGCCGTGGCACATTTCCCTGCTCTCGCACAAGAAAGAGTTAGAAAAGGTAGAAAAAAGATATATGGAGAAAAAATCAGATTGCAAGATTTCTTTAAGGAGAAAGAAAAGTTTTTGAACTACCCCTCACTAAAGTGAGGAGATTCTTGCTTCACCGACAAACGCCTAGAACACGAGTTCCTAGGTCTTACACCGTCTCCACGAGCTTCACATCCCGTAGTCCCTACGGTAGGTCGGTTTTTGTTCCGACAAATCCAATATATTATGATATTCTTCAAAAGACAATATTTTTTTTTCTCGCCGAAGGGCGTGGCCTCACATCCTCTCCCTGAAGAAAGAGGTCTTACGGCCACATTGGATAAAAAAGAGCAGTCCTGTTTATGAGTGATTGATTTATTTGAGGATCGAGGATCGGGAATTCTTTTGAAGGAATCTAAAATACTTCTTAGAAATCTTCCTTGACCAAAGGGGGAATGCTCTCGGTTGATATTCATCCCAAAATCTCCGGCTTTGTTAAGCTGATTATAACGAAAACACGGGAAAGACCCCTATGGGAAGGGAGTCATCCTAATAAATTTAACACAATCCTGATAAATATACTCTTGATTCTCCGTGTTGTTGCGAATAATTTTTTACCAAACTTAATTCTTTAGGGGGAAAAATTCAAACCGAGAATCGCTGAAGAAGTATGCTACAGGATTTTCGATGGACTTTGCCTCAGATCAAGTCTTGGCAAAAGTTTGCAAAAAAACTATGGAGTACCGGGCCTCCTAGAGGCACTCCTCACTCTCAAATAGGGACTTTTTAGCAAATGGAGGGACTCCTAGGGGGAGAGTATATCAAATACTCATAGCGACGAGAACTTTGGACTCTCAAGTAAATATGAGAAAACAATTTCTCATAAAGTCCGCTAATCCTTCTCATCATCAATATTAAAGCAAAAAAATCATTTCTTGAACAGGCCTAATGCAAAACAAATCTTTATTTGTTTTTCCATGGAGTGTCGCAGCTCGCGCTTAGTGTCAGTGCGAAAAAGATTTCTTCACTTATAGGCAAAAATGTCAAAACGGGAACCTCTGGTAAGTAGGGCCAAACTTCGCCTTCAATTAATGGGACAATTGTAATTGACAAAGATTCTGATACGGGTTTAAAAATGTATTTGGGTATGTACCCTATTTCAAACTAATAACTTATTAAGGAGTGATATGATGAAAAAAGTCATTTTAAAAATGTGTAAAAATTACTTACCAATTTTTTTGGGATTATTTTGTTTTTTTGATGCCGTCTATGCCGTCGACGGCGAAGAGTTGTGTAACAGAATTACGGAACAAGAGGCCATGCATCATAAAGACTTTGAACATTTAGAGAAAGAATTACTATTATTCCTCGGAGACGAAGAATTTCGATTGGCCAAACATGTAGTCGTCTCTTGTGGTGGATCCCTATATATCGCTTCACTTTGGCCGATCTATGTAAAACTCTATACTATCGGTACAGAAATGGAGTTTTGTGCATCTGTTGCTTCGGAGTCGGAAAGAAGGAGAAGGCCCATATGGTTTGATGATCAATTTATTAGCAGTGATGAATATTGCAGTGATTTAGATGATTCCTTCGAAGAATCCGATGACGGCCTTTATATCGGTGGGGATATTGTCGGCCCGGCATTTAATCCAAGTCTGTTGTTGGCCGGACAAGACAATGATTGGAGTACTCGTTGCGACCTGATTACAAATCCAACTCAGGTAGAGACGGATGGAAACTGTGAGGCCCCTCCTTCCGACCCGGAAGCATGGGCCAATGAGGTTCCCGGAGGTCTAGGAACATTGGCGGGAGGATTTATCGGATATCGTCGAGGAAAGATCAGATATGAATGGGAGTATTTTTATCGACATACAGGCCATAAAGGGCCTCTTTCTTCAGTTCAACTAGACCATGAGAGCGAGGTTTTGCTTGAGAAGAAGAGAGATGAGATCAGTATTGACGAGATTGAAAGTGACGACATTGTTTCTCACAATGCAGCTTTCAACATCTATTACGATTTTGATCCCGTAGGGAAGAACTGGAGGCCCTATATAGGTTTTGGAGCGGTTCTCTCTCGTGTGTCTTTGGATCACTTCGGTCGTTTTACGAGAAACCATAATCCTAATTTTATCAAGACTTTCGAGAATCCACTGTTGAAGGCCCGACTTGCCGGTACAACAACTGTAGATAATTCCAATCTTGTGGATACCTTGCTTGGGTATCAGGTCTTGGCCGGCATAGATTATAGGTTGAACGATGGTTTCTCCGTAGGTTTCAAGGGACGTTGGGTAGATATGGGTATTTTTGAAGACTCGGCCAAATATTTGCAACTGCGAAGTCATGAAAGTAGTGTCGGTCGTGGCCTTGACGTTGTTCACAGAGAGACAACAAACGGTATACGGGCCTTGGGCGTAAATTTCAATATGAAGTATCAGTGGCGTAGACGAAAATAGTAGAAATACTCTGCTTTTCGCCAAGAAAAATTGAAGACTTGAGTCCTTAGATGCTTATTTTAAAGGGTTGACTTTGTTTGCATATCTGCAATGTTATGAGATCGTGCTCTCCTCCCTATCTATTTCCTCAGCGAGCATATTTAATATATTTTCCGAGAAAGGATAAAGTGAGTTTATACGTTGCAATTGGACTCTAGCTAGTTTCTCCAATATAGATTGTTCTTTTTGCGTACAGTGGGCCTTACAAATTAGTGATGCATAAAGAAGAAATACTCCCGACAATCCATTAGGGCCTTCAATATCATCATCACATTTTCTTGATACTTCTAGATGAGCACAAGGAACATGGGTAAGTTTCCCTTTGTTATGGCGTGATTCATGAATAAGGATAGCAATCCTTTTAAGACTGTTAGAGACGGCAAAATTTTTTTTTTGATTAGGATGAAATTCAGAGGCAAAAAAATTTCTTGTTACTAGAATAATATTTGGTATGCTCCGAATAGTGAATATCTTCTTTTCTCTTCTATCCGTAACTGTGTCAAAAAAGAAATCAGTAGTTTCAATCGGTCGACCGGAATATTGAGTCCAAAGATTGTTTTTCCCATAAAAATACTTATGCAAAGCAAGGCCTATGTTTATTGCAGAAGAGTAGTTGGATTCGACCGCCTCAACAAAATCGGAAGCTGACGCTACGACGGCCCTTTCCAGCAGGTTAAATTGATTGGTTTTTTGAGTAGGATTAAGTTGATCTATAACGGTAATATTGTGATCTTTATAATCTCTTATGATCAATTCTATATTTTCCTCTAAATATCTTCTCAGTTCCTTGCAATTGACCTTTTGAATATCCATCATTCTCATCATAAAGCGTTCCAATGCTTCTTTATCGTCAAAATTCAAGTTAAAATTAGGCCGACAAAGGTTTTCAAAGTCATTCTCTATAATTTGTCGATAGGGAGTCCCTAACTGATAATCAATCTTTGCTTCCATCATATGCTGAAAGCTATAAACGTTCGTTGTCATTAACAACGCAAACAATCTTATTTTCATATCCTATCTCCTCTTCGTATTCGTAATTTTATACGATGTTGATGGCGAAGAAGGCAATACTTATTTCAAATATAGTAGACAGATTAAATAAGTTTCCTGCGATGGAAACGACACTCAATGTTATATTTGCCAAATGATGAGAAAATTATTATCGTAAGTAGACAGCTTTATTTATAATAATAAGGAGTTTATCTCTTGAAAAATCACAAAGTATTGAGCATTTTTCTTGGCATGATCTTAGGTCTTATCATGCTTGTCCTTTTTCTCATCCTCTTTGTCGTCATTGCAGGATACACGATTAAGACTGTGGGAGGGGCCATAATCAAACCATCCGTCACTCTTGAAAAAAAGAAATCGGGGGATAAAATCGGTGTTGTTGAAATCAATGGAATTATCATGAAATCAAGGCCTACTGTCGAACTTCTCCACAAGGCCGAGCAAGATGAGGAAATCAAGGCAATTATCGTTAGGATCAATTCTCCGGGCGGTGCCGTTGCACCAACCCAAGAGATTTTTGAAGAGATAAGAAGAATCGATCAGACGTTTGATCCTAAAGAGGGAAAAGGCCTTCCTGTCTACGCCAGCTTTGCCACTCTTGCGGCCAGTGGAGGTTATTACATAGGCGTTGGAGCAAGAGAAATCTATGCAAATCCCGGAACTATAACCGGCTCCATTGGAGTTATCATGAATTTTATTGATATGGAAAAACTCTATGAATGGGCAAAATTGAAACCCGAGGTCATTAAATCCGGGCGCTTTAAAGATATTGGGAGTCCTTATAGACCGATGAAAAATGAAGAGAGAAAACTTCTCAGCGATGTGGCATCAAATATTCACCGGCAGTTTATGGGTGATATTTTGAAAGGCCGAAAAAACAAGATAAAAAGGCCTCTTGAAGAGCTGGCCGACGGAAGAGTTTTTTCAGGGTCGGAGGCCTTGCAACATGGACTTGTCGATGAATTGGCCTCTCTTTGGGAGGCCGGAAGGCGGATTCATAAAAAACTCAACCTCAAGGGCGAAGCAGATTTGAAATTCATAAAAAAAAGAAAGAAAGTTGATGTTTTTGAAATCCTTGAGCAATTCGAAAAAATTACGAATTATATAGGACAAGGTGCCTTTTTTATACCACAAAAGACACTCATGTTTCTCTCCCACTAAAGTTCTAGGATATTGGAAACTTTGAGATTTTTATTACAAGAACACTTGTTATCTATTGTCGTCATCGTTTTGACTTTGGCCCTTCTCTATCATTATCTCTTAGAAAAAAAAGGTGTGGCAAAACTATCAACACGTTACAGAAATTCCATTTTTGAGGCCCAATCAAAGATTTTTCTTAATGCTACGCATTATCTTATCTCAGGAAATAAAGATTTGGCCATCAAAGAATTTATTAACGCCGTTAGTCTCAATAGAGAAACCATTGAAACCTATTTTGCTTTGGGGGCCTTGTTCCGAAGTAATGGAGAAATTGAAAAGGCCGTTAGTATCCACCGCTCCCTCATTGCAAAAGAGGATGTTAATGAGGCCACCCGTTTACACTCCCTCAAGGAGCTCGCCATGGATTTTGATAAAGGCGGTCTCTTAGATAAGGCCATAGAAACCTATACAGATGCTCTAAAAATTGCCCCGGATCAAAAAGATGTTATCCAAGCACTCTGTCGTATCTATGAAGATACCCAAGATTGGAACGATGCCTATCGCTATCGTATTATGCTCTCTAAAATTACCCATGAAGGCCAAGGAGAAACCATCTCCCATATTCTTGTGGAGAAGGCCAAAAAACATTTTTTTGAAGGAGACCTCTCACAATGCCATGAAGACCTCGATGACGCTTTTCGTTTTTCTCCCTCGGTTTCCGCAAAAATTTTGAAACTAAAACTTTTTTTAAAAAAGGGAAACCTCGAACAGTCCAAATTCCAATTGGTGGAGATGATTAAGGAACACCCCATGTATACCTCCTTCATTTTTGAGTCTTTGCTGCATATTCCCCTCAAAGATGAAACGGAAAAGGCCGTTTACGAAAAACGATTGCAGGTTATGAAAGACTATTTTCTCGATCTCGATGATAATGATCTTCTCGATGCAGAATCCGTTGTCTTATCAAAAGTTCGGCTCTTCAAAGATCGATTGCGGCCGGAAGATGCCGTAGAAACATTGAAGGAATGGATAAAAGAGCATCCTCATTCAACGGAAATCGTTCAAAAAGAGTATATTAAATTGCTTATCGATTTAGGCAAGAAAGACGAGGCCCTTGCCATGACGAGCAAATTGATTAATAATTTAGATCAGTTGGTAACAAAACATTTTTGCGGCCAATGTGGTTACGATTCTGATGCAATTTTTTGGCGTTGTCCTCAATGTAGAGAATGGGAGACAATACAGTTTAGATGGAAAGTATGAAATATCTTGGATTCTTGCTTTTCTTTTCTCTTCAAGTCAATGCTGAAGAAAAAACTATGCAAAAAGTTGTCTATATGAAAAATGTCTATGGACACATTCACCAAAACCCCAGTAGATACTCAAGTTCCGTCTCTACGGTTCATTGTGGGTATCCTCTAACAATCTTTGCTAATAAAAACGGCAGATTTTTCGTAAATGAACATTGGTATTATACGGAGGCCGGACCATTTAAAGGTTTTGTTCATAAAGATCATGTTCTTGCAAAACGAGGGCCCTGTTTCCAAAAAAAATACCCTCGTTTCTTTGATAAGGCCGGTCTAACCCTAACCGATTACTACAAACTAGGAAGACTTCACGACCTCTTGTTAACAGGAGTTTCAAAGGCACCGTAAATGCAAATTATTTTGACACTCTTTTTTCTTGTGATTTCAGTACAAATACAGTGTTCTCCAAACACAGGGGAAGAAAATATTGTAGAGTTTTCTTCAATTAAAGAGCTTCTCAAAAACGATCGTCTAGAGGCCCTGGCCGAAAAAAAGGAAAAAAAGGGCCTAAAAAAGGCCCTAAAGGAGAAAAAACAACAGGCCAAAGATCGAGTAGCGGCCTTCAATCTCCCTGTCAGTGAAGATTTTTGGAATTTTACTTCCGAATTATGGCTTGTCAAAAATAGCGATGTCCTCAAGTGGGATACGGAAGCACCGGACCACGGTCTTGAAGTTTATTTCAAAAAATTTTTAGAGACAATAGGAAAATATGAAGTCAAATTCAAGATATTGCCAATCTATTCATCAACTGTGACTCATTTTGCTCTGCCGTCAAGTAACAACAATCACATCTTTATCATTTCTTGGGATTTTGTAAAAAATCTAGACCTATCAAAATTGCAAATATCCATTCTCCTCTATGAAGATCTTTTAAGATCTGAGGCCGACATCTTTAAAAAATTTGTTTCTGACAAAAATCTTGAAAAGTTTATCGGGGGGAATTTTTATAAAAAGACTTATCCAAAAAAAATTTTTGACAGCGTTTTACCTAAATACGATCAGTTTATTTTTGGAAAAGGATTCAACTTTAAACAGCAGTTTCAAATAACCAAGGCCGTAGATAAAACCTTATCTACTATACCTAGATATCAAAAGGCCTATTATCAAATGCTCAAGAAAAAAGACAATCTTGTAAAATCAAATTTGTCTTTTAAAATGTATCCAAAAATTTATCCCTCTCCTGAATTGCAGCTAAATTGGATTGTTTCAAAAAGATAAAGGTTCTAAAAACATGCTACTTAAACAGGTAGGTCTCTATACTTTGTTTTATCTTGTTATTGCACTTTCTTGTTTAATCTTTTTTTCCGTCGCCTCCCATTTTCATCTCACCTTAGGACATGATTTTATGGCCGTTGGAGACTGGATCGCTGACTACGTTTGGGAGGTCATTTTTTTGTCAAAATTTTTTGCCCCGTTTTTCCTTTTTGCCGTTTTAAATGTTCAAAGCGATAACAAAAATATTTTAAAGACATTTCTGTTAAATTTTGAGAAAGGACATTCAAAAGATATTTACGTTGTTATTGTGTTTTTTTTCCTCTCTATAATTCTCATTTCTAATCCCATTATTAAAAATAGCGATCATTTTTCTTTTTTTCCTCTTATGATTTCTTTTGTGGGAACTTATGTCTTTTATATGACAGATATTTTGGTCATTGGATATATCTACACTATTTACTCTAAAAACCGTCGCTACCATTATGGTATGATGTTAACTTTTTCTTTTTTATTTTATATTTTTAGTAAAGGAGCATTTTTTTTTGCCGGAAACCTTGATATAACGGCCTTCTTTAATATGTTCATGCTACTTTTTTTATTTCAATGGGGAGAAAAAAATTGGACGGCCCCTTCAAAGTTTTGTCTTCTTTGCCTTTGCCCCTTTTCCTCTTTTTTCGGTACCGATCCGATGTGGTCCTCTCGTCATTCCCTCTTTCAGTTCTCTACTCCTTTAGGCCCTCTATCCTATGCTGCTATGATATTACTTTGCTTAATTTATCTTTATAGAAAGGACAAGAATCGGTCTTTTAGTATTTGAAGATTTAAAGATATTGAGTATAATAATTATAATTATTAATTAATAACGTTTTGAGGAAAGATTGGAAGGAAATCTCGATATCTTCAATATTATTTGGGAATCCGGCATCGTCGTTAAATCCGTTCTCTTGTTATTGTTCGGGTTTTCTATCCTTTCTTGGGCCATCATTTTCAAAAAATATGCATATCTTAGAATGATTAAAAGAGAAAATGCCGAGTTTCTTGCGAGATTCAAAAAGGCCTATTCCTTGACCGATCTCGTGGCCTCTACGGAAGACCTACAGCTAGGCCTTTACAGGAACATTTTTGTCGAAGGATACAGAGAACTTGAAAAGATTCAAAAGGATAACACCGATAAGAATTATCTCAGAAACTATTTTAGAGAATTCGGTCTTGATGCTATCAAACGTGCCATGAAAAAAGGAGTTCAAAAAAATAATCTCAAACTCAATGAGTTCCTCTCAACTCTTGCAAGTATCGGCCCAATTTCTCCTTTTGTCGGTCTTTTCGGCACCGTTTGGGGAATTATCAACTCTTTTACCGGATTAGCTTCAGGAGGGGGAACGCTTGATGCTGTGGCCCCGGGAATCGCCGAAGCATTGGTGGCCACGGCCGTAGGACTTGCTGCGGCCATACCTGCTGTGTGGTTTTACAACGATTTTTCTAATACAAACTCTGAGTTTGCCATTGAAATGGAAATTTTTGAGCAAGAGTTTCTCAATATTGTTGAACGATCGGTTTTGTAACATGGAAGATATCTATGGCCGTCAATCCAAATAAAAATGTAATGGCCGAAATCAATGTCACCCCACTTGTTGATGTCATGCTTGTGCTTCTTGTAATCTTCATGATTACGGCCCCTCTCATGCTAAACGGCATCAAGCTAGAATTGCCAAAAACACGGGAGGTCAATCCCCTTAATCTTACGACATCCCAAGTGATTTTGTCGCAGACTCTTACGGGGGAACTCTATCTTGGAGAAAAAAAACTTTTAAGAGAAGAAATCATTCAGGCCATCCAAACGGCCTTCAAAGAACAAAAGACGAATATTCTGTTTTTAAGGGCCGATTTCTCTCTTAAATACGGTACTGTTGCCTCTCTCATGTCCTTTCTCAAAAATCACGGTGTTTCCAATGTTGCCTTAGTGACCCAAATTAAACGATGAAGTCTCTCGCCTTCTACACAAAGCGTTCCTTGATATTTCATGCGTTCATTGGATTCCTATTTTTGACCGTAGGAAAACTTGTGTCATGGCATATTCAAGGGAAAAAACACGTTCGTTTGAAACTTATAGAAAACTCTATTCGTGTTGATATGGTTCAAATGCCTAAAAGAACTCTACAAGAAATTAAAAAACTTCCTATCGTAGAACAAAAAATTGAAGATACAATACCTATTCACAACACTCAAAATGTAATATCTCCTAAAAGCAGTAAGAAGAATAACTTGACGGAGTTTCTCAAGGGGCTTAGTAAGGGCAAGATTGAAAAATCCCCAAGACGACAAGCAAAAAGAAAAAAACCGAAAAATAGACGAGAGCTAAGAGCACTGGTTTTGGCCGGCAATAAATTATCCAAAGGACAATCAACCTTTGGGAAGGGGACGGAAAGTATTAAGAACTATGAGGCCTACTTAGAATCCTTGGCCGATCGAGTGAGACGGAATTGGTCTCTTCCCGGTTATTTTGCATCAACGGATTTAAGGTGTAGAATAAAAATCTATTTGAATAGAAAGGGAAAACTACTACGGACACAAGTCTTTGAATCCAGTGGAAATGAAGAGTTCGATAAGGCCGCTTTGGAGGCCGTTAAGAGGACGAGTTACCCGCCCCCCGATGACTCCTTTGCTAAGGAAGTTCTCCAAGGCCGTGTTATTCTCGGTTTTCCTCTTTAACAAAAGGAATTAATACATGAAATATGTCGTTGCCTTTTTGTTCTATTTTTTCTCTCCGATCAAAGCTCAAGAACTCAATATCGTTGCGGTTGGAGAGGCCTCTCTAGAAAAAGCGGCCATGGCCTTTGAGTATCGAAATGACGATCAACCGAATAAAAAACAAAGAGAAGAGAGGGACGAGTTCATCGCTCTTTTGAAAAAAAATTTTTCATTTTACAAACAGTTCTTTAAGGTTACGGAGCACTCCAAGGATGCTTTATACATAGGACAACTACTGTTTTCCCGTCAACAATACACAATCTCTTTGACAAACAAAAAGACGAAAAAAATTCTTTTTGAATCAAAAGGGCCCTTTGATTATAAAACGTGGAGAATGGAAGGAGACGCCTTGTCCTCTAAAATCTACACGGCCTTAACAGGAAAAGTAAGCGTTTTTCAGTCCGGTATCATTTTTGTTTCTGATAGACATTCTACAAAAAAAAAGACTGTTAAAGAACTCTATATAATGGATTTTGACGGAGAAAGAAAGAGGCGACTCACCCATCACTCGGGGATTGTGTTGTCTCCGGCCGTTTCTCCCGATGGAAAGACTATTGTCTATTCTCTTATTCAGGCACAAAGAAAAGGGAGAAATATTAACCTCTACACACTGGATAGGGCCTCTGGAAAAAGCACTCTTCTCTCTAATAAAAAAGGTATCAATTCCGGGGCCGTTTTTACTCCCGACGGAAAGAGTATTCTTTTAACTCTCAGTTATAGGGGTAATGCCGAAATTTACAAAATGAATCTCAAGACAAAACATCTCACGGCCTTAACAAGACACGGGGCCCTTGATGTTGATCCTTCGGTTAACAGTTTCAACAACATTATGGCCTTTTTGTCCGGTCGTTCCGGAGAGGCCCATATTTACACGCTCGATCCTTCAGGAGTTGAAAAGGATGTAAAAAGGATTAGTTTTGTGGGTCGTTTCAACGCTACTCCTCGCTTCTCTCCCGATGGACGGGAATTGGCCTTTGCCTCTTGGATTGATCGTCAATTTGATATTGTTCGCATTGGCATTGACGGGAAAAATCTCGTAAGGCTGACAAAAGATTTTGGTTCTAATGAAGACCCCACCTACTCTCATGACGGACAATTTATTGCCTTTTCTTCCCAGAGAGTCCTTACAAGAAAAATGGCCGTCCACGATATTTACGTCATGACAAGAGACGGAGAGATTGTCAGGTCTTTAACGAGAAGATTTGGAAATTGTACCACTCCTCGCTGGACTCAACATTAACCTCTAAGTGTCTCGTGAGTCAGGGATTCCGGCCTTAATTTATTAGATTTATTTCGCTCCGAATATGAATCTTTTTTCGTCCCTCCGGTACAATTTTGAGATAAAAAATAGGAGGGAAAAGAAGTGCCTTTAATCATCGAAAAACTTTTTATTGGTCGGTTATCATTCTCGATGATTCTTGGATTAACAAAAAGAGTTCAAGAAAAACTGCAATTTTTATGTAATAAACTTTCCAGGCCTCGTAAAAAATATCAGATTGGAATTGTTATTTCTTCAAAGTTTGTGCTTTATTCTCAATGCTTCAACTGCAGGAGACGGCACAATCTTGCCTGAGGTCATCAATGTGCAATCAGAATGAAAGTTTATATCCAATAACTGCTTGAATTCGTCTAAGAAAGACACATAAGTCTGTAATAATTTCATTTTAACCATTTATCTAGATAGAAAGTTGATGACGCAAAACTCTCCGAATTACAGGCCTTTTTTAAAAGGTTGCCTTTTTGTATCTGTTGTAGTTGAATGTTAAAAATATTCAAACAATAGGAGGAAGAAATGAAAATTGACGGTTTAACAAAATTATTGACGGGAAAGCACTTACTTTTAAAACTTTTTTTAGCGGTTTTTCTATCGTTACTCTTTGTTTTTCGATTGGAGGCGCAGTATGCACTTCCTAGCGAAGAAGAAAATGAACTTCAACAGATTATTAAAAACGACGATCCAAACTTAGAGCGGATTCGTAGGATCATTGATCTAACGCCAAGGATTGTTTTTGGTAGAGATCAATCAGGTAACACTCCTCTTCACGATGCAGCTAGGACCGGAGACGCCGACGTTGCCGCTTTACTTCTTGACCGTGGGGCGGAGGTGAACGCTAAAAATAACCACAAAAGGACACCTCTTCACTATGCTACTGATGCCGGACACGCCGACGTTGCCGCTTTACTTCTTGACCGTGGGGCGGCGGTGAACGGTAAAGATAACAGAGGAAGGACGCCTCTTCACTATGCAGCTAGAGATGGATACGCCGACGTTGCCGCTTTACTTCTTGACCGTGGGGCGGAGGTGAACGGTAAAACTATCGACGGATGGACGCCTCTTCACTATGCTGCTGACTATGGACACGCCGACGTTGCCGTTTTACTTCTTGACCGTGGGGCGGAGGTGAACGGTAAAACTAACGTCGTCGGATGGACGCCTCTTCACTATGCTGCTACCTATGGACACGCCGACGTTGCCGTTTTACTTCTTGACCGTGGGGCGGAGGTGAACGGTAAAAATAACAGAGGATGGACGCCTCTTCACTATGCTGCTAGATATGGACACGCCGACGTTGCCGCTTTACTTCTTGACCGTGGGGCGGAGGTGAACGGTAAAACTAACTACGAATGGACGCCTCTTCACGATGCTGCTTGGAGCGGACACGCCGACGTTGCCGCTTTACTTCTTGACCGTGGGGCGGAGGTGAACGGTAAAGATAACAGAGGATGGACGCCTCTTCACGATGCACTGCTGCTAACTATGGACACGCCGACGTTGCCGGCTTTACTTCTTGACCGTGGGGCGGAGGTGAACGGTAAAAATAACAGAGGAAAGACGCCTCTCCAACTAGCGGCAACGCAAGAGATAAAGGATTTACTTATCGAAGCAGGAGCAGAGGATTGTAGCGGCCTCTCCGGATTTTTTTTAGATGCGTTTTTTAAAAGGTTGCCTTTTTGTATCTGGCGTAGTTGAATGTTAAAAATATTCAAACAATAAATAGGAGAAAGAAATGAAAATTGACGGTTTAACAAAATTATTGACGGGAAAGCACTTACTTTTAAAACTTTTTTTAGCGGTTTTTCTATCGTTACTCTTTGTTTTTCGATTGGAGGCGCAGTATGTACTTCCTGGCGAAGAAAATGAACTTCAACAGCTTATTAAAAACGACGATCCAAACTTAGAGCGGATTCGTAGGATCATTGATCTAACGCCAAGGATTGTTTTTGGTAGAGATCAATCAGGTAACACTCCTCTTCATGATGCTGCTAGATATGGACACGCCGACGTTGCCGCTTTACTTCTTGACCGTGGGGCGGAGGTGAACGGTAAAACTATCGACGGATGGACGCCTCTTCACTATGCAGCTAGGACCGACACGCCGACGTTGCCGTTTTACTTCTTGACCGTGGGGCGGAGGTGAACGGTAAAAATAACAGAGGATGGACGCCTCTTCAGCTGGCGGCAAAGCAAGAGATAAAGGATTTACTTATCGAAGCAGGAGCAGAGGATTGTAGCGGCCTCTCCGGTTTTTTTAGATGCGGTTTTTAAAAGGTTAAAAATATTCAAACAATAAATAGGAGGAAGAAATGAAAATTGACGGTTTAACAAAATTATTGATGGGAAAGCACTTACTTTTAAAACTTTTTTTAGCGGTTTTTCTATCGTTACTCTTTGTTTTTCGATTGGAGGCGCAGTATGTACTTCCTAGCGAAGAAAATGAACTTCAACAGCTTATTAAAAACGACGATCCAAACTTAGAGCGGATTCGTAGGATCATTGATCTAACGCCAAGGATTGTTTTTGGTAGAGATCAATCAGGTAACACTCCTCTTCATGATGCTGCTAATTATGGACACGCCGACGTTGCCGCTTTACTTCTTGACCGTGGGGCGGAGGTGAACGGTAAAATAACGACGGATGGACGCCTCTTCACTATGCTGCTTGGAGCGGACACGTCGATGTTGCCGCTTTACTTCTTGACCGAGGGGCGGAGGTGAACGGTAAAACTAACAACGGAAGGACGCCTCTTCACGATGCTACTGAGGCCGGACACGCCGATGTTGCCGCTTTACTTCTTGACCGTGGGGCGGAGGTGAACGGTAAAACTAACTACGAATGGACGCCTCTTCACTATGCTGCTAGCTATGGACACGCCGACGTTGCCGCTTTACTTCTTGACCGAGGGGCGGAGGTGAACGGTAAAACTAACAACGGAAGGACGCCTCTTCACTATGCTGCTAGATATGGACACGCCGACGTTGCCGCTTTACTTCTTGAGCGTGGGGCGGAGGTGAACGGTAAAACTATCGACGGATGGACGCCTCTTCACGATGCTGCTTTGACCGGACACGCCGACGTTGCCGCTTTACTTCTTGACCGTGGGGCGAAGGTGAACGGTAAAGATAACGACGGAAGGACGCCTCTTCAGCTGGCGGAAAAGCAAGAGATAAAGGATTTACTTATCGAAGCAGGAGCAGAGGATTGTAGCGGTCTCTCCGGTTTTTTTAGATGCGTTTTTTAATCGGTAGCGGCCTTAAAAGACTAGGAAGTATCGGGTGAACGTCTTTTAATCAAAAGTTCCAAAAGATGTTGCCAACTTTCCAATCGTATAAGTTCATAGGCCGCTCGAATAAGATCATAAAGATGTGACTTATATTTATAAACTGCCAAGGCCTTTTGAAAAAAAATATCTTTGAGCTGAACCATTTGGTCTATAAGAAATTGCAACATCATTAAGAGAACAATAACAAAAGAGAGATTCTTTTCCCCATGTCCAAAATTGTGCTTGAAATGATATCCCTCAATAGTCAGTGCCCTAAAAGTATTATTCTCGATGTGCCATCGGGACCTTCCTCCTCTCATAACTTCAACAACATTCATAGAATGTTGCTTGACCTTAGAGAAGTCGGGATTCGTCAAAGTTATGTCTGTTGCCCAAGAAAAATTCTTTTTAACAACTTCTAATCCTCGTTTCCCCTGCCACCGAATCGTCTCCTTGCATTCCAAAAAATTACAGGTAACCTTTGAAGAAAAATCTGAATTGTCTAGCTTAATATCATTAGTGTATCGGAATCTTTGAGAAACTTTTTTCTTAACCTTATCACCGATTTGTTCGTGACAACCGCAATATATAACGGGTTGTTCATTTTCTTTTAGTCGGTTATCTTCTGCTCGATATTCTCGATCTTCGACAAAGTTGAAGAGCTTTTTATGGCCTTTAGGTTTAACATTGAGAATGTAAGACATCTTGTGTGCTCGAAGGTATTGAACAAGGTCTCCTCTGGCATACAAGGCGTCTCCACAGATAATGATGTTGAGTTGAGGATGATCTTTTCTCAAGCGTTTAAGTAACCTCTTCGTTGCAGAATATTCACAGTCATTCTTCTCGCTACCGTCACTTTTCATAATACCTTCAACGGCAAGAGGGATAACTTCTTTTTTTGAAGGATGAACTATAACTGCAGAAACAATTTGGTGGTAATACGTTTCCGTACCGTTCCTATGCCGTTTAACCATGCAAGAATCGCAATGAATTTCTTTAGATGAAAAATATTGTGTCCCGTCGATAGCTACAAGATAATAGGGTTGTTTGTTTTTTCGAGTAAATTCAAAATCTGTAAGACTCTTGTTCCGTTGAAGATAGTGAAAAAGAGATTTGAAGAGAGGATATAAATACTCCGGAGAAACTTCATCAAGAATTTTCCGTGTTTGTGTATCCGAAGGAATTTTCTTAATACCAAAGAGAGATGTAAAATTTCCGGCAGACTCATCATTTGCTCGAACTTCCTCAAGCTTTAGCAATGAAGAAAATTTTAAAGCGAAGATTCCCAACATACTCATGAGCGCATCCTCTAAGGGAATGCTTTTATTGGCACCTCTATCATCCGGTATTTTTTTAAATTTTTTGTAAATATGAGAAAACAATTTCTCATAAAGTCCGCTAATCGTTCTCATCATAATATGAAAGCAGAAAAATACTTCTTTGAACAGGCCTAATGCAATACAAATCTTTATTTCTTTTTTCTTGGAGCAGCGCGGTTCATGCTGAGTGTCAGTGCGAAAAAGATTTCTTCACTTACAGGCAAAAGGTTCAAAACGGGAACCTCTGGATAACGGCCCAATAAAAAGTTCTTGTACGACTAAATGAACTTTGCAGTTGTAAAACTAATCCCCACCATACTAAAATTAATTGCATTGGCCTTTTCTCCTTTGTGAAATTTGAATTTGTTTTTTTTTTGAAAATTTTACCGGAGGATTAAGAAAAGGCCAATATGCGTTGCGCAAAAAATCTACAAATTTTAAGCGAGAACTACGGACTCACAAGAACAGGGGTATGGCCTAAAAAATTAGAAAAACAGATTCCGCAATGCGCCGTCCTAAAAGTTGGACTTAAACTTTTTGACTAGAGCGTCGTCGGATGATAGTGAATAGAACAAAAAGAGGGCCTTAAAATACTATGGTGAATAAACGACAGGACAACGCTCACAATAACTTTTTTAAAGATGTTTTTTCAACAAAAAGTTATGGAGTTAAACTCTTACAGCTTATCCTCACTCCCTCCCAATTTAATCTTTTTAACTGGGATACTCTCAGCTCAGAGATGGAAACTTTTATTACCAGTGAATGGTCGGAGAAGAGAACCGACCTTATCTTTTCCGTTAATCTCAAAGGTGGACGAAAGGGGCAGAGAGCAAAGATTATCTTTCTTATTGAGCATAAGTCCTACAAGGATACAAACCTCTTGTTTCAACTTTTAGAATATCAAGCAGTAATGTATAAAAAGGAACCCGTCCCGATAATTCCCGTTGTTTTTTATCATGGAAAAATAAAGACTTTTAAACAATCTTTAAAATTTCATGATGCTTTGGAGGGATTTTTACCCTCGGTTAGAAAGAAGTTTGAAAAACATATTCTCAATTTTGAACCAATTTTGTTAAACGTTCACGATCTCGATATAGGGAAACAAGCAAAGACTCAGGGATTAACACCGATTCTTTTTGTTTTACAGAGGATTTGGAATCTTGACGATAAGACGGTTTCAAAACTCTTTGAGCTGGGAAATCGCTTGAGTCCCGAGGAGAAGAGGATTCAAATGGACAAGGCGGTGGATTATGTTCGCCGATTTGATCGCAAGTTTACTTGGCGTAGAATAACGTTAATAGAAGATAAAACCATAGCAAGAGAGGAGGATAAGATTATGCCACCATTACAATGTACTTTAGATGAGATCATGGAAGAGGGAATCCAAAAAGGAAAGAAAGAAGGGAGAGAAGAAGGGAGAGAAGAAGGGCATCTTAAGGGACAACAAGAAGGAATCCAAAAAGGGAGACAAGAAGAGAAGAAAAAAGTTGCCTTAAAACTGCTGCAAGGAGGGGTTGATTTTGAAATTATCAAAGAGAGTACGGAACTTTCTGAAGAAGCTATAAAAGCAATTGAAAAAGAACTCGGTAAGAAAAGATAGCTAAAACTAGATTTTAGGTCGAGCGATCTCAGACGAAGTCGGGACTCGCGGTCTGTGTGGGCATCTTTTAATTTAACTCACCGTGTCAACAAGCGACTGTGAATAACATCTATTATTCACACTCACTTTCACCGCCATAAGTATTCATATTTTTATGGCGTAAAAATCTGTTTTTAATTAAAATATTCTCGACACCAAAACATAGTAAAATAGTTTACTACTACAAAATAAATAAATTTTTATTAATGTTTAGGCCAAAAAAAGACGACATTTCCTTCATAACTATAATTATGGAGTTTAAGTGGCCTATTTTTCTATTCTTCTTATCTTCATTTTCTCCTCTTGCTCATCTTCATCTGATAGCGATAAACCAAACTCTAAAAATAATTGCTTATCTGATAGCGATAAACCAAACTCTAAAAATACGATATCATCATTATCATTTAGACATTGGCCGACTTCTTCTTTACCTCTTCCTCTTGTCTATTCCGAAGATTTTAACAGTAATTTTCGAGGGTATAGTGACGATGGAAATAATCCCCTAGAACAAGTTCTCGCTGAATGGGATGATGCCGTCACGGCAAACCTTTTTGATCTACCTCTAGGTACCAGTGTTCCTAACAAAGAGGAAACCAAGTTATCTGACTATCTAGATGATATCTTTGGTATCTACAAGCATTATACTTGGGTGCCAAGCATTTTGGGGCTTGATAAAGCATTGGCCATCACTCAAACTTTCACAGAACTATGTTCGAATGTTATTGTCGAGTCCGATATAATTTTTAACTATAAACATTTTCCAGATATAACATTAGATAAAGGTGATGCTTCAAACCATGATCTCCATTCTATTATGCTCCATGAGGTAGGACATCTTCTAGGGTTCGGCCACGAAAATGAAGAACCCTCTGTTATGGCCGAATCCCTAGGGCCTGCGGATGTGAAAAGAACTCTTGAACCCTTTGATATTGAAACAGTGAGGAATCGCTACGGCGGGACAAGTCGACCAACGATCAGAAGTGGGGAGGAAATGATCTTGGAATTGGAAGAGGAAGAAGAAACCGGATATCCGGACTCCTATGAGTATGAAAAAGACGGCCTTGTAAGAACTATATTTGCTCTCTTTCCTGACGGAAAATGCCGAAAGTATATTGAAGACGAAGACGGTTTATACCATTCTAGCGATTTTGATTGAGTTTTGCGATGAATTTCTATCAGTACATAATTCTTTTTGTCTTTATTTTCTCCTCCTGTTCATCTAATGTCGGTAAGAAACCCCTTCCCGGGACCTCGGCAGACCAACTCTTGCCGAGTTCCTCCTTCCCACTTACTCTTGTCTATTCCGACGAATTTGATAGCGATTTTCAAGGATATAGTGATGATGATGGAAATAATCCCCTAGAGCAAATACTCGCCGAATGGGATGATCCCGTCACATCAGACCTCTTTAACCTACCTTTAGCAGTTCCTAACGTACAAACAGGCCTAATGGGTTATCGAGACAATGTATTTGGTATTTATAAGCATCATGATTGGTGGCCTAGTTATCTAGGGCTTAATTCAGCATTGGCCATCACTCAAATCTTTAAAAAAATACCTTCGAATGTTATTATCGAGGCCGATATAATTTTTAATTATAGACATTTTGAAAATATAACTTTGGATGAAAACGACACTATTAATCATGATATGCACTCTATCATGCTCCATGAGATGGGACACCTCCTAGGACTCCGTCACGAAAGAATGGAGGACTCTATTATGGCCCCATACCTAAAAAGAAAGGATGTAAAAAGAACTCTCGGAATTTATGATATTGAGGCAATTAGAAGTCTCTATGAAGGAACAGATCAATCAACGCTCAGAACGGAAGATGATATCATCTTAAAATCAGAAGACGAAGAAGACGGTAGAGATAAGGATTCTTATAAAGAAGATGAATTTATGAGAATCATATTTGCTCTTTTTCCCGATGGGAAATGCCGACAGTTTGAGGTAATAGAAAGAAGTGAGGAATCTCCGAACTTATGACTTCGGAAATAAAAAAAGGCCTCCCATTCAGGAGGCCTTTTTTATTTTTTTTAGCAAAATAAATTACATAAAGGAAACGGAATAATCAAACATCATAACGCTACTTTCTGCTTCAATTTTATCATCACCCTTGACATCGGTAGCAATTTGGTAAGTTCGAAAGGCCACATTTGAGTTTTTTGTACAAGCGTAGAAAGCTTCAATACCGTGACCGGTATAGTTCGTAAGCAAGCTATCATGGCCGCTATAGTTGGTCAGAGCACTACCGCCGCCGCTTCCGGGAGCAACCCAGTGGTTTTGACCGAAACTAGGATGGATAGCATTTGCACCCACTTGAGCATAGGTGTAGCGAAGTTTCCAATCACCTTTATTTTTAAGCCGTCCAAGCTTAACATGAAAGGACATGGCCGTCGTCTCCTCTTTTAGCTTCTTATCTACAGTAGATTCTTTCGTGTCGTCTATCCTTAGTAGTATTATTAGGATCAATCTCTTTATCGACTACATACTTGTCTTTGACATCACCGCCATTAGAGATATAGTCAAATCCTACCCCCCAAGGCATGGTGCCAAACATGGACTTCCAACCGGCACTTACTATCATTAAAGAATAATCTCGACCTTCTTTTCTTGTAACTATATCATTTTTGAACGGTAGGCACGTTATCCAGATTCAACATCCCAAGGCCGAATTTAATTTTTGAATCCATACCCAAGTTAACTTTGCCGTTAAGTTGCATGGCCATCATCGTCATATCTTTTCTATCTTTTTCGAAAGGTTCATAAGGAATCTGTTGTTGTTTTGCAAAATCTTCATTAGCTTTACTGTTAACAAGTCCTGCCGACCTTACGATATAGTAACCGAACACGGGACGCACTTTCCAAGCTTTGTCCGGGCCGTGAAAGGCCTTAGAAAACGTCATTCCTTCGGGAGTCACATCATCGTCCCAATAAATTTCGTTTTGCTTCCAAAAAGGCATTGGTTGTTTCCCCAACTTTATCTTAACACCAAGTACTTTTGCCTTGACGTAAGCGAGATCAAGGCCAACTGTTTTAGGGGCAAAGTCACCTCCCATGGTTTGGTAAGAACCTCCCGGGGCCATGCCCATCACCGTCCTCAATCTTCCTTTAAAGCTGAGGCCCTCACCCAGACGATACTTAAATCCAGGCCTAAATCGCAATTGCATCATGCTACCGCTTCGGTCTGAAGTCGTCTTGGAATCTGCTTTGCTCGAATCACTACCCGTGAGATAGCGAAATCGAAAATCACCAAAGAGAGACGCTCCTTCAGTCTTATCGTCCTTTTCCATCATCTCTGCGAAGCTCTTAAAAGAGAGCAACATTAGCACCATTAAAGATACTTTTAATTTCATCAATAAATCCTCCTTACGTTTGTTTCTTCAACAAATCCCAATGATTTGTTGAAGACTTTTATATATTAAACCATAACTATAAACAAAAATCAAAGCAACACTTTCTTTAAAAAAAATATAATAAACCGATTAAACAAAATCTAGGCCGCCCGAACACAAGCATTAACGGCATCGTCAACCTTGTTTAGTTCTGCTTCGGGAACATTGTTTCGAAGTGCTTGTTCGAGGGAGTCATCAAGGCGCATTCCATCTGCGCTAACGCCTTCGGCCATATCATTTAAAATCGTTATGACCCCGGGGACGTTACTATCGAGATTATAAGGGTTATAGCTGTAGAGAAAACCCGAAAAATCCGTTCGAATATTGAAAAAGTTTTCTCCATTGGATGTCTTGCTTTTCATCACACGAACAATAGAACCTGCCAAGGACTTTAAATTGTCATCGGTTGTCGATTCCGCCGCCGTGAGGATTAAACCGATCTGGGCCTTGGAACCGAAAGAAGCTCCGGTAAGTTCCCGTCGACCTACATTAATGCTCTCGCGTCGCAATCTGGCCGTGATATACCTATTCAAAGCGGCCTCATCTCCGAGAGGAACCTCACTTGCGAGCCTTTTAACTTCATCAGAGGCCAAATTTTCAAGAGCTACACCTCTAATACCGTTATCGTTGAAAGTCACACGGGGGAAAAAATCAGGGTTTCTCACTCCTCCTCTGGCAAAGTAATAAGACCTCATAAGCTTTGAAGTAGTAAGCGGTTCCGATAAGGCCAGTAATTCGTTCGCACTGTTTTCCCGTAGAGGATTAGAAAGCCACTGCGTAAACCGTGTCTTATCACTTTCGTTGACGCCAAGCGTATCAAGTCTCGCTCTCCAAAGTAATAATCATCTATTGTAGCTCCTTCCGGAAGCCCCATGGC
Organism: Bacteriovoracaceae bacterium; assembly: GCA_965224385.1. Lineage (GTDB taxonomy): Bacteria > Bdellovibrionota > Bacteriovoracia > Bacteriovoracales > Bacteriovoracaceae > CBDCYX01. Next base: position 358,071 of record CBDCYX010000012.1, read on the forward strand.
CCGAGATAAATTGCCATAATGATCCAGAAGCGTTTTTGCCGTGGATTCAGACACTCCGGCCCTAGAGATTGCATCAATCCCATTCTGCAGGCCTTGTCTAAGGAGCCTCACGGCCGCGGCCCCACCTGCACCGTAACTTTGAGACAACAAGGCCGTCCCAATAATAAAAATAAAAAAATACATCTTTTTTAGTTTCATCTCTAAATCTCCTTATCCTTTTAGTTAGTGTTACTCAAAAACAATCTTTTAGCATATTTCTAGTAATAAAACAAATTTTTATTTTATCCGTATAGACGCATAGCAAAAAAATAAAATTCTGAACGTCTGTATTGTTTCGTCAGCAATCTTCTTTATGAATATTGTAGTATATTGAATTTGTCGGAACAAAAACCGACCTACCGTAGGGACTACGGGATGTGAAGCTCGTGGAGACGATGTAAGACCAAAGGTACTTGTGCCTAAGGCAGTTGTCGGTGAAGCAAGAATCTCCTTCCTTTAGGGAGGGGTAGTTCAACAATTCTTTTCTTACAGAAAACCAAACTTGACTTGAGGTGGGCCCCAATTTTCGGTAAGTTTGAGTCCTGATTTCCGAGATAGTGACACACAGAAGGAAATCACCCAGTGATTGAATATGCTCCCATTCAGAGATATTCAAGTTACGGATAATCAAGTTTGACATTAGGGGGCCTGTCGGCCAATACAGGGTTTCTATGCCCAAAGAACAGGACATTCTCCATGACTTGACGCACAATTTCCCGACAATAGTTATCAGGCCTTCACGCTAAAAGAAATTAGTCGTTCTCAACAATCGGAAAAATAAAATTAAAGTTAATCTCATAACGTTCCGAAAATTCCCTAGTAAGAGGTAGAGATATTTGATGCTAGAGTTCCCGAATTCAGCAAAGACAACACTATATCGCACTTTAAAAATCTTGGAGGATTATTGAAATATGAAAACATCACTTTTAATCTCAGTATTTATTTTTTCTTTTCTTATAATAAAAGTAAAAGCGCAAACAGAAGAAGAGATCGAAAAAGGGAAAGTAGTAGAGACTAAAAAAAACGTACAAGACAAAACTATAATACAAACAACAGATGAAAAAGAAAATAAAAAAACGGAAGAAACAACAAGAAATACACAAGACAAAACAACACCTTCGACAAACAATGAGGTTGATCGACTTAAAAAAGAACTTGATGAATTAAAAAAACAAAAAGAAATAGTAAGGCTTAAAAAAAAGATAGAGGCAGAAAAACAGTCTATAAAATCGTTGGAACATTCTACGAACAACGAAGAGAAGAAACAAACAATCGATCAGAATAAAGAGATACCAAAAACCAACAAAGATCAAGAGTTTTTTACAAAAAACAATAATGATAGTCTAATTCCTCCTTCAACGAATAACTATCAACATTCGTATCTTCCGATACTTGAAACAGGACTCAAAGCAACCATAGCATATCCGTTCAATGCAAAGTTGATAATAAAAAGTACAGCAGATAAAGCTAAGACAAAGCTAGAAAAAAATATGACATTTGGTCTTGATTATTTTTTTAATAAAGACACGACTCGCTTTAAATCAAGCTTGCTTGGCATAGGCACTCAATACAGCAAATTAGAAGGGGAAGATTCAGCAGACGACTATTCATCCTTCTTTACATTTCTATCATCAAGGTTCTTACTGGAAAATAAGATTGTTTTCTTCTCTAGAGTAGGGATATTTTTTTTCGGCCCTAGTTCTATTAAAAAAATCAACGACAATGTGTCTAAACTTTATAAAACCTTTGGTTTTCACAATGTTTCCCTAAAGACAAAACAATCTCCTGGCCTAGGTATCAGTCTTGGCCTATCCTACGGTCTTGGAGACCGTCTATCTTTAGGCCTCTCATATAATATGTATAATTTAACGACAAAAGTAAATGGTGATGCTTATTATGATGATCAATATCGGTTCAAGGTAACAACAATAAAAACGAAATGGAAAGTTGAAAAAACATTGCTGGAGTTAATTTTTAGCTTTTAATTAAAAGAGGATTTTTAACATGATACTTGCACTACATAAGTCTATCCAACAAAAGGGTTCTATTAGAAAAATTATATTATTTACATTTTTTATGGCAATAATATCTTCTTGTGCTTCAACAACCGGTGTACCGGAACATAAAACAAACTTAAGTTATGGAATGATCAAAAGCAGAGTAAAAAAAGGACAAACTACACAAGAAGAAATTTTAAGGATATTTGGTTCGCCTAATATTGTAACTAAAAACAAAGCAGGTCTTGAAGTATGGACATACTCTAAACAATCAAGTCAGGCAAAATCAGGAAGTATGTATGGAAGCTTACTAATAATTGGCGGAGATTCCGCATACAGTAATACTTCAACAGACTCATTTGATTTTATTCTTACTTTCGATGAAAACGATATTGTCAAAGATTTCTCTGTAGTTAGTTCTAAATTTTGAGGAGGACATTAAGAAAACACTACAGAAAACTTTTTTGTTGACATGTGTCAATCCAGAGGGTTATTTCAATTATTATTTTCTTTTTTATCAGGTGTCCCCAAAATTTCTTGCACTTCCTCTTCTCCTAGGGCCGATTTGGCCTCTTCCAATTCTTTAATTTTTCTTTCATTGAGTTCTAAAAAGTTCTGCTGGTCTTTTTCTCTTTGCTTAACGGTAGAAGCACAAAACAACTCATTAACTTGACGACGTATTTCTGCCTTATCCAATTCTCCAATAGAATGAATAAGGCCCTTATAAATCTTTACTCCACCTTCTTCACGATAGTTTTGTTCTTGAACCGGAACAAGTTTTATAGACATAGGGACGGGATGAGTGAGGCGATAGGTTGACATCTCGAGTTCTCTCTCTGACCCTATCTCCACCTCCGATTCCGTAAAAGATAAAAACTGTACAGAACGGAACACTGCAGCATACGACAAAGGGTTAGATGAAGCTACATAATATCTCTTTTCCTCAAAATCACTAACGTTTAATCGCCCGTATTTAACAGGGTCTTGGGCCCTCAAAGCAACGATTTTTTCTTTGAGCTTCTTTTCACGGCGGTCTCTCTGTTTTTTTTCATAAAGCTTTCCCATTTCCAGCAGTCCATTGATATCTACTTGCTCATGGCGAACCATATGCAAAGGATAATCGAATTGAGCAATGAACTTATTTAACTTGGGATATTTTTCAAGATCAAACTTTTCATCGAAATTTATAACGTTAAAAACTACAATCATAGGATCATAATTTTTCCGAGACTTAACTTTATCCATACATCGCTGAATATTTTTATTTGCAAGGCCAAACTCGTTACAAGTAAAGCTTACAATATCCTCTTCCGATAGGCCTTTTTCTCTCATTTGCTGAATATCAATGGACGTATGTTGAAACAGGATAAGATGAGGTCTAAAAGAAGATAGTACTTCAAAATTTTCATCAAGATATGTTTGGGTTCTTATGGAAAATGGATAAGTATCAAGGAATTGTTCACATTCCCTCAAAATTTTAATTTTCTTGTCAACAATAAGTATTTTTGTCTTTTTCTCAACTTTACTATACATCATATTTTCTAAAACCCATTTTTCTAACTTTCTTTTAGAAAACTCCAATTGATTTAAATAGTTAATATTAATGTTCTTTCTTTTATTTTCCATTTTATTTTTGATATATTTTTCTTCTTCCGAAGACTTTGCCTTATCCAGCAAAAGTTTTTCTTCACAATCAATTCCTTCCATATTCTGTTCATCAACATACACAAAACTGAGATTATAAGTGTACTTAAAGTTATAATAGTGATTTTCTAAAGAAACATCTTTAACAATAAATTTTTTGGAAGAAACAATCCCGTTGGGGATTTTAATATCAAAGACAACTTCTTGTCCCTTTTCTATTTTCAGGTTACCCTCCATGTGAATGTAATCGGGTGCAATGTATCCCACTCTAAAATCGTCGATAAGATTTATCTCTTTGTCCTTCATTGTCACTTTTGCAAAAGGCCTGGGAGTTACACCGCTCTTACAGGAAAGATAAGCGGCCGTATAAACGACATCATGGTACTCTCCACTTTTAATGTGCACAACCTTTATTCCGGAGACAAAGCATTTCCACTTTTCCTCTTTTGTCATTACAAGGCCTAAAAGAGCAATATCTTTAGTTGCATTATCTTGCGAAAGGAGTTGAGCAAGTCTTACTTTTTGTTCTCCCCAGCTTGTAAAATCAAGAAAAATAACTTTAGGTCTTTTTTCTACTATTTTTAAAAAGATTTCAGGATAATGGAAATGCTCTCTTTCTAAATCAAAAAGATCAAAAGCATCCTCAGATGCCTCATATCTCTGAATAAATCGTCGTTTTAAACAGTGCCAGTAGTTTTTATCATTTCCCACACAGATAATGAGGTTAGAATCTTGTTTTTCTTTTTCCTTGTTTTCTTCAGACATGGCCGTTATTAACCTTCAAAATTATCATAAGTCTGAGAAAAGTATTGGTCCCATTCTTTTGTGAAGTACCTTCTGACAAAATACTGCCCGGACCTTATAGTCAAAGTAAGGCCGTAGGATTCAAGATTTCTAAGAGAAGTGTGAATACCCTCTATGGCCGTTTGAAGTTCAGATCCCATTTTGTTTAAAGATAGCATAGGTGAAATACCGTAAATTCTATAAAGATTCGGTTTACACCAGATTTTTCTGTAAAGCAACATAAGGACGAGAATATCGATTCTACCTAATTTATGAGACATTAATATATCATCGAAAAAAATCTCCGGAATCTCTACCGTTATTAGACCGTCTTTGCGAGGAAAACGATCCGGAAGAATCTTGTCCTCGCTCTTCTCCCTCGATTTATGGCCGGCCAGTACTGAATGAATATCCATATTTAAAGGCCTCTTCTTTAAATTAAGGATAAACTCTCTGCACAATTAAGACCAGAATTTCTTTAGAGATACCTCGGAAAATTGACAAAAAATATCTAGCTCTTTCCTTGGTATTTTGAGAGAAATGAGCCTTTTCAAAAGAGACTCTCTATCGGGATAGACGGTATCATCATTGATATCTTTAAGAAACTCAATGCTTAGTATCCTATCGTTAAGAACGATATCATGCTTTTCTACCAAAGCAAAAAACATGCGAATCCACTTAAAGAAAGGCACTTTAAGAGAATCTTTAAAAACATAGTAGTTTGTAAGACGTGAAAGATTAAATTCTCCTAAACTTTTTTGAAGACTCTCTTCCATAGACAGATTAAACTGAAGGCAAAACCTTATAAGACGGGTAAAGCGTACGGGATCAAAAAAAAACATCGAGGAACATTTTCGGGCAATCCTTTTTTGTAAATCCTCTAATCCCCCAAAGGGGTCCACAAGATAAAACTCTTCGCTCTTATCAAAATCAAAGGTCAAACCCAATGCATTGACGGTTAAATCCCTCCGTTGAAAGGACTCTTTGATATCTAACCGAAAATCGATTTCGGCCCGCAAATCTCCGTGACTAAAAGGCCCAAGGCCTTCATAAATTTCTCGTCTAGGAGGCGAAAATGTCATCTCAAAATTTTCTCCCTTCAGCCTTAGAATTCCAAAAGGAAGGGTTTCAAGTTTCAAAGGCACTTTTCCATCTTTCAGAGAACTCATAGGTTCTGATATTTCAATATCAAAATCTGTAGGAAGAGGCCCTCCAAGAACAAAGTCTCGAACACTGCCTCCGACGATGATTCCCTTCCTTATTATAGTTTTAAGAATTTCAAAGGCGGCCGAGGGGAGGAATCTGCGAACCTTACTCGATTTAATCTGTTGCAAGTTTTTCTTTTCTCTGCTCTATGACCTTCTCTTGAATCAAAGCGGGACAATCGGCATAACGAGAAAATTCCATTGTATAAGTGGCCTTTCCGGCCGTCATGGACCGCAAATCTCCGGCATAACCAAACATTTCCGCTAAAGGAACTTCGGCATTGATCACTACCTCGCCGACGGCATCCGACTCGCTTGCCTGAATAACGCCTCTTCGAGAAGAAATATCCCCAATAATAGAACCCTGATACTCATCAGGCCCCGTCACCTCTACTTTCATAACGGGTTCCATCAACACGGGGTTTGCCGCCCTAACGGCCTGTCTCATGGCCTGTCTTGAGGCCAACCGAAATGCCATATCCGATGAATCCACATCGTGATATTTTCCATCTTGAAGAAAAACCTCACAGTTGATAATAGGAAAGGCCGCAAGTGGGCCCTTGTCCGTAACATCACGAAATCCTTTTTCACAAGCACTAATATATTCAGAAGGAATGGCCCCTCCTTTGATCTGATTGTGAAATCTAAATACTTGTCCCTCACTCTCTTTATTCTCTTCGGTAAGTGGGCGAAGAATACCGACGACCTGTCCAAACTGACCGGCCCCACCCGTTTGTTTTTTATGAATATAATCGTATCTTGTTTCACAACGAACGGTCTCTCGGTAATTAACTTGAGGGGCACCAACCGTTACGTTGACGCTATACTCTCTCTTAAGGCGTTCAACATAGATTTCTAAATGTAGCTCCCCCATTCCCGCAATTCTCGTCTCTTTGGATTCTTCATCCGTATAGACATGGAATGTGGGGTCTTCCTTTAAAAATCTGGCCAATCCCTTGGTCATTTTGGCCTGTTCGTTTTTATCCTGGCAAAAAATAGACAGTTCAATAACGGGAATCGGAACGTGAATCCCTTCAAGAGAAAGATGACACTCGTCTTCTTTGCCGAGAAAAGTATCGCCGGAAGCGCAATCGACACCGATGAGGGCCACAATATCTCCGGCATGCACCGAATCTATATTTTCACGATCATTGGAATTCATGCGCACCATTCTTCCCACCCGTATCTTTTTTTTGGTTCGGCCGTTGTAGACGGTATCTCCTTTGTTGAGGGTTCCTCGATAAATTCTTGTATAGGTTAGCTGCCCGAACTGTTCCTCCGTAATTTTAAAGGCCATGGCCAACAGAGTACCGTCGGGGTCGGGAGAAATTTCAATTCTCTCACTTTTATTTTCATCCACGACCGTAGAAAGGGCGCAGGTAGTAGGAGAGGGAAGATAACGAGCGATACTCTCAAGAAGAAGTTGTACGCCTTTATTTTTAAAGGCCGAACCCATAAAAACAGGAGTCAAGGCCAAAGTCTGTACTCCGGTCTTAACGGCCCGATGAATGTCTTCTTCCGTAAGCTCTTCGCCTTCTAAATACTTCTCACAGGTCGTTTCATCGAATTCGGCCACCTTATCGAGCATTTCCTCTCGGGCCGCCTCAACTTTGTCCACAAGTTCCCGAGGACATTCCTTGGCCCTCACTATTTCTCCGTTATCTCCGTCGAAATAATAGGCCGTCTTTGTAATCAGATCGACAACTCCTTCAAAATTCTCCTCTTTGCCTATGGGGTACTGAAGCAAAACCGCATTGTGTCTCAGCTTCTCACAAAGAGCATCTCTTCCTTTAAAGGGATCGGCCCCCATCCTATCCATTTTATTGAGAAAGGCCAAACGGGGAACTTTATAGCGTTTCATTTGTCTGTCCACGGTAATTGATTGAGATTGGACTCCGGCCACGGAACACAGAACGAGGATTGCCCCGTCGAGAACTCTAAGAGAACGCTCAACCTCTACCGTAAAATCCACATGTCCCGGAGTGTCAATAATATTAATTCTCGTATCTCTCTCAATACCATCGGCGTAACTTGTCACCCGGCCGTCAATACCTCTCCAGTGAACCGTTGTGGCCGCAGACGTAATGGTAATCCCCTTTTCCTTTTCAAGCTCCATATGATCCATTTTGGCCCCATCACCTCCACCTCGAACTTCTTCAATTTTGTGAATTCTGTCACAATAAAAGAGAATCCTCTCGGTGAGAGTTGTCTTGCCGGAATCAATGTGGGCCGAGATGCCGATATTTCTCGTTTTTGCCATAAGTTTGTTGCTAATCATTTCTCAAGCTCCCGAAAATATATGGGTTTATGCTGATTTTAAAAAAAAGATTGTAACGAATCAAAATAATTCTTGACTTTTGTCTGCCTCTACCTGAACGAAGATGACAAGTTCTTCAACTTGACCTCTCAGCTTTGTAAAATCTGCTTGTGAAAAATTGTGTGGGCCCGCAGAGGTTAACACACCTATCTTCTTGGCCCTCTTTCTTACTTCCGAGGCAAAACCTTCTATACCTATTAAGATATCTTTAATATGATTCATAAACTGTTCTTTATCGGCGAAAGAAACTCCTCTCGGCAATTTTAAGAGAAACTCTCTTCCCTCCATATCTTCAATAATAACCGAATTATTGCTCAAGATGCTACCGAAGTTTACCCTCCATTTTCCTATCCGTTTGAAGAAGGCCTCTTCTTCCACCAATCTGCTAACAATCATTCCCGCAGAAATGACCCGAAGATGATCACTGATATCATAAAGCATTTGGGCATCGTTTTTCAATACTCTGAACGCCTCTGTCCTCATCTCTTCCGACAGTTGTTCAATGCCCCTAAGAAAAGACCTAAGATGAAACGCCAAGGACGAAATTTCTCCTAAATGTAACAGATTTCGATAATTTAGCAAGAGAGGGCCGTGATCATCTATAAAATAGGCAAATTTATGGAGAATGGAGAACTCCGTTGTATTTATTCCCGATAGAATAGATTCTGTTTCCTCAAAAGAGAGTTCGAAGGATTCCAAGGATGAAGGACGTGACATAACGAATACTTTTTCTATTCCGAATTTCTCTGCCGTTTCTACATACCTCTTAAATGTTTGGAGTCCTTCAGGATGAACTCCATTAATTCTCAAAGACCAACTTTCTCTTTGTGACCATTCTATCGATGTCGACACTCCCTGCTCTCTCATCCGTGTTTGAAGATTTCTAAGAACATCTATTTCTCCGACTCCACTTGCACTTATCCTACTGTCCAAAATAATCCTATTATTAGAGGGCGTTTTTGACGAAGGTATCTCTATCTCTCCTCTCGGTCTTAAGGCCAACTCCTTAGCATCGATCCAAGAGTAATCGTCTAGAAAAAACTCATTACCCTCTACATCGTTAATTTTCGATAATCTTACATACCCTTGTTGTCGATCGATGTAGACCACATCTCTACCTTTCTGAATCGGCCTATAGATAGCATCTCGATGAAGTATCTCCTCGACTGTATTATTGCCATGTCCCAGCTCCCTCACAAAAACACCTTGAGCATCAATAGCGTCAATAACGACATTTGTAAGAATGTTGTCCCTATCGGCCCGTGACACCACGGCCCCCGATATAATGCTCCCTAACGGAGCAAGCGGTTGAGTCGTTAAATATCTCGTCTCAAGAGGATCGGATTTAAGGATATTCCCCTCAACAAGAATCTCAATATCATTTTCGCTTAATCCCATCTTTTTGAGAAGACCTACCTGACGCTCATAAATATTATCCCCTTTCATGTGGCCGAAATTAACAATCATTTCTTGATCAAAACTATCTATATTTCCCAGTTTCTCGTTGATAAAAATATACTTGGCATACCGATCGGGAATAGGATTGGCGATATACTCCTCAAGATTTGCTAACACAATCTTGAAAGAGTCATCGCAAGACGGCATACCGGCCCACAAATATTTTCCACCAAAACAGATTACGGCCATGTATGAGAATAGTATTAATTTATTCATCTCAACGGCCTCTGTACCACAGCAGATAGACAACCGTCAATTTTTTTTTAAAATTACCTATCCAAATAAATTTTTTGATGATAGACTTTTTCCCGATTCGGCCCAAGGCCGTTTCGTTACTTTATTATAGTAGAGGTCTTTATGAAAATTATTGGCGGACTGGCCAAAGGACATGATCTCTTTATTCCCAAAGGCATTAGACCTACATCGACCCTTCTAAAAAGAAAACTCTTCGACTCTCATCAATCGTGGAAGTTCGTAAATTTTGTTGATCTCTGCGCCGGGAGCGGTTCGATAGGTCTTGAGGCCTGGTCTCGTGGGGCCGAGAGCGTCCATCTCGTGGAAAAAAGGGAAAACCGATCGGCCGTTTTGGCCTTGAAAAAAAATACAAAACTTCTCTCCCGTCGTTTTCCGGAAGAAGCTACTAAAAGACCCGTAAATATTACTAAATCAGGTCTCCTTTCTTGGATATCTTCTAGGCATCATACAAAAAGCACTGTTTTTTACCTTGATCCTCCTTATAGTCTTCACAACCTCTATCTCAACAGCTTAGAGGCCTTTAAAAATTTAAAACTCAAAAGTATTTTATGGATACAATCAAACCGATTCAACAAAATCAATCAAAAAACTATTTCCTCTTATTTTGATATCGTCAAAACCTATACCCACTCTAACAACATCCTTTACAAAGTTCTCTGCTAAAAGGCCCCCGCTCATGGCGCAAAAACAAAAAGCACTTTATGCCGGAACATTTGATCCTTTTACTTACGCTCATCACGATATTCTCATGCGCTCCCTTAAAATTTTCGACGAGATAACCGTCCTCATTGCCATTTCTCCCGTAAAAATTCCTATGCTAACAAAACAAGAAAGAACCTCTATGATCAAAGAACATTTCCAGGCCCAAAAGGCCGTCTTGATTGATAGCTGGGAAGGATTGATTGTAGATTATGCAAGAAACCACAACATCACCAGCATTATTAGAGGACTAAGGCCTACGGGAGATTTTGAAAGCGAATTTCAAATGGCCTCTATGAACAAACAATTAAATTCAGAGATCGAAACGATTTTCCTCACCACAGGCCTTGGAAATTACTTCATCTCTTCATCCTTAGTGAAGGAATTGTGGAAACACGGACGCAATATCGACGATTTTGTCCCACCCTCCATCCTTCGAGCGATGAACTCTAGAAAAAAAATTCCGTGAAACTCAGTAACCGCAGCACCCGTATTTCGGAAAGTTTGACCCTGGCCCTAAACACAAAGGCCTTAGAGCTCTCACGACGGGGACGTCGCGTGTACAATCTCACGGCCGGACAACTTCCTTTTAGGCCTCCTCAAATGTTAACAAATCTCATCAAATCCGAATGCGATGCTCTAGAAAGCTATCAATATTCTCCTGTTGCAGGACTTACCTCTCTCCGAAAGACCTTGATAAAGAATTTTGAAACATCGAGAAAACTCACTCTACCCGACTTTGATTGTATCGTTAGCAATGGGGCAAAACATGCTCTTTCCAACATTGCGGCCACACTGATTGATCCGGGAGATGAAGTGGTTCTCCTTCGTCCTTATTGGGTCTCCTATCCGGAAATCATCACTTGCTTCGGAGGGATACCACATATTGTCAACAGCACCGTCGACACTCTTTTTTCCCCCAACATAGACGACCTCAAAAAGGCCTTTACCAAAAAAACAAAGGCCGTAATCGTTAACAGCCCTAATAATCCTGCAGGCATCTACTACCCAAAAAGCTGGATGAGAGATTTTGGAAAACTTCTCTTGGATTACCCAAAAATTTGGGCCGTATCCGACGAAATCTATTACAATCTTTGCTACAATGGATGGAATCCGTCCTATTTTTACCAAGACTTTCCCGAACTGCTCGAAAGAACTTTTATAGTCAGCGGAATTTCCAAGGCCTTGGCCTCCACGGGATTGCGAATCGGTTATACTTTTGCTCCAAAAAATGCGGCCCAAGCATTGGGAAAATTTCAAGGACATACGGCCTCAAATGCCAATAGTTTAGTTCAAAGGGCCTTGGCCTCTTTTGATTTTCACTCTATAGATGAATACCTAAAACCTATTAATGCCCTCCTTAGGGGAAATGCTGTAACGCTTCAAAAAACACTTCAAGGCCTCCAATCCAACAATCATATTTACCAAACCACATCGGCCTTCTACTATCTCCTACACTTTATAAACCCGGACCAAAAAGACAGATCCCTTGAATGGACCGAAAAGCTTTTAGATAAATATGCCGTGGCCTGTGTTCCCGGAGGGGCCTTTGGCATGGCAAACACGGCCCGAATTAGTCTCGTCGCCACAAAACAAGAATTCCAAGAGGCCTGTAAACTGATCGCTACCTTTATAGAAGAGGAGATTTATAGAACTACTTGAGCAGTCTCTCTTTCCAGGACATAATATCCGGGGCCAAATAATCGTACTTCATAAGGGACGTAGTGTATTGAGAGTATTCATAATCTTGAGTATGGGTGAGACACTCCGTAGGGCACACGACTGTACAAAGGCCGCAGTAACAACAAAGGGCCGTATCAATCGTGTATTGTTTTAAATCGAGACGAATAGGAGTTCCATCATCGGTTTTAATCTTTGGAGCGTCTTTATCTCTTCTTACTGCAGTAATATAAATACAATCCACGGGACAGACCACGGCACACTGATTGCAAGAAATACAATTGTCCACATCATTGAAAAGTCGTGACCTAGAATTGGAAGGAAGTGTTTCCCGAACTTCGGGATACTCAATTGTAACGGGTTTGACACTGTAAACATACTTAAATTGTAACGGGTTTGACACTGTAAACATACTTAAAGGTAATACCCATTCCCTTGGAAACCGTTCGCACGGCCGTCCAAATATTTTTAAACCAGCCCCATAAGGTCAATTCATTTGTATTCTCCATAAAGCTACCTATCAACTTCTCCTAAAACAATATCAATACTGCCGATAGTGGCCACTAAATCTGCAATGAGCATTTGAGGGGCAATCTCTCCAAGAGCGGAAATGTGGGTAAAACAAGAAGATTTTACCTTGACTCTATAGGGAGTTTTCTCACCTTCGGAAACAATATGATAACCCAATTCTCCTCTTGGACACTCAGTTTTAAAGTAAATTTCGCCCTTTGGAAGTCGAATAATCTTGGAAACTTTACCCATAATAGGGCCCGCCTCAATTCCTTCGAGACATTGGCGAACAATCTTTATAGACTCAAACATTTCAAACATTCTCACATAATAACGATCCCAGCAATCACCGAGAGTCCCTTTGAGTCCGCTCCCTGTGATAACATCAAAATTGAATTTGTCATAAATGCCATAGGGTTTATCTTTTCTCAGGTCTCTTTTAAAACCTGATCCTCGAAGAACCGGGCCTGTATGGCCGTAATCTAGGCAGTGTTCCTTTGTCATAACGCCCACGTTTGCTGTCCTGTGAATAAAAATGGTATTCTCACCTACGAGACTGTGGTATTTTTTAATATTTTCTTCGATTTCAATGAGAAAACTTAAAATCCTCTTTATTTGATCGTCCGTAAGATCGTTCCAAACCCCCCCGATCCAAATATAATTATACAAAAGCCTTGCCCCGGAAAGTTCTTCAAAGATGCGGAGAATACTTTCCCTGTCCTGAAAAGCGTAGAGAAAAGGGGAAAAGGCCCCGAGATCAATAGCATAAGTACCAAAAAACATGAGATGGGAGGCAATTCTTTGAAGTTCGCTGACAATAGTCCGAATATACCGGGCACGGAGGGGAACTTCCATACCCAACATTTTTTCTACGGCCAAGACGTAGCCGTATTCCATATTCATGGCCGCCAAATAATCCATGCGGTCGACAAAGGGGATAATCCCTCTGTAATCGAGATTTTCCGCATGTTTTTCCATACAGCGATGCAGGTAGCCGATATGGGGTATTGCCTCTACAACCACTTCCGAGTCCGTCTTGATCTCCACTCGCAAAACGCCGTGGGTGGCCGGATGTTGTGGGCCCATGTTTACCGTGAGAAGTTGGGACTTTAACGCTTCCTCAGACATTTGTGTCATCGCTTTCAACGGAAACTTCTTCTTCAGATTTCCAAGAACCCGATACCCTTTTCGGGTCATCGACGGTTTTCTTGAGATTCGCAGAAAAAAGGTGATCTTTCGTATTAATTTTGTCTTCGGGATTAACGGCCATACCGTGGTATTTTTCTTGAACTTTATAATCTTTTCTCAAGGGATGTCCCTCCCAATCATAGGGGCAGAGAACCCGTCTCAAATCCGGATGGCCTTTAAATCTCACACCAATAAGATCGTAGCATTCCCTTTCCTGCCAGTTGGCCGCAGACCAGAGGCCCACAAGAGAGTCTATTTCGGGACACTCATCTTCCGTTTTCTCAAGAGTTACCTTGAGAATGAGGTCGTGGCCTTTTGTGAAACTTGTAAGCATATAGTTGATTTCAATGGCGGAAGGCCTATCTACGCCCGAAATGACTTCAAGAACATTAAATTCCCATGGAGAGTGCTTCAAGAGTTTGCAAACTTCTAACAAATGTTGAGGGGAGACGGAAAGGGGAGTGTCTCCGGCCTCGGCCTCAATAACTTGTACATTCAAGCCGGAAACGGCACTGTTTAAAAAATCGGCAATTTCTCTAGGCATTCTTAATCCATTTATCTCGAAGGATATGTTCGTTGGAAATTTTTCTTTGTAGGGCCATAATCCCCTCTATAAGTGCCTCGGGCCTAGGAGGACAACCGGGAACGTAAACATCAACGGGAACGACTTCATCCACACCTTTGAGGACATGGTAGCCGTGTTGCCAATAGGGCCCTCCCTTATTTGCACAAGAACCCATAGAAATAACGTATTTGGGTTCGGCCATTTGTTCAAAGAGAACTTTCACCCGTTCGGACATTTTCAACGTTACGGTGCCTGCCACAATCATGAGATCGGCCCTTCTCGGTGTGGCCATAAAGGCCCCACAACCAAACCTTTCCAAGTCGTATTTAGACGAACCTGCGGCCATCATTTCGATAGCACAACAGGCCAGACCAAAGGTCATAGGCCAAAGAGAGTTCTTTCGCCCCCAATTGAGAAGGTCATCGATTTGACCGACAACGACACCGTCTTCTTGTTCCACGTTGGCCCCTTCGGAAAAAAACGTATGGTTACTTACCTTTTTACCTTGTTCTTAAGAAAAGCGTCAATACTCTTTGCAAAAGAAAGGGAACTTGACTATTTTATCTCAAGTGTGGCCCTAAAACCTCTTCCTTCAGGGAGAGGATGTGAGGCCACGCCCTTCGGCGAGAATGATTTGTGGCCTGAACAAATAGATTTTTCTTAAGATGGAGTATTTTGTTCTTCGATGTATTGCTTAAGTTTTTCAATAGTTGCACCTCCGGCACTTCCTGCGAAATAGCTTGGACTCCAAAATGCCTTTCCCCAAAGAAAAGGAGAAACTTTTTTCCAATGATATTGCCTCAAATATCTACTTGAAACGCCTTTTAAAGAATTTGCCATTCTTGAGATAGAGTGTTTTGGTGGATATTCGATGAGAAGATGCACATGATCGGATTCTCCGTTAAATTCCACTAAAGTTGCTTCAAAATCGTCCAAAACCTTCTCAAAATAGCTTTGTACAATATCAAGTAATTCTTTTGAGAATACTTTTCGCCGATATTTTGGCACAAAGACCAAATGCACGGTTAAAGCAAAGACACAATGCCTTCCCTTACGAATCCTGTCATTGCTTGTTTGCCTTTTCAAATGAGACCAAGTATAGTTGAGATGATGAAGGTAGTCAAGCGAGCATACAAATACCGATTCTATCCGAATAAGACCCAAAAGAAGATGTTGGCCCAAACCTTTGGTTGTGTTCGTTTTGTCTATAATTGGGGCCTTCAAGATAGGAAGACGGCGTATGAAAAAACCGGTAAAGGTCTCGGTTACAATGAAACGTCCAAAAGACTGAAAGAACTAAAGTTTGAAAAGGAGTGGTTGTCTGATGTTTCAAGTGTGACGCTTCAGCAATCTTTGAGGCATTTAGATAGGGCGTATTCTAACTTTTTTAAGAGATTGGCAAAATATCCACGTTTCAAGAATAGGGCCGGGAAACAATCGGCCAACTACATGAAGAATGGATTCACTTTTCGAGACGGCATTTTAAAGGTTGCGAAATTGGGAGGGATACAACCTGTATGGTCGAGAAAATTTTGCGGTTCCACCGCAGGAACGCCCTCATCGTTAACAATATCCAAAGATTGTGACGGAAGTTACTTTGTTTCGATACTGGTAGAAGAGAAGATGCGCCCCTTGGCGCTTGTAAGAAAAACAATCGGCCTAGATATGGGAATCAAGGATGTAGCAGTTGGTAGCGACGGTTTTCAATCGGGCAATCCGAAGTATACTTACATTCAAGAGAGCAAACTAAGAATGGAACAAAAGTCCCTGTCTCGTAAAAAGAAGGGTTCAAAGAATAGAGAAAAACAGAGAAACCTTGTGGCACGAGTCCACTCAAAGATAAGAAATTCCAGGAAGGACTTCCTCCATAAGTTAAGTACGGATATAGTTCGCAAGAACCAAGTGGTCTATATCGAGGACTTGAACACAAAAGGAATGGTTAGGAATAGAAAACTTTCTAAGTCCATAAGTGACAGTTCTTGGGGAAGTCTTGTAAATTTCCTTGAGTATAAATGTGATTGGTACGGTAGGGAATTGAAAAAAGTTTCCCCAAAATTCACGTCCCAAGATTGCTCACATTGTGGATATAGAAACAAAGAATTGCAATTAAGTATGCGTCGTTGGGATTGTCCAAGTTGTGGGAGTACTCACGACCGAGACATCAATGCGGCAAAGAATGTTTTGGCGGTAGGGACTACCGTGACAGCTTGTGGAGACAGTGTAAGACCAAAGGTACTTGTGCCTAAGGCAGTTGTCGGGGAAGCAAGAATCTCCTCCCTTTAGGCAGGGGTAGTTCAAACGGTTCCTTTGATATTAAAGTTTTACTATGGGTAATTTATCACTCATCTCGTTAGGGCCGTCACCCCTTTCATTGGTATCACCAAGGCCAAGTTCTCCATACTCGTTTCTTCCCCAACATTTAATCGAGTTGTTGTCAAGGGTAACACAACTATAAGAGTTTCCGACACTAATTGTCTTAGCGGTTCTTCCGATCCCCAAATTTACAGTGGGTAGATTACTGCCCATTTCGTTACTACTACCACCCATGGGAGTGGTGTTGCCAAGGCCCAGTTGTCCGGAGTCGTTCCATCCCCAGCACTTCACCAAGTTGTTGTCGAGAATAACGCAAGTATGGCCGTCTCCAACGCTGACGGCCTTGGCGGTTCTTCCGGTTCCTAAATTTACAGTGAGTAGATTATCGCCCATTTCGTTAGAACTATCCCCTCTATCGTTAGTATCTTCAAGCCCTAGAAATCCGCCTCTACCGGCGGCATCGGAGTTCCATCCCCAGCACTTCACGGAGTCGTTATCAAGAATAGCGCAGGTATGAGTTCCGGCACTAATCGTTTTGGCCGTTCTTTCGGTTCCCAAGTCTACAGTGGATAAATTATCACCCATTTCGTTATCTTCATCGCCTTTGTTGCAATCGGGGGGTGTTACGAAAAGAGTGGATTTGGGACAAGGAATCCCAAGCCCAAGTTCCCCGGCAACGTTACTTCCCCAACACTTAAGTGAGTCGTCATCGAGAATAGCACAGGTATGGGAGACCCCGGCACTGATAAACTTGGCAGTTCTCTCTGTTCCCAAGTCCACGGTGGGTAAATGATCACCCATTTGATTGGCACTGTCACCTCTTTGAGAGGTGTCACCAAGGCCCAGTTGTCCATACTCGTTCCATCCCCAACATTTAACTGAATTGTCATCGAGAATGGCGCAGGTATGGATATTTCCGACACTAATCATTTTGGCCGTTCTTTCGATTCCCAAGTCTACAGTGGGTAACCGATTGCCCATTTCGTCAGAGTCATCCCCTCTATGATTGGAATGCCCAAGGCCTAGATATCCCTTGCTGAAAGATGCTCTATTGTTTCCTCCCCAACACTTAACCAAGTCGTTGTCGAGAATAGCGCAAGTATGAAAATTGCCTATATCGATCATCTTGACCTTTCTTCCGGTTCCCAAATTTACAATGGGTAAATTAACGCCCATTTCGTCGGATTCATCTCCCCTATCGTCGGTGTCACCCAGGCCGAGTTGTCCAAGATTGTTTTGTCCATAACATTTAACCGATCTATCATCTAAAATAGCACAAGTATGAAAAGTTCCTGCAATCACGTATACTTTGACTTTGGGATTAGGTCGGGCCCTTTTACTTGTAGTTGTAGGAGTACTATCATCATTGAAGCAAGAGATGATCGACGAAAGCAGGAAAATGAGGAAAAAAAACTTCATTCTTAGAATTTTATCATCCCTGAATTCACATTACAAATGCATCACTAGACTGAAATAATACGATATATTGTTTTGGCCTAGCAATCGGGAGAGCTTCATAATAGTGCGCCACGAAGTGGTCAGAATATCGGGGGTGAAAATCCCACAGGACAAAGATAGGGAGTCCAAAGGTGAGACACCGAGCGTGGTATGTCTTGAAGGTAACTGAGTGAACGTGGGATATCCTTACTATCCTCCAAGAAGAGAGTATTGCCCAACAAGTCTAACAAGCGAGAAAGGCAAAATTGTAGTAGGGAAATCGGCGAGGCCATAGTATCGATGAAACGAGTAACGACCGTGTAGGGAAGGGCCTCAGGCAATTTTAACCTCAAAGGGGGAACGTCGGGTGGTAAAGACAAAGACCAAAACGATGACGGAAACGAAACCGGAGAGGGTAGCTAAACTATCCGCAGAGAACCCAAGAATGGAGTTTATGGGACTGATGCCCCATGTGAACAAAATCACTCATCGGATGTTTCAATGAACCGGATGGAAAGAAGTCCGTTGGAATAGATCAACAAACGAAGGGGGAATATGGTAGAAAACGAGTTTACTATAGGATGTTTTAAGATTGTAGTTAAGTGAGAGAAGAGGTCTCCCAAGCAATTGCAAGCGTAGAGACCACAAGACGCTAATTAAAGATTAAATCCTTTACCTACCAAACCTCCTAAATCAAACTGTTGAAATAAGCTTGTATCTTCTTCTAATTTTGGATTTATTGAGGTTAGGAGTTTTTCCCCAATGAAAATAGAATTTGCACCCACATAAAAACATAGAAATTGTTCAAGAGGTGTTCTTTCCAAGCGTCCGGCACTAAGTCTAATCATAGATTTAGGCATCAATATTCTAAATGTTGATATCGTTCTTATTAAAATGGATGGATTGAGCGGAGGTTGAGAAGCTAAAGGAGTACCCTTTATTCTCACTAGAGTGTTTACGGTTACACTTTCCGGTTGAGGATCTAGATTGGAAAGTATTTGTATGAATCCAATTCTATCATTCTCGGATTCTCCCATGCCAAGGATGCCGCCGGTACACACCGTGAGTCCTGCTTTTCTCACATTTTCTAAAGTTTCTAAGCGTTGTTTGTAGGTATGGGTGGAGATAATTTTTGAGTAATAATCTGAAGATGTATCTATGTTATGGTTGTATGCGTATAATCCTGCATCCTTTAATCTTTTAGCTTGTGACAAATTCAACATTCCAAGTGTGCAACATACTTCAAGTTCGCAGGACTTTACGGCCTTTACAGTATTTAAAACTTGGTCAAATTGAGGTCCATCCTTTACCTCTTTCCATGCGGCACCCATACAAAATCTTGTCGCGCCTCTTCTTTTAGCGGTCTTTGCATGTTTAACAACTTGATCCGTTTGCATAAGGGTTTCTTTTTTTAAATTTGTTTGGTATCGAGCTGATTGAGGACAATAAGCACAATCTTCAGGACATCCTCCTGTTTTAATAGATAGTAACTGACTTTTTTGTATCTTGGTCGGATCAAAGTTTTTTCTGTGAATATCGTGAGACCTATGAACCAAATCCATAAAGCTACTCTTGTATATTGAATGTATATAATCGTAAGTATACATCTAAAGAACCTTCACCCGTTCGGACATTTTCAACGTTACGGTGCCTGCCAAAATCATGAAATCGCCCCCTTCTCTTTGACCGACAACAACGCCGTCTTTTTGTTGCACGTTGACTCCTTCGGAAAAAACGTATGTTTGCTTAGTTGCTTTGTACCTTGTTATCAAAAGAAGCGTCAATACTCTTTGCACCAGTTTCAAGGCCCACAGACGAATTTTTAATCCCAAGAGCTTTTAGAGACGGCCGCCTATTGGGAAGTTCATTCCCCTAGAGGGAAAATCCATTCCGATCACTGTAGAATGGTTTTCATGAGAATACTACTTACATTCATTCTTCTTATGGGAAATGCTTCTCTTTATACGTCGGAAAAAACGGCACCAAAGAACGATTTGGCCTATAGTGCCCCTGCTCCCGACAACCCAAACCTTCCCAACGATACTTACCTCACACTTGCTATTGCTTTAATGGCCTCATCTTTTTCCTTCTCCGGCTGCCTCCGCCCTTTGAAGACAGAGAAAGCTCCTGTTCTAACCTTTGTCGGAGGGACTTCTGCCTTTCTTTTTAGAGAGGTTACCATCAAAAATGAATATGAAAACAAATCAAAAAAACTCCTTGAAATCAAAAAATGGAAGGATCAAAAAGATGCCGATAATCAAATTAATGCATACGAAAAGTCGGCCGCTCAAGAATCTTTATCTGCCCAGGCCGCCGAAAAAAAGGCAAGTAACGCCAGATTTCTTAAAAAGGTGCTCTATATTTCTGCCGGCCTCTTCGCTACTTTTCCCTTAATACAATGCAAGGGATGTGTCACGGGTTACCTTGGATGTCTGCCTAAATATAGCTCTTGTAGCGACATGGATTTTTGTACTGCTTCCATTGACGCGAATCCCTTTTTAAAAAATCTTTTCAATATATTCTCCATACCTTCGGCCTATGCTCTGGGATTGAACGCAAAAAAGCTTGGAATTACTTCTCTAGGACTTATTTTAGGAAAAGCAAATATTTTGGGAGAACGCTTGTCAAGCATACCCGACATAGGAAAAAGTGCCATGTTGCAGGCCTTGTCCAAAGCGGCCGACAACGCAGCAAAGACCTGGGAAAAGGCCGCCAAGCACTACCGTAAAAATGAACAATCCTACAAGCATCTTGCCGGCGCCATTAAGGCCGCTCTTGATACCCCCAACAAAATAGACCTAAATAAAAAAATTACTCCCCCAAAATATGCATCCAACCCTTTCAACCGAGAAAAAGATCGAAAGAAAAACTCTTCGTCAAACGTCTCTCCCTGTGCCGTGGGAAATCTTGGAGAACTCACCATTGATAAAAATTGTCAATGTAAAAAAACGGGTACCTGTACTACGGTTTCTCTTCCCACAGTAAATTTTTCCGCCCTAAATACTCCGGAAGGCCTTTCCGATGCCTATGATTCCCTAGGTAGCAAAATGAATAAATCTTTTCAGGGTAATTATTCTCCCTCGGGAGATATTGCAACCGACCTCTCTCGTACGCATGCTAGTGGAATAGGTGATTGGCCGCAACATCTTTTTGATAAGATTAAAAAAGACATTGACGGCCGACAACCGGGAGAATTTGATAATCTACAATCTTCGGCCTTAAAAAAGCTCAACAAGGCCGTCGGAAAATTTTACAAATCTATGTCCCCTCAGGATAAAACGGCCTTCCATCATTCCACAGGACTTTTCCCTTCAGAAATTGACTCTAATGTTTCTCCATTGCCGCTAACGACGCCAACGTCAAATACAACAGTCATCACGTCCCCCTCTCTTCCTCAAACATCATCTTCCCCAAAGGCCTTACACAGTTTTTTCGAAGATAATTCCAATCCTTCCCCCTCTCCCGATAAAGAGCAAAGTTTTGAAAATTTTTCTATCCCCGACTCAACTATCATTCAACAGGCAAAAAATTCACTTTGGAAGATAATCACTCTACGATACTTTATAACGGCCTATCCTAGACTCTTTGAAGAAAAAAGATAATGTTGCTTTATTTCTTTTTTCGAGTTTTCAAAACGACAAAAACTCCGGCCACACCGATGAGAGTGAGAATCAAATATGTTCCGGTAGAAGAAGTTCCACTTGCAACCCGTCTTGTCTGCTTCCCCATGGCAATCTGAGGAATACCCTGATCATCGGGAACAAAAGTTACACCTTCGTTTTCTCCTCCTCTCTTAGAGGGCCTCAACTCTCCTCTTTGAGAATATTTACTGGGAGCAAAGACTTTGAGAGTTTTAATCATTCTCTCAAAAACAGGCAAATAGGTCGAATAATGATCTTTCCCTACGGAAAATGTCACGGCCATACCAAGTCCCTCTTTAACCGTCGCTAAATATCTTGTGTAAAACCCGGGAATTTCCGATTGAAAGTGAAGAGCATCAATCCAAGAGTGCTCATTAATTTGAGTGGATTTTGCGTATGAAGGGTTTGAAATAATTTTTTTACCTCCGGGCAATTCAAAAACCTTCTTTTCTTTGAGGTATTTTTGATATTTATCCAAACTATCCTGTTCTCCTCTTTCCTTGGCCGCAAGAATAATAATGGCCTCTTTTTTTCTATCCTCATTTGTGGATTGACAGAGCCACTCGGTTCCCTCAAGAGCACATTCCCAAGTCGAGGGAAGATCAAACTCACAAAATTGAGAAGTAAACTTTTTCCCATACAAGGCCCATGCCCCTAATGAAAACATCAAAATAATAAGTCGTCCTAGCGTCATAATACCCTCCTTGTTATTGATACATACGGGCCGTCATACCGACAGCAATTTTCTTTTTAACAAATCTTTTTACGATCTTTAAAATAGAAACTTTGCTCTTTACTTTATAAACTACTCCCGAAGCATACAAAATATTATTGCCCATAGAATTTGTTTTAAAAATATCAACCTTCATTCCCTTATCCACTCCATGAATCCTTCCCTTGTCAACCCGGGCAAACAATCTTCTAGGAGAAATCTTTAGCAGATTTCCTTCATGTGAATACTGTTTAAAGGACTGAGTTTTTTTGGCCTTCTCTGCAACTCTCCACGACCTCTTTCCTCCAATAAATCGAACCAAAGTGATTGCCACATCAAAACTTTTATCTGTCGATACTCCACTCTGAACAAGCCCGACTTCTCCCTCTATTCTCCAAGGCCCAAAAACACGGCCGCCCGCTATAAATCCACGTGTCCATGATCTGTTAAGACTGTTAAAACCATTAGTCACGTGGTCAAAATACGAAGGCCTATTGATATTATTTGAAGGTTCCGTGTATTCGTCATTCTCAAGAGAGGCCGCCCCATCAACGCCTAGGGCAACGGCCCATTTTTTTTTGTAAAAAATCAATTCGCCTCTGAATGGAATCTCCGAAGATAAATGTTCCGGTCTTATTCGAAACCCCGACGATGTAGCGAACGAAAACCACGGGGAATAAAAATAGGTAAAATGTCCCAAGATATCGGTCGTCGACCCTGCGTCTCCGAGGATAATCTCCATTGTTTCCCCCTTTAGATCTTTAATTTGATCATTAGAATAAAGTGTTTTGGCATATCGGCCCTCAAGTCCCAAGGCCCATTTTCGCTTCTTGACCAATGAATACTTCATCCCTCCCCAAAGAGACTCCATTCCTAACTTGTTCCAGTCTTTATCATCATATTGTATTTGAACCTGTCGAAACCTTCCTCCTCCAAAAAATTCCGTTTTCTTTCCAAAACCGTAGCGAAAAAGAAGATCGACATCAACTATAAAAAAAGATTCTCCATCAATGAGTTCTTGTTCTCTTCCGTCCTTATCAAACGTTGCCTGTGTTTGCGACAGAAGTCCTTTGAGTTCAAATTGATAAGTTTTTCGTGGAACAACCCAAGTTCCCGGGGTAAAGCTTGGGATAGAAAAAATTCTCCAAGGCATTAGGAAAACAGATAAAAGAGTCCACAAAAGTATACGCTTTTCCATACACATCCAGTATATAAGTATACCTTGAAAGTTTTTTTCAAATCAAGTGGGTCAATAAGAGATAGGTGTGAACAATGCCTTAGGGCCTAGTTCTTCTTCAATTCTTAAAAGTTGATTATATTTCTCCAGACGGTCACTGCGAGATGCCGACCCGGATTTGAGGAGTCTCGCCCCCGTAGCAACGGCGAGGTCGGCGATAAAGGCATCCCCCGTCTCTCCCGACCGATGACTTATGATGACATCGTAATTATTTTTATAGGCCAACTCTATGGCCTCAAATGTTTCGGTTAGAGTACCTATCTGGTTGGGCTTTATCAATATAGCATTGCCGAGGCCCTTATCTATTCCCTCTTGAAAGATTTTCTTGTTCGTCACAAAGAGGTCATCGCCTACAAGAAGCACTCGACGGCCTAAGGCCTTTGTCATCTTTTGCCATCCTTCCAAATTATCTTCATCCAACCCATCCTCAATAGAGTAGATAGGGTAGTCGGAACAAAGATTTGCGTAATACTCAATCATCTCTTCCTCACTGTAGGCCCTCCCCTCCATAAAGTAGACGCCGTCTCGGCAGAATTCACTTGCGGCCGCATCAAGGCCGAGAGAAATATCCCGCCCGGCCCTGTAACCGGCCTTTTCTATAGATTCGAGAATAAACTCTATGGCCTCTCTATGGGATTTGAGATTTGGTGCAAATCCGCCCTCGTCGCCCACATTGACGGAATGGCCGTTTTTACGCAAAATCTTCTTAAGTCGCTGGAAGACTTCCACACAGGCCCGCAGATTTTCACAAAAACGTTGGTTCCTATGGGGAACGATCATAAATTCCTGAATATCCAAATTGTTACAGGCGTGTCGTCCTCCATTAATAATATTCATGAGAGGTGTCGGAAGTGAAAGTTTTCCCCTCTTATTTGGGGCCTTAAGGTTTTCGGCAAGATAGAGGTAGAGGTGTTTTTTTTGGACTAAGGCCCCGAGCCTTGCCGTAGCAAGGCCGACGGCCAACATCGCATTGGCCCCTAGACGTTTTTTATTGTCCGTTCCGTCCAGGTCTAGCAATTTTTTATCAATGCCTTGTTGATCGCAAACATCTTCTCCACGCAAGACCGGAGCTATAATGTCCATCACATTGTCGACGGCCCGATAAACGGACATCCCTCCGTAAATATCGGCATCCCCGTCTCTCAATTCAACGGCCTCTCTTTTCCCCGTTGAGGCCCCCGAGGGCACGGCCGCTCGACCCATGAGGTCTCCACAATAAACGTCGGCCTCAACGGTGGGGTTCCCTCTGGAATCTAAAATGGGCCTGGCCTGAATTCGGGTAATTTTCATCTTATTAATTTAGATAAAGTTTAAGGAACCGCTCGCTTGCAACGACAAATTCTTGTCCGCTAATGTATTTTTCAACTAAATCTACCTTTTTCTCTCAAGTGTGGCCCTAAAACCTCTTCCTTCAGGGAAAGGATGTGAGGCCACGCCCTTCGGCGAGAAAAAAAAATATTGTCTTTTGAAGAATATCATAACATATTGGATTTGTCGAAACAAAAATCGACCTACCGTAGGGACTACGGGATGTGAAGCTCGTGGAGACGATGTAAGACCTAGAAACTTGTGTTCTAGGCGATTGTCGGTGAAGCAAGAATCTTCTCCCTTTAGGGAGGGGTAGTTCAATTGTTATTGGGAACTTAACCGTTTTTTAATGAAAAATGAAGAAGATTAAGCAATATTAAGGAATCTGCGAACCTACCCCCCCCCCCCCCCCCCCCCCCTTTGACAAACATTGTAAAACTCTATAAAATTGATTTTTCTCTAGGAGAAGGATAGAAAATGAGTGCCAAGCACTCTAATAACAATAGACAACGAAAACGGAAGAAGAAAACACACAGGTCTTCCTCTCTTTCCAAAGGCCAAAGCTCGGTTTCTTACAAAAACTTCAACCAATACTTCTCAAGATACCAACAACTCATGGATATCCATCTTAAAGCAAGGGCCGAGTATTACAATTTCTTTTATTACTCAAACGATAAAGAACGGGTGAGACTCGAAAGAAACTTTTCCTCTACAATGAAAAATATTAGAGAGTTTGAAAAACAGATACACCCGGAATTTAAAGAAAGCTTCTTAAAAAGAATTGAGGGTGGGCACTTTGATCTTACCTATTCTCAAAACCACCGACTCACGGAACAAGACATTTCACGGCCGCAAGAATCCGATGCATCAGACCCACATCTTCTTCACACCCAACAATCGAAAGAGTATATAAACGATACGGAGGAGAGTATAGGCACTATGGAAGAATATAAAGAGTTTAAGGAATCAATACAATAACTTTATGAACTATGATTTCTCCCGTATAGAGAAAAAATGGCAAGATTTTTGGGATCAACACAAAACATTTAAGTGTAAAAAAGATGACTCGAAACCAAAATTCTACATTCTCGATATGTTTCCCTACCCTTCCGGTGCCGGACTTCATGTAGGCCATTGTGAAGGTCAGACGGCAACAGATATCGTCGCCCGCTATAAAAGAATGAACGGATTCAATGTTTTATACCCAATGGGTTGGGACTCCTTCGGCCTTCCAACGGAAAATTATGCTATCAAAATGGGGGTCCACCCTGAAAAAATCACCAAAAAAAATATCAATACCTTTAAAAAACAATTAAAGGCCCTCGGATGCAGCTACGACTGGGATAGAGAACTGGCCACCTCTCATAAAGACTATTACAAGTGGACTCAATGGATTTTTCTTCAACTCTACAACAAAGGACTTGCCTACGAGGCAGAAACGGCCGTCAACTGGTGTCCAAAACTAAAAACGGTTTTGGCCAATGAAGAAGTGGTGGACGGGAAAAGCGAAGTTGGAGGGTACCCTGTCATAAGAAGGCCCATGAAACAATGGATGCTAAAAATCACCGACTACGCAGACCGTCTTCTCGAAGACTTAAACGAACTCGACTGGCCTTCAAATATTAAGGAACTCCAACGAAACTGGATAGGAAAATCTTTTGGAGCGGAAATTTTTTTTCCTGTTGAGGGAACAAAACACACCCTCAACGTTTACACTACACGCCCAGACACCCTGTTTGGGGCAACCTATATGGCCGTCGCTCCCGAACACCCTTTGGTTTCCTCTCTCGGTAAAAATGACCAAAAGGATATTGTGGAAGACTACTGCCAAGCGGCCTTGAGAAAATCGGAACTCGATAGGGCCGAACTCTCCAGGGAGAAAACAGGCGTCTTCTCGGGTTCCTACGCTATTAACCCGGGAAACGGCAAAAAAATCCCCATTTGGGTCGCAGACTACGTCCTCCCCTCCTACGGTACGGGGGCCGTCATGGCCGTAGCGGCCCATGACCAAAGGGATTGGGAGTTTGCTAAAAAATTCGGCCTTCCCATCCTCCCCGTTTTAGAAGGAGGATGTATCTCCAAAGGCCCCTATCTAGGTGACGGGCCTCACATTAATTCACCCCCTATTGATAAACTCCACAACGCCAAGGCCAAAGAAACCATTATCTCTTGGTTAGAAAAAGAAGGTCTTGGGCAGGCCAAGGTGAATTACAAACTCAGAGATTGGGCCTTTTCAAGACAGCGCTATTGGGGAGAGCCTTTCCCCATCCTCAAGGACTACGAGACGGGAAAAGTCCTACGATGCCTTGAACCCAAGGAGCTTCCTCTCATGCTTCCGGACGTTAATAACTATGAACCCGGCGGCACAGGCGAATCTCCACTTGCAGGAATTACAGAGTGGAACACATTCTTTGATCCCATTTGCAAAAAACGTGTTCGTCGAGAGACCCACACCATGCCCCAATGGGCCGGAAGCTGTTGGTATTACCTCCGTTTTATCGACCCTCGAAATCGAGAGGAACCTTGGGCCTCTGATCTCGAAAAGCATTGGATGCCCGTAGACCTCTACATAGGCGGTATCGAACATGCTGTTCTCCACCTTCTCTATGCTCGTTTTTGGCACAAAGTTCTTTATGACCTCGGATATGTTTCAACAAAAGAACCTTTCAAAAGACTTGTCAACCAAGGAATGATTCTCGGAGAAAACGGAGAGAAGATGAGCAAATCCCGGGGCAATGTTGTCAATCCCGACGATATTATAAAAGAGTATGGGGCCGATGCGCTCAAGCTCTACGAAATGTTTATGGGCCCACTTGACAAGGTTAAACCCTGGCAAACAGGGGGAATCAAGGGCGTTTTTAACTTTCTTCAAAAATCCTTTAAGCTTCTTATGGAACAGAGAACTTTTGACAGAGAGAACCCACAGATAACCAAGGCCTTGCATAAATGCATCAAGAAGGTTACCGAAGACATCGAGGCCATGCATTTTAATACGGCCATTTCGGCCATGATGGTCTTCATCAACAAGGCCCAAAAGGAAAAACACCTCTCCCAAGAAACAATCGAATCTTTCACAAAACTTCTCTCCCCTTTTGCCCCTCATATCGCGGAGGAGGTGTGGGAATCCTTGGGGCACAAAACATCCATCGCCTTTGCCCCTTGGCCGACTTTCAATAAGGAGTTGGCCGGGGATGAACTCATCACCATGGCCGTTCAAATCAATGGCAAAACAAGAACCACACTCGACGTACCGATAGATATCTCTAAAATCGACTTTCTCGCTTTGGCCAAAACCGAGAAAAAGATTGCCAAATGGCTTGATGGAAAGACAATTGTCAAAGAAATCTTTGTCCCTCGGAAAATTGCCAATATTATTATTAACTAGTCGCTGTCGCAAAACAAGTTAAAATTTATGATTTTTGAGCAGCATTTTTCGGTGCTTTTTATTTCCCTGGGGAAGATGTCATTTTTTGAGAGTTAAGCATCTTTTCAATACCGATTCTATTTTTGATTTGCCCTCTTCATGAATAAATGTCTTCAAAGAAGTTTGGATAGAATACGGGGCCATAGAGTGGCCGAGCGGTCTTGGTATTCATGGAGATACCATCGTTAGAGAAGGAAGACTGATTTCAAAATCGGCAGCTTAATGGATGTTCCACGTTCCACAAGTTTTTTTAAATTTTTCCCGGCCCTTGCATCCATAAGAATAATGTAATTCTTCTACAACTTAGGACAAACCTATCTTTAAGTTTTTTCACCGGCGACTATTGAGAACTACCGCCGAAGAACTTAGAGACAAACTCAGCTAAAGCGAAGAATTACATTCTTGACTACCCTTATTGAACCGTTTCAGTCGGCAATGTAATAATTTGCAAAAACCTTTTGCCATTCATGTTTTCACATTTTATTCTTAAGAGAAGGTTTTATTGTTTTTAACAACATTTAATACATTAAGGATATGTTTATGAAAAATTTGGCAACTAAAAAATCTTATAACGCTACGCTACCCCCCCCCCGACTATTTGTGTCGGGTTTATGAAACACTACTTCTTTTGCGCATTTCTCTCTCTTCTCTTGGCGTCTTGTGGCGGCGGTGGTGGTGGCGGCGGCGGCGGCGGCAGTAGTTCCTCGTCGGGAGCAAAACCCTGTAGCGTGGCCAACGGAAAGGGAGAGCTTAATGGCACGGTCTGCGCCGTCACGGCCTGCAACGGAGGGTACGACAACGGAGACAAGTTAGGTCTGTGTCTGGAAACCTTGATGGGATACTTTTCTCCTCCCGACAGCAAGGAACGAAATAAATGTCCCGAAACTGCTCCGGACAATGCAATTTTGGTGACGACCGACACCTGGGGTATCTCTCTCAAACATGAGTGTTGGACGTGCAAAGAGGGGTTTATCAAAGATACAAACGGAGATTGTGTTTTTCCCGAGAAGGGAAAGTACATTGATCCGGAAGGAACCCGGAAGGAATGCTCTCCCGTTGAAAACGGAACTTTTGTAAAGAATACGGCGGCGGTGACTTTGCCTACGGGCTGTGATTTTACCTGCAACGATGGGTATAGAGAGAATACCGACGATAGGACTTGTGACAAGCTCGTAGGAAGTCAACCTAAAAGGCCCCAGGTCTGTGCGGCCGCTAACGGAGAGGGACGGGAATTTTGGAGCGGAACCGCTTACGGAACAACTTGCAAGGTCGTCTCTTGTAATCCGGGTTACTATGATAAGGCCGGAACCTGTACAAAGACGGAGCGTGGGTACTACTCGTTTTCCGCTCCTGCGCGCAGTATTGCTCAAAGGGCGAAAAGGAGCGGCAAGAAGAGGCTCGAATGCCTTAAACCCGCCAACTCAATTCCCGTGACGGCCGTCGGTCTCTCCGACCCCCATAGCTGTTACAAGTGTAAACCGGGTTACGTGAAGAGGATGCGAGGCAAGGGTGCCTGCGTTCTTCCCCATAGGAAACTCTACGTCAACACTTCCGGAGAGATTGCCAAGTGTACCCGTCCAAAGGGCAAGGGTTTTGCAAGTTTTATCAAGAATGCATCGGGAAAGGTGGGAACTCCCGATGCCTGTGACTTTAACTGTAAACAGGGTTTTAAGAAGAATGCAGAGTTTAGAACCTGTGATAAACAAGACGTTGTCGCCAAGTTGCCAAAAACCCGTAAACTTCACAAGAGTTGCAGCGTTCCCAATGCAAAAAAGGGAAGGGAGACTTGGGACGGAAGCAAGTACGGAACGTGTGAAGTCATCGCCTGTAAACCCGGTTACGTCAAAAAAAATAATACCTGTGCCCTACCCGATCAGGGAAAGTACTCCGACGGCGACGTCGAGTTAAGCTGTCACGTTGTCGGTGGACAAGGCGGAACTTTTCTGGCCAACACGGGTGCCGTGAGTACGAATAAAGGCTGTAGTTTTTCCTGTGCTACCGGTTTGAGCAAAGACGAATCGGGTTATGCCTGTAACCCTCCCGAACCCGGAAAATATGTAGACTCTACGGGAACGCCAAAGAATTGTACCCCTATTACGATAGCGAACGGAGCAAGTGCTACATGGTTAAAAGGTGCGGCAGGCTCGGCCGTGACTTCTTGTCCTTTTTCCTGTAGTACGGGTTTTGTTAAAAGCGCGAGGAGTTGTGTTCCCCCCTCAAGTGGAAATTACGTCAACGCTTCCGGAGCGGAGGCCTCCTGCTCTGCCGTCGATCAGGATCAAGGAGGTTTTAAACGGTTTGAAGACAACACGGGTGCGGTGAGTACGGATACGGGCTGTAATTTTTCCTGTAATGTGGGGTTTGTGCAAAGTAGCTATGCGTGCCGTTTTCCCACGGAGGGAAAGTATGTGGACTCGGGAACGCAAAAGGATTGTACCCCTATTACGTTAGCGGTCGGAGCAAGTGCCACGTGGCTTGCGGGGGCGGCAGATTCACTAACGTCTTGCCCTTTTTCCTGTAGTACGGGTTTTTTAACAAGCGGAAGGAGCTGTAGTTTTCCCTCAAGTGGAAATTACGTCAACGCTTCCGGAGCGGAGGACTCCTGCTCTTCCGTCACCGATGATGGCGGAGGTTTTCACCGGTTTGAAGACAACACGGGTGGGGTAAGTACGAATACGGGCTGTAACTTTTCCTGTAATGTGGGGTTTGTGCAAAGTAGCTATGCGTGCCGTTTTCCCACGGAGGGAAAGTACATGGACTCGGGAACGCAAAAGGATTGTACCCCTATTACGTTAGCGGTCGGAGCAAGTGCCACGTGGCTTGCAGGGGCGGCAGATTCACTAACGTCTTGCCCTTTTTCCTGTAGTACGGGTTTTTTAACAAGCGGAAGGAGCTGTAGTTTTCCCTCAAGTGGAAATTACGTCAACGCTTCCGGAGCGGAGGACTCCTGCTCTTCCGTCACCGATGATGGCGGAGGTTTTCACCGGTTTGAAGACAACACGGGTGGGGTAAGTACGAATACGGGCTGTAACTTTTCCTGTAATGCGGGGTTTGTGAAAGGCAGCTATGCATGCCGTTTTCCCACGGAGGGAAAGTACATGGACTCGGGAACGCAAAAGGATTGTACCCCTATTACGTTAGCGGTCGGAGCAAGTGCCACGTGGCTTGCGGGTGCGACAGCTTCACCAACAACTTGCCGTTTTTCCTGTAATTCGGGTTTTTTACAAAGCGGAAGGAGCTGTGTTTTCTCCTCAAAGGGAAATTACGTCAACTCTTCCGGAGCGGAGGCCTCCTGCTCTCCCGTCGATCAGGATCAAGGAGGTTTTAAACGATTTGAAAACAACACGGGTGCCGTGAGTACGAATAAAGGCTGTAATTTTTCCTGTAATGCGGGGTTTGTGAAAGGCAGCTATGCGTGCCGTTTTCCCACGGAGGGAAAGTACATGGACTCGGGAACGCAAAAGGATTGTACCCCTATTACCTTAGCGGTCGGAGCAAGTGCCACGTGGCTTGCGGGGGCGGCAGATTCACTAACGTCTTGCCCTTTTTCCTGTAGTACGGGTTTTGTTAAAAGCGCAAGGACTTGTGTTTTTCCCTCAAAGGGACATTATGTCAAAGCTTCCGGAGTGGAGGACTCCTGTTCTTCCGTCACCGAGGATTTAGGAGGTTTTCACCGGTTTGAAGACAACACGGGTGGGGTGAGTACGAATACGGGCTGTAACTTTTCCTGTAATCCGGGGTTTGTGAAAGACAGCTATGCGTGCAGTTTCCCCACGGAGGGAGAGTATGTGGACTCTACGGGAACGCAAAAGAGTTGTACGCCACTCGTCGATCGTACTAATGTTGATGGTTGGATACAAGGTGCCGCCGATGCTGCAAATAAATGCCCCTTTTCCTGTCTAAAGAATCAGGTAGCAGACCTCCAAAACAGAAATTGCGGAGTGTCTTGTCCGGTTCAAAACGGAAACGGACAACTTCAGAGCGGCGGTTCCTGTAAGGTCGTTTCCTGTAACAGCGGATTCGACAACTCGCAAGACTCCACTCAATGTGCACAAACCCTAGCAAACTTTTACTCTCTCGCAAACGACAAAATCAGAATTTCCTGTCCGACCCCGTCGAACTCTGCGCCGACAAGTAATACGGGACTCTCCTCGCCCTTGACGTGTTATACCTGTACTTCGGGTTATCTCAAGATCAAACAGGGGGACGGTTCCTGTGATGTTCCGCAACCCGGAAAGTATGTGGACATTTTGAATAAAGAGCAGGACTGCACGGGCATAACGGGGGCCGCGACCGGTTTTCACGAGTGGGTTGCAGGCCCGGCAAGCGACGATGCATCCTGTGACTTTTCCTGCAATGCCGGTTACACCAAGAATGCCTTGGCCGGAGAGTGCAATATTCCGAGCGACGGAAAGTATGCCGACAGCAACGGAGACGAACAAAGCTGCTCCGGTGTCACCGGTGCCTCAAATAGTTTTAACGAATTTCTCTCCAATACGGTGGCGGTCAGTACGGCCAAGGGTTGTGATTTTTCCTGTAACGCCGGTTTTGTCAAAAATACGAATGACTATACCTGTAAGATTCCGAACGACGGAATGTATGCCGACAACGGAGTCGCAAAAAGCTGCTACGTTGTGGGTGGGGCCGCAAATAGTTTTCTCAACTTTCTCCCCAATACCGGGGCCGTGAGCGCGCCCAAGGGTTGTGGATTTTCCTGTAAGTCCGGTTTTGCCAAAAATACAAATAACTATGCCTGTAATATTCCAAGTAGTGGAACCTATGCGAACGCTTTGGGTGTCGAGGTCGCTTGCGACCCCATCGGGGGGAACTCAAACGGTTTTAACGAATTTCTCCTCAATACGGGGGCGATAAGCTCTGCCGCCGGCTGTGACTTTTCCTGTAACGCCGGTTATCTAAAGAGCGGAAGGGACTGTAACTTTCCCGGCAAGGGAACGTATGTGGACACTTCTAATACAGAAAAATCTTGTTCGGGCGTAGTAGGGGAGACGGGAGGTTTCCTTGACTGGTCTGTCGGCCCGGCATCGACGGCCGTGTCCTGTCCCTTTACCTGTAATGCCGGTTACATCGCAGATTTCCCGGGGAATGCGTGTAACTACCCCGCTCCGGGGTACTATGTGAATGCTCAGGGAAGCGAGGCCGATTGCGACTCCATCGTCACCACCCTCTTTGATGCTTGGTCGACGGCGACGGGGCCTGTGGACTCACAAGATGCCTGCCCCTTTACCTGTCAAGGGGAGTATTCTCCCGTAGAAGGGGAATGTAAGAACGTGCAAAAGGCCATAGCTTTGTCCCTTAGAGATGAAGATAGCTATGTCCTGTTGGAAAACGGTGAACTGCAGCGGTGGGGAAACGGTTCGGCGACTCCGGCCAAGGTAGACCTTGGCACGACGGGCGGCCAAGAAAATTTCGCCCAGGCCGTTAGCGCCGGATATGATCACGTATGCGTTATTCTCAAAAACGCAAATCTTAACCACGGCCCTATGAGGTGCTGGGGGGTCAATAGCAACGGTAAACTCGGAGTGGGCGATACAAGCAATAGAAGCACTCCAACGGCGGTTACCGCCTTGGGTAGCAAAACGGCAAAATCCGTGGCATCGGGAGGGTCTCACACCTGTGTTATCCAAAACGACGATACCGTAAAGTGTTGGGGAGATAGCGCTATGGGGGTGATAGGAGGAACAACGGATAAATGGGGCGACCCTATAACGGGCGACATAGGAATGGGTACTAACGGTGCCCCCTTAGGAGCGACAACCGCCCTTCGGATTGCCTCGGGAGATGAGCATTCCTGTGCTGTTTTAACAGATGGATCCGTTAAATGCTGGGGTATGGACGATGACGGCCAGTCCGACGGCGGCACTCCGAGTCTCGGGACGGGGAAGACCGCCACCGAGATTGCTGTAGGGGAAGAGCATAGCTGTGCCATTTTAGATGACGGCAGTGTGAAGTGCTGGGGTAGTAGCTCGCTCATAGGAACTAGCGGGGTGCCGTCCCTCGGTACGGGCAAAACGGCCCATGCTATTGTCATAGGAGTTATGGGCCAACACACCTGTACCATTTTAGACGACAAGACCGTCAAGTGTTGGGGAGGGGAGAATGATTTGGGTGAGATAGGAGGGGGATACGGAGGAGGTAGTAATGTAGTTGCCGGAAGTAGCGGTAATCCCCTGAGCGGACAGAAGGCGACTCTGATTGCCGTGGGAATAGAGCATAGCTGTGCTATTTTAGCGTCCGATAATTCCCTCAAGTGCTGGGGGAGTAATACCGACAAACAAGCTGCCAACGGTGCAATCGCGTATTTTGAGGGGTCTTTGGAGTGTCCCGACGGTTACATCACAAACACGACGGATCAAACCTGTGATATTCCCGGCAAGAAGAAATTTGTAGATGCCTCGGGAACCCTTCAATCTTGCGATAATGTGGGGGGAACCGGAGTGTTTAATGACTTTGAGGAGAACACGAGGGGCGTGGATAATGCTAAAGGTTGTAACTTTTCCTGTGCTAGCGGTTACGTCAAAGATCGAGCGAGCTATGAGTGCAATATTCCAAGTGACGGAAAGTATGCGGATGCCGCAGGTCTGGAGATCGACTGCGCTCCTATCGTGGGGGATTTGGGCGGTTTTAACGTTTTTCTCTCCAACTCGGGGGCGGTCTCAACTGATACCGGTTGCGGTTTTTCCTGCAATGCCGGTTACGTTTATAATGTTACCAATCGGGCGTGTGATTACCCCACCCCGTCAAAGTACGTGGAGAGTGATGCAACAACCCAGATTGATTGCACCGATATTACGAGCATCACACATTTTAACGCTTGGGCCGCGGGGCCTGCCGCCGACGCAGATTCTTGCCCCTTTTTGTGTGCTACGGGTTATATCCAAAACAGGGTCAATGCGTCCTGTGATATTCCCTCGCAGGGAACCTACGCCGATGCTTCAAGTGCCGAGCAACCCTGTAGCGACATCGAAGGTGACGACGGGGGATTTAGTACCTTTACCCCAAACACGATAGCGATGAGTACGGCCGACGGCTGCGGTTTTTCCTGCAATTCCGGTTACATAAAAGACGACTCGCTAAGAGAGTGCAAGTACCCTGTCTTAGGAGAGTATGTCGATAACGGGGGAAACATAGGCACTTGCACCAACCTCAATGATTCCCTGTTTACTATGTGGCGGCCGGGGCCTGCGGATTCTGCCGATGCTTGCCACTTTTCCTGCCGGAGCGGTTACCTGCCGTGGGGAAGAATGTGTGCAAAAAGTCTACAACCCATAGCTCTCTCTCTTGATCATACGAGGAGCTTCGCCCTTTTAGAGAGCGGCGAAGTCTATACATGGGGGGACGGGTCGGCAACTCCGAGCAAAGCAGACTTAGGTGTAGCAAACGGCAAGAACAATACACCCATGGCCTTTTCATCCTATGAAGCAGAAACTAGTGATCAGTTCTACCATAGATGTATAATTTTAAAGAATGCAAATGCAGATCATGGCCCTATGATGTGCTGGGGAAGCAATCTACTACGACGGCATAATGATTATAGCAGGTTGGGGAGAAGCGACCCTTCGTTGTCAAAGGGGATCCCCGGAAAAGTTGATCTGGGCACAGACTCCAATAGTAACGAGTATACGGCAAAGTCCATGGCACTGGGAGTGTTGCACACCTGTGCCATCCGAAACGACGATACCGTCAAGTGTTTTGGGGACAGAGAGTACGGACAGATCGGCGGGACCGCCACACGCAACATATCCTATAAAAAAAGAGGCAATCGGGGAGACCCCTTAGAGGGGGAAACTACCCTTGCCGTTGCCTCGGGAGAGGATCACGTTTGTGCTATCGCAAAGGCCGATAAGTCCGTAAAATGCTGGGGAGAAAATGGTGGAAACCAAGCTGACGCCCCAAACATTGCCGCTACCGAAATTTCTCTGGGCAATGGTCACAGTTGTGCCGTCTTGGATAACGGAAGTGTTAGATGCTGGGGTTACGATAATTACGGCCAAACGGGAGGAGGAACTCCGAGGTTAGGGGCCGGAAAAACGGCCGAAGCTATTGCAGC
This sequence comes from Bacteriovoracaceae bacterium, assembly GCA_965224385.1. Lineage (GTDB taxonomy): Bacteria > Bdellovibrionota > Bacteriovoracia > Bacteriovoracales > Bacteriovoracaceae > CBDCYX01. Next base: position 394,551 of record CBDCYX010000012.1, read on the forward strand.
AGGCAGGTATTACACTTGCGCCCTTTTAACCAACGACACCGTAAAATGCTGGGGGCGAAATAATTACGGCCAAAGGGGAGGCGGTCAAACGAGGACAGGTCGTATCGTAAGCGGTACATCCAAGAACCCCTTAAATAGCAATACGGCGACTTTGATTGGAGCGGGAACGAATCACGCCTGTGCCGTTTTAACGTTGGATAATGCCCTGACGTGCTGGGGAAGAAATGACGACAAACAAGCGGCCGACGGCCTGAGTCTCCGCTTTATCGAGGCCGCCCTGCCCATGAAACTCGGGTCCGACGGAACGGGGCCTAGCACGGGAAGTTCTGCGCCCCTTTCGGCGAGTTCGACTCCGACTGCGACGGAACCGGAGGAGGATGCAGACGGCAAAATCTGTAAGATCACCGTCTCCGACGGAACGCTCACTTCCCCTTGGACGGCCGTGGAGTATACAACTCCGCTCACCTATAACACTGCGGGAAGCACCTCTATTTCGGATGCTATAGATAATTTGATTGCCGCAATTGGAGCGACCAACACCTGGGCCGGAGCGACGGTTACGTTGTCCAACGATTTGCAATCGGGGAATAATCTCCTGAGTGCGAGCGTAGACCTACCGACCTTTGACGGTATGAATCTCAATATCCATCACGACGACGATACCGAGGACTGCTCTACTCCCGTTGTAACCTCGATCGCTCTCAGCGGAGGAAGCGGCGGTACTCATGCCGAAGGACTCTGGGTGATCAAAAATGCCTTTACGGGTTCCGGCGACAGCGTTATCGCCCTCGACTATGCAGACATCGACCTTGGAAGCTCCGCACTTACGAAAGAGGCGATAGCGGATAAAGTCATAACGGAGATAGGCGGCGGAAGTTGGGCAGGTAAGCAGTACAAGGATTTACCTTACACGGTGAAAAAACTCGACGGTTTGACCGACAGTTTCGATGCTTGTCCCGATAACGACTTTTGTGTGGTCTTCACCCGTGTTTTTACAGGGACGGAAGGAAATAACCCCTTTCCCTTCTTGGATGCCGATTACGCACACTAAAAAACTGTTAGCTTTTTCTTTTAGAGATTCCAACAATTAAGTGGGGTTCTCAATTCCTGTAAGAGAAGAATTCTCTTACAGGACAAGGTAAGAATTTCTTTCACTTTTTCGTTTTAAAACAAAACTTTAACTTTTATCAAGGAGATTTCTTATGAACATCAAGTTTAGGTGTACCAATGTTTGAGTGGATTCCCCAAGCAGCAAGGGAACTGAAGGGAGAATTAACAGACCTGTACCGGGTTCTCTTAGTGATCGTCTTTCTCTTCGTTATCCTGTTTCAATTCATCGGAGTCGCCGAGAGAAGGATTGATGCTCGTAAAACCCTAACAAGGGTCATCGTTTCCATCCTTCTCCTGTAGTCTTTCGACGAAGTCGCCAAAGTCTCTTTAGCTTTCGGCAGATGTTAATGTACAGCTTGAACTACCCCTCCCTAAAGGGAGAAGATTCTTGCTTCACCGACAATCGCCTAGAACACAAGTTTCTAGGTCTTACATCGTCTCCACGAGCTTCACATCCCGTAGTCCCTACGGTAGGTCGGTTTTTGTTCCGACAAATTCAATGTATTATGATATTGCCCAAAAGGCAATACTTTTTTTATTCTCGCCGAAGGGCGTGGCCTCACATCTTCTCCCTGAAGGAAGAGGTTTTAGGGCCACACTTGAGATAAGCGTTCTCTCTTATATGGCGGCACTTCTCGGTTACTACGTTACGGACGTTGCAATCCACTGCGTTTTTACGGTTCTCTATGTTTTAAGTCCCCTGATGATCTTGGCATACGTCCCTGCAAGCACGGCGCACTTCACCTTTACTCGACATGGGGCATTGTACCTTTATTCTACACCTTTAGGCGAGGGGGCCTTTTTTAAAAGGACAAAACACTATGGCCTCTCACACATTAGAGAAAAAATTCCTGACTTACGAGCGTAGGTAGTGATTGGGTTGAAACTAAAGTGGAAGGAAACAAGCTCATTGCACCGTGTGTGGACGATTGAAGGAGTCGGCCGAATCTTTTATTTTGTATAATTATTTTTTGGAAACTTCAAATATATTGCATTCATTTGGATTTTTTTCTTCTGCGCTGAATTTGCTATATTTATTAGAGAGATTATTTCCTCTATAGGCGATATTAATGATCATCGTTTCGTTAATTGGAGCACCCATAGTCCATATTTTCCAATAAATTCCTAGATATAGATATATTCCACTTTTATCATAAAAATAATCTGTACATCCGAACGTCCTCAGATATTCAACGGTTTTCTCAAATGTTTTTTCAATATCGGGTTTTTTTACAATATAAAAATGAGGGCAATAGGGCATCGTTTTTGCATAAATCCATTCGACCTGTTGAAGGTCAAGTCCTCCATACTCAATAATTTTACTTCTTAGATCAAACATTCTTGTGAAATATCATTCAAATATTTTTTAATAAAATCTAAAAACATTTTACCAAAGACATTAAAAAATGATTCTTTTTTTGATTTTCAAGATTCTAAATTTTTAGATTTGTATTGAGAAAACTCCATATATCTTTAGTAAAATCTTCTTCTCTTTTCTTTATATCGTCTTTAGTCCAGTCATTTGCAGGGTATTTGCTCAGTTTTTTTAGCACAGAGATTTTTGATTGAGAATATTGATTTTTCTTTTGTCCAAAATATCCATTTCCTGCACGAATATTCAATTTTTTTCCAATGGCGATCTTATTTCCCAACTTTTCTAAGTATTCCTTTGCATCCGTTTCATTCCATCCGTTATAATTGGTATCTTGCCATCTTCTCGGAAAGATATGTTCAATCTCCCAATTAGAATCAATTAAATCTTTTTGATCCTTGTCTAAATATGCATGAAGCAATATCAAACATCGATTAATCCTAGAGGCCCCGCTATCTTCTTGTATATCTTCTTTTTTTATATTATAGGCAAAGTTAAGACTCTTATTTTCATAAATATTAATACAAGAATTATATATGTCAGACTTAATAGCATTAACTGATGGTCTTTCAATAAATTTTGAAATCAAGAATGCTGTGATTTTTTTTAAGAAGTCAACAAACTTCTCGGAGAAATCATTTTCATTTTTATTACAGTGATAAAAAACACTTGTTGTAAACTTCCAATATTCATTAGGGTAGATAGAAAGGCAATGTAAATATTTTTTTGCATTGAACGGGATGTTCTTATCGTTAAAATTATCTTCTCTTTTATTAATGGCAACCCAAAATTCACATAAAGATGCTAACTCTTCAATAAGACCTTTTTGTGCCAAGTATTTGTGGTCGTTATCGGAATAAAATTTTCTTAAAGCTTTCTCTTGGTTTCTATTATTTTCTTTAGCTCTAATAATATGTGAATAGTACCGAAAGAGTTGATCCATAGAGATATTTGCTCTCTTGGTGTTTTCATTCAGATCATTCCATTGGTCTATGAATTTATCCCTTTCATTTGTTTTTGTATTTTTGTATATTTTAGATTTGAATACATCGGAATCAGATAAGGGCAGGCCTCTATCATTTAGAGTGGAAAAAATAGTTAACGCCAAGTCAAAGGTATCACACTCTATCGGTATTATAATACATCTATCTAATATCGTTATAATTAATTGTTTCCATGACAATGGATCATCTTGTGCATATTGATTGTTCCATTTTAGAAAATTGTTGTAATTCTTGATATAGAGATTTTTTTTGTCTTCTTCAACGACTCCGTTCTTTATAATTTGATTAAGCGTGTCGTTTTCTTTATCCGTAGCAACCATTGAAGCAATGTGAGGAATGGTTATATCTATTCCTCCGGTCAACGTGTCCGTGTTCCACAAACAAGGGGCAATCTGCTCTTTTAATCGTCGAACTTCATTTTCGTTTTCATCCATATTTTCTAGTTTCTTGTAGAATGATCTCAAAAGAAGCAATAATGAGGTAATCCTTTGTTGTCCGTCTACCAATTCAATATTATTATCACTGTTCTTACAGGTTACTATAGTTCCTAAAAAATATTTTTTATCATCTTGACCTTTTGTCTCTTTGTAAAAGCTTACTAAATCATCCCACAAAGTTTCGCATTTTTCTAAATCCCAGGCATAAGGCCTTTGATAATCGGGTATAATAAATTTTTTTCTCTCTATCTCGAATAGATGACGAATAGTTTTTCGTATTTTGTTAAGTTCTGACATAAAACATACTCCTTTTTATAAAATATAAATTATTTCAATGAATTCAGCTTCACCCAATTTCCCTCTTCATTTTTAATATACCAGAACGTCCATCCGTTTACTGTTTTAAAAGACTTCTTGTTTACTGCTGCCAAAGCGGCAGGTGTAGGAGAATTATACAATTTATTTTTGCATTTTATTTTTCCTGAACTTAATAGCTTTGCCCTATATTCTTTGCCCTTATATTCTCTTACAAGCAATTTTGCCTGATTGAATAGTCCCTTTAGAATATACCGTGCGGCGATACCTCTTTTTGTCTTGCTTCTTCGCTTTCTGCGAGATTTGCCACCAAATAAGCTACTAATTTCTTCTTCTTGTCTCGATTTTACAAGAGACTTCAGTTCCTTTTTTAAGAGAATATCTACATTTCCTTTGGGTTTAACTCTATTTCCTTTTGGGTTTGTGGCCGATATAATCACGGATTCGATATCATCGATGTACGCCGATTTGTTCGTCAAGAATAAAGAAAAGTGTGTCCATTGGGCAAAATGCCGATCTCTTAAGTGAACTCGAATTCTTTGTTTTAAATTACTTGCTTTTCCGATATAGTACAACTCATGTTCGTCATAAAGAGCATAGACTCCGTGACTTGTCCCTACAAGTTTGGATAACTCTTGGGAATATCTCTCAAAAATTTTTTTTGAGACCTTTTCTAATTTTCTACTGAACAATTTTCTTTTCATATTCTATGCCACCAAATCAGAAATATCTAAAATCCCCCAATCAGTAATTTCAGGGAGTTGGTCGATAAGGTCGATGGATTCCACGGAAACGTAAACGATTCTTTGGAGAAGATCGAGAATGTATCTCGGTTCGTCTTTTCGATTGGGGTCGTTAATGATGCCGCTCTTTTTACATTTTTTAACTTGATATCTCTCCATAATCCATCTAACGGCACTGTAACCGTTAATTTGGTATTCATGTGCTTTTTTTGGAATGCTGCTTATCGTGACCCGATCGTTATAGATAATCGAAGTCGTATTCCCTTTTTCTTGATATCTCATTTTTTTAACTCTTAACTCTTCTCCTTTCGCCCATGGATTGGAAATCTTGAGTCCTTTATATTTTTGCACTCTTTCATAGTTGACATGAAGATCGGACAACTTTTTTCCAATTCGGGAAAACTCGTGAAAGTCGTTTACCATGGGGATACGAGGCAATGCCTTTAACAAATCGTTTTCGTATTTCTCCCCATATTGCTTTGAGTGAAGCAATCCGTAAATATAAAAAAAGATATCGTCGGCATTTAGTGATTTATCTTGATAATGAGTCCTAAATATTTTTACGGTATCCTTTGATATGTTATCCGATCTTTTCATCTTTCCGTTGTGATTTTGATAAATGTACCGTGGGAAGTGTTGGCAATTACCCAAAAATTGAAGATCAGGAGTAATCTCCGTCATCAAAACGGAAAACGTCTTCGCCCCTTTTCCCGAAGTGCAGATTGCCAAGTTCTTTGTGTCAGAATCGGGGTAGATTTTGTGGGTTTGATAAATTCTTTCATTTAACGTTCTTCCGTAATATAAATGCATTCTGCAAAAAGGTCGATACATGGAATTTCTTATGAGTTTTTTATCGTAATTATAAAACTTTTTCCTTACTAAATCAGATTTCATATCTCCGGACCAACTAATTCGAGTGTTATCATTATTGATAAACTTATCCACTTTGTTTGGCGACCCCTTCCTTTTAAATCGTTCCACTTCTCTGTTGTAAAAGGATATTGTCTTTTTAACATTTTTTGAGAGTGTGCTTTTATCAAAGTTGTAAACCCAAGAATCTCTGTTGGTTACCACACCGAGTGAATGGAGAGTGAAGATTTTTTCACTCTTCTTGTGTTTATCCCCCATGGGAATAAAACTCTCATATGTCCCGTCTCTCTGATTGACCCAGTCATTGTGTTTATCCGGAGTAATTTTTTGCCATTTTATATTAAAGATATGTCTTAACTGTTGAACTTTTTCTAGCTTTTGCTTGGTGCTCAAATAGTCGCCGATGTCATAATAGTGGATTTTGCAACCCGTCTTCCTGGGGTTTTTTATCAAAAGGGAAATAGCAATAGGACAACGGGAACTTTGTCCAAATACTTCTCCACCTTCTTTTCTTCGTTGTTCTCCTTTAGTTCTCGCATTTCCTCTTAAATGAAAAATATAAAGATCGGTAAAGTCCTTTGCCAAATGATACCTCAACCCATCCATCGCAACATTATCGAGAAAAGAAGCATTGGTCACAAAAGAAACGATACCGCCCTTAGAGTTTTTGTTAATTCTCTCCGTCGCCCATTTTATTGCTCTAATGTAAGAATCATAAAGTCCTTTTTTTAGTCCTGATTTTGATGCTTCCGCATAAGTTTCTTTAATTTTTTTGTCCAGCGTTTCATATTTTAAGTTTTTATTATTGTCGTTTTCGCTTCTTTGTCCTGCAGAATAAGGAGGATTTCCGACGACAACTCGGATTTCTTCTTTTTTCAGACGCTTCCTTCGTCGAATATTTTCTTGAAAAAAACTATTTTTTTCTCCTCGATTGACCTCTTCCGTTGCTTGAAACGTGTCTGCAAAAATAGCTCCTTGATAACGCTCGTACAGGTCTTTCGATCTCTTATTTCTCTCCCGTTTTCTAAAATGATAAGAGCTTTCAATATTAATCGTCGTAATATAGTATGCCAAAAGGATAAGCTCGACGGAGAAAATTTCCGAGTCGTATTTTCTCTTTAAATCCACATCCTTGATGAGATTTTTATTTTCAATAAGTCTTGTCAAAAACGTTCCCGTTCCGGAGAACGGATCGATCACGGTTATGTTTTTCTCCGAAAATCCATTTTTTACTCCAAATTCTCTTTTTAGAATTTCATGGGAACTCTCCAAGATAAAATCGACTATCTCTATCGGGGTGTAGACAATACCGAGTTGCTCTTGTATTTTCGGAAAACTCTTTTTAAAGACGATTTGATAGAGTTCCTTGATAAGATTTTGCCTCGACTCCAATGTGTCGATATCGCGAACCCGTTTTTTGATATCTTCGTAACTTTTCCTCAAAGCTTTTGTTTCTGCCGTTATTTGATTTCCGAATAACAACAGAGCTTCCTCCATAGAACGGGAGACGGGATTTTGATTTGTAAAGTTATCTCTCGTTTCAAAGAGTGCCTGAAAAAGAGGTTTCGTCACGCTATGTATGGCCAACATTTCCACGGCCTGATCTTGAGTAACGGATTCATTTAAGACGGCCCTCAAACTTCCAAGGAATTGATCTAAGGTTTTCTTGTACTTTGACGGGCCTCGGCCTTTGAAAAATCCCTGAATCCTTCGTGAAAGATTTTGGAAGGCCGATGCTACGTCAACGGCAATCTTATCGAGGTATTCCCTGTCACCGCATTTTAACACAAGTTTTGCCACAACGGCCTCTTGCCAATCTTCTGCAAAGGCAAGATTCAGTTCACCGGTCACCTCTTCTTCGGCCTTTCCCAGACCGTCTTCGTCTTTACCTATGGCCTTGATAACAACATTTGCAGGGAGCTTTCTGGAATAAGGGAGTTTGTCTATGGCCGTCTCCAGTCTGTCATCATGGGAGCGTAGGGCCTGAACAACTTTCCAAATAACTTGATAGCGTTGATTATCGTCTAACGCTTCACTCGGTTTAAGTCCCGGTCGAATTACAATGGGAAGGATAATGTAACCAAATTCCTTTTTTTGATTCGGATCGGAGGGTTTTCTCATCACTCGGCCGACGGATTGGACAATATCAATTTCTGATTTTCTCGCCTGTAGGAACATAACCGCATCCAGTGCCGGAACGTCTACCCCTTCCGATAAGCACCTTGCATTGGACAAAATTCGGCATTGATTTATCCCCAAAACCTCGGATTCTCCTTTGAGCCATCGAATCTCTCTCCCCCTCGTCAACGAATTCATGCTTCCGTCCACATGATGAATTTCACATTTGAGAAGAGAATCGTCCCTATCTCGATTGTTCCCAATTGTCTCGTCAACAACCTTTTGAAAATATTTTCTTAACTGTTCTGAAGCAGCAATAGTATTTGAAAATGCGACTGCTCTTTGCATAGGCCTTCTCTCTTTAATATCTTTATAACCCTTCTTGTAGAGGTTAATGTTTTTGTTGTTTACAAACTTTTTGGCCAAGGCATTCCAACAACCAATGATCTTGACGGCATCATCCGTTTGAACTTCCTTGTCTTGAGCAAAGGCCTTTTGCATGGATGCGGAAACTGCATCTTCATTTACGGCCAGAACGACTACTTTGTAATCCGATAAAAGTCCTTGACTGATCGCCTCGGAAAACTTTAGTTCATAAAAATTCTTTCCGTAGACCGATTCATCATCCATGGAATAGGTCTCGTAATTTTTACTTTCGGCCTTTTCTTTTGCCTTTTCCGTGTATACTCTCGGCGTGGCCGTCATATAGAGTCTTTTTGCGGCCTTGACGAAATTGTTGTCGTGAACCCGTGTCCAGTAAGATTTTTTATCATCGGTCTTTGTCTTGCCTTCAACTCCCGTTGTTCTATGGGCCTCATCGCAAATAATGAGATCAAATTCTCCCATCTTGCCTGTTTTTTGCGCCTTGGAGATGACTTCAATAGAATGGTAGGTAGAGAAGATAACCGTCATTCTGTTTTGCCCTTTTGGGGCCGAACAATTTTTTTTCGAGAGTTTCTTATAATCGGTTGTCGGAGGAACGGCCAAATCAATATTACCTATGTCCTCGATATCCTTACCGGCCTTTTTATCCGAACAGACGATAAAAGCGTTTATCTCTTTGGCAGAGTTCTGCATAAATTCCCTGTGGGTTTGGGAGACCAAAGAGAGTGAGGGCATGAGGATGAGAATTTTTCCATTGGATTTTGTCACGTTTTCTGCAATTTTTAAGGCCGTGAACGTCTTTCCCGTTCCACACGGCATGATGAGCTTACCTCTATCAAACGCCTTAAATCCTTTAATCACATCTTTTAAGGCGTTTTTTTGATGTTGTCTTAGACGTTTTTTGCTAGGTTGTGATGCTTTTGCCTTTTTGTAGAGTGTCCACCAATCGGAAATATCGGATTCTTCAAGTTCCGTGATACCGATTCTTACACATTTTTTACTTCTTCCCGACAAGGCCTTTTCGGCGTTGTCAGACCAATTGTCTGTGGTTGAGACGATAATTCCTTCTTGAAAATCTTTTTTCCCGAGTTCACTCAAGAAAGAGTCGATATTCTCTTTGGAAAGAGGCGTGTCTTCTTTGTAGCATTTGCATTGAATAGCAACCTTCTCTCCGTTGTATGTTTCGGCAACGAGGTCTATACCCAAATCTTTATGTTTTCTTTGAGGATATTCCCTCCAAGTCCAAACTTCTTTAAATTGATTTTTATATATCGAATCGTGTTTGAAAAAATCACGCATGAGTTTTTCAAAACGGCTTCCCTTTTCCCTTTCGCTTTTGCTTGTTTGCCGTATGTGGTTGAGAACCCTTTGCAAATCCTTGCTCGGCATGAAAACTCCGTTTTTTGCTCAGATCATTTCATCGGTTCAACGGAAATATCATTGGAGAAATCTTCGGGATTCTTAAAAATAGAGGCAAATGTTTCCTCCTTATGCCCCGAACTTGCATATCCTACACTAAAATAAATGTAGCTAATTTTGCGTATCAAAAAGGTCTACTTGGATCAAATCCGTTCCGGCGAAAAAAAGATCGAATATAGAGCGAATACCCCCTGCCGCTCTGCTCACACATTATCGTGCGATGCTCATGCTTAAAAACTCAGAATTTTTGGGGGTTTTAGCTAAAGTTCAATCCACAACTTTCGGGAGTAGCTCTTGGGGATTCCGATTACTCATATTAGTAAAGATGCAGCAATTCTCGGTTTGGCCTTTTTCCCTCTAGAGCAAAAAAAAATTCGTAACATTTGCGTAGCGTCGATTTCGATATAATACAGCGCAATACACAAATATTTGATTTGTGTTTTTAAACAGATTCTCCTCTTAAATTACTTAAAATTCATGAAATATTTATGTTCGATGATGAGGCCCAAAAAAACAAAATAACTCTTCGCATAAACTGAGAATTGCTGTATCTCAAAAGGTAACGGCCCCTAGGGCCAACCGGCCATTTTCGGTCCAACGCACTTAGTCTGTACCAATGAGCTTCGTAAATCCTCCGGGTACAGGTCTACCTCATACTAATATAGTTCCTGAGAAAAACACTTTGTTTGATGCGACATTAGGGCCTAACCTCTATCAACTATAGGTTGTACTAAGGGAAATTTAAATGTCAGAAACCTCTGATTTTTTTTAAAAGAGTCTATTCCCACGGACGTAAAACGGCCGTGATAACGGCCGATAGAATAAGAATTAGGAAAACACTAGAGACAACGGTTTTGTGTTCAGGCAAACGTTTTGCGGCAGAGGCCGACCAAACCGTTGCGGCCAACCACAGACCTATTTTTATATAGGCCCATATAGGCCAAGATGCTCCGTGGGTGTATCCTATTCTTGCAAGAAGCCCCATTCCCGCAACAAAAAGAAGGAAAGAGGCAACACCGTTGAATATCTTGCAGGATTTTTTACTTTGCTGTCCGTAAAGGATGGCCGTAGTGGAGGCCGTAAACAACACGACACAACTCAAATGAAAAATTTTGTAAAATTCGTAGCTCATATCTTCTCCGCTGTCTGATGGTTTACAAAATAATTCGTAGCTTTTATCTACACCATTTGTCTAACAAAAAATTAACCATCGGAATGATGCGAAACACTATTTGTCTTGATTAGTTTTCCCTATAAAAGCATTGGTAAAAACGGCCGTATAACAAGCAAAAGGCCCTGTTCCTCCAAGCATGGCAATAATTCCAAAAAATCGACCGAGGGACGTGGTTGGAACAATATCTCCGTACCCTACGGTTGTAACCGTAGCAAAAGACCACCACAAAGCATCGCCGAAAGAGGCCATGCCTCGACCGTGTTCCACTAAATACATGAGAAGTGAGATCGTGACGATAAATCCATTGCCTATAAGAGTTAAAAGAATGAAGGGATGACTCCAAAAAGTTCTTAAAAGTCTGAAAAAATATATCTTGTATCCTCGATTTTCCAGCATTTTCTATATGGTACCGGAAAATTGTTAAACGGTAAAGTCTGCATTGAGCTTGGGATAATCCTTAAAGCGATTGAAAATTCTTTGACGAAATTTCCCCGGAACATTTATATCCTCTCTTCAAATCTCTTTTTCACTACCTTCAACGGAACAAGAGTCTCACTGATTTTGAGTTTACTCGAAAAAACAAACAACCCTATTATCTTGTAGCAATCGACGGGACACAATATTTTTCATCTAAAGAAATTCATTGCGATTCTTGCATGGTTAAACGGCATAGGAACGGTACGGAAACGTATTACCACCAAATTGTTTCTGCAGTCATAGTTCACCCTTCAAAAAAAGAAGTTATCCCACTTGCGGTTGAAGGTATTATGAAAAGTGACGGTAGCGAGAAGAATGACTGTGAATATTCTGCAACGAAGAGATTAATTAAACGCTTGAGAAAAGATCATCCTCAACTCAACATGATTATCTGCGGAGATGCCTTGTATGCTAGAGGAGACCTTGTTCGGTACCTTCGAGCACACAAGATGTCTTACATTCTTAATGTTAGGCCTAAAGGCCATAAAAAGCTTTTTAACTTTGTCGAAGACCGAGAGTGTCGAGATAAGGATAATCGACTAAAAGAAAATGAAGAACCTGTGATTTTTTACGAACGTAACGAACAAATCGGTGAGAAGGTTAAGAAAGAAGTTTCTCAAAGATTCCGATACAGTAATGATCTTCGATTAGACAATTCTGTATCTTCAGCAGAGTTTACCTGTAATTTTTTGGACTATAAGGAAACGATTCGGTGGCAAGGGAAGCGAGGAGAAGAAAACGTTAAAAAGCATTTTTCTTGGGTGACGGACATCACTTTGATGAATTCCGAACGTTCTCAGACTAAAGGACATTCTATGAATGTTTTTGAAGTTATGAAAGGAGGAAGAGCACGAGGGCATATTGAGAATAATACTTTTAGAACATTGACTGTTGAGGGATATCATTTCAAGCACAATTTTGGGCATGGGAAGAAAAATCTTTCTTATCTAGTTGTTCTCTTAATGATGTTGCAATTTCTTATAGATCAAACGGTTCAGCTCAAAGACATTATTTTTCAAAAGGCCTTGGCAGTTTATAAATATAAGTCCCATCTTTATGATGCTATTCGAGCGGCCTACGAGCTTATGCGATTGGAAGGTTGGCAACATCTTTTGGCGCTTTTGATTAAAAGACGTTCACCCGATACTTCCTAGTGTTTTGCTGCTACCGATATCTCCATAAAGGGAAGAGTGCTAGAGGCATTAACAAGATAGTATTGTCTTTCTACACCTTAGTATTGCTACTCGCCCGTTCCGTTCCCAAAAATACAGAGTAAATTCTCTTCAATTCATCGAAAGTTCGCATATTTGACAAAAAAATTACAAGCAAAGAGTTGGTGCCATAGTTTTTAAACAAATCTGAAAAAGACGGCACTTAAAACGGGAAAATCTGGTAAAGATGTAATCTACGCTTGACAGCAAAACTACATCATGTCATGATTACTCCTCAATATGAAGATTTCAAAACGCTTTATTCACGACATTTTTTTTAAAGAAATCTACGCCGATAAAAGGTATTCCCTAGATATTTTTAAACTTGTTTTAACGAAGACCGAGTACTCCCTTTTCGATTGGAAGACGCTTAAAAGTGAGCTGACGAGTTTTGTCGATACCGAACAACGGGAAAAACGCATGGATTTAACGTTTTCGGTAAAACTGAAACGAGGAAAGCAAACGGCGAGGATTCTCTTTCTTCTTGAACACAAGAGCTACCGTAACGATGATTTGCTCGTTCAAATGCTCGAATATCAAACGGGCATTTATCGCCGAACCCGAACCCCGGTTATCCCCATTCTCGTCTACCACGGGAAAGAAAAGAAATGGCGAGGCGTTCTCAATTTTCAGGACTCCCTAAAGGGATTAACTCCGACGGTTAGGCGAAAGTTTCAAAAGAATATTTTAAACTTCACCTGTAAACTGCTCAACATTAGGGAACTGAACATTCGAGGTTCGGCAAAAAAGCTCGTTACGGCGCCGGTTCTTCTTATTTTGCAACAAATTTGGAAACTCGATGCAAACAATGTTGAAGAGTTCTTTTTGCTATCTCAGCATTTACCTGACAAAGAACGAAGAGACCTGATAATGAAGGCGAGCAACTACATAAGAAAAAACGATCCCGGTTTTCATTGGCATCGTTTAATTGAAATAGAGGAAAAAGTTATAACAGAGAAAGGAGAGAGAATTATGTTTTCATTAAAAGACACTCTTGACGAAGTGAAGGAAGAGGGACGACAGGAAGGAATTGAAAAAGGAATTGAAAAAGGAATTGAAAAAGGAATTGAAAAAGGAAAGCAAGAAGTTGCGTTAAAACTTGTAAAGAAAGGTTTTGACCTTGAAGACGTCGCCGACAGTACGGGGGTTCCTAAAGACGACCTTGAAAAACTGTGCGGGTCTTTAAAATAAACTTTTATGTCGGCCTTCATCAGTTAATGAACAATTTACGGTGGGAACCCAAGAGTTTTGAGAGGGAACTGTAGAATAAAGGTACAATGCCCCATGTCGAGTAAAGGTGAAGTGCGGCCGGTAAAAAAGGGCCAAACAGGCAGAAAAACGCATAAATATGCGCTTTTTTATTTTGCGACAGCGACTAATTCCTGTAATGCTTTAGCAATGTAAGCGTTCCATAAACCCACCCCTATATTTTCCTAACTTGATCCCGGTTGCCCTCTAGGCCAAAAAACCTTTCCCATAATAAGATGTGTTGTTTTTGAGTCTCTTTAAATTTTGAAGTGTCTATAAGAAAAAACTCAGGGAAATTTTGAAAGAGCTAGAGTCTATCTATTAAGAATCCACATCAAAGGGAAGCAGTTTCATATAATCCGTTAAAGACTCTACATTTATTCTACAACTTGGTTTGGGCGGACGCAGGGTTATCGTGGTGATGTTATAGCAATGATACAGGGATGGAAAAGAGAGTTTGTCAGCGGCCGTTTACGAGGATTAAGAAAAGGCCGATATGCGTTGCCCAAAAAATCTACAAATTTTAAGCGAGAACTACGGACTCACAAGTCATGTTAGTAAAGATGTAATCTACGCTTGACAGCAAAACTACATCATGTCATGATTACTCCTCAATATGAAGATTTCAAAACGCTTTATTCACGACATTTTTTTTAAAGAAATCTACGCCGATAAAAGGTATTCCCTAGATATTTTTAAACTTGTTTTAACGAAGACCGAGTACTCCCTTTTCGATTGGAAGACGCTTAAAAGTGAGCTGACGAGTTTTGTCGATACCGAACAACGGGAAAAACGCATGGATTTAACGTTTTCGGTAAAACTGAAACGAGGAAAGCAAACGGCGAGGATTCTCTTTCTTCTTGAACACAAGAGCTACCGTAACGATGATTTGCTCGTTCAAATGCTCGAATATCAAACGGGCATTTATCGCCGAACCCGAACCCCGGTTATCCCCATTCTCGTCTACCACGGGAAAGAAAAGAAATGGCGAGGCGTTCTCAATTTTCAGGACTCCCTAAAGGGATTAACTCCGACGGTTAGGCGAAAGTTTCAAAAGAATATTTTAAACTTCACCTGTAAACTGCTCAACATTAGGGAACTGAACATTCGAGGTTCGGCAAAAAAGCTCGTTACGGCGCCGGTTCTTCTTATTTTGCAACAAATTTGGAAACTCGATGCAAACAATGTTGAAGAGTTCTTTTTGCTATCTCAGCATTTACCTGACAAAGAACGAAGAGACCTGATAATGAAGGCGAGCAACTACATAAGAAAAAACGATCCCGGTTTTCATTGGCATCGTTTAATTGAAATAGAGGAAAAAGTTATAACAGAGAAAGGAGAGAGAATTATGTTTTCATTAAAAGACACTCTTGACGAAGTGAAGGAAGAGGGACGACAGGAAGGAATTGAAAAAGGAATTAAAAAAGGAAAGCAAGAAGTTGCGTTAAAACTTGTAAAGAAAGGTTTTGACCTTGAAGACGTCGCCGACAGTACGGGGGTTCCTAAAGACGACCTTGAAAAACTGTGCGGGTCTTTAAAATAAACTTTTATGTCGGCCTTCATCAGTTAATGAACAATTTACGGTGGGAACCCAAGAGTTTTGAGAGGGAACTGTAGAATAAAGGTACAATGCCCCATGTCGAGTAAAGGTGAAGTGCGGCCGGTAAAAAAGGGCCAAACAGGCAGAAAAACGCATAAATATGCGCTTTTTTATTTTGCGACAGCGACTAATTCCTGTAATGCTTTAGCAATGTAAGCGTTCCATAAACCCACCCCTATATTTTCCTAACTTGATCCCGGTTGCCCTCTAGGCCAAAAAACCTTTCCCATAATAAGATGTGTTGTTTTTGAGTCTCTTTAAATTTTGAAGTGTCTATAAGAAAAAACTCAGGGAAATTTTGAAAGAGCTAGAGTCTATCTATTAAGAATCCACATCAAAGGGAAGCAGTTTCATATAATCCGTTAAAGACTCTACATTTATTCTACAACTTGGTTTGGGCGGACGCAGGGTTATCGTGGTGATGTTATAGCAATGATACAGGGATGGAAAAGAGAGTTTGTCAGCGGCCGTTTACGAGGATTAAGAAAAGGCCGATATGCGTTGCCCAAAAAATCTACAAATTTTAAGCGAGAACTACGGACTCACAAGTCATGTTAGTAAAGATGTAATCTACGCTTGACAGCAAAACTACATCATGTCATGATTACTCCTCAATATGAAGATTTCAAAACGCTTTATTCACGACATTTTTTTTAAAGAAATCTACGCCGATAAAAGGTATTCCCTAGATATTTTTAAACTTGTTTTAACGAAGACCGAGTACTCCCTTTTCGATTGGAAGACGCTTAAAAGTGAGCTGACGAGTTTTGTCGATACCGAACAACGGGAAAAGCGCATGGATTTAACGTTTTCGGTAAAACTGAAACGAGGAAAGCAAACGGCGAGGATTCTCTTTCTTCTTGAACACAAGAGCTACCGTAATGATGATTTGCTCGTTCAAATGCTCGAATATCAAACGGGCATTTATCGCCGAACCCGAACCCCGGTTATCCCCATTCTCGTCTACCACGGGAAAGAAAAGAAATGGCGAGGCGTTCTCAATTTTCAGGACTCCCTAAAGGGATTAACTCCGACGGTTAGGCGAAAGTTTCAAAAGAATATTTTAAACTTCACCTGTAAACTGCTCAACATTAGGGAACTGAACATTCGAGGTTCGGCAAAAAAGCTCGTTACGGCGCCGGTTCTTCTTATTTTGCAACAAATTTGGAAACTCGATGCAAACAATGTTGAAGAGTTCTTTTTGCTATCTCAGCATTTACCTGACAAAGAACGAAGAGACCTGATAATGAAGGCGAGCAACTACATAAGAAAAAACGATCCCGGTTTTCATTGGCATCGTTTAATTGAAATAGAGGAAAAAGTTATAACAGAGAAAGGAGAGAGAATTATGTTTTCATTAAAAGACACTCTTGACGAAGTGAAGGAAGAGGGACGACAGGAAGGAATTGAAAAAGGAATTGAAAAAGGAATTGAAAAAGGAATTGAAAAAGGAATTGAAAAAGGAAAGCAAGAAGTTGCGTTAAAACTTGTAAAGAAAGGTTTTGACCTTGAAGACGTCGCCGACAGTACGGGGGTTCCTAAAGACGACCTTGAAAAACTGTGCGGGTCTTTAAAATAAACTTTTATGTCGGCCTTCATCAGTTAATGAACAATTTACGGTGGGAACCCAAGAGTTTTGAGAGGGAACTGTAGAATAAAGGTACAATGCCCCATGTCGAGTAAAGGTGAAGTGCGGCCGGTAAAAAAGGGCCAAACAGGCAGAAAAACGCATAAATATGCGCTTTTTTATTTTGCGACAGCGACTAATTCCTGTAATGCTTTAGCAATGTAAGCGTTCCATAAACCCACCCCTATATTTTCCTAACTTGATCCCGGTTGCCCTCTAGGCCAAAAAACCTTTCCCATAATAAGATGTGTTGTTTTTGAGTCTCTTTAAATCTTGAAGTGTCTATAAGAAAAAACTCAGGGAAATTTTGAAAGAGCTAGAGTCTATCTATTAAGAATCCACATCAAAGGGAAGCAGTTTCATATAATCCGTTAAAGACTCTACATTTATTCTACAATTTGGTTTGGGCGGACGCAGGGTTATCGTAGTGATGTTATAGCAATGATACAGGGATGGAAAAGAGAGTTTGTCAGCGGCCGTTTACGAGGATTAAGAAAAGGCCGATATGCGTTGCCCAAAAAATCTACAAATTTTAAGCGAGAACTACGGACTCACAAGTCATGTTAGTAAAGATGTAATCTACGCTTGACAGCAAAACTACATCATGTCATGATTACTCCTCAATATGAAGATTTCAAAACGCTTTATTCACGACATTTTTTTTAAAGAAATCTACGCCGATAAAAGGTATTCCCTAGATATTTTTAAACTTGTTTTAACGAAGACCGAGTACTCCCTTTTCGATTGGAAGACGCTTAAAAGTGAGCTGACGAGTTTTGTCGATACCGAACAACGGGAAAAGCGCATGGATTTAACGTTTTCGGTAAAACTGAAACGAGGAAAGCAAACGGCGAGGATTCTCTTTCTTCTTGAACACAAGAGCTACCGTAATGATGATTTGCTCGTTCAAATGCTCGAATATCAAACGGGCATTTATCGCCGAACCCGAACCCCGGTTATCCCCATTCTCGTCTACCACGGGAAAGAAAAGAAATGGCGAGGCGTTCTCAATTTTCAGGACTCCCTAAAGGGATTAA
Organism: Bacteriovoracaceae bacterium; assembly: GCA_965224385.1. Classification (GTDB taxonomy): domain Bacteria; phylum Bdellovibrionota; class Bacteriovoracia; order Bacteriovoracales; family Bacteriovoracaceae; genus CBDCYX01. The sequence continues at coordinate 412,697 of CBDCYX010000012.1, forward strand.
CTCCGACGGTTAGGCGAAAGTTTCAAAAGAATATTTTAAACTTCACCTGTAAACTGCTCAACATTAGGGAACTGAACATTCGAGGTTCGGCAAAAAAGCTCGTTACGGCGCCGGTTCTTCTTATTTTGCAACAAATTTGGAAACTCGATGCAAACAATGTTGAAGAGTTCTTTTTGCTATCTCAGCATTTACCTGACAAAGAACGAAGAGACCTGATAATGAAGGCGAGCAACTACATAAGAAAAAACGATCCCGGTTTTCATTGGCATCGTTTAATTGAAATAGAGGAAAAAGTTATAACAGAGAAAGGAGAGAGAATTATGTTTTCATTAAAAGACACTCTTGACGAAGTGAAGGAAGAGGGACGACAGGAAGGAATTGAAAAAGGAATTGAAAAAGGAATTGAAAAAGGAAAGCAAGAAGTTGCGTTAAAACTTGTAAAGAAAGGTTTTGACCTTGAAGACGTCGCCGACAGTACGGGGGTTCCTAAAGACGACCTTGAAAAACTGTGCGGGTCTTTAAAATAAACTTTTATGTCGGCCTTCATCAGTTAATGAACAATTTACGGTGGGAACCCAAGAGTTTTGAGAGGGAACTGTAGAATAAAGGTACAATGCCCCATGTCGAGTAAAGGTGAAGTGCGGCCGGTCAAAAAGGGCCAAACAGGCAGAAAAACGCATAAATATGCGCTTTTTTATTTTGCGACAGCGACTAATTCCTGTAATGCTTTAGCAATGTAAGCATTCCATAAACCCACCCCTATATTTTCCTAACTTGATCCCGGTTGCCCTCTAGGCCAAAAAACCTTTCCCATAATAAGATGTGTTGTTTTTGAGTCTCTTTAAATCTTGAAGTGTCTATAAGAAAAAACTCAGGGAAATTTTGAAAGAGCTAGAGTCTATCTATTAAGAATCCACATCAAAGGGAAGCAGTTTCATATAATCCGTTAAAGACTCTACATTTATTCTACAACTTGGTTTGGGCGGACGCAGGGTTATCGTGGTGATGTTATAGCAATGATACAGGGATGGAAAAGAGAGTTTGTCAGCGGCCGTTTACAAGGTAACCAATCTTCGATTTTATCGGATACGGAAAAGGAACTTCAGAAGGCCAAGAAGGAGAATCGTCATCTTCGAGAGATCAATGAGGTTCTAAAAAAAGGCCTTGGGATATTCGTAAGCGACAAGAACGCTTTTCGCTAATAGACTCCCTCTCAAAGAGAGTTCCGGTATCCTTGCTCTGTACCCACTTCGGCATTAGTCGAAGTGGGTATTATTCTTGGAAGGAATGTTCCAAGATTTTAAATTCCAAAAAGGCCTTCCTAAAAGTATCGATACAAGAAGAATTTTCCAAAAGCAATGGAACCTACGGTTCTCCTCGTATCTATCATTGCTTGAAGGAGAGAAGTATTTTCTGTAGTAAGAATACCGTTGCAAAGATAATGAAAGAGAACGGGATCAGAGTTCATCCCAAGAAAAGCTTTATTCCAAAAACGACGACATTCAATCATGGCCCTCCAATTTCTCCTAGGATATTTAAGTCAAAGAGGGATTTTCCCAACGGCCCCAATAAAATTTGGGCCGGAGATATTACCTATCTTCCCATAGGTTCAAAGTTTCTTTATCTTTCGGTGGTTCTCGACCTTTTTAACAGAGCGGTTATCGATTGGTCTGTGGATAAGACTCTTGAAGCGAAAGGAGTTGTACCGGCATTACAAAATGCCATCATTTCTCAAAAGTCGGATGCTCGGATTATTTTTCATTCCGACAGAGGTTCTCAATATGCTAGCAAAAAGTTTCGAGATTTATTGAATAATAACGAGATGATTCCCGGTATGAGCAGAAAAGGGAATGGTTACGACAACTGTTATGTTGAGAGCTTTTTTAAAACATTGAAAACTGATTTAAAAATAATGGGGACGGTGTTCACTGAAGACAATATTCGATACAACCTCTTCCGCTACATAGAAATATGGTATAATCGAAAACGAAAGCATTCATCCCTCGGGTATGTTGCTCCAATAAACTTTAAATAGAAATTTGCCATATAAGGGGATATGGAAAAAAAACATTGACAGCTACTTCAACATCTGCTAATTTCTCTCTAAATAAGCTTAAAAAGTGTCCGGTTTTTTGGGGGAACTCCAGTGGGTCTGAGGAAGGGGGACGGGAACTATTCCTACTATCTTTCGCTAAACGATCACAAAAAAGTTTTAAAAGAGTAAGGGATAATTCTAATGCTTCTTTTAAATCCGAACCCGAAGCAAGCTTTTCCTTAGAATCGTTTATGAAATCTCGAACATTAACCTTGTTAATAATCATGCGAACTGGGCCTCCCCCAAATTGACTGGACACTTTTTGATCTTTTTCATAAATATTCTCGATATTTTAGGAATCCTTAGACTTCTTAAGGCCTTCAATTTCTTCTTTAGAAAAACCGGTATGTTTGCAAATAACATCGATGTTGAAATTATCTTTAAGCATACTCAGAGCAACCTTTTTTCGCTCTTCTTCTCGAACAGTTTCTTCTCTACTTGCCCGATCCATTTGTTCCCGCTCTTGAACCCTTAAAAATTCCCGTAATCCGTCGTTTTGGGAAATATCCCATAAACGTTTTACTGCTTCACCCATAATTCCCCCTTTTTGTTGCAGTTCTTTATATTCTTCTTTATCCATATTTCCTGAATTTTTTAAAAGATAAGACCAATCCTCACGAGTACTATGTAAACTCTTAACTCCCTCTCTTTTGAACTTCTTGAGTTCAACAATCACAAAACACATCCCCCGAGTAAGAACTAAATCGGGTTTTGTTGTCCTTCTGATATTGCAAACGTGGTAGTACTCATCTTTGATAGATTCAAATTCTTTGAGATTTTGAGTCATAAAAACCAGTGAATAAACCGGTGCTAATGATTTATAGGTTTCTCCCGAGGCCAATTGTTCGGAATAGAGTCTACTTGAATATGCCAGCAGACGGTTGGCAAAATAGGCCTCGGGCGTTGTCTGAACTTCAACATTTACAACCTCCGACCTATCTTCTTTTTTTGAATTACTTTTTTTAAAGGCAACCCTCAAATCGAGGATAAAGTTCTTATTTGTTATGCCTTTGACCTTTTCTAATTGTTCAGGGAAAAGTTCAGGGTTAAGAATTTTGATGTCAACAATGCGGGAACCTTTCGGCAATGGAAGAAAGTCTTCCAGCAATGATTTCAAAAGTTTTTCATCATCCTTGAAATAGGCCTTAAAGACAGCATCTTCGGTAAGTTTTAAATAATCTTCATAAGTTGAATGATTCACAAAATACCTCTTTTTTCTAATTGTTAATCAATTTGAAATTTATTCCTATCCCATGAGATATGATTTAAAGTATACTCAGAACGATCATAATCGTAGGAAAAGCTTGTTTTTATAGAAATACCTTTTGGTTTAGAAATATTATTCAAGTATATTGATTTATCATAATCTTGTTTAGTAATCTCTCGAGAAATTTGATACTTTTCACCTCCCTCTGTATGGATTTTAGAAATTTTATAGCACTCATCGTTTGTCAAGATATTCCATTCACTCTGAAATAACTCATCCAAAACATTAGAAATTTTAAGTTTAGATGAGGATGGAGTGACTAATTTTCTTAAAGATGCTTTATTAGTTTTCCTAAGTGCTGATATTTCTTTTATATGTTCTTTTGTTATCTCATCAATTGTATGTCTTAGACGAGCATTTTCCGCTCTAATTTTTTCTCCTTCTTTTACGGTTAACAGCATCTTTCCTTCTTTTATTATTTTTGTATCAGAAAGTCTTTTTACATGATTAAGCCAATGTCCTTGAACCCATTCAGACAACCTAGTTAGAACAAATAAATGAAAAAAGGTTAACCCCATAGGAATAGCTAAGAAATATATCCACTTTGCCACTAATGAATATGGTATCCACCTTACCTTTAGGTTTTTCTCTCCATATTGAAAGAAATTACAACTACCATTTAACGAATGATTTGTCAATGAGAAATATCCCATAAGTAGCTCTAGCGCAATGAGTCTTTTCTGTTTAAACGTTTTGGTAACTGTCTTCTGAACATTTGTCTTTTTCAGAAGAAAAAGAGTACACTATTCAAAAGGTGGGCCTCCCCGAATTGACTGAGCACATCATTTAAGCTGATAGTGCCCCTTACAGATGCCAATCAAATTTTAAGGTTCTACCATCACAGGTTTTTTTGATGCAGGACTTTTTTTAGAGTCTTTTAAAGGTAGCTGAGGTTGAGACCTAAACTTCACAGGAGGGCAAGTGCGCTCTTTACACCATCCCCCCAAAAAAGACTTGATCGTGCCATTCAAGAAGATCTTCAGCTCTTGAGATTGTGAACTCTGCCGCTACCTTTATCTCAAGTGTGGCCCTAAAACCTCTTCCTTCAGGGAGAAGATGTGAGGCCACGCCCTTCGGCGAGAATGATTTGTGGCCTGAACAAATAGATTTTTCTTAAGATGGAGTATTTTGTTCTTCGATGTATTGCTTAAGTTTTTCAATAGTTGCACCTCCGGCACTTCCTGCGAAATAGCTTGGACTCCAAAATGCCTTTCCCCAAAGAAAAGGAGAAACTTTTTTCCAATGATATTGCCTCAAATATCTACTTGAAACGCCTTTTAAAGAATTTGCCATTCTTGAGATAGAGTGTTTTGGTGGATATTCGATGAGAAGATGCACATGATCGGATTCTCCGTTAAATTCCACTAAAGTTGCTTCAAAATCGTCCAAAACCTTCTCAAAATAGCTTTGTACAATATCAAGTAATTCTTTTGAGAATACTTTTCGCCGATATTTTGGCACAAAGACCAAATGCACGGTTAAAGCAAAGACACAATGCCAATGCCTTCCCTTACGAATCCTGTCATTGCTTGTTTGCCTTTTCAAATGAGACCAAGTATAGTTGAGATGATGAAGGTAGTCAAGCGAGCATACAAATACCGATTCTATCCGAATAAGACCCAAAAGAAGATGTTGGCCCAAACCTTTGGTTGTGTTCGTTTTGTCTATAATTGGGGCCTTCAAGATAGGAAGACGGCGTATGAAAAAACCGGTAAAGGTCTCGGTTACAATGAAACGTCCAAAAGACTGAAAGAACTAAAGTTTGAAAAGGAGTGGTTGTCTGATGTTTCAAGTGTGACGCTTCAGCAATCTTTGAGGCATTTAGATAGGGCGTATTCTAACTTTTTTAAGAGATTGGCAAAATATCCACGTTTCAAGAATAGGGCCGGGAAACAATCGGCCAACTACATGAAGAATGGATTCACTTTTCGAGACGGCATTTTAAAGGTTGCGAAATTGGGAGGGATACAACCTGTATGGTCAAGAAGATTTTTTGGAACGCCCTCATCATTAACAATATCCAAAGATTGTGACGGAAGTTACTTTGTTTCGATACTTGTAGAAGAGAAGGTACTCCATTTGGCCCTTGTAAGAAAAACAATCGGCCTAGATATGGGAGTCAATGATGTAGCAGTTGGTAGCGACGGTTTTCAATCGGGCAACCCTAAGTATACTTACAAATACGAGACCAAACTAAGAATGGAACAAAAGTCCCTGTCTCGTAAAAAGCAGGGTTCAAAGAATAGAGAAAAACAGAGAAACCTTGTGGCACGAGTCCACTCAAAAATAAGAAATTCCAGAAAGGACTTCCTCCCTAAGTTAAGTACGGATATAGTTCGCAAGAACCAAGTGGTCTATATCGAGGACTTGAACACAAAAGGAATGGTTAGGAATAGAAAACTTTCTAAGTCCATAAGTGACAGTTCTTGGGGAAGTCTTGTAAATTTCCTTGAGTATAAATGTGATTGGTACGGTAGGGAATTGAAAAAAGTTTCCCCAAAATTCACGTCCCAAGATTGCTCACATTGTGGATATAGAAACAAAGAATTGCAATTAAGTATGCGTCGTTGGGATTGTCCAAGTTGTGGGAGTACTCACGACCGAGACATCAATGCGGCAAAGAATGTTTTGGCGGTAGGGACTACCGTGACAGCTTGTGGAGACAGTGTAAGACCAAAGGTACTTGTGCCTAAGGCAGTTGTCGGGGAAGCAAGAATCTCCTCCCTTTAGGCAGGGGTAGTTCAATGATCCTCACCGAGAACGTCACAAAAACCTCCGGAATAGCAGAGGTTTGTTCCCTTACGCTTTGGATGTCTAAATATTTTCTTAAGTTCATTAAAATACTTTGCACTTATTTCTCTGACTTCTTTTGGCCCTTGCTCATTCAATAATGAAAGAGAACGGGATCAGAGTACATCCCAAGAAAAGCTTTATTCCAAAAACGACGACATCCAATCATGACTCTCCAATTTCTCCTAGGATATTTAAGTCAAAGAGGGATTTTCCCAACGGCCCCAATAAAATTTGGGCCAGAGATATTACCTATCTTCCCATAGGTTCAAAGTTTCTTTATCTTTCGGTGGTTCTCGACCTTTTTAACAGAGCGGTTATCGGTTGGTCTGTGGATAAGACTCTTGAAGCGAAAGGAGTTGTACCGGCATTACAAAATGCCATCATTTCTCAAAAATCGGATGCTCGGATTATTTTTCATTCCGACAGAGGTTCTCAATATGCTAGCAAAAAGTTTCGAGATTTATTGAATAATAACGAGATGATTCCCGGTATGAGCAGAAAAGGGAATTGTTACGACAACTGTTATGTTGAGAGCTTTTTTAAAACATTGAAAACTGATTTAAAAATAATGGGGACGGTGTTCACTGAAGACAATATTCGATACAACCTCTTCCGCTACATAGAAATATGGTATAATCGAAAACGAAAGCATTCATCCCTCGGGTATGTTGCTCCAATAAACTTTAAATAGAAATTTGCCGTATAAGGGGATATGGAAAAAAAACATTGACAGCTACTTCAACATCTGCTAATTTCTCTCTAAATAAGCTTAAAAAGTGTCCGGTTTTTTTGGGGAACTCCACATTCTCTTGGTTGGATTTTCACCAACCGGATTATTTGTGCTTTGCTTGGCGCACCCATTGGCCTTTTCTCCTTTGTGAAATTTGAATTTGTTGTTGTTTTTTTTTTGAAAATTTTACCGGAGGATTAAGAAAAGGCCGATATGCGTTGCCCAAAAAATCTACAAATTTTAAGCGAGAACTACGGACTCACAAGTCATATTAGTAAAGATGTAATCTACGCTTGACAGCAAAACTACATCATGTCATGATTACTCCTCAATATGAAGATTTCAAAACGCTTTATTCACGACATTTTTTTTAAAGAAATCTACGCCGATAAAAGGTATTCCCTAGATATTTTTAAACTTGTTTTAACGAAGACCGAGTACTCCCTTTTCGATTGGAAGACGCTTAAAAGTGAGCTGACGAGTTTTGTCGATACCGAACAACGGGAAAAGCGCATGGATTTAACGTTTTCGGTAAAACTGAAACGAGGAAAGCAAACGGCGAGGATTCTCTTTCTTCTTGAACACAAGAGCTACCGTAATGATGATTTGCTTGTTCAAATGCTCGAATATCAAACGGGCATTTATCGCCAAACCCGAACCCCGGTTATCCCCGTTCTCATCTACCACGGTAAAGAAAAGAAATGGCGAGGCGTTCTCAATTTTCAGGACTCCCTAAAGGGATTAACTCCGACGGTTAGGCGAAAGTTTCAAAAGAATATTTTAAACTTCACCTGTAAACTGCTCAACATTAGGGAACTGAACATTCGAGGTTCGGCAAAAAAGCTCGTTACGGCGCCGGTTCTTCTTATTTTGCAACAAATTTGGAAACTCGATGCAAACAATGTTGAAGAGTTCTTTTTGCTATCTCAGCATTTACCTGACAAAGAACGAAGAGACCTGATAATGAAGGCGAGCAACTACATAAGAAAAAACGATCCCGGTTTTCATTGGCATCGTTTAATTGAAATAGAGGAAAAAGTTATAACAGAGAAAGGAGAGAGAATTATGTTTTCATTAAAAGACACTCTTGATGAAGTGAAGGAAGAGGGACGACAGGAAGGAATTCAAAAAGGAAAGCAAGAAGTTGCGTTAAAACTTGTAAAGAAAGGTTTTGACCTTGAAGACGTCGCCGAGAGTACGGGGGTTCCTAAAGACGACCTTGAAAAACTGCGCGAGTCTTTAAAATAAACTTTTATGTCGGCACCCCATACACAAAATTTCTTAAAGTCTCGCTAAACCCAACATCAAAGCATCTCTAAAGAGATTTGGGTTAGCAAAAAGTATCATGAAATCGGACGAGGCCACGCTGGCATCGGGGTACTGTTCCGTCTCCGGGTTCAATCTTCATCAGTTAATGAACAATTTACGGTGGGAAACCAAGAGTTTTGAGAGGGAACTGTAGAATAAAGGTACAATGCCCCATGTCGAGTAAAGGTGAAGTGCGGCCGGTAAAAAAGGGCCAAACAGGCAGAAAAACGCATAAATATGCGCTTTTTTATCTCAAGTGTGGCCCTAAAACCTCTTCCTTCAGGGAGAGGATGTGAGGCCTCGCCCTTCGGCGAGAAAAAAAAATATTGTCTTTTGAAGAATATCATAATATATTGGATTTGTCGGAACAAAAACCGACCTACCGTAGGGACTACGGGATGTGAAGCTCGTGGAGACGATGTAAGACCTAGAAACTTGTGTTCTAGGCGATTGTCGGTGAAGCAAGAATCTTCTCACTTTAGTGAGGGGTAGTTCAAACTGAAAGGAAATGCTCATGTCGAGGCATTATATATCTTTTTTTTCAGGTGCACTTGGACTCGATTTAGGGTTGGAAGCTGCTGGTTTTGAACCAGTTTTCTTCAATGAAATTGAAAAAAAATTTTGCGAAACCATCAGATTAAACAGGGCAAAAACCCCATTATATGATTGCGATATAAGGGAACTTACTACAAAAAAGATATCTAAAGATCATGGGCTAAAAAAGGGGGAACTTTTTGCTATTGTAGGAGGTCCCCCATGTCAGGCTTTCAGTACTGCAGGAAAAAGAAGGGGATTGAATGATTCAAGAGGTAATGTTTTTCTTCATTTTATTGATTTGATCGAAACCCTAATGCCTCGATATGTAATTATCGAAAACGTCAGGGGCCTCCTGTCTACGCCATTAAAGCATAGACCCCACGACCAAAGAGGAAAGGGATTTGCCTCTCTAACGCCAGAAGAATCCCCTGGAGGAGCACTCGCTCATATAATCTCAAAACTTGAAAGTGCAGGATATAAATTGTCTTTTACCTTATACAATGCTGCTAATTTTGGCGTTCCCCAAATAAGAGAGCGAATTATTATTTTTGCTAACAGAGAAGGTAAAGAAATACCCTTTATGGCAGCTACACATTCCGATACTGACAAAAAACTTCCCTCATGGAAAACAATTTTGGATGCCATTTGGGAATTGAGAAACAAAAAAAAATTGGAACATACTTATTTTCCAGAAAAGCGTCTGAAATACTATAGACTTCTCAACGCTGGACAAAATTGGCGTTCACTTGCTGTTAAATTGCAAAAAGAAGCATTAGGTAAAAGCTATTATTCTGGTGGAGGTAAAACAGGATTCCTAAGAAGACTTGATTGGAACAAACCATCACCAACTCTTGTGACAAGTCCAATCATGCCTGCAACGGATTTATGTCATCCGACTCAAGAGAGACCATTATCTATAGAAGAATATATTCGCATCCAAACTTTTCCAATAAACTACAAACTTTCTGGCAACACCATGGAAAAGTATAAACAACTTGGTAATGCCGTTCCTTGTAAATTGGGAGAAGCAGTTGGAAAACATCTTGTAAAATTTCACATGGGAATATTAAAAGACTTCAATACTAATGGAAAATTATCAAGATATCTCAATACCGACCACAAGTCTTGGCAACTCAATTTCAGTAGAAAGAACGCTCAGTTAAGTCTATTTAGAGATTTATGAACAAAAATATTGCTCTATTATAGGCCTTGTATCGGCCCCGGCACTATTCGCAATATCCAAAATTTTTTCGTAAGTTCCTTGGCCACCCAATAAATCCCAATATTCTTTTCCTATTAAAACGATTTCATCACCTGTCATATTAAAAATTTTAAAAGGTGGATCGTGACCATAGTCCTCTTTCTTGTCACCAAAAGGATTGTAGGGAAGAGCAAAGTAAACTTTAAAATGAGGATTGAAGGACTTTAATAACAACATGTCTTTCTTAGCTAGCTGTGTTTGATCAATATTTGGTTTAACAGTTTTGATGCTAAAAAAATACTGTACACCTGCTCTTAAAAACCATAAATCACTTATAATTCTATATTTATTCTGTATTGTTCCTTTGTCTATTTTTATATCTTTAATGTCTTGTTTCCAACAAGGCCTTCTTCCAAGATTATTTTCTCTAAGTAAATTTAAATGCTCATCAATTGAAGCAATTGTTTCTTGACCAAGAGAAATTGTAGTTTTTTTTTGACATTTAACATCTTCAGTGTGATTGAAATCAGAAGCAACAATTTTTGAAATCGTTTCAATTGTCCTTTGTCCAAAACTCGTACTAAATGACCTTTCAAAGCTACTGGCCTTAATGATTGATTTACTCAAGAGCCTATCATGAAAAGGCCTTTTTTTCTTGTTTATCTTGACTCTATTAATAGTATTGATTACACATTTTTTAAACTCTTCTCGAATTTTGTTTAATGTTTCTTTTTTCATTTTATTCCCTTGTACTCTATTCCATTACAAGTAAATTATATAAAATATGAAAAAATAATTTTCTCTACGGCAGTATTTGTCGGATAAAGGTTAATGCGGCCGGCTGAAATAAAGGTGAGGTGCGGCCAGTCAAAATCAGTTGAAAAAGCAGAGGTTCCCGACATTTAAATTTCCCTTAGTAAAACCTCTAGTTGATAGAGGTTGGCCGTAATGTTGCATCAAACAAAGTATTTTTCTCAGGAATTATATTAGTATAAGTTTTTGTTCATTTGAATTGTGTGTGTATAATTTTTTTTTTGATATTAGATACATTTTTTGAGGGAGGAAGAATGAAAAAGAGAAAGAAACTTGGTGCGGAAGAGCTTTATAGAGAGATAGGAACTGTTTTTGATAGGGTACCGGAGGAAAGAAGGCATTTAGGTAATGTGAGCATATCCATTAGAGACAGTCTTTTCTCAGGTCTTGCAATTTTTGCCATGAAGTTTGGTTCTTTGCTTAAATTTGATAAGGCCTCGAAAGACAATAAACGAGGTAAAAATCTTAAAAGCATTTTTTCTCTAAAAAGCATTCCTTCAGACACTCGGATGAGAGAAATTCTTGACGGAATTGACCCTGTTTTTATAAGAAAAACATTTACAAAGATTTTTTCTAAGCTCCAAAGATTCGATATTTTAAATAGGTTTAAATTTTTAGGAGGCCGCTTTCTTATATCATTGGATGGAAGCGGACATTTTTCCTCTTCAAAAATACGTTGTGAAAATTGTATAAAAAAAGTTCGTCGCACAGGGGGGATAGGATATTACCATCAAATGTTGGGAGCAGCGGTTGTGCATCCTGACATGAGGCAAGTTATACCGTTATGTCCGGAACCGATTCTCAATCAAGACGGAAGTGATAAGCAAGATTCAGAGAGAAAGGCGTCAATAAGATGGATAAAATCTTTTAGGAAAGAACACTATCGTCTAAAGGCCTGCATATTGGAGGATGCTCTTGCGGCAAATGCTCCTCATATAAAATTTCTTCGAGACAATGCTCTACAGTTTATCATAGGGATTAAAGAAAACGGTAACAAAGTCTTATTTCATCAATTGGATGATGGGGAAAAAACAGAATCTGTATCGAAGTATCAAACAGAAGAGATTAGAGGAATCAAAGTTAAGAAAAGAATAGTACACGAATATCGTTATCTTAACGGGGCCTCTTTAAATGGGAAGAACAAAGATATCAAAGTTAATGTTCTGGATTATAGGGAAAAGACATATTTCGTTGACCCAACTCAAGACAAGAAGGGTATCGGAGTACAAGAAAAACGTTTTTCTTGGATAACCGACTTTCATATAACCAAAGCAAATATTTCGTTGATAAGGCGTGCAGGCCGCAGGAGGTGGGCAATAGAGAACGAAACCTTTAGAACTCTAAAGGAGACAACGGGTTATACAATAGAACATTCTTACGGCCATGGAGAAAAATACCTTTGCACGATGTTTTCTGTCTTGGCATTTTTAGCATTTTTAGTAGATCAAGCTCTGGAGATAACATGTCCCCTTTTTAGAAAGGCCCTTAAGAAAAGGTCCGGAACAAAGATGTACTTGTGGGAGAGTATGAAATCGGCATTAGAATGGGTACTTTTTCAGAATGTAGAACAATTTTTTCAAACTCTTGCCGGAGAGTTAGAGGTGAAGGGTGTTCTCATAAAGGCAGTGGCCACCAATGACACTTCCTGAGATAACGGTACTTTATGTTTGACTAATGCTTCTCCCACAAGCTACTTCAATAAAAATTTATCAAGTTAAAATTTGTCCAAGATGGACATCAGGGAGAGGTTTATCTTATAAAAAAACGAAACCATTATAAATATATTCCTCGCATCATGTCGGGAACCTCTGAGCATCCGCCCAAGGGATATATGGGCAAGGCAATCAACTACGCTTTGGGAGAGTGGAAATATTTAATCAAATATCTTGAGGATGGACGACTTCACATTTGTAACAATTTTATTGAGAGACGCATCCGACCTTTTGTTATCGGTAGAAAGAACCGGTTATTCTGTATCACACCCTCCGGGGCAAAAGCATCCGCTATACTCTACAGCTTGGTAGAAACTGCAAAGGCAAATAACAAGGAACCCTTTGAATACTTGCAAAGAATTTTAACCGATATTCCAAAGGCAGAGTCTTTAACGGATTATATGAAACTTCTTCCCTTTGATGTGGATTCTTAATAGATTCCCCCGGGCAGGCCCGGGGTACTTGCCGTTACAGCTTCTGTCGAAGCTGACCTGAGTCCCGGAAACCTTCCCCCGGGACTCAGGATCCGTCGGCGGTATTTACAAACCAAAATTCATATGATGCTGAAGATGATAAACGTTATGTGCTGATTTTATAACTTCCCCTGTAGTGATATACCGCCTCCGGGTTCATTCACCCACGGCCAAGGCCGTGGTGCTCTGTTTCGTCCGGCCCACTGGGCCGCCCTCCACCACATAGACTCTAGCTCTTTCAAAATTTAAAGAGACTCAAAAACAACACGTCTTGTTATGGAAAAGGTTTTTTGGCCTGGAGGGCAACCCGGATCAAGTTAGGAAAATATAGGGGTGGGTTTATGGAACGCTTACGTTGCAACAGCCCAACCTTTATTGATTATAAGCGGTCTTACTGATGGATGTCTTAATGCTCTTTTCTTCAGAGGAATTTCGTGAGGCTTGTAAAGAATATCTTCCAACTATAGTTGCTACTGGAGTCGGTATTGGTGCTGGTGCTACGGCCGCAACGAGAGTTCTTGTTGGTGCTATTGGAACAGCTTAGCGATGACAATAATTAAGAATTTATGGCATATTTTTTAAAGATTCTAAGTGAGCGCATATTTCTTTTATTTTGTCTTTTGTTGTTATATTGGGGTCGTTTTGTTTCAAATTTTTTTCACGATAAGAAGCTGAGGAAATATCTCTGTGTATCGGTGCTGAGCCAGGTCCTCGTCCTTTGTCGAGTATTATGAGATCTAAAATAATTTTTTTCTCTTTATTAGACAAAGAACCTTTATTTGCCATTATTAACACAATCTTAGCAAGGCAAGACAACTTAGAATCTAAATAATTTGAATACTCGTTGGTTTCTGAAAAGTTTTTATTAATTAATTCCCTCCTTTCATTTGTAAAAAGTTCTTTTATATTGCTCTTTATAGAATCTTTTGAGCAATAACCTACCAGCAGTAAAGCAATAATGAGACAGAACTTATCTATAGCTATCTTCAAGGCCCAACAATGCAACCATTTATTATTCTCCATACCCCCTTATCGGCGCAATTTAGGCGGACTTGAGGGGGCCTTTAGTTGTCTAACGGCCAAACGAGTTCTAGGATAAAGGTATCTTTTATGACAAAAAAGCAATTGGCCCTTGAAGGGGATTATAAGAAATTGATAGAACACGCTAAAAACAATTGGATGAGATTAGTCCTAGTGAAAATGATGTTGCAAAATTTAGAATAGATATTTTTTCGAAAAATAAAAACATATATACTATCACAATAGAATACAGCAATGAAGAGATAGGGTGCTTTCACGAATTCTCTCAGATTGTTGATTTTGTTAACATAGAATCATTAGAGACCGTGATAATGAGTCTTTTCTGTTTAAACGTTTTGGTAACTGTCTTCTGAACATTTGTCTTTTTCAGAAGAAAAAGAGTACACTATTCAAAAGGTGGGCCTCCCCAAATTGACTGAGCACATCATTTAAGCTGATAGTGCCCCTTACAGATGCCAATCAAATTTTAAGGTTCTACCATCACAGGTTTTTTTGATGCAGGACTTTTTTTAGAGTCTTTTAAAGGTAGCTGAGGTTGAGACCTAAACTTCACAGGAGGGCAAGTGCGCTCTTTACACCATCCCCCCAAAAAAGACTTGATCGTGCCATTCAAGAAGATCTTCAGCTCTTGAAATTGTGAACTCTGCCGCTACCTTTATTGATCCTCACCGAGAACGTCACAAAAACCTCCGGAATAGCAGAGGTTTGTTCCCTTACGCTTTGGATGTCTAAATATTTTCTTAAGTTCATTAAAATACTTTGCACTTATTTCTCTGACTTCTTTTGGCCCTTGCTCATTCAATAATGAAAGAGAACGGGATCAGAGTACATCCCAAGAAAAGCTTTATTCCAAAAACGACGACATCCAATCATGACTCTCCAATTTCTCCTAGGATATTTAAGTCAAAGAGGGATTTTTCCAACGGCCCCAATAAAATTTGGGCCGGAGATATTACCTATCTTCCCATAGATTCAAAGTTTCTTTATCTTTCGGTGGTTCTCGACCTTTTTAACAGAGCGGTTATCGGTTGGTCTGTGGATAAGACTCTTGAAGCGAAAGGAGTTGTACCGGCATTACAAAATGCCATCATTTCTCAAAAATCGGATGCTCGGATTATTTTTCATTCCGACAGAGGTTCTCAATATGCTAGCAAAAAGTTTCGAGATTTATTGAATAATAACGAGATGATTTCCGGTATGAGCAGAAAAGGGAATTGTTACGACAACTGTTATGTTGAGAGCTTTTTTAAAACATTGAAAACTGATTTAAAAATAATGGGGACGGTGTTCACTGAAGACAATATTCGATACAACCTCTTCCGCTACATAGAAATATGGTATAATCGAAAACGAAAGCATTCATCCCTCGGGTATGTTGCTCCAATAAACTTTAAATAGAAATTTGCCGTATAAGGGGATATGGAAAAAAAACATTGACAGCTACTTCAACATCTGCTAATTTCTCTCTAAATAAGCTTAAAAAGTGTCCGGTTTTTTTGGGGAACTCCACATTCTCTTGGTTGGATTTTCACCAACCGGATTATTTGTGCTTTGCTTGGCGCACCCATTGGCCTTTTCTCCTTTGTGAAATTTGAATTTGTTGTTGTTTTTTTTTTGAAAATTTTACCGGAGGATTAAGAAAAGGCCGATATGCGTTGCCCAAAAAATCTACAAATTTTAAGCGAGAACTACGGACTCACAAGTCATATTAGTAAAGATGTAATCTACGCTTGACAGCAAAACTACATCATGTCATGATTACTCCTCAATATGAAGATTTCAAAACGCTTTATTCACGACATTTTTTTTAAAGAAATCTACGCCGATAGAAGGTATTCCCTAGATATTTTTAAACTTGTTTTAACGAAGACCGAGTACTCCCTTTTCGATTGGAAGACGCTTAAAAGTGAGCTGACGAGTTTTGTCGATACCGAACAACGGGAAAAGCGCATGGATTTAACGTTTTCGGTAAAACTGAAACGAGGAAAGCAAACGGCGAGGATTCTCTTTCTTCTTGAACACAAGAGCTACCGTAATGATGATTTGCTTGTTCAAATGCTCGAATATCAAACGGGCATTTATCGCCAAACCCGAACCCCGGTTATCCCCGTTCTCATCTACCACGGTAAAGAAAAGAAATGGCGAGGCGTTCTCAATTTTCAGGACTCCCTAAAGGGATTAACTCCGACGGTTAGGCGAAAGTTTCAAAAGAATATTTTAAACTTCACCTGTAAACTGCTCAACATTAGGGAACTGAACATTCGAGGTTCGGCAAAAAAGCTCGTTACGGCGCCGGTTCTTCTTATTTTGCAACAAATTTGGAAACTCGATGCAAACAATGTTGAAGAGTTCTTTTTGCTATCTCAGCATTTACCTGACAAAGAACGAAGAGACCTGATAATGAAGGCGAGCAACTACATAAGAAAAAACGATCCCGGTTTTCATTGGCATCGTTTAATTGAAATAGAGGAAAAAGTTATAACAGAGAAAGGAGAGAGAATTATGTTTTCATTAAAAGACACTCTTGACGAAGTGAAGGAAGAGGGACGACAGGAAGGAATTCAAAAAGGAAAGCAAGAAGTTGCGTTAAAACTTGTAAAGAAAGGTTTTGACCTTGAAGACGTCGCCGAGAGTACGGGGGTTCCTAAAGACGACCTTGAAAAACTGCGCGAGTCTTTAAAATAAACTTTTATGTCGGCACCCCATACACAAAATTTCTTAAAGTCTCGCTAAACCCAACATCAAAGCATCTCTAAAGAGATTTGGGTTAGCAAAAAGTATCATGAAATCGGACGAGGCCACGCTGGCATCGGGGTACTGTTCCGTCTCCGGGTTCAATCTTCATCAGTTAATGAACAATTTACGGTGAGAAACCAAGAGTTTTGAGAGGGAACTGTAGAATAAAGGTACAATGCCCCATGTCGAGTAAAGGTGAAGTGCGGCCGATAAAAAAGGGCCAAACAGGCAGAAAAACGCATAAATATGCGCTTTTTTATTTTGCGACAGCGACTAATTCCTGTAATGCTTTAGCAATGTAAGCGTTCCATAAACCCACCCCTATATTTTCCCAACTTGATCCCGGTTGCCCTCTAGGCCAAAAAACCTTTCTCATAACAAGATGTGTTGTTTTTGAGTCTCTTTACAGAGGTTCCCGACATTTAAATTTCCCTTAGTAAAACCTCTAGTTGATAGAGGTTGGCCGTAATGTTGCATCAAACAAAGTATTTTCTCAGGAATTATATTAGTATAAGTTTTTGTTCATTTGAATTGTGTGTGTATAATTTTCTTTTTGATATTAGATACATTTTTTGAGGGAGGAAGAATGAAAAAGAGAAAGAAACTTGGTGCGGAAGAGCTTTATAGAGAGATAGGAACTGTTTTTGATAGGGTACCGGAGGAAAGAAGGCATTTAGGTAATGTGAGCATATCCATTAGAGACAGTCTTTTCTCAGGTCTTGCAATTTTTGCCATGAAGTTTGGTTCTTTGCTTAAATTTGATAAGGCCTCGAAAGACAATAAACGAGGTAAAAATCTTAAAAGCATTTTTTCTCTAAAAAGCATTCCTTCAGACACTCGGATGAGAGAAATTCTTGACGGAATTGACCCTGTTTTTATAAGAAAAACATTTACAAAGATTTTTTCTAAGCTCCAAAGATTCGATATTTTAAATAGGTTTAAATTTTTAGGAGGCCGCTTTCTTATATCATTGGATGGAAGCGGACATTTTTCCTCTTCAAAAATACGTTGTGAAAATTGTATAAAAAAAGTTCGTCGCACAGGGGGGATAGGATATTACCATCAAATGTTGGGAGCAGCGGTTGTGCATCCTGACATGAGGCAAGTTATACCGTTATGTCCGGAACCGATTCTCAATCAAGACGGAAGTGATAAGCAAGATTCAGAGAGAAAGGCGTCAATAAGATGGATAAAATCTTTTAGGAAAGAACACTATCGTCTAAAGGCCTGCATATTGGAGGATGCTCTTGCGGCAAATGCTCCTCATATAAAATTTCTTCGAGACAATGCTCTACAGTTTATCATAGGGATTAAAGAAAACGGTAACAAAGTCTTATTTCATCAATTGGATGATGGGGAAAAAACAGAATCTGTATCGAAGTATCAAACAGAAGAGATTAGAGGAATCAAAGTTAAGAAAAGAATAGTACACGAATATCGTTATCTTAACGGGGCCTCTTTAAATGGGAAGAACAAAGATATCAAAGTTAATGTTCTGGATTATAGGGAAAAGACATATTTCGTTGACCCAACTCAAGACAAGAAGGGTATCGGAGTACAAGAAAAACGTTTTTCTTGGATAACCGACTTTCATATAACCAAAGCAAATATTTCGTTGATAAGGCGTGCAGGCCGCAGGAGGTGGGCAATAGAGAACGAAACCTTTAGAACTCTAAAGGAGACAACGGGTTATACAATAGAACATTCTTACGGCCATGGAGAAAAATACCTTTGCACGATGTTTTCTGTCTTGGCATTTTTAGCATTTTTAGTAGATCAAGCTCCGGAGATAACATGTCCCCTTTTTAGAAAGGCCCTTAAGAAAAGGTCCGGAACAAAGATGTACTTGTGGGAGAGTATGAAATCGGCATTAGAATGGGTACTTTTTCAGAATGTAGAACAATTTTTTCAAACTCTTGCCGGAGAGTTAGAGGTGAAGGGTGTTCTCATAAAGGCAGTGGCCGCCAATGACACTTCCTGAGATAACGGTACTTTATGTTTGACTAATGCTTCTCCCACAAGCTACTTCAATAAAAATTTATCAAGTTAAAATTTGTCCAAGATGGACATCAGGGAGAGGTTTATCTTATAAAAAAACGAAACCATTATAAATATATTCCTCGCATCATGTCGGGAACCTCTGTTCAAATGGATTCAAATGTCTCTGCGCCCCTACCGCAAAATCCCCTCTCAAAACGCTCAGGGCCGACAGTGACCTCGCACCCCCAACCAAGGTTGAGTGAACGAGGTCACTGTTGGCCTAGAGAGAATGAGGAATGATAAATGAACGGCAGGGGCGCAGATAAAAGTAAAAGAGAAAAGGTTGGGGGAGGTTTTAAGAAAAGTAAATAATTGAAATGAGAAAAGTCGCATAATAATTTTAGAAAAGTAGGTTTTAGAAACAAAAAAATAAGGAGGAAACCATTGAAATTGAAAAAAGATGAAATTGAGAACGGCCTTAAAAAGGGGTCTGTAAGAAACATTTGGAGAAGGTCTCTAAAATCTTGGAGAAAACAAATCTAAAACGAGATTGAGACGGGCGAGGTTCATTTAGAGTTCAATCGTTGAACTCCGATTCATTGGGAAAAACGAAGATTTTACGAAAAACGGCCCCTACCCTAGAACCTCATCGTTCCCAATAAAAACACATAAGGAGATGTTTATAATATGGAGAAACGGTTTGACTCAAGAGCAAGGGCGATTTTATTATAAATCGCAATTTTTTTTAATGTTTTTTTAATGTTCGTAGTCCCGATCCCCGAAGGGGATTCCATAATTTCCTTCTGTTCCTTTGAACACACGCTCAAAGAGGACACAGAAGTCGCCTGAGGGGCAGTCGTCATCAAGATCGGTTGAACCGTCGAGTTTTGTCGCCGTGTAAGGTAAATCCACGTTCTGCTTACCTGCCCAACTTGCGCCCTTAACATCCGCTACGATCTTATTGGCAATCTTCTCTTTTGAAAGATCGATATTTCCAAGCTCAGTGTGTACGCTATCGAGGTTGAGCGTTTCATCTCCCGATCATAGGCATAGTCCTCCGAGATAACCCATAGTCCTTCTGCCGGAGCGGCGCCGCTTCCTCCGCTAAGAGTAATGGGTGTGCCAACGGGACTTGTTGTGCAGTCTCCGCCGTCATCGTCGTGGAAGATAGTTAAAGTCATTCCATCAAAGACGGCGGAGTCGGTGGTTGCGGCTATTTTGTCGGTGCCTTCTCTAGACAACGTCACATCGGTTTTCTCCAACTTTACGGTGGGCCCGATCGCTGTAATCAGACTATCTATAGCGATGGAAACGGTCGTACCGCTTGCGGCATTGTACGTTAGCGGTGTTGTATACTCTTTAGCAACCCAAGGATCGCTAAGACCTCCGCCGGAAAGTGTTATCTTACAAATCTTCCCGTCTTCATCCGAGTCCAAGGATGTTGCCGTTGGTGTAGAATCTGCCGTAAGTGTTGCAGTTTCTCCCGTACTCGTTCCCGTTCCGTCGGAACCGCCTGTCATCGCAACTTCTCCTACGATCTGTCCGTAAAAACCGCTGTCAAGACCTTTATTATTTAAAGAAATATTCCTCCCCAACACTTAACGGAATTATCCAACTCCATAATGGCACAGGTGTGGTGCCCTCCTGCGGCCATATGACTAGCTTGTCTGCCGTCTAAGGGGTCGCACTGAATGTGCCTCTTAGAACCCGATCGGAACCGGAAGTTCCGCCTCCGCTTCTGACCGTATGAATCATGCCCCCAACACTTTACAGTCTTATCGCTTAAGATGGCACAAGCGTGCACACTCGGCTCTACCCCCCCGCCGCAATCTTGGTGGCGCTTTTCGTTCCCCTAAGCTGGGGGGGGACATTAGTGATGCTTCCCCAGCACTTAATGCTACCGTCGTTGAGAATGGCACAAGTAAACGTTTCACCGCTGCAATCTCGATGGCGGTTTTGCCCCCTAAATCCGGAACCCCGCTAATGCCAGCTCGCCCAAACCCATTATTCCCCCAGCATTCAACGGAGTTATCCGTTGTTAAGATGGCACAGGTGTGGAGCTTTCCCGCCGATATACGACTAGCTTTTCCGCCGTCTAAGGGGTCGCCTACCGTACCGCTTATTGTTTTGCAAAGGGTTGGGAATGTCTCCGCCTCCTATCTGCCCGTAATTATTACGCCCCCAGCACTTAACGGTATCGTCGTATAAGATAGCGCAGGTATGCTGTTGTCCCTGCCGCCACAGACTTGACCGTATTGGGGTTCCGTCTCCGTCGTCTCCCAAGACGGCAACGGTAACAGCTGTCGGGGTGGTTTTAGGGTTATTATCGCCAACTCCCAGTCGTCTCGTGGCCGTTTTTCCCCCAACACATTAAACGCCCGTGGTTTAGGTTTCCGTTTTTTAAAATAATGCATTGGTGAAAGCTCCCCCAACACAAGAGCTTGGGGCGTATTGCTCCCTAAGTTCTCCTCCTTGATATGACTTCTCCATGAGGAGGTACTAACCTTCCCCCATGCTTCCACCTCACCGTTATCAAAAAGGATGCGACTGGAGTCTTTTCCAAGGGCGAGCATTTTGGGTATCGCTTTTGTGCACGTTCTTCCCGATACCGTATAACCCGTACCGCAGGAGAATGGGCAGGAATCGGCATCGGTGGCAGCTCCCTGTAACCAAACAGCAAAACCCGTTATTACTCTTCGAAATGTCCGTGCAGGAGTCTTCGTCACCTTGAGCGTCCGCATAAGCTTCCGAGTTGCGGATACTTACACTCCCGAGCAGAGGAATCCACCACAAACCCGGCAGTACAGGAAAAGGGGCAAGCGTTTGCCGCTGAGGCAGCACCCTCTATCCAAGCAGCGACTGCCGTTCCTTCAGTCGTAATAGTACTAATAAGATCACAGGATGTGGTTACAAAACCGGTTCCCTGAGCGTTTACAAAACTTCCCACGGTAGGATAGTTACACGCCCTCCCGCTTTTTACATAACCCGTCTTACAGGAAAAACCGCAACCGGTAGCAGTTGACACCGCTGCCGCATTGGCTTCAAAGGCAGGCCTCGGGTGATACTATTTGCAAGCGAGTTCGCTACTCCGCCTAGCCGCATACATGTCCCATTGGGAATCTTACATGTATCTGCCACGGTGTTGTACAAAACCGCACATCACAGGTAAAACAACCGACCGTAGAGGAAAGCCCCGTTGTCGACGTAGAAGTCGAGTCGACAGGCGCAGGGCAAGAGGTTCGGGTGTTACTATTTGCAGGCGAGTAAAAGTTCGCCGCCGTCGATTCGCATTTTGTCGGGTCTTGGGTGTTGTCGTGTCCTCCATCACAGGTAAAACAAGCGTCCGGAAGAGAGCCCCGTTGTCGACGTAGGAGATGAGTTCGCAGGCGTAGAACAAGAGGTTCGGGTGTTACTATTTGCAGGCGAGTAGTAGTTCGCCGCCGTCGTTTGGCATTTTGTCGGGTCTTGGGTGTTGTCGTGTCCTCCATCACAGGTAAAACAAGCGTCTGCGGAAGAGAGCCCCGTTGTCGACGTAGGAGTCGAGTCGCTAGGCGCAGAACAAGGGGTTCGGGTGTTACTATTTGCAAGCGAGTAAAATTTCGCCGCCGTCGATTGGCATTTTGTCGGGTCTTGGGTGTTGTCGTGTCCTCCATCACAGGTAAAACAACCGACCGTAGAGAAAAGCCCCGTTGTCGACGTAGGAGATGAGTTGGCAGGCGCAGGGCAAGAGGTTCGGGTGTTACTATTTGCAGGCGAGTAAAATTCCGCCGCCGTCGGTTGGCATAGTGCCGGGTCTTTGGTGTTATCGTGTCCTGCAGCATCACAGGTAAAACAACCGACCGTAGAGAAAAGCCCCGTTGTCGACGTAGGAGTCGAGCCGCTAGGCGCAGGGCAAGGGGTTCGGGTGTTACTATTTGCAAGCGAGTAAAATTCCGCCGCCGTCGGTTCGCATTTTGCCGGGTCTTTGGTGTTGTCGTGTCCTCCATCACAGGTAAAACAACCGACCGTAGAGAAAAGCCCCGTTGTCGACGTAGGAGATGAGTTGGCAGGCGCAGGGCAAGAGGTTCGGGTGTTACTATTTGCAGGCGAGTAAAATTCCGCCGCCGTCGGTTCGCATTTTGCCGGGTCTTTGGTGTTATCGTGTCCTGCAGCATCACAGGTAAAACAACCGACCGTAGAGAAAAGCCCCGTTGTCGACGTAGGAGTCGAGCCGCTAGGCGCAGGGCAAGGGGTTCGGGTGTTACTATTTGCAAGCGAGTAAAATTCCGCCGCCGTCGGTTCGCATTTTGCCGGGTCTTTGGTGTTGTCGTGTCCTCCATCACAGGTAAAACAACCGACCGTAGAGAAAAGCCCCGTTGTCGACGTAGGAGATGAGTTGGCAGGCGCAGGGCAAGAGGTTCGGGTGTTACTATTTGCAGGCGAGTAAAATTCCGCCGCCGTCGGTTGGCATTTTGCCGGGTCTTTGGTGTTATCGTGTCCTGCAGCATCACAGGTAAAACAACCGACCGTAGAAGAAAGCCCCGTTGTCGACGTAGGAGTCGAGCCGCTAGGCGCAGGGCAAGGGGTTCGGGTGTTACTATTTGCAAGCGCGAGTAAAATTGCCGGGTCCGCCATCACAGGTAAAACAACCGACCGTAGAGAAAAGCCCCGTTGTCGTCGTAGGAGATGAGTTGGCAGGCGCAGGGCAAGAGGTTCGGGTGTTACTATTTGTCTTTCCGCCGCCGTCGTCGATTTTGCCGGGTCTTTGGTGTTATCGTGTCCTGCAGCATCACAGGTAAAACAACCTGCGTAGAGAAAAGCCCCGTTGTCGACGTAGGAGTCGAGCCGCTAGGCGCAGGGCAAGAGGTTCGGGTGTTACTATTTGCAAGCGAGTAAAATTCCGCCGCCGTCGATTGGCATTTTGCCGGGTCTTTGGTGTTGTCGTGTCCTCCATCACAGGTAAAACAACCGACCGTAGAGAAAAGCCCCGTTGTCGACGTAGGAGATGAGTTACAGGCGCAGGGCAAGAGGTTCGGGTGTTACTATTTGCAAGCGAGTAAAATTCCGCCGCCGTCGGTTCGCATTTTGCCGGGTCTTTGGTGTTGTCGTGTCCTGCCATCACAGGTAAAACAAGCGACCGTAGGGAAAGCCCCGTTGTCGACGTAGGAGTCGAGCCGCTAGGCGCAGGGCAAGGGGTTCGGGTGTTACTATTTGCAAGCGAGTAAAATTCCGCCGCCGTCGGTTCGCATTTTGCCGGGTCTTTGGTGTTGTCGTGTCCTCCATCACAGGTAAAACAACCGACCGTAGAGAAAAGCCCCGTTGTCGACGTAGTAGGAGATGAGTTGGCAGGCGCAGGGCAAGAGGTTCGGGTGTTACTATTTGCAAGCGAGTAAAATTCCGCCGCCGTCGGTTCGCATTTTGCCGGGTCTTTGGTGTTATCGTGTCCTGCAGCAGTTGTCGAAAGCCTCCGTTGTCCACGTCACGAGCCGCTAGGCGCAGGGCAAGGGGTTCGGGTGTTACTATTTGCAAGCGAGTAAAATTCCGCCGCCGTCGGTTCGCATTTTGCCAAGTTGTCGTGTCCTCCATCACAGGATGCAACCGACCGTGATGAGTTGACAGGCGCAGGGCAAGAGGTTCGGGTGTTACTATTTGCAAGCGAGTAAAATTCCGCCGCCGTCGGTTCGCATTTTGCCGGGTCTTTGGTGTTATCGTGTCCTGCAGCATCACAGGTAAAACAACCGACCGGAGGAAAGCCCCGTTGTCGACGTAGGAGTCGAGCCGCTAGGCGCAGGGCAAGGGGTTCGGGTGTTACTATTTGCAAGCGAGTAAAATTCCGCCGCCGTCGGTTGGCATTTTGTCGGGTCTTTGGTGTTGTCGTGTCCTCCATCACAGGTAAAACAACCGACCGTAGAGAAAAGCCCCGTTGTCGACGTAGGAGATGAGTTGGCAGGCGTAGGGCAAGAGGTTCGGGTGTTACTATTTGCAAGCGAGTAAAATTCCGCCGCCGTCGGTTCGCATTTTGCCGGGTCTTTGGTGTTATCGTGTCCTGCAGCATTACAGGTAAAACAAGCGCCTGCGGAAGAAAGCCCCGTGCTGACCACATCGGTGGAGTGGGCAGGTGTCGATGGACAAGCTACCCGATCTTTTCTGTTTGCGAGAGAGTAGTACCTCGACGCCGTTGGTTGGCATTGTGTAGTTGGTGCTTGGGTGTTGTCGAATCCCGCATTGCAATCGACGACTTCGCAGGCATCATATGTATTTGTTTGAGAATTCCAAGGTTTTTGTCCTTGTCCGTTGGTAATGACACAAGCTACTGCTTTATTACAGGAATAAACCGACACGCTTTTTACATAACCCGTCTTACAGGAAAAGCTACAATCTGTTGCCGTCGGCACCGCTTTCGTATTATCCACAAATACATCAAACCCTCCTGGGGGGGTACCACTGACCTTATCGCAACTTTGTTGTGCTCCGTTAGTATCCGCATAATGTCCCGAGGAAGGATAGTTACACTCTCGATCATCGGTATTCTTCAGATAACCGAGATTACAGGAAAAACCGCAACCGGTGGCACTTGTCACCGCTCCCGCATTGGCTTCAAAGGCAGCAAATCCGCCAATGTCTCCCGTGATGTCAGAGCAATCAGTCTCTACTCCGCTATTCGCATAATGTCCAGTACTGGGGGTCTTACATGCCCGAGCAAGGGAATCCATCACAAAACCGGCAGTACAGGAAAAGGGGCAAGTGGCGTCCGTTGAGGCGTCACCCGCTATCCAAGTAGAGGTTGCCCCTGCATCACTCGTAACAGAATCAACATCACAGGGGCCCTGGACATGCAGATTGTTCACATATTTTCCCACGGTAGGATAGTTACACGCCCTCCCGCTTTTTACATAACCCGTCTTACAGGAAAAGTCGCAGCCGGCGGCAGTTGTCACCGCTCCCGCATTGACGTCAAAGGCAGCAAATCCGGCAATAACTCCCGAGATATCAGTGCAATCTTTCGCTACTCCGTTATCCGCATACTCTCCCGTATCGGGGATATTACACGTCCTATCCGCTGTGTTTTTTACAAAACCGGCATTACAGGAAAAGCCGCAACCGTCGGCACTTGTCACCGCTGCATTATTGACGGCAAAGGCAGCAAATCCGCCAGAGTCTCCCCTGATAGGAGTGCAATCAGTCTCTACTCCGCTATTCGCATAATGTCCAGTAATGGGGGTATTACACGCCCTCCCGGTTTTCACGAAACCGGCAGTACAGGAAAAACCGCAACCGGCGGCACTTGTCACCGCTGCCCTATTGGCGTCAAAGTCAGCAAATCCGCCTCCCGTGATAGGAGTGCAATCAGTCTCTACTCCGCTATCCGCATAATGTCCCTTAATGGGGATATTACACGCCCTCCCGGTTTTCACGAAACCGGCAGTACAGGAAAAGGGGCAAGTGGCGTCCGTTGAGGCGGCACCCGGTATCCAAGTAGCGACTGCCGTTCCTTGAACCGTAATAGGAAGGCATGATGCTTCGATACCACCCGTATTGACATATTTTCCTTTTAAAGGAACGTCACAAGTATTCGTTATCGTATTTTTCAAATAACCGTCATCGCAGCTGTAACAGCCGGCAGCAGACAAAAGCCCCGCGCCGGCCACAGCGGTGGAGTGGGCAGGTGTCGATGGACAAGGTTCCCGATCTTTATTGTTTGCGAGAGAGTAGAACCTCGACGCCGTTAGTTGGCATTGTGTAGTTGGTGCTTGGGTGTTGTCGTATCCCGCATCGCAATCGACGACTTCGCAGGCATCATATGTATTTGTTTGAGAATTCCAAGGTTTTTGTCCTTTTCCGTTGGTAATGGCAATGACACAAGCTACTGCTTGATTACAGGAATAGGCCGACACGCTTTTTACATAACCCGTCTTACAGGAAAAGCTACAATCTGTTGCCTTCGGCACCGCTTTCGTATTATCCACAAATACATCAAACCCTCCTGCGGGGGTACTCCCGACCGCATCGCAACCTTTTTGTACTCCGTCAGTATCGACATAATTTCCCGAGGAAGGATAGTTACACTCTCGATCATCGGTATTCTTCAGATAACCGAGATTACAGGAAAAACCGCAGCCGGCGGCACTTGTCACCGCTCCCTTATTGTCGGCAAAGGCAGCAAATCCGCCAGGGTCTCCCATGATACCAGAGCAAGTTTTCGCTACTCCGTTATCCGCATACTCTCCCGTATCGGGGATATTACACGCCCTCCCGGTTTTCACGAAACCGGTAGTACAGGAAAAATCACAACCGGTCGCCGTTGAGGCGGCACCCGCTATCCAAGTAGAGGTTGCCCCTGCATCAACTGTAATATCAGAGCAAGCTTTCGCTACTCCGTTATCCGCATACTTCCCCGGATCGGGGATATTACATGTATCTGCCACGGCGTCTTTTACATAACCGGCAGTACAGGAAAAATCACAACCGGTCGCCGTTGAGGCGGCACCCACTATCCAAGTAGAGGTTGCCCCTACATCAACTGTAATATCAGTGCAAGCTTTCGCTACTCCGTTATCTGCATAATGTCCCTTATCGGGAATATCGCACGTCCTACCCGCTGCGTTGTTTACATAACCGGCAGTACAGGAAAACACGCAACCGTTAGGAGTTGAGACCGCTCCCTTATTGGCGACAAAGTCATCAAATCCGCCCCCCGTGATAGGAGTGCAAACAGTCGCTACTCCGCTCTTCGCATAATGTCCCTGATCGGGAATCTTACACGTCCTGCCACTTTTTACAAAACCGGCAGTACAGGAAAAATCACAATCGGTCGCCGTTTCTGCGGCACCCACTATCCAAGTAGAGGTTGCCCCTACATCAACTATAATATTAGTGCAAGCTTTCGCTACTCCGTTATCCGCATAATGTCCCTTAATGGGGGTATTACACGCCCGATTAGAGGAATCCTTCACATAACCGGCAGTACAGGAAAAATCACAACCGGTCGCCGTTGTCAGGCCGCTGCCCTTTGGCGTCCAAGTCAGAAATGCCGCCTCCTTGAAGCGTAATAGGAGTGCAACAGTCGCTACTCCGTTATCTACATAATGTCCCTTAGAGGGGGACAGTACACGCCCTCCCGGTTTTCACGAAACCGGCATTACAGGAAAAAGGGGCAACCGGCGTCCGTTGAGGCGGGACGCTCTATCCAAGTAGAGGTTGCCCCTTCTTCAACTGTAATACGAACGCAAGTTTGCGCTACTCCGCTGCTATCCGCATACTTCCCCGGAGCGGGGACATTACACGCCCTCCCGCTTTTTACATAACCCTCCTTACAGGAAAAGAGGCAGGAATCGGCATCGGCGGCAGCTCCCTCCTCCCAAGAGTTAAAGTTTGGAATATTCGTAATGTCCTTGCAGTCTGCCTCGGTACCACCTGCAGCGACATATTTTCCTTTTAAAGGAAAGTCACAAGTATTTGTTGTCGTATTTTTTAAATAACCGTCCTCGCAGCTGTAACAGTCGGCCGCAGAGGAAAGTCCCGTGCTAGTCTCATCATAGGAGGCGTCATCAGGGGTCGGACAAGCTGTTCGGGCCTTGTCGTTTGCGAGAGAGAAGTGCCCCGATGCCGTTAGTTGGCATTGAGCGTCGTCTTGCGAGTTGTCGTATCCTGCATTACAAGTTACAACGCTACAGGAACCGGAACCATCCTGTAATAAATGTCCGATTCCGTTCTGTAATCGGACAAGATGTTTCGCAAGTTCTTCCTTGGAGGTCTGCAACCTTATTCTCATCACAAGAAAATGGGCAGGAACCGGCATCGTCGGCAGCTCCATCCACCCAAGAGTCAAAGTTCAAAGTATTCGTAATGTCCGTGCAGTCTCCCTCGTTACCATCTGCATCGACATATTTTCCTTGGGCAGGAAAGTTACACTCCCTCCCCCTTTTCACGAAACCGGCATTACAGGAAAAGCCGCAGCCGGCGGCAGTTGTCACCGCTGCCATATTGGCGTCAAAGGCATTAAATCCGGCAGTAACTCCCGTGATAGCAGAGCAATCTTTCGCTTCTCCGTTATCCACATACTTTCCAGCAGCAGGAAAGTTACACGCCCGAGTATTGTAATCCTTTACCTTTATATAACCGTCATTACAGGTAAAATCGCAACCGTCCTCAGCAATCACCCCTCTCGTATTTTTCAAGAATTCATTAAATCCGGCCAACTCCCGTGATGTCAGTGCAAACAGTCTCTACTCCGTTATCCGCATAATTTCCACTAGCGGGAATACTACACTCCCTCTCGTTTTTTACATAACCGGCATTACAGGTAAAATCGCAACCGGTTGCCGCTGAAGCGGGACCTGCTTTCCAAATGGCCTTTGCCCCTTTTACAGTCTTAATAGAAGTGCAGTCTTTCTCGGCACCGCCTGCAACGAAATATTTTCCTTTTAAAGGAACGTCACAAGTATTCGTTGTCGTATTTTTGAAATAACCGTCATCGCAGCTGTAACAGTCGGCCGCAGAGGAAAATCCCGTGCCGGCCATATCGGAGGAGTGGTCAGGTGTCGATGGACAAGCTACCCGATCTTTTCTGTTTGCGAGAGAGTAGAAACGCGATACCGTTTGTTCGCATTGAGTGAGGTCTTGCGAATTGTCGTATCCTGCATTACAGGTTACAACGCTACAGGAACTATTATTTAATGAATGTCCGATTCCGTCTGTAACCGGACAAGATGTTTCACAAGTTCTTCCTTGGAGGTCTGCAACCTTATTATCATTACAAGAAAATGGGCAGGAATTGGGATCGGCGGCAGCTCCATCTAACCAAGAATCAAAGCCCGTTATACTCGTAATGTCCGTGCACTCTGACTCGTTACCATCTGTAGTGACATATTTTCCTTGGTCAGGATAGTTACACGCCCTATTATCGGAATCCTTTACATAACCGTCATTACAGGTAAAATCGCAACCGGTAGCAGTGGCCACCCCGTTCTCATTTTTCACAAAGACCTTAAATCCGCCAACGTCTCCTTTGATAGGAGAGCAATGTTGCTCGTCCCCGGAGCTATCTGCATACTTTCCAAGACTGGGAATATCACAATTATTTGTTAGCAAATTTTTTACTAAACCGGAATCACAAGAGTCGACTTCGCAGACATCGCCATAGTCTTTGATGTCGTCATACCAAAGGTGGCCTAGCTTCCCGTTGGGAATAATAACCTTCCCTTCGGAAAATTTAACCGTCAAACGGCCGGTGAGAACATCATCCAGACTCTCACACGCTTTAAGGGCCATAGGAGCGTTAGCTTTTGTACTCGAAGATGCCGAATCCCCGCCACCGCCTCCACCGCCACAACTCGACAATGCTAGACAAAAAAATGCGGTAAAGAAGTAGTGTTTCGTATGGCCAACCCAAGTACTCGGCCCTAACGTTACAATGTTTTTTAGAAGCGTGAACAATGTTTGTTTAGTTGCTAAAATTTTCATAAACAATCTCCTTGTGTTTTTTATATATTGTTGAAAATAACAATAACCCTTTTATTAAAAAATAACTTTCTTTCTTTAAAATACTTGTGATTCAGGAATGTTGCAAGTTTTTTTAAAAATTTTTATACATTACCGATTAAAACGGTTTACTAACATGTAGTGTTTCGCATAACCAACCCAAGCACTCGGCGGTAGCATTACAATATTTTTCAGAGGCGTGAACGGTATTTGTTTAGTTGTTAAAAAACCCTCCTTATATATAATAAAATTTTAAAAGGTTTTTACAAATTATTACATTACCGATTAAAACGGTTTACTAACATGTAGTGTTTCGCATAACCAACCCAAGCACTCGGCGGTAGCATTACAATATTTTTTAGAGGCGTGAACGGTATTTGTTTAGTTGCTAAAATTTGCATGAACATCTCCTGTGTTTTTTACATGTTGTTAAAAAACCCTCCTTATATATAATAAAATTTTAAAAGGTTTTTACAAATTATTACATTACCAATTAAAACGGTTTACTAACATGTAGTGTTTCGCATAACCAACCCAAGCACTCGGCGGTAGCATTACAATATTTTTTAGAGGCGTGAACGGTGTTTGTTTAGTTGCTAAAATTTGCATGAACATCTCCTGTGTTTTTTACATGTTGTTAAAAAACCCTCCTTATATATAATAAAATTTTAAAAGGTTTTTACAAATTATTACATTACCAATTAAAACGGTTTACTAACATGTAGTGTTTCGCATAACCAACCCAAGCACTCGGCGGTAGCATTACAATATTTTTTAGAGGCGTGAACGGTGTTTTTTCAGCAAAGTATGCTTGATGCAGCGCTTCTCATTTTAACGGCCGTCTTCGGAACTTCTCTTGAAGAGAAGTGAATGTTTGTAAAATGGGTTATCTACGACCTTAAAGGAGATGTCACCCAAAAAATCGTCAACCCCTCATCAAATCTTGAAACTTTTGCTAACAAGCTAACGGGAAAACGCTCGGAATTCATCTACGGCCCGGAAAATCTCTATCTCGACGAGAGAAAAAATCAAAAAGAAAAGGAAAGGAAATGAAATGTGCAGAGAAGAAAAACCACTACTGTAGACGGAAAACGCTTCTGAGAGGCCCCATTTTGGTCTTTAACTCTAACATTGTAAAAGATAGGACTTTATGCTAAAAACAAAAAATATAGGAGAATCAAGATGTCGAGAATAAAACTCATACAAGATTGGTCAAGAGAGAAAATTGTCAATCCTCATGATTTCTTTTTTCGATTGATCTATGAAAATCCAAACTATGCCTTAGACCTTTTACGCTTGGTATTTAAACAAAAGGAACTTGCTCTTTTTAATCTAAAAACTCTTAGAAGCGAAAAGGATACCTATTTGGCAGGAGTAGAGGAGGGTATCCTCGAAGAACGTCGTACAGACCTCGTTTTTTCCGTTCGCCTTAAAGGGAACAGGAGAAGAGCGCATATTTTTTTTCTTCTTGAGCACAAATCTTATCAGGACCCGAAGGTTTTTCTGCAACTTCTTAGGTATCAGACAAGTCTTTATGCGAAAAATACTTACGCAATAGTTTTTCCTATTATTATCTATCACGGAAAAAAGTCTCAATGGCAAGGCCCATTGAATTTTCAAGAATCTCTCAAAGGACTGACACCTACGGTTCGTAAAAACTTTACCAAGGATATTTTGAATTTTCAGTGCAGACTTCTAAATATTGCTAAACTCAATATTGACAAAGAAGCAAAGAACTTGACTTCCGGCCCTATTTTGCTATGCTTGCAAAAAGCGTGGACCCTCAATGATGCTGTAGTTGGGAAGCTTATGCGCTTGGGAGTTCAAGGCCCAAAAGGCCTGCTTAGGAACACTTATGAATATATAAAATACTGTAACTCTCTTTACAATCATTCAAGATTAGAGAAGATTGCTCGGAGAGTTTTAAAAGGGGAGGATTATATGAAGACACTTTATCAAGAAATGCAAGAAGTATTTAAAAAAGAAGGTATGGAAAAGGGTATGGAAAAGGGTATGGAAAAGGGTATGGAAAAGAGCAAAATAGAAACGGCCCTCAATCTCCTTAAAATGGGCCTTGAACCGGAGAAAATTCTCAAGGCCACGGGACTTTCTAAAAAGGTACTCTCGACCCTAAAAAAATCATCCTAAAATTCGCAAGAATATTATTTTTAATTGATGTTAATCTGTGAAAACAACGTAAGCGTTCCATAACCCCACTCTTGTAGGGTTCCTGAAAGTTGCTATGCTTGTTCCAATTAAGGAAAATATCCCGTAGTAAGATTGATTACCGGCTGAGTTCACATAGGAAGTCAACAGAGAACTTCGACGAGGATTCAAAGGGTTATAGGGCGCAAGAAAAGTTGCCGAGGTTTTAGGGGGTGTTTTGCCGTAGCGTTCCATAAACCCACTCTTGTAGGTTTCCTCAGAGTTGCTATGCTTGTTCCAATTGGAAAAATTGGAGGAAGCATGAAAAGAAGGAAAATATCCCGTAGTAAGATTGATTATTGGAAATGGCATATATTAGACCAAAAATCCTCAGGCCTCTCAGGGGTGAGTTATTGTAATCGGCACGGTCTAACCGCAAAGACATTTTACACCTGGAAAAAGAAATTATCTTCATTAGAAGGAAAAGTTTTGCTTGTTCCAAATGAGTTTATTTCATCAAGCGACAAAGCAAGCGGATTAGTTGGGTTTAGTAAAGTGGACCCGGTATCGAGTTGTGTAAAGTCAAGTAATGCTAAGAGTATAAATCCGATTTGGTTAGCAAAATTTTTAAAGGAGCTATTACAATGAGAGGCCTGATAAGTTTCAAAAATATATATCTTTATAAACGAGCAATAGATTTTAGGAAGTCGATAGACGGTCTTTATGGGATTATAAGTACTGAGACGGATTTTGATATTTTTTCTAAGAGTATTTTTGTATTTACGAATAAGAGGAAGAATAAGATAAAGATTCTTTATTGGGACAAGACGGGGTTTGCTCTTTGGTACAAGCGTCTTGAAAAGAATTATTTCAGATGGCCTCTTAAGCTTGAAGAGGAAGTGATAGAACTTCCACGACATGAACTAGAGTGGATATTAGATGGAATAGATATTTTAAAAATCCGTCCGCATAAGGAACTTTTTTTTAATTCTCATTAAAAAAAGTTATTGTTTTTCCTGTAACAACTTGATAAGATTTTCACTCTTAAACTTTAGATAAGAGTTATAAATGAAAACAGAAACAACTAATCTTCCCTCTGACATTCCCTCTCTAAAACTAGTTTTATCGAAGTACCACACCATCCTTTTGGAAAAGGATAAAGATTTGCAGGATCGTGATATAAGGATCAAGAAATTACTTCAAGACAACGTCTATCTTCAAGAACAAGTTTCTTATTTTAAATCGTTAAAGTTTTATCCAAAGTCGGAGAGGTTACGAGATAAATCTGAAGGTCTTCAAATGGAACTTTTCAATGAAGCGGAACTTTTTTCCGATAGTGCCGTGAAGAAGGAAGAAGAGGATTCCGAGGAAAAAGAGTTAATCGATGTACCCGCTCACAAGAGGAAGAAGAGGGGGAAGAGGAGGAAGCTTCCGGAGTATCTTCCGAGAGAAGAAGTTGTGATTGATCTTCCCAAAGAGGAAAAGCAGTGTAGCAAGGATGGGAAGGAACTGACATGCATAGGCGAGGATATATCCGAGAAGCTGGAGATTATTCCTGCAAGGATGAAAGTGATTAGAACGATAAAGAAGAAATATGTGTGCAAGAACTGTTCAGACGGAGTAAGGAGTCCCCCGACACCTTTAAGTCTTTTTCCAAAAGGTTTTGCGACGCCGTCACTTATTGCGCATATAGTTACCAGTAAATATGTGGATGGAATCCCGCTGTATCGTTTAGAGAGTGTGATGAGGAGGCACGGGATAGATATAAGCAGGGTAACGATGTCGAGATGGATGATAGAGGTTGCAGAAAAGCTGGCCCCATTGGTAGAGATTTTGAGAGAGGAGTTGCTTTCTTCGTCTTACATACACTGTGACGAGACGACGGTACAGGTTTTAAAGGAAGCAGGGAAGAAGGCGACGACAAAGTCATATATGTGGGTACAGGGTAGGAGTGGAAAACATCCGATTATTCTGTTTGATTATGATCCTACAAGGAGCGCAGAAGTCCCCAAGAGATTATTTAAGGGATATAAGGGGTATTTACATACAGACGGTTACTCGGGTTATAAATGGATAGATGGTGAAGATGGAATTGAACGCTTGGGTTGTATGTCTCATTGTCGAAGGTATTTCTACAATGCATATCGCCATGCAGGATCAAAGGAGACAGCTCTTGAGGGACTCAGGTTTATAAACCCACTTTTTGAGATTGAGAGAAAGATTGAGGGCAAAGAGTTTTCTGAAAAGAAAGAGATTCGCCAACAAGAATCGAAACCTATTTTGGAAAAGATGAAGGAATGGCTTGACGTACAAGAAGGCAAGCATCCGCCCAAGGGATATATGGGCAAGGCAATCAACTACGCTTTGGGAGAGTGGAAATATTTAATCAAATATCTTGAGGATGGACGACTTCACATTTGTAACAATTTTATTGAGAGACGCATCCGACCTTTTGTTATCGGTAGAAAGAACTGGTTATTCTGTATCACACCCTCCGGGGCAAAAGCATCCGCTATACTCTACAGCTTGGTAGAAACTGCAAAGGCAAATAACAAGGAACCCTTTGAATACTTGCAAAGAATTTTAACCGATATTCCAAAGGCAGAGTCTTTAACCGATTATATGAAACTTCTTCCCTTTGATGTGGATTCTTAATAGATCCCCCCGGGGCAGGCCCGGGGTACTTGCCGTTACAGCTTCTGTCGAAGCTGACCTGAGTCCCGGAAACCTTCCCCCGGGACTCAGTATCCGTCGGCGGTATTTACAAACCAAAATTCATATGATGCTGAAGATGATAAACGTTATGTGCTGATTTTATAACTTCCCCTGTAGTGATATACCGCCTCCGGGTTCATTCACCCACGGCCAAGGCCGTGGTGCTCTGTTTCGTCCGGCCCACTGGGCCGTCCTCCACCACATAGACTCTAGCTCTTTCAAAATTTAAAGAGACTCAAAAACAACACGTCTTGTTATGGAAAAGGGTTTTTGGCCTGGAGGGCAACCGGGATCAAGTTAGGAAAATATAGGGGTGGGTTTATGGAACGCTTACGTTTTGCCTACCTCGGATCGGCTGATGAGTCACTCCACACAGATGCCGTAAATGGAACTTGTCAATTATGGCCCGGACTTATGTATCATTAACCGGCCCACAATGTTTTTTATTAAAGTTTCTATCAAATATAACGATAAGAAAAATAGCAAGGAGTTTTTCTAAAAAATTTTAAAAAATGTCTAATTGTGTCTACGATACTTTTTCTTTGGAAGTTTACAAAATATGAATGATTCGGAATCCAAAAAACTAATTTATATTAAGAGTGAAAATCACTTGTTTTCTAGTATTTGTAACTTGTTTCACTGTTTTGTTGAAAGAATTATTTTACATAAGTGGGATTGGATTAAAAATAAGCCAAGGTCAAATTATTTAATCTTACGATCTATTCTCTCTGTTTTGACCAGTTGGAGTGCTAATTTGTTTGCCGATTCTTTTATTGTATTATTTGTTTGAGATTGATTTAAAAGAAGAAGTCTTTAATATTAAATTTTTTAAAGAAAATGTCTTTAAGATCGAGACTGCTTATATAATAATTACATCTATTTCTCTTGTTTTTTGGAATATGAATAATGTTTTTCACAGAAAATGGAAATATTGTGCAGATTTATACAATCAATATTTATTTGAAGAATCCAGAGTTAATAAAAACGAAAAAGAAAAATTAGATATTATAGTCAATTCTCTTGCAATTGATTTGTTCCATATGGACTTATGGGCACATCGTTCATTTGCTGAACTATTTTATGATGAACTAAAAAGTGCCATAAAGGATCACAGTTCGGACAATTCTTTAAGTAAAGAATTTACAGAAAGTGAAGTGATAGAACTTTTGGAAAAAAGGCATCATAAATTGTTGAGACAGGGAAAAAGGCCCGAAGCCTAAAGTTTTTGATTATTGAACACAAGCAGTATACTCTCTTTCAATCTAATGTTGCGTTTGTAATGTGAACTCAGTTCTTTTGAACAGAACTTTTAGTTTTGTGCTATAGGAATGAAGAATTTCATCCACCCCATAAGGGAACCGAGAACGGCAATTGTGGCCAAGAAAAAATAGAACATTCGATAAGTAAGGTCACCTTTGGTCTCTTCGATTTTAACGGCAAGGTCGGCCCTAACCTTCTCTATTTTGTTTTCTACCTCTTTAATATCTTTTGAGAGATCGGCACGGACTTTTTCAATATCTCTTTTCAATTCGAGCTTTGCGATCTCAACGTCGGACTTTGTGGCCACGTTTTGAGACATGGCCTCAAGTAAGGCCCTAGCTTGGGAATCCGTGAAGCCCGATGCCACGAGATTGTCTAGGTTGCGTATAGATTCAATGCCGTTGCTACCGGTATTTGTCATACTTCCATCTTATCGTCATTTTTTGTTTTTCTTTAAGTAGCAAGATTTACCCGACTGTAACTAGCGTCTATTAGTCACACAACTGAGTGATTTTTTCTTCAATAAGAGAACTCTTTTCTCTCACGGATCACATGAACTTTCAACCGTTCTTTTGCACTTTGGAGGCCCCCCCACTCTAACTTTGGAGGATAGACGGCCCGAACACCCTTTCCAAGTCCCGGCCGTTGATAAAGTCTGATATGAACATCTTGATGAAAAGACACATTGTTGTCTTTTTCCGATACAAAGAACGGCGGTTTTGCAGAAATTAAGTTTGCATCTTTAATTTTTTTTATCTCAAGTGTGGCCCTAAAACCTCCAGGGAGAGGATGTGAGGCCACCCCCTTCGGCGAGAATGATTTGTGGCCTGAACAAATAGATTTTTCTTAAGATGGAGTATTTTGTTCTTCGATGTATTGCTTAAGTTTTTCAATAGTTGCACCTCCGGCACTTCCTGCGAAATAGCTTGGACTCCAAAATGCCTTTCCCCAAAGAAAAGGAGAAACTTTTTTCCAATGATATTGCCTCAAATATCTACTTGAAACGCCTTTTAAAGAATTTGCCATTCTTGAGATAGAGTGTTTTGGTGGATATTCGATGAGAAGATGCACATGATCGGATTCTCCGTTAAATTCCACTAAAGTTGCTTCAAAATCGTCCAAAACCTTCTCAAAATAGCTTTGTACAATATCAAGTAATTCTTTTGAGAATACTTTTCGCCGATATTTTGGCACAAAGACCAAATGCACGGTTAAAGCAA
Organism: Bacteriovoracaceae bacterium; assembly: GCA_965224385.1. Classification (GTDB taxonomy): domain Bacteria; phylum Bdellovibrionota; class Bacteriovoracia; order Bacteriovoracales; family Bacteriovoracaceae; genus CBDCYX01. The sequence goes on from CBDCYX010000012.1 coordinate 450,183, forward strand.
AGACACAATGCCTTCCCTTACGAATCCTGTCATTGCTTGTTTGCCTTTTCAAATGAGACCAAGTATAGTTAAGATGATGAAGGTAGTCAAGCGAGCATACAAATACCGATTCTATCCGAATAAGACCCAAAAGAAGATGTTGGCCCAAACCTTTGGTTGTGTTCGTTTTGTCTATAATTGGGGCCTTCAAGATAGGAAGACGGCGTATGAAAAAACCGGTAAAGGTCTCGCTTACAATGAAACGTCCAAAAGACTAAAAGAACTAAAGTTTGAAAAGGAGTGGTTGTCTGATGTTTCAAGTGTGACGCTTCAGCAATCTTTAAGGCATTTAGATAGGGCGTATTCTAACTTTTTTAAGAGATTGGCAAAATATCCACGTTTCAAGAATAGGTCCGGGAAACAATCGGCCAACTACATGAAGAATGGATTCACTTTTCGAGACGGCATTTTAAAGGTTGCGAAATTGGGAGGGATACAACCTGTATGGTCGAGAAAATTTTGCGGTTCCACCGCAGGAACGCCCTCATCGTTAACAATATCCAAAGATTGTGACGGAAGTTACTTTGTTTCGATACCGGTAGAAGAGAAGATGCGCCCCTTGGCGCTTGTAAGAAAAACAATCGGCCTAGATATGGGAATCAAGGATGTAGCAGTTGGTAGCGACGGTTTTCAATCGGGCAATCCGAAGTATACTTACATTCAAGAGAGCAAACTAAGAATGGAACAAAAGTCCCTGTCTCGTAAAAAGAAGGGTTCAAAGAATAGAGAAAAACAGAGAAACCTTGTGGCACGAGTCCACTCAAAGATAAGAAATTCCAGGAAGGACTTCCTCCATAAGTTAAGTACGGATATAGTTCGCAAGAACCAAGTGGTCTATATCGAGGACTTGAACACAAAAGGAATGGTTAGGAATAGAAAACTTTCTAAGTCCATAAGTGACAGTTCTTGGGGAAGTCTTGTAAATTTCCTTGAGTATAAATGTGATTGGTACGGTAGGGAATTGAAAAAAGTTTCCCCAAAATTCACGTCCCAAGATTGCTCACATTGTGGATATAGAAACAAAGAATTGCAATTAAGTATGCGTCGTTGGGATTGTCCAAGTTGTGGGAGTACTCACGACCGAGACATCAATGCGGCAAAGAATGTTTTGGCGGTAGGGACTACCGTGACAGCTTGTGGAGACAGTGTAAGACCAAAGGTACTTGTGCCTAAGGCAGTTGTCGGGGAAGCAAGAATCTCCTCCCTTTAGGCAGGGGTAGTTCAATTGGAAAGATAGGTTCCGAAAGATTTACTAAGGAAAGGAAATGAAATGTGCAGAGAAGAAAAACCACTACTGTAGACGGAAAACGCTTCTGAGAGGCCCCCATTTTGGTCTTTAACTCTAACATTGTAAAAGATAGGACTTTATGCTAAAAACAAAAAATATAGGAGAATCAAGATGTCGAGAATAAAACTCATACAAGATTGGTCAAGAGAGAAAATTGTCAATCCTCATGATTTCTTTTTTCGATTGATCTATGAAAATCCAAACTATGCCTTAGACCTTTTACGCTTGGTATTTAAACAAAAGGAACTTGCTCTTTTTAATCTAAAAACTCTTAGAAGCGAAAAGGATACCTATTTGGCAGGAGTAGAGGAGGGTATCCTCGAAGAACGTCGTACAGACCTCGTTTTTTCCGTTCGCCTTAAAGGGAACAGGAGAAGAGCGCATATTTTTTTTCTTCTTGAGCACAAATCTTATCAGGACCCGAAGGTTTTTCTGCAACTTCTTAGGTATCAGACAAGTCTTTATGCGAAAAATACTTACGCAATAGTTTTTCCTATTATTATCTATCACGGAAAAAAGTCTCAATGGCAAGGCCCATTGAATTTTCAAGAATCTCTCAAAGGACTGACACCTACGGTTCGTAAAAACTTTACCAAGGATATTTTGAATTTTCAGTGCAGACTTCTAAATATTGCTAAACTCAATATTGACAAAGAAGCAAAGAACTTGACTTCCGGCCCTATTTTGCTATGCTTGCAAAAAGCGTGGACCCTCAATGATGCTGTAGTTGGGAAGCTTATGCGCTTGGGAGTTCAAGGCCCAAAAGGCCTGCTTAGGAACACTTATGAATATATAAAATACTGTAACTCTCTTTACAATCATTCAAGATTAGAGAAGATTGCTCGGAGAGTTTTAAAAGGGGAGGATTATATGAAGACACTTTATCAAGAAATGCAAGAAGTATTTAAAAAAGAAGGTATGGAAAAGGGTATGGAAAAGGGTATGGAAAAGGGTATGGAAAAGGGTATGGAAAAGAGCAAAATAGAAACGGCCCTCAATCTCCTTAAAATGGGTCTTGAACCGGAGAAAATTCTCAAGGCCACGGGACTTTCTAAAAAGGTACTTTCGACCCTAAAAAAATCATCCTAAAATTCGCAAGAATATTATTTTTAATTGATGTTAATCTGTGAAAACAACGTAAGCGTTCCATAACCCCACTCTTGTAGGGTTCCTCAAAGTTGCTATGCTTGTTCCAATTAAGGAAAATATCCCGTAGTAAGATTGATTACCGGTTTAATCAAAGCTGAGTTCACATAGGAAGTGCAACACTAGATTGAAAGAGTATACTACTTTTGTTAAACTTTTCAATACTTTGGCATAATTTCTTTTGGCGGAAGGCATTTATTCGTAAGCGTTCCATAAACCCACCCCTATATTTTCCTAACTTGACCTGGGTTGCCCTCAAACTAAAAAAATTTTCACATAACAAGACGTGTTGTTTTTGAGTCTCTTTAAATTTTGAAAGAGCTAGAGTCTATGTGGTGGAGGACGGCCCAGTGGGCCGGACGAAACAGAGCACCACGGCCTTGGCCGTGGGTGAATGAACCCGGGGGCGGTATATCCCTACAGGGGAAGTTATAAAATCAGCACATAGCGTTTATCATCTTCAGCATCATATGAATTTTGGTTTGTAAATACCGCCGACGGATCCTGAGTCTCGGGGGAAGGTTTCCGGGACTCAGGTCAGCTTCGATAGAAGCTGTAACGGCAAGTACCCCGGGCCTGCCCGGGGGAATCTATTAAGAATCCACATCAAAGGGAAGAAGTTTCATATAATCCGTTAAAGATTCTGCCTTCGGAATATCGGTTAAAATTCTTTGCAAGTATTCAAAGGGTTCCTTGTTATTTGCCTTTGCAGTTTCTACCAAGCTGTAGAGTATAGCGGATGCTTTTGCCCCGGAGGGTGTGATACAGAATAACCGGTTCTTTCTACCGATAACAAAAGGTCGGATGCGTCTCTCAATAAAATTGTTACAAATGTGAAGTCGTCCATCCTCAAGATATTTGATTAAATATTTCCACTCTCCCAAAGCGTAGTTGATTGCCTTGCCCATATATCCCTTGGGCGGATGCTTGCCTTCTTGTGCGTCAAGCCATTCCTTCATCTTTTCCAAAATAGGTTTCGATTCTTGTTGGCGAATCTCTTTCTTTTCAGAAAACTCTTTGCCGTCAATCTTTCTTTCAATCTCAAAAAGTGGGTTTATAAACCGGAGTCCCTCAAGAGCGGTCTCCTTTGATCCTGCATGGCGATATGCATTGTAGAAATACCTTCGACAATGAGACATACAACCCAAGCGTTCAATTCCATCTTCACCATCTATCCATTTATAACCCGAGTAACCGTCTGTATGTAAATACCCCTTATATCCCTTAAATAATCTCTTGGGGACTTCTGCGCTCCTTGTAGGATCATAATCAAACAGAATAATCGGATGTTTTCCGCTTCTACCCTGTACCCACATATATGACTTTGTCGTCGCCTTCTTCCCTGCTTCCTTTAAAACCTGTACCGTCGTCTCGTCACAGTGTATGTAAGACGAAGAAAGCAACTCCTCTCTCAAAATCTCTACCAATGGGGCCAGCTTTTCTGCAACCTCTATCATCCATCTCGACATCGTTACCCTGCTTATATCTATCCCGTGCCTCATCATCACACTCTCTAAACGATACAGCGGAATCCCATCCACATATTTACCGGTAACTATATGCGCAATAAGTGACGGCGTCGCAAAACCTTTTGGAAAAAGACTTAAAGGTGTCGGGGGACTCCTTACTCCGTCTGAACAGGTCTTGCACACATATTTCTTCTTTATCGTTCTAATCACTTTCATCCTTGCAGGAATAATCTCCGGCTTCTCGGATATATCCTCGCCTATGCATGTCAGTTCCTTCCCATCCTTGCTACACTGCTTTTCCTCTTTGGGAAGATCAATCACAACTTCTTCTCTCGGAAGATACTCCGGAAGCTTCCTCCTCTTCCCCCTCTTCTTCCTCTTGTGAGCGGGTACATCGATTAACTCTTTTTCCTCGGAATCCTCTTCTTCCTTCTTCACGGCACTATCGGAAAAAAGTTCCGCTTCATTGAAAAGTTCCATTTGAAGACCTTCAGATTTATCTCGTAACCTCTCCGACTTTGGATAAAACTTTAACGATTTAAAATAAGAAACTTGTTCTTGAAGATAGACGTTGTCTTGAAGTAATTTCTTGATCTTTACAGCTAGGGCCTTTAGCTCTTTCTCTTTTGCCAAAACTATAACTTCACAATTCTGCAACTCTTTATCCTTTTCCAAAAGCATGCTGTGGTACTTCGATAAAACTAGTTTTAGAGAGGGAATGTCAGAGGGAAGATTAGTTGTTTCTGTTTTCATTTATAACTCTTATCTAAAGTTTAAGAGTGAAAATCTTATCAGGTTTTTACAAAAAAAACAATAACTTTTTTAATGAGAATTAAAAAAAAAGTTCCTTATGCGGATGGATTTTTAAAATATCTATACCGTCTAATATCCACTCCAGTTGATGTTGGGGAAGTTCTATCACTTCCTCTTCAAGCTTAATCGGCCATCTGAAATAATTCTTTTCAAGACGCTTGTACCAAAGAGCAAATCCCGTCTTGTCCCAATAAAGAATCTTTACCTTATTCTTCCTCTTATTCGTAAATACAAAAATACTCTTAGAAAAAATATCAAAATCCGTCTCAGTACTTATAATCCCATAAAGACCGTCTATCGACTTCCTGAAGTCTACTGCTCGTTTATAAAGATATATATTTTTGAAACTTATCAGGCCTCTCATTGTAATAGCTCCTTTAAAAATTTTGCTAACCAAATCGGATTTATACTCTTAGCATTAGTTGACTTTACACAACTCAATACCGGGGCCACTTTACTAAACCCAACTAATCCGCTTGCTTTGTCGCTTGATGAAATAAACTCATTCGGACCAAGCAAAACTTTTCCTTCTAATGAAGATAATTTCTTTTTCCAGGTGTAAAATGTCTTTGTGGTTAGACCGTGCCCATTACAATAACTCACCCCTGAGAGGCCTGAGGATTTTTGCTCTAATATATGCCATTTCCAATAATCAATCTTACTACGGGATATTTTCCTTCTTTTCATGCTTCCTCCAATTTTTCCAATTGGAACAAGCATAGCAACTCTGAGGAAACCTACAAGAGTGGGTTTATGGAACGCTTACCTATCTACGACCTTAAAGGAGATGTTACCCAAAAAATCGTCAACCCCTCATCAAATCTTGAAACTTTTGCCAACAAGCTAACGGGAAAACGCTCGGAATTCATCTACGGCCCGGAAAATCTCTATCTCGAATGAGAGAAAAAATCGAAAGGAAAGGGAGAAAAAGATAAACGATACTATTGAGGCAATTCGGGGAGGCGGAGAATAATTCCCCAGAAGCTCCCGACGTTTTTTGCTTTCCCTATGAAAATTGCATTTTTAAAATGGCCATTTCCGTAATCTTTTTTGGCAATTTATTTGTTGTTTCCATAGAGAAATGCTCTTTGCATCATATCGGGACCCTCTGATAATAACAGAAAAATTGACTACATCAACAGAGATTTTTCTATGGATTTTTAGGGTCAAATATACTATACTTTCCAATATCATTGGATGGGGGGAATATACAGTGAATTTAGAGTCCGGAGATTACTTAAAACTTACCGAAGATGCCGTATTTAAGGCCTATTTCAAGGATAATGAGCATCTTTTAATACAATTACTAGAAGATTTTCTCCCACTGCCAAAAAGTTCTCGCATCGTTAAAGTCAAAATCCTTAATCCGGAAATCGGCCCCGATGAATTGGAAAAAGTAGGTGGAATAGGAAGGAAGAAGTTTATCCTTGACTTGAGAGTTGACTTTAAGAGAAGTGATGCCAAAGCAGATGATAAATCTGAGATCGCCCATGTTGAAATCCAGACTACGCCCGAAACTCATTTTGCCGATCGTCTTTTAGCATATTCAAGTAGACTTTATTCGGAACAGTTAAGATCGGGAGAAACTTATAAAGTTCTAGCACCGGTTTACTCATTAGTCTTCATGACGGCAAACCTGAAAGAATTTGAGTCCCTTGAAGATGAGTATTACCACGTTTGCAATATTAGGCGAACGACTAAACCTGATTTGATACTAACTCGGGGGATGTGTTTTGTGATTGTTGAACTGATGAAATTTAAGAGACAAAAAGTTAAGGATGTACACGGGCAACGTGAGGCCTGGTCTTATCTCCTGAAAAATTCGGGCAAGATGGATCGGGTAGAATATAAAAGACTACAAGAGAAGGGGGAGGTTATGGCAGAGGCCGTAAAGCGTTTATGGGATATTTCACAAAATGAAGGATTAAGAGAATTGCTTAGAGTCCAAGAGCGAGAGAGAATGGATCGGGCCAGCAGAGAAGAGACTGTTCATATGGAGGGACTGAAGAAGGGACTGAAGAAGGGACTGGAGAAAGGGCGAGAAGAAGGGGTGAAGGAAACGGCCTTGAAGATGCTCGCTAAAGGTCTTGATTTCAAAGATATTTGCGAGTTTACAGGCCTTTCAAAAAAAGAAATTGAAAATCTCAAAAATGCTTTTAAAAATTCTTAAAGGAGGAAGTTATGGCAGAGGCCGTAAAGCGTTTATGGGATATTTCACAAAAGGTTGAAGAAATTCATTCACAAAAAAACGGATTTTGAAGAGCAAGAAGATATTTTCTTAACCGGGTAGTCTTTTTCCTCAGGGAAAACAAAAAATATTTAATTTCAATCAAACAAGATGGTGAAAAATATCTTGTGGGACATTATGAGAGAACTACGGACTCACGAGTACAAGAAGAGCTGAATTCAACAAACTTTTGGTCTGATATACCTCGGTTAAAAACATACCGATCTGTCAGTTTTTGAGTGAGGTTTTGTCTTACGGCATCACATCTTTCCAAACAATTTGAAATTTTCTCTCGTCCATTCCAAATTACACCGATTGTTTCACGTATCGAAACTTCAATGGGTATAAGGTCAATGTCCGTATAACAGGGATTGTTAATTTTCTTGGGAACGTCACAAAATATCACCGGTTTATGTAAGGAAAAAGCATACTCCAATGCAACGCCCGACCAGTCGCTAATCATAATATCGGATTGATGCAATCCGTCTTGTTCAATAACACTTTCTTCAAATACAAAGCGAGAGTTGTGCCGATAAAGTTTAACAACGTCTGCGACCTTAAATCGAGTAAACTTCAGAGTTTGCGGATGGGGGCGAAGTATAACAAAATGGCCAAGCGTGAGGAGTTCTCCGATCAAAGATTTGGCAAGACCGGACTCAATAGTCCCCTTCGGTCCCCACGAAGGTGCAATTAAAATATGCTTTTTATCTCCCTCTATAGTCTCTTTTTTTGAAGAATACTGTTGTGCTGTTCGAATAAGAGAATCCAAACGTGAATAACCATGTTTAAAAATACGTTTTGGAGGAAGATTATATCTTTGCTCCATTGCACGCACTTCCTGCACATGGTGTTGGCCAGCACAACAGATTGTATCATAGTAGTCAAATGCGCCTGTGCGGTAGATCATATGCAAGCTAACTAAAGAATGTTGCACATAAATATAGTGAACCGGGTGTCGAGAGCGCTTAACCTGATATCGATGAAGATCGGGCATTGTCATAATCATGTAGTTTGTTTTAATATTTTGAAATAGCCAATCTCTGATAAAACCGTTTCCAACATAAAATGTGTGATAATTATTATTTTCAATTGTTAGACCGGGATCGTCAGGTGACGAACTGATATAGCAAACGTGCACACGATTTTCACATAATAATTCCCGGACGGCCCCTTCCAAATGAGGCCAGTAGTTTGCACCTTCACTGTAAAAGGTGAAGTGACGCTTTTCTTTGGATAGACTCATAAAATCTATGACATTTGAGATTCTTTTGAATATATCTAAAAAACTATACATGCCGATTCCACAACACGTTTAAATCTTGATCTTTTGCAAGTTGTTCATAAAGTTTTAAATCTTCAACGGTATCAACTTCAAGCCAACCATGCTTCACGGAAGCGGCCTTTACATGCCACTTATTATCTATGAGAAGCTGAAGAAAAGTTGTTAAATACATTTGATTGAAAAGGCGTCCCCCATAGCTCTTTGTAGTTTCAAGAGAATCATAAAATTGAATAAAATCATTAATCTTACGGGATGAAATTTTTAGCAGTCCGGTATATTGCCCGTTAATATCGTTATAAGATATCGGTTTTTGACCAAGTTCCGTAATAAGGCCGTTGTGGTCTATTTTGAGTGTTTCTGCATCGTTGAGTGGGTTCTCATTGCGGAGGGCCCATAAATTGTACCAACCATGATCGACCATAACGACAATGTCACCTTCTTTATTTAAAACGGCCGCAAGATTGTCTTTCTGATATACAATGTCGCCATAGGAAATAACGAGGTCGCCGGAAGCTTCGCTCATAAAATTACGGGCCGCAAACAAACTTTCCACCATATTAGTACGATCGTATAGGGGATTATGATACGTTGGATGCCCAAGTTCTTTAATTTGTTCGGCCAAATATCCCGTTACAATCGCAATAGGAGAAATCTTGGCCTCTTCTAGAATCTTGATCTGATAGTGCAAGAGGGGTTTTCCTAGCAATGGTACAAGACATTTTGGTTTATCATCGGTTATAGGGCGCAAGCGCAAACCTACTCCCGCGGCCAAGATAATACAACTTATCATTTATCAAACATCTTTTTGAGTAAATTAATATCTTTTTGTTTAAAGGGAGTTTCACGTTCCGGGTGCCACATAATCGCACTCACTCGATGAGCTTTGTGTCGAAATACCTCGACGCACCCATCTTCGTCACAAGCGAGGGCCTGCAAAGGCCGAGCAAGTTCTTTGTGGGGAATCCCGAAATTGTGATAACTATTGACAGTTTTAGGTAATTCATCGGATGAATCGGCATCAATAGGTATAATCCTGTGGTCTCCGTTTCCTGCATGGCCGCTAATTCTTTTTACGTTTCCTCCATAAAAAAGATTGATCATTTGCATACCACGACAAACGCCGAATAGAGGAATATCGGTTTTTGTTGCGTACTCCAGAAGTCGATGTTCATACTCATCTCTTTTGAAGCTAAGTCCATTAGAGTTATCATCCGGAGTTTCGATTGAGGAAATTGTATTTCCGCCACTTAGAATAATTCCGTTTAATGCCAAAGATGAAAGTTGTGCATCAACATATCTTGGATCAATATTGGGCAGAGGAATAGGTTGAAAATTTAGATCTACCAATAAATCGATCCAGCGGGTATCCAAACAATCAAGTACTTCGTTATAATGAGGATGCTTCATAATCTTCTGTGTAATGCCAACCCGTTTTTTAAACACGTTCAACCCTACCTTTCAAACAATCAAGCAAAACACGTCCTTCCTCAATATTTTCATAAATCTTGTCTCCTACCCCAATTGCGGCCGGCAATCCGATTTCTGCACATCTGATCGCCATATGCGAGTTTGCTCCCCCGTACCTTGTGATAAGACCGGCAATATTGCGTGTAAATAACCAATCATAACCAGGATCAGCATTAGGAATAAGAATAATTTTTCCATTTAGATTGGTTTGCATTTCTTCTTCAATAAAAACGACGTCCCCAATGATACTTTTATAGGTAATAAAATTTGGAATCGCACTCTCTTTTTCAAAACAAAAGAAATCATCCTCTGATTTAATAAAGGCCGGTAGTTTCACAAATCGATGTTGTTGGTTATCTTGCATCCGTATATCAATAAGTGATTTGACGATCTCCCGATCACTCTGACCTGTTCTAAGGTCATCAATATCAGACCATTTCATATATCCTACTTCTTCACGGGTCAGACACATTTCATCAGTACCGTATTTTAAAAGTGTATCAAGGGCCAGGCCTAAGTTGCGGGTAAAAATAAATTTACTTTTTTCCCTGGCCTCAATAGCTTGACCTAAATAGTTCACAAATTCGTTGGCAAAAATTTTTGAGGGTAGTACGTCTAGTACAGCTTGCATTTTGGCCAATTCATTATCGGAAAATTTAAAATCGGAACGTGTCTTGTTATGTTTTTGTTTTAATTTTTTTCCCCGATGAAAATAAAAATCGGGGTTTTCCCAATAGGACTTTTGGTTGACATCATAAGTTCCCGGTCGTAAATGTCCGTATTTTTCGATCAATATGTCAATAGGGATATCGGTACAACCGATATCATATCGAAACTCACCAACAACGGTATTAATACCACATTGGAACTGCAACATTCGCTCCTTAGAAAGAATATTGTCTTCAACAAGACACTTAAGGAATGTAACGGCCGCAAACCCGGCCCTCGCCGCATGAGCAAAGCTTAGAGTTCCATATTTCTTACAATCTTCAATTAAGAGATAAATTTTTTCGATGGCAGAAAGGTCTTGCATTTTTATTTGTTGAAAGCGACTTTCTAGTGTTTTGAGAGGTTTTAAATCCGATTTGAAGCGATCAAAGATACCCACAGTCAATTTTTTCAAAGAAGCTTCAAGTAAATCAATATCTCTATTATTAATATCTTGGTTTTGAAACCGTTTAGCAACATCACGTTTGAAGGTTGGAGTCCAAATCGTCAAGGCAACATTCATTTCCATTTTATCATGCAGGTGCGAGTTATCTCTTAAGATATTCAAATAGGCAGTGACAAGACGCTCTGCTGTGTCCTCGGGCAAATCACCGGGAATAAAGGAATTTAAACTAACTCGGCAATCAACGTAAGGTTGCCCGCAAAAACTATGGACAAGCGGTGACGGCCTAGTATCTCGATATCCAAATTCAGTGCGCTGAAGTGCCCATATTTCATCGGTAATGACATGTCGATAAAGACTTATTGCCAGTGAGTTTGGCCGTGTACCAATGATTTCGGCAGGGTTCCAATCAGTCATATTCGAAAACAACGTATAAGCTCCCAGAATATGAGGGGCGGGACACTGCCATCTTCTGAAATTATCTTGTGCATTCTTAAGATAATGGGTTAAGATTTTTTCATCCATTTTATAATGGGCATGATCGACAACAATTGGACGAACTTGGAAGGTATACACTTGGTCTGACGCATCCATTGCAAACTCGATATCAAGTTTGTTGTACCCCAACACATCCTGCAACTCTCTTACAGCTTTGATAACTTTCAAAAGGCGTGCGTCAATTTTCCGTAGAACATCGTGATGTGTGCGAACGACAACAGTAGTTTTCAAATCATTGTAATTGCCGGATGTAACGGCCTCAGTACTGCCTAATCGATTGTCATAATTTATAATGTAATAAGGTGCACCGGTCGTTAAATCGCAAGTAAAAACAACACCGGATATAACCGTGTTACCAACAAACGGCTGGATGAGAACTTGGCCGTTTGCAACGCAAAGATCATAGGATACAAAAACATCATCAATAGCTTTGGCAACGGCCGTCGAATCACAACCGTTGACATCCAATATACTTTTAAAGGTACCTGCACCGGTTGTTTGCCAATCGTCTTCTCCTATTGAACTGCTACGAACAATTAGAGAGGTATCTCCAAATTTTCGACGAATTGAGGTGAGTTCCTTGTTTTTATTGCTTTCCCAACGATGCCATTGGCAAATAAATTGATCGCAAATTACACTGTGTTTTACCAACGGTCTGATACGTTTTAAAGTTTCTGCTTTTGTTCCGAGTATAAAACGAACCAAATCATTGGGTTCATTCATTTCGGCCCACCGACCACAGGCGTTAAAATATTTGATGTTAAAATTGGCGTCTTTAAGAATCTCTATCAGGTTCAAAAAACTGTGTCCGCTATTCTTATGTTTGTTTGAAGTAATAAAGCGCATTGCTTTCACAGAGAATTTTATTAGACCGGTATATTCAACTAGGCCAAATGGATCGACATTTAAAGTTTCGGCCTGATTAATATCTATCTGTGATCGTCCTTTAAAACGCAAGTGCCAATTGCTGTCAATCCCAACCGTTACATCCGACTCGACTCGAGAGAACTCCTCTATCGTTTCAGGGTGAAAGACGGTATCTCCATATACGGTCATAACAGGTATGTCCAACTCAAAAGGAATCTGTAAAAACGATTGCAATGCGTTTCCTGTTTCCCAATTCAATACATGATAGAAATTCAGATGTGGATATTTCCGAACAATGTCTTCATAGTGATAACCGATGACAACGGTTACACGAGATTCCGGATAGGCCAGATACAAGGAATTTATCTGCCAGTCCAGTATGCTTTTTCCATTTGAAAACGTCCATAAACTACAAGGGATCCCGACATATCGATGAGAACCGGCGGCCAAAATAAAGCATTGAATATCGATTATTCCTTTTACTCTTTGTTCTTTTTTCGTCATCTTTATTATTCAATTTTTTTGTACTAAAACACTTTATACCCTATTCCCTTGCAATAGAAGTATCGATTTGTTATTTTTAACGGTGATGCTGCTTGTAAACAAATGAAAATGGCCGTTTTAGGTTGTGGCAACATGTCTCAGGCATTGCTTGTTCCCATGAAAAGGGCCGATAATACATTGACCGTTTCAACCTATACTCCCTCTCAAACTCGGGCCAGAGAGCTTGCAAAACAAGTAGAAGGTGAAGTTTTGACGGATATTGGAGAAATGGGTTCTTTCGATTTCATTTTTCTCGGTCTAAAGCCTCAGCATTTACAAGTTCTTGCTCGGGGACTTGGTCCTTTACACGAGAGACAAACGATAATCTCAATTTTGGCAGGAGTACCTTTGCTTGTTATTCAAAAGACATTCAATATACCCTCGATGATTCGTTTAATGCCCAATCTCCCTTTTTGTGTGGGCCATGGAGTGGGACTTGTTACTTCAAGTAGCAATGTTATTTCCGAACACGAATCCTATCTTTTGGATCTTTTAAGGTCCATCTCCAAAATTTTTGTAATGCCAAAAGAGGAGAATATTGACGATATTACCCCTGTAAGCGGCTCAGGCCCGGCCCTTCTCTTTGAGTGGGCCAATTTAATGCAAGATTATCTTGAAAAACAGGGTATCGATCCCACGATTGGCCGAGAGATTATTGTGCACACATTTTTTGGCTCAGCAAAGTTTATGGAAAATTCCTTTCATTCATTTGATCATCTGAGAAAGCTTGTTACCTCAAAAAAGGGTATCACTCATGAGGCCTTGGAAGAATTTAGAAAACTAGGTCTTAAAAACATGATGAGTCAGGCCTTAGAAAGGGCAAGGAAAAGGGCCAAATATCTTAGCAACACGGCCCAGGATTCATTTTTTTAATGCGTTGTTTTGAAATTCTCACCTATTCCATACAACAATTTTATGTTATAAAATCTTTTAAGATTAAGGATGGCTTCAAATTAATGAAAAAGGTGGCAATTCTTCTTCTTTTGTGTTGTCCTTTTGGAGAGGTTTACTCAGGAATTATTTTAAATATGTACATTACCCACAGAAAAGGACTGGATAAAGGACTTGACCTTGTAAGTGAACTTCATGCGAAAAGAGCGGCCTTTAAGGGGGAGAAACTTCATCTAGCTCTTAGAGACGGCCCTAGCATTGAAATTATGGCCAATTTTTTCGATGATTTTTCTGAACATGGGCCAAGCGAGCGTATTGAAATTAATGTAGAAGTTTTATCTGGTACAGGTATAAGAGTCAAATCTCTCAAAGAAAAAAAGATAGTTATTCCCATTGGAGATCAAGGTTTTTTTCAATTTCAAGAAAACGAAACCCAACTTGTAGATGTTGTTGTCTCTCCCGAGGTATATTGAGGTATATTAATGAGTAGAAAACTTTGCATTTTTTGTGGTTCACAGGATGTAGATAAGGAATACCTTCTATTGGGAGAACTCGTTGCGAAAGCTATGGCCAAATCATCTTGGGATTTAGTTTATGGAGGTGCTTCCGTCGGGCTTATGGGTTCTATTGCCGATGCAATTCTTAAACAAGGAGGTAAGGCCTATGGTGTTATTACGGAAAAGCTTGTGAAACACGAAATGGCCCATACAGGCCTTACAACATTGGAAGTGGTTCATAGTCTTCATGAAAGAAAGCAAAAAATGTACGACCTTGCGGATGTTTTTGTCACTTTGCCCGGAGGGATAGGAACGCTCGATGAATTTTTTGAAACACTAACATGGGCAAAGCTAAAATATCATCAAAAACCTTTATTTCTTTTGAATTACAAGGGCCTCTTCAATCATCTATTGGACCACTTAATTTACATGATAGAAGAAAAATTTCTTAGAGAAGAAGATTTTGCTCTTGTTAGAAAAGTAACATCTGTCGATGAACTTTTTTACGAACTTTCAAAACTCTAGGAGGGACTTTATTTGATACGAGTAATCATTTTAGGTGGTTTTCTTGTAGGTCTCTCTATAATTTTGAATCTTAGGGAGTTTAAAAGCTTTACAGTTTTGCAATCTCGTTTTGTCTATGAAGAAGCAGAAAAAATGTTTAAAGAACACCTAGAAGAAATTGCTCTACTGGAAGAAAAACGTTTTGAGATGTTAAACCCAAAAATTGTTGAAGAAATTGTTGAGGATACTACCCCTCTTGTCCTGTTGGATTCCCCTGAGTTACAGAGAGGACATGATCTCTACTTGAAATGCATTGTGTGCCATAGAAAATCAGGTGCCGGGAAGAAATCTCAAAATGCTCCGGCCATTGGGGGACAGTACAATTGGTATATTGAAGAACAGGTCGTGAATATGCAACAGGGAAGGAGAATAAACAAAACCATGTTCCCCTTTATAAAAAATCTTTCAATTCAAGACATTAAAGATTTGGCATTGTATGTTTCTCACTTGCCTTGGATGAAAAAGTAGTTACTATGCCTCTTTATGCTTATAAAGGTCTGACACCAAAATGTGGAAATAGATGTTTTGTCGCCTCTTCCTGTGACCTTATAGGGAATGTGGAACTTAAGGATGATGCGAATCTATGGTTTGGGGTTGTAGCTAGAGGAGATATGGAAAAAATTGTTGTGGGCATTGGAACAAATATACAAGACCTTACCATGCTTCATGTAGACAGTAACCTTCCCCTCACCATAGGAGACTATGTGAGTGTAGGACACAAGGCCGTTCTTCATGCTTGTACGGTAGAGGATCATTGCCTTATCGGCATAGGTTCAGTTATTCTTGATGGTGCTATTATCTCCAATAATAGTGTGGTGTCGGCAGGCTCAGTCGTTCCTCCGGGTAAAAAATATCCTCCTTATTCCATGATTAGAGGAACGCCGGCCAAGGCCGTTAGAGAGTTGAGGGAAGATGAAATACAACTTTACGGTAATCATTACAAAACTTATATTCGACTTAAAGATGAATATCTCAATAAAAGTATGTTCTTCGATTTACTGCCTAGTTAAAGAAATCTGAGATCGCCCATGTTGAAATCCAGACTACGCTCATTTTGCCGATCGCCTTTTAGCATATTCAAGTAGGCCTTATTCGGAACAGTTAAGGTCGGGAGAAACTTATAAAGTTCTAGCACCGATTTACTCATTAGTCTTCATGACGGCAAACCTGAAAGAATTTGAGTCCCTTAAAGATGAGTATTACCACGTTTGCAATATCAGGAGAACGACTGCACCGGATTTAATACTGACTCGGGGGATGTGTTTTGTGATTGTTGAACTGACGAAATTTAAGAGACAAAAAGTTAAGGATATACACGGGCAACGTGAGGCCTGGTCTTATCTCCTGAAAAATTCGGGCAAGATGGATCGGGTAGAATATAAAAGACTACAAGAGAAGGGGGAAGTTATGGCAGAGGCCGTAAAGCGTTTATGGGATATTTCACAAAATGAAGGATTGAGGGAATGAAATTTGATGAAAAATTAAAATTGTTTATCAGCTATGCTTATGAAGATGAAAGTTTTATTGATGAATTTCAAAATCATATTATTCCATTAAAAGACAATGAAGGAGTTGAAGTTTGGTGTGATAGGGAACTTTCTCCGGGAGATAATTTAGATATTTCTATCCAAAATAATCTTAAGAATGCAGATGTTATCTGTTTGTTTATTTCAGCTAATTTCCTAAAATCGCAAAACTGCAAAAGAGAAAAAGAAGAAGCACTAACGTTACTCTCTCAAAAGCTAATACCTGTTATTCCAATTATATTATCTCCATGTGGATGGTTAGATGATAAATATATTTGAAAATAAAGATACTGCTTGGCTCAATGTTTACAAAGGCCTGAAGAAGATTATTTGCAAAATAAAAAGTATTAAGTCATTAACTTGAGAGTCTGGAGTTCTCATAGTTAACAAATAAGATAATCGTTACAATTTTACTTTATTCAAATTTTGTTTTCTCTTAAATGAATTTCTTCAAGTTTGAGTGGAAAATAGAATCTGCGAGAAGAGAGAGGACCAAGCAATATACGTAGGTGGATGCTTTGCTTAATTTCATGGAGAACTCCGGACTCTCCAGTAGGAAGAATTGCGGCAAGAAAAGGTTGAGTAAAATGCCCTACGGGATTTCGGCCCTTGAAAAAGTTTATTTTGACAAGCATTGTTTCATCTGTTATACAAATATTATTACTTGCATAGGGTTTAATCCGTGAATAGTTGACATAAAAGACATGGCCTTACTGAAAAATTTTAGTGTCAATACGAACCAGGGCCCCTATCTTCAAGTTAATGAAGATGCCATCGAGATAGACCTCAAACATCATCTCTTTATCCTCGTAGATGGGATTGGTGGATCTCACGTTGGAGATAAGGCCGCAAATTTAATTAAGACTGCGATAAAAACAGCATATACAACATTCAGCGGAGACCCTGATTCTACTCTTCCTTTCTTCTATGCTCAAAGATATTCCCTTGAGGGAAACGCACTCGTAAATGCCATGTATCAGGCACATGTTGCTATAAAAAAAGAAAATGAAGGGAAAAAAACTCAAGACGAAATGGGGGGAGGTTCTGTCGTGGCCGTGTGCCAAAACGAACACACTATGACTCTTGTTGGAATAGGAAACTGTGTGGCCTACATTTATAGAAAAGGACGATTAAAAACATTGATTGAACCGGATATCCTAGAGGCCTTTTCTCCACAAGAAACTTTAGGGACTCCGGCAACGGCCCCTTTAAGTGGCCTTGGACTCTTTGAAGAACTCAATTTCACAATTCGGGAATATAGAATTTTAGAAGAAGATACTTATCTTCTTATGAGTGACGGTGCCTACGGTAGAATTGAGGCCAGAGAACTTAAGGCCGTTATCGGAAGAGACGGTAAAAGTTACGAGGATAAAATCTGCGATATTTTTAAGATTTCCAACTCTCGGGGAAATCTCGATAATCAAAGTTGTTTAATTCTTAATTATTAACATCGGGGCGATAAGTTTCTGCAAAAATGAGGGGGGCGATTCGTACACAATCCGTATAGATAAGCGTTTTTATTTCCTCTAAAATCTTTTTATTTACATTTGTTTAAGTCGGGAAAAACGAGTAGAATATTTTTCAAAAGATAGGTTGCTCTTTTTGCGAGATTTTTGGACACTTTATGTATTATAGTATCTCAGGTATGTATCCGTTTTATCTTTTGGCACTTTTTCTCTTTGCGACTTCTTCAGTCGCCCAATCCTACAATAGCTTACAATCGGAAGTTTTCTCTATTCTTAAAGATCGACACCATTACAGAGGATCAAGAATTTACAGTGTAGACAATGCACTCGTTAGCAAAGACACCTTGGAAAGATTCAAAGACGTTTTACATGAACCGGAGTTTCCGAGTTTTAAAGATGTTCATTATTTTTATTTTACCGGTGAAAAAAATGCTCAGGCCGCCCTCTCTTCGGTCGGAGAAGTGAGTCTTGCCATTCCCGCAGATACACCTACAAAATTATTTATTCCCCATATCGCCTCAAGATTTGCTTTTATCGACCTTATCCTCGAAGTTAAGCAAATATTAAAAGAAAATTACAGCTTCAACGGTACTTTCACGGCAGCTTCCGATGTTGATAATGAACAATTTGAACAAGGATTAAGAAGTTTGAAATATGCCTTGGAAAAGGCAGAGTTTGTTCCGAGTTTTGAAAGAGTTAGAGAAATCCTTTTTACCAATACAGATAAAAAAGAAATTCAACTCTTGTTTACTAACGTTTATCTAAGAAACGTTGTAAAGGCCGAAGTTCCTTTTGATATTCCGGTAGACCTTCTCATCCCTTCTCTTTCTTTCCGTCTTCTTCGATGGAAGATTGGAAAATTATTGAAAGACTACTATGGTTACAGATCATCCTACATTCAAATTTCCAATGGTATCGGCGCTCTCGAACTCATCAAAGCATTTCAAGGATTTAAAAGAGCATTGGAAACTGCAGAATTGGTTCCCGATTTTGGAATAATTCGCATGATTACTATAACGGACGGAGACACTGTGAGCATATTGCCCGACTCCTACTCCCGCTACAATAATTATAACCTCGATATTCCCGTAACAACCCCCATGGAATCTCTGATACCTATTCTCACCGAAAAATTTTCTATTCCTCAACTTCAACAGGAAATACAAAAAAATTTAGAGAAAAAATACAAATACCCACAGAGTTCTTTAGAACTTAAAAAATCAGGAATTGACGATGAAACCTTTGTGTCGGCACTGGAAAAATTCAGGAAGGTTCTTCAGATAAATGAGCTTCCTCTGAGTTTTGAAAATATCTATTCGATTACCATGACGGACAGAGAGAGTATGGATATATCTTCGACTCCTTATACCGATAATCTCTATGATCTCAGTATTCCCGTAACAACTCCCATGGAATCATTGATACCTCTCCTAACGGAAAAGTTCACTCTTCCCCGACTCCGACGGGAGATAAAAAAAATCTTAGAAGACAAATACCTGTATCACCCAAGTCTATCGACTCCTAAAAAATCCGGAATTGACGATGAAACTTTTGTGTTGGCACTGAAAAAATTCAAGGAAGTTCTTCAAACAGGCGATCTCCCTATGAGTTTTGAGAATATCCATATAATTACCATAATAGACGGAGAGAGTGTCGGACTGTTTCTCGCTCCCTATACCAATAATAGCTACAATCTCGATATTCCGGCAACGATCCTTCTCAAGGAATCACTGATACCCATCCTCACTACAAAATCTTCTATTATCCAACGTCAATGGGAAATACAAAAAATTTTAGAGGACAAATACCAATATCAACAGGAACTCCGGAGGCCTAAAAAATCGGGAATTGACGATGAGCTCTTTCTATCGGCATTGGAGACATTCAAAGAGGTTCTTCAAACGAATGATCTCTCTGTGAACTTTGAAAATATCCATTATATCTTTATTACGGATGCTGAACACTCTTGGACAAGTTCTTACCACGACGGTCGCACGGCCCTCTATATTCCTGCGAACACTTTGGCGAGAACGCTCGCCCTTCTTATGGAATTGGCCCTGACTCCTCTTGACGAATTGGAAAGCAAAGTTTTTGCACAATTACAATTATATAACTATAGAGGGCCGTCCATACAAAATCACTCTCGCTTTAATGTGAGTGATAGCGACTACAGAAAGGGCCTAGAAAATCTCTGGTTTACCTTGAAAAACGATCGGTTCATCCCGGATTTAGGATCGGTTGACCGATTGTGGATTACGAAGAGGAAACAAAAAACGTGGACACTTCCCAAAGATAATCGCCTTACTCTTATGATTTCGTCCGAAACGGCAAGAGAATTTTTGATGGACTCCATCAGTATTGCTATTAATGGAGGATATGATGGACTTCTTGACAAAGTTGAACGCACCTTGAGGGAGACTTTTCATTTTTCAGGCCTAGTGATTCGCTCTTGGAGCGTTGACAACGATGAAATGTTTGCAAGGGGCCTTAGGTTCCTATTGGCGGCATTGGAGAGCAAAGATACCTTCACCAATCTCAATGCCGTCAACCGTTTTATTATCACCGATAATGACGCATCTCTGTGGACATTTCTCCAAGATAACGGCCTTGTGGATGTCTATATTCCCTCCAATGTGGATGTTAACGACCTTATCCGATTCTTGTCACGTTAGTTTTCAAAGAATTTAAATCTTATCCTCCTGTAAAAAGTCCGGCAGTTTTTTACATTTCAACGATCCTGAATTCAACTAATAAGTGCATCACCCATTTTAGTTTTTCTGGGGCATTATTTGTTGAGTTCCTGTCCAAATGCTCGATAAACATAGAGGCGATTTCTCGAAGAGAAAACGGCCATGGTGTCTTTTTCCACTTGGATCGGCCAAAAAAAAGCTGAGTAGGCATGTCCTCCCAAAGAAATTTTTTCTAGAAGACTGTAGGTTGTTTTGTCTAAAAGATAAATATCTCCTTTGATAGAAGAAACAAGCAATGCATCTTTCCAAAGAGCAATGGTGCCAAGAGGAACATTCGGCGCGATTTGAATCCTTGCCACTTCTTCTTCCGATTGGTTCAAGGCCACTAGCTCTCCCTTATCCGTTGAATAGATTAAACGGCCGTCAATCACTTTTGGAGAATGGTGAACTTTTTCCGGAATAACCTTAAGAAGTTGTCCGGTACTCCCGTTGAAAACATGGAGATTACCTGAGATAGTGCCGACATAAAGACGGCCGTTAAAAATAACCGGATTCATGTCTACATCAAGAAATTTTTCCCCTTCAGATATTTTTCTTTCCCAGAGAAGCATTCCCTCTTCTAGAGAAAAAGCACATAGAGTTCCATCCGCAAGGCCGACAAAAAGCTTTCCTTCATAAACAAGAGGCCGTGAGGCACCTTGAAGCGTTATTATCTGGGAAACGCTCCGTTTGTAAGACCACAAAATCTTACCTGTTTCGAGGTCGAGAGCAAACAATTGGTGATTTCTCGTGTGAAAAAAGGCCCTCCCTTTATAAACAAGTGCCTGGGATTCCACAGACGCCCCCAAATCTATGGAATATTTGAGTCGACCGGTAAGGCGATCTCGAGCATAAACCCTTCCATCGGCATCTCCGTAAAGAAGGATTCTTCCGGAAATTATAGGCCTTGTATGATAGAAGGTTTTTTCTTTTTGACTCCACACTTCCCTTCCGTTTTCAAGATTATAGGCCCTCATGTAACCGGCATTATCTCCGATATACAGAAGATTTTTATGAATGAGAGGAGCATTGAGGGCGATGGGTAAATTGCCGGTATTTGATTGCGTATCCAGATTTTTTGACCAAGCAACACGAAAAGCGCTTTGCTGTTTCTTAACGCCCTGAATACCTATCTTTTTCAGTTGAGAACAGGAAGGCAAAAGAAAGACCGAAATAATGAGAGAAAACAATTTTTTACACATTACTTTATCTCAAGTGTGGCCCTAAAACCTCTTCCTTCAGGGAGAGGATGTGAGGCCACGCCCTTCGGCGAGAAAAAAAAATATTGTCTTTTGAAGAATATCATAATATATTGGATTTGTCGAAACAAAAATCGACCTACCGTAGGGACTACGGGATGTGAAGCTCGTGGAGACGATGTAAGACCTAGAAACTTGTGTTCTAGGCGATTGTCGGTGAAGCAAGAATCTTCTCCCTTTAGGGAGGGGTAGTTCAATTCATTTCACTGAGAAAAATTTTGGCCGTCTTGAGAATGTCGTTATCTTTCCCCTTGTCGATAACGTATTGAAAATACATCGAGGCCTTTTCCTTCCGGTTTATGTTGAGGTATAAACGACCCAAGTCTAAGTAAATTTTTTCTTCTAAGAAAAGAACTGAAGATTCTATCAATTCTTCAAGAGAGGCGATGGCCTCATTCGTGAGCCCTTTTGCCTCTTGCAGAGCGGCCATCCGAGTATTAACCATATAATGCTGCAGTTTTTCAAGGCCGTTTTTCTCAATTGTTTTAAGAACATTTACTGCCTCATCATTTTTTTCAATGGAGCGTAGATAGTCGGAAATTTCTAATCCTAAGGCCACGACTCTCCCATGATTTTTATATCGAGCATAGAGGTCTTCAAAAGAACGCAAAAAGATAGCAAAATCCTCTTTTTTTCTTTTAAGAGAGGCAAAATCGTTGAGTTCAAATTGGTAGATGCTATTAGCACCTGTATTATACCTTTGTTGGAGAAAATGATTCCAATATCCCCAAGAAAATAGGGATACAATGACGATAATAACGGTCACAATAAGGGTAGGAGCATTTTTTTCACTGAGATAAGTATGATTATCGACCAATTTGTTAGTTCCTTTCTTAATGGGAATTATATTAAAAAAACTTTGCAAGGTTGTCAAAGATTGAGGTTCTGGTACCATTTTTAGAGGAGAGAGTATTTGAAGCTGGTAATGAAAGTCTTTTGTTTACTTTATTGTTTTACGGCCTTCTCTTCATGGGCCGTCAATCGCCACGGTAGATTAGGACTGGGTATTTCCAATGAATTGAAAGTTGATGTTCCGGCCGTTTCTTTTAAGTTTCAAAAATCGCAATCTTTTGCTCTAGGCGCATTAATAGGTCTTAACTCTTCGGAAGAAACAGGAAAATTAGGTGCCGGCATTAAAGTATACCACAATTTTCTTAAAGGGCCTCAACTGTATTTTTATTCTTCATTTCTCGGAGCAATTGTTTCTAAGAAAATTCAAAACAACACCGGTTCTATAGATTCTCACCGGAGCTTTCAAGTCAACTTGACTTTGGGAACGGAATTTAGCTTTACGGGACTCAACAGTATTGGTTTTTCCATGGAAACAGGGTTTGCTTTCAGTAAATTTGAAAAATTCGTTGTTGAAACGGTGGGTGGAAGAAGTACTTTTTTTATTGGCGCAATGCATTTTTACCTATGAAAAAGGCCCTTATCGTTTTTTTTCTTTTATCCTTTTCTTGCCAGGCCCAAGATGCCATCGATGACGGTCTAGATGACGACCTCAATATCGGAGGTGATATTTTTACCGATTTCAGCGAAGATATTGAAGATGCTCAAATTCAAGAGGACGAGAGATTTTGGAGGTATGGACGTTTTTTCTCCATCTATTGGGGATTGGGAATCACTTCGTTTGACGGTAACAGAGAGCTATTGTACAAGCACAACCCCCCGGGGTTTGGATTTGGAATCTATTACTTTAAAAATTTTCAGTCGGCCTACGGGATTGGGATTCAATATACAGAACACTATTTTCTCATTGAGTCCCCTGTCTTCGCCTACTTAGTTGATCCCTTGGGATACGTTGAGGTTGATATGTTGAGAAGTTATTTTGCTTACAAGTACTACATAGATACTACAGACCTAAGTACGGCCATAACTTATTCCCATCCCTACTTTATTGGACGAATGGAATATTGGTCCCTCACCAATAAGTTTCGAGATCAAAGTGCTCTTCCCGACGACAAGGGGAACGCCCTAGGATTTTCTTTTGGATTCGGCCTTGAATTTCCTATTAAACTAAAAGAGTCCTATGTTAATTTAGAATTTCTCATGCATGCCGTAAATTTTCACGACAAACATACACAAGATTATTCCCCTCTGGCCGAAGACCTCTCCGGAAAAGTTTATTCCACTTACATCAATTACGTCTTTAGCTGGGGGCCGTAAAAAAATACTATTCTACCTTAAAGACCTTGCCTTCGTAATCACTGTGACTTGCCCGAAAACGCTTTAGAGCAATAACCACGAGATCATCAATGGAGATACCGCTTCCATTAGACATCTTGATCAGACTGTCGACAACATTTTTTTCAATCTTAACGGAGAGTTCTTGTAATTCACCGGCATTGTGTTTTTGCGATTTCATAATTTTTCCTTATTATTTCAGCACCTTCAAGGCACCTTTTTTCCTCAAAGACACAAGTAAACTTGTGACCATTGAGTCTAACATATTGCTGTTTTTGTAAATATCACTTACTCGACTATAGTTTGTGATGGTTTTTAAAAGAGAATTTTCTAAAGGGGAAACTTGAGATGTTTTTGAAGAAAACTCTTTTACAACGGAGAGCTTAAGAGATGGCGGAGGCCTAAATTTTTCCCAAGGCCTAAGAGAGCGATTCTTTAGAATTTTTAAAAATTCATCAAATGTTACGTGAAATCGACATTCTTTTTCAAAGAGAACTTCGGGTTCAACAATGTAGTAAAAATATTCCCTTAAACTATAGTCCGTCAAAACGAGATCAAATAAAGACCTAAGACCGTGTTCGTCTCCATAAAAACAATTAACGAAAATGCCTTTTTGAAGGAAGACAATACCAATATATCTGGAATCCGCTTTTTGAACAACATTAACCTTGCCGGATAGGCCTAAGACAGAAAGCTTTTTTAATTTTTCAACAAGGATGGCCATTATTTTAATATGCTTCTAAAAAATCCCTTGCGCTCAAATATAATTTTATCAATATTATCTGCAATGGCCATATAAGATTTCCACACGACCTCACCCTTAAATTTCGAATTGCTCATATAAGGCCTGCCCTCATCGGAGGAGCATTGAATTGCTTCTTCGATAGGAATGGGGCCTAAAAAGTTTAAGGATGAGTTCTTTGATGCATTTTTTCCACCGTCTTTACCGAAAAGATAGTGTTTTTCACCACAATGATGACAAACAAAAAAGCTCATATTTTCCACAAGGCCGAGAATTTTCACCCCTACTTGTTCAAACATTTTGAGTCCTTTGAGAGAATCGAGAAGGGCCACTTCTTGGGGGGTCGTAACGATAATAACGCCGTCGATTTCCGTGAGCTGAACCATAGAAAGCTGTATATCTCCCGTGCCCGGAGGAAGATCAATAATAAGGACATCGAGCTCTCCCCATTGAACGTCAAAGAGAAACTGATTGAGGACCCCTCCAAGCATAGGGCCTCTCCAAATTACAGGTTCTTTTTCGTCTACAAATTGCCCAAAGCTCACAAAACTTAGGCCGTGCGCTTTAGTTGGAAGGATTTTCTTTTGCTCATTTGCGACGGGTTTTGCATCTCTTTTGCCCAACATTATGGGAAGAGAAGGGCCGTAAATGTCTCCATCGAGAAGTCCTATGTTTTTGCCTTTCTCGGCAAGAGCATAGGCCAGATTCACAGCAACGGTGGACTTACCGACTCCCCCCTTACCTGAGGCCACGGCAATAACTTTTTTCACATCGGCCACTCTCCTTTTGACCTTAGGATTAGGCCCGTGACCTACGTTCAAAGAGGCATTTTGTTCTTTTGGGGCCTCTTCTTGAGACCGCTTGATACTCGAACTCTTTGACATGAGGACCACGTTTTCTTCGCCTATTCCATGTTCTTGAAATATACGATAAAAATCATCTTCTATTTTTTTTTTGTTGGCAAGATTGATGCCGTCTCTAAGGTAGGTAAGTTTGTAGTTATCCCCTTCTTTTTTGAGGTCGAGATGTCTTTTTTCCTCAGTGAGGGGATTGTTCGTAAGAGGGTTTTTGACGCGATCCAGCTTATCCAGCAACTTTTCCAATATATTTTTCCTAACTTTTATCTAGTTTAAGGCCTAGTTCTAAGATTCTCGATCCTCTTTATCAAGAAAAATTTCCGAGAAAAAACAACTCATTGCAGCTTTTGACTTCTCAATATTGACATTATCTCAAAGAATCCCATCTTATTGATTGATATCAAGAATTTAACAAAAGGTGAAGAAAGATATGCATAATCCACAGGAACATGAGGTCGTCCAACAAGAGGAAGTGCCTAACAAAGAAGCTCTCTCTGAAGAGAATACCAAAAATGAAGGCGAAGACCTTACCGAAGAAGGGGATAGCACTACTGAAGAAAATAGCATTCAAGAGGAAGGAAAAGAGGATTACAAAGAAAAATACTATTACTTGGCCGCTGAGATGGATAATTTAAGAAAGAGGCATGAGAGAGAAAGAGAGAATCTTTTGAAATATGGAACGGAGAGGATGATCAAAGGATTTCTAGAAGTTGTCGACAGTTTAGAAAGAGGACTTGAAACAATCAAAAACGATGACGACAAAAAGATACAAAATATTTATGCAGGTATGGAAATGGTCAATAAACAGTTTCTTGATGTTCTCAAAATGCATGGCCTTGAACTTGTCAAATCTTTAGGAAAGATGTTCGACCCTAATTTTCACGAGGCCATAGGTCATAAAGAGGCCGAAGGTAAAGAAGATGGAGAAGTTGTTGTCGAATATCAAAAGGGTTACCTTTTGAATGGAAGATTAATACGCCCTTCAAAAGTCGTTATCGTCAAAAACAATAATAAAAAAGGAGAAAATTAAAAATGGGAAAAATTATAGGAATTGACCTAGGAACAACAAATTCTTGTGTTTCTGTTTTAGAAAATGGAAAATATAAGATTATACCAAACGAAGAGGGACATAATACGACACCCTCAGTTATTGCTTTTTCAAGCAAAGATGAAAAGGTGCTTGTAGGTCAAGTTGCAAAAAGACAGGCCGTCACCAATCCTAAAAAAACTCTTTACGGGATCAAGAGACTTATCGGACGCAAATTTGATACAAAAGAGGCCGCAAGGTTTGCAGATGTTGCTCCGTTTGAAATCTTTTCCAACAAAAACGGTGATGCTTGGGTAAAAATTGACGGCAAAAATATGTCTCCTCAAGAAATCGCTGCAAAAGTTCTTCAAAAACTTAAGAAGGGCGCTGAAAATTATTTAGGTACAGAAGTCACAGAGGCCGTGATTACCGTTCCTGCTTATTTCAGCGATGCTCAAAGACAGGCCACAAAAGACGCCGGAAAAATTGCTGGACTCGAGGTCAAAAGAATTATTAACGAACCCACAGCGGCCGCATTGGCCTACGGACTTGATAATAAACAGGATAAAAATATTGCTGTTTTTGATCTCGGGGGTGGAACTTTTGATATTTCAATCCTGGAAATTACGGGAGACGGTGTATTTGAAGTTAAGGCCACCAACGGCGATACCTTTCTCGGAGGAGAAAATTTCGACGAAGAGATCATAAATTTTCTTATCGACGAATTTAAGAAAGATCAAGGTATCGATTTAAAACAAGACCAGATGGCCCTTCAGCGACTTAAAGAGGCCGCAGAAAAAGCAAAGCATGAACTTTCAAATGTTACTACGACAGATATTAACCTACCTTTTATTACGGCAGATGCTGGGGGCCCTAAACATTTAAATATTAATCTTTCGAGAGCAAAATTTGAAAACTTGATAGCAAAATATGTTGAGGCCCTTAACGGCCCATGCAATACATGTTTGCAAGATTCCGGTTTAGACAAAAATGAAATCCATGAGATTATCCTTGTAGGTGGTTCCACCCGAGTTCCGGCCATTCAAGAAAAAGTGAAGCAAATTTTTGGCAAAGAACCGTCAAAAGGGGTGAATCCTGATGAAGTTGTGGCCGCAGGTGCAGCTATTCAAGGTGGCGTATTAGCGGGAGATGTAAAGGATGTTCTCCTTCTTGACGTTACCCCTCTCTCTTTGGGTATTGAAACTTTAGGTGGAGTGATGACAAAAATCATTGAGAAAAACACGACAATACCTACAAAAAAATCTCAAGTCTTTTCCACGGCCCAAGACAATCAACCAGCCGTTTCTATTCATGTTCTTCAGGGAGAGAGAGAGTTTTCAAATGACAATAAGACATTAGGTCGTTTTGACCTTACGGATATTGCTCCTGCGTCTAGAGGAGTCCCTCAAGTTGAGGTTACTTTTGACATCGATGCCAACGGCATTGTCAATGTTTCTGCCGTCGACAAGGCCACGGGAAAATCCCAAGAAATTAAAATTACGGCCGGATCGGGACTTTCGAAGGAAGAAATCGACAGAATGGTTAAAGAGGCAGAGTCCAATAGCGAAAGTGATAAAAAGAGAAGGGAGGTGGTCGATACAAGAAATAACCTTGATGCCATCCTCCTCTCTTGCGAAAAAATGCTTACAGAGGGGGGAGATAAAATTGCTGAAAACGATAAAAAAGAACTCGAATCTATCATCACTGAATCAAAGAGCAAGCTTCTATCTGAAAACCTTGATGAACTCAAGGGGGCCATTGAAAGGCTTCAGAATGCTTCCCACAAAATTGCCACTCAAGCATACGGTGGCGGCCCTCAAGGAACCGACCCCAATATTCATGGAAAAAGCGAAAACACTCAAGAAGCGGAAGGTTCGACCCAAGCAAAGAAGAAAAAGGATGATGAAGGTGTTGTGGATGCCGATTTCAAAGAAGTATGAGCAAAAGGGATTACTACGAGGTTTTAGGGCTTAACCGTAATTCCTCGAAAAATGACATAAAGAAGGCCTATCGCAAATTGGCCATGCAATATCACCCGGATAAAAATCCGAGTGATAAAGAGGCCGAAGCAAAATTCAAAGAGGCCTCTGAGGCCGCAGAAATTCTTCTCAATGATCAAAAGAGGCAGACCTACGATCAATTCGGCCATGCCGGGGTTAGCGGCCAAGGAGGATTCAGTAGCACCCATGACTTCTCTGATCTTGGCGATATTTTTGGCGATATTTTTGGTGACTTTATGGGAGGAGGGCGGCGCTCTCGACAAAGAAAGCGTTCGGGAGGAAGTCCCGGAGATGACCTTCAAACATCCTTAGAGGTTTCTTTTGAAGAGGCCGCTGCTGGGAAAGAGAAAACTATCTCTCTGACAAAATATACTACATGCCGATCTTGTCACGGGAGCGGCGGAAAAGACGGAGCGAGGCCCATTAACTGTAATGTATGCCATGGCCATGGGGAAGTGAGAAGGCAACAGGGCTTCTTTACCGTTTCCTCAACTTGTCACAAGTGCCATGGTTCAGGACAAATGGTCTCAGCTCCCTGTGGACAATGCCACGGACACGGTCGAACCAAAAAAAATGTCGAGTTATCTGTTAAAGTTCCTGCAGGGATTGATCACGGTCAACAACTCAAACTGATAAACGAAGGCGATGCCGGAACTATGAACGGGCCCAAAGGAGACCTCTATGTACAGATTCATGTTAGGCCCCATGATATTTTCAACAGAGAAGGCCCCGATGTTCATTGCATTATTCCAGTGAGTTTTTCCCAGGCCGCTTTAGGTGCGCAGATTGAAGTTCCTACCTTAACAGGCAAGGTCTCTGTTAACATTCCCGAGGGAACCCAATCAGGAAAAAAAATGCGTCTTAAAAGCAAAGGAATGGAGAGACTTGGAGCGGGAACATACGGAGATCAAATTTTAACAATTCATGTTGAGACACCCATTGGAATTTCTTCGAAACAAAGAGAACTTTTTGAATATTTAGCAAAGTTCGACGGGCAAGATACCTGCCATCCTATGAAACAGGGACTTTTCGATAAAGTGAAAAGTCTTTTTGGTTAATCATTAAATTCTTGAAAATTGACTCAAAATTACGGAAATTCTCTAAAAAAAGCGGCCGTTTTTGAAACAGGGAGGTGTTGGGGCCTAGCGTTGTCTTCTTCCAAACCGTAAAAACCACTATAATGCATAGTGAAATTTTTCTTATCCATTGAAATTGTTTGGAAAAGATACGAATTCGGGTTATGAAGATTAATCTGTGGCAAAAGACAAAAAAATTTTTCACTGTACGGAGTGTGGATACCAGGCCCATAAATGGTTGGGAAACTGCCCTCAATGCAAGGAATGGAATACATTTGAAGAAGATATCCTTCCTTCAAGAAACGCCCTTGTTGAGAACAAAAAACCCGGAAGATCACAGAAGATTCATGAAACCGGAGAAGAGAACTATGTTCGATCCTCAACCCATATCTACGAATTTGATCGAGTCTTAGGAGGCGGTCTTGTCAAAGGCTCTCTTATTTTAATTGGAGGAGAACCCGGCATCGGTAAATCTACGCTATTAATCGATGCCATGGGTAAATTGGCCAAGCACAATTCTAACGAAAATATTCTCTATGTTAGCGGTGAAGAATCTACACAACAAATTGCTTCTCGGGCCAAAAGACTTAATATTAAGGTAGATAATCTTTACCTCTACAATGAGACAATTTGGGAGAATATCCTAGGTGAGATAAAAAATATCAGGCCAAAATATCTCGTCATAGATTCTATTCAAACAACGGGTTCCAAGAACCTTCAATCCGTACCGGGAACAATTTCTCAAATTAGAGAAGTTGCCTATCATCTTATGAACTATATTAAGGCAGAGGGAATTACCTGCTTTATTGTAGGACATATTACAAAGGAGGGAAATATTGCCGGCCCAAAGATACTTGAACACATGGTTGATACGGTTATTTATTTTGAAGGAGACAATCACAGTTACTATAGGCTTCTTCGATCAATGAAAAATCGTTTTGGTAATACCAATGAAATTGGTATCTTTGAAATGAAAGAAGAAGGACTTAAAGAAGTGTTAAATCCCTCACAGTATTTTCTTGAAGAGAATGTCGGAAACTCTTTTGGACGCTCTCTGAGTTGTGTTATTGAAGGAACTCGTGTGCTCTTTCTTGAATTGCAGGCCCTTGTTATTGAAAACAAATTTGGAAGCGGAAAACGAGTGACACAAGGATTTGACAAAAATAGGTTGGAACTTCTCGTGGCCGTTGTGGAAAAATATCTCCAAATTCCCCTTAATTTTCAAGACGTTTATTTCAATGTGATAGGAGGTATGAAACTCTCCTCAAGAGAAATTGATTTATCTATTGTTTCCTCTATCCTAAGTTCTTATTACAGCAAGGCCGTCGGTGAAGGGATCGTCTTTCTCGGTGAAGTGGGATTGACAGGCGAGATACGATCGGTGATTAGACCGGATATGAGACTTAAAGAAATGAAACACCTCGGTTATAAACGACTTGTCGCTTCTAAAAATATTGCCAAGACCTATACTCCACAGTTTCCCTCTCTTAATATTACAGGAATCGAATCCGTTGTTGAATTAAGGCCGTTCTTCTCCACATGAATGTTCAAGACATAGAGGCCGACATAAGAAATGCCCTTGAAAGATTTATTCCTTCCGGAAACCTAAGAGAGACTTGTGATTATGTTCTTTTTCCCACGGGAAAACTCTTTCGGGCCAAAATGGTTTGGGCCTTGGCCTTAGATTGCAACTATTTTACGGATAATCACCGACTCTTTGCAACGAGCATAGAATGCCATCATGCCTATACACTCGTTCACGATGACTTGCCTTGTATGGACAACAGCGATGAAAGAAGAGGTAGGCCTTCCGTTCACCGAAGGTTTAATGAATGGAAGGCCCTATTGGCAGGAGACGGCCTTCTTAATGTCAGTTACAGGATTCTTGGTGAAATCCATCACTGTAGAGGCCGGACAATCTTCAAAATATTCTCTCACACCTTGGGGCCTAAAGGACTAATCATTGGACAATTTAAGGACCTTTCCCAAAAGACAGAACTTCATAAAGATGAAATCTTCAACATTTATGAACTGAAGACGGCCCGATTAATCCAATGTGCCCTTATAGGAAGCTACTTACTTTGTGATCGTGTTTCCTACCGACAGGCCTTAAATATAATTAGACTTGGTAGATCCATAGGTATCGTTTTTCAGCTTTTAGATGACCTTGTAGACACCGATTCATCCTTGAATCCTTGGGAGGAATATTTTCAACAATGTTTTGAAGAATACCAAAAATCCATAGATTTTATCTATAAATGTATCGAGAACAAATCACATCTAACGGCAGTATTAAAAGAGATATTTCAAAACATATCGGTTCTGATTAAACAACAAAGAGAAACGATAGAGAATCGTGTTCACAACGACCTCTCTCCCGTTATTTTTCTCTTAAGAGCTTTACCGGAGAGTCCGGAGTTCTCATAGTTAACAATAAGATAATCGTTAAAGTTTTTTAACGTCTCTTATTTCTTCTTCAGAAAGTCCCGTAGTTTTTTTGACAAATTTAAAATCAACCCCTTCTTGAAGAAGTTTCAAGGCAAGTGCTCTTCTTTCCTCTTCTCTCCCTTCTTGTCGTGCATATTCCACACTGCTTATGTGGTCTCTTATTTGTTTTTCTCTTGCCTCAAGAAGGTCTCTCATCTCTTCATCTTGAGAAATGTTCCAGAGGCGTTTTGCCGCAACTTTCATTTTTCCCCCTTTATTTAAGAAATTCTTATATTCTTCTTTATTCATATCACCGGAGTTTTTCATCGAAAAACACCAACGTTCAAGGTCACCGGAAATCTCTTCAATTCCCTTCCTAAATTTTTCTAACTCTACAACAATAAACTGTATTCCCTCAGTATAGTGTTACGTCCCAACATAACGTTACCAGTTTTAGGGTATCAATTCCCACCTTAGGTTACCACCTAAGAAAGCATCCATAATGGAATATTAAGTTCAACTATTCCATGGAGGTAATTATGGATCGTTTCAACAAGAGGTGTTTGATGGATCGCAAAATTGTTCAATTGCTCATAAACGGGAAAAGCTTTAATAGAATCGCTCGGGATCATCATGTGAGCAAAATTCGTATTAGAAAGGTAAAAGAGAAGGCCCTAAAAGCAGGTTATTTTGACGGACGAGAGATTCCGCCAACTCCTGAGGCACTTTTTGATTACAGTGAGAGTCTTGAAGGGGGCCCTGCATCCGATTCTGATAATAATCTTTTAGAGCATATCGATTGGATTAAAAACAGAAGAGAGGCCGGATGGCATTTGATTACAATTTTTGAGGAACTTCCGTTTAAGATTTCGAGATCATCTTTTTATCGTTTTATCAAAAGACATCAACTCGATGCGGATAAAGAAAGAGGCCGCTGTCGGATAAAAGTTATAGGAGAGATTATTCATTCTCCCGGAGAGGCACTTTTATTGGATTGGGGAAAACTGAAAGATGTTATTGACTGCGGCAAGAAGAGAACACTTTGGTTTTTCGCCGGGGTTCTAGGTTTTTCTCGTTATCTAACGGTTCGTTTGGTTTGGGATAACAAGCTGGAGACGACATTAAATGCTCTCACTTCCATGTTAGAGGAACTAGGAGGAGTGCCGGAAAAACTGATTAGTGACAATCCAAAATGCTTTAGCATCGAAGCATCAAAATATGAACCTATTTTAAATATTGGTTTTGAAAGGTTTTGTCATTTTTCATCTAAAGAAATTCATTGCGATTCTTGCATGGTTAAACGGCATAGGAACGGTACGGAAACGTATTACCACCAAATTGTTTCTGCAGTCATAGTTCACCCTTCAAAAAAAGAAGTTATCCCACTTGCGGTTGAAGGTATTATGAAAAGTGACGGTAGCGAGAAGAATGACTGTGAATATTCTGCAACGAAGAGATTAATTAAACGCTTGAGAAAAGATCATCCTCAACTCAACATGATTATCTGCGGAGATGCCTTGTATGCTAGAGGAGACCTTGTTCGGTACCTTCGAGCACACAAGATGTCTTACATTCTTAATGTTAGGCCTAAAGGCCATAAAAAGCTTTTTAACTTTGTCGAAGACCGAGAGTGTCGAGATAAAGATAATCGACTAAAAGAAAATGAAGAACCTGTGATCTCTTACGAACGTAACGAACAAATCGGTGAGAAGGTTAAGAAAGAAGTTTCTCAAAGATTCCGATACAGTAATGATCTTCGATTAGACAATTCTGCATCTTCAGCGGAGTTTACCTGTAATTTTTTGGACTATAAGGAAACGATTCGGTGGCAAGGGAAGCGAGGAGAAGAAAACGTTAAAAAGCATTTTTCTTGGGTGACGGACATCACTTTGATGAATTCCGAACGTTCTCAGACTAAAGGACATTCTATGAATGTTTTTGAAGTTATGAAAGGAGGAAGAGCACGATGGCATATTGAGAATAATACTTTTAGAACATTGACTGTTGAGGGATATCATTTTAAACACAATTTTGGGCATGGGAAGAAAAATCTTTCTTATCTAGTTGTTCTCTTAATGATGTTGCAATTTCTTATAGATCAAACGGTTCAGCTCAAAGACATTATTTTTAAAAAGGCCTTGGCAGTTTATAAATATAAGTCCCATCTTTATGATGCTATTCGAGCGGCCTACGAGCTTATGCGATTGGAAGGTTGGCAACATCTTTTGGCGCTTTTGATTAAAAGACGTTCACCCGATACTTCCTAGTGTTTTGCTGCTACCGATATCTCCATAAAGGGAAGAGTGCTAGAGGCATTAACAAGATAGTATTGTCTTTCTACACCTTAGTATTGCTACTCGCCCGTTCCGTTCCCAAAAATACAGAGTAAATTCTCTTCAATTCATCGAAAGTTCGCATATTTGACAGAAGCTCCCGACGTTTTTTGCTTTCCCTATGAAAATTGCATTGTTTGAATGGCCATTTCCGTAATCTTTTTTGGCAATTTATTTGTTGTTTTCATAGAGAAATGCTCTTTGCATCATGTCGGGAACCTCTGCATATTTGACAAAAAAATTACAAGCAAAGAGTTGGTGCCATAGTTTTTAAACAAATCTGAAAAAGACGGCACTTAAAACGGGAAAATCTGTTTTTCATATTAGATTTGACATGTGTTATCAATTGAACTCCTCTTGCAAAAAATTCTCGAAATAATTTATTGCCAAGATATCCTTAGATTGTTTTTTTTATAAATTTTAGGAGTAAAGCAGTTCGACCGTAAAGGCCCTTGATGGATCTTTTTTTAAAATTCCGTCTAAATCAGACATCTATACTCGGTCTTATTGACTGGAATTATAGAAAATTATCAAAAAAAATTGAAAAAAACCTCGAACTCAGGTTAATTCTTTAGGGGGAAAAATTCAAACCGAGAATCGCTGTTTTGTTCTCGGATTTTTGTGCACTGCTACAAACAACAAAGGACGTCATGAAAGAAAAGAGTAGTATCAAATACTTTTTCATAGTCATGCTCTCCTGTATTTGTTATGTATGAGAGGTCTAATTTATCTCAAGTGTGGCCCTAAAACCTCTCCCTTCAGGGAGAGTATGTGAGGCCACGCCCTTCGGCGAGAATAAAAAGTATTGCCTTTTGAAGAATATCGTAATACATTGGATTTGTCGGAACAAAAACCGACCTACCGTAGGGACTACGGGATGTGAAGCTCGTGGAGACGGTGTAAGACCTAGGAACTCGTGTTCTAGGCGATTGTCGGTGAAGCAAGAATCTCCTTCCTTTAGGGAGGGGTAGTTCAAAGTAGAAAGAAAGCACTAAATGACCACAAGTAAAACACGAAATATCTCAGTGCTTATTTCCTCAGAGGAAATTCAACGTAAAACTTGCGAGTTAGGAAGAAGAATCTCTCAAGATTTTGCCGGAGAAGAAGTTTTTTTTATTTGTATTCTCAAAGGGGCGTTTCTTTTTTTCTCCGATCTTATTCGCTCTGTTACGGTTCCCTTAGAAATAGGTTTTATGGGATGCTCAAGTTATGATGGCGGCAAAGTAAATCGTGGGCATCTTCATTTTTATCTCGATTTAAAAGAAGATATTAGGGACCAGAATGTAGTGGTCGTAGAAGATATTGTAGACACGGGGTGTGCAATGAAGAATATTCTTAAAGTGTTGAAGGCCAAAGAACCCAAGAGACTAAAAATTGCAGGACTCCTATCAAAACCTTCTTGTAGAAAAGTGGATATTTCTATCGACTATCTAGGGTTTGAAATTGAAGATAAGTTTGTAGTAGGCCATGGATTAGATTATATGGAAAAGTTTAGAGAACTTCCCTACATAGGAGTATTCCACGATGATTGAGGAAACGGCGAATATTCGCATTGACCTCCTCGGAGGAACCCTCGATCTAAGGCCTATTAATATTATCCTAAAAAATGTGGTGACGCTAAATGCGACACTAGACATAGCGGCCTCTGTTCGCCTAGAACGCACGAAAGATTCCCATGTGTTGATTGAATCTCTCGACTACAAAAAACAGATAACTCTTAATTCGTCTGATTCCAGAAATTCGAAAAACTTGGGCCCTTTTGAACTCACGGCCGCCGTTTTAGATTATTTTCAGATTAACTCAGGATTGAAAATCACTCTTAAAAGCGATTCCCCCACAGGAGCAGGATTAGGAGGCTCTTCGGCCGTGAGCGTGGCCCTGTACAAGGCCCTTTGTACCTTTATGGGCAACCGTTTTGATCCTATTCGTGCCATAAACGTACTCAATGCCATCGAGGGGCGCATTTTAGCATCCGGTCCAGCCGGATATCAGGACTATTACCCGGCGATTTACGGAGGAGTTTTGGCCCTGAAACCTAAATTTGATCAAGTGCAAGTCATTCAATTGTATTGTGATGAGTTAAAAAAGGTCTTAGAGGAAAGACTAACTCTTGTCTATAGTGGACAAAGTCGCCTTTCCGGAATGAATAATTGGGAGATATACAAGGGATTTTTTGACAACTCTCCCCCTATCCGAGAGAAACTTCAAGATATCGCTGATCTCTCTTACAAATCACTGGATGCCATAGAAAAAAGGCGGTACAATGAACTTATTGAACTTGTTGGGCAGGAGGGAGAGGTGAGAAGAGAACTTTTTCCCGATATTGTTTCAGAGAAAATGCAGTCTTTTTGGGATGAATGTCGAAAAGATTTTCCCTCTTTAGGCCTTAAGGTTTGTGGTGCCGGTGGAGGCGGTTGTTTTTTGCTTGTCCACAAGGGGAAACAGAGAGAGGCCCTAAGAAATCGTGTGAGAAAAACTTCTTCCATGATGTTGATGGATTTTTCACTTTGTGGACCGAAAGCAGATAAATTGGAGGTTGCTTTATGATAAGGAAGTTGGAAAAAATTTTTGATGATCAAATACGACCTGCCCTCGCTGCCCATGGTGGAGGCGTTGAGGTTATTGACGTAGACAATAATAAAGTTTATCTTAAATTGTTTGGAGGTTGCCAGGGATGCTCTTCGAGTACGGCAACACTAAAGGAGGGGATAGAAAGGCTGATAAAGCAAAACTTCCCGGACATTGATGAGGTTGTTGATCTAACGGATCACACTTCGGGTGAAAACCCGTACTTCTCATAACCATTATTGTGGAGGAGAAATGACAAAACTTTTTCTTGTATCCTTTGCCCTTACGGCCTTTTCCTGTGCAGGACTTGAACGGCCCTTGCAAGAATCTTGTGATAATTATCAAATGGATATTTCCGATGAACTTGCTCTTTGGGAGAAGACTTCTCTTTCAAAAGATATTTTTCAAACTGTATCACCTCCAGAAATAACAGGAACACTTCCTCTAGAAAGAAAACTTGAGATGTCTTTGACGCCTCAAGACAAGGTTAAATTTGTTGTTTTACCTGAAAAAAGTTTTTTAGATTCCGGGAAGTCTTTCGCCGGTTTATTCTTTGTA
This sequence comes from Bacteriovoracaceae bacterium, assembly GCA_965224385.1. Classification (GTDB taxonomy): domain Bacteria; phylum Bdellovibrionota; class Bacteriovoracia; order Bacteriovoracales; family Bacteriovoracaceae; genus CBDCYX01. The sequence continues at coordinate 487,637 of CBDCYX010000012.1, forward strand.
TCCGTTCCTGATTCAGGAGTTTACAGATTTTTTTCAGATAGTCGCCTCTGGTTTGATGTTGTAGACGGTGAATCGAAAAAGCTTCTATCATCTACAGGACATCAGATGGACGGAAGGTGTCCTATGAAAAAAGTCGTGACCTTTTTTTTGAATAAAAATCAAAATTATATTCTTCAAATTTCTTCAAGCGCCAAGAATAGGGCCTTCGTTCTTATTTCTAGGTAAGATTCTCCAAAAAAGATGTTGTTGTTTACAACTTTCAACGAAACCAAAAAAGGGTGAGCTCCGGAACATAAGTGATAATCATAAGAGCGATAAAAAGTAAAAGCACATAGGGAAGTGTCGCTCGATAGAGCTGAGTCACCGGAGTAGAAAATTTGAGACTACTAATAAAAAGATTGATCCCCACGGGGGGAGTGATAAAGCCTATTTCTAAATTTGCCAGAAAAATAACGGCCAAATGAATGGGATCAATACCAAATTCTTCTGCAATAGGAAGAAGAATAGGGACGACAACAATAATAGCACTAAAGATGTCCATCACGGCCCCAACCAGAAGAAGAAAAATATTAAGAAAAAATAGAAAGGAATACTTGGAGGTTATAAGTTCTTTCATTTTAGTGAATAACAGATTGGGAATTTCTTCATCTACAAGATAATTTGTAAGGCCCATGGCACAACAAAGAATGAGTAATATAGGGCCGACAAGGCACATACTTTCCAAAATGATCTTTGGAACATCCCTAAAAAAATCTAAATCTTTGTAGATAAAACACTCTAAAATGAGAATGTAAAAGGCCGTCAATGCTGCAATTTCCGTAACAGTTGCAAATCCTCCGTAAATACCTATCAAAACTCCAATAGGTAAAAGAAGCTCAAAAAAGCATCCTTTAAAAGATACTATGAATTCTTTAAAGGAAAAATGTGTTGCTTTTCTTTTGCGAACCGGAGCATTTTTTAGCGACCAAAGAGATAAGATGAATATGAGAAGAATGCCGGGCAGAATACCTGCAAGAAATAATTTATCTATATCAACCTTGGCAACAAGTCCGTAGAGGATAATGGGAAGACTTGGAGGAAAAAGCAACCCGAGAGACCCGGATGTCGTGACAAGTCCCAAAGAAAAATCTTCAGAATATCCCTCGCTTTTGAGAATAGGGTAGAGAATGCCTCCTAGAGCTATGATGGTCACACCGGAAGCTCCCGTAAATGCCGTAAAAAAAGCACAAACACTAAGGGCAATAACGGCCACGCCACCCGGAATACGGCCTAGAGATATCTCTGCAAATTTCAAAAGTCTTGCGGGAGATTGGCCTTCCGCCATCAGATGGCCTGCAAAAGTGAAGAGAGGAATGGTTATAAGAGTCGGCCAAGAGGCAACCCGATAAACTTCTGTGGCCACGGCTGATAGAGGAGTACCGGAAAAGCTAAAGGCCGAAAGGGCCGCTAAAGTGAGAATGGCAAAGAGAGGTACGCCTATGAGGGCAGATAGGATAATGGCAAGAATTGTAAGAATTGCCGTTAAAGATATCATGGGCCCTTCATGGCAAAAATGATAAAACGTAGACAGATTAGCGTCGACCCTAAGGGAATGACCGCCACAAAAAAACTACTGTGAATACCCCAAAAAAGTGCTTTCCCATACTCTATTTCCACTTGAACAAGTTTTAAAGATGTTGTGATAAACCAAATCAGAACGGCCGCAACAATGAATGCAATTAATTTATCGAGCAATCTCTTTAAAGTCTTCTTACCGGAAAATTCAAGGTGCCTCGGAAGTATGTCAATAGCAATGTTTTGCCCTTTTCCGGAGGCCAGGGCCGCGGCCAAAAATGTGCTGATAAAGACGAGGTGTCTTGTCAGAGGATCTATCCATGAAAGAGACATTTCAAACCATCTCAAAAGTATGTTGAGTAAACTTAAAAACAGCATGGAAAAAACGCTGATAATTAGAAAGATGGAGCAAAATTTTTCAATACCTCTGTCAAGATACTCTAGGATTTTCATAGTTCTTTAGCGAGCCTATCGTAGATTTCTTGAGAAAAATAACTTCCCTTTAATTTATCTACAACACTTTCCCTTAATTTCTTCCCTTCTTTTATATCAGACTCCGGAAAATCGAGAAATTGTATCTCCATAGATTTCATCGTATTAAGGGCCTCTTGATTATCTTTCACATTGGATTCATTGATAATTTTCTCGAATTTTTTTCCAATCGCAATCACGGACTCTCTATCTTGAGTGTCTATTTTTGACCATTGTTTTTTATCAACGAGAAAGGCCCCGATGGAATAGGCCAACGGGAAATTGATAAGATAACGAATTTTTGTGTGCCACTGGAGGGCCACGATTCCTAAAGCAGGAGCATAGGCCGCATCGATAATGCCTGTAGAAAGGGAAGATAGGACATCGGGTAGGGCCAAGGGAATTGAAATAAGATTCATTTCTTCAAGTATAGTGTTAACAAGTTTATCTCCTTGCCAAGACCAAATCTTAACACCGTTAAGGCCTCCTAAGTGCTTTACTTCTTTTTTTGAAACAAAATAAACTTGACCGATTTCAACTAGGCCTAAATTTATAAAACCACTCTCTTCAAATTTTCTATAAAAATAAGAAGAAAGCTTATTCATAGTTTTTACGGCCTTATTTCTATCCTGGTAAAATGTAAAGGGTAATTCCAAGGCCCGAATATCACCATGGATTTCCCCTAATGTCTTTCCCGTAAAAATACCTCCATGAAGCTGCCCGATGCGAATTTTTCTTAGGACATCACTTTCATCTCCCTGAACGCCACCAAAGTAGAACTTGAGTGTAACCCTCGTCTCCGTAACACCTTCAACCTCTTTGGCCATTTTCTGAAGATTTTTGGCCCAATTAGTGCCTTTGGGAGCGAGAACGCCAATCTTCAATCGAAGAGCATAAACTTTTGAGAACATCAGTATCGATAGAATAATAAAAAGTTTCTTCATTTAAAAAATATCCTTTTCATATTTTTTTATAATAGAAAAACGTTTCATAGCAATTGCCTGAAAAGTTCGCAGATGTCTTTCGTTAAAAGCAGAAAAGTGTTTTTTACCCGGAGTCCAATATTTGTTTTTTTCCAAAAGATCAAAGGCCTTTTTAAGAACAGCTTTTTGTTCTCGGTAAATTTTCTCATCGGCCATAGGAATAGCATAGTATTGGATATAGGCCACTCTTGCCAACCAGTTGTGTTGATGTTTCTTGATAACATTTTCAAAAATCTTTTTTCCTTTTTCCGGATTTCCTCCAAGCATCTTTGGGATTCCCGATTCGTAAGAGCCATAAAAAATATCACAGATTCCATAGTTAAAATCAGGGTCCGGTGAACAAACCCAATCAAACATCTCTTTAACCAAAGGGAGTTGGGCCACAAGAGATACTTTATGTTTTTGAAAGTAAATGAGTCCACCTAAAGATTGAGCAAAATAGAGCACGGCCTCTTTGTCTTCTCTTTTGAGATTATTGAGTTTCCCCTTAAACACATTAATAATTCCTTGTTTTTTACTAATAGATGCCAAAAGTTCTTGAGAAGAAATACCTCTTAACTTAAAGAACGCAAATCCATAATTAACGGCACGAGAGTAATACTCTAAGGCCTTTTTTAGTCCTATTGATTGCTCTTTTTCGAACAAGATATCTTCTAATGCCTTCGTTTCCCAAATAGCAAACCCGTATCCTGCATAACCTTTAATGAGGGATACAATAAGTTTTTCATCATTAGGCGCAATAGAATATAAACCTTCTAAAAGTTTGATCATACTCGGCATGGAATCTCTGAGAAGATTCCAATCGAGTTCTGACTGGAACTCAAAACTTGTTTCGTAGAAAATATCGGACACCATTCCTACAACGACCTTTCTCCTCAATGATGAACAGGCACATAGGAATAGGGAACAAAGCAGAAATAGAAATAGTTTTTTCACTCCTATTTAAGAATGCCTTAAAAAATAAATCTTTACAATATTTCCTTTAAGAGATAGGAATGGTCACTTAATCTAGAAGTTTAAAGAAAGGCCTTATCTAGGCCTTGTAGAGATTTTTTTCTTATAGAATCAAGTCCTTCTATTTCTTGTTGATGGATAAATTGCAAGTAATTAGACCTTGCTTGATGAACTGCATTGATAAACAAGCTTTGAATGTTTTTGAGTTTTCTGAAGCAAATTTTTTTTTCATTTTTGTCAAGTTTTTTTAACTCATTTTTTTCATTCCCATCAATTTTAGTACTGAATTCGTTGAGGACAATTGTAGAGAATTCTCCTTGACATATTTTTTTTTGATAATTGATAAATTTTTCAACTTTCAACCTTAAAGGAGATATTTTTTTGGGAAAACTCTTGACATTTAGAGAACTGATTGCGTTGAGAGTGTCCCTAATGTTTTTAGTTTTTTGAGCTACGGCCTCTAAAGAGAGAAGGAGAGTGATAATTGTAATTGTTTTCATATGCTACAAATTATTCTCTCTTATTGGAGATAACTTGCCAAAAGATTTTTTTTGTACTGTTTATCCCTTTTTTTGATTCTTTATCTCTATGAGTTAATTTATCCGAGGGTGCTGTTTTGTAATAGTATCTTAGGTGTTCTAGATGCGGAGAGCGACCTTTAAAATCCTTAAATAATTTTTTGGACTTTGAAATAAGAAGTGTTTCGTTTATTCGCGTGTCATTTTTAAGAAAATCCACTCGTAAGCGCAATTCACTTTTGTCCTCATCCATACTCGTCCACCGAAGATATCCATGAGCGGTAAAAAAAAATTGAGAATATCGTTTTAAGAAAAGTTCCCTTGCGATGAGGATACTCGTTATTCTCTTAAGAAAGGCCTCACCTATTTGGAAATTTCTATTTTTACTCAAAGTAGCGAGACTTCGTCCATCCCTGGGGATTTCATACCAGGTATTTTCCTTTAAAGAGAGTTCGTTTGCGTTTGCTAATCCTCTGTAAAAAAAGAGGCCTTTTGTCTCTCTCTCTCCCTCTTGAAGCAAAATATCGTCCGAATGTAGCTTGATGTAAGATTTTGAGAGATGTTGACGCAGGACCTCAATGTTGCCATTTTTGAGAAAAACTGTTCCGTTTGACAGGACAAGAAAAGCATAATGAGTTTTCTTTTTTATAAAAATATTATTCTCTTTAATAAGCTTGTTAAGTTTTTTATACTTTTTTATGGGAAGGGATAAATGATCGTTTTTAAGAGCAAATGTATTTGCTTCAAAATAATTCAGAGGAAGAAAACCGGCATCCGTTTCTTCGAGGTCTGTTTCCTTATAAAAAAAGGGAGAACGAGATAACCAGAAGATATGTCCCCAATTATGCCTTCCGTAGAAAAAGGTTTCTTTAGAAGAGAGATTTATCTCTTTAAAAGTAAGAGATGTTTCCGGAGAGAGACGAACCAGTGTCCCATCCATGAGAAACATCCACAGATAGCTTGCTTTTCCCGTCGTGATAGTATCTCCTTCCCATATTGTATTTCTAGTGCCGATTTTACGATGGATTTTTTCACATATATTAATGCAATCGATGACAAATCCAATGACTTCCCGATTTCTTTTTTCAATAATTTTTCTCTTCCAATCCTTATCATGCTCTCTTACATATCGTTGAACCTTCCAGCGTTCATAGCTTAACCAATCTTCAGGATTCAATCTTTTCCAATCGATAAGGTTTTTTCTCTCTTGGCCAAAGGATATTTCCAAGAAAAAATGTAAAAAAATAAAAACTTGGACGGCCCACATAATAACTCTTTTCGGAGAGGTACTCCGTAGACGCCAGTGATGATTCAATTCGGCAACGGAAGGGGAATTATCTTCCCTATGGGCCTTGACATTTCTCATTTGATGTGGTGTTGTTTTAGATTAAGAATAATGGTTATGGAAACACAAAAAGATTCCTTTAATTTTGTCGATGCTGAGCACGAGGTTCTCGATTTTTGGAAAAAAGGAGATATTTTTAAAAAATCCTTTCAAAGAAAAAAACGCTCTTTTGTCTTCTATGACGGCCCTCCATTTGCAACAGGTCTACCTCACCACGGCCATCTTTTGGCGGGAACAATCAAGGATATTATCCCTCGCTATTGGACGATGAAAGGATTTTATGTGGAAAGAAGGTTTGGCTGGGATTGCCACGGCCTTCCTATTGAACATGAAATTGATAAAAAATTGGGAATGAGTGCCGAGGAGGCCGTTAAGACACTTGGGGTATCCGGTTACAATAACGAGTGTCGATCTATTGTTGATCGCTATGTATATGAATGGAAAAAAACGACACAGAGGATGGGCCGTTGGGTAGATTTTGAGAATGATTATAAAACTATGGACACAACGTTTATGGAGAGTGTTTGGTGGGCCTTCAAAGAATTGTGGAAAAAAAATCTTATCTATCAAGGAACGAGAGTTGTTCCCTTCTCTACATCACTTGGAACGTCCTTGTCAAATTTTGAGGCCAACCTCAACTATCAAGAGGTTCAAGACCCGGCCGTTACGGCCCTGTTTAAACTTAAAGATGAAGAAACCTTTGCTGCCGTTTGGACGACAACTCCCTGGAGCTTTCTGGGAAATTTGGGGCTTTGTGTAGGTGCTTCAATCGACTATGTCAAGGTACGAGACCATGGGATAGGAAAAAACATTATTGTTGCTAAAGAGAGATTGAAAACTTATTCAAAAAATAGAAATCTTGAAATTGTCGAGGAATTTAAAGGGGAATTGCTCAAAGGGAAAAAATACGAACCTCTCTTTAACTTTTTTTCCCAAGAAGAAAAAAATGGAGCATTTCAGATTCTCAATGATAGCTATGTAAGAACGGATACGGGAACAGGAATCGTTTCTATAGCTCCGGCATTTGGCGAAGATGATAACAGAGTGATGAAAGAGGCCGATATTTCAAGTCTTGTTTGTCCCATAGACGATGCCGGAAAATTTACCGATGAAGTTCCTTCTTATAAGGGAATCTATGTAAAAGATGCCGATAAAAGAATTATTCATGACCTCAAAATGTCCTCAAAACTCTATGATCACTCGACGATTCTTCACAGTTATCCTTTCTGTTATCGTTCAGATACACCTCTTATCTATAGGGCCGTCCCCTCTTGGTATGTTCGAGTGGAGCAGTTTAAGGAAGAATTGTTAAAAAGCAACGCCGAGATTCATTGGGTACCCGGCCATATCAAGGAGGGAAGATTTGGAAAATGGCTTGAAGGAGCAAAAGATTGGTCTATTTCGCGCAATAGAGTTTGGGGAACTCCTCTTCCCATTTGGAAGAATGAGATAAGTGGCAAATTTCTTTGTCTAGGCTCCTGTAAAGAGCTTAAAGATTATACAGGTGTGAAGGTCAATGATCTTCATAGGGATAGTGTGGATCAATTGGAATTTACCGTAAAAGGGGAACAAGGTACTTATAAAAGAATCCCCGAAGTTCTCGATTGCTGGTTTGAATCCGGCTCTATGCCTTACGCAAAAGTGCATTATCCTTTTGAAAACAAAGAATTCTTTAAAGAAAATTTTCCTGCGGAGTTTATCGCCGAAGGACTAGATCAAACAAGGGGTTGGTTTTACACACTTACAATTCTTTCCACGGCCCTCTTTCAAAGACCTGCATTTAAAAACGTCATTGTCAGCGGCATGGTCATGGCCGAAGATGGCAAAAAAATGAGTAAACGCCTTAAAAACTACACTCCACCCAATGAACTAATGGAGACGTTTGGTGCAGATGCTCTTCGACTTTATCTTATAAATTCTGGACTTGTTAAGGCCTGTGAACAGCATTTTAGCAATGACGGTGTTAAGGATATGGTTAGGAGAGTCTTGTTACCTTGGTATAATGCCTTTAATTTTTTTCATACCTATGCCAAAGTGGATAATTGGAAAATTAAAAAGCATTCCGGAATAAGTCCCAATATTACCGATAATTGGATTCTCTCAGAGCTTCAGAGCTTAAAAAAATGCATCGAAGAGGAAATGAAAGGCTATCGACTCTACAATGTAGTACCCTCTCTTTTTAAATTTCTCGATAATTTAACAAATTGGTATATTCGCCTCAATAGAGGTCGATTCTGGCAAAAAAGACTTGGTAGAGATAAAAATTGGGCCTTTGAAACCCTTCATAAGGCCGTTTTGGAATTTTCAACCCTCATGGCCCCTTTTGCACCTTTTTTATCGGAATATATTTATCGAAAACTTCTTGTATTTGACCGTGAAGAGAAGGAAGAATCTATCCATCTGCTTTCTTATCCTATCTGTGACGAATCACAAAGCAACCAAAAGCTCGAAGGTACTATAGAAAAAATGCAACAAATCATTCTTATTGGCAGACACAGGCGATTACTGGCAAAAATAAAGATAAAAACTCCACTTTCAAAACTAACGATTATTCAAAGAGACAAAGACACTCTGGAAGAATTCAAGAAACTTGAAGAATATATAAAAAGTGAACTCAATGTAAAAACAATTGCTTACGACCCTCGGGAAGAAAACTTTATCAGCTTTCAAGCTAAGGCCAATCTTCCCATTCTTGGCAAGCGTTTTAGGAAAAAGCTAGGGGCGTTTAAACAGTTAATTGAAAATCTAACTTCAGAGAATATTAGAAAGTTTGAAGAAAAAGGAGAAATCTTTCTTGAAGGTGAGCGCTTTGGGCCAAAAGATATTCTCATTTTCAGTCAAGCAAAAGAGGGAACGGAAGCATTCGCCGATAAAAATATTGCTATAATACTTGATATACAGCTTACGGACGAGCTTTTACGGGAAGGTATGGCCCGAGAAATTGTCAATCGCATTCAGAAGACAAGAAAAGAAATGAATCTTAATGTAGACGATAGAATTCATATAAAATATCAGACGGATGGAGAACTCCATATGGCATTTAAAGATTACGGAGAGTATATTAAAAGGGAAACTTTGGCCGAAACTCTTGAGAAAACAAAAAATTGTGAAAAATTTCGTATGTTTGATATTGAAGGTAGACACTTAAAGTTATCTCTTTTGAAAGATGAAAAAGTATCCTTATGAAAACGTTAATTTTTTTCACACTATTTCTTTATCCCTATATAACAAATACAACTCTCTACCATTTTGATAAAGTTCAAAATACGATTGCTCCCTTAGTTTTTAATCGCTATATAAGACCTCAAATAAGGCATATGATTCGAAACTACTTTTCCCTCATAAAACTGATGGGAGGGCCGAACAAAAAACTGGTAAGGTTGAAAAATCTTATTAGACAATCCGATGAACTTTTTGCACAAATTCAAAAAAAAACAGATAATAGATATGTAACCCTAAAAAACGCCCTCTCCATCCATTATGTCATAGATAATAAAGTCAACCTTCTGCTTCAGTCAACAATCCGACCTCAAAGCAAATTTGTTTCTTATGGAGATTTCTTTGTTATTTTTAGAGAGAAACTCTCTCGATTCCTTAGAGTAAACTTGGAGATAATTAGACACATAGAGGAAATATTGCTCATATCTGGAACGCCGTATCAAACAGCTTCCGGCAAATTCAATGATACAACATTTAGAAGGCATTCCTTAAATCTCAATTTTGACCAACTAGTAACACTTCTTTTGCCGGCCCATTTTAGAGAGGACTTCCAATCTCTTTACATAAACTTTATCGGCCCTCTAGATCATTATGTTTTTATAGGGAAAAAAGATGATTATCTAATGGCCAATCTCGAAAAATTTAACAATTTGTGGAACGCCTTTCATATGAAAATAACGAAAAGTACTCTTACTCCCGACAAAAAAATATCCGAGATAGTAAGTTCTATGCATAGGAATTGGAATTCCCTTCTCAAAATTATTCTCTAGCATCGGCCCTAAAACTTTTTTCTCTCCCAATTTAAAAGAGAAAATCGCCTTCTATCCCCCCCAAGCAATCTTTCTCTCAAGGTAGAAACGTTAATGTAAGTTTTTATAGTATTCCCCTTAAAGAGTTCATTAGCGATACTCTTTTGCCCTTCTCTCCCCTGAAACACACTCATGTCATTTCCTTCAAACAATTGAATGAGTTTTTCATATTGTACAACACTTCCGGCGAAGCTCTTCCATTCAATTTCTAATTTTATCATAGCTTTAGTGCCGCCAAAAACTGCAGAGACATTGACAAAAGTTTTTTCCATCATGCCTTCGTAGTGATCCTTTGCAAGCGTTTCATACCCGTCCATATCTTTATATTCTTCGCGAATTTTTCCGTCGGAAGTTAAGATTTTTCCTCTTAGCTCAAAAAAATCTGAGGCCGGCCCTTGAAATTGTTGCCAACCCAATTCTTCGAACTCACTCTTGTTGGTAACTGCAGAGACATTGAGAAAAGTTTTTTCCATCTTGCCTTCGTAGTGATCCTTTGCAAACCTTGCATACCCGTCCATACCTTTATTTTCTTCGCGAATTTTTCCGTCGGAAGTCAAGATTTTTCCTCTTAGCTCAAAAAAATCTGAGGCCGGCCCTTGAAATTGTTGCCAACCCAATTCTTCGAACTCACTCTTGTTGGTAACGGCAGAGACATTGAGAAAAGTTTTGTGCATCTTGCCTTCATAGTGATCCTTTGCAAACGTTGCATACCCGTCCATATCTTTATATTCTTCGCGAATTTTTCCGTCGGAAGTCAAGATTTTTCCTCTTATCTCAAAAAAATCTGAAACCGGCCCTTGAAATTGTTGCCAACCCAATTCTTCGAACTCACTCTTGTTGGTAACTGCAGAGACATTGATAAAAGTTTTGTGCATCTTGCCTTCATAGTGATCCTTTGCAAACGTTGCATACCCGTCCATATCTTTATATTCTTCGCGAATTTTTCCGTCGGAAGTTAAGATTTTTCCTCTTAGCTCAAAAAAATCTGAAACCGGTCCATGAAACGCCTGCCAACCCAATTCTTCGAACTCACTCTTGTTGGTAACTGCAGAGACATTGAGAAAAGTATTCTGCATCTTGCCTTCATAGTGATCCCTTGCAAACCTTGCATACCCGTCCATACCTTTAGATTCTTTGCGAATTTTTCCATCAGGAGTTAAAATTTTTTTCCTTAGATCAAAGGAAGAATTTTCCAAGATATCCCGGTGTTGCCTCTGAAGTGCTTGGGTAAGGTCAACGCAAGGGGCCCCATAGGAGACCGATGCAACTATCAGAGAATATAAAAAAATCATGCGCTTCATTTGGCCCGAATTATGACATGAATTGTTATTTATGTCAAGGTTTTTTATTTTCTTCGCGAATTTTTCCGTCGGAAGCTAAGATTCTTCCTCTTAGCTCCAACAAATCTGAAACTGATCCTTCAAACGCCTACCAACCCAATTCTTCGAACTCGCTCTTGTTGGTAACAGCAGAGACATTGAGAAAAGTTTTGCGCATCTTGCCTTCATAGTGATCCTTTATCTCAAGTGTGGCCCTAAAACCTCTTCCTTCAGGGAGAGGATGTGAGGCCACGCCCTTCGGCGAGAATGATTTGTGGCCTGAACAAATAGATTTTTCTTAAGATGGAGTATTTTGTTCTTCGATGTATTGCTTAAGTTTTTCAATAGTTGCACCTCCGGGACTTCCTGCGAAATAGCTTGGACTCCAAAATGCCTTTCCCCAAAGAAAAGGAGAAACTTTTTTCCAATGATATTGCCTCAAATATCTACTTGAAACGCCTTTTAAAGAATTTGCCATTCTTGAGATAGAGTGTTTTGGTGGATATTCGATGAGAAGATGCACATGATCGGATTCTCCGTTAAATTCCACTAAAGTTGCTTCAAAATCGTCCAAAACCTTCTCAAAATAGCTTTGTACAATATCAAGTAATTCTTTTGAGAATACTTTTCGCCGATATTTTGGCATAAAGACCAAATGCACGGTTAAAGCAAAGACACAATGCCTTCCCTTACGAATCCTGTCATTGCTTGTTTGACTTTTCAAATGAGACCAAGTATAGTTGAGATGATGAAGGTAGTCAAGCGAGCATACAAATACCGATTCTATCCGAATAAGACCCAAAAGAAGATGTTGGCCCAAACCTTTGGTTGTGTTCGTTTTGTCTATAATTGGGGCCTTCAAGATAGGAAGACGGCGTATGAAAAAACCGGTAAAGGTCTCGGTTACAATGAAACGTCCAAAAGACTGAAAGAACTAAAGTTTGAAAAGGAGTGGTTGTCTGATGTTTCAAGTGTGACGCTTCAGCAATCTTTGAGGCATTTAGATAGGGCGTATTCTAACTTTTTTAAGAGATTGGCAAAATATCCCCGTTTCAAGAATAGGGCCGGGAAACAATCGGCCAACTACATGAAGAATGGATTCACTTTTCGAGACGGCATTTTAAAGGTTGCGAAATTGGGAGGGATACAACCTGTATGGTCGAGAAAATTTTGCGGTTCCACCGCAGGAACGCCCTCATCGTTAACAATATCCAAAGATTGTGACGGAAGTTACTTTGTTTCGATACTGGTAGAAGAGAAGATGCGCCCCTTGGCGCTTGTAAGAAAAACAATCGGCCTAGATATGGGAATCAAGGATGTAGCAGTTGGTAGCGACGGTTTTCAATCGGGCAATCCGAAGTATACTTACATTCAAGAGAGCAAACTAAGAATGGAACAAAAGTCCCTGTCTCGTAAAAAGAAGGGTTCAAAGAATAGAGAAAGACAGAGAAACCTTGTGGCACGAGTCCACTCAAAGATAAGAAATTCCAGGAAGGACTTCCTCCATAAGTTAAGTACGGATATAGTTCGCAAGAACCAAGTGGTCTATATCGAGGACTTGAACACAAAAGGAATGGTTAGGAATAGAAAACTTTCTAAGTCCATAAGTGACAGTTCTTGGGGAAGTCTTGTAAATTTCCTTGAGTATAAATGTGATTGGTACGGTAGGGAATTGAAAAAAGTTTCCCCAAAATTCACGTCCCAAGATTGCTCACATTGTGGATATAGAAACAAAGAATTGCAATTAAGTATGCGTCGTTGGGATTGTCCAAGTTGTGGGAGTACTCACAACCGAGACATCAATGCGGCAAAGAATGTTTTGGCGGTAGGGACTACCGTGACAGCTTGTGGAGACAGTGTAAGACCAAAGGTACTTGTGCCTAAGGCAGTTGTCGGGGAAGCAAGAATCTCCTCCCTTTAGGGAGGGGTAGTTCAAATCCCGGTGTTGTCTCAGAAGTGCTTGGATAAGGTCAACGCAAGGGCCTCCTCCATAGGAGACCGATGCAACTATCAGAGAATATAAAAAAATCATGCGCTTCATTTGGCCCGAATTATGACATGAATCGTTATTTATGTCAAGGTTTTTTTGAGGACTTAAAAGACATCAAAACAAGAAAACAAGCGGCGACGGTAATAGATGAATCGGCCACATTAAATACCGGGAAGTGGGATGTGCCAAGATAAAAATCAAAAAAGTCGACAACGTAGCTTAGGGAAAACCTGTCAATAAGATTTCCTATCGCTCCTGCAAGGATAAGCGAATAAGAAGTGCAAACAAGGACATTCTCTCTCCTTGATGTCCAGAGTGGGTTCAATTCCAGTAATTCCAAGAAAAAAGAACTCTCTTAGGACTTGTCTAAAAATAACTTAGACACTTAAATAAGATTACATCAGTAACTCAATTAATCCAAAGTGTCCAAGTTATTTTCGGACGATTCCTTATAGGAAATACTAAACTTGATAAGTGTCTCTACAAATACCGTCATCTTGTAGAAAATACTTTTGCAAGATTGAAGCATTTTCGTGCTATTGCAACAAGATATGACAAACTCAAAAGAAATTATATAGGAATGCTCTCTTTGGCCTGTGCATTCTTATGGTTGCCGTTATAAAATTTAAGAGAATTTAAAGAAAAACCAACCAACCAACTTACTGGCCTTCTGCACTGTGCATATTATGAAAAGTAAACGGCCCCTAGGATAAATGGGGAAATAATGGATTTTATCGGACGTTAAAAAACTTAGAAATGGTGGAGATGACCGGGTTCGAACCGGTGACCTCTTGAATGCAAATCAAGCGCTCTCCCAACTGAGCTACACCCCCACAATAAGAATTCTCTAAGCTTAAATGATCAATACCATACATGTCAACAATTGATGAGACACAAGAGAGAGTGCTTGGTAACAGCTACCTCTCTCTAAAAAAAATGTCTTTGAAGTGAAAAAAAGACTTGGCCTTTTGTATTAATTGTTTAATAATCTTTATGTGGGTAAAGATAAAAAGTCGATTAGACAAGAAATAGAGATAATTCAATTTCAGCACTTTTTGATGCCTTTTATAAAGGGATAGGTTCATTCCATTAGGTTAATCAATACGAAAAGGGTTAGAAGGATTCTTCTGCCTCTTTAATTTTTTGATCTTCTATGGCCTTAAGAGCATTGTTAATGGCCAATACTCTATTTATTCGATAGAGAATAATCTTTTCTAAAATGTTGTCACTGGGGATAACTTTTTTCCCTTGTAAAAAATCATATTCAACAATCTGTCTTTTATAAATCGTAACCTTTGTCACTTCCTTTGTTCCTCTAAAACCTTTAGAGACATTGATAATAATCTTAAAATGTGCTGTTTTAATAACGCCTTGATTCTCAAAAGACTCGATGAAATTGGCCTCATCGGTGTAATCTACCCAGTGTGTTCTTATCACGCCGCTTTCTTGATTTTTAATTTCTAAATTATATTTTTGCACAACATTCAAAACCGCCTGCCACGTTTGAATGTAATCGGCATCATATATTTTTGAAGGAATTTCAAATTCTTGTGTCATATGTCGAAATTGTTCGTAGGAAGTACAAGCAACGAGTAAAGAGAGAAAAAATAAACAACTTTTTTTGGCCATAAATTTCAAACCATGTTATCACGTTATTCTAACTTAGAAAGAGGAGGTAAACTCTACTATGGCAAAAAAAGACAATTTTTTGGGTATTATGGCCAATGTTCTTCTCGATGAATCTAGGGCCCTAAAGAGGGCCTCTACACTATTGGAGTCTGATGCTTGTTACAAACTCGCCAATCTTTTTGAAGATTTAAAGACTCTAGGAGGAGGGCCGATTTTCTGTGGGATTGGAAAGTCTGGTCATATCGGAATCAAACTGGCAGCAACATTTTCTTCTCTTGGATTGCGATCTTTTTTTTTACACCCAACTGAGGCCCTGCATGGAGACCTCGGAAGAATATATCCTAATGATGCTATTTTTTTCTTGAGTAAATCTGGAAATACGGAGGAAATACTAAAGCTCATTCCCTTTTTGTCCATTCCTAAAGCAAGATTGGTTGGCATGGTTGGAGTCGTAGACTCACCTGTGGCCAAGGCCTGTGGGATTATTTTTGATTGTTCTGTGGATAAGGAGGTCTGTCTTAACAACTTGGCCCCTATGACGAGTACAACGTTAACTTTGGCCATGGGAGATGCTATGGCCGTTTTGTTTGAACACCTTACAAGACCGTCGAAAGAAGATTTTGCTATGTTTCACCCCGGAGGAATTCTAGGCAAGACCTTGCGCTATAAAGTAGGAGATTTAATGACTTCTTTTGATCAATGCCCTACCGTTAATAAAACTCAAACACTTCGGGAGGTTATTTTTGAGATGACAAAACAACCTGTTGGCGGTTGTGCTGTTATCAACGATAACCGAATACTTGAAGGTATTATAGTTGAAGGAGACATTCGTCGTTCTCTTGCCAATCAAGGATCGCAACTTGACCAAAAAGTTTTTCAGATTATGACAAAAGACCCTGTAACAGTCACAAAAAATGTTTCGGCCCTCAAGGCCCTTGAGCTTATGGAGAACAGGAAAAGTCCTATTAACATTTTGCCTGTTATTAACGATGGTAAAACATTTGAAGGGTTGATCACACTCCATTCACTTTTGAAAACAGGATTTGTTCAAAAACATTGATTCAGTAATTGCAAAAATAAGAAACAATAAAACAATGAAAGAAAATGGCATCAAAAATCCATAACGTTGATAGAGCGTCGGTGTATTTCTTTTTAAAGGGATATTGTAGAATTTAGATGTTCTTTCTCCAATTCCTATTCTTTCATCTTCGCTACCATCTTGATACAGAATAGAGGTTATACCTGTATTTGTACTTCTTATAATGGGCAAATTAAATTCCACGGCCCTCCACTTCGATAAAAATAAGTGTTGATGAGGTTCGCTCGTATTTCCATACCAAGAATCATTGGTTAAGTTGATAATAAAAAGAGGGTGATTTTCAACAGAGTTGAGGTAGTTTCTTATAAATAAAGGAAACAATATTTCATAGCAGATAACAGTAATAAAAAATTTCTTTTTAGGTAGTTGAAATTCCGTAAAACGAGTTCCTTCAGCGAAAAAAACTATTTGACTAATATAACGACCTATAAACTCATTAAATCTGCCAAAGGGAAGAGTTTCACCGAAAGGGATAAGTTTATGTTTGTGGTAGATATCTTCAACTACGGCATTTTCATTAAATAAAAAAGAGGCATTGTATTGATTCATGAATTGATTTTTTTGTGACCTGTTTTTATCGTACCCTCCCGTTAAAAGATATGTTTGTGTTTTTGAAACAATTTCACGAATAACCGGCGGTGTGAATAAATTTGTTTCCTTCATAAGAGTGGAATCCATAAGGTGAGGATAGGCCGTTTCAGGCCAGATAATGAGGTCTACTTTTTTGTCAGTGAGACTCAATGTTTTGTAATGTTCGAGAACTTCATAAATAGAACTATAGTTTCCTGCAATCGAGTCTATTTTTAAGAAATTACCGATATTGGGTTGGACGATATTGATTCTGAGATATTCTTGAGCATTTTCTTTTGGAGAAGGTAGGGGTGTTATAAAATTGATACCCAAAAAAATAAGAAAAAGTATGCTTGGCGTATATTGAATGACTTTTTTCTTTATTTGAAATGCAAGAGAAAAGGATAATAGATAGGAAAAAAAGGAGTAAATGGGGACACCAAAAAATTGAGCAGGCCCTAAATAGGGGGCCATACTCATCCAAGTGTATCCGGGATGGGTAGGGAATTGTTGAGGGGTGATATTTTCAATGATAACGATGAGAAGAGAGTAGAAAAAAGTGAATATTTTTGGAGATGATATTCTTAGTAATGTTTTTAATCGATATTTTTTTAAGACTCCTACTACAAGTAGAAAAACGAAAATTTGAGGAAAAAGAATAAAAGTAAATAATAATGCCATAAAATATGCCATTATCGGAGAAATATTACCGAATTCTTGCAAAGTATGAGGAATCCAATAGTATGTAATAATATTTTTTCCGATACAAAAACTAAAGGCCGAATATAGTTTTGGTAAAAGAGAAAATGTTTTGCTTGATGGAGAATAATTTAAATCGATACAAATAAAGAGCAATGTAATGCCTATAATAGAAAATATGAAAGAATGTGGAAAAATTTTATTTGGAAAACTCAGAGCATAAATCCCACCGGCAAGAAGGGGCAATAAAAACAATTGGGCCTTTTTTGACAAAATCACACAAATCTTCTTTATTTTCGATCAATAGAAACTGTAATCATCTTATCCCCTTGCTTAATTTTGTCGAGAACATTAAATTCGTCGATAACTTGCCCGAAAATAGTGAATTTTCCATTGAGATGAGAAAATGTCGATAGGGAGATATAAAATTGACTATCGGCACTATCCGGATGAGATGATCTGGCCATGGCCACAGTTCCTCTTATATGTTGGAGATTATTAAATTCCGCCGGAATTTTTGTTCCGCTTCCTCCCGTACCGGAATTTGTAGGATCGCCTCCTTGAATAATAAAATTGGGGACTACTCTATGAAAAGAAAGGCCGTTATAAAAACCGCTATCAATAAGTTGTATAACTCTAGCAACGGTTTTTGGTGCCTTTTGTGGATAAAATTTGTACACGATGTCACCATAAGTAGTTTTTATAAAAACTCGGATTTTTGAAAGTCCATTCCGATCAACTTCAAAGTCTTTTCTCATTACCGCTGAAGTATGACTTTGGGATATCTCACTGTCTTTGGATGGTAATGGAGAAGGGTATTGTGTACAAGAGACGGCAACACCTAGAAGAATTGTAAGATAATTTACCATAGACACATAACCTCGTTCTTTCCATAATATAAAAAATATTGTCTCTTGAAAAATATTGTAACAAAAACGGCCGCTTTTTTTAGAGAATTTCCGTAAAAACAAGGAATATGACCAGAAGCTCCCGACGTTTTTTGCTTTCCCTATGAAAATTGCATTGTTTGAATGGCCATTTCCGTAATCTTTTTTGGCAATTTATTTGTTGTTTTCATAGAGAAATGCTCTTTGCATCATGTCGGGAACCTCTGGAATATGACCTAAAAAATTAAAAAAAAGATTTTGCGACGCACTACTCTTGAACTTTGGGTTAGCAGAAGTTCAAAAATTGGGGTCCACCTCACTTTTTAATTTCTTTTTTAGATTTTCCGGTTCCATACTTTCTCTTTCGTCCTTCACGGATTCGACGGCACTGCCGAGGTCGTACGGGTCAAAATCCATTTTTAGCTATTTTTGCTTACTACGTTCTTCAATAACTTTTATTTCTTCTTCAGAAAGTTTCGTAGTTTTTTTAATGACTTTAAAATCAACCCCTTCTTGAATAACTGGAGAGTCCGGAGTTCTCATAGTTAACAATTAAGATAATCGTTACAATTTTACTTTCTTCAAATTTGAAAAAAAATTTATTTTCCCTCTGAAAAAAAGCTATTTCGCAAGAAAATATCATCTCAACCTTCAAATTTTGTTTTCTCTTAAATGAATTTCTTCAAGTTTGAGTGGAAAATAGAATCTGCGAGAAAAGAGAAGATCAAGCAATATACGTAGGTGGATGCTTTGCGTAATTTCATGGAGAACTCCGGACTCTCCAGTTGAATAAGTTTTAAGGCAATCTTTTTCTTCTCTTTTTGTATCCCTTCTTCTCTCCCTTCTTCTCGTGCATATTCCACACTGCTTATGTGGTCTCTTATTTATTTTTCTCTTGCCTCAAGAAGGTCTCTCATCTCACTGTCTTGAGAAATGTTCCAGAGGCGTTTTGCCGCAACTTTCATTTTTCCCCCTTTATTTAAGAAATTCTTATATTCTTCTTTATTCATATCACCGGAGTTTTTCATCAAAAAACACCAGCGTTCAAGATCACCGGAAATCTCTTCAATTCCCTTCTTAAACTTATCAAGTTCTACTACAACAAACCGTATTCCCTCAGTATAGATGGAATAGGGTTCTTCCTCGTCTCGTATACCGCAAACATGACGGTATTTTTTCGGGTCTTTATCTCTAAATTGTTTGAGATTCTTTGTTGTAAACAACAGAGAGTAAACCGGGGCCAATGTTCCATAGGTCTCTCCTTCCGATAGCTGACCTGAATAAATCCTTGAAGCGTAGTAAAGCATTCTTTCGGGAAGATAAGGTTCTCCCGAACTCTGTGCTTCCACGTTGACAATCTCAGATTTCTGACTTTCCAAAGCTCCCTTTCTTTTAAAGGCCACTTTGAGGTCAAGAATAGATTTTTTTCCAAATTTGTCATCTTTTTTAAGTAAATCTTTTGGTGACACCTCCGAGTCTTTCACTTCGACCTTTTCTATAACGGCATCTTTCGGTAAAGGTAAAAAACTTTGAAGAATAGCGATTAAAGACTCTTCGCTTTCTTTATCTTTTAAAGTCATCTTAAAAACAATGTCAGTCGTCAACGGCAATAGTATTCTATCGCTTTTCATAAATAATTTTGCTCCTCTTAATGCTGAGTTCAGATTACAAGCGCAACATTAGATTGGAAAAGTATATTACTTTTGTTCAACAATCAAATATTTTACCCGTTGCGCAAGATTTTGTCAATAGTGAATTCAGGACACGATTATTTTCTTGAGTTCTCAGACCTGAAAAACGTTTTTTGCTAAATCAATACCTATTGTGCTAATTTTTTGCATGGAATGAATCCTCCTTTTTCAATTGACCCTCTTCTTATGAAGAGATAATTCAATTGTGGCACTTTTTGATGCCCTTTATAAAGGGACGGGTTCATTCCATTAGGTTAATTTAGCAACATTAGAATTTTCGGGAAGGGAGTATGAGTGTCACCGGAAAATAAAAAATACTCAGTCCTTTAGATCATATTGTAATTGTGAAGTTTGTTGTAGAGGGTTTTGACGGTAATTCCAAGAACCTTGGCGGTTCTAGACTTATTACCTTGTAGATATTTGAGAACCCTCATAATGTGATTTTTTTCAACTTCTGCAAGTCCTATAAGTAGATATTCTTTTGGATTCTGTTTTTTTTGTTTAGTGGATTGCAAAATACAATTGTCGAGGTGGGAAACCTTTATAATTTTTTCTTCACTTAAAGCGTAGGCCCTTTCTATAGCATTTTTCAATTCTTCGACATTTCCCGGCCAAGAGTATTGCTTTAAGACTTCAAGAACCTTGGAGTCAAATGATTTTTTGGCCATAGGATTCTTACTTTTGTTAAGAAAATGTTTTGCAAGCAATTCTATATCCTTATCTCTCTCTTTTAGAGAGGGAATTGTAATCGTTATAGGATTCAAAGCATTATAAAGCTGTTTTTTGAAGAGTTTTTTGTCAACATAATCTTGAAAATTTTCGCAACAAGAGGCCAATATCCTCACTCTTTTTTTTACTAAGGCCTTATTTTTAACGAGAAGTTTATGGAGGCCCTTTTGAGAGAGAAAATTCATTTTCTCTATGTTTTTGATGAAAATTATTCCCTCTACAGATGTGCTGAAGCAATCAGATAACTTCTTTAAAAGTTGCTCTCCATCAAATAATGAACAATCGATGAAAGCGCATTTTAAACCGTTTATGTTTGATTGATGAATGATTTTTTTTGCCAGCATTTCCTTGCCTACGCCCTTACCTCCTTCAATGAGGACATTCGTGTTTTTCAAAGGGGCAATTCTATCAACGAATTTAAGAATTTTTTGCACGGCCTTTGATGCTCCGACAATATTGTCCTGTTTATGGGTATTTTTATTCGACTTCTTTTCTTTCATTTTATAATCCTCTTCAGTGTTGCGCTTATAATACACCGCATCTTAATCTTTTACAAGAGAAAAATAGTCGTTTTTTAAAAAAATGAGGATTTTTAGGCAAAAAAACCGAAAAATTGACTAAATCTACAGCAGTTTTCGGTGATTTTTATTTCCCTAGGGGCCGTTTACCTTTCATAATATGCACAGTGCAGAAGGCCAGTAAGTTGGTTGGTTGGTTTTTCTTTAAATTCTCTTAAATTTTATAACGGCAACCATAAGAATGCACAGGCCAAAGAGAGCATTCCTATATAATTTCTTTTGAGTTTGTCATATCTTGTTGCAATAGCACGAAAATGCTTCAATCTTGCAAAAGTATTTTCTACAAGATGACGGTATTTGTAGAGACACTTATCAAGTTTAGTATTTCCTATAAGAGAGTTCTTTTTTCTTGGAATTACTGGAATTGAACCCACCGCGACTATTTCTTCTCGAATCTTCTCAGAGTCATATCCCTTATCGGCAATGAGATATTCACAGGCCGGTAATTGTTCTATCAATTCCGAAGCAACGGTACAGTCGTTGATATTTCCTGCCGTTATTTTAAAATGTATCGGATTACCGCAAGCATCTGTTGCTAAATGGATTTTAGTTGTATTTCCTCCTCGGGATAATCCTATTCCCTCATCTGTCTTTGAAGCAGCACCGGTACTATGTTGGGGGGCCTTAACATAAGAGGCATCTATAAACTTCCACTCTAAATCAGGGCCATAAATAAGAGATTTTAAAACTTTCGACAACTTTTCTTTCCAAATTCTTTAGGCAAATCTCTCCATGGTTCACTTGCTCTCATACGATGAAGTATTCCCTCAACAGTAATTCGAAGATTAGGCCTGTTATAAATTCCATTTTGTAGCATAATAGATTTGAGTTTCGACCAATATTTGTCGGAAAGCATTAATCTTGGCATAGCAAACTCCATTTTATTTTGTTGATTTTAAAAATAGTACGGATTTGCCTGCCTTATTGCAACATCATATCTCAAACAGCAATTCTCGGTTTGGCCTTTTTCCCTCTAGAGCAAAAAAAAATTCGTAACATTTGCGTAGCGTCGATTTCGATATAATACAGCGCAGTACACAAATATTTGATTTGTGTTTTTAAACAGATTCTCCTCTTAAATTACTTAAAATTCATGAAATATTTATGTTCGATGATGAGGCCCAAAAAAATAAAATAACTCTTCGCATAAACTGAGAATTGCTGTATCTCAAAAGGTAAACGGCCCCTAGGGAACTCCTGACTCACGAGTAAGGCAAGAGTGCCCTAATTCAACCTATACCTGTCGCACCGGCAACGTTCATCCGGCAGCTCATTGGTATAGACTAAACGCGTTGGGCCGAAAATGGCTGGATAAGTTGTTTAATTTGCAAAAAACAGGGCCCAAAGCTATTGACAAAAATAGAGGAGGATTTGACAATACATACTTAAGGATATGTATGCTTTTGATGGCCTCGGGGTTGACAGATATAGGCTTGAGAAGAAAGAGTAATCAAGATGCTATTCATCTTGATACGGAAGGGCGTTATTTTATTGTTGCCGACGGCATGGGCGGCCATAACGGCGGAGATGTTGCTTCTCAGACAGCTCTAAAATATGCGCAGGAATATTTTCAAAAACACTCCAAAGATGATCCTGAAAATCTCTCTCAAGGGGCCGTTCGATTTGCTCATCAAAAGATTCAAGAGTTATCGAAAGAAAACAAAGAACTTGAAGGAATGGGGACAACATTTAACGGACTTCTTTTCAGGGAGTCAAAACTTTATATATCTAATGTAGGAGACTCCCGTTGTTATCTCATTAATCAGAAGCAAATTTATCAATTATCCAGAGATCATTCTCTCATTCAAGAAAAAATGAATCTTGGCCTGCAAACTCGGGAACAGGCCAAGAAAGACAACCAAAAAAATATTATTGTTAGAACGGTGGGATTTGACGAAAAATTGGAAGTCGATCTCTACTCTTATGGGGTTTTGCGTTATGACCTCTTATTGAGTTGCTCTGACGGGCTTTACGGGAAAGTCAGTGATTCCGATATCCTTCATATTATTAACTCTTATATCCCCGATCCCAAAAATCTACAGCAAGATGTCATTGATAATTGCGTTAAGGCCCTTGTGGATCAGGCCAATACCAACGGCGGCAGCGATAACATTTCCGTTGTCCTGATTGCTGCTCTCTAACAAATTGTCAAAGGCAAGAGAGTCCATTAAGATGTTTTGAAGAGAAAAACAATGGGTCATTATTTTACTGTTATGCTCATCCCTGACCAAGGGAGAGGCGTTCGATCTTTTAGGGTTCCTAAAATACTGTTTCGCACTCTCGCCTTCATAGCAATTGTCTTAGTTGTTCTGTTCTCTGTTTTTGCCTATGACTATCAAGCGATTCTCAAGCAAGTTTATGAAAACCGCCATCTCACCATTGAAAACAGGCAATTAAAAAAACAAATTCAGCTTTTTAATATGAAAATTAATTCTCTCACTGAAGATATTGAGAGAATTCAAACTTTTGAAAAGAAATTGCGCATTATCAGTGGAATTGAGCAGATAAATATGGCAAAACCCCTCCAACAAAAAGAACAAAATGAGCAAGTATCTATTGAAAAGAATCTCAATCCTAAGATTGATCTTAAAATCATCAAAGATCCGGAAAAATTTAAAAAAAGTTCTGAATTTACTGAGCTTCAAGAACTCTATGAACAAAAAATTGCTACGGCCTTAGGGTTACAAATAGGGCATATTTATACGAGAGAGTGGAACAAATTGACCAAAAGAGGATTTCTCTTGGCCGATCAGTATGCCGAATTTGATTACAAATTTAATATTCTTAAAGACCATATAGAAGATTTAGAAATTGATATCCATAAACTGGATCAATTTTTATTGGATAAAAATTCTTTTTTAAGTTCCACACCGACATTATTGCCGACTAAAGGATGGATTACAAGTTACTACGGCCCTCGTATTAGTCCGACATCGAAGCGGCTAAAAATGCATGAAGGCATTGATATCGGTGCTAAATCGGGAACACCTATTATAGCTCCGGCCGACGGGGTTGTAACTTATTCCGGAAGAAAACTCGGTTTTGGAAACTTTGTTCAGCTTAATCACGGATATGGTGTGGAAACAATTTATGCTCATGCAAAAATACTTTCTGTAGAAAAAGGGATTACGGTTTCTCGGGGAGATAAACTAGCTACAATTGGAAGTACAGGATATTCAACAGGCCCTCATGTTCACTATGAAGTTCGAGTTCATGGAACTCCTGTCGATCCTCTGTTCTTTATTTTAGACTAGATACATTAAGGAATCGGAGCAATATAGTGTTCAAAGCAATCTTCGGAACAAAACACGATCGCGATATAAAAAAAATAGGGCCGTTAGTTGAACAAATCAATTCTTTTGAAAAAAAACTCCAGGATTTTACCGATGATCAACTTAAGGCCCAAACAAAAAAATTAAAAGATCTTTATAAAAAAGGATCCTCTCTCAAAGAGCTTCTTCCGGAGGCCTTTGCAACTGTGAGAGAGGCCTCAAAAAGAACTCTTAAAATGCGTCCCTTCGATGTCCAACTTATCGGTGGAATTGTTTTATTCGAAGGTAAAATTGCTGAAATGAAAACAGGAGAAGGAAAAACTTTGACGGCCACTCTTCCTCTCTATCTCTATGGAATAACTGAAAAAGGTGCCCATCTTGTCACCGTAAACGACTATCTTGCCAAAAGGGATTCCGAATGGATGGGAGAGATTTTTCGATGGCTTGGACTCAATGTTGGATGCGTTACGGCCAATATGGAAGACAAGGAAAGAAAAGAGGCCTATAAAGCAGATGTTACCTACGGTACAAATAACGAATTTGCTTTTGATTATCTTCGAGATAATATGAAATTTGATTTAGATCACTATGTTCAAAGAGAGTTTCATTATTGTATTGTCGATGAAGTCGATTCTATTCTCATTGATGAAGCGAGAACACCTCTTCTCATTAGTGGACCGAGTGAAAAGAGTACAAATTTTTATCAAACGGCCAACGGGATTATTCCCAAACTGACCATTAAAAAAGATTTTACCATCGATGAAAAATCCCACACGGCCGTTATTACGGAAGAGGGTATTGTCAATATTCAAAAGATCATGAACATTGACAATCTTTATGAGATGCAACATTCCGAACTTCTCCATCATATCAATCAGGCCCTTAGGGCCCACCATCTTTTCCAAAAAGATGTTCATTATGTTGTCAAAAACGGAGAAGTGATTATTGTCGATGAGTTTACGGGAAGGCTTAAAGAGGGAAGTCGTTGGTCCGATGGCCTCCATCAGGCCTGTGAGGCCAAAGAGAATGTATCCATTAAAAGAGAGAGTCAAACTCTTGCATCTATTACGTTTCAAAATTATTTTAAGCTTTACGAAAAACTTGCCGGCATGACGGGCACGGCCGATACCGAGGCCGAAGAGTTTAACAAAATTTATAATCTTGACGTGATTGTTATTCCTACAAATCTTCCCGTTGTTCGGATCGATGATGCCGACGTCATCTATGCTACGAAACAAGGAAAGTACAATGCTATAAGTACACTTATTAAAAAAGTGTATGAAAGTGGACGGCCTATTCTCATTGGAACGATTTCTATTAATTCTTCAGAAATTATTTCTCGGGAACTTACTAAACACCAAATTCCTCACGAGGTTCTCAATGCAAAACAGCACCAACGAGAGGCCCAAATTATAGAAAAGGCCGGAGAGAAAAATGCAATCAGTATTGCCACAAATATGGCCGGCCGAGGAACGGATATAAAACTTACGGAAGAGACAAGAAAACTGAGCGGACTATTTATTGTCGGTACAGAAAGGCATGAGGCCAGACGTATTGACAATCAATTGCGAGGACGCTCCGGTCGGCAAGGAGACCCCGGAGGGTCAAAGTTCTTTCTCTCTCTCGAAGATGATTTGATGAGAATTTTTGCCGGAGACAAAATCAAGAAAATCATGGGTACTCTCGGGATGAAAGATGATGAACCCATAGAACATAAAATGATTACAAATTCCATTGCCAAGGCCCAGAAAAAAGTGGAAACACACAATTTTGAGATTAGAAAGCATCTTCTTAAATACGATAATGTTATGAATGAACAAAGACGGGTTATCTATAGGATTAGAAGAGACATCTTATCGGATGAAGGAAATATGGAATTTGTTATGGAAATGATTGAAGATGTTTCAGAAATCTTAGTGGATGTCTATCGCCCCGAAAGAAAAACGATCATTGAATCCTGGCCCTGGAAAGAAATGCATACGGGTTTTCACAATACGTTTTACAATAGCTACCCTATAAATTCTAAAGAATGCATTGAAAAATACGATGGGGAACCTGAAGTATATTTTGCAGAGACGGCCAAAAATATTTTAAGAGAAAAGTTTACTAAACATGACCCGGAACAGATTCGCTATGCTTTAAGAGAGATCCTTTTGTCAAATTTTGACAAATTCTGGAAAGATCATCTTTTGGCCATGGATCATATGAAGGAGGGAATCAATCTCAAGGCCTACGCACAAAAAGACCCTCTTACGGAATACAAGAGAGAGGGCTTTGAGCTTTTCCAACATATGCGCATTGAAGTTAAAAAGGCCATTGTTCACAGTGTGTTCACCGTTCACTTTTTCACGGAAGAAGAAATGCAAGAGCTTCAAAAGCGGCAACAGGCCGAACTGGAAGAGAAACTTAGGGCCCATAGAAATGCCCAAACCAAAGAACAAACAATAACCTCCGTTAAACGATCAAAGAAAATCGGTAGAAACGAATCTTGCCCCTGTGGTTCAGGGAAAAAATATAAGCATTGTCACGGATAATCTATGAGATATTTGTCTTTAGATTTAGAGTCCACCGGACTTAATGAGAATGACAAAATTATTGAGTTTGCAACAGTTCCTTTTTGTACAGAAAAAGGAGTCGTTGAAACATCTCTTAAATTTCACACACTTGTAAAGTGTCCAAGTTTTGAACAACTGCTTCCTAACCTCTCACCTTGGGTGAGAGAAAATAATGAGAACCTTATTCGCCGGGCCCATAATATAGGAGCAGAAAAAGATCGTTTTAAGTTGGATTTTACTCTGTATCTTCAATCAAAAGAAATACAACAATATTTTTATCTTTCGAAAGAAAACAAAATTGTTCTTTGCGGAAAGTCAATGAGTGCTATCGATCTTCCCTTTCTCAATAGAGAGTTCGGGTGGGATTATATGAGACGTTACTTCCACCACCAGAATTTAGATATCTCTTGTATTGCCCGTTTTATGGTAGATACAAAAAAACTTCCTCCCGGTTGCATTTCCGGAGAATCTCTTATGAAGTACTTTGATATGGGAGAAGTTAATCATACGGCCCTCGGAGATGCTATCAATGTAGCAAAACTCTACCTATCTATGATTCAATTATGAGCGTGTTGAATCTTAACCAAATCTTCCCGACACATAACCACTGGTTTTTTCTTCTTTAGGATTTTTAAAGATTTTTGCCGTTTCACCCGACTCAACCAGTTGGCCGTCATAAAAAAAATAAGTAAAATCCGAGATGCGAAAGGCCTGATGCATGTTATGTGTGACGATGACAATCGTATAGAATCCTCTCAATTCTAATAATAATTCTTCAATTTTTGCCGTGGCCCTTGGGTCTAGAGATGAACAAGGCTCATCCATGAGAATAATGTCGGGATTTAAGGCAATGGCCCGAGCAATACAAAGTCTTTGCTGTTGTCCTCCGGACAACAACAAGGCCGAAGTATGAAGACGGTCTTTGAGTTCGTCCCAAACGGCCGCTTTTTTTAAACAACTTTCTACCAAATCATTAGGGCAAAATTTTAATCCGTTAACTTTCGGCCCCCAAATAATATTCTTGTATATGGATTTCATAAAGGGATTAGGGTTTTGAAAGACCATGCCAACGGTTCTTCTTAGAACTACCGGGTCAGTGTCACTATTATTGATATTTTTTCCTGCAATACAAATTGTTCCCGTTTGTCTCACATTTTCAATGTCATCATTCATTCGATTAAACGAGCGCAGCAAAGTACTTTTACCACACCCGGAGGGGCCTATAATGGCAGATATTTTTCCTTTTTGAACATTCATGGAAATATTTTTAATAACTTCGTTGTCATCGTAATAGATGGATAGGTTCTCCGTCTTAATGACATGATCACTGTTCTTGTTCACAATCTATGTCCTTGCCTGCGAATTATGATAGCAATTATATTCATTGATAGGAGAACGGTTAACAGCACGATAATACCGGCCGCAGCTAAGGAATGAAAATCCTCTTGAGGCCTTGATATCCAATTGTATATTTGAACAGGGAGAACGGAAAAGGGATCATGAATACTCTCCGGGGTAAAGGGAACAAAACTTAAGGCACCGACTATGATAAGAGGGGCCGTCTCACCTATGGCCCGAGATATAGATAGAATAACACCGGTGAGGATTCCCGGTAATGCCGCAGGTATAATATGAAACAAAACGACCTGCCACTTTCTCGCTCCAACGGCATAGGCGGCCTGTCTTATGGAGTTGGGCACGGAGGACAAGGCCCCTTGAGATGTGATAATAATCATGGGCATAATGAGCAAACTCAATGTTAAGCTTCCGGAGAGGATACTGTTTTCCAGGGACAAAAATCTCACAAAAAAGGCCAATCCCAAAAGTCCGTAAATAATAGACGGCATACCGGCAAGATTAGCGATATTGACTTGAAGCCAATAGACAAGTTTTGATCTTTTAGGCGCATACTCTTCTAAATATGTAGCAGAAGATATCCCTATGGGTATTGAGATTAGGGCCGTTAATGTGATAACCCAAATGCTTCCGTACAGTGCCGACTTAAGTCCGGCCTTAGAGGGTATTCGTGAGGGGAAATTATTGAGAAAGTCTAGACTGAGCCACTTTTTCCCCATCATAAAGATATGGTAAATGAGGACAAAGAGTATCAATATAACCATTAGTGTTGTTATAATACACGCTATTCTAAAAATATCGTGTTTAAACTTTCTCCATTTCATGATTAGGAGACCCTTCCCATTGATTTTCTAGACAATCATCGCTGATCTGCGAAGAATTTTCGTCCCTATAATATTAAAAATTAACGTGATTGAAAACAGCAAGCCCCCAACGACAAAACATGTTTGATAGACTATCCCCCCCGACGGTGTATCTCCCAGCGAGACCTCTACAATATAGGCCGTCATTGTTTGAATACTTTCCAACGGATTGATCCACAATTTCGGTGTTGCTCCGGCCGCAATGGTAACGGCCATCGTCTCTCCTATGGCACGAGAAACGGCCAAAATGACGGCAGCAACAATTCTGGGAAACGCCACGGGTAAAACGATTTGACCGACAACCTCAAATTGAGTCCCGCCCAAAGCATATCCACTTCTTCGTAGATTTATAGGAACTGCCGACAAAGCGTCATCACACAAAGACGAAACCATAGGTAACAACATGATCCCCACAACAACGGCCCCGCTCAAGGCATTGAACACTTGAATATCGAAAAATATGAGAGATTTGAGCTGTGGAGTAATAAACGTCAATGCAAAATAACCATAGACGACCGTTGGTATGCCGGCCAATATTTCAACAGTAGGCTTGAGAATTTGGCGCAGTTTTGACGAAGCGTATTCGGACAAATAAATGGCCGCCATAAGTCCCAGAGGCAAGGCAAAGAGGAAGACTCCTACAAAGACAATAAAGAGAGTACCTGCAACTAAGGGCAGAACGCCAAAGGACTCGGGGGAAAAAAGAGGAGTCCATTCAGTGCCAAAGAAAAAGTCGAAAGGACGAACATGGGAAAAGAATCTCATGCTCTCTCCTCCTATCATCACAATGGTAAACATCGTTGTTAGCACTGAAACAACGATAGAAAATAAGAGGACTATCTTAAGTATGTAATCAAAGGACTTTGACATGGAATGCCATCTGGTTTTTTATCGTTTGGAGAAGCTTGGAGTACTGCTCTTCAGGCATAGGAACATGACCCACGCTCAAGGCGAGGGAAAAAACTGTTTTTATATAAAATTCGATAAAAATTTTGGTATCGGGTTGATTGAGTGATGACTTTCTGACGTAGAGAAACAACGGTCTTGAAAGAGGCCTATATATACCGTTTTTAATATTTTCCACCGTAGGCCGTACGGGGACTTTATTACTTTCGTGAAGTATAGGAACGGCCTTAATTTTATTTTTGTTTTCGGCATAATAGGCATAACCGAAATAACCCAAAGCACCTTTGTCTCCGGCAACTCCCTGTACTAAAACATTGTCATCTTCACTACGTGTAAAATCGCTTCGACTGGCCCGTTCCTTTCCATTGATGGCATGGGTAAAGTAGTCAAATGTCCCCGAATCCGTACCTGGGCCGTACAAGAAAAGTTTTTTATCGGGCCATGTTTCTCTAATATCCTTCCAAGTTTTTATCCTGCTTCCCGGTTCCCAAATACTCTTTAGTTCACTTGTGGTCAAATAGTCTACCCAAGTATTTTCTTTGTTGACCACAATAGAAATACCGTCATACGCAATAGGTAGTTCCATATATTCAATATTGTGTTTTTTCATCATTTCAACTTCAGATTGTTTGATTTTTCTTGAAGCATTATTGATATCGATTTCACCGCGGGACAATTTTTTAAAGCCACCTCCGGTTCCGGAAACTCCTATGGTCACCTTTATTTTGGGATTAGCTTTGAGGAATTCTTCTGCAACGGCCTCCGTAATAGGAAAGATGGTACTGGAACCGTCAATTTTTACGGAACTCCACAGAGAGGCAAGAGGAACCAAGAAGGAAAGAATCAGGGATAACATCATTTCATCGTCTCCTTAAAAGTAAACCTTAATATATCTGAATGTGTAGGTAACTCAGAAGTTCTCCTTGTGCAAGAGTTTATTAAAATATTTTTGAATAATTTCGGTCGTGGTATTTTTACGAAGGAAAAGGAGCGATGCGCCATTTCATCAAAGGCCTAAAAGGCGGCATCCAAGAGAGAATTACGCTCCTACTCAGTGGTGGTGTAGACGATATTAATTCTACTACCCTAGGTAGAAATATGGCCTTTGAGATTGAGGAATGGGTGCTTCTCTATTTATCTCAAGTGTGGCCCTAAAACCTCTTCCTTCAGGGAGAGGATGTGAGGCCACGCCCTTCGGCGAGAATGATTTGTGGCCTGAACAAATAGATTTTTCTTAAGATGGAGTATTTTGTTCTTCGATGTATTGCTTAAGTTTTTCAATAGTTGCACCTCCGGCACTTCCTGCGAAATAGCTTGGACTCCAAAATGCCTTTCCCCAAAGAAAAGGAGAAACTTTTTTCCAATGATATTGCCTCAAATATCTACTTGAAACGCCTTTTAAAGAATTTGCCATTCTTGAGATAGAGTGTTTTGGTGGATATTCGATGAGAAGATGCACATGATCGGATTCTCCGTTAAATTCCACTAAAGTTGCTTCAAAATCGTCCAAAACCTTCTCAAAATAGCTTTGTACAATATCAAGTAATTCTTTTGAGAATACTTTTCGCCGATATTTTGGCACAAAGACCAAATGCACGGTTAAAGCAAAGACACAATGCCTTCCCTTACGAATCCTGTCATTGCTTGTTTGCCTTTTCAAATGAGACCAAGTATAGTTGAGATGATGAAGGTAGTCAAGCGAGCATACAAATACCGATTCTATCCGAATAAGACCCAAAAGAAGATGTTGGCCCAAACCTTTGGTTGTGTTCGTTTTGTCTATAATTGGGGCCTTCAAGATAGGAAGACGGCGTATGAAAAAACCGGTAAAGGTCTCGCTTACAATGAAACGTCCAAAAGACTAAAAGAACTAAAGTTTGAAAAGGAGTGGTTGTCTGATGTTTCAAGTGTGACGCTTCAGCAATCTTTAAGGCATTTAGATAGGGCGTATTCTAACTTTTTTAAGAGATTGGCAAAATATCCACGTTTCAAGAATAGGGCCGGGAAACAATCGGCCAACTACATGAAGAATGGATTCACTTTTCGAGACGGCATTTTAAAGGTTGCGAAATTGGGAGGGATACAACCTGTATGGTCGAGAAAATTTTGCGGTTCCACCGCAGGAACTCCCTCATCGTTAACAATATCCAAAGATTGTGACGGAAGTTACTTTGTTTCGATACTGGTAGAAGAGAAGATGCGCCCCTTGGCGCTTGTAAGAAAAACAATCGGCCTAGATATGGGAATCAAGGATGTAGCAGTTGGTAGCGACGGTTTTCAATCGGGCAATCCGAAGTATACTTACATTCAAGAGAGCAAACTAAGAATGGAACAAAAGTCCCTGTCTCGTAAAAAGAAGGGTTCAAAGAATAGAGAAAAACAGAGAAACCTTGTGGCACGAGTCCACTCAAAGATAAGAAATTCCAGGAAGGACTTCCTCCATAAGTTAAGTACGGATATAGTTCGCAAGAACCAAGTGGTCTATATCGAGGACTTGAACACAAAAGGAATGGTTAGGAATAGAAAACTTTCTAAGTCCATAAGTGACAGTTCTTGGGGAAGTCTTGTAAATTTCCTTGAGTATAAATGTGATTGGTACGGTAGGGAATTGAAAAAAGTTTCCCCAAAATTCACGTCCCAAGATTGCTCACATTGTGGATATAGAAACAAAGAATTGCAATTAAGTATGCGTCGTTGGGATTGTCCAAGTTGTGGGAGTACTCACAACCGAGACATCAATGCGGCAAAGAATGTTTTGGCGGTAGGGACTACCGTGACAGCTTGTGGAGACAGTGTAAGACCAAAGGTACTTGTGCCTAAGGCAGTTGTCGGGGAAGCAAGCTCCTCCCTTTAGGGAGGGGTAGGGGTTCAACCTAATCTCTACGGTATCTAAGTATGAAACATCGAGTTTCTTTTTAAGAATAAATAGAGATACAGGTTCAGAGAGAACAATCTCAACAGTATTTGTAGGGGTGAGAGCTTGATGTGTCTCATCCGTAAAGGAGATAAAATTCTTTCCTTTTTCAAAGGCCCAATCCGTAGAGGGAATATCGATGTTGTTAACTTGGAGAGTGATATCCTCCGGAGCTTCAATACCCCACGTGTGGTTTAAATTTTAGGCGTTTTTCGGGTTTCGCTGAGAAAATCGTCAAGGTCGTCTAGGAGAATGCTGAGGGGTGTAGGTTCAAGCAAGATAGTTTCATTGTATCCCCCCAAAACCTCCTGTCTCTTTTGCGGCCTTTCTAATATAAGGAGCATTGCCGACGATGGCACAAATTTTAACGAGTTCACTATCTTTTTTAAGGTTTTGAAGGTAGGCCACAAGGTCTATATCCTTATTCCTAGAACCCTCGTAAGTACTGGCAAAGATAATGGACGAGATAACCTCCTTCACGGGCCCAATTGGGGTTTTCCTCAAAGAATTGCTTAGTGTACAAAAATTCTTCGCTTTTTTTGCTGCTGGATGCCGTGTACTTAATTTTTTGCAGGAACTGTGTTTTGAAGGCCTCATTATCTACTGCGGGCCACCGTAGAATTCAGTGTTCCATCGGTGTCTTTATTGTTCCCATCATCCGATAGAAGAATTCCTATCCTAAAATTACAGAGATTCTTTTCTCTGCAGAAAAAATTTCTTGTATTATCGAGGAAGGGGCGACTTGATTTTTACCGGAACTATCCGCCGTAGAAGACTCTTTGTCGTCCATACATCCAATTAAAAAAACAATCATTAAAGTGATTACTTACTTGTTCATTCTTTACCCACTTTTTCTATTGAATCTCAGTTTTGCGTGACGAGATTCCATAAATCATCTACACCATTGATAAAACGAATCTTATCGTCACCTTTTGTCATCATCAAGAGAAACAACTTCCAGAGATTATCTATTTCATTTACCTCTATAAAAAGAGGGCCGTCATTGACTCCATCGTTGATTATACTAAGTTTCTCTTCGAGAGAGAGAAGAATGTCCTCTGCTTGCCACTTGCTTCTGTATATAGAAAAGAAGCTATAACCTAACAATGTCGATAGGCCTAAAGAAGACAGGCCGGCATAAGCGTACTTTCGTACTTTTGAGGTACGAGAAAATAAAAACCATGTTGTAATACTTATAAATATGCCTACGGACAGTATGCTACCGGTCGAAATAATCTTGGTCCCTATCTTATCATACATTTTCAGTTGCGATTCCACTCTGCCGATATACCACTCTAGTGGAAGTAGATGTATTGTGCATACCAAGTCCTCTTGATCCTCACAAAATTTAAAAGAAAGAGTTTCTGTGTCTTTCAAAGAGACTTGGATAGATTTGTTTGAATTTGATTCATAAATAAAGAAGTAGGGTTCCCTAACGAGATTGTTCTTTCCGTAAAGAGTATGTGAAAAAAGTGTTAATGAAAGAATCGTTGCTAAAATTTTTTTCATTGTTTTTTTCCTCCTGTGGTTAGAATTTTATCACCAAGCCGATGCTCTTGATGCGTCTAGGTAAAAAGTTCCTGAATTCAGGGAGAAAGAGAGAAACGATCTTACGTTAATGATATCAACTTCCTATTTCTTATGTAGAAGGCCGAGAGAAACAGGATAAATACGGTTGGAACCAGAAAACAGGCCAGATAGGGGTTGACTCGGGAACTTCTTCCCAACTCTAGAACATAAGAAGAAAATATCCAATAAGTGATTGTAAACACAAAAACAAAGAGGATATTTTTTCCCAAAGAAGCACCTCGTCTATTAGGCGAAAAAACCCCCGTGCAAGACATGAGAGAAAAGATAATGCAAATGAATAGTGAGGTATATTTTTCGAGATAGAGTACAAGAAAATCATTCGTGTTGACATCTAAATCTTTTAATTTGTCGATATAAGACTTGAGTTTAAAGATGTTAAGAACGGAAATATCGGATTCTATTTGATCAAAGTCTTTTGGACGTTCTAAGAGATCAATGGCGATACTATCATTTTTCGTTAATTCAAAAAAATTATTTTCGTCATCAATCTTTTTAAGATCAATAACTTTACGGCCGATCCAGTGGTTTTTTTGCTCATCAAATGTGGCCGTATAGGCATAAATATGGCGGACGATTTTATGGGTATCGGAAAAATAGTAAAGATTCAAATCAATGAGCTTCTTTTCGGCCTTTTGGAAGAGGGGGAAAGAGGCATAATAGTTCTTCCCTTTATACCATACACTACCACTGTCAATGGTTTTTGATTTAAGCCCTTGATCTTGGAGGTTTCGAAACTTGTGTTGAGGGTCTTTCATAAGGACATCTCGCTTGGAAAGAACATAGGGCATGATGAAAGAATTATTAGCAAACTGGAAAAGAGATACGACAATGGCGCACATAAGAATAGTTCCGATAACTTGTTTACGAGAGACTCCAAAAGAAAAAATGGCCACGAGTTCATTGGTATTCTTGAGTTTATTAATGCTGAAAAGTGATGCCATAAGACAGGAGATTGGAAGAATTCTTGAGATAAAATTGGGAAACTCTAAAATATGGTTGTAGAGAACTTCAATAAAGACGGCCTTACTTCTGAGAAAATCTGAGATTAAATTTGTTATGGTAACAACCAAACAAAGGGCCGCAAAAGAGATAAAAAAGGCCTTGAACCATTCCTTCATGATGAGTTTTCTAAAAATACTTATCATTTCTTTAAGGCCTTCAATATGTTTCCTATACCATAGAGAAAAGGTTTAAAAATTAGAGTATCGACCAAATAGTTGATCCATAAATGTTTTGTCAAAAAGCTCACGGCGAGAGGAGACAGCGTATAGTAAACTTTTAAAAATAGCGACCCTATTCTTGAGTTTTCAAGGGTTGTATATCTGAAGTTTCTAAGCTCAACGGTTATAGGATGTGTTTGTCCTAGCGAATGGGTCGCTATATAGCACCCTTTTGTACTAATGCGAACTTGCTTGTAAGCATCTTGAAAGGCCTTTTTGTTTCTAATGATGGGCCTTTTAATAAATCTTTTCACTACTTGAGCATTGGCATATTGATATTTAAAACCTATAGTGAATTGGCAGAACTGATTGAGACAACGGTGTACTTCCGATGACAGTTTAGGGGCCCTATCGTAGGCCTTGGCCAAATCCCAGTAAACATGACTAATAAGTAAGAGTTCTGCAATGTCTTGTTGCTTATCAAAGTGTTTCGGAGAGAGATCTTCCTCGGTTGTCTCTTTCCATAGGGACAAACTATTGAGATATTGAAAATAGTTGTCCACGGCCTTTTTAATTTCATTTTTTTTGAAATACTCTCTACCTTTTTTAAGAGCTTCAAGCCTGTTTTGATAAAGCTCTGTGACCTTTTTTTTTCTTTCTTTGGA
The DNA here is from genome assembly GCA_965224385.1 of Bacteriovoracaceae bacterium. Lineage (GTDB taxonomy): Bacteria > Bdellovibrionota > Bacteriovoracia > Bacteriovoracales > Bacteriovoracaceae > CBDCYX01. Next base: position 523,962 of record CBDCYX010000012.1, read on the forward strand.
TTCGGGGTTTTCAGGAAGAGAGACATTAGCAGAAACAGTCTCTTGTTTTGATGCCATAGCGTTTTAAAACCTATAGGAGACGGAAAACGATGTCTCTCTTTGATTTGATTGTATTTGTTTAAGAAAAATATCATCTTTGTATTGAGTGTGATTCAGAGAAAAATCTAAAATGAGTTTTGGACCTATCCAACTCAATCCCGTACCCGTTCCTTTGTTGGCAAGGCCCCTGTCTCTAAAGGCCCCAAATCTACCGTAAAAATCTGTAAAAAGCTTTATTTGAATGGCCCCTTTGTGGACAAAACTTTTTGACATCTCTCTTTCATAATCAGCGCCGACATCTAGCATGAGAGAGATAAATTCTTTGTAGACGTATTGGACGCCCAATATACCTTTGCGGTCTTCCTCGATTTTTCCTAGAGGGTCTGCAAGGACAAAACCCATAGTGAATTCCGGAGTAATTGCGTGCAGAACTCCCACGACAAGTTGATCGAAAGTTTTTTCTTTTTTATCGCTTATATCTTCCTGTTCTGTTTTTCTATAGGTGAGGCCTAGGGAGGATTGTTGTCCTATCAAAGCGGCCAGTGAGATTCCCATCTGTTGTTGAAGGATGTCTCCGTAGGAGAGTTTTGCGTAACTTGCGGAACCCTTGAGGGGGCCTGTTGTATCCGAGATAATAAATGCCATTTGATCTGTATTGCGCAAAGTGACTTGACGCTCCTCGTCTTTAAACTCTCCTCCGGATTTTTGAAAATAGAAACTAGCTAAGTTAAAAAAACTCAACGGGGCAGGATTGAGTAAGGTGGCCTCATCAATGACAAAAGAGGCCACCCCGGCACCGGCCGTGGATTTAAGCCTAGTTGTTTGGAATCGTGGAATATTAGCGGCCAAATTGGGCGCGAGAAGGACACAACAGATGAATCGTATAAAAAAGTGTAACATCTTTATTGCAGTCTCTAAAAAACAATGTTTAAACACTAGTTGATAAGGATCAGTATAGTGGATATCAAGAAGGCCGTCATCCCCGTTGCAGGAAAAGGAACAAGGTTTCTTCCCATAACCAAGCAAGTTCCCAAAGAAATGATTCCTATTCTCGATAGGCCTATCATCCACTATATAATCCAAGAGATTATTGATGTCGGTATAGAAGAAGTCATCTTTGTAACTTCCTGCGGAAAAGAGCTTATTGAAAATTATTTTGATAGAAATATTGAACTCGAACATTTCTTGATGGAAAACGGCAAGCAAGAGGATGCTCAACTTGTAAGAAATATAGGTCAAATGATTAGCGTTTCCACGGTGAGGCAGAAAAGACAGCTCGGTCTTGGACACGCTATTTTATGTGCCGAACACGTTGTGGGTCGAGAAGATTTTGTCGTCTTGTTAGGTGATGAAATTCTCCTCTCTCCAAACACGTCGGCCATTGGACAACTAATTCACACCTATCTCAAATACGATAAATCTTCTGTTATTGGTGCCGTACAAGTTCCAAAAGACCAAACAAACCGCTATGGTATTATCGACGGCCGTGATGAGGGAGACGGTAGAGTTTTTTGCTTGAACAAAATGATTGAGAAACCACACCCATCCAAAGCACCGTCTTGTCTTGCTGCCCCCGGGCGTTATGTCTTTACACACGACATTTTTGATTTCCTCAAAAAAAATAAAAAAGGGGCCGACGGTGAATATCAACTCACCGATGCCATTAACCTTATGGCCCAAGAAATGAGCGTTTATGCTCATTTGATCGAGGGAGAACGATACGATGTAGGCAATCTGTTTGGATATCTGAATGCCACTATCAACTTTGCTCTCCAAAGAGAAGAGACGAGAGATTTTGCCATATCTCTCCTTAAAGACAAGGTGAAACAATTGTGAAAAAACTGATACTACTATTTTTTCTTCTGGTTCCAAATTCTAAAGAGGCCGTACCGACACCTGAAGGACTTTTTAGAAACGGACATAATCGGGATGTTACGGGAAACTTAATTATTCTTGATCTGATGATTCAAGAGACCTCTGAAGAAGAAAAAGAGAGTACTCAAAATCCAACGGGGATAATGTATTATAGATTTTTTATCGAGGTTAAAGAAAATAATGTAAGGTCATTACTTCAAGTGATTTACAATAAGGCCTCTATGAAAAAACAGGATAGAATTCAAGTTGATTATTTCAAAAATTTTCAACAATCCTTTGATAGCGATACCTCTATTGAAAGAAAACTCTTTTATTCGCTTCTTATCATGATGACGACAAACTCGTCTTCTTTCTGGACAAATCTATTAAAAAGTATGGGACAAGGCCATAAAACAAATAGAGAACTTATGAATCATTTAAAGATTTCACTTTATGAACAGTACAAAAACTATCTAATAAAAAAACGCCAGCAAGGCACCGCATCTGAAGGGTTGACTTCTCCCTTAGAGCCCGTTCGCAATAATCAAAAAGCAAAGATTCGTAAAATTTTAAATGCACGAACCTATTTTCAAAGTCCTCTCGTTTCTCTTGTAAAAAGAGAAACTGATTTCTTTTGGAAAGTTGCTCTTAACAATGTTGTTTTCTTTTTTACAAATGAGGAACATCGCTTCTCGGAGCTTCTTTTTAATGATCCTGTCGGCGAAATTACTATTCAAGCAAAACGTTACTTTCGTCCGGACGGGATTCATGAAATGCCAAAATACATACGTTTTTCTTCCCTAAACGGAAAACATTATAAGATTAGAACTCTCGCCCTTAATCATTTTAACAGTAGAAAGGCCATGGCCTCAAGAGCAAAATCTCTGAGAGTTGAGAAACCTACAGGGTATCTCTTAACCGTTCCCTTTATCTTTTAATATGCATCTTTACGATGTTATCCTCAACAATGCTCGATTTCACAAGATATTAACGTACTCTTCACCCTCTGTGTTTGCAGAAGGGGACCTTATTGAAGTTCCCTTGAAAGGAAAAACAACTAAGGCCTGTATTGTCAAAAAACGGCCGGATCAAGAATCACGGGACAAACCTTCTTATAAAATTCAAAATATTAAAAGAAGAATTTACTCAAATCTTGATATTCCCGAGAGGGAAATGCTTTTTTTAAAATGGATGTCTCGTTACTATCACTATCCTTTGGGAAAATTAATTTTCGATATTTTGCCAAGAGACCTTAAAAGACCAAGAGAATTCTCCGGAATAGTTGCAAAGGAGACTGTTTTTCAAAACCTTAATTCCTATCAAAGGTCTATTTATAGAGAACTCCGGCCAAAAATGAACGGCCCTTTTTCCAAGGCACTTATTCATGGGATCACGGGAAGTGGAAAAACACGCATCTACAAAAGTCTCATGAAAGATATTTTACAACAGGGAAAATCCATTCTTTTCCTCCTGCCGGAAATCAATTTAACTCCTCAATTTCTAGAGGATTTTAAGAAGAGTTTTGACTGCATTCTTTACCATTATACAAGTGGATTACCCGAGTCTAATCGTTACGGAGTCTGGAAAGCTCTACAAAATTGTCATCGACCAAGTGTGGTTATCGGTGTGAGAAGTTCTCTTTTTTTGCCAATGGCCGATTTGGGATTAATTGTTGTAGATGAAGAACACGATTCTTCATTTAAGCAAGAGGATCGCTGTCCCTACAATGCACGAGACATGGCCATAAAAAAAGCATCCATTTACGATATTCCCGTCGTTTTAGGTTCGGCGACACCCTCTCTGGAGACATTCCACGCCTTTAAGATAAAAAAAGAAGGGGGGTATTTTTATTTGGATAAAAGAGTTCAAAATACGGCCCTTCCAAAGATTATCCTTATAGATGAAAAGTCTCGAAGTTCCGAAGAAAAAAAGATATTTCCTTTTAAAGAAGAATCTCTTGAAGGCCTAAAAGAGGCCATAGATACCGGTGAGAAGGCCATTGTTTTTATTAATAGACTTGGATATTTTTCTCTACTTCAGTGTCGATTTTGCGGCCATACTTTTGAGTGTCCGAATTGCTCTATCGGATTAAAGTTTTATAAGTCTGATTTTTCGCTAAGATGTAACCATTGTTTTCATAGGGAATCGGCCCTTGAGTTTTGCCCAAAATGTGGTTGTATAGACCTTTTTCAACAAAAATTTGGAACGGAAAAAGTAGAAGAGGTTTTGAAACAAAAATTTCCTTCTAAAAATATTGTCCGCTTTGATAGAGATCGGATAAAAAACCTCAAAGAACTTAATCTTATCATTGAGCAATTTCAACAAGGATGTATTGATATTCTTGTTGGAACGCAAATGATCTCTAAGGGACACAATTTTAAGGGGGTTAATACCATTGTAGTTTTGGGAACAGATTCCCTTTTAAATTTCCCTGATTTTAGAGCGAATGAGAGAGTGTATCAAACACTTGTTCAAGTTTCCGGCCGCTGTGGAAGATTTGGGAAAAAGGGACGAGTCTATGTTCAAACAATGAACCCTAAGCATAGTTTGTACGAAATTGTTAAAAAAGAGAGTACCGATAAATTTTATAAATCGGAGATTTCTCTTAGAGAATTATGTGGGGCGCCTCCTTTTAAAAAGATATGTCTTATCTCTCTTACATCCTCCGACAAGGGCCGTTTAGAAACTGAATGCAAAAAAGTTAAAAAAATCTTGGATTCTCTAACTATAGATATATTTCAACAGACGAGAGTTCTTGGCCCAACCTCTGCTTTTATAGAAAAAAGGGCGGGGTGTTACACATGGTTTTTCTTGGTAAATTCGAGTTGCATTAACGAACTACATAATTGCATTCATTCTCTTTCTTTAAGTTATACACCCAAATCCTCTACGGCCGTAAAGTTTGATATTGATCCCTCGGCAATTTTTTAGATTCATAGCGTTATTGACGAATACTCTAAAATAAGGTATATTCATGCAATGATCACCCTTGAAAAAACATCAGAAACATTCTGGCCGGATATAAAGGTTTCCTATGAAAACTTTTGTCCTACTCGTGAACAGCGATGGGCCATAGACAGCGGCCTAACAAAACTATCTGATAACTGTCCCTACCGATCTCTAATTTCGGCCAAGTTTATCCGCAGAGAGCGCAAATACTCTCTTGAAGTGTTGATACAGTCATGTCAAGATTCTTTCTACTCAAAAAGCGAGGCATTTTTCCTTGAAGATTGCCTTGTCGTGGTTGAAAAAGAAATTTTCTCTCAACTTAGGCCCTGGAGAAAAAAGAGATTTAAAGGGAACCATTTGTTAACTCCCTTAGACCAAATATAAAATTTGATCGAAACATCTCTTAAAAAAACCATTATTTTTACGGGGGGCGGCAGCGGAGGTCATGTAATCTCGGCCCTTACTCTTATGGAAAAATTAAAGGAACGTTTTCATATCATCTATATTGGAAGTGTTCACGGTATTGAGAGAAAACTTGTTGAGAAGCAAGGATTTGATTACCATCCCATCCCTACAGGAAAATTAAGACGTTATTTTTCGTTTCAAAACATTTTTGACCAAGTGCATATTCTTAGAGGCCTTCTCAAAAGCTTTTTTTTGCTTTTAAAATTTAACCGCCAAACGATAGTCTTTTCCACGGGAGGATATGTCTCTTTACCTGTTGTTGTGGCGGCCTGGCCTCTTAGAAGGCCTATCTATCTTCACGAGCAAACGTCTCGGGCCGGATTGGCCAACAAAGTGGCCTCGCTTTTTGCAACAAAAATCTTTGTTAGCTTTCACAAATCACAAGATTTTTTCCCTCCCAAAAAAACAATTTTTAGTGGTTACCCCCTTAAGGACGAATGCTACGAAAACACTTTATCCCTGAAAGAAATTGCCGGTATTAAACTCACCTCTCAAAAAAAACCTATTGTTTTTATTACAGGAGGGGGGAATGGAAGTGCCCTCTTAAACGAAAAAGTTAAGAACGAATTAAGCGAACTAAAAAAAGACTATATAATTTTTCATCAAGTCGGAAATGCCTTTATTGATCAATACAAAAAACTTGAAACTCCCACTTATAGGGTTTTTGCCTTTTTAAACAATGGAATCATTGATCTTTTCAAGAGGGCCGAGGTTGTTCTCTCTCGGGCCGGAGCAGGGAGTGTTTGCGAATTGATGGCCGTTGGAAAAAAGTCTATTTTTGTTCCTTTAAAGACGGCCCAAAAAAATGAACAATTTCACAATGCCGGTCAGGCCAAAGAACTTCTTGGGTCTCTCATTATAGAAGAAGATGATTTTAAGAATCGTCGCCTTATAGATGTTTTTGCATCTTTTCTCCAAGAACCTTCCGATCGACAAGCTTCCAAAAACAATCTCTACAGAAATAATCGAGGAACCGATGTTTTGGTGCGAGAGATAAATCAGCATTATTATGATTCAAATAAGTAATCTCTCAAAAGTTTATGGAGCGAAGACCCTACTAAAAGACGTTAGTTTTTCTCTAACGGAAGGAGAACGGGTTGGACTCGTCGGAAGAAACGGCTCGGGCAAATCAACTCTTTTGAAAATTATACAAGGGGACGAAAGAATCGATTCCGGAGAAGTTATCATCCCCAAGAATTATAAACTCGGCACACTGTCTCAGCATAGTTCTTTTTCACAAAAAACACTCCTTAAAGAGTGCACTTATTTTTTAGAAGATGACGAATTTTTTCACAGTTACAAGGCCGAAAAAATTCTTTTAGGACTCGGCCTTTCCTCCAATGATTTTGAGAAAAACCCTTGCGACTTTAGTAGCGGTTATCAATTGAAAATTAATCTCTGCAAGGCCCTATTAAAAGAACCCAACCTTCTTCTCCTCGATGAACCGACAAACTACCTTGATATTCTCTCTGTGAGATGGTTAAAGCAATTCCTACGGAATTTCCCGGGAGAAATTATCATTATTACCCATGATAGAGATTTTATGGACAGTATAACGACCCATACAATGGGTATTTGTAGAAAAACTCTCAAAAAAATTAAAGGAGCGACAAAAAATTATTATGCCAAGATAAGAGAAGAAGAAGATCTCCACGAGAAAACACGGGCCAACCAAGAGAAGAAAAAAAAAGAGATGATGGGATATATCGAGAAATTTCGATCCAAAGCACGAAGGGCCGGTCAAGTCCAATCAAAACTGAAAATGCTCGATCGTATGAAAAATATGGAACTACTAGAGAAAGAGGATATTCTCGATTTTTCTTTTCACTACAAAGAATGTCCGGGGAAAGTTCTTTTAGAAGTTAACGGCCTTAGGCTTGGTTTTGGGGAAAAAAACCTTTTTGAAAACTTGCAATTTTTTGTTGGAAAAGAAGACAAGATCGGAATCGTTGGAAAAAATGGAGCGGGAAAGTCAACATTGCTAAATGTTCTTTCGGGGGAACTCAGGCCCCACGGAGGGAACATAAAAGGCCACCCAAAGGTTCATTCGGCCCATTTTGGGGAGACTAATATTCAAAAACTCTACCCTCAAAACACAATCATTCAAGAAATACAAGCTAGCAATCAAGCTTTAACGACAACAAAAATTCGATCCATAGCGGGAACGATGATGTTTCCCGGAGATGACGGAGAGAAACAAATTCAAGTTTTATCCGGTGGAGAAAAGGCCAGAGTCATGTTGGCAAAAATTTTGAGTACGCCCTGTAACCTACTCTTGCTTGACGAACCGACCAATCATCTTGATATGGAATCCGTGGAAGCGTTAAAAAACGAAATTCTTCATTTTTCCGGGGCCTGTCTGTTAGTCACTCATAATGAGTATCTTTTAAGAGAGATATGTAATCGCCTTATTATTTTTCGTGAAGGAAATGCTGAATTTTTCCATGGAAGTTATGATGATTTTCTCCAAAAAATCGGTTGGGAAGTAACTAAAGTAGATTCCTCCAAATATAGAAATAAAAAATCTTCAAAAAAAGATTATAAGAGAAAGCGCAGTGAGATCATTAAAAAAAGAGGACAACATTGTACACCTTTAAAAAGAGAGATTGAGTTTTTTGAAAAAAAGATCTTCTCTCTAGAAGATCTTTTAAGAGAAAAAAATAATATTCTTCTCATGGAGGAAGAGAGTTCAACGAAAAAGGCCCTATTCCAAGAGATCGGAAAAATTCATATCCAAATTGAACAATATTTTCAAAAACTCGAATTCTTAACCGATAAACACGATAAGTTATGGTGCGAATTTGAAAAAAAACTCAAAGCACTAGATATCTAGGAATCTCTCCATTGAACTACCCCTCACTAAAGTGAGGAGATTCTTGCTTCACCGACAAACGCCTAGAACACGAGTTCCTAGGTCTTACACCGTCTCCACGAGCTTCACATCCCGTAGTCCCTACGGTAGGTCGGTTTTTGTTCCGACAAATCCAATATATTATGATATTCTTCAAAAGACAATATTTTTTTTTCTCGCCGAAGGGCGTGGCCTCACATCCTCTCCCTGAAGAAAGAGGTTTTAGGGCCACACTTGAGATAAAAGCCCGCTTGATGCGCACAGTCTTTTTTTCAAATGGTTATTGGTTTACCCTATTAATGTAACTAAACATTGTTCAAAAACAAAGGAGAAAAATATGAAAATCTTTCAATGTGTTCTACTTTCCGTATTCATGGGACTTAGCACATCGACATTCACTCAAGATGCCGATGATTTTTTTCAAGAAGTTGATGTATTGATTAAAGGCCTATTAATAGATGTGGCCAATAAGAAACTCAAGTCGTTGGCCGATGAATCTGGATATCATCTCGATGAAGATGTTACTTATAGGTCTTACGCTCTAACCAATCTATTGATACCCACAAATTTTACTACCGGTACTGTGCTTTTTACAGGTGGTATTTCTGCTATCATTTTTCGTGCTAAATCCGGAGTCGCTTTTTCGCTTGGTACTGCTTTTGGTGTCGGGGCCACTCTTTTTATCCAAAGTACTGTTTCCAATGTGGAAAAATCTAACATTGGAGATACGATTGAGTTGCTATTATTTAAAATAAACGGCCGATATCTTTTCGATTTTATCTTATCTAATGATCACTATCGAACCAAATTAAATTATAGAGTCCGCCATCGCGATAGCGAGGTCATACTTGAAGGTTCTTGTGTCTACTTTTTATCAATAGGTGAAGACTATAGCTTAGACTATGAAATTGATGACTGTTCACACGACAACATTTTTCCTCAAAAAAAAGAGGGTTCTATGAGATTAGGAAAGGAAGTGAATTGGCATGATAAACTGTTCGGACAAGAATTTGTGGTTGCAAATGACTCTGTCAATTTAAACGATATGCTTATGTTAATTTTTTTGGAAAAGGCCAATTCTAAACTTATAGATTCTCTTGAAGATACGCCTTTGCATAATATTGTTACCGATTTTATCAATGAGGATGATAAAGAGGGGAAAGTGGAAGAAATAAAAGACAACTTTGTTCCTGATAGTGTTGAAGATGCTCTCAATGCTGTAGGTGGTTTTTTCAATAAAGATAGTGATAAAGAAAAATAAATCATTAAGTTGAAAATGGCAAAAAACATAAATTTTTTGATCTTAATAATTGCCTGTTTTTCCACATCTGTTCAATTTTGCTATGCACAGACGGTGATAGAGACAAAAGAGGAAGAAAAGGCCTATGTGGATTTTATCATAAACCATCGCTTCGGGGAGATTCCCGATCAAACGCTTTATAGTATTATTAATCGCATTAAATCAATTTACTCTCCCGTTATGAGAGAAGAATGGGGGAAATCCTTCGATATTTACGTTTTAAAGACTTTCAAGAGCTTGGCCAATGCCAATACGGATGAAGACCTATGGTGGAGTGTCAACTTAGGCCTAGAATTTCTAAAACAACCCTACATGACGGAAGATTCTATCGTCGCTCTCATTTGCCACGAAATAGGACATTTTCTTGGAGGCCCACCTAAGTATGTCACCAATAATGTATGGGCCTCTATTCAAGGACCGGCCGATTATTTTGCCGCTTCACAATGTCTTCGAAGGTATTTTGAGGGACAAGACAATCAAAGTATTGTTTCTAAAATGCCTGTTCCAAGATACGTCACCGTAAAATGCCAAGACAATTTTTCCCATCCTGAAGATACGGCCGTCTGTCAAAGAGGGGCCATGGCCTCGTTCCTCTTGATTGTTGCTCTTGCTATTGAAAGAGAGACCGTTTCGGCCGTACAATCCGTTAGTTTCCAAACACCCGATACATCATCTTTCATAGAAATACCGACCACTCAACCCTCTTCTCAATGTCGATTGGACACCTATTTTCAAGGAGTTCTTTGTAACCGCCCTCGTGATGATGAAACCTGTCTAGGGCCTGATGGGCAAAGACCTCGTTGCTGGTTTAATTTTTAAAGGCCCACGGTTTGGGGGGCCGACTGAGGACTAGTTGTATTTCCGATTCCCACCTGTCCATACTGATTGTCTCCCCAACACTTTAGGGAGTTGTCATCGAGGATGGCACAGATATTAAAAAGGCCTATCCTCACCGTTTTTGCCGTTCGTCCGCTCCCTACAGAAATGTCTTGGGGAGTGTCGTAATCGTTTGTATCACCGGCCCCCACTTGTCCGCGATGGTTCCTTCCCCAGCATTCAAGAGTACCGTCTGTAAGGATAGCGCAGGTATTATACATCCCGACGGCCATAGTCTTTACTTTGCTTAAAGAAACTTGTTGAGGAACCGTCGTATCTTCTCCGGTAACGACACCGATCCTTCCGAAACTGTTATTGCCCCAACACCAGAGAGTCTTATCTTGAAGAACGGCACAAGAGTGTTCCATTCCCGACTTCAATAATCTAGGACTTTGTATAGATGCCACTTCTTGCGGAGACGTTCCTCCGATTCCAAGTCTTCCTTCTTGGCGGTCTCCCCAGCACTTGAGCGTTCCATTTGTGAGTCCAGCACAGGAGTGACTACTTCCGACGGCCATATTTTTTACATTCTGCCCGCTAAAATCTACGCTTTGGGCAGTCCGGTGATTGTCCAAATCCCCGATACCCACTTGCCCGAAGTTGTTTTTTCCCCAACACTTTAAGGAGTTGTCGTCGAGAAGGGCACAGATATTATTGCGTCCGATTTTGACGGATGTTGCCGATCGTCCGGTCCCTAAAAAAACTATTTTTGCCTCATTAAGGCCTGTTATTGTCTGGTCGGTTCCCGTTTGTCCGAAGTCATTTTTTCCCCAGCAGGTAAGGATACCGGTAGAGTCTCCACTATCAGTGATATCACTGTCGCCGAGGATAACGCAGCCGTTAGACGGCCCCACTTCTAAAACTTCCGCTAATTCGCTGGAGTAAAAACCGCTTACGTTTCTAGGCCCATCTCGATCGGTTAGATCCAAATTGTTACCCAATTGGCCTTCATCATTTCTTCCCCAACAGTAGATTTGTTTAGCTCTATTTGGATTGAGATTGTCATACATGATGGCACAAGAGTGATTGTCCCCCGAACGTAACTCTGTCGGAACACACCAACTACAAGCACGGGAAAAAGTCACTTGTACCGGACTCGTTCGATCGGTTCCCAGATTTGAGTCTCCCACCTGTCCTTCATCGTTCTTCCCCCAACACCAAACGGTATCGTCTATAAGGAGAACACAGGAATGCTTGTCTCCAAGGGAGACGGTTCCCACACTTCCTCCCGAAAAACTTATACTTTGAGGCGTATTGTAATCTGTGGTATCGCCCATGCCCACTTGCCCTTCATCGTTGTCCCCCCAGCACTTAAGGGAGTCGTCTTGAAGAAGGGCGCATGTATGAAGGCCTCCGAGTTTCACGGAGTCCACATTTCCTCCCAAAGTTACCTGTGTAGGAGTCGTAACATTGGTCGTATTACCGACACCGACTTGCCCGACACCGTTTTTTCCCCAACACCAGAGGGTATCGTCGTTGAGAATAGCGCATGTGCGCCCTTGCCCGACGGTTACCGATACGGCCTTTACTCCTAAAGTACTTACATTTTGGGGAAGATCGTAAAATGCTCTGCTAGTTCCGACACCCACCTGTCCAAAATCGTTCTTCCCCCAACACCAGAGAGACTTATCTTCCAAAATAGCACAAGAATGGCCGTCGCCCGACTGCACGGATTTTACTTTTTTTGTCAAGTCAACCGTTAGGGGGGACGCCCCCCCGATCCCAAGCTGTCCGTATTGGTTGTCTCCCCAGCACTGCACGGTGCCGTTTGCAAGAACGGCACAGGAATGATTGAGGCCGAGGGCCATGCCTTTTGTTTTCTCTCCACCGAAGTTTATACTTTGCGGAGTGCCCTGATCGGTTGTTCCACCGACCCCTACCTGTCCGTACCGATTGTCTCCCCAACAATGGAGGGTTTCATCTTTGAGCATACTACAAGTGTGAAACAGTCCAAGTTTTACGTGACTGACTTGCTTTCCTCCTAAAGACACTTGCACGGGCGTCGGAACACAAGCGCCTGTGTCCGAAGGAGAAGAAGGGTCTGGACAAGTTGCCGTACCGGCAACACCGAGTTGACCCTCTTGGTTGGCCCCCCAACACCAGAGAGTGCCGTCGGTTAAGATAGCACAGTTGTGATGACCTCCAGTTTTAAAAGATTGAATTGTTTTTCCCAAAGATACGGCCCCGGGTGTTCCCTTTATAGTGTTCGTAGTACCGTCTCCCGATTGTCCGTTATCGTTTCTTCCCCAGCATTTCAGAGAATTGTTGTCAAGTCTCGCACACACATGGGCGAACCCTAATCTTACGGACTTTGCCGATCCAACGCTAGGTACGGTAAAGGGAGCTGTTTCATTTTTATTGAGAGTATTATTTCCCAACCTCAAGGCCTGTTCTCTTCCCCAACACTTGACGGTACCGCTAGTTTGAGTACCGGTAGTTTTTATAGCACAGGTATACTCCCGTCCGGCACCGATTCCCAAAAATATTTTTGGGGTTAAAAGAGGTTCAATATAAGTGTACGAAGTTTCATCGGGAACGGGAGGTGTTGCATCGGGAACGGGAGGTGTTGCACCGGAAGAAGACTTTTTCTTCGTAGCGGATGATTGCGTCGTCTCTTTATCACTCATACACCCGACAAAAAAAGTAGAAAATACGGATAGTAAAATAGTTGTTAACAATAATTTTGTAGACATGATGTCTTCCTCCTTAAAGATGTAACTCGATTAGAGTATCTCAGATGTGATTTTTACTGTCAAATCATAAGGGCAAAAGTTTTCCTTAAAAAGATTACGGAAATGGTCATTCAAAAAATGCTTATGTATGAACTCGTCCCGATTGCAAAAATAAAATTTAAATTTTGACAAAAGAAAGTTAGAGTCCTTTAAACAAAGGGGGTTAAAACGACACAACACCCGTTAAAGACAAAGGAGGATAAAAACTATAAAGAACAAAACCGGCGAAGTACTCCACTTGTACAAAGTGTTAAGACAGGTCGGCGATATCGTTGTCACCTACCTCTCGGGACGGGTAATTCCCGTTGAAATAACGGATGAGGATAGTAAACCATTTTGCTCATGTCTTTCTAAAATCTATTGTAGAAAATGTTTCCCGTCTCGACACCAAAGGTTTTCAAGGGGGGGTTGCCAAAACTCTTGGGAAATAACAAATAACAGTTTTAATCGGTAATGTAAAAAAGTGCAAAAATCTTTGCAATTTCGGTTTTCAGATTTTATCCTTATATGAAGGAAGTATTTTTTAAAAATACATAGGAGGTGTTTATGAAACGCCAATTTTTTACCTTATTTCTCTCGCTCCTGCTGTCGGGCTGTGGAGGCGGCGGCGGGTCGTCTTCGTCGGGGGGAAGTTCTAGCAAGAAACCTCAATCTTGCGCTATCACCAACGGTAGCGGTCACAAAGTTTGGGATAAAACTGCAAAGAAATATAGCACGACTTGCACGCTTGTCACTTGTAACGCAGGTTTCGACAACGACGAAGAGTCAACAGAATGCCAAACGACGGCGGCGAACTACTATTCGCCTGCAAACGACAAAACCCGAACAGCTTGTCCGACTACATCCCATTCCTCTGCTACGACAACAACGGGACTTTCCTCTACGAAAGGCTGTTACAACTGCGACGGCGGTTATTTAAAAAATACGGCAAGTAATACTTGTGACGTTCCCGGGCAAGGAAAATATGTCAATGTGGGGGGTACCGAGGACTCCTGTAGAGCTATTACGAATGAAGGAACAGCAACCGCTACTTGGATAGCGGGTGCCGCCGCAACGGACGCCGCTTGCCCATTTTCCTGTAGTGCAGGTTTTGTGAAAAACGAGGTACTTAGGAGGTGCAACATCCCCGAGGCGGGAAAGTATGTGGAAAACGGTGCAGAAGCTGCTTGTGATCTTATCACAGGCGTGAACGGAGTTTCTCAATTTACCAAAAGTACCGGCGGCGTAAGTTCCTCTACAACCTGCCCCTTTTCCTGTGGTGCAGGTTATGTAAAAAGCGGTAGGTCGTGTAACGTTCCCGGCCTTGGAAAGTATGCGGATGCAGGGATAGAGAAAAGTTGCGATGGCCCCGGAGGTACCGTAGGCGGACTTAAAACCTTCTTAATCAATACGGGAAGTGTGTCAACCGCAACCGGTTGTAATTTTTCCTGTAAACCAAATCATGTGAAGAGTGTGTCGAACTACTCTTGTACACAAGGGCAATCTTGTCTCATTGCCAACGGTGAGGGGTTTCAACAAAGTTCTTCCGCTCCGTGCCAAGTCGTCGATTGCAATGCAGGTTACGACAGCACCCAAGCACCGACCACACAATGCCAACAAACGGCATCGGGGCACTACTCTTTGGCGAACAACAAGGGGCGAACAACTTGCCCCGCTCCACCCCATTCCTCTGCTACGACAACAACGGGGCTTTCCTCTGCGGAAAGCTGTTACACCTGCACTTCCGGTTATTTAAAAAAGACGGTAAGTAATACTTGTGACGTTCCTTCAAAAGGAACATATGTCAATGTGAGTGGTACCGAAGCATTATGCACTCCTATTACGCTTCAAGTAACGGCAACCTCTACTTGGATAGCGGGTGCCGCCGCAACGGCGATCACCTGCCCATTTTCCTGTAGTGCAGGTTTCGTGAAAAGGGGGAGGGCGTGTAATACCCCCGATACGGGGAAGTATGCGGATGCAGGGATAGAGAAAAGTTGCGATACCCCCCACAGGTGCCGCAACCGGGTTTAAAGAATTTTTGGCAAATACGGGAGCAGTGTCAACTGCTATCGGTTGCGGTTTTTCCTGTAAGTCGGGATTTGTGAAAAACACGGTGAATAGAACGTGCAATATCCCCGATCTTGGAAAGTATGCGGATAGTTCAGGCGACGAGCAAAGTTGCAACAACCCCACAGGTGCCACGGGTGGGTTTAAAGAATTTTTGACAAATACGGCAGCGGTGGCAACTGCTACCGGTTGCGGATTTTCCTGTAATGTCGGTTTTGTAAAAAAATCAGTGGGTAGGACGTGCAATATCCCCGATCAGGGAAAGTATGCAGATAACGAAGTAGAAAAAGATTGCTCTCCTATCACGGGTGACACGGGTGGATTTAATAAATTTACCGTCAATACGGGAGCGGTGTCAACTGCAACCGGTTGCGGGTTTTCCTGTAATACCGGTTTTATGAAAACCGGAAGGACGTGTAACTTTCCTTCCTTGGGAAAATATGTGAACAATCAAGGTATCGAGGCATCCTGTAATTCTAATTCTATTACGATTCAAGGAACGGCAGTCGCTACTTGGATAGCAGGTGCCTCCGCAACGGACGCCACTTGCCCCTTTTCCTGTAGTACCGGTTTCGTGAAAAGCGGTAGGGCGTGTAATATCCCCCGCAAGGGACATTATGCGGATAACGGAGTAGAGACAGATTGCTCTCCTATCACGGGAGGCGGATTTGATGACTTTGCCGTCAATACGGGAGCGGTGTCTGCTGCCGACGGTTGCGGTTTTGCCTGTAATGCCGGATTTGTGAAAATCTCGGCGGATAGGACGTGCGATATCCCCGATACGGGGAAGTATGCGGATAACGGAGTAGCGAAAGATTGCTCTCCCATCACGGAAGACATTGGCGGGTTTGATGCATTTGCCGTCAATACGGGAGCGGTGTCTGCCGCCGACGGTTGCGATTTTTCCTGTAATGCCGGTTTTTTAAAAACCGGAAGGGCGTGTAATTTTCCTTCCACAGGAAATTACGTCAACGCCGGAAATACCGAGGCATCATGTGATTCTATTAATTCTATTACGACTGAAGGAACGGCAACCGCTACTTGGATAGCGGGTGCCGCCGCAACGGCCGCCACCTGTCCCTTTTCCTGTAGTGCCGGTTATGCGAAGGATACTTCTGCTGGAGAGTGTAAGTATCCGACACAAGGAACTTACGCCGACGCTCAAGGTGCCGAGGTCTCCTGCACGGACATTACGGGTATAACCGGCTTTGCTGCTTGGGTATCGGGAGCTGCTGTCGATATCGATTCCTGCCCCTTTTCCTGTGACTCGGGTTATACGGTATCGGGAAGAACGTGCAGAAAAAGACCTGAAATGCTCGCCCTTGGAAGAGACACCAGTCGCATCCTTTTTAGTAACGGTGAGGTGGAAGCATGGGGGAAGGTTAGTGCCTCCCCTTGGAGAAGTCATATCAAGGAGAACTTAGGAGGAGGTCATACGCCCCAAGCTCTTGTGTCGGGGTGGTTCCACGAATGCATTATTTTAAAAAATGGAAACCTAAACCACGGGAGTTTAATGTGTTGGGGGCAAAACGGCGATGGCCAACTGGGAGTTGGCGATACTAACCCGAGAAGCACCCCGACACCTGTTACCGCTACCATCTTGGGAGACGCCGGAGGCGGGGTTCCCAATACGGTCAAATCCGTGGCGGCGGGACACCAGCATACCTGCGCCATTTTAAACGACGATACCGTTGTGTGCTGGGGAAGAAATAATTTCGGGCAGATAGGAGGTGTTTCCGATAAGCTGGCAACACTAAGCGGTATGCTAGGTGACCCCTTAAGCGGCGGAACCGCTAGGCGTATATCGGCAGGAGAGAATCACACCTGTGCCATCTTAACAACGGATAGCTCCGTTAAATGCTGGGGGGATAACGCCAACTCGCAAACAGGCAGCGGGACTCCGAGTTTGGGTAACGGCAAAACCGCTACCAAGATTGCACTGGGCGATGCGTCTTCTTGCGCTATTCTCAACGACGGTGGTGTTAAGTGCTGGGGACTCAATTCCCCCAATTTAGGGAGCAACACCGCCACAAAGATTACGCTAGGGTATGGATACGGTTGTGTCCTCTTAAACGATAAGACTGTAAAGTGTTGGGGATGGGGTAACTCCTATGGTCGGAGAGGAGGCGGAACTTCAGGTTCCGATCGGGTTCTAAGAGGCACGCAGGGCGACCCTTTGGGCGGACAAACCGCTATTCAAATTGCGGCAGGTTCCGAACATACTTGTGCCATTATGGAGTCGGATCACTCCGTTAAGTGTTGGGGAAAGAATATTGATACCTCTGCCAACATCTTTTACGGACAGATCGTAGGAGAAGTTCCGATGGCAGGCGGATCCGACGGAACGGGAACGAGTACGGGAGAAACGGCAACGCTTACGACAGCTTCTACACCGACGGCGACGGCACTGGCGGCCGATGCAAACGGGAAGGTTTGTGCTCTACTACTTGACGATGCAACCCTTACGCACCTTCGGGTTGTTAAGTTCTATTCGACACCGCTAACGTACAATACGGGAAGCAGTACGACGACTTCCGATGCTATAGATAACCTGATTGCGGTGATCGGGCCCACCGTGAACGTAGCAGGAACAATTAACGTGACGTTAGCTAAAAAAGACAATGATAAAATAGAGGCGACCGTTAACAACGCCATCCTTGATGGAATGACTTTAACTATCTATCACACCACCGACGACAGAGACTGCAGCACAAGTTCCGTTGGCACACCTATTACTCTTAGCGGAGCAAGCGACGCCGCTCAAGCAGAAGGCCTCTGGATTATCTCGCAGGACTATACCGGATCGGGAGATAAAACCGTCAACCTCGATAGCGTACACATTGACCTTGGAAATGCCCCTCTTACAAAAGAGTTGATTGCCGATGAGATCATTACGAAAGTTACCGACGGAAGCTGGGCAGGTAAGCAATACAAGGATTTACCTTACCTAGCGACAAAACTCGACGGTTCAAGCAGTACGACCGACGACTGCCCCGCCAACGACTTCTGTGTCCTCTTTGAGCGTGTGTTCAAAGGGACGGAAGGAAATTATGGAATCCCCTTCGGAGATAGGGATTACGAACACTGAGAAAACCTTAGCTTTTTAACTGGCCGCACTTCACCTTTGCTCGCCAGGGGGCATTATACCTTTATTCTACAAGCAGTTACAACCGATTAAGAGTAACAAGTCGGCCCCTCGATTAATTTTTTGAAAAAAATATTGTAAAATTTTGGAAGAAGTCCCCTCTTTTTAAGAGAGTCTTTTTGTTTATTTTTTAAATATTGTGGATTTTTGCAACATTGAGTTAAGGGGAATGACTCTCCAACCCGGTGTTGGAGAGTCGAACCTTTATTTGTGGAGGAAGGACTACAAGCAATCAATCGGAACGTTTAAATAACCGGCAATTCTTATCTCAACCTTACTCGTAGGGCCGCAGAAGTCTTTAAGTCTTTTGGAAAGAGCTTCGTCTATACGACTTGCTCTTTGGGATCCGAACAGCCCCCCAACGAACGTCCATTGCGGTATTTCTACAATATCGTGGCAAAAGGCCGTTTGGTTTGGAGAGAGTGTTATCTGTGTTTTATCACAGATAATAGAAAAATCTGTCGTCATTTGATTGATAACGATAAAACGGTGATCTTTGATCGGTAGAGAGATGTCCCATAGTGTTTTGAATTGTGGCATTCCTAGTATTGTTTGTTTGACAGCGTTTCCATCCACACGAACATAAGTGGTCACCTCTCTAGGGGTAGTTATCGTGATCATTCCAGTTATGATATTAGAGTACTCCCTTCGGAATGATATCGTCATTCCAGATTCTCCCGGCATTCGGTCGATAAAAGCTTTTTGGTTTTTAATACTCGGACTATTATCGGGATGACAAGTCCATAAGACGATAGCACCGTCCAGTTTTTTTACGGCATCGACACAAAGCCGTTTATCAAGCATACTGACAAGCTTATAGGACCCATCGGATCGCTTTGTGGCATAAAACTGTTGGGTCACATCCTTTTGATTGCAATCGGCAAGTTCAATGGTATTTCCATTGACGGCCTCACCGTTTTTCAACTGAAAACATTGTCGATCAGAGTTGGCCTTCAATAGGAGAATGGCATTGTCTAAGTCATCTAGGGATACATCGAAATCTTTACCCTTTATTAAGACGTCCCAAGTAATAGCACTGTTTTCATCCACAGTTTTCATGATCTTATCGTTCTGATTTGCATGGGCATAAGTCGTTACAGAAGCGTTGTTTTTAAACAATATCTTCACTTTTGCATTGCCGGCAATCTCGTCGATAAAAACTTTTTGGTTTTGAATACCCGGACTATTATCGGGATGACAATTCCATAAGATAATAGCACCGTTCACTCTTCTTACGGCATCGACACAAAGCTGTTTATCAAGCATGCTGACAAACTTATACGATCCATCGGATCGCTTTGTGACATAAAATTGTTGGGCCTGGTCTACTTGATCGCAATCGCCGAGTTCGATTCTTTCCCCGTTAGTAGCACTACCGCTCTGTAGTTGAAAACATTGACCCGAATCCGTGTCTTCAAGCATGACAATCAAATTGTCCCAATCCTCTAGTAGCAGATTGAAATAGTTCGCTTGCACTTGAAAAGCAAAAAACAAAGTAACAAATGAGATAAACATTTTCATAAATCCTCCTTTTTGTTGATAAAGATATCTATTCTTAGAATATATAGTAAGTTACCAACTGATGTTAATGTCAAGTTTTTTTTATAGAACCTGAATCCTTCCACAATATACCATATTATTTTAGTCTGGTGATGCGCTTATTAGTTGAATTCAGCAAATATAAATTCATTCCAAAAATTTTTCTTAGGACCAAATTTCATAAAGTTGTATAAGTTTCTTTTAAAAACTCCACGCTTATTAAAAAAATCAATCCAATCTTTTTTATTCAAAAAACTCATTTCCATGAGAACTCCCTGTTGAAGGAGGTGGAGGATGAGAACTCCCTGTTGAAGGAGGTGGAGGATGAGAACTCCCTGTTGAAGGAGGTGGAGGATTCGAAGAAGATGAACATTGTCCTTTCAAATGAGAGTTTTCAAGCCATTCAATATTTTTCGTCTGAAAAAACAATCTTCCTTCATAAACCGCACACTTTATAACAGTGTTGTCGTTATCACATCGTCTAGCAATAGAACTTTTTTCTAGTTCTTCTTTGCTTAGTTTCAAATTCTTGTCTTCTAATGTCTTTAGACCTAAGGCCAATTCTGAACAGCGAGCATAGTGCTTACATGTGCCTTCGGTCAATTTCCCTGATGCGCTTCTTTTGTCCTTTCTAGCATTCCTTAAGCGTTGGTGATATGTAGTGCAATTACTTATTCTTTGCAGAGAAGGCAGAAAACTTCGTGGCCAATGACCTTCCCATTTGCGCACCAAATCGTCCGGTGCCATATAACCATAAGAAGTATTGCTTAAAACACCTAAGAAACACAAAACATAAAAATGTAATTTCAATCGAGTAAAGTCCATAAAAATCCCTCCTAGTTTGTACATTCTATTATATCATAAGGATTGCATCATATCGGCATACTAAAAATTTTGCCGATCATATGGCCGACAAGAAAAGTATAAAAACATCTTCAACGTTAAACGGAAAGGATTTTAGCTAACTCCAACATCCGGGAAAATTCGTGTTTTTTTGTTCCAAGACAATGTTCGAGATTCACCATTTGGACTCTTCCTTGAAGAAAACACGAGGCCTGCGCCTCTTCATCTTTGTTTACAAGGGCCAAGTTTACAAGGGCCAAAGTGGCCTCATCCTCATGGCCCATTTGAGAAGCAAGAAATCTATATCTTTAAGTCATCAGGAAGGCCCTCAGTACCTTGAAGGTTCGTTCCTGTTAAATTAGCCCCTTGCAGTTTTGCCTCTCGAAGATCAGCATCTTGAAGGTCAGCTTTTTGCAATTGTGCCCGCTGAAGTTTTGCCCTTATCAACTTTGCTCGTTGAAAATTTGCCTCTCGAAGATCAGCATCTTGAAGGTCAGCTTTTTGCAATTGTGCCCGCTGAAGTTTTGCCCTTCTCAACTTTACTCGTTGAAGTTTTGCCTCTCGAAGATCGGCCCCATTAAGATTTGCTCCTCGAAAATCCGACCCTTGAAGATTTCTCCCTTGCAACTTTACCCCTTGAAGGTTAGCATTAGGACATACATAGGGTGGTTTTTTCCCATGTATACATGAAGTATCAGAACTTGATGATACTAACACCATTGCTGTAATAAGAATTAAAAAATAAATTTTTGCCACCCTGATATCCCCCTTCTGCGATATTATTGGTATGTGGTACTTGACCTGTTACACAAAAGAGTCGTCAGATGAAAAGCAAAACTTTAAAGGATTGCATCATATCGGCATACTAAAAATTTTGCCGATCATATGGCCGACAAGAAAAGTATAAAAACATCTTCAACGTTAAAACGTTAAACGGAAAGGATTTTAGCTAACTCCAACATCCGGGAAAATTCGTGTTTTTTTGTTCCAAGACAATGTTCGAGATTCACCATTTGGACTCTTCCTTGAAGAAAACATGAGGCCTGCGCCTCTTCGTCTTTGTTTACAAGGGCCATGGTGGCCTCATAACCCATTTGAGAGGCGAGAAATCTATCACACGAAGTAGGATTGCCTCCTCTTTGAATATGTCCCAACACACAAACATGGGTATTAACATGATGATCACATCTAAGACGATTTTGAATTTCATAACTTGCCCCCGGTCTTTCACCTTCGGCAACGACGATAATAGAAGAGTTTTTTCCCTTTTTAAGGCCCTGGTTGATGGAGTGAACAATTTGTTTGTAATTAACATTTTCGGTTGGAAGAATAATTGTTTCAGCACCCGTACAAATCCCCACTCTCAAGGCAATGGCCGGAGATGATCTTCCCATAACTTCGATATTGAACTACCCCTCCCTAAAGGGAGGGGTAGTTCAAGTCATTCATAGGGTGCTCCCTTACTTAAAAATGGACACTCCCTCAAAGGTTTTTGGGAATTCAATGCCAAGGCAATGCAAAACCGTCGGCGCAATATCTTTAAGGGAAAAGTGATGTCCGTTTTTCTCCATCAACTTGCTCTTAAGAGAGGGATGAAAGATGCCAAAGGGCACGGGAGATGCGGTGTGAGAGGTGTGGGGTCGACCGTCTTCATAGGCCATTTGATCGCAGTTACCATGATCGGCCGTCACAAACATGGCCGTCTGTTTTTGCCCACATTTATTTATAAGTTTACCGATACATTCATCGAGAACTTCCACGGCATTAACGGCCGCCTCGTAGTTGCCTGTATGTCCTACCATATCGGCGTTGGCAAAATTGACAAGTAAAAACGTATAGTCTTTGTCTAGGGCCTCCAAGAGTTTGTCACAAATTTCAAAGGCCCTCATTTGGGGTTTTTCATCATAGGTTTTGCAATCTTTAAGGGAGGGAATAAGAACGAACTCCTCACCGTTATGAGGGGACTTGCGTCCACCGTTAAAAAAATAAGTAACATGAGCGTACTTTTCCGTCTCTGCTATTTTAAATTGACGGCGTCCGAGCTTGCTAAGATATTCCGAGAGTCCTCCGGAAATTTTCTCCTTGTCAAAGAGAATCGGAAGTTCAACCTCTTCGGGAACATAAGGACTCATACAGAGAAAATATTTGGGAATAAAGTCCCTTTTAAATTCTTTAAACTTAGGATCGTTAAAGGCCGAGGTAAGTTGGGAGGCCCTGTCAGGCCTAAAATTGACAAAGAAAACAGCATCCTGTTTTTTTATAGCATAATTTGTCGAGAAAAGAGCAGGCGTTATAAATTCATCAAAACGTTCTTGGCCGTACTCTTTTTCTATCCATTTTTTTGGAGAAACCAAGGCCGTCATTCCTTTTCCCGTAAGCGTTTCATAAGACTTATAAATTTTATCCCACCTTCGGTCCCTATCCATTCCCCAGGAGCGTCCCTGTATACCGGCCACGGTAAGTCCTTCAATATTTTCTATCTCCTCAAGATAACGAATACCACTGTCACGGGGAGTGTCTCTTCCATCCGTAAATGCATGAAGATAAACAATCTTCTTTTCGGCGATGAGAAGTTTGGCAATATGAACGATATGATCTAGATGAGAATGAACACCGCCATCGGAAAGAAGCCCTAAAAGATGAATAGTATCGGAGGTTTTCAAAAGAGTTTTAAATTCAGGACGATCTTTAAGCGTATTTTTCCTTACGGCCTCGTTTATTCGAACGAGGTCTTGGCGGACAGGCCGTCCTGCACCAATGTTCATATGGCCTACTTCCGAATTGCCCACAATTCCCTGAGGCAATCCCACATTCTTGCCGCCGGCCTCAAGGAGCGCTAGAGGATACTGCTCAAAAAGAGTATCGAAATAGGGAGTATGTGCGTTTTTGATAGCATTTTTATCACCTTCTCGTGAAGCACCGAATCCATCGAGAATGACAAGGAGGGCCTTATCAGAGAGGTGTTGTAACGTTTTCATTGTAAGAATTGTAAAGAATCTTTGCTCCTGTGGCCAGTCTCCATATGTACAGCTTGCATTTATTGCTCAAGGAATACTGCAGTACTTATCTATGAAAAATTCCTGACTCACGAAATGTGAAGACAGGATATTTGAACTACCCCTCCCTAAAGGAAGGAGATTCTTGCTTCACCGACAATCGCCTAGAACACAAGTTTCTAGGTCTTACACCGTCTCCACGAGCTTCACATCCCGTAGTCCCTACGGTAGGTCGGTTTTTGTTCCGACAAATCCAATATATTATGATATTCTTCAAAAGGCAATACTTTTTATTCTCGCCGAAGGGCGTGGCCTTACATCCTCTCCCTGAAGAAAGAGGTTTTACGGCCACATTGGATAAAATCGCAACGGTCGAAGAAATATTTGACGGGCCGAAGACTAGACGCTAAAAGAGCTTCATGATTAACACGAAGATAGCAACGAAATTCTTTTTTTCTCTTTTCTTTGTGATGTCGGCAGAATATTGCATGGCACTATCAAGTAATTTGCAGACAGGCAATATCGGCCTTTTACAGAGAATTATTCCCATTATCGGTTTAGGTGTGATCATAAGTTTTGGTTATCTTGTGAGTTCTCATCGACAAAAGATTCATTGGAAGACCGTTTTTTCAGGGCTTTTTCTGCAAATCTTCCTCTTTATTATCATTTTAAAAACAGGCCCGGGTCTTGCTTTTTTTGATGGAGTAAAAAAAATATTCATGGAAATTCTCAACCACAGTTCGGAAGGGGCCAAGTTTGTTCTTGGGGATTTGGCCTCCCCGGAAAAACACGGTTTTGTTTTTGCCTTTGTAGTTTTGCCGACTATTGTGCTGATGAGTGCTCTTATGAGCTTTCTCTACTATATTGGGGTCATGCAAACCATTATTAAGATCATGGCCAAAATTATGGTTAAAGTTATGGGAACTTCAGGAGGGGAATCTTTGGCCTGTGCTGCCAATATTTTTGTAGGACAAACGGAGGCACCTCTCGTTGTAAAACCTCTTCTTAAGGGTATGACTCGATCGGAGCTCATGGCCCTTATGACGGGCGGTATGGCCACTGTTGCCGGAGGAACTTTAGCGGCCTATGTGAGTTTTGGCATTGATGCCGGACATTTGCTTACGGCCTCTGTAATCTCGGCCCCTGCGGCCCTAGTTTGTGCTAAACTCATCATACCAGAAACTCAAATCTCTCAAACTATCGGAGACATTAATGTTCCTCTAAGTCAAACTCATGCTAATGCCCTTGAGGCCGTTACCGTTGGGGCAAAAGATGGGTCAAAACTTGCTCTCAATGTAGTCTCTATGCTTCTGGCCTTTATTGCCCTCGTTTCCCTTGTCAATGCCTTTTTCTCTTGGGCCGGAGGACTTGTTGGATATCCCGAACTCAGTTTGGAGCTTGTAATGGGTTATTTTTTTGCTCCGGTGGCATTTCTTATCGGAATTCCTTGGGGTGACCTTACGGCCGTTGGATCAATGCTGGGAAAAAAGATTGTTCTCAACGAGATTGTGGCCTATCTCGATCTCAAAGACATGATAAATACAAAAGCTATTTCTCCAAGGTCTATACTAATTTCGACCTATGCCCTTTGTGGTTTCGCCAACTTTGCATCCGTGGCCATGCAAATAGGGGGAATAGGGGGACTTATACCGAGTAGGCAAAGCGAACTTGCTCTTCTTGGAATGCGTTCTCTTATAGGGGGGACAATGGCCTGCCTTATGACGGCCTGTGTTGCTGCTATTTTTCTCTAAGGGAAATTTGTCTTGCTTTTGATTGGAAAAAGCTGTAGTCTCTCATCATCTAAAATAACAAATACGTTTATTAACGTTTTAAAGGGAGATTGATCGATCATGACAATTTTAAGAAGTTTATTTATTGTGGTATCTTTGTCGCTAACGGTGTACACAACTACCGTTTGCGCTCAAACAGCGGATACAACACGATGCGGTAGAGGCAAGAGTTGGGCAACAGACGAGATTTATATAGAACATGGGCAATATGCTATCACGTTCACTGCTATGAATCCTGCTCAAGGATGGAAAGAGATAACTCTTCAATGTCCTGAACTGGAAAAGGCCTTAAAAGCACAGTCCAAGAATATCTTTAATGTTTACGCTTTTTTCATCGATCGTTTATGGGTATCTAGGATTAATGGTAGTTTGGAGGCCGAGGTAGCGTTTAATGCAACAATAGGCGAAGACACGACAGACGTCGACTCTGCCCTACTTTATAAAAGAATTCGTTGTATTATGTCTATTACTATTAATCGTCGTCGTCATGGCCAAATCCTGATATTCAATTGTTCCCATAATAGACTTAGTTTTCAAAGCTCTCTATTAGTCCTCTTTGAGGCCTCTCCTTTTAATAAAAATAATCTACTAACTTCAGTCATTCAAATTGAGAAATGGCCGAATGAATTCAGGGTGTTTCCAAAATAGTTTTCTACAACCTTCTCTTCAAAATTTCAAATGACCAACTTGGTGCCTTCCCTTGGGCCTTGTAATGTTTTTTTTCTAAGAGTTTCCATTGACTTTCGTCAAATTCGGGAAAATAGGTATCCGCCTTTCCGGTGAAATCTATTTTGGAGAGATACATTGTTGAACATAAGGGGAGAAAGAGTTGGTAGATTTTGGCCCCACCGACAACAAAAAGTTCTGTTTCTTCCCTCTCCTGCGCCAATCGAAGACATTCTTTAAGTCCGTGGGCCGTGATAACACCTTTAAATGACCATTGCTTATTCTGTGTTAAAACAATAGTCGTTCGGCCAGGTAAAACTCGCCCAATAGATTCGAAAGTCTTGCGCCCCATTACCATACAACGGCCTATGGTGAGGTGTTTGAAATTTTTAAAATCTTCACTGATGTGCCAGAGCATCTTGTTATCAAGTCCTATTTCCCTATTTTTTCCTATGGCCGCAATACAAGAGACAATCATACAGCGACTTGGGCCTTAATGTGAGGGTAAGGTTTGTAGTTGAAGAGTTTAAAATCTTCATAAGTAAAATCAAAAATAGAAGCGATTCTGGGATTAATGCTCATCTTCGGAAGACTTCTTGGAGTACGACTTAATTGCTCTTTGACCTGTTCTAAATGATTGAGATAGAGATGGGCATCACCTAAACAATGAATAAATTCTCCTACACAAAGGCCGCAAACTTGGGACAGCATCATAGTCAAAAGAGAGTAGCTTGCAATATTAAAGGGAACTCCCAAGAACATATCTCCGCTTCTTTGATAAAGTTGGCAACTTAGCGTATTGTCGGCCACATAAAATTGGACAAAAGCATGACAGGGAGGCAAGGACATCTGTTTTATATCCGAAGGATTCCAGGCCGTGAGGATATGTCTTCTCGAATACGGTTCCTTTTTCAACCCTTCAACAAGTTGTGCTATTTGATCAATTTCCGTGCCGTCGGGATTCTTCCATCGTCGCCATTGGCGGCCGTAAACAGGCCCTAAATCTCCGTTGTCATCGGCCCATTCGTCCCAAATGCGAATCTTGTGCTCTTTAAGATAAGCAATATTTGTGTCACCTTTGAGAAACCACAAGAGTTCGTGAATAACGGATTTTAAATGCACTTTTTTTGTCGTTACTAGGGGAAACCCTTTGGAAAGGTCGTAACGAGATTGCGGCCCAAAAACAGATAAGGTTCCCGTTTGTGTTCGATCTTTCCTCTCAACCCCATGGCGCAAAATATAACGCAAAGAATCAAGATACTGTTTCATACTTAGAGATTACAAGTAACATCTAAAATGCTTAAATACAAACAAAGACAACCTTTATGAATACCAAAATAGGGCTTGAAAGACTTTGCGATGAATACGCCTTACAAAAGGCCGTTAAGGGAAATGTGGCCCTTCTCACTCACAGTGCCGCTATAACAAAGAATTTCGTCTCTAGCGTTAGCATTATGAGAGACATCTTCGGAAACAGGTTCAAAAAGCTCTTCGGCCCACAACACGGTTTTGCCTGTGATGTGCAAGATAACATGGTAGAAACAGATGACTTTGTCCACCCCTATTACAAAATCCCCGTTCATTCCCTCTACGGAAAAATGAGAACTCCAACGAATAATTCTCTCGAAGGCATCGATTCTTTTATCATTGATCTTCAAGATGTAGGAACGAGGGTTTACACCTATATTTCCACTTTGGTCCTTGTCTTAGAAAAATGTGCCCCTTTGGGTATCTCCGTCTTTATTCTCGACCGCCCTAATCCTATCGGAGGAGAAATGATAGAAGGCCCTGTCCTGCAAGAAGAATGGATGTCCTTTGTAGGCCTTCTCCCCCTACCCCAAAGACATTCTCTCACTCTAGGAGAAGCGGCCCTGTTTGCGAAAAAATACGGCCCTATTGATGTCGATGTCACTGTTGTCAAAATGAAAAATTGGAAGAGAACTCTTTTCTGGAAAGACCTCGATCGTTCGTGGATAAATCCTTCTCCCAATCTCCCGACTCAGGAATCGGCCTGGACTTATTGCGGAACAGTTCTCTTTGAAGGAACGACCCTTTCGGAAGGCCGAGGTACAACCCGAGCACTTGAGGTCGTAGGACACCCCAACCTCCAAAATCCCTATGCTTTCATGAAATCTATTGAAAAGGAATTTAACCTTTGGGGTTTCAAAAATGAATGTATATTAAGGCCTGTGATCTTCAGACCGATGTTCCAAAAACATGCGGGAAAAAGTTGTGGAGGCCTTCATATCCATCCACTTAGTCCTTCGTTTCACTCTTGGAAATTAGGACAATTTCTCCTCAAAGTATTTAAAAGGGAACTCGGCCAGGATTTTGCTTGGCAAGACGGCCCTTATGAATACGAATATGAAAAACGCCCCATTGACCTTATCAATGGAGGTGAAGATTTGAGAAAATGGATAGACGAGGGAGGTGACGAGATACTGTTCCAATCCTTGGCCCATAGAGGATATAAAGAATTTATGAAAAAACGCCAAGAGATTCTTTTGTATCCCTCTTGAACTACCCCTCCCTAAAAGGAGGAGATTCTTGCTTCCCCGACAACTGCCTTAGGCACAAGTACCTTTGGTCTTACACTGTCTCCACAAGCTGTCACGGTAGTCCCTACCGCCAAAACATTCTTTGCCGCATTGATGTCTCGGTCGTGAGTACTCCCACAACTTGGACAATCCCAACGACGCATACTTAATTGCAATTCTTTGTTTCTATATCCACAATGTGAGCAATCTTGGGACGTGAATTTTGGGGAAACTTTTATAAAAAAAATTCAAAGATTCTTTAGCATTTTTTGAAAGAGTAGAACGGAACTTCTTGGAGAACCGGCGTATATATACCAAGCAATGGCCGCAAGACCTAGGAGACAAGAAAATGTAAAAAACCAGGCCAACTTTTTCATCTCTTTGGCAAAGTATTTTGCCAATATTGGCAAACTGAAAAGAAATAGCACAGACAGGCACGGCCCACCAAGGGATGTAGTAAAGTATAAAATACAAGGCCTCGGTCATTGTCATTTGACCCTAGTCTAGTTTAAAAAAAAGACTTCAGCTCTTCAAGTAAATATTGGCAAACTGAAAAGAAATAGCACAGACAGGCACGGCCCACCAAGGGATGTAGTAAAGTATAAAATACAAGGCCTCGGTCATTGTCATTTGACCCTAGTCTAGTTTAAAAAAAAGACTTCAGCTCTTCAAGTCTATCGAGTTTCTCCCATGGAAGATGTTCCTTTCCAAAGTGTCCATAGGTGGCCGTCTGGGCATAGAGAGGTCTTAGCAAGTCTAATCTGTGGATAATGGACTTAGGCCTCATATCAAACATCTCATTAACAATGCGAGAGAGTTTAGAGAGATCAACATGTTCCGTT
Source organism: Bacteriovoracaceae bacterium (assembly GCA_965224385.1). Classification (GTDB taxonomy): domain Bacteria; phylum Bdellovibrionota; class Bacteriovoracia; order Bacteriovoracales; family Bacteriovoracaceae; genus CBDCYX01. The sequence continues at coordinate 553,435 of CBDCYX010000012.1, forward strand.
CCGTAAGTTTCCACGAGAAATGACATGGGACTTGCAATGCCGATGGCATAGGCCACCTGAATAAGTGCTTTGTCGGCCAGTCCTGCGGCCACGATGTGTTTTGCAACCTGTCTTGCTGCATATGCCCCGGAACGATCAACTTTACTAGGGTCTTTTCCGGAAAAAGCACCTCCACCGTGAGCGCCGTGTCCTCCGTAGGTATCTACAATAATTTTTCGACCGGTGAGCCCACAATCTCCCATGGGGCCGCCAATAACAAATTTTCCCGTAGGATTAATCCAAATCTTTGTCTCTTCATCCAAAAGATGGTGAGGGATAACTTGATCGATTACCTTGCTTTTGACAAGACTATAAACAGACTGATGGTCCATTTCTTCAGCATGCTGGGTTGAAACGACAATATTTTTCAGACGAAAGATTTTTCCATCTCGATATTCGGCGGATACTTGGGTTTTTCCATCAGGCCTTAAAAGAGGGGCCGTACCGTTTTTCCTAATTTCTGCTAATTTCATGGCCAATTTATGAGCAAGATCGATGGTAAACGGCATAAAGTTTTTGCTTTCATTGACTGCATGGCCGAACATAAGACCTTGATCTCCGGCCCCTTGGCCATGAAATACCCCTTCTCCTTCATTAACTCCTTGAGCAATTTCCGGAGACTGCTTATTTAACGCCACCATAACGGAACAAGTATTTCCGTCAAATCCTTTATCTGAATGGTCATAACCAATACTCTTAATTTTTTCTCGTACAATATGTTGAAAATCTATGTTGGCCTTTGTAGTAATTTCCCCTGTTAAAATGACCATCCCGGTGGACACCATTGTTTCACAGGCCACGCGAGACATTTTATCTTCTGTAAGCATAGCGTCAAGAATGCTATCGGATATTTGATCTGCGATCTTATCGGGATGGCCTTCCGTAACAGACTCTGAAGTAAAAATATAATTTTTTAGCACATCCCCTCCTTCTATTTTCTAAAGGAAATAGCATACATCGATCGTTTTTTGGAGGCAAGAAGAAAAACTATGGTGATATTTAGTCTTGAACAAAATATCTAAAGAAATGGGGGTTTCTATAATGATAAAATTCCGTTTTCCCAAGAGGCATCACGAATACCTTTTCTTTTATTAACACGGCCCAAAAGGTTTTCCCTCGAGGGCCTATAAATTTATACAGATAGTGGTATTGATTCTTTTTATAAAACTCTACAAGTTCTCTTTCGTTTTTTACTCTAGACCCCGGTCTCTCTTCCAAAGGGCGATATCCCTCTTGTTTCCACAATGTCTCCATATTCACTCTCCCAAGCATAGATGCCCTTGAAAAATATCTCAAGACCTTTAAGGAAAAACGAGGTTTCCTCAAGAGTTCAAGGGCCAGTTTGATATTTTCCTCTCTTAATGAACGTCCGGATTGACTCATATCGGGACAATAAATTCGCACGTTTCCCGTGATAAAAAAGTAGGAAAAAGAAAACTCTCCCTCTTTGAGCATGACGTTTAACCAAGGGTAATCATGAGGGTGAATATCCGTGACGGCCTTTAATGTTTTCAACAAAGGATCGTCTTTGTCAAAAGAATTGTATTGTTTTTTTTTCAATCTATTGAGAACGACTTGAATAATATCTTTTCTTTCTAGGCCGTCATTTCTATCAATCCTGCCGACTTCATTAAAAAGAATTGTATCCAGAACAAATAATGCTCTTAAAAGTTCCTCTTTCTTCGTCCAAAATACATATGATTCGGTCAATTTATCGAGAACAAACTTTTTTAGAGAAAGTTGGGCCAATCTCTTTTTTCGAAGAAAATCTTTTGAGATTGATTGAAAAAAGATAATCTTGTTTGCAACCCTTTTTTGCCAAGACTGCAACCGTTCATTTACGCTGGAAGGCCCATGAGTTCTCAGATACTTCTCTGATAAACGAAGAAAATCACTGAGGTCATAACGCATGTTTTCAGTTAAAAAATATCTCTCCTTATCAATTCGGATATAAAGAGAATCAATTAAGGCCCGAAGAAATTTATCACTATTTCTCCCTTCGTCATTGTAGGTTCCGTCTTCCACGATTTTTCTATAAAAATATATCTTGTTGGCCTTTCTTTTACCTTTTACATCTTTTTTATTCTTTAACTCATCATATTTCTTTCTCAGTTCAAAATGGTCAACAGGAAATTTGTAATTGTGAAGAAAGGATAGCAATTCTAAAAGATTCTTTATCCTGCTTGTAAAACGAATAAGTTTTCGTTCTGAATTTAATTGAATAAGAATTTTCTTTCGGTCGTTAATGCCGGTATTATTATGATAATCATTTTTGTAATCCAAAAGTTCTTTCAGGTCCGATTTTACGACGTTCATATAGAGAAAAATATCGTCAAATGTTTTTGTACTCTCCAGTTTTTTAATTTGCCCCTCAATCCATTCGGCCTTTTTTTTAAACAACGGAATAAAGTTTTTAATTGTTTTTTTATCTAAAGTTTTATCGGGTAGGGTAGGTACAAAGTGCTCTCCCTTTGTGTGGCCCTTATATTTTTGCCAAAAGTTTTCTTCAGTTCCGGAAGGACAAAGTTTGACAGAAAATTCCTTGTGAACTTTTAAATAATTTTTCATTAAGATTCGATCACGCTTATTCATAGGAAAAATAGAAGAAATATTTTTTTCCGCAGAAAATGCTACTGTTCCTTTAAAATATAACAGGATGCTAATTTTAACAAAGGTCTTTAGCAAAATCCGACCCCCATAATCCAAGGCATGAACCGTTACTCAAGATGAGAATAACACTATTTTTATGAGCATTATTTTCTATAAAGTCCCTAAGATTGTAAAGGTTGCTTACGAGGCAAGATGTTTGTAGTTTGTTTTCCAACTCCTTCATGAGGGCCGTCTTATCTATATTTTTTGCCCAAGAAACACTTGTTGGTTTCCCTGTTTCTACAAAGGCAACACTATGAACATCTTTTAAACATCGTGCGAAATCTTTTTGAAAAATATGGCTTCTTGCCGTTGCTGAGGCAAATTCTATAACAACATTAATATTCTTTCCGGGAAACCTTGTTTTTACAGTATTAATAGTAGCTTGAACAGCTCTTGGATGGTGGGCAAAATCATCAATGACAACGGCATCTTTGTAGAGGCCTCGGTATTCTTGCCTTCTCTTAGTAAATTTGAGTTCTTTCACGGCCGAGGCCACATCTTTATAGGCAAATCCTTCACTTAAGGCCAAAATTATAATAGAGGTCAAATTGTCAATATTGTGTGAACCTAAAACATTGGTAATAAAATCATAGGGCCTTTGGTTGAAGTTCACTCTAAATATTGTCTCATGAGAACTCTCTTTTAGAATAAGAGGGCCTGTCTTTGTCTCTTTTCCATAACGATATTTATATTTGATAGATTCTAAATCAAAATTTCTTATAGCAGAATAATCATTACAAATGATGGTCTTTTTGATAGGAGTTTTGAGAAGTTTTTTAAATTCTTTTTCAATATCGTCTAATGATTGAAAAATATCGGCATGATCAAATTCAAGAGATGTTACGATAAGCTGATCGATAAAATAGTTGTGAAATTTTGAAAACTTTTCAAAATAGATACTATCGTACTCATCGGCCTCAATGAAAAAATATTTATCTCTACCAATCAAGGCCGATGCCCTTCCTTCTATTACTCCGCCAACAAGATATCCGGGTGAAACGCCGAGTTTTTCAAAAACTTGAACGGCAAAATATGTTGTTGTTGTCTTCCCATGAGTTCCTGCTATCCCAATGACCTCTCGATCTCTTAGAATAAAGGCACCGACAGCGGCGGAAAAAGAGCAAAAAGGAACATCTAGGCCTTCCAACATCTGTGCATCAGCAGAATTTTTTGGTACGACATTACCAACGACAATGAGATCAAATTTTTTGTAGTCCTCCTTTTTTAAGGTTTTTATTTGATGGCAAGGGATTCCCATATTTTCCAAGTAAGAACTCATAGGAGGATAGAATACGTGATCTGCACCTTCAACTTCAAGGCCGTAATCTTTTAGTAAAGAGGCCGCAGCTCCCATTCCCGTGCCACAGACCCTGAAAAAAAATATCTTTTGATAATTGTTAAGGTGTTTTGCTAAACTCTCTTTGTCAATTCGACCCATAAAGATACTCGTATTATTAAATAATTACACAGATGATTGTACATGACAAGGAAGAGGACACTGAATTGAATTACTAGAGCTTACAGACGTCTGTCGTACCGTTTTCTCTTCGAGGCCTAAATGTTTTTTTCTCCACCGTCCCATCATCTTTCATAAGAAAAATTTCTTGGGAAATAAGGGGAAAACCTATAGGTCTTTCAAGCGGCATCGGTTCTCGCCTTTTTTCACCGAAGAGGGAAAAGGCGATATGCCCCGAGAAACAGGCCGAGGAACTAAAAAGGTATCCATATATCTCCGGGCCTTGATCGTTATATGTTATAGTTTTATTATTTTCATTGGGTTTGAGAGTTATTGATTTGACAAAATGTCTTTTTTTGGGAGTTTCAATTCTCATACTAACCTCTTTATTTAAAGGGACTTGAATTTTGTTCATAACATTAACGGTAACTTTTGCTCCATCAACAAAAAACTTTTGTTTAAATTTATTAATATTGGCCAGTTTGATAGGCCCTGTAGGCCCAAGAGAGCTTGGTTGCCTCCGTTTACTCTTCTTTTTTATTATACCGGTAACCTTTTTAAGAAAATCATTGCGAATTTTTTGAATTTTATCTAACTTCTCTTTACCTATCACTTTATTTATCCAAGGAATCTCCTCTGAATAGAAAAAAATTGTTGCAATGCAGGCGACAAAACAAATCTTAAATAAGAAGGACGTTGGTTTTGACCTTGTATATGTTTCCGTATGAGGATGATATCCATGATGATGGACATTTCTTTTTCTAAAGGCCTTCATTGTTCTTGCGTTAGCACTGAGGCTAACCGTCCTAGAGGCGTGTGATGAAAGTTTGAGGTCTGTTGCCGTGTGGCCTTTTGTCTTTACTCGGCCGTCTTCTCCTATAACTTCGTTTTCAGCTAATTTTAAAACAGTCCGATCTCTTTTGTAAGATTTTTTTGCAACTATAGACTTATCGTGACCTTGTACAAGGGAACCTCCATCTGTTTCTACCGTATCATCATCCTGCTTAAGTTCATTCAAATAAGGTTTAATATCGATTTTTCCGAAGGCGACAAACTTTTGTCTATCTTTTTCTATTTGGTCCTTAAAAAGTTCTGTTGCAAAAAATGCCATATCGGCCGTATTAAAGTCCTGTTTATATTGATATAAGAACTTCGTTAAAGCTTTATTCATTTCACTTAAATTTTTAAAACGTTCATCTCGATTTTTTGCCAATGATTTTAAAACAATGTCATCGAGTTCTTTTGGCACTTGTGGATTTCTAGTTGATGGGGCAGGAACTTCACATTTTTGAATTTTTTTCAAAACCAAAAGGTCGTTTTTTCCATGAAATAATTTTTCCATGGTCAAAAGTTCCCAAAAAGTTACTCCAAGAGAAAATTGATCATATAATCCATTAAGAGACATACCGTCTAAATATTCCGGTGCTAAATAGGAAAGTTTTCCTTTGATAGTTCCTGCCTCGGTAACTTCTGAATTAGAATCGGCCTTGGCAATGCCAAAGTCGATAATTTTTACGGCCCCGTCGTAGGTAAGCATAATATTGTGGGGAGAGATATCTCTGTGTACAATATTTAACTCATTTCCGGTTAACTTATCTTTAAGAGTATGGGCATAAAAAAGGCCTTGACAAACCTGGCAAATGATATAGGTAGCAATTTCAACCGGAACAGTACTCTTCTTCTCTTTAAGAGCAATCAAATAGTCTCTGAGATTCTCACCATCGCAATACTCCATGGCCACATAAAAGTGTTTTTTATGCATTCCATAATCGTAGGTTTGTACAATATTTTGGTGTTGCAAACTAAAGCTCACCTTGACTTCATCCATAAACATTTTCTTGAAGGATTCATTGTTGGAAAATTTAGACCTCACCATTTTAATGGCAACGATTTTATCGGCCTGTTCTCCGAGATATCTGGCCCGGCAAATCTTGGCCATACCACCGTTAACTAAATGGTCTAAAATAAGATATTTTCCAAATCGCTTAAATTTAGAACTTTCTGACACAAGAATTTTCTCCTTTTTCATAAAAATGAAAATAGACTTTAAGTGCTATCGGATAGGTTTCAATTTTTCTTGAGGACTAAAAAAAAAATAAGTGAAAAAGACGGTCTTTTACGGCACTATAGCCTTCATAATGACAGAATCAAAGTTGGGCAAACTCAGTAAAATAGTGTTTTGGTCTACATTTTTTGAACAAAGCCCGTAAATTTCGTAGTGCTGGAGGAAATGACGACGAAAATCCGGATGTGTTTTCATGACATTGCGAAAGGTTGTCAAGCTCAGTTTCCCGAAACCTGCACGTTGCGTGAATACTTCGATATCGAGATGAGAGAGTCGGTCGCTGTCTAACTGATAGGCCATAACAAGAAAACTTGCCGAGCACTCTTGAATGGCCTTTTTTTCATCGGAAGAGGCCCATGCAAAGAATGGAGAATCTTCTTGAAGGGTTGTATAGTAGATATCATAGAGAAGAGTAGATTCAGTGTACCAAGATAATCTTTTAAATAGTAAAGTGTCATTCCATACTTTTTGTCCGATTTGTCCTCCCCGAAGATAAAAATTGTTTTCGTAAACATTGTGATAGCTAAAATTTGAACAAGATAAAAACAAAATAAGGGACAAAATAATTTTCATTTAGAGATGATTCTACTGTATTTTAGGAGTTATTGATATAACTTTGTATTAGAGATCGAGACGGCCCATCAAGATTTTCAAACCTCAATGCAAGGCCTTGATTGTTATTTAAAATACGAACGATCTTTCCCGAAGCACTAAAGCATAAATCGCCGTTATCAGGATGGATATTCATTTTGATCACATCACCTACATTGGCCTGAAATCCCGCAACCAAAATTTGCAGCCCTCCCTCGGAAATATCTCGACAAACCCCTTCAAAGACCTGTGATTGATCGTGAAAAAGGATCCTCGCTACAAAAGGTTTTCTCGGGGCAATTCTCCTTTCTCCCTCATTGATAACCGGAGGCATATCTGCGGAAATTTTTTTAAAAAGAGGAGTATCTGCAAGAAATTTCCAATTTTCTGCTCCGGGAACAAAGACAAATGTCTTGCCGTTGATTCTTTTTTCCCGAAAGGCCCGACGCATTTGTTCAAGATTATAAGGGCCGAACTCAGATTCATCACTCCCCCGATCGTAACCGACTTTAATCGTTATTGTCTGAGTCTCCTCATCAAGATTCCAGATATTATCACCCTTATGAGTCGGCCTTTCTCCTGCTGATTGGAGATTAAACTCTTGAACCTGCGAGGCCTTCTTCCAATTAGCAAATTCCTTTCTCCATACATAGTTATCCGGCCCAAGACTTCCATCGTTAAAAAGAGCACGTATTTTTTCCTCGGTTACAGGCCCTACACTTTTATCCCCTTGAACATAAAACCAAACTTCGGACATAACCACACCTCTTGCCTCCATTATGCCCGATACCCTCCACTAATCTCAAGAAGAGGTGATTTTTTCCCCCAAGTGCTCTATTATCTTTGCTTTAAATCTTAAGATTTAAAGCATTTTTCCGATATGTATATAAGATATGAATTGTATCCTTAGATGTTTTATTATTATTCTGATGATGATAACGGCCGTAAATTGTGGACAGGAGAGGTTTACTCCTCAACAAGGTTCTTCAAGCTATACTATCAATCGTCAATCATCAAATCCCAATCTAAGTTCCTGCTCTAACCTCACCTATGTTCGCCCAAAAGTCGACTTCCTCTTCCTGTTGGATAATTCCCATAGTTCAACATTTATTACTAAAGAAACAATGAAGGCCCTGAATAATACTATTAATCTGATCAGCGGCCGTTTTGATTACCACATTCTTATGGCCCCACTCCTGGTCCCACGCGATGGAGACAAAATGGCCTTTATGAGTTTTGCCGGTAGAGAACGAGGTGGATTTAAGTCAACTGACCTATCGAAGGCCTCACAAAAATTTAAGGAGATTTCTGATAATCATGGAAAGGGTTCAAGCGAACCCGGTGTTCAAAGAACTATTGACCTTTTGACGGCCAACAAAAACGGTATCTTCCGAGCAGGGGCCAACACGATTATCGTCCTTATGAGCAATGGAGACGACAATCGTTGGGAAAGTTCGGAAACAGGAATTAACGATGCCTATAAGAAACTTAACGAAATCAAAAAATCTCTCAACTCACAACAGTTCCGTTTTATTTCTATCACCCCTCATGACGACAGTTGTTCTTCCAACACCACCCCCAAAAATCGTGGCATTTACCGCCGGATATCTAAAAAATTTCATTATGACCTCTGCGATATTCAAGGATGTTTCGGTGTTAAATCAACAAGTTCCAAAGATGCTTATGACCTCTGCGATATTCAAGATTTTACAAAACTCTTCGACGGCATTAACAATTCCATTGAAGATACTATTAGAGGACATGTTTACGACCACTGGCCTGTGGCCGGCCGGGGAGTGGGACCCATCGACGAGAAGAAAATCATCGTGAAAAAATCAAGTTGTCCCGATTGTACCGACTGGAAAACGATTACCAACTTTACATATATACACAATACAACGAAAAAGACCCGTAAAAAACCCTCACGAGGCGAATCTTTTACAGGTCATCTCATAGAGCTTCACGGAGACGCACAAGTGAAATATCCCGAATGTATGTCGGTTTCTACAAAAACTCCAAAGGAATATTATCGTTATGTATGGCTTAAACAAAGGCCTCTTGAAAAGTCCATAAAACTTACTATCAACGGCAAAAGCATCCCAAAAAGCTCACAAGACGGTTGGGAACTTATGAAAGGTTATAAGCACAATTTTCAAATACAGATTACCGGGCCAAAAAATTTTAAACAAATTGGTCCAGAGAGGTCCGGCCATTTTCTCAAGCTTTACGGAAGTGCTATTTACTCTAACGGTGCCGTTGTTAAGGTTAGATTTCTTCCGGCGTCACGCTAGTAACTTCATATCCGCTATTTCTTTAAATATTGCTTCACTGAGAACTTTCATCCTATTCTCTCTACGATGAGGGCCAAGGCCTCTCCTCCTCCAATACATACCGAGGCCATTCCGTACCGTACCTTTTTCCTTTTCATGGCCGTCATAAGGGTGATCACAATTCTTGCTCCCGAACATCCAAGGGGGTGTCCAAGGGCAATGGCCCCTCCATAGATGTTAACATTATCGGTTGAAAGATTTAACTCTTTCATAGTGGCCATGGCAACAACAGCAAAGGCCTCGTTGATTTCAAAAAGTTCAATGTCTTTGAGGGCCAGTCCTGCTATCTCTAAGGATTTTTTCATGGCCGAAACCGGTGCTGTGGTAAACCATGTAGGGTCTCCTGCGCTCGATCCATAGGAGATAATTCTAAATTCTGCATTATCCCTATGTTCCTCTCCTCCCAACACGAGGGCCGCGGCCCCATCGTTGAGGGTTGATGCATTTGCCGGCGTTATCGTGCCCTCTTTTTCAAAAGTGGGCCTTAAGTGGGCAATCTTATCAAACTTAACAAGGGCCGGGCCCTCGTCGTTTGCTACAAGAAACTCTCTTTTTTTTCTCTTGACGGTAACGGGAATAATTTCCTCTTGAAAGACCCCATCCCTTAAGGCCTTTTGGGCCCTTTTAAAAGATTCTGTAGCAAAGGCATCCTGTTCTTGACGTGAAAATTTATAACGCTTTACACACTCTTCAGCACAGCTTCCCATTGATCGATTTGTATAGACGTCTAGGAGTCCATCGAGTTGAAGAGAGTCGTAGAGCGTGTCGTCTCCGATTTTTCTCCCTTTTCTCAAGTTTGTTAGCAAATAAGGGGCCATTGACATATTCTCCATGCCTCCGGCCACGACGAGTCGATTATCTTTGACTTTGATTGTTTGGGCCCCAAGAATGATGCTTTTCATCCCGGAACCACAAACTTTGTTTATCGTCGTACATGGAACGGACGGGGGTAGTCCTGCAAAAATGGCCGCTTGTCTTGCCGGTGCTTGTCCCTGTCCGGCCTGAAGGACATGTCCCATAAAAACTTCATCGATACGGTTTTTCTCTACATTGGATTTTTCTAAGGCCCCGTTAATGGCCAAGGCCCCTAGGTGGGGTGCCGAAACTTGAGATAGGCCTCCAAGGAAGCTCCCTCCCGGGGTCCTTCTGCCGGATAGAATATAAACCATGTTGATTTTCTCCTTAATTTGGCCAAAAGTTATTAAAACACATTTTTGATAAAATGAAAAAATCCTTCTATTTTCATTTTACTATATGATAGAGAGGTAGTGAGAGGGTGTTTTGTGTTTTCTAGAATAAATCCTATGAATCAAGGTACTCTACTTCCTCGTGATTGGGTCGAAGATATTGAGTCTCTTTTGGAGGAGTCTTATGAAAAGAATCTTCGAGATACCGAGAAGGTCTTTTTCGTTATGGGTCGAACTTATCCCAACGAGTTGTGGGCGGCCTTTTGTCTTTTACCAAGGGACAACAAAGGCCTTCCTGTAACTTACAATGTGAGCATCGAAGTCCAAGAAGAGTTCCATTCAAAAAAAATTCTCTCTTCCCTTTTCGATTCTGCAGGTATGTTCTTTGATTCTTACTTTGCCAATGTCAAAAACTGGAATGATTACAATCCGAATTGGTCTAGGACGGCAACGGACGGGGTAGAGTTTTTCTATTGTGTGACGAGGGAAAACCTCAAGCTTTCTGCTCAAGCTGAAAGTCTCTTGAGTTAATAAGGATTGACGGATGTTAAAAACTTTAGGAGAATTGTGGAGAATAAAGGAGTGGTTATGATCGAAAGATTTCAAAAAAAATCTGCAAGTTTTTTTGTAACAGTTTTTATTGGACTCATTGTCATATCCTTTGTATTCACGGGTTATCAGTCTACAGAAGTAGGATCAAGTACCGTGGCCCAAGTGAATGGACAAGATATTACAATGCGAGAGTTTGATATGGCCCAGAGAAGGACATTGGAGTTTTACAGAAATATGTTTGGTGGAAAAGACCTAACCACAAAGCAAAAAGAGCGCATGAATATCAATCAGATAGTTCTTGATGATCTTATCAGGGGAAAACTCCTTTTTCATATAGCTCAAGAAATAGAGTTGACTCCGGGGCCGAAAGAGATTAGTGAGCAGATTAAATCTCGCTCCGATTTCGTCACCAACAATCAATTTGATATGACCAAGTATAAGCTTCTTCTTCAGGCCAATCGTCTAACTCCAAAAGAGTTTGAACAAGACCAATTGGAAATGTTGGCCGTTCAAAAGACGCTCAATCTCTTTACTAATTCTCCCGTTTCTTCCGGTTATCTCGATGCTATCGAAAAGTTTCGCAATAAAAAACTCAAGGCCTTTCTCGTCAGAATTGAAAGGGAGAATTTGTTGAAATTGATTGAGGTGACAAAAGCAGATATAGCAAAATTTTTGACTGTTGATACAAATGTTCAAAGAGCACAATCTCTTTTTCTGGAGAGAAAAGAGTCTCTTTCCCAAAAGGAAACAGTTAGGGCCTCTCATCTTTTGTTGAAAATCGAGGTAAAAAAAGAAGAAGAAGTTTTTAAAAAAATAAAGAATTTGAAGAAACAGCTCACAAGAAAAAATTTTGCCCATATGGCCAATAAATATACTGAAGACCCTTCCGGTAAGAACAATGGAGGCGATCTCGGATGGTTTTCGCGTGGAAAAATGCTCAAGGAATTTGATAATATTGCTTTCTCTTTAAAGAAAGGAGAGATATCCGATCCTGTAAAAACGGCCTATGGCCATCACATAATCTATATAAGAGATCGAAAAGAGGCCCAAGATGCCGAGTTTAAAGATCACAAAATTGCTCTTGTCACGGAAATTATTCGAAACATGAGATCAAACGAAACAAAAGAAATTCTTGAAAATGTTAAAAAGAAAGTAATTTCGGCCTTAGAGCGAAGGCCTTCTCAACGATCGAAAAGAGAACTTAGAAACATTGAAAAACAATACGGCCTTACCGTCATAAGAGAGGCCGAGATCAATCGCTATGACGGCCTTTCTAGGAGAGACGGTGGAATCGCTCTTAGTGAAAATCAAATAGCTTCCCTTTTTAAAAAGGGAATAAACCAACAAGAAACCTATACCTTTGACAACGCCTCCGGCATCTTAATTGTTAGAGCTTTTCCCGCTACACAAAGTCAAAAGACTCAAGAACAAACAGATCAGGGAAGAAGAAAGGCCTTGGAACAAGGGTTTTCCAATAAATTGATTCAAAATGTTGTCTCGCAATTTCGAGAAAAGGCCGCCGTAAAAACTAATTCAAGAATTCTCCGGTATCGGTAGTTCCCATGGCCGACAGAAAATATAAATATTCCGACAACGCAACCGGAGTTTTTTATGTAGACACTCAATGTATAGCCTGCAACGCCTGCGTTCAAGAGGCCCCTTTCTTTTTCAAAATGAACAACTCTGAAGAGCATGCATTTATCTTTTCCCAACCTAAAAGCTTGCAAGAAATCGATCAGTGCAGAGAGGCCCTTGAACTCTGTCCTGTTGAGGCCATTGGTGAAGACGGATAAATCTAAAAGAGGTCAATTATGAAAAAAGTGATTTTGGCGATTTTGGCGTTTTTTTTAACTTATTTGGTGCAAATAAATTATGCTCAAACACAGGATAAAACACTCTGTGGAAACGACGGTCGTATTCAATATTTTCTCAAAGGAGAATATCATATCTTGCTAGAAAACTATTACAATCAACCTGCTACCATGATTATAGATGCAAGTTATTACCAAAAAAACTCTTCTAGAAGTATGATTAATAGAAGATTTGCTTTTCAATGCTCTCAATTGGGAAGTGTTGTTCAAACACAAAACGAGGATATTTTTGATATTGAAAATTTTTTCGTTGACGATGTTGCAAGTTTTCATATCAATTACTCGGTTCTTTCCTTTGATTTCTCTGTGTTATTTGATGCAAAAATAGGGAAGGAATCGGCCTCTGCCGAAAACTTTAAAGGAATTCGTTGTACTCTTAGTGTTGAAAGTAAGTATTCTTTTTCTAACTTTTCTATACAGCTCAAAGAATGCCGGCATAACAAATTTACATTTAGAAACAGCGAGTTGCTTAATATAAGCGGTTCTGAAGCTGAACTTATTCTTCATCAGTCAGAAATGCTTAGGCGTACTTCACCCTTTTAGTCGTATTTCCTCGGTAAATACACCACTAACTTATGCATATCTTAAGGCATCCACATCTATTTTGAGAGATTTTCTTGCAATTATCAAAGTCAATTATTTCTTTTACATCTCCAATCCTAACCACAGGAATGCCGGTTTCTACAAAAAGTTCACTTTTAAAAGCATGGCAACTAACTAGGCCTTTCTAGGGGCATTTTTAAAAGTGCCGAAAACTGCTGCTGTATTGTTGTGACCTAAAGCGTTACTTTCTGCTTCCTGGAGTTTTGCCCCTTTTTCGGAAGATCTAGGAATTTGATGCATGGTGGGGCATGCTGGACTCGAACCAGCGACTGTCCGGTTATGAGCCGGATACTCTAACCAACTGAGTTAATGCCCCACAAGAGCATAATTGTTATAGCTCTAGAGAAGAGGAATTTGCAAGAAAGTGGTGGCCCCGGGGAGATTTGAACTCCCACATCCAAAGGATACTTGATTTTGAATCAAGCGCGTCTACCGTTCCGCCACAGGGCCGAAGAGAAACAATGTTAACCTTTTTTCATTAATTTTCAAGGAGATCTATGTTACATAGCAATGTTGACATAGAGAGAATATCATGGAAATAATTAAGAATTCTTAGTTAAGGAGGTATTCATGGATAATTCGACCCAGTGGAAAAAACGTGTCAATGACCTTTTTCAAACTTGCCAAGACGAATTGCACAGGGCCACAAAAATCGGTAAAAAAATGCTCTCGGCCACCAAGACGAGTTCTTCTCTGCATGAACTCTATAAAGAATTGGGTATCCTTGCGGCCAAATCTGTTGAGGATGGAAAACTTCATTGGGATGACCCAAAGGCCGTAGAATTAATCAACAACATAAATTCTTGTAAAAAGAACCTTGAATCAATAGAAGAGGATATGAACAAAATCAAATTTGCTTCTTGCCCTGTCGACGTTGTTCCGGCAAACAATAAGACCGACAGCAACTCTCAAAAATAAGTTTGAACTCGTTACCTCATCAACATTCCCCAGAAGAAGATACCGTTGCAAAAATGCTTATTGAAATGGGTTGTTTGCGCCTCTCACCACAATCTCCCTTTACTTACAGTTCCGGATTAAAAGGGCCTATTTATTGCGATAATCGCTACATTTTAGGATTTCCCTTCCAGAGAAAAGAAGTCGTTCGAATGCTGATCCAAAAGGCCAAAAAAGAAAACCTTGAATTTGATCATATCGGGGCCGTGGCCACAGGGGGTATCCCCTACGGTTCTATTGTGGCCCACGAGCTAAATATCCCCATGGTTTATGTAAGAACGACCTCCAAATCCTATGGTATGAGAAAACGTGTTGAGGGATATTTTCAATCTCAAGGAAAAGTTCTTCTCATAGAAGACCTTGTCAATCAAGGCGTCGGCCTTGAGACGGCCGTTTTGGCCCTGAGACAAGAAGGACTTAACGTGAAAGACGTACTGGCCATCGTCGACTACGAAACTCTTGAGTCCCGTGAAAAATTAAAAACACTGAGGGTCAAGCTGTTTTCTCTCACCAATTTTTCTTCTATCCTCTCTACATCCTCTCTGTCTGAGGAAGAGAAGAACAGTGTCGACAGATGGCGTCAAAACCCTCGGCAATGGGCCATTGAAAAATAGGTTTCATTCTTCTACAATTTCTTCTCTAGTCCTTTTTTAAATATTTAAGGAGGTGATTTTTATGTTGGAGACGGCAACACTCGAAATCGATGGAAGGTCTTTTAAATATCCCGTTATTACGGGTAGCGAGGGAGAACACGCTATTGACATTTCTACGGTGAGGACAGATACGGGACATATCCTTCTCGATCACGGACTTGTCAACACAGGCTCTTGTACCTCATCCATCACCTTTCTTAACGGAGAGGAAGGAATCTTAAGATATAGAGGCTATCCCATTGAGGAACTTGCAGAACACTCAAACTTTATTGAAGTGGCCTATCTTTTGACAAAAGACAAGCTTCCGACACCTAGGTCATTAGATTTTTTTCACGAAAAAATCATCTCCTTTGCAACTCTACCGGATGGGATAACTAAGCTTCTAGATACTTTTCCTACGAATGCCCACCCCATGGGAGTTCTCGCCTCTACAGTTGCCGCACTCAGTGCTTATTATCCTGAGTTTCTCGATTTTGAGTTTAACAAGACTCAAACGGAAAGGGCCATTGCCCAATTAATGGCCCAAGTTAAGGTTATTATGGCCTATTTTTATAGGAGAATGATGGGAAAAACTCCCGTCAGGTCTCACCCTTCTCTAGGGTACTGTGCAGATTTTCTCAACATGATGTTTTACCATCCAGAGTTTCAAATCGATCAAGACATAGCACGGGCCCTAAACCAATTACTCATTCTTCATGCAGATCATGAACAAAATTGTTCGACTTCAACAGTGAGGATGGTAGGTAGTGCTCACAGCAATATTTTTGCTACGATTTCGGCAGGGATTGATGCTCTTTGGGGACCTTTACATGGAGGGGCCAATCAAAGCGTGTTGGAAATGCTTGAGCTTATCTACAAAGACGGTAGCGATTATAAGAAATTTATTGAGAAGGCCAAGGATAAAAGTGATTCCTTCCGTCTTATGGGCTTCGGCCATAGGGTTTACAAAAATTTTGATCCGAGAGCAAAAATCATCAAAAAGGCCTGCGACACTGTTCTGGAAAAACTGGGGATCAACGATCCTTTGCTAGAGATCGCTATGGGACTTGAAAAGGCCGCCCGGAGTGACCAGTACTTTGTAGAGAGAAATCTTTACCCCAATGTGGATTTTTATTCAGGTATTGTCTATAGGGCCTTGGGTATTCCGTTGGGTATGTTTACGGCGATGTTTGTTCTTGGGAGACTCCCCGGATGGTTGGCCCAATGGAGGGAACAACGGGAAATGCCAAACGGTAGAATTTATCGTCCAAGACAGATTTATGTGGGAGAAAAAAAGAGAGAATTTATTCCTATTGATAAAAGATGATCATTCAAAATTTTTTCAAAAGTGTTTACCGAGGGCCCTCTGACATTTTACACCCTGATCTATGCCCACCGTTACAAGCTTTTTGTAATGCTTCTTTGGCATTGTCCATATTCCCTTGTTCCATTTCTACAATTCCAAGATTAAAACATCCTGATATATTACCCTCGTTACAGGCCTGTGTGAATAATTGCTTAGCATTAGAGAAATTTCTTTGTTGGTACTCTATAACTCCTAGGTGAGTACATCCTATTGAGTTCCCATCGTTACAGGATTTTCCAAACGATTCTTTGGCATTGTCAATTTCTCCTAGGTTAAACTCTAGAATTCCAAGAGTAAAGCATGCGGAGGAAGGCCCTCCATCACAGGCCTTCCCAAGTGATTTCTTTGCGTTGTCAACTTCTCCTAGTTTGTATTCTATAAGTCCAAGATAAAAACAATCTGTGAGATTTTTATCGATACAGGCATGTAGGAACGTTTCTTTGGCCTTGGCAATGTCTTTTTGTTTGAAAATTTTAAGATTAAAACATCCTGTAATATCGCCACCGTCACAAACTTTTTTATATAATTCATTAGCACGAACCATATTTCCTCGTGATTTTTCTAGTTCTCCAAGATTGAGACATTCAACTAGATATCCCCCATTACAACGCTTTTCCAAAATTGTTAATATTATTGAGGACTCATGTTGAGCGAATAGAGAAGCAATAGAGATAAAACACATAGACACAAAAAAAGAAATACATTGAAAATTTTTCATTTTTCCCCCTTTAGGTGGAATGGGATGGGCCTTAATCTTTGAACCACGATAATAGGTTTTTTACATGATTTCAATAAATTAAAGGAATTCTGCCAAACATCTGAGGTGGACCCCCATTTTCGAACCGGTAGCTAAGCTTCACCGCACTGTGTAATTTTCCTCCGGTTATCCAGCGATTCTCGGTTTGAATTCCCCCCCCCCCCCCCTAAAGAATTAAGTTTGGTAAAAAATTATTCGCAACAACACGGAGAATCAAGAGTGTATTTATCAGGGTTAGGTTAAATTTATTAGGATGACTCCCTTCCGATAGAGGTCTTTCCCGTGTTTTCGTTATAAGCTGAATTCAAGTAGCAAGTATTTTAGATTCCTTCAAAAGAATTCCCGATTCTCGTTCCACAAACAAATCAATCACCCTTGCAGATGCCTTTAGTTCTCTCTATGCAGTTTTTTCTCTCAAATTTCCTTCAAGATTTTAAGAGTAATCTTCACACACTTTATGGAGTAAAAAGGATACCTTCGATAACCCGGATGAGGTCAATAGTCGACAAGATCAGTCCACAAAGTTTCTACTTTATTTTCAAGAAATTATTCAATGTCGTTCAGCGAGGAGGACGTCTTAAAGATTTTGAACTTATGAGGATATCAGGGAACCCGTATTACCTTATGCCGACGGATGGTTCGGAATATTATTCCTCTCATAAAATTAAGTGTAAGCATTGCATGGTCAAAAGACATAAAAAAAAGAGAGATAATGGCACAGGATCGGAAGAGGACTCGGATTTTGAGGGTTTGGAAACCTATTATCATCAAATTTTAAGTTCGGTTATAGCGCACCCGGATTGTAAGCAAGTTATTCCTCTAGGTATAGAAGGGATATCGAAAGAAGACGGTTTTCAAAAGAATGATTGTGAGAACAATGCGTTAAAAAGATTGATGAAGAAAATTAGGAATGATCATCCCAAACTTAATTTGATTGTCGCAGGGGATGCCCTGTATGCAGACAGTTCTGTTGTGGAAACTCTTGAGAAGCACCGGATGTCTTATATTTTAAATGTAAAACCACAAGGGCACAAGAAACTATTTCTTTGGATTGACCTGTTTGAAGCTGAAGGGAAAGTTAAAAGGCATACATTTACGGAGACGATTGGAGAGAAGGTAAAAAAAGAAAGAACACATGAGTTTAGATATATGAATGGGACTCGTTGTCGTTGGAAAATAGAGAATGAGACATTTAACACGTTAAAGACAGGCGGTTATGAATTAGAGCATAGCTTTGGACACGGAAAGGAATATCTCTCGATAAATACGGCATTTCTTATGTTTTTGGCACGATTTGAAGTTTTTTTATCAATTTTTTCATTTTAATGATTGGGATTCGTTTCTAGAATTTATTATAGAGAAGCATACACCGTTCTTTGATACATCCTAAAAATTTAACTATTTTCGTCCGATAATATAAGCTTTTTTTGGACTTGTAAGTTCAGGGGGTTGCCGCACTTTAGTTCCCCTGAGGGAAGGATTTTTTGTGACCTTGTGCATAAAGCGAGAAAAACTGTTTGCATAGGGGAAAATGACAAAACGGGAATAACTGGTTAACGGTCATGATTGGGCATTTGACATAATTGCAGTAAATGGAAGAGAAATCGTAGTTGTCGAAGTTAAAACAACTTTGGGGAAAAAAGATGTCGATGCCTTTCTCAAAAAGCTAAAGTCTTTTAAAGAAATTTTTAAAGAATACTCGGACAAGAATATTTTGGGAGCAGTTGCTTATCTTAAAGAAAACTCGGGGGCGGCCGGATATTCAGAAAGACATGGCCTTTTTGTCATTCGAGCGACAGGTTCTAGTGCAAGTATTATCAACAAAAAATCCTTTGCTCCAAAACTTTTTGGATAAAAATTCAACTCTGAAAAGTGAAAAAAGAGGGAGAAAAAAGTTTACGAAAAATTTTCGCAACATTTGCGTAGCGTCGATTTTGATATAATACAGCGCAATACACAAATATTTGATTTGTGTTTTTAAACAGATTCTCCTCGTATGAATGAGGCCTTCTTTATCTCAGTACCCAAAATTTAGGATAGAAACCATTTCCTAGTATTAATATAATTTCTGAGAAAAATACTTTGTTTGATGCGACATTGCAAGTCATTCTATTCTATTTGCAAATCTTCTTTGTTGGTTTAGTATTGTTTCGGGAGGTTTGGGTGTCCAAGCAAGATCGGTTTCGAAATGTATATATCGTCAGTGGAAAAAGGACTCCTCAGGTAAAGGCAGGCCTTGACCTTAAAGATATTTCGGCACCCTACCTTGGTTCCTACTTAGTCCGCTATCTGATGGATCAAACACCCATAGAAAATGACGGCATTGATGAGGTTATTTTTGGCAATGTAGGAAATCCTCCCAAATACCCTAATATCGGAAGAATCATCGCTCTTGAGGCCGGACTTCATAAAAAAACCAGCGGTTTTACCGTACATCGCAATTGTGCTTCAGGACTTGAGGCCCTATGTCAAGGGTTTCTCAAAGTGGCATCGGGAAGGGCCGATATCGTCGTTGTCGGTGGCGTGGAAAATATGTCTCAAATACCCTTTCTCTATTCAAAGCAAATGACGGAGTGTTTTTTTAATATTTTGAAGGCAAAATCTCTCTTGGGAAAAATGAAGGCCGTTTTGCAATTTAGGCCTTCTTTCCTCGTTCCGGTTATCGCTATAGAGCAGGGGCTTATGGACCCGTTTTGTGGTCTTAATATGGGACAAACGGCCGAGAAACTTGCCCGCGAATTTTCTATTTCCCGCAACGAACAAGACGCATTTGCCAACGACTCCCATCGAAAGGCCGTTAAGGCCCAGCAAGATGGAGATTTTGATGAGGAAATTCTTCCCATTATTGCCGGAAAGACACTGGATCAAATAATAACAAAGGATATCGGCCCAAGAACAAATTCGACGATGGAATCTCTCGCAAAACTTAGGCCTTATTTTGAAAAAAAATCCGGTACGGTCACTGTCGGCAACAGTTGTCCTATTACCGACGGAGGATCGGCCCTTATGTTGGCCGATGAGAATTCTTGTGAAAAATATTCTCTTGACCCCATCGGGCGATTTGTGGACTTTCATTTTCACGGTGTTGAACCGGAGAGAATGGGCCTTGGCCCTTTAACGGCCTCTTATGGGGTTTTTAAAAAAACGGAGATGTCCCTCGAAGATATGGGGCTTGTGGAAATCAACGAGGCCTTTGCCGCTCAAATTCTCGCCGTCAAAAAGGCCTTTGCCGATGAAAATATATCAAAACAATGGGGAGTCCATGAAAGATTGGGAACGCTCGATAATGACAAACTTAATGTTTCAGGAGGGGCCATTGCTCTCGGGCACCCTATCGGCTCAACAGGCGCGAGACTTGTGGTTACGCTACTCCACGCTTTAAAGAGAAAAAATCTTAGATACGGTCTTGCCTCTTTGTGTATTGGCGGAGGACAGGGAGGGGCCTGTATCATAGAAAACCTTAAGCTGGAGAACTCTTCGTGAGCAAGTATAAAAAAATCCATTTTAACATCGAAGACAAGACGGCCTATATAGGTTTCGGGTTAGGCAACAAAAAAAACATGACGACGTTGGATAGAGAGACGTTTTCCGAATTGGAACATATTGTTGAAGAGATACGGGAAAATCAGAAGGATTTGAAAGGGGCCGTTTTTCACTCCCTCAAGGAAAAGTGTTTCCTTGCAGGTGTAGATATCGGAATTATCGATTCTCTCAAAACGGAAGGAGAGGCCGCATCCGAAGCAGAACAAGGGCAACTTCTCTACAATAAAATCGAAAATCTTAAAATTCCAACGGTATCTTGTGTTCACGGCGTTTGTCTTGGTGGTGGAACCGAACTTGTATTGTCCACAAGTCATATCATTATGAGCGATGATGAAAACTCTGTTATAGGGCTTCCCGAGGTTAAATTGGGTATTATTCCGGGACTCGGGGGAACCTATAGAATGCCGAAACGGGCCGGACTTGCCTCAGGACTTGAACTTATCCTAACGGGGAAATCTCTCAAAGCAAGGCAGGCGAAAAAACGGGGAATTGTCGAAGAAATCTACCCCAAAGAAAACCTCCTAAAAATAGTCCCGAAATATCTAAAACTGCATAAATCCTTTTCCATAGCAAGTCTTCTGAAAAGTTTTGTTTATGAAAACTTTCTTATCAGAAAATTTATTTTTCAAAAGGCCCGGGAAAACGTTCTCAAAAAAACTCGTGGACACTATCAGGCCCCTTTGAAAATCCTTGATGTGATGGAGTCCGGAA
>CBDCYX010000013.1:0-43480 GCA_965224385.1 Bacteriovoracaceae bacterium
TACCCAATCTTGAAGATCGGCATCCTTTCCATTTTCCTTGAAGAGATTCGTCGTTGAACCCTGCCATATTTAGAAGTCCTTTTGGGCCTACGGATGCAACAATGTTTTTCCATGCTTGATATTTTGTAATTGTCTGTTTTGGAATTTTTTTAAGACTTTTCTTAACAGACTTTGATTCGTATATTATCCACATTGTTTTTAGATGATATACTTATTATGGTATATTGCCAAATAAAAAGGCCCGTTTTTTCATTGTTCCACGGTTCCATTTTCGGCAAGGTGATTTTTGATCGTTTTTGTTTTTAAGTTTACAGAGGGAAAAAGACTAAGAACAGCTATAGTTCCTTAGAGATGGAGGACTCAAAGACAGAATTTTTCGAGAAAAGAAAAACCCGTGGAACATTTTGCTGTTTTGTTTTTGTGCCACAAAAAAGAGACTAGAGTTTAATCCCTATTGAGGAAAGGTCGTGCGATCCTGCGAGATCATGTTTTCAAATTTTATCATATAAGGAATGGTCATTTTTTAAACAATATTATTTAAAAAACATAAGGATATGTTCATGAAACTTTTAGTACCGGAAAAAACACCGTTCTCGCCTCTAAAAAATATTCTAACGGTTACCCCCCCCCCCCCGACTATTTGGGTCGGGTTTATGAAACACTACTTCTTTTGCGCATTTCTCTCGCTTTTCTTACTGTCGGGCTGTGGTGGGAGCAGTGGCGGTGGAGGCGGGAGCTCGACCTCTTCGAGTAAAAAAGCTAAAGCTGCTAAAGCGTGTACGACTCCCATTCTCAACGGGAAGGGAGAACTTCCTTGGAATACCAAAACCAAAAAATATAGCACAACATGCAAAGTCGTCTCTTGTAATGCGGGATATGATAATGTTGCAAATCCAGCACAATGTGGAAAAACTCAGGCAGGGTACTACTCTCTCGCAAAGGACAAGACTAGGAAAAAATGCCTGACAACGTTTCCCCCTCATTCTCTTAGGAACACCGCCACGGGGACTAAATCGGAAACCGACTGCTGGAAATGTAAGAGTGGGTCTTTAAAGAATACAAGCAACAAAAAATGTACGCTTCCCACGAAAGGGAAGTACTACAACGCTAAAGGAGAACTACGGCCTTGCCGTAATGTCGTCGGAACTCCGGCGAAAGGGTTTAAGAGCTGGGAAAACAACACTGCTCCCGTGGCAAGTAACGATAAGTGTGAGTTTTCCTGTAACAGTGAATTTACAAAGAGCGAATCTCTTTTTTCCTGTAACAAGTCCCGTCCCTGTTCCGTTAATCCCATCGCCAACGGAGGCGGACTCCAACTCTGGGATACAAAGACAAACGATTTTAGCACGACTTGTACCGTGGAGACTTGCGATGCAGGTTTCGACAACACCCAAGCACCGACCACACAATGCCAACAGACGGCGGCAAACTTTTACTCGCCTGCAAACGATAAGACTCGAACCGCTTGTTCTGCGCCCGGAAACTCCTCTCCTATAACGACAACAGGGCTTCACAATCCCCAAGGCTGTTTCAACTGTACTGCCGGTTATTGGAAAAACCCCCAAGGAAGCGGAAGTTGCGACGTTCCAGACCTCGGAAAGTGGGTGGATGCAACGAACAACTCCAAAAAAGACTGTACGCCCATTAGCAACGCTAATTTTAACACTTGGCTTGCCGGAGTTGCCGATGCCGCAAACAAATGCCCATTTTCCTGTAACAACAACTTGATAGCGGACACTCAGGGAAGAAGCTGTGTCGCCACAACTCGATCTTGTTCTTCCGTCCCCAACGGTAGCGGAACGCAAAATTGGGAAACTCAAAACAACCGCTACGGCACTTGTACCGTGGAGACTTGCAATGCAGGTTTCGTGAAAAGCGATAGGGCGTGTAATACCCCAGATACGGGAAAGTATGCGGATAACGGAGTAGAGAAAGATTGCTCTCCTATCACAGGTGACACAGATGGGTTTGATGACTTTGACGTCAATACGGGAGCGGTGTCTGCCGCCGACGGTTGCGGTTTTTCCTGTAATGCCGGTTTTGTGAAAAGCGGCAGGACGTGTAAGATTCCCGATCAGGGAAAATATGCGGATGGGGCAGGGGCGATGCAAAGTTGCAGTCCCCCTACAGGTGCTACAGGTGGATTTAACACCTTTTTACGCAATGCGGGGGCGGTTGATTCTGCTACCGGTTGCAGGTTTTCTTGTAATGCCGGATTTGTGAAAATCTCGGCGGATAGGACGTGCGCTATCCCCGATACGGGGAAGTATGCGGATAGTTCAGGCGACGAGCAAACTTGCAATAACCCTACAGGTGCCGCAAGCGGGTTTGACGTCTTTTTGCCAAATACGGGAGCGGTGTCAACTGCTACCGGTTGCGGGTTTTCCTGTAAGTCGGGTTATGTGAAGGATGCCCCCGGTCGGACGTGTAACTTTCCTTCCACGGGAAGTTTTGTAAACGCTCAGGGAACCGAGGTATCATGTGATTCTATTACTTCTATTACGACTGAAGGAACGGCAACCGCTACTTGGATAGCAGGTGCTGCCTCAGCGGCAAACACTTGCCCATTTTCCTGTAGTGCCGGTTATTTGGTGGATTCCTCTGCTCGGGAGTGTAAGTATCCAACACTCGGACATTACGCCGACGCTCAAGGTGCCGAAGACTCCTGCACGGACATTACGAGTATAACGGGTTTTGGTTCTTGGTTACAGGGTGCTGCCACCGATGCTGATTCCTGCCCATTTTCCTGTAGTTCGGGTTATACGATATCGGTAAGAACGTGCAGAAAAGCGATACCCAAAATGCTCGCCCTAGGAAAAAACACCAGTCGCGTCCTTTTTGATAACGGTGAGGTGGAAGCATGGGGTGCCGTTAGTTCCAGTGCCTCCCTTTGGAGAACTCATATCAAGAAAAACTTAGGGATTAATACGCCCCAAGATTTTGTGTCGGGGAGGCACCACCAATGCATTATTTTAGAAAACGCAGGTCAAAACCACGGGCGTTTAATGTGTTGGGGGAGTAATTCCTATAGACAACTGGGAGTAGGTGGGGGTACTAATCCGAGAAGCACCCCGGCAGCTGTTACCGCTACCGTCTTGGGAGACGCCGGAGGCGGAACCCCAAAGACGGTCAAGTCCGTGGCGTTGGGATACCGGCATACCTGCGCTATCTTAAGCGACGATACCGTTGTGTGCTGGGGGAATAACTCCAAGGGGCAAATAGGAGGCGGCCCTTCCGGTTCCTTTCGGGTTCTAAGCGGTACGGCGGGCGACCCCTTAAGCGGCGGAACCGCTAGTCGTATAGCGGCTGGAGAAGAGCACACCTGTGCCATCTTAACAACGGATAGTTCCGTTAAATGCTGGGGGTCTGATGGCTCTGGGCGATCAGGCGGTGGGACTCCGAGCTTAGGTGCTAATAAAACCGCCACCGAGATTGCAGCGAGTGAACTCAATTCTTGCGCTATTCTCAACGACGGTAGCGTTGTGTGCTGGTCACTAAATTCCCCCAATTTAGGGAGCAACACCGCCACAAAGATTACGGTAGGGCATGGATACGGTTGTGTCCTCTTAAACGATAAGAAAGTAAAGTGTTGGGGGTGGGGTAACTCCTATGGTCGGAGAGGAGGCGGAACTCCAGGTTCCGATTGGGTTCTAAGAGGCACTGTAGACAACCCCTTGGGCGGAGAAACCGCTATTCAAGTTGCAGCAGGTTACAATCACACCTGCGCCATTATGGAGTCGGACAACTCCGTTAAGTGTTGGGGAAGGAATGTTGATAACTATAACATCGGTTTTTACGGACAGATCGTAGGAGAAGTTGCGATGACAGGCGGTTCCGACGGAACGGGAACGAGTACGGGAGAAACGGCAACGCTTACGGCACTTTCTGCACCGACGGCAACATCCTTAGACTCGGATGCAAGCGGAAAAATTTGTAAGATAGAACTTTCCGGCGGAACCCTTGGCAGTCCTTGGGTTGCTAAAAACTATACAAGACCTCTAACGTATAATGCCGGAGGCAGCACAACGATTTCCAATGTTATAGATAGTCTGATTACGGCGATCGGTTCCCCCGTAAAGTTGGAGAAAACCGACGTGACGTTGTCTAGAGAAGGCAATGATAAAATAGCGGCGACCGTTAACTCCGCCGTCTTTGACGGCATGACTTTAACTATCTACCACGACGATAACGGAGGAAACTGCACAACAAGCCCCGTTGGCACACCCATTACTCTTAGCGGAGCAAGCGGCGGTGCTATTGCTACAGGACTATGGGTTATCCCGGAGGACTTTAGCGGTTCGGGAGATAAAACCATCAACCTCGATAGCGTACACACTGACCTTGGAAATACCGCTCTTTCAACAGATGGCATTGCCGATAAGATCGTAGCGGATGTTAACGGCGCAAGCTGGGCGGGTAAGCAGAACGTGGATTTACCTTACACGGCAACGAAAGTCCAAAATTCGGACAACTCCGACTGCCCCTCAGGCGACTTCTGTGTCCTCTTTGAGCGTGTGTTCAAAGGAACAGAAGGAAATTATGGAATCCCCTTCGGGGATCGGGACTACGCAGAAGCTGTTCTGTTTTGATGACAGGCGGTTTCGACGGAACAGGAACGAGTACGGGAGAGACCAATACACTTACGGCATCTTCTATGCCGATGACGTGGGGACTGGAATCAGATGTAGGCGGGAAGATTTGTAAGATAATACTTACCGGCGGCGAAACGGTAAATATTTAAGCAACCCCCCCGTAGCTTTTTTTTATACCCTTCTATCCTAGTAAGGATCATATTTTACATTTAAAGGCCTTAAAGATCGCTTCAAAGGCCTTTTCCAATCGTCGTAAGTACCTTAAAAGGATTCTAGGCCCTTCCTGGCCCTAGAATCCACTCATGCGCATAAGTTCCATTATATCATATCACGGATTTTTTTCCGTGCGATCTCGGCCGAACCGTTGAACAGGTGATAGGTGTTTTTCATGCTTCGTAGATTCCTCAAAATCCAGAACAGAAGACAAAAAAAAGTCCAAATAGACTAGACTTGAGGGAGTTTTCGAGTTTCTATTTTTTGTAGGACTAAAAAAATCGAGGAGGAAATATGCAGTATTTGGTCGAGAAATTTATTTTCAGGTACGCTAGGTGGGTCATTTTGATGATTTGTATGATGCTCTTTCCGCCGATTGGGTGGGCACCGGCCGATAAATTGATAGCTAAAATACGCCGTTATGCCTTCGAGTCACTCTATCGACTAGACCCGATGAATCCCAAAAATGCTAAAAAGCATTCCCTTGAGTCCTTCAGTAATAAATTGACGGGGCAAAGGTCTGAGTTGGTTTACGGGGTCGACAATATGTACCTCAACAATCGGAAAAATCGCAAGAGTGGAAAGAGACAGAAAACCAAAAGAGAGTCCCGTTAAACTTGACTAATTTTAAAAAAGTGTTATAAAGGCCGTATAGACAACAGAGGAGCGATTATGTCCACAACGACCAAAAGAAAATCAAGTTTAGAAGATGCGTGGGGGGCCATTGAGGCCTTAGTGGAAACCCAACAAAAAACAGAATTGGCCCAGCAAAAAACAGAAAAGTCCCTTCGTGAATCTCAGAAAAAGACAGAGGAGGCCCTGCAAGAAACCCAAGAATATTTAAAAAAACTTGGCGACAACATAGATAAGGCGAACGGTAATTTTAACAACAAAAGGTGATCTCCGATCATTTTTGTTTTAAAAGTTTTCAGAGGGGAAAATACTCAAAACAGCTATAATTCTTTGAAGGAAAGCACCTCCAAGAGAGAATTTTTCGGGAAAATAAAAGGCCGTGGAACATTTTGTGATTTTTTTTTGAGTTCTAAAGGTACCTGAAAAAATCTCTGATTGGTATACCGTACAATTGAGATAATTTTTTAAGAGTCAGTAGGCCGATGTCTTTTTTTCCTGTCTCAATTTGTTGTAAATATTGCCAATGTTCCCAACCGTTTTCCTCGGCAAACTCTAAAGTCCATCCTTTTTTTTCTCTAATTCTCCTGAGACTTGAGCCAAAATGGAATAAGAAAATTTTATCTTTTTTGTTTCTCATATTAAATATTATCGCTGTTACAACCGATAAATTTTAATAGTTATTACTTGTGTTTTTAAAAATATTACATTTTTTTATTATTGCTCTAGGTATTTGAGGAGAAGTGAGAGATGACAAAAACAAACAAGGGAATATTACGAAGGCCAAGAAAGACTAGAAAAAAAGGAGGATAAAGAGATGATATGCACATTAAAGATACGGCAGATAAAGTTACCATTAATATTTTCTCTGTTCTCCAGCACTGTGGAATGTGTAAAACGAATTTCACGGGAAAGATAGGGGTATCACCACCGAGCGGCATACATAGTTTCGGCCGCAGGTTTTACTAAAAAACCTGCAGTTGTTGGGTAACAGGAAATCTTTTGGGAAAATAAAAAATCATGGAACATTTTGTGATTCTTTTTTGAGTTCTAAAGGCACCTAAAAAAATCTCTGATTGGTATACCGTACAATTGAGATAACTTTTTAAGAGTCAGTAGGCCGATGTCTTTTTTTCCTGTCTCAATTTGTTGTAAATATTGCCAATGTTCCCAACCGTTTTCCTCGGCAAACTCTAAAGTCCATCCTTTTTTTTCTCTAATTCTCCTGAGACTTGAGCCAAAATGGAATAAGAAAATTTTATCTTTTTTGTTTCTCATATTAAATATTATCGCTGTTACAACCGATAAATTTTAATAGTTATTACTTGTTTTTTAAAAATATTACATTTTTTCATTATTGCTCTAGGTATTGGAGGAGGAGTAAGAGATGACAAAAACAAACAAGGGAATATTACGAAGGCCAAGAAAGACTAGAAAAAAAGGAGGATAAAGAGATAATAAGAAAAAACTATATTACTTTTGTAAAAGCTAATTTTGCAAGACACATCCTTGATGGGGGATTAATAAGAACTCACCTGCTCGTAGCAACTCTTCTACTATGGAGCTGCGGCGGCCCTTTTAGAGTCATCAATCCATCCTCGTCTAGGGCAAGTCCTAGCAAGGAACCCAAATCTTGCACTATCGAGAACGGGAGTGGAGAGCGAGTCTTGGATAAAACGACAAAAAAGCATAGTACGACTTGCACGATCACCGCTTGTAATGCAGGATTCGATAACGCCGTAGATGCAACACAATGCCAACAGACGCCGGCGCAATACTACTCGCCTGTAAACGATAAGACCCGAACCGCTTGTCCTACACCTAGTGGTTCCTCTGCTACGACAACGACGGGTCTTTCTTCCGTAGACGGTTGCTTTACCTGTGATGATACAGGTTACACTCCCGTGGCAAGTACTTGTGAAAAATTAGTACCCGATGCACTCTCTCTTGGAGATAAAGAGAGCTACGTTCTCTACAACAGCGGCGAAGTGGAAGGTTGGGGTGCCGTCGGTAGCGACCCTTGGGTTTTTAACAGCAAGATTGACCTTGGAACCGTAAACGGTACAAAAGACAAGGCACAAGCAATTGAGGCAGGAGAAAACCACCGATGCGTTATCTTAAAAAACGGCGCAACCAACCATGGTGCGGTTAAGTGCTGGGGTGTGAATAATCACGGGCAACTTGGTATCGTGGGAGATACGAACGACAGAGATACACCAACGGACATTACCGCCCTAGGGAACGATACAAACAGTAACCCCTACACGGCAAAGTCCCTAGCACTGGGAACCGAGCACTCCTGTGCTATTTTAAATGACGGCAAAGTTAAATGCTGGGGGCGTAACAATTACGGACAGATCGGCGGCAACGTTTCCGGAAGTGAGATTACGTTAAGTGGAACAGCAGGCGACCCCTTAAACGGGGCAACAGCTACGGCGATTGCAGCATATGACTACACCTGTGCCATTTTGTCCAACGGGAGTGTTAAATGTTGGGGTAGCAATTACTTTGGAACAACGGCCGAGGGTGTTCCCTCTCTGGGCAATGGGAGAACCGCCACGGGCGTTGCGGCAGGACAGGGGTACTCTTGCGCCCTCAAAAACGGTGAAAATATCGGGTGCCGTGGGTGGCGAGGCAGTTTTGCCCCTTTCTCCCCCCTTCCTCTTCATGAAGACTTTTCTCCGTTTTCGGATCCCGCTACTCATGTAACGGCAGGAGAATACGCTCTCTGCGCCATTTTAACGGATAAGACCGTTAAGTGTTGGGTTTATAATGCCAACTTTCATTATGGAGAAATAGGCGGTTCGGCGACTATGACTCCTCCTCCTCTCGGCCGAGTCATTGTGAGGGGAACGTCTAGCGGCCCTATTGGCAACCCTTTGGACGGAGAGGCCGCCCTTTCCCTTGCAATGGGGAAGCGTCACACCTGCGCTATTACGGAAACGGACAAGTCGATAAAATGTTGGGGGAAGAACAACGACGGGCAGATTATCGGTACCCTTAAAATGGAGGGTGGAATAGACGGGACGGGAAAGAGTACAGGGGAGACGGAAATGCTTACGGCGAACGCTACACCGTCGGCATCGGCACTGGAAACCGATGCCTACGGAAAGGTTTGCGCACTTACGGTGACCGATTCAACCAACGGCATAATTCTGCAGTATGCCACACCCCTGACTTACAACTCTTTTGGGAGTACGAGTCTCCCCGATGCCATCGACAACCTGATTTCCGTCGTCGGCCCCCTCGTCAAATTAGGCGGAAGTACCATTACACTGACAAAACACGCCGACACCGACAAAATTGAGGCAACGGTTGATATTCCCATTTTTGACGGGATGATGTTAGGCATCGTGCACGATGACGACGCCGGAGACTGTTTGAATCCCGTTGCGACGGAAATTCTTCTCAGCGGTTCAACCACCGTCGGTGCTACGGCAAAGGGGTTGTGGGTTATTTCGGATGACTATGTTTATTCAAACGGTGCAGATCAGCTTATCAACCTAGACGGTGTAGAAATCGACCTTGGTACGACAAGTCTTTCAAAAGATCAGATTGCCGATGAGGTTGTCGGTAAAATCAGCGGCGGAAGTTGGAAGGGACAACAGTACCCGCATCTTCCCTACATGGCGGCGAAAGTCCAAAATTCGGACAACTCCGACTGCCCCTATGGTGATTTTTGTGTGGAGTTCGCCCGACATTTTTCAGGTTCTGCAGGAAATAACGGTATTCCCTTTGGGGATAGGGATTATAACCACTGACGGGGTCGGCACGCCACTTTATTAAAGAGGGGCAAAACCGTGAAGGCCTTCTAAACTTCGTAGATTCCTCAGGCCCCGCCAATACCGTTCTTGCGCCTTTTGACGATGACCTTTGCCAAGGCATGGTCTAACTCTTCCTCGCTCTTTACGTCCCTTAGAATGGTTTTTAGGTACTCTCTTCGGTCTGTGTACTCTTTCACAAGTCGAGTCCTTTCTTTGGCAAAGTCTGCCTTAAAATAATGTTCTACAATTCGGGACACCAACTCCGAAGGGGCCACTTTGACAAACCTCCCCTCTTTTTTTAGCTCTTCGATACCGACTGCAAGGGACTTGCTCGCCTCTTCACTTAAATTAATTCGTCCTTTAAACATCTCTGTTTACCTCCAATCTAATTTTTACGTTTATATTATATTCAACCGATGTCGTTTTTTTAGAGGGGCCTCCTGCCAACATCTCAACTAGGAAAGGCATTTCGTTTTCTCCTGAGCTGCCCAATACACCCTCCAATTCTGTAACAGAAGAAGGACACTTTCCATAATCATCACGGGAAAAATCCAACAACCCTATTTTTCCGACAGATGTGCTTTGAAACACGGTGACAATTTCAAACGGCCCCTCAACATCGCTCGGGATTTGCACCGTTCCCGCAATCTCGTTGTCACCATGGGTGGCAATGTTTAATAGATAAAGGTTATCCTCAGCTCTGAGTCTTATATCAATTTCTTTCGGTACTTTTGAAAAGATAACCTCAGTTGTTTCTATCCATAAGAAATATCGCATCGTTAGAAGACAATTTGAGTAATCAGTCTCCTGCCAATCATCGGGACAACTTTTAGGATTCGGGGTTCCGGCACAATAATCAGCAAACCCATTGGAATAAAGACGATCGTGCAATGTATACTTAACTTCAAAAATTGGAGTTAAGATTTCTCCTCGTGCTTCAATTAAGATAGTATCCCCGGCCTTGACATCATCAAGTGGGATGCTTTCACCTTGCTTTAAAATTTCATCTTCTAGGATCGTCTCGTAGGTGTAATTGTCTCTCCGTGGTCTTTTTTCATCTTTTTTGACAATTGTCTTGTGGGCATTCTCTCGCTTCAAGTCTCGACAAGAAGTCACGGCCAAGGCCGACAAAAAACAAATTAAAATGATCTTCATTTCTCCATTTCCTCCATTTTAAAATCGGGAACCCATCTTGAGGGTTCTTCAATCGTCCACACACGGTGCCTTTCGATGAGCTTGTTTCCCTCCACTTTAGTTTCAACCCAATCACTACCTACCGTCGGTTTTGTAATCATGGGGTTCTTCGATTGGGTGTTCCCAAAACCTTCGGCCGTATCAAAATTTCTCAGATTAAAAAGCAGCTCTTTTCTCGTCCTCTCGTCCCTTTTCTCAAGTTTTTTGTGGACGAGGTAACCGGCCCAGGCCCCCAAAACCCCTCCGATAAGCGATCCCGTTATCGCTTGATTTTTTTGTCCCTTTTGTGACAATGCCGCTCCCGTTAGCACTCCGACTGTTGCACCTCCGACCGCTCCGGCCGTCATAGACCGCCGAACACTTGCACAACTAAAGAGCAAGAGCGAGAGCAAAATAAAACCTAAAAAACTAAATTTCATGCTAATTTCCTCCTTTTTTTGCTAAAATACCCCCCGAAAGGGGGTTTAATCCTTAAAAAAAACGACATTCAATTTTTCATTGATTCCCCTCTGTAATCCTTAAATTTGAAGGGTTCAAAGACTGTTCATTCGTTGAATAGTCTTTGAACAGTTTTTGAATAGTCTTTGAACAGTCTTTGAATAGTAATTGAACTCATTTGCCTATTTGAAAATCTTCACCGTTTCTATCGTAAAAACGCAAAACATCCGTTGCTTTTTTACATTCTTCTAGCGTCATGTAGAGAATTTTCGACGGAACTTTTGCATAATATTTCTTTTCAACCGCCCTAATCGCTTTGAAAATTTGCTTTGACTTGCAAATAAAAAAGACACCGCAAAGCTCTTCGTTGGCATAATACCGCTTTAATTTTGACTTTATCCCATGATTGTATTTTAAACTTGCCTCATATTCTACTGCAAAAAAATCTCCTTCTTCGGGCGTTTCTAGCTTCACCAAAGCGTCAGGCCTAAGCCCCTCAACTTGCCATAAGTTTTCATCTCGAAGTCTTTCGGGGTCGGCCAAAATTTGATTTTCCGTCCAATAGCTTGTTACACAACTAAACTTCTTAAAGGCAAAAGCAATGTCGACCAATTCCAAATCGTGAAGAAGAGAACACGGCCTAAATTTGTTTACTTTGACATCTTCTTCGCTTTGCAGAGCGCATTCCGTGAACCCTTTTTGCGTTAAGATATACACTCCTTTAGGCCTTTTATTTCTCAAAAAATACATTCTATTGACAACCCCTTGCTTTTCAAGGTGTCTCATTTCTCTGTAAATTATGGTGGGAGTGCAACCTTTAAAAACATCTCGTTGAATTTGTTCCATTGTCGATGCAGAAAACTTAAAGAGATGTTGTGTTATTTCAAGTCGCCTTTCGCTCAAAAGTTCATTTCTTTTACAATCTTTACTAATCATATTTGACTCCCCCTCCCCCATTTTCTGTTAAATTTCATTCTTGAAAGTTCATTTTTTTCTTTCGTATCTTGTTTTTCTTCCCCCTCATGTTCTGCTATCTCTGCCTCTCTTTTGAACTCTTCTTCACCAATGTAGGGCACTTGTATTTGCTCTAGCGTGTTGCCGTTTGACCAGTACGCCCGGCCGGGAATTTTCGGGAGATCGTACGCGGCCTTTGAATTGAGGACGAGGGAAGAGTCCGAGACGCTCGTCATCCTAAAACAAATTTTTGAAGTCATATTTCCTACGATGCGACTGTCCAGCGTCTCCTTTGACACCCGTTGGGTCGCCAAAATCAAATGAATGCCGGCCGCACGTCCTTTTCTCGCTAGAATATTGACAATGTCTTTGCACTCAAGGGACTGTTGATAATCCTCTGAGGAGCGGTTGACCTTGGCCAAAACGTCGGAACATTCGTCCATAACGACAACGATGCGGTCTAGGTTGTCCCTTTTCGGTTCCATCTTTCTGTATCCCCTCTCGCTTAAAACGTACCGATAGCGCCTGTTCATTTCGCTTTCGACATGCTTTAAGGTTGCAAGTGCATCGGCCAACGTGTCGGCAACCTTTACGCAAGGAAACTTTTTGTAGGGGTTTAATTCGACAATTTTTAAGTCGATGCAGTACACTTTAAGTCTTTTGGAATACCTCAAGAGGGACATCAAAATAACATTCAAGGCATTGGATTTCCCCCCTCCCGTGGCCCCTGCAATGAGAAGGTGGGGCAAATCCTCAAGCACGACGGAAACCATCCCCGAGAGAGATCGCCCGAGGATAATTTGATAGGGCCTTGTAATTTTTTCGACCACATCGTTAAAATCAATGCGCTTGGGAAGTGCCTTCTCGGTCATTCTTATCACAACGTGTGTGCTGTTGGTGGGCGATCTCTGTATGTCGTCGATAATCCATTTTGTAGCACTTTGAAAGTTGTCAAGCTTTGATTGGTACATGGAAGGCCCTATGCCAACGCTCTCAATGATCACATTTTTTTTCAATTCTCCCTTGTATTCAACTGATACGACTGTAGGTTTCTTCCCCGTTTTTGTTTCAAACCCCAGGTCGTCTATGGCGTTTTGAAGCATCACTTTTTCCCTAAAGGGTTTTAATCCCACGACAAACAGTACGCTGAGACAAGAAAAGATAAGGGCGGCCGAGAGACAATACCAAAGGCCTATCTTGACGGCCGTTTCTATTAAAAAGGGCGGCAAAACGCCGAAAAAATGTAAATTGTTGGCCATTCCTAGGCATAGAACAAAAGTGGCCGCTACGAGTTGGATGTAGGAGGTGGTGTGTTCTCGTGTAAAAAAAGACCTTTTGGTTCCCATCCATGCCACCGTAAAAAAACACTCACTAATCCTATAGAGGCCTTTTCCGAAAACGACCGCAAAATCCTCTAGTACTTGAAAAAGTTTCTCTCCTTCATTGTTCTTGCTCATTGTTTTGTTCCTCCTTTAAGGCCCTTGGTTAGAACAATAATAAGGGCCGTGTTTGCTTCTAAAGTTAGATATTCCCTCTGTGCCTCTTCTTGGGCCTCTCGGGCGTGTCGCTCGGCCTCCTGTCCTGCGGCCTTAGAGATTCCTACAAGGGCGGCATCGGAGAGCTTGCTACGCACTTCTACTCCCCCATAAATTCCCCCTACGCTCTCTTTTTTTGCAAGGGTATGGGTCAATCCCTCTATCATGGAGGCGCCAAGTCCCGCGGCAATTTTAAGGCCTGTGCGTCCGTGTCGAGTGCCCGTGACTCCCGACCTAAAGTCTCTCGGGTCTAGGGCCTCTGCTTGTAGCGGCAATTCTCGGCCGTCGGGAGTCACCAGTCTGTTAAAATTCATAAAAAGCCGGTTGTCTCTAGATGATGCCTTCCCGAAGAGAACGCTGTTTTTAGGGATTTTGTACACGCCCCACCCATGGGGCAACAGGACTCTTACGACGGCCGAGGGGTCTCGGGTATCGATCATATTTAGGGTTTTTCCAACGGCCGTGGCCCCCGTGGGGAGGGAGAGGGTTTTTTGTGCTTTTTCTTCGGGGTGGACAATAACCGCTTGAGATGCGGAAACGATGCCCCTTGTTTTTTTTCGGCCGGGAGATTTCCTTGGCGTCTTAGTTTCCTGTTTTTGATAGGCGAGTCCCAAAAGGCGACGGGTTTTCTCAACGGCAGTAAGGTTTCCTCTGCCCTCCCCACCTTCTTTTTTCCATGGACTAAGGGGACTGTGAGATTCTTCCAAATAAGAGGGTTCCTCTTTGCCCCAACCCCAAAAATTAGGAAAAAGACTTTTCACACTCAACCCAAGGGGGATTAGGCAGAGCAACGGAACGACGAAAACATAGGCCCCAATGCGCTTCTTACTCATTTTTTCCATCTCACCTCCCTTTTAAAATTGGTGTTTGCGTAAGCTAGGTTGAAAGTAATTCTTTTTTTCTTTTTTGCCTTAAAGACAACCCTGATTTCCGCTATCTCCCCACCGCTTAAAGAATCTTTTTTAAAATAAGTTTTCTGTAGGGGGAGGCGCTTGTTATTCACGGTAGCAAAAATGTTAATTCTCGATGTACCAATCCGATGTTTTGTCCTATTTTGTACAAACAAAACGGCCGAAAAAAGATTGTTACCGATTCTCCTTATCCTTTGAACCTTAAAATTTAAGGGTTGACGAAAAACAGGAGCGGGGGATGTTAATTTATAGGACTTCCCCCCGTGTTTTCGGTGTATGTTGACAATGTCATCGTAGTCTTCGGGTTTGCTCGGCAGCAACAAAAAACCGTAAACGTGTTTTTCCGTGTAAACAAAAAGATTGGTGGAATTAAACCCCTTGAGTTGAATCGTTAAGTCGTTGTCGATAAAGTCGATTTTGTAAGAGTCCCGATCCCCCAAGACAATTTTTTTAGGTCGGTCTTGAAAGCGAAGAATAGTGCTTTTTCCGAGAGCAAGGCGGATCGCTTCCATTTCCGTATCGTTCATAAACAGCGTGCGCACGCCTGCGTTTGCATTAAAATACGCCAATAATAAGAATAAAAATATTTTCATTTTTTAATAAACTCCTTTAGTCCGTTTACATAAAGACCCGTCGGGTTGCACTCCGTCCGCTGTCTCTGGACAATGCTTAGGGATAACTCCATCGGCGAGACAATGGGAACGCCGTTAATTCGCAGAATCCTATCAAACGAAGCTAGCGCTTGCCCCTCCTGCAACGTAGACTTAATAAATGCCGCATACTGCTCGACTTTTGTTTTCCCGTCGCCCTGTTTCTTTTTTGCAAGGTTTTCTCTTAGCTTTAGAAGAAAGCTCCCCGTAGCGATACAGGAGAGATTTTCCGTTATCGCCCCGGGGATAAACTCTTTCCAAGAATACCGCCTTAAAATAAACCTCTCGACAAAACGTGCGACGTCCTCTTCAGTCACTACCTCTTCATTTTTCAACCCGACGTGGTAACTCTTTTCCACCCCGTCCTTCACGACGACGATTGGGTTTGTGTTTGCTTGCCAAGCGAGTATTGTTGTTTGAAGAACCGCCAGAATCAACAACCCTATAGTGAGACTTTTGTAGAGGAACAACCGCTCGTTGAGTTCTCCTAAGACGTTGATTGTCTTGTTTGTATTCTTTGTCATGCACATCACCTCCTTTTGTTTTTTGTGCCTTTAATCCGTTTCTTCTGTAAAGTGCTGCAAGTTTTCTTTCGTATCTAAACTTCTTAAATCGCTCTCTTAAAGGAGCTGTTCTCTTTTTGAAAGAAGACTTGAGTCGTCCGGCCCCCCTCCCCACACCCCTTAGTGAATGCTTCGGGATGCTTTCAATAGTCGATGTAAACGGAGAGAGAGCTTTGCTCTCTCCTCCCGATGTCAAACCCGTAAGCCCGTCGCCTATAAGACTTTGGGCAAAGAAAGGGATTTTAAGCATACACATCCCTATGCAAATATTTGTCAGTGCCTGCATGATAAAATTGTCCCAACCCTGAACTTCCGGCACGGCCGTCAATTTTAAAAGCAGTGTACCTAGGAGACACCAGAGGATTTTCCACGTTGCGACGTTAAGCAACCCCGTATAAAGGTTTTTTGTAATGTGCGCCGTGCTTTCGGGGACGTACGCTAAAATCATTAAGGGGCTTAAAGCGTAAAGAACGGTAAAAACAAAATGAATCGCAACGTCGGTTGCGTAGTAACCGAGAAGGGCGAACATATAGCACAAGACGCTTATGCCGTACATCAACATCTGCCTGAAACTGAAAAAATTTGGGGAATCCTCCAAATACTTCTTTTCGATGTGGTCAAATAACGCT
This sequence comes from Bacteriovoracaceae bacterium, assembly GCA_965224385.1. GTDB lineage: Bacteria > Bdellovibrionota > Bacteriovoracia > Bacteriovoracales > Bacteriovoracaceae > CBDCYX01. The sequence goes on from CBDCYX010000013.1 coordinate 16,074, forward strand.
ACCAAATTTTGTACGCCGCCCAGCTTCTCGGAAACCCCGTCGGTTACGACACTAACAAGGTTGGCAACCTCCTTAAACGACCACAACAAAATAACGGAAACGACAACCCTCATCAGCGTTTTTCTAGGGTCGACCCCCTCTTCTAAAATACCGAAAAACTTAAACAGAATGACAAACAGAAAAACGATAACCAAGAGAACCCAATACACCTCTACAAGTTCTCCCCTCAATTCCTCTGCAGCATGAGGAAGCCACTCAAACATAAAAACCTCTCTTTAAATTAGTTTTTTAAGAAAAACAAAACGGACTTTGCCTTTTGGGCAAAGTTAAATTAACATCACTAAACATGGATCATGAAAACGAATATGAGAACATTTTTTTAAACTCGGAACATGACGTAATCCTTTTTATAAAAAAAATTGAAGATGCAAATCTCATCCCTGAAAAACCGCCGTTCTTTGTATCTGAAAAAGACAACAATATGTCTTTTCATCAAGATGCCCATATCAGACTTTACAAACGGCCCGGTATAGGAAAAGGTATTCGAGCGATCTATCCTCCAAGGTTAGAGTGGAGTGCCTCCAAAGTGCAAAAGAACGATTAAAAGCTCGTGTGGGACGACTAATAGTCGTTATTTTCAGTCGGGTAAATCTTGCTACTTAAAAAAAACAAAAAAGGACGATAAGATGGAAGTATGACAAAAACCGGTAGCAACGGCATTGAATCTATACGCAACTTAGACAATCTCATCTCCTCGGGCTTTACCGATACTCAAGCTAGGGCGCTACTTGAGGCCATGTCTCAAAACGTGGCCACAAAGTCCGACGTTGAGATCGCAAAGCTCGAATTGAAAAGAGAAATTGAGCAAACAAAATCCGAATTAAAAAGAGATATTGAAAAAGTCCGTGCCGATCTCTCAAAAGATATTGAAAAAGTCCGTGCCGATCTCTCAAAAGATATTGAAAAAGTTCGTGTCGAGCTCTCAAAAGATATTGAAAAAGTCCGTGCCGACCTTGCCGTTAAAATTGAGCAAGTGAAAAGCGAATTAAACAAAGACTTAACTCAAAGAATGTTCTACTTTTTCTTAGCAACAGTAACGATTCTAGGTTCACTTATGACATGGATGAGGTTTTTTGTTCCTATAGTACAAAACTAATAGTTAGTAATTTTTTTAAAACCTCGGCAACTTTTCCTGCGCCCTGTATCCTTTGAATCCCCGTCGAAGTTCCCTGTTGACTTTGTAGAAATGCCCCACGCTCTCTTTGCTCTCTTTATTCTTCACGCCAAATTGTTCACTTTGAATTTTTAGCATTTGGCCGTTAATCTTAATCAGTTGAGAAAGGGAGTGGAGTATTTGAGAATTTGTTACGGCCGTCATTCTCTGCGCTCCTTTAGGACTGGAATTCTTAGATTGAAGAAAAACCTGTCGGGCATTTTTCTCTTGATTCTTCACATAACCTTTAAGGCCTGATAAAAGCCGTAGCGACTCGGCAACGCTCTCGTCATGAATTTTAAACATTTGAGAATCGGGACTATCCGTTACGGCGACCCCGTAGATTTTTTCAAGCTCTTTTGACAGACTTTTAAAATCTTTTAGGTGTACAAGAACATTTCCGTCTTCAAGGGGTAGGGCCATTAACACGTTTACGGCGTTGTTGATCCCCTCGTGGATCATTCTTTCGTAAAAATCCCGATCTCTTGTCTGCCTGATAACCTCCTGCAACTGTTTATAGCGTTTAATGTTCTGATCAATAATGCGGAGAAGTTGCACAATATCAGACCCGGGAACAACTCCGTAACACCGCAAACTCAAACACAACAAAATAAAAACAACAATTGTCTTCATTAGGCCGCCTCCTTTTTTTGTTCGTTATCTTTTTTTAGAGCAAGACTTTTTACCCGTGCCTTCGTCATTTCAAAGTAGTTTTTGTCCCTCTCCATCCCTACAAAGTTTACCCCCTCCATCAATGCAGCAATCGCCGTCGTCCCCGTTCCCACAAACGGATCAAGGCATACACCACCTTTCGGTGTGACTAGGCGGACGAGGTGTCTCATCAACGATAAGGGTTTCATTGTTGGGTGGGGGAACTTCTTTCTTAATTTTTGAGATGCATTTGCATGAAACTCAAACCCGTTAAAAAACGGGGATGCTTCACCGACGGCACCCGTGTTGTCGTGCATAACATTTGTGGAGTGCCCCCCGTCAACCGTGCAACCGTTGATATTTAACCCACCGACACCGTGTTGCTTTACGTTTTCATAGACGGGTCGAATCGGAGGTTTTCGTCCAAAGTAAATAGGGTCGATACAAGGGCGGAGTGCAAGACTTCCCACCTTCCACCCGATCCATTTTTTTGCAAGATTACTCTTGGGAGTATGTCTCGAAAAGACGTCTCTAAGGGATGTAAAGAAAAACCTTCCTTTTTGATTTCCCTTCTTTTTTGAAGTAAACTCTTTCCTCTGCCTCTCTATACGTTCAAAAACTGCGTCGTAGCGATCGTCGAGTTTGAGAACTTTTTTAAGAATCTTCCACTTCTTCAACGTCGGGAAGGACGGTTGGGATTTTCCCAAGTAGTGATTGAACATACTTTTTGTACCCAAGAATTTTTCCAATTCTCTAATCTTGTAGTGACTGTTGTTAATCGCCTTGCCGAGATACTCCCTAAATTCCTCGTCGGGACGGGGGATATTATCGTTGCGATCAAACTGTAAAGACAAGGGAACCCCTTTCGGAAACCCTCCATGGTGAATCCATGCAAGCATATTTTGCGTTTCAAAACCCGAGTTTTCCATCAAATAGGCGAGTTTGTGGTAGAGTCTCGCCGAAGAAAAAGCTATGATATGGCCGCCCGGCCGTAAGACTCTAAAACACTCTTGCCAAATCTCCCTGCTCGGCAGTTTTCTGTCCCAGTCGGCACCGACAATGCCTATCCCGTAGGGTGGGTCGGTTACGATAGAGTCGACGGAACAGGCTTTTAGCTTTCTTAGTTCCTGCAAACAATCATTGTTTAGTATTCGCATTTTTTTCTTCCTCCGTTATTCGTTGTAGAATCTGTAACTTGTTTTCGTTGGGATGTTTCTTCTCCATTTTTTTTATCAGTTCCTTATCTTCGGGGTCGCTCGTTGCAATGTAGTAGGCCAGGGGATCGGGAGAAATTCTTAAAATTGCTTTGTTTTCATCTTGAATAAAAAAAACTTCCGAGGATTCACCCTTGACGGAATGTAAACTTTTTACCGCTTCAACCTCCGATTCATTGAGTTGCAACCTCTGTCCAAAATCCACCCAGTCGATCTTGTTTTGCTTTAAGATAAAAACGCTTGCGGTGTTGGGAAAAAGAGCATTCGCCACGGTTTCATCCTTGAGAAAATCTTTGTAGTTTTGGGAAATACACCAAATCCCTGCGCCGTACTTCCTAAACGTCCTGTAAGCTTCAACAACAAACGCCAACCCCGAAGGCGTTTCAAGCAATTTCCACGCCTCGTCGACAATAAGAAGGGTGGGGCGTGTCGTGTCTCTTGCCGCTTGGGTTTTAATAAACTCCGTAAAATTAAGAAGCATCACGTTTTGAAGATCGGGGTAGGTATCCAATCCCTTTATTTCAACGGTGATAAGGTTTTTTGTCAGGTCAATGTTGGTTTTTCCGTCCAACATCCGCCCGTAGGCCCTATTTTCCGTCCATGGATAGAGGATGCGCCCGTACTCTTGCATATCCTTTGCGTCGTGATTGTCTAAAATCTTTTTTAAATCGCTTAAAACGGGTATCCCCTCATTTCCTTGATAGGCCCTATAGATGGACTCCTCAATCAACGCCCTATGGCGTTTAGGCAACCCCCTATCGCCATCCTCCCTCAAAATTTGCTCCAAAATCGCCAAAATGAGTTTTATTTTACTTGGGGACGGGTGACTCTCTCCCTTGGAAAGGTCAAACATATTGAGACAAATTCCCGAGTCAAGGTTTAGGTCGATAAATTGGCCGTCGAGAATTGAGGAATCAAGCAACCGTTCACTGGATGCCCCGTTGTCTATCCAGACGATTCTAGGTGTGGGATGTTGCCCGTAAAACTGCATGGCCAATTGTAGTACGGCAAAACTCTTACCCGAACCGCTGGAGGCAAACATAAGGGCGTTTTTATTGGGCAACTTCGATGAGAACGGATCAATCTTCACAACTCCCCCGGATCTGTTTTCAAAGAGACAAATGGGACTGTCGTTTCCCTTCCAAGGAGCGTAGACGGGGAGAAAATGAGCGCAGTTAGAGGTCTTTACCTTTTTGCTCCTGAAAACTTCACAAATTCCCGGGCCTGCGTTGATAAAGGCATCCAATAGGGGAAGGGTTTCTTTCAACCCTTCCGCTCCGCCCATGTTTTGCATTTCCTGCAAAACCCGACCGCTCTTTTCTTCAAGTTCTTTTGTCGTCTTTGCCCATAGGACAATTGTTAACCCCATGGCGACGACCTTTTTCCCCCCCTCTATCAGTTCACTTATTAACTCTTCCGTGTGCCTCAATTTGGATTCACTCTCGAGGTCGGAAACATTCTTGGCCCCCTTGGCCATAGATGCGGCCAAACGCCGTTGAAGTTGGAGTTTGTCCGTCTCGGTTTTTTGGTCGAGAGTTTCTATCGTCAAAGACAAGGCAAAGTGAAAGGGGATGCCCTCTAAAAGGCCGTCAATCATGGAAGCAAAACTTTCTCCCTCGGGGAGGTTTTGCAAAGTTATCCCTTTAAACTTATAATCTCCCATCTCTAAATGACTTTTGTGCAAATGCACATCTTCCAAGATGCATTGAAAATTAAAGGGATCGCTCGTAGGTTTTGGCAACTTGAGTTTTTCGCTTCTTGAGAGGTTAAAGTAGCTAAAAAGCAACTTAAACCACTCGCGACTTGTCAATTCCCTGCTTGTCAGTCCTGCATTTTTTAAAGATGACACTATTTGTTCCTTCTCCCTAAAAAACTCCTCCCGATGTTCATCAAACTCTTCTCGTGTAATACACTCAAATTTTTTTACCGATTGCCACAATTTTCTTTTGGAAAACCCGTGAGGTTTCCCCCTGATAAAAAAAGTGATTTTTGGAGTAAAAAAACCGTTGCTATCTTGGATACTCCTTAAAAAATCCGTTCGGGATTCGACAATAGGCCTATACTTGTCGGGCGCATCTTGGGAAATCGCTTCGTGTTCCCTCAAAACTCCCTCGATAGAAGAAGTCGGACGATAGAAAAATTGCAACCTAAAACCTTGCGGTGCCGAAGTTAGAAAATTCTCCAATTTAACGGAGATATCATTTATAAACTCGTTTGTTTGCGTTCCTATATCAATTCCCTTAAGTTCAAAACCGCAACCCAAAGACCCGTCTTCGTAAACCATCAGACCGTCCTTTTCAAAGTGCCAAAACGGCAACTTATCTCCTAGGTTCATAAATCTTCCCCTTTGCTCCTTTGACTTCTTCACCTGCACTGTAAAATTTTGGTGAAAAATAGTAGCGTAAAAAATGCGTTAAATAACCCTCGGGTTTTCCTCTCTTGCACACAAAAAGCACCACCCCCAACGTGACGGAAGGGACAAAAGTTAAATATGCTCCAAAAGGAGTATTCCCAAATATCAAGTTGAGGAGCGATGCTAAAAGTGCAAGCAAAATAAAGTCTTGAATTTCCATGCCAAAAAGTTTTAATTTTTTGTCGAGGTTTCGGTGTATTGTTGATGTCTTTAACAGGGCCATGTTATCCCGTTATCTGTTGAAAAAATTGGATAATATACTTCGCCATAAATCCAATAATCGCCATGACAACAACACCGATAATCTTTCCTCGGCCCTCACCCGATCCCGTGATCGACAACATCGCCGCATAGACAAGACCGATCGTGCTTATAATGGGAAGAAATGTCCCGATAAGCACATTTTGTAGGTTTCCAAGCTTGTACTGAAGAGCATTGTTGCCGCCAAAAAGCAGTTGGGCATAAACCTCGACACCAAAAATTAAGGCCGTCGTCATCATCAAAATAAAAAACATTAACATCTTTTTCATAAAGCACCTCCTTTAAGGTTTTAAAAATACGTTTCTCTTTCTGTTTGATAGAGATTGTTCCGAAGTAATTTTTTTTAGCAGTTTTCTTGCAAAAAAATCTTCTTGCAAAATCCATCTCAATTTCTCCAAGGCCCGTGATTTGATTTTGCGAACTTGAAACGGAGAGATTCTAAAAATAACGGCCGTATCCCATACCCTCGCCTTGTTCCAAAAGAGTTCTTTAATGATTCGCTCTTCATCAAACGACAAGGCCTCCAATGCCGTTTTAAAAACTTCTTCAAGGTCGATAGAGGCGAATTTATCGGTAAAATATTCGTCTCTTCTCTCTCTGTCGTCGAGACGTTTTTCTACTTCCTCGTTTAACCTTAAAAGATGCCCGTCGACTCTTCCCACATCTTCATCGAGAAATGCCGACCATGTCTTTTGATCCCAATATCGCCCCAATCGGGAAATCTCGGCATCGCTCTTTTTCCTTCCGTCATCGTTTAACCACGGCCTAAACCGACGGCCGTTTGACAATAATCTTAGTTTTCTTTTTTCTTTCTTTTTGCCCATTTTCTCATCCTCCTAAAAAATTTAGCTCCTACCTATAGGTAAAAGTGTGACAAAAATAACACTTTTTTTAAAAAAATCGCTTTCTCCCTCTGAAAACTCCAACATGGAAATAACACTTTATTTTTTCCTCCATTAAAAAAAATCTCGGCAGACACGGGCCTTTTTTGTTGCCGTCATTGTTCAACCAAGGCCTAAACCCTCGGCCCTGTGAGAATAATTCGAATTTTCTTTTTTCTTTCTTTTTGCCCATTTTCTCATCCTCCTAAAAAAAATAGTTCCTACCTATAGGCAAAAGTGTGACAAAAATAACACTTTTTTTAAAAAAATCGCTTTCTCCCTCTGAAAACTCCAACATGGAAATAACACTTTATTTTTTCCTCCATTAAAAAAAATCTCGGCAGACACGGCCCTTTTACCCCTTCTTTTTTAATTTTTTTCCTGTTCCTTGGCCTCTTTATTGGGCCTTATCAACTCATTTTTGATTCCCAGACTTAAACGCATTTGATTCTTCTTAGACTCAAACATTTTTTGAAATTTTTTTGAGGACAAAATTTTTCGCATTTTTTTTAGTCCTCGGGATTTGAGCATTCTACAGTTGACAATAGATATACCTAAATATTTTGCAATTTTTTCTTCTCCCATATCCTTCCAAAAAACGGCGTAGAGGATACTCTTTTGATTAAAAGGGAGTTCCTCCATCGCCAGAGTCACTTCAAGTTTTCTAACGGGATCAAGTTTAGAGTCTCTAAAAAACCTTAGAACCTCGTTTCTTTCAAGCATTTCTTTCGTGTTCATATCTTCGGATAAAATGATATTCTTATCTCTCTTTGTAGTACCTACATTCTCATCAAGATAACGAGTCCATTCTTTTATATCCCAACCGCTTCTTGTTTCTTTCCCGTAATTTTCTCCACTCATTGTGTCCTCCTTTTTTTCAGACAAAGTGAATATAAACGAAGATGCGCCGCCATCAATGAGATAAAACGTGTTCATCGGTGATGAGATGAAGAAATCTCATCGGTGAGCAGTTTGTATCCTTATATGTCCAAAAGAAATAACAGTTTTCTAGGAAAAACCCCGACGAAAGACAAAAAACGGTGATTTGCCGCCATTTATAAAAAAAGCTACAAAAACCACCTATAAGATATTTTAAAAAAATATCTTAATTTTCTTTTTGACTTTTTCTTTAACTTCGTATATAATCCTTGAAATCAAGGAGGATTGAAAAATGTCGGAAGAAGAAGTAAAAAGAAAGAAATGGAAAAAGATTCGATCTATTTGCCTTCTCAGTATTCAGCGGCAATACTCTCACCTTTCCGATGCGGCCGTAGCGGACAAGCTGGGAATGTCAAGGGCCACATTTAACAGAATAAAAAACGATGAAAACAACATCCCGACACCCGATAATGTCGTCAAACTCTTGGCCGGTTCAAAAAACAAATCTCTCGTGTGGGATGCTATAGGACTTATCAACGGGCATTTTAAAAATATGGCAGAAGAAGTTCAGGAAGATGTCCCAAGTAACAAGTCTCCTACAAATAAAAAGATTTTAGAAACGCTTGAGATGGAAGCATTGTTCAACATAAAAGAAAATTTCATTGTCTACGAGTTGGCATCTCTTTCCAAAGGAACAACCGAGGGGCAAATCTGTAGAGTTTTAGGCACCAAAGGATCTAGGGCCGTCGACACTCTTATAAAAAAGAATATTATCTTTCAAAAAAACGATAAGTATCATGCCTATGACAAAAGCATACTCGTTCGCAACAATAACGCCTTGAAAAGACAACTTGAAATTTTTTTAGGGTTCTATGACCCGTCTTCTTGTATGGAGGAAAAGGGAAATTGTCTTGTTGCATTTTCCGACGGGCTTAACGAGGATGCCTTAAAAAGGCTACAAGAAGAATATTCTCGACACTACAGAAATATTGAAGAAATCTATCGAGACCCCGAAAGTTCGGGGAAATTTCCCTCTTTCTCAGGGGGTTTTTGTGATGTTCTCGATAGAATAACATAAAAAGGAGGTACACAATGAGAACGGGAATTGTTACGCTATCGGTTTTATTGAGTTTTTGTAACGTCAGTGCAGGCAATTACTTTCAAGGTCAAGATAAAGAGACACTGCTCGGAAAAACCCGCCTTGAAATTGTCCTTGACGGTACTCAAAATTTTGTCAAGCAAATGCGCAAAAAGCGAACCTTTAAGTACAACGAGACGATTGTCTTAAAGTATTTTATGAAACAACTTGATGCGGCCGTAGAGAATGCAGAAGAAAACGAGGGTATCGACGAGGAAACCCAAGAAGAAATTGATGCCTTGAAAGATGATGTTTCTTGGATTCTCGCCCCCCCTTCTTACATAGACGGTCGGGTTTAGTCTCGCAAAAGAAAAGAGGATGCGCTTCTAAAACTCGCATCCTCTTTTCTTGTTCTTTAGAAACTTTAAAATGTTTTCGGTTTAAATTCTTTTCCGTTGACGAAGGTACTTATTTTAGCGTCACTCTTGGGAGATTGAATCAAAAAAAGTCCCTGCTCATCAATATATTCTTTTATCTCTTCTTCCGTATGCTCTTTGTCATCAATAGTGAGATAGGCAACGCCTCCGTAAACGGTGCGACTTTCAACAAGGCCCGGGCAGTTTGCTTTAAAATCTTTGAGTTGTCCTAAAAACTTTGTGACATTGGCCTTGATAAGCGTCGTCTTCACCTCAAACGCCACGGCCTCCGTTCCATTCACGGCCACAAGGTCGTACTCCGCAACCTGTTTACCTCCCCTAAATCCCTTTACCCTCTTGTGTAAATCGTCAACCCTAATCCCCCTGTCTTGAAGAAGGGAAATAAGATTACCTCCAACAAGGTTCTCCATTAAACGGCCCCGGCCCCACTTGTGGTTAAAATTACCGTTTGCTTTATCTAAGTTCTCGCCGAGTTTTTGTAAATATTCTTTGGTTTTTTGCAGGGCCTTCTCTGTCTTTTTCTGGGCCTCCTCTAAGGTCGTCTCTGTCTTTTGCTGGGCCTTCTCTGTCTTTTGTTGAGTCTCCACTAAGGCCTTCTCTCTCTTTTGTTGAGTCTCCACTAAGGCCTCAATGGCCCCCCAAGCATCTTCTAAACTTGATTTTCTTTTCGTCGTTGTGGACATAATCGCTCCTCTGTAGTCTATACGGCCTTTATAACATTTTTTTAAAATTAATCAAGTTTAACGGGACTCTCTTTTTGTTTTCGGCCTCTTTCCACTCTTGCGATTTTTCCGATTATTGAGGTACATATTGTCGACCCCGTAAACCAACTCAGACCTTTGCCCCGTCAATTTATTACTGAAGGACTCAAGGGAGTGCTTTTTAACATTTTTGGGATTCATCGGGTCTAGTCGATAGAGTGACTCGAAGGCATAACGGCGAATTTTAGCTATCAATTTATCGGCCGGTGCCCACCCGATCGGCGGAAACAGCATCATACAAATCATCAAAATGACCCACCTAGCGTACCTAAAAATAAATTTCTCGACCAAATACTGCATATTTCCTCCTCGATTTTTTTAGTCCTACAAAAAATAGAAACTCGAAAACTCCCTCAAGTCTAGTCTATTTGGACTTTTTTTTGTCTTCGGTTCTGGATTTTTAGGAATCTACGAAGCATGAAAAACACCTATCACCTGTTCAACGGTTCGGCCGAGATCGCACGGAACAAAATCCGTGATATGATATAATGGAATTCATGCGCATGAGTGGATTCTAGGACTAGGAAGGGCCTAGAATCCATTTTAAGGCACTTACGACGATTGGAAAAGGCCTTAAAGATCGCTTCAAAGGCCTTTTGTAAAATATGATCCTTACTAGGATAGAAGGGTTTGAACGCTTAAAAAGGCGATTTTGCTCTTTTTTTTAAAGTTAGTTAAAAATGAATAAAAAAAAGCTACGGGGGTTTGCTTAAATGTTTACCGTCTCGGAGTTCCGAAGGCAAGTAGTAAAAACGGGCCCCTACCCTCGAAACTCACCGTTTTCAAAAACAACATAAGGATAAATGTTTAAGAAACGGTTTGACTCAAGAGCAAGGGCCTTTCTTTATAAGTCGCAAATTTTTTTAATGTTCTTTTAATATGAGTAGTCCCGATCCCCGAAGGGGATTCCATCATTTCCTTCAGAACCTGCAAAAACTCGGGTGAACTCCACACAGTAGTCGCTTGATGGGCAGTCGAGGTTGTCCGAATTTTGGACTTTTGTTGCCGTATAAGGTAAATCCTCGTATTGCGTACCTGCCCAACTTCCGCCGGTAACATCGGCCACGATTTTATCGGCAATGTCCTCTTTTGAAAGATCGGTATTTCCAAGATCAATGGATACGCTATCGAGATTGATGGTTTTATCTCCCGACCCACTAATAAAGTCATTCGAGATAACCCATAGTCCTTCTGCTTTATCAGCGGCACCGCTTGCTCCGCTAAGAGAAATCTCGGTCGCTACGGGACTTGTTGTGCAGTCTCCGCTACTGTTGGCGTGCTGGATAGCTAAAGTCATTCTGTCAAAGACGGCGGTGTCAGTGGTTGCCGCTATTTTGTCGCTGCCTGATTTAGACAACGTCACATTGGTTCCTGCTATGTTCATGGGGGAACCGATCGCCGCAATCAGGTTATCTATAGCGGTAGAAATGTTCGTACCGCTTGCGCTATTGTATGTTAGCAGTCCCATCGTCATATCCCTAACAATCTCAGAAGAGAGAAGGTTTCCGCCGGAAAGTATTATCTTACAAATCTGTCCGCTTGCATCTGTTTCCAGTGCCGTTGCCGTTGGTGTAGAGGCCGCCGTAAGTGTTGCCGTTTCTCCCGTACTCGTTCCCGTCCCGTCGGATCCGCCTGTCATCGAAACAGCTTCTGCGTAGTCCCGATCTCCGAAGGGGATTCCATAATTCCCTTCCGTTCCTTTGAACACACGCTCAAAGAGGACACAGAAGTCGCCTGAGGGGCAGTCGGAGTTGTCCGAATTTTGGACTTTTGTTGCCGTATAAGGTAAATCCACGTTCTGCTTACCCGCCCAACTTGCGTCGTCGTTAACTTTCGCTACGATCTTATCGGCAATCTCCTCTTTTGTAAGACCGGTATTTCCAAGGTCAATGTGTACGCTATCGAGGTTGACGGTTGTATCTCCCGATCCGGTATAGTCGTTCGAGATAACCCATAGTCCATCTGCTACGGCAGCGCCGCTTCCTCCAGTGAGGGGGATATTGATCTCTACGCGAGTTCTTGTGCAGTTTCCGCCGTCATCGTCGTGGTAGATAGTTAAATTCAATCCGTTAAAGACGGCGGAGTTAACGGTTGCCTCTATTTTGTCATTGCCTTTTTTAGCTAACGTCACATTGGTTCCCGCCATGTTCACGGTGGGACCGATCTTTGCAATCAGACTATCTATAACATTGGTAATCATTGTGCTGCCTCCAGTATTGTACGTTAGCGGTGTCGAATACTTCTTAAGAATCCAAGAACCGCCAAGGGTTCGGCCGCTAAATGCTAGAGCACAAATCTTCCCGCCTGCATCTGCTTCCAGTGCCGTCGCCGTCGGTGTAGAAGCTGCCGTAAGCGTTGCCGTTTCTCCCGTACTCGTTCCCGTTCCGTTGGAGCCGCCTGTCATCGGAACTTCTCCTACGATTTTTCCGTAAAAATCGGTGTTATGGACACCAACATTTACTCCCCAACACTTAACGGAGTGATCCGACTCCATAATGGCGCAGGAGTGATCGTAACCTACTGCGATTTGAATAGCAGTTTGTCCACCCAAGGGGTTGCCTCGAGTACCTCTTAGAACCCGATTGGAACCGGAAGGCCCACCTCCAGCCCCCCCGTCTATAAAGAAACCATTGGTATTCCAGCACTTTACAGTCTTATCGTTTAAGAGAGCGCAGGCGTACCTCTGCCCCATCGTAACACCGATGGCGGTTTTGCCCCCTAAGGAGGGAGAACCGAGGTCTCCCCAGCACTTAACGACACCGTCGTCGAGAATGGCGCAAGAAGAGAAGTCATTCACTGCAATCTCGGTGGCGGTTTTGCCGGAACCTAAGCTCGGAACCCCCCCCCCTGATCGCCCGTTGCCATTACTCCCCCAGCATTGAACGGAGTTATCCGTCGTTAAGATGGCACAGGTGTGGTACTCTCCCCCCGCTATGCGATTAGCGGTTCCGCCGTTTAAGGGGTCGCCTGGTGTACCGCTTAGTACTTTCCAGCTAGCAGCAGAACTGCCTCCTATCTGCCCTGTATCGTTCTTCCCCCAGCACACAACGGTATCGTCGTATAAGATAGCGCAGGTATGCACTTTTCCTGCCGCCACGGATTTGACCGTCTTGGGGGTTCCGCCTCCGGCGTCTCCCAAGATGGTAGCGGTAACAGCTGTCGGGGTGGTTTTATTGATAGTATCGCCAACTCCCAGTTGGCCATCGCCGTTTTTCCCCCAACACATTAAACTCCCATGGTCTTGACCTGCGTTTTCTAAAATAATGCATTGGTGGTAGTCCCCCGACACAAGAGCTTGGGGCGTATTACCCCCTAAGTTCTCCTTGATATGAGTTCTCCAAGTGTGGTCACTAACACTCCCCCATGCTTCCACCTCACCGTTATTAAAAAGGACGTGACTGGTGTCTCGTCCTAGGGCGAGCATTTCGGGTCGTCTGCACGTTCTTCCCGATATTGTATAACCCGAGGCACAGGAAAAGGGGCAGGAATCGGCATCGGTGGCAGCTCCATCTAACCAAGAACCAAAGCCCGTTATACCCGAAATGTCCGTGCAGGAGACCTCGGCACCTTGAGCGTCGGCGTAAGTTCCTTGTGTCGGATACTTACACCCCCGGCAGAAGTATCCTTCACATAACCGGCAGTACAGGAAAATGGGCAAGCGGTGTCCGTTGAGGCGGCACCCACTATCCAAGTAGCGACTGCCGTTCCTTCAGTCGTAATAGCAGTACAGGGGGACTCGGTATTTCCGGCGTTGACGTATTTTCCCTTCGTTGGATAGTTACACTCCCGAGCAGAGGAATCCTTCACAAAACCTGCATTACAGGAAAAATCGCAACCGTCGGCGGCAGACACCGCTGCCGTATTGACGTCAAAGTCATCAAACCCATCTGTGTCACCTGTGATAGGAGAGCAATCTTTCTCTACTCCGTTATCCGCATACTTTCCAAGACTGGGAATAGGACAAGTATTTGCTTCCGTATTTTTTACAAAACCGGTATTGCAAGTCTCCACGGTACAAGTGCCGTAGCGGTTGTTTTGAGTTTCCCAATTTTGCGTTCCGCTACCGTTGGGGACGGAAGAACAAGATCGAGTTGTGGCGACACAGCTTCTTCCCTGAGTGTCCGCTATCAAGTTGTTGCTACAGGAAAATGGGCATTTGTTTGCGGCATCGGCAGTTCCGGCAAGCCAAGTGTTAAAATTAGCGTTGTTAATGGCCAAACAGTCTTTTTTGGAGTTGTTCGTTGCATCCACCCACTTTCCGAGGTCTGGAACGTCGCAACTTCCGCTTCCTTGAGGATTTTTCCAATAACCGGCATCGCAGTCGTAACAGCCGTCCGCAGAGGAAAGTCCCGTGCTAGCTATAGCAGAGGAATGGGTAGGAGTCGGACAAGCTGTCCGAGCTTTGTCGTTTGCAGGAGAATAGAACCCCGATGCGGTTTGTTGGCATTGGGCAGTGTCTACATCATTATCATATCCTGCATCGCAAGTCTCCACGGTACAAGTCGTGCTAAAATCGTCTGTGTTTGTATCCCAGAGGTTGAGTCCCCCTCCGTTGGGGACGGGATTAACGGGATTAACGGGACAAGAGCGGGACTTGTTACAGGAAAAAAGAGATTCGCTCTTTGTAAATTCACTGTTACAGGAAAACTCACACTTATCGTTACTTGCCACGGGAGCGGTGTTGATTTCCCAGCGGTTAAACCCTCCCGGCGGACTCCCGTCAACACCACGGCAACTCTGTTGTGTTCCTTGAGCGTCGTAGTACTTCCCCTTACCGGGAAGCGTACATTTTTTGTTGCTTGTATTCTTTAAAGACCCCGTCTTACAGTTCCAGCAGTCGGTTTCCGATTTAGTCCCCGTGGCGGTGTTCCTAAGAGAATGAGGGGGAAACGTTGTCAGGCATTTTTTCCTAGTCTTGTCCTTTGCGAGAGAGTAGTACCCTGCCTGAGTTTTTCCACATTGTGCTGGATTTGCAACATTATCATATCCCGCATTACAAGAGACGACTTTGCATGTTGTGCTATATTTTTTGGTTTTGGTATTCCAAGAAAGTTCTCCCTTCCCGTTGGGAATAGGAGTCGTACACGCTTTAGCAGCTTTAGCTTTTTTACTCGAAGAGGTCGAATCGCCGCCACCACCACTGCTCCCACCACAGCCCGACAGTAAGAAAAGCGAGAGAAATGCGCAAAAGAAGTAGTGTTTTATATAACCGACTCTAACAGTCGTGGGAGCGAGTCGTTGTTTAGTTGCCAAAATTTTCATAAACATATCCTTATGTATTAAATGTTGTTAAAAAAAATCAAACCTTCTCTTAAGAATAAAATGTGAAAACGTGAATGGCAAATGGAATTCATGCGCATGAGGGGAATTCTAGGGCCAGGAGGGGCCTAGAATCCTTCTAAAGCCCTGATTGATGTTTTGACGATCGAAAAAGGCCTTAAATATCGCTTCAGAGGCCTTTAAATGTCCGTATTTCGCATTTTAAAAGAAAATGAGACTAGGAACATAAGCTCGGGATTTAGAACGTTTGAAACTGCTGTTTTTAATTTTGAACTATTCTTAATTAAAAAAATAAAGGTTTAGTATTAAATTAACGTTTTGCAAAAAGAAATAGTATTATGTTCAACAATTGCTACTTTTATCTTTTATTTTTTTACTATTATATACTGCTGCGGTCATTTAGTCTCCCTTTCTGCGGTCATTTAGTCTCCCCTTCTGCGGTCATTTAGTCTCCCTTTCTGCGGTCATTTAGTCTCCCCCTCTGCTGTCGTTTAGACTCCCATATCTTGTTTTTTTGACACGATTGCATGAATTTTTTTCTATTGTTTAGAGGCCGGTTGCTTTAGAGTTGATGAGATTACAGTTGATGTGACTCAGTTAGTCGTCCCGGGTTATTAACCCAATGGAAAATACCACCTACACCTTTGTAGTTTGATTTTTGGAATCGATATTGCTTTATGTAACCTAACAGTTTTATGGCCTTAAATACGCTATCCACCATATTAAAAATTTTTAGCCATTTTCTATGTTTTACAAGCTGACTTGGAAACCAGCCTTTTTTTTGCATATCTTGCAAGGATAATCTATGGTATTTCCCATCAATCCATAAAGCATAGTTGTGGTTGATGAGAATAAAACATAAAAGAGTAAGTGATAGGTTAGAGAGATTATGTCCAATTCTTTTTTTGTTTAGAACATTTTTTAAAGCGTTATCCATTTTTCCTACAATGTTTTGTTCGACTAATTGGAAATTTCCAGATTCTAAAATTCCATCAAAAAACAATGGGGCAGGCGATAGCTGATAAAGTTTTGTGTTATTTGTTATATCATTACTAGTAACTTCATCAAGATAATAAATTGAAGTTTTGTAACGGAACTTTCCGACAGTGCAATAGTATTGTTCTTTAGTTGCTTTAAGAATATCTGATAAGGCTTTGTCTTTGTGGGCCTTACTTATATTTTTTATATTTGGATAGTATGCTTTGGCTATTGCAAAACGTGTTAATATGCAAAACGGATATTTTATTTCTGTTTGGATACCGTTATCGTCAAACAATCTAGCACCTCTTAATTGTGTAGATAACATTGAGTAATCGTTCCTATTTGCTGAAAACAGCCTGTTATAATCTGTTATTTTTGGTTGTTTCATGTTGTCGTCAATTTTATTTTTATTAAAAAAAAGTTCCATAGCAGCTATTGTTGCTCTACAATGTTCTCTTGGAATATTTACTCCATAGTTATTTCTCAAATTTTCAGTTGGGATATACCTTCTTTTCTCTTCAGAAATTTTGTTCAGTTTTATATCAACATCTTCTTTGAGCATTTTTTGATTTTTTCTATGTTCTTCTTTGTTTAATACACCACCAAGATTTTTTAAGAACCGCTTTGAGTATCTTATGGTAGGCTTAGAGGATATTTGTATTATAGAAGATGAGGGTGTTGATGTCGCATTTATCATATCCTCCACTTTTTTGCCTAGATTGAAATGTAGAATGCCTTTGTGTTCTTGGTATATCCTTACTGTTCTATTATTATAACTACCTTCAAGGTATTGCCCTTTTTTTTTAAAGTTCAATTCTGGGAATATTTTATTGGGTTTTTCCCAAAGTGCTGTATAAAGTTTGTTGCACCATTTTACAAATTCTTCACCTTTGAAATATGAGTTACCTTCGTTGTTGTGGTATGGCTGTTTTATGTCAAGTTTCCTGGCCGCTTTGTTTATGTAGGAAAATTCATGTGATAGATAATGTTTATCTTGCCAGATAATATCCAAAAAGTCTTGTAATACAATTTTTCCCCAAGGGTTACCATATTTATCTTTTGTTATTTTTTTAAAAACTATCTCTTGGAAATGTGCCGGTTTTTGACATAGGCTCCTTTGGCTTTTATCTGCTTTCGATTTCGATTCTTTGGTTTTCTGGGAGTTTTCTGTTAAGAATTTAAGGGATTCTATTAGGGATTCTTTACTGATAGACTGTGGCCCTTTTTTCTGTATCTCTTTTGCTTCCCTGATTACTTGCATATAACTAGTCGCTGTCGTAAAATAGGTTTAATATGGGATCAACACAGATGGTTGTACTAAGTGGCGTATTGAAAAAGTGCAATTTTTCTTGTAATAATTGAATTAAGCGACAGCGACTAACTAATTCCTTTTTTTTGTTTGAGGTCAAGCATTGAAGTGCTTTTATCAATTCATTTGACAAAGGTTTTGGATTTTTATTTTCTTTATCAATGTTTTTCTTCATACCAAAAACTCCTTGGCGTGTTTGCTTAGTTCTCCATAATGTTAATCTTCTTTATTGTCTAAGCAAGAATTTTTCTAATGCTTCTTGTGCAATTCTCTTGGCCGGAACACCTCGGTCGATCGCTAGACGTTTAACATCTTTTACGAGTGATGCTGGCAATAAATAACTTGCTCGAATTTCAGCTTTTCTTTGATTCTCCCGTCTCCTTTTGCTTGCACTTAAAAGGCTATCTGTTCCCTTGCCGACACCTAGTCTTCTCATAGATATACTCCTAGTTTTTTTGTGTTTTTGCGCTTTTGCGCTTTTTTACTTTAGTATTTAAGCGCAAAAACTCTTTACCAAGTTTGTTATAATCATATGCGCCATGACTCTTTGGGGAATATGAAAAAATATCCTGTCCTTTGATAGGGGCCTCCCCTAAAGAAACATTAGTCCTTATCATGGTTTTAAAGAGTTTTTTCTTAAATCTTTTTTTAATTTCAGTAGCTACTTCTCTGTCTAAATTTTTTCGTTGATCGTATTGAGTTAGAACTACACCCATGAGTTCAATTTTACTATTAAGCCTAGATTTTACTTTTTTTATAGTATCGTTTAGTTCGATTAAACCTTGTAAAGACAAAAACTGGGACTGCATGGGGGCCAAAACTTTATCGCAGGCAACGAGAGCGTTTATCGTTAAAATTCCTAGAGATGGTGGGCAATCAATGAAAATAAAATCGTACTTATTTCGTAAAGGCTTGATAACTTCGCGTAAAATGCCTTCTCGGCCTGCTTCGTTGACTAGCTCGACCTCGGCCCCTGCAAGATCGGGGGAAGAGGGGATCGTTTCAAGGCCGCCCCTGATTTTTATAGGTGAAAGAGGAGTCTGTCCTCGAACGAGTGAGTCATAAATAGAAAACTCTGGTGAAATGATACCAAAAGATTGAGTTAGGCTTGCTTGAGGGTCTAAGTCGATAAGTAAGCAGTTTTTCTTTGGGGAAATGGCCGCACCAAGATTGATGGCAGTTGTAGTCTTTCCGACCCCACCCTTTCTGTTTGAGATTGCAATAATCATTTTTGCATCTTTATGTTTTTGCTCTTTTGCTCTTTTGCGTTTTTGCTCTTATCTGCATAAGGATAGTGTAAGATAGTATTTCTATTTATGACAACATTTTTTTTAATATAAAGAAGTGGCGATAACCTTACATATTAAGTCAGTTTTTAGGTTCTGTTTTTCTCACATTGAGACTTTCGGAGATCGAAAGGTACAATAGATCAGAGGCCCCCGATCTTTTTTGCTTCCCCTATGAAAATTGCATTTTTTGAATGGCCATTTCCGTAATCTTTTTTCGCAATCTACTTGCTGCTTTCATAGGAAAAATGTTGCGCATTATGTTGAAAGTCTCTGACAATAGATAAAAAATGATGCCGTAGAATGCTCTAGGACGCACGCCAAGCCTTCGCTTCTGCCCACAAACCCCCATGCTTAAAAAGGGATACTTTAAAATTGCCCGATTCCTGACGCTAGAGTTGAAGAATTGAATAATAAAGAAAATTCGCATAATCCTATAGTCTGTTGCGCTTCTGCTTTTTTGCGCTTCTGCTGCTTTTTTGCGCTTCTGCATCTTTTCTATAGATGGCCAATTCATGCCTATGCTGTTCGTCATTAAAAATATTTGCATAATATGCAGGAATTATGCTAAGGTCTCAATTATGAAAAGCGATCAAATACTATTGCCGTTGACGACTGATATTGTTTTTAAAATGACTTTAAAAGATAAAGAAAGCGAAGAATCTTTAATCGCCATTCTTCAAAGTTTTTTACCCTTACCGAAAGATGCCGTTATAGAAAAGGTCGAAGTGAAAGACTCTGAGGTGTCACCAAAAGATTTACTTAAAAAAGATGACGAATTTGGAAAAAAATCTATTCTTGACCTTAAAGTGGCCTTTAAACGAAAGGGGGCCTTGAAAAGTCAGAAACCTGAGATTGTCAACGTGGAAGCGCAAACTTCGGGAAGGCCTTATCTACCCGAAAGAATGCTTTACTACGCTTCAAGACTTTATTCAGATCAGCTATCCGAGGGAGAGACTTATGAGACATTGGCACCGGTTTACTCTCTCTTATTTACAACAAAGAATCTTAAACAATTTAGAGATAAAAACCCGAAAAAATACTGTCATGTTTGCAGTATACGAGACGAAGAAGAACCCTATTCCATCTATACTGAGGGGATACGGTTTGTTGTAGTAGAACTTGACAAGTTTAAGAAGGGGATTGAAGAGATTTCCGGAGACATTGAACGCTGGTGTTTTTTAATGAAAAACTCCGGTGATATGAATAAAGAAGAATACAAGATTTTTTTAAATAAAGGGGGAAAAATGAAAGTTGCGGCAAAACGTCTTTGGAATATTTCTCAAGACGAAGAGATGAGAGACCTTCTTGAGGCAAGAGAAAAACAAGTAAGAGACCATATAAGCAGTGTGGAATATGCACGAAAGGAAGGGAGAGAAGAAGGGAGAGAAGAAGGGAGAGAAGAAGGGAGAGAAGAAGGGCATCTTAAGGGACAACAAGAGGGAATCCAAAAAGGGAGACAAGAAGAGAAGAAAAAAGTTGCCTTAAAACTTCTTCAGGGAGGAATGGATTTTAAAACTATCAAAGAGACTACAGAACTTTCTGAAGAAGCTATAAAAGCAATTGAAAAAGAACTCGGTAAGAAAAGATAGCTAAAACTAGATTTTAGGTCGAGCGATCTCGGACGAAGTCGGGACTCGTGGTCTGTGTGAATAATGGATCTTATTCACAAGAAAGAGTAGAAGATTAAAATGTTTTCGGATTAAATTCTTTTCCGTTGACGAAGGTACTTATTTTAGCGTCACTCTTGGGAGATTGAATCAAAAAAAGTCCCTGCTCATCAATATATTCTTTTATCTCTTCTTCCGTATGGTCTTTGTCATCAATGGTGAGATAGGCAATCCCTCCGTAAACGGTTCGATTTCCCGCAAGGTGCGGGCAGTTTACTTTAAAATTTTTGAGTTGTTTCAAAAACTTTGTGACATTGTCCTTGATAAGCGTCGTCTTCACCTCAAACACCACGGCCTCCGCTCCATTCAGGGCCACAAGATCGTACTCTGCAACCTGTTTACTTCCCCTAAATCCCTTTATCCTCTTGTGTAAATCGTCAACCTTAATACCCCTCTCTTGAAGAAGAGAAATAAGATTACCTCCAACAAGGTTCTCCATAAATCGGCCCCACTTGTTGTTAAAATTACCGTTCGCCTTATCTAAGTTATCGCCAAGTTTTTTTAAATATTCTTGGGTTTTTTGCAGGGCCTTCTCTGTCTTTTTCTGAGATTCGCGAAGAGACTCTTCTGTTTTTCTCTGAGATTCTCGAAGGGACGCCTCAGTCTTTCGTTGGGACTCTTCTGTTTTTCTCTGAGATTCTCGAAGAGACTCTCGAAGAGACTCTTCACCTTTTCTGCGGGATTCTTCACTTAACCTGATGGCATCGAAGGCATCCTCTAAACTTGATTTGCGTTTTGTTGTCGTAGACATCGGTACTCCTTATTATATAATAGGGAGTATGTACCATATCATCTCAATAAGTCAAGGCCTAACGGCCTATTTTTAGTGATTCTATTCCCTTTGGGGATAGAGACTACGAACACTAAACATGGCGTAAAAACAAAATGGAAAAATGTTCCACGGATTTTTCTTTTCTCGAAAAATTCTCTCTTGGAGGCGTTTTCCTTCAGAGGATTATAGCTATTTTTAGTATTTTTCCCTCTGGAAACTTTTAAAACAGAAACGATCAGAAATCACCTTGCCGAAAACAGAACCGTGGAACAACGGGTAAACCCGTCATAAAAACTTTCAATTTTATGGCGGTGAAAGTGAGTGTGAATAATGGATCTTATTCACAGTCGCTTGTTGACACGGTGAGTTAAATTAAAAGATGCCCACACAGACCGCGAGTCCCGACTTCGTCCGAGATCGCTCGACCTAAAATCTAGTTTTAGCTATCTTTTCTTACCCAGTTCTTTTTCAATTGCTTTTATAGCTTCTTCAGAAAGTTCCGTACTCTCTTTGATAGTTTTAAAATCCATTCCTCCCTGAAGAAGTTTTAAGGCAACCTTTTTTTTCTCTTTTTGGATTCCTTCTTGTCTCCCTTCTTGTCTCCCTTTTTTGATTCCTTTTTCTACGGCCTCAAGTCTAGTCTCATTGAACTTTTTGTTTGTCCTCGGTTCTGGATTTTGAGGAATCTACGAAGTATGAAAAACACCTATCACTGGTTCAACGGTTCGGCCGGCTGCATTAACCTTTATCCGACAATATGATATAGGGGATTTTGAAAAATACGCTCTGCGCTATACCGAAAGCTACTGATATTTCAGATAACTTTCTAAAAAAGTAACTTAAAAATCTAGTCTATCTCAAGGGATAGGGGCCACCTCTCTTAATGAGAGCTATTTCTGTATAATTGACAACTTTTATATTTATTTTTTATTTTTGGATTTATCAAAAAAAAATATTTTTTTACAAAACTTTGTAATTATAGATATAATTTTAACCAAGACTAATATTAACGATAAAGGATAATTTTATGCTATCACCAAATGAATTAGCAAAAATCATCAACATGAGTGACATCAGGATTAAGCAAATTCTCAAGGAAAGGAATCTTCCTTTTTTGAGAAAGGGAAAAAATGGGAGTATATTACTCCCTCATGACACTGTAGGTCTTTTTCTACAAGAAAAAAAGAAGGAAATAAAACATGAAATTTCCACATTTTTTATTCTCAAAGGAGGAACTGGGAAAACTGTTTTAAACGTCAACTACGGCGCATGGCTGGCCGAACGATCGGCAAAACCAATCCTACTTATAGACCTCGACGGAGAAGCCTGCGCAAGCAATATGCTACTCAGAAGTGATGAAGATTTAGATAATTTGGTCACTATCTATGAAGTCTTAAAGAACGACCTACAGATCAAAGGTCATATAAGACCATCAAAATACCCAAATTTATTCATTCTACCTTCAAGAATGAAGGCCCTAAAATCTGAAAGATTAGCCGGAGGAAGAAATCCAAAAAACCTTCTCAAAAAACATATGAAAGGGCTGAAAAAAGATTTTGGCTCTATCTTATTTGATATGCCTCCAACAATAAATTCTCTTACAATCTCTGCACTTCTTACAATAAATAAACTAGTTATCCCTATAAACCCTGATATTTTTAGCATAGAGTCGCTCTATCTAACCTTAGATGAGCTAAAAGAGTATGTCAGCGAATACGAATGTACAATGCCTGAATATTATGTACTGATGAATAAGTTCCAGAGCAATACAATCGCAAGCTCGGAGGCATATAAGGAAATTACAAAAAACTTTGGCGGTAACCTTATCCCAACTCAACTCAACCTTGCAGCCCAAATTAATAATACTGTTAATAACGGAATGACTATCAAAGAAGGATGTTCAAAAGTTTTCAGGTCGTTTTTTGATGATATCGCTAGCCACATTACAGAAGGATTAAGAACACTCCAATGAGACAAGCAAGAAGACAATCAAGAGTCGAAGAAGTTCCGGTATCTATCTCCAGCAAAAAATCCACCAAAAAAAGACCGTTTAAAACAGTTATAAACAATAAAAAGAGAACAATAAAGAAAGAAAGAAAAAAGTTAAACCTAAGTCAAACAAGAGTCAAACCTAAGTCAAATATAAGTCAAAAACCCAAGTCAAACATAAGTCAAACCCAAGTCAAACATAAGTCAAACATAAGTCATTCCAGAAAGAATAAAAACAAACCTAAGTCACAACCTAAGTCACGACTTAAGTCAAACCTAAGTCAAACCCAAGTCAAACCTGAGTCAAATTTAAGTTATTCATCGATTGTCGGATGCCAAAAAGATATTATAGATATCATCTTTTTCGAGGCCTGTGCCATAGGACAAACGATCTCTCCTCCACTCACTATCCAATACATAGAAAAAGTATCAGGAGTGCGAGATATCACTATAAGAAAAGCAATTCAAAGGCTAGAAAACAAGGGCCACTTAGAACGTACAAAATACAAAGCTGGCAGAGGAGGTTGGAGCCAATACAAGATATCGGAAAAGTCTTATGCCCAAATGATACAAATACAAACAAAAGTCAAACATAAGTCAAACATAAGTCAAATCCAAGTCAAACATAAGTCGCAACCTGAGTCAACTTGCTCTAGTAGTAGTAGTGATTTAAATATAACTACTACTACTACTACTACTAACGAAAACCAGACTGACAAAAACGGTTATTTAGATGCAGTTAAAATTCCCGAAGAAATTAAAAAAATTGGATTCAGAGAAACCCAAGTAGAACAAATTTCAAAAATAGGAAAACTTTCTGTTGAAGAACTAGAGACCTCTCTTGAACATTTTTCTTTCGATTTAGGGGAGGGACATATCAGGGCAAAAACAAACCCTCTAAATATGCTCATGGGGATTCTGAGGCACGGAGTTTACACATCCAGCGAATATCTCAAAGAAGAAGAGACTGCCCTTGAAAACGAACTGAGGGGGCTTAGAGAGCGAAAGAAAAGAAGAGATGACTTGCTCAAAGAAAAACAGGAATTGCTCTTTGAAGAATGGCTAGAACCAAAAAGCAAAGATGAAATTGTAGCAATTGTCCCCACTCCAATGAATAGTAACGAATTCTATATGCAAGGGATTCACAAAGAATTACTGTTTAATCATTTTGTAGAAAATGAGATGGAATTGTTTAAAGGATTTCAGCAATAACATTAGAACACTTAAATTATCGGGTATATGTTTTCAAAATCGCTTCAGAATGCAATTTTAAAGTCAAGACATGTAAGGGGCAGAGGAAGGCAGTTATCGTGCCTTAAAACGCCAATGAAGTGGCAATTAGAGGCAGTTAACAACAGGGGTATGGCCTAAAAATTAGAAAAACAGATTTCGCAATGCGCCGTTCCTAAAAGTTGGACTTAAACTTTTTGACTAGAACGTCGAAAGATGATAGCAAATAGAGCAATAAAACGGTGTTAAAAATTTATGAAAAGTAAGCAACAAGACAATGTCCACAATAACTTTTTTAAAGAGTTCTTCTCGACAAAACGCTATGGAGTTGAATTTCTAAAACTTGTTCTTCGTCCTTCTCAATTCAACCTTTTTAATTGGGACACTCTCAGATCGGAGATGGAAACATTTTTTACCCCTGAAGGGTCTGAGAAGAGAACAGACCTTATCTTTTCCGTTAATTTCAAAGGCGGACGCAAAGGACAAAAAGCAAAGATTATCTTTCTTATTGAGCATAAGTCCTACAAGGATAAAAACCTCTTGTTTCAACTTTTAGAATATCAAGCAGTAATGTATAAAAAGCTACCTGTTCCTATAATCCCCGTTGTTTTCTATCACGGGAAGATAAAGACTTTTCAAAAACCTTTAAAATTCCATGATGCTTTGGAGGGATTTTTACCCTCGGTTAGAAAGGAGTTTGCAAAACACATTCTAAATTTCGAACCGATTTTGCTAAACGTCCATGACCTTGATCTCAAAAAACAATCAAAAACTCAAACATTGGCACCGATTCTTTTTGTTTTACAGAGGATTTGGCATCTCGATGAAAAGACGGTTTCGAAGCTTTTTACGATAAGTGGGCCACTGAATTTAGAGGAAAAAAAAGATCAAATGGTCAAGGCCGTGGATTATATTAAAAGATTTGACCCAAAATTTACTTGGAAGAGAATAGAATTAATAGAACAAAAAACCGTTAAAGATAAGGAGAAGAGAATTATGCAGTTATTTAAAAGTACTTTGGATGAGGCCAGAGAAGAAGGACATCTCAAGGGACAACAAGAGGGGATCCAAAAAGGGAGACAAGAAGGGAAGCAAGAAGGGAAGCAAGAAGGGAAGCAAGAAGAGAAGAAAAAAGTTGCCTTAAAACTGCTGCAAGGAGGGGTTGATTTTGAAATTATCAAAGAGAGTACGGAACTTTCTGAAGAAGCTATAAAAGCAATTGAAAAAGAACTCGGTAAGAAAAGATAGCTAAAACTAGATTTTAGGTCGAGCGATCTCGGACGAAGTCGGGACTCGCGGTCTGTGTGGGCATATTTTAATTTAACTCACCGTGTCAACAAGTGACTGTGAATAACATCTATTATTCACACCTACACTTTCACCGCCATAAAATTGAAAGTTTTTATGACGGGTTTACCCGTTGTTCCACGGTTCCGTTTTCGGCAGGGTGATCTCTGATCATTTTTGTTTTAAAAGTTTTCAGAGGGGAAAATACTAAAAATAGCTATAATCCTCTGAAGGAAAACGCCTCCAAGAGAGAATTTTTCGAGAAAAGAAAAATCCGTGGAACATTTTTCCATTTTGTTTTTACGCCATGTTTAGTGTTCGTAGTCTCTATCCCCAAAGGGAATAGAATCACTAAAAATAGGCCGTTAGGCCTTGACTTATTGAGATGATATGGTACATACTCCCTATTATATAATAAGGAGTACCGATGTCTACGACAACAAAACGCAAATCAAGTTTAGAGGATGCCTTCGATGCCATCAGGTTAAGTGAAGAATCCCGCAGAAAAGGTGAAGAGTCTCTTCGAGAGTCTCTTCGAGAATCTCAGAGAAAAACAGAAGAGAATCTCAGAGAAAAACAGAAGAGTCTCTTTGCGAATCTCAGAGAAAAACAGAAGAGTCTCTTCGCGAATCTCAGAAAAAGACAGAGAAGGCCCTGCAAAAAACCCAAGAATATTTAAAAAAACTTGGCGACAACTTAGATAAGGCGAACGGTAATTTTAACAACAAGTGGGGCCGATTTATGGAGAACCTTGTTGGAGGTAATCTTATTTCTCTTCTTCAAGAGAGGGGTATTAAGGTTGACGATTTACACAAGAGGATAAAGGGATTTAGGGGAAGTAAACAGGTTGCAGAGTACGATCTTGTGGCCCTGAATGGAGCGGAGGCCGTGGTGTTTGAGGTGAAGACGACGCTTATCAAGGACAATGTCACAAAGTTTTTGAAACAACTCAAAAATTTTAAAGTAAACTGCCCGCACCTTGCGGGAAATCGAACCGTTTACGGAGGGATTGCCTATCTCACCATTGATGACAAAGACCATACGGAAGAAGAGATAAAAGAATATATTGATGAGCAGGGACTTTTTTTGATTCAATCTCCCAAGAGTGACGCTAAAATAAGTACCTTCGTCAACGGAAAAGAATTTAATCCGAAAACATTTTAATCTTCTACTCTTTCTTGTGAATAAGATCCATTATTCACACCTCCTTTCTACGCCATAAATATTTCTATTTTTATGCCGATTTTACGGATGTTCCACGCCCACGTTTTTAACAGGACAATGTTTGATGGTTTTTGTTTTTTAAAGTTTACAGAGGGAAAAAGACTAAGAACAGCTATAGTTCCTTAGAGATGGAGGACTCCAAGACAGAATTTTTCGAGAAAAGAAAAATCCGTGGAACATTTTGCTGTTTTGTTTTTGTGCCACAAAAAAGAGACTAGAGTTTAATCCCTATTGAGGCCGGGTCAAATTGAGGAAACATAATAACCGCCGGATGAACCTTGAGGACCTGCGCTAAGGCCAGTGCCCTTTCTCTCCCCATCTCTATTGCTCCGGTCTCAATCGCCGAAATATTCGATTGCCTCATCCCTGACAATTCAGCAAGTTCTTTTTGAGAAAGCTCTTGAATTTCCCTTAAAGTTTTAAGCATCTCCCCGGGAGTCATTTCTATATCGTACTTAGCACGGGTAAATCCTTGTTTATTTTTCATACAAACACCTCATTTTTTTTTAATATTTATGTGGAGTTATCTCAAGGCAATAGACCTTAAGTAGTCCTTTATCAAATTTGTAAATTACTCTCCATTGGATACCC
>CBDCYX010000014.1:0-50115 GCA_965224385.1 Bacteriovoracaceae bacterium
ATATTATCTCTCTTTGCTATGCGTTCTCTTTGTTGGCCCTCTTGACAGTAAACGCAAACGGTAAGGTCTATCGATTTATTAAGCCCCTTTTCAAAGAGTAGGGGAACGTCATAAAAGAGAACTCCTTGAGTTTTGTTTTTTTCGGCCTCCTTTCGAAATTTTTCGGACAAATGGGCATAGATAAATAATTCTAATTTGCTTCGAAGATCCGAGTTTTCAAACACCAATGACCGAAGAGGAGGGAAGTTTACGGCATTTCCTTGAAAAATATTCGAGGGAAAATGGAGTTTCAAAAACTCTTGGGCCTCATGGAGAAGATAAATCTTTTTGACGAGTTCGTCGGCGCAAATGACATGAATGCCTTTTTTTCTTAAAATTTTTGTTACTGTAGACTTTCCCGTGGCCGTCCCTCCCGTCAATCCTATCAAAGGAATATCTGCTTGATAATGTCTTTCCAAGGCCGTTAATGTGATGAAGGATTTTTTAAGACGAAGGGGAATCCCCATGAGATTCCTCTTCTTTAACGGCATTCCAATGTTGATCTAATTCTTCAAGATTTAACTTTTCAAAATGAAGATTGAGTTTTTTGAGGCGGTCTTCTACGAGATTAAATCTGCGAATAAACTTCTCATTGGCCTTTTTCAGTGTTTTTTCCGGATCTAGGTCTAGTTTTCTTGCTAACTGAGCACAGGAGAAAAGAACGTCACCCATTTCCTCCTCTATTCTCGCTTTATTGCCTCTCGGCCAATGAGCTATTTCCTCCTTACACTCCTGCCACTCTTCTTCGACCTTATAGGATACCTGCAAAGGATTTTCCCAATCAAAATTTAAGCGAGAGGCATGTTCTCCGATTTTAAAAGCACTGGACAAACTCGGGGCCATAAGATGTCTCTTGTTAATTCGGTGGGAAGGAGATGATCGCTCCTCCTCCTTGGCCTTTCTCCATTTCTCCAAGGCCTCTTTTGGGCCTGCGACTTTTTCCGATTCATCACCAAACACATGAGGATGTCTTCGAATAAGCTTTTCTCTTAAGGTTTTTGACACGGATTCGATATCAAAATGTTTTGATTCCTCGGCAATTTGGCAGTGGAGTAAAACCTGAAGGAGAATATCTCCCAGTTCCTCCTCCATATTTTTCGTATTATCCGTCTCAACGGCCGCAATAAATTCATAGGCCTCCTCCAAAAGACATTTGAGTAAAGATTTGTGGTTTTGGTTGAGATCCCAAGGACATCCTGTTTGAGGATGTCTCAATGATTCTACAACATTGAGAAGTTTTTCAAATTCACTGCCACTTTTCAAGGCCTCTCCTCTTGCCATGGCCTCCTAAAGGCCGCTAGAAAACATCTATGGATACCATAGACTTACAAGGCCCGCAAATACTACTGACAATAAATTTAACAACTAAGGCCCTTTCCTCTCGCAAGAAAATACTCAAAACGCTGTTCACACGATCACTGCCCCTTGTTGCAAAAGTTGTCCCTAAAGGGAATATAGAAATAGGGTTACATTTTTGTGGAGAGAGAAAAATTATGTCCTTAAATGCCTTTTATCGAAACAAGAAGAAAATAACCGATGTTTTGGCCTTCCCTCTTTATGACTCTTCGCATAATTTTGACGCTCAAAAGACCCCCACGATCAATTTGGGAGATATTTTTATTTGTACCCCCAAGGCCGTGAGACAAGCAACAAAATTTGAAATAAGCTTGGAGCAAGAAATTATCCACTTGTTTGTTCATGGACTGTTGCATCTTTTAGGCCATGATCACGAAGCGTCACCAAAAAAGGCGCAAGTGATGTTTGACTTAGAAGAGCAACTTGTGGATAAAATCTATCGGGTCGCAAAAATTGGAGGTAAGGGCCGTGGATGAATCGTTAAGAATACAACTTCAAGAAAAAATTGTTTTAATGAACTCTTATACGGCCAAACTTGAGCGCTTACGGAGGTCTCTTTGACTTAGGTAAAAAAAATGTTCGACTTCGAGAAATAGAAAAGCTGGAATCCTCCCAAGAATTGTGGGCAGATGTACGGTTGGCCTCTGAAATTCAAAAAGAAAAAGTTGCGCTTCAATCGTTGACAAAAGACTACGCCGATCTTCAAGAAGAGTTTGATACATTTGATGTCTTAAGAGAATATGCCATAGAGGATAGCGATGGAGAAACAGCTCTAGAGGCGGTTTCCGCTTGCGCAAAATTTCTTAAACACTTTCACCGTATGGAACAAAAACTTCTCCTTTCCGAGGAAATTGACCCCAACAATGCTATTGTTCACATTAATGCGGGGGCCGGGGGAACGGAGTCTTGTGATTGGGCGGCCATGCTCTTGAGAATGATTACACGATGGTCTGAATCAAAGGGATATGCTATAATCCTTTTTGACGAAAGACTCGGAGATTCCGCAGGCATCAAGTCTTGCACCTTTAAAGTTGAAGGGGAATACGCCTACGGACTCCTAAAATCGGAAACGGGTGTTCATAGATTGGTTCGCCTTTCTCCGTTTGATTCCGGTGCCAGAAGACATACCTCGTTTGCCTCTCTATTTGTCTCTCCGGAAATCGATGACAATGTAGAAATTAATATTAAGGACAAAGATTTAAAAATTGATGTCTACCGCTCGGGAGGAGCAGGCGGTCAAGGTGTTAACACGACGGATTCTGCCGTAAGAATAACCCATCTTCCTACGGGTATTGTCGTTACTTGCCAAAATGAGAGAAGTCAACATCAAAACAAGGCCCAGGCAATAAAGGTTTTAAGGTCGCGACTCTTTGATAGAGAGATGGAAAAAAAACGCTCTCAAGCAAAAGAAATCGAGTCCGGAAAAAAAGATATTGAATGGGGAGGACAAATTCGCTCTTATGTACTCCATCCCTATAAGCTCGTCAAAGACCATCGAACTCAAAAAGAATCTTCTCAGGCCCAAAAGGTTTTAGACGGAGATATAGATGAATTTATAGACGCTTTTTTAAGGTGGAATGTCGGAGAAACGCAATGAATCCTGTCGTTCGGAAATTTTTCGATGTTCTCCTCTTTCAAGGATACTCTCTTGCCTTTGCCTTGGGCGTAACTTTAGGCCTAGGACTTTCCATGGCCGTCATCCTTACAACAATCGGCCTAATGGATGGTTTTGAAAGAACCTTAAAAACAGGGCTGAAACGTAGCAGTGGAGATATTTTTCTCCGAGGAAAACAAGGATTCTTTAATCTTGATGAACCTATTAAGGACGTTTTAAAAGAAAACGATATTGAAAGGTTTACGAGCATTGTAGAAAGTGAAGGATTTTCTCTTTATGAAAAACGGTCAAAAGGAGTTCTGATAAGGGGAATTGAGAAAGAAAGTTTTGAGAAAACCTTAGGTCTTTCCATTAATATTAAACCTAAAGAGATAGCTATCGGACGGGAATTGGCAGAATTTTACGGCATTAAAAAGGGACAAATTCTCATTCTTTCTATCATAGGAAGCAGTATTAATATGGGAAAAATTCCCACTTTAAGAGAGTTTGTCATAGGAGATATTATTGAACACGGTATTTACCAAAAAGATCTTCGCTATATCTATATGGACAAAAAAGAATTACAAGAAATTCTAGGGGTCGATAACCTTGTCAACAGCGTTCTCTTGAAAACTCCAAAAGAAGACATCGAAGATGTTGTGAACAATCTCACCTCGCACTTGGGAGAGAACTTTAATATTTCTCCTTTTTGGAGTGAGTTTTCTATTCTTCTCCGGGCCGTAAGAGCAGAAAAGTTTATGATTGGACTTATCTTACAAATTATCGTGATCATTGCGACTTTCAATGTTTTGGCCTATATATTTTTTCTGAGTGAAAAGAGATCAAGAGAGATATTCTTATTTCGTGCCGTGGGCATGTCTCAAAGACTACTTATGTATTCCTGGGGGTTATTTATCATTTTTTTGTGGCTTACTTCTTGTTTGTGTTCTTTTCTTTTTTATAGTGCTATAAAATATGGAATTGAAAACGTTGAGTCCCTTTCCCTTCCAAGTGATGTCTATTATCTTATGAACCTAAAACTTTATATCTCTTCGGGTAATTATGCTTTTGTTTTTTTCCTCTCTCTATTGTGGATGGTGCTTATTACGTTTTTCAACCTTAGACGATTGAATAGGAATACCTTGATTCAAGGACTCAAGGAGGAGTTTAGTTAGTGTGTATCATTGAAGTTAAAAACCTTACAAGAATTTTTGGTGATTTTCAGGCACTAAAAGAGGTGTCGTTTACATTGAAACGAGGGGAACACTACGCAATTGAAGGCGCCTCGGGGTCCGGTAAATCAACCCTTCTCCATCTTATGGGAGGACTTGATAGACCTACGCAAGGGAATATCTCTTTTTGTGGAAAAATACTTGGTTCTTTTAACGATGAAGAACTGGCCCGTTATCGCAACCTTAATGTCGGTCTTGTCTTTCAATTCCATTTTCTCCTCCCCTCTATGACGGCCCTCAAGAATATCCTTCTTCCTTCAGAGATAGGGGGTATCTCAAACAAGAAAATATTGGAACAAACAAAGTCTTTGGCCAAAGAATTGGGTGTTTCCCATTGCCTCAATAAGTATCCCTATAAACTCTCCGGAGGAGAACAACAACGCATTAATATTCTTAGGGCCGTATCTTTAAGGCCTCCTCTTCTTCTCTGTGATGAGCCGACGGGAAATCTCGATTCTCATAATTCCCAAAAGGTTTCTACGCTATTAAGGGATTTATCCACATCAATCGGTGCAACTCTTGTCGTTGTAACCCATAACAAATCTGTATCCTCATTGTTTTCCCATAAAATTTTTATGAGAGACGGCCGAGTTGTCTAGTTTTTTTCAAGAGACATTTTTGATTATTGCATCGATGGATGATAGAAATGATGCTTGATATAGGTCTTATGAAAAAAGTATTTTTGCTGATTTTAATATGTTTGATCCAAAAAATGAAGCATGTGAGTTTTTCAAGAAAATGGAGAGGTGATATCTTTAATGACAATTGATAAAGCGTTTCATAGGATCGTACCCTGCACAAACGAGATAATCTCCCTGAGGCGTTTTGTCGAAAAACTTGGCATATTGCCTAGGTAATGTTCCTCGGATAAGTCCGCGAGACCCTTTAAGAGAAATATCAATATTGTAGATGTCTTTAAGAAGAAGTGTCAGGGCCTTTTCAAAATCTTTTGTTATACGAAGAAAATCTTTTTTTTCTTTTTCAATTTTAAAAACCGCCCTTTTGTAATTTGCTAAAGCAAATTCATCTCCATCCCAAGTACTAATCAGCATCATAGGCCTCTCAATGAAGGATTCTTCACATATTGCAACCATGGCATTTTGACCGCCTGTAAAAACCATGGCCGCATCAGGTGTAAGATGAGCGTCTTGAGAGACAAAAAAATGCTTCCCATCATATCGATAACTTTGAGAGGCCGTTTCATTGTAGATAATTTTTACACCATAGTTATGAGTCAGTTTTTTCAGTTCTATTAAAAACTCTCTTGGACATTCGATCATAGTTTTTTGAGTCAGAGGTTCAATCCAGAGGCATAAGTATTTATGCTTCTTTAGAGAGGCCTCAACGTCTTGAAGAATTGCTTGGTAGTTCTCCGATGTTGGCGTAGGGAGATGGTCTATGGGAAAAAATGGATCATTAGAACAACTGAGGGAACGGGAAAGAAGGGAGCCCGTTCCAAAATAATGCTCTTTAAAAGTGAGCATACGGCAGGTAGTCTTATCACTATTAAACCATAAGGATTTTACGATTTTGTCCACGCATTCGCTCTGCCCGCTAGCAGAGTATCCATGGCGCAGTTTCGAGGGCATAAGAGAGAGAATATCTTTAAAAAGTTCTAGAAATCTCTTACTTACAAAGTTTGAGAGGCAAATTTTGTTATTCAAGCAAGGCATCTGCTCTTTTATGTAATCGACGTCAAGATCCCCACTCGACAAAGGTGAATCAATGGCCCGAGAAAGATTAATAGGTTCTCGTTCCCAAGAGAGTTGGGTTGTATAGTAAATTGTATCTCGATATTTTTGGAAAGAGGGATAGTCTTCCTTGAGGTATTGAAGTTCATAAGCACCAAGGGAGAGATTAATATTGAGCATAGATGAGGCCAATTCCTGTCTATTTCTCCCCTGAAGGCGAAAAATCCCTTCTACTAGGGCCGCAGATTGGAGAGCGTATTTAAGAGAGAGTCCGAGTTTTTCTCTATTAAAGTCCGGATTAAGAGTTGTGTCAACGCAATAAGCTGTTTCTGGTGAGTCAAAAAATGAATCTAGCTTGACTCCCCTTTCAAGGGGGTGATCCGTAATAAGCGAAGCAAAGCTCATGGCCGCAATATCTTCTTTTTCAAGAACAACTAAGGCCCAACCTTTAAGACTGTTCACAACTTTTCTATAAGCTTCAATAGGTGTAATGCGCGAAGATTCATAAACCCTTTTCTGAAGGGCCATGATTTTTTCTTCGTATTGATGAACGTTCTCTTTATTGAGAAAGTTAAGTTCTCTTCCCGTCATAGTTTTAAAAAAGTGAGAAATATCATTAAGGCCTGTTGTAATTTTTCCCTGAAGAGTTTGATATTTGAGATCGAGAACAAAGATAGACCATTTATAGAGAAATTCAGGAGGGGTTCTTTTAAGGGGAACAGATGACGGTAAGGGGTTGGGAGTATGTCCACTGAGTTGTGTGCATATACCGTCGAGAAGGGAAAATAATAATTTTAAGTCTTGTTTATAGAAACTTGTGTTGAGACGAAAACGCAAGGTTTTATGGCCTGCAGGATAGTACAGTAGAGCATAGGAAAATCTTAGGGCCACGAAAGCAGACAAATTATTTTCATTGACTAGATCAAAGGCAAATGCCAAACCTCGAACTCGAGGGCGAGTGATAAGAGAAGAATGTTTCTGTATCAGTTTTTCAAGATAGGTACGAACTTTGTTTTCAAGGTCGAGAATCATTTCTTTTTTTTGATCAATGAGAAGGCCTTGATAGTATCCACGAATTAAAGATGCCGTTTGAAATGTATCGTTTTCATGAGAATGAAAAACTTTTGAGATGACTATTCCTATCTGGGCCTTTTTTGCACAGGTGATATAATCAGGAGATGTATCGTAAGCATCGTTATGATTAAGACCTAAGTCCTGATGCCAGAAGAATTCTCTTCCTAGGAAAAAACACGTTTGCACTTCATCATAAATACTTAGAATGCCAAAACTTCCGGCCATGAGAATGAGGGCCTTGTGGAAGCGTCCACTTGAATAGCAGTCTCCACCTTCACACTGCATGGGTTCAATAATAAAAGCAAAAATATTTTTTGAGAGAAATTTTTCTCTTACGGCCATAAGACAGGCCACATCTTCTTTGATATCTTTGTCAATTTTGTTCCAAGTGGGATTCGGTTGAAAGGTTGTTAGAGAGGCCCTATCCCAAGATTCACACCAGTCTTCGGGAATAGTTCTATTTATGTTGTCGTCGTTAAGTTCCGGATAGGGACAATATTCGGTGAGGAATCCCGGCCATTGGAAATTCTCCCTTTTTTCAGGGTGCCATGTTGAGGCCAAGGTCATCATCATTCTTCCGTGAAAAGAACCTTTAAAAGCAAGAATTGTATTGGCCTTAGGATTTTTTCTCCTCTCGTAGCAATAACCAAAGGCCGTTTCATTGGCCTCGGCACCGGAGTTGCAAAAATTGATAAAGACGTTATCCCGCTTCATTTTTCTTTCGATAAATTGGTGAAAGGCCTTCGATATTCCTTTAAAATGCAAACTACTTTTGTCGTTAATCCAAGATTCTAAGGCATGTGCCGGGCCAAATAGGCCGAGAAAATTAAATCCGAATCCAAGTGTTGCTATTTGAGAAGAAGCATCTAAAAGAAATGCAGGAGTATTTTTTCCTGCAATTCCCATATAGGGGCCTACACTTTCTCGAAGGTTCGTAAGATAGTTTTTTTTGTCGGGAGGAATAAATTTCTTTTCATAATATTTTTTTAACAGATCCTTGGCATAATCTTGATTCTCTTGTTGAATAAAGTGAATATCTTTCATGATTTTTTCCTATGATTCCGGTTAATTTGGTCTTCTAAAAATTCTCTATAACTTATACCATGATTTTGCATCATTGTTGGAAACAGTGAAATGGAGGTGTGCCCCGGCATAGTATTAATCTCGTTAAGATAAATATCATGATCTTCCGAAAGAAAAAAATCAATGCGGGCCAAATCTTTAATACCTATTCCCTCAAAGGCCCTTTTCCCATAGTTTTGAATCTTTTCTTGAATACTTTTAGATAAATCAGCAAGAATTTTTGTCTCGGCACAGCTGGAATTGCCATACTTTTCTTCATAAGAATAAAATTTTTTAGGGCAAAGGATTTCTCCGGCGGCCGTAATAACTGTTTTTCCCTTATAGGAAAAGGCCGCCACTTCAAGTTCTCGCCCCTTTACGGCCTTTTCGACGAGAGCAAAAGGAGAGAAGATAAGAGCGTTTTCAACGGCCGGCCTTATGTGTTTTTCATTTGTCACAAGTTCAATTCCGATACTGGACCCCTGATGAGAGGGTTTAATAACAAGGGTTCCGTGTTTTCTAAAAAAATTTATAGCAAGAGAGATTTTATCCATTGAAGAAAGAAATGTATAAGGAGTATTGGGGATATCGAAGGCACTCAACCAAAGTTTTGTTGAAATTTTATTAAAACAAAGAGAGCTAACTTCTCCCGAGGCCCCTAGGTAGGGAAGGTTCATCAGTTCAAAAAAGTTGTGGATATGTCCACTCTCTCCCGGTCGACCGTGGATACAAGAAATGGCATAATTAAGAAAAACATCACTTGTACCCCATTGAAGAGTACCTTGTGATAGAAGTTCTCTTCTTCTTCCATTTTTATCAACCAAGCGATTCTGTGTATCTAAACAAAGAGAATATATTGTAACATTAGGTATGTTGGATAAGATATTTTCAAAAAAATCGGCCGAAAGAAGAGAAATATCGTGCTCACTATGCCCTCCGCCACTGACAAGAAGAATGTTTATACTTTCAGTCATACAAAATAAGTCTAAATATAATTTAGAGTCATTGTATCAAGATTGATGTTTTTATGGCAAGGCAGAATGCCTAATTCAAACGACGAAGGAAGAAAGAACTAGATATTTATTACAGTAGTTTCCCGGCGTGATGCATGACGCATTCGTCAGAGCACCGATAATTACTGTAGAACTTTTTGCCCCTAGTTGGAATATTTCACAATATCGATTATTTTTATAGAAGCAAAATAATTTGCGGCGGTGAATGCTATAATGAATCTATCAATTAAGAAATTTATGTGTCGAGGCCGTTTATATCTAAAATGGATTCCGATTTGTTTATTTGTTCTAGTTGGTTGTGGAGAGAAAAACGTTACTTTAAAGAAGAAATTGATTGCCTCTCAAACTTCTTCCTCTTCCATAGGTGTCCTTTGTACAGAAGGATTTGTCGAAAAAGATGGACGGTGCGTACTCCTTGCGTGTGTTTCGCATCAAGATATGTATTGCGATGAGCGTGATTGTAACAAACTTTTTAGGGCCTCCGGTAGTGGTTGTGACCATAGTCGGGATTCCGACGGTATCAATTATGTTTCTTTGGGGGCCACTTCGGCCGGTGTTAATTGCTGTATGACGAAAAGCAACCCGGACCCTGCTTCTACGGATAATTCCTCAATAATATGTTCAAAACGTCAAGATATGTATTGCGATGAGCAAGGCTGTGGCCAGCTCATAAGGGCCTCCGGTAGTGATTGTGACCATAGTCGGGATTCCGACGGTATCAATTATGTTTCTTTGGGGGCCTCTCCAACAAATGTAACTGTTAGTTGTTGTATGACAAAAAGCGAACCGAGCACCTCTTCTTCAAATCCACCTTCAATAGAGTGCACTAAAAGGCACGATAAATATTGCGATGAGCGAGATTGTAGCGGACTTTTTAGGGCCTCCGGTAGTAATTGTGACCATAGTCGGGATTCCGACGGTATCAATTATGTTTCTTTAGGGTTCTCTTCAACAACTATTAATTGCTGTATGACGAAAAGCAAACCGAACCCTGCTTCTACGGATAATTCTTCAATAATATGTTCAAAACGTCAAGATATGTATTGCGATGAGCGAGACTGTGGCCAGCTCATAAGGGACTCCGGTAGTGGTTGTGACCATAGTCGGGATTCCGACGGTATCAATTATGTTTCTTTGGGGGCCTCTTCGGCCGGTGTTAATTGCTGTATGACGAAAAGCAAACCGAACCCTGCTTCTACGGATAATTCTTCAATAATATGTTCAAAACGTCAAGATATGTATTGCGATGAGCGAGACTGTGGCCAGCTCATAAGGGACTCCGGTAGTGGTTGTGACCATAGTCGGGATTCCGACGGTATCAATTATGTTTCTTTGGGGGCCTCTTCGGCCGGTGTTAATTGCTGTATGTTTCTAGATCCAACTTTAACGCCGGACCCACCGAACCCGGTGCCGCCGACACCTAACGCCGGACCCACCGAACCCGGTGCCGCCGACACCTTCAGCAACCACCCCCCCCTCAGCAATTACCCCCCCCTCAGCAATTACCCCCCCCTCAGAAATCACCCCCCCCTCAGCAATTACCCCCCCCTCAGCAATCAACCCCCCCTCAG
Organism: Bacteriovoracaceae bacterium; assembly: GCA_965224385.1. Lineage (GTDB taxonomy): Bacteria > Bdellovibrionota > Bacteriovoracia > Bacteriovoracales > Bacteriovoracaceae > CBDCYX01. The sequence continues at coordinate 10,633 of CBDCYX010000014.1, forward strand.
CAATTAACCCCCCCCCCTCAGCAATTAACCGTTTTTTCCTCTTTATTATTAAAATATTCCACACCCCCTCAGCAAACCCCCCCACCTCAGCAACGCCGACGCCGACACCACCGCGACGATGTACTAACCCCAGTGTAAAGAGAGTTTCTACGAGAATTTGTAGTGATCCGAAGTTCAACTGGTTTTATAGGCGCAAATGTCGCACTTCTTGTGGACACGCCGCTGGCCTTGCCGGGTTAGGCCCGGAGTATATAGGACATCTACTTATATGCGCTCCAAGCTGTGCAGAGGCCAATAATCGTGGCAAAGAGTGGGAGGATTTTCCGGGGAGTACTGAAGTCTTCGAAGTACAAGGGACAGGGAAGGTCTGCTGTAAGGTAAAAGGGTCGACAACACGACTACCACGATCGAAGCGAAAAGCGTCGCCACCGTGTCGATATCCATACCATCATTCGGCCTCTTCCGGAGCGACAGTTTGTTGTCCGGCCCGGGGATATAAGATTGTTGGAGGTAAATGCCTTCCTTATTGCGGATTGGCCGCTATACATGCAGGATTTCCTACTCATGGGATTAGTCTCGGAAATCATGGCCTTATTACTGGTTCAAGCTGCTCACAGAGTCCTCGCAATCGCAATGGTAGACAATGGGAGGACTTTCCTGGAAGTTCAGATGCTTGGGAACATATAGAGAATCCCCGTAAACATTGCTGTAAGGTAAAATGAGGGCCCAAAAATGGCTGGACATCACACATCAATAAGAGCGATGTAACCTAAACCTAATGGAATGAACCCGTCCCTTTATAAAAGGGGTTAAAACGTGCCAAAATTGAAGAATCTCTTCATAACTCGTGAGTCAGGAATTTTAGAAGTAAAGGTTTTGGGCCGTAAAGGCCCTTGAGGGGTCTTTTTTTCAAATTCCGCCAAAGCTCGATGATAACAGTCGGTATTACGCCCTGAAATTACGGGAAAATTATCAAAAAAACTTGAAAAAACCCTCGAAATCATGTTATGTGAACTTAAAGTTTTTTTATCTTTATGGACGATCAACCAAAGATAGCTATAAACAAAGGAGTTTTAATGAAAATCATAATATTGGGTCTTTTGATAGCATTAATGTCTTCTTGCTCGTCTACAAGGGGCGTTCCTGAACATAAAACAAATTTAAGTTATGGCACGATAAAAGGCAAGGTGAGGAAAGGGGAAACCACACAAGAAGAAATTATAAAAATATTTGGCTCTCCAAATATTGTAACCAAAAACAAATCAGGCCTTGAAGTTTGGACATATTCTAAACAATCGGCCCAAGCAAAATCTGGAAATACATATGGAACATTACTCATTTTTGGTGGAAGTTCTGCATATAGCAATACTTCTACTGAGTCATTCGATTTAATCATCACTTTCGATAAAAATGATATAGTCCAAGAGTACTCTGTGGTCAGTTCTAAATTTTAGGAGTTTATAATGAAAATTTTGTCGTCACTTGTAATTTGTATGATCTTTGTTTCTTGTGCTTCTAAACCGACATGGACACCTCAACAGAGAAGAGCATTACAAATGAGAAGCTTTGATGCTTCTTATAACGCTGTCTTTAGATCAATTAAAAGCATTCTTCAAGATGATGGTTATCTTATAACCAATCAAGATTATGAAGGAGGATTGATCTTGGCCCAAAAAGAAATAAATAAAAGTTCTTCTGCAGCTTGGAAAACTGTTGTTTTTGGAGTCGGAAACTATGAAAGTGGCAAAGGGTATCAAATCTCTTTTAATTTAGAAAAAATCAGTAAAAGTAATACTGAAACGAGATTAACAATTTCGACAAATACAAAAAGAAGTTTTGGAGGTAACACCTCCGGAGAAGAGGTCGTCGACCCTAAAATCTACAAAGTTATTTATGAAAAATTGAACGTTGAAATCCAAAGAAGGATAGCAAGCGGTAAAAATTAACTACAAAGGCCTAAGTCAACGCCCTAATTAGTCGCTGTTGCTTAATTCAATTATTACAAGAAAAATTACATTTTTTCAATACGCCCCTTAGTACGACCATCTGTATTAATCTCATGTTAAACCTATTTTGCGACAGCGACTAATTAATCAGCTTCCCGAGATTACGGATTGGGGTATCTCGGATATGCAAGGTTCAGCGGCGTAGAATATGAACAAGAAATTATTCAATAGAAAATTAGAAAAGATATCAAGAGAAATTTTTGAGAGGTATTCGAAAGAATTATCGGAACTCGTGGGAAGAAGTCACGGAGTGTATGCCCTTTACGATGCAAATGAGCTGTATTATATCGGTAAAGCAAGTAATTTAAAACGAAGAATTCGATTTCACTTGAAAGACCGGTCACTTTGCCCAGTGGACACATTTCTCTTTGTTTTTGACAAATAAATCGGCATATATCAACAGTTATTCAGTTATTCCCGTTTTAACATTTTTGCCTCTGTGATTCGGAGAGGTTTGCGTCATATAAAAAGAAAGGTGTCCTGTTAACGAGGCAAGTCTAACGCAGAGCGCTTGGCCATTCATAATTTTTAAGAAACAATTATTCGGATGTTTTCCAAATATCCGGATCTTCGTATCCTCAAATACGCCCAAAACAAGGTTCTCAAATCCTTGCAACAGGGAGAGATTACAGACCTGCAAATTTCATGCAAAATGCCTGTCGATCATATCGTTGATTACGGTCTTAAGAAAGGCCTCGTGCAATCGGGATTAAAAAGTTTTCCCGACCCTCGAAAATATTTTAACATTCCCATTGAAGTTTTACTTCTTCCTCAGGTCATTCAGAGTCTCAACAATGAACAGTCGATCTTGACGGCCCCCTATATGCTCAATTCTGCTGAATTAATAACAAAACTTGGATACTCTGCAAAAGTTTTAACTGAGGGATTCAATAATAAAAATATCTATCCAAGAGAATGTCCTTTTCATGGGGAGACGTTAAAACATGTATTGTTAGGAACAAATTCAAATAAAATTGTGGATTGGTTCAACAAGGATTGGAGTCAGCTCATTAAGGCCCATTCTCCCGGGGACGTAAGACACTATGTAATAGATGGAATGAATATTCATGTTCCGTCTCATTTATATAAAAAGTTTCAAGGATCGGGAATGATAAAGAAACAAGGAAAATATGAATACGGTTACAAAGTGGTTTGGATTTATGAACTCATCGACAGGAAGGGTATCATCAGATCAATGAAGTTTTCTCCAATTAACACCCATGATGTAGTTTTAGGAAAAGAATTAGTGAAGGACTTTGATTTTGCAAAGCACTCGGTTGTGATTATGGATAGAGGATTTATAGATGGAGAGTGGATTACTTCTCTAAAAAGAGACCGAGCTATTGAGTTATGTATTCCACTGAGGAGAAACATGCTTTTAAGTGAACTTGCAATTTATAATGATACCGTTGAAAGTGATTGGAAAGAACATCCCACGAGAGAAGGACAGAGGATTCGAGAACTTTCGGATGATGAGTTAGTATGGAAGAAATGTCCTGTTTTTCAAAGCGGCGTATTAATCAATTTCAAAAAGAAAGATAGCACAAATGAAAATATTGTTATTATGGATACTCGGAAGGGAATAGAAGGAAAAAAATTGTTGGAAACTTATGATCTTCGCTGTGAAATTGAAGAAGCTCATCGTCAAATGAAATGTTTTCAGGGATTGGAGAAATTACCTTCAAAGAAATATGTTCAAGTTGTTTTCAGAATTGTTATGAGTGCAATTGGGTACAATCTATTTAATCTTTTTTTAAATTCTGAAGACTGTGCAACTTTTAAAGATTATAGTTTAAAATTACTTCGCCAAAAGCGAAGAAGAGAGAACGAGAAAAATCCCGACATTATTATCTACACAGACACCTCTTATGCGACATTGAAGATATTAGATTTTTTAAAGATGATTCTTGGATTAACAAAAAGAGTTCAAGAAAAACTACAATTTTTATGTAATAAACTTTCCCAGGCCCCGTAAAAAATATCAGATTAGAATTGTTATTTCTTCAAAATTTCTGCCTCATTCACAATGCCTCAACTGCAGGAGACGGCACAATCTTGCCTAAAATCATCAATGTGCAATCAGAATGAGAGTTTATATCCAATACCTGCTTGAATTCGTCTGAAAAGGCACATTAGTCTGTAATAATTTCATTTTAACCATCTATTAGAAAGTTGATGACGCAAGTCTCTCCGAATCACAGATTTTTGCCTGTAAGTGAAGAAATCTTTTTCGCACTGGCACACAGCACGAATCGCATTGCTCCATGGGAAAATAAATAAAGATTTGCGTTGCATTAGGCCTGTTCAAAGAACAATTTTTCTGTTCTTATGTTATTGATGAGGACAATAACGGGACTTCATGAGAAATTGTTTTCTGGTATTTCTAAAGAATTTCAGAAAATACCGGATAAGAGATACAGCAATAAAAGCATTGCTCAAGAAGACGCACTCATGAGTATGTTGGGTGTGTTTGCTTTAAAATATCCTTCCTTATTAAAGCTTGAAGAAACTAGGGCCAACGATGATACGTCAAGAAATTTTAAATCACTTTTTAGAGTTACTAAAATCCCTTCGGATACACAAACACGGAAAATACTCGACTAAATCGCTCCTGAGGACTTACAACCTTTGTTTAAATTTCTCTTCAGCTATCTTCAACGCAACAAAAGTCTTAAATAGTTTGAATTTTGGCGTAAAGAAGAGAGACGGCCTTCTTATCTTGTTGCAATAGATGGCACCCAATATTTTTCATCTAATCAACCTGAGTTCGAGGTTTTTTTCAATTTTTTTTGATAATTTTCCATAATTCCAGTCAATAAGACCGAGTATGGATGTCTGATTTAGACGGAATTTTAAAAAAAGATCCATCAAGGGCCTTTACGGTCGAACTGCTTTACTCCTAAAATTTATAAAAAAAACAATCTAAGGAGGAACGTGATGGATATCATAGCACTGTATTGCGATGTAGACAATTTTGTCAAGGACAAAATGTCCTTACAATCTCATAGACAAATTTCTATTAAAACAACAAAAAAGAAGACAGGGCCAAAGCGGCGTATGTCACTTGCGGAAATAATGACGATTATCATCTACTACCACAGTTCAAATTTTAAAAACTTTAAATCTTACTATTTCTACCTTGCGGCCCACGGAAAACGAGACTTTCCCGACCTCTATAGTTACACAAGGTTTATTGATTCCACTGCTTTAAAGGTGTGTCACAATATTAGAATAAAGAGGAATAAAGTTTTTCGTGGTATTGCCAAGAGAGGAAAGACTTCTATGGGATGGCTTTACGGGTTTAAACTTCATCTTATTGTTAATGAACTGGAGAGTCAGGAGTTCTCATAGTTAACAATAAGATAATCGTTACAATTTTACTTTATTCAAATTTGAAAAAAATTTATTTTCCCTCTGAAAAAAGCTATTTCGCAAGAAAACATCATCTCAACCTTCAAATTTTGTTTTCTCTTAAATGAATTTCTTCAAGTTTGAGTGGAAAATAGAATCTGCGAGAAAAGAGAGTGTCAAGCAATATACCTAGGTGGATGCTCTGCGTAATGCCATGGAGAACTCCGGACTCTCCAGTATTTATATATCTGCCCCATTGGATACGAGAAAAAAGAGGACATCCGTAGCATTTTTGCGATGGGCCTCTAGAGCGGCCGAAAGTCTGTGGTTGACAAAATTGACATCGGCACCATGTTCAACAAGTTTGACGGCAATTTCTACAGCATTCTCACGAGCGGCCCACATAAGAGGAGTGCGGCCGGTAATATCTACAATATTGAGGTCAATACCTTCAGCGATAAAGGAGTCAATCTTCTCTATATTTCTCTCTCGTACGGCCTTGTTAAGTTCCTTGGCAGTTTGTAACATTTCTCGGCGAAGCATCTCTGCAACGGTCCATTTTTTAAGTTTAACGGCCATGTCGTATGGAGTCATGCTTTTATCGTCTTTTTCGTAAATATTGGAACCGGCCTCTATGAGCATTCTCACAACCTCCGGATTTCCGGAGTAAATAGATTGATGTAACGGTGTCGTTATCTTTGGTGAAATAAAATGATTGCCGAGATGAAGAGATGATTCAAGAGAGGCCTCATTGTCGATAAGAAGTTTTATCATAGGAATATCTTCTTTAAAAACGGCCAACATTAGGGGAGTATGATGTCCGGAATTGCGAGAATCAATAAGTCTAGGGGCATACTCAATAAGTATTTTGGCCGTCTCTAGTTGTCCTGAGACAACGGCCGTGTGAAGTGGAGTGTTGCCCACAATATCGCGAGAGTAAGTTATTGTATTTGCCTGGATAAGTTTTTCGGATAATTCCGGAAAGGGGCATCGTGCTGCTAAATGTAAAGGAGAAACTTTATCAGAAACTTTTGGAAGAAGGTTGGGGTCGGCACCTGCATCAAGCAGGGCCTCAGCTGCTTCTACATGGCAGTAACGAGAGGCCCATCTGAGAGCAGAGTTCCCTAAATTATCCAATTTATCCGGGTGTATTCCCTCCACTAAATGAGCGCGAATCGTTTCAATATCTCCCTTTCGAGCGGCCTCATGTAAAGATTTCAACGACACAGTAGTAGGAGTAGAGGAAGGAGAGGAAGGAGAGGAAGGAGAGGAAGGAGAGGAAGGAGAGGAAGGAGAGGAAGGAGAGGAAGGAGAGGAAGGAGAGGAAGGAGAGGAAGGAGAGTATACGCCTCCGTATTCTCTTTGAGCAGTTCGTGGGAGAAATGTTGTCAACCCGACCAACACCCCTAAAATTATTTTATTTAAAATAATAAGCATTTCAGTCTACCTCCTGTGGAGGTTATGTAACACGAAAGCTTATCCTAAGTCAAGAGTTTTATGTTTATCATCAGCCATTTTTCGTCTAACGCACTTAGTCTTTACCAATTAGCTTCGTAAATCCTCCGGGTACAGGTCTACCTCTGCCTAATAACGGCCGCTATTTTCTGTTAAAAATTTTCAATTTGGGAAACAAAGGCCGCTGTCGGAATAACTTGGATCATTAGTCCTGCGAACATTTTTAAGCATATATGAACCCGTCCCGATTGCAAGAATAAAATGCAAGTTTTGACAAAAAAGAATAGGTGCATACATATATCCGGCCTTTTTATGGATGTTCTTTGCATCCCGGCCCTGATGGAATTGGCCCTCTTCGTCCTTATCATTTCCTCGGCATCTTAAGTGCCCTGCTTTTTATCAGGTTTTCAAAGAGGCGATTCTATCTATGACAGGACGTCAGGCGCGAAGCGCCATTGTCCCATCACTGTTATTTTATTCTTCGCATTCCTTTATCCCCTTAGTGGGAAAGCAAAGCTTTTAGGAATCAGTAAACGGGGAGATAGCTATAGTGCGCTACGAAGTGGTCAGAATATCGGGGGTGAAAGTGTCCCCACAGGAAAGCGTAACCTAGCGCATCCTGAAGCTAACCTTGGATCGATGGAGGTAACAACATAGATTAAGCGTAGGTAGCAAAAGAGGCAGGCCGCAAGCCATTATGGTTGAAGTGATTGCGCTCCGAAAAGCTCGTACATTGTGGTGGCCGACGTTGGTATAGAGACGGAAGGCAAAATCCCACAGGACAAAGATAGGGAGTCCAGAGGTGACACCACCGGGGTCATAGAGCGTGGCATGTCTTGAAGGTAACTGAGTGAACGTGGGATATCCTTATTATCCTCCAAGAAGAGAGTATTGGAGTTCCCCAAAAAAACTGGACACTTTTTTCACTTTTCAGTCAATGGACGCCTCTTCACGATACTACTAGGATCGGACACGCCGACGTTGCCGCTTTACTTCTTGACCGTGCTTGACCGTGGGGCGAGGTGAACGGTAAAAATAACGACGGACGAACGCCTCTTAAGCTGGCGACAAAGCAAGAGATAAAGGACCTACTTATCGAAGCAGGAGCAGAGGATTGTAGTGGTCTCTCCGAGTTTTTTAAAAGGTTTCATAAACATCTTCCTATGTTATTTAAATAATGTCGTTTAAAAAATAATCCTTCATTATATAATAAAATTTAAAAACCGAAATTGCAAAAGATTTTTTAAAAATTATTACACTATCGATTAAAACGGTTTATGAAAATACAATTTGTCAAAAAGCTAAGGTTTTTTTAGTGTGCGTAGAGAGAAGTAATAAATTAAGAGATAAAAGAGATAGGTATATTGAAACGTTATAGTGGAGTAATAGTACTCGTGAGTCAGGGATTCCGGCCTTAATTTATTAGATTTATTTCGCTCCGCATATAAACTTTTTTTCGTCCCTCGGGTAGGATTTTGAGATAAAAAATAGGAGGGAAAAGTGGAATTACTTTTATTATGGTGGAACATAGTTACACAACTTGAAAGTGCCTTTGATCATCGAAAAACTTTTTATTGGTCGGTTATCATTCTCATGGGGTTCTCCGTAAGAACTGATAGTCTTGGAGGAGTGAGTAGTTTTGTCCGTTGCCTTGGATTAAACCCGAAACATTATCAAAGTATGCTTGATTTTTTTCAAAGTAAAGCGATCAATTTGAGGGAATTAACTCACCGGTGGATTGAAATTGTTTTGCAATCATTTAGTTCGTTTCTCTTGTCTGTTAACGAAGGAAGGTCTCAAGATGCCCGGAGTTCAGAGTCTTCATCAATCTTCGGATAGTAATTCTAAGGCAGAATATGTTATGGGACATTTTTTTCAATCTGTCGGTATTCTTGGAGGAATTGTTGGCAAAACTCTCTTTTCAGTTCCTCTTTTTGCCAAGATACACTTGGGAACCAAGACAACAAATCGAGATAAAAGAACACTCTTTGATAAAGCACTTGATATGTTGAGTTGTTATTTTGAAACCCCCCCTTTCTATTTGGTAGGAGATGCCTACTATTCCGTAGGGAAAATGGTTAAAGGTATATCCAGTATGGGTGGGGATTTTATTACAAAGGTGAAATCAAATGCCGTGGCCCACTTCCCTGCTCTGCCACAAAAAAGTTCCGGGAAAGGTAGAAAAAAGATATATGGGAAAAAAGTTCGTGTGAGAGATTTTTTCGAGGATAAAGAAAAGTTTATAGAGAAAAGTAGTCCTGTTTATAGAGAAAGTAATATAAACCTTTTAGTAAGAGCAGAGAAACTTCTATCGAGAAGATTTGGAGATATGCTTTTACAGTATGTTTTTGTTATTCATCCTTCTCGTGGAAAAATGATTCTTTTGAGTACAGATTTAACTTTAGACCCTATCGAGATTATACAACTTTACGGTTATCGTTTCAAAATTAGGGAGGGAGTAGTTACGACTCACGAGTATAGTAAGTGTTGACGAGAATATAGCATACTTTTTTGAATTGTAAACAACGTTCTATATTATTCACCGACAATCTATTTCATAGCTAAAGTTTCGAAGACGAAGGTAGCAAACACTTCCATCTTCGCTCATACTCTTATAACCGGTTCTCGTTCTCCGAAAAGAAATATGTTTGAACCTAAAAATTTGAGGGGCATAATAGAGATGCTTTAAAGAGTGAAGATTAATTATGGGACATGAATGAATTGTAAAAGTAAAAACTATGAGAAAAGATTTTCCTCTAAACTTCCAAGGGATAACTAAGAGGAATAGTATAATTATGAGATTGAAGGAAACAAATGTTGCGTCAAAACTTACCAGTTCGGCCAAGCTTTCCACAACAAAAATAGTTGTTCGAGAAAGTGTTTTTGCTCCTTCGTGAAAACCCGTAAGATAGACAGGGAATGTCGCCACTAAAATAGGAGTGAGCGCAAATCCTAGAGCAAACCCTACAAAAGAAAAGACTTGGCCGAAGAAAAAACTGACAAGTATTTGTGCTCCAAGAAAGGAAAAAAAAAGAGAGCGAAAGTTATTGTTTGTATAAATAATTCCTAAAAATAAAAAACTTAAAGAAAAACTTAGCGGATTCTTTTCGAAACTCCCAAAGATAAAATCAAAAATAAAAAAGATGAAAAAAACATACACTCTATCAAATTTAAATTGATTTAAATAGAAAAGGACCAAAACTCTTTTGGCCGCATAAAATCCATCAAGAAAAAACAATACGGGAGTTATCCAGAGAAGTTTCCTGCTAAAAAAACAAAGAATAGAAATAATAAATCCCAAATGCAGGCCCGAAGGTGTGAGAAAATGTAGAAGAAAGAGTTTTTGAAAGGCCTTCTTTGTTTTGGCCTTTAACTGACTTTTATCACCTGTTACAAGAGCATAGTGAAATCCGGCCGTATTTTTATCGTTGTAAGACCTGAAAATAAAAGAATAAAGGGTTTTATAGGAAGTTCTTTGAGCACTTCCCTCTTGATAATAGAGGGAATAAGTAAAAAGAAATGTTGCAATAAAAAAGACACAAACTCGATCCATAGAATCTTTTAGGCCAAAATGTTTTTTATAGGGAAATACTTTTTTTAAAAACTACAAAAAAGTTCATTTTTGAAGTATAATAGAGATAGCTGTTTGGGAGATTATCTAGTCCGTAGTCGGATTAAACCAACAGCGAGGTCTTTGTCCATTCGGCCCTATACAGATTCCGTCGTCATTAAGGTCATTACAGAGAATTCCTTGAAAATAAGTGTCCAATCGGCACTGGGCAGTCGGATGTTTGATAAATGTTTCCTTGGCAATTGATGTATCGGGTGTTTGGAAGCTAATACTATGATTAGGATTGTTGATTTTGAGTTCATCGCGATTTTCCTGATTTAGATAAGCAACAATTGTAGCAAAGGGGGCCATGGCCCCTCTTTGACAGAGAGCAATGTCCTCCGGATCAGAAAAATTGTCTTGGCATTTTGCAGTAACATATCTTGGAATAGGCATCTCGGAAATAATGCTTTGGTTTTCTTGCCCCTCAAAATATTTCCTAAGGCATTGCGAAGTGGCGAAATAATCGGCCTGGCCGTGTACAGAGAACCATCCCCACATAGAGTTTGGTGGGTACATGGGTGGGCCTCCAAGAAAATGTCCTATTTCGTGGCAGAGTATGACGGCAACGGAATCAAGTGTCATATAGGGGTGTGATGCATTCCCCCCGTCCAGCACGAGAGACCATTGGTTACCTCTTTCAGAGAATCGTGCACCCATATCAGTGCGACTCCAGTTGATGTAAATTTCAAGATTTTTACCCTTTTCTTCTTTTATAATGGGAGAATAAATGGATTTAATGCGGTTGATGAGAGCGTCCATCATTTCTTGAGAGATGCTCTCGTTGTATCGGCCTACGAGAAAATCAATATAGGTATTCTCCTCATCTTTTGTCTCTATGAGTGTTTGCGCCGATAGATGTGAGAAAATCGTAAGAAAAGAAAAAGATAACAAAATTGAAACTAATTCTTGAGTGATTTTTGATATGTGAATACCCTCCTGTGTATACATCCCCTGATTTTAAATCAGTATGCGGTATAATACAAATCCAAAGGCCTCTTAAGTTGTTGATTTTCATTTTGTTGCCACAGGCCAGTTTCACGATATCGCTACAAGTCATACAGGGCCATATTAAAAAGCAATATCCACATTTTTCATGCAAAAAATTTTCGACAAGACTACTATTGTACTATGTTTTGGAGCTTTTAAAAGTCTTGAATTCATTTTTAAAATTATTATTAGCGAGGTCTTTATCCATTTGCCCTACATTCTTTCAGGTGTTTCAATGCCAAGAGTAGCAAGGCCTTTTTTCATAACAATACCCACGGCAAAAGCAAGGTGTAATCGAGAGAGTTTAAGGTCTTCCGACGGTGCATTGCCGATGGGACAAGAAGAGTAGAAAGTGTTAAAAAGTTGCCCAAGCTCGAAGAGATAGGAACACATAAGAGAAGGTCTAAATTCTTCTGAGGCCTTGGCAAGAACGGAGGGAAAAAGAGAAAGCTTAACGAGAACGGATATATCTTGATCTGAAGAAAGGATAGAAAAATTTGGTACGGATGATTGATCAAAAGATAGCTTTTTTAAAAGAGAAGAAATGCGGGCATAAACATATTGAAGGTAAGGGCCTGTTTCCCCATCGAGTTTTAGCCATTCATTCATATCAAAAATAATTTTTCTATTGTTATCTATCCGTAACATACCATATTTAATAGCACCGTCAGCAACAATTCCGGCCGTCTTGTTTATTTCATCGTTAGTCCAAGTTTCACGATATTTTTCAAGGTAATCATTCTTTACTTTGTTTTCCATGTTTTTAATGAGTTTTATAAGAGGAATAATATTACCTTTTCGTGAACTCATGGCCCCATCGGGCAATTCTACGACTTCATATCGAAGATGATAACAATGTTTTGCTTGTTCAAATCCCATTTTTTCAAGTATTTTAAAAATCTGCTTAAAGTAAAGAGTTTGTCTATTATCAACAATCATAATATTTTTTTTGATGTTAAATTCCTCAAATTTTCTCTTTGCCAAAAAGACATCTTTCGTTGCATACAATCCACTTCCGTCGGATTTAATAAGAATACAAAACCCAAGGCCGTCATTTTCAAGGTCTGCTCCCACGGCCCCTTTATCCTTCTTGAGAATCCCTTGAGAAAGCATTTCCTTGGCCAAGGTCAGTGAAGGTGCATCCATTTGAGATTCAAAAAACCAATGATCAAAATCAACATCGGCCCAAGCATAGGCCTCTTTCATCATGTCTACGGACCATTGTCTCGACTCTTTCCAGAGCTCAAAAAATTCTCCCTTTTTATCGTGAAGCTGTTTGAGAATCATTGTGAGTTCTCTGCGGTTTTTTTCTTCTAATGGGCCGCCCTTTTCATTTTCAAGTTTTGTATGTCCCTTGGCGTAAATTTTTCCAAGCCAGACCCCTTTGTCTTTCTCCGGAGGCGGTTCTTGTTTGTGGTATTTCATATACCACAAACACTTGGCCACATGAGTTCCCACATCTCCTACATAGGTGACACCGAGGGCCTTTTGTCCCAGAAACCGATACATTCGCACCAGAGCATTTCCAAGGCAAAGATTTCTCATATGGCCTACGTGAAGAATTTTATGGGTATTTGGCTGAGAGTATTCAAACATTATCTTAGAGTTATCGTGGGCACACAACTGTTGAAAAAATGATCCATTACAAATGGGTAAAACAACTTTGTGATAGTAGTCATTACTTTTAATTTTAAAGTTGATATAAGGGCCTTGTGCTTGAATACTAATGAATTCTTCTCTGTTAATGGTTTTGACAACAGTTGCGGCCAATTGTGTAGGATTGTCTTGTAATTTTTTTGCAAGACCAAAACAGGCGAAAGCAAAATGCCCCAAATTCCTCTTGGGAGGGAGAGAGATAAAACGATAAATTTCATGTAAGGAGAAAGAGATATGGGGAAAGTTTTTTTCTAAAGATGTGCAAATAGCATAGACCGGTGGGTCAAGAAGAAGGCTCGGTAACATAAAATATCTTTTAACAAACTCTTTTCTCAATGAGAACAATATCTTTATGCTGCTCCGCTCCTTTTCGATTCTTTTCTAGGGCCATATTCTACACCTTATGAGTGAAATGCCATCTGTCAAAAGAAAGGGGAAAGCAAAAGATGCAATTATCGAAAGCAAAGACCAAAGATGGCACTGTCGGAACAGAATCACCCTTGTTTTTGGTAGCAATGATATTGAAGACCTCGAAACTTATGTCTATGAAGAAAATTCTTTAGAATTTAAGACGGTTAAATTCCATCAGGCCAAGAGTAAGGCCATTGAAGAAATTCTCGACAATTGTTAGTTGAATTCAGGGCCTCATATAAGGCAAGAGTGGCCCTAATTCAACCTATACCTGTCACACTGGCAACGTCCCATCAGGCAATTTTTTCTCTTTATAATAAAGAGCAAAAATTTTATGAAATAATAAAGACTACTTTTTTAAGGAGAGAAATGATGAATCAAAGAATTAGAATATCTGTAGTCTTTATTTGCTTTTTTCCAACTTTTTCCACTGTTGCCAGAATTAGTACCTATCCATGTGAACGTATTACCTCTTCATGTGTTGCCGATGGAATCATTTCAAATAGATCAAGGATGTGTAGTGAAGATTACGCAGGTGAGCATATAAATTGTCAGAAAGGGACAGGCCGGGGAAACATAAGCAGAGGATATATAAAGAGGAACACACGAATTGCCTACCTGACACTAACTGTAACGAGGCTTAATGGCACAACTAGGGAGATACTACTTCCAATTCCTCGAAATGCCGATAATACAATTGGTGACTACCATTCTGCTACTATTACAAACTATAAGTGGGTTATGGGGCAGCTTGGGAGACGAACTGGCTTGAGATTTGGTGATAAGATCAGTATTAAAAATTTTGGATTTCCTGTAGGGATGCAGGTGCCAAAGATAGATGTGTACGATGCTCCTCAGGGTCAGATTATAGGATCATTGGGTTATCCTCCTCCTGCTTCTTCTTCCGCTGCACAGGCCAGATTTATTTGTTCATATGAAGGACTGCCTAAAATGATAAGCTTTCGTAATGCTTGCGGTAATAGAAAAATATGTTTGGCCAAAGTTATTTGTGAGGATGAGCGTGGATTATTTGCAGCTGATACTGCTTGCCCGGCGGCCCGGGGCAATTCTTGTCCAACAGCAACGGAGTGTGCCGCAGATAAAGAAATTTCATGGCATGAACCTGTTGCAACACGCCAGGTTATTGATTCCCCCGGTGCTAGAATTCCTCAAGTTAGAGATAAAAACGGTAATATAATTGCAAGATAATTCATTAAGGAGAATTTTATGAAAAAGATGTTTTTTATTCTATCTCTCATGTGTTCTTTATTTTTGTCGGCCGGCATAGCTCCGGAGACTATTGTTGAAGGGAGAATCATCGAATTTGATACAAAAAATGTTGTACTTTTAAGCAACAATGGCAACAGAATAACCGTTTCGAGAAAAGATATCCCTAAAGAAACAAAAGTCAAATCGGGAAATCGTATTTTTGTTGTTTTAAAATCAGGCCCTATTTTCAACAAAACGGCCGAAATAAAAAAAGATAAAAAGAAGGCGACTCAAAAAAAGTAGTGTAGCATAATATTATTTTTAGAATTTGAATCTTTCCGTGATCTCTTTTTCAAGAGATACTCTTTATCCATATATCCGACAGCATCAGAGTTTTCTCTAAAAACATTTTTGAACACGTTCAGTTTTTCTCGCTTTAATAATTTTTTCTTCAATTTTTGCATTAAATTTCGGCCACGTTTTTCTTTTGAAGAAGTTTTGGTAAAAATCTCGAACATATCTTTGATGACCTTAGAATCGATTGGCCTATACGATATTTTTTAGGTTTTTTTGGGAGTAGAACCCCACAGGTGACTATTGATATCTTCCGATACCTTTCAATCTTCCCTGTTAATAATGTTCTTGGCCAAGAATTCTCGTTCAGGATGTATCAGGATAACTTTTTCGAATCAACAAATTAAACAGATGTTGCCAGCTTTTAATGCGTGCAAATTTGTAGGCCGCACGAATATCGTCATAAAAAGAGGACTTAGACTTATACAAAGATTTGGCCTTCTGAGAAACTCTATCTTTGAGTTGTGCCATTTGGTCAATGACAAATTGCAACATCATTAAGAGAACAACTACATAAGAAAGATTTTTCTTTCCATGCCCAAAGTTGTGTTTAAAATTATATCCTTCAACGGTCAATGCTTTAAAAGTATTATTTTCAATATGCCACCTTGCCCTACCTCCTCTCATCACTTCGAAAATATCCATAGAAGATTGAGGATGTGTTAAGAGTATATCCGTCACCCAAGAAAAATGCTTTTTAACGTTTTCTTCACCTCGCTTACCTTGCCAATGACAAGTCCCCGTATAATCCAAAAAATTACAAGTGAACTTTGACGAAAATAAAGAATTATCTAGTCGAATATTATTGGTATATTGGAATTTATGTGAGAGTTGTTTTTTAACTTTATCACCTATCTCCTCATGACTCTCGTAAGAGACAATAGGGGGTTCCTTGTCCTTGAGTTGGTTCTCTTCTTGGCGATATTCTCGATCCTCTACAAAACTAAAGAGCTTCCTATTGCCCTTAGCTTTGACATTGAGTATGTAAGACCTCTTGTGAGACCGAAGATAATCAATAAGGTCTCCTCTCGCATAAAGAGCGTCTCCGCAAATAACCATGTTTAACTTGGGATAATCCCTTCTAAGACGCTTAATCAATCTTTTCGCCGCATTATATTCACAATCATTTTTTTTGCTACCGTCACTATTGCGAATCCCTTCAACTCCAATAGGGATAACTTCACCCTTTGCCGGATGCACTAGCACCGCCGAGATAATTTGATGATAATAAGTTGTAGAACCATTCCTATGATGTTTAACCATGCAAGAATTGCAATGAATCTTATTAGATGAAAAATATTGGGTGCCATCTATTGCAACAAGATAAGAAGGCCGTCTCTCTTCTTTACGCCCAATTTCAAACTCTTTAAGACTTTTGTTGCGTTGAAGATAGCTGAAGAGAAATTTAAACAAAGGTTGTAAGTCCTTCGGAGCAATTTCGTCGAGTATTTCCCGTGTTTGTGTATCCGAAGGGATTTTAGTAACTCTGAAAAGTGATTTAAAATTTCTTGACGTATCATCGTTGGCCCTAGTTTCTTCAAGCTTTAATAAGGAAGGATATTTTAAAGCAAACACACCCAACATACTCATGAGTGCGTCTTCTTGAGCAATGCTTTTATTCCTGTATCTCTTATCCGGTATTTTCTGAAATTCTTTAGAAATACCGGAAAACAATTTCTCATGAAGTCCCGTTATTGTCCTCATCAATAACATAAGAACAGAAAAATACTTCTTTGAACAGGCCTAATGCAACGCAAATCTTTATTTATTTTTCCATGGAGCAGTGCGGTTCGCGCTATGTGTCAGTACGAAAAAGATTTCTTCATTTATAGGCAAAAATGTCAAAACGGGAATAACTGGAACACGTTATCTTTATGCTGCTCCGCTCCTTTTCGATTCTTTTCTAGGGCCATATTCTACACCTTATGAGTGAAATGCCATCTGTCAAAAGAAAGGGGAAAGCAAAAGATGCAATTATCGAAAGCAAAGACCAAAGATGGCACTGTCGGAACAGAATCACCCTTGTTTTTGGTAGCAATGATATTGAAGACCTCGAAACTTATGTCTATGAAGAAAATTCTTTAGAATTTAAGACGGTTAAATTCCATCAGGCCAAGAGTAAGGCCATTGAAGAAATTCTCGACAATTGTATTGATGAATATTATCGAGGACATGTCACGGAAATCCGCACGACGCTATCAGAGAGTGGAGAGGTCATTACTATTGCCGATAACGGTATTGGTTTTCCCCTCAATAAAATTGAGCAAGTTTATACAGAGTTTAGAACGGGGTCTAAGTTTAAAGATGAAGAAATTGATGAAAAGGGATTCCTTTATCGCACACTTGGACAAAACGGCCTTGGAGCAGCGGCAACTTGTCTAACTAGCGATTACTTTAAGGTTACCGTACGCCATTATAACTCTAAGACGGAACAAACTATAGTATTTATCGATGGGGCCTTGAAGAAGAAAAAAACAAAGCGCAAATCCTTTAAAGGTAGTTCCGGTGTCACTGTCGAACTCTCCTTGGCCAAAGAGGTGTATAAAAATCATTTCATCAGTGAAAACCTTTTGAGAAAAAGAATCATCGATTTGGCCTATAACAATCCGGGACTTATGTTTACTTTTAATAAGGAAAAATACCTCTATAAAAAAGGCCTCTATACATTGGCACAGAGATTCGGCAAAGATAAGGCCGAACTTATTAGTGAAGATAAATTTATTTATGAAATAACTAATGTGAAAGGTAAAAAAGTTAAAGGCCGTATCGATTTTTCCCTCTCTCTTGTTATTGATTTGGCCAATGAAGAGAGAGAAAAGTTTATCTCTTTTGTGAACTCTACACCAACTTTCGACGGAGGATTTCACCAAGATAGGGCCAGAAGAATTTTTATTAACGCTGTTAAAAGTAAATTAGAACGGCAGGTAAAAAAGGAACATGTATCCGTTATCGACAATGATATTCTTACAGGGCTAACTTTTGTTCTAGGGATTACCATGCCCAATCCCCGATTTGAATCCCAAACAAAAAGAAAACTTGTACGAGACCCCCAATTAGAAAAGGCCATTGAAAGTTTAATGGCCAAAGGGATGGAAAAGCTTCTCAGAAAGAATAAAGAATATCTCAATCAAGTTTTGGAAAAGGCCAAGTCTCGTCATCGCTTCCAAGAACTTAAAGATGCTACAAGAAAATCAAAAAAACAAAAGAAACAACGTGTAGAAAAACTCTTGGATGCCAATGAGAGAAAACTCCGACACAAATGTACTCTTTTTATCTGTGAAGGTGATTCGGCCATAGGAGGTCTGCGTTCCGCCAGAGATAAACTTTACCAGGGAGGCATCGCTTTAAAAGGAAAACCAATGAATGTTTCCCAAGCAACCTTAAAGGATATTACGGCCAACGACGAGTTTTCCAATATTATGGCCTCTATCGGTCTTGTCATAGGACAAGAGGCCCCTCTTGAAAGTCTACGTTACTCAAAAATTGTCTTTCTCTCAGATTCAGATGTTGACGGTGGGCATATCAATACGCTTTTAACAAATTTTTTCTACCGGTTTTGGCCTGAGCTTTTTCAACAAGGGGTCGTTCAAATAGCAAAGGCCCCGCTTTTTGAAGTCGTAACACTAAAAGAAACACTTTACGCAGAAACGCAGAATGAACTGGAGGCCTTAAAAAACCGAGAAATTCCTATTAAAGCTATCCATCGCAATAAAGGATTGGGAGAAATGTCACAAGAGGCCTGGAAATATGTCATGCAAAGAGAATCCTATACACAAATAAAAATTAATAATAAACAAGATGCACAAGAAATGTTAGATGTATGTTTCGGTAAAGATACAAGTAAGAGGAAAGACCTTCTCCTTGACGAATCTTCGGAAAGAAATAAATGACTGAAGAAATAAATTCTTTGCACTCTCTTCAATCTATTCCTCTCGCAAAAATTGTTCGGGACGAATACCGAACTTATCAGATTTATACTCTAATGGATAGGGCCATTCCCTATCTTCAAGATGGACTTAAACCCGGTCAACGACGAATTTTATTCACTCTCTACAAAAATCAATCCAAAGGACTCATTAAAGTCACGGCCGCAACGGGACTGGTTCTTACACTCCACCCTCATGGGCCGGCCTCTATCGAATCGACTATCGTCAATTTGGCCCAAGACTATACGTTTTCCAATAATTACCCTCTGCTTGATAAGAAAGGTTATTTCGGTGAAAGAATGGAAACATCTTCGGCGGCCGGAAGATATATTGAATGTAAACTCGGGAAAATGGCCGAATATCTTCTTTTCGATGATATGGATCAAGTGGAAATGGTTCCCAACTACGACGAAACAGTCATGGAACCTTTAGGATTGTTACCTAAACTTCCCATTATGCTTCTCAATGGAGCAGAAGGCATCGGAACGGGCTTTTCTTCCGTGATTCCAAGTTTTCATCACGAAGATATCTGTAAATCTCTTATCCATTATCTTGAAACGGGAAAAACAAAAAAACTTAACCCTTATATAAAAAACTATCGAGGGAAAATAGAAAAAGACAAAGACAAAGGTCGCTATATCTTTCCTATGATATTTGAGGAAAAAAAAGGTGTCGTTTATATTACGGAGCTTCCCCGAGGATATGATGCTCAAAAGATTTATAAATATCTCAATAAATATATTGAGAAAGATTACATTAAAGATTTTGTTGATTCTTCCGTAGGGAACACTATTAATATTGAACTCATTTTCAAAAGAGGACAACGTCCGAGTCTTGAAGAAGTAAAAAGCACGATGAAGTTTTCAACTTCTCTGACTCCAAACTATACACTTATTAGCGAAAGAGGTGTAAAAATTTTTTATCGGCCCGAAGAAATCATTGAAATCTTTGCCGAACAGAGACTTAAAGTTATTAAAACACGCTATGTTCTTAGATCTAATAATTTAAAAAGTGCTATAAAGAAAAATAATGAAATCATCCTGTTTATCAAAAACAAAGAATATACGGCCGCTACAAAACAAAAAAACAGACAATCCTTTATTGAATATCTGAAAGAAAAAAAGTATACCTATTACGACTACCTTGCAGATATGCCTATTTATAGAATAACAAAAGAAGAGGTTCAAAATAGAGAAGTTAGGATCAAAGATGATAAAAAAAAACTTTCTGAATACTCAAAAATCTCTCAATCTCCACTACTGATTAAACGTAAACTCATTGATGAACTTCGAGAGGTAAAGGAAAAACTAGCATCTTGGACGACTAAGGATATTCAAGAA
The DNA here is from genome assembly GCA_965224385.1 of Bacteriovoracaceae bacterium. Lineage (GTDB taxonomy): Bacteria > Bdellovibrionota > Bacteriovoracia > Bacteriovoracales > Bacteriovoracaceae > CBDCYX01. The sequence continues at coordinate 30,941 of CBDCYX010000014.1, forward strand.
AAAAAAGGAAACAGACGGCCTAGGCCACGCCGTTAGCAGATATTTCTAACTCTCTATAGATTATATTTGTCAAATATTTAAGGAAGCATTTTGCCGAAACTTACCGGAGCGACTTCTTTGTGTTAATATTTTTTTGTGGCCAAATGAGGGAATAGATGTTTCAAATGCTCTACTTTCTTCTTGTTTTTTTTATTCCATTGCTCTCTTATTCTGCTAACGGTTCTAATAATGGATTAAAGATGCGCTTAACACCTTTGGATAATGTTCGAAATAACGTTTGCAAGTCTTGTAGTTTTGAAGATTTTAACAAAAAAGAAATATGTCATCCTTGTCAAGTCTTCCCCAAGGGTAATCCCGGGACAAAAAACAAACAACTTCCTTTTTATATTAAGTATGGATTGAAACAAGGTGGATCACAGTATAACGTAAAACTTAAACTCAACAGTGATATTTTTAATTTAGAAGTTGCTAGTTCCGTTATTTCTAAGTCTCATTTTCCTTTTTTGCAATGCCGCTTTTACCGAGATCACACGTTTAGAATTTATGCACTTACGGAATTCCAATCTACCGACAATGTATTTATGCACTATTTTCTAAGAGATGACAAAAAAGATAAATTCTATTACTTAAAACGACTGGGCCATATGTTTTATGACAACAATGAGCAAAAAGAGGGCGGCCCTGTTTTTTCCGTCGTTGGAAGCGGTGTCCTTCTTGAAGAGCATCGTATGAGCTACTACCAACTAAGAGACAACTCCCTCCAGTGTATCAAGGGAGAGTGCCTAGGAAACGAAAATACCGAGATCAAGGCCAAAGAGGGGTCTTTGAAATAATTTGTGTATTGTAAATGACTTCTTTTCTCGGTTATCCTATAAATCAAAGAAGTCAGTTATGATAGATTTGAGCAAATTGGGAATTTAGAAATTTTTTCTTGCCGTTCTCAAAAGAACCGCTATAACATCATAAATGGGTCTTTAAATGAGTCTTGAATTCAAGAGTGTTTATAAAACAAAAGGAGATTTTTATGTCAAATTTTAAGAGAAGAAAGGGAATATTAGTTTTTTCGACCCTTTTCTTCATGTTCTCGGGGAATTCCATTTTAGGAGAAAACCTTTTCGATGCCGTCCGTACAAACGACATTATGGCCTTGGTCTCTTATTTTGACAATAATCCCGATGTGGATATCGATGAAAGAGACATCTTGGGTAGAACTCCCCTTTTTTGGGCCGTAAGTTTTGGTAACGAAGAGTCCGTTGCTTTTTTAATCGACAAAGGTGCTGATATACAGGCCCTACATGGTGGAGCAAATAGTTACTTACACTATGTGGCCGAAGATACAAAAAAAGCGCATTTAATAAAATGGCTTTTGCCCAATATACCGATAGAGCATCTCAATAGAGCTAATCGTGTGGATCAAACACCCTTATCATTGGCCGTTAATTCAGATAACGACAAAGTCATTCAGGCCCTCTTAAGGGCAGGGGTAAACCCTTTATTTGCTCTTGATGAATCTCATGACAGTGTTCTCCTTCATGCTGTCAGAAAAGAAAATTCACAATTAGTTTTAGATTTGATAAATTCAGTAGATTTAGACCCATTATTAAGTCGTTTTCTCGATATTGTCGATGCCACGGGACGATCGGCCTTATCCATGGCCATAGAACAAGAAAATTCCGCTTTAGCGGCCTTACTCCTTTTGGTGGGAGCAAACATTAATGTAGGTTCTATTAACGGTCATTCAAATTTTTTCTATGCTATTCACCGACACAATTTACCAATAATATCTCTTCTCATCGACCACTCAAGTAATACGTTGGATATTAATCAATACGAAAACGATCCCGTTTTTGGGTCTATGACGGCCCTTGATTGGGCCTTGGAAGATGCCAATACGGCCCTGTACGCTTATTTAGTGTCAGAAGGGGCCTTATCTTTTTCTGATTTAGAGCACCGGAACATTATTCATCCGGAGATCATATCAATTCCCAAAGCAACTCCAACTCCAACTCCAACTCCAACTCCAATTCTAATGGTTATACCCGAACTTGAAGTAGAAATTCCCTCTCCCGAACCCGAAGAGGATACGCCGATTTCTGAAGCAGAAGTTTCAGATGTAGAAGTAACTCCAAACCCCGAAGTTACACCGACGCCGGAAAATGATATTAACGCTCTCGATGAAACAGGACTATCGGCCCTCCATCGAGCTGTTTTCAGCAGTAATATGGTAGAATTAGATTCTCTATTGGCCAATCCCAACCTTGATCCCAATATTTTGAGTGGAACGGCAGATGGCATTGCTCCTCTCCATATGGCCGTTGTATTAGGGGTCTATCAAGAACCTCAATTTGATGAATCATCTGTTTCTATTATGAAAAAACTATTGTCTTTTAACGGAATCGATCCGAATATTCAATCATCAGAGGGAGTAACCCCTCTCCATCTGGCCGTAAGTGTAGGAAATTATCCTGCAATCACGATTCTTATTGATGCCGGTGCCGATAAAGATGCTACATTCCATGGTGCAACTCCTCTTGTTATGGCCGTTACAGCGGAGAGTTTTCCTTCCGTTGAGGCACTTGTTGAGGCCGGAGCTAATGTCAATGAGGCCTTGTCCGGCACAACACTTCTTCATATGGCGGCATCAATGGGGAATGTCAACATTGGGGCCTATCTTGTATTTATGGGTGCCGACCTCAATGCAAAAGATGCAGGATCTCTAACTCCCGGAGATGTTGCATTAGAAGAGGGATTTACATCTTATAGAGACGATGTTGAAAAGTTGGTGCTAACAATGAAAACATCACCTTCTGAGTCTACGCCAACACCTGAAGTAGAAACCTCGGATGCAGAAGTAACTCCAAACCCCGAAGTTACACCAACGCCGGAAAATGATATTAACGCTCTCGATGTAACAGGCCTATCGGCCTTGCACCGAGTTGCTATGTCCGGAGACCTAACGGAATTGGATTCTTTATTGATCCATCCCGATCTCAATCCCAATGTTTTGAGTGCAGAGGGAATGTCTCCTTTACATCAAGTTGCTATTGGAGCAGCTGAAAGGTTATACATCAAATACATAGAAGAAGGTGCAAGTTCATCTACACCTCAAAACGCTGTACCTTTCTTTGAATTACCTATTGCTACTGTAAGAGAGATATTATCTACTGACGAAGCAGTGCCCATTTTTGAATCGTCTGCCATTATGGCCGAAAAGATATTATCCCTTGAGGAAACAAATCTAAACATCTATTCATTTGGAATAACTCCTCTGCATCTTGCTGCAATGATGGGAAATTATCCTTTAATTAGGGTTCTTGTTGATGCCGGAGCGAATATCAATGCTATTGATCATGATAGTGACCTAACACCTCTTCATCTAGCGGCATCAATGGGGCATGTCTATGTTGGGGCCTATCTTGTATTTATGGGTGCCGACCTCAATGCAAAAGATGCAGAATCTCAAACTCCCGGAGATGTCGCATTACTAGAGGGATTTACATCTTATAGAGACGATGTTGAAAAGTTGGTGCTAACAATGAAAACATCACCTTAACTGATTCTAAGGTTAAAATGAAAGACCGTACTGTAGTAAAAAGAGTCTCTCAAAGTTCGGGGATTTTGGACATTTGTGCTTTTTTGTGCAAAAAAAACATTTGGTACCGAGAATTTTTCCAAGTCCTCCACAGGAACCTTGGAGAATTGTTTTTTTGAATATCGCACCAACGGCCATAAGAAAGACGGCCGTTATGAAGAAAAGAAATGCTAATCCAAAGGCCGTAATAAATTCCGTCACAGGTTCTCCTTGATAATCCTATCTAAGAGGGGTGTGGTAAATTCCCGGAGTCTGTCGTTTTGGTCTTTGTAAACAAAGTAGGCCGCAAGTGCATGCTTTTCGGCAAAACTTTTGGCCTTGGAAAGGCCCATCGCCATTAAGGCGGTGGCCAAGGCATCGGCCCTCATACAATTTCCATCGGCCCTAAAAATCGTTATACTCATTAGAGAATAGTGGACGGCCCTTCCCGTTTTGTTGTCGATAATATGAGCATAGGTTTTTCCCTCTTTCGTAAAATTGTTGTGATAGTTTCCCGATGTTGCGAAAGCACCACCGGTTTTAAATTGTAAAATCTTTGTTATCGTGCTTCGTTTTCTTGGTTGAACGACCCCTATGCGCCAAGAGCGAAGGCCCTTAAATTTCACTTCACCGCCTATTTCCACCATATATTCTTGAAGGCCCAAGGATTCTAAGAGACGTCCTACTTCGTCTACGGCCCATCCTTTAGCTATGGCCGAAAGGTCAAGGTAAAGCCGGGGGTGCTTTTTTCTTATGGCCTTTTTCTTTTCGTTAATTTCGATCTTTTTATACCCCGTAAAAGATCGAGTTCTTGCAATTTCCTTTTCATCGGGAACTTGTTTCTTTCCTCGAGGGCCGAATCCCCACAAATTGATTAGAGGCCCTAGCGTCGGGTCAAAGGCCCCTTCGGTAAAATTTGCCAACTGCAGGGCCTGGGTGAGAACGGTAAAAAAACCCTTGGGAATAGGGTACCAATGCTCTGTTGTTCTAAGGGCGTTAAAGCGAGAGATCACCGATTCCGGATCATAGGTGGACATCTCTCGGTTGATAGAGGTCAAAAGTGAGTCTATCTTGTTTTCTACATGTTTATGGGAGAGAGAGAAACGTTGAGGTGGAATGTATTTGATATTGTAGGAAGTTCCCATCGTTCGGCCGAAGACGGCCCTGCGCTCTCCTCTGTTTGTGCAGGAGCAAAGGAGAAAGAGGAGGGCCAAGTATCCTAGCATTCTCTAACCTCCGAAATCGTCGAACATAATGTCCTCTCGTTCAACTCCTAAGGAGATGAGCATATCAATGACACAAGTATTCATTATGGGAGGGCCGCAAATATAGTATTCACAGTCTTCCGGGTTGGGGTGATCTTTAAGGTAGTTTTCTAAAAGGACATTGTGGATGAAACCGGTAAACCCGTTCCATTGATCCTCTTTTAGAGGTTCACTAAGGGCCGTATACCAAGAGAAGTTGTCATTTTCTTTGGTCAATGTATCAAAGTCTTCCGTATAAAATATTTCTCTTTTTGATCTGGCCCCATACCAAAAGGTAATCTTTCTCTTTGTCTTGATTCTCCTCAGTTGATCGAAGAGATGAGACCTCATGGGGGCCATCCCTGCACCGCCTCCGACAAAGATCATCTCTTTATCGGTATCTCTGGCAAAGAATTCTCCAAAAGGCCCGGAAATCGTGACGCTATCATCTTTCTTTAAATCAAAAATGTAACTCGACATTTTTCCCGGTGGGACGTTAGGAGTGCGAGGAGGAGGAGAAGCTATGCGTACATTGAGCATAATAAGGCCCTTTTCTTCGGGATAATTGGCCATGGAGTAGGCCCTGATTGTTTGTTCCGGAACGTATGATTTGTAATCCCAGAGTTTAAATTTATCCCAATCTTCTTTGTACTCCGTTTCGACATCAAAATTTTTGTAGTCGATGAAGAGTTCCGGAGGTCTTTCTATTTGAATAAATCCGCCGGCCCTAAAGGGAACCTCTTCTCCTTGAGGAAGATCGAGGATAAGCTCCTTAATAAATGTGGCCACATTGTAGTTTGAGTGCACTTTGCAATTCCATTTTTTTATACCGAAAACCTCTTCGGGAATATGGATTTTCATATCCCGTTTACAAGTTACCTGGCAGGAGAGGCGTTCACCCTCACGGGATTCTCGCTTGGTAATAAGGGAGAGTTCCGTCGGCAAAATACTTCCCCCTCCTTCAAGTACTTTTACTCGACACTGTCCACAAGTGCCCCCACCGCCACAGGCCGAAGAGACAAAAAGTCCTTGATCGGCGAGAATATTGAGTAATTTCCCTCCGGAGGGAACGTCTATATGCTTTTTGTCGTTGATGCTAAGGTGTAGGGTTCCTCCACTCGTTAGTCGGGCCTTGGCCAAAAGTATTATCGTCACCAAGAGAAGGATAACGGCCGTAAACATTGTTACGCTAAGAAGTATCTCGTTCATTAAAGTTTAATTCCCGAGAAAGAGAGAAACCCCAAGGCCATAAGTCCTACCGTGATAAATGTAATCCCCAGTCCCCTCAGTCCCTCCGGTACATCACTATACTTCATTTTCTCTCTAATACCTGCCAAGGCCGCAATGGCCAAGGCCCATCCTACACCGGAACCGAATCCGTAAACGAGAGATTCCAAAAAATTATAATCTCGCTCTACCATGAAAAGTGACCCGCCGAGGATGGCACAGTTGACGGTAATTAGTGGTAGAAAAATCCCTAGGGCGTTGTAGAGCGCAGGGACGTATTTATCAAGGGTCATTTCTAAGATTTGTACCATGGCCGCGATGACGCCGATGTAAGAAATCAACCCGAGAAAGGAAAGGTCTACTGTAGGAAGACCGGCCCAAGAGAGGGCCCCTTCTCTCAATAAAAATCTGTAGAGAAGGTTGTTGAGGGGAATCGTCAGTGTTTGAACGACAATGACGGCAATACCAAGGCCTATGGCCGTTTTTACCTGTTTAGAAACGGCCAAAAACGTACACATACCGAGGAAAAAGGCCAAGGCCAAGTTCTCTATAAAGACGGCCTTGATAAAAAGACTAAGATAATGCTCCATAGCTTATTTCTCCACCTGATCCTTTTTCCATGTTCTCAAAATCCAAATAAAGATTCCAATGAGAAAAAAAGCACTTGGAGGCAAAAGAGCGAGTCCGTTGCCCTGATACCATCCCCCTTCCGTAGTAAGAGGAAGAACGGTTAGGCCAAAGAGTTTTCCGGAACCGAAGAGTTCTCGAAAAATCCCCACAAAAATGAGAACGATGGCGTAACCCAACCCGTTTCCAATGCCGTCGAGAAAACTCATCAAAGGCCTGTTCTTAGAGGCGTAGGCCTCGGCCCTGCCCATGACAATACAGTTAGTGATGATAAGTCCTATATAGACGGACATACTCTTGGCCGTATCGTAGAAAAAGGCCTGGAGAACTTGGTCGGTAACGATGACAAGAGAAGCGATGATAGTCATCATCACAATGATTCTAATAGATGAGGGAATGTGATTTCTGATAAGAGAGACAAAAAGGCCGGAAAAACCCGTAACGAGAATCACGGCCGCAGACATGACGATAACAGGTTCCATTTTTGTGGTCACGGCAAGGGCCGAACAAATACCGAGAATTTGAAGAGCAATGGGATTATTGCTAAAGAGAGGATCAAAAAGCGTCTTTTTAATGTTCATGGTTTTCCTCTCTAAGCCTTTTGAGAAAAGCTCCATATTGGCCGTAATCATGCCAGTAATTGATGAGGTTTTCTACACCGTCAGAAGTTATTGTAGCACCTGTAAGGCCGTCAATTTTGTGTTGGAGCATAGGTTCCCTTGCAGTACCTTTGACGACTCTAAAAGTAGGTTCGCCCAAGTCATTGAAAATTTTTTTCCCCTTCCAAAGGGATTGCCAGTTGGGGTTTTCAATCTCTCCTCCGAGTCCCGGGGTTTCTCCGTGCTGAAAAAAACGGATACCGTAGACGGTGTTGGCATCCTTTTGAAGGGCCAAAAGTCCGTAGAGTGTCGACCACAGCCCCTTGCCTTTAACGGGAATGACGATCATAGATAATTCCCCGTTGTCTTTGATAAGATAAACCTTTCCGTAGCGGGCCCGAGTCTTTATTCCCGCAATATCTTTCTTGAAGTCGATGTTGTAATTTTTGGCCGAATTTTTTGAGGACTTTTCTTGATCGTAGGTCTCAGAGTCTATGTGGGAGGCGTATTCACCCGTTTCAAAATCTATAACCTTTGTCTCTATGGATTCATAGGCCTGGAGAATAGTTGATCTAGAGGCGTGAGGGCCTTCTAAGAGGCCTGCAACGAGAAGGAGGTTCTTTTTTTCGTAGAGCTTTTTATTTTCCCGCTGTCTCTCTCTCAGGCCTACGGCCGCAGAGGAGACAATGATAGAACAGACAAGACAGAGTAGCAAGGCCACAATGAAGGTTTTTAAGGTGGTGTCGTTTTTCACGGTATTCTCGTTCTCAACTCTCTTCTTTTAATATGAGATTGAACAACAAAGTAATCAATTAAGGGGGCAAAGCAATTGGCAAAGAGAATGGCCAACATCATACCCTCGGGAAAGGCCGGATTGAGGGTTCGAATGAGAACACTCATGATGCCGATAAGTGCTCCATAAAAATATTGTCCCGTCAATGTCATGGCACCGCTTATAGGGTCCGTGGCCATAAAAACCGTGCCAAAAGCAAACCCTCCAAGAACAAGGTGCCAATGTGGAGGAAGGGAGAACATAGGGTTGGTTTCGCTCCCTACGAGATAGAGAAGGAGAGAGAACAAGGTCATTCCTCCGGCGACGCTTATCATAATTCTCCAAGACCCGATGCCGGTTTTGATGAGGAATACGGCCCCGATCAGACAGGCCAATGTTGAGGTTTCTCCAAGAGAACCGGGAATAAGGCCTATAAAGGAATCCAACCAAGAATAGGATTCCTTTATAGAGATAAGGCCCGACGAGGCCCCCAAAGCAAGAGGCGTGGCCTGAGTGTAACCGTCAACGGCCACCCAAACACCGTTTCCGGAAATTTCTCCGGGATAGGCAAAGTAGAGGAAGGCCCTTCCCGTTAGTGCCGGATTGAGAAAATTCTTTCCCGTACCTCCAAAAATTTCCTTTCCTATAACTACACCGAAAATGATTCCTAAGGCCACCTGCCATAGGGGGAGATTAGGAGGTAAGGTGAGAGGGTAGAGGATTCCAGTGACAAAAAATCCCTCATTGATTTCATGTTTTCTTACAACGGCAAAAATAACTTCGCAGATTCCTCCTGCAATTTGAGTAACTAAAAAAATAGGAAGGAAATAAAAAAGACCGTGAAGAAAATTTGATAGTAAACTTAGTGGATCGGGTTTTAATCCTAAAATCGAGAGGGCCCGAATTCTCCAATTTAAAGGAGCGCCCTCGGTTGTTTCTAGAATCGAGTTGATTTGAAAACCCGTATTAAGACAGGCCATGAGAAGGCAAGGGATGAGGGCAAGTCCTACGATACTCATGACCTTTTTGAGGTCAATACCGTCCCGAATATGAACTCTTCCCCTTGTGACACTTAAAGGTGTATAGGTGAACGTATCAATCATTTCATAGATAGGGTAAAACTTTGCCCAATGCTTATCTTTAAAGATAACCTCGCTACGGCCTAAAAAATCTTTCAGGAATTTCAATTACATCTCCTTTTCAACTTGCTCTAAACTCTCTCGTAATAGATGTCCGTAGTCAATCTTGCTTGGAGAGACAAAAGTGCAAAGAGCGAGGTCTTCTTCATCTAGTTCTAAAAGACCGAGGTCGCATGCCGTGTCCGTATCTTTCGAGGCCAAGGCCCGGAGTAGTTGTGTAGGCAAAATATCAAGCGGCATAATAGATTCGTAACTTCCAATAGGTAGCATGGCCCGAAGACTTCCGTGAGTATTGGTGGTGAAGGGAAATCTTTTTCTCGGAAACAGTTTTGAAATATAAATATTTTTGATGGAAAATTTTTCAAATCCAAGAGAAAGCCAACCGAGAAATTCTCTCTCTCGGCCTTCAGAAAGAAGAGTCACTTGATGGTGATAGCGACCGAGATAACGGAAGACTTCATCTCTTTGTCTTCCATTAAAGACGGAACCGGAGACAATGCGAACATCATCACTACGGCGTACTTCACTTGTGGTGAGTTCATCCAGTGAGGCCCCTAATCTTGTACTAACAATTTTTGGGACAAGGGCCTTCGGTCCGGCCAAAGAAATAATCCTTTCTAGAAAAAGTTTTCCTGTAGTAAAAAGCTTCCCAAGGGCGATAACGTCTTGATAATTCAAATGCCAAACACATTTTTTTAGGGAAACCGGGTCAATAAAATGGATATGTGTTCCCACGTTTCCCGCAGGGTGAATTCCTGAAAAATTATGGACCTGAACTCGGGTTTTGTAAGGAATGTGTACTTGAGTTTTTTTTGTTTTAACTATATTGATGTTTCCCTCTGTTAATTGCATAAGAACTTTCACCCCTGATTTAAAATCCTTTGGGTGATGGGAAATAACAATGTCCGGATTAATACTGAGGGGATTTGTATCTATGGCCGTAATAAAGATAGAATGAGGTGTCGAGTCAATAGGAGGGACTTTAGAGAATGGTCTTGTCCTCAAGGATGTCCAGAGACCGGATTCTACCATTAAATTGACGATATCTTCTCGATTGAGATTTTCAAGGTTCGGCCCTTTATAGTGCTTAAATTCTCGATGGGATTCCTTTTGGTGAGAGATTTCTATCTCAATTGTTTGAAAGGCCCTCTTTTCTCCTCTCTTAACGGCCGTAATTTTGCCTGCGGCAATGGATGTGTAGAGGACTCCCGGAGTTTTTTTACATTCAAATAGAGGATCGCCGATGCTGACGGTGTCTCCGACTTGTACTTTCATTGTAGGCCGCATACCTATATAATCCGGTCCTATTAAAGCAACCCTACTGACATCTTTTTTTGCCATGATCCTCTGTTCAGGTCTTCCGGAAATGGGAAGATCGACTCCCCTACTTATGTTGAGGATCATAGAAATGATGATTTCCTAAAATACTTGTTTTTCTAAATTATATTAAAGGCCTTTAAACAGTCTTTGTCAATACGAATGGAGTTCTCTAGTGGGTAGCTTGGTTTGACTGGTCGTGTAAGAACAAAGAAAAAAAAAACGGACCTAGGAGCTTGCAAATTTAAGGAATTTTAGGTAAATACCATGTATAAAAACACGGAATAAACGGAATAAAAGGATATAATTATGACGACAACGCTTATGATCTTTCACGGAATTATCTCCGTTCTTTTAATTGTGGTAGTGCTTCTCCAGTTTGGAAAGGGTGCCGAAGTGGGATTTATTGGCGGTGGAGCGAGCGATGCGGTTTTTACCGGGGCCCAAAAGGGCAACATCTTTACCAAGATCACTATTGTTCTCTCTATCATTTTCATGGGAAATTCTATTTTTTTGGCCAAGCTACAAAGTATTAATGCCACCCGTTCTCTTTTAGATGAAGAGACCCCTATGGTGCGGCCTTTAAATACAGACCCCGTTCCTACTCCGGTTGACTCTAGCGGTTTGGATAAAACTCAAGATTCCAGAGCAAAATCCGGAGAAATAGAATCTCCTGCAAGGGTGGAATAGAGTGCCTTTTTACAATTCAGCTATTGAAGAGAAGGTTCGTCGAGAATACGGTCATCTCAAGAGCATCTATTTTAACTCGGCCTATTTAGGCCCCGGCCCTTTACGTGCTAGAAAAAGGGTCTTAGATGCCTTAGAAAAAGAGCTAGACCCTTCATTTTTTGATCATAACGATTGGATATCTATCTCTGAGCGTGTTCGTGTCGGTATGGCCCAACTCTTAGGTGTTTCCTCCGAATGCATTACTCACTCGACATCGTCAAGCGATGTGGTTTCTATCGTGGCCAACGGATATCCCTTGGAAAAAGGCGATATCGTTTGTTCCCTTAATTTAGAGTATCCTTCTAATATTCTTCCTTGGATGAGGGCCTCTCAGACAAGAGGTATTGATTTTCGTCTTCTCGATATGGAAAATGACCTTGTTTTGACACCTTCGTGGCTCGATAAACACCTTCCAAATAAAACAAAAATCTTTATCGTTTCCCATGTTGCCTTCAATACAGGAAAAAAAACTGATCTCTTGTCTGTGGGCAAATACCTCCGCGAGAGAGGAGTCTTTTTCATTGTAGATGCTACCCAGTCCTTTGGAGGAATCGCTTTTACTCTCCAAGAGATAGATATTTTAGATGTTGCTGTAATTTCCTCTTATAAGTGGCTTCTTGGGCCTTATGGACATGCTTTTGGATATTTTTCAAAAAAGGCCTGGGAAACGATTGAGTACAGAGGGGGGAACTGGCTTGTAACTCCAAAGTTTTATGATATGGATCACCTTTTAAATTACACTACAAAGACGATTTCCGGGGCCAGAAAGTATGATCGCGGCCAAACCCCTAATATGTTGGCCATGAGTTGCTTGGAAGCAGGGATTGAGTTTTTACAGGAAGTGGGATTAGACAATATTCAAAAACACAATGCCCATATCCGAGATAGCTTTTTGGAACATTATCCCAAGGAAAAATACGATTTGATAACACCCACGTCCCATATGGGAAATATTATTTGCTTAAAATCTAAAGGTATCGATAGTTCAAAACTTGTAAACACGTTGAAAAAACACAATATTGATGTTTCCATTCGTCAGGGAAATTTACGCTTGTCTTTCCACGTCTTTAATACGCTCGATCAAGTAGGCACCCTTATTGATGCATTGCAATAACGGTTTCAATGTAAGAAGTTCGCCAAGAGGCCTATCGTTTTTCTTGGATATATATTGATTTCTTTGGCATATTATAAAATTATAAAGTAGTATAAATTCCTTAAGAAGGAAGTGTTACCTAAATATCAATAACAAAGGAGAAAACATGAATTTTTCAAAGTGTGGTGTTCTTTTATTTTCTATAGGATGGTTCATTGGCGTTAATGCCCAATCGACAAAAATAAATGGGTTTGTCGTGAACCACGACCAATTGGCATGGGCCATTGATGAAACTTCTAACGTATTCAATAATGTAAATGAACTTTCTATAGATTATCGAGAAGGAATAATCGCAAAAGTTTTTAATCCAAAAATTTGGGAACATATAACAAGACCTAGGCCTCGTATCACATTTCACGCTGTTGTTGACGGTTTGGCCCAAACAATCAAATGCAATCTTGAAGTTGATAAAGAGGCAGAAGAGATATACCTTGAAAACTGTTTCAGTAATGAAGATAGTTTTAATGACCTAACAATAGGATGGTTCATTGGCGTTAATGCCCAATCGACAAAAATAAATGGGTTTGTCGTGAACCACGACAAATTGGCATGGGCCGTTGATGAAACTTCTAACGTATTCAATAATGTAAATGAACTTTCTATAGATTATCAAGAAGGAACAATCGTAAAAGTTTTTAATCCAAAAATTTGGGAACATATAACAAGACCTAGGCCTCGTATCACATTTCTCGCTGTTGTTTACGGTTTGGCCAAAACAATCAAATGCAATCTTGAAGTGGATAAAGAGGCAGAAGAGATATACCTTGAAAACTGTTTCAGTAATGAAGATAGTTTTCATGACATAACAATAAATTTTTCCCTGCTTAAACTTTAAAAATGTTTCTCTTGACTGTCACTTCGTAAAAAAATATCATTGTCTTTGCAATGACCAAAGTTCCCAATCTTCCCGGTGACTGGTGTGAACATTTAGGCCCTGAGTTTGAAAAGGACTACATGGTAAAATTGAAGTTCTTTCTTTCCGGAGAGTTATCTTTGGGTAAGATCATCTATCCTCACGGAAGCGAGATATTTACTTCTTTTAACCTGACTCCTTTGAAAAGCGTTAAAGCAGTTATCCTTGGACAAGATCCTTACCATGGGCCGAGACAGGCCCACGGACTGTGCTTTTCCGTAAAAAAAAACATTCCTCCTCCCCCGTCTCTTGTAAATATTTACAAGGAGATTCAAGATGATCTCGGTATAGCTCCGGCCTCCCATGGTTACTTAGAGGCCTGGGCCAAGCAGGGAGTGCTTCTTCTTAACTCTGTCTTAACTGTTGAAAAATTTAAAGCAGCATCACACCGGGGACAGGGTTGGGAACTATTTACAGATAAAGTTGTAGATATTCTCAGTAATAGACAAAAAAATTTAGCTTTCCTTCTTTGGGGAGGATATGCCCAAAGAAAAGGTGCTTCAATTGACTCTAAAAAACATAAAATTCTTAAGGCACCACATCCCTCACCCCTTTCGGCCCATAGAGGATTTTTTGGATGTCGCCATTTTTCAGAGACAAATCGCTATCTTGAAGAAAAGGGAAAAACGCCTGTTAATTGGTCCCTTGAAAAAACTTCCAAGCTAAGTCAATAAAAACACCCAAGCTAAGCATACAATAGTTCCTACGATGATCGCTATTCTTATTTTTTTGCGGATTCTTGGGATATGATGTTTTTTCAATGGAGATGATAGTCGTAGACGTGCATAGAAGAAAATAAAGGAGAGACCTAATGAAGCATGAACAAAAAGTAAAGTGGGGGTTTTCCATGTAGAAGATATGAATTTAATGATACCGAGTTCATTCGTGACCATGTCGATGTAGATGATCATGTAGAATGGGATTGTGAAGAATAACCAGATAACAAAAATAAACGAAAATACATATTGCCAAAATAAACCAATTTTTCTTCTATGGTCATAGTCCATACATGAATATTCTTTACAAGAAAGACATTGAATCCTTGATGTATAAAACACTAAACAAATTCTCCGAATAGCTCCTATAAAAATTTTGTGACTGCAGTATGGGCAATTAAGTTTTATTCCCTTCATAATATGTTCTTCGGTCAAAATAGTGACGAACCTTAATTCACAGGTTTTTTATGAAGGCCGAATTCAACCTGAAGAGGAGTCAAGGGGTAAACGTTCCATAAACCCACCCCTATGTGGTGGAGAACGGCCCGATGGGCCGTTCGGAACAGAGCACCACGGCCTTGGCCGTGGGTGAATGGTAAGCGTTCCATAAACCCACTCTTGTAGGTTTCCTCAGAGTTGCTATGCTTGTTCCAATTGGAAAAATTGGAGGAAGCATGAAAAGAAGGAAAATATCCCGTAGTAAGATTGATTATTGGAAATGGCATATATTAGAGCAAAAATCCTCAGGCCTCTCAGGGGTGAGTTATTGTAATGGGCACGGTCTAACCACAAAGACATTTTACACCTGGAAAAAGAAATTATCTTCATTAGAAGGAAAAGTTTTGCTTGGTCCGAATGAGTTTATTTCATCAAGCGACAAAGCAAGCGGATTAGTTGGGTTTAGTAAAGTGGCCCCGGTATTGAGTTGTGTAAAGTCAACTAATGCTAAGAGTATAAATCCGATTTGGTTAGCAAAATTTTTAAAGGAGCTATTACAATGAGAGGCCTGATAAGTTTCAAAAATATATATCTTTATAAACGAGCAGTAGACTTCAGGAAGTCGATAGACGGTCTTTATGGGATTATAAGTACTGAGACGGATTTTGATATTTTTTCTAAGAGTATTTTTGTATTTACGAATAAGAGGAAGAATAAGGTAAAGATTCTTTATTGGGACAAGACGGGATTTGCTCTTTGGTACAAGCGTCTTGAAAAGAATTATTTCAGATGGCCGATTAAGCTTGAAGAGGAAGTGATAGAACTTCCCCAACATCAACTGGAGTGGATATTAGACGGTATAGATATTTTAAAAATCCATCCGCATAAGGAACTTTTTTTTTAATTCTCATTAAAAAAGTTATTGTTTTTTTTGTAAAAACCTGATAAGATTTTCACTCTTAAACTTTAGATAAGAGTTATAAATGAAAACAGAAACAACTAATCTTCCCTCTGACATTCCCTCTCTAAAACTAGTTTTATCGAAGTACCACAGCATGCTTTTGGAAAAGGATAAAGAGTTGCAGAATTGTGAAGTTATAGTTTTGGCAAAAGAGAAAGAGCTAAAGGCCCTAGCTGTAAAGATCAAGAAATTACTTCAAGACAACGTCTATCTTCAAGAACAAGTTTCTTATTTTAAATCGTTAAAGTTTTATCCAAAGTCGGAGAGGTTACGAGATAAATCTGAAGGTCTTCAAATGGAACTTTTCAATGAAGCGGAACTTTTTTCCGATAGTGCCGTGAAGAAGGAAGAAGAGGATTCCGAGGAAAAAGAGTTAATCGATGTACCCGCTCACAAGAGGAAGAAGAGGGGGAAGAGGAGGAAGCTTCCGGAGTATCTTCCGAGAGAAGAAGTTGTGATTGATCTTCCCAAAGAGGAAAAGCAGTGTAGCAAGGATGGGAAGGAACTGACATGCATAGGCGAGGATATATCCGAGAAGCTGGAGATTATTCCTGCAAGGATGAAAGTGATTAGAACGATAAAGAAGAAATATGTGTGCAAGACCTGTTCAGACGGAGTAAGGAGTCCCCCGACACCTTTAAGTCTTTTTCCAAAAGGTTTTGCGACGCCGTCACTTATTGCGCATATAGTTACCGGTAAATATGTGGATGGGATTCCGCTGTATCGTTTAGAGAGTGTGATGATGAGGCACGGGATAGATATAAGCAGGGTAACGATGTCGAGATGGATGATAGAGGTTGCAGAAAAGCTGGCCCCATTGGTAGAGATTTTGAGAGAGGAGTTGCTTTCTTCGTCTTACATACACTGTGACGAGACGACGGTACAGGTTTTAAAGGAAGCAGGGAAGAAGGCGACGACAAAGTCATATATGTGGGTACAGGGTAGAAGCGGAAAACATCCGATTATTCTGTTTGATTATGATCCTACAAGGAGCGCAGAAGTCCCCAAGAGATTATTTAAGGGATATAAGGGGTATTTACATACAGACGGTTACTCGGGTTATAAATGGATAGATGGTGAAGATGGAATTGAACGCTTGGGTTGTATGTCTCATTGTCGAAGGTATTTCTACAATGCATATCGCCATGCAGGATCAAAGGAGACCGCTCTTGAGGGACTCCGGTTTATAAACCCACTTTTTGAGATTGAAAGAAAGATTGAGGGCAAAGAGTTTTCTGAAAAGAAAGAGATTCGCCAACAAGAATCGAAACCTATTTTGGAAAAGATGAAGGAATGGCTTGACGCACAAGAAGGCAAGCATCCGCCCAAGGGATATATGGGCAAGGCAATCAACTACGCTTTGGGAGAGTGGAAATATTTAATCAAATATCTTGAGGATGGACGACTTCACATTTGTAACAATTTTATTGAGAGACGCATCCGACCTTTTGTTATCGGTAGAAAGAACTGGTTATTCTGTATCACACCCTCCGGGGCAAAAGCATCCGCTATACTCTACAGCTTGGTAGAAACTGCAAAGGCAAATAACAAGGAACCCTTTGAATACTTGCAAAGAATTTTAACCGATATTCCGAAGGCAGAATCTTTAACGGATTATATAAAACTTCTTCCCTTTGATGTGGATTCTTAATAGATTCCCCCGGGCAGGCCCGGGGTACTTGCCGTTACAGCTTCTATCGAAGCTGACCTGAGTCCCGGAAACCTTCCCCAGGGACTCAGGATCCCGTCGGCGGTATTTACAAACCAAAATTCATATGATGCTGAAGATGATAAACGTTATGTGCTGATTTTATAACTTCCCCTGTAGGGATATACCGCCCCCGGGTTCATTCACCCACGGCCAAGGCCGTGGTGCTCTGTTTCGTCCGGCCCACTGGGCCGTCCTCCACCACATAGACTCTAGCTCTTTCAAAATTTAAAGAGACTCAAAAACAACACGTCTTGTTATGTGAAAAGGGTTTTTAGCCTTGAGGGCAACCCAGGATCAAGTTAGGAAAATATAGGGGTGGGTTTATGGAACGCTTACGTAGAAACGGCCCCTACCCTCGAACCGCCCCGTTCCCAACAACAACATAAGGATAAATGTTTAAGAAACGGTTTGACTCAAGAGCAAGAGGGCCCAAAAGACACGGGGGAAGAGTATCTAAAATCTTGGAGAAAGCAAAAAACGTCGGGAGCTTCTGAAAAAGAAAAGAAAAATTGAATGATCTGAACTAAACGATCTACCAATTCAGGACTTGATACTCTTTTAAAATTTTCTAAGACGCTTAAGATTCCACCCACTGTTAGTTTTACCGTTCACTTCCGCCCCACGGTCAAGAAGTAAAGCGGCAACGTCGGCGTGTCCATATTTAGCAGCATAACGAAGAGGCGTCCACCAGTAGTTATCTTTACCGTTCACCTCCGCCCCACGGTCAAGAAGTAAAGCGGCAACGTCGGCGTGTCCATATCTAGCAGCATAACGAAGAGGCGTCCTTCCACTGTTATCTTTACCGTTCACCTCCGCCCCACGGTCAAGAAGTAAAGCGGCAACGTCGGCGTGTCCAGGTCCAGCAGCATAGTGAAGAGCCGTCCATTCGTAGCTATCTTTACCGTTCACTTCCGCCCCACGGTCAAGAAGTAAAGCGGCAACGTCAGCGTGTCCATATTTAGCAGTATAGAGAAGAGGCGTCCATCCGTAGTTATCTTTACCGTTCACCTCCGCCCCACGGTCAAGAAGTAAAGCGGCAACGTCAGCGTGTCCATATCTAGCAGCATAACGAAGAGGCGTCCATCCGTAGCTATCTTTACCGTTCACTTTCGCCCCACGGTCAAGAAGTAAAGCGGCAACGTCAGCGTGTCCATATCTAGCAGCATAACGAAGAGGCGTGCTTCCACTTTTATCTTTACCGTTCACTTCCGCCCCACGGTCAAGAAGTAAAGCGGCAACGTCGGCGTGTCCATATCTAGCAGCATAGCGAAGAGCCGTCCATCCGTATTTATCTCTACCCAAAACAACCCTTGGCGTTAGATCAATAATCATACGAATCCGCTCTAAGTTTGGATTGTCGTTTTTAATAATCTGTTGAAGTTCCTCTCCTTCGCTAGGAAGTACATACTGCGCCTCCAATCGAAAAACAAAGAGTAACGATAGAAAAACCGCTAAAAAAAGTTTTAAAAGTAAGTGCTTTCCCATCAATAATTTTGTTAAACCGTCAATTTTCATTTCTTCCTCCTATTGTTTGAATATTTTTAACATTCTACTACAATACCACAACAGATAAAAAAGTCAACCTTTAAGAAAAGCATCTAAAAACGCGGAGAGACCGCTACAATCCTCTGCTCCTGCTTCGTAAGCGTTCCATAAACCCACTCTTGTAGGTTTCCTGAAAGTTGCTATGCTTGTTCCAATTGGAAAAATTGGAGGAAGCATGAAAAGAAGGAAAATATCCCGTAGTAAGATTGATTATTGGAAATGGCATATATTAGACCAAAAATCCTCAGGCCTCTCAGGGGTGAGTTATTGTAATGGGCACGGTCTAACCACAAAGACATTTTACACCTGGAAAAAGAAATTATCTTCATTAGAAGGAAAAGTTTTGCTTGGTCCGAATGAGTTTATTTCATCAAGCGACAAAGCAAGCGGATTATGTTGGGTTTAGTAAAGTGGCCCCAGTATTGAGTTGTGTAAAGTCAACTAATGCTAAGAGTATAAATCCGATTTGGTTAGCAAAATTTTTAAAGGAGCTATTACAATGAGAGGCCTGAT
>CBDCYX010000015.1:0-22285 GCA_965224385.1 Bacteriovoracaceae bacterium
AAAAATTACTTTTCTTGTCGTTCCCTTGATAATGTCAATTGTATGCTCCATGCGTCATTGACTCAAAGTTAATTTTTTTAAAAAAAAGAATTTACAAATAGAGGGAAAAGTCGGATGATAAAAGAATCAAACACAAGACTGTATCCGTCTAAAGTGAGGCCCTCATCGAGGGCTTTTCTTTTTTTATCTAAGTAAAAATTGTCAATTAAAGAAGAGGGATATGTCAATGTTTATAGGGAAGAATTTTCTCTAATGAAACTAGATGAAACTAGATAAACTCAAGGACTCGGGCTTCACGGGTTCCCAGTCCTTCCTAGACCGAGAATCCAAAAAACAAGGCCCTTCTTCAGTATATTATACATAGATTGTGGCCTGTGCGATCTCAGAGGATCCGTGGGAATCCGTGAAGGCATCGAAATCAAGGGAAGACGCAAAGAGGACGCTCCGCTTTCATCTCTCAACTTTTGTACGACCATTCAAAGTCCGCTAAACAATAAAGAAAAACTGCATCGCTTTCTATTGTATGAGGAAGAGTAGCGTTTTAGGAATATGCGAATTTTTAAATTGAAAGGTCTCAGTGAGGTAAATTCTATAGACCCCGAATAACCCCCGAATAACCTCCGAAAAAGTACCGAAAAACCCCCGAAAAAGCTCCGAATGATTCGGGGCTTTTTCGGTTCTAAGTTAGAGCATGATTTTCCTTCATTTGAGAGGGGATTTTGTCAATTCTAGCGGAAAAATAAAATTCGTTTTTTTTAAGGATTAAACCCCCTTTCGGGGGGTAACTCCGCAATTTTTTTTATTGTTAAAAAACCGTAATTTCAGAGGGAGAAGCAAAATTTAGCAGGTTCAATTAGGGTTCAATCATTGAACACCGTTTGAACCCCCGTTTGAACCCCCGTTTGAACCCTGATTGAACCCTAATTGAACCCTAATTGAACCTGTGCGGTTTTATCACCGCCTCTGCTTAAAAGTGTCGAATTTCTCTTCTAAGTTTTGGACATCTTGAAAAGAGGCCCGGAGCAATTTTTTATTTCGGGTTGGCCCTTTTCCCTTTCTTAATTCTTCTATCCCAACAAAGGAAAAAGGCCACTTAGGTTTTTTAAAAGTAAGCGTTCCATAAACCCACCCCTATATTTTCCTACCTTGATCCTGGTTGCCCTCCAGGCCAAAAACCCTTTTCCATAACAAGACGTGTTGTTTTTGAGTCTCTTTAAATTTTGAAAGAGCTAGAGTCTATGTGGTGGAGGACGGCCCAGTGGGCCGGACGAAACAGAGCACCACGGCCTTGGCCGTGGGTGAATGAACCCGGAGGCGGTATATCACTACAGGGGAAGTTATAAAATCAGCACATAACGTTTATCATCTTCAGCATCATATGAATTTTGGTTTGTAAATACCGCCGACGGGTCCTGAGTCTCGGGGAAGGTTTCCGGGACTCAAGTCAGCTTCTACTGAAATTGTAACGGTAAGGACCCCGGGTTTGCCCCGGAGGAATCTATCAATTAAGAATCCACATCAAAGGGAAGCAGTTTTATATAATCCGTTAAAGATTCTGCCTTTGGAATATCGGTTAAAATTCTTTGCAAGTATTCAAAGGGTTCCTTGTTATTTGCCTTTGCAGTTTCTACCAAGCTGTAGAGTATAGCGGATGCTTTTGCCCCGGAGGGTGTGATACAGAATAACCAGTTCTTTCTACCGATAACAAAAGGTCGGATGCGTCTCTCAATAAAATTGTTACAAATGTGAAGTCGTCCATCCTCAAGATATTTGATTAAATATTTCCACTCTCCCAAAGCGTAGTTGATTGCCTTGCCCATATATCCCTTGGGCGGATGCTTGCCTTCTTGTACGTCAAGCCATTCCTTCATCTTTTCCAAAATAGGTTTCGATTCTTGTTGGCGAATCTCTTTCTTTTCAGAAAACTCTTTGCCCTCAATCTTTCTCTCAATCTCAAAAAGTGGGTTTATAAACCGGAGTCCCTCAAGAGCTGTCTCCTTTGATCCTGCATGGCGATATGCATTGTAGAAATACCTTCGACAATGAGACATACAACCCAAGCGTTCAATTCCATCTTCACCATCTATCCATTTATAACCCGAGTAACCGTCTGTATGTAAATACCCCTTATATCCCTTAAATAATCTCTTGGGGACTTCTGCGCTCCTTGTAGGATCATAATCAAACAGAATAATCGGATGTTTTCCACTCCTACCCTGTACCCACATATATGACTTTGTCGTCGCCTTCTTCCCTGCTTCCTTTAAAACCTGTACCGTCGTCTCGTCACAGTGTATGTAAGACGAAGAAAGCAACTCCTCTCTCAAAATCTCTACCAATGGGGCCAGCTTTTCTGCAACCTCTATCATCCATCTCGACATCGTTACCCTGCTTATATCTATCCCGTGCCTCCTCATCACACTCTCTAAACGATACAGCGGGATTCCATCCACATATTTACTGGTAACTATATGCGCAATAAGTGACGGCGTCGCAAAACCTTTTGGAAAAAGACTTAAAGTGTCGGGGGACTCCTTACTCCGTCTGAACAGTTCTTGCACACATATTTCTTCTTTATCGTTCTAATCACTTTCATCCTTGCAGGAATAATCTCCAGCTTCTCGGATATATCCTCGCCTATGCATGTCAGTTCCTTCCCATCCTTGCTACACTGCTTTTCCTCTTTGGGAAGATCAATCACAACTTCTTCTCTCGGAAGATACTCCGGAAGCTTCCTCCTCTTCCCCTCTTCTTCCTCTTGTGAGCGGGTACATCGATTAACTCTTTTTCCTCGGAATCCTCTTCTTCCTTCTTCACGGCACTATCGGAAAAAAGTTCCGCTTCATTGAAAAGTTCCATTTGAAGACCTTCAGATTTATCTCGTAACCTCTCCGACTTTGGATAAAACTTTAACGATTTAAAATAAGAAACTTGTTCTTGAAGATAGACGTTGTCTTGAAGTAATTCTTGATCCTTATATCACGATCCTGCAAATCTTTATCCTTTTCCAAAAGGATGGTGTGGTACTTCGATAAAACTAGTTTTAGAGAGGGAATATCAGAGGGAAGATTAGTTGTTTCTGTTTTCATTTATAACTCTTATCTAAAGTTTAAGAGTGAAAATCTTATCAAGTTGTTACAGGAAAAACAATAACTTTTTTTAATGAGAATTAAAAAAAAGTTCCTTATGCGGACGGATTTTTAAAATATCTATTCCATCTAATATCCACTCTAGTTCATGTCGTGGAAGTTCTATCACTTCCTCTTCAAGCTTAAGAGGCCATCTGAAATAATTCTTTTCAAGACGCTTGTACCAAAGAGCAAACCCCGTCTTGTCCCAATAAAGAATCTTTATCTTATTCTTCCTCTTATTCGTAAATACAAAAATACTCTTAGAAAAAATATCAAAATCCGTCTCAGTACTTATAATCCCATAAAGACCGTCTATCGACTTCCTAAAATCTATTGCTCGTTTATAAAGATATATATTTTTGAAACTTATCAGGCCTCTCATTGTAATAGCTCCTTTAAAAATTTTGCTAACCAAATCGGATTTATACTCTTAGCATTACTTGACTTTACACAACTCGATACCGGGTCCACTTTACTAAACCCAACTAATCCTCTTGCTTTGTTGCTTGATGAAATAAACTCATTTGGAACAAGCGAAACTTTTCCTTCTAATGAAGATAATTTCTTTTTCCAGGTGTAAAATGTCTTTGCGGTTAGACCGTGCCGATTACAATAACTCACCCCTGAGAGGCCTGAGGATTTTTGGTCTAATATATGCCATTTCCAATAATCAATCTTACTACGGAATATTTTCCTTCTTTTCATTCTTACTCCAATTTCTTCCAATTGGAACAAGCATAGCAACTCTGAGGAAACCTACAAGAGTGGGTTTATGGAACGCTTACTTTTAAAAGAGGACTTTTGTCTTGACCTCCATGAACTTTTGCCATTGTTAACAAGTCCATTTTTATGGCATATCGGCCCTCTTTTCCCGATGCTCTCGTAGGCCCGGGAATATCGGAAGGATGCGATTTTTTGGCCGTAAACTATGAAGCAGGTTTACAATACAATCATGGGATAAAGTCAAAATTAAATCTGTATTTATGACGGCAAAGAGCTTTGCGGTGTCTTTTTTATTTGCAAGTCAAAGCAAATTTTCAAAGCGATTAGGGCGGTTTGACAAGAAATATTATGCAAAAGTCCCGTCGAAAATTCTCTTCATAACACTTTGAAAACTGTAAAAAAACAACGGATGTTTTGCGTTTTTACGATAGAAATGATGCATTGGAGAATCACTCCCCTAATCGCCCAAAAAGCACCAAAAAAGTACCCAAGAAGCACCCAAAAACTACCCAAAAGGCCCCCAATCATTGGGAGCTTTTTGGGTTCTAAGTTAGAGCATGATTTTCCTTCATTTGAAAGGGGATTTTGTCAATTCTAGCGGAAAAATAAAATTCGTTTTTTTTAAGGATTAAACCCCCTTTCGTGGGGTATTTTAGCAAAAAAAGGAGGAAATTAGCATGAAATTTAGTTTTTTAGGTTTTATTTTGCTCTCGCTCTTGCTCTCTAGTTGTGCAAGTTTTCGGCGATCTATGACGGCCGGGGCGGTCGGAGGTGCAACATTCGGAGTGCTAACTGGAGCGGCATTGTCACAAAAGGGACAAAAAAATCAAGCGATAACGGGATCGCTTATCGGATGGCCCTTGGGGGCCTCGGCCGGTTACCTCGTCCACAAAAAACTTGAAAAAAGGGACGAGAGGACAAGAAAAGAGCTCCTTTTTAATCTCAGAAATTTTGATACGGCCGACAGAGGTCCCCCATTCAAAAAATGCAGTATTCATAAGGGGTCGGCCTAAAGGCCGATATCTTTCTAGTCGCACGAAGGCCAAAGGCCTTCGTGCTCCAAACTTTAAAAAAAAAAATTGGAAATTCTCAATGCAATGATGCACGTTTTAAAAACCTCCGATAAACCATTGATAATTTTGAGATTCACGGCCCTTGATTCGCAGAGGACGTTTAAAGCGTTTTAAAGGGCCGTGTTGATATTTTTGATAGTTGGGCAAGACAAGGCACAAGAACGCCCCTCAAAAGTCCTTAAAACGCTCCACAGGGCGCCTTCCGAATCCTTCCTATTCGTTTCAAGAATTAAAGGCCTATCTTGTCTTTCAGGGCCGTTTGTCCATTACCCCGAGGCCTTCAGTGTTTGTAGTCCCGATCTCCGAAGGGGGTTCCGTAGTTTCCTTCCGTTCCTTTGAACAGACGATTGAAGACGACACCAAAATGGTTGGTGGGACAGTCATCGTTAGTATTGCTTGAACCATCGAGTTTTGTCGCTAGGTAAGGTAAATCCTTGTATTGCTTACCTGCCCAACTTGACGCAATACGTGATGCACTGGCTACTTGAATTCAGCTTCTACTACAAGTCAATCTTTTAAAAAATGCATCTAAACAACCCAGAGAGACCGCTACAATCCTCATTTGCTCCTGCTTCGATAAGTAGGTCCTTTATCTCTTGCGTTGCCGCTAGTTGGAAAGGCGTCCTTCCACTGTTAGTTTTACCGTTCACCTCCGCCCCACGGTCAAGAAGTAAAGCGGCAACGTCGGCGTGTCCATTCCAAGTAGCATCGTGAAGAGGCCTCCTTCCACTGTCAGTTTTAGCGTCCACTTCCGCCCCACGGTCAAGAAGCAAAGCGGCAACGTCGGCGTGTCCATCCCAAGCAGCATAGTGAAGAGGCGTCCTTCCACTGTCAGTTTTAGCGTCCACTTCCGCCCCATGGTCAAGAAGTAAAGCGGCAAAGTCGGCGTGTCCATATCTAGCAGCATAGTGAAGAGGAGTCACTTCGTGGTTATTTTTACTGTTCACCTCCGCCCCACGGTCAAGAAGTAAAGCGGCAAAGTCGGCGTGTCCATTCCAAGTAGCATCGTGAAGAGGAGTCATTTCTTCGTTATCTTGACCGTTCACCTCCGCCCCACGGTCAAGAAGCAAAGCGGCAACGTCGGCGTTTCCATTCCAAGCAGCATAGTGAAGAGGCGTCCTTCCACTGTCAGTTTTAGCGTCCACTTCCGCCCCATGGTCAAGAAGCAAAGCGGCAACGTCGGCGTGTCCATTCCAAGCAGCATAGTGAAGAGGAGTCCCTTCGTGGTTATTTTTACTGTTCACCTCCGCCCCATGGTCAAGAAGTAAAGCGGCAACGTCGGCGTGTCCATTCCAAGCAGCATCGTGAAGAGGAGTGTTCCCTGGTTGATCTCTAGCAAAAACAACCCTTGGCGTTAGATCAATAATCATACGAATCCGCTCTAAGTTTGGATTGTCGTTTTTAATAATCTGTTGAAGTTCCTCTCCTTCGCTAGGAAGTGCATACTGCGCCTCCAATCGAAAAACAAAGAGTAACGATAGAAAAACCGCTAAAAAAAGTTTTAAAAGTAAGTGCTTTCCCATCAATAATTTTGTTAAACCGTCAATTTTCATTTCTTCCTCCTATTGTTTGAATATTTTTAACATTCTACTACATACCACAACAGATAAAAAAAGTCAACCTTTAAGAAAAGCATCTAAAAACGCGGAGAGACCGCTACAATCCTCTGCTCCTGCTTCGATAAGTAACCTTAGTTCAACCCAAATGGACATTGCGGTGCGACAAAATAAGGAAGTGTGAATAATAGATGTTATTCACAGTCGAGCAAAATTTACTCAATTTAAAGAAAAAAAAGAAAATCCGATAAGATGAAGTATGGCGAACAGTAGCGGCAACGGCCTTGAACAAATCCAAAACCTAGACAACCTGAAATCCTGCGGGTTTTCTGACGAACAGTCCAGAGGAATTCTCAAGGCCATGTCAAAAAATGTGGCCACAAAGTCCGACGTTGAGATCACAAAGCTTGAGCTTAAAAGAGATATTGAAGAAGTCCGTAGAGAAATTTCCGAAACAAAATCAGAATTGAAAAGAGATATTGAAAAAGTTCGTGCCGATCTTTTTATTAAAATTGAGCAAGTCAAGGGAGAATTAAACAAAGACTTGACTCAACGGATGTTCTACTTTTTCTTAGCAACAGTAACGATTCTAGGTTCACTCATGGCATGGATGAAATTCCTTGTTCCTGTCATAGTCCAAAACTAAACGTTAGAGTCAATCCCGAAAGAGATATTTCCTATCCGAAGAGTTTAGGTTTAAAAGTTTTTTTGTTGATAATTGATGCGCTAGAACCCGTTGCCCTTATGACAAAAAGACCGTTCTTTTCTGAATACACTACACTTCCAGTGTTTTCTTTTAAGTAGGCAACTGCTCCGTAAATCTTCCTCTTCGCATATTCTTTAAAAACATCTTTAAAGACTTTGAGTTTTTTTAAGAAGTCATCAACTTCTTCTTTTTCTAAAGTCGTTTTGACTTCAACAACTACTATTTCTGTTCCGTTAATTGCAATAAGGTCAATCTCATAATCTTTTCCGTCAATTTTTCTCTTGTGTTCTGTGGCAACACCGATAACATCAATATTTTTTTCTTTTAAGAGTTTTATCAAATCGCCTTTGACAAGCGCCTCCATCAACTTCCCCCATCTGTCTCCAAAAGAACCGTCTAGTCTCGTTACTTCTTTAGCCATTTCTTTTATTTGTTTATCTGTTTTTTGTTGAGATTTTGCCAGCTCATTAATGCTCAACCACACATCACTGAATGTTGCTTTATATCGTGGAATTGATATACCCGTCATTTTCCTTGTTGTTGTTCTTCTTGTTGCTTTTTTTGCCGTCGCCATATTTAATATACCGTATTACAGTTTCCCTATTGAATTCCTGTATGTTACAGTATCGCTTTACTGCAACCATATATTAATATAATATATTATAGTTTCCAATATAATGCAAGAGCAATCTTGTCGACCATTCAAAAAGGCCGTCGATAAAAACCCCTCGTCAAAGATTTTGGAGTAGGGTTCCCTTTTTCACAAAAGAATGCTTTTCAACTTTTCTTTTAGGATCCCACGATCCTATTTTCTTTTTTAAAAGCCCGTGGCCGTGAGGCCGCTAAAAAAACTTTGATTGAACGCAGTGGTTCGCAGTGGGCCTTTAGGCCCCGTGTACTTGATTCGT
This sequence comes from Bacteriovoracaceae bacterium, assembly GCA_965224385.1. Classification (GTDB taxonomy): domain Bacteria; phylum Bdellovibrionota; class Bacteriovoracia; order Bacteriovoracales; family Bacteriovoracaceae; genus CBDCYX01. The sequence continues at coordinate 8,098 of CBDCYX010000015.1, forward strand.
TTTCTCTTCTTTTTTTTTTAAGCGGCCGTGGGCCGTGGCAACACGGCCAGTCGGCCAAGGCCGCTTTTCTCTTAGTACTTATTCTTATTCTTATTTGTGAAACAAATAAGAATAAGTACTAACTTAAGTAAGGGGGACGCTGGAACCCGTAGTTTGGGACGCTGGAACCCGTAGTTTTTAGCTTTTTGGGACGCTGGAACCCGTAGTTTGGGACGCTGGAACCCGTAGTGTGGGACGCTGGAACCCGTAGTTTGGGACGCTGGAACCCGTAGTTTTCATTGCGTCAATGGCAAAAAGACCGTAGTTTTGGGGCCAAAATGTAGCTGGAACCCGTAGTTTTCGGCGCATTAAAGCCAATTTTGGTATGCTGTGGAGCGTAACTATTGAGACAAAAGATGCCTTCTGTTGTTTGTTCCAATGAATTTTTTTGTACTAAATTCTACAATATTTCCATTCAATTTTGGGCCATAGATCAGCTTCTGAACATCTTCGTTGGCAAAAGTTTCAGCGATATGACTCATTATGTCTTTTCTCTCTTGAGGTTTTGTTCTCTGTGAAAAAACCAACTCTTCATCACGGATGCTATGGCCACTCTTGTCTTGATTATTTATTTGGATAACTCTATAGAAAAAATTTAGTAATGCGAGTTCAGCAACTTTTCCAACAAACCTTTCCCCTGATATTTTTCTATACACCTTCTTTATTATATCAAAAATATTTGAAGGAACATCCTGCAAAATCCTTCTGTCAACATTTAAAACTCCCATACAAAAAGCCGGATGAAAATATAAGGCAAGATGCTTTTTGTCTGGAAGGAAAACAAAACTAACCACAGGAGCTTTTGCTTCCATCTTGCCAAAATCCTTATCTAAAAATTCAAGATTAATTACTTGTTTAGCATCTTTACTGTTAAGTAAAGTGGAATATTTTTTATATTCTTTACCGCCTATGCTCTTTTCTTTTCCTTCAATGATTCTTGCAAGCCCATGTAAAGTTACAATATAAGGACGCAAAGCAATAGTCGTCCATCTTTTTTCCGCTACTGTATAAACCTTGATTGGTACAACCGGTATATGTGAATTCTTATATTTTCCTTCATATCCCCAATTAAAATTTTTTAGATCGCCAAAAAATGTTAGTTTTGAAATAACGGCGTGTGCACAATACATTAATCTCATCAAGTTTAGATTGTCTCTAGGAACAAGGTTGTTATTTACAGAAACTTTTGAGGCAACAAAATAACCTTCCAGTGGAGCAATTTTCTTAGGATTCTTATCTGTAGGAGTGTTGAGGTTGTCAACTATTTGTTTTGCTTTTATCTCTTCTCTCATTCTTAATTGAGATATATCACGAAACTTAGAATGGATTTTATTCATTGTTTCATTCTCGTAATTTTCTTCATTTTTCCATCGCTCAAACCTAGCGTGATGCTGCTCTTGCTGTTTCTTTGCATAATCAACCTCTACCGTTTCTTGTTTTTCTACAGCTTGGGTCTTGTGAAGAGAAAACTCAACTGTACCGGCCTTTATAATTTTCTTTTTCTTTGCTGCAGCTTTTATTTTTTTTTCGTCGTTACGCTTCTTGCTCCTCGAATGCGATTCCCTAAGATGCTGTGTTTGTTCTTCTGATAATTCTCCGGTCTCGTTCATTTTTATTTCTCCTATTATTGATTTTGCAATTTTACCTATCATCCGATTTGTCGCAAAAATTACTTTTCTTGTCGTTCCCTTGATAATGTCAATTGTATGCTCCATGCGTCATTGACTCAAAGTTAATTTTTTTAAAAAAAAGAATTTACAAATAGAGGGAAAAGTCGGATGATAAAAGAATCAAACACAAGACTGTATCCGTCTAAAGTGAGGCCCTCATCGAGGGCTTTTCTTTTTTTATCTAAGTAAAAATTGTCAATTAAAGAAGAGGGATATGTCAATGTTTATAGGGAAGAATTTTCTCTAATGAAACTAGATGAAACTAGATAAACTCAAGGACTCGGGCTTCACGGGTTCCCAGTCCTTCCTAGACCGAGAATCCAAAAAACAAGGCCCTTCTTCAGTATATTATACATAGATTGTGGCCTGTGCGATCTCAGAGGATCCGTGGGAATCCGTGAAGGCATCGAAATCAAGGGAAGACGCAAAGAGGACGCTCCGCTTTCATCTCTCAACTTTTGTACGACCATTCAAAGTCCGCTAAACAATAAAGAAAAACTGCATCGCTTTCTATTGTATGAGGAAGAGTAGCGTTTTAGGAATATGCGAATTTTTAAATTGAAAGGTCTCAGTGAGGTAAATTCTATAGACCCCGAATAACCCCCGAATAACCTCCGAAAAAGTACCGAAAAACCCCCGAAAAAGCTCCGAATGATTCGGGGCTTTTTCGGTTCTAAGTTAGAGCATGATTTTCCTTCATTTGAGAGGGGATTTTGTCAATTCTAGCGGAAAAATAAAATTCGTTTTTTTTAAGGATTAAACCCCCTTTCGGGGGGTAACTCCGCAATTTTTTTTATTGTTAAAAAACCGTAATTTCAGAGGGAGAAGCAAAATTTAGCAGGTTCAATTAGGGTTCAATCATTGAACACCGTTTGAACCCCCGTTTGAACCCCCGTTTGAACCCCGTTTGAACCCTAATTGAACCCTAATTGAACCCTAATTGAACCTGTGCGGTTTTATCACCGCCTCTGCTTAAAAGTGTCGAATTTCTCTTCTAAGTTTTGGACATCTTGAAAAGAGGCCCGGAGCAATTTTTTATTTCGGGTTGGCCCTTTTCCCTTTCTTAATTCTTCTATCCCAACAAAGGAAAAAGGCCACTTAGGTTTTTTAAAAGTAAGCGTTCCATAAACCCACCCCTATATTTTCCTACCTTGATCCTGGTTGCCCTCCAGGCCAAAAACCCTTTTCCATAACAAGACGTGTTGTTTTTGAGTCTCTTTAAATTTTGAAAGAGCTAGAGTCTATGTGGTGGAGGACGGCCCAGTGGGCCGGACGAAACAGAGCACCACGGCCTTGGCCGTGGGTGAATGAACCCGGAGGCGGTATATCACTACAGGGGAAGTTATAAAATCAGCACATAACGTTTATCATCTTCAGCATCATATGAATTTTGGTTTGTAAATACCGCCGACGGGTCCTGAGTCTCGGGGAAGGTTTCCGGGACTCAAGTCAGCTTCTACTGAAATTGTAACGGTAAGGACCCCGGGTTTGCCCCGGAGGAATCTATCAATTAAGAATCCACATCAAAGGGAAGCAGTTTTATATAATCCGTTAAAGATTCTGCCTTTGGAATATCGGTTAAAATTCTTTGCAAGTATTCAAAGGGTTCCTTGTTATTTGCCTTTGCAGTTTCTACCAAGCTGTAGAGTATAGCGGATGCTTTTGCCCCGGAGGGTGTGATACAGAATAACCAGTTCTTTCTACCGATAACAAAAGGTCGGATGCGTCTCTCAATAAAATTGTTACAAATGTGAAGTCGTCCATCCTCAAGATATTTGATTAAATATTTCCACTCTCCCAAAGCGTAGTTGATTGCCTTGCCCATATATCCCTTGGGCGGATGCTTGCCTTCTTGTACGTCAAGCCATTCCTTCATCTTTTCCAAAATAGGTTTCGATTCTTGTTGGCGAATCTCTTTCTTTTCAGAAAACTCTTTGCCCTCAATCTTTCTCTCAATCTCAAAAAGTGGGTTTATAAACCGGAGTCCCTCAAGAGCTGTCTCCTTTGATCCTGCATGGCGATATGCATTGTAGAAATACCTTCGACAATGAGACATACAACCCAAGCGTTCAATTCCATCTTCACCATCTATCCATTTATAACCCGAGTAACCGTCTGTATGTAAATACCCCTTATATCCCTTAAATAATCTCTTGGGGACTTCTGCGCTCCTTGTAGGATCATAATCAAACAGAATAATCGGATGTTTTCCACTCCTACCCTGTACCCACATATATGACTTTGTCGTCGCCTTCTTCCCTGCTTCCTTTAAAACCTGTACCGTCGTCTCGTCACAGTGTATGTAAGACGAAGAAAGCAACTCCTCTCTCAAAATCTCTACCAATGGGGCCAGCTTTTCTGCAACCTCTATCATCCATCTCGACATCGTTACCCTGCTTATATCTATCCCGTGCCTCCTCATCACACTCTCTAAACGATACAGCGGGATTCCATCCACATATTTACTGGTAACTATATGCGCAATAAGTGACGGCGTCGCAAAACCTTTTGGAAAAAGACTTAAAGGTGTCGGGGGACTCCTTACTCCGTCTGAACAGTTCTTGCACACATATTTCTTCTTTATCGTTCTAATCACTTTCATCCTTGCAGGAATAATCTCCAGCTTCTCGGATATATCCTCGCCTATGCATGTCAGTTCCTTCCCATCCTTGCTACACTGCTTTTCCTCTTTGGGAAGATCAATCACAACTTCTTCTCTCGGAAGATACTCCGGAAGCTTCCTCCTCTTCCCCCTCTTCTTCCTCTTGTGAGCGGGTACATCGATTAACTCTTTTTCCTCGGAATCCTCTTCTTCCTTCTTCACGGCACTATCGGAAAAAAGTTCCGCTTCATTGAAAAGTTCCATTTGAAGACCTTCAGATTTATCTCGTAACCTCTCCGACTTTGGATAAAACTTTAACGATTTAAAATAAGAAACTTGTTCTTGAAGATAGACGTTGTCTTGAAGTAATTTCTTGATCCTTATATCACGATCCTGCAAATCTTTATCCTTTTCCAAAAGGATGGTGTGGTACTTCGATAAAACTAGTTTTAGAGAGGGAATATCAGAGGGAAGATTAGTTGTTTCTGTTTTCATTTATAACTCTTATCTAAAGTTTAAGAGTGAAAATCTTATCAAGTTGTTACAGGAAAAACAATAACTTTTTTTAATGAGAATTAAAAAAAAGTTCCTTATGCGGACGGATTTTTAAAATATCTATTCCATCTAATATCCACTCTAGTTCATGTCGTGGAAGTTCTATCACTTCCTCTTCAAGCTTAAGAGGCCATCTGAAATAATTCTTTTCAAGACGCTTGTACCAAAGAGCAAACCCCGTCTTGTCCCAATAAAGAATCTTTATCTTATTCTTCCTCTTATTCGTAAATACAAAAATACTCTTAGAAAAAATATCAAAATCCGTCTCAGTACTTATAATCCCATAAAGACCGTCTATCGACTTCCTAAAATCTATTGCTCGTTTATAAAGATATATATTTTTGAAACTTATCAGGCCTCTCATTGTAATAGCTCCTTTAAAAATTTTGCTAACCAAATCGGATTTATACTCTTAGCATTACTTGACTTTACACAACTCGATACCGGGTCCACTTTACTAAACCCAACTAATCCTCTTGCTTTGTTGCTTGATGAAATAAACTCATTTGGAACAAGCGAAACTTTTCCTTCTAATGAAGATAATTTCTTTTTCCAGGTGTAAAATGTCTTTGCGGTTAGACCGTGCCGATTACAATAACTCACCCCTGAGAGGCCTGAGGATTTTTGGTCTAATATATGCCATTTCCAATAATCAATCTTACTACGGGATATTTTCCTTCTTTTCATGCTTCCTCCAATTTTTCCAATTGGAACAAGCATAGCAACTCTGAGGAAACCTACAAGAGTGGGTTTATGGAACGCTTACTTTTAAAAGAGGACTTTTGTCTTGACCTCCATGAACTTTTGCCATTGTTAACAAGTCCATTTTTATGGCATATCGGCCCTCTTTTCCCGATGCTCTCGTAGGCCCGGGAATATCGGAAGGATGCGATTTTTTGGCCGTAAACTATGAAGCAGGTTTACAATACAATCATGGGATAAAGTCAAAATTAAATCTGTATTTATGACGGCAAAGAGCTTTGCGGTGTCTTTTTTATTTGCAAGTCAAAGCAAATTTTCAAAGCGATTAGGGCGGTTTGACAAGAAATATTATGCAAAAGTCCCGTCGAAAATTCTCTTCATAACACTTTGAAAACTGTAAAAAAACAACGGATGTTTTGCGTTTTTACGATAGAAATGATGCATTGGAGAATCACTCCCCTAATCGCCCAAAAAGCACCAAAAAAGTACCCAAGAAGCACCCAAAAACTACCCAAAAGGCCCCCAATCATTGGGAGCTTTTTGGGTTCTAAGTTAGAGCATGATTTTCCTTCATTTGAAAGGGGATTTTGTCAATTCTAGCGGAAAAATAAAATTCGTTTTTTTTAAGGATTAAACCCCCTTTCGTGGGGTATTTTAGCAAAAAAAGGAGGAAATTAGCATGAAATTTAGTTTTTTAGGTTTTATTTTGCTCTCGCTCTTGCTCTCTAGTTGTGCAAGTTTTCGGCGATCTATGACGGCCGGGGCGGTCGGAGGTGCAACATTCGGAGTGCTAACTGGAGCGGCATTGTCACAAAAGGGACAAAAAAATCAAGCGATAACGGGATCGCTTATCGGATGGCCCTTGGGGGCCTCGGCCGGTTACCTCGTCCACAAAAAACTTGAAAAAAGGGACGAGAGGACAAGAAAAGAGCTCCTTTTTAATCTCAGAAATTTTGATACGGCCGACAGAGGTCCCCCATTCAAAAAATGCAGTATTCATAAGGGGTCGGCCTAAAGGCCGATATCTTTCTAGTCGCACGAAGGCCAAAGGCCTTCGTGCTCCAAACTTTAAAAAAAAAAATTGGAAATTCTCAATGCAATGATGCACGTTTTAAAAACCTCCGATAAACCATTGATAATTTTGAGATTCACGGCCCTTGATTCGCAGAGGACGTTTAAAGCGTTTTAAAGGGCCGTGTTGATATTTTTGATAGTTGGGCAAGACAAGGCACAAGAACGCCCCTCAAAAGTCCTTAAAACGCTCCACAGGGCGCCTTCCGAATCCTTCCTATTCGTTTCAAGAATTAAAGGCCTATCTTGTCTTTCAGGGCCGTTTGTCCATTACCCCGAGGCCTTCAGTGTTTGTAGTCCCGATCTCCGAAGGGGGTTCCGTAGTTTCCTTCCGTTCCTTTGAACAGACGATTGAAGACGACACCAAAATGGTTGGTGGGACAGTCATCGTTAGTATTGCTTGAACCATCGAGTTTTGTCGCTAGGTAAGGTAAATCCTTGTATTGCTTACCTGCCCAACTTGACGCAATACGTGATGCACTGGCTACTTGAATTCAGCTTCTACTACAAGTCAATCTTTTAAAAAATGCATCTAAACAACCCAGAGAGACCGCTACAATCCTCATTTGCTCCTGCTTCGATAAGTAGGTCCTTTATCTCTTGCGTTGCCGCTAGTTGGAAAGGCGTCCTTCCACTGTTAGTTTTACCGTTCACCTCCGCCCCACGGTCAAGAAGTAAAGCGGCAACGTCGGCGTGTCCATTCCAAGTAGCATCGTGAAGAGGCCTCCTTCCACTGTCAGTTTTAGCGTCCACTTCCGCCCCACGGTCAAGAAGCAAAGCGGCAACGTCGGCGTGTCCATCCCAAGCAGCATAGTGAAGAGGCGTCCTTCCACTGTCAGTTTTAGCGTCCACTTCCGCCCCATGGTCAAGAAGTAAAGCGGCAAAGTCGGCGTGTCCATATCTAGCAGCATAGTGAAGAGGAGTCACTTCGTGGTTATTTTTACTGTTCACCTCCGCCCCACGGTCAAGAAGTAAAGCGGCAAAGTCGGCGTGTCCATTCCAAGTAGCATCGTGAAGAGGAGTCATTTCTTCGTTATCTTGACCGTTCACCTCCGCCCCACGGTCAAGAAGCAAAGCGGCAACGTCGGCGTTTCCATTCCAAGCAGCATAGTGAAGAGGCGTCCTTCCACTGTCAGTTTTAGCGTCCACTTCCGCCCCATGGTCAAGAAGCAAAGCGGCAACGTCGGCGTGTCCATTCCAAGCAGCATAGTGAAGAGGAGTCCCTTCGTGGTTATTTTTACTGTTCACCTCCGCCCCATGGTCAAGAAGTAAAGCGGCAACGTCGGCGTGTCCATTCCAAGCAGCATCGTGAAGAGGAGTGTTCCCTGGTTGATCTCTAGCAAAAACAACCCTTGGCGTTAGATCAATAATCATACGAATCCGCTCTAAGTTTGGATTGTCGTTTTTAATAATCTGTTGAAGTTCCTCTCCTTCGCTAGGAAGTGCATACTGCGCCTCCAATCGAAAAACAAAGAGTAACGATAGAAAAACCGCTAAAAAAAGTTTTAAAAGTAAGTGCTTTCCCATCAATAATTTTGTTAAACCGTCAATTTTCATTTCTTCCTCCTATTGTTTGAATATTTTTAACATTCTACTACATACCACAACAGATAAAAAAAGTCAACCTTTAAGAAAAGCATCTAAAAACGCGGAGAGACCGCTACAATCCTCTGCTCCTGCTTCGATAAGTAACCTTAGTTCAACCCAAATGGACATTGCGGTGCGACAAAATAAGGAAGTGTGAATAATAGATGTTATTCACAGTCGAGCAAAATTTACTCAATTTAAAGAAAAAAAAGAAAATCCGATAAGATGAAGTATGGCGAACAGTAGCGGCAACGGCCTTGAACAAATCCAAAACCTAGACAACCTGAAATCCTGCGGGTTTTCTGACGAACAGTCCAGAGGAATTCTCAAGGCCATGTCAAAAAATGTGGCCACAAAGTCCGACGTTGAGATCACAAAGCTTGAGCTTAAAAGAGATATTGAAGAAGTCCGTAGAGAAATTTCCGAAACAAAATCAGAATTGAAAAGAGATATTGAAAAAGTTCGTGCCGATCTTTTTATTAAAATTGAGCAAGTCAAGGGAGAATTAAACAAAGACTTGACTCAACGGATGTTCTACTTTTTCTTAGCAACAGTAACGATTCTAGGTTCACTCATGGCATGGATGAAATTCCTTGTTCCTGTCATAGTCCAAAACTAAACGTTAGAGTCAATCCCGAAAGAGATATTTCCTATCCGAAGAGTTTAGGTTTAAAAGTTTTTTTGTTGATAATTGATGCGCTAGAACCCGTTGCCCTTATGACAAAAAGACCGTTCTTTTCTGAATACACTACACTTCCAGTGTTTTCTTTTAAGTAGGCAACTGCTCCGTAAATCTTCCTCTTCGCATATTCTTTAAAAACATCTTTAAAGACTTTGAGTTTTTTTAAGAAGTCATCAACTTCTTCTTTTTCTAAAGTCGTTTTGACTTCAACAACTACTATTTCTGTTCCGTTAATTGCAATAAGGTCAATCTCATAATCTTTTCCGTCAATTTTTCTCTTGTGTTCTGTGGCAACACCGATAACATCAATATTTTTTTCTTTTAAGAGTTTTATCAAATCGCCTTTGACAAGCGCCTCCATCAACTTCCCCCATCTGTCTCCAAAAGAACCGTCTAGTCTCGTTACTTCTTTAGCCATTTCTTTTATTTGTTTATCTGTTTTTTGTTGAGATTTTGCCAGCTCATTAATGCTCAACCACACATCACTGAATGTTGCTTTATATCGTGGAATTGATATACCCGTCATTTTCCTTGTTGTTGTTCTTCTTGTTGCTTTTTTTGCCGTCGCCATATTTAATATACCGTATTACAGTTTCCCTATTGAATTCCTGTATGTTACAGTATCGCTTTACTGCAACCATATATTAATATAATATATTATAGTTTCCAATATAATGCAAGAGCAATCTTGTCGACCATTCAAAAAGGCCGTCGATAAAAACCCCTCGTCAAAGATTTTGGAGTAGGGTTCCCTTTTTCACAAAAGAATGCTTTTCAACTTTTCTTTTAGGATCCCACGATCCTATTTTCTTTTTTAAAAGCCCGTGGCCGTGAGGCCGCTAAAAAAACTTTGATTGAACGCAGTGGTTCGCAGTGGGCCTTTAGGCCCCGTGTACTTGATTCGTTTTCTCTTCTTTTTTTTTTAAGCGGCCGTGGGCCGTGGCAACACGGCCAGTCGGCCAAGGCCGCTTTTCTCTTAGTACTTATTCTTATTCTTATTTGTGAAACAAATAAGAATAAGTACTAACTTAAGTAAGGGGGACGCTGGAACCCGTAGTTTGGGACGCTGGAACCCGTAGTTTTTAGCTTTTTGGGACGCTGGAACCCGTAGTTTGGGACGCTGGAACCCGTAGTGTGGGACGCTGGAACCCGTAGTTTGGGACGCTGGAACCCGTAGTTTTCATTGCGTCAATGGCAAAAAGACCGTAGTTTTGGGGCCAAAATGTAGCTGGAACCCGTAGTTTTCGGCGCATTAAAGCCAATTTTGGTATGCTGTGGAGCGTAACTATTGAGACAAAAGATGCCTTCTGTTGTTTGTTCCAATGAATTTTTTTGTACTAAATTCTACAATATTTCCATTCAATTTTGGGCCATAGATCAGCTTCTGAACATCTTCGTTGGCAAAAGTTTCAGCGATATGACTCATTATGTCTTTTCTCTCTTGAGGTTTTGTTCTCTGTGAAAAAACCAACTCTTCATCACGGATGCTATGGCCACTCTTGTCTTGATTATTTATTTGGATAACTCTATAGAAAAAATTTAGTAATGCGAGTTCAGCAACTTTTCCAACAAACCTTTCCCCTGATATTTTTCTATACACCTTCTTTATTATATCAAAAATATTTGAAGGAACATCCTGCAAAATCCTTCTGTCAACATTTAAAACTCCCATACAAAAAGCCGGATGAAAATATAAGGCAAGATGCTTTTTGTCTGGAAGGAAAACAAAACTAACCACAGGAGCTTTTGCTTCCATCTTGCCAAAATCCTTATCTAAAAATTCAAGATTAATTACTTGTTTAGCATCTTTACTGTTAAGTAAAGTGGAATATTTTTTATATTCTTTACCGCCTATGCTCTTTTCTTTTCCTTCAATGATTCTTGCAAGCCCATGTAAAGTTACAATATAAGGACGCAAAGCAATAGTCGTCCATCTTTTTTCCGCTACTGTATAAACCTTGATTGGTACAACCGGTATATGTGAATTCTTATATTTTCCTTCATATCCCCAATTAAAATTTTTTAGATCGCCAAAAAATGTTAGTTTTGAAATAACGGCGTGTGCACAATACATTAATCTCATCAAGTTTAGATTGTCTCTAGGAACAAGGTTGTTATTTACAGAAACTTTTGAGGCAACAAAATAACCTTCCAGTGGAGCAATTTTCTTAGGATTCTTATCTGTAGGAGTGTTGAGGTTGTCAACTATTTGTTTTGCTTTTATCTCTTCTCTCATTCTTAATTGAGATATATCACGAAACTTAGAATGGATTTTATTCATTGTTTCATTCTCGTAATTTTCTTCATTTTTCCATCGCTCAAACCTAGCGTGATGCTGCTCTTGCTGTTTCTTTGCATAATCAACCTCTACCGTTTCTTGTTTTTCTACAGCTTGGGTCTTGTGAAGAGAAAACTCAACTGTACCGGCCTTTATAATTTTCTTTTTCTTTGCTGCAGCTTTTATTTTTTTTTCGTCGTTACGCTTCTTGCTCCTCGAATGCGATTCCCTAAGATGCTGTGTTTGTTCTTCTGATAATTCTCCGGTCTCGTTCATTTTTATTTCTCCTATTATTGATTTTGCAATTTTACCTATCATCCGATTTGTCGCAAAAATTACTTTTCTTGTCGTTCCCTTGATAATGTCAATTGTATGCTCCATGCGTCATTGACTCAAAGTTAATTTTTTTAAAAAAAAGAATTTACAAATAGAGGGAAAAGTCGGATGATAAAAGAATCAAACACAAGACTGTATCCGTCTAAAGTGAGGCCCTCATCGAGGGCTTTTCTTTTTTTATCTAAGTAAAAATTGTCAATTAAAGAAGAGGGATATGTCAATGTTTATAGGGAAGAATTTTCTCTAATGAAACTAGATGAAACTAGATAAACTCAAGGACTCGGGCTTCACGGGTTCCCAGTCCTTCCTAGACCGAGAATCCAAAAAACAAGGCCCTTCTTCAGTATATTATACATAGATTGTGGCCTGTGCGATCTCAGAGGATCCGTGGGAATCCGTGAAGGCATCGAAATCAAGGGAAGACGCAAAGAGGACGCTCCGCTTTCATCTCTCAACTTTTGTACGACCATTCAAAGTCCGCTAAACAATAAAGAAAAACTGCATCGCTTTCTATTGTATGAGGAAGAGTAGCGTTTTAGGAATATGCGAATTTTTAAATTGAAAGGTCTCAGTGAGGTAAATTCTATAGACCCCGAATAACCCCCGAATAACCTCCGAAAAAGTACCGAAAAACCCCCGAAAAAGCTCCGAATGATTCGGGGCTTTTTCGGTTCTAAGTTAGAGCATGATTTTCCTTCATTTGAGAGGGGATTTTGTCAATTCTAGCGGAAAAATAAAATTCGTTTTTTTTAAGGATTAAACCCCCTTTCGGGGGGTAACTCCGCAATTTTTTTTATTGTTAAAAAACCGTAATTTCAGAGGGAGAAGCAAAATTTAGCAGGTTCAATTAGGGTTCAATCATTGAACACCGTTTGAACCCCCGTTTGAACCCCCGTTTGAACCCCCGTTTGAACCCTAATTGAACGCTAATTGAACCCTAATTGAACCTGTGCGGTTTTATCACCGCCTCTGCTTAAAAGTGTCGAATTTCTCTTCTAAGTTTTGGACATCTTGAAAAGAGGCCCGGAGCAATTTTTTATTTCGGGTTGGCCCTTTTCCCTTTCTTAATTCTTCTATCCCAACAAAGGAAAAAGGCCACTTAGGTTTTTTAAAAGTAAGCGTTCCATAAACCCACCCCTATATTTTCCTACCTTGATCCTGGTTGCCCTCCAGGCCAAAAACCCTTTTCCATAACAAGACGTGTTGTTTTTGAGTCTCTTTAAATTTTGAAAGAGCTAGAGTCTATGTGGTGGAGGACGGCCCAGTGGGCCGGACGAAACAGAGCACCACGGCCTTGGCCGTGGGTGAATGAACCCGGAGGCGGTATATCACTACAGGGGAAGTTATAAAATCAGCACATAACGTTTATCATCTTCAGCATCATATGAATTTTGGTTTGTAAATACCGCCGACGGGTCCTGAGTCTCGGGGAAGGTTTCCGGGACTCAAGTCAGCTTCTACTGAAATTGTAACGGTAAGGACCCCGGGTTTGCCCCGGAGGAATCTATCAATTAAGAATCCACATCAAAGGGAAGCAGTTTTATATAATCCGTTAAAGATTCTGCCTTTGGAATATCGGTTAAAATTCTTTGCAAGTATTCAAAGGGTTCCTTGTTATTTGCCTTTGCAGTTTCTACCAAGCTGTAGAGTATAGCGGATGCTTTTGCCCCGGAGGGTGTGATACAGAATAACCAGTTCTTTCTACCGATAACAAAAGGTCGGATGCGTCTCTCAATAAAATTGTTACAAATGTGAAGTCGTCCATCCTCAAGATATTTGATTAAATATTTCCACTCTCCCAAAGCGTAGTTGATTGCCTTGCCCATATATCCCTTGGGCGGATGCTTGCCTTCTTGTACGTCAAGCCATTCCTTCATCTTTTCCAAAATAGGTTTCGATTCTTGTTGGCGAATCTCTTTCTTTTCAGAAAACTCTTTGCCCTCAATCTTTCTCTCAATCTCAAAAAGTGGGTTTATAAACCGGAGTCCCTCAAGAGCTGTCTCCTTTGATCCTGCATGGCGATATGCATTGTAGAAATACCTTCGACAATGAGACATACAACCCAAGCGTTCAATTCCATCTTCACCATCTATCCATTTATAACCCGAGTAACCGTCTGTATGTAAATACCCCTTATATCCCTTAAATAATCTCTTGGGACTTCTGCGCTCCTTGTAGGATCATAATCAAACAGAATAATCGGATGTTTTCCACTCCTACCCTGTACCCACATATATGACTTTGTCGTCGCCTTCTTCCCTGCTTCCTTTAAAACCTGTACCGTCGTCTCGTCACAGTGTATGTAAGACGAAGAAAGCAACTCCTCTCTCAAAATCTCTACCAATGGGGCCAGCTTTTCTGCAACCTCTATCATCCATCTCGACATCGTTACCCTGCTTATATCTATCCCGTGCCTCCTCATCACACTCTCTAAACGATACAGCGGGATTCCATCCACATATTTACTGGTAACTATATGCGCAATAAGTGACGGCGTCGCAAAACCTTTTGGAAAAAGACTTAAAGGTGTCGGGGGACTCCTTACTCCGTCTGAACAGTTCTTGCACACATATTTCTTCTTTATCGTTCTAATCACTTTCATCCTTGCAGGAATAATCTCCAGCTTCTCGGATATATCCTCGCCTATGCATGTCAGTTCCTTCCCA
>CBDCYX010000016.1:0-1785934 GCA_965224385.1 Bacteriovoracaceae bacterium
ACGGCACAGGATCCATAAGTCGGGTATTGCGTAATAGTACGTTTTTGATGATTGATGCTTTTTACCGAGAGTTTGGCCTCGATAGAATGGGCATCAATCCCATTGTCGTAGTCAATGGTTACCGGAACTTCGGTTTCGTATTCGACCCCCATGGGCCTAGTCGAATCGGAGGCATCTACAACAAACACATTAGTGTACCGATGAGACATCGCCACATAATTATCATCTGCATCCAATGACAGTCGTTCTTTTAGTTTAGTACTCTGCAAAGAGACATTGTTAACATCAACATCACTACCCCCCCTCGTGGCCGCTACTAAAATTGGCCTTGGAGGAAGAGAAATTTGGGAGATGGATGTTTTCCAACCGGCAAGGCGGTCACTTATTTCCTGAGGAAGGGCCTGTTTGTCTATTTCTAAAGCAGTGAGGATATCATAAAGGCCTTGAAGATGTCCGTTGGCCGTTTTGATTTTATCCAAGACTTTTGTAACACGGGAAGGAACCACGACATCTGTCGCACTCTTTTGCATATCATTCTCCTTGGAAAGAGTTGACAAACCGTCTCCGGTCCATAGAAGCATTCCTATAGGAATGCCCGATACTGCAGACCACATCCAAGAATCCAACATAGAAGAGTTGTCCATGGCATGCCAGTACCAAGGGTCTAAAGTATTTTCAACATACTCGGGAGGTGTTAATACCCTCACTCCCAAGTTTCTTATGAGTCGATTCATGTCTTGAACTTTACCGAAGGTATCATGGGAAACTATCTTGGCAAGGTAGTGAACAAAAAAAGCACTGAGTATTTTTTTAGAAAAACGAGGATGGGAAGGAAAAGAATTTGCGGTAAGTGTAGAGGCCGCAAAGGACGTACCTGCATCCAAAAGGGATGCGGTGATAATATCGAGTCTGTTTTCCAAGAGATCAAAATTGGCATTAATGGCCTCTGTGTCTACAAGGTTGTCAAAAACGTTGGGATTGTATTTAGGGATCAAACTCGGTATAGCGGTGGAACCTATCGTTTCTTGGATAAGTTGATCGAGACTTTTTTGCTCCTCGGTATCAAGAGAAGTCCTTGCTGCTTCCTTGGCATTTTTCGAAACCAATATAGAAATATCGGAAACCGTGTTACCGACGATCCCAGTAAAGTGTTGGGGATCATCTTCATCTTGTGCCCACTCTATAGGTGGCGGTAGGGGTGGCGGTAGCGGCGTCAGTATCGGTTCCGGCTGCGTCTGTGCCAACAAATCTAATCTAAAAAATGCGAAAAGAAAAATAGTGAAAACAATTTCTTTTTTAATCATAACTAACCTCCAATTGTTAATGTGAATTTAAAATTTAAAGGACGGATGGGAAAAAGTAAACAAGAAATTTGAAAAAACAGACTTTATAGAAGACCTAAATACTCTTGTCACAAAATAAAGGGTTAATTAAATTTGACCTCTTTGGGAGTGCGCTCATACATACTCGTACTACCGATTCCAAGTTGTCCCACCCGATTGCCTCCCCAACACTCTAGAGGCCCTTCTTCAAGAAGAACACAGATATGGGAAGACCTCTTCACACTATCTCCATCATATAACTTTTTTGACACGACAAGCAATTTTGGGACGCCTCCTAAATTCACCGTTTGGGCAGCTCGCCATGAGAAAGTAAGGCCGCTCCCGAATCCATAGAACTTGCGCCCCCAACATTTTACAGATTTCGATAGACCGCTTTTAAAAATGCCACAATGATAACCTAATCCCATTTCGATGGCCTCAACTTGCCCCGATACATATGCAAGGTTTCTATTTTTGTGTATATCTCTAGAGATATTCGAGCTAGCTCGCCCCCAACACTGCAAGACACCGTTACTTTTCTTAATGGCGCAGGTCGATTGCCTTCCGGTGTATATTTTTTTCGGTTCCACTTCGTACACGGTACTTGTCACCGGCGTAGGAGTCGTTATGGGGATGCGGGTCGCAGGCACTCCTACTTCTCCATCGTCGTTACGTCCCCAACAAAACATTTGAGAAGGATAAACGGTTCTTCTCCTTATATTCGTCGTCTTAGCAACAGCACAAACATGGCGGTACCCTACGCTTACGTCGCTTGTCGAGAGCAGAGTTCCATTTGGAAAAATTACTTGTTGAGGAGAAGCATTGCCTTTCCAACAATAGAGAGATTTAGTCGCCACAGTCGTAGCACATATGTAATCTCGCACCGAATATCCCATAAATATATTCTCTACCTTTTCTCCTCCTAGATTTATTACGGTAGGACTCCTGTGAATGATGCCGGTCACGCTAATACTACCATGTACATAGTTGCTGCCAACAAAGCTCGTCACTGCAGCGAGACCCCAACAGCTCAACTCACCGTTATCGAGAATAACACAGGTATAATCAGGTCTTGCCGCTATCGTTATTGCCCCTCTTCCGCTTCCTAAATTTACATGCTGAGGCATATTATATTTAAGTGCAGAACCGGCGCCTACCTGTCCATGCTTATTGACTCCCCAACAATTTACGGAACCGTTTGTA
The DNA here is from genome assembly GCA_965224385.1 of Bacteriovoracaceae bacterium. GTDB lineage: Bacteria > Bdellovibrionota > Bacteriovoracia > Bacteriovoracales > Bacteriovoracaceae > CBDCYX01. Next base: position 2,526 of record CBDCYX010000016.1, read on the forward strand.
AGAATAACACAGGTATGAAATGTTCCCAAGGCCATAGATGCTGCCTTTAACGAACCCACCAATTGAGGTTTAGATTCCTGGGCCGCACTACTAGCGGGCCCTAGCTGTGCATATAAATTATCCCCCCAACACTTTAAAGAATCATCATTAAGAATCGCACAAGTATGAGCATATCCGAGAGCAACAGCTTTGCTCTCGTCCGGTGGTGGTGGAGGTGTAGCTGCCCCTTGACACACAGCGTTTCCCTTGCCATCAAAACTTTCGATTCCATCCGGACATTCCATCAATGCCAACGGTTTGTTTTTAAAAAAACCATACTCACATTTACCGGAGACCACCTTTCCACCCAACTCATCACAGCCCTTTTGACGAATAGCTGCGCTTGCAAGCGTCTTATACTCTACACATTTTCCGTCTTTGTATTCTCCAACGAATTTTTGCCCGTGTTTTTTAGTACAAACATCATCTTCAAAAACTTTAGAAACCAGTTCCCCCGGAGATATTGTTCTTGAGATTTCATTGCGTTTATTGAAAACAACGTTTACGGCCGTTCTTCGCTTAACGGTTTTCTCCATACCAAGGGCGCTTAAACGAAAAGTAATCTCAAGGAAAATAAATCCGTGCTCTTCTTTATCAGAAGTAGAGGAGTCTTCCATACCTTCAAACTTTCTCTTGTAAAAAAGTTTCATATCTGAAATATAGAGTCTATTGGGAACAAAATGGTCACTTGTTGATCTGGCCCTTCTTATCTCCTTATCGTGGATGTTTCCATCTATATCCTTATTAACGGGAACCTTGAGGATATTACCGGGGACTCCGACGAAATCAATACGGTGTCCCGAAGGGCCTGAAACATCAAGCCTTGTACGCCTATTGAGAAAATCCCGGGATCTTTTATAATCGAGAAGATGATTTTCAACCGTATTTATAGTAAGATTCATAATATCATGGTATTTCGCTAACATTTTATCTCTAAAATATGTTTTTTGAACACTTAAAAACGCCATAGTAACGACACCTAAGACAGCGGCCGCAGCAACGGACTCGGCAATTGAGAAACCGGAAACGGATTTAATAACTTTATACATCTTTAAAAGTATAATATGAACTTCAAATAATTTCTAGTTTTTCGGCAATGGGCAAAAAGTACTTCTTGTTAATCTTGACCGGTGAACTTCCCCAGGCCAAGGCCCTGGGCCTCTTGGCGCGACTACGCTTAGAGTTTTTGGCCTGTTCACTATGATTTTTTACATATCTTCTTACCATATCCGCAGTCACGCCTTCTCCTATTCTTCTCACAAAATAGCTACCTTCCCTTCAATTCCCTACCGTACCAATCACATTTATACTCAAGGAAATTTACAAGACTTCCCCAAGAACTGTCACTTATGGACTTAGAAAGTTTTCTATTCCTAACCATTCCTTTTGTGTTCAAGTCCTCGATATAGACCACTTGGTTCTTGCGAACTATATCCGTACTTAACTTATGGAGGAAGTCCTTCCTGGAATTTCTTATCTTTGAGTGGACTCGTGCCACAAGGTTTCTCTGTTTTTCTCTATTCTTTGAACCCTTCTTTTTACGAGACAGGGACTTTTGTTCCATTCTTAGTTTGCTCTCTTGAATGTAAGTATACTTCGGATTGCCCGATTGAAAACCGTCGCTACCAACTGCTACATCCTTGATTCCCATATCTAGGCCGATTGTTTTTCTTACAAGCGCCAAGGGGCGCATCTTCTCTTCTACCGGTATCGAAACAAAGTAACTTCCGTCACAATCTTTGGATATTGTTAACGATGAGGGCGTTCCTGCGGTGGAACCGCAAAATTTTCTCGACCATACAGGTTGTATCCCTCCCAATTTCGCAACCTTTAAAATGCCGTCTCGAAAAGTGAATCCATTCTTCATGTAGTTGGCCGATTGTTTCCCGGCCCTATTCTTGAAACGTGGATATTTTGCCAATCTCTTAAAAAAGTTAGAATACGCCCTATCTAAATGCCTTAAAGATTGCTGAAGCGTCACACTTGAAACATCAGACAACCACTCCTTTTCAAACTTTAGTTCTTTTAGTCTTTTGGACGTTTCATTGTAAGCGAGACCTTTACCGGTTTTTTCATACGCCGTCTTCCTATCTTGAAGGCCCCAATTATAGACAAAACGAACACAACCAAAGGTTTGGGCCAACATCTTCTTTTGGGTCTTATTCGGATAGAATCGGTATTTGTATGCTCGCTTGACTACCTTCATCATCTCAACTATACTTGGTCTCATTTGAAAAGGCAAACAAGCAATGACAGGATTCGTAAGGGAAGGCATTGTGTCTTTGCTTTAACCGTGCATTTGGTCTTTGTGCCAAAATATCGGCGAAAAGTATTCTCAAAAGAATTACTTGATATTGTACAAAGCTATTTTGAGAAGGTTTTGGACGATTTTGAAGCAACTTTAGTGGAATTTAACGGAGAATCCGATCATGTGCATCTTCTCATCGAATATCCACCAAAACACTCTATCTCAAGAATGGCAAATTCTTTAAAAGGCGTTTCAAGTAGATATTTGAGGCAATATCATTGGAAAAAAGTTTCTCCTTTTCTTTGGGGAAAGGCATTTTGGAGTCCAAGCTATTTCGCAGGAAGTGCCGGAGGTGCAACTAATAAAGACGGCCGTCTAACTGTAAATGTTTTTTAGATAAACCCTGCGATTTTTCGATTGCGTATCTTATTCTTTAATGGTAAGGTTCACGTAAAGTTAAAATACCTTTTTTTAGAGAAAACTGAGGAGAAGAGAATGAGTACAGCAAAAAAAGCAACGCTCGAAGATGCTTGGTCTATCATAAGAGAACTGGGAGAATCCCACAAAAAATCCGAAGAGGCCCAACGCAAGGGTGAGGAGACCTTAAGAGAGGCCCACAGAAAGACTGCAGAGGAAATACAAAAAACCCAAAGAGAAGTGCAAAAAACGCAAAGAGAAGTGCAAACACTTAATGAATCCTTGTCAAAAACCAATGGAAAATTTGACACTCGCTGGGGAAAGTTTGTGGAAAATCTCGTTCATGGTGATCTCATAAAACTTCTCAGGAATTGGAAAATTGAAGTCGTTAGGATTCAACCTCGATTGATTTATCCCCCATTTGAGGGACGACGAGGAGGTGAGTTTGACCTTGTGGCCATAAATGGTGGAGAACTCGTTATTGTCGAGGTAAAATCTACACTGGAAAAAGCAGACATCTATCGTTTTATAGAAAAAATAAAAATCTTTAAAGAGACTCCTACGGAATATCAAAGTAAAACCATCTATGGCGGTGTGGCCTATTTAGAAGTAATTAAAAAGGCCGATGAACTTGCTGAAGAACAAGGACTCTTTGTTATCAAGGCCCACGGAGGAGAAAGTAATATGTCGACAATTACCAACGGACAAAATTTTAGTCCCAAGGTCTTTTAAAGACGGCCGTCTAACTGTAAATGTTTTTTAGATAAACCCTGCGATTTTTCGATTGCGTATCTTATTCTTTAATGGTAAGGTTCACGTAAAGTTAAAATACCTTTTTTTAGAGAAAACTGAGGAGAAGAGAATGAGTACAACAAAAAAAGCAACGCTCGAAGATGCTTGGTCTATCATAAGAGAACTGGGAGAATCCCACAAAAAATCCGAAGAGGCCCAACGCAAGGGTGAGGAGACCTTAAGAGAGGCCCACAGAAAGACTGCAGAGGAAATACAAAAAACCCAAAGAGAAGTGCAAAAAACCCAAAGAGAAGTGCAGAAAACGCAAAGAGAAGTGCAAACACTTAATGAATCCTTGTCAAAAACCAATGGAAAATTTGACACTCGCTGGGGAAAGTTTGTGGAAAATCTCGTTCATGGTGATCTCATAAAACTTCTCAGGAATTGGAAAATTGAAGTCGTTAGGATTCAACCTCGATTGATTTATCCCCCATTTGAGGGACGACGAGGAGGTGAGTTTGACCTTGTGGCCATAAATGGTGGAGAACTCGTTATTGTCGAGGTAAAATCTACACTGGAAAAAGCAGACATCTATCGTTTTATAGACAAAATAAAAATCTTTAAAGAGACTCCTACGGAATATCAAAGTAAAACCATCTATGGCGGTGTGGCCTATTTAGAAGTCATTAAAAAGGCCGATGAACTTGCTGAAGAACAAGGACTCTTTGTTATCAAGGCCCACGGAGGAGAAAGTAATATGTCGACAATTACCAACGGACAAAATTTTAGTCCCAAGGTCTTATAAAGACGGCCGTCTAACTGTAAATGTTTTTTAGATAAACCCTGCGATTTTTCGATTGCGTATCTTATTCTTTAATGGTAAGGTTCACGTAAAGTTAAAATACCTTTTTTTAGAGAAAACTGAGGAGAAGAGAATGAGTACAACAAAAAAAGCAACGCTCGAAGATGCTTGGTCTATCATAAGAGAACTGGGAGAATCCCACAAAAAATCCGAAGAGGCCCAACGCAAGGGTGAGGAGACCTTAAGAGAGGCCCACAGAAAGACTGCAGAGGAAATACAAAAAACCCAAAGAGAAGTGCAAACACTTAATGAATCCTTGTCAAAAACCAATGGAAAATTTGACACTCGCTGGGGAAAGTTTGTGGAAAATCTCGTTCATGGTGATCTCATAAAACTTCTCAGGAATTGGAAAATTGAAGTCGTTAGGATTCAACCTCGATTGATTTATCCCCCATTTGAGGGACGACTTGGTATCTTAGGTTCTTCCCCAAAGAACCTTCACCTATGACAATAAGTCCGATGTCCACAATTCGTATTATTTACTCCTTCTACGGAAACAACCTAAGCACGGCCGATCTACAGTTGTTCGTGAAAGTCGCTACCCGAGAAGACAGCGATGTCTTTTTATTTCTTACCTGTTTACCGTCATTCGTCTCATTCGGGTCGGCCCCACGTTCTAACAATAAGGTTACCAGTTCATAGTCTCCTTGCTTCAGTGCCGTACTCAAAGGAGACGAAGTCTCCTCGTTAAGTCCCCACGGATTAGGCCTGGCCCCAGCATTTAATAATAATTTTGTTGTAACATAATCGCTGTTTTCGACAGCTTCCACTACAGTGCTTACCGGCCTAACATAGTCGCTAATAAGAAAATCAGGATAGGCCCCTCGCGAAAGTAAAACCTCGACCATAGTCGTGTTGCCGATTCGCACGGCGTTCGATAGGGCAGTTTGCACTCGTATTTGCATTTTATTAAACCCAAAGATAAATCCTAAAAAACGAAATCTCTTCCTAGGTACAAGTACGGGTTTAACATATTTAACGTTGATATCGGCACCTTGCCGTATCAGGCCGTCTATCGCTCTTTCCATTTCTTCTCGAGAAACGTCTGAAAGCAGACCTACGTCAACCGTTTTGCGATCAATTTCTCTTTGAGCAACCGTAACCGATAAACGGCCCTCGGTTGCTCCAGAAGATACATCCAAGGCGACATTTTTACGATCATTTTCTCCGAAACACGGCCATGAGAGAATCACCCCCATGATAAGGGCCGAAAAAATGTATTGTATCTGTTTCATGTATTAAAAATATAGTAAGCTCTCCAATTGTATGTCAAGTTTTGAGCTGAACCCCATTCCTTGAACCAGTTGGAACGATGTTTTAGCTTCACCGCACTGTAAAAATTATTTCAAAGACCCACATTTCTAAATTGAAGGAAATTAATTCAAGATTTTGTCGATAATACTATGGCATTTGCCTTTTATATTACTCTTTATGTTGCCAAATTGATTTTTTAGGTCACGATTTATATCGTCGGCATATCTCTTGGCCTCTTCCTGCGTCTTCTTCCCTACATCCCTCATATTGCCAACTCGATATCTTAGATCACGGTTTATATCGTCGGCATATCTCTTGGCCTCTTCCCATGTCTTGTTCTCGACACCCCAGATATTGCCAAATTGATTTCTTAGTTCTCGATTTATATCATCGACATATCTCTTGGCCTCTTTTATATGGGATTTGACCTTTTTCTTGAACTTTTTTTTGACCCTGATTCTTCTCTCTCTACCCTTTTCCAGAGAAAATTCCGACCAATAAACGCACCAAGGGTAAACACAACTGGCACCTTGGTCTATAAGAAGATTGCCTATGACTTTTCTTCCGTGAGAATTATTTTGAATGAAATAGGCCATATCAAGGGGAGTCCTCCATCTGTCATCCATAACATTAACATCGGCCGAAGCATTGATAAGTTGTTTTACGGCATCTAACCGTCCGTGTAGAGCGGCTTGATGAAGAGGTCTTTGGCCCTTGCTATCGAAAGCATTGACATCGGCCCCGGCATCAATAAATTTCTGTAAAATTTCCGCATGTCCCTTTTCGGCGGCCAAATTGAATAAAGTTCTCGATAGAGTATCAACTTCAACTCCCGCATCGAGAAGATGTCGTACACATTTTTCATGTCCATTCTTAAGAGCAATCATAAGGGGATCGGGTTTATGTATATCTAAGGCGGCACCATTTTCAATGAGTTTTTGCAGGGCCTCTACCTGCCCATTTTGAGCGGCAAGATAAAGAGGTGTAGCACCGTTTTTATCTCTGGCATTTATGTCAAGACCGTTACTGATGAGTAGTTGCATTTCCTCTAAAAGCCCTTCTTGTGCGGCATAGTGAAGAGACGAGCCGCCTGTTGTAGGTTCTCCGGTAACGGTTTGGGACAATACACTGTAGCTTTGGAAGTAAAAAGCAACTCCCGTAATAAATGCAAAAAGTGTTCGTTTCATATTTCCTCCTTAGTGTACAACACTTCGTTTAAGTCGAGCGTAGGGAGAAGTTTCAAGAGATCAATAGGAACCGTAGGAATATCGGACTTCTCGTAAAACTCCGCACCGATAATTTTACAATCCTTGGTAATCAATTCTTCGGGACTCGACACGGGCCTAGAGATAGGGCATTGGTAACGGACATCCGAAACGGCCTCTTGAATTGTTGTTCCCACTCCACGAGATGGGCCTAGATAATCGTCGGAGAACACATCGTCTTCATAACACGAACATTCTACCGTCATGCTCAGTCCATATTCCTCTTGCCGTGGTTGTTGTACCGATAACCACTCTCCCTTTAACTCTTCGGAAAGTTCTCTTACGGCCTTCTCAAGACTTGCCTGCGATTCTACCGATAACTCTTCTTTCAATTCTGCCAACATATTTGCTTTAAGTTCTTCTAGGTTGGAAGCATTCTCTCTCGTAGAAGAAGGAGGGGTGTTACCCACGGAGGTCTGTTGAGGGATTACTCTCGGTTCCACCGAACGGGTTGTTAAGTTTTTAGGAGTATCACTATTTATGCCGGCAATTTCTTCAATAGCTTTCCATAGTTCATCGGTATCTTCTACAAACACAAAAAAATCTTCATTACCGTTGTAATTTGTACTACGAAAAACAAAATCTTCCAGAAAGTGAATGTCCATTTCTGTTTGCTTTCTATTTGATCGAAACCGGTAGAGCAGGCCGTTTCCTAGGACGTAATATGCCGCAACAAATAAGAATATCTTTTTTATTGCTTTAGAACTGATCTTATAGGTACCCCATGCAAGGGTGCTATTGCGGTGTATATTATCGGAGAGAACAGTATTCCACCTCCTACAGGTACAAAGATTATACAAAAAAAGCGAGATACCGGAGTGCTCTATCTTTCTATTATATAGTTTTTTTAGCACCGTTAAGTCATCCGGTGACAAAAATTGTGTTACACATGACGACGACGACTGTTTAAAAAACCACCCTCTTCCATCATTTTCACAGTGGTCAAACCGCAAAATATTGTCGGCTTGATTCATGGACATTTGGATAAACCTATCCGAACCATTCTCCTTAATGTAGAAATTTTCTTGTCCGTAAATTGCATTTGAAAACAAGATCAATACAAAAAAGAATGTTAGCGATTTTTTCATAAATCCTCCGTAAAATTGTTAGTTTTTGGAATTTTTTTTTAGTACCTCTTATATTATTCACATTATTAAACTTCACTTTATAGCTTCGTGCAAGTTTTTTAGAGTGTTTTTTATCTAAACTAAAAGTTAAGCAAAATCATCAAGTAAGATAACACCCATTCTCTTATTGTACAGTCACTTCGTTTAAGTCGAGCGTAGGGAGAAGTTTCAAGAGATCAATAGGAACCGTAGGAATATCGGACTTCTCGTAAAACTCCGCACCGATAATTTTACAATCCTTGGTAATCAATTCTTCGGGACTCGACACGGGCCTAGAGATAGGGCATTGGTAACGGGCATCCGAAACGGCCTCTTGAATTGTTGTTCCCACTCCACGAGATGGGCCTAGATAATCGTCGGATAACACATCGTCTTCATAACACGAACATTCTACCGTCATGCTCAGTCCATATTCCTCTTGCCGTGGTTGTTGTACCGATAACCACTCTCCCTTTAACTCTTCGGAAAGTTCTCTTACGGCCTTCTCAAGACTTGCCTGCGATTCTACCGATAACTCTTCTTTCAATTCTGCCAACATATTTGCTTTAAGTTCTTCGAGTTCTTCAGGAAGACTCTCGCCGATTTCCACAAGATTTCCTCCTAATTCCACAAAGTTCTCCCCAAGTTCTTCTAGGTTAGAAGCATTCTCTCTCGTAGAAGAAGGAGGGGTGTTACCCACGGAGGTCTGTTGAGGGATTACTCTCGGTTCCACCGAACGGGTTGTTAAGTTTTTAGGAGTATCACTATTTATGCCGGCAATTTCTTCAATAGCTTTCCATAGTTCATCGGTATCTTCTACAAACACAAAAAAATCTTCATTACCGTTGTAATTTGTACTACGAAAAACAAAATCTTCCAGAAAGTGAATGTCTGTTTTTGTTTGCTTTATATTTGATCGCAACCGGTAGAGCAGGCCGTTTCCGAGGACGTAATATGCCGCAACAAATAAGTATATCTTTTTTCTTGTTTTAGAACTGATCTCAGATAACCATACTGGGCTCATGGATCCTAATGAAAGTAGTGCAACAGGTAGAACATTATACAAAAAAAGCGAGATACGGGAGAACTCTATCTTGCTATTATTACTTTTTAGCACCGTTAAGTCATCCGGTGACAAAAATTGTGTTACACATGACGACGGCGACTGTCTTCCATCATTTTCACAGTGGTCAAACCGCAAAACTTTGTCGGTTTGATTCATAGACATTTGGATAAACCTATCCGAACCATTCTCCTTAATGTAGAAATTTTCTTGTCCGTAAATTGCATTTGAAAACAAGATCAATACAAAAAAGAATGTTAGCGATTTTTTCATAAATCCTCCGTAAAATTGTTAGTTTTTGGAATTTTTTTTTAGTACCTCTTATATTATTCACATTATTAAACTTCACTTTATAGCTTCGTGCAAGTTTTTTAGAGTGTTTTTTATCTAAACTAAAAGTTAAGCAAAATCATCAAGTAAGATAACACCCATTCTCTTATTGTACAGTCACTTCGTTTAAGTCGAGCGTAGGGAGAAGTTTCAAGAGATCAATAGGAACCGTAGGAATATCGGACTTCTCGTAAAACTCCGCACCGATAATTTTACAATCCTTGGTAATCAATTCTTCGGGACTCGACACGGGCCTAGAGATAGGGCATTGGTAACGGGCATCCGAAACGGCCTCTTGAATTGTTGTTCCCACTCCACGAGATGGGCCTAGATAATCGTCGGATAACACATCGTCTTCATAACACGAACATTCTACCGTCATGCTCAGTCCATATTCCTCTTGCCGTGGTTGTTGTACCGATAACCACTCTCCCTTTAACTCTTCGGAAAGTTCTCTTACGGCCTTCTCAAGACTTGCCTGCGATTCTACCGATAACTCTTCTTTCAATTCTGCCAACATATTTGCTTTAAGTTCTTCGAGTTCTTCAGGAAGACTCTCGCCGATTTCCACAAGATTTCCTCCTAATTCCACAAGGTTCTCCCCAAGTTCTTCTAGGTTAGAAGCATTCTCTCTCGTAGAAGAAGGAGGGTTGTTACCCACGGAGGTCTGTTGAGGGATTACTCTCGGTTCCACCGAACGGGTTGTTAAGTTTTTAGGAGTATCACTATTTATGCCGGCAATTTCTTTAATAACTTCCCATAGTTCATCGCTATCTTCTACATACGCAAACAAATCTTCATTACCGTTGTAATTTGTACTACGAAAAACAAAATTTTCCAAAAGGTGAATGTTCGCTTTTATTTGATTTCTATTTGATTGCAACCAGTAGAGCAGGCCGTTTCCGAGGAGGTAATAGGCCAGAATACCCGAGAATACCACTGTTCTCTCTTTAGAACTGAGCTTAGTTAACCATAATGGGGCCAAGGTCCCTAACCCAAATATAACAGGTAGAATATTATACGCACCAATATTAATTTTTCTCTTATTATATATTCTTTTTAGCCCCGTTAAGTCATCCGTTGACAAAAATTGTGTTACACATAACAACGACGACTTTGTGTCAAAGAATCCCCCTCCATCATTTTCACAGTAGTCAAACTGCAAAATATTGTCAGCCTGATTCATGGATATTTGGATAAATCTATCCGAACCATTCTCCTTAATGTAGAAATTTTCTTGTCCGTAAATTGCATTTGAAAACAAGATCAATACAAAAAAGAATGTTAGCGATTTTTTCATAAATCCTCCGTAAAATTGTTAGTTTTTGGAATTTTTTTTTAGTACCTCTTATATTATTCACATTATTAAACTTCACTTTATAGCTTCGTGCAAGTTTTTTAGAGTGTTTTTTATCTAAACTAAAAGTTAAGCAAAATCATCAAGTAAGATAACACCCATTCTCTTATTGTACAGTCACTTCGTTTAAGTCGAGCGTAGGGAGAAGTTTCAAGAGATCAATAGGAACCGTAGGAATATCGGACTTCTCGTAAAACTCCGCACCGATAATTTTACAATCCTTGGTAATCAATTCTTCGGGACTCGACACGGGCCTAGAGATAGGGCATTGAAAACGGGCATCCGAAACGGCCTCTTGAATTGTTGTTCCCACTCCACGAGATGGGCCTAGGTAATCATCAAAGAACAAATCGTTTTCGTAGCATGAACATTCAACGGTCATCTTCAATCCATATTGATCTTGCCGTTGTAGTGGTTGTTGTACCGACGAGAATTCTCCCCTCAATTCTACGAAAAGCTTCCTTAACGCTTCATCAAGATTTGCTTGTAATTCCTCCGATAACTCTTCTTTCAATTCTGCCAACATATTTGCTTTAAGTTCTTCGAGTTCTTCCGGAAGACTCTCGCCGATTTCCACAAGATTTCCTCCTAATTCCACAAGGTTCTCCCCAAGTTCTTCTAAGTTGGAACCGGGTATCACTTTTACATGGGCCTAGGTAATCATCAAAGAACAAATCGTTTTCGTAGCATGAACATTCAACGGTCATCTTCAATCCATATTGATCTTGCCGTTGTTCTCAATTCTACGAAAAGCTTCCTTAACGCTTCATCAAGATTTGCTTGTAATTCCTCCGATAACTCTTCTTTCAATTCTGCCAACATATTTGCTTTAAGTTCTTCGAGTTCTTCCGGAAGACTCTCGCCGATTTCCACAAGATTTCCTCCTAATTCCACAAGGTTCTCCCCAAGTTCTTCGTTGGAAGCATTCTCTCTCGTAGAAGAAGGACGATTTAGCACGGATGTCTCTTGAGGGCCTTCTATAAGTTCTACCGAACGGTTTGCCTCTAAGTCTTCACGAATTGTTCTTACATGAGAAACATCTTTAACGACTTCCCATAAGTTATCAACATCTTCTACAAACACAAAAAAATCTTCATTACCATCGCTGTTTGTACTGTTACGAACAATATTTTGAAAAAAGGCAAACCTCTTAGCATTTGACTGAGATGTGTGGGCCGCTATATTTACGGAAGTAAAAAAACTCGCCGCAACGACCATAAAGACCATCAAGTGTTTTTTTGTTAATCTGTCTAATGGACCAAAAGGTAGTTTCATAAGATCCATCGCTATGATAGCAAAACTTCCTGCAGCAAAACTACCTAGTAATTGGCCTATCGGGAACAAGTGATAAGGTTTTCGTATTTCTTCGAAATCTGCCATTGTAAAAAACCGAGTTACACACGAAGAATTTCCTTCACAATAGTCAAAATGGATAATATCATCGGTTTGAGTTAAAGGCGTTATTCGGATAAATTTATCCGAATTTATCTCCCTAATATAGCGATACTGTTGTCCGTAAATTGTATTTGAAAACAAGATCAATACAAAAAATAATGTTAGCGCTTTTTTCATAAATCCTCCGTAAAGTTGTTAGTATTATTTATCTTACCCAAAACCGACATTACCCACACAATATACACTAGGTCATTTGAAATGAATACTGCAAAAGGCCCACTAATCAACCTGAGTTCGAGGTTTTTTTCAATTTTTTTTGATAATTTTCCATAATTCCAGTCAATAAGACCGAGTATGGATGTCTGATTTAGACGGAATTTTAAAAAAAGATCCATCAAGGGCCTTTACGGTCGAACTGCTTTACTCCTAAAATTTAGCTGAGTTCAAGTAGCATTTCCGATATCGAACATTCGAGACATCGGAGTCCCGTTAATTTTCTCTCCAATATTATCTCGGGACTTATTGCCTATACTTGGCAGGAGAAGAGGCCTTCTATTCAAGGTGTTCAAAAAAAGTAACTTTGGCCTAATCTTTTTTAAAAAAACCTCGAACTCAGGTTAATCACCAATCTCAAACTGCATAGGTGATAGGGTCGCAAAGGTTGGCCTCTCTAAAACCTTTTAATCGCAGGGCACAGGAGTCACACACTCCGCAAGCGATATCTTCTCTGGCGTAGCAAGAATAGCTCAGTTCAAGAGGTGCCTCGAGTTTCTGGGCCTCTCTGATAATTTCAAATTTTTTCATGTGAATAACAGGGGTTACAATGCGTATATCTCCGTTTTTTGTTCCCTCCTTAATAAGGTTGTTGTAGGCCTTATAATAGGAAGGCCTACAATCGGGATAACCGGAAGAATCTTCATAAACGGCCCCTATGTAGATTTTTTTTGCCTCGATCACTTCGGCCCAACTTACGGCCAGAGCAATAATGTGTGTGTTGCGAAAGGGAACGTAGCTACTAGGAATCTGCGAATCTTCACCTCGGTAAGGTTGAACATTCATAGATCTGTCCGTAAGAGAACTTCCTCCGATATCTCCAAGAAAACGTGCATCGACAACTTTTCTTCTCTCAGATGCAATCTTATAAAAATTACAAATATCATAAAAACACTGTTTCTCTCGAGAGGCCGTTTTTTGACCGTAGCTTAAATGAAGAAAAGCGAGGTCTTTGTGTTTTTTCCGTGCTATGGCAGCGGTAGTGAGAGAATCCATACCTCCACTAACGAGAACAACGGCCAAATCAGACGACTCACTCACTTAAAGTTCCTCAACCATTGAACGAAGCCCCGAGGAAAACTCTTCTATTCTCTCACCGGCCGTCTTCTTTTTTTCGGCCAAACGCCCCTCCCGTTCCTCAATGATAAGATAAAACTTAATTTTCGGTTCCGTTCCCGAAGGACGAAGGTAGAGACAATCACCGTTTTCAAAAAAGAGGCCTAGAACATTACTCTTAGGGAATCCTTTTTCTCCTTTTAAATAATCTTGTCGACCTACAATATTTCGCCCAAAAAGTTTTCCTCGAATTTCCCGAAAATGCTCCATAATGCAAACAATTTTTTCCTGCCCTTCTTTACCTTGGTAGGTAAAACCTAAAAGAGACTCACTAAAAAATCCAAATTCCTCATAAATATCATCTAAGGCCTCCAAAAGAGTCTTTCCTTTAATCTTATAGTAGAGTCCCATTTCGCACAAAGGCCCCAGAGAACCCACACCGTCTTTATCTCTAGCAAAATCATGGTTGAGGTAACCACAGGATTCCTCCGTTGCAAAAAGAAAATTTCGATGAGGTTGCGTTTTTTCTATCTCATATATACGTCTGCAAATCCACTTAAAACCCGTAAGTGTATTTTCTACGGCAACACCAAAATGTCGAGCAATAATTTCCTGTAAAGGAGTCGTCACAAGAGTTTTCACAAAATAGGGGTTTTCAGGCATATTATTCTGCTCTGTCCGCTGAGAGAGAATATAATGAAGCATAAGAACACCGATTTGATTACCGCTAAAAAAATATGTTTCCTCTCCATGAAGAAGGCAAACACCTATTCGATCGGTATCGGGATCGGTTCCTACCGCCATATGAGCTTGATTTTTTTTCATAAGATCGACGGCCATTTTCAATGCTTTAGGGTCTTCAGGGTTCGGGGACTCCACCGTAGGAAAACGGCCGTCAGGCCTATCTTGCTCTTGAACCGTCTCTAGATTGTTAAACCCCATCTCCTTTAACATCCTTTTGCAATAATGGAGGCCCGCACCGTGTAAGGCCGTGTAAACAATTTTTAGTTCACTTCCCCTATCTCGACATAAATCGGGATAAATTGTCTTGGAGAGAACACGGCGAAAATATTCATCTTCAACATTTTTTCTCTCCCATACAATCAGGCCTTCGTTAATTCTTTGGCCAAAGGGTACTTTATTTCTAAGGGAAACATTCCCAACGGACTTGTAATAACGAGCGATAATATTGTGATCAAAAGGCGGAGTAATTTGGGCCCCGTCACGCCAAAAAACTTTAAGTCCGTTGTACTCCGGAGGATTGTGGCTTGCCGTGATCATGATACCGGCACAGGCCTTGTGATAGCGAATACCAAAGGATAAGAGGGCCACGGGAGTAGGTCTTTCAAAAATATAAGAATGAATACCCAGGGCGGCAAAAACCTCGGCAGACTCCACGGCCAATTCTTTGGATAAAATTCTCGAATCATAAGCAATAACCACTTTTTTGGGGTATTGTTTGTCGGAAAGAATCTCCTCCGACACGGCCTGAACCGCCTTGCAAACGGTATAACGATTGATGCGGTTAAGGCCTGCCCCCCTCCTTCCACGCATTCCCCCCGTGCCAAATTCGAGGTCTTTGTAAAAACGATCCGTGAGTTCACTTTGTTTGTTTTCTTCTAAAAGAACTCTAACCTCCTCTCGAGATTCTCTGTCGATGGAAGAATTTTCCAACCACTCATAGGCCCGTTTAACAATCAATGTGTCCATAGCAAAATTGTGTATAAAAACACTTTTTATTGACCTTTCTTCTACTTCAGACTACATTTTGTCCTAATCAAAATTAGATAGCAAGAGGAGAAATTACTATGAAAACATGTGCTAAAAATTGTGCTTCTGTTCTTGGCCGGCCCTTGTGGATAGCGATTTTGTCATGGAGTTACTTCAGCTTTCATGCTCTCGGTGATAGCGCAATTATCGGCCCAAACGAAAAAGTTGCACTTCTCTATGAAGACAACGGTGACATTATCGTGAAACCGTGCAGGTATTACACGATTTTAACCGAAGAGAGTCCGTGGAGGACCGACTGTAAGCACGCATCCGGAACCGAAATTCTCACAATACCGGTTTTCATATTTAGGAAGTCCCTTGATATGGCCTTGAATATCCCCGGAGATTACGGCGCCGAAATGCAAAGAAAAATACAAATTTACAATACCAACTTCGAGGAAGAGCTGGAGAATCGCTTGAAACTTTTGGCAACACGAGGAAGCTTGGAGTTAAGGATAGATGTTCTTGAGGCCTTTCATAGACAATACGGTGAGAAGGCCACGGGTGTCGGTCTTAATACGCTTTTAGTATTGAGGGAGGGAAAAGAACAGGTATCGACATCTATTAATGAATCATCCGATATTATTGATCAAATTGATACAGGCCGACTGATCGAAGAACAATTGAATACACTCATTGAAGAAATTTCCAATGCAGAACATCTGATCTCATATGTCGTTCCTGCAAAAAAACGACGAGGAAAAACTTGTATTTAACGTCCTGAGGTCGTTTGTGGACACACCCGTACTTCCGTTTTCGTTTCGACGTATTCCGGAAGGAAGCTTTATGATGGGAGAACAGGGGAAACAAAAAAGAGTACATATTTCTAAGGCCTTTAGGTTAATGACGACGGAGGTGACTCAACTTCAGTATTTTTCCATAACGGGAAAAAATCCATCTGACAATCTCACATGTCCCAACTCTATAGTTATTGACGAAGTGAAGATATGTCCCAACTATCCGGTCACGCGTGTAGACCGGGATCAAATTCACAACGAGTATATCAAAGGCCTCAACGAGTTCTACCGGTTATTCGATTGCAACGGGACGCCGACAAGTGCCAAAGGTTGTTTCCGTTTACCGACGGAAGCTGAGTGGGAATGCGCAGCGAGAGGAGGTGGCCAATTTCGAGGGGCCTATCCTGTTCCCGTCGATCGCATGGGTGAGTATGCTTGGGATCGATACAATACCGAAAGATATAAAACCGGTGGGATTAAAAAAATCAACTTCTTACGGTTTGTTTGATATGCACGGAAACGCGTGGGAATTGGTGTACAATGATAGCATGAACTATATTGTTGTTCGGGGAGGAGGAACATTGCAAGCTAGAATCGCAATCCCGGATTCTCGCTCAACAGCTATAGGCCTCCGCCTTACAAAAACACTGTCGGATTAATGGCCCGCAAATTTTTTATACTCATCAAGGCATCCCGGGTTGGCCATGGACTGTAGTACATCCACGGATTCTTTAGAATTGATGACTTTTGCTACAATTAATTCCATTTTCTTACCGCTTCGAGTGTAGGGAATATCCTTGACGGAAAAGATTTCTTTGGGGACATGACGCGAAGTTGTATTGTTTCTGATAAACATTTTTATTTCCCTTATTCTCTGGATGCTCAAATCTTCATTGTTTTTCATTTTCACAAAGAGATAAATGCCTACATCCCCTCGGCGTTTTTTTGCCACACACAGAGAATCCTCTATATAGGGAAGATGTTCCACCTGCCCGTAAATTTCGGCCGTCCCGATACGGACACCTCCGGGATTTAACGTAGCATCACTGCGCCCATACATACCGATTCCTCCCTCGGCCGACATTTTTATATGATCTCCATGGCACCAGATATTGTCCCAACGATAAAAATAGGACTTGTGATACAATTTATTGTCGGAATCATTAAGAAAGGACAAGGGGCAACTGGGGAAAGGAGTTTTGCACACAAGTTCCCCTATAACATCTCTTACGGAACGTCCATTTTCATCAAAACAATCTACATCCATCCCAAGGCCTGGACATTGGATTTCTCCTCTGCGAACACTTTCCATGGGATTACCCAAAGCAAAACACCCAATAATATCCGTCCCTCCGGAAATACTTGCAAGATGAATATCCTCTTTGATATTCCTATAGACATAATCAAACTGTTCAGGAAGTAGAGGAGATCCCGTAGAGAGAATAGTCTCCAAGGAGGATAGATCACTGTTAACGTTACCGACGGTTTTCTCTAGAACCCGAAGAAACTTAGGGGATGTTCCAAAAATCGTTATTCTCTCTCGATCAATCATAGAAAAAAAACGGCCAAGGCCTGGATAACTCGGCGAACCGTCATAGAGCAGCACCTTACTTCCAAAAAAAAGAGAACTGACAAGCCAGTTCCACATCATCCATCCACAGGTAGTAAAATAAAAAATCTGTTTTTCTTCCGTAAGACCCGTGTGGAGCCCCAGTTCTTTTACATGTTGTAACAAAACTCCTCCTTGAGTATGCACAATACACTTGGGCATTCCCGTGGTTCCCGAAGAGTAGACAATATAGAGGGGATGGGAAAATTCAGTGTTCACAAACTCCGGCCCTTTCCTAGAGTGGTCAAGGAAATCCTCCCAAAATACGGACTTAGGAATATGATCAATTGAGGGCCGTTTTTTGAGAAAATCCACCACAATAATTTTTTGAATACAACAAATCGTGGCCTCAAGAGTTTTTATAATCTCAAGATTGTCAAAATACTTACCGTTGTACTCGTAACCACAAGCAGCGACCAAAACTTTAGGGCCTACTTGTTTAAAGCGGTCTAGCACTCCAACGGCACCGTAATCGCTAGATGCCGACGTAAACACGGCCCCAAGAGAGCCGGCCCCAAGCATAGAAATAACCGTCTCGGGAATATTTGGCATATAAGAGGCCAACACATCTCCTTTTTTTATAAACTTCCTCAAAGGCCTTTGGAATTTACCAACCAAATCGGAGAGTTCTCGATAAGATATTTCTTTTTTTAGGCCCGATTCGTGGATAAAATTTAGGGCCGTATTTTCCGGCCTTCCATGGGAGAGAAGATTTTTAGCAAAATTGAGTCGCACACGAGGAAACCACCCGTAAGTTTTAAAATCATGGCCTTTCCGTACAGGATCGAGTTCTCCCTCGTAGTCTATAGAAAAAAAGGAAAACAATTCTTTCCAAAAAAGTTCTCGTTCTTTGATACTCCATTGATGAAGTTCTCTATAATTTGAAAACTGTTGTCGATATTTCTCGTTTATTTTTCGAAGAAATAATCTCATTTGAGTTTTGTCGGCCCTCATTTTTGAGGGAGTCCACAATGTAGGATTTTTCATAGAACATCTTTAAGAATAGCTAAGCTCTTTTGATCAATATCGGCATGAAGCGAATCGCCGTGAGCATCCATTGTAACGACAACGGGAAAATCTTTTACGGTTAATTGCCAAACGGCCTCCGGAGAACCTAGGTCTCTCCAATACACCCCCTCCACAGAAACAATTTTTTCTGCCAATACCTGTGCGGCCCCTCCAACAGCATGAAAATAAACACAACCATAGTCCTTTAATCCCTGAAGTGTTTTCGCTCCCATTCCTCCCTTGCCGATCACTCCTATAATGCCGTGATCTCGCATAACTTCCCATTGATAGGGTTCTTCCCGAATACTCGTTGTAGGGCCGGCGGCCTTAACTTCAAAACTTCCGTCTTCTTTTTCCAAAACGACAGGGCCGCAATGATAAATAATTTGATCCTTTAAGACCACAGGAGGTTTCCTCCCTTCATGTAACCGTTTGTGAACGGCATCTCGCCCTGTGTACAGCGTTCCCGAAAGGGAAACCATATCTCCAACCTTTAGGTTTAAAATCATATCTTTGGTAAACGGATAAATAAGTTTTTTCACTTAATACAAATCCTCTTTAATGTGAAAACTCTCATCAAGGGACACACCAAGTCTCCTGTAGGCCCAACACATGTAGGAAACGCTGACAAAATAAGAGGCCGGAAGCCGATTTAAAACACCTATTTTGCAGCCAAGAAGCGTTGTTTTTCCTCCAAAACCCATGGGGCCGATACCTAAGGTATTTGCCGTTTTGACAATATCTTCCTCAATTTCGGCCAATTCTTCTACAGAGTTTTCATCGTCGAGACATCGAAGTAATTGCTCTTTAGAGTGAGCGTAACCGGAACCACGATCTCCTCCAACACAAACGCCTAAAACACCCGGCCCACAGCCCTTACCTTGGGCCTTTTGAACGGCATGGAGGATCACTTTTCTTACTCCCTTCAAATCACGCCCCGCATCTAAACTCGTGTAGGGAAGAGCGTATTGGGCCCCGACATTTTCACAGCCACCCCCTTTAAGCATAAGACGAATCTCTACAAAATCTTTATTCCACTGACGAAAGTGGATGTCCGGATGTCCCGGCCCTACGTTGAGTCCCTCGTTTTTATCCGTCAAAATATCCACAGAGTTTTGCCTGAGAAGTCCCCTTGAAGTCGAGTCTCTAACGGCCCTATGAACTATTTCCTTAAAATTCACCTGACTTAAGCTTTGGGGATGGTTCACATAAAAGAGTATTGTTCCCGTATCTTGACATAGAGGTTGAGATTTCTTTTTTGCCAGCTCGATATTGGCCTTAATGATATTCATAGCATATTCGGCCGTTGTGTTTTTTTCCTCTCTTTCTAATGCCTCTAAAATGACTTTCCGAACATCGTCGGGGATTTCTACCGATGTTCTTCTTATTAATTCTAGGATGGTTTGAAAAAGGTTTTCATCTTTTTGCATTGTATTGGCCATTATAAGAGGTTTTTTTTCTTTTGAACATTTTTTTTATCTCAAGTGTGGCCCTAAAACCTCTTCCTCCAGGGAGAGGATGTGAGGCCACGCCCTTCGGCGAGAATGATTTGTGGGCCGAACAAATAGATTTTTCTTAAGATGGAGTATTTTGTTCTTCGATGTATTGCTTAAGTTTTTCAATAGTTGCACCTCCGGCACTTCCTGCGAAATAGCTTGGACTCCAAAATGCCTTTCCCCAAAGAAAAGGAGAAACTTTTTTCCAATGATATTGCCTCAAATATCTACTTGAAACGCCTTTTAAAGAATTTGCCATTCTTGAGATAGAGTGTTTTGGTGGATATTCGATGAGAAGATGCACATGATCGGATTCTCCGTTAAATTCCACTAAAGTTGCTTCAAAATCGTCCAAAACCTTCTCAAAATAGCTTTGTACAATATCAAGTAATTCTTTTGAGAATACTTTTCGCCGATATTTTGGCATAAAGACCAAATGCACGGTTAAAGCAAAGACACAATGCCTTCCCTTACGAATCCTGTCATTGCTTGTTTGACTTTTCAAATGAGACCAAGTATAGTTGAGATGATGAAGGTAGTCAAGCGAGCATACAAATACCGATTCTATCCGAATAAGACCCAAAAGAAGATGTTGGCCCAAACCTTTGGTTGTGTTCGTTTTGTCTATAATTGGGGCCTTCAAGATAGGAAGACGGCGTATGAAAAAACCGGTAAAGGTCTCGGTTACAATGAAACGTCCAAAAGACTGAAAGAACTAAAGTTTGAAAAGGAGTGGTTGTCTGATGTTTCAAGTGTGACGCTTCAGCAATCTTTAAGGCATTTAGATAGGGCGTATTCTAACTTTTTTAAGAGATTGGCAAAATATCCACGTTTCAAGAATAGGTCCGGGAAACAATCGGCCAACTACATGAAGAATGGATTCACTTTTCGAGACGGCATTTTAAAGGTTGCGAAATTGGGAGGGATACAACCTGTATGGTCGAGAAAATTTTGCGGTTCCACCGCAGGAACGCCCTCATCGTTAACAATATCCAAAGATTGTGACGGAAGTTACTTTGTTTCGATACTGGTAGAAGAGAAGATGCGCCCCTTGGCGCTTGTAAGAAAAACAATCGGCCTAGATATGGGAATCAAGGATGTAGCAGTTGGTAGCGACGGTTTTCAATCGGGCAATCCGAAGTATACTTACATTCAAGAGAGCAAACTAAGAATGGAACAAAAGTCCCTGTCTCGTAAAAAGAAGGGTTCAAAGAATAGAGAAAAACAGAGAAACCTTGTGGCACGAGTCCACTCAAAGATAAGAAATTCCAGGAAGGACTTCCTCCATAAGTTAAGTACGGATATAGTTCGCAAGAACCAAGTGGTCTATATCGAGGACTTGAACACAAAAGGAATGGTTAGGAATAGAAAACTTTCTAAGTCCATAAGTGACAGTTCTTGGGGAAGTCTTGTAAATTTCCTTGAGTATAAATGTGATTGGTACGGTAGGGAATTGAAAAAAGTTTCCCCAAAATTCACGTCCCAAGATTGCTCACATTGTGGATATAGAAACAAAGAATTGCAATTAAGTATGCGTCGTTGGGATTGTCCAAGTTGTGGGAGTACTCACGACCGAGACATCAATGCGGCAAAGAATGTTTTGGCGGTAGGGACTACCGTGACAGCTTGTGGAGACAGTGTAAGACCAAAGGTACTTGTGCCTAAGGCAGTTGTCGGGGAAGCAAGAATCTCCTCCCTTTAGGCAGGGGTAGTTCAAGGAAAGAGGGAACACTCCCAAAGAATCGGGACTTTTCTTCTCGACAAAGGAGTTGACTTGAATGCCAAAAATAAATCAGGCGCTACGGCCCTTCTTTTAGTTGGTCGCCAAGATATTTTTTTCTCCCCTCTTTGAATATCTCCTAAATACAGAGGCCGATATCCATGCAACGGACTTGAAAGGAAATAATATTTTGCACGCTCTTGTCTCCGACAACCATCCGCCCTCTCCCTATATTGAGAGGGCCGTTATGCTTGGGGTAAACCCTGATCAAAAAAATCATACCGATTCTTGTACTGAAAATATCCTAAACATACTTCCTTAGGGATAATTACTCTCCATTCTGCCGAGTAAACTTTTCTCTCAGTGTATTGAAGTAGGTGTTGTTGTCATTTTTCACGAGCTTAACATACTTGGCCTTACTCTTTGAAATTTTCACTGTCTGATGAGGGCGCAAAGAGCAAAGCTCTTGTCCGTCGAGGGTCAGGCAAAGGACATCCCTCTGTCCCTGCGGATTCACAACAATGTTCATCGTATCAGGGATAACAATAGGAATCGGACGTCCGACAAAACTATGGGGACAGATAGGGGTAATTGTCATGGAATTCATGTGGGGATGAATAATGGGGCCTCCTGCGGCCAGAGAATATCCTGTGGAACCCATAGGAGAGCTTACGATGAGTCCATCTCCATTGATGCTATAGATGAGTTCGTCTTCCGTGGACACGGAGATATTGATCATTCTAGAGATATCGTTTTTATTAAAAACAGCATCGTTGAAAAAAAATCCCGTATTAACGATCCGGCCTTTATCTCTAATCTCGATTTTGTAAAGTCCAATTTTAATAATGTTTAATCGACCGTCTAGGGCCTTTTCCAACCCCTTGAGTAATTCCCCTTGAGAAAATTCCGTTACAATTCCAAGATGCCCTATGTTAACTCCCATGATAGGCGGAGAATTTTTTGTGGAGAGACGGGAAACACCGATAAAGGTTCCATCCCCCCCTAAGGAGATAATAAGGTCGGAGGAGGTATGTATTTTATTTTTGTCGACAAATTTTGCGGCCTCAAGATTTTGATGGAGAATTCTATTGAGTCTATTTCTATCTTCAGAGGAAAAGATAATATGTTTTTTTCTTTTTTTCAACCAACTGTATAATTTCTGGATGAGTCCCTCAAGGCCCAGCGTATCTGTAGGCCTTAACACAATAGCAATATTGTTGTAACTGGAGGAATTTGCCTTTTTCAAAAGAACAGTCCTAACCGTTAGAGTACTTTTCTTTTAAGGTTACTGGTTTGAACAGAGTTGGGCAAGAAAATTTCAAAGATAACGCATCACACCAGTTTTCTTTATGCCATATAGACTTTTTCATTTGAGGTATAACGAGTGTTTTCCATGTTTTAAGATTGTCAATAAGTTCGTACTTAAGAAGGTCACACAACATGGAAAGATCATTTTTTTTCCTGGCCTTCACAAGAGATTTCATAATGTAAAGCAAATGGATTTCAAGATTTTTCACCCGATCCGATTTAATAAAACGGCCGGATACATTAAGGACAAGGCCGTGTTGGATACCTGAAACCAATTGAATAAAGAGGTCTAAAATTTCTACAATTTTTTCAAATGTATGATTGACCTGTTGAATATCCCCTCGAAAGTAAGAATCACAAACATTCAAAACCTTTTCTATTATTGTGTCAATTTGAACTACCCTTCCCTAAAGGAAGGAGATTCTTGCTTCACCGACAATCGCCTAGAACACGAGTTCCTAGGTCTTACACCGTCTCCACGAGCTTCACATCCCGTAGTCCCTACGGTAGGTCGGTTTTTGTTCCGACAAATCCAATGTATTACGATATTCTTCAAAAGGCAATACTTTTTATTCTCGCCGAAGGGCGTGGCCTCACATACTCTCCCTGAAGGGAGAGGTTTTAGGGCCACACTTGAGATAAAGAGAACAAGAATTAATGGATTCAATAATGACATCCATTCCCGGTTTTGATTGAAAACTGATTGTATCAAAATCTTTGATATTAAAAGCAAGAATACTCTCATTAATAAGAAAACTTTCTCCATTGAGGTCAACATCAATAAGAATTTCTTTGGAATCAAGATACTCATTTAAAAGATAATCGACGAGACCACCTAGAGAGAACTCTTTTTGTTCGGAAAACTCTATACTTTGATTATTAACAAAAACTTTTGTCATGAATCCATTTTCTGTCTATCAATCTGATGCGGAGACTCTTTTGTGAGTTCATTATGAGAAATTATTTTTTGCACAAGCTCATATAACACAGAAGAAAGGGTTTTCAATTGTTCATAGGAAAGCAATGCACTTTCTGAAATTTCAATAATATTTGAACCCAAAAGATTTGTTTTTTCAACGATAGAATAATTTATCAAAGGAGTTAATTCAGGGGATGTTTTTGAAACAACAGTTAAAAGTCTATCAATATCATCAATTTTTTTCGAGTATTGTTGAATAATATTGATATGAGGGGTATCTTTTTGAACTTCTTCTAGGATGTAACCAATGTATTTCTGAGCAAAATCGCAGAGTTCAAAGATATGCTGTAGACCTTGTGATAACATCACGAACCTATCTAAAACCTCTATAGAGCATTCCGGCAGAGCATGCTGTTCATCTTCATCTGCCAGAACACATTGCCAAGCAATTCTATACAATCTATTAAAAATTTCTTTTGCTTCTTCTTCCTGTTGAGAAATTTTCAAGAGCCGGTATTTTCCCGTATTAGAAAATGAACTCTTGTAGAAATTTGCACCTGAAAAATTAAATTTTGATAAATCTTTAAAAATATCATCAGAGAATATCCTCCTTACTAGAGATAATACGACCTGACAATTAATCTCATCATGACAAAGAAAGTTGTCACATGGGTCTTTTTGATGACAAGGGAAACACTTTATTCTTGGCGAAAGAACGAAGGCATTTTTACTATAAGGAGACGTTTCAATAGGCCTGACATTTCCTAAAGAAATAGTAAGAGTTGGAGTCTGCGAAAGGGCGGCCAGATGGCCTATCATAGAATCGTGTCCAATAAAAAGTTTTGATTTTTCTAAGATATGATAAACTTCAGAAATTGTTTTTATTCCTACACAATTGAGGAGGTTTTCTGAAAAAGGTTTTATTAAAGGAGAATGACATATATTTTTTGCCTCTTCAACATCTCTTTTTCCTCCAACGAGATAAATACTTACATTTTCTTTCTTAACCAACGAATAAATTACCTCTATCCATTTTTTAGGATTCCAAGTTTTTCTTTTTTGAGAAGTAAAAGGATGAAGCACAATCGCATTTGTTCTCTCGTTTAATTTAAAATCTTTAACCAAGAAATTTTTATTTCCTATAATCATTTTATATAAATCTACCAGAGAAAAGACATTGTAATCACCTCTGAGTACGCTTGCACAAAGATATTGAGACCATTTATCAATGATAACTTCATTGTGATTCACATCCATAAAAGGGCCTAACTTATGGCGGGCCTTTAAAAGTGAACAAAGGTATTTTGATGCCGGACAATAGGAAAAATTTATAAGAGCATCAATAGGTTTT
Source organism: Bacteriovoracaceae bacterium (assembly GCA_965224385.1). Taxonomy (GTDB): domain Bacteria; phylum Bdellovibrionota; class Bacteriovoracia; order Bacteriovoracales; family Bacteriovoracaceae; genus CBDCYX01. The sequence goes on from CBDCYX010000016.1 coordinate 27,841, forward strand.
TCTTGAATGTATGCACACAGATCATGAATTTTTTGTTGAATTTTATTGAGACTTTTATCTACAATATCAGAGTATTTTATGAATATAACTCTATGAAAAAACTTATCAAGAAGAAACTTTATTGAACTGCCACAATTCTCTCTAGCAACAATTGTTAAGAAGATACCAACATCATCTTTTAGGCCTTGTACTGCTTGTATCGTTTGAATAAGATCACCTGTTCTTGTTAACTGAACAATGCAAAGATGCTTAACAGCAGGCCCTACCTCACTATGGGCCGCGGTTTGATTCAAGAGTTTTCTCATGAAAAAGGCCTATAAAGAAAAGGCATGCCATATCATCTTCATTTAAAGGTTGTTTGCTACAGATTTTCTCATTAATCTCATCAAGCTTTTTTTTTAAAATTTTATCAAGGCCCATGGAGAAATTTTCCAACATTTTGTTTCTTATAAAAATGACTCTCTATCTCTTCAATGAAAGAATTGGCCGCCATGAGGTTTTTCTTTAATCCTCTTAGATCGTTTTTAAAATAGGAAAAATTATCATCTACCGATACCTTGTAAAGATTTTCTATGCGTCCTCTAAATAAAGATAAACAAAACCCTACCAATGAAAACTGCTCACTACCTTGCAATAACAGATCGATATTCAAAAGAAATTCTTGTTCATTGTCTTTAAAGTTTTCAATAATACTAAAAATGTTTAAAATTGTTTCAATTTGCCTAAAAATTTCACTTTTATGTAGTTTTGTCCAATCCCTAATATGACTATATCCATATTTAAAAACATCATTGTAATTTAATACAACTGTCTGATCGGAAAATAACTTGACCGTAAAATACTTCAACATGATTCTTGTTATTTCATCGAAGATATTTGATCTTCCATAAATAATATTTAAATAAGGCCCAAAAGAATCATACATGGGTCTATAGACCACAACATTATCATTCAGGTCACTAAGACCGCTACGAAACAGTATATGATTGCATGCAACAACAATATCGTGAGATGAAATGGTATTATCCGAATAGGATGCATCAAACCGTCTTTCATATATAGGAGCGGATAAGATAAGACTCTCATCATATAAAGTAGATTGCTTAAAAAGTGAAGAGTCACTTAAAGACACTTCTATAGAGGGTGTAGCAACAAGATCGGCAATATACTTTAATGATGTATCCGGAGTTATAATAACATCACATTTTTTGATAACAGAAACTGCCGCAACAAAATCACATTCAATTGTAACAATATTTTCTTTAAGTTTTCTTATAAGAGCTTTAGCAATATTTTTTTCTTTCTCTATGGGTGCATGAATAATAACGGGAGCTATTTGTTCTTTTTTAATCAATACATCGAGAACTTCAAAAAGTATTTTTTCCGGAATAGATTTTTTAGATGTTGAAGCAGAAACGATCATTCCTATAATTTTTTTTTGTTTCCCTCTCTTATCTCTGAGAAGAGAAAAATGTTTTTCGACAACCTGATCATGCTTTTTATTTGTTAAAAGAAAGTTATCATGATCTATCCTCATAAACGATGAAAACATTTGAGCATAACAATAAGCAAAAGGAAACGGTGACTGTTGATTCTGAACAACAAATTCATTGAAAATCTCTGCCCAATGATTCGAATACTCAACATTACCAAAACTTCCAATTTTTACGCCAAGAAATTTTCTGTCATTGTTTTCCGTTAAAAAAGATGTAATATACGATGAAATCGTATCATTAGAGTGATTGAAAATCACATCCCACTTCTTATCATTAATAATATTAAGAGTCGATGAAAAATCATTGATAGAGAAACTATCATTGTAAATGTCTTTTCTTAAAAAAGAAAGTACCCTTTTTCTATCAATAGAAAAGATACTGTTAATATTTTTCAAAAGTTTAGCAGCTTGAATAGATTCTTTAAAAACCAAGGTAGAAATTTGTGAATTGGGATATTTTCTTTTAAGAGAGTTTATCGTATGGGCCATGTAAAAAATATCGCCATACTTTTTCAAATTAATAATCAATATGCTTTTCATTTGTCTACTTTCATAAAACAGTATTTTTTGTTCATTTCGTAAAGAGCAATAAGCATATAGTCATATTTTTTAAAATTTCTTGTGCTCTTTCTGAGTGTCTCTATATATTGATGAAATGTATTTTTTTTATCATCGGAAAGCGTATCCTGTATATGGTTTTTAAGACTTTTATCTTCAATATTATCCAAATATTCATGAATAAATATTGGAGCTTTATAAGACAAAAAAGACTTATAGAAATCATGATAAAGATTAAAAGAAGCTGAATGTTTAATGATTATCGGAGATTCTACTAAAAAGTTAATGAAGTTTTTATCACTGTAAATATTATTTATTCTATCGGTAATTAAATAAGAAACATTTTCTATTTTATTGGATTTTAGATAGTCATTAAAAATATATTCGTTTGGATCAATAACTATAATTTGACCTTTTACTCCATGATTTTTTTCCAAAATTTTTTTTAAAATTTTGATGTGATAACAAAGGCCCATCCCCAAAACAACGGCCCTTGGATTATTTTTCAGTTTTTCTTCATAATGACAAATTAAATCTTTGGCCTCTTTAAGAGGATCATACATAGAGTGTAAATGAACTCCATTGACAACCGGAATATCATGATTTGTTTTCGATTTTTTTATCTCATAGCTTTTAACAAATTTTTTTATAGAAAACATAGAGATATCTCCATTCCTAGAGAGAAATTTTGATCAAATCCTTTTGCGACCTCTCTATTATTATTTTCTTTAATTTTAGAAAGCATTGTCAATAAAAAGTCGATAGAAGTTTGCTTCTATTTTGAAAGTTGATTAAGATTGTATCCTTGAAACTTCATCCTTTTTGTATGGATTTCACAAATTTCTTCTTTAAGAGAACGTTTTGCAAGATTGAGCTTTTCTATAATCTTTCTATCGAATAGATGGCAATTGCAAATCCATTGAGAAACAGTCTTGTACCATATCTGTATACTTTCAAAGTAATAACCGTTTGCTTCAGTTATTATATTTTCTATATCCTTTTGAAATTTATTTACAATACGAACCATATTTTCTTTTTCTTCAATGAGGTTGATGGCCGAATTTAATTTTTTATTTTCAAGAAAATTTAAGATATTACAATTATTTTTTTCAATACAATTCATTAAAGATAAATGAAGAACTATATATCTTTTTAATTTTTTTTTCATAGATTGTCTTTTGCTTTGACCTCTTTTACTGCCTGAAGCCATCCTTCGTAAAGAATTGTGAGAACTCTTAAGCATCCTTCAAGAGGGATTTTGTCAATCTTAATGTTGGCCTGAGTACTATGAAAGAGAAGATAGTCATAAAGGGCAGATAGTTCATGGGCCATATCTCCACCGATTTCAAAATCAAGACTATTGTTAAGTTCAATCACAATATCTTGAAGTTTTCCTATAAACTCTCCTTTTGCAGAAATATTGTTTTCCTCAATGGCAGCAATAGATTTTCGACAATTATTAATAGCGGCCTCATAGAGCATAAGAAGAATTTGTTCTTTGCTTGCCGTTTTTACAGACATTTTCTTATAAGCTCCTAAACCGTATCTCATGATAAATACCTTTTAATCTTCTCTACATTGAAGAAAGATTTGTTGGGACCCCCTGTAACGAAGAAACACCTGCTTCTTGAGTTTTGAGTCTTGCAATTGTTGCCTCTAAACGAGCAAATTTGTCCTTTAATGTTTGTTCTTTTTTTTCAAGCATCCTTTCTCTATTCTCAATCCTTCTATCTATTCGCTCCATATTTGACTGCATCACTTTCTTGCGTGAATGAATGATACCGGAAGGGCCTTTGAGGGCATTATCAGCGAAATTTTTGAGACTTGGGATAAGACCTAGAACAATTTCATCATCATCAACAATACGTCCTACAAAAATTTGAGAAATTTTGTCATAATTTTCAGACATTTTCAGATTAAAGCTTTCACGATTAAACTGAAGTGTTCCATCTCTTGTAAATGAGATACCGATATCCCCTGCGCGAAAACTTCCATAGTCTGTTTCAACGATATTAAATATTACCCTTCTAAGTCTTGACTCTAAAGACTGAAGAATGCTGTCTCCGCCAAGAGTTCTTGATGTATCTGTTTCAGCATCTAAATTATTTTGTGTTTGAATAAAGCTAAAAACACCGTTAATACTTTCCACAAGTTGATTGATTTTCTCTGAGATGGCCTCAATATCTTCAGAAATTTTTATAGTAAATTCTTCACCGGGATTGGCCCTTTTTAAATCAATCGTCGCTCCGTGAATAAGGTCTGCAACTAAATTTTTCGGTGTTTCGAGTTCAAATCCATCTAATTTGATAAGAGCATCTTGGGCCTCACGTTCCTTATCTATGCTAAAGTCTTCATCTCCGTCAACGAAATAAAAATAGGGAAACTCTGCTCTCTCTTCATCACCGGTTTCTAAAAGACTGAGAATCAGTCTATAGGGAGTATCGGAACCCGTTCCGTCATTGACAACCGTGGCCCTCACGCCTATATCCGATTGATAATTAATGAGGTCTGCAACTTTTGTCAGAGTAGCATTATCCGAATCTACATAAAGTTTCTTGCTCGTTCCATCAGGCAATGTATAGCGTATAAATCCAACACCGATGTAACTTCGATCTTTATCCTTAAACCCTGTTGTCATGGCCGAAGATTTTTGAGCGAGTCGTTCAACTTCAAATTGATATTCACCCGTATCCGTAACATTTTTATCGACTGTAACACCAATAATATCTTCATTAGTATCAACCTTGAGTTCTTTTAAACTTCTGGCATCATCATTTTGATCGGCCAATGTTCCAACTTTTGCAACGAGTTTTTCTAGTTCAAGAACAAGGTTCTGTCTATCGGTCAGCTTTCCCTTTCGCTCCTGCATTTTTTCAACGGGAACCTTCTCTGCCTTCATGATCTGTTGGACAATATCTTTAGGGAGTCCTGTATTAATAGGCCCAAGAGCAATACTCAATTAATGACCTCCGAAGTTTTGCATCTTATTTCTTTTATGATAACAAAATAGGCACTCTTATCAATGCCTTGCGCAACAGGAAAGAAGTTGCTGTGAGGGATGGTTTTAATGGTATGATGGCAAAAATGGCAACATATAATATAGAAAAATCATCTAATATTTGGTGGCCAAAGTTAAAATTTTTTCTATACAGATTTATAACATACTTCTCTTTTCTTCTCGTTCCCATTCTCACCCCTAAGGCCGTTGATCTTCCTCTTTGGGCCAAAGGTCTTTTTATGGTATTTTATATTCTCTTTATGATCGCCCAGTGGTTTCTCTTGGGAAAAGAGATTGACCACAAAATTCAAATATATTTTCAGACTACTTCTATAATGGATCGAGTGGTCTATAGAATATATCTAGGTATGTTTTTCATATCCTTATATTTTAACTTGCTAACACTTCTCAACCGTAAATGGATTTACAATAGTTTTTGGATAACATGGGTGGTTCTAGGCCTTTTTTATTCTTGGCCGACAAGAGGAAAAATTATTCAAGAATCCGTGACAGGCCATTTTAGCGAACTCAAATATCTTGACGGACAAGAGCTAACACTTCTTGTCATTATACTTATTATGTTTATTGTAACTCTTCTTGGATTTCCAATCTTTCAGTCTCCAAGTACCCTCAAACTCTACTATGACCCAACAAGTACAATAAGTTTCTTTTTTTGGAATTTCTTAACGGTCAACTACTACCCGTTTCTGAAATTCCCTCAGCTTCTCAACGTCGCTTGGGGCCTTCATTTCTACCTTGTCGGTCTAGGACTCTATTTGTTAACATTCTATGCCCTTTTAAGAATGTTCGTCTCAAGGCGAGTTGCTATTCTTGGTGTTTTTGCTCTTTTATCATCTTGGTCGGTCACAAAAATCCTCATTAGTTCTCCGGGAAATTTTTTAACACATTCTTTTTCTCTTCTTTGGGTATGGACAGTGCTATGGGCCGTCAAAAGCTCAACCTATAAATCAGGATTATTTCTTGGACTCATAAGCTTTTGGGGAAGTGTAATATCAAAAATCTTTCTCCCTCTTCATGCTATCCAATTGATTATTCTCTATAATTTTCTCAAAAATAAAACTCCATGGTTCAGAAAACAACTCTTAAAATACACGTTTCTAGGAATCTCCCTTACAATCATCACAGTCTTATTCGATCTTGACATTTACGAGAAGTCCTTTAAGGTACTAACTTTTTGGCCTATTAATTTTGATTCGATTTTCTTTCGCAAGTCATTTTTCTTACTTGCTCCCTTGGGCCTTCTCCTTCTTCTTATAAAAATCTATCCGGGCACATCAAAATTTCTTGTCCTTTTAAAAATTAACAAAGATACCATCAAACCTTTTTTACTTTGTTCCCTTGCTTATTATGTTCTCTGCCTTACTTTCAACACAGAAATGGGGGGGGGGTCTGCTTTATTGTGGACTGTAACGCTACTCTCCCTTATTCCCGTAGAACTGATCTTCCAATCCATCAAACAGCTAAGGCCTACAAGAAATTTGATCTACTTTGCCTACATGCTCATTTGTCTCCTCGACTCCTATTTTGAAGAGAGAGTAAAACTATTTTTACGGATTTTTAACTAGAAAAATTTTTATCCAATTCTATCACCTACTATGACGGCATCTATTATTGTATTCCTTTATACTCCCATTGAGGTCTTCCCTAGTATTGTGAATGCTATTTGCCAATCCTTGACATCTCTCAAACTTCTCACGGTCTTTCATTTTAACATTGTTACAAGAATCCCTCTTCAATCCAAACCATTTCTTAACCCTTTTTCCTTTATAGGATTTTAGATGTTCATCAAGTTGTTTCCGTAACACGTACATTTGAGTGTTCAATGTTTTGCAGTCTACAGAACTTACCGTATCTCCGGAAGAAGTTGATGCAGGAGTCGTAGAAGCTGTTTCGCTTTTAGATTGACGGCATTGTGTTTTCCCGGTACTACGAGGAATATTTCGACAAGTCCAGAGATATTCTTTCTCGGTATCCGGTGGATGGGGGTGAAACTTCCCGGCAGAGCAAGAAGCATCAGCTCTTCCCCGATAAGTACCGCAAGCTCCAACTATGGTACTCGTAGGTGCTTCTGTTTCTGTGGGTTTTTGAGATGTACTTGAACCGGAACCGTAATCGGGTGCTCCCGGACGGGGATAAGCACATGTATAATTTCTTTTGCCTGCAACCAATTCCTCAGGCGGATGTACTTTCCACCATACAAACCGTTTGCCCTCACCTCCGGCAATAAAATCTACGGCATAAAGTTCTGCTGATGTTGCACCTTTAGGGTCTCCCTTTTTTATTGAGTAACACAAAAGATCCGAATATATTTTCCCTGATAAATTCAAATTTTTTACGTAACCAAATCTAGGATTTGTTGAATGAAGTTTTTGTATAACACGATCTTGAAACTCACTGCCTTTTATCGTTGCTTTTCTCGGAGGTGCATTATGAGCAACCTTCAAAGCATCGGGATGTTTGTTGGCCATTTCTTTAATGATATTAAATACATTTAACTCTTTCGTATTGCTTTTAATTGAAGTTGGAAACATTGATGTAAAAAGAAAACATATGCCCAAAATACTAGATAGCTTCTCTCTTTTATATAAAATTACCATACAATATCCTCCTTGAAATTCTGTGGATAATCTTTATTTCATCATACCGGTCTTCACATCAGTGAATACATCAAATGGAATAATTTTCCACGCAAAAGCTTTTGTAGCAACATATCCTATGAAGATGAAATTTCCCTCTTATCCTTGACGTAAAAAACCGACCCAAAGGCCCCGATACATGATATTTTTCGGCAATATTTACTATTCTAAAGTTTTTTATCGTCCCTTCCGAGAAAACCTTTAAGCTATAAATATAAACAATACGGAAGAGATGAGCATAAAACAAACAAACAAACAAACAAACAAACAAACAAACAAACACTAATATACCACAAAGCTATACTCTTTTAAAGAGATTCCGTCTTTTTTTACAAAGTTTTTGTAAAGTTGCAAACATCAGTGGATTCACCCTGACGGAACTGGTTGTCGGCATGGGTGTCACCGGAACATTGATCTTAGGCACTATTCATCTTGCAGGTTTGACAAGTAAAGCGAAGCAGGATGATGAATTGGCCCATGCTCGCCGCACCATCGAACAACTGATGAACAACAGGAACATTTGCAAGGCCACCATTAAGGGAATGGACCTGACAACGGCAGGAACAACTATTAATTTCATTCAAGGGTTAAATGGGGAAAAATATTTTGAATCTTCGGGAGTTAATTCAACTATAGACGATGCTCTTAGCGGCAATACTACCGCCGAAGATACCCTCATACCTAAATTGCACGCTAAGTACGGAAACCATGTGATGGTCGGGGAAATGCTGATCAAAGATAAGGGAGAAATTACCGACAAACAAAAAGGGAGCACCATTGGGTCGACCACCATTACTTCTATTAAGGGAGAAAACGTTTTGCGTCTTCTTGAATTCAGTGTTCTCTTGGCGATTAAGGATGCTCGCGCCAAGGCCGGGCAAAAGGTCAAGGGATATACGAAAAGTATCACTTTTACGGGAGTCGTTGATAATAAGAATTTCAGTCCGGCACAAATTAAATCTTGTGTAGCAAATATAACTCTTGGACAAAAAGAAACGGAAAGGTCTCTGTGTACTGAGATGGGTGGTGAACATGCTTGGGATGATATATCGGGGAACTGTAAACCGGATGTAATAAAGAGGGAAATCGCCATAAGAACCGTCAAAGGCCTATGCGATGACGACGGACTCGGTACCTATACTGCAAGCAGCAATAGTTGTAGACCACACTATTGGGGAAAACATTGTAGGACATGTGCTAACAAAACTGAGGATTGTGGAGATTGTACCGGCAGCTGGACTTCAAGAGGAGAAAATGTTTGTACGCAAACGACTAGATATATGGACTCCTCCAATTGCATGATCGAAAAAAGAGAGGATTGCACATTGGGAATAGGAATAGGAGGAGTCAATAAGTGCCCCGGCCCTTGTGGTTATTGGTGGGTGAAAGCTATAGACGGACAGGGGACTGTGACCTGCGTAAGCAAAACAGACACGACGGGTTGTGATCCGGCCGATTATTCTGCACCCGGATATTCTCCATCTATAACTCCAAGGCCTACAAAATTAGGATGGTTATCCGGTCCTCCACCGACAAACCCCCCTTGCACCGTAACAACTGCTCTTCCTCCGGTGCCGACACCACCAACGACGCCGACACCACCGCCGCCGCCGCCGACTTGTACCAATACTTGCCTACCGGGCAAGACACTGGGGCCATACCCCGGTTGTCTCTGCAGCAGGCCTAAGAGGTGTCCATCCGGTAACAGGATAACCTCCTCATCTATACCGCAATCGGAGTGTGGGCCTTCGCAAAAGTGTGGATGGGTAAGAGGAGCATGTCGCATGACCTGTCAAGGGGTCGCAATGAAGAATAACATACCCAAGAACAAGGCCTCACTATTCTCTAATACTTACATGAACTCTTGCCCATCCACACATCCTCAACGCCTAAGAGTATCTTCAGAATTCGCTGAGCTAAGAGTTAATAATATATCTTCTGTTTGCTGTGCGCAGACCAATCTACAAATTTGTGCAAGGCGGTGCGCCCCGCCTAAGCAACAGGGCCCATACCCCCGTTGTGCATGTATGCCGAAATGCCAGTGTGTCCAATGGCGATACCGCAATGGCAATGTGGACCTTAACAATGTGGAACAATGGATGTCGCTGGACCTTGGGGGCCACATTCAAGACCTTCTCTAATGGATTCATCGATACCGCAATGGAAATGTGGACCTTCTACAAAATGTAGATGGAGAAATGGAGCATGTCGCTGGACGAGCTGTCATAGGGTTGCTGACATGTCCTTCAGGATTTTGATGCGTGGTAGGCACCGGCACGGTGCCATATATTAAAAAAAACGACCTTCTCTGATAAGAGTAGATGCCTCAATAACCCGAGGTACTACGGAGAAAGGGCCTTAACAGGTACTACTATCCTCCTTAGGTTGATTTCTATGACATAGGGGGGTGCTGCTTCCATTTATAGTCGCTGTCGCAAAACAAGTTAAAATTTATTATTTTTGAGCAGCATTTTTCGGTGCTTTTTATTTCCCCGGGGAAAATATCATTTTTTGAGAAAAATTTTCGTAAGCTTTTTGCCCCTTTTTTCACTTTTCAGAGGGAATTTTAAAAAATGCGCTATGCGCTGTACCGAAAACTGCTGATATGACGAGCGTTTTTTTACATATTGCTAAAATTCCGTCGACTTATTAGACTATCTATAATAGGTGTTTCCATATGTCCTTAACAGAGATTTTGACGGCCCTCGGTATAGTTGTAACAATCTTACTGACCTGTCATCTTACTGACCCTATTTATATTTTTATTTAATAAAATAGCAAACTTGTCATCGGATACCGGCGGCCTAAAAGCAGATATGAACACATTAAAAAAAACGGTTACAAAAATAAATGAAAAAGTAGATGCAATATTCAACAGAATAACGTCACGGCCGTTTTTTAAAGAACAATCTCCTAAACAAATAACGGAGAAAGGGCATAAAGTCCTTAACAAACACTCTATTGATGACTTCGTGAATAGTTGTCCTTTTGTCAATCAGGTTGAGTCTTTAAAAGATAAAGAGGAATTAAAAATTTATTTAGAATGTTTGAATTGGGTTAAAAATAGTGAAGTAGGCAAAAACAAAGTTGCCGAGATAAGGTATGAAAACACAATTACCGAAGAAGAATGTCATGAACTTTGTGCCCTTGCCATAAGAGACAAGATTCTTAGTGCCCTTAAAAATTCTTAAACTTAAAATCCTGTAATTTGGAGAGGCCTCCGTCATTTCAAAGAATGGGGTGGCCGATGGGACTTGAACCCACGACAACCAGAATCACAATCTGGCGCTCTACCTACTGAACTACGGCCACCGTAAATTCTTTTTTCTTGAGTGATTTAGTTTATAATCTTAACCTCAGCTATTTGTCAATTTTTTGGAGAGATTTTTTGACGAACGAAACATTTTCTCTATAAAATATAAAGAGAAGATCGTATCATAAAGAAATCAACAAAAGGATGGTGTTATGGACTTTAAGCAATTTATCGGTATCGTTACGGCCTTTGTTTTTTCGACATCAACATGTGCTTTTTCCGTTACAGGCCACTCCAATTATCCTCTAAAAAAGAAAGATAAACTCATCAGCATTGAGGCAACGGGAATTACCTCCGAGGGAGGTGGGATTGGACTGCAGTCTCGATACACTTATAAACCTTCCCGAAAAATAATCGTAGATATGGGCCTCGGTACCAGCACCGGAGAGAGGGATGGGCGCATCTTTGCCAATGCCGAATATGAAATTTATCCGGATTATATGAGACAACCTAAATTTGCTCTACAAGTAGGACTACAAAGCAATAATGAATACAAGAGGAGAAAAACTAAACTTCTCTTCTCACCGATTATTTCCAAAGGATTTAACGTCCGGAACAAAGAGGTCTTTCCCTTCATCGCTGTTCCGGCCGGCATTGCCTTGGAAAACAACTCTAACACTTATAAATCCTTTATAAACGTTAACCTAGGCCTTACGGGGAAACTTCCCTTTAAACGTTATGAACATCTTCTAGGTACCATTGAAGGTAGTATAAATTTACAAAATAGTTACAGTGGAATTCTTCTAGGTATTTCTTATCCTATGCTTTAATCGTGGTTAAGGCCGTCTTTTCAGATTTTGATGGAACATTAACTTCAAAAGGTCAATTAACCCCTCTCTTCTTCAAGGCCCTCTCATACCTTCAAGAACGCAACATTCCCCTTATTATTACTACAGGCAGAGGACTCGCTTGGGCACATTTTCTTCTCACCTATATTCCTTTTCTAAAAATTATCATTGCTGAAGGAGGAGGGATCATTGCCAAAAGAGACGATACTACAGGGACTATTTCCAACCATTATATGACCTCAAATACAGACATAAGCAGACTTAATGCATTTTGTCTTCAACTCCAAAAAGAACACCCTAAGATACCCTTAAGCGTAGACTCTTTTAGCAGAGTCACTGATAGGGCCGTTGAAATTGACGATTACCTTAAGTATCCACAAAAAGATACCTTTGATGAACTACTCAAAAAGGAACATATCCATTCCTCTCGTTCCAATGTCCACCTCAACTTTTGGTGCGGAAATATTTCTAAATACAAAGCATCTGTCTACGTTCTCAATAAATATCTTTGCCTCGACAATCAAGAAGTCATATTTTTTGGAGATTCACTCAATGATGAAACAATGTTTCAATATTTCAAAAACAGTGTTGGCGTGTCAAATATTTCAACTATTCAACATCAGCTCCGCTATCCTCCAAAAATTATTCTCCAAGGATCGGAAAATAAAGAAATTAACGGTGTTTTGAATTATTTTCAAAAAAATCTTCAATAACAACACTTATCTTTTTCTGAAGCTTTTCAAAATCAACCGCAACCCCCCCTATCCATTCTTTTAAATCTTTGGGAATAGTATCCATAAAACACACGCTTTTAGACTTATACATAATCTTAAGAGACATAGCATGAAGCGCATGGCGAGGGAGTTCCATAAGTTCATAGTCTTCATTATAGGCCTGATTTTCTTTAAAACGTTGAAACATTTCAAAGTTTCCCAAATAAAGCTTATCTCCTACGAGAGGAAGGCCGTTTAGCATAGCATGAACTCTAATCTGATGCTGCCTCCCCGTTTGAGGAAATGCTAGGCCTAAAACATAAGCACCTATATCCTCAATAATAACAAAGGAAGTCGCAGCAGTTTTCCCTTCGGAGGAATTTACTATGGACACTCTCTTGTTATCTAATGAAAGAGGTGCCAGGGCGGCAGTTTCATGAAAGAGTTTTTTTCCGTGATAGCATTGGTTTTTTTTAGCTATAAAAAAATAACACTTCTTCACTCGACGATTTTCAAATTCTCTTGTCAACAATTGAGAAATTTTAGGATTCTTCCCCAGAAGAAGAATTCCCGAAGTTTCTCTATCAAGCCTATGAATACTATGAACGGTTTTACCATAGTGTTTCTCTAGATAAGTTGTTGCACAGTGAAATATATGTCTCCCCGTGGGATGGGTTAGCATAAAAGGAGGTCGAGAGATAACGCAAATATCGTCATCTTCAAAAAGTACATTAGTCCTTAAAGATTCAATCTCAAGATTTTTTCCCTTCCAAAATTCCTTGATCATACCCTTCTTGTAAGAGAAAAAAAGAATTTTCTCACCACATCGAACCCGAGAACTTGGGCGTTGCTTTCCCACACGTCCTTCAATGATGATTTCTCCATAAAAAATTTTTTTTTTAATAAATTCACGAGACAAAGGGAGTGGCTTTTTCTTAATATAAGCATCAAGGCGCATCCCTTCATCTTTTGCTTCAACCAAAAAAACCATCCAAAAGAGGTTGGGTGTATAATGTTTTTCAATAACACTCACAAATACCTCGTCTATATCTCACACCATATTAAAATCTGCACCAAATATCATGCCAAACACGAACGATGGAGTCACGAAAAGGCCAAGGAGCGTAGAGTACAGAGGAAAAACCCGTTCTCCCGGGCGGTATCCATAAATCCATTCCTCCGTAAAGATGGAACCCACGAAAAGTTACGGCCGTAACAGACCCCGTACAATAAACAGGATAATAGTTAAAATTTGTTACATCACAACGGGCCGCTGAACCGTTTGTGTGGCAAAAGGCACCTGAGGGGAACCAGTGGTAGGCAAACACGAAACGTGGATAAAACAAAAAGGCCGAAAGCAGAACAATTATTCTCAAAAAACCCATAGTAAACACCTCCTAAAATTTCTAGTTCTCAATAACACATCAAAGTGTCGCATGTCAAGAGGGATCGCTATAAGACTCTACGAGAAGTCGACCAAATGGATTTTTGTAACCTCTATGATGATTAAACCCAAGCTGATCGAGGATCTCCTTGACGAGATTATACATGGTAACGCTATTTCCATAGATAATCTCTAAAGGCATCTCTTCCTGATGAAGAAGAACAAAATTTTCAACAATTTCTTGAACATCCTCATGGCGAATACCATGGAGATCAAGACGTGGAGGTTCTCTCACGATTGTCCTATGAGAAAATGGTGGGCCTTAGAGAGAGAACTCTTGCCGAGAAAGGTCAATATCTCCTTACTTGCAATAGCAACTTTATTCAAATCAACTCCCGTTTCAATACCCATAGACTCAAACAACGAAACGACGTCTTCCGTGGCCACATTACCGCTTGCACCGGGAGCATAAGGACACCCTCCAAGCCCGCCTGCAGAGGAATCAAAGGTTGTTACCCCTCCTTGAAAAGCGGCAAAAATATTGGCCAAGGCCATCCCCTTTGTATCGTGAAAGTGCATGGCCACTCTTTTGAGATTAAAATTTTTATCGAGCCATTCAACAAGAGATTGAACTTGAAGAGGATTGGCCGCACCGATGGTATCTCCAAGAACGCACTCGTAAACGCCTCGATCATAGAATTGCTGCAGAAGGTATTTGAGAATATCTTGAGACGTCTCCCCTTCGTAAGGACACCCGAAAACCGTTGAAATATACCCTCGAACCCTAAGATTGTTTTGTTTGGCCATGTCGATCACAGGCCCAAGCTTTTCAAGAGAACCGGCCACGGAAGTATTGATATTTTTTTTGTTAAATGTTTCACTTACGGCCGTAAAAACGGCCACTTCACACAACCCCACATCCAGTGCTTTTTCTAGGCCCTTAAGATTGGGGACAAGTGCCGTTAAGCTCTTGAGATTTTCAAGCGCACCTAAAACATCTAAAGCATCGCTCATTTGGGGAATGATATTCGGACGAACAAAACTTGCGGCCTCAACAAGGGGTAATCCTGCATCCACTAACCGTTGAACAAAGGAAATTTTAAGAAACGTCGGAACCATAGTCTTCTCATTTTGAAGCCCATCTCTTGGGCCTACTTCAACAATGCGAACACTTTTCCCATATTTCATCAATTCTTTTCCAACTCAACAAGGGAAACATTTTCTCCAACAAGCTCTCCCTCTTTAAAAGGAATAGCACTAACCACTGCCGCAGTGGGAGATTTAATCATGTGTTCCATTTTCATGGCCTCCAAAATGATAAGGGTCTGGCCTTTCTTCACCCTGTCACCCTTAGAAACAAGAATTTTAAGAATTTTTCCCGGCATTGGAGAAACAGCAAG
This sequence comes from Bacteriovoracaceae bacterium, assembly GCA_965224385.1. GTDB lineage: Bacteria > Bdellovibrionota > Bacteriovoracia > Bacteriovoracales > Bacteriovoracaceae > CBDCYX01. Next base: position 43,147 of record CBDCYX010000016.1, read on the forward strand.
ACCGTGTTCGTCTTCTTCGGAGGGTTTGGCAACGTAAAGAGATGTTTTATTCTCTCGCAGAAAAAATGTTTTTGTTCCAATGGAGAGATAAGTCTTTTGCCCCTTCTTAGCATAAAGAATCCTTTTTTGAACACCGTTGCTTTTTAAAAGAAGCTCTCCTCCCAAATCAGTTACATCGTAACTGTAATTCTTGTCTTCATATTCAAAAGACACTTTATGTCCTCTTGTATCTTGCGGAGTATAGATATATTCAAGAACATCACTATCTATGAGAATTGCTTTTTTCATTACATTTTTCTAAAAGGCCCTAAAGTAAGGGAGTCTATCCCAACTTGTTTGCTCCTCGATATTTCGATTGATTGTAAAAGACTCTCGTTTTCTCTTAAGAAAAAGGTGGGCCGCAATAAGAAGGGCCTTTTCCCAGTTTTCCGGGTGTGTAGAAAAAAGCTCTTCTCTATGAATTTCCACAAAATTTGTGGGTGTTTTTCCCTCCTTAAAGGCCTTATGCTTTAATATTCTTGCCAAATAATCTCTGTTGGTCTGAACTCCCAAGAAAGGAACATCTTCAAGAGCATAAAGGGCCTTGGCAATACAACTCTCTCGAGTCGGCCCATAAACCGTAAGTTTGGCCAACATAGGATCAAAGGTTACACCAACATCATTGAAATCCTTGTAACCACAATCAAAACGAATATTAGCGCCAACGACCTTTCCAAGATGTAGGATAGTACCGGCCTGAGGGAGATGGCCTTTGTCGGGGTCTTCGGCGTAGATTCTCAATTCAATGGAATGTCCTCTAGGAGTAATATCTTTTTGCATTAGGGGAAGTTTTTCCCCACAAGCAACGCGAACTTGAAGATCGACCAAATCCCATCCCGTCACCATTTCCGTAATCGAATGTTCTACTTGAAGACGGGTATTCATTTCCAAAAAGTAAAAATTTCCTTTTTCATCGAGAATAAACTCAACTGTTCCTGCCCCCTCGTACTCCACATTCTCGGCAATGAAAACGGCCGCTTCTATCATTTTTCTTCTCAAGGTGTCGTTAAGGGCCAAAGAAGGGGTCTCCTCAAGAATTTTTTGATGCCTTCTTTGAATGGAACACTCTCTCTCATAAAAGTGAAGATGGTTGCCGTGCCTATCACTCATAACTTGAACTTCTATATGGCGAGGATTAATAATGTATTTTTCAAGAAGAATGCTATCGTCACCAAATGCATTTTTTGCCTCTCTTTTAGCTCCTTCGAGAGCATCGGTAAAGTCTTCAGGCGCATGCACAACACGCATCCCTTTTCCGCCACCGCCAAAAGAGGCCTTGATAAGAACGGGAAAACCTATATCGATCGCCTGTTGTTTCAAAAAATTTCTATCCGTCTTGTTTCCATAATACCCGGGAATGAGAGGAATACCGATTTCATCCATCCTTTTTTTTGATTCTCTCTTGCTACCCATAAGGCGAACGGCCTTGACACTTGGGCCGATAAAAATCAATCCCTCTTTTCTTACCGTTTCGGCAAAGGTGTATTTTTCCGAGAGAAGCCCGTAACCGGGATGGACGGCCTGGACTTCGGCCTTCTTGGCAATGCGAACAATTTTTTCCTCGTTGAGGTAAGTTTCACTTAAAGGGCCGTCACCTAGACAATAGGATTCACAGGCCTTATGCACATGGGGATAATCCCGTTCGGATTCCGTGTAAACGGCCACACAAGAAATCCCTTTTTCTCTACAGGTTTGCATAATCCTTAGAGCAATTTCTCCCCTGTTGGCAATAAGAAGTTTTTTTATGGACATGTTTTCATCCAACTAGGCCTCTTCTTTTCCAAAAGGGCACTCATCCCTTCTTGTGCCTCAGGTGAAATGCGAATATCGGAAATCATCCGACAAGTTATTTCTTGCAAATCATCTTTTTGCGCACAAGCTACACGCCTAATCAAGGCCTTGGCCGCACCGGAGGCCTCAGGAGCGGCCTTTAAAAATTGCACAACCTTTGATTCCGTAAATTCATCCAATTCTTGAGGGAGACAGACCTCGTGGACGAGTCCCCACTCTTTGGCCCTATGAGCATCAAAACGCTCTCCACTTAAAAAAGTTGACCTCGCATGGGTTTGCCCGATTTTGGCCATGACATAGGGACTGATAACGGCAGGAATAAGTCCTAAATGGACTTCGGTAAAACCAAAAACGGCCTGAGAAGAAGCGAGGACACAATCACAAACACTCACAAGACCGGCCCCACCGCCAAGGGCCGCACCGTGAATTTTTCCGACAATCGGCACGGGACAATGATCGATGGTTTGAAATAGTTTGGCCAAGGCCTTGCTATCTTGAAAATTTTCTTCTCTTGAATAACGAATCATCTTTTTCATCCAATTAATGTCTGCTCCGGCACAAAAAGATTTTCCCGATCCCGTTAAAACAACAAGTCTCAGAGAGTCTTCTCGAATTTTTTTTGAAAAAAACTCCGTCAATTCAAAGATAAGCTCCTCGTTAAAGGCGTTGTGAACCTTGGGCCTGTTGAGAGTGAGAGTGCCCACAAAGCGATGATCAATATTGTATATATAATTCATAGAGGCCCCCCTTTATCTCAAGTGTGGCCCTAAAACCTCTTCCTTCAGGGAGAGGATGTGAGGCCACGCCCTTCGGCGAGAAAAAAAAATATTGTCTTTTGAAGAATATCATAATATATTGGATTTGTCGGAACAAAAACCGACCTACCGTAGGGACTACGGGATGTGAAGCTCGTGGAGACGGTGTAAGACCTAGGAACTCGTGTTCTAGGCGTTTGTCGGTGAAGCAAGAATCTCCTCACTTTAGTGAGGGGTAGTTCAAAATCGAAAGACGCCGTAGCGCGTACTTGGAATATTTTTGTTCAAACTCACGGAAACGGCCAGGCCCAAAATATCTCTCGTTTGATGAGGGCCGATAATTCCATCATCCCAAAGTCTGGCCGTAGAGTAATAGCAACTCCCCTCTCGCTCATATTTTTCTTTAATGGGACGTTGAAATTCCTCGATTTCTTCTTCACTCAAAAGAGGTAGACCTTGCTTGTTGAGGGACTCCTGTTTTATGGTACTCAAAACCCTTGCGGCCTGCTCCCCTCCCATAACGGAAATCTTTGCATTCGGCCACATCCACAAAAATCTTGGACCGAAGGCCCTACCGCACATGCCGTAATTGCCGGCACCAAAGGAACCTCCAATAATAACACTAAATTTAGGAACCTCTACGGTTGAAACGGCCGTCACCATTTTTGCCCCGTGTTTGGCAATACCCTCACGTTCATATTTTTTGCCTACCATAAAGCCTGTAATATTCTGAAGAAAGACAAGAGGAATTTTTCTCATTCCACAAAGTTGAATAAAGTGGGCGGCCTTCAAGGCACTTTCGGAAAAAAGAATTCCATTGTTGGCCACAATACCAACTTTATGTCCATGAATACCGGCAAAGCCGCACACGAGAGTTTTGCCAAAACGGCCTTTAAACTCATGAAATTCACTCCCGTCAACAAGACGGGCAATAATCTCTCGAACCTCAAAAGGAGTTTTGCCATCCCGAGGAAGAATACCGTAAATATCATCCATGGGATAAAGAGGGTCTTTGTAGATCAGTGTCCCTCTCTGTCCTTTGACGGCCCCTTTAGGCCGATAATTAAGATTTTCAACAATATTTCGAATGATTTGGAGAGCGTGGTCTTCATTTTCGGCAAAGTGATCGGCCACACCACTTTCCACAGTGTGCACATAGGCCCCCCCGAGGTCTTCTCCGGTGACCTCTTCTCCTGTTGCGGCCTTGACAAGGGGAGGGCCTCCAAGAAAAATTGTCCCGTTTCCCTTGACGATGACAACTTCATCACTCATGGCCGGCACGTAGGCCCCTCCGGCCGTACAAGGCCCTAGAACTGCTGCAATCTGTGGAATACCTCGAGAACTCATTTGGGCCTGATTATAAAAAATGCGACCGAAATGATCTTTGTCGGGAAATACCTGATCTTGCATGGGAAGAAAGGCCCCTCCGGAGTCTACAAGGTAGATACAGGGAAGGAGATTTTCACTAGCAATTTCCTGGGCCCGAAGATGTTTTTTGGCCGTCATGGGAAAATAGGTGCCTCCTTTAACGGTAGCATCATTGGCCGCAAACATACATTCAACACCACACACCCTTCCGATACCCGTCACGATACCGGCAGAAGGAACATAATTTTCTCCATAGAGATCATGGGCGGCCAAAGGCCCTATTTCCAAAAACGGAGAATCCTCATCGAGAACGGCCCAAATTCTCTCTCGTGCCGTTTTTTTGCCTCTCCCTCTATGCCTGGTAACGGCCTTCTCCCCTCCCCCCTCCTTGGCCTTGGAAATGAAAGCAATAAGTTCATCTCTAAGATCGTAATTGTGACGAAGATTTTCCTTAAATTCTTGGGAGTTTTTGTCTACGGAAGATAAAAGAGTGTCCATATACACCCGAGATGCTACAGTATCTTCAGGAGAAGATCAAGCTCTCCTCATTAGAGAAATCATTGACTGGGCCAACTTAGCACTAATCTCTAAAGTCCTGTCCTCTTCCATGCCTGAACAAATAAAAGGTGCGACTTCCATAAGATCGCAGGCCGTAACGGGGAAATGCTCCGCCAATATCTCTAGACTTAACATAACTTCTTCGAGAAAAAGACCGTTTGCTTCCGGCGTACCCGTCTTTCGAACAAGAGTAGAATCCATAGCATCAATGTCAAAACTGATATAGAGTTCATCCACACATTTTTTCTTCATATCGGAGACGGCATAGTCAACAAAATGTTTTATCCCCTTTGAGCGAATCTCCTCCGCCCAAAACTGCTGAACACCAAATTGCTCCTCCCAATAGAATTTCTCTTTTGCACTCGATCGTATGCCAAATTGATAGACGAGATCGGGGGACTTCATATCATCGAGAATCTGGGCGGCCCAAGAACCAAAGCAAATATCCACACCAAGCCGTTGGACGAGAAGATCTGTATGAGCATCAAAATGAATGAGGCCGACGGTTTTCTCTTGTTGCTTTTTTGTTCTTAGAAAACTCTTCACGAGAGGATAACTCACGGAGTGATCCCCTCCCAAAGAAAAAAGTTTGGCCTTAGGATAGTGCCTAAAAAAATCATCACAAAAGTATTCCGTTAAAGACAGAGCAGTAACCGGAAGAGAATTCTCCTCTCCATACAAGGCCTTTTGACAATTTTTTCGTGTCCCTTTGTTTAAATATTTATCGTGATGAAAATGAGGAATAACTCTGATATCTCCAAGATCACAAATATTAACTCGAGGATTGTAGTCTAAAAGAGCGAGCCTGACGGCAAGCGGCCCCCAATTGGCCCCACGAAGGATTCCCCCTCCGGCATCGGAGGGAACCCCAAGTAGATAAACCTCTTCCGGGCCTGAAAATTGCCGCAAGGATTCCATCCATTTTTGAGTAGCATGATCCGGCGATGAATAAAGAATCTGATGAAGCCGTTCTTTTTTGTCCTTACCCGTGCCCACAGTGTACACTCCATTGCCCGGAGGACAGAGGATATTTTTGTAAAGTTCAAGAGAATCTTTTGATAACATAGAAGGCCTATATTAAAATTTATGGCGAAAATTGTCGAGATATTTAATGTTCATTTTCAAAAAGTCTTTCAATGGAGTAAGATCGAGGAAAACTCTATGCATAAGTAATAACCCATCTTCACCTCTTCTTGCACGAGGGGAAACCGTCCTGTATGAGTCCTCCGTAAGAGGATACGGATGATCCCACGGTATCTCCGAAAAGAAATGTATAGACAAGGGTATGATTCCATCCTTTGTATTCTTTAAAAGCTGGTAAAGTTCATAGAGGTCTTTCTCTCTCATCCGTATGCATCCATGACTTTCCATCCCTCTTTTCAATTGTGGATTTTGTCTAATATGAAACCCAAGTCCGGTGCGTAAGGAATGCCCACGAGTGATTCTCAAAAAGGGCATCCCTAGAAAGTAACGTGGAAGGGTTCTCGCCTTTCTAGAAACCGAGAAATTTAAGTTAGCATCTTCATAGCGAGGTGTGAGTAGAGAAAACTCTTCCGACAAGGCATTTGGACTCAAACCTCCTACGGCGACGGGATATGTTTTAAGTGTTTTCCCGTTTTGATTCATGACAAGAACTTTTCTCTCTATAAGGGAAAGTTCTATTTGAAGACTGCGGTCCGTCCACTCGCTATCTTTGTACATCATTATATCTGTTATTTGAGAGGTAACACGATCAAAAATAACGATAAAAAGCCGACGAGAAAAGACGCCTCGCCGTTGATAGAACATTTGAAGAGTAAATTCTATACGATCTCTCATGACCATTGGACATTTTTGAATCTCAATACCGTATACTTGATTATTGTCATGATCTCTTGTGGGGCCTTGAGGGGAGTATTCTATTCCTCTAGGAAGGAATCCCGTTTCCTCATCGGTAAAACTTTCAAGCATTGTTTGTGATTCGGGAAAGATTGCGCCGTGATAATTCCACACATCTCTTAGGTCTACATGGAGAATAAATCGACCGAAGGCCCCATCATTTCTTCCAAAATATTGAGAAAAATCCTCTTCAGCACAAATATCAATATTACTATCTTGCGCTCTTACAAAAGAAATATTGAGGACAAAAAGAAAAATTTGTATCAATAAAATCTCTGTAGAGTGACGGATCATAACTATTGCCTTTTTCATTGACCCCATACGGGTAACGGATAAAGAATAAGAACATCTCTTAGTATTTGTCATTATCAAAAATATATTTTTTTGAACTTCCGATATAAATTATCAATTAATAGAACAAGTGCCTGCTAAAGTAATGATCCAATCAAGGCGATAAGGCAGAGAGAGGGGTCCACAGTGATACTTTCTCTTCACAAAAATACAAACATCGTCACGATTGTGGTGCTGTTTGTGCTCTTTATCCCTAGTAGAATCCTTGGGCAGTACCCACCGGAGGAAGATTTAGCGAGGTCTTTTTTCTCTTCGACTATGGAGGCCTATGTCCACCAATGCCTCCCCGAGTCTCCCACTGAAGAAGAATTCAACTCTCTCTTTCACCGACTCGAGGGAATCTGTGAGGTCGTGGTGAAAAGTCCTGTTTGCGAAGGGGTTCGCAAAGGGGCCGTATTGGAATGTGACAAACTAGATGACAATCTCAGGAGCGGCCCAAATTCTATTTTTGGATGCCTTGCCGGTCTTTTTGACGGATCCATGGATATTATCAAATTTATCGGTCAACTTATCTGGTGGGCCGTTAATCCCTTTGACACTGCCTCTGCTACTTCCGAATACCTCGAAGGGGCCAAGGCCTATGTCCTGGCAGAATGGCAAAGGGCCGATGCTGAAGTGACGGGATGGGAATATAGGCCCCTCAAAGTTGCTTCGCAATTTACCGGAGCAATCACTAAACTAATTTACGATACCCTAGTAAATTTTTGGGCCAAAGAAAAGCGGGAGTTCGGTTGCCTCAATCGCAAGGCAAGGTGGGGATTGGTCTGCCAAGCGGCCACAAATCTCTTATTGCCGGGAAAACTTATGCAAGGCCTTCTGACTCTTCTCAGTGGGGCAACGGCCCAAGGAAGCATAGCGGCCACCAACGCTATTCGCAATTCGGGGGCCACCTACTTTGCACAAATTAGAAATTCTGCAACGAAAATCAACTCCGGTATACAAAATGTAAGGGCCGCAGGTGAGGACATCGCCCGGCTGGGAAGACGTGCCCGAGAGTCGGCCAATGCCGTGAGGAATATTCCACAACGGGCAGTGGTCGTAGTGAGAGAGAGCGGTTTTCGCCTCCAAAATGCCGGTAGGCGTATACGAGAGGCATCTAGACAAACGGCAAGACAGCTCGGTCGTCGTCTTCAAAACTCAGCGGCCAATGCTGGAGAGAGGATTAGAGGGTTCGTCAGGCCTCGATCGGTTGTACCGGATACAACCCCTCTTCCGGCCGCGCCCATTATAAGCAATGCCACAATACCACTCCAACAACATCTTCCTTTTCCTATTACGTCAATTTGGAGGCAACAGGCCCATAGGATAAGCCGGTTGGAAGAGGCCTCCCGATCGAGAAGCGTCAGGAGGGCCTGGCGCAGAACAAGAGGAAGCATGAGAGATGCCGGGCCTGGTGAAGGCGTTTCATTTTACCTCAGAGAAACAGGGGTGAGAAACGGCCGAATTCTCAAACGCACGGATAACGGCCTCGTTGAAATCGCCTACAACGTTCCCGCAGAAGGTGGCAAAGCACTCGCTATTAAAGTCGTAGAGACTCGTCCGAACCGTCTAGGAAGGCCCGTCTCCGGTATTCAGACTGCTCCGGTGCAAAATCCTTTTCCTAAAACCATTGTCAATAGGCCGCAAAACCCCGAATCTCTTCCCAACCAACTTTCACTCCCCCTGACTACTGTAGAACCAATCTCAGCGGTACCTCCCGTCTCTGCTACCTCAGCGAGCAACATTACCGAGGGTATCCGGAGTGCAGGTAGAGCTATCGGTCGGAGGTATAGAGATATTCACAATAGAATTAGTGACACTACAAAAAAGGCCGTTGAGACTCCGGGGGAACTCATTCGCTCCACCCTCGCTACGGGAAGCGGCGTGACCCATTCGTCAAGGGCCTTCATCAACAGGGTTCAGAGCAGAAACGTCCCGAGGGAAGAACTCCAGAGAGCGGCCGAGAACACTCCAAGCTTGGTAGGGGAGGAAGAAGAAAGGCAAGAGAGGGCCGTCTTGGAGGCAAGACAGTTGCGTTCACCGCTAATTCATGCAAAATCTGCTCCCACCGTTCAAAGAAGTCAACTTACAGACAATCTTCGAGAGAAGGAAACGGGGCCCATACAGACGGCGCAGGGAAAGATTATGCTACCGAAGAATCTTCTCCCCCGGCACCGTCTCAATCCCCTTCCTCTCTTTGCGAACAGACTCCGCTCGGAATTCTATGAAGCTCCATCCCGATGGGTTCTCTCCTACAAACCCTTTTCTCCCAACACTCAGGCCACATTCTATAGGCCTTCGCAAGGCCGATTTGTCGGAGGACGCTCTCCCCAGAGTGTCACTACGGCCGACAAAACAGTGCATTCGACATTTTTTGCTAAGATTAAACATTTCTTTGGCCTAGACAACTTCCCGGGCAATGAACCCTACGTTGCAAAAAAGGGAGCATATGCCTCTTTCAGAAATTGGGATAATTCAGGGGGACTCTCTAATGCAAGGATCGTCGAGGACAAAGGTAAACATGTCGAAATTATCTTTAAAGGCCCTTGGAGAGGGCGCGAGAGGCAACTTTTGATCGAAAAAGACAAACTCTACCGGCCGCTCGGTGTCTCCTCGGGGCATATTCAACCGGGTGATAGAATATCTATTCCCGCCCCCTTTTGGCGACGACAAAATGGAGTTGTCATGGGTATTAAAGATGGCAATGTTCGAGTTGGACTTTGGCAATCAAATGGAAACATTCGCTACACATGGGCCTCAACCAATGACGTGGAAGGCCCTTATAACAAAAAGGTGAAATAATGAATATTAGGATATTGATGATTTCTGTAGTACTCATGTCCGCAATTTTGAAGGCAGACGACAAGGAAATAGAAGTCTGGAAATCCATAAGGGTTGTAGACGGCACACGACTTTGGACATTAAAGAAGAATCCCGAGATTATAGGTACTCTCCGTTCGAAGAGAAGAAATCGGGCAGTCGACTGGAGCAAAGTTGACTCAGAGCATATCTTCAAAGATGTCGCCGAGAAAAAACAACAGGCGCTCTCTCTTATTGGTATCACTCACTGGACTCCGGATAACTACTCTTGGAAAAGAGGGGATATGTACCACGAGTTGGCCATTGAAGGAACCTACAAGAATTTTAGATTCCAAAAGATTGCCTTTTGGGAACACCACTTGTTCGGCCCAAAGGAGACCTACACGATTCTAGTCGTCTCTCCCAGCGATCAAAGGCCTAGTCGTGAAGTTGTAGAGAACTTTATCGTCCGGGCCAAAGATACAATTATTTCGAAAGCAACTCAATGAAACGGCCGTTTTTTAGGAAATAAACAACATGATCGAAAACTTCCTTGTTATAAATTAATCCTATATGGGTTGCCCCCACAATGACCATATGTTTCATTCCATTGATTTTAGTAGAATCGACAGAGACATATCCATCGTTTTCTCCTTCAATGTCAATCCCGTAATAGTTCCAACTTACATTCCCGGCAATAACACCGAAGTTGTAACTAGGAGATATTGCCCCTAGTTCATTTAAAAAATCAGATTTTTTGGTACTGAGAGATTCTACAACGGGAGGTATGAGAAATTGGGTGAATCGAAACCACCATTTATCCTTAATGGCATCCGCAATCAGAGAACCGTTATTCGGAACTCCTAGAAAAATCACATTTCCAATGTTCTCTAAATTTCTCCGATTGAGGTAGGACCGGATAAGGAGACCACCTAAGGAGTGTCCTACAAAATGGATTTTTTTTCTACGGCCGTTTAAAATAATACCGTCTATTTTTTTAAAAACATCATTTTTTATTGCATCTATATTTTGCGTTATAGAATTGTATTGTGGCGCATGAATTAAAAATTTCTCTTCTCTCAAACGTTGTTCCAATTGATGTGTTGAAGTGATGATATTTCCAAGGCCGTGAAGCAAGACGACGGTCTCTTCCTCTCCTTGGGCCGAAGGAGATAAAAAAATTATTAAAAATAAGGCCAAGGTCAAAAATATTCTTATCATCAATTTTTTTTTAGGAAGGAATGGTTTAATTTCTTCCACTTCGCAATAAAATAAGGATTCAAAGTACTCTCTTTATTATAAATAAGAGAATTGTTTGAATCAATTTTTTTAACCTCCCCATCTGTTTCCAATAAAAGAGCATGTCCTGCGGCCGTATCCCATTCACTGGTAAGGCCGAAACGAGGATAAATATCAGCGCTACCTTCAGCAATTTTACAAAACTTTAAGGATGATCCCGTCTGTATCAATTCTGTAGTTTTGTAATAAGTTTTTAAAGTATTCATTAAGGCCTCCTCTTGTGGACAAGCACGAGACCTGCCTCTTATAACTCTTACACTATTTTCCTTTCTTGAAAAAAGAGGAAGACGATAATCTCTCCCCTTATTTCTTAAATAGGCCCCCTGACCGGATTCTGAAAAATAGACTCTCCCTTCCAAAGGGATAGAGATAACGCCTAAAATAGGAATGCAATCTTCAATAAGAGCAATATTAATTGTAAATTCTCCGTTTTTTTTTATAAATCCTTTTGTTCCATCAAGAGGGTCTACAAGAAAAAACTTCTTCCAATGTTTTCTCGTTTGAAAAGATATGTTATCGGATTCTTCAGAGAGAACGGGTATTTGAGGAAATATTTTTGTAAGACCTTCAATAATCATTTTATGAGAAATAAGATCGGCACTTGTCAATAAAGATTTATCTTTCTTCTCATACACTTCAAATCCCGACTCATAGCATCCACAAACCTCTTGTGCTACTTTAAGCGAAAGATCAATAATATCTTCTATCATAACTTCAGTCTATTATATATGAACTGACCTCAGTTCAATTGCAAGCACAAAATTTAAGTTCCGCTAGAATTTTAGTCAAGGCCGCCCTAAAGGCCCCGATACATGATGTTTTTCGACAATATTTACTATTCTAAAGTTTTTTATCGTACCTCCCGATAGGCCCTTTGAACCTATTAACTTCAAATATGAGGTGTCTTTTATGTATTTTAATAAACAGATATGTTTTTGGATCATTATTTTTGCTCAGTTTCTTACTTCTTGCTTAGGTTCGGGAAAAAATAAAAGGAAAAGTTATTCTAAAGTTCCGGCGATATCTTCACAAAACGTTATTCAACTAAAAGGGCTAGAGAATCGCCCTACAAATATTCCCGTTAGAGCAGGATTAAGAAATCAGGTACAAAAATTTACGGAAAACAAATACACGCCCCCACCGGAAGCTCTTCGGGATACAACAACCTCTCAGTTGCCCGTCATACCAACTTCAAGTCCCGTAAGAGTAGTTATTACCTTTAAAGACGAATCCAGCGGGACCGTAAAAAAAATTGTCTCCGGAGTAGGAGTTCAAAGTTTTGACCTATCCGGTATCCCCGATGGAGTATATCTTGTCACGGCAGAAGTCGAAGGTGGGTTTGAACCTCCCTCTCCTAAAAAAATTGAAGTTAAAAACGGTAAATTTGATACCTTTGAATTGTCTTTTGCAAAAATTGAACACGATCACTTCTATTATTATTGGGAAAGTGATAATACCGGACGAGAATTTGAATACTCGGCAAATGAAAATGTAACACCGATAATAGAAATTCTTAATGAAAACGTGGAAACTCCACTGTTTTCATCCGTTCAGATATTGAAAAATAAGTACAATATAGTTTTAGGCAATAAGGATTTAGCATGGCCCTATGAATTCGCTTCAATACTTCTTCGATCCATCGAATCCATCCCTCACGAAAAGCTTTCGGAACAGGCCCTATTTACACTCACCGACAAGGAGATCAACAATGATATCCAATTTAAAAACGACGGCGACGGTTGGTCCGCCGTCTTAAGCTCCAAGGCCTTTGAAAATGCAAGTAAGAAGTTAGTCAAGTTAAACGATAAAAAAGGACATTTCTTTTCCAAAAGACTTCTACAATCCCTTGTCTATTTTTTTACAAACAACGGTCGAAATCAAGATGCCGTCGAGAAAATCCTTATGGACAAATTCGCTGTAACAACCAATGTTCCCGACTATCACGACCTCACAGGAGAAAATGAACATAGTTTTCAAGCTTTTCACTTTGGCGAACTCGTCCAAATTATTAATGCCTTCTCGGAAATGCCTTCGGGATATTATAAAATTAAGGGATTGCGCTATCTCTTGAGAAGAAAAGACGGACACCCTCACCCTCGATACCCGGAAGCTCCGGCCGTCGCTTGGCCAAATGGTCCCGATAACGACAGCTACATTGAATTTATGGAGTCTGCCTTTAAAAGGGGCGGAGAAGACTACACCCATCGTCTCATCCTCCATGAAAAGTCCCATTTTCTTTGGAAAAACGTTTTTTCCCAATCCCTTCAAAAGGACTGGATCACCCTAGGAAACTGGTTTGAAAATACCGAGACAACATCCGGGTGGTCAACCTACGATACTACCGCCTTTGTAAGCGCTTACGCCCACTCAAAAAACCCCAATGAAGATATGGCCGAGGCCCTATCCTATTACGTTTTAAACCCCAATAAACTACTCTCTCTGGCACAAAAAAAATTCGATTTTATAGAAAAGCGAATTATGAACGGTTACCGGTATGTCTCACAAATCAGGGATGATTTAACATTTGAAGTTCTCAATCTTTTCCCCGATTACGATTTTCCCGGAAAGATTAGAAAAGTTATCGTAGCGGCGAAAGGAGACCCCAATAGCGACAAGGAGGTTTCTTTTACCATAGAGTTAACGGACAAGGAGGGAATTGAAGATAGTGGAAGTTCGGCATTTACAAGAATAACTTCCCCGGACGATACATTTAAAGACCTACATCTTAGTCCCGTAAAGGGCAATGGGCACTTGCTGCGTGGAAGGTTGAGTATTCCCAAAAATGCCAAGAGTGGATACTGGACAATTCAAAATATTACGATAACGGATACCTTAGGCAATGAGAGGCATGAAGGAATCGTCGACTTTGGTTTCAAGCTCTATATCAACAATCAAGTTGAAGATAGAATAGCACCTCAATATATTGCCGATTCTATCAATATAACGGCACAAGAAGAATCTGATGGGGAAGGAAGGCAAGTGTTTCGTTTGAGAACAACTTGGGAAATCAATGAAAATATGGAGATGCACGGACGCAGTCCCGTTTACGCCAATGTTGTCTCCCCCGATTATCCCGAGCTTTATAGTATTAAAAGTTACGGAGTCTATAATAAAAGAAATCGCACGGCGCAAGTCGATTTAATGTTGACGGAACATCATCCTGAAGGAAGATACGGCGCAAGCTACATCATGATGCAAGATCAGGCGTTAAATAAAAAAGGGCAGTACTTTTCAAACAACCCTGAACATGAACCCATAAACTCTACTTCCATTACACCAAGAGACCCCGATTACGACAAACCTACTCTCGACCTAAATAGAATTTATATTCAGGCAAGTCCTTTAAACCCCTCGTCTCCGGACGGCAGTACAAATGTGGAAATTGTTTTCTACGCCCGAGACAACAAATCCGGACTGGGTGTTGTGAACTTTACTCTCGTTGATCCTCTAGGTAAGGGGCATTTTGATTATTTTTATCACGAAAACTCCCGCACTCTTTTTTTCAAGGGAGATCCAATGAAAGAAAAAGAGTATCGCATTAGAACGACTCTCCCAAAAGGTTCCCCTCCGGGAAAATGGGGATTTTTAGAAATTGTTCTCCACGACAAAGCGGGGAATACCAACACTTACAACTTTCTTGAAACCATGCATTTTCAAGTTGTTGAATAACAGGAGGAATTTTGTATGATACCTTTACACGAACGAAGAAGATTATTAATTGTTTTGGGAATGTGTTTTGTTTTTTCGGTGTCTGATATCCGGAGCGCAGAAACAGAACTACCAAATGTATTTCATATCATTAAAAAAATGGCCCAGAAACATCCCAACGCTTTAAAAATTGCTTACAATGCCTATCCTGATAAGACGCCAACGATAAAAGGTAGTGAATTTCAAGATCGTGTTATACAAAAACTTCATTCAACAAATCCTAGATTTGGTTACGTAAAAAATGTGGATTTAAGGCGAATATATCCGGATCTTTTGTGTTACTCAATAAAAAAAGGAGACCCCAAAGGCGCAACATCTAGATCTAGCGAACTCTACGCCGTAGATTTTATTGCAGGAGGTCATGGTTCTAGGTTCGTTTGGTGGAATTCTCCCGAAGGACCGGTTGCAGGCACAAGAAATTATACATGTGTTTACCCTCGTCCCGGAGCACCCGATTACACTTCCGGAGGTGGGTCCGGAGAGAAAATGTCTGCAGGAGGAACTGACAAGGGGACTCCTTCGGGAACCGTAAAAGGAGTTTGCGCTACTTATCAGAGCAACTCTGATACTTCTTGTAAAACAGGAAAATTTCATCCACATCCACCGGATACCGAGAAAGAATATCTCTGGACTTGTCGAAATATTCCTCGTAGTACCGGGAAAACACAATGCCGTCAATCTAAAAGCGAAACAGCTTCTACGACTCCTGCATCAACTTCTTCCGGAGATAAGGTAAGTCCTGTAGACTGCAGAACATTGAACACTCAAATGTACGTGTTACGGAAACAACTTGATGAACATCTAAAATCCTACAAAGGAAAAAGGGTTAAGAAATGGTTTGGATTGAAGAGGGATTCTTGTAACAATGTTAAAATGAAAGACCGTGAGAAGTTTGAGAGATGCCGAGGATTGGCAAGTAGTATTCACAATACCAGAGAAGACCTCAATGCAAACATAAGAGAATACAATAAACGATGCCGCAATAGGTGATATGAAGTTAAATAAAAGACGGGAGATATGAGCATGCAACAAACAAACAAACAAACAAACAAACAAACAAACAAACAAACAAACAAACAAACAAACAAACAAACAAACACTAATATACCACAAAGCTATACTCTTTTAAAGAGATTCCGTCTTTTTTTACAAAGTTTTTGTAAAGTTGCAAACATCAGTGGATTCACCCTGACGGAACTGGTTGTCGGCATGGGTGTCACCGGAACATTGATCGTAGGGACTATTCATCTTGCAGGTTTGACAAATAAAGCGAAGCAGGATGATGAATTGGCCCATGCTCGCCGCACCATCGAACAACTGATGAACAACAGGCACATTTGCAAGGCCACCATTGAGGGAGAGAAGCTGACAACGGCAGGAACAATTATTAAGGCCATTAAAGGGTTACATGGGGAAACCTATTTTGAATCTTCGGGAGTTAATTCAACTATAGACGATGCTCTTAGCGGCAATACTACCGCCGAAGATACCCTCATACCTAAATTGCACGCTAAGTACGGAAACCATGTGATGGTCGGGGAAATGCTGATCAAAGATAAGGGAGAAATTACCGACAAACAAAAAGGGAGCACCATTGGGTCGACCACCATTACTTCTATTAAGGGAGAAAACGTTTTGCGTCTTCTTGAATTCAGTGTTCTCTTGGCGATTAAGGATGCTCGCGCCAAGGCCGGGCAAAAGGTCAAGGGATATACGAAAAGTATCACTTTTACGGGAGTCGTTGATAATAAGAATTTCAGTCCGGCACAAATTAAATCTTGTGTAGCAAATATAACTCTTGGACAAAAAGAAACGGAAAGGTCTCTGTGTACTGAGATGGGTGGTGAACATGCTTGGGATGATACATCGGGGAACTGTAAACCGGATGTAATAAAGAGGGAAATCGCCATAAAAACCGTCAAAGATCTATGCATTGTCGACGGACTCGGTACATATACTGCAAGCAGCAATAGTTGTAGACCACACTATTGGGGAAAACATTGTAGGACATGTGCTAACAAAACTGAGGATTGTGGAGATTGTACCGGCAGCTGGACTTCAAGAGGAGAAAATGTTTGTACGCAAAGGACTACATATATGGACCCCTCCAATTGCATGATCGAAAAAAGAGAGGATTGCACATTGGGAATAGGAGGAGTCAATAAGTGCCCCGGCCCTTGTGGTTATTGGTGGGTGACAGCTATAGACGGACAGGGAACTGTGACCTGCGTAAGTAAAACAGACACGACGGGTTGTGATCCGGCCGATTATTCTGCACCCGGATATTCTCCATCTATAACTCCAAGGCCTACACAATTAGGATGGTTATCCGGTCCTCCACCGACGCCTGCTCCGACAATTCGACCTCCTCCTCTTTCTCCAATACACCATCCTCCCAACCCCCCTTGCACCGTAACAACTGCTCTTCCTCCGGTGCCGGCACCACCAACGACACCACCAACGACGCCGCAACGACACCACACCAAGACATTGTCCTAGCCACAGGACAGTTGGACCTATCTTAGCGCTTCGCCAAAGATTCTAAGAGCAGATGTTATCCCCGTTGTGGTTTATGGGGGATATGCTTCTTGTTATCGCCGGGGGGGAGGACTCCAGTAATTGGAGATGCTGATCTAACAGGGGATTCACATGGGATTGTTTAGGTGTAGCAGCTTGTAAACAGATGGAAGATTTTCCGGGGAATACGCCGTAATAGCCCTCGAGGTAGTACTAGGGACGGTAGGGTCTGCTTTTAAATGATTATAATCTAGTAAATGGAGATGGGATTGTAAGGCTGAATATGATTGCTAGAGGGGCATACGGCTGCGGGCCACTATGGACAACTCGCGGAGAGTAGTGAATAATGTCCCTACAGGGCAGCAGCCTTTATCGTGTAAGCCTCAGTAGGACGGCCCCGCCCTCTACGAGCGCTATCGCGTGTTGTAGAAAGAAAAGTTTGGGGAAACACTCAAGATAACAAGATATACGAACTTTCCACTTAAAACTCCCTTTGCGTATCTTACTCTTTAATGGTAACCTTCACATAAAATGTCTCTTGTTTAGAGAAAACTGAGGAGAAGAGAATGAGTACAACGAAAAAAGCAACGCTCGAAGATGCTTGGTCTATCATAAGAGAACTGGGAGAATCCCACAAAAAATCCGAAGAGGTCTTAAGAGAGGCCCAAAGAAAGACTGCAGAGGAAATACAAAAAACCCAAAGGGAAGTGCAGAAAACTCAAAGAGAAGTGCAAACACTCAATGAATCCTTGTCTAAAACCAATGGAAAATTTGTGGAGAATCTCGTTCATGGTGACCTCATAAAACTTCTCAGGAATTGGAAAATTGAAGTCGTTAGGATTCAACCTCGATTGATTTATCCCCCATTTGAGGGACGACGAGGAGGTGCGTTTGACCTTGTGGCCATAAACGGTGGAGAACTTGTCATTGTCGAGGTAAAATCTACACTGGAAAAAGCAGACATCTATCGTTTTATAGACAAAATAAAAATCTTTAAAGAGACTCCTACGGAATATCAAACTAAAACCATCTATGGCGGTGTGGCCTATTTAGAAGTAATTAAAAAGGCCGATGAACTTGCTGAAGAACAAGGTCTCTTTGTTATCAAGGCCCACGGAGGAGAAAGTAATATGTCGACAATTACCAACGGACGAAATTTTAGTCCAAAGGTCTTTTAAAGACGGCCGTCTAACTGTAAATGTTTTTTAGAGAAAACTGAGGAGAAGAGAATGAGTACAACAAAAAAAGCAACGCTCGAAGATGCGTGGTCTATCATAAGAGAACTGGGAGAATCCCACAAAAAATCCGAAGAGGCCCAACGCAAGGGTGAGGAGACCTTAAGAGAGGCCCACAGAAAGACTGCAGAGGAAATGCAAAGAACGCAAATAGAAGTGCAGAAAACCCAAAGAGAAGTGCAAAAAACTCAAAGGGAAGTGCAGAAAACGCAAAGGGAAGTGCAAACACTCAATGAATCCCTGTCTAAAACCAATGGAAAATTTGACACTCGCTGGGGAAAATTTGTGGAGAATCTCGTTCATGGTGACCTCATAAAACTTCTCAGAAATTGGAAAATTGAAGTCGTTAGGATTCAACCTCGATTGATTTATCCCCCATTTGAGGGACGACGAGGAGGTGAGTTTGACCTTGTGGCCATAAATGGTGGAGAACTCGTTATTGTCGAGGTAAAATCTACACTGGAAAAAGCAGACATCTATCGTTTTATAGACAAAATAAAAATCTTTAAAGAGACTCCTACGGAATATCAAAGTAAAACCATCTATGGCGGTATGGCCTATTTAGAAGTAATTAAAAAGGCCGATGAACTTGCTGAAGAACAAGGACTCTTTGTTATCAAGGCCCATGGAGGAGAAAGTAATATTTCGACAATTATCAACGGACGAGATTTTAGTCCCAAGGTCTTTTAAAGACCCGAGAATGTTTTTTTCCCAGCAAGCCTACGGCCCTTTTACCTGAATAAAAAAGATGCCTATTGCAAATCTCATATTAAATCTAAAGTTTTTGGCCCCCTGGTCGATCCTAAAGGAAAAGTATATTTTGTTAATGCCAAAAGGATGGAGCAATGAGATTTTTAGAAGATCAAGAAAAGCAATCGGTCATTAGGCCTATCATTAAAAAATGTCATGTTTGTGGACATCTTTCCGAATCTAGACAAGAAATCAAGCAATGCTCAAATTGCAAAAAATCTTTTCTGCCCCTAAATTACGAAGAACTCTTTTCAAATTCTCATGGTATTCATGAAGATGACCTTATTAAGGGAATTATTGTTCTATGGTAAAAAAAGACTTTTGCCGATATTTATGTTAGCCTCTCTTTTGTGTTAAACCAAACTGAAAAGATACGTTCATATGACATTCATCCCGTTATAAAGAGGCTTTTCTATAGTCGAGGCCTAAACGATGAAAATATTAACGATTTTCTCTCGTGGGATTTGAGAAAACTCCCTCTTCTTACCGACATGAAAGATATTGATAAGGCGGCCGAACGTATTGTGAGTTCCGTCAAAAACCGTGAAAAAATAGGAATTTTCGGAGATTATGATGTTGACGGAACAACGGCCTGCGCCCTTTTTTATCACTTTTTTCAAATGATTGATACGGAAGTGGAATTAATGCAACCAAGTCGATTTATAGAAGGATACGGGATTCACCCTGTTAACATTGAAAATGCCTATAATAGAGGGATTGTCCTTTTGATTACGGTGGATTGCGGTATTACGAATTTTCAGGCCTGCCACTCTGCTCTTGAAAAAGGTCTTGATCTTATCATTACAGACCACCATACGGACAATCTTGACAAAATGCCTCCGGCCTATGCTATTGTAAACCCCGTCAGAAGAGATGAACCGAAAGACTCTCCCCTCTGCGTTCTCTCCGGAGTGGCCGTGGCCTTCGCTGTATGCATTAAGGCCAAGGAACTTTTGGCCTTAGAAGATATTGATATGCCTACTCTTTATCCGCTTCTTCAATTTGTTGCTATCGGCACAATCTGTGATCTCGTCAAATTGACTCCGGTTAACTTAAAATTGGTACGCCATGGGCTTAAGCAGATACCTGTAACAAAATTTGTCGGTATTCGTTCTTTTCTTAGTCCTGAGGATAGGAAGAGAAAAACGCTTTCCAGTGAAAAACTCTCGTTTGAGATAGGGCCTATTATCAATTCTAAGGGAAGACTAGATCATCCCGAGAAATCGTTAAAACTTCTTATTGCAGATAATAATAGAGATGCCTATGCATATTACTCTCATCTTGAAATATGCAATCAAGAGAGAAAACAAATTCAGGCCAAGGTCTTTGAAGAGGCCAGAGAACAACTCCTAGATCAGATATTAGAAGATCATCATGTAGTTAGTATTGCCTATCAGGGCCATTGGCATGAGGGAGTGATAGGTATTGTTGCTTCAAAACTTGTAGAAACCTTTAAAGTTCCGGCCATTGTTATGGCCAATACTTCCGAAAAAGGAATTCTAAAGGGTAGTGCTAGGAGTGTGAATCAATATGATATTTTTCAGGCCCTGAAAAAATGTGAGGATTTGTTTATCAAGTTTGGAGGACACAAAGCGGCCGCCGGTTTTTCCATGAATGTTGAAAACCTTTCTTTCTTCAAAGAAAAACTTAAGGGTATTATAGAGCATGCACCAATTATAGAAAGAACTTTGCAAGATGATTACGATTTAGAAATTCAATCTTTCGATGTAAATCGAAGACTTATTAAATCGTTAGAGCTTCTCGAACCCTTTGGGATGGGAAATCCCAGGCCTATTTTTAAAATTCGCAACCTTAAAATTCATTCTTATGATGTTCTTAAAGACGTCCACATTCGTTGGGTCTTTAGAGAAAATAATCGTGAAAATACTGTATATCACAAGGGAATATCCTTTAACTATTTGACAAAATGGGGTAGAACCCACCCCGACTTTTTTTTAAAAGAACAAGAAAATTCCGACATTAGTGTTTACGCCAGTCTTGGGATCAACGTGTTTGCAGGTAGAGAATTTGTTCAATTTTACGTCGATAGAGTTGAGTTAAACTAAACCGTTAAATTTTTACAACATGTAAAAATGTACCGACAATATTGTCGGGAGCAACCGTTGGTGTGTACAGGTAGATATCTTGATTTTTTCTAAATAGAAGGTCTATGTAGATTGTAAGTTTATAAGAAAGCTGAAAATTCTTTGTATAAGGCGTAAAAAATTCACCGGATAAGACCTTCGTAGATGTTGCAAGATTGTGTTTTTTGATGAAACGCTGCATATCGTTATACATCAAGCATTGAGAGATAAGCACAGGGTATCCTTGATGAAATTCTTTCTTGTTGAATAAACTTTTCATATCCTCCATCTTCTTTTCCCCCGTAATAAAAGGATCAATCCATACCAAGTGGATTCTTTTGAATGTCGGCCGTATGAATATCGAGTTAATGTCCGAACGAATGTTAACGGCAACTTTATAAAACAAACTTTCTTCTTCTTTAAAACCTAGAAATTTATATTTTCTATCCTCAAGGAGTTTAGTCTTTTCCACGTTAAAAATTTGTTGAAATTTCATAAGTTGTTCGAAAGAGTAAAAAAAATTTTTTTTTAATTTGTCAAAGTCGAGAAAATGAATGGAACGACTTCTTCTACACTTGGCCGTTTCTGAAAAATTGGCCCAAATCGGAAGTTCAGGGAGAAAATACTGAATAATATTGGAAGGTACAATATATTCATCTATGTTGCGCCTGTTAAGGGTTTGATAGTCTGAGGAAGTACAAGAACACACCAATACAGCAGAGAAAATGATGCCTCGAGAGTTCATAAGTCTATATTTTAACCTGAAACTGCAAGTTGATGTCTATCTGTATGTGAATACCGAGCAAAACTATAGAGAAAATGGATAAATTTATTCATGGCCTCAAAAGAAGGTAGAGAAGTGTCAAATGTGCAACCGTAACGTATGTAAATTCTATCGTGTTTTCCCGTGATTTTTTTATGATGTTTAATAGTGACTACAATGGGAATATAGGAATCTTCCGTAAAATATATTTTCATTTTAATTTCTGTACCCTTTTTTATTGTTTTATGGCCTCCTCGATGTAAAGGAACCTTAAAACCAAGTCCTTTTTTGTCAATATCAACAAGGGTTATCAAGTATTCGCTGTTATTATAATCTGCCAGCGCATAGGCCCAAGGGAAATCCTCAAAAACAATGCGTTCAAAGGCCCTTCTCTTTTGTTTGACTTTCTTTTCTCTATGACCGACAAAATCTATTACTTCACCCATCTCATGATTCCTTTTCGAGCTAATTTTCTTATCGTGTCAATTCTTCTACGGCCTTAGCCTAAAAATGATCCATTGACACAATTTTACCTCCCCTCCATAATCTCTTCGTGGATGTCACAACAGCTTATGTTCAAATCCTGAGTAGTCTTCAATCTCAAAAGCGAACCTACCATTCTTTTCCTTTAGAGGAACTAGCATCACACTGGAATCAGGCCCTTGAGGCCAAAGATTTTAATTTTCTCAAAAAAATCCTTTGCCTTGTTAAATACTCGCAGCAAATATCTTCTCTTTTTGATTCCCTATTTGTAAAAACGCTCACTCTATTACAGGAGTTTCAAGAGTGGGATGAATTGATTGTCTTTACTCTTGGTGCATCTTGGAGGCATATTCTTGAAAGGTCTCACAAGACGGGAGAGAGGATAGATCGTCGATTTATGGACTCGTTAAAAAAACTTCTCAACCACAAAAACCCGGAAATTCTTGAGTGGACGCTTCGAACAATTGATCATATGGGAGGGGAGGCCCTATATTTTAAAGATGCTATAATGGAAATAAAACTAGGAATGGGGCGTTTTTTTCAACCAAATAAGAGGGCCTCTTTCCAAATTATTCAAATGCTCTTGAAGAGATGGGGGGCCTATAAAAAATCGGACAACAAGCGAAAAACTCTATAAGAAACTTACAAAAGAGAAAAATCTTGCTTCTCGGCCATATTTTTCTTCTTATCCGACAGAAGTCGTTTCCGTTCAGCTTAGGCCTGATGAAAAAATTACACCTGCCATGTTTGTTCCCGACCCCTTTGTCTTGGGGACGTACAAGGCGCATCCTTTAACGATAAGGGCCTTGAGAAAAGACATTTTTTTTCAAGGACAAGAGGAGTTTGCCATACTTGAGGCCCTTTACCAATGCTATTCTTGTAATAATGAAATAGATCTTCAATTTTGGAAATCCTGTCCCTATTGTGGTGCAAAGATAGATGACTAAACCGTCTACACCGATGTTACTTTGATATATAACCTGCAAGAAAATCTCTTTTAAATTGTAAAAAGCGTTTTTTTAAAATGGCCTCTCTCGCTCTATCTGCAAGGGATTTATAAAAGGCAATGTTGTGAATTGTTCCTAAAATTTGGCCAAGAATTTCGTTAGCTTCAAAGAGGTGTCTTAAATAACTTCTTGTAAAGTTTTTACATGTGTAACAAGAACAATTGGGATCAATGGGGAAGAAATCCCTCCTATAATTTTTATGGCGAATTCTTATTTTTCCTCTATTGGTAAAAAAAGTTCCTCCTCGAGCATATTTTGTAGGAATAATACAATCACTCATATCGATGCCTTTCTCCCAAATCATGAGCAACTCATCCGGATTGCCTACGCCCATAACATAGCGAGGTTTATCTTTAGGCATTTTTTCGGCAGTAAAAGAAACAATTCTCTCCATTATTTCCCGGCCTTCACCAACAGAGACACCTCCAATAGCGTAACCCGGTAAATTTCTCTGAGTAACTTGTTGGAGAGATACCTCTCTGAGATGTTCATATTCTCCCCCTTGAATAATTCCAAAAAGGGCCTGATTGGAATTTGTCCAAGATTGAATACATCTATCAAGCCAACGGCAAGTGCGATCAATAGACCTTTTAACGTATTCTTCACTGCTAGGGTAGGGAATACACTCATCAAAACTCATCATAATATCACTACCAAGGGCCTCTTGAATCTTTAAGGAGGATTCAGGCGT
Organism: Bacteriovoracaceae bacterium; assembly: GCA_965224385.1. Lineage (GTDB taxonomy): Bacteria > Bdellovibrionota > Bacteriovoracia > Bacteriovoracales > Bacteriovoracaceae > CBDCYX01. The sequence goes on from CBDCYX010000016.1 coordinate 67,202, forward strand.
TAGCAAAATATCTTTACCTCGAGGCCCTTTAAAACAGGCCCCCTCTTCAGTAATAGAATTCTTTTGAAGAGAAAAAACTTGGAATCCTCCACTATCGGTTAAAATACTGGATTTCCAATTCATAAACTTGTGGAGTCCTCCGGCCTTTTTGATAAGACCTGCCCCCGGAGAACAATAGAGGTGGTAAGTGTTGGCCAAGATGATGTCAATACCCAATTTCGACAAATCTCTAGGAGAGGTTGCTTTAACGGCCCCGTGAGTTCCCACAGGCATAAAAACAGGAGTCAATACCTTCCCGTGAGGCGTTGTTATTTCTCCCGCCCTTGCTAAACTCTTGTCATCTTCACCAACAACACGAAAATGAAAAGAAATTTTATTGTTCAGAAGGGCCCTCTTGGTCTTGTTTTTCTATTTTGGTTTCCTCGGACGACTCATTGCTAACAAGTAAGTTGTTCAAGTGCCTAAAGAGAGTATTGAAAGTTTTTTGTCGTTCCGGAGGAATATCTGTAAGTTTATTATAGGCATCTACAAAAGACCTGACAGAATCTATTAAGGCATTTCTGTAATACTCATTGTTTCCTACATCGTAAACACGCTTCTTGAAAAAATCAAGAATCATTCTATAGTGTTGCACATTATGTTTGTAATCCTTTGCTCTGTAGAGAAAATCTACAAGGTCAAATGTGTTAAAAACATCTTTTGGAATACCTTCTTCTAAATGTAATTTGGCCGGCCCCCCTCTTTTAATAAACTTAAGTCCGAATTTTTTATAGAGGTTTTTACTTTCTTGATCGAAGGATGCACTCCACACAATGTCACGATCAAGGAGTTCTGAAGCGTGAAAAACTTTATAAAGATTTCTATCGGAATTTTCATACTCAAAAAAGAGCAACCCTCCTACATTAAATTCCGTTATTTGTCCACCGATACTTGAGAAGAGAGTCATCATGATATTTTTTTTAAATTCAAGATAAGGCGTTATAAAAGGAGAAACTGTTGTAAGGAAATTAGGAATTTTATCGAGATTTAGAGAGAGAACAGATTGATACAAAAAAGATAATTCTTTAGCATAATCTTCTCTATTAATAGAAGGTCTCTCACGCACTTTCTCGCTTTTATCTTTAAGATAACTATAAAGAGTAGGGAATTTTTTAGCAAACAGGGGATCGACTTCTGCAATATGTTCAAGTCCATTTTTCAATGGATGAAAAAACAAGGCAGGCCCATAAAAAATACGTTGTTCTTTTTCTATATCAAGAAACATAATTTTTGGATAGACTTGGTTGTCTTCGTAATCAAAATAAGGAAGGAGCCGTTCATTTTCTTCTAAAGAGGCCCTAATAGTAAGGTGATGAAGTGAAAAGGTCTGGACGGTATCATCCGTTTTGATTTGATTTCTCTTGGAAATTGGCACTTTTATATACAGAGATTTGACAAGTGTATGATAATTACTAAGTACAGGAATCATAAAAATAAAAGAGGAGATAATAGGAAGGAGAAGTATTCCAAAGAATCTCATAAAATTACTTTCATGGCCCACTCTTGAAAACGTGAGAATTTCCTTAAGAGTAGGCCATCCAAAGAAGGCCGAAATATCGAAGATGAGAAGAGGGCCGGTAACTAATCCTAGAAGAAAACGCAAAACGGCCTTGATTCTTGCCAGAAAAAAATTTCCTTGAGTTCGAAGGTTTAGTATTGCTTGACCAAAGGTGGCAGAAAAAAAGATGGAACTCAGAAGATTTAAAGCAATATAGAGAAAGAAAATATCGAGGACTTCTCTGTTAAGGAATTCTCGATAGGGAATATTATGCTCTTCGGCCATGGCAAGAACAGTTTTTCTTGCGGCATTACCAAATGATGAGAATCCTCGGGGAACAACAACTACAATATAAAGGGCCGTACTTATAACGATTTCAAAAAAAAGAGTATACAGTCGTCCAATGACCCCTAAACGATTAACGTGATACACAATGGCCCTCCTTCTGATTTTTTTCTTTAGGCCTGCTTGAGGCGACCTTTTTTTTGCCTGATCTGTATCTTTGGCCTTTTTCTGGTCGGATTGTTGAGAAGAGGAAGATGATTCTTTGGTAGAAACAGTGATGAGAACGTTATCGCCAAGGGAAATAGTATCTCCTTTTCCGATAAGGTATATCTTACCGCAATTAAGGGCGGTATTCCCCAACAGTGTTTTACTCTTATCGACATGATTTATTACTGAAAGAACACCGTTTTGATATCTAAAAGTTAAATGGCGAGGTGCAAGATTATGGTTTTTTAAAGAAAAACTATTGGATTCGTCACTACCAAGGGTTAAAACATCTTGAATTTCTTCTTTATAGGTTTCGTTATCTGAAAGTTTGATCTCAAGGAGATAGGCCAATTACGCCTCCTTCAATTATAAGTTTATACGTTATGAGAGATTTCTTCAAGTATTCTTCGATAAGAACTAAGACGGGAAAGGAAAAGGGAATCAACCTTAGTAGGGTAAAAAGCACATCCTTTTGATTGCTCTTTGTGTTCACAGTTTTTAAATTCGCAATTGACGGAAATTGCTTCGAGGTCAGGCCAATACTCTATAAAATGAGTCCCTTGAAGGTCTTCCAGGGAAAATTGCCTAATTCCCGGAGAATCGATAATTTCAAAATCTCCACAGTTGACAATTTCAAACCAAGTTGTGGTATGCAATCCTTTGGCCGTTTTCTTTCCTACAGCTTTTGTGGGAAGCATAACCTTACTTCCACTGATTTTGCTTATACAGGAGCTTTTACCCACTCCTGATTGTCCCAAAAAAATGGACAATCTCCCCTTGAGAAGTTCTTTGAGCTCACAATAACCTTTTGAAAGATATCTTTGTTTATATTCGGGTATCGTAGAGGAGATTTCAAAACAGGGAACGTTAAGAAAAGAAAGTCTTTTTTCTTCAAAAATAAGATCTACGCTTCCCTCGACAAACTCATCCATCTTATTGAAAACAACAATAGGAGAAATACTCCATTGGTGAGCACGAACGAGGAAACGATCGATGATTCCTTGTTTTAGCTTAGGTCGAGAGACAGAACTGACAATAACAAGAACATCAACGTTGGCCGCTGAAATTTTTTTTCTATTTTCTCGAAGGAGCAGTCTGTGTATTGTATTTTTTCTCTCTTTAACATCTGTTATAACGTAACCATTGGAATTGCTTTTTAAAATAACCTTATCTCCTACAACTATGGTATCATCACCTTTAAGAAGATTTCCTAAGGCCAATGCCTGAACAATATGTTTTGTTCCATCAAGATGACATTTAAATTTTCTTTTTGCCGATTTTACAATCCTAGCATGCAAAAACTTGACTTCATTCATTTCTTTAGAATAAAATGATCTTCATTCTTTGTCTCTTTCATTTTGCGGCCGTAGCTCAGCCGGACAGAGCATCCGCCTTCTAAGCGGACGGTCAGTGGTTCGAATCCACTCGGCCGTGCCATTTCCCGGGTTTCCCTAGGGGGTTTTCCCGTTTTATTCGGTTTGTACGGAATTTGTACGGAATTTGTACGGAATTTGTACGGAATTTGTACGGAATTTGTACGGAATTTGTACGGAATTTGTACGGAATATAGGGCACTTTTTTCGTCGATATCAACCGATTAGCTTCAATCGAGGGTTGGAATTTGAACCAGGCCCTTTAGGGCCGCGTATGGCGTGCCCTCATTCTTGAACTACCCCTCCCTAAAGGAAGGAGATTCTTGCTTCACCGACAATCGCCTAGAACACAAGTTTCTAGGTCTTACATCGTCTCCACGAGCTTCACATCCCGTAGTCCCTACGGTAGGTCGATTTTTGTTTCGACAAATCCAATATATTATGATATTCTTCAAAAGACAATACTTTTTATTCTCGCCGAAGGGCGTGGCCTCACATCCTCTCCCTGAAGGAAGAGGTTTTAGGGCCACACTTGAGATAAAGGCCTCAATGTTTCTAAGCGCATCTTCCGTCAAATGAGCGGGCCTTTCGGTATAAACGTGTTCCACCATATCTCTAGACTTCCATCCTCCAACCGCTTGGGCGTGTTCTATCCCGAGTCTCTCTCGCACTAAATTTGCCATGGAATGGCGCAAAATATGAGTTGAGGCAAATTTGTGGTCGAGTCTCGCCTGTTTTAGTGCCTTGTTGTAACGGTATTGAATGTACCGATACTGAAGCGGTTTCCCCTCTTGATGAAAGACAAAGTTACAGGGAACAAATTTCTCTGTTCTTCTATCTTGAAACTTCGAAGGCCTTTGCTCCTTAAAGCGACGCTCCAAAATAGTGCGCAACTTTTGCGTCATAGGTACAGGCCGATCCTCTCCGTTTTTAGGGGAGTCTTTTAGATAGTGGAAGTTGCGGTCACTTCTTCCCCATACGGCCACATTTTCAATATTTATCACTCCGTCGATAAAGTCGACACTATCCCATTGAAGTCCGGCAACTTCTTGAACTCTTCCAGAAAAATAAAACTGTGTTTCCGCTAAATCTCGCCAAAATTGACCGTCTCCACCGAGAGCATTGAAAAATACTTGCAACTCATGTCTACGCATTTTTTTGTGTCTCTTGGGTATCTTCCTGATCTCTCCTTCAACTTTATGCCGTTTAAGAACGGGATTCACAAACAGGGCATCAATTCTTTCTCGGTACCAGTTGAACAGCGCTTTAAACTCTTTCAGATCATTGTTGAAATTGTAACGCTTACTTGATTTCTTTTTCAGTTCCGCATTTTTTTTGATTTTCAAATGAGTGGATATCTCATCCGCTGTCATTTCCACCATGGGAATTTTCATCAGACGATTATAAAAACTCTTCGCCCGTTGAGCGCACGTTTCAAATGTCGAACCTTCTAACTTTGAAAGATGCTTTGCCACATACATCTCCCACACATCCCCAAAAGTATAACCAAAATCATTACCGTTCTTTTGAACACCGATAGGACGCTTTATCTCAAGACCTAAATCGGAAAACCTCTTTTCAAGGCCTTCCTTCTTTTGTTGCAAAGAAGCGAGTGGTTGCCAATTCAGTCCCGGATGAAAATTTTTCTTCCAGTCTCCCGCTTCCGCAAGGGTTGTCAGGGTTGCCGAATACCGCTCTCCCCGAATGCATTTTTCCACAACAAACTTTCCCGTTTGGGTATCCTTGCGGATGCCCTTGATTCCTCGGTAGGAAACGGTTACAAATCTCGTTTTTTTCTTGTTCTTGTCTTTTTTCATCTTTTTTTATCTCCTTTCAAAATCCAATCGAGAATTTCACTAGGAACAAAAAACAAGAACTTACCCTTTTTTACTTTCGGTATCTCATCTCGCGATGCCAAGTTGTAGATATGTCCCTTGGAACAACCGATAACCTTGGCAACGTCTCTCACTCTCCATATTCTCTTGTCAAAGATATTGCTATCCTTGGACATTACCGAGGGTGCCTCCGTACCGTGTAACGGCCGCCGTGTTTCCTCTGCAATGCTAGACCTACCGTAACATCGGGGACACACCGTATCCACTCTTTTTTCGGCAATTTTCATACAAATCTACCGCAACTCCGAGAGTCATTGTGTGTATTCTTTTTTCGTTTTCCCGATGCCATTTTCTTTAAGGCCTCCTTTAATACGTCTTCAACATCCCGATCTTCCCGAACGTTCTTGAGAACGCCCGTCAAATAGGCCTTGCGGTTTGTGTAGTCCTTGATTAAGGCATCTCTCTCCTTAACAAAATAACGCCCGTAAAAGGCCTTTAAAATCCACGAGACAAGCTCCGAGGGCGTAACCCTTACACAACTGCCCTGTTCGCTTGTAAGGTTTTCCAATAGGGCCGTCAGGGCCTTGCGTGCTTCTTCGTCCAAGCGGATTTTTCCGCTCACCGGTCTTTGTGCTTTCATCATTTTTTCCTCCCGTTTAAAGTTTATCCTCGGCCCTAGCTCTCTCCACGGCCAAGAAAATTTCTGCTCTGTAAACAATAGGGATTGTCAGTTCATAGGAATTAAAGGAATAGGGCAGAGTCTCCAAGAGTTCGTGGGCCTTGCTACAATTCCCAAAATTGAGAAATCCCGTAAGGCCGCGTTCGCTTCCCTCTTCTTGTAATAATCCCAAGGCCAAACTATCTCCGTTGTCCTTTATGTCTTCCTCGGTTACGGTAAAACTTGCGGAGAAGACATCTCCCTCCACAAAAGAGTTCAAAGGATAGAGGTTCGTCTTCCCCAACGCTATCGACACGGGATAAGGGGTTTGTCCCTCTTCAAAGATCAGGAGAGTCTCCGGCCTCGTATAATTTCCGAGAATCAATTCGCAAGGAACAGCATCCTCCCCTTCCTTTTGCACTTCAATCTCCACCGTTTCCAAATAAAACTTCGGTGCCGATTTCCAAATCCTAAACTCTATGTAAACTTCCTCTCCCGGATTCAAATAGGCGACAACTCTCTCACCCGTAAACATTTCTCTATTGAGAATAACTTCCTGTTGACGGTTTTTGATTTGCTTGCCGCTCTCTTCTTTTTTTGTCTCTCGGCGAGGAGAAGGGGGAAGAGAGGGAAGCTTTTCGTCTTCCCAAATGTCACCGCAAGAAACCAAAAAGCAGATCGCAGGAACAATTATTACAATTTTTCTCATCATTCTTTTTTCTCCTTTTGCCCGTTGGGTACCCACCCGGAATTTTCTTCAATAATCCACACCCTATGGGCCTCGATAAGTTTGTTTCCTTCAATTTTCGTGTCCACCCACTCGGAACCGACGATGGGTTTTGTCAGCATTGGCAACGGGAGAGTTGTTTTGATGCGTGATTTTCCCGTTCCAAACTTGTCTAAATTCAAAAGCATCTTTTGCCTCGTTTCGGCATCTCTTTTCTCAAGTTTTCCGTGCAAAAAATATCCGCCGCCGAGTCCCAATAGGCCGCCGATCAGTGCACCTTTTGCGGCATTGTTTTTTTTGTTTCTCACACTTCCGGCCGTCCCGATAAATGCTCCCGTAGCAATACCCGTGCCCGTACCGAGCAACAGAGAGCGATTTAAAGATGAACAACTTGTGAGATAAAAAAGTAACGAAATAACGCAGTAAAACCGTGTTTTTTCCATCATTTCTCCTTTGTGAGTTAAAAACACCCTCTAAGGGGGGTAACTCCGCAATTTTTTTTGTTGTTAAAAAACCGTAATTTCAGAGGGGGAAGAGAAATTTAGCAGGTTCAAAGAAGGTTCAATCGTTGAACCCCCTTTTGAACCCCCTTTTGAACCTTTATTGAACCTGTGCGGTTTTATCACCGTAAGCGTTCCATAAACCCACCCCTATATTTTCCTAACTTGACCTGGGTTGCCCTCAAACTAAAAAAATTTTCACATAACAAGACGTGTTGTTTTTGAGTCTCTTTAAATTTTGAAAGAGCTAGAGTCTATGTGGTGGAGGACGGCCCAGTGGGCCGGACGAAACAGAGCACCACGGCCTTGGCCGTGGGTGAATGAACCCGGAGGCGGTATATCACTACAGGGGAAGTTATAAAATCAGCACATAACGTTTATCATCTTCAGCATCATATGAATTTTGGTTTGTAAATACCGCCGACGGATCCTGAGTCTCGGGGGAAGGTTTCCGGGACTCAGGTCAGCTTCGATAGAAGCTGTAACGGCAAGTACCCCGGGCCTGCCCGGGGGAATCTATTAAGAATCCACATCAAAGGGAAGAAGTTTCATATAATCCGTTAAAGATTCTGCCTTCGGAATATCGGTTAAAATTCTTTGCAAGTATTCAAAGGGTTCCTTGTTATTTGCCTTTGCAGTTTCTACCAAGCTGTAGAGTATAGCGGATGCTTTTGCCCCGGAGGGTGTGATACAGAATAACCAGTTCTTTCTACCGATAACAAAAGGTCGGATGCGTCTCTCAATAAAATTGTTACAAATGTGAAGTCGTCCATCCTCAAGATATTTGATTAAATATTTCCACTCTCCCAAAGCGTAGTTGATTGCCTTGCCCATATATCCCTTGGGCGGATGCTTGCCTTCTTGTACGTCAAGCCATTCCTTCATCTTTTCCAAAATAGGTTTCGATTCTTGTTGGCGAATCTCTTTCTTTTCAGAAAACTCTTTGCCCTCAATCTTTCTCTCAATCTCAAAAAGTGGGTTTATAAACCTGAGTCCCTCAAGAGCTGTCTCCTTTGATCCTGCATGGCGATATGCATTGTAGAAATACCTTCGACAATGAGACATACAACCCAAGCGTTCAATTCCATCTTCACCATCTATCCATTTATAACCCGAGTAACCGTCTGTATGTAAATACCCCTTATATCCCTTAAATAATCTCTTGGGGACTTCTGCGCTCCTTGTAGGATCATAATCAAACAGAATAATCGGATGTTTTCCACTCCTACCCTGTACCCACATATATGACTTTGTCGTCGCCCTCTTCCCTTCTTCCTTTAAAACCTGTACCGTCGTCTCGTCACAGTGTATGTAAGACGAAGAAAGCAACTCCTCTCTCAAAATCTCTACCAATGGAGCTAGCTTTTCTGCAACCTCTATCATCCATCTCGACATCGTTACCCTGCTTATATCTATCCCGTGCCTCCTCATCACACTCTCTAAACGATACAGCGGGATTCCATCCACATATTTACTGGTAACTATATGCGCAATAAGTGACGGCGTCGCAAAACCTTTTGGAAAAAGACTTAAAGGTGTCGGGGGACTCCTTACTCCGTCTGAACAGGTCTTGCACACATATTTCTTCTTTATCGTTCTAATCACTTTCATCCTTGCAGGAATAATCTCCGGCTTCTCGGATATATCCTCGCCTATGCATGTCAGTTCCTTCCCATCCTTGCTACACTGCTTTTCCTCTTTGGGAAGATCAATCACAACTTCTTCTCTCGGAAGATACTCCGGAAGCTTCCTCCTCTTCCCCCTCTTCTTCCTCTTGTGACCGGGAATGTCGATTAACTCTTTTTCCTCGGAATCCTCTTCTTCCTTCTTCACGGCACTATCGGAAAAAAGTTCCGCTTCATTGAAAAGTTCCATTTGAAGACCTTCAGATTTATCTCGTAACCTCTCCGACTTTGGATAAAACTTTAACGATTTAAAATAAGAAACTTGTTCTTGAAGATAGACGTTGTCTTGAAGTAATTTCTTGATCCTTATATCACGATCCTGCAAATCTTTATCCTTTTCCAAAAGGATGGTGTGGTACTTCGATAAAACTAGTTTTAGAGAGGGAATGTCAGAGGGAAGATTAGTTGTTTCTGTTTTCATTTATAACTCTTATCTAAAGTTTAAGAGTAAAAATCTTATCAGGTTTTTACAAGAAAAACAATGACTTTTTTTAATGAGAATTAAAAAAAAAGTTCCTTATGCGGATGGATTTTTAAAATATCTATACCGTCTAATATCCACTCTAGTTCATGTCGTGGAAGTTCTATCACTTCCTCTTCAAGCTTAAGAGGCCATCTGAAATAATTCTTTTCAAGACGCTTGTACCAAAGAGCAAACCCCGTCTTGTCCCAATAAAGAATCTTTACCTTATTCTTCCTCTTATTCGTAAATACAAAAATACTCTTAGAAAAAATATCAAAATCCGTCTCAGTACTTATAATCCCATAAAGACCGTCTATCGACTTCCTGAAGTCTACTGCTCGTTTATAAAGATATATATTTTTGAAACTTATCAGGCCTCTCATTGTAATAGCTCCTTTAAAAATTTTGCTAACCAAATCGGATTTATACTCTTAGCATTAGTTGACTTTACACAACTCAATACCGGGGCCACTTTACTAAACCCAACTAATCCGCTTGCTTTGTCGCTTGATGAAATCAACTCATTCGGAACAAGCGAAACTTTTCCTTCTAATGAAGATAATTTCTTTTTCCAGGTGTAAAATGTCTTTGTGGTTAGACCGTGCCGATTACAATAACTCACCCCTGAAAGGCCTGAGGATTTTTGGTCTAATATATGCCATTTCCAATAATCAATCTTACTACGGGATATTTTCCTTCTTTTCATGCTTCCTCCAATTTTTCCAATTGGAACAAGCATAGCAACTCTGAGGAAACCTACAAGAGTGGGTTTATGGAACGCTTACACTACTCCCTCTCTATTTCATAGGGAGGGAGTAGTTACTTAGGAACTTTAAAATGTTTTCGGTTTAAATTCTTTTCCGTTGACGAAGGCACTTATTTTAGCATCACTCTTGGGAGATTGAATCAAAAAAAGTCCCTGCTCATCAATATATTCTTTTATCTCTTCTTCCGTATGGTCTTTGTCATCAATAGTGAGATAGGCAATCCCTCCGTAAACGGTTCGATTTCCCGCAAGGTGTGAGCAGTTTACTTTAAAATCTTTGAGTTGTTTCAAAAACTTTGTGACATTGTCCTTGATAAGCGTCGTCTTCACCTCAAACACCACGGCCTCCGCTCCATTCAGGGCCACAAGGTCGTACTCTGCAACCTGTTTACTTCCCCTAAATCCCTTTATCCTCTTGTGTAAATCGTCAACCTTAATGCCTCTGTCTTGAAGAAGAGAAATAAGATTACCTCCAACAAGGTTCTCCATAAAATGGCCCCACTTGTTGTTAAAATTACCATTTGCCTTATCTAAATTCTCGCCGAGCTTTTGTAAATATTCTTGGGTTTCTTGCAGGGCCTTCTCTGTCTTTTGCTGGGCCTCCTCTGTCTTTTTCTGAGATTCACGAAGGGACTCTTCTGTTTTTTGCTGGGCCTCCTCTGTCTTTTTCTGAGATTCACGAAGGGACTCTTCTGTTTTTTGCTGGGCCAATTCTGTTTTTTGTTGGGTTTCCACTAAGGCCTCAATGGCCCCCCAAGCATCTTCTAAACTTGATTTTCTTTTCATCGTTGTGGACATAATCGCTCCTCTCTTGTCTATACGGCCTTTATAACACTTTTTTAAAATTAGTCAAGTTTAAGGGGACTCTCTTTTGGTTTTCTGTCTCTTTCCACTCTTGCGATTTTTCCGATTGTTGAGGTACATATTGTCGACCCCGTAAACCAACTCAGACCTTTGCCCCGTCAATTTATTACTGAAGGACTCAAGAGAATAATGGAATGAAGCTCTCCCTCTTTTAAGAGGCATCAAAAGGTGCCAAAATTGAAGAAATTCTCTCCATAAGGAGAGGATCAATTTAAATAAAACAGGGAGAGCTCCTGACTCACCAGGTTAGTTGAATTCAGCGAGTAATAGATTCGCTCCTTCATAACATTTAATTTTGAGGTAACACGACTGGGTCAATTCCTTCTAAAATTGTCCGTAACAGTTAAAGCTAAAACTCTGCAGGTTTAAAACCTTTTTTGTTGGCAATTGTACTCACATCTGTGATGCCTCCGGGGGATTTTATAAGGAAAAGTCCTTTGTCTTGGGCCATGTCAGATGAGTTTAGGTCTTTAAACTCCTTGGAGTAATCAGGATTTTTAATACTCATATAAGCAACGGCCCCATAGAGGTTTTTGTCTTTGTATTCTCGGCAAAGGCCTTTAAACTCTTTTAATTTTTTTAAAAAACGTCCCACATCGTCTTTGCTTAAAGTTGTTTTTACCTCCACCAAAACGATTTCTTTTCCATTTATCGCCATAAGGTCATACTCTGCACTAATCGTTCCATCGGGCCTTTTAAGAACGAATCTCTGGATAATCCGATCTACTTTGATGTTCCACTTGTTAAGAAGTTTGACCAAATCTCCCTCAAGGAGGTTTTCAAGAAAATGTCCCCATTTATTGTTAAAATTGCCATTGGCCTCCTTTAAAGACTCATTGAGTTCTCTTACCTCTTTCTGAGTTTGTTGTACCTCTTTCTGAGTTAGTTGCAGAGATTCCTCTGTCTTGCGTTGAGACTCCTCCGTTTTTAGCTGGGATTCCCTCAAGGCCTCTTCCCCCCTACGTCGGGACTCTTCCGAGGTCTTAATGGCAGTCCAAACTTCTTCCATTGTCACTTTTTCAGGCGATTTACTCATTTTTTCCTCCGTTTCCTGAACACGTTAGGGATTCCTTGATTTCTTCAAGGGAATGATACCTCGCTCTATAGGAAAAAACAAGAAAAAATATGGGCCAGACTTTTTTTCTCTCAACTTTTTGGAATTAAATGGACAAAAATGAGGAACGCTCAAAAGCGTTTTCTGTCTATAGGCGTGCTTTCTTTTCTCTGTATCTTTCGTTTTCTTTCTCTCTCTTTTTGATTCTTCTTATCATCAAGATAGAGATGTTCAGGGCCGTAGATGAGTTCCGAGCGTTTACCCGTTAGGACTTGTCCAAAAATAACTTAGACACTTAAATAAGATTACATCGGTAACTCAATTAATCCAAAATGTCCAAGTTATTTTTGGACGGCTCCTTAGATGCATTGAGGTCATGAAGGTCTTTTATTGTAAGCGTTCCATAAACCCACCCCTATATTTTCCTAACTTGATCCCGGTTGCCCTCCAGGCCAAAAACCCTTTTCCATAACAAGACGTGTTGTTTTTGAGTCTCTTTAAATTTTGAAAGAGCTAGAGTCTATGTGGTGGAGGACGGCCCAGTGGGCCGGACGAAACAGAGCACCACGGCCTTGGCCGTGGGTGAATGAACCCGGAGGCGGTATATCACTACAGGGGAAGTTATAAAATCAGCACATAACGTTTATCATCTTCAGCATCATATGAATTTTGGTTTGTAAATACCGCCGACGGATACTGAGTCCCGGGGGAAGGTTTCCGGGACTCAGGTCAGCTTCGACAGAAGCTGTAACGGCAAGTACCCCGGGCCTGCCCCGGGGGGATCTATTAAGAATCCACATCAAAGGGAAGAAGTTTCATATAATCGGTTAAAGACTCTGCCTTTGGAATATCGGTTAAAATTCTTTGCAAGTATTCAAAGGGTTCCTTGTTATTTGCCTTTGCAGTTTCTACCAAGCTGTAGAGTATAGCGGATGCTTTTGCCCCGGAGGGTGTGATACAGAATAACCAGTTCTTTCTACCGATAACAAAAGGTCGGATGCGTCTCTCAATAAAATTGTTACAAATGTGAAGTCGTCCATCCTCAAGATATTTGATTAAATATTTCCACTCTCCCAAAGCGTAGTTGATTGCCTTGCCCATATATCCCTTGGGCGGATGCTTGCCTTCTTGTACGTCAAGCCATTCCTTCATCTTTTCCAAAATAGGTTTCGATTCTTGTTGGCGAATCTCTTTCTTTTCAGAAAACTCTTTGCCCTCAATCTTTCTCTCAATCTCAAAAAGTGGGTTTATAAACCGGAGTCCCTCAAGAGCTGTCTCCTTTGATCCTGCATGGCGATATGCATTGTAGAAATACCTTCGACAATGAGACATACAACCCAAGCGTTCAATTCCATCTTCACCATCTATCCATTTATAACCCGAGTAACCGTCTGTATGTAAATACCCCTTATATCCCTTAAATAATCTCTTGGCGCTCCTTGTAGGATCATAATCAAACAGAATAATCGGATGTTTTCCGCTTCTACCCTGTACCCACATATATGACTTTGTCGTCGCCTTCTTCCCTGCTTCCTTTAAAACCTGTACCGTCGTCTCGTCACAGTGTATGTAAGACGAAGAAAGCAACTCCTCTCTCAAAATCTCTACCAATGGGGCCAGCTTTTCTGCAACCTCTATCATCCATCTCGACATCGTTACCCTGCTTATATCTATCCCGTGCCTCATCATCACACTCTCTAAACGATACAGCGGAATCCCATCCACATATTTACCGGTAACTATATGCGCAATAAGTGACGGCGTCGCAAAACCTTTTGGAAAAAGACTTAAAGGTGTCGGGGGACTCCTTACTCCGTCTGAACAGGTCTTGCACACATATTTCTTCTTTATCGTTCTAATCACTTTCATCCTTGCAGGAATAATCTCCAGCTTCTCGGATATATCCTCGCCTATGCATGTCAGTTCCTTCCCATCCTTGCTACACTGCTTTTCCTCTTTGGGAAGATCAATCACAACTTCTTCTCTCGGAAGATATTCCGGAAGCTTCCTCCTCTTCCCCCTCTTCTTCCTCTTATGAGCGGGTATCTCGATTAACTCTTTTTCCTTGCAATCCTCTTCTTCCTTCTTGAGGGCACTATCAGAAAGAAGTTCTGCTTCATTAAAAAGTTCCATTTGAAGACCTTTAGATTTATCTCGTAACCTCTCCGACTTTGGATAAAACTTTAACGATTTAAAATAAGAAACTTGTTCTTGAAGATAGACGTTGTCTTGAAGTAATTTCTTGATCTTTACATCTTTTGATAAAACTATACTCTCATGTTTTACTGCACAACTCTGCAACTCTTTATCCTTTTCCAAAAGCTGGGTGTGGTACTTCGATAAAGCCAGTTTTAGAGAGGGAATATCAGAGGGAAGATTAGTTGTTTCTGTTTTCATTTATAACTCTTATCTAAAGTTTAAGAGTGAAAATCTTATCAAGTTGTTACAGGAAAAACAATAACTTTTTTTAATGAGAATTAAAAAAAAGTTCCTTATGCGGACGGATTTTTAAAATATCTATTCCATCTAATATCCACTCTAGTTCATGTCGTGGAAGTTCTATCACTTCCTCTTCAAGCTTAAGAGGCCATCTGAAATAATTCTTTTAAGACGCTTGTACCAAAGAGCAAACCCCGTCTTGTCCCAATAAAGAATCTTTATCTTATTCTTCCTCTTATTCGTAAATACAAAAATACTCTTAGAAAAAATATCAAAATCCGTCTCAGTACTTATAATCCCATAAAGACCGTCTATCGACTTCCTAAAATCTATTGCTCGTTTATAAAGATATATATTTTTGAAACTTATCAGGCCTCTCATTGTAATAGCTCCTTTAAAAATTTTGCTAACCAAATCGGATTTATACTCTTAGCATTACTTGACTTTACACAACTCGATACCGGGTCCACTTTACTAAACCCAACTAATCCTCTTGCTTTGTTGCTTGATGAAATAAACTCATTTGGAACAAGCGAAACTTTTCCTTCTAATGAAGATAATTTCTTTTTCCAGGTGTAAAATGTCTTTGCGGTTAGACCGTGCCGATTACAATAACTCACCCCTGAGAGGCATGAGGATTTTTGGTCTAATATATGCCATTTCCAATAATCAATCTTACTACGGAATATTTTCCTTCTTTTCATTCTTACTCCAATTTCTTCAATTGGAACAAGCATAGCAACTCTGAGGAAACCTACAAGAGTGGGTTTATGGAACGCTTACCTTTTATTAGCTTTATCAATTCCTTTTGATTCTTCTTTTTTAATACAGAATTAATTTTTGACCATTGAGTTTCAGCCATACTTATCTACCATATCATTGCCTACTTTTCATTTTGTTAAAATAGTCAAGTTTAACGGCCCTCTCTTTTTTTGGTTCGTTAGAATCTCTAAAATGTTTTCGGTTTAAAGCCTTCTCCGTTGACGAAGGTGCTTATTTTAGCTTCACTCTTTGGAGATTGAATCAAGAAAAGTCCTTGCTCATCAATATATTCTTTTATCTCTTCTTCCGTATAGTCTTTGTCATCAATAGTAAGATAGGCAACTCCCCCGTAAACAGTGCGACTTTCAACAAGGCTCGAGCAGTTTGCTTTAAAATCTTTGAGTTGTCCTAAAAACTTTGTGACATTGTCCTTGATAAGCGTTGTCTTGACCTCAAACGCCACGGCCTCCGCTCCATTCACGGCCACAAGGTCGTACTCCGCAACCTGTTTACTTCCCCTAAATCCCTTTACCCTCTTGTGTAAATCGTCAACCTTAATCCCCCTGTCTTGAAGAAGAGAAATAAGATTGCCTCCGACAAGGTTCTCCATAAAACGGCCCCACTTGTTGTTAAAATTACCGTTCGCTTTATCTAAGTTGTCGCCGAGTTTTTGTAAATATTCTTGGGTTTTTTGCTGAGATTCACGAAGGGACTCTTCTGTTTTTTGCTGGGCCAATGCTGTTTTTTGCTGGGCCTCCACTAAGGCCTTCTCTGTTTTTTGCTGGGCCTTCTCTCTCTTTTGTTGAGTCTCCACTAAGGCCTCAATGGCCGCCCAAGCATCTTCTAAACTTGCTTTTCTTTTGGTTGTCGTGGACATAATCCCTCCATTATCTATACGGCCTTTATAACACTTTTTTAAAATTAGTCAAGCTTAACGGGCCTCTCTCTTGGTCTTCTGCCTTTTTCCCCTCTTGCGATTTTCCCGATTGTTGAGGTACATATTGTCGACCCCGTAAATCAACTCAGACCGTTGCCCCGTCAGTTGATTGCTAAAGGCCTCAAGGGAATAATGGAATGAACCCGTCCCTTTATAAAAGGGGTTAAAACGTGCCAAAATTGAAGAATCTCTTCATAACTGGTGGGCCTTACCAAAATGACTTGACACATCATTAAGCTTGTAGTAACCCCTAACAAAGGAGCATTATCATGGGTTCACACCGCAAGAATTACACAGTTCAGTTCAAAGAGGAGGCGGTAAAACACGTCATAAAGGTAGGCCTTTCAGCGGCCTCAACGGATCTAGGAGTCGATACCGGTTCTCCGGGAAGATGGAAAAGAGAGTTTGTCAGCGGCCGTTTACAAGGTAACCAATCTTCGATTTTATCGGATACGGAAAAGGAACTTCAGAAGGCCAAGAAGGAGAATCGTCATCTTCGAGAGATCAATGAGGTTCTAAAAAAAGGCCTTGGGATATTCGTAAGCGACAAGAACGCTTTTCGCTAATAGATTCCCTCTCAAAGAGAGTTCCGGTATCCTTGCTCTGTACCCACTTCGGCATTAGTCGAAGTGGGTATTATTCTTGGAAGGAATGTTCCAAGATTTTAAATTCCAAAAAGGCCTTCCTAAAAGTATCGATACAAGAAGAATTTTCCAAAAGCAATGGCACCTACGGTTCTCCTCGTATCTATCATTGCTTGAAGGAGAGAAGTATTTTCTGTAGTAAGAATACCGTTGCAAAGATAATGAAAGAGAACGGGATCAGAGTGCATCCCAAGAAAAGCTTTATTCCAAAAACGACGACATCCAATCATGACTCTCCAATTTCTCCTAGGATATTTAAGTCAGAGAGGGATTTTCCCAATGGCCCCAATAAAATTTGGGCCGGAGATATTACCTATCTTCCCATAGATTCAAAGTTTCTTTATCTTTCGGTGGTTCTCGACCTTTTTAACAGAGCGGTTATCGGTTGGTCTGTGGATAAGACTCTTGAAGCGAAAGGAGTTGTACCGTAAGCGTTCCATAAACCCACCCCTATATTTTCCTACCTTGATCCTGGTTGCCCTCCAGGCCAAAAAACCTTTTCCATAACAAGACGTGTTGTTTTTGAGTCTCTTTAAATTTTGAAAGAGCTAGAGTCTATGTGGTGGAGGACGGCACAGTGGGCCGGACGAAACAGAGCACCACGGCCTTGGCCGTGGGTGAATGAACCCGGAGGCGGTATATCCCTACAGGGGAAGTGATAAAATCAGCACATAACGTTTATCATCTTCAGCATCATATGAATTTTGGTTTGTAAATACCGCCGACGGATCCTGAGTCTCGGGGAAGGTTTCCGGGACTCAAGTCAGCTTCTACTGAAATTGTAACGGTAAGGACCCCGGGTTTGCCCCGGAGGAATCTATCAATTAAGAATCCACATCAAAGGGAAGCAGTTTTATATAATCCGTTAAAGATTCTGCCTTTGGAATATCGGTTAAAATTCTTTGCAAGTATTCAAAGGGTTCCTTGTTATTCGCCTTTGCGGTTTCCACCAAGCTGTAGAGTATAGCGGATGCTTTTGCCCCGGATGGTGTGATACAGAATAACCAGTTCTTTCTACCGATAACAAAAGGTCGGATGCTTCTCTCAATAAAATTGTTACAAATGTGAAGTCGTCCATCCTCAAGATATTTGATTAAATATTTCCACTCTCCCAAAGCGTAATTGATCGCCTTGCCCATATATCCCTTGGGCAGATGCTTGCCTTCTTGTTCGTCCAACCATTCCTTCATCTCTTCCAAAATAGGTTTCGATTCTTGTTGGCGAATCTCTTTCTTTTCAGAAAACTCTTTGCCGTCAATCTTTCTTTCAATCTCAAAAAGTGGGTTTATAAACCTGAGTCCCTCAAGAGCTGTCTCCTTTGATCCTGCATGGCGATATGCATTGTAGAAATACCTTCGACAATGAGACATACAACCCAAGCGTTCAATTCCATCTTCACCATCTATCCATTTATAACCCGAGTAACCGTCTGTATGTAAATAACCTTTATAACCCTTAAACAATCTCTTGGGGACTTCTGCGCTCCTTGTAGGATCATAATCAAACAGAATAATCGGATGTTTTCCGCTTCTACCCTGTACCCACATATATGACTTTGTCGTCGCCTTCTTCCCTGCTTCCTTTAAAACCTGTACCGTCGTCTCGTCACAGTGTATGTAAGACGAAGAAAGCAACTCCTCTCTCAAAATCTCTACCAATGGAGCTAGCTTTTCTGCAACCTCTATCATCCATCTCGACATCGTTACCCTGCTTATATCTATCCCGTGCCCCATCATCACACTCTCTAAACGATACAGCGGAATCCCATCCACATACTTACCGGTAACTATATGCGCAATAAGTGACGGCGTCGCAAAACCTTTTGGAAAAAGACTTAAAGGTGTCGGGGGACTCCTTACTCCGTCTGAACAGGTCTTGCACACATATTTCTTCTTTATCGTTCTAATCACTTTCATCCTTGCAGGAATAATCTCCGGCTTCTCGGATATATCCTCGCCTATGCATGTCAGTTCCTTCCCATCCTTGCTACACTGCTTTTCCTCTTTGGGAAGATCAATCACAACTTCTTCTCTCGGAAGATACTCCGGAAGCTTCCTCCTCTTCCCCCTCTTCTTCCTCTTGTGAGCGGGTACATCGATTAACTCTTTTTCCTCGGAATCCTCTTCTTCCTTCTTCACGACATTATCGGAAAAAAGTTCCGCTTCATTGAAAAGTTCCATTTGAAGACCTTCAGATTTATCTCGTAACCTCTCCGACTTTGGATAAAACTTTAACGATTTAAAATAAGAAACTTGTTCTTGAAGATAGACGTTGTCTTGAAGTAATTTCTTGATCCTTATATCACGATCCTGCAAATCTTTATCCTTTTCCAAAAGGATGGTGTGGTACTTCGATAAAACTAGTTTTAGAGAGGGAATGTCAGAGGGAAGATTAGTTGTTTCTGTTTTCATTTATAACTCTTATCTAAAGTTTAAGAGTAAAAATCTTATCAGGTTTTTACAAGAAAAACAATGACTTTTTTTAATGAGAATTAAAAAAAAAGTTCCTTATGCGGATGGATTTTTAAAATATCTATACCGTCTAATATCCACTCCAGTTCATGTCGTGGAAGTTCTATCACTTCCTCTTCAAGCTTAATGGGCCATCTGAAATAATTCTTTTCAAGACGCTTGTACCAAAGAGCAAATCCCGTCTTGTCCCAATAAAGAATCTTTACCTTATTCTTCCTCTTATTCGTAAATACAAAAATACTCTTAGAAAAAATATCAAAATCCGTCTCAGTACTTATAATCCCATAAAGACCGTCTATCGACTTCCTGAAATCTACTGCTCGTTTATAAAGATATATATTTTTGAAACTTATCAGGCCTCTCATTGTAATAGCTCCTTTAAAAATTTTGCTAACCAAATCGGATTTATACTCTTAGCATTAGTTGACTTTACACAACTCAATACCGGGGCCACTTTACTAAACCCAACTAATCCGCTTGCTTTGTCGCTTGATGAAATAAACTCATTCGGATCAAGCAAAACTTTTCCTTCTAATGAAGATAATTTCTTTTTCCAGGTGTAAAATGTCTTTGTGGTTAGACCGTGCCCATTACAATAACTCACCCCTGAGAGGCCTGAGGATTTTTGGTCTAATATATGCCATTTCCAATAATCAATCTTACTACGGGATATTTTCCTTCTTTTCATGCTTCCTCCAATTTTTCCAATTGGAACAAGCATAGCAACTTTCAGGAAACCTACAAGAATGGGTTTATGGAACGCTTACGTTGTACCGGCATTACAAAATGCCATCATTTCTCAAAAGTCGGATGCTCGGATTATTTTTCATTCCGACAGAGGTTCTCAATATGCTAGCAAAAAGTTTCGAGATTTATTGAATAATAACGAGATGATTCTCGGTATGAGCAGAAAAGGGAATTGTTACGACAACTGTTATGTTGAGAGCTTTTTTAAAACATTGAAAACTGATTTAAAAATAATGGGGACGGTGTTCACTGAAGACAATATTCGATACAACCTCTTCCGCTACATAGAAATATGGTATAATCGAAAACGAAAGCATTCATCCCTCGGGTATGTTGCTCCAATAAACTTTAAATAGAAATTTGCCGTATAAGGGGATATGTATAGCGGCCACGGATTGGGGGCCTATCAATAGACGAAGGCCCCCAATCCGGTGCCGCTCATAACCAAAGAAGATATGGAAAAAAAACATTGACAGCTACTTCAACATCTGCTAATTTCTCTCTAAATAAGCTTAAAAAGTGTCCGGTTTTTTGGGGGAACTCCACATCCTGCGACGCTATAGTCAAAAAATTTAGGCCCAATCTTTAAACATAGCTCGTCGCAAAACTAGTTTTCCTAAGTGTATTACACCATTGCCATTGCAACCATATTCGCCATAGTTTTGACATAACTTGTGATATAGCAATAATACTCGGCATTTTTTTGAGTTCTGAAGCAACCTGAAACTTTTTGTTTAACTTTTGTCATTCGGAGGTCTCTTTCTGCTCTGTTATTTGTTGGTTCGACCTCAGTTCTTCTAGCAAACAAAAGGTTTTGTGCCGTTGTATGTTTAGAGCGACCTCGTCGCCCGGACTTTACAGGAAACGGAGGAAAACTAAATCTGCGTTTCTGCTGCTGTTTTTGAAAGGTTGAGATACATTTTGGCCTTCTCGCACCTAGGGTCTATGGACAGGACTCTTTGCCATTCTTCTTGAGCTTCTAAAACCCTTCCTGATCCATAGTAAAGAATTCCTAAGGCCACTCTTGCCTCGTTATATTTTGGGTATTCATTTTTAAGTTTCTTAAGTTCATCAAAGGCCTTATTAAAAAATTTTTTCTTTGCGTAAACTTTAGCAATTTTCATCCTGACCTCAAGATTTTCCGGATCAAGAGAGATGGTTTTATTATATTCGAAGAGTGCCTCATCATATCGTTGATATGACATATACATTTCGGCCAACTCATAATGTTTGAGTGAAAATTTTTTATTGATGTGCCTATCTCCTCCTAATGGCCCTTTTTCTTTAGTGTTTGCCTTCACTCTTTTATCGGCCTTTTCAAAAACTTTTTTTGCACTTTCATATTGCCCAATATCGTTATAAAGAATGGAGAGACCTATAGAGGCATCTGTATGATTAGATTCCAATTCGAGAACTTTTTTAAATGCATCAATGGCCTTGCCAATTTCACCTTTTGCATGAAAAATGTTTGCAAGAGAAAAATAAGCATCAACGACTATCTTTGTTTGCTCTGATGGGCCCTGTGATTTAAGGAATTCATTAAAGAGATATTGGGCCTTGTCAAGGTTCCCTTTTTTGTAAGTTTCATTGGCCTTTTCAAAAAGTGCATCATACGTTTGAAGCATGATCCCTCCTAGTCAAAGTGTTTTACAGTTGCTGTAGGCCTGTTCAAGCACTGAAGTAATATTTTTTGGAACAGATTCTCTATAGAGATCATAATATTTTAAGCAATCGTCCTTCTTTTCTAAATAATAGGATGATAATAAAACTTGAACCATCGAGTGTCCTCGTAATTTTTCACTGTGAAATCTTTCTAGTATGTCCAAATAACGATGTCTAGCTGACTCATAATCCTTCGTTTTAAAATAAAAATCAGCGATATATTTTTCCTTAAGTTCTAATTGTTCTTGAATAAATTTTATGCGATCTATTGAATTTTTGTTATGCTCACTTTCAGGAAACGATGTTATTAATTCTCTATAATATTTCATGGCCTCCACTCCAGGTGCGAGGTCTCGATCAAAAGTGTTTGGAAGCTGCTTATAATACGACTCCCCAATCATCCATATAACATAGGCCATTTTTTTATGCTTGGGATGAAACTCTTTAAACAAAATAAAGGCACCGGCCGCCTCAATATAATTTTCTTGTTCAAACAAAATTTCTGCTTGGAGAAGTTCTGCGTGTGTTGCATAATAGCTATAAGGATACTTTGAGCGAATGTTATTCAGTTTTTCCGTGGCCAATATATAGTTACCTTTCTTGACTAATATACTTGCTTCTTTTATAAGAACCTCTGCTTTAGTTTTGCCTTGAGGACGTTGACTCGAACACGATAAAACGAAGGGCCCAATAAGAAATAGAAGTTTTAATAAGAAATATTGTTGAAACATACCCTTTCCTTAATCAAAGAACCTTTATATCAGCATCATGAATCCAACCCGATAAATGAACCGGATATTTAATCAAACGCCATTTACCATCACTTTGTCCAATAATAATCTTAAGACCTTTCTCGACAAAAGGGCCCGTCTCTTCAAAGGCCTTACTGGGGCCTTCTCGCAAAGAAGTTTGATTCATCACAATTGCAACCGCATAATTTCTTACCAAGAACAAGGGAACAAAGGTAGTTGATGAAATCAAGAGAATAACAAGAAGAACCGTAATTTTTTTTTGTGTGAATTTTCGCCACCAAATGAGAAAGGAGAATAACAATAGCAAGAACACAAATAGATAGTATTGGAGATTGAGATTTACAAAAACATTAACACTATTTTCCCATAATGAATGACCGTTATCAATATCAAGAGAAGTTAGTTTTGATTTCGCATAATCTAAATTTCGATTCACACGTCCATCGATAATACCAAGATATTTCGCTTTTTCCAGATGGAACCGCCCTAGGGCGACATTATCCATTTTGAGGTAGGCCGTACCAAGATTGTAATGAAACACAACTGCATTGATATTATCTTTATGTTCCAATAACTTCTCTACATATGCCGAAAAGTCTTTGTTCAGATAAAATTTATCGAGTTCTTCGGTGATTTGAGAATACATAATTTAAGCATTGCATTTTTAGATAAAATTGTCTACGATGGCCTGAGACTTTGTTTGTGTGAGTTTATGATCGGTGAATCTATTGATGATATTGAAAACGAGCTCTTTTCCCACCTGTTTTTTGCTCAGCAAAAAATAGACTCTCTGTCGAGTACCTCTGTGGCCAATGGACATATTCCTCAAGGCCATGGGCCATTCTTCAAGAATATCGATCAAAAAGTCAAGTATGATCTTACATGCTCTAAAGAAGGAATTCTCTTGGGTTATTCACATCCTCTTGTTATCAGGTCTCGTCTCGAATCTTTAGCTCATAGCGTGCTCATCTACAGCGTGCCCTTTGCGCCTGAAAAAGAAAAAAGTGTTTCATCTATGATTCTCAATTTCTTTGGAAAGAAAGAATTTCAATACGTTAGATTGTATCCTAATCGTTGGGAAATTCTCTACACTATTTTTGAGAACATCGGAGTATTCGCTTCTCCACAAAAGAAAATTCTTTGTTTAGGTGAAAGACCACGAGAAATACTTTCTCAGAATTCCTTTAGCATCTTTGATAGAAAAGAACTTCTCAAACTTCTTGATAAAGATAAAGTGAGGGATTTTTCCTGTGTTTTTGTTAATCTCCATCGTCAAAAACACCCCACTGAAACGATAGACGATGCCCTTATTTCCGAGGCCCTTATTTTTGCTAAACATCATGCTCTTCCTGTTGTTGCTGCAGAGCTGTATTTTTGGGGCAGTTATTCCAATTTTCTTTCTCTCAATCAAGAATTCCTTGAAGATGTTGACTATTATCTTTTAGGTAATAACCTCCCACTCAATGCGGCCGTCTCCAAAAAAAAAATTGTCGAGAAATCTCGACCTTGTATTTCTGTAGAAAAGCTTTTGTTAATGGAAAAAATGCTCTGTTTTTTAACTGAGGGCATTTTTTACGGAAAAGAAGGTCGTATTTTGGACATACAACAAGAAATTAGCGGGCGACTAACATCTTTTCCTCATACATCTCGCGGTCTTATTTTCACACTTTCTTTTTTCGACAAAGACGTAAAAAAAATTCATGAAACTCTTTTTGATCGAGGATTAATCTGTGAATTTTCCGATAAAAATATCAACTTATATTTTCCTATAACTCTTTTGTCTAAACATATTCATGAAATTTGTGAAATTATAAAAACTACATCCAAGAGTGTTTCATGTTTAAATTGAGAATTGCTTTAAAAAAAGACACTGATGCACTTGTTAAATTTGCCAATGAAATGAATTTTATCAATCTACCTAAGGATAAAATTGAAACAGAAAAAAAAATTGAAAATTCACTTTGCTCTTTTCACTCTCCCAACAAAAAACTTGAAGAAAACAATTACATTTTTATTTTAGATGATTTGAAAAAAAATCAAGTTATTGGTTGTTCAATGATACACGGGAAGCACGGAACGCAAAAAAAACCACATCTTTTTCTCAAAGTCGATAAGAAAGAGCTATACTCCCATACGTTGAATAAGAAATACACACATTGTACACTACAATTAGGGCAAGAAAAAAATGGTTATTCGGAAATCGGTGGACTTTTTTTGGCCGCTCCTTATAGAGGCCATCCTCAAAAACTTGGCAAACAACTCTCTTACATTAGATTTCTTTACATGGGTATTTATCGTCAATACTTTACCAAGGTTGTTCATGTCGAACTTATACCACCCCTTGATAAAGAGGGGAATTCTCCCTTGTGGAAGGCCTTAGGGCAGCGATTTGTCTCGATGAGCTATAAGGAGGCCGACACTTTATCTCGAGAGAATAAAGAATTTATTCTCTCTCTTTTCCCTTCTCAAATTATCTATAAAACACTTTTACCACAAGAGGCCCAAGATGTTATTGGGCAAGTAGGACACGATACTCTTCCCGTAAAAAAAATGTTAGAGAATATAGGCCTTTCCTACATAAACGAAATTGACCCTCTCGATGGCGGCCCCCACTATAGGGCCAATCTAAACGATATTACACTTATAAAAGCTCTCAAAAAGCTCTCTTTAAAAATAGACCCTTCTTTTAAAGGAGGCCGTAGTTATATGGCCATGGCATTAGATCACCCTTATCTCTGGACTCTTGTTGTACAGGGGAGCATTGAAGATGAACAGTTAATAACAAAATCCACTGATGGATACATAAAAGATGGAGAACACCTTGCAGTCATCCCTTTTTAACCTTAAAGGCCATTATTTTTATGGCAAATTTCATTCTTTTCCACATCAAACACATGATGTTTTACAAAGAATATGCCCGGCAAACTCCGATCAAATTCTGTGGACAATGCCTATTCACAACACACCAATAAAATCTATTGTTGATTCTGCGCAAAAAGGGTTTCATCAAATGCGCTCTCTTTCGAGAGAGGAGCGATGTCAACTCTTAAGAACCTATCAAAAAAAGCTCACGATCAAGAAAAATCTATTGGCCGAGGCCATCGCTTTAGAGTCAGGGAAACCCCTTCGAGAATCACAAGGTGAAGTTAATTCCGTTATTAAAAAAATCGATACGACTATAGAAACTTCTCTTCCTCGTATAAACGATACCACTATAGACGATATCATACCAAACACAAGAGGCCGTGTTGTTCACAAACCCTTAGGTTCTTGTCTCATCATTGGGCCTTTCAATTTCCCTTGCCACTTGGCCAATACACAAATTCTTTCGGCCCTCATTGCCGGAAATAGTATAATTTTCAAACCTTCAGAAAAAACTCCCTATAGTGGCCAATTGATGATTGAATGCTTTCACGATGCTTCATTTCCCACCGGGGCCGTAAATCTTCTTCAAGGCATAGGGGCCTCTGCCTCAGACTTACTTGAAAACCCTTCCATTAAAGGAGTTTTTTTTACGGGGTCTATGGCCGTAGGGAAACAGATATTAAAACAGACATCTCAAGACCTTTCAAAACTTGTTGCCTTAGAACTAGGAGGAAAAAATACGGCCGTTATTTGTGATGATGCCAATTATGAATATTCCCTTCAAGAAATGCTTCATGCCTGTTTTATCACAGCAGGTCAGCGCTGTGTCAATGTTTCAACCATTGCTGTACACAGGTCTATAATAGATAAATTTATTAAAGATTTTCACGGTCTGGCCAAAAAAATACTGATAGACCATCCCATTGATCATGATAAAGAACCTTTTATGGGGCCGTTGATTGATGAACATGCTAAAAATACCTATCTTAATGCAATGGATAGGGCAAAGAAGGAAGGCCTTGAAGAGGTTATGAAAGGAAAAGCTATCGAAAGAAAGTACAAAGGGCACTATGTCTGCCCATCTATTCATTTTGCTAAAAAGTTTGAGGCAAAGAGTTCCTTCCTGACACAAGAACTTTTCGGCCCAAGTGCAACAATTATTCCTTTTGACACTCTCGACGATGCTATAGAAATGGTCAATTCCACGGAATACGGTTTGGCCGCTTGTTTATTTAGCAAAAGGCAGGAATACTACAAAAAATGTCTTCACGAAATTGATGCCGGCATTATAAATTTTAACCGCTCAACTTGTAGCGCTAGCCCAAAATTACCGTTTGGAGGAGTGAAAAATAGTGGAAATTATCGTCCCTCTTCTGTTTCATTTATTGATTCCTGCGTGTATAAGGTTGCAGGCCTTGAAGTTGTTGATCCACAATAGTGCCTAAGAGAAAACTTGATCTGAAATGTAATTTTCGACATACTAATGCTATGCAACTTTATGTCGGATATGAATAATATCGGTAATTTAGGGCCTTTTCCAATCTTTCTTTTTACAAAAGAATCGTTTATTACTAAATAATCTTTATGAGAATTATTGCTTTATCTCGTTGCTTGGGACATCTCAAAGAAAGGCAAGAGTTTTGTGATTTCCATTTTAAAGGTATTTTTTACGGCCGCAAGGTCGAAAAAATTAGAGTGAAGGAGACACGATATGTTTTTGAAGAAAAAGTTGATTATATTCTGGATCTAACATTTTTGGAGTTTCAGGGAAACACACTCTTGGCCAAATTAGAGAGATGGAAAAAAATCTGGAATTAATCAACATTTACATCAACGATATCACCTATAATTGGCCCAGCAATATCTAAAACAAGAGAATCGATTTTCTTTTCAGTATTTTTTAGAAGAGTAATAGAAGAATTTTCTTCTACATGCAAAACTTCAAGGCCTCCAATTTTAATTTTGTGTTGATATTTTTCTTTTGTATCAAATGGGTCAATTTTTGCAATTTGTCGATAGATATTGAGTTTGACACCTTTTCTTAATCCTTGTTTACTCCCTATATTGACATAAAAGTTTTTTTGAATCTTTTCGCTTTCAAATCCCATGGGAAGATTCTGTGAGATACTGTAAATAACATATTTGTTAGCAAATAGAGGATGAGAAAAAATAAGCGTAAAAAGCAGAGCTTTTTTCAAGGAAACATTTGTTCTCATAGCGATACCTTACACTCTATTTCGTCAAAAATATGAAGTCAGATAAATTGTGTTTTCAAAAGATTGCAGTATGGTAAGATTTTCCTAGATATCTTTACGAAAAGACGAAGAAATCAGATTCTTTATTTCAGAAAGGAAGAAGTTGAGATATTCACTTTTACCCGACCCCTGTGCCATATCGGTTCGGCCTCCCCCTTTTCCTTTGGCAACTTTGAGAGAAATTTTGAGAATATCAGAGCAATTAAGAGGAAGGTCTTTTGCGGCCCTTAAGAGAACATTAAACAATTCTCCTCGTACACAGTAAAAAATAGCAACGCCTTTAGGAAATAGTGAAACGAAATAATCAGAAAGCTCTCTTAAATCTATGTCTTGAGATATTTCTGTTGTAATAAAATTGACATCATTAATTTTTTCAGACTCACGAAGTATATTGCGAAATTTTCCTGTTCGGAGCTGTAGTTTGAGTTCTTTAATTTGTCGATCTTTTGTTTTAATTTCCTTTTGAAGAAAATCAATTTTTTTGATAAGTTCTAAACCCTTATTTTGAAGACTTTTTTCAATAGATTCAAGAATACAAGATCGACTTCTAAGGAATTGAAATCCCCTTTGATTTGTTAGGGCCTCGATCCTTCTAATGCCTGATCCTAGAGAACTTTCGCTTACGATTTTAAAAAGAATGATCTCGGCAGTATTCTCAACGTGTGTTCCACCGCAAAGTTCAATGGATGCCTGACCCATTGTAAGTACACGAACAGGGTTTTCATATTTATCTTCAAAAAAAGCGATGGCCCCATGTTTGAGGGCCTCATTCATATCCATTTGCTTCGAAGAGACAGGAATGGCGTCTTGAATCCAACAATTAACAGAATCTTCTATATGAGAAATTTCTTTATCTGTTAAGGCCTTGTGATGAGTGAAATCAAATCGCAATTTTTCGTCATTGACACTTGAACCGGCCTGTTTAATGTGAGGGCCTAGAGTCTTTATGAGGGCCGCTTGAAGAAGATGTGTGGCCGAATGGTTTTTTGTTGTAAAGGAACGTTTTTGTTCATCGACTTGCAGTGTATAGGAAAATCCTTTTTTTAAAGAAATATCTCCTTTTACAAAATGAACAAAAAGAGACCCTATGGGTTTTTGAACATCTATAATTGGACAAACCGTTTTGTTCCCGATTTTCAAAAAACCACGATCACCACTTTGTCCTCCGGACTCACCGTAAAATGGAGTCTTATCAAAAATAAGGCCCTTAGTTGTATCATCAATATCGATGATTTCAAGAAGAGTTCCGCGAGTACAAAGATGGGTGTATCCTAAAAATTCTGTCTTACCGTATTGTTCTAAAATAAAATGAAATTGTGTATTATCTTCTGCAAAATGCTTTTTCCGCAATTTTCGCGATTCCTTTTTTCTCTCTTCCATAAGTCGATGAAATGTTTTTACATCGGCCTTAAGTCCTTTTTCTCTTAGAATTGTTTCTGTGAGATCGGGAGGAAATCCAAATGTATCATAGAGTTTAAAGATGACATCACCTTTCAATGTTTTTCTTGTCGGCCCAGTTTTTACGGCCTCATTTAAAAAATGAATACCGTGATCGAGGGTTTCCAGAAATTTTTTCTCTTCAAGTTCCAATAACCTTTGTGCTGTAGAGAGTCCTTGCTTGTTTATAGGATATTCCTCTCCTAAAATAGAAAAAACACTCTCGGCCAATTTGCAGAGTGTATTTTGAGGAGCATTGAGTTTTCTGACATGCCTCACGGCCCTTCGTATAATCCTTCTTAAAACATAACCTCGCCCTTCATTGGAAGGAACGACACCATCCGTGATAAGCATAACGCTTGATTTTACATGATCGGAGATAATGCGAAAACTATCGGCCGTATTTGGGTTGTTGTAGTTCTTTTGAGAAAGCCTTTCAAGTTTTTGAATAATGGGAAGGAACAAATCCGTATCATAATTCCAATAAACTCCTTGCATGATGGCCGCAATTCTTTCAAGTCCGGCCCCCGTATCAACAGAAGGCCTAGGAAGGCGGCGTTGTTTTATTTTTCCATTGTCTTCATATTTTTCATATTGCATGAAAACAAGATTCCAAATTTCAACGAACCGCTCTCCATTACACAATGGCAATTTTGAATCCATAGGGCCTAGGCCATATTGCTCTCCATGATCGTAGAAAATTTCAGAGCAAGGACCACAAGGGCCTATTTCTCCCATTTCCCAAAAATTGTCCTCATCACCTAAGGAAAAGATGCGTTCTCTAGGAACTCCGCTAGCATACCAAAGATCAAATGCCTCACTGTCTGATTTATGCACTGTGATATACAGTTTGTCCTTAGAGAGATTCAGATACCGAGTTAGAAACGTCCATGCCAAATCAACGGCCTCTCGCTTAAAATAATCGCCAAAAGAAAAATTACCTAGCATTTCAAAGAATGTATGATGTCTGGCCGAAAAACCGACATTTTCAAGATCATTATGTTTTCCGCCTGCTCTAACACATTTCTGAATAGTGACGGCCCGTTTGTTCTTTGGATTGGCCCTACCTGTAAAGTAATCTTTAAATTGATTCATTCCTGCATTTGCAAAGAGTAGAGAGGGGTCATTTTGGGGAATGAGAGACGACGAGGTTATTTTTTCATGGCCGTGTTTTTTAAAAAATTCAACAAACAAATCTCTAATATTCTGTGAAGACATCATTGTACTATTCCTACGATCAGAAAAATTCTATTTTTGATAAATATTTGTCTACAAAGATTTCAAATTTTTCAAAACGATGGCCTTTGGAGCGAAGAGATAAAAAAAGACTACTTTTAAGTTTGTTAAGTTCTCGTTCATTTTTTTTGGCAAAGTTTTTGCGTTTGAGTGTCCTTTCAATAAGGTTTTTTATTTGTTCATCTTCTGTCAATCCAAAACTTGCGGCCTCTTTACGAATAAAAGAAATATCCACGGAGATATCTTTGAGAAGAAGTTTTGTTTTTATCATTTCCGGAGAAAGGCCTTTTTGTAAAAGGCCTTGGATTTTTTTTTTGACGGTAAAATCTTTTTGAGTCTGATCAATTTCTTCAATTTTTTGCAGAACTGAAGAGAGACGTCCCTTGTCGGAGATTTTCAACTTCAGCTTGTTTGCCAGTAAATTGGTTTTTTCATCCATAAAATTCCGCAAATATTCAAAAGGGGTGTCTAGTGGATAGTTGCGCCTTTTATTCTCTCTTTAGAAGAGGGTTTGTTTTTTACGATTGTTCCAAGTGTTTTACTTTCTTGTTGTGGAGTCTTTGAAAATCCTAATTTTTTTAAAATCGCATTTCTCACCTTTTCACTAGTTTTTGGATTTTTAGCGAGAAAATTTTTAACATTTTCTCTACCTTGACCAATTTTATTATCTTCATAGGAAAACCAAGCTCCTGATTTTATTATAATTTCATTTGACACGGCCATATCCAACAAATCTCCCATCTTAGAAATTCCCTCTCCATACATAATATCAAACTCTACTGTTTTAAAGGGTGGGGCCACTTTGTTTTTAACAACTTTCACTCGAGTTTTATTCCCAATAAATTGATCACCGTCTTTTATAGAGGCAATTTTTCTAATATCAAGACGTATGGATGAATAGAATTTCAAAGCGTTTCCTCCCGTCGTCGTCTCCGGATTGCCAAATGTGATACCTATTTTCATTCGCAACTGATTGATAAAGATAACGGTGCAGTTTGATCGAGAGATAGAACCGGTAAGTTTTCTCAAGGCCTGGGACATCAGTCTTGCTTGAAGCCCCATATGAGCATCTCCCATATCTCCTTCTAATTCTGCTCTAGGTGTAAGAGCGGCAACGGAATCTACAATAAGGAGATCTACGGCCCCACTTCTCACAAGCATATCGGTAATATCTAAGGCCTGCTCTCCGTTATCCGGTTGAGAGATTAATACGTTGGGAATATCGATTCCAAGTTTTGTTGCATAGGTAGTGTCTAATGCGTGTTCAGCATCAATAAAGGCGACGATTCCACCTTGTTTTTGGCATTCCGCTGCTATATGGAGAGTCAAGGTTGTTTTTCCCGATGACTCCGGGCCGTAGATTTCGACAATCCGACCCTTAGGGACACCACCTATCCCCAAGGCAAGGTCAAGTCCGAAACAGCCTGTCGGTATTGAAGGAATCCTTTCTTGGACATCACTATCGAACTTCATAATGGCCCCTTTTCCAAAATGTTTCTCAATAGAAGCAAGAGCAAGATCAAGGGCCTTTATCTTGTTCTCTGTTCGTGATATTTCTTGTGTTGTTACAGACATAGTTTTTCTCCTTGTTTAGTGTTGTGAAAACAAAGGCCTTATTAAATGACGGCCCATTTAAGACCTCTAACTAACCTATGTTTAAAACTTTTGCAAATATTTTTTTAGTATTTACAGAGATTCCCGTTTTGAAACAGCAGTTTTCGGTGCTTTTTATTTCCCTGGGGAAAATGTCATTGTGTGAGAAAATTTTTTGTAAACTTTTTTCTCCCACATTTTCACTTTTCAGAGGGGCTTTTGAGAAATGCGCTCTGCGCTGTACCGAAAACTGCTAGTTTTGAAACTTTTCCCTTTAAATGAAGCAATTTTTTCCGCATGACATCTCGCACGAACTGCACTGGCAATGTCAAATTGGATAGGCCGCCTGGCCTAACTCGCCTTGACACAACGAGTGATGCACTTGTGATGTGAATTCAGGTCTTAAAAATCGTTCCTACCGGTTCAATGAATGGGACTCAACTCAGGGGAGGCTTGATATTCTCTGCAAGTTCAGGTAGCTTGTCGAACGTAAGGATAGGAAATGGTTTCTATCCTAATTTTAGGTACTGAGATAAAAAAGGTTTCAACTCATACACAAAATTTTTTAAAGTCTCTCAAAATTGAAAAAGTCCTCTCCAAACGGCCTCTTCTTTTTTTCATAGAATGAAAATTTTTGAACTTTTTCGTTATGCAAATTATACAAAACTTTATTTTGCGAGTTTTATTTCTGAAATAGGTTCTTTTATTACAGAGACAGGCATTATGCTCTTTGTCTTTTCTAAGAGTGGAAACGATAAATCATACCTTGGTATGACTAGGGCCGTTTTCCTCTTTTTTTTTGTTGTAGGTGCCCTTTTAGGAGGAACGCTTGGAGAACGGTTTAACAGAAGAAATATCCTTATCCTATGTGATGTTGCCCGCATTCCCGTTATCTTTGCAATTCTTTGGTCTGAGAACATTCCAATAATCATGCTTTCCAATGGACTCATTGCTTTTTTTACAGGTATTTTCAATCCTACCCGTTTATCTTTAATCAACGACTTTGTCCCTCCTAAATCTATGCGATACGCAAACGCTCTTTTCGCTCAAACGCTTTCGACTCTTAATATTGTCGGACCTTTTTTAGGGGCCATGATCTATACCCAAACAGGGAGAATTGTAGAAATTTTATATTTTGATCTAATGACGTATCTTCTCGGTATTATTCTACTATTAAGAGTAAATTTTGTTTTTACAAAATCTCGCCCCCTAAAGGCCGGCGTTTTTGCAAACCTAAAAAAGATATTCTCTTACACCGTTAAAAGAAGAGAACTTCTCTCCCTATATCTTAATACTTTGATTACAGGATGTGTTATAGGTATTCTTATTCCTCTTTTCTTACCATTCGTAAGAGAGGCCTTAAGAGGAAATATCCGCGAATACTCCTATATTATTACGGCCTTTGGAATAGGAGGTCTTTTCGGAGGAGTATTTTTTAATCGTTTGCTCCCGTTTATGCACGAAGGGAAAATCATTGTCACATCCACTATTGTAGAAGTTACCTTATTTAATCTCTGGATTCGCATTAACAATTTTACGGCCAGTTTTTGCATTATGCTTTTATGGGGTATTGTTGTCCTTTTAAGATATTCGGCCCAGCTTAATTACCTTTCTAAAAGTGTCGAGTCTGTTTATCTTACTCAATCCTATTCATTTTTAGAACTTTGTTTTCTCATCCCTAACATTTTTGGAGGCATTACTATCGGACTTGTCGGTACATATTACGATACTTTAAAAATTCTTGAAATTACGGGGATTCTATTTGGGGCCGTCATGATTTTGAGACTTTTGTCGGGAGAATTAAAAAAATTGTATACATTTAACGTCCCTCAAGTAGATAGAAGCGATATCAACTATCGCTAACTCTTATGGAAAGAAAACGAGATGCCCATCACTTTTTTACTTATCTCCAAAAGATAAGAAACTTTTTCTTAGATAGAGATTTTCTTGACTGTCTAACTCCTCCCGGTGTCTCAAATCCCGGTATAGAAACACATCTTCATCCCTTTCAACTATATTCTCCACATAGAAAAAACCTCCTTAATACTTACCTTCACACCTCTCCGGAATTCTCTATGAAGGCACTTCTTTCCGAGGGCCTTGAAAAAATTTTCACCCTATCTTACAGCTTTCGAGACGAACCTCAAGGAACATATCATCGGTTTCAATTTATTATGCTTGAGTGGTATAGAAAATATTCTTACTATTTGGAACTTGCAGAAGACTGTCAAGAACTTTTAAGAATACTCAAGCAAGAAAACATTTCTATAGAAAGACAAACTATCGATAATCTCTTTCTAAACATTTTGAATTTTCGTATAACCGATTTTTTAGAAAAAGCAGAATTCCAAAAACTTATTACAAGAGATTTTAAAGATATTCACTTAGATAAGAATTTTTCTTATGATTGGGAAGACCTTTTTTTTCTCATTTTTCTCAATTATATTGAACCGCAACTTAAAGACTATTCTTACCTTATTCTCTATGAATATCCTGCACCCTTACATGCCCTTTCCACAGTGAAGAAAAATAACTCAAAAGTTTGTGAAAGATTTGAACTTTATATCAACGGTATAGAAACTGCCAACGCATTTAATGAACTCGATTGCCTCTATGAGCAAAAGAGAAGATTTTATAAACAGGCCAAGAGAAAAAAAGAACTTTACGATTATGAGCTTCCCAGTCCTTCCATACTCTTTAACTCTCTTGAAAAGGGTATAGGCCCCGCTAGTGGAATAGCTCTTGGAGTTGAAAGACTCTATAGAGAATTGTTTAAAATGGTTCCTTTCTGGGATTAAATTAAGTGATATTTCAATGCAAAGCGCTATTGAGGTTGAGTATAAATAGTAATTTAAGATTTACGCAACCAGACTTTTATGATACAACTTTTTTCCTTCTTTTTTTGAAGATGCGAAGGTTAAAAAGTGAAAATCATTGAAAAGACATTTGAAAAATATTCTTACTATAACCACAAAAACTCCTATCACGATAAGTTGGGAAATTTTTCTCAATTTGTTCTCAGAGATTATGAGGCCGAAGAGTATAGAGGAAGATGGAATAAAGATGTTTTTCAAAGAAACGCTCCACTCTATTTGGAAATAGGTTCGGGATATGGACACTTTATGCAGGGTTTTTGTCAAAGACATCCTTACATCAATTTTGTAGGTATGGATTATCGTTTTAAAAGAAGTTTTAATTTGGCCAAAAAACTTTTAAAAATATCCAATAAAAACTTTCGATTGCTTCGTGCTCGAGGAGAAAGGATTAATTTTCAATTTGGAGAAAACGAAGTAGACCAAATCTTTTATTTTTTTCCTGACCCTTGGCCCAAGAGGCGCCATCACAAAAAAAGACCTTTTGGAAATATTTTTATAGAAAAGGTCTACAAGATTTTAAAACCAAAGGGGACATTATTTATTAAAACAGACTATAAAGACCTTGCCCAATGGATACTTAAAGTGTTAGGGGAAACATCGCTCCTTTCAAAAGAACTGGTGACATTTGATTTAAGAGGAGAATATCCTGAACATTTTCTTTCAAGTTTTACGACAAAATTTGAAAAAATATTTTTAAAAAAAAACCACAAAATCAACGGATTTGTCCTCAAATCTACAAAATAATTATGGGAATTGAAGAACTTAAAAATAAGATCAAAGATTATCCCATTTCAGATATTGTGGGTATGTATATTAATGTTGTTAGGAAAGGGAATCACTATATGGCCGTTTGTCCTTTTCACAATGATCACAATCCAAGTCTTCACATTGATAACACAAGAGGCCTATTTAAATGCTTTGTTGATAATACCGGAGGTGATGCTATCGGTTTCGTTCAGAAATATAAAAATTTGGATTTTATAGATTCTCTAAGAGATATTTGCAATAAACTAGGCCTTCGCTTTGAAGATTACGAGAGCAAAAAACGCCACCATAAAGCAGAGATGGCCGAAAAAGTTCTTCAAAAGGCCCAATTGATTTACAAAAAATCTGCAGAAAAGGGTATTTACGGTGAATACCGAGATTTTGTCAAAAAAAGAAGACTCAATGACCGGAGTATAAGAGATTTCGATATTGGTTTTGCTCCAAAAAATAATGCTCTATCTAGTTACTTTCAGTCTCTTAAAGATGATAAAACACTATCTGAGACCTGCCAGACGGCCTGTGACATCCACTTAATTAAACCCGATAGAAATCAACCGTCCCAATACTATGATACTTTTAGAGAAAGGATTATTTTTCCCATCCACAATCATTTTGGCCGTGTAGTAGGTTTTTGCGGTCGACAGACAAAAGAATATCAACGAGGCAAATATATTAACTCTCAAGAATCTTTTATCTTTCATAAAAGACAAATTCTCTACGCTTTTCATATGGCCAAACATGAAGTGAAAAAAAAGGAATATATTATCCTTACTGAAGGGCATATGGATTGTATTTGTCTTCATCAACACGGTTTCAAAAATACCGTGGCCGTCATGGGAACATCGCTAGGTGATAGTGCTTTAAATCAAATCAAAGCGTTAACAAAAAATATTTATTTGGCCTTAGATAACGATCAGGCCGGACTTGATGCATCAATGCGAATTAACGAACTACTTTTAACCCACAGCATTATTCCAAAGATTATCGATATTTCACCTCATAAGGACCCCGACGAATTTATACAAAAGGAGGGTAGTATCGGGTTTGATAAGAAAATCCAAGAGGCCTTGGCCCTTATCGATGTTATCATAGATTCAAAATTTCCCGAAAAAATACCGGAAATTCTCGATCGTCGGATAGAGATTCTCGAGGGATTTTTTCCCATACTTATGCCTCTTAAGGATTCGTTGCCGGCCACGGAAAGGGTTATGGCCATCGCAAAAAGGCTCGGTATGACATCAGATCCGGAGAGGATTCTCAATTTTTATAAAGAATATGTCTCTCAAAGCAAACTAAAGAATCGAAAACTTTTCGCATCGACTATTCAAGAGGAATCAACAGGTCACGGCCGCAACCATCAAGAAAAACGGAACGAGTATACCCCTTTAAGAGGAGAAGGGGCCCTTCTTCGAGAGATTGCTTTAAACCCGGGTTTGCTTAAGAGACCAGAATTAAAAAAAATACTTGATTTTATCGAGGAAACCGAGTTAAAAAGTAACATTCTGAAATTGCAAGAATTATACTATACAAAGGGAGATAGTGAATTTTCTAAAATTTTCAAGAGTATTTTCGGTAAAGACTATGGCCTTCCTTTCAATTCTGTTCTAGAGTCTTCTAAAGAAGAAAAGTTTTTAGTGAAAATAGTTGATGATATCTTTTTAAAACTGAAAAGAGGCAAACTGATGACAATTAAGGTAGAATTGAAAAAGAAACAAAAAGAGATCGTATCTATCAAGGAGGGCGAAACTTTGTTAAGAGAACTTGCGGCCGTAGATAGGGAACTTACGGCCCTCAAAATAAGAAAATAAACTATTCAATAACAATTTATAATTGGAGAATCTAATGTCGGAAATTTTGAGCTTTATAGGTCAAAGAGAGTTTTTAAAGCTTATAGCAAGGGGGAAAGAAGACGGATATCTTTCTCCTGAACACATCAACGATGCCATCCCTGCAAGTATTGTGGAACCCAACGTTGTTGATGAAATCATGAAAAGAATTTTTAGTGAAAAAATTGAACTTCGGATTATGGAAGCGATTGAAGAGGAAGAAGAAAGTTCTATACGACTCGACGGTACAGAGATTATTGAAGAAACTCTTACCAGAGAACAAAAGGCCGAATTAAAATCGGCATCGTCCGATCCCGTTAAGCTATATCTTAAATGTATGGGTTCCGTGTCCCTACTGACGCGAGAAGGAGAAGTCGTTATTGCAAAAGAAATTGAAGAGGGAGAGAGAAAAATTATTCTCTCTGCACTTTCCTCCTCTCATGCCATGGAGGAAATCATTCTTCTTAAAGAGAAAATTGAATCTCAAAAGAAAAAAAATGACTTTGTAAGAGAGATCGTGAGAGGTCTTGGCGATGAATCTTCTACAAAAGATGTTAATAAGATTAAAAACCGTATTCATACCGTTGTCGATAGAGTAAGTACTCTTCTTGAAAAAATAAAACTTAAGGATGGGACTATTAAAAAAAGAAAAATGGTCGCTGAGGAAGAAGAGCTTAAAAGTATTGGTGAAGAATTGGCAAATCTTATTTTCAATAGAAAAATTATCAACAGTTTTGTTGAACCCGTAAAAAAATATTATTTTCAATTCAGAGATTTTTTTGAACAACAGGAGCGCGTTTTTCGATTTTTAGAGGTTGAAGACCTCAATGAATATAGAAAACTTTACAATAAATTGATAGGAAATGATAGTTTCAAAAGAAAACTTACTAAAGACCTTTACACTACAGACGCTAAAATTGATCAATTGTTTCGCAATCAAGAAGATATTCTTAGAAAATTGAAAAGACTTTCTATAGATTGTGGTATGGAGTACGAAGATATCGAAAAAGTTTTTAACATCATTCAAAAAGGAGAGGAAAAGGCCGATAAGGCCAAGGCCCAACTCGTTGAGGCAAACCTTCGCTTAGTTGTCTCTATTGCAAAGAAATATACAAATCGCGGCCTACAATTCCTTGACCTCATTCAAGAGGGAAATATTGGACTCATGAAAGCAGTAGATAAATTTGAATACCGTCGTGGTTATAAATTTTCTACCTACGCTACATGGTGGATTCGTCAGGCCATTACAAGGGCCATTGCAGATCAAGCACGAACCATTAGAATTCCCGTCCACATGATAGAAACCATTAATAAAATGGTGAGAACTCAGAGACAACTTATTCAAGAATACGGTCGAGAGCCTACGTCGGAAGAAATTGCAGAAAAAATGGAGATGCCTGTTGAAAAAGTGAAAAGAGTGCAAAAAATATCTAAGGAACCCATTTCTCTTGAAACACCTATAGGAGAAGAGGAAGATAGTTCTCTAGGAGATTTTATAGAGGATAAAAAGATTGTTTCTCCCACTGAGGCCGTTACAAACGTAACTCTTTCAGAACAAACTCGATCTATCTTGACCACACTTACCCCGAGAGAAGAAAAGGTTTTGAGAATGAGATTTGGCATAGGAGAAAAATCTGATCACACCTTAGAAGAAGTAGGGCAAGACTTTTTTGTAACTCGAGAACGTATAAGACAGATTGAGGCCAAGGCCCTGAGGAAGCTCCGTCACCCTTCGAGGGCCAAACTTCTCAAGTCCTATGTAGATTCTAATTAGTCGCTGTCGCAAAACAAGTTAAAATTTATGATTTTTGAGCAGAATTTTTCGGTGCTTTTTATTTCCTTGGGGAAGATGTCATTTTTTGAGAAAATTTTTCGTAAACTTTTTAGTGCCGCTTGTTCAACAAACAGGTTGAGTCCTATGAATTAACAGGTGAATCCTTCGTGGCAGGCATCGTATCCTATCGCCGTCGCTACGAATTTCTTCCCTACTCCGGTAGGCCCTAACAAAAGAAGATTTTGCTTGTTCCTTAAAAAGGATAATTGTTTTAATTCTTTAATCTGGGACTTTTTCAGATTTCTTCTCGCATGGTAATCAAATTGATCAAAACTTGCGGGCCGTCTGAATTTTGCACGTTTGATTTTGTGCTCGGTGCTCTTCCTCTCTCTGTAACTTTTTTCATCCGTAACCAAGGCCAATAGAAAATCGCTATAGCTTCGGCCATTCTCTTGTGCCTCCGCCAGTCTCGTATCCAGCGTTTTCAACATTCCGAACACTTTTAATCTGTTCATTGAATTCGTCATTTCTTCCAACATTTTGCTTCTCCTTTAATGATAGGATTCCAATCCCCTCGTATGAGGGTTGGGCATCCGGGTTATGCTCACGTTCTCGTTTTTGTTTGGATTTGCCTTTTGATTTTGTATAACATTTTCAATAAATTTGAGATGGTATTTTCCAAAAATTAACGCCCTCTCGCATCCGTCATTGATTTCCTCTCCTGTGTATTTCTTGGAAAGGGCAATCAATCCTTGGCATCTTCTGAGATATCTCAAGGGGTGCTCCACCCTCATCAATTTGTCGACCAATCGAAACACATCCGGGCCTAATTGCTTTGCTTTTTTTCTCAAATAATCCGGCGTGATTTCTAGGTATGCCTTATGTTCCGGCGGGTAATGATTCTTGTCCGTTTTAAATTTTCCCCTACTAGGACTCCTCTTATGAATCGCCACACAATCACCATCGTTGAAAATCTCCATAATCTTGTCCGAGGCCCATACATCCAGGTTTTTTCCTCGCAGTTTCCAAGGGGCCGAATAATAATTTTTATCGAACTGAAGGTGGGAGTCATAGTGCAATTTAGCTTTCTTGTGAATCCTGATATCATACCTTTTCTCAGGCAATGGCATCAAAAACAGACTTTCTTCCGAAAACATTGCCTCTCTCGTCTTTTTAAAAATCCTATGATCTTTTTTGTGAACAATTTTGAGATGTTCCTTGAGAGAGTTGTTTAATTCTACAAGACTTGTAAAGTTTTTTTCTCTCACCCTGAAATAAAACTACTTTTGAAAAGTTTGTATTGTCCTTTCTACTATGGGTTTATCAGTAGGCCTTCTCGCCCTAACAGGGGTTACTGTCACGCCAAAATACCGCATCAGTTGGACATATGCAGGATTTATATCGGGGTCGTATCTGTGTGCTTTGGATACGGCCGATTTCAAATTGTCCGGTGTAATTGTGGCCGGAACACCTCCGAAATATTCGAACATCCTTACATGGGAATTTAAAAAATCTTCTGATTTTTGCGAGAACGTGAATTCGTCATAGAGGTAACGACTGTAACACAGGCAACCGGCGAAAAAGTGGGTCTTGACTGCTTTGCCTGTAGAAAGACAAAAAATTTTGATTCCCGTGCAATACTCGATTTCCACCCTTGACTTCGGAAGATTTGGGAACTTTCTATTGTATTGCTTCCAAAATCCCGGGTATTCAACCGGGATCAGGCCGGATTCTCTGCCTTCTTCCCAAAGCACATTTAAAGAAACACCCTTGACATGTTCCTCATGGAGCGATTTCCAATCCAGTGACCCAATCCAGATCGGGGATTCGAAAAATTGCAACCGGGACCCCCGATCGATTTCATTTGGTGCGACGGACAAGTATTTTCTCACCGTTTTCCGAGAATAATTGAGACTTTTGGCAATTGCTCTGACGCTCATCCCTAATTCTTTTAGACGCTTGATTTTATCTCGTTTTAGCATAGACATTGGCCTTTTTGTCATGATGACAACCTCTTTTAAATTATTAAATAAGGGATTGTCTCATGGCCTTTGGCCAACAATTTTAGTCTCTAGTGGTCCTCATTACAGGAAATTAGGTGGTACCCATTAATAGGAAATTCAGCGCTCCCTTAATTGCCGGGACTGTATGCCCTTTTGCCACTTCCCCACTTTCTTTAAGTTGACGGGTACGGAAACGAAACGAACGGCCCCTCTTCGAAGCAAGGGCCGTAAGTCCACAAATTGGAGACTCTGCTTAAAATAAGTCAAAATTCCCCAACATGGGGTTCAGCCCAATTAAATAAGGGGTAGAGTACCGTTTACAACAACATCATCTTGGTCTGAAACGTATTTTTCAAACCAATCCGTGCGTGTTCCCACCCTAAGGAATCCCTCTTCGTTTTGAGGGAAGATGTCATCGTTTGAACAGTTGTCGATTTCATAGTCAATCTCACGAATACCCTCTTCTATGGAATAAAAGAGAATACAGGATTCGGTACGCACCTTCCCTCCCTCGTCGTTCATTAGGGAGAAGGAGACTTTACTTCTGTAATGATTGACAATTAACATTTTATGGTTAAAATAGCGATCTTCAGCACCAGCAGGAGCAGCAACAGTACCAGCAACAACAACAACACCAGCACCAATAGCAACAGCAAGAGTTGCAGGAGCAGCAACAGCAGCAACACCAGCAGCAGCACCAGCAGCAACTCGAAGAGCACCGGGATTTATGGGTGATATATTAGTCCAAGGATAGGATAGTCGAAGGGAAGTCTTGTCCAAAAGATACCCCTTTTCTTGAGCAAAAATATCAAGATCGTCACCGACCGTATTCAGTAATATCTGTCTATCCTCATCTAAGCGTTCTAAGCGAGATTGCGCCGATACCATCGAAGGTCTCAAAAGAGACACTACCAAGTACAAAGTTTTTACATAATTTTTCATAAAATCCTCCTTTTAAAATTTAAGTTTTCGGATAAAACCATTTTTACTCGATCTGTATTTCTGATTTTACGGAGGAGAAAATACCCAAAATAGCTATAATTCTTTGAAGGAAAACCTCTCCAAGAGAAAGTTTTTTGGGAAAATAAAAAATCCTAGAACATTTTGCGATTCTTTTTTTAATGGGTGATGTCCTTGTTATGTGAATTCAGGACTTCTTGAGCTTTTGGAACACTGAAAACAACATCTTTGGCCGTTATTGGATGTTTCTTTTTATTTACTGCGTCTCTTGCTCTCTTGTTTCGCTCTTCTTCTTTTTCCAAGGAAGGATTCGCCTTGAGTACAACTTCTATCTGTTTTAAGGCCTTCTCTTTGTTGGCCTGCTTTATTTTTTTGTACATTGCCCGAACATCTTCAAATGGAAGATGGCCAAAAATGTCTTTGTTGCAATTGTAAGAATATTTTAATTCTTTTTCGCTCAAAGAAGGATGCATTTCAAATATGCGTAGAACTTGCTTTAAGGCCTTCTCTTTGTTGACCTGCTTTATGTTTTCGTCTCTTCCTAACATTGTATTTTGTCGGTATCCTTAACGTTTTAATCTCTGTATGAGACATTATGAATCCATTCGTTTTGGCCCCATTTTTCAATTTTAACAAAAATCTAAAAGCAATGTCAAAAACAATCTGGCAAAACTTTCTCTTTAAAGAAAAACAAAAAAAACGCCGATAAGATAGGAGTATGACAACAACAAACGACCTTGAACAAATACAAAACCTAGACAACCTAAAGGACTGTGGCTTTTCTGACGAACAGGCCAGGGGAATTTTAAAGGCCATGTCTCAAAATGTGGCCACAAAGTCCGACGTTGAGATCGCAAAGCTCGAATTGAAAAGAGATATTGAAAAAGTCCGCTCTGACCTGTCAAAAGATATTGAAAAAATCCGTGCCAACCTATCAATTGATATTGAAAAAGTGCGCAAAGAAATTGCAGAATTGAAAGGTGACTTAACTTATCGAATGTTCTACTTTTTCTTAGCGACTGTTGCAGTCCTTGGTTCCCTCATGGCGTGGATGAGGTTCTTTGTTCCTGTCATAGTCCAAAACTAAAAACAAAATTCAATCCCGAAACGTACAACTTTCGGCAAGGTAATTTTTGATCGTTTTTGTTTTTTTAGTTTACATAGAGACTTGAGACTTCAAAAATGATGTTACAATTTGTTATTGACCAACTGGCACAACTCAAAGATAGAGTTTTTCAGAAGGCCAAATCTTTGTATAGGTCTAAGTCCTCTTTTTATGACGATATTCGTGCGACCTACAAATTTGCACGCATTAAAAGCTGGCAACATCTGTTTAATTTGTTGATTCAAAAAAGTTGTCCTGATACATCCTGAACGAGAATTCTTGGCCGAGAACATTATTAACAGGGAAGATTGAAAGGTCATCAAAGATATGTTCGAGATTTTTACCAAAACTTCTTCAAAAAAAACGCGGCCGAAATTTAATGCAAAAACTGCTGAAGGTTTATATAAAACTCTAAAAAAATCTAAGTATCCCCATCACAACGGCCTTTGAATATATTCTTCATAATAGCTATGGAGGCGTTTAGTCCATTCTCCGGGATATCCGCTTCCAACAAGCTGTCCATCTATCTTCGTAACGGGGACCAGCCCTTTTGTGGTACTTGTTAAAAAACATTCCTCTGAAAATTTCATTTGCCCGGCCGTAAAACTCAATTCTTGGGCCTTAAGCCCATTTTCTTTACAAACTTGAAATAAGGTTTTGCGTGTTATCCCATTTAGTATTCCGACTTGTAGAGGAGGAGTGTAAAAAACGCCGTTTTCAACAATCCAAAGGTTTGAACTTGTGGCCTCCGTAACAAATCCTTTGTTATTGAGCATAACAGCATCAAGGGCCCCTCTTTTTTTTGCCTCTTTCATGGCCAAAATATTATTGAGGTAATTTCCCGATTTAATGTTGGGGTCGCAGGCCCTCTTAGAATTGCGAATAGTATCAGCCACAATAACGCTAATACCTTTGTCATACCACTTTTGGGGATACGTAGGAAGATTTTTAACAATGATAATAATATTATTATGTTTTTGTTCCTCAGGATCGAGAGTAATCTCTCCTTCTCCTCGGGTTACAATAAATCTTATATAGTGACTTTTTCCACCGTGGGCCTTAAGGGTAGAAAGAATATTTTGTTTTAGTTGGTCTCGTCCACAGTGTATTTTCATTCCAATCATGCGAGCAGAATTTTCTAAACGATCCAGGTGTTCTTCAAGAAAAACGGGTACTCCCCGAACCGTCATCGTAACTTCGTAGACAGAA
Source organism: Bacteriovoracaceae bacterium (assembly GCA_965224385.1). Lineage (GTDB taxonomy): Bacteria > Bdellovibrionota > Bacteriovoracia > Bacteriovoracales > Bacteriovoracaceae > CBDCYX01. Next base: position 111,474 of record CBDCYX010000016.1, read on the forward strand.
TCACCATAGAGAAAACCTCGATCCAATACGGAGACGTAGGCCTTGTTCTCTTGCGCGATTACTCCGTTAATACTGATTGTGTACATCAAAGGCCTATTATGTTGAAAAACCGGAAAAATGTGTATCGACTAAAGTGTTAAAGATGAAGGGCCTTTCCGAGAGAAGCGGCCAAGCACGCCTCTTTAAAGGCCTCGGTATAAGTAGGATGAGGGTGACAACTTCTGGCCACATCTTCACCACTGGCCTTAAATTCCATGGCCGTGACGGCCTGGCCGATCATATCGGCACATCTTGGGCCTACCATGTGGACACCGAGAATTTCATCGTTGTCTTTATGAACGAGGACTTTCACAAAACCTTCCAATTCTCCCGATGCTTTGGCCCTTCCTAAGGCCTTAAAAGGAAAGCTTCCCGATTGATAGGGTATGCTCTCGTTTTTAAGCTGTTCTTCCGTGGCCCCAACCCCGGCGGCCTCGGGCCATGTGTAGACGACTCCGGGGATAAGTCGGTAATCTAAATGAGGTTTTTGTTCATTGAGTATTTCTGCCACAAAAATCCCTTCCTCCTCGGCCTTATGGGCCAACATGGCGCCCTTGGTGACATCACCTATCGCATAGATATGATTTCGACTTGTCTTTAATTGAGCATTCGTAACGATTTGTCCCTTCTCACTGACTTGCACGCCTACCGCTTCTAGGTTTAATCCCTCCGTGTAGGGTTTTCTCCCTACGGCCATCAAACACAAATCGGCCTCAATATTTAGAGCGTCCTGTGTTTTAATTCCTTGGGCCTGAACCGTCACCTTATTATTATTGACCTGAACCGAAGTAACGGCAAAACTTGTGTGAATTTTTACTCCTTCCTTTGTTAAAACTTTATATAAGGCCTTGCCCAAGTCCTTATCCATAGTAGTGATAAGAGAGTCTGCATATTCCACAAGAGTTACCCTTGTACCAAGTCTGTTAAAAACAGAGGCCAACTCAAGGCCGATAGCTCCACCACCGATAACCGCAAGAGATTTTGGGAGAGAATCCAAATATAAGGCCTCTGTAGAGGTAATAATACGCTTTTTATCAAGGGAAATGTTGGGAAGTGTGGCGGGACGGGAACCTGTCGCAATGACAATGTTTTTTCCCTTAATCACAACCTTTTCTTTTGCTCCTTGAATATCTATTGTGTGAGCATCTTGAAATCGGCCTAGACCGTGAAAAACTTCAATGGCGTTTTTTTTCATAAGAAAATTTACACCATCACAAATTTCGTGAACAATCTTTTCCACTCTCTTTCGCATTTTTGTGAAATCGAATCCAATTTTTTCGGCAACAATGCCATGATCTTTGAAATGATGGTAGAGTTGAAAATATTTTTCCGAACTGTCGAGCCAGGCCTTAGATGGAATACAGCCAACATTCAAACACGTCCCTCCCAACGTCCGATATTTTTCCACAATGGCCGTCTTCATACCCAATTGAGCGCATTTGATAGCGCACACATAACCGCCCGGGCCGGAGCCGATGACAATAGTATCAAATTCCTTGCTCATAAAAAATCCTCTGAGAAACTCTTTCTTTATTTTCTATATTTTGATATTATTTATCACGTTAGATTAAGACCAAAGACATTGTCAACGTTCTTCAAAATCGTTTATTCCTGTTGATTACTCTGCGCACTCTCACTACTACTTCCATCAAGGCCGCAGTAGATATGATGATCCCAATGAAGACCGGTTTGGAAGAAAAGACCCCCGGATTTATTGCCTTCATTGCCGTTATTACCGTTACTGTTTTCATCATCGTAATCCTTGACTTCATCGGCCAAAGAATAACGCAAATTCTTTGTGGAATGGGCCTCGTTTTCTCCTAAAACAAAACCCAAATTAGGGGAACCTTGATAGAATCCAAAGAGTCCTCCACGGGTTGTTGAACCGGATTCACAATAGGCCGCGCCAAGTTGTCTCAGTTTTTCGTAAGAAGATGTTTTCAATTTAATTTCTCCCGTTTCGGGAATAAAATCATTGATAGCGAGTCCTCCTCCGGGTTTCTCCTCTCCCTCTCCTTCATTGGAGACAAATCTATTAAAATAGACATTGAGGTTTGTACCCTTGGGAAGCTTACAAGTGTACATGTTTTCATCATTTTGTTCCTTAATGCCAAATCCTGAACAACATTTGTCGATAGAATTCACTTTTTCCCCAATCCCTTGACAACAAGTAAATTCATGGGCCGAAAAAACGGCCTCATGGTTTATCATGTGTGAATACATAAAGTATCCATCCGTTGAACCACCAACCGCCTTTGTGTAGTCTGTTCCCGAAAAATCCTCATCGTAGAGCTTTTCTAATGTTCTTGCTATTCCGTAGCGGGACGTACTGTATTCAAATACTTCATTACTTGATTCAACTCTAGACCTATCATCTTCATCCGTAGCACTGTAAAAGGTATTGCTATAGAGATCAGGAACGAGTTTATCGTAATTGTGGGTACAGTATAAAGGCCCATAAAAAAGTTGGGGAATACCTAGGAGTTCGAGTCTGCCAAGTTTAGTGAGATAATAGAGGTCGTTTCCGGGAAGCAGGGACTGTCTTTCCTCAGGAGGGCCGGTCCAGGATGAAGTTCCTATTGGATTAAATTCAATGCGAATACTTGCATGAACCCAACGCGTGCCGCCAAGCTGTGCATATTTGTTAAAGGCAACTTTAAGGACTTGTCTCCCTTGGTTATCGTCGTGAACACACCAGGCCCCTAGGCCGTCGACATCTGCTGCATCGTAGTTACCGTCATTCGCTGATAACGGTAAAGAATCAAAATAGGTAGCAAAGGGATAGGAGTCAAGATTGTCTCCTGTAGAACAGTCGGCATTGCCGGTGCGGTCATGAGGGGTACCTCTGGCAATAAAATGTCCACAATCGTCAAGGGGGTTCTCACATTCCTCGCTTCCCTGGTTGATATTATCTCCATTCTGATCAAAAAATTTAAATTGAATTCCTTGAATATTGTTATAATGCCCAATATAGACGGGAAGACTGAGAGTCAATTGAACCGGCTCGTTGCTGTTGCCTAAACTGACCTGAACACAGCTTGCTCGATGAGGTTGGTTGTCGGCCGTTTGCTGAGTTTTAAGAAGAAGAGGTTGATAGGGTGCCAGTGGATTTAATCGTTGTTCTGAAAGGGCATTTTCTCCACAGGCACCTTCCTCGGGAGTTGTGTCTACATGGCCGCAAATCCCTCCTCCGAAACATGACTCATAGGGGCCTGTCGCCCCTGAAAAAAGTGGGCCGTAAACCTTGTCCGTTCCCTCCATAATCTCCTTCCATTCGGCAAAGGTTGCAGGTGTGAAATTTTTTGGTGCCTGAATATTCATATCCAACTGTTGATGTTCATAGATACCCCACTGAATACAGCCGTGTCCCGCCGGTGAGAGACACAACTTATCTGCTTCTTTTTGCCAATTTATTTTCGTAACTTGAGTAGGTTTTTCATGGCCGAGAGGGGACGTGTAGTTAAGACATTGAAAGTTTTCAAAATTGATACGGAGTTTTTTAAAATCTGTCCAGTTGTGGGTTCCATCCGCAAATTTGCGTATCCAATTTCCCCCACAACAAGTTTTCGCTCCTACTTCGTTAAATGTCTTCCATTGATACCCGGCCGTATTGAGACCATTGTCAAGATGAATAATAGGAGATCGTGGGGGTGTTCCGTTGCCTACATAATTGCTTTGTGTACTCATGAGCATATCGACGATTCTGTAACGGGAGTATTCTCCGGAACCGGCCCCACTATAACCGAATCTATTGTTTCCTGTTTGACCGGGGAAAAGTTCAACTTGTGGATTTTGCTCCACACTTCCATTTTCCAATCCCAAATAATCCATAAGATCATCCGTAGCATTTTCTATGCGTGTATACATTGTAAAATCTTTTCCCATTTCTCGGCAGCATCGATTTTTGTTAAATGTAAACTCGTTGCTAAATTCATCTTGAGAACAAACAAGTTCTTGGGACCAGTATTCGTATTCCGCTAAACTTCCCCCAAAAAATGTGTGGTCGAAGTAAAGAGATTCTTGTATATGAAGCCTGTTTGGAGAACAGTCTAAATTTGTAAAACAGGGAGAACCGGCCCTTTTAAAGCAGGCATCTTTGACAAGTGTGGGAGCAAGAATACTCGATAGTATGTTTAAAGAATCGGCCTCAATAGAGGCAAAGGGATTGTCGTTTTCCGTTGAGGCCTCATTTCCACACATATTTTGTTCTCTATAAGATTGAATATGAAAAGGTTTTGCTGCGTTAAAAGGATTGGGTTCTTGAAAATGAACATAGTTACCAAAATCATCACGGCCTTCATCTAGAATAAATGTTGGACAAGATTGAACGCGAGAATAACGTTGATGTTCATAGGATTGAGAATCACAAGAAGATATCTGGTTTATGTAATCCGATCTTTTGAGATAATCGTTACGGCGTTGCTGATCAATCCAACTAACCGCCCTCGGAGACACGTTTTTACCCGGACGACAAATCCCTAATGTTGCCTCAAAGTCTTTACCGCTTTGGTAAACTTCTGAAGAGGCATTGTATTGTAAATTTTCGATAATTTCATCGGTTAGAAAATCTCGTGCTCCCACATAGTCTAAAGGCCTTCCCAAGACATTACCCTCTTGGCCGTAGAAAAATTTTCGAATGCCGTCAGGTTCTCTTGACAATTCCTCGTTGTATGAGCCTGCAAAGAGTCCCTCACAGTAGAAGTTGGGAGCACAAGCAAAGAGTTTTTTTTCGTTATCTGTAGGATAAACTGTTAAATCTCTAGAGCAAATGGATCCGGCCCCTCTGTAAACACACCTCTTAGTTTTTCGATTGAAAACAACATCATCTCCAAAGATTATATCGGAAAACGATGCCTTGGAAACTTGAGCATTTTCTTTTTCTTCTGCATACATAGTAAATCTTGGCCAGCTTGCTTTATGGTAAGAAATGTTGGCACACATATACTCCCAACCCAACTGAGTAACACAGTCAATATCGGTATCGCAGAGGTGATAGTATTGACAAGTGGCCCCTTGATTTTGTTTAGAATCTTCAAGAGAGAGCTCGGGATTGAAATCGAAATCAGAAACTTCATTTCCCCCCACATCAACGGTGATATTAACACTAATAGGTTGAGTAGAGGCCAAATCTCCAAAGGGAGAATTTACGGCCAAATATAATTTGTCGCTAGCGGCAGTTACCCTTCTTCCCACACCGATAGCAAACCATTGAACACCGTCAAAAGACCCAATCAAGGCCCCTTTGTTAAAACCGTACCAGTCTCTTTGATAACCATTTATGTAAAGTGCTGCTTGGGCCGATAAGCGCCTTCTTCTTTGAGTGACGGTGTTACTTAAAGGCATGTGGGTAAATGGAATCATTGTGGGAGGAACCCAACAGGCCCTTCCAAAAAGAGTGTCTTCATAATTGCCTAGAGTTGTATTACGAGCAAAAATATCTCTTCTTGTCGTTCGTCCCGTTGCCTGAAGTCCCATCCCCATGGAAGAGGAAGGATAGGCCGAAAAGCTATTAAACCAAGAATCTCGTGCGCATTCCAAACAAGGAGAATACTGACCCCTCGTGGCCATAATAATGTAGTCTTGATCATATTCTACGGGAATAACTTTGGCCGGGGAGGCCTTGGTGAGATCGACTTTCATTTGTCCAAAAATAGAGTTTATATTAAATCTGCCATTGTTGGGTTCCGTTTTGCCAAAAGAATCAAGGTAGGAAAAGGCATCGCCTTCAGGAAAAAATTCTCCCTCTTCTCGAAAGAGGGCGTAGATATCGTCTACGGGATTTCCATTATCACTACGATAAAAACGATGGGGTACAGACCGGGAGGAGAGGAGGAAAAATTCCGTTTTCTGTATTAGGCGAGGGACATCACAAACAATAGCAATGATATCATTTTGAGCATTCTTTTGCGCTTTAAGTCCAAAGTCGGGGCAGTAGGGTGTTTCCAGTGAAGAGTGCCTACAACCACAACGCTTCCAGACTTTTTTTCTCACAGAGTCCCAGTCATCATTGTTGACGACGGCATCGCCATTGTCATCCCAACATTGAGAATAATCTTTAGAATTCTCTTTAACAGATTGAAGACAGAAATACTCTTTTTTTTCTCTTTCAAATCTCCTTTCGGCCTCTAATTCAGGATTTTTAAGGGACTCGACCTCTACAGTTTTTTGAGGAACAGATTGAGAGCAGACGTAATAAATATCGGTGTAATCCATAAAACTTGAAGGATTTTCCGAGACCTGGTGTCTTGCTTCGTTGTAGTAAACACCAAACCCCGAGGGGTCAGACTGAGACATACCTAGTGCTTCGGGTTTTTCTTCTCCGTCTTGAACACATTGTCCATCTAAACAACAATCGTATCCCAAAGCACTACAATGGGTTTGTGAACAACTTGCTCCGGCAAGTTGTTCATCGGCCCCTTCTAGGATTTTTAAACCGATACCTGCAATGTCTTGATCGAGGTCTCTAACAAGGGAAGACTCTCGTATATTATAGGTGTCCGGATCGACTCTATAGAGTTTCGTTTTAAACGATGTGACATCTACGCATTGAGAGCAGACATCTTTGAGTGAAAGAGTGAAGGTTGCAGGAGGGATTTCTTCAAAAGCAGTATCTGTTTGAGAGAAGTTTCGTCTATAAAATTTTGAAGATGTATTAAGATAAATGATACCTCTTTGTATTAAAACACCCTTGACATTGTTGTTTGCCAAACCATTGGATGTTGTAATCACTTCGATAGGCCCTCCCGATGTATTGGAAAGAGAATTTACAGGGTCGTTATATAAGGCAACTCCCGTATTTGTAGCAACGGCAATAGTGTTTCCATCGTAGAAGGATGTATAAACTTTATTAGAAGGAAGTCCTTGGGCCATGGTGATTTTTTTCACTAAATTACCGTTTGTTTCGTAAATATAGAGGCCTGTTCTCGAGGAAATGAAAATTCTAGAATTACTTCCGGATTCATAGGACGAAATATCTTCTATTTTCTCAGAGAGAAGGGAGGTAAATGACGATCCAAAGTTTATTGAATAATCGAGACCTCGATCCGTGGCCACAAAGATAACTGTTCCATTTGTCCAAACACCGTTTATCCCATTGCTACTCAAACCATTGCTTGTTGTCTTGTTGGTAAACGTTTGCCCTCCATCACTTGAAAGTGAAATACCACTTCCATCACTTCCAATGACAAGATTTTGAACTGAAAAATCGGCATAAATACTAGAGAGAGAGTTTGATATCAATCCATCCGTCGTTGTTTTTGAAAAAAAGCTTAGATTGCCGTTTGTGGACATGGAAAGGCCTTGAGATGTTGCTACAAGTATTCTTCTAGGATTGGCATTATCGGCCCAGATATCTCTAACGGAATTGGAAGCAAGTCCGTGGAGTGATGATGTATTTGAATATCCCGTGTTTGAAGAGTAGGTGTAAAACCCTCGAGAACTTTCTCCCAACGTGGTGGCATAAATAAGAGAATTATCCGTATCGGATTTAATTTTACCGAGAGTCGTACCGTAAAATGTATTGACATCCCCGTTACATTCTTCGGACTTGATATTGAGATCAACTCTTAGAACATATTCATGTATCTTTTCTTTAAAAAGAGAAGCACTAATAGGTACGGCCCTCACTCGATACTGATCTTTTGAATGAGGATTATTAAAGTTAAAGACAAGACAATAAATATCGTTTTTATTTTGTAGGGTAATTTGCTCTTTAAGATAAGTATCGATTGACTTTCCTCTAAGATAGACGACAGAGTCAAAAGACTTGGAAACATCAAGTGTTCCGACAAATGATGTTTGTTTATTGGACCAGTATACATTTTCTTCAACAAGAGGCGGCCCAAATGTTTCATTGTCATTTTTCTTTCTAGTATCTTCTGTGGCCGCAATCTTAAAAGGTCGCCTTATTTTGTCGATAGGGCCTCTATCTATACAAGAGGTAATAAGGATGATAATACAGATAAGTAGTCTTTCCATCAGATTTCCGTATCGGATTTTCAAACCTTTTTTAGGGCCTATGAAGTATTTTTTTAGTTTTAGGGAAAAAATATCTCAAAAGTGCAGAAAAAAATCGAGAATAGTTCCGGATTCTCTTTTTTAGGGTGAACCCAGAATATTTTTAAATTCAACTCCTGCATAAAAATAAAAGAGAATATCTTCATGATTCCAGGGAAAACGGATACTCTTCGGAATCCTAGCGGCCAGAGAGGGTAAGTTTTTATTGAACTCCTTCCATCCATATTTTGTTAAATAGATAGTTGCAATTTGACTCATACCTCGTCCATGTCCACCTCTTCCCTTGTAACTTGAACATCTGATGCGACTTGGAATATTTCTGGCCTGTAATATAATGTTTTGATTAACTCCTATAGTTGTTGAAGGAACACAAGCATGATATTCCGTTTCAAAAAGTTGGTTATTGCGAGTAAGAACAATACCCACGGTATCGTCCACGGCCTGATTGCTTTTTTCATGCTCGCGCTCAACACCAAGATATACCTGATAATAAGTACTAGAATCAACATCCCAACCTCGATGTAATACAAGCTTATTTTTTTGGGCCTTACTGAGGGCATAAGTTCTGGCCGCAATGGCCTGGGCCTTTAATGCTTCAAGATTGGAATCTTCAGGAGAAAGTTCACTGGGAGTTACCGATTTAAGATACCACTCCACGGGAATATCATTTACCAAGCTCCATTCACGTTGATCTGAGTTTCTTTTTTTTGTCACTTCGATACGAAAATTTCCTCGAAAAAATTTATTAACTTTCCGTTGCTCTTTTCCCCATAGAACCTGAACGGGGTCTAAATACTTTTGCGGTATGATTTTAATATGATAATTTTCTTTAATATTATAACCGTTACCATGAAGAAGCTCCCTAGGCCTATAGACAAATACTTCTCCATCATCTGTTTTATAATTTATAAAATTACCATGATGCCCGAGACTTTCAGGTTCATTGACAATTAGTTCAACATTGCTAACATTGTCTGCCAATAGAAATACGGTCTGCGATTCGCTGTCATGCACTTCTAATCTCAATTCTGCGCCTTCATCCTTTATCTGTAACAAGCGCATATCTTCTTTTTGTGTTTGAGGATAAGCTGCACATCTGTTACCGTTAATAGGAAAGAGCTTAACCCTTAAATTAGGGTAACTCTCGGAAAAAGCGTTGAGATCATCAACCGTAATATCATTCAATGAACTCTCTAGTATCGTTTCGACCTCTTTTTGAATTTCAATGTTTTTGATCATAGCACTAAGTTTTTCACTCAACTGTTGGGGCCTATGTCTATTTCGATCCAATTGATATTCAAGAAACCAAGGGATAGGATCATGATGACGATAGCGAAATAAAAGATCATCCGAAGAGGACAATGAAGCTACGGTCTCTTCAAACAAACTACTGAAGAGTTTTTTTTCTTCAAGAGATAGAGATGTCCACAAAGCAATGAGATACTCACGATCTTGATTCTGTATTCCGACAACCTCGTTTATAAAATCTTTTCCTAAGAATTCCATTATAGGGGTATAAGCATGTTTATTCCTCTCGATCAGAAGAAATATATCATAATGATCACTCTCGTTCTCACCTAACCGCTCACGATGCCTTTCTTCAAAAGTAAGGGAGGCCCATGCCGTAAGCCTCTCTTGATTCCGCAGAGGTCGAATCAAAGTATCCCTAGCATCAATATAGCTAACAACGGCCCGAAGATATCGATCTTCTTTGTATAGGTTTAATTGAAGTTCAAACGGGGATGCTCTTTGAACAAAGGCCTCTGTTTTCTTAAAGTCTCTCTGAGAAGATGATAAAGCTATCCAGTCTATAAGCCTTTTTTTATCATCCTCTATCATTGCTTTTCTTTTTTTAGATCCGTCGGTAAAAGGTAACCACGAGTAATCCTCTATCGATGCTTTTCTCATAGCAAGAGAAAACCATTTTTCAATTTTTTCTTGATTACTAAGAGACGGCCAAGGTTCATATTTCAATGTATAGTGGGCCAATTCCTCTTGTGTTAAAGCATCTCGTCTATTAATCTCTTCTAAGATACTTTTATACTCTTCGCTTCGTAGAACAACAGCATCACTCTGTTGCGGCCCTTCATTAGTTTCTCTAAAATACCTTCTTTCCTCAGGGAGAAGAGCAATCCATCGAAGTAGTTTTTCCCGCTGCAACTGTACCCTATTTGTACAAAAAAAATTCATAGGAATAAATCTTATAACCGAAGAACATCTCCCTTCAGAAGAATGTATCTCGTTTATCGCATTATCGGCCCATAAATAGGCCCTTTCTTCCAATGTCTGTTTCGAAGCTGCTTGATGATGAAGGGGTATTAAAAATAATGTAGATAAGATAACAAGAATACATCTCATATTAATACATCCTAAGTATATTCTTATCCCCCCCTCCCCACCTTGTCAATTTTGATTTTAAAGGCCATGATTTCATCAAATGTCGTCACTTCAAAAGATTCTTTTTATAAGCGTTCGCTCAGATATCGGAGGAGGCCCTAAACATCTTTTTGCCTTGGCCCAATCACTAAAACGAAAAAAGATGTTTTTTTGCATTGCTTCACCACTAGATCCTCCTTACGGGGACAAATTTCGAGAAACGGCCCACAAACATATTACTCTTCCAAAAAGGTCATTTTCTCCTAAGGCCTTTATTACATTGTTAAAACTCTTACACACTGAAAAAATAACGCTTATACACTCCCACGGGCGGGGGGCAGGTGTATACTCGCGCCTTCTCTCTCTTGCTAAAAAAAGAGGAAGTATATCAGTTATTCATACCTTTCACGGAGTTCATCAAGAAAAATCGCTTATAGGCCGAATAAAGGTCTTTGTAGATCGCTTTCTCGCACCCTTCGCCCAAAAATATATTTGCGTTTCCCGGGATGAAAGAAAGAAGGCCGTTCAATTAAAGTTTGCGATTCCTGAGAGGATTACCGTTATTTATAACGGTATTGATACAGAGCTCATCAAATCACAATTTGAACAACTAAGTATTGTCGAATCTCGGAGGATTTTTTCTATGAATACAAAGTGCATTCTCGGTACTCTAGCGCGCCTTGACTTTACTAAAGGACTTGATTTGGCCTTAAAGTTTACGGCCCAAATAAAACGTTGCAAAGGGGCCTTAGACTTTTCTCTCTTTGTCGCCGGGGCCGGAGATGGATTGGAAAGAACATATTTTCAAAAAATGATTTCCAATTTAGGACTTGATGAGGATGTTTTTTTTTGTGGGGAAGTAGAAGACCCATTGCTCTTTTTAAGGGGGCTTGATATTTATGTAAGTTTTGCTCGCTCAGAGGGCCTTCCATTTTCTGTTCTCGAGGCCATGTCCTGTTCACTTCCCTGTCTTTTATCGGACATTTTAGGACATAGAGAATTGTCAAAGGAAGGTGGAGTTCAACTGTTTTCTCTTAATGACCCGGGAGATTTTGAAAGAAAAATTACCCACCTCATTAGAAGCGACCCTTCAGTGAAAAGAGGTTTGGGAAGAAAGGCCTTTCATACTGTTGACAATCATTACACAGAGAAAAATATGCTCGAAAAAACCTTCTCTCTTCTTAATCTCTAGGCCGCCCTAAAGGCCCCGATACATGATGTTTTTCGACAATATTTACTATTCTAAAGTTTTTTATCGTACCTCCCGATAGGCCCTTTGAACCTATTAACTTCAAAATATGAGGTGTCTTTTATGTATTTTAATAAACAGATATGTTTTTGGATCATTATTTTTGCTCAGTTTCTTACTTCTTGCTTAGGTTCGGGAAAAAATAAAAGGAAAAGTTATTCTAAAGTTCCGGCGATATCTTCACAAAACGTTATTCAACTAAAAGGGCTAGAGAATCGCCCTACAAATATTCCCGTTAGAGCAGGATTGAGAAATCAGGTACAAAAATTTACGGAAAACAAATACACGCCCCCACCGGAAGCTCTTCGGGATACAACAACCTCTCAGTTGCCCGTCATACCAACTTCAAGTCCCGTAAGAGTAGTTATTACCTTTAAAGACGAATCCAGCGGGACCGTAAAAAAAATTGTCTCCGGAGTAGGAGTTCAAAGTTTTGACCTATCCGGTATCCCCGATGGAGTATATCTTGTCACGGCAGAAGTCGAAGGTGGGTTTGAACCTCCCTCTCCTAAAAAAATTGAAGTTAAAAACGGTAAATTTGATACCTTTGAATTGTCTTTTGCAAAAATTGAACACGATCACTTCTATTATTATTGGGAAAGTGATAATACCGGACGAGAATTTGAATACTCGGCAAATGAAAATGTAACACCGATAATAGAAATTCTTAATGAAAACGTGGAAACTCCACTGTTTTCATCCGTTCAGATATTGAAAAATAAGTACAATATAGTTTTAGGCAATAAGGATTTAGCATGGCCCTATGAATTCGCTTCAATACTTCTTCGATCCATCGAATCCATCCCTCACGAAAAGCTTTCGGAACAGGCCCTATTTACACTCACCGACAAGGAGATCAACAATGATATCCAATTTAAAAACGACGGCGACGGTTGGTCCGCCGTCTTAAGCTCCAAGGCCTTTGAAAATGCAAGTAAGAAGTTAGTCAAGTTAAACGATAAAAAAGGACATTTCTTTTCCAAAAGACTTCTACAATCCCTTGTCTATTTTTTTACAAACAACGGTCGAAATCAAGATGCCGTCGAGAAAATCCTTATGGACAAATTCGCTGTAACAACCAATGTTCCCGACTATCACGACCTCACAGGAGAAAATGAACATAGTTTTCAAGCTTTTCACTTTGGCGAACTCGTCCAAATTATTAATGCCTTCTCGGAAATGCCTTCGGGATATTATAAAATTAAGGGATTGCGCTATCTCTTGAGAAGAAAAGACGGACACCCTCACCCTCGATACCCGGAAGCTCCGGCCGTCGCTTGGCCAAATGGTCCCGATAACGACAGCTACATTGAATTTATGGAGTCTGCCTTTAAAAGGGGCGGAGAAGACTACACCCATCGTCTCATCCTCCATGAAAAGTCCCATTTTCTTTGGAAAAACGTTTTTTCCCAATCCCTTCAAAAGGACTGGATCACCCTAGGAAACTGGTTTGAAAATACCGAGACAACATCCGGGTGGTCAACCTACGATACTACCGCCTTTGTAAGCGCTTACGCCCACTCAAAAAACCCCAATGAAGATATGGCCGAGGCCCTATCCTATTACGTTTTAAACCCCAATAAACTACTCTCTCTGGCACAAAAAAAATTCGATTTTATAGAAAAGCGAATTATGAACGGTTACCGGTATGTCTCACAAATCAGGGATGATTTAACATTTGAAGTTCTCAATCTTTTCCCCGATTACGATTTTCCCGGAAAGATTAGAAAAGTTATCGTAGCGGCAAAAGGAGACCCCCATAGCGACAAGGAGGTTTCTTTTACCATAGAGTTAACGGACAAGGAGGGGATTGAAGATAGTGGAAGTTCGGCATTTACAAGAATAACTTCCCCGGACGATACATTTAAAGACCTACATCTTAGTCCCGTAAAGGGCAATGGGCACTTGCTGCGTGGAAGGTTGAGTATTCCCAAAAATGCCAAGAGTGGATACTGGACAATTCAAAATATTACGATAACGGATACCTTAGGCAATGAGAGGCATGAAGGAATCGTCGACTTTGGTTTCAAACTCTATATCAACAATCAAGTTGAAGATAGAATAGCACCTCAATATATTGCCGATTCTATCAATATAACGGCACAAGAAGAATCTGATGGGGAAGGAAGGCAAGTGTTTCGTTTGAGAACAACTTGGGAAATCAATGAAAATATGGAGATGCACGGACGCAGTCCCGTTTACGCCAATGTTGTCTCCCCCGATTATCCCGAGCTTTATAGTATTAAAAGTTACGGAGTCTATAATAAAAGAAATCGCACGGCGCAAGTCGATTTAATGTTGACGGAACATCATCCTGAAGGAAGATACGGCGCAAGCTACATCATGATGCAAGATCAGGCGTTAAATAAAAAAGGGCAGTACTTTTCAAACAACCCTGAACATGAACCCATAAACTCTACTTCCATTACACCAAGAGACCCCGATTACGACAAACCTACTCTCGACCTAAATAGAATTTATATTCAGGCAAGTCCTTTAAACCCCTCGTCTCCGGACGGCAGTACAAATGTGGAAATTGTTTTCTACGCCCGAGACAACAAATCCGGACTGGGTGTTGTGAACTTTACTCTCGTTGATCCTCTAGGTAAGGGGCATTTTGATTATTTTTATCACGAAAACTCCCGCACTCTTTTTTTCAAGGGAGATCCAATGAAAGAAAAAGAGTATCGCATTAGAACGACTCTCCCAAAAGGTTCCCCTCCGGGAAAATGGGGATTTTTAGAAATTGTTCTCCACGACAAAGCGGGGAATACCAACACTTACAACTTTCTTGAAACCATGCATTTTCAAGTTGTTGAATAACAGGAGGTCACAATGTTTTTTAAATTACAAAAGTTTATTATTCTCGCTTTTTTTATAATTTTTCTCCCGAGAGATACATGGGGAAACGGTGGCAACCCTCCCGGGAAGAGGTGTTATCATGCCTATAATGGTTGCTCTCTGAAGGAGCTAATAAAGAGTTACTTCCCGAATTCCCCCAACCCCCATAAAGAATTGAGTTTCAGAGATGCCCATAATCGTGGGCCGTACAAATTTCGCCAATTGGCAACTTATATCGACAACGACGTCTCCGATTTTAGTTGGGATAAAGTTCTTTTTATCGGGGGAGGAAGCTATAAACCCGGGATGGTGTGGTATGGCTCTTGTGCTGACATTAGTAAATGGAAGGAGGGCGCTCATTTTACCGCCGTCGAACCGAAAAAGGGACGATTTGTGGCAACAATAGCGCATTGGCCTTTTCAAACGGGGAAACACCCCTCGAATTCGGCAAACGATCAGAATGCAGTACTGTGGCTTATCGTCAAGACCAAGGGGTCGCCAGTGCCCAAATCATGGTTGAAAGAACCCAACAAGCATAAAAACAAACGCTATATGGCCCACATGATTTACTCATGGAGGCGTTCACCTCCAAATTGCCCCGCCCTAGGAGGAGCGATACGAGTCAACAAAAGGAAGCATTCCGGAGAGTGTCGATTCCCAAGGCCAAAGTTAAGCGATAAAGAGGGAGAAGCTCGCTGGCAAGGAATGGCAACACAGAAAATTCTCAATGCACTGGGATTTAACCACGATATGAGGATACCTCCCATGCAAGGATTTATACCGCAGGGAGGAGAAGTTGTGGGTTTTTTAATGGCCGGTTACCACACGAAAATGGGAGTTCACAGCGGATTTGCGGGGGAGACTCCTTCAATAGAAGAAAAAACAAATATCGTTTGGTATAAACTCCCGTCGAGAGATGGAAAGATTAAGGGAGGAGTGGTCGGTTGTCATTCCGATATAGGCGCTTCCTGCGTTCCCGTAACGGCATCCGTTTCTCCAAACGACAAAAAACTTGACGGGAAGTCGGAAGAGAAAGAGAAGATGACTCCAACTGCTGAAACTCCAACTGCTTTGAAAGAGGCAAAAACTACTCCTTCCAAAGATGCTCTAAGTTCCGTTAGTTGTAGAGGATTAAATACTCAAATTTATGTGTTGCGAAAACAACTTGTTGAGCACCTAAAGTCCTACAAAGGAAAAAGGGTTAAGAAATGGTTTGGATTGAAGAGGGATTCTTGTAACAATGTTAAAATGAAAGACCGTGAGAAGTTTGAGAGATGCCGAGGATTGGCAAGTAGTATTCACAATACCAGAGAAGACCTCAATGCAAACATAAGAGAATACAATAAACGATGCCGCAATAGGTGATATGAAGTTAAATAAAAGACGGGAGAATATGAGCATGAAACAAACAAACAAACAAACAAACACTAATATACCACAAGGGAGATCCAATGAAAGAAAAAGAGTATCGCATTAGAACAACTCTCCCCAAAGGTTCCCCTCCGGGAAAATGGGGATTTTTAGAAATTGTTCTCCACGACAAAGCGGGGAATACCAACACTTACAACTTTCTTGAAACCATGCATTTTAAAGTTGTTGAATAACAAGAGGTCACAATGTTTTTTAAATTACAAAAGTTTGTTATTATCGCTTTTTTTATAATTTTTCTCCCGAGAGATACATGGGGGTGTGCTAGCGCCCATGAGGGATGTTCTTTGGATCAACTTGTGAAACATTGGTTTCCCCACTCGACCGGCGACCCCCATAAAGAATTAAGTTTTAGAGATACCTACAACGTACAAATTTCGCCAATTGGCAACTTATATCGACAACGATGTCTCCGATTTTAATTGGGATAAAGTTCTTTTTATCGGGGGAGGAAGCTATAAAGCCGGGTTGGTGTGGTATCCCTATTTTGACATTAGTAAATGGAAGGAGGGCGCTCATTTTACCGCCGTCGAACCGAAAAAGGGACGATTTGTGGCAACAATAGCGCATTGGCCTTTTAAACCCCTCGAATTCCAAACGATCAGAATGCAGTACTGTGGAAAGACCAAGGGGTTAATGGTTGAGAACCCAACAAGCATAAAAACAAACGCTATATGGCCCACATGATTCAGGCATTGACCTCCAAATTGCCCCGCCATAGGCGGACCGATACGAGTCAACAAAAGGAAGCATCCCGGAGAGTGTCGATTCCCAAGGCCAAAGTTAAGCGATAAAGAGGGAGAAGCTCGTTGGCCAGGAATGGCAAAGCAGAAAGTTCTCAATGCACTGGGGTTTAACCACGATCTGAGGATACCTCCTATGCAAGGATTTATACCGCAGGGAGGAGAAATGTCCGGACACGAAAATGGGAGAAGGATTTAAGGGGGAGAAGATGGTATAAACTCCCGTCGAGAGATGGAAAGATTAAGGGAGGAGTGGTGTTGTCATTCCGATAAGGCGCTTCCTGCGTTCCCGTAACGGCATCCGTTTCTCCAAACGACAAAAAACTTGACGGGAAGTCGGAAGAAAAAATAACTCCAACTGCTGAAACTCCAACTGTTTTGAAAGAGGCAAAAACTACTCCTTCCAAAGATGCTCTAAGTTCCGTTAGTTGTAGAGGATTAAATACTCAAATTTATGTGTTACGAAAACAACTTGATGAACATCTAAAATCCTACAAAGGAAAAAGGGTTAAGAAATGGTTTGGATTGAAGAGGGATTCTTGTAACAATGTTAAAATGAAAGACCGTGAGAAGTTTGAGAGATGCCGAGGATTGGCAAGTAGTATTCACAATACCAGAGAAGACCTCAATGCAAACATAAGAGAATACAATAAACGATGCCGCAATAGGTGATATGAAGTTAAATAAAAGACGGGAGAATATGAGCATGCAACAAACAAACAAACAAACAAACAAACAAACAAACAAACAAACAAACAAACAAACACTAATATACCACAAAGCTATACTCTTTTAAAGAGATTCCGTCTTTTTTTACAAAGTTTTTGTAAAGTTGCAAACATCAGTGGATTCACCCTGACGGAACTGGTTGTCGGCATGGGTGTCACCGGAACATTGATCTTAGGCACTATTCATCTTGCAGGTTTGACAAATAAAGCGAAGCAGGATGATGAATTGGCCCATGCTCGCCGCGCCATCGAACAACTGATGAACAACAGGCACATTTGCAAGGCCACCATTAAGGGAATGGACCTGACAACGGCAGGAACAACTATTAATTTCATTCAAGGGTTAAATGGGGAAAAATATTTTGAATCTTCGGGAGTTAATTCAACTATAGACGATGCTCTTAGCGGCAATACTACCGCCGAAGATACCCTCATACCTAAATTGCACGCTAAGTACGGAAACCATGTGATGGTCGGGGAAATGCTGATCAAAGATAAGGGAGAAATTACCGACAAACAAAAAGGGAGCACCATTGGGTCGACCACCATTACTTCTATTAAGGGAGAAAACGTTTTGCGTCTTCTTGAATTCAGTGTTCTCTTGGCGATTAAGGATGCTCGCGCCAAGGCCGGGCAAAAGGTCAAGGGATATACGAAAAGTATCACTTTTACGGGAGTCGTTGATAATAAGAGGGTCGGTTCGGCAAAAATTAAATCTTGTGTAGCAAATATAACTCTTGGACAAAAAGAAACGGAAAGGTCTCTGTGTACTGAGATGGGTGGTGAACATGCTTGGGATGATATATCGGGGAACTGTAAACCGGATGTAATAAAGAGGGAAATCGCCATAAGAACCGTCAAAGGCCTATGCGATGACGACGGACTCGGTACCTATACTGCAAGCACCAATAGTTGTAGACCACACTATTGGGGAAAACATTGTAGGACATGTGCTAACAAAACTGAGGATTGTGGAGATTGTACCGGCAGCTGGACTCCAAGAGGAGACAATGTTTGTACGCAAACGACTACATATATGGACCCCTCCAATTGCATGATCGAAAAAAGAGAGGATTGCACATTGGGAATAGGAGGAGTCAATAAGTGCCCCGGCCCTTGTGGTTATTGGTGGGTGACAGCTATAGACGGACAGGGAACTGTGACCTGCGTAAGTAAAACAGACACGACGGGTTGTGATCCGGCCGATTATTCTGCACCCGGATATTCTCCATCTATAACTCCAAGGCCTACACAATTAGGATGGTTATCCGGTCCTCCACCGACGCCTGCTCCGACAATTCGACCTCCTCCTCTTTCTCCAATACACCATCCTCCCAACCCCCCTTGCACCGTAACAACTGCTCTTCCTCCGGTGCCGACACCACCAACAACATGCACCACCACTTGTAGTTCAACGGAAACGCAAAAACCCTATCCCGATTGTTCATGTGTCCGTGGCGGTGGCGGTGGCGGTGGCACACCACCAACGACGCCACCGCCACGGAGAAGATGTACTAGCAACAGGGGAGTAGTGAGAGTTTCTACGAGCATTTGTCCTAATCCGAGGTTCAACTGGTTTCATAGTGGCAAATGTCGCACTTCTTGTGGAGGCGATGCTCGCCTAATGCCGGGTTAGGCCCAGCTGGAATTGGTCATAAACTAGTATGCGCTTCAAGCTGTGCAGCTAGCAATTTCTCTGGCAAACAGTGGAAGGATTTTCCGGGGAGTACTGAAGTCTTTGAGGTACAAGGGACAGGTAAGTTCTGCTGTGCGGTTAAATGATTATAATCTAGTAAATGGATCATGGGATTGTACAGGTGTCACTTATGATCATCATAGGGGGATACGGTATCCTGCGAGCACTTGGGAATCTCTCGGAGAGAGCAGAATAATGTCCCTACATAGGGCCGGACGATGGTTAAACTCCAGAGGACAACCCCACGTGCCTCTTCATATCCCTGTCGTGTGTTGTAGAAAGAGAGGTTTGGGGAAACACTCAAGATAACAAGATATACGAACTTTCCACTTAAAACTCCCTTTGCGTATCTTACTCTTTAATGGTAACCTTCACATAAAATCCCTCTTGTTTAGAGAAAACTGAGGAGAAGAGAATGAGTACAACGAAAAAAGCAACGCTCGAAGATGCTTGGTCTATCATAAGAGAACTGGGAGAATCCCACAAAAAATCCGAAGAGGCCCGACGCAAGGGTGAGGAGGTCTTAAGGGAGGCCCGACGCAAGGGTGAGGAGACCTTAAGAGAGGCCCACAGAAAGACTGCAGAGGAAATACAAAAAACCCAAAGAGAAGTGCAAAAAACTCAAAGGGAAGTGCAGAAAACTCAAAGAGAAGTGCAAACACTCAATGAATCATTGTCTAAAACCAATGGAAAATTTGACACTCGCTGGGGAAAATTTGTGGAGAATCTCGTTCATGGTGACCTCATAAAACTTCTCAGAAATTGGAAAATTGAAGTCGTTAGGATTCAACCTCGATTGATTTACCCCCCATTTGAGGGGCGACGAGGAGGTGAGTTTGACCTTGTGGCCATAAACGGTGGAGAACTTGTCATTGTCGAGGTAAAATCTACACTGGAAAAAGCAGACATCTATCGTTTTATAGACAAAATAAAAATTTTTAAAGAGACTCCTACGGAATATCAAAATAAAACCATCTATGGTGGTATGGCCTATTTAGAAGTAATTAAAAAGGCCGATGAACTTGCTGAAGAACAAGGACTCTTTGTTATCAAGGCCCATGGAGGAGAAAGTAATATTTCGACAATTATCAACGGACGAGATTTTAGTCCCAAGGTTTTTTAAAGACCCGAGAATGTTTTTTTCCCAGCAAGTCTACGGCCCTTTTACCTGAATAAAAAAGATGCCTATTAAAAATCTCATATTAAATCCAGTTATTCCCGTTTTGACATTTTTGCCTATAAGTGAACAGTTTTTCTCGTTAATAGGGATATCCGTCACCCAACTAAAGTGTTTTTTTTCTATTTGCTCTTTCCCTTTCGTATTCCTCCATTTCGTGGTCTCCCAATACTCCACAAAATTAACTTCTAGTTTGGATGCCGAAACATTGTTCAAACGAGTCCCGGTCATATATCTAAACTCATGTGTTCTTTCTTTTTTTACCTTCTCTCCAATCGTCTCCGTAAATGTATGCCTTTTAACTTTCCCTTCAGCTTCAGACAGGTCAATCCAAAGAAATAGTTTCTTGTGCCCTTGTGGTTTTACATTTAAAATATAAGACATCCGGTGCTTCTCAAGAGTTTCCACAACAGAACTGTCTGCATACAGGGCATCCCCTGCGACAATCAAATTAAGTTTGGGATGATCATTCCTAATTTTCTTCATCAATCTCTTTAACGCATTGTTCTCACAATCATTCTTTTGACAGAAGCTCCCGACGTTTTTTGCTTCCCCTATGGAAATTGCATTTTTTGAATGGCCATTTCCGTAATCTTTTTTGGCAATTTATTTGTTGTTTTCATAGAGAAATGCTCTTTGCATCATGTCGGGAACCTCTGTTCTTTTGAAAACCGTCTTCTTTCGATATCCCTTCTATACCTAGAGGAATAACTTGCTTACAGTTCGGGTGCGCTATAACCGAACTTAAAATTTGATGATAGTAGGTTTCCCGACCTTGAAAGTCCAAATCTTCCTCTAATGCTTCGTCTTTAAACCTCTTTGACCTATGCTTCTTGACCATGCAATGCTTACACTTAATTTTATGAGAGGAATAATATTCCGAACCATCCGTCGGCATAAGGTAATACGGGTTCCCTGATATCCTCATAAGTTCAAAATCTTTAAGACGTCCTCCTCGCTGAACGACATTGAATAATTTCTTGAAAATAAAGTAGAAACTTTGTGGACTGATCTTGTCGACTATTGACCTCATCCGGGTTATCGAAGGTATCCTTTTTACTCCATAAAGTGTGTGAAGATTACTCTTAAAATCTTGAAGGAAATTTGAGAGAAAAAACTGCATAGAGAGAACTAAAGGCATCTGCAAGGGTGATTGATTTGTTTGTGGAACGAGAATCGGGAATTCTTTTGAAGGAATCTAAAATACTTGCTACTTGAATTCAGCTTATAACGAAAACACGGGAAAGACCTCTATCGGAAGGGAGTCATCCTAATAAATTTAACCTAACCCTGATAAATACACTCTTGATTCTCCGTGTTGTTGCGAATAATTTTTTACCAAACTTAATTCTTTAGGGGGGGAAATTCAAACCGAGAATCGCTGGATAAACCTATTTTGCGACAGCGACTAGTTATCCTCAGGTATACCTATTGGACGAGATTCAAAGTATTTAACTTTTTCCACTTGAATAACAGACTTAAGTTCATTTGTAAGCTCTTGGATTTTGCGATGGCCTATAAAAACCCCAAAAGACAGTAGTCTTTGATCAACATTAACATCGAGGATTTCTTCGGCAACCTCCTTGAGTTCGGTTACTTCCGTGAGCACAATAGGTTCGACATGAGATCGAATCCCACCTTGAGAGAGGATTTCCACACGATAAAATTTTTCTTCTTCGCCCATTTCAATAAGCCTATAGATGGGATTGAGAAGTTTTAAAACGGCCAATGTTGTTAGAGTAAACATGGAAGCAATCACGGGATGACCGGATCCAATGGTGACTCCGATGGCAGCAACAACCCATATTGTTGCTGCTGTCGTAAGACCCGTAATGCCTCCTGAACCTCTCATAATAGCACCGGCCCCTAAAAATCCGATCCCACTAACAATTTGGGCCGCTATGCGATTGATATCGGCAGGACCGTTTGAAAAAGCTTGAAAATTGAGAAAAGATACGGCCGTATAAAGAGTCGCTCCAATACAAATGAGTATATTTGTTTTTATACCTGCAGATTTCATCTTTTTTTCACGGTCGTAGCCAATCAAACCGCCAAGGACAATGGCCGTAACAATCTCTATACCTACACCGACAAAGACATTGACTTCGCCAATATAAAAAAGCTGAACTTTTAATTGTTGAATAGAATTCTCCGCATTATAATAATAATTACGTAAAAAACAGACAATGTCTATGAAAAGACCTCAACTTATACATTTTCTCTGTATTATAACAGACCATAATATTAATATAAGAGCTTCCATTGCTATGAAAAACTGTACTTTGACGAAAAATAAACATATTCCTCAAAAAAAAATTCCTCTCCATAAATTGAATCTTTTAGAATTTCACAAATTTACCATAAAACTTGTAGGCCTAGGAAAAGATCACAAATTCGCTTATGAAGAATCCTTTGAATCTGATTCTTTAGGAAATTTTAATTTCAAAATTCCTTTAACACAAAAGACTAGTAATCTCAAGGCCTTTCAATTGTATGAAACCCATCACGTCCAAAAATTAGAATTTTATTTGGGTACTTTTATCCCTCTTTTTATCCAACACCCAAAAAAAATCGTTATTTGTGATTTCGATAAAACACTCTTAGAAACACAATATTCATCTCTCAAAAAACTCTATCAATCTTTAACAACTCCATTGGAGAAATTTCCTGATATCAAAATCTCCCAAACAATTATCCATTCTTATATTGGCAAGGGCCTTTATCCCTTTATTGTTACTTCTTCACCACACTTTTATGAAGATTCTATAAGAGATTGGCTCTACAAAAGACAAATTTACCCTGCCGGAATTTTTCTCAAAGATTATAGACAAGTGTTTTCTCCTTTTAACCAAGAACTTGGAATAAAAGATATTATGACTCAAGGGCCTTATAAATTAGGACAACTTCTCAATATTCTTATTATGACGGGAATCCCGACTCAACTTGTCCTCATGGGAGATAATTTTGATTCCGATCCGGATATCTACCTTGCGATGGCCGTAATTTTATACGATAACCACGAACCTTGGAACATATGGCGTTATCTCAAGAAAAAACAATCTTTTAAACTCAATAGAAAACAAGATACAAATTTTTTGAATCAAATATACTTCTTAAGCGAGCTTATTCGTTCTTTTAAAAAATCAGGAAGACAAACAAACTTGAAGATTTATATTAGAAAAAAGGGACAAGAAAAAGGTATTGTGGTTTCCGAACTTTTTCAAAAATACGCTCATCTTGTTGAACTCTACTAGAAAAATTAAAAATCGAAATGACCGCCTAACAATCGAATAAAAACGATAGCTCGCTCACCTTCCCGTTCTTTATAGTCATAACCTGTCTCAACACCGTAAAAGCCGGCAAGTATTTGCAACATAAAAATATCAAGGGCGATTCCATAGGACCTGTAACCACCACTCCACCCGAAATAGGCCGTAATTATAGGGAATTTCAATCGTGTTCCCAAAGAAAATTTACTTTTTTTTGATCCTACGGGATCAATGGCATTTTTGTAATCTAAATCGATAATGTAATCCAATAAAAGAGACTTTTTAGAATAAGAAACACCAAAATTGAGAGATGATTCTTGATCGGGAATTTTACCCTCTCCCTTTATCTTTTTAAAATGGATCTCTCCTACATCAAGAAAAGATGCCCCAAAAATCCATTGTCTATCGGAACGCTTAATGACATATTCTAACCCTATGTCCACTCCCCAACCTTTTCCCTCTGAATACCCAAGTTCCGATCGAAGTTTTTTATAATCTTTGGAATTTTCAGAAATTTTTATCAATTGAGGGCCGAAGAGATCAAATCTACCCTGTAACCCGGACCTTTCAATTTGTTTCAAGGCAAGGCCTAGAGAAGTACGATTTTTTCCTTTTTCAAAAGTAAAAGCGTGTCCCATGATAAGTCCACGATCAAGTCTGTAATTTAAATTAAGATTGGGATGGGTTGCATTTTCGAGAATCATGGTTAACCGTGAACCGGCAGCAAAATTCAATCCAAAATGTTGCATTTTAATACTTGGAACCGCCCCGGTCAATGTATGGAGAGGAATACCCAAAATTCTCTGAGCAATTCCTTCAGCACTCTTTGGCCAATTTTTATATCTATCCTTTATTCCAAATTCAAGTTTTTTTACATTTCTTTCGAGAGAATCAGTCACTTCAGTCTTAAAGTTAAGCAAACTAATACTTACTCCTTTATGTCGTCCAAGTGCTGCCGGGTTGTAAAAAAGTGTATTTTCATCATCGGCCACGGCCGTGTAAGCATCTCCCATCAACAATCCTTCCGGACTTCTTTGAAAATAGGGAAATTCTGCTAAACAAAAGAAGGGTAAAAAAAAGATAAATATAATTTTCAATATCATTATTTGTGCATATTTTCATAGATAGCAGCATAAAATCGTTCTATATGGGCATCGGAATGATTCACGGTATCTTCAACACATTTCTTAAAGGTCTTTGTTGAACACGTCTTTCCGAAATCATAGGTTTTACTCGCTATTTCACAAAGGTCGGTGACATTATCGGAAATTTCAATTAATTTTTTGACATTTTTCTTGCCTGCGAAGATCAGACTTTTCAAAAGATCAAGAAAATTATTAAAAAGGATTATACCGTAACAGCGCATATTTCTACTGGCATCAAGTTCACGATGTCCGTTGTCACTGCTATCCTTACAATCTGTTCTCGCAAGATTGATAAGAATATCGGCAGCAGGGTCGGAATAGGTGAGGTAACACTCATTTCCTTGATCACCTTTCCCTTTGGCCCCATCTTCATTATTGGCGTTTCCGTAATAAAGGGAAAATCTTCCCATTTGAACAAGAACAAGATACAAAGCGAGAACATTCAACCTTTCTACATCTGCTTCCGAAAATTCTTTTACGGCAAGTCTATTCGCATGGGATGATTGAGTTATTCCTCCTGCAAGAAGAATTCGATTAAGGGACTCTTTGATAGAGTTAAAGCGTATATCGTCTTCCCCAATCATCTCCGAAGTAGAAAACGTTGCAAGAGAGGCCAAGATAGAATTCATACCTGTGGCCATATTAGGGATATCTTTGAAAAACAATGTGGTTGTGGAATAACCATCGCGACAGGCCAAGGCCGAACTATGGGCCAAAATGTAATCAACATTCTTGCTTTGATAATCGACATCATCTAAAGCATTCACGGCCTTGTTACATTGACTTCTTGTTAAGTAAAAATTGGCCTTGTTAATAGCAAGTTCGACTTTTTCTTTAGGAGATTGACCGCAAGAAAGGGGGAATAAGGAGAAAAAGATCAAAAAAAATGAGGCCTTCATACTCTTCTATTTTAGTGGCAATCTTTCTTATCCTACAGAAGGAAAAAAAAACCAGCTTATATATGTATCATTTCTTAAGGGATTGATTCAGGGTCTTTTCGTATTGAGCAATGTCTTCTGGGGACATTTCCGAGCGATTGATTTTTTTTAGACTTTTTTGGGCCTTTATGAATTCTTGACACTTGTGAACGGAACCGTCATTTTGAATCGGAATATTTTTTCTGCCACTTTTTAACCAACTAATTTCCTTTTGACAATATTTGCATCGAGACATTTTTTCCTCAAAAAGTGAAGTTACGAAATTCCCAGATCTTTTTTTACTTGAGCTTCGGAAACTTCTTGTTTTGCCATGTAAGTTCTCAAAGATATTAAGGCCTGTTCGGCCTCTTCTCTCTTTTCCGTACCAACAACAGTTAAATCGATGTGCCGTTGATTATCAAGATGAGAGTCTTTTACTGCATATTTTAGTATCTCAATGGCCTGTTGGTAAGTCATGGGAACCATCATAATATGTTAAGAGAAAAAGCGGAATTTGAACAGTCCCAAATCCTCATTTAAATTAAGTGCCGAAAGTGTAGTATTTGGAGTTCCCCAAAAAAACCGGACAATTTTTAAGCTTACCTGAATTCACACTTTTGTAAGTGAATTCAGGTTATTTTTTATCTTCGGATATTATGATCACAACTATTTCGCTCAAGGATAAAGGATAAATGACTTTTGTCTAACGAAATATGATAAAATTTAAGAGAATTTAAAGAAAAACCGACCAATTCCCTTTCCTTCTACACTGTGCATATTATGAAAGGTAACCGGCCCCTAGCATCGCCCTTAACAAGGCCTTAAGAAGATGTAATTCCAAAGTGAGTGCGAAGAAAAGCTTTCATCTTATCAAATTCTTCGTCGTCTAGTTGATAGTTTGTATCTAGGATACCTCTAAATTCGCCCGGTGGATTCCAATGATCCGGATCTAATTGATATTCGCAGATTTTTCCTAAAACGGCCCCCGGGTTCAAATCTATACCTGCAGGGTGTGCCTCATCCCTACTGGATCCCTCATCGCCGGCCTCACAAGAAGGGTCGGTTTGTACGGCATTCCCATAAGCTTCACAATTGTTGTAATTTACACCGGTATGACTTTTAATATCTAAATAGGCCTCTGTAATCTCACGATCCAGTGTTTCATCTGCTATATAATAATCAAAAATCTGCATCATTTTTTCGCAAGCTATGTTTGCAACCTCGTCCTCGTTGGCCTCATTGTCTGAAGTATGGCCTGCGCTATTTCCATCAACCTCTTTGTCTGTATAGACAAGCTCTACTGCATCATAACCGGCACTTTTTCTGCCTTTGAAGAAACCTGCTACATCGCGATGGCCTTCATGATCTATCAATCCTATAATAACTTTTTTCTTAGCAAAAAGACCTTTTATATGACACGAAGCGTCTTCTATACGAGTTTTAAGTGCCTCTTTTACTCTATTAGCTTCATCCTCTGTCGCATTACCTTTTTTTACAACGGTGATGCCATTTTTCGGTGTTATACCATCCCCAATATCAATAGTGACACTATTGGAGCAAGCGGAGGCCCCGATAGTCTTCTTTTTGTCGTCACCGAAACAAGCGGTTAAAAAAACACATAAAATGAATAGGGGAATAAGTCTCAATCTTTGCATACAAAATCTCCTTGGTTGCATTGCAATTCTTAATCTAAGGTTATTAAATGATAGTAATCATATTTTAAATTGACAAGTTTTCATCAAATCGGCCTTGTGTTACATACCTTGGCCTTCACATCAAAGTGCGACTCCCTTCAATTTTCTTCCATTTAATGGCCTTTGCCGGTCGGTATAATAGAGGATGGGAGGTGTCAAGCATTCTCTCCAACGGAGATGGGGGCGTTTTCTTCTTTATTCATGAAAAAGTACTGAAGTAACAAAAAAAACATATCAAAATCGGCAGATAAATCCTATAATAAATTCAATGAAAAAATCATTCATAATATCGCTAGTAATTACGCTAAGCATATCTTCTCCGGCACTTCAAGCACAATCTCGTTTTGATAGAAAGAGTGTTGTTAAAATACTCTCTTCCGGGAATGTCCGATCGGTAGAGGATTTTCTGGGGACGATTTATCGATCAGGGCAAAAGAAATTTTTTAGAAACTATGTTCTTATGTTCAATTCACGAAGTATACAGGCCGCTACCTTTAAAGACCCGAGAGTCATTATGTTTTCCAAAGACGATGAATTTGTCATGACTTTCAATGGAAACAATACGCAGGAGGGCGGCAAACGAATGGAGATGATGCAATTCAACAGAAAACAACGGGCATTCGAGTTTTTTGATATAGATTTCGATAAACCTCCTTCCGAGACGGTATCCGATATAAATCCTTCTAGATGTTTAAACTGCCATAGAAGTGACCCTCGGCCGAATTGGGACCACTATTTTTTTTGGTCGGGAATGTATGGAGGGGACGATGATAGATTGACTAGGATGACTGCAAATCTCAGGGAGGCACTTCTTCAAGATAAAACGTTGTCTAATGAAAAGAGTTCCAACTTTGATCTTAATCAACGGCCCACATTGACGGAATATCGAGAGATACTTGAGTCTCAAAAGGTGCAAAAGTATATTGAAAGAAAGCTTGGGAATGATTTTAGACAACCTACATTGACCGAATATCGAGAGGTACTTGAATCTCGGGAGGGACAAGAATATATTGATTTCTTACTGTTGAAAGAAGGACATCCAAGATACTCTTATTTGGAAATTAGTTATTCCACTCGTTCAGGCCTCTCTTTGACAAATTTACTCGTTAATTTAAATGTAATTAGAATCGAAAGAAAACTTAAAGATGACATAGAAAAAGTGCCTTTCTATTTTAAGTATGCCCTTTTGGGAACAGCTCTTTGCTCACCCCGAATTGGATGGGGTATAGTATATGATGATAAAAATTATTTAACAGAACAGTATTACAACAATAAGTCTGATCATGCACTGGAAGGTTTTCTTCCTCGTCATATCTTGGATAGTGTGAGGGTCAAACCGATAGATTATCTTAATTATTATATCAATATTATAAAGAGAGACTTGGATCGAAGAATCCACATTCACGCAGCGACAACCGGGGACGATGTTTCCAATATGGGACGTCTCTCTAGCGATTCCCCATCCATATTTCCTCGACTTGCTCCTGTAAAGTATGTGATGACTTTAGCAGGACTCGACAATAGTGACTGGAGTCTAAGTCTATCTGATAGGCCGATTATATCGGGCGGCAAGCCTCCCTTTATTATAAGGAAGAACTTTGTTTTATCCATCTTAGGTAATGAGTATAAGAGAGATAATACCACTAATGATCTTTGTGAATATCTCAAAAGTAAAAGTATGGAGTTGCTAGAATCGGTGTCCATTGATTCGAATCGGTTGCAAAGGTTATGGAAAACACTTAATCACGAAACTTATTTAGAAAAAATTTCATCGGATTCAAAAAAATAGTTGATTTCTCTCTCTGCACTTTCTAGAGAATCTGAGCCGTGTACGGCATTTTCTCCTATAGATTTTGCATAAAGTTTTCTCAGTGTTCTATCCTTTGCTTCCATGGGATTTGTACTCCCCATAATTTCTCGATTCTTTTTTACAACTTCATCCGCTTGCAAAACCATGAGTAGTATAGGGCCGGAAGTCATTAATTGGATGAGTTCCTCAAAAAAAGGACTTCCCTTATGTTCTATATAAAAGCCCTCGGCCCTTTCTTTAGTTAAATGAATCAATTTTGCTGCTATTATATAGACCCCCTCTTTTTCAAAACGGGATATAATATGCCCCATATTACCGTCACTAATGGCATGGGGTTTGATAATACTTAATGTTCGCTCCATAGTACTGTTCTCCTAGAAGGTTTTTTGTTGAATCGTCACTTCTTTTTTAAGGTATTTTCCATTGTTTGTCCAAGTTCGGCAGGACTTCGTGCGATAACAACTCCACACTCTTCAAGAATTTTGAATTTTGCTTCTGCTGTATCATCTCCTCCGGAAATAATGGCCCCGGCATGGCCCATACGTTTACCTTTGGGGGCGGAAACTCCGGCAATAAAGGCAATAACCGGTTTGTTCATATTTTTTTTAATCCAAAAAGCGGCCTCAGTTTCTGCAGGGCCGCCAATTTCACCAATCATAATAACGGCATGGGTATCCTCATCTTTTTCAAAAAGTTCCAGTATATCAATAAAATTCATCCCAATGATAGGATCACCTCCAATACCCACACAAGTTGATTGACCAAGTTCTCTCTGGGTAAGTTGGTAAACGGCCTCGTAGGTAAGTGTTCCCGAACGAGAGACGACTCCAATATTTCCCGGCATATGGATATGCCCGGGCATAATGCCGATTTTGCACTCACCCGGAGCAATGATCCCGGGACAATTAGGCCCGATTAGTCTTGAAGATGACTTGGACAGAACGTGTTTGACTCTTACCATATCGTTGATGGGGATACCTTCCGTAATGGCAACAATCAAAGGTACATTTGCGTCGATACACTCTAGAATAGAGTCTGCAGCAAAAGCAGGGGGAACCATAATCATGGCCGCATTTGCCTCTGTTTTTTTCATAGCGGTATCTATCGTATCATAAATGGCAATGCCTTCGTGAATAGTACCACCCTTTCCGGGAGTCACTCCTCCAACTAAATGTGTACCGTAATCTTTAGACTGAAGAGAGTGAAATGTTCCCTGCCTTCCTGTAAGTCCTACGGTAATAAGTTTTGTGTTTCGATTAACGAGAATAGTCATTTTAAAGCTCCGATTTTGAAGATTCTACGGCCTTTTGGGCCGCGTCTGCTAAATCATTAGTTGCAATAATTTTTAGTCCTGATTCATTGAGAATCTTTTTACCTAAAGAAACATTCGTTCCTTCAAGCCGAACGACGAGAGGTACTTTAATACTGAGTTCTTTGGCCGCGGCCAAAATTCCTTCGGCAATAATGTCACATCTCATAATTCCTCCAAAAATATTAACAAGAATCGCTTTTACTTTTTCATCGTAGAGTATAATAGAAAATGCCTTTTGTACGGCCTCTTTTGTAGCGCCTCCGCCAACATCTAAGAAGTTGGCCGGTTCGCCTCCATAGAGTTTGATGATATCCATAGTGGCCATAGCGAGACCTGCCCCATTGACAAGACAGCCTATATTTCCATTTAAATCGATATAGCTTAAATCATGTTTTTTTGCCTCGATTTCTTTTTCGCTTTCTTCTTTTGCATCTCGAAGTCTCTCAATATCGGGATGTTTAAACAGGCCGTTATCATCAAAATTAATTTTGGCATCTAAGGCCAAAATTGTACCGTTTTTTGTTTTAACAAGGGGATTAATCTCTACAATAGAGCAATCTTTGTCAATGTAAAGACGATAGAGTTTTGCAAAAAAATCTATCGTTTGTGAAACAAGGGCCTTATCTGTTATTCCGATACCGTAAGCAAGTTTTCGTCCAACATAGGGTGTAAACCCAATGACGGGATTAATTTGGGCCTTGATAATTTTTTCGGGTGTTTTCGAAGCAACTTCTTCAATGTCAATTCCGCCCTCTGAAGAGGCCATAAACGTTACCATGTTCGATACTCGATTGAGTACAAGGCCGAGATAATACTCGTGTTCAATTTCAAGTCCTTCTTCTATGAGAAGGAACGATACCTTTTTTCCTTCAGGGCCTGTTTGATGTGTGACAAGTGTATTTCCCAACATCTCTTTTGCAAGAAATTTAACTTCATCGAGAGAACGGGCAATTTTCACTCCTCCGGCCTTTCCTCTCCCCCCTGCATGTATTTGGGCCTTGAGAACCCAATGGCCTCCTCCAATTTCTCTTGCAGCAAGAACGGCCTCTTTTGGAGATTGTGCAATTTTTCCTCTAGGAACATTGATGTGAAAACAGCGCAACAATTCTTTGGCCTGATACTCGTGAATATTCATAACTTCTCCTGTTTATTCTTAAAGATACCTCATACTAAGGGAGAAAATTATATCCTGCTAGGAGCAATGCTCCATAAAGGATAAAAATGTTAGTAAATTTCCGGTGCTTTTTAATTTCCCTCTGAAAATAACATTTTTTTGACAGTTTTTTACTTTTTCAGAGAGAAAACTGACGAATGCGTCGTGAATCACGCCGAAAATTACTGTCATTTTTCATTCTTTTAACTGAAATTTAAAGGTAAATTCTTGTTCATCTTTTAGGGCAAGACCGTTTTTTTCGGCCGCAGAAAAAAGGGCCTCCTCAAGAGCTCGCTTGGCCTCTTGGTCTAGTTCATAAAATCCACTGGACTTGATGATAAAAACTTCATCTACTTGGCCGTACTCATTGATCTTTGCCCGAACAATTACCGGCCCTTGATGACCTAATCGACGGGAACGCAAAGGATAAAGAGGGTGTAGATGTCCTATGAGTTTTGCGGCCGTTAGAGTCCCTTTTTTCCCCTCATGATCTATATGTTTTTCCCAAGATTGTGTCAAAAGGGTGCGCTTTACCGGTACGGCCGGCAATGTCTTTAAATAAACGTTTAAGGAGTGGATAGAAGAAGATTCATCGAGGAAAAGAGATTCTTTTTTTGAAAAGGGAATAAAAAGAGTGATGAAATGGATAAGGATGGAGGTGGAAAACCATGGTAAGTATTTCATAAGGCGACCAGATATTGTAGTTGGATATTTCTTCCCAAAGTAGCATAATTGGATACTTCTTCATATTTTTTGTCAAAAATATTTCCTATTTTAACTTGTAAACTATGATTCTTCATTAGATAGTAAGTTCCGTTTAAGTGAGTAACAGAGTAGGAGGAGAGGTCTGTATGATCATAATCCTTTCTTTTTCCAACCGCCTCTAGGTTAATCCCAACTTCGTAAGTATCATGAGGAATATAATTGATGACGAATCCTCCTCGAAAAGAGGGCCTATAGGGAAGTCTTGCTCCTGTTTGTCGATTCTTGCTATTTAATAATGTGCTATGAATTCGCACAACGAATGATTCTTTTACAGGGCCTTCTAATTCTAACTCCAATCCGGAAACGTTAAAGTTGCCTGTATTAACGTATTGACCGTTTTGGAAATTAATATACTGATCGTATTCAATATTAAAGTAAGTGAGATCAAGTTGTTTTTTTAACATTTTCTGTAAGATTCCCACTTCAAAGCTTCGAGATGATTCAGGTTGAAGTTCTCGATGTTTTGCAAATGAACCATGGGTTGAAAAAAGGGAAGGGGACTTAAGGCCCGTGGAATAACTTGTTTTTAGTGTTGTTTGATTAAAGTCTAGACCTAAACCTAATTTATAAGTAAGTTTATTACCGGCAAATTGAAAACGACTGTAGCGTATCCCTTGATCGGAAAAGAATCGGCCTTTCAGTAAAAAATGATTGGCATAAAAGGCATTGGTTGTGTTTTCAATATTTTCTTGAGTGTCTCCCAACGCCGTTGCAGTTTCTTTTTTGTGTTTAAACCCAACGAGCAAATGGTTGTTTTTTCGATAAAATGATTTATTGATAATTTCTAAATTTCTTTCTCTTCCTTTGTAGAGAAATTTATTATATTTATTTTGATCTTCTTCAAAGAGTTCTCTTTTAACATCTATAGAAGAATGAGTGATCTCCGGATTCATGATTTTTGTATAGGTCTTTCGATATTTTATATGATAAGAATTTGAGATGTAGGAGGCGTGATTATAAGAATTATCATCGTTATAATTGTCGTAATCAAAAGTTGATGTTAAAAGACGCAGTCCTGCGGATACTGTTTCTCCGGGATACAATTCATATTCAAGATTTGTTGTTACAGTGGTATTTGAGTAGGGATCACTATCCGCATTGGGATTTTTGTATTTGGGATAATTAGAAATCCCCTGAACCTTTTGAAGGCCTCCGGACAACATATAGCTCAATTTTTCCTTTCTACCTGAATGGGAAAATCCGAGTGTCTTGTTGTCAAATTGGCCGTAACCTAATTTTAATAGAGATTGTCTTTTAGGCCCTCCTTTTATTGTCGTTATTTTTATCACACCTCCAACGGCCTTTTGGCCGTAGAGAACGCTTTGACTTCCCTTAATAATTTCAATTTTATCAATATCTTGTAGCGAAAGAAACTCTAGTCTTGCGGTCCCATGAATAGAAGTTGGGTCTCCGATATCAATTCCGTCGATAAGAACGAGGGTGTGGCGACTATCGGTTCCTCTGAGAAAGATGGAAGATGTTTTACCAAAAACTCCTCTCATATGAACTTGCAAACCCGACATATGCCTTAGTAAATCAATGACTGTTTGGGCCTGGGAAGCGATAATTTCTTCTCGATGAAATGTTTTTACGGAAGAAGTTTGCTTAAAGGTCTTTGGTGAGGTTTTGTCGGCAACGACTAGAATTTCCCGTGCTAATACCAAAGAAGGAAGAAATAAAAAGCAATATTTCAAGATTTAAGGCCTGATTATCTTTTAGAAAATTGAAATTTTCTGCGGGCACCACGAATACCTGCCTTTTTTCTCTCCACTTTTCGCGAATCTCTTGTAAGGAATCCGTTCTTTTTTAATTCCGGCCTTCTCTCAAGATCAAGGGATACTAAAATTCGAGCTATTCCAAGGCGAACGGCCACGGCCTGTCCGCTAGTTCCGCCACCTTGAACATTGATGTTAAAGTCATAATTATTAGTAGCATTCATCAAGTTCAATGGTTGATTGACAACATACCTATCGGTGGCCTTAGGAAAATAGTTTTTAAGACTTCTCTTATTAACGGTCATTTTTCCGGTTCCCGATTTAACATAGACCCTTGCAACAGAAGTTTTCCTTCGACCTATGGCATGAGCATCATAAGGTTTATTCTTGGTAGTCATCTATTTTCCTTTTTTTTAAAAGTATAATGAATAGGTCTTTGGGCCTGATGGCGATGGTTTTCACCGATAAAGATTTTTAATTTCGTCAACTGTTTTCGGCCTAATGTGTTTTTAGGCAACATCCCTTTAACAGCATTAAAGAGAATTTTTTCCGGATGCCGTTTCAATTGCTCTTTTGCCGTTATTTCTTTGAGTCCACCGACATGGCCTGAATGCCTATAGTAGATTTTGTTGTCTAGTTTTTTACCGGTAAACACGATTTTTTCAGCATTGACAACGATGACAAAGTCTCCGGAATCTGTGTGAGGAGTAAATCGAGGATTGCTTTTCCCTCTTAAGATAGAGGCCACTTCTGATGCAAGCCTTCCGACAATTTTGTCTTTGGCATCCATAAGATACCATTTTTTCTTTGCTTCACTCGGTTTCAGAATAAATGATTTTTGTTTGAGCATATCTAAATCCTATGTTTTTTTAAGATTCCGGCATAGAAGAAGACTTGTCAAGAATTAATTTTATAGAAAATTCTTAAAGCAATGCTTAGTATCATTTTTACGCTCGCCTTATATTTAACGATTTTACGGCCTTTCAGTGCATAAAAGAGTAATAAATTATCCCTTTTTCTTCCATGACAAGATTGTAGGGGTCGTCTTTAATGATAAGAAAACCGTCTAAATCAAAAAAATCGGCCTTATCGGCAATATTCATGGCCGAGAAAATTCCAAGGCCGGTTTCTATCATACAACCTAGTAGAACCTTCATATCAAGTTTTTTGGCCGCTTGTATTTGATTGAGGGCCTTAATATAGCCTCCCGATTTCATAAGTTTTATATTCACCCCGTCAAATTGTTCTCTTAGATCCTTCGTAATATTTTCTCCAACGAAAGACTCATCGGCAATAAGGGGAATGTCAATTTTACTTTTCAGTTCTCTAGATTCCTCATGCATACCTGATGCCAACGGTTGTTCCAAAAATTCAATGTCTACTCCTTTAAGGGCGTTCACTGCCTCTATAACGTCTTCAGAAGACTTGAAAGATTCATTGGCGTCAATTCTGATTGTACCCTTGTGGATCTTGGATACTTCTCGAACCAGTTCTATGCTATTGAGTCCTTCAACTTTGACTTTGAGAGAACCGAATCTAGCAAGCTTATGTTGTCTATAGAAACGGTCGATATCGGAAGGTTTCATAATGGGTATTGAAAAGGATATAGGAAGGTATTTTACCTGATTAAGGCATAAAATTTGCTGAACACTTGTCTTACCTGAATCGGCCAAATAGTGAATATACGCACTCTCAATGCCAAATCTCAATCCCTTAGGCATTTCAATACTGTCGAGAAGATAGGTTAAATTTTCAAGGTTCTCAATTGTTCCGGGCCTTTCCGAATGAAAAAGATAAAAACACTCCTCTATGGATTCCCGAGTATCGCCGTAACGGGAGCTAAAGGCCACCTCCCCCTTGCCTTTTTTACCCCCGTCTTCCACTTGAACAATAAAATTGCATTTAAAAGAGCTTTCTTCTCGGGAGATTTTCCAAGGAAATTTCAGTGCTAATTCTATTGGATCAAGGGACCATTTTAACATTATTACAAAGGTTACCAAAAGAAGGTAAGATAATAAAACGTAAATAGAGAGTTTTATGGATAATGATAAAAACTATACGCAGTTGAAGGAAGAAATCATACGGATTATAAGTGAGACTAACGGTATTTCCCTTCAAGATACTATCGATCTTATGCTCTATTGTCCAAAAATCAAAGAAAATGCCGCAATATTTAAGTCGGTTGATGAATTCAATAATCTTTTATCATATTTTCAAAAGAATTCTATCAATGTCCACCCTCTTTTAAATCATCCCTTTTCTAAGGCCCTTTCCCTCTTTTTTAAAGAATTTCCGTTAAACTATTTTGAAGAGCATACTCATCTTACAGGGGCCTTGTCTGCGGAATTTATTTATCCGAGAATAAAAAAAATTCTTTGTGGCAAAAATAAAAAAATCTATGAAAAAAGAATCCTGGATGTTTACGGAAAAAAGGCCCTACCGATTAATACCGTGAGTGATGTTGAAAATCTTATTAGGTTAAAAGATGGAGACCTTTTTGAGAAATATCTCAGAATTCATCTTCTTCCAAAGTTGATACTTGTAGACAGAAGGGCCCATGCTGAAGCTGCATATCATATGGCCAGAGAATTTTACACTAAATACAATGTTGGAAATATGCGACTCAAATTTACTTTGAACAGAAGTACAAAGATTTTAAGTGAAAAGATACCTAATTTAAAAAAACTTACGGAAGAAGATGTTATCTTAGGTCTTTATGACGGACTGACAAAATTCAAAGAAAATGTACCTAAATTTCACTTTATTCTTTCACCGTGTTTTAGAAAAGAAAGTACTTTTTACGATTCGGAAAATTTTTCTTCTAAGAAAGAGCATATTAATAATCAAGTTGATAAAATTCTTCATATTGTAAAGAAATATCCTCAACTTAAGGATATTGTCTGCGAAGTCGATACCGTTGGAGACGAAAAAGAACTGCATAGGAAAAAGCATTTTGAACAAATGAAAGACGGCCTAAGACGACTCCAATATCACGGATTTAAGATCAAAAGTCATCATGGGGAGACGTGGAAGGGGCTTACCATGGGAATTCAATCGGTTGACAATGCTATGAATATTTGGCATATAGACGCTCTTGAACACGGATTGAGTTTGGGAATAAATCCCAACCGTTATTTTCATAGAATCTATCAGAAAGTAATGGAACTCAATGTGCAGGAGAAAGCACTCTCTCGAACAGAAAGTGAATACACTGAAATCAAAGAGATGTTTCAAGACAACTTTGTTGTGCGAGATAAACTTCTCCAAGGGAAAAAACTTACTTTAGAAGAAGAAATGATATTTATTAAAACAAAATTTTACACGGCCAGAGAAGTAGAACATTACCAGCATGATATTCTCAACAGAATGATTGATAAAAATATCTCTTTGATTTCCCTTCCCTCTTCCAATCTTAAACTCACCGGACAATTTCCCGATTACAAGGATCATCCATTTTCTTGGTGGGAAAAAAAAGGTGTGAACCTCGGGATTGGAACAGATAATTATATTACGCTGGGTACAAATTATATTCAGGAACTTTTACTGCTTCTCTACTCTGATGTGGAAAACCTTAAAATTACAAAACTCCTCATGGTGGCCACAAAGGAAAAGCGAAGGCCCTATATTACCCATCTTCTCTGGGAGATGAGAAAAAAAATGGCAAAAAATCCCTTTAATTGAATTTTTCGCCTACAAAAAGTAGTTCAATTTTACAGAGAAAGAATCTCCATAGCTCCCCTTAAGGCCGTAAATCTTTGCCGAGATCAAAGAGTTGTCATCGCTTCCCTGTGTTTTAAAAACGACCCCAAGTTTGAGATGAACCCGATTTCTCATTTTAAAGATCATATAAGGGCCGAGATAACTAAAGGAAATTTTCTCTTTTAGTCTTAGATGCCCTCGGCCTTCATCGAAGGCATCTCCCTCTAAGGGGTTTACTCGATATACTCCGGACTCAAGAGCAAAACTTACTCTAGGTCTTTCCCAATAAAGAACGCCTTCTATACTTTGAATAGGGCCTATACCCATTTCGTTTTTTCGTTTAGGCCTCCCCGTTTCAGTATGAGTATAAATGATGTTCAAGAACACTGGTCCAAAGTATTTAATCGTTTTGATTCCGTAGTGTTTATCATTTCTAGAAAATGCTAGGGCCGATTTTTTTTCTCCTAATGTCCCTCCTAAAAAAATATCTATAGAAGTTTTTTGTTCGGTAGATTCTGTTTTAAACCAGTTTATACCCACAAGCCCTTTAGGATTCCCCTTTTGAAATGCCTTTTCATTCTTTAAAAAACCTTGAGATTGGGCCTTGGCCGTCCAATAATAGAGATCGAAGTATATATGATTAGTTTGGAAATGTCCCGAAACATCCAAAAAATCTACCGTCGAAGTGTTTTCATCGGTGTTAATTTTTGCTTGTCTGTAACCTAATGTTGTTTGAAATGCTTTAAGGGCCGAACTTGATGCCTCGGAATTGGAAAATTCTTGGGCCGTGAGAGACCTGTTTATGCCCTTTTCATTTTCCGTATAGTCTACAATGGCCGAAACATAGCAGAAAGGAAAAGATAAAGAAAAAAATAAAATAATTCTTATCATAAACTTTATTGTGCCCTAAATATTTTTCATTTTCTAGATACGAAAAAAGGTAATATTTACCCTTTCTTTTTGAAGCAAAAGCAATAATGGTACTCTAAAAAAACTGTGAAAAAATATCTGATATATTGTGTCGGAATTTTTATGATTCCTATTTTTTCCTCACTCCTCAAGGCCGAGTATAGGGTCTACCAATATGAAATCAGGCCTCTTTTTGAGCAAATTCGCAATGAAAACTACATTATCACAAGCACTTTAAGTCCTAAAAATTTTCCGACCTATCACGGTGGAGAGTCATCTCTAAAGATCACTCTCCTTAAAAGTTGGATTTGCAAGGGATATACGGGTGGATTTCAAGGCCTTTGCCCTTCTCCTCAAACCGAGTTTATTCAAGAACAAAAACAATCGGAAAACTCACCATGAAAATTGAAAGATCATCGAGTTCACTTTTTTCTGTTCGGCCGAAATCACAAATGAAAAAAAGGCAAAACTTATCACTCGACTCTTCCTCTAATCAAAAACAA
The DNA here is from genome assembly GCA_965224385.1 of Bacteriovoracaceae bacterium. GTDB lineage: Bacteria > Bdellovibrionota > Bacteriovoracia > Bacteriovoracales > Bacteriovoracaceae > CBDCYX01. The sequence goes on from CBDCYX010000016.1 coordinate 150,658, forward strand.
AGAGTTTTTCATCCACGAAGTATAGAGGATGTAGTGAAGCAACAAAGAACCTTTTTATCTACAGTACAAAAGAGTATAGATAAACAACTCCAAAAAGTTAAAGAAAATTTTGCAAAAGAAAAAGAGCACATTGTTAATAAGGCCGAGGATGAATTCTACACAATTTATAAATTAAATCCTTCCGTAAGAGAAAAGGAAGATCATTATTTCATCTCTCTTGAAATCCCAGAACATGAGGTCGAACAAGTTGTTCTTTCGGCAGCAGATCGAACAATTAAACTGTCTACGACTCGTAGATTTGAAGACAAGATAAGACCTAATGAACAAGAATTTTTTCACACAAAGAGGAGTGAAATGCATACGAGAAAATTTCCTACAAAAGATATTGTAACCGATGATAATTCCATAAAAAAATATGAAAACGGAATTTTAACTTTTAAAGTTTTTAAGGCCTAAGATAGTCGCTGTCGCAAAATAAAAAGGCGCATATTTATGCGTTTTCCTGCCTGTTTGGCCATTTTTCGTTGTTAAACGGCCGTTAGGACTTGTCCAAAAATAACTTAGACACTTAAATAAGATTACATCGGTAACTCAATTAATCCAAAATATCCAAGTTATTTTTGGACGGCTCCTTAACCTATCAAAACGCTTGGTTTCCCACCGTAAATTGTTCATTAACTGATGAAGATTGAAACCGGAGACTGAAAGACTCTCCCAAACTCCTTCTCTTTTCCAAGCTTCTCTTTCTCTACACAAACAACATCCCTTAGCTTTAAGGAAAGTATCTTGTTCTTCTTGATACAACCCCGTCATCACAAAAGGTCCTACATCCAAGAGATATCTCCATGCATCTTTTGATATCAGCTTCGCTATATCCAGATAATTCCCAGGAAGACTGTCTATAAAATCTCGGGGAAGGCATTTCACATATTTCACGAAATCCCTCAGTTCCTTCTTCACGAAAGTATGAAGTTCCCTGAAAACTTCTTGCTTCTTTTCTTTCACGGTATTCTTTGCCAAAAAAATGTACTCTTGGTATTTCTTCACAATCCCTGTCATGTTAATTTGAAGAGACTCTACTCCCTTGTAAATAAAGTCATTTCTTCTCATCCTAATATCAAAACAGATCAAATTCATCTTGAAAAGATGGTTAACTCTCAAAAATCATAAATTTTAACTTGTTTTGCGACAGCGACTATCTAACGATTCAAAAACCTTATGTGGTCTTCAAATTATACTTTTTCTATATTTAATTTACAAAACATTTTAATGCCTTACGGATTAAAACGGTTGCAATACCAACGGTGTAGAGTTCACCGTAAGTGTTCTCGTCGTCCTCTTTTCGTCCTTCACGGATTCGACGGCACTGCCGAGGTCGCACGGGTCGAAATCCGTGATATACTATAATTGAACTCATGCGCATGAGTGGGTTTTTGGCCTAGGATGGGCCAAAAATCCATTTTAGCTATCTTTTCTTATCGAGTTCTTTTTCAATAACTTTTATTTCTTCTTCAGAAGGCCCCGTAGTTTTTTTGACAAATTTAAAATCAACCCCTTCTTGAAGAAGTTTCAAGGCAAACGCTTTTCTTTCCTCTTCTCTCCCTTCTTCTCGTGCATATTCCACACTGCTTATGTGGTCTCTTATTTGTTTTTCTCTTGCCTCAAGAAGGTCTCTCATCTCTTCATCTTGAGATATGTTCCAGAGGCGTTTTGCCGCAACTTTCATCTTCCCCCCTTTATTTAAAAAATTATTGTATTCTTCTTTATCCATATCACCGGAGTTTTTCATCAAAAAACACCAGCGTTCAAGATCACCGGAAATCTCTTCAATTCCCTTCCTAAATTTTTCTAACTCTACAACAATAAACCGTATTCCCTCAGTATAGATGGAATAGGGTTCTTCCTCGTCTCGTATGCTGCAAACATGACGGTATTTTTTCGGGTCTTTATCTCTAAATTGTTTGAGATTCTTTGTTGTAAACAACAGAGAGTAAACCGGGGCCAATGTTCCATAGGTCTCTCCTTCCGATAGCTGACCTGAATAAATCCTTGAAGCGTAGTAAAGCATTCTTTCGGGAAGATAAGGTTCTCCCGAACTCTGTGCTTCCACGTTGACAATCTCAGATTTCTGACTTTCCAAAGCTCCCTTTCTTTTAAAGGCCACTTTGAGGTCAAGAATAGATTTTTTTCCAAATTCGTCATCTTTTTTAAGTAAATCTTTTGGTGACACCTCCGAATCTTTCACTTCGACCTTGTCTATAACGGCATCTTTCGGTAAGGGTAAAACACTTTGAAGAATAGCGATTAAAGACTCTTCGCTTTCTTTATCGCTGAGTTCACATAGGAAGTGCAACACTAGATTGAAAGAGTATACTACTTTTGTTCAACTTTTCAATACTTTGGCATAATTTCTTTTGGCGGAAGGCATTTATTCTCCTTTCGACCCCGATGAGGAGTCAAGGGCGTAGGCCGCCGTAAGTGCGGGCCGAAGGCCCCTTGACGCCTCGTCGGGAGGAAGTAAAATTGCCTTTTTTCGCCAAGAGAACTGAATGCGAGAGCATTCAGGGTCGAAAGACCGGAGGGCCGATCCCTCCGGCCTCATTGGGAGTTAGAAAATCCAGTCCTTTTCTAGGGCGATTATTAAGAGTATCTTCAACTCTTTTTACATCTTTGTTGCTTATCCTCTCAAAACAGGATTTCTTCGGGAAATACTGACGAATGAGGCCGTTGGTATTCTCATTGAGTCCTCGTTCCCAAGAACTGTAGGGATGTGCAAAATAAATATTCGTACTCAGTTTTTTTGACACATATTCGTGGGCCGAAAACTCTTTCCCATTGTCTAGCGTAATCGTGTGAACAATATCATTCTTCAAACACTTGATAATTCCACCGGCAACTTCACGGGCACGTTTAGAGGAAACTTTGATGATCCTTGTCTTTTTTGTCTTCCTATCCACAAGGGTTACAAGGGCACCTTGATGATTTTTCCCTATGACAAGATCTCCTTCCCAATCCCCGTATCTCGATTTTTTCTCCACTATCAACGGTCTTTTTTCAATGCCGATTCTATTTTTGATTTGCCCTCTTCGGTCGTGAGATTTTGTTCCGTAACGTTTCTTACGTTTCTTTTGACATCGGAGATAATGGAATGAAGCTCTCCCTCTTTTAATAGGCATCAAAAAGTGCCAAAATTGAAGAAATTCTCTCCAACAGGAGAGGATCAATATAAACAAAAAAGGGAGAACTGATGAAAAGAGTTAGCACGGTAGGAATAGATTTGGCGAAGAGTATTTTTCAAATCTGCGGTACAGACAGAGGGGGAACAGTTATTTTCAACAAAAAAGTGACTCGGGCAAAGCTGATCCCGATACTAGAAAAGCTTGAGAAGGAAGAAGATTTTCTGATTGCCATGGAAGCATGTGGAGGAGCACATCATATAGCGAGAAGTCTTCTTGAGAAGGGATACAACACAAAAATCATTTCCGCTCAATTTGTAAAACCCTTTGTTAAGAGCAATAAGAACGATGCAAAAGATGCAGAGGCGATTGCAGAGGCGTCAAGGCGACCTCAGATGAGGTTTGTAGGAGTAAAGAGTGTAAGACATCAGGATATCCAATCAATCCACAGAGTGAGGGAGGGATATGTGAAGAGGAAGACGGCCCTTGCGAATGAGATTCGAGGACTTTTGTTGGAATACGGTATTCCGGTTTCTCAAGGGATTCTGAACTTGAAGAAACGTCTTCCGGAACTTGTGGAGGATTCCGAGAACGTTTTAACAAGTGATTTTCGTAGTCTTCTTCGAGAACTTTATGAAGAATTGCAGCATTGTTTTGATAAGGTTGAAGATTGCGCCAAGAAATTGAAGTTAATTCATTCGCACGATGAGGATTGTCAAAGGTTGAGTAAAATTGACGGTGTTGGTTTGATTACGTCAACGGCAGTGATAGCGGCAGTAGGAGATCCCAAAGCATTTACGAACGGGAGACAATTCTCTGCGTGGTTGGGATTGACACCGAGGCAATATTCGAGCGGCGGTAAAACAAAGATTTTGGGAATCAGCAAACGGGGAGACAGCTATATTAGAAAAAATTTAATACACGGTTGTAGATCGGTGGTTAATCATTCCAAAACAAAGACCGACAAAAGGAGTCGTTGGATACAAGAAAAACTTCCCTCCAAGGGAGTGAACAAGGTTTCCGTAGCATTAGCAAATAAGACGGCAAGAGTGATTTGGGCAATTTTAGCGAAAAAGGAAGAGTACAGAGGCCCTAGGGACAACTCTCTTCGGGGACTTTGATGTCCCACTCGCCGAGAGTTGCCCTAGGGCAGAAAGATATGAGGAGGAAATGACAACTTATCCATAAGGTATGCGAAGAATAAAATAACAGTGATGGCAAAATGGCGCTTCGCGCCTGACGTCCTGTCATAGAGTGAATCGCCTCTCTGAAAACCTGATTTTAAGCAGGGCACTTAAGATGCCGAGGAGATGATAAGGACGGAGAGGGCAAATTCCATCAGGGCCGGGATGCAAAGAACATCCAAAAAAAGGCCGGATATATGTATGCACCTATTCTTTTTTGTCAAAACTTGCATTTTATTCTTGCTATCGGGAGAGCTTCATATATGTCTGTAAAGTTCTCCTCCGTTTTTCTTATCCTTCAATATGTGTCGATAAATTGTTTCATGAGAAACCAAACTTTCGTTACATTTTTTTAAGCGACCGGAAATTTGTTCGGGACTCCAATCTCGGCAAAGCATTTCTTCGATTTTATCGATAAGAGGTTCATTCAGTTTGAGATGTTTCGTAGCAGACATCCATCTCCTATCGGCAATCTTTTGGGCCGCTTTCGGCCGATAACATCGAAGGCCTTGATTCTGCTTCAATTCTCTTGAAATTGTCGAATTACTTCTGCCAAGTTCTCGCCCGATCCCTCGATCACTCAGTCCTCTTTGACGAAAGAAAAAAATTTGATAACGTTCATCTTGGGTTAGGTGTGTATAATACATGGCGCATCTCCTCTACTGTCTCTCAGAGGTTCCCGACATTTAAATTTCCCTTAGTAAAACCTCTAGTTGATAGAGGTTGGCCGTAATGTTGCATCAAACAAAGTATTTTTCTCAGGAATTATATTAGTATAAGTTTTTGTTCATTTGAATTGTGTGTGTATAATTTTCTTTTTGATATTAGATACATTTTTTGAGGGAGGAAGAATGAAAAAGAGAAAGAAACTTGGTGCGGAAGAGCTTTATAGAGAGATAGGAACTGTTTTTGATAGGGTACCGGAGGAAAGAAGGCATTTAGGTAATGTGAGCATATCCATTAGAGACAGTCTTTTCTCAGGTCTTGCAATTTTTGCCATGAAGTTTGGTTCTTTGCTTAAATTTGATAAGGCCTCGAAAGACAATAAACGAGGTAAAAATCTTAAAAGCATTTTTTCTCTAAAAAGCATTCCTTCAGACACTCGGATGAGAGAAATTCTTGACGGAATTGACCCTGTTTTTATAAGAAAAACATTTACAAAGATTTTTTCTAAGCTCCAAAGATTCGATATTTTAAATAGGTTTAAATTTTTAGGAGGCCACATTCTTATATCATTGGATGGAAGCGGACATTTTTCCTCTTCAAAAATACGTTGTGAAAATTGTATAAAAAAAGTTCGTCGCACAGGGGGGATAGGATATTACCATCAAATGTTGGGAGCAGCGGTTGTGCACCCTGACATGAGGCAAGTTATACCGTTATGTCCGGAACCGATTCTCAATCAAGACGGAAGTGATAAGCAAGATTCAGAGAGAAAGGCGTCAATAAGATGGATAAAATCTTTTAGGAAAGAACACTATCGTCTAAAGGCCTGCATATTGGAGGATGCTCTTGCGGCAAATGCTCCTCATATAAAATTTCTTCGAGACAATGCTCTACAGTTTATCATAGGGATTAAAGAAAACGGTAACAAAGTCTTATTTCATCAATTGGATGATGGGGAAAAAACAGAATCTGTATCGAAGTATCAAACAGAAGAGATTAGAGGAATCAAAGTTAAGAAAAGAATAGTACACGAATATCGTTATCTTAACGGGGCCTCTTTAAATGGGAAGAACAAAGATATCAAAGTTAATGTTCTGGATTATAGGGAAAAGACATATTTCGTTGACCCAACTCAAGACAAGAAGGGTATCGGAGTACAAGAAAAACGTTTTTCTTGGATAACCGACTTTCATATAACCAAAGCAAATATTTCGTTGATAAGGCGTGCAGGCCGCAGGAGGTGGGCAATAGAGAACGAAACCTTTAGAACTCTAAAGGAGACAACGGGTTATACAATAGAACATTCTTACGGCCATGGAGAAAAATACCTTTGCACGATGTTTTCTGTCTTGGCATTTTTAGCATTTTTAGTAGATCAAGCTCCGGAGATAACATGTCCCCTTTTTAGAAAGGCCCTTAAGAAAAGGTCCGGAACAAAGATGTACTTGTGGGAGAGTATGAAATCGGCATTAGAATGGGTACTTTTTCAGAATGTAGAACAATTTTTTCAAACTCTTGCCGGAGAGTTAGAGGTGAAGGGTGTTCTCATAAAGGCAGTGGCCACCAATGACACTTCCTGAGATAACGGTACTTTATGTTTGACTAATGCTTCTCCCACAAGCTACTTCAATAAAAATTTATCAAGTTAAAATTTGTCCAAGATGGACATCAGGGAGAGGTTTATCTTATAAAAAAACGAAACCATTATAAATATATTCCTCGCATCATGTCGGGAACCTCTGACTGTCTCTTGTCAAAGCAATAGTCTAGACCGCCTGGCCTAACCCGCCTTGACGCAATGAGTGATGCACTTGTTAGTTGAATTCAGCATCCATGCTAAGGATAAGGACTGCCAACGATTGAGTAAAATTGACGGAGTTGGTTTAATCACGTCAACGGCAGTAGTGGCAGCAGTGGGTGATCCCAAGGCATTTAAGAATGGGAGGCAGTTTTCCGCATGGTTGGGATTGACTCCGAGACAATGCTCGACCGGCGGGAAAGCAAAGCTTTTAGGAATCAGTAACCGGGGAGATAGCTATATCAGAAAAAATTTGATACACGGATGTCGATCCGTGGTTAATCACTCTACAACAAAGACTGACAAAAGAAGTCGCTGGATACAAGAAAAACTTCCCTCTAAGGGGATAAATAAGGTTTCTGTCGCTCTAGCAAATAAGACGGCAAGAGTAGTATGGGTAATTCTAGCAAAAAAGGAAGAGTACAAATGCCCTCGGGGCAATTCTCTGCGGGAACTTTGAGGTTCCCTCACCGAGAAGTGCCCCGAGGGATAAACGATTAACGGGAGGAAGATAAAAACTACAATCCATAAAGGAATGCGAAGGATAAAATAACAGTGATGGCAGAATGGCACTTCGCGCCTGACGTCCTATCATAGATAGAATCGCCTCTTTGAAAACCTGATAAAAAGCAGGGCACTTAAGATGCCGAGAAAATGATAAGGACGGAGAGGGCCAATTCCATCAGGGCCGGGATGCAAAGAACATCCACAAAAAGGCCGGATATATGTATGCACCTATTCTTTTTTGTCAAAACTTGCATTTTATTCTTGCTATCGGGAGAGCTTCATACAGAGGTTCCCGACATGATGCAAAGAGCATTTCTCTATGAAAACAACAAATAAATTGCCAAAAAAGATTACGGAAATGGCCATTCAAAAAATGCAATTTCCATAGGGGAAGCAAAAAACGTCGGGAGCTTCTGAGCTTCATATAAGTTTTTTAGAACTGGGGTATAAAATCATTGAATTTTATTCAAAATACGGCCCTTTTTTGGAGAATACGGCCCATAAAATAGGCCTTTGTTGTTGCGCTCTGCAGTCAGTGCGAAAAAGATTTTTACTTTGCGTAGGGGAAAATGACAAAACGGGAATAACTGAGTTGCTTTCGCAAAATAGCGCATGGCAATAAAAATATCTCTTGATAAAATCAATCCTTCTTTCTATTGTGTACTCACAGGAGATAAATTATGAAAAGTTTAAAGTCATTTTCTCTTTTTATTATGTTGATGGGAATAAGTATTTTGGTGTGTACACAGACGCTAAAGGCCCAATATCTAACCCGAGAAGAATCTATTTCATTGGTAAATGCTGCGAATAGAAAACTCGGATTATTGGCCCGAGAATCAGGATACTTTCTCTATACCCATGATACGTCTATTGTTGTTTCAAAAGGATTTCAAATCATGGTTCCATCCCATTTGATCTTTTATGCAGTTGTAGAAGAAAATTTTCTTGGAGAAATATATAGAGGTAGTTGCGAATTCGATATTTCTAAGGACGAAAAGGACAATACCTTGAACTATGAGATCGACAATTGCATACACAAGAATGTTTTTCCTCAAAAACAAACAGGATCGTGGGGAATAGTTGAACCCAAGTTAGTTGTTGTAAGCGGTTCTATTCCTTTAAACTGAAATACTTCCATTTCTATTTTTATGGAGAAAGACGAGATGATGAACTATTTCAGAAGAAATAGTTTTATACAAATTGTAATTCTTTTCGGTACGGCCTATTTTGCCCTAAGTGCTGAAAACCCCTGTCAAAGGGCCCTTAGAGCGAATTTCCTAGAAAGTATTCAGTCTTCCATCCAAGATTTAAAGACAAGGCACGATTTGCTTATTGAATTTGGTTTTTCCGAGGAAAAAAGCGGCCGTATTCTTAACGCAAGCTTTATTCAAGGTGACGATGCCATAGAAAGACAAAATAAAATTCTTGGAGAAATGAGGTTAACTGAAGAGCAAAGAAAATTTATTGAAGATAATGATATTCTTCAATTGAGTGTTTATGAATATCAACGTCTTATGACTCGTGCACCGATAAGTAGAATTCATTTGCGTCCGAGTGTTACCGTCTCTTATCCGAGCAAAAACGGTATCCTTGAAAATGTCATTATAGATAGAGTTGAAGGTGAAAACCTTTACGTTTCTTCTAAGTCTAAAAATGAAAAAAAATTTATGATAAAAAAGAAGGATGCCTATAATCCTATTTCTTTCGGTCAAGAAATTGTCTACGATACAAGAGTAGATATTCCAAAAATAAGTGAGATTTTTGATGATGCATATAATGAAAAAATATCGATTAGAGATCATAATAGAACAATTGATATTCTCGATATAAATCAACTTGGCGTTCGACCGCGAGTGGCCGTAAATACCCGTCTTCCGGATTTTTCTTCTCCGTTAAATGAAGAGCAAACAACGAAACTCAAAGAGGATATCGATGAAATTTCTTTTTTATATGCAAGGTATGGAATAAACGAACTCTTTGTAGAGAAAAGTAATACTTTTTTAAAAAACTTACAGCAAGCAATGAGGCGACAGGGCGTTTTTGCATCCCTCTCTCCTCAAGAAGAAACTTTAAAACTTACTATAGACGGTGTTCATCCCTACGGTAATATAAGAGCAAGACAAAATCTGAAAAAAACTCTTCTTCACGGATTTCAAAACCTAACCGTTTCTCCGGGTGAATGTTGCGCAAATGTAAGCTCAGGTTTTATTCGATACGACGACTTTAGGTTGGAGATGGGGCCGCTAGAGGCCCTGGATATGCTGAAGGGAAATCCCCCGGATACCTTTAATCACGAATTTCGCCATTTGTTTTTGCATACTAGAAAAACTGTTTCTATAAATTCTTTATACAATCATGAACTTTTTGCCATAGGTACTAAAAAACTTTTTTCTGATTCTGAGTTATATGACCCTACAATATTTAAAAATTTTTATGAAATGTATCTTGATATGAGTGAACTTTATGCCCAGGCCTTTGATATTCCTTCTATGTTCCAGCTTTTCAAGAGAGTTTCCGAAGATGAAAAAACAGATGCAGTACTAGATATTTCCTATAGAGTTCTCTCTCTTACCCTTTTATCCGACGGTCTTTATAATCTTACCAAGAATATGCTGAAAAATTTTAATGATGTTAAAGTTGAGTTCCTCTCGATGAGTAGGGGGCCTGTTTTGGCAAATAACATTGCGCTTGTGGTTTCCGACATTGATGATCGAGGTATGAAAATTCAACTCCAAAAAGATATCGCCGATAAAGTAAATCTCTACTTTGCGGCCTTACATACGTCTATAGATTTTATTGATCCGCTGTATGCTATGCAGTGGCAGATAAAAGATAGTGAACTTGAGAAGGTGGTAAAGGCATATGTTAAGGATGTTTTGATCAATATCAAAGGCCTTTCTCTAGAGCTTATTGAAAGTCTTATGACACTTGATGAGGCCGTAATAATGCGTGATATAAATAGCAATAAGGAATTAATAGGAATAGACGAGAAAAAAATGAGTGAGGCAATACAAGGGATGCTTTCTATTTTGAGAAAAGAGATGTCGCCTGAATGAAAACTTGAACACTCATTTTTACTCTTCATGAAAAGGGATAAGTTTGGATGTGACTTTTGTTTCATAAACGATATCTTGATCTTCGCTACCCTCGTCATCGTAACTATCGTCAAGTTCGCCGGTTTCACTAATGCCGAGTTCTTTAAGGGCCTTTAAAAAGTATTTTTCATCTGAGAGATCAGACAAAACATTTTCAATGAATTTGGGCGAATATTTATTCAATAAAGATTTAACGACCGTTTGTAGTTTTCCTGTGTTTATCAACGAGTGTTTTTTCTTAATATCATGCCAATTCTTAATATAGTGAAAACGGCAGTACCCCAATGTTGTCGAAGGATTCTCACAACTTTTTTCTAGGCATTCGTCATTTTTTGAGACAAAAAAATCCAGATTTTTGATATCATTGTAAAAATCTTCAAGAGGAAGATTCCCTTTAATTTTCTGTATCTCCTGTACGATAATCTCTTTAGCTTCTTGTTTTGTTTTATCTTCCTGTGAGAGTTCTTTTGGTTTGTCTACAGTTACAGAAATTTTTTCTTTTTCGGGAAGGGACGTATGCTTTTTGACGGGTTTTTTTGAGGCCTTCTTCTGTTTGACCTTCTTTGTGGTTTTTTTCTTTGTAGATTTTTTAGTTGTTTTTTTAACTTGCGTTTTCTTTTTTAATGTTTTTTTAGTAGATTTTTTTTGAGTCTTTTTTTTCGCAGTTTTGACAAGAGTCTTTTTCTTAACGGTCTTTTTTTTCGCAGTTTTGACAAGAGTTTTTTTCTTAACGATCTTTTTTTTAGTAGTTTTCTTTTGAGTCGTTTTTTTTGAAGTTTTCAATTACTTTTTCCTAGTCATTTTTACACAACCTCTTTTAATTCGTGAGCGGCGATAATTACCCTTTGAATTTCCGAAGTTCCCTCATATATCTCTGTAATCTTAGCATCTCGAAAGTATCTTTCAAGAGGATATTCTCTTGTGTACCCATTGCCACCGCAAATTTGGATGGCCTTTGTAGTAATCCACATAGCGGCCTCCGAGGCAAAAAGTTTTGCCTGAGATGAGTCTTTTGAGTAGTGCGGCCCTTGATCTTTTTTTTGCGCTGCATTTATAGTAAGGGCCTTAGAGGCAGCTATTTTTGTACTCATGTCTGCAAGCATAAATTGAATTGCTTGGAGATCGGCAATTGGACGGCCGAATTGAACTCTTTCCGTAGCATATTTGCGCGCATAGTAGAAGGCCGCTTTTGAAATCCCAAGGGCCTGAGCGGCAATACCGATTCTTCCTCCGTCAAGTGTAGAGAGGGCCACTCTTAGGCCTTTTTCCGGAGGGCCGAGAAGATTGGCCTTGGGAACGCAAACTTTATCAAAGGCCAATTGTCCGGTGGAAGAACCCCTAATGCCAAGTTTGTCTTCAATCTTTACAATTGTAGGGCCTTTTGCGTTCATTTCGACAATAAAGGCCGAAATTCCCTTATGATCTTTTGTTTTCTTTGTCTTTGCAAAAACAACAGCAATTTGGGCCTCTTTTACATTGGTTACCCAATTTTTCATGCCTGTGACCTCGTAGTAATCCCCTTTGTCAACGGCCGTAGTTGTTAAACTGCCGGCATCTGTTCCGGCACCTGCCTCACTGAGACAAAAGCAACCGATAAATTCACCGGAGGCGAGTTTGGGAAGGTATTTTCTTTTTTGCTCCTCCGTTCCAAATTCGAGAATAGGCCAAGTGCATAGAGAAGAATGGGCCGAGACAAAGACCCCTGTTGAAGCGCAAGAACAGGATATTTCTTCAATGATTAGGGAGTAGCTTACATAATCCATGCCTGCACCACCGTAATCTTCGGGAATAAAACTACCAAGGAACCCGTTCTCCCCCAATTTCTTGCAAAGATCTTCGGGGATTTCTCCTTTTGCATCAATGCTCTGTGCCCTAGGAGCGATTTCACTCTGAGAAAATTTCAAGGCCGATTCTTTGACGTCTTCTTGTTCCTTGGAAAGCATTGTTACTCGTCGTAATCGTAAAATCCCTTTGCGGATTTTCGACCCAACCGTCCTGCCAAAACATATTTTTTCAAAAGAGGGCAAGGCCTATATTTATTATCTCCAAGGCCCTCGTGGAGAATCTTCATAATAGAAAGACATGTGTCCAGACCTATAAAATCTGCAAGGGCCAATGGGCCCATTGGCCAACCGGCCCCAAGTGTCATCCCTTTATCGATGTCATGAGCATTGGCCACTCCTTCGTAAAGGACATAAACGGCCTCGTTAATCATAGGTAAGAGGATTCTATTGATAGCAAATCCCGGAGTATCGTTTGCCTCGATAAATGTTTTTCCCATATTCAAGGCCGCCTCTCTAACTTTCTCAAAAACTTTTGAACAAGTCTCAAGGCCGCGGATTCCCTCTACCAATTGCATCACGGGAACAGGATTCATGAAATGCATGCCCACAACTCTCTTGGGGTTTTGAGTTTGGGCCGCAATTTCCGTAATAGAAATTGAAGAGGTGTTTGAAGCGAGGATGCAATCTTGAGAGACAAGAGAGTCTAGCTTGCGAAATAAAGAAAACTTAATAGCTTTGTCTTCTGTTGCCGCTTCAATAATAATGTTCGAATCTTCAAGGGACTCCAAGGTATCTGTGGTTTTGAGGTTTGAAAGGGCCTTTTGCACAAAGTTCTCATCCCATTTCTTTTTCTCTACACCTCTTTGAAGTTGCCTTTGGATAAAGTTCATTCCCTGTTCTAAGGTATGATGCGAAGTGTCGTAAATTTTGGTTTCAAACCCGACCGATGCTGCAACTTGAGCGATTCCTCGCCCCATTTGTCCTGCCCCGATAATACCTATTATTGTCATTTTGGACTATTTTACCGAGGACGATCTATATTTGTCAATTTTCTTCTATGATTCCTGTGATTTTGAGGAGGAGGACTGCATCATGGGCCGCAAAGGGTATTTGCACTCATTTTTGGCACTTTTCGATGCCGTTTATAAAGGGACGGGTTTATATAGTGACATTGCCAATGCTACAACTTTGGGTTACCTACAGAGCGTGAGAAAACATTGCCATTTTCAATGTGAAGGTTTTCAAAAGAGGGAGGCCTTTGAAAGAGATGCCCTCTTCCTTTTAGGCCTCGGCTTTGACGGTACCGCATCCTTTAGAAAAGGAGCATCTCAGGGCCCAGAGTGTATTAGAGAAGTCTTTCACTCTGTTGAAACCTATTCTCCCTATTTAGATAAAGATTTGTCTGATCGAGGTCGCCTTTTTGATCTTGGAGACTTTGTGTTTGAAAAAAACCAAAGTGAGCAAAGTTATTTAAATGTTCTCAGAGACTTTTCCTCGCTTACAGAGAGTTTCAATTTTCAAAGAGACAATATCAAACTGGTTACCCTTGGAGGTGAGCATTCTGTATCCTATGCCCCCTTAAAAAAATACTTAGAAGATTTTTCTAGTCTCGTTATTTTGCACCTTGATGCTCACGCTGATCTTAGAGACGGGTTTCAGGGATTTCACTATTCTCACGCTTCTATCATCAGAAGAATCCTCGATCATTTTGGCGACGGCCATACACTTTTTCAGTACGGTATTCGCTCGGGAACAAAAGACGAATTCAACTTTATGAAAAATCGAAGGACTCTCATTGCCTCTAGAGAAGAACTCAAAGATAAACTTCAAAATGAAGTTGGGGATAGACCTATTTATGTTACCTTGGATTTAGATTTTTTCGACCCGGGCCTAGTGCCCGGAACAGGTACGCCTGAGGCCGGAGGAGAAGATTTCACCTGTTTTCAAGAAATCGTAAAAATTTTAAACGAAAAATATTTTGTGGGAGTGGATATTGTAGAATTGGCCCCTAATCTTGATTTTTCAGGCCGCTCCTCAGTTTTTGCGGCGAAAGTGTTAAGGGAACTTGTTTTGGCCATGACATAACATAGCTTATTAGTTTAGGAGTAAAAGATGAGTTGGACGATTGAAGATTCCGAATGCATTTATCAAGTGAATAAATGGGGTGAAGGGCATTTTGAAATTAATGAAAAAGGTCATCTTGCCGTTAATCCAGAAAAAAGCAAAACAGGGCCTCGAATAGATATGGCCCAAGTCATTGAGGAAATCAAGGCCCAAGGAGTGGAGTTTCCCGTAGTGGTTCGTTTCCATGATATTTTGTGGTTTCAAGTTGAGAGATTAAATAAAACTTTTAATGATGTCATTGCTTCAGAAAATTATCAAGGGCGGTATAAAGGGGTGTATCCTATTAAAGTCAATCAAATGAGAGAAGTCGTTGAGGAAATCGTAGAGGCAGGAATACCTTATGATTTTGGACTTGAGGCCGGATCAAGGGCCGAACTCAATGCAATTTTGGCACTAAATACTAATGAAAATTCCCTAACTATTCTCAACGGCCACAAGGATAATGAATATTTAAGATTGGCCCTTGTTGGAAAGAGACTTGGTAGGGAAGTGATTATTGTCATAGAGAAATTATCTGAATTGGAAAGACTTGAGAAAATCAGTAGAGAAATGGATGTTGAACCTATTTTGGGCCTTAGGAGTAACCTCTCTATGAAATCAGTGGGGAAATGGGAAGATTCTAGCGGAGAAAGGGCCAAATTTGGACTAACGGTTCCGGAAATTCTTACGGCCCTAGATTTTCTGAAACAAAAGAATCTTCTTCACACATTAAAATTGCTCCACTTTCACATAGGAAGCCAAGTTACGGATATTAAGTGTTTTAAAGATGCCGTTGTGGAGGCCACAAGAATTTATGCAAAACTTTATAAAATGGGAGCAAAACTAGAATACATTGATGTCGGAGGCGGACTCGGGATAGATTACGATGGAGGCCAATCGACAAATCATTCTTCAAGAAATTATTCCCTACTTGAATATATTACCGACATTGTCTGGGGAATTAAAAATATTTGTGATCAAGAAGGAGTGGCACATCCTCATATTGTGAGTGAAAGTGGAAGGGCCATAACGGCCCAGCATTCGTGTGTCATTTCTAATGTGGTTGATGTTATTGAGTCACGGTATGAACACATCAATATAGAAGAAAATGAAAATGATCACCATCTTGTTAAAGTGGCCAAAGAAAACTTGGATATACTTGGGGATGAAAATTTTCAAGAAGTCTACAATGACAATATCAAAATGAAAGAAGATGCTCTCAATGCTTTTAGGCTTGGTATTTTATCACTGCAAGAATATTCAAAAATTGAGAGTATTATTTGGAATGTTAATAAAAATATTCAATCTATTATAAAAGAAAAGGATTTTTCTCCGGAATCTCTTCAGAACCTTGAAGAAAAGATGGCCCCAAAATATCTTTACAACTTTTCCGTCTTTCAGTCGGCAGCAGATCATTGGGCCATCGATCAAATTCTACCTATTGTACCAATTACCCGATTGAATGAAAAACCCGACAAACGCTGTTTTCTTGTAGACATTACTTGTGATTCAGATGGAAGAATTAAACACTTTCTCGACTCGGGAGAAATTCGAAAAACACTTCCTCTCCATAGCATTAAGAAAAATGAAGAGTATTATATAGGTATTTTTCTCACAGGGGCCTATCAAGATGTCATGGGGGATATGCACAACCTTTTTGGACGTCTAAATGAAGTTCATATCTTTCAATATGACGATTCAACAGGGTTTTATTTTGATGAGATTATTAGAGGTCAAAGTACGGGAGACGTCCTTTCATCTATGCAATACACATCTGAACAATTGGCCTATACGATGAAAAAGAGAATCGATAAAATGATTAAAAGCGGAGTGATTGGGCCTAGGGAAGGAGTCAAATTAGTCGATATCTATATAAACGGACTTAAAAGCTATACTTATTTGCACTAATATTTTCTTTTGTTAAAAGAAAAATAATTTTGTACCATTATTACAATGACGTTATCACGGTGGATGGCTCTTCTTATTTTTCTTGTTATCAACGATAAAGCATTTGCCGTGAGAACATTTCTTGAAAGTATTCGTTTTGACAAACCTTTTTTGTCAAGGGAAAAGGCATTTGATCTTATTGCAGAGTTTGCAAAAAAAGATAAATCCTATCTATCTCTTGGAGAAACTCACAACGACAAAGAAAATGTTGGAGGAATAAATTTTCAAATGGCCGTTCATTACTTGAACAATACTCGAAGTCAAAATGCAATATTATGTTCGGAATTTCTTTCCTTTTTAGACACATTTTATGGAAAAAAACTTACATCTCTTACACCAACTTTTATTTTAAATCAAAACAACTCTGCATTGCTTGATTTTTCTATCTGCTACAAAGAAATGGAACCTCATACCCACACAATCTTTCTCTCAGGTATATTTCATCAATTCCCTTTTGTGGCCAATTTTGGGCCTGCATTTAAGAGAAACGTAGTAACCATAGGGAGGAAAGGAACGATTTATCAACAAATTAATAGAAAACACGCTCTTTTCTTTGCCCAAGTAGAACTTAGTTTTTTAGAATCTGTGGCAACTCAAGATATCATCTCTTTAAAAATCAAGAATCCTTATTCCTTTAGAAATCGAGTTGAAGAACTTCTAAGAAGAATCGACTTTATAAGAGAACGAATGGAACCTATTCCCTATGGGGAAACTCAAGAACAGCGAATGGGTATTCGGGGTATTTTTCTATCGAAAGACAATCTTTTACCTCCTCAAAACAACGATATCTATAAACATGCATATTTTCTTGTTACGGAAAGTTCTTATAGAACAAGAGATTCTTCACTCTCTTTTCTTAGAGAAATCATAAAGTTGGATGACCAAACGCTAGCATTTTTTTTAAACACTGTTTCTCAAAAAGATATAGATATCCTCATAACGGCCGTATTTCCTTCAATAACAACCTCTGTATCTGGATATGGATATGGATATGGAATGTATAACATTAATATACCGGAAGAGAAGGATATCCAATTCGTAGAACTATACACTAAGAATAGTGGAGGCCCCCTTTTTATTGCCGGGCCGAAAAGTGAGTTGACGTGTTATGAAAAAGAAAACTCTCATCTTAAGTGTCATGATTTTCTTTCTAGCAATACTACTTACAGAGATGCTCAAACGACGTCGGCCCACGATGATAACTTTTTGATTCCATAGTGTCCTCCTCTATAAGAGAGAGGCGGTTGCGTTCATTTTGACAAGCTCGATTCTTAATGTACATATATTCTTTGTAGGCCGCTAAAGGGTAGGGTAGTCCATAGGCGGAAGAAATAAAAAGACTATTTTTATCGCTAAGATGAGAAAAAACTTTAGGCATAATCCCATGAGTTTTAAGTTTTTTTAGAAAGTCTTTGTAGTGAACACCAATTTGGTAGAATATTTTAATACCTTTTTGTCGATCAAATTTCCCTTTTTTATTAATTAAATTAAGGCAATTTGATCGCAAATATTTTATATTCCCTACAAGATCATTTAAAACCTTACACTCTGCAAGAAAGGCCTCCACCTCTCCACCTTCTCCCTCTAACATAGAAAAGACAAAGTCATCAAGATTAAAATTTTCACGGTAGGGATTAAAGGGATTTCTTTTTGAATAGTGAATAAGTTCATGGGCCAAATCGAGCATGGCATCTAGAGGTTTAAGTGTTTTATTAATGTAAACATTTGTGTAACTTTCATAAAAAAAAATTTCAGGATGAGGACGGGAAAATCTTCTTACAAGAGTTGTATCTGTAACGGAGATATCACCGGCATGGATAATATTGAGAAAATCTTTATTTTTTCCCTTTGCTTTCTTCTTTGAAAGTTGAATAATCTCTCGTCCTGTTTGTGATCGGGATAATAGTTTTAACAGTTTTAATACGGCCTCTTTTTGAGTTTTGCCCATAGATATCCAAGGCCTTCTATTGTCAAAAGTTTCCTTATGGGTTTTAATGATTGTTTCTTTATAGGAAAACATTTTTGCTTTAACCGGTAGGGATAAGATAAGTGCGATGGTGAATACATACATCATTGATGTATGTATCGTCCGTAAATATCAAAGGCCTAAATAGAATAGAATAAATGAACCTAAAGTGTTAGGGCCAAAAAGTGACGAGAATCGTCTTTTTTAAGAGAAAGCTCACCTATATATTTTTCATCTACCAAGAATAGAGGATACTCCCCCTCAGGAATATTGGAGGCCGCCATGTATTGAATAAAAGCAGTATTTTTTGCAAAACTATAACCTAAATATCCTCCTAGGGGAGTCCATTGATTTGGAGGAGGTAGTAAACCTAGTTTTTTGACAGCAAAATTGGTGAGTACAAAAGAGCTTATTTCGGCAAAAAGTTTTGCCACAAGGTCATTTTTAAAAGTATCTTGGTTTCGGTAGATGTGCTGTAAATTTTCTAAAAGTGTGTTCCAAGAAACAATTTCAGCACGGGGTCTGCATGAGATAATGTTTATTTTGAGGATCTTTTTTATAGAGAGAGACAAAGTACAAAGTTCATGGCCTGATAGAGATGCAAGAGAGATTTTTCGTAGTTTTTTCCGTAGTAAATATCGGCATTATCGTTTAAAAGAAAAGTCATCGCTTTTTTGCTACAGACTACAAGAGACACAAAAAGAGAATAGTAAGAAGGCACGGCCTATAAAAAAGCGTTTTCATGTTAAGAGCTATTCTAGCGCAAGAGGTATCTATCGTCTATAAGAGAAGAATGAGTTCTGTCAATCATTTGAATATTTTGAAAGCTTAATTTATTGGAAAAAAACCGTGGTTTCGGCCCAAGAGTAGTTGAGTGTCTTTACTATAATAGAGTTTCAAACTTACTTAGAACTTTGGATATGTATTGGAAAGGTCAATAATTCTTCTATAAAAAAATATTAAAAAATAGCGTAAAATAAAAAAATGAAGACTTATCTCTGCTGTATATTAATTATAACTACTTTTTCTCTTCACGCTTCTAACGTCGCTCAGGCCATCATTGTAAGAGGAAATGTTAGAGTCAATGCTCCAAATAGCAACATTAGCATTATTGTGATCAAGGGATTTTTGGTTCAAGAAAGAAGTATTCTTACAACCGGTCCAAAAAGTTTTGTACGGCTTCTCTTTAAGGATAAATCACAAATAAATATCGGTCCTATGTCTCAGATGAAAATTGAAAAATTTTCTCCAAAAAGGCCCAATGTTATTAAATTGATTAAAGGGCATCTGCGAGCGAAAATTTCTAAAAATTATCTAGACGAAAAAGATACGCCGTTAAAGCTTTTCGTAAGAACAAAAAATGCAGGAATAGGGGTTCGAGGAACAGATTTTCAAGTCAACTATAATCCAAAAAATAATTATACATCTCTTATTACTTTTGAAGGGATAGTTGTCATGGCAAAAATTGAAGAACGGTTTTTTGAAGATGAATTAGAACAAAGAACTCTAGAAAAGATGCTTTCTTCTAAAGATGTTGTGTCGGTAAAAGAAGGACAATATTCAGGAGCAATGCCACAGCATAAAAAGGTTACAATTCCAATACGAATTAATCCGGCCCAATTTAAGGTTTTAAAATCTAATGAGTTGGGTATCGAAGAAGTAACCCCTAAGGCCGATTCCGTTACTCCAAAACAATCTTATAAAAGCGTTATTCCTCCAAATATTAATGCTAAAACATTAGCAAATGACTCTCAGGAACTAGAAAAACAAATGACAAAAGCTGTAGGGAAAGATACCGTTTCCGGCATCTTAGAGAACACAAAACCGTTAGATTCAAACGATATCCCTCCACCCGAGGGTATGATTGATAAAAAAACAGGTCAAATTGCTCCTACGGCAGGAGGATTCATTGATCTTAAAACGGCCCAATATATCCCGCCTTCTAAAGATTCTGTTTTTGATTCTTCAACAAAAACTTACATACCCTCTACAGGAACATTTGATCAGAAAACAGGTGATTTTTATACTTCTGAGTACAAACTTACAGATGACGGACGATTTGTATCCAAAGAGGGCCTAGGTTTAGGAGAGAGAAAACCTGCATCAAGTAAACAGACTTCGATTTTGCCTCCTCCTCTTAAAAACAATCTCATTTCAATAAATAGGCCTACTGTTGAAAAAACTTCCGAAACAAATGTAAATAAGGAAGACCTTGAGGATGTAGTTAAAAATGTGAACTATGAAAATGAAGTTGCTGTTGGTGATTATCAGGATATCTTTATGCAACCTCAAACGACCAAGCTTAAAGTGCATTTTAATGTAGAATAGGAAGTATATTGCATGAAATTTATTATCTTTTTTTTACTAATTCCTTTAACTATATTTTCTCATGACCCTTTTGTCTCGGCCTTTAAGAGTTTTAAACTTGGAATCTATCAAGATTCTATTGTTGAACTCAAAAAAATAAAATCTTTTGATAAAAAAATTCGTTCTATAAAATATTATTTTTTAGGCATAAGTTATGCAAGGTTGCAAAGCTATGATGAGGCCGTTAAAAATCTTGAAATCTCTAGGGTCCTTAAGAATGAGTCAAAAGATATTCATTATGAATTAGGTCAGGCCTATTACGCAACAAATGATCTTTACAGGGCCAAAAGGTTTTTTCTTCAATCTGCTAATCAAGGATATAAGGAATTCATTTGTTATTATTACATTGCTTATATTTATCAAATTTTTGACGAGTATGAGAAGGCCAAGATCTATTATAAAAAGACCATTGACTCAGAAGAAGCAGATATAAGGACACAGCAGGCCTCTTTTTATCAATTAGGAGATGCTCTTTATTCTTCTTCTCAAAAGAAAGATACGATATCAACTATTGTTTCTAAACAGGTCATCCCTCTTTTTCAAAAATCTATTGATATGGATACGTCTAATGTTTCTTTTGTCAACGATATTAAAAACAAGATAATTGAACTTCAAAGAAGATATAATTTAAATTCCGATATTGTTGCTGAGGGAAAAATCTATAGAGGGAGAAGATGGTCGGGCCATTTTGAAAAAAAATTCTCTTATGATGATAATATTACTCTAAAAAATGACCTTCCGGCGACAATTCCTTCACAAGAAAACTCTTTTATTTCCCAATCTCAACTTTACGGCCAATACAAGTATCCTATTAATAATAGTTTTTTGATAACTCCAAGGTTAAGATTTCAATATATACATCACTTTGAAAGAGATAATCCTGATGTTTATCAAAATGATACTTACCTTATTAATCCGGGAATTTTTCATGTTTACAAAACAACGATCTTTAAGAAAAATTCTGATATTCATTTCCTTTACAATTACAAATATATTGGACGAGATCGCCTTCGTCAAAAAAAGAAAGTTTTTTATGCCAGGGCCCATCAGTACTCTCTAGGACAACGAATTAGTCTCTTTGAATTCGGCCCAACTAATTTCAAGATGAAATACAAACAATACAATGCTTTTTCAGATGCCAATAACAATGAAACCTATACTCTCTCTTTTAATCAGTCCTTTTTTTTACCAAATAGAACTGTTTTTATTATTTTTCATCAAAGTGATTTTATCCACTTTGAAAATGATTTCTATTCATTTAATAACTTTACTCTAAGATTTGACTGGATTATCCCTAACTCAAAAAATACGCATAGCTTTCAACTGTACCATTCTTTTGGTCTACTTGACACGATAAAACAAAGGCCTATTAGAGGATATGAAAAACTTTTTACAGTAGGTATAAAATTCTCAAAGAAAATCACTCGTAAAATGAGCATAAATCCTTCATATTTCTTTTTAAAAAATATTTCAAAAAATACTTTTTATAAATATAAAAAACACAATATCTCCATTGATTTTAAGGTCAATTTTTAGAGGGAACCCATGACGACAACCCTTAAGTATTTAGGAATCTCTATCATCATTATTTTTAGTGCTATTAGTACACTCTTCTATTCTATTGAAAAAGAACTACCATTACGAAATCGAAAGGATAATATGCTTTTGACGTATTCATCGTTTTTTGAAGATCGCTTTTTAGATTTTCGCATGAAATTTCCCATTGACCGCCAAAGAAAGGCAAATAATATTGTTTTGGCCGAATTTAATGATGAGTCCTTAAAACGTCTAGGACGTTGGCCTTGGCCGAGAGGTCTTTGGGCACAAGTTGTAGACAAACTTAAGCATTATGGTGCTAAAGTTATTGCTTTTGATGTTTTTTTTTCTGAACCCGAAGAGGCCTGCAATACTCAATCTTCCGACTCTTTGCTTGCAAAATCTTTTAACAGTTTTCAAGAAATTCCAGGAAATAAAATACTTATTCCTTATTCTCTTAATATTTCCGGACAATTTCAAAAAGACGATTATAAAAACATCCCTGAAACACTTTACAATTTTATTCTTAGTTCACAATCGGCCCCGGATACTAATTTGGAAAATCATTATGTTTCTAGAAAAGTTTATCCTATTTATGAGTTTTTAAATTCTAATATTGATCTAGGATATATTGCATCTCATGGAGATTCCGACGGTGTTTTTAGAAATTATTATTTAGTTTCTAATATCGATGGAATCTATCTCCCCTCCTTTGCTCTGCAGGCCTATCAGGCCTACACGGGAGATAAGACACACCTCAATATTCTCTCAACATTAGAACAGGCAGAATTAGTCACTCAAACAGGCAGATTTCCTATTAATCAAGATGGGACAATGAAAATACGTTGGTTTGGAGGTGTTGAGAATTTTGAATCCATTACAATTCATGATCTTCTCGAGGCCGATGAGAATGATCCTTACTATAAAAATATTCTTAAGGGAAATCTTGTATTCATAGCTTCAATGGCCTTTGGTATCCAAGATTCCTGGCATACGCCTATAGATAACCAGCTTCCAAGTGTTTATGCTCATATGAATGTCATAAATATGCTTCTTTCCGGATTCACATTTCTTCCCCGCCATCTTTCAACACAATACACTTGGTATCTTCTTATTTTTTGCACCTTAATCTTTGTCCTCGTTCAACTTCTTGGCAATCCTATTATTGACCTTATTACGGTTTTTGTTTTAATTGCAGGAATTTTTTCTATAGATATCTATTATTTCATTCCTAAAGGACATGATATTAGGCCGTTGTTTTGTTTGTTTTCTCTTTTGGGTTGTTATTTTTGGACAACTTTTCTTAATTTTTATCTTTCAGGCCGTGATAAAAAATATTTTCAAAATACTTTTAAGACATATCTGTCTCCTAATATTATCGACCAAATGTATTTGTCCGGAGAGCGTCCTAAACTTGGAGGTGAAAGTGGTATAAGAACGGCCTTTTTTTCAGATATTGAAGGATTTTCCGCCTTTTCTGAGGTTCTTTCGGTGAGAAATCTTGTCGAGTTGCTCAATGAATACTTAACGGCCATGACAAATATCCTTTTGGAAGAGGGGGGAACACTTGATAAATACGAGGGTGATGCTATCATTGCTTTTTTCGGTGCCCCGTTAATGCTCAAGGATCATGCGCAAAGAAGCTGTTTGACGGCCTATAAAATGCAAAAAGAACTTAAAAATCTTAGGATAAAGTGGTCTCGGGAACAGGAAAAGTGGCCTAGTATCGTCCATAATATGCATATAAGAATAGGAATCAATACCGGAAAAATGGTTACGGGAAATATGGGGAGTTTGCAAAGAATGAATTATACTATGATGGGAGATGCCGTAAATGTGGCCTCACGTCTTGAATCATCTGCAAAACATTACGGTGTTTCCGTTCATGTATCCAAGGAGACAAAAGAGCAATCAGGCCTTCAGTTTCTCTGGAGAGAAATTGATACTATTAGACTTGTTGGAAAGATAAAACCGATTACAACCTTTGAGCTTTTGGGCAAACAGGATGAATGCTGCAATGACCTTCTAAAACTTGTTCAACTGTTTAAACAGGGAATCGATTTGTACAATGTACAGGAGTTTGAAGATGCTTTGGAAATCTTTCATCAAACGCTTTCCTTAGAAAATGAAAGGCCTTTTAGGCCCACAAAACAAATCAGTCCATCATTGGTTTATCAAAAACGTTGTAACAATCTTCTTAAACATCCTCCAAAGGATTGGGACGGCACTTGGATTTTTCATCATAAATAAGATGCAGTGAGTGATGCACTTGTTAGTTGAATTCAGGCCATGAAGAAATTTTTTTCTATACCTGTCGCACCGGCAACGACCATCCGGCCTTCCATATCTTCATGATGCGTTGCGTATTAAAAGTGAGATTCTTTTCATAGATTAAAACAGGGAGTTGCCAGATTGAAAGCCCTAGGCCATAATTCTTTCTAAGAGATAGATAGAGACGAAAGGGGGAACGGAAGATGTCACGGGTTTGTAGTTTAACGGGGAAGAGAGGTCTAGTGGGCAACAGGGTATCACACGCCAATAACAAAACAAAAATGGTTCAAAGGCCAAACCTTCATACGAAGAAAGTGTTTGATCCTGCAACGGGAAAAAAAGTAAAGTTAAAATTATCGGCGAAGGCCGTCAGAATTCTAGATAAAGTCGGTTCTCTTCATAAATTTTTAAAAAAAAAGCACTAGATATTTTCACATAATAGGCGCTATTCAATAGCGCTCTCATATTATGAGTATGAAAACAAAATTGTCATGAATTTGAAAATAGAGAATTTGAGAAATATAGGCATTATGGCCCATATTGATGCAGGCAAGACCACAACGACAGAGAGGATACTCTATTATACGGGAAAAAATCATAAGATGGGGGAAGTGCATGACGGGACGGCCACTATGGATTGGATGATTCAAGAACAAGAGAGAGGTATCACTATTACGGCGGCGGCCACAACCTGTCGATGGAAAAAGCACACTGTGAACATTATCGATACTCCGGGGCATGTGGATTTTACAATGGAAGTTGAACGCTCTTTACGGGTTCTCGATGGGGCCGTCGGCATTTTTGACGCTGTCGCCGGCGTTGAACCTCAATCGGAGACTGTTTGGCTTCAGGCCGACAAATACAGTGTACCAAGAGTGGCCTTCGTAAACAAAATGGATCGTGTAGGGGCCGATTTTCAGGGAACAATAGATGATATAAGAAAGAAACTCGGCAAAGTTGCGGTTCCCTTACAACTTCCCATAGGTGTTGAGAACAATTTTAAAGGAGTTGTGGATCTCCTAGAGATTAAATCCTTGTATTTTGATGAGAAAGATAGGGGAATGACCGTTTTGCGAGAAGATGTTTCTAAGGATTTATTGGAAACAACCCTCAACCATAGGGATATGATCATTGAAACTCTTTGTGATTATGATGATGAGTTTGCAGAG
The DNA here is from genome assembly GCA_965224385.1 of Bacteriovoracaceae bacterium. Taxonomy (GTDB): domain Bacteria; phylum Bdellovibrionota; class Bacteriovoracia; order Bacteriovoracales; family Bacteriovoracaceae; genus CBDCYX01. The sequence goes on from CBDCYX010000016.1 coordinate 176,227, forward strand.
AGATATTTAAGTGGAAAAGATATGGGTCCCGATTGTATCAAAAAACTTATAAGAAAGGCCGTAATTGAGTGTGAGTTCATTCCGGTATTTTGTGGTTCGGCCTTAAAGAACAAAGGCATTCAGCTTCTTCTCGATGCTATCGTTGATTATCTACCTTCTCCTATAGACAGAAGAGAAATTCAGGGACATTCACTTGATAGGAAAAGAATGATTGTGAGAAGGCCCGACAAAGAAGACTTTTTTTCTGCTTTGGCCTTTAAAATAGCAACAGACCCCTTTGTTGGAGTCCTCACTTACATAAGAATCTATTCAGGTATTATCAAAGTTGGTCAAAGTATTTACAATCCTCTTAAAGAAAAAAGAGAACGCATTAATAAAATTCTTCAAATGCATGCCGACAAAAGAAGAGAGCTTCAAGAGGCCGTTGCCGGAGAAATTGTGGCCGTTGCCGGATTAAAGTATACAATAACGGGTGAAACTCTCTGTAGTGAACACAGGCCTATAATCTATGATCTCTTGGAGTTTCCAAAGTCGGTACTTTCTATTGCTATTGTTCCCAAGACAACAGTCGATGAGAAAAAACTCATGGACTCTTTAGGGCAATTGGCGTTGGAGGACCCGTCTTTTTCCTACAAAGCGGATAAAGAAACGGGGCAAATGCTTATTTACGGTATGGGCGAACTACATTTGGAAATTATTTCCGATAGATTGAAGCGAGAATTTAATGTGGGATTTTCCCTTGGGCGGCCTCAGGTAAGTTATAGAGAAAGTGTTAACAGAAGTTCTTTTGGAAAGGCGACTGTTCGTAGAGAGCAAATGGGCAAGATGCATTTTGGTCATTGTGAAATTCAACTAAGTCCTACAGATAATCAATTTGGCGTAGAATTTGTTTCGGAAGTATCTCCAAAAGAGCTTCCCGAAAAATTTCTCAAGGCCGTTAAAAAGAGCATTGTCAGTTCCGCTCAGGGAGGAATTACGGCCGGTTATCCCATTATTAATATAAAAGTTACTTTGTTGAAGGTCGAATTTGATGAGAAAGAGGCTTCGGAGACGGCCTATTCTATTGCAGCATTTCAGGCCTTTCGAAAGGCCTGTCAAAAGGCGGGCCCTAGACTTCTTGAACCCATTATGAAATTAGAGATTCTCACCCCTTCGGATTACACGGGTAGTATCGTGGCCGGCATTAGTAGTAAGAGGGGACGTATTCTCGATGTTACATCAAAACAGAATAAAAAAGAGGTTATCAAGGCCTATGTTCCCCTTGTAGAAATGTTTGGTCATTCTACGGAATTACGCTCTAGAAGTCAGGGAAGGGCCACATTTTCTTTAACCTTTGATCATTATGATCCAATGGAAAAAGAAGCGGAGAAGAATTTTTTGGAATCCCGAGGTATAATATTCTCTTGATTTGTTTTATTGAACTACCCCTCCCTAAAGGGAGAAGATTCTTGCTTCACCGACAATCGCCTAGAACACAAGTTTCTAGGTCTTACATCGTCTCCACGAGCTTCACATCCCGTAGTCCCTACGGTAGGTCGATTTTTGTTTCGACAAATCCAATATATTATGATATTCTTCAAAAGACAATATTTTTTTTCTCGCCGAAGGGCGTGGCCTCACATCCTCTCCCTGAAGGAAGAGGTTTTAGGGCCACACTTGAGATAAAAAGTTGAGATTAGATTTGACAATGAGCTTTTAGATCAATTAAAAAGAAATTTCACTTTAGAAAGTGAATGAATTAAGGGGCATTTAGCGATGAAAGTTGCTCGTTTGAGAATCAAGTTAAGGGCCTATGATCATGGGATACTCGACAATTCCGTGGATGAAATCGTGCAAACGGCAAAGGAAACCGGAACTCGAGTGATCGGTCCTATTCCGCTACCTACGGAAATTAATAAATTTACCGTGCTTCGTTCTCCCCATATTTATAAAAAGTCTCGGGAACAATTTGAAATGAGGACCCACAAGAGATTGATTGATATAATAGACCCGACGCAACAAACTATTGACGGCCTTATGAAACTGGATTTGTCTGCCGGAGTTGATGTTGAAATTAAGTACTAATAAATTTAAATTAACAAATACGAGAAGTAGTGGAACATTCTGAGACAAAATCAACTTCCGAAGAAAAAGGTTCCGAACCTTCAAAGGTTAATTTGCCGGCATTCTTTGGCATTAAGGCCGGGATGACAAGGTCTTTTGATAAGGATGGCAACCATATACCCATGACCGTCATCAAATTAATACCAAACGTCATTGTGCAAGTGAAGACAAAGGAACAGGATGGTTACGAGGCCTATCAGTTAGGTTTTTTCCAAAAAAGAGAAAAACTTGTTACAATGCCTGTCAAAGGGCAGTTGCAAAAGGCCAAGACACCGTTTCTAATGACAAGATTTGCCGAGATAAGGCCTACAAGTTCTATAGATACCTCGTTTCTCGGCCGAGAACTTGCTTATGGGGATTTTCAACCCCGATCTTATATAGATATATCCGGGCCCTCCAAGGGAAAGGGATTTCAAGGAGTCATAAAGCGATACGGTTTTTCAGGAGGACCCGGGGCCCACGGCTCTCGGTTTCATAGAACCACAGGTTCTATAGGAAACAATGCTTTACCCAGTAAAGTTTTTAAAAACAAAAAAATGCCTGGCCATATGGGCCATAAAAAAGTTACTGTTCAAAACATTATGATTGTTGATATCAATGAAGCAAGTGGTTACTTATTGTTGAAGGGGTCTGTTCCCGGATGGGAAAACAGTTTTGTGAGAATTGCTAAAGCTGTAAAGAAAAAAGGAAAGTAAAGAAATCTACCTATGATCGAGATAACTGTCCTAAATAAAAATTTTGAGGCCTCCGGAACAATTGTTCCAAACCTAGCATTTTCTCCGGAAGGCATAAGTGAAGGGAGCATCTACCAAACGGTTAAGGCCATTTTGGCAGGAAAAAGGCAGGGGAATGCACAGACAAAAAATCGGGCCGCTGTTAGAGGTGGTGGGGCCAAACCTTTTAAACAAAAGGGTACGGGACGTGCCCGACAAGGTTCATCTCGAGCACCCCATCATATCGGTGGCGGAAGAGTTTTCGGCCCTGGAAAAAGAGATTACACTCAAAAGGTTAACAAAAAAATGGCGGTTAAGGCCGTGTACTCGGTTCTCGTAGATAAGTTTCAAGGAGGAAAACTTACGGTTATCGAGTCCATTGAGAGCAATGGGAAGACAAAAGAAATGTTTTCCCTCTTGAGCAATAGAGGGCTTCTGCCGGCCCTCCTTGTTACCAATACACAAACATCTAAGGCCTTAACGGCCGTGAGGAATTTGCGAGAGGCCAAAGGGCTTCCCGTAGATGCTTTTAGCGTTTACGAGGCCTTGAAGTACGAAAACCTTATTATGGAAAAAGAGGCCTTCAAAAAAATATTGGGAAAATTAGCATAGAGCAAAGTTGATGAATATTTTTCACATTATCAAAAAAACTATATCAACGGAGAAACTCTCTATTGGAATAGAAAAACACAATCGCTATGGAATGTATGTAAATCTTAAGGCCAACAAACATCAAATTAAGGAGGCCGTTGAGAAAATTCATGGTGTCAAAGTTCTCAATGTAAAAACAAGTATTCTTCCGGGGAAGTTGCGAAGGGCCGGGAAAAGGATAAAAAAAACCTCCAAAAGTAAAAAGGCCTATGTTCAATTAGCAGAAGATCAATCGTTAAAGGCCTTGCAAGATGTATAAAAAGGATTTTATCTAATTAATATGGGAATAAAACGATTTAAACCACAAACACCATCCTTAAGACATACTCAATTGGTAGATGGGATCGAACTTACAAAAAACACAACGGTTCCTAAATCTCTCTTGGCAAAAAAGAAGAAAATCGATGGAAGGAATAATTACGGTCGTATCACTTTGAGGCGCAGAGGCGGTAGTCACAAGAGAAGATACAGAGTCGTGGACTTTAAAAGAAATAAGATGAATATTCCGGCCGTTGTTAAAGGGATTATCTATGACCCTAATAGGTCATGTCATTTGGCGCTTATCTTCTATAAGAATGGAGAAAAGGACCTCATTATTGCGCCGGATCAGTTAAAAGTCGGAGATGAAGTCATCTCCTCGGATAGTGCAGATATTAAAATCGGCAACGCTAAACGACTCGGTCTTATTCCTGTCGGTACTCTTGTTCACAACGTAGAACTCTATCCCGAAGCAGGAGGACAATTTGCTCGCTCTGCAGGTTCCGGAGTTCAAGTGATGGCCAAAGAAGGTAAGGATGTACTTTTGCGGATGCCGTCGGGAGAACTTCGCAAAGTTAAAGAAAATTGTATGGCCACCATTGGGCAAGTAGGTAATTTGGATAAAGGGAAACAAAAACTTGGCAAGGCCGGTAGAAGTCGTCTTCTTGGAAGAAGACCTAAGGTTCGTGGAGTTTCAATGAATCCTGTAGACCATCCGCACGGTGGAGGAGAAGGCCGAACCTCAGGGGGACGACATCCTGTAACTCCTTGGGGTGTTTCAACAAAAGGACACAAAACACGGAAAAATAAGAGAACCGACAAATTTATCGTTAGAAGAAGGAAGAAAAAATAATGGCACGGTCGTTAAAAAAAGGCCCTTTTGTAGATGAATCTCTTTTAAAAAAGGCCTCGGCCCTTGCTGAAGAAGGGGTTAATAAGGGAAACAAGGTCATTAAAACATGGTCGAGAAGATCAACGATTATTCCGGAATTTGTAGGACTAACTTTTGCTGTCCATAACGGAAAAAAATTTATTCCCGTCTATATTACCGATCAGATGATCGGGCACAAATTGGGTGAATTTTCCTTGACAAGAACTTTCAAAGGGCACTCCGGTACGAGGAAAAAAGGAGCATAATAGACTGTGAGCGTTATTGTTCGAAATAGAAGAGTTGGTATCTCTGCCCAAAAGATAAGGTTAGTGTGTAATCTGATTAGAAACAATTTTGCATCCGATGCTCTAAAAAAATTGCGTTTTTGTGAAAAAAAAGAAGTGGCCATTACACTGACAAAGCTTATCAACAGTGGATTGGAAATAGCGACTAATCTGGAGAAATATGATCTCGACAACCTCCTTATTAAACGCATTACAGTGGATGAGGGACAGACCTTGAAGCGAATTCAACCTAGGGCACAGGGAAAGGCCTTCAGAATTAAAAAGAGAACGGGACATATTACAATAGAATTATCGGAAGGAATAAGAGAAGAAAATGGGACAAAAAGTACATCCGTACGGATTTAGATTAGGACACATAAAAGGCTGGCATTCAACCTGGTATTCAAAAAATAACTATGCCAAATACCTACATGAGGACTTGTCTATCAGAAAGTATATTGAGAAGGCCATGAAAAATGCCTCCGTTTCTAAAGTGGAAATAGAGAGAACCTCCGATCAAATCAAAGTTATTGTTTATACGGCGAAACCCGGAATGGCCATTGGAAAGAAGGGAACGGGAATTGATAAGATTCGAAATGATTTAAAAAAGGTTATACAAGGAACCTTATCTCTAAATATACTGGAAGTTAAAAGACCTGATGCCGATGCAAAAATTATAGCTGAAAATATCGCTTCTCAACTGGAAAAACGTATTGCTTTTAGAAGGGCCATGAAAAAAGTTATGCAACAGGCCTTTAGAGCGGGAGTAAAAGGTATTCGCGTGAGAACTGCCGGTCGCCTCGGAGGAACGGAAATGGCCAGGGCAGAGGGGTATTCAGAAAGAAAAGTCCCTTTGCATACGCTAAGGGCAGATATAGATTATCAAACGGCCGAAGCGAAAACTACCTATGGAATTATCGGTGTCAAAGTATGGGTTTACAAGGGTGAAATCTACAAGTAGTGAAGGGAAAATCGTTTTATGTTAAGTCCTAAGAAAATTAAGTGGCGCAAGCAGCAGAAAGGAAGAATGAAAGGAAAGTGTTATAAGGGCAGTACTTTTCAGTTTGGAGACTTCGCCATTCAAGCGCAATCTTGCGGGTATTTGTCTAATCGCCAAATAGAGGCCGCACGAATTGTAATGACAAGAAAAATAAAAAGAGGTGGAAAAGTTTGGGTTAAAGTTTTTCCCGATAAGTCTCTCACTAAAAAACCGGCGGAAGTTCGCATGGGTAAAGGCAAGGGATCACCCGAATCTTGGGTCGCTGTGGTAAGACCGGGGAGAATCCTCTTTGAAATAAAACATGAAGAGAGGGCGCTTGCGAAAAAGGCCCTGGCCTCGGCTTGCCATAAGTTGTCTGTAAAAACAAAAATCATTACGAGAGAGGTGTGAATAATTCATGGTGAAAGAGATAAAAATAGATGATGTAAGAGAATTAGACAAGACGAATATTTTTTCAAAGGTTGATCGTTTGAGAAAAGAACTTTTTGACATCAAAATAAGCGGAACATACACGAGTATAAAAAAACCTCACCAAATAAAAATTCTAAGAAAGAATATAGCACGTCTACTAACTGTAAATGCCATGAATAAGAAGCGAGATATAAAATGAATGTTCAGAGTAAGTTTAAACGCAAACTCAGCGGTATTGTCGTAAGTGATGTAAATAATAAAACTATCGTTGTTAAAGTCGGAAGACGTTTTAAACATAAACTGTATAATAAATTTTTAACAAGAAACAAAAAATATCATGCTCACGATAAAGAAAATGAGGCCAAACAGGGAGACAAGGTTACCATTATCGAATCAAGGCCCTTGTCTAAAATGAAAAAATGGGAGCTTTTTAGCATTCATCATTCTTAATGATTTTTTATTGGAGAGGGTAGATTATGATCCAAATGCAGACAAAACTTGAAGTGGCTGATAATTCAGGAGCAAAAGAAGTTAAGTGCATTAAGGTTTTGGGGGGATCAAAAAAAATGACGGCCTCTGTCGGAGATATTATTGTCGTTGCTGCCCAACAGGTGATTCCCGGAGGAAAAATGAAAAAAGGCGATGTAAGAAAGGCCGTTATCGTGCGGACATCTTACCCTATAAGACGAGAAGACGGCTCCTATATAAGATTTGACAATAACAGCGTTGTTATTCTAGGCCAAAACAAGGAACTTCTTGGAACTCGAATCTTTGGCCCCGTGGCCAGAGAACTGAGGAACAAGAACTTTACAAAGATTTGTTCCTTGGCCCCCGAGGTGCTTTAAAATGATGATTCAAGGTGAAAAGTTATGCAAAAATTAAAAATCAATGATGAAGTTGTTGTTCTAACGGGAAAGGATAAAGGAAAAAAAGGTAAGGTAAAATTTATTAATTGGAAGAAGAGAAAGGTTTTAGTTGACAAGATCAATATGGTTAAAAAGTCTGTAAAGAAAACAGAAAAAAATCCCTATGCCGGTTTTAACGATATTGAGGCCCCTTTAGATGTGAGTAATGTGGCCGTTGTAAGTCCTAAGACCAACAAGGCCACAAAGGTGCAGATCGAACGCAGAGATGGAAAAAATGTGCGTTTGTCAGCTTCTTGTGGCACAGTGTTAGGGTAAAGAAAGTATGGCCGGTTTCAAAGCACTTTACGATAGAGAAGTTAAACAGAAAATGATGAAAAGATTTTCATATAAAAATATCCATCAAGTTCCAAAAATTGAAAAAATTATTGTCAATTGTTGTACCAAAGACTGCGTGTCTAATTCGAAAGTTGTTGGCAGTGTAATGGACAACCTCGGAACTATCACCGGACAGAAACCGGTTGTGGTTAAGGCAAAGAAATCAATTGCGGCCTTTAAAGTGCGTTCAGGTATGCCCCTTGGAGCGATGGTCACCCTTCGTGGAAAAAAAATGTACGAATTTCTCGAACGACTCGTTCATATCGTTCTCCCTCGAGTTCGGGATTTTAGAGGAATAAATCCTAAAGGCCTTGACGGGAGGGGAAACTATAATCTAGGACTGAAAGAACTAATTGTCTTTGCCGAAATAGATTATGACAAACTTGATAAGGTTCGAGGATTGAATATTTCTATCGTAACGACCGGAAAAAATGACGAGGAAGGTCTAGAGCTTTTAACACTCTTAGGCATGCCTTTTGCTCAAAAAGGGTAGATTGGAAGATGGCAAAACTTTCTAAAATTGTGAACAACCAACATAAGAAAAAACTTATTGATAAATATGCGGCCAAACGAAGAGAACTCAGAGTAAAAATTAAGAATACATCCCTTTCCGATGAAGAGAGGACAGAGGCCATGTTTACTCTTCAACGATTACCTAAAAACTCTTGCCCTACGCGTTACCGAAACCGCTGCGAATTAACAGGGAGGCCCAGGGCCTATTACAGAGATTTTCGACTTTCAAGAATTCAGTTTCGAGAGATGGCCCTTAGAGGGATTATACCCGGAGTGAAAAAATCGAGTTGGTAAATATTTGTCAAAAAAACAAACAAAGGAAGTAAATAATTTATGATGACTGATCCTATCGCCGATATGTTAACGAGAATACGCAATGCACTTCAAGCAGGGCATGATAGAGTTGAGTTTCCCGCAAGTAAGATCAAGGCAGGTATTTGTAAAGTTCTTAAGGATGAGGGACATATTCGATCATTTAAAATTATTGCAAAGTCAAAAAGTAATATTACTATTAAAATTCTCTTTAAGGAAGAGGCCGCTATTTGTGGAATTGAAAGGGTTTCAAGGCCCGGGTTGAGGCAATATAGAGGACACAAAAACATTGATCGGGTGATCAGTGGTCTGGGAACAAATGTTATTTCAACTTCTCTAGGGATTTTATCGGATAGAGAAGCAAAAGCACAAAAAGTTGGTGGCGAAGTACTCTGTAAAGTTTGGTAATTGAGGAAATTAAATAGATGTCAAGAGTTGGAAGAGAACCCATAAAACTACCCGATAAAACTCAGGTAAAACTTGATGGATCAATGGTTTTCATTAAGGGCCCTAAGGGTGAGCTAAGCTGCTCTCTTCCAAAGCTAATTACGGTTGAAGTGAGCGAAAAAGAAATACAAGTAGTTCCCAAGGAGAAATCCTCGGAAGGCCACTCCCTCTGGGGAACAATCAGGTCTCTTGTTTATAACATGGTCATTGGCGTCAGTACGGGGTTTTCTAAAAAGCTGGAACTTCACGGAGTAGGCCACAAGGCATCGATTAAAGGCCGTATTCTCAACTTGGGCCTTGGGTATTCCCATCCTATCGATTATAAACTTCCCGAAGGAATACAAGCTACGGTCGAAAAAAATATTATCGAGATTTCCGGACAAGACAAGGAACTCGTAGGCCTCGTCGCTGCAACAATAAGGTCTTTTAGACCACCGGAACCCTACAAGGGTAAAGGTGTAAGATATGTAGGCGAGAAAATTTTGATGAAGGCCGGAAAAACAGCTGCTAAGAAATAGGAATCCTTATGATGAGAAAACAATATGCCAAAAAACACAATTCTTCCCTTACAAGGAAATACAGAAGAAAACTTTCTATAAGAAAAAAAATTGTGGGACTACCCGATAGTCCTAGAGTTAATGTAAATCGCTCTAATAGAAATATTTTTGTTCAGGTCATTGATGATAGTAAAGGCCAAACACTTTTTTCCGTCCAAACTTTTGGAAAACATGCTGTGGCCAAAGGCCCAACAAAAGAATCAGGAAAAATCGTGGGAACAAAAGTCGCAGATATGTTGAAAACGAGAAAAATTGAAATTATAAAACTTGATCGAAATGGTTCTAAATACCACGGAGTTCTGGTCGCTGTGGCCGATGGTTTGAAAGAAAGAGGTATCAAGTTTTAAATAGGGCATTGTATATATGACAGACACAAATCAGAAAGAGGAACAGAAAAAATCTAATAAGATCGGTGAGACAAGGCCAAAAATAGGATCAATGATGAAAAAACCGTCTCCAAAAATCCATCAGATGTTCGATCCGGAATTTGAAGAGAGAGTAGTGACCGTCAATAGAGTCGGTAAAGTCGTTAAAGGCGGAAGACGTTTTTCATTTTCGGCACTTATGATTGTTGGCAATAAAAAAGGACAAGTCGGATACGGCCTAGGAAAGGCCAAAGAAGTTCCCGAGGCCATAAGAAAGGCCACTCAGTCAGCACAAAAAAATATTTTATCCGTACCCCTCGATAGAGGTACCATCCCCCATACTATTCTCGGTGAGTATGATGCAGGGAAGGTGCTTTTTAAACCGGCATCAGAAGGTACCGGGGTTAAGGCGGCTGGGGCCTGCCGGTCTATTTTAGAACTGGCCGGAGTAAGAAATGTTTTGACAAAATCTCTCAGAGGGAATAATCCTCACAATATCGTAAAAGCAACATTTGCGGCCTTAAAGAAGCTACGTTCAGCAGAAGAATTGGCCCGTGTGAGAGGAAAAGACCCTAAACATATCAGGCTCAAATAAAGTGGAAATTTATGGCAAATGAAACTATTACAATAAGACTTAAACGAAGTATAATAGGGGAAACAAAAAAGCAAAAGGCCTGTATCCGAGGCCTCGGTTTAAAAAAAATGCACTCTGTTAGGGTGCTCGAGAATACACCTTCCGTGAGAGGAATGATAAAAAAAGTTATCCATCTGCTCGATATACAAGAGGAGAATAAATTATGTTAACGCTTAATAACCTCAAGGCCCCAAAGGGGAGTCGTCGAAAAACTAAACGTCTTGGTCGAGGTCAGGCATCGGGACAAGGGTGTCAAGCAGGTAAAGGACACAAAGGGCAAAAGGCCAGAAGTGGAGGAGGAGTGAGAACAGGTTTTATAGGAGGGGCCATGCCTTTGTATATGAGACTTCCAAAAAGAGGTTTTCTCAATGCTCCTTTTAAAAAACATTATGCAACCCTATCTCTTGGACAACTCGAAAGTTCCTTTGAAAACTCCGATAAAGTAACAAGACGTGCTCTCATAGAAAAAGGGCTTTTGAAGGGCAAACGCAAAGGTCTGCTTATAAAAATTTTGGCCAAAGGGCAATTAAACAAATCTCTTATCTTCGAGAATATCGATAAATTTTCTAAAAAGGCCCAAGAGGCCGTTAAAAAGGCCGACGGTCGGTTATCCACCTCCAAAGAGCAAGGGTAGGGAATCGATTCATGGCCGATACATCGGGAAAACTTGAGGAACTAAAGAAAAAAATTTTCTTCACTTTCCTTTTGTTATTTGTCTATCGTTTAGCGGCCCAAATCCCTGTTCCCGGTGTCAATGCAGATGCTCTTCATTCCTATTTTGCGACAAATGTCGGAGGGATTTTTGATCTTATCAATACTTTTAGCGGTGGGGCCTTTAAACGTTTTTCTATTTTGGCCCTTGGAATTATGCCCTATATTACGACTTCCATTATATTTTCTCTCCTTGGTGAAGTTGTTCCACAAATTCAAGAACTTCAAGGGGATTCCGAGGGATATAAAAAAATACAAAAATGGACTCGCTATGCTACGGTTCTTCTCTGCTGTGTTCAAGGTTACGGAATGGCCGCAGGTTTTGAGTCGGCCAGCACTTCTGCGGGGGTTCCCATTATTGCCGAACCGGGAATGCTTTTTAGAGTCAATGCCATGATCACGTTGGCCGCAGGAACCATATTTCTTATGTGGCTTGGAGAGAGGATTACGGAGTTTGGTCTGGAAAATGGTGTTTCCCTTATCATTTTTACAGGGATAGCGGTAGAGCTTCCTGCTGAAATTCTTCAAAAAATGACCCTCTATAGAAGTGGGGAAATGTCGGGTCTTAGTGTTCTTCTCTATGTCGTTGTCATTTCCACGGCCTTTTTTGTCGTTGCTTTTATTGAACGCTCTTTTCGATCTGTTCCCGTTCAATACGCTAAAAAAGTCATCCACAATCGTGTCTACGGAGGAACTCAAACGCTTCCTATGAGATTAGATACGGGAGGAGTAATGCCGCCTATTCTTGCATCATCTTTACTCATGGCGCCTTTGACATTTACTCAGTTTCTCAGTCAAGATAGTGCGATGAAACCTTATTTAGATTCTATGCAAGCAACGTTGTATCCTGGGGCAATCCTCTTCAATGTCCTCTTTGCTTTTTTTATTGTCTATATGGCATATTTCTATGCTCCCATTCAATTTAAAACAAAGAAGGTTTCCGAGATGCTTCAAAAAAATAATGCATTTATTCCAAGTGTACGCCCCGGAACTAAGACCAAGGAATACTTAGATTTTATTTTAAGTAGGCTAACGTTTTTTGGATCCATTTTCCTCGTCGTTATTTGTGTTGGGCCTACACTTATCACGGGAGAACAAACAAGTTTTGGCGGAACAGCTCTTCTTATTTTAGTCAGCGTTTCCGTTAGGGTCATGATGAACATTCAATCTTTTATGTTTTCCGGTCAATACGAAAGTGCTTATAAGGCCCGCGGCAAGTATAGTGGCACCAATAGAAGATTTTAACCCAGTGACCGGACTTCAACTAATTTTTCTAGGTCCACCGGGGGCCGGTAAGGGAACTCAGGCCATAAGAATTTCTGCAGAATTTGGATTTAAGCATCTTTCTACGGGAGACCTTCTGCGAAAAGAAGTGGCCTCGGATTCAAAACTAGGTCAAAAAGTAAAAAAGGTTTTGAATGAAGGTAAATTAGTCGATGACCATACAGTGTTGGAACTTTTAACGGCCAATTGTAATTTAGAGGAAGAATCGTATATATTTGATGGGTTTCCACGAAATGTTGAGCAGGCAAAAGACCTTGATCAGGTTGTACTTAAAGGGGAGAGATCAAAAGCTTTTTACTTTTATATAGATAGTAAGATTTTATTGAAAAGGCTAGTTAATAGACGTTCCTGTACTGCTTGTGGAGAGATTTTTAACATTGTGAGTCGGCCTCCAAAGCAGAAAGGTGTGTGCGACAAATGCGGCCATGATGAATTGATTCACAGGAGAGATGATCATGTTGAGGTAGTGAGCACAAGATTAGCAACTTTTGAGAAGGAGAACCGTTACATTGTTGACTATTATAAAAAAAAGAGACGGTTGGTGGAATTTGATGCTTCTTCCGATAGTAACGCAATATTTCATCAGATTAAGAATCATTTAGTAAAATGATAAGTATGCAATGTAGGATTTTATCCCTTTTGGACTTGTCTTCTGCTACTGTTTTGTGTATACAACGAGAAGCGGTTTTTTATGTCCGGTGAAACAATTGAGGTTGAAGGCGAAGTTATTGAACTTTTGCCAAATACGAAATTTAAAGTCAAACTCTCTAACGGACATATAGTTGAAACTCACATTAGTGGAAAGATGCGTATGTATTTTATAAAGATTCTTCCTGGGGACAAAGTTTTAGTGGAAATTAGTAAGTATGATCTAACAAAGGGCAGAATTACTTATAGAAGTAAGGGAAATAGATAAGTGAAAGTTCGGACATCTGTAAAGAAAATATGCAAAGATTGTAAAGTTGTTAAACGAAAAGGCATTTTGAGAATTGTTTGTAAGACCAATGCTAGACACAAACAAAGGCAAGGGTAAGTATGGCACGTATTCTTGGCGTTGATATTCCAAGGAATAAGGTCATGAAGGTGGCCCTAAGGTTCCTCTATGGAGTCGGTTCTACAACGGTTCTTCGTATTTTGAAGATGGCCGATGTGAATCCTAATATCAATTCTAACGATCTTACTGAAAAAGAGGCCAACAATATTCGTAAAGTTATTGATGAAAACGGATTCTTGGTAGAAGGCGACCTGAGAAGGGAGGTTGGTCTTAATATTAAGCGATTAAAAGATATGGGTTGTTATAGAGGAATACGACATAAAAGAGGATTACCCGTTAGAGGGCAGAGGACTCATACCAATGCAAGGACACGAAAAGGTAAGGCCGTGGCCATAGCCGGCAAGAAGTCTATAAAACAAATGAAATAATAGAGAGAGAGTTATGGCAACAAAGACGACAAAGACGACAAAGAAAAAGATAAAAAAAAATATTGCCAGAGGCATTTGTCATATTCAGTGTTCGTTTAATAACACTGTTGTGACATTTACCGATATGGCCGGTCATGCTATTGCATGGGCCAGTGCCGGCCAACTAGGATTTCGGGGCTCAAAAAAATCAACGCCTTTTGCGGCCCAACAGGCCGCCTCCCAGGCCACAACACAGGCCCTAGAACATGGATTTGAAAGCGTTGACGTAAAAATCAAAGGACCGGGGGGCGGACGGGAAAACGCTATTAGGGCCATTATTGCCGTAGGTTTAAAAGTAACTTCGGTGATAGATAAAAGTCCTATACCTCACAATGGTTGTAGGGCACCAAAGAGAAGAAGAGTTTAACTAAAGATAAGGATTAAGGAGATATATTCATGCCGTTAAATGTGTTTATGACAAAGAATTGGATAAGTTTAATAAAACCCGTGGCGCTAGAGGTGGATTCAAGTAATATAGGAAAAAGCTACGGTAAATTTGTTGCAAAACCCTTAGAAAAGGGGTACGGGCAAACTCTCGGCAATTCATTGAGAAGAGTTTTACTATCCTCTCTGCAAGGAGCAGGAATCGTGGCGATGCAAATTGAAGGAGTGGAACATGAATTTGGTACTTTGAACAATATTAAGGAAGAAGTTTCAGAGATTATTCTCAACCTGAAAGAAGTGTATTTTGCCTTAAAAGGTAAGGAAGATACTATTTTAACACTGGAAAAATCTGAGGAGGGCGTTGTTAAAGCAGGCGATATTACCATTAATAATGTTGCTTCAGTTGAAATTCTTAATCCGGATCATGTAATTTGTAACATTTCTTCCGGAGGCTCTATTAAAATGGAATTAAAAATTGCTAGAGGTAGAGGTTATGTAACGGCCCTTGATAACAAAGACCTCTACGAACTTCCTCTTGGGTGGATTTTCATAGACACCTTGTTTTCTCCTGTTAATAGAGTGAATTACACGGTAACAAATGCGAGGGTGGGTAAGAGAACCGATTTTGATAAATTGGTACTTGAAGTTTGGACAAACGGAGGTGTTGTACCGGAAGATGCCGTTGCTTACTCCGCAAAAATTTTGCGGGATCAACTTTCAATTTTTCTTAATTTCGAAGATGAAGAAGAAATTGCACGAATAGAATATAGTCCAAAGAGGCAAACGACAACTTCGGCCCAAGAAACATTGATGAAACCGGTTTCAGAATTGGAACTCTCCGTTCGTTCTGCTAATTGTTTGCAAAATGCAAAAATTCTTTACATTTATGAACTTGTCTCTAAAACAGAAGGTGAAATGCTTAGGACAAAAAATTTTGGAAGAAAATCTCTCAACGAAATTAAAGAACTTCTCTCTCATATGGGCCTTGGACTTGGAATGAAAGTCGATAATATTATGAAAGATATTCAAAAAGAGAAAGAGGATGATCAATGAGGCATGGGAAGAAAAGATATAGGATAGGAACAAGCTCTTCTCATAGAAAGGCCATTTTAAAAGGACTTCTGCTTGCAATTATACAACATGAGAAGATCAAAACCACTCATACAAAATGCAAGGCCGTTCAACCTTATGTAGAGAAACTAATTACCTTGGCAAAAATCGATTCTGTTGCCAATAGGAGAAAGGCATTTTCTAAATTAGGTCGTAGAGAAATCGTGAAAAAACTCTTTTGTGATATTGCCCCTAAATATCAAGAGAGAAACGGGGGCTATACAAGAGTTTTAAAAATGGCCGAGGGACGAGTTGGAGATAATGCGCCCTTAAGTTACATTGCATTTGTTTAAAAAATATGCAAATTCCTTTTTTCGGAAAAATCTTTATTATGTCCGTCCTTGTAAGTTTAAGTTGTGGATATGCTCTTTTAGAAAAACGTAAATACGATTCTTGGAAGAATCATAGTCCTTCCCTAATCCTCAAGTCTATGCCTCACTTTAAGGCCTATGATATAGGAACGAAAAATGATGTTACAGGCCCTGAAATTCTTGCAAAATTTGATAGAGGACTCTTTGTCCATTTTTGGGGAACATGGTGTGTTCCTTGTGAGTCGGAACTTCCGGAGCTTGTAGATTTTGCAAGACTTTACGAAGACAAAGGAGTGGGATTTGTTTTTCTATCTGTAAAAGATGATGAAAGAGAAATTAAAAAGTTTTTAAGTCGATTTAAAAGAAATTTTCCTAAAAATATTGCTGTTGTTCATGATAAAGAAGGAATGGCCTTGAATGATTTTGGTACATTTAAAGTTCCTGAAACCTATCTCTTTGCAACAGATGGCACACACTTGCGCAAATTTGTAGGCCCTCAAAACTGGGCCCACCCTTCCTATCAAAATAGAATTGATATATTCTTGGGCGATGGGCCATAGTATAACACTACGAGTCGCAGTTTGGCCACCTTATTTACGGCCAATCATTGTTGCGCAATGAAATGTATTATGCTACATTCTCAATTTAAGATGATTAGAGTAGTACTTATTCTTATTTTGGTTATCTTTTCAAAGGCCCACGCTGTTCTTTTTATAATAGGTGAGGGAACAAACCTTCCTTTTGTGCAAATCGACCTTTTAGAAGACGATCAAGACGCCCTTCATTTTAACTATTGTAGAAAGGCCTACGATGATGACAAAGGTCGTATTGATTGCGTTAATATGGGAGTTCTCAAAAATGTAACGATCGCTCAAAACAGACATCTTCTCGAAGGCCTTGTCAAAATTGCAACCGGTGTTACTTTTGTATCGGCCCTACAATTAATGCTCTATCAAGAATCGACACCTAGTTTTGATCCCATCTTCTCTTTTATGCAACGACAAATCCTTAAAGAAGGCCTAAGTAAAGAGCTTTTTGTCTGGGAGGTTTCCCACTTGTCCTATTATGTAGAGGCCATACAAATGATGTTGGATTCACGTTAGGGGTAAACGGGAAAGCCTTTACATAAATCGGTGACCTCGGCCCTGATTTCTTCAGTACTTTTTTCATCTCTTAAAACTTGCAGAATCCAATCGGCAATGATCTTCATATGTTCTTCAACAAGACCTCGTGTACTCAAGGCGGCCGTTCCAAGGCGAATGCCTGAGGTTACAAAAGAGGAACGTGTATCACCGGGAATCATATTTTTATTACAGGTAATTCCGGCCTTTTCTAGGATGCCTTCCGCCTCCTTTCCCGAAAGAGCGAAAGAGTTCGTCTTGACGAGGATAAGATGATTATCTGTTCCTCCCGAAACAAGTTCGACCCCCTCTTCCAATAATCTGTTGCTAATGGCCTTTGCGTTGTGCACAACCCTCTGTTGATAATCTTTAAAACTAGGGTCAAGGGCCTCTTGAAAAGATACGGCCTTGGCCGCAATTACATGTTCTAACGGCCCTCCCTGGATACCGGGGAAAACTTGGGAATTGACATTTTTTGCCAGCTTCTCATCGTCGGCCAAAATAATTCCTCCTCTGGGACCCCGAAGGGTCTTATGGGTTGTAGAGGCCGTTAGATGGGCATAGGGTAGAGGTGAATTGTGAAGTCCTGTGGCCACAAGGCCTGCAATATGGGCCATGTCTACAAAAAGAAAGGCCTGAACTTCATCGGCAATTTCTCTGAAAATATGAAAATCAATGAATCTAGGGTAAGCACTGGCACCGGCCACAATCACTTTAGGTCTTTCTTTCAAGGCCGTTTCACGGATACGCTCATAATCAAGAATTTCCGTTTTTTCATCGACGCCATAGGAGACAACTTCAAAAAGCTTTCCGGAAAAATTTGCAGGATGTCCATGGGTTAAATGTCCGCCTTCAGACAAGTTCATACCCAAAATTTTATCCCCGGGATTAAGAAGGGCAAAATAACAGGCCATGTTGGCCTGACTTCCTGAGTGAGGCTGAACATTCGCAAATTTTGCTCCAAAAAGCTTCGTCACTCTTTCAATGGCCTTGTTTTCAATAGTATCGATAAATTCACAACCTCCGTAATAACGCTTTGTAGGAAGTCCCTCTGCATATTTGTTGGTGAGAATACTTCCTTGGGCCTCCATAACGGCCTTTGAGGTATAGTTTTCCGAAGCGATCATTTCAAGCCCATCCTCTTGGCGTCTTCTTTCACTTTTAATAAGTTTGTAGACATCTCCGTCCATGGATGAGAGGCCTGTGGCAAGTGGGTGAAAGGTCACGATAGAGACTTTTTAAAAATAAGGGAGGAATTTGTTCCTCCAAAACCAAAAGAATTATTTAAGGCGTATTCAAAAGAGGATTTTTGGGCCGTATTGGCCACATGGTCAACCCCTTCACAATTTTCGTCTAAGTTTTGAAGATTTATCGTAGGAGGGATGATACCTGTGCAAAGAGACTTGATGCAAAAAATTGATTCTAGGCCTCCGGCCGCACCGAGACAATGTCCTATCATGGACTTAGTAGAACTCAACTTAATCTTCAAGGCATGTTTTCCAAAAACCTCCCGTACGGCCTTAATTTCAATGGCATCTCCAAGGGGAGTGGAAGTACCATGGGCGTTGATATGGCCTACGGCCTCGGCAGAAATGGAAGCACTTTCCAAGGCCTGTTTCATACACCGCAAGGCCCCTTCTCCCCGAGGATGAGGGGCCGTAATATGATGGGCGTCACAAGTTGAGCCGTGCCCCACCAGTTGAGCAAAAATCTTGGCCCCTCTGGCCCGGGCCTTGTCGTAGTCCTCTAAGATGAGAATTCCGGCCCCCTCGGACATAATAAACCCATCTCGATCCCTGTCAAATGGACGGCTTGCCTTAGTAGGGTCTTCCACATTTCTGGAAAGGGCCTTCATATTGGTAAAAGCACTAAAAGGTAAAGCAGAAAAAACACTTTCACAACCTCCGGAAACCATCACATCTTGCCGTTGTAAAGCGATCTCGGTAAAGGCCTGAGACAAAGCGTGGGCAGCAGAAGCACAAGCACTTGAAACAGTAAAGTTTATACCCTTCAAATCAAAGGTCGTACCTAAAATACCTGAGGCCATACTGGGAATGGTTGATGGGATGAAAAATGGAGAAACCTTTTTAGACCCTTTGTGTAAAAAACGCTCGTAATTTTTTTCTATATAGGGAAGTCCTCCCATTCCCACGCCGATAATAGCACCCATTCGTTCGGGAGGATAATCTTTCCGGGAATCAAGGCCGGCCTGTTTTAAGGCCTCGTTTGTAGCGTGGAGGGAAAAGTGGAGAAAGCGGTCGTAACGAGGTTGATCTTTTGCCTCCATAATGGCCGTGTCGAGAGAGAAGTCTTGGACTTGACCTCCAATACCAATACAAGGGGCCTTTTCTATGGGAAAAATTCCGGATTTGCCTGCAACAATTTTTTTCCAAATATCTTCGAGATGATGACCTAAACTACAAATTGCCCCCATACCTGTAACAGCCACTTTTTTTATTTTCATAGAAAGGATACTTGTTAAGATTTATGTTTTTTCAAGTAACTTACAACATCGGAAACCGTTTTTAGGCCTCTGGCCTCTTCTTCCGGAATCTCAATGTCAAATTCATCTTCGATTTTCATGATGAGTTCTACAAGGTCTAGTGAATCACAATTGAGGTCGTCAACAAAGATCGATTCCATTGTAATCTTACTAGTGTCAATTTTCATTTCATCAGCGATGAGTTGGATCACTTTTTCTTTCATTTGCGATGACTCCTTTATGTGTATAATCCTCCATCAATTTTTACCACTTCTCCCGTAATATAGGAAGATGCATTGCTTAAAAAAAACGCTACAAGATTGGCCACGTCTGAACAAGACCCGAAGCGTTTGAGAGGGATGGTTGAAAGATAGCGTTCTCTGGTTGCTTCATCTAGGGAATTAGTCATTTCCGTAGCAATAAATCCGGGACATATGGCATTACATCGTACGTTTTTAGAGGCCATTTCTTTTGCCAAAGATTTTGAGAATCCAATAAGGCCCGCTTTTGAAGATGCATAGCTTATTTGCCCTGAGTTTCCCATGAGTCCTATTACGGAACTTATGTTTACAATAGAAGAGTTAGGGCCTTTCAAAAATCCTCGCGATAGGGCCTGGGCCACAAGAATACTCCCTATAAGATTAGTTTCCAGCGTTTTTCTTAAATCCTGTTCCTTAAGGCGTAACAGAAGTTGATCTTCGCAAATACCCGCATTGTTGACCAAACCGGAGATAGGGGCAACATTTTTACCAAAAGAAGAAAGAATGTTTTTGAGAACTGTACTATCGGTGACATCAAAATTTAAAGCGTGAACATTACAGGCACCTTTTGCTTGCAAGAGTTTGCAAAGATCATCGGCAGTGTCCTCTTTGCCTCTTCGATAGTTAAAGACGATATGGCAACCTTGTCCGGCCAATGTTAAGGCCACTTCTTTGCCGATGCCCCGAGTGGCCCCGGTAATAAGGACAACCTTTCCTTTGAGGTCACTAAAAACTGCCGTCATAGGAATTCTCTTAAAGAATCTTTCTTATCTAAGGGAAAAACGGACATCTTTGGACGCATCTTTTTTGCAAGTCCCGTTAGAACTTTCCCCGGCCCACATTCTAAACAGATAAGATCTTCGGGGAGAGTTTGAAAACTTTGAGACCATAAAACACTCTTCCAAATCTGTTTGTAGAGGTTCTCTCTTATCGTCTCTTCGCATGTTCCGATAGGGTACTCACAGGCATTGACATTGGCAACATAAGAAATATTATTGGGTCTAATAGGAAGATTTTTTAAGTAGGTTTTTAGTTTTTCGGCGGCCGGTTTCATAAGAGAGCAGTGAAATGGTGCCGAAACTTGGAGTTTGACGGCGCGGAAGGGATGAGGGTAGTGATTTTTAATAAAGGTCACGACCTTTTTACAGGAATCTTTCTCTCCTGATATAACAATTTGTTGGGGACTATTATAATTGGCCGGCATAACCCCACCGATTTCTCTACAGGCCGTTTCTATTGTTTTTTCGGGCACTTTGAGAATAGCGTACATGGCCCCTTCGCCTTCGGTAACTGTTTCCTGCATATAGACCCCTCGTTTGTGAACGGCCAAAAGGGCATTTTCGTAGGAAAGAGACCCCGCGGCCACAAGTCCCGCATATTCTCCAACAGAGTGGCCGAGAACTCTTTTGATCTCTCCGTCTTTTAGAAATGCAGAGAGTTTATAGAATAAGGCGGTTGAATAGGCCAAGATGGCCGGTTGAGCATTTTGCGTAAGAGTTAAATCTTTTTCTGGGCCTTCTAACATAAGTTGTTTTAAAGAGTAACCTAGAACATCATCGGCCCTATTTAGATACTTTTCAAAAGAGGTTCCTATAAGGGAACTCCCCATACCTACGTATTGAGGTCCTTGTCCGGGAAAGAGAAGAGCTATTGAACGAGTCATCACATTCCTCTTTTTTAGTAGCGCAGGAGAATGGCCGCACTAGTTAACCCCGCTCCAAAGGCGTCGAGAATAACGAGGTCACCCCTTTGAATTCTTCCGTCTTGGACGGCCTCGTGAAAGGCGATAGGAACAGTGGCGGCCGAAGTGTTAGCATATTTATCTATATTCATAACAACTTTTTCTTGGGGAATACCCATAAGTTTTCCCGTGGTCTCTATAATTCTGGCATTGGCCTGATGGGGAACGAACCAAGAGATATCTTCTAAGTTGAATCCGGCCTTATCCGTCACAATCTTGGCATTTTCTGCAAGGGTTCTCGTGGACACTTTAAACATTTCTTTACCTTTCATGATGAGAGACGAATTTTTCTTTTCCAAATGCTCTTTTGTTACGGGGGAAACGGCCCCCCCAACGGGTTGAGAGAGAAAGTCTGCCTTTCTTCCATCGGCATTTAAATGGACGGCCAAGATTTCACTGGCATCATCATCTTCATTTTTGCCCATCAAACAGGCCCCACACCCGTCACCAAAAATAGCACAGGTATTTTTATCACTCCAGTTGATCTCTCGACTGAGCATTTCACTTCCGATGATAAGAATATTTTTGGCCGTACCAACTTTAATCAAAGCATCAGCAAGGCACATACCGTAGACAAATCCGGAACAGGCCGCAGAAATATCAAAGGAGGGACATTTATTAGTCATACCAAGTTTTCGTTGAAGAATACAGGCCGAACTGGGAAATTTCCAATCAGGGGTTAACGTGGCAAAAAGAATCATATCAATACTATTTGCATCAAACCCACTCTCTTTTAGGATATCTAGTGTAGCGTAATAGGCCATGTCTGTGGGCCATTCTCCGTTTTCAAGAGAACTAATGTGTCTCTTGCGGATACCCGTGCGTTCAAAAATCCACTTGTCACTGACACCGGCAATTTTCTCAAGGTCACAATTTGTCAAAATTTTTTTGGGAAGATAGATCCCCGTTGCCTTAATTTTGCTTTTAGGAAAGGGCGTAGGCATACCGTTTAAGAGTCTTTTCTCTCTTCTTCACTCTCTTTGTTTCTATCTCTCAATTCAAAACATTGAATACCCTTATAATGGCCTGAAGGTGAAATTCTGTGAGGCAATGTGTATTCATCTGTTTTCGGGTCAATCATCACGCTTTTGCTGTGAAGTTTATGATGTTGCCCCGCCCTTCTCATATTTCTTCTTGAAGGACTTGTCTTTTTTTTCGGTACGGCCATGATTTCCTCTCCTTTATTGTTAAGATTTAAGATTGAGGAACTATTCTACTCTATTGAACTACCCCTCCCTAAAGGAAGGAGATTCTTGCTTCACCGACAAACGCCTAGAACGCAAGTTTCTAGGTCTTACACCGTCTCCACGAGCTTTACATCCCGTAGTCCCTACGGTAGGTCGGTTTTTGTTCCGACAAATTCAATGTATTATGATATTGCCCAAAAGGCAATACTTTTTCAGAAGCTCCCGACGTTTTTTGCTTCCCCTATGGAAATTGCATTTTTTGAATGGCCATTTCCGTAATCTTTTTTGGCAATTTATTTGTTGTTTTCATAGAGAAATGCTCTTTGCATCATGTCGGGAACCTCTGATACTTTTTTTATTCTCGCCGAAGGGCGTGGCGTCATATCCTCTCCCTGATAGGGAGAGGTCTTACGGCCACATTGGGTAAATAGTCTGTCGCGTTAATACGGATTAGGGATAAACATAAAGAGTATTCCTTGCTAAGATGTGAACTTTGGACTCTCAAGGAGTTAAAAGGCCCTATGAAAAGTTGTCCCCATAACATAAATAACAAAATGTCATCAAAAATTGCAATTTTTATACCTGATTTATCCGGAGGTGGTGCAGAAAGGGCCATGATTAATCTCGTAGTCGAATTTGCAAAAAGAGGTATTTTGATCGACCTTATTGTTATTGAGTCGAAAGGAGACTATAAAAATTCTTTACCTAAAGAAATACGTTTAGTGCCCTTGCTGCCACAATTTTTTAAATATTTACCTTTATCACAATTAAGACTCCTGCGACCTCTAAAATACATCGTTACTTTCCCTATTCTCGTAAAGTACATAAAAAAAAGAAATATTCAGATACTACTCACGACATTGCCTATGCCCAATATTATTAGTCTGATTATAAAAAAATATTTTGTTAAAAATATAATATTAGTCACACGATTGCCCAATACATTTTCAAGTATAGTATCTACATCTAAAAACTGGAAGATACGTCTTCTTATTTATATACAAAGGCCCTTATTGCTTACGGCAAATGCTATAGTTGTAAATTCACGAGATTCTGCGAAGAATATAAAAGTCCATTTATCGAATGTATCTCATCTTGTTCATATTATTTATAATCCCGTAACATCACCAAACATTACAATACAAGCGAAAAAATCGGTAAATCATCCTTGGATTGGGTCTGCCGATTTCAAAATAATCCTCTCCGTTAACCGCTTGGATCCAGAAAAAGACTTGCCTACTTTGCTTAGAGCGTTTGCAGAAATTGTAAAGTCAAAACAGTCTTCTCGGTTGATAATTTTAGGTAAAGGGCCAGAAGAAAATAAACTTAAAAAAATAGCAGACAAATTGGGAATTAGAAATACTGTTGATTTTGTTGGGTTCCAACAAAATCCCTTCTCCTGGATGGCCAAAGCAGATGTCTTCGTATTATCTTCTCTTTATGAAGGCCTTCCAAACACCTTGGTCGAGGCCATGGCCTGTGGCACTCCTGTGGTCAGCACCAACTGTCAAACTGGGCCTAGAGAAACTCTAAAAGACGGCCGCTTAGGACGATTAGTTCAGGTAGGTAATCATAAAGAACTTGCATCGGCAATTTTGGAGACCTTAAAAAACCCTGTTTCGTCAAAAGTATTAAGGGAAAGAGCGCAGGATTTTTCCGTAGAATTGTCTGTGGATAGGTATTTTAGTCTTTTTAAGGAGATGGATAAAAAACGATACTAAAAAATCAACCTTCTACATTTTTTCAATCTTTTTTAAATACCAATCTACAGACATTTCTATCCCTTTCTCAAAAAAAGCAAAGAACGGCCAAGGGGAGTGAACAAAAAAGGAAGAGAACCGTATCTGCGCCAAGCAAAGCACAAATAATCCGGTTGGGAGTCGTCCGAAAATAACTTGGACACTTTGGATTAATTGAGTTACCGATGTAATCTTATTTAAGTGTCTAAGTTATTTTTGGACAAGTCCTTGATGAAAATCCAACCAAGAGAAAGAGAGGTCATCACTCTTGAAGAAACACTCGCATTTATGGAGGCGACAAAATAAATGAGGCCGAGTGAATCAATGAACCAGGCCGTAACGGAAGTGAACGTGTTTGGCCCCGTAATTTCTATCGAGACAAAGGTCGACGCTCCGTACAGTAGCGGAAGACAGCATAATTTCTCATGACAAGAGAGAGATAACTTTGTCGGGGTTTTAAGCGATGGCATGGTTCAAGATGGATTATTTGTGAACTTGGGATATCTGCGAAGTACATACCTTTATAGGAAATTCGGCAATAGACCAATAGATTCTAAGGTCATCAAAGATATGTTCGAGATTTTTACCAAAACTTCTTCAAAAGAAAAACGCGGCCGAAATTTAATGCAAAAATTGAAGAAAAAATTATTAAAGTGGGAAAAATTGTAATTTTTTAGCAAACTTAATTCTTTAGGGGGGAATTCAAACAGAGAATCGCTGGTCTAATCGACTGTTTATCTTTACCCACATAAAGATTATTCAGAGATTCCCAGTATGATGCAAAGAGCATTTCTCTATGAAAACAAGAAATAAATTGCCAAAAAAGATTACGGAGTCCAAACTATTACAATTTATTCAAAAAATCAACAAAAACTTTAGATTTTACCATCTTTTTACCCCAAAACTTCGCCCCTTCTTGAGTAAGATGAGATCCATCATAAGAAATTAAAAAACCTTGTGGCGTTAACAACGGACACTTTCCTTCACTACATATCAAGCTGTTCATATCTAAATAACCGAGAATATTTTGTTTTTTCATAAAAGTATTGATTGCCCTTTCTTCGACAGTTTGGTTATAAACACGAAGTTGTTTTTTATCTAGTTTTCTCCACTGTCCCAAATTCAAAGAAGCAGGTTTTTTTGAGCTAAGAACTAAAATATTATCAATCCCCATATCTTTGATTGCTTTAACAGTTTCTAAAATATGTTTTCCAGGATAATCAGTCCAACTACTAGAAAGAATAACGCCATCTGATTGGCGAATTTTCTTATTAACTTCTTTGTCTCCAATACGCTTTGTGCCTAAACACTTTTTTCTATGTTTTTGTAATAATTTTTTTTCAATATCTTTTCTAGAAGCAACGACATTGTAACAGTCCACGTTTATGTAATGGGCAATAATATTAATACCTTTTAGTATATTGTTTTCAGAAAGCATATTGTAGAAATCTTGGGAATAGCTATCACCGATAAGGAATATTTTTTGATTTTTTTCTGTAGTAAATTCTTTATCTTTAACTTTTTTATCGTATTTCATAATGACATATTGCTTATTTTCCTTGGATTCAGACATTTTAATTAAAATTTTTTCTTTTATACCAAAAAATCTATTTGCCACTCCATTCGTTTTAACAACAAAAATATTTATTGATATTATTAAGAGAATAAAAAACGTCAGAATTATAGAAAGCATCTTTGTAGAAATAATTGATTGTTTTCTAAATGGAGTTTCAATCAAAAAATATGTTGCGATAGAAAGGATAAAGGCAAGAATTATCCAAACAATTTTATCATAGTATGTAAAGTTTTCATTGATAATTTTACCAAAGGCAAAAATAGGATAATGCCATAGATAAAACCCGTAAGAAACAAGCCCTATCCCAACTAAGAGTTTACCACTTAATACCTTAGTAGCTATTCCTTGTGCTTTACTCGAAGAGAACCTTATAATTAACATCGTTCCGGCAATAGGAATTAAAGTTTTGAAAGAAGGATGGATGGTGGTACTGCTAAAAGCAAAAAAGATGGAATGAAAAATTAAAAATAGTCCTAATGTTGGTAAAATATTTTCTGTCCATTCAGGGTTTTTTCTTCCATATAAAACTTCAATAATGGCCAGAAGCATTCCGGCAATCAATTCCCACATTCTTCCTGAAAGCATATAAAAGTTAAACTCAGGAAAAGTATAGCTGGAATAATCTGCCATTTGTAGAGAGACGAGGAAAAGAATAACTGATGCTGATAGAAGTGATTTTATTCCAAAATACTTCCAAAGTATAAAGATCAAAATGGGTACGAAAAAATAAAATTGCTCTTCAATAGCAAGAGACCAAGTATGTAATAATGGCTTTAATTCATTTGCGACGGCCCAGTATCCATCCAAAGAGAAAAAAAATAAATTTGAGAGAAAAAAGAGTGCATATAAGACGGACTTTGAATATTCAAGCATATCACGAGGTAAAAGATATTGCCACGCAAAAGGAATTGATGCGGTTAGTACAGTCAATAACATAGGAACAATTCTACGGATTCGTCGTCCATAAAAGTTTAAAAAGCTAAAAGTGTTTTGAATTAAATCTTTCAAAATAATTAAAGTAATAAGATAACCCGAAATCACTAAAAAAATATCAACACCTAAGAATCCTCCTTTAAATAACGTCTTGCCAAATATACGAAATTCACTATGGTATAAAACAACGGCAAGAACAGCTATAGCTCGTAATCCATCAATTTCAGAACGGTAATCTATCTTCTTCATAGATAATATACTTATTTGTGTGTCGTATGATTTTTCATGTGCTTTTCCTCAGAAAAGCAGGGTGTTTTTTAAGTTTGTTTAGGAACAAAATAAAATAAGTTGAAGTAGCTGTCAAGAAAATTTCTCTCTCTCTGTGGTGGAGGCCAGCCCAGTGGGCTGGCCGAAACAGAGCACCACGGCTTTGGCCGTGGGTGAATGAACCCGGAGGCGGTATATCACTACAGGGGAAGTTATAAAATCAGCACATAGCGTTTATCATCGTTTCGTCAAAAGTATTAAGGGAAAGAGCGCAGGATTTTTCCGTAGAATTGTCTGTGGATAGGTATTTTAGTCTTTTTAAGGAGATGGATAAAAAACGATACTAAAAAATCAACCTTCTACATTTTTTCAATCTTTTTTAAATACCAATCTACAGACATTTCTATCCCTTTCTCAAAAAAAACTAAAGGTCGATAATCTAGAAATTTTTTTGCCAAAGAATGGCCTGTCGCATTAATACGGATTAGGGATAAACATAAAGAGTATTCCTTGCTAAGATGTGAACTTTGGACTCTCAAGGAGTTAAAAGGCCCTATGAAAAGTTGTCCCCATAACATAAATAACAAAATGTCATCAAAAATTGCAATTTTTATACCTGATTTATCCGGAGGTGGTGCAGAAAGGGCCATGATCAATCTCGTAGTCGAATTTGCAAAAAGAGGTATTTTGATCGACCTTATTGTTATTGAGTCGAAAGGAGACTATAAAAATTCTTTACCTAAAGAAATACGTTTAGTGCCCTTGCTGCCACAATTTTTTAAATATTTACCTTTATCACAATTAAGACTCCTGCGATCTCTAATAAAATACATCGTTACTTTCCTTATTCTCGTAAAGTACATAAAAAAAAGAAATATTCAGATACTACTCACGACATTGGATATATCCAATATTATTGGTTTGATTACAAAAAGATATTTTGTCAAAAATATAATATTAGTCACACGATTGGCCAATATACTTTCAAGACGAGCATCTACATCTAAAAACTGGAAGATACGTCTTCTTATTTATATACAAAGGCGCTTATTGTCTACCGCAAATGCTATAGTTGTAAATTCACAAGACTCTGCGGAGGATATCAAAAACTATGTCTCTAATGTATCTCATCTTGTGCATATCATTTATAA
Organism: Bacteriovoracaceae bacterium; assembly: GCA_965224385.1. Lineage (GTDB taxonomy): Bacteria > Bdellovibrionota > Bacteriovoracia > Bacteriovoracales > Bacteriovoracaceae > CBDCYX01. The sequence continues at coordinate 204,305 of CBDCYX010000016.1, forward strand.
TCCCGTAACATCACCAAACATTACAATACAAGCGAAAAAATCGGTCAATCATCCTTGGAGTGGTTCTGCCGATTTCAAGATAATCCTCTCCGTTAACCGTCTGCATCCGCAAAAAGACTTACCTACTTTGCTTAGAGCGTTTGCAGAAGTTGTAAAGTTGAAACAGTCTTCTCGGTTGATAATTTTAGGCCAAGGGCCAGAAGAAAATAAACTTAAAAAAATAGCAGACAAATTGGGTATTAGAAATACTGTTGATTTTGTTGGGTTCCAACAAAACCCCTTCTCTTGGATGGACAAGGCAGATGTCTTCGTATTATCTTCTCTTTTTGAAGGTTGCCCAAACACCTTGATCGAGGCCATGGCCTGCGAGACTCCTGTAGTCAGCACAGACTGTCAAGGTGGGCCTAGGGAAATTCTAAAAGACGGCCGCTTAGGACGATTAGTTCAGGTAGGTAATCATAAAGAACTTGCATCGGCAATTTTGGAGACCTTAAAAAACCCTGTTTCGTCAAAAGTATTAAGGGAAAGAGCGCAGGATTTTTCCATAAAGTTGTCTGTGGACAAATATTTTAGTTTTTTGAAGGACATGGATAAAAAATGCAACTAAAGAATCAACCTTTGAAAACACTTCCTACTGATAACTTTCATTTCATGGGAATATGAAAACTCAAGAGACACAAGTCTTGTATTGAGTATTCTTTACTTTGTCCTCGAGTAAGTGCGAGAAAAGAAACTCTATGCCCTGAATCGATCAATGCCTTTACTGAAAAGTGTTGGTTTGTATGATATCTCGGTGCCGTATAGACAAAATGCATTTGATACCTAGTTTTTTATTTTTTTGATTACAGCAAGTGAATAATCATCGTTCTGACGGCCCTCTATTCTGGAGGGCATCATGATGATTTCAAATGTATATTGATCATGATATTGATTCATAAATTCATAAACGGCCTTTTTAATTCCAAAAAATTTTTGTTTGACAATAAAAAAATCGAAATTTGAGAGGATATTTTTTCCTGTAATTTTTCTTACGATGCGAAAAAGAAAATTTACGAAAGGTATCTGTATAGTATTTAGACCAAGATGATAGTCGTCAAGAATACAGATACCTCCTCTATTTAACAATGGATGAAGTAATTCCAGTTCATTTTTGACGGATTTATAAGTATGACAACCATCTAAAAATGCAATATCAATCATCCCATATTTCCATTTTTCCAAAACGTTAAGAGATTTTTCCGTCATGGGAAGAATCTTGACGGATTCATTTTTGAACCATTTGTTCCATATTTGGAATCGAGTTATATTGATTTCGGCCAAGGGTTCATCATCTTTTTGCTTTTGCACATGCCAGCAAAGCTTTTTATGATGATCAATTATATCAACCGTGTATACTTTACCATCCAAGCCGGTATCTATAAGGGCACGGGCCATTATTATCGAAGAGAATCCTCTTGCCGTTCCTATATCTAAAATTGTAAGTTTGTCCATTCCTAGAGTTTTCTTTTGAAGAATAGTTTTATAAAGGATTTTTCCATGTTCTCCACCGTCTCCACCCCTGAGGACATCAACTGCACAACGATACCGGTTTTCACAAATTTCTTTTGGGCCAAGGGAACGAATTTTTTCCTTGAAAGGAATAATATATGTTTGTTTTGGTACTATCATTTCTCTTAAACTATCACTTTATTCTCAATTTTTATATTGAAAAACCTATATTGGTGCAATAAATTCATCTGTCTTTTCTCCAAGTAAGATACGAAGGATACGAGAAGAGGCCCTACCGTCTCCATAAAGATTGATAAATTTCCCCATCCTTTTATATTCTTTTTCTTCTTCTAATAGATATTGGACAGATCTGACTATATTTGAAACGTTGGTGCCGACAAGCTTTGCAATCCCGGCATGAACTCCCTCGGGGCGTTCTGTTACTTCACGCATAACAAGAACAGGTCTACCTAGAGCAATGGCCTCTTCTTGTATCCCCCCGGAATCGGTTAATATGATATAAGAATTTTTCATGAGATGAACCATGGATACATAATCCAACGGGTCAAGCAATTTAATATTTTCTAATCCTGAAAGCTTTTGTTTTAGATTCTCTTGTACAATAGCATTCATATGCATTGGAAAAACAATTTTAATATTTGGATACTTTAATGCAATTTTTTCAATTGCTATGCAGATATTCTCTATAGGCCGACCAAAGTTTTCTCGTCTATGAACAGTAACGAGAATTATAAGTCTATCATTATCATTTACAATTTTTTTAATATTATTCGGAGAATCGGTTCTCATAATGTAGTGTAAAGAATCTATCACGGTATTCCCCGTGATAAATATAGAATCTTTTGATATTCCTTCTCTTATTAAATTGAGTTTTGAAGACTTTGTGGGACAGAAATGTAAATCCGCAATAGCACTTGTGGACTTGCGGTTTATTTCTTCAGGAAAAGGTTGCCATTTATTCCCGGTACGGAGACCGGCCTCTATATGAGCAATTTTAAATTTCAAATAGTAGGCGACTAATGTCGCTGCCAAGGTTGTTGAAGTATCTCCTTGTACTAAGACCCAGTTCGGTTTTTCTATTTTAAGAACTTCTTCAATTTTAGGCAATGCTGTGGCGATGACTTGTGTTGGGGATTGGTTTTTTACCATCAAATCCAAATCGTACTTTGGTTTAATTTCGAAGATATCGAGTACTTGATCGAGCATTTGACGATGTTGTGCTGTGACACACACCGAAATATCTACTTTTGATGTTCTCTTGCATATATCCAAAACAGGGGCCATTTTTATGGCCTCGGGTCGAGTACCAAAAATAGAAAGAATTTTAAGAGGGGCCTTTGTCATATAGAGTTCCTATAATTTTATCTTGATTTTTCTGAAGTCATTTGACGAACGGCCGCGGAAGTTCCCGGAGAAAAATCGGCAGATTTTTCTATACGATTCCAGTTATTTTTGAACCATTGTATAGTTAAATTCAGTCCTTCTTTAAAATCGGTTTTAGGATTATAATCTATTAAATTTTGAGCTCGATTAATAGATGCCCAAACCCTATTTTTTGTATCCCACTTTCTTCGAGTGACATACCGAACGCCGGAATTGTTGCCAATAGATGTATTTATCATGTTTGCCAAGTCGATAATTTTTATTTCACGGCCGGATGCTAAATTGAATTCTTGGCCGATCGCATTTTCCATATATCCAGCTTTCAATAATCCATCGACGATATCATTGACAAAAGTAAAGTCACGGGTTTCTTCTCCACTACCAGTAATAGGAAGACTACTTCTTTTCATGGCCCAAAATATAAAATTAGGTATGACATTGCGGTATTGTCCGGGGATTTCACCTGGGCCGTATGAATTAAAAAATCTAGTTTTTACTACTTTTAAACCATAGTGATTGTAGAAAAAATTGCAGTATAATTCTCCGACCATTTTTGTAATTTGATAAGGAGTACTCAAGTTCATTGACATAAATTCTTCTTTCAAAGGTAATGGTGCATTACTTCCATAAATTGAACAACCGGATGATGCATAAACAAATCTTTGTACTCCCGTTAAGGCCGCATATTCAAGCAATTTTAGAGTGCCAAGTCCATTGATTTTAAGGTCATGTTCCGGATGGTCAACAGAGTTTTGGTTTGCAAAAAATGCGGCCAAATGATAAACTATATCCGGCTTTTCAAAAAAAACTCTTTTTAAAGCAACTTCATCAACGATATCTGATTCTACGAAAAGAATATTTGGGTGGTTTGGTATATTCCATCGCTCGGCAGATGAAAGGTTGTCGATTACAATAACTTGCGCATCATGGTTGGCCAACACTTTCGTCAAATTTGACCCTATGGCGCCTGCTCCTCCGGTAATTAAGACCTTTTTTCCTTTGTAAAAATTAGAATTTTTATTCACGATATAAGCTCCTTTATTGAGTGAGTAAATTGTTCAATTCTTTTTTCCCATGTATGATTTTCCATGACGTGGTTATATCCCTTATCAATAATTTTTTGCCTTTCAGATTCATGATCTAGGTAATAAAAAAATTTGTCGTCAAAATCTTTCAAATTAGAATCAAACATTATACAATGCTCGCCGTCTTTAAAAAGGTCGCCATATGCTGTATGACGGACACAAAAAAGAAGAGATTTTGATGCCATAACTTCATAGAAACGACACCCTACGATATCTATAGCACTTGGAGTTGATATCCACATTTTACTTTTATTGATTAATTGGGCATACCTATATCCGGCCGGGGTAGGTAGTATCCTTTTCCGACATAAGACCCATTCTTGATCTCGCCAAAAAATCTTGTGTTTCATGTATTTAATTCTTTTAATCGGCCAAGTGATAAATAAATGATTTTTAATTTTTGTTCTGATATCGGAATATTGTTCGTGTAAATTTCCGGAAAATCCAAGTGAATATTTTTTATTTTCTCCATAATCATTAAAAACAGTTTTATCTATTGCAAAAGGAAAATGGATCAAAGGTACATCGATATCCTTTTGCCATTTTTTATAAAAATGATGCACGGTGAAAACTATTTGAATTTTATTATCATAAATAAACTGAAATTTTTTTTCTAGTTTTTTATATTCTTTATTGAGTATCATGACTTTAGGTATACTTACTTTAAAGGCCTGGAGGTATGGATGAGGGTCGAATTCGGGAATATTTGGGTCTTCAATTTCCCATCCGGCAGCAAAGCATATCAGATCAGGTTTAAATGGGCAGATTTTTAATACGTCAAATATATTGTGTTTTATATTGTAGCTTTTAAGTTTTGGGCCGTATCTAAAGATATTATGGGAGTTATTCAATGCCTTCACAAAATCATGTTGATAATAAGCGCAGATATATTGACTAAAATCCGGTTGAAAAACTAAAATATTAAATTTTTTCATTGTTTATCTCCTGAGTAAAAAGGCCTGATAAGGTGGTAGGTTTTAGCCGATATTTATCTAGAGATTCGCTCAATAATCTTACCGTCTTATACAATCTTTGATTACTCCACCATTCATATCTTCTATCAGTATGAAAAATATCTATCAAGGGAAATTTAGATTGATATCCTCTGTAGCCAAAATGGGTATATCCCACAAACGCTTTTTCATCTCCGGATAAATTTTTTAGACATTTTTTAAAATGTGCCATTCTCCATCGTTTGAAGTACAAGATACCATCATCCAAATTAAAAATATTTGATACAGGTAAGAAATGAGGTGTTTTATCCATCAAGTATTCCTGTGTCCACATCATACTAAACATTTCCTTTACAAAATCCTTTACAAAATAACGAGACCTTTTTATGGATCCTTCTAATGCTAAATTTTCTTTCTTGCACTTAAAAAGAGGATGAGATTTTGGGTGACCTCCGTGTTCTATGTATACCTTTGGATACTCTTTAAAAACATGATGAAATATTTCAAGACCTTTTGAAAACTCCTCTCTTGTGTCGCTTACTTGAGAGTATCCATGGTAAGCTATCTCATGGCCTTCATCTTTAATAGATAACATTAATTTTCTAAACGACAAATCATCTAAGGTATGGGTTTCATTTTTAAAACAATGCCTTGCCAAAAAAGACTTATCATCTTTTAAGGTGCAAAAAACAGCGGTTGTGACAAATATATTTTTTTTTGAAAGTTCACGAAAAATTTTTTTATAATTTTCTGTTTGGCCGTGATCAGGATCATTTGTTAATACAAAGTAGTTCATTTATCTATTATTTGATTTTCATAGCAATGAAAATCATTTTTTGTTCTCGTTTTTTTAACAGACCCATTGAGTCTATGAATTTTTCTAGTTGCAAGAAAAATCTAAATAATGTTTTGTTTGTGCTTGTTTTAAAAAAATAAAATACCCAAGGAAAAGTATACGCCAGCCGTCCTCCTTGTTGATATTCCAAAAACTTAAATCCTTTAGCTTTAAGAAGTTTTTTAATTTTATCTTCGCTGCTTTTTTCAATGACATATGGCGGGTCATATTTTTCTGATAAAAGTTCGTTCCATACGTCAAAAACCAATAATCCGTTTGGTTTTAGAAGTTTGTAAAATATAGATACGGAGTTGATGATATTAGAACTCAAACTAACTTGATGGCCTATTGAGAAAATGGCATCAAAGGAATGTTCATTTCCTTTTTTATCATATTGCTTTGCTAGGTTTAAAACAATTTTTGGATAATTAAAATTATTTAACACTTCCAAAGAAGTATCTGAAACTGTAATGCTTTTTGTATAGAGTTCCAGCATTTTTGTAATTCTTCCTGTAAATGTGCCTATTTCTAATATTTTTATTTTTTTATTTTTTAAATACTTTTTAAAAATATAATCTATAAGTTCTTTATCAATATAATTGTCTAGAACAGGCCTTCCTCGAGTAAATTTACTTTGATATTGTTTTAATGTTTGGGGTGAAAGATAAAAGTCTTTTGCCAATTTTTTTTCTTTTTTGTATTTTCCCCTTGAAGTCGTCCTCTCGATATTTTTAAAGAAAAGATAAATAAACGGTATAAGAAATAGGGAATACGATCCCATGAGAAAAGTATTTGCCCAAGCAAATCCTATTGATCCATAGTGAGGAACAAGAAATGAAGCTACTATAAAAAATATTGTGAGACTTCCTACAGACGCTATTAATGAAGGTTTTATTTTACCTATAGCTTCAGGAAGTATAACAAGCGGGGAGACCGTAGTTGCAATTAAAGAACCGGGAATCATAATTAATATGAATGATGCTGATTCTGAAAATTTATTACCAAAGATTGAATCTACTATCGGTTGTCGAAATATTGCTAGAGTTGCAAATCCAACTAGAGATAAAATAAAAGTCGCTAGTGTGAATCGCAAGACATCTTTTCGTAGAAGACTTTTTTTAGGGGAAAACCACTTTTTACTATATTCAACGATCATTGCGTTCATTATAGGCCGAAAAGGTCGCCTTGAAAAGTCGACAATTTGTTTTGCTGAGTGGTACAAAGCTAAATCGGTTAGTCCGGAAAATTTGGCAACAAAAATCGAATCTATGTAGTTTCCTAAATATCCAAGAATATTCTTGCCAAGACCTCCCATGTTAAATTTCATGATATCCGAGGGGACTTTTATGACCCGTAAAGATAGAAAATTATCTATACCAAATCGTCTTGCATACACTACAACAGCGATCAATGGGCCGATTCCTTCCACAATTGCCCCGATTACATGTGCCCAAATGATAGAATATAGTCCTCTATCACTTTGCCATGCTATAACAATTAAGACAATTTTTATTAAAACACTGAAAAATATAATGGAAAAATACACCGGTATTTTGTTAAATAACCTTAATATGGCGAAAGAGGTTGGTTGCGTGGAGAGAAAAATCCCCACGATTCCGTATAGTAATACGGCATTTACAAGGTTCTCTTTGATTGCTATGAAATTTTCGGCAGTATGAACGAGTAAGGTGATAAGTATGTAGGAAACAAGTGATAATAGAAACGAAAGAGACAGACAGAAGTTCAGTATTTTTGATGCTTCATTTTGTTTATTTTCAGACAGACTGCGAGTGATATAAGTTGTAGCGGTTGTACTTCCGGGAATTGATAAAATTCCATGAATTAGTGTTGTTACCGAAATAATGAGGACCAATGCTCCATAGTTGTTTGGGCCAAGCATACGGGCAGAAAGAGATACTACTATCAAAGAACTGACTACTTGTAATGCTAATACACATCCCAAAAGAAATACTTGTTTTGCAACAAATTTATCGGAATTATAAATATGTAATCTTTTGAGAAGAGGCCTTGTCATAGTCATGACCTTGTTTCTTCGATGGCCGCTTCTGAAGGGATCATCTCGTTATTTTCAAGTCCGATAAGAATCTTTTTTGCCTTCATCCCCATGCCGAAACCTCCACTTTGAAGGCGTTTGCCCACAACTCTATGACAGCGGATAACGGTGTGTCCAGTCATTTTGGTAAGGCCCAATTATTTCTTCTATACTCCTGAAACCTTAGGGTGAAAGTTGAGATTTGAGGTCGTAAATTTTTTGTAAGGCCTCTATAGGAGTGATTTTAAGTGGGTCAATGTTTTTTAGGTCGTCTTCCAATGTTCTTAAATGTTCCGAAACCGGCGAAGGAGAGATTGAACCATTGTCTTCTAGAAGATTCATCTCTTTTTCTTGCTTGTTTTCAAGTTGTTGAAGTAAGGCCTTCGCTCTATCAAGGATTTTTGGGGGAAGTCCGGCCATCTTTGCCACATGAATACCAAAACTTTGTCCCATAACATCCTCTATAAGACGATAGAGAAATTTGATATCGCCATTTTGGTTAAGAGTTTCCACAGTAAGGTTTTTTGCCTGTTTTTTATTTTTAATGAGATCGGTAAGTTCATGGTAATGGGTAGCAAAAAGAGACCTGGCCTTAATATGGTCAATAAAATATTCAACAAGAGACCAAGCAATGCTTAATCCATCGTAAGTTGAAGTACCTCGCCCGACTTCATCAAGAATAATAAGAGATTTTTCTGTTGCGTGACGAATAATTTCGGCCGTTTCACTCATTTCAACCATAAATGTTGATTGTCCCTTTAAAATGTCGTCACTTGCTCCGAGGCGTGAAAAAAGATGATCACATAGGGCCATTATAGCACTTTCGGCCGGTACGAAAGAACCTATTTGGGTAAGTATTTGAATAATGGCCACCTCTCTCATAACCGTAGTTTTCCCGGCCATGTTGGGACCGGTAATAAGGCCAAAGAATATTTCATCATTGAGAAGGAGGTCATGAGTGACAAAATTATCTTGAAGAGACTCTTTAATGAGAGGATGCCATGCTCCTTTGATATCTATTATTTTATTTTCTATTATTTGAGGTTTTACGAAGGACTCATGAAGAGAGACAAGGGCCAAGGCCCCAAAAGTGTCGAGAAGGGCCAAGTTGGATGCAAGGTTTAGGATTAGGGGGGAGTGATTTGCTACATCTTTCACAAGATCACAGAAGATTTCTCTCTCTAAATTTTCAAGATTATTTTTGGCCGTAAGAACTTTGTTTTCAAAAACGACCAACTCTTCTGTCGTATACCTTTCAGAATTGGCAAGAGTCTGTCTCCTTTTAAAAAAGGAGGGTATTTTTGAAATATGGCCTAACCTTACCTCGATAAAATGGCCGGTAACATTGTTAGACTTAACTTTTAACTGCCGGATTCCTGTTTGCTTTTGATATTTTTCTTCTAATTTTATAAGTTCCTTTGAAGCATTCCGAAGAAGTTCGGCCGATTGATCTCGCTCTCTATGATGGCCTGCCCTGATAAGGTTCCCCGTTTCAAGGGAGGCGCCGGTATCTCTACTAAGAGTGGAAACAATACGCTTATAGAGTTTTCTCAAGGTATCAGTCTCTTCAGGTGTGAAAGAAGAGAGAATATCTTGAGGAATTCCTTTGGCATCTTCTAAAATACAAAAATAGTTTTTGATTCCATCTGCGATACGCAATATATCGATTCCCGAGGCCTTTGCCTTTGACATTTTTGCTAGAATCCTCTCAAGATCGCCAATCAACTTTAATTGCTCTCTCATATTTTCTAAAATAGAAGGTGAATCTACGAAAAAACTTACCAATTTTTGTCTTTTGAGAATTTCCTCCTTATCATTCGATGGGGCCGAAATAAGTTCTTTAAGCTTGCGTGGGCCTAGAGGAGAGGAGGTTTTGTCGAGAAAACCTAGGAGAGAATTTTTATAGGAATGCCTTGAGTTGGGAAGAATCTCTAATCCTATTAGGGTTGGAAGGGTAATTTTCATAGGGCCGTTATCATTCATCAATTTGAAAGGGCGTATGTGACAAAAATTGCTCTGTTTTTGAATTGTACAGATATAGTAAGAGAGGGCCCCGAGGGGAGAGAGGATAAGTGGATTAAGTCTTATCGTATCATCTCTTTTATATCTTGGAATAAGTTTCTCTATATAGGGATGGGTATATTTAGGGTGGAAAAAATTCTTTGAAAGGTAGGTCGTCATTATGTGATATTCTTTGAAAAGAATATCGGTCTCTTTAAAATCATCAAATTGGCCTATATAAGTGATCATTTCTTTTGGGCCGTGGAGTCGTATTTTTTCAAGGAAATCATCTTTATGATCGGTTACCATTCCCAAGAAATCCCCCGTAGTAAAATCTAAGGTCGCAATAAAAAAGCTCCCTTCTTTAATGTAACTACAGCTAATAAATTTCCTTTCCCGACAATCGGTTTTGTCGAGGTCGTAAGGCATGCCCGGAGAAATAATTTGAGTAACGGCCCTTTTGACAAGACCTATGGCATCTTTTGCATCTTCCATCTGTTCAGCAATGGCAACTTTTTTACCTCGATTGGTTATTTTATCAATGTAAGAGTTTGCTGCATGATGAGGAATGCCGGCCATGGGGATAGAATGTTCTCCTATTTTACCCCTATGAGTAAGTGTAATGCTTAAAAGCTGAGAGACTTCTACGGCATCTTCAAAAAAGGCCTCGTAGAAGTCTCCCATCCTAAAGAGAAGAATAGTATCTTTATACTGATTTTTTATCTTGAAATATTGATTCATCATAGGAGTGAGTTTACATCGAGATGAGAGAATCGTTTGAGTTGTTGTATGTTGCGGCATAAGCATTTGGATTATGGCCTGATACTTGCCAATTGTAAAGTGTTCTCTTCAAATACTTTGTGGCACATAATGGGCCGAAACAGGAATTTGCTACTCTCTATCTTCAAGATTTCGAGGATGAATCGGACGAAAAATAATCGAGTTATTTCCTCTAACTTGAGAGTCCAAAGTTCTCTATTTAACAAAGTGTTTCAATAAGGTATAGTGCCGTCCAGAGACAACTGCCTTATGGCCGTCATAGAATCTTTTATAGAAGAAACAAGCAATGCATCTTTCCAAAGAGCAATGGTGCCAAGAGGAACATTCAGCGCGATTTGAATCCTTGCCACTTCTTCTTCCCATCGGTTCAAGGCCACTAGCTCTCCCTTATCGTCTTATGATAAGACATGCGTCAAACACGGTATCAATGCCGATCGAGATCAATACACAAAAGGCCGTAGCGAAGGACTTAAAATATTTTTGCACCTATGAAAATGGGTTGCAATATGGACGACAGGGATATGTCTATCGAGGGGTTTGTCCTTCAGGCCTTGAGGTCGACTTTTTAAAAGGCCACGACATTGGAATAATGGAATATCGTTTAATAGAGAGAGAACGTGGTCTTGAAAGACGTCAACGGCAATTAGAAAGACGTCAAGAAGAGTTTGAAGAAAGGGAGAGGAGAGATAAACGACGCGAGACCTTCGGGAATTAGGGCCGTTTTTTCTTCTTACTCGTGAGTTTAGTACTCACGAGTAAGGAGGTTTCTTATCTCTTGATTTTTTGCTAGTTGAAAAGGAGTTTCTCCGGTTGTGTCAGTTCTGCTCTCAATATTCGCTCCACGCTTAAGCAATAAAGCAGTAAGGGCGATGTGTCCTCGGAAAGCAGCATCGTGAAGAGGGGTGTGTCCATAGTCACCTTTACTTTCAATATCTGCTCCACGGTCAAGCAATAAAGCAGCAACGTCGGTACGTCCATACCAAGCAGCATCGTGAAGGGCCGTGGCACCATTTCGTCTTCTACTCTCAACATCCGCTCCACGGTCAAGCAATAAAGCGGCAACGTCGGTGCGTCCATACCAAGCAGCATAGTGAAGAGCTGTGGAACCATTTAGTCTTTTACTCTCAAGATCCGCTCCACGGTCAAGCAATAAAGCGGCAACGCCAGTGTGTCCATACCTAGTAGCATCATGAAGAGGAGTGTTGCCGTGTTTATCTATAGCAAAAACAATCCATGGTTTTTGATCAATGATCTCACGAATCCTTTCTAGGTTCGGATTGTCGCTTTTAATAATCTTTTGAAGATTCTCTTCTTCAATTATGTATTGTGCCTCCGTTTGTAAAACTGAGATGAGAGATAGGGAAATCATGAAAAAAAGTTTTGAAAGCAAGAGCTTTTTCTCTAAAGGTTTTTTAAAATTATTCATTATCATTTTATCCTCCTGTGTTTTGGAAAAATAATCACACTTTTCCTTTAGTTTTACAGTATCAAAACTCTGCAGACATGCAAAGGCAACCCACATTTTTGGCACTTTTTGATCCCTTTTATAAAGGGACAGGTTCATTATCACAATTTTAAAACATTAAAAAAAAGCCTAGTAGATACTGCAAAAATTAAAAGAGAAGTAAGAATTTCCATTTTTCGATAAACTAAATGAACATGACAAAACCAAGCTCCTAATTGCCCCCCGAAAAAGACACCTATAACCAATGGTAAATGATAAATGATATTTTCCATTCCATCGGTTTTTTGTATGTGTCCGGCAAGGCCTGCAAGAGAATTTACCAGAATAAAAACACTTGCTGTTGCTGCAATTTTTTTTGGATTTCCCCAATTAAGCAAGTATAGGATTGGGGTAAGAAAAATCCCTCCTCCGATTCCAACAAGTCCCGAAATAAAACCGATTAGGCCTCCGATGATCAAGGCCGGGTAAAAGGGAAGGCCTGAAATTGTCCAACGCTCATTCTCTGTACATTGTTTTTTCTTAAAAAAGATCATTTTCAAAGAGACCGTAAATAGGGCAATGGCCAGCAGTAGTTGATAAAGCTCTTTTTCAAGGGATATGTTTCCGCCAATATAAGATAAAGGAACGGAGAGCAGGATAAAGGGAAGAATGTCTTTTAAAGACACATTCTTTTTTTTTAAAGCATGCCTAGTTCCCCATACAACAACAATGATATTACAAATTAAGGCAAGTGCCGGGGCCGTAGTATGGGGAACTTCAAACAAAATTAAAAGAGCAATATAACTGCTGCCTCCACCAAATCCCACAAGAGAGTATAATAATGCGATTAAAAAAAATAAACCTGTCAAAGAATAAAGGTATTCAAAAGGAAGCGTTTTCCATTCCTCCTAGAAGAGAGAAACAATTTGTTTTATTCTCCTCTCTTAATTTCTTGACCAAGGCAGCACTCCTGATCCCTTTTTGGCAGATAAATAAATATTCTTTATCAGAGCTTATTTGTCGGTACCAGTTGTTATATTCGGAAAGGGGTAAGGAAATAATTGAATAATTCTTTAATTTTTCATCATCGACAAGTTCATATTTTTCTCTGATATCAACAAAAATCATATCTTGGTCATAAAGATTATTGATTTCATATTCTTCACATTTTACGGTATGGTCTTTTTTGACATCTTTCGGTGATTTGTTCCCGGAGCAAAGGGGGCAGTAAGGATTTTTCTTCCATTTTATTTTTTGCATTTCTAAGTTTAATAAATTAATAGTTGTTGTTGTGTTATTGTTTTTTTCTCCAAGGCCTAAAATCATTTTAACGGCCTCAAAAGATTGTAAGGCCCCAAGTATTCCGGCCACAGATCCGATGATTCCTGCCTGAGAACAATTTTGAATAGGTTTTTCGTTGGAATGGCCAGGCCATAAACAACGCAGACACCCCCGTCTCTTATCTCTTGAAAAGTTAAAGCATTGAAGTTGTCCTTCATATTGATAAAGAGAACCCTGAACAAGGTCTTTTCCCATCGACCAAGCAAAGTCATGAAGAAGAAATTTTGTTGAAAGATTATCACTACAATCTAGCAACATATCAAAGCGATTTGTCATTTCAATAATATTTTCCGAGACAATCTTTTTAACAAAGGCCTTAATACAAATAAATGGATTTTGTTTTCTTAATCTTTCGGCCAACACCAAGGCCTTTTTTCGGCCTAGATCATTTTTCGTAAAACAAACCTGTCGGTTTAAATTAGCGGCCTCAACGCAATCAAAGTCGATAATGCCCAGTTCTCCAATGCCGGCGGCCGCCAGATAAGTACTACAAGGGTGGCCGAGTCCTCCGGCACCGATGATTGCAATCTTTGCCTCTTTAAGTTTCTTTTGCCCCTCAATACCAATTTCTTTTAACATGATTTGTCGCAAATAATAGTTATTTTCTTTCATGTTTGTACCGATTGATTACACGCATGACATGCTACCCATGTTGAAACTTTATCGATGTAATGTTCCTTTTTCCAGAGGGGGACAAGTATTTTTACATGATTTATAATATATTGACATGCCTTGAAGGCATCATGACGATGTGAGGAGGATACACCCACCCAAACGGCAATTTCTCCTAACTTGAGATGTCCGTATCGATGGACACATTTTGCAAAATGAATGTCAAATCTATGAAAAGCTTCTTGCACAATCTTTTGTCCCTCCTTTAGGGCCATTGATTCATAGCATTGGTATTCAAGAGATTTCACTCGATGTCCGTTATTATGGTTTCTAACACATCCCTCAAAAAACACAAATCCTCCCGAGGAAGGATTGCCGACTTTCGAATATTTACGCTGATTTTCAATGGGATCAATAGTTAATTCAAACACATCAACCTCAACCTCCGGCCACGGGAGGAATAAAAACTACCGTATCTCGCTCTGTCAGTGGACTTGAAAAAAGAGTGTATTCTTCATTTAAAGCAACTTTTAAATCAGATTCTTTAAAGTCGATAATATATCGTTGTTTTAATTGTTGCAAAAGTTCTGAGGGAGTTTTCGCCGTAGTATTGATGATTTCTTTACTTTTCCCCACGGCCTCTCTCATGGCCGCAAAATATTTAATGGTTATTTTCATAATAGACTATTTTCCAAGAAATATTCCTTTGTTTGTGTTTGTATTCGGCCGTAGGCCGCTTTGAATTCTTCGGGAGTGTTGACGTTACTTAAAAAATGTAGCGACAATGGGTTTAATTTTTCAATACGGGAATTGGTAAGAATTTTTCTCGGACAAAACATTCCTATTGATAAGTAGTCTCCTAGTTTCAAAGCAGACTTGGGTTCATAAATAGCAAAAAGAGGTTCCGGCCATTTTTTTTCCGGATTGTAAAAGCAGGTAGCAAAGCGATAGGGATTTCTTTTTTCAACAAAGTATTCAATAACATTCCTGTCGATGAAGGGCATGTCGCAAGCGATAACAAACCATGCTACTTGAGGGTGTTTTTGAAAAGCACTAAGGATTCCTCCGGTTGGGCCGAAACCAAGAAATCGATCCGGAATGGGTTCGTATCGGTCAAAGCATGAAAAATCTTTTTGTTCAAATCGACAAGAGATATAGACTTTATCGACAATGTTAGCGAGAAGATCACAAAGATAAACGGCCTGAGATTTTCCATGATAGGAGAGTTCGGCCTTATCTTTACCCATCCTTGTAGAACGTCCGCCGATTAGAACTAGGCCGTAAAGAGGTCGGGAGGAAATAATGGATTCTAGGGTATGGCGAATAAAACGATAAATTCCATTGAGGTTATCTCGATGAAACCAAGGAAGATTTTCTCCTATCTTTGGAGGTTTCAAACCAACAATGGCCAAAATATCTTTTCTATTATTTGATAAATATTTTTTTAATAATGTATAACTTTTATTATCATTTTGTGTCCACATGAGAATCTTGGGACCGGGCAAATCTTTATATCCTTCGACAAAAACTATATCCGAGTCTAAAAGCTCTCGGTATAAAAACAAAGGATGATCTTTTTTAAGTTTATCAACATCATGCTTAACATATCCTAGTTGATACTCTTGAGGAAACATCTTAATCAATTTATCAATCAAAGTTGTTTTTCCACTATCGGAGTCACCACAGATAAAGATTTCCAAGGGATGGAATAGTTTTTTTCCAAAAGGTCGATCTTTAGTATTGATAGTCACTTTTGCCTCCCCGCTTTTCAATAAGTTGGCAGTTTTTAATTTTTATTTCTTGTCCAAAAGACTTACACATATCATAAACAGTGAGGGCCGCAATTTGAACACCCAATAGGGCCTCCATTTCAACACCTGTTTTGGCCGAAGTTCTCACTTTGCATAAAATAACAACACATTCACCGTTAAAATTTATCGAAAAATCAATACTTTCTATTGGAAGAGAATGACAAAAGGGTATCAATCGGTCGGTTTGTTTGACCGCCATTGTCCCTGCAATAATTGCTGTTTGAAAGACGGCACCCTTTTTTGTTTGAATGTCTCCGTTTTTAAATACTTTCGAGATTTTTTCAGGCAACCATACCTCACCACGAGCACAGGCATAGCGCATAGTCTCCTTCTTAAGGGAAATGTCGATCATCCTAGGATAGTTTTTTTTATCAATATGGCCGAATTCTTCTATTTGTTCTTCCAACGGTCACCCTCCTATTTGATTCATCGATCTTTCCACCTCATAAATTCTGTCAATGGGTTTAAGGGCCATCGTATTTTTCAAAATATCTTTGATCTCATCTTTTGTTTTATTTCTCAAACAAAGGCCTTGATTCATCATCAAACAAGGATGGATATCTCCCGTTGCAGAAAGACGAAGACGGGAACATCCACCACAAAACGGCCTTGACTCCGAAGCAATCATTCCAATAAAGGCCCCATTGTCGAGTTTAAAATTAAATGAAGTGGAATCAATCGCTCGTTTATCAGGCCGTAGAGAGGATATCTTCTCCAAAGTTTTCATGATTTCTTTTGCGGAAACAAAATGTCGATCGAAATTTTTTCGAGCAGAACCGATTCTCATCAATTCAAGAAAACGGACTTCTATCTTGTATTTTCCTGAAAACTCTACAAAGCTTTCAATCTCATGGTCATTGAATCCTTTCATTACAACAACATTGATTTTAACCTTAAAACCAAGTTCTTTGGCCGTCAAAACAGAGTCCAAAACTTTGTCAAATTTATTTGAACCTGTCATTTTGAAAAAAACATTTTTGTTCATTCCATCCATGCTAAAATTAATGTGTTGACATTTAGTGTTTTTCAAATAAGGCAAATACCGTTTAAGGAAAATTCCATTGCTGGTAACGGATAATTTTTTGAGATTTAATTCAGAAAGCTCCTCAACAATATCGATAAAGTCGGGCCTCATTGTGGGTTCTCCACCGGTCAATCTGATTTCATCGATTCCATGGCCGACAAGAATATCGGCCAGTATCTTTATTTCTTTTTTGCTCATAAGTTTATCTTTTGGCAAAAATTTTGGATTTTGTGGCATACAATAAATACAACGAAAATTACAGGCATCTAAAAGAGATAGTCTCAGTTTGTGAATATGTCTTCCATGAGGATCGACTAACTGAGTTCTTGCGGCATTTTTTTTGTCTATCATATTTGTCATTTTTTTAAAATGCTCCTTTTGCCCAATGAAAAAAAGGAAAGGCGTCTCCTTTTTTATAGATCATTTTATCTGCAGGAAGTTGTAAAAGGCCGTCGCTTTTGGCGAGGTTAAAAAAATCACCGGAACCGTTCGAGAAAACAGGAGAGGCCCTAAGTCGCCCCTTCTCGTCAAAACAAACAGTGACTGCCTGAAACAAACAAAAATTCTTTTTAAAACAAATATTTTCTTTCAAAACAGCAAAACAGTATTGAGGTTTTATACCGCAAGCATTTTGTAATGCCGGGATGATGTATTTTCTTGTACACACTAAAGAGGAAACAGGGTTGCCCGGGAGGCCGAAAATATTTTGGCCTTTTGATCCCGTTCCAAAGTACATGGGTTTACCCGGCCTTTGTCTGACACAATGAAAGATTTTCTCGACTTTAAGGTCGCTCATAACAGTAGGGACAAAGTCGTATTTCCCTTTTGAAACTCCCCCGGATAAAATTATAATTTGATGTGTTTCAAGAATTTTTGCCAGCAATATCATCATCTCTTCTCGGTCATCTTTTATATGGTAAAAATCCAATTCTTCTTTCGTAAAACCGATATTCATTAATTCTACTTGAATGCCATAGAGATTGGAGTGCCATATTTGCCATTTTTTACAATCTCTTCCCGGCCTAACAAGTTCATCTCCGGTACTGATAACGGCAACCTTTGGCCATTTAAAGACCGTTTCTTCACAACTACCTTGCCCGGCAATTAAAGCAACTGAAGTGGTGGTGAGAGTTGTCCCTTCTGTGAGCAAGAGCGTCCCTTGTCTATAATCACTCCCCTTTCGGTGAATATTACTCCCTCGTTTTAATTCAATGTCTTTCTTTAAGGTAACAACATTTCTATTGACGGAAATATCTTCATAAGGAATGACCGTATCGGTATTGTGAGGTAATATCGCTCCGGTAGTAACCTCTATGGCATTATTTAATTGTTGTAAAGACAATGGGGGGTATCCGGCCTGCTGGATTCCCTCTATTTTTGCGTGGTCGTTGAGAAAATTTTCATAACAAACGGCAATGCCGTCCATGGCCACTCGGTCGAAGGGAGGTTGATCCCTTACGGCCCTAATCGGTTCGGCCAAAGTTTTGCCCGCAAGATCGTTCAAAGAAACTTTTTGTCTTCCCAATTTGACAATATGTTGATTGATCAATTCGGCGGCCGATTCGACATCTATCACAATATTCCCTCCAAACACGGGAGACGCATTCGTTTCCAAATTGCGCCGTTTCGCCCTTTTTTCCATTGTGAAAATCACTTTAGGTAAAAAGGATAAGGAATGATTCGTATACTAAATTTTTCTTTTCAAGCTATTCTCTTCACCAAAGAATACCTAGCTTGTTAATATTTTGTCTACGATTTTTTCGACCTTGTTTTTTGCCAAACTTTTGTTCATCAAAGAAGTCATCTCAATAATTTCTTCCCGTTGAAGTCCTATTCGTTTTCCTTTGAGAATGGCCGCTTCCATCATTTTTTTTGTGGGTCGAAATTCATTTGGTTTCTTTTTTTTTAAAAATGAGAGTATTTTTATCATCCTTTATCTATCGGGTTTCCGATTTGCTCTTGTATTGAATAACATTTTGTTCTATGGCAAAACTTGATCTTATGAGCAGCGTAATGACAAATAAACCAAAGGCCCAAATCCCAATCGTGATTCCTATTTCAACAATGCTGGGATGATATTCTACAATATCTCCTAAAGGAGAGGGGATAAATCCCGGAATGATGAGTCCCATACCTTTTTCAACCCAAATGGCCACAAAGAGCAAAATACAGGCAGAGTATCTAAAAATCGCCTTATTTCTGAGTTTATGCACGGTCAAAACAAATGTTGCTAAAATATTAACAACAATGGCACTCCAGATCCAAGGAACCAAGGCATTTTTACTACCAATACCAAAAAATAAATAAACAGCACTAATGCTGTGATGTGTAATATTATAAAATTCTTTAAAGATTTCACTTACAAGCATGATAAGATTGATTTGGGCCGCAATCGTTACAATGAGGGCCACCTTCTTTAAGATTGCCTCACTAATTTTGAAATCACTAAATCTTGTTGTAAATCCAAGGATAACAAGAATAAAGGCCGGGCCTCCGGCAAAGGCCGAGGCCAAAAAGCGCGGCCCTAACAAAGCATTGTTCCAAAATGGTCTGGCAACGAGTCCTGCATATAAAAATGCAGTGACTAAATGAAGGGCCATGGCCCAAACAATACTTAAAAAAACCAGAGGAAGATAAATCTTCTTATTAGGGGTGCCTCCGGAGTACTTGTTTATGAGAATATAAAACGGAATCAACAAGTTTAAGGCCAAATAACCGTTAATCACAAGAACATCCCATGCTAAAAGACTTTGGGGAAAATTTAAACGACCGATCCCCGGAATGAGATGCCAAAAACGTTGAGGCCCTCCAAGATCAACCGTTACAAAGGACAAGCACATCAGCAAAGCTCCCACGGCCACCCCCTCCCCTATAAGCACAACTTTATACAAGTCTACATCTGAAAAGACATAGGCCGGAATGATGAGCATAACGGCGGCCGCGGCCAAACCGACAAGGAAGGTGAAATTCGAGATATAAAGTCCCCAGCTAATATTGTCATTCATACCGGTGATCGCCAAACCATGCTCAATCTGTCTTGTGTACAAGATAGCACCAAAGATCATAAGAAAGGATAAACATCCCATCCAAATATGATAGGTACGATTTCCCGTTAGATTGTAATTTAGCAAATCACAGCTAAAGGAAATCAATATTCTACATTTTTCTTTCATCGCTTAATCCATATAATACCAAAATTTCGGTTCCGTTCCCAAATCCTCTTTGAGTCTAAAGACCTTCTTTGTTTCAATAATTTTTCTAATTTCACTGTTTGGATCAAGTAAATTGCCAAAAATTCTTGCACCGGTAGGACAGGCATCAACACAGGCCGGATTTTCTCCTTCACGAGTTTTTTGAATGCAAAAAGTACATTTTTCCATCACCCCTTTTGATTTTCTTCTGTTTCCAAGATAATGTTGTTTTGAATTGAGTTCTTGAGTGGAAACTTGCGGACTCGACCAATTAAATTTTCTGGCCTCATAAGGACAGGCCGCCTCACAATATCGGCACCCGATACACCAATCGTAGTCAACAACAACAATTCCGTCTTTTTCTTTCCAGGTTGCCTCTGTTGGACAGACCGGTACACAGGGCGGGTTTTCACAATGCATACATTGGGTGCCCATATAAAATCGTCCATCTTGAGGGGCCTGATGGAAATAATGGGAATCTCCCTTATCAACACTGATAGACCCATTTTCAATTTCAAATATTTTTATGTATTGCATATTGCTTTTTCTATCAAGGTTGTTTTCATGCACACAAGCATCAATACAATCCATGTATCCTTGGCATTTGGACACGTTAAAGGCGTAACCAAAAAGAACACCGGGGATAGCATCCTTATCTGATATTTCAACATTTTCATTTCTTTTAATCTGGGCCAAACGCTCTAATCTTTTGACTGTTTTCCTTCTCTCTCTCTCAGTCATATATTGATAATTTGATTTAAAATAATCCTCCCAAGAGAGCTTAATATTTTCTTTTTCTTTATCGTTTAATAAGGCCGTTGCACCGACGCCCATGATTGATGCGCCAATGCCGGCGGTGGCAGAAACCCCTTTGATGACATCTCTTCGAGTGTATTTTTTTTTGCTAAAAATATCTATTTTTGTCTGTTGAGATTTTTCTACAATTCCATCTTTTTTACAAAAAAAACTTTTTATTTTTTTCCTCAAAAATTCCACAATTCCTCCTTTACATTTAAGGGTACCTATGAGGCGCTATTTTCGGCCATTTTTTCTCAAAAAATGGGTTGTGGGGATTGTGACATGAGGTACATGTATAAATTGTTCTTGGATATTGCCACCCCACGGCCCTCTTCCCATGACTTCCTACGGCCCACTCTTTTTCTTGTTTGGCATGACATTGACTACATAGCTTTGGAACATAGTCGGCCGTCACTGTTTTATTCTGCCCAAAATTAAATTGCCAAACTTCATCTTCATAATGACAAGTTTGACAACTCATTATCTCTGAAGGCCCATGGGAGAGGACAATGTCCCAATGGGCCCTTTTAAATTTTTTCCCCGTCATATCCTTTAACGAGTAACCGTGATGACAGCTTTTGCAACTCTGCTCTTTTGATTCGTCCCAAACCTTTTCAACAAAAAATTTTTTGTTTTCAAAAGATCGCCATTCTAAGAGATTGCTTTTATCAAAATTTTTTTCAGAAACGGACGGGATCTGTTGATTTTCAGAAAGTTTGTCGAATTCATCTTGAATACTTTTATAGTGGTCAGGATGACAACTTCCAAAAAGAAAAATCAAGATTAAGACCGAGTTTATTTTTTTAGACCTCATCTCTCCACTCACATTTCATATTTTCTTCCATACCCTACTAACTTTTCTCTCCACGTGACATTGCATACAATTGATTCTTTCCGGATGAGTGGTTCTTATCTCTTTTATAGAGGCCACCCCTCCATGACATGAAAGACAGTTTTCTCTCATCTGCAAAGAATGGGGGACCACAGGAGGGCCTCCGGGCAAATGAACCAAACTCTGATCTCCCATGTTTTTTATCCATTCGCTCTTTTTAAAAAAAGAATTTTGATAAATGGGATTGTGACATTGTCTACAGTTTAACATTTCCGGGTGAGGGACGATTGGAGTATAGGCATTAAATGGAGGTGCAAATCCCCCGTTTTTATGGCATCCAAGGCAATTGTCACCCGTCAAGGTTTTTCCTTCAAAAATAGGGTGGGGAATGATTGGTGGGGCCCCGGAGTAAGCGCGAAGAGAGTAAAAATATTTTAGGGACCGCTCCTTAACCGATGAATCAATAAAGTGGAAAAGATTGGTGGGATTCTTTAAACTAAGATACATTCCTTCGGCCGCTTTAATATCTCCAAAGTCTTCTAGGTACAAATCATCTGTCGACTGTTGAATAATAAAAGCATTCCTGTTTGTTTCAAAAAGATCAAAAACCGTAACTTGAACAAAAACAAGGGACGTCATTAACAAAACTAAAATCAGGATCAAAAAAACGGAAATCTTTTGTTTTTTTTGCCCACTCATACTTTTTCAATTTTTACTGCACATTTCTTATAATCGGGTTCTTTTGAAATAGGACAAAAACTATCAAGTGTTAATTCATTAATAAGCAGGCCTTCGTCAAAAAAGGGAACAAAAATCTCTCCCTTTTGCGGTCGGGCCCTTTCATCAATAAGGGCGCTTAAGACAAGGTGGCCTCTTCGGGAGGTAATTTTAACTTTTGTACCGTTAATAATTCTCATGGCCTTGGCATCGGCAGGGTGAAACTCCACATAGGCCTTGGCAACAGCTTGATGTAAAGCAGGAATTCTCCTAGTCATCGATCCCGTATGCCAATGTTCCAAGACTCGGCCGGTACTTAAAAGAAAGGGATATTCCCTATCCGGCATTTCAGGCGCTTGTTCAAAAGGCCGTATAATAAACCATGCTCTTCGATCGGGGTTGCCGTAAAAGTCAAATCCTTCTCCCTCGGCGGCCGGGTCATATTTTGCATGATATCTCCATTTGGTCTCGCTACCGTCAACGTAGGGCCATATTGTACCGGGACTTTTTTTCAAAACATTATAGGGTGCCATATTGTGTTTTTTGTTATCGTGAAACTTTCTGTATTCCAACCAAATGTTTTCCACGTAATTTTCTTTTGTCCAGGGAAAAAGTTTTTCATATCCCATTCTTTTGGCCACTTCGATGATTTGTAGTCCATCACTCATCGCCTCTCCCGGAGGATTAATCAATTGGTCAAAATGCTGGGTTCTCCTTTCAGAATTGCCAAACATCCCCTCTCGTTCAAACCACATGGCCGAGGGGAGAATAACGTCGGCGATTTCAGTAGTCGGAGTGGGATAGACTTCAGAAACGACAATAAAACGGTCTTTCTTTTTAGCACCGTCTCGATATCTTCTCAACTTCGGCATGCTTACAAAAGGATTAGTCACTTGTATCCACATAAACCTAATGTCTCCGCGATCCAATGCCCTAAACATGGAAACCGTATGATGAGTTGGTTTATCGGGAATATTGGATACGGGAACCTTCCAAATCTTAGCGGCCTTTTCCCTGGCCTTTTTAGATGAAACCACTCCATAAGGCAATTTATGGGTTAGGGTTCCGACCTCTCTCACCGTGCCGCAAGCACTCGGCTGTCCCGTCAAAGAAAACGGAGAGTTGCCCGGTGTTGAAACTTTTCCCACTAAAAGATGAATATTGTAAATTAAATTATTCATCCAAGTCCCACGGGTATGTTGATTGACTCCCATGCACCATAAAGACATTACTTTTAACTGTGGATTTGCATAAAGAGAGGCCAAATAACGAATATCCTTTACAGAAACTCCGGAATACTCTGCAACTTTTTCGGGGGTATAGTCTTTTAAAAAATTTTTGACTGTATTTAAATCAATACTTTCAAGTTTATCTTGAAACTTGAAAGTATCCTCTAGGCCGTATCCAATATTGACTTTTCCTTTTTTAAAAGAGACATGATTTTTAAGAAAGGTTTCGTTCATTTTTTCGCCATTGATGATTTCGTAGCAAATAGCATTAGCAATGGCCAAGTCTGTTTGGGGAGTAAACAGGATAGACTTGTCTGCGGCATAACTTGTTCGAGTGGTTCGGGTCGCCAAGTCGACAATGACAATTTTTCTGTTATGATATTTTCTATCCAATATTCTGGAAAAGAGAACCGGATGCATCTCTGCCATATTATTTCCCCAAAGAATAAAAACATCTGCATGGTTAATATCTTCATAGCATCCCATAGGTTCATCCATGCCAAAAGTTGACATAAAACCGGTTACAGCACTGGCCATACAGAGCCTAGCATTGGCCTCAAGATTATTGGTCCCAACGGCCCCTTTCATAAACTTGGATGCGATATATCCATCGGGGATTGTCCACTGGCCGCTACCGTACATGGAGACAGAATCTTTACCGTGTTGTTTGATAGTTTCCTGCATTTTTGAGGCAACTAGATCAAGTGCCTGAGATAAAGGAACATTAACCATCATACCATTTTTTCTTATTTTAGCTGTCGTCAAGCGGTCTTTTGCATAGAGAGATTGGATAGAATGATAACCTTTCACACAACATAAACCCTTGTTGACGGGAGATTGAGGATCGCCTTTAACCGCTACGGCCTTTCCATCCTTGATAGCAACCAAGAGCCCGCAACCAACCCCACAAAAACGGCAGGGAGTCTTGTTCCAGTTTACTTTACCAAGATTTTTAAAATCCTCTTGTCTGGCAAATAAGACACCCGGAATAAGAACTTTCGCCGCTACGATAGCAGAACCGACGGCCATACTTTTAATAAATTCCCGACGATTAAGATAATCATTCATTTTCTCGCTCCAATTCCCTTTGCAAAACTATGTTTGATCCTCCTGGGCATAAACCAATGCCATTTCCTGTATTTCAGGTATTAATTTAAGATTCTCTTGCAGAATTCCTTCCTCTTCATTGTTCAAAGTATCTGTAACAAGGATAAGAACATCCTTATTGAGGGACTCCACTGTTTGACAATGAGCAGTTCTATTTAGAATGGACGCCAAGGTGTTTTTTTGCCCCTGTCTCGGATAGACAAGATAACTTTGAATAGGCATCAGAAGGAATCCTTTATGCTTCTTTTTTGCTCTATTTTAGAACTAGAATAGAATAGCAAAATTTTGAACAAAAGCAAATTCTTTAATTTAAAGCGTCGTGTTATTATCTGGAGAGTCAGGAGTTCTCCATGGAATTACGCAAAGCATCCACCTAGGTATATTGCTTGACCCTCTCTTTTCTCGCAGATTCTATTTTCCACTCAAACTTGAAGAAATTCATTTAAGAGAAAACAAAATTTGAAGGTTGAGATGATGGTTTCTTGCGAAATAGCTTTTTTTCAGAGGGAAAATAAATTTTTTTTCAAATTTGAATAAAGTAAAATTGTAACGATTATCTTATTGTTCACTATGAGAACTCCTGACTCTCCAGTGCTTAAATGTTTACCGTCTCGGAGTTCCGAAGGCAAGTCGTAGAAAACGGCCCCTACCCTCGAAACTCACCGTTCTCAATACCAACACAAGGAGATGTTTATGATACGGAGAAACGGGTTGACTCAAGAGCAAGGGCCTTTCTTTATAAGTTGCAAATTTTTTTAATGTTCTTTTAATGTGAGTAGTCCCGATCCCATAAGGGGATTCCATCATTTCCTTCAGAACCTGCAAAAACTCGGGTGAACTCCACACAGTAGTCGCTTGATGGGCAGTCGGAGTTGTCCGAATTTTGGACTTTTGTTGCCGTATAAGGTAAATCCTCGTATTGCGTACCTGCCCAACTTCCGCCGGTAACTTCCCCTACGATCTTATCGGCAATGTCCTCTTTTGAAAGATCGGTATTTCCAAGATCAATGTCTACGCTATCGAGATTGATGGTTTTATCTCCCGACCCACTAATAAAGTCATGCGAGATAACCCATAGTCCTGTAGCAATAGCGGCACCGCTTGCTCCGCTAAGAGAAATCTCGGTCGCTACGGGACTTGTTGTGCAGTCTTCGCCATCATCGTCGTGGAAGATAGTTAAAGTCATTCCTTCAAAGACGGCGGTGTTGGTGGTTGCCGCTATTTTGTCGGTGCCTGTTTTAGATAACGTCACATTGGTTCCTGCTATGTTCACGGGGGGACTGATCGCCGTAATCAGGTTATCTATAGCGTCTGTAATCGCCGTACTGCCTCCCCCATTGTACGTTAGCGGTGTTGTATAGTTTTTAGCAATCCAAGGACTGCCAAGAGTTCCGCCGGAAAGTGTTATCTTACAAATCTGCCCGCCTGCATCTTCTTCCAGTGCTATCGCCGTTGGTGTAGAAGATGCCGCAAGTGTTTGGGTCTCTCCCGTACTCGTTCCCGTCCCGTCGGACCCGCCAGTCATCAAAACAAAAGCTCCTCCGTAATCCCGATCTCCGAAGGGGATTCCATAATTCCCTTCCGTTCCTTTGAACAGACGATTGAAGACGACACAAAAGTCGTTGGTTGGGCAACCATCGTTAGTATTGCTTGAACCGTCAAGTTTTGTCGCCGTATAAGGTAAATCCACGTTCTGCCTACCCACCCAACTTCCGCCGGTAACATCGGCCACGATTTTATCGGCAATGTCCTCTTTTGAAAGACCGGTATTTCCAAGGTCAATGTGTACGCTATCGAGATTGATGGTTTTATCTCCCAATCCGGAATAGTCCTCCGAGATAATCCAGAGTCCTGTAGCAATAGCGGCGCCGCTTCCTCCGGTAATGAGGATATTAGTTCCTACTTTAGTTGTTGTGCAGTCTCCGCCGTTATCGTCGTGGTAGATAGTTAAAGTCATTCCTTCAAAGACGGCAGAGTTAACGGTTGCCTCTATTTTATTGGTGCCTTTTCTAGTCAACGTTATGTTAGTTCCCCCCATGGTTACCGAAGAACCGATCGCCGAAATCATGCTATCTATAACAGCGGAAATCGTTGCACTGCCTCCGCTATTATAGTCCTTATTAATTAAAATAGCGCCACTGGCAAGTGCTAGACCACAAACCTTCCCGTTTGCATCAGAGTCCAGTGCCGTCGCCGTCGGTGTAGAAGCTGTCGTAAGCGTTGCCGTTTCTCCCGTACTCGTTCCCGTTCCGTTGGTTCCGCCTGTCATCGCAACTTCTCCTACGATCTGTCCGTAAAAGCCGGTTTCATAGATATCAACATTTAATCCCCAACACTTAACGGAATGATCCGACTCCATAATGGCACAGGTGTGGGCGGAACCAGCTACAATTTTAATAGCAGTTTGTCCGCCCAAGGGGTCGCCCGATGCCCCTCTTAGAACTCGACTGGGATCGGCATCAAGACCTCCAAGCTGACCGCTAAGATTATTCCCCCAGCACTTTACAGTCTTATCGTTTAAGAGGGCACAGGCGTGCCACGACCCCAGCGCAATTCCGGTGGCAGTTCCCCCCCCTAAGTTTGGAACGCCACCGACCCCGATATAGCGGGCCTGTCCTACTCCTCCCCAGCACTTGACGGTATTGTCGTTGAGAATGGCGCAAGAAAACACTTGACCCATTGCAATCTCTGTGGCGGTTTTGTTAACGCCCAAACTTGGAGCCCCACCCCCTGTTTGCCCGTAGTTGTTCCTCCCCCAGCATTGAACGGACTTATCCGATAAGACGGCACAGGTGTGCGATCCTCCCGCCGATATACGACTAGCGGTTCCGCCTCTTAAGGGGTCGCCTGCCAAACCGCTTATTGTGTTGGTGCTACCGGGGCCGCCTCCTATCTGCCCAGAGGAGTTATGCCCCCAGCATTTAACTGTATCATCGTTTAAGAGTGCGCAGGTATGCGCTCCTCCAGCCGCCACGGACTTGACCGTGTAAGGGTCGCCGTCTCCATCGTTTCCCAAGACGGTAACAGCTGTCGGGGTGGTTTTATTGATAGTATCGCCAACGCCCAGTTGTTCATCGCCGTTTGCCCCCCAACACATTAAACGCCCGTGGTTTTGACCTGAGTTTTCTAAAATAATGCATTGGTGGTAGTCCCCAGACACAAGAGCTTGGGGAGTATTACCCCCTAAGTTCTCCTTGATATGACTTCTCCAAGGGGAGGTACTAACTTTTCCCCATGCTTCCACCTCACCGTTATCAAAAAGGATGCGACTGGTGTCTTCTCCTAGGGCGAGCATTTTTGGTTTTCTGCACGCTCTTCCCGATACCGTATAACCCGAGGCACAGGAAAAAGGGCAGGAATCGGCATCGGTGGCAGCTCCAGAAACCCAAGAACCAAAACCCGTCATACTCATAATGTCCGTGCAGGAGACCTCGGCACCTTGAGCGTCGGCGTAAGTTCCGGGTGTTGGATAGTTACACGCCCGAGCAGAGGAATCCTTCGAATAACCGGGAGTACAGGAAAAGGGGCAAGAGTTTGCCATTGAGGCGGCACCCGCTATCCAAGTAGCGACTGCCGCTCCTTCAGCCGTAATAGAAGTAATAGAATCACATGAGGACTCGGTACCCCCGTTGACATAAGTCCCGGGTGTTGGATAGTTACATTCTCTAGCAGAGGAATCCTTCATATAACCGGCATTACAGGAAAATCCGCAACCGGTAGCAGTTGACACCGCTCCCGTATTTGGCAAAAAGACGTCAAACCCGCTTGCGGCACCTGTAGGGTTATTGCAACTTTGCTCGTCGCCTGAACTATCCGCATACTTTCCAAGATCGGGAATCTCACACATACTATCCGCCGTATTTTTTACAAATCCGACATTACAGGAAAAATTGCAACCGGTAGCAGTCGCCACCGCTGCCGTATTTGTCAAAAATTCTTTAAACCCACCTGTGGCACCTGTAGGGTTATCGCAGCTTTGCTCGTTTCCTGAACCATCCGCATACTTTCCAAGACTGGGAATAGGACAAGTATTTGCCCCCGTATTTTTTAAAAAACCGGCATTGCAGGAAAAATCGCAATCGGTTGCCGTTTCTACCGCTCCCGTATTGGGTAAAAAGGTGTTAAACCCACCTGTAGGGGTACTGCAACTTTGCATCCCCCCTGCCCCATCCGCATAATTTCCCGTATCGGGAATATTACACGCCCTTCCGGTTTTCACGAAACCGGCACTACAGGAAAAGGGACAAGTTATTGCCGAATCGGCGGCGGCACCCCCTATCCAAGTAGCGATTGCCCCTCCTTGAAGCGTAGTAATAGGATTGCATGTTACCTCGGTACCACTTGCATCGACATATTTTCCTTTTGAAGGAAAGTCACAAGTATTACTTGCCGTGTTTTTTAAATAACCGCCGTCGCAGGTGTAACAGCCGTCCGCAGAGGAAAGCCTTGTAGTACTCGTAGGAGAAGAGTTTTGCGGAGCGGGGCAAGTTGTTCGGGTTTTGTCGTCTGCGAGAGAGAAAAACCCCGATGGCGTTTGTCCACATCGTGCTTGATTTGCAACACTATCATAACCTGCATTGCAATCGACGACTTTGCACGAACCGGGAGATGTTCGTCGAAGTCCCTCACCGTTGGCAACGCTACAAGAAGTCCCTTGAATACAAGTATAGTCCGATGCACTCTTCACATGATTTTGTTTACAGGAAAAGTTACAGCCGTTTGGAGTATTTACTCCTTTTATATTATTCAAAAATTCATTAAACCCTCCGAGGGTACCTCCAACATCGCCGCAACTTCCTTCGCTCCCCGAACCGGCGACATACTTTCCTTTACGGGGAAAGTTACACGCCCTTCCGCTTTTTAAAAAACCGGCATTGCAGGAAAAACCGCAATCGGTTGCCGTTTCTACCGCTCCCGTATTTAGCAAAAAGGTGTTAAACCCACCAGGGTCAAGGGTTATAGCATCGCAACTTTGCTCGTCGCCTGAACTATCCGCATACTTCCCTGTATCGGGGATATCGCAAGTATTTTCTCCCGTATTCTTTACATATCCAGCATTACAAGAGACAACTTTGCATGTTGTGCTATATTTTTTGGTTTTGGTATTCCAAGGAAGTTCCCCCTTCCCGTTGGGAATAGGAGTCATACACGCTTTAGTTTTACCATCACAACTATTCCCTTCAGTATTCTTTACATATCCCGCATTACAAGAGACGACTTTGCATGTTGTGCTATATTTTTTTGTTTTGGTATTCCAAGGAAGTTCTCCCTTCCCGTTGGGAATAGGAGTCGTACACGCTTTAGCAGCTTTAGCTTTTTTACTCGAAGAGGTCGAATCGCCGCCACCACTGCTCCCACCACAGCCCGACAGTAAGAAAAGCGAGAGAAATGCGCAAAAGAAGTAGTGTTTCATATAACCGACTCTAACAGTCGTGGGGGCGAGTCGTTGTTTAGTTGCCAAAATTTTCATAAACATATCCTTATGTATTAAATGTTGTTGTTAAAAAAAACAAAACCTTCTCTTAAGAATAAAATGTGAAAACGTGAAAGGCAAACGGTTTTTTTTGTAATTTTTTTACATTACCCGACCAAGACGGTTTATGCGCCAAAAGAGCGGGGCAAGTGAAAAACCGCCATACAAACGCCCGTTTGAAGTGTGTGTGTAGATTGAACTACCCCTCCCTAAAGGGAGGAGATTCTTGCTTCCCCGACAACTGCCTTAGGCACAAGTACCTTTGGTCTTACACTGTCTCCACAAGCTGTCACGGTAGTCCCTACCGCCAAAACATTCTTTGCCGCATTGATGTCTCGGTCGTGAGTACTCCCACAACTTGGACAATCCCAACGACGCATACTTAATTGCAATTCTTTGTTTCTATATCCACAATGTGAGCAATCTTGGGACGTGAATTTTGGGGAAACTTTTTTCAATTCCCTACCGTACCAATCACATTTATACTCAAGGAAATTTACAAGACTTCCCCAAGAACTGTCACTTATGGACTTAGAAAGTTTTCTATTCCTAACCATTCCTTTTGTGTTCAAGTCCTCGATATAGACCACTTGGTTCTTGCGAACTATATCCGTACTTAACTTATGGAGGAAGTCCTTCCTGGAATTTCTTATCTTTGAGTGGACTCGTGCCACAAGGTTTCTCTGTTTTTCTCTATTCTTTGAACCCTTCTTTTTACGAGACAGGGACTTTTGTTCCATTCTTAGTTTGCTCTCTTGAATGTAAGTATACTTCGGATTGCCCGATTGAAAACCGTCGCTACCAACTGCTACATCCTTGATTCCCATATCTAGGCCGATTGTTTTTCTTACAAGCGCCAAGGGGCGCATCTTCTCTTCTACCAGTATCGAAACAAAGTAACTTCCGTCACAATCTTTGGATATTGTTAACGATGAGGGCGTTCCTGCGGTGGAACCGCAAAATTTTCTCGACCATACAGGTTGTATCCCTCCCAATTTCGCAACCTTTAAAATGCCGTCTCGAAAAGTGAATCCATTCTTCATGTAGTTGGCCGATTGTTTCCCGGCCCTATTCTTGAAACGGGGATATTTTGCCAATCTCTTAAAAAAGTTAGAATACGCCCTATCTAAATGCCTTAAAGATTGCTGAAGCGTCACACTTGAAACATCAGACAACCACTCCTTTTCAAACTTTAGTTCTTTCAGTCTTTTGGACGTTTCATTGTAACCGAGACCTTTACCGGTTTTTTCATACGCCGTCTTCCTATCTTGAAGGCCCCAATTATAGACAAAACGAACACAACCAAAGGTTTGGGCCAACATCTTCTTTTGGGTCTTATTCGGATAGAATCGGTATTTGTATGCTCGCTTGACTACCTTCATCATCTCAACTATACTTGGTCTCATTTTGAAAAGGCAAACAAGCAATGACAGGATTCGTAAGGGAAGGCATTGTGTCTTTGCTTTAACCGTGCATTTGGTCTTTATGCCAAAATATCGGCGAAAAGTATTCTCAAAAGAATTACTTGATATTGTACAAAGCTATTTTGAGAAGGTTTTGGACGATTTTGAAGCAACTTTAGTGGAATTTAACGGAGAATCCGATCATGTGCATCTTCTCATCGAATATCCACCAAAACACTCTATCTCAAGAATGGCAAATTCTTTAAAAGGCGTTTCAAGTAGATATTTGAGGCAATATCATTGGAAAAAAGTTTCTCCTTTTCTTTGGGGAAAGGCATTTTGGAGTCCAAGCTATTTCGCAGGAAGTGCCGGAGGTGCAACTATTGAAAAACTTAAGCAATACATCGAAGAACAAAATACTCCATCTTAAGAAAAATCTATTTGTTCAGGCCACAAATCATTCTCGCCGAAGGGCGTGGCCTCACATTGGAAAATTCTCGCCGAATCCTCTCCCTGAAGGAATCTTAAGAAAAATCTATTTGTTCAGGCCACAAATCATTCTCGCCGAAGGGCGTGGCCTCACATCCTCTCCCTGGAGGTTTTAGGGCCACACTTGAGATAAACAGAATCCATTTTCCATTTTTCGATCTTCTCTTCATTTACGATCCCTTATACCGAATTTGCTTTCGGCCAAATAGCAAGATTTTTCCCCCAGCTATAAGTAACTTCGTCAATCGCTTCGGCCTGGAAGAAACTGAAACGCGGCCTTAAACGAGGGATAACGGCCCCTTGATTAACTAACCCCATGGCATAGGCCGCATTCAGGGTGAGGGAACACCAAAGTTCGGCCATATTCATTTTATAAAGGGGCGCGGCCAAAGAAGCGCACATAAGAACATTGTCAAAGTGACAAGAACCGGGATTGTAGTCTGAACCGATGGCGACCTTAATTCCCCTATCCAAGAACTCTCTGGCCTGCACCTGATCCTTTCCCAAGAAAAGTCCCGTTCCCGGAAGAAGAGTTGCTACGGTGGAGGATGCGGCCAAGGCCTTAAGGCCGTCAACTCCTGTTTTTAAGAGGTGGTCAACACTAATGGCCCCATGATGGCATGCTAGGAGGGCGGCCTTGTTGTCCACAAACTCGTCTGCATGACATTTGATGGGGATGCCCAATTCTTGGGCCTTTTCATACAAAAGGGTTGCGTCCTGCCTATTGAAATATCCATCTTCGTGAAAGATATCAACGGCATCGAGAATGTTTTTTAAGGCCAATGTTTCTAAAAGAGGAAGAGCGACGTCTGTTAGGTATTCCCTAGAACTCGAATATTTGGGGGGAACGGCATGAGCGGCCAAAAACGTATTTTTTATTTGAACAATACCGGCATAATGTTTTTTAAGATCATTGATGAGACAACTGATTTCTTCTTCTTTTTCACGATTGAGTCCATAACCGCTTTTTATCTCAATACTGCCAACTCCAAGGCCGTGAATCCTATCTATTCTCTTACAGGCCAGCGTCCTGAGTTCATCAACAGGAGTTTGATTCGTGGCCCTTACAGTAGATAAAATCCCACCTCCACGCTCGGCCAACTCTCGATAGTCGGCACCGTTGAGACGCATGGAATACTCTTGGGCCCTATTACCTCCAAAGATAAGATGGGTATGGCAATCTACAATTTCGGGAGTTACCACAAGTTGCGAACAATCAATCTTGTCACTGTCTCTAAGGCCCAAGGGAATAGACTCGCTTGGGCCGACCCAGAGAATTTCTTTTTCATTATAGACAACGCTCGCATCGGCCAAGAGGTCAAGGTCTTCAAAAGAGAGATTTCTTCCGTCCTTCTCCCAGGCCTTTTTGAGCGTTACTAGCTGTTTGATATTTGCTAAGGTTTTAAGTCTTTGGCCCATTTAGTCGAGTTTGCCATTTCCGAGACAAAAAAAATAGTGCAAAATTGAAACCAAGGCCATATGATTTTCCAACAATATTTCAACTCAACTATTATCTAGGGATATATCTTCATGGATCTTTTCTCTTCTCTCGAAATAGACCTCACTAAAAAACAACGAAAAATTTATACGGGACTCCCCAATAGCACGCTTGTGGGACATAGCATCAGGAAGGGCCTTGGGAAATTGACCAAGGACGGGGCCCTTGTCGTTTTGACGGGAAAACATACGGGGCGCTCGGCCAATGACAAATATGTCGTTAATTCTTCAAAAACGGAAAAAACGATCTGGTGGGATAACAATATTCATTCTATGTGTTCCGAAACTTTTAAAAAACTCAAAAAAAGTGTCCTCGAATATTTTAACGGAGATAAACAGGATCTTTATTTTTCAAATAGAAGTATTGGTCATGAATTGGAGTATAGTATAGAGGTTCAGCTTATTTCAACTCATCCAAATTGTGCTCTCTTTGCCAATTACCTCTTTAAAGAGTTTGTTCCAAAGGTCAATTATAACGAAAAATTTCTTATTCTCCATGCTCCGGATTTTAAGGTCAATGCAAAAAAATTGGGCACGAGGTCCGAAACGGTCATTGCAACTTGTTTTGATACAAATAACACAATTATTTGTGGTACTCGTTACGCCGGAGAGATAAAAAAGAGTATGTTTTCCGTAATGAATTACATTTTGCCTGAAAAAAAGATTCTTCCCATGCACTCCGGTTCCAGTATGTTACCCAATGGGGAGACAAGTGTTTTCTTTGGACTATCAGGAACGGGAAAAACAACTCTTTCCACCGATATAAACTCCTTGCTCATTGGAGACGATGAACATGGATTAAGTGATAACGGCATTTTTAATTTTGAAGGAGGCTGTTATGCAAAAACTTACAAATTAACCAAGGAAACAGAACCTTGTATTTATAACGCTTCTTCGCGCTTTGGGGCCGTTATTGAAAATGTGGTTCTCAATGAAACAACAGGAATGCCGGATTTTTTTGATAAATCCATTTCGGAAAACGGTCGTTCAAGTTATCCCTTGAGCTTTATTAACAATATTGTTAAAAATGCTCGGGGAAATATTCCAAAACATATGTTTTTTCTCTCAGCAGATGCTTTTGGCGTACTTCCTCCGGTGGCCCGTTTGACAAAGGAGCAGGCCATGTTTTACTTTGTGCTAGGGTACACGGCCAAACTTGCAGGAACGGAAATAGGGATCATTGCGCCTCAGGCCACATTTTCTTCTTGTTTTGGTGCTCCTTTTATGCTGAGAACACCTAATGTCTACGCAGAACTTCTCGGACATTACTTAGAAAAATACGGCATTCAAGTATGGCTTATTAATACGGGATGGACCGCTGGCCCTTATGGGCAAGGCCATCGTTTTCCCCTTCACATTACAAGAGATATTATCCGTTCTATTCAATTCAATGAACTGGATACGGTCTCTTTTGAAAAAGAAGAAATTTTTTCTTTTCAGATACCTCACCATGTGAGAGAAGTTCCCTTCAGTATGCTCAATCCAAAAAATAACTGGGCAAAACCCGAATACTATGATCAGAAGGCCAAAGAATTGGCCGTCTCTTTTCACAAACAAGTCAAGGAAAATTTTGAAGCTTTTTACAAAAAATACGAAGATGGAGCTCCTGCGTATCAAGGAACACTCTAAGCTTTTTCGATGACTTCAGAAGACAACCTAAATAAACATCAACGGGTTATCATCATTAGTACAGGAGGTACTATTGAAAAAACTTATGATGAAAGTGACGGTCATTTAAAAAACAAGGGCCCCAAAATTGAACACATGATCGACAGGAGATTAAGACTCCCTTATACGGATATTCAAATCTTCTCTGTTTTTGCTAAAGACTCTCTTGATATAACCGATGAAGATCGAATGCTTCTGAAAAATTTTATCAGTACAAAACTCCTTCAAAAAGTTCCCATAGTCGTTCTTCATGGAACCGATACTATGGATGTTTCCGCTGAATATTGCGATAAAACCCTCATCTCCCCTCTACCCGTTCCCATTGTCTTTACGGGTGCTATAAGGCCCTTGGGTCTAGAAAATAGTGATGCTCTTCAAAATGTGCCCGAGGCCATTCTTGCTTCCACTCTCCTTAAAGGTGGTGTATACATTTGCTTTCATGGAAAAGTCCACAAAGTTCCCGGTATCAAGAAAAATAAAACGACAAAAACTTTTGAACGTATAATTCCCGAGTCTTAGAAAACTCAGCTAGCATCGTTATATCGAGTAAAGCTCCTACCAAAACCACGAAATTGGTTCTTATTAAAGTTGACAAGAAACTGTACGGAAATTCTACGTTCAAAAGGACTTTCGTCATACCTAAGATCAATTTTCCAACAATTATTAGTAGGAGAATATTGCACCCCATGGCCTTTTCTTATGTTGTCCTCATCATTTAAGTCAAATCCCCTATGGAAAAAAAACGTAAATTTATTAAATAATTTAATTTCCGTACCTACATTTATAAACTGTCTTTCAAGAGTAGAGAGCGTATCGTAGTTATATCGTGTAAATAAACGTCCCCAATCATATTTAAAATTAGAATTCATTTGAAAAATATGTTTTCTTAGGGCGTGAAAATAGTATTCTTGTGCATTAAAACTATAGTTATCTTGAAGAAATTCTGCATTTAAATGGAGTCGTGTCAGTTTGTCTTTAACCTTAACCTCGGCCTCAGCTTCTTTGTTTTTTAAAGAGAGATCATATCCTTGGGATATTCCAAAATAGGCCACCTTCATGTAGTTAAAGTGATTTTGAGATTTTATTGAAAATTGAGAGGGGTTTCTAACTTGTTTTCTAATAAGCGAATGATTCCATTGAAGTTCAATTGTATTAGATTGCGGAAGTGTAATAAGGTTTTCTCTTTGCCGGATGAGGTGTTGTTTAGACCTTGGCGCATCGATATAATCAAACTGCCCGTTTCCGTTCATTAGATCAATTTGTTTATAAAAATCTAAATTTCCCCGAGACTTTTGATCACTCAAAAAATGATGTTTCAAAACGATGTCTTGATTGTGCATATAGCTGTTAATACTTTCAAAAATTTCGTTTTTGGAAAACCGTGTTTCAAAAACAGGAATCCCCTCAATCAACATTTTGTCTTCTTCTTGCTCCTGAATCTCTAAATCTTTAAGGGGAATTTCCTTCACATAGGCCTTACCGTAGGTTTTACTTAAGGAGAGGGCCATGTCTGTTTGGTAAGAGATACCGCTCTTCAAAAAAAAACGATTTCGCTTCAATTTGTCAAAGCTATAGTATTGGTGCTCATAAAACGACAAAGTAGATAAATTCAACGGCCCCCAATTGGCCCATTGGGTTCTTACGTAAGGCCTTGAGTTTACACGAGAAGCATTTCGTATATAAGAAGAATCATCCGGATAGTTTTGTCTAAAAACAGCATAGTCGGATTCTAGGCCTATCAAAATATTGCTCAAGAAAGAAGAGTCTTTTTGATACAGGGATATCGGTGATGTGGACAAAGTCAACCGAGGAAAAATTTGAACATACTTATGATCGAACTCCCTAGAATTATGAAAAACCTGATTCCGTCTTCTATGGCCACTTAAAGATAGCTGAAAGAGGTCTCGCCGAAACCCCAAAAACGCACTTCCTCCAACATCCGGGGATTTAATTCTATCCTTGGTATAAAAATCAAAATCCCGAACAGTGTCCAAATCATGTAATCGTTCTAAAAAAAAATGGTGGTTCCACATTTCAGGTGTAGAAAAATGATGTTCGTAACTTCCAATGTAGCGATTTTTATCACTCCTCCCTCGGCCTTCCTGAATATAGAGAGGGTCTGAAGCGTAAAGCATATCAACTTCAAACCACTTTTTTTCATCGTATAAATAACGGTACTGGAACTCACTTCCTCGACCTCTTTTCCCAAACATGGATGGAGTTAAGGTCATATCAGAATTTTGGTTAATGGCCCAAAAATAAGGCAATTGAAATAGGGTACCTTTATGTTTACTCATCGAAAGATAGGGAAATAACAGTCCTGACTCTCTTTCTTTTTTAATCGGCAAAATAAGATAGGGAATATAAAAAATAACCGTACCTTTGGCCTTTATGTAAGCATGCTTAACTCTCAAGTATTCGTTGCGCGTAACTTTAACCTCGTTGCCAAAAATACTCCAAGATTCCGGACAATCCTTACAAGTCGTATATTCTGCATCTTCTGCCGTAAGTTCCCCATTAAGTTTTTTCACTATAGTTTTTCCTAAGATGACATAATTATCCGATACGACCCTTCCATTATTTACAAATAATTCCTCTGTTTTAAAGTTATAAGTAAGCTCTGAAGCATAGATGGTTACAATGGAATCGATATATCGCACACTACCAACAACATTAACCACATTATCTCTAAAAGAAAGAGAGGCCTCTTCACCGTAAATGGCCAGCTTAGCATAGGTAATAATGACGTTACCTACGGCCTCAAATTTATCTTCTTTTAATCTTCTAAAGGCCTTATCCGATAAGATTTGAACCTTTTGTCCTATATTGATTTCAAGTTTTTCTCTTCCCCAAGTACTTGAGATACAGATGAAAAAGCTAATGAATAGCTTTGAAAACACTAGCAATAAAATACAGTGATCCCAAAACCATAATCGACCTTGATTTACCATGAGACTCCAAAAATTTTTCCCAGGATTCAACATAGTTAAACGTATCCAATATCTTTAAAACATCAAGAATTTTTTCCTTCCCTAAGGCCCTAGGATGCTCAAAAGAGGTGACATAAGCGCGATCAAAAAAATAACGAGATGAGCTAAGCAACTTAAGGCAATACTCAATTTCTTTCATCGGTCTTACAGAAAAGGCCATGAGCAAATCCATGGTTTTTGCCCTATCGCAGTAGTTCTTAGCAGCATAGTGACAGAGCTTTCTTACCCCATCAAGATTATGTGCACCTATAAAAATAAAACGTTTTTCTTCGATTGTCACTGTTTGAAAGCGGCCAAGCATAGAAAATTTTTGAACGTTAAGATTTCTTTTGAAGAAAAGAATATGATTTTTCTCAGGAAAACTCTTTGATAAAAGACATTCTTTGAGAACACTCGCAAGCAATTGGTTTCTCACTCGAAAATTATCCTCTCGAAATAATACTCTAAGTTCGAAGAGATCAACGAGAGATACTTTATCTTTTGTTGCTAATTCCTTGGCCAGTCGTCTAACGTAGGCGTTTTCCAACGCCGTTACCATGAGGGCCCCTTTTCTAGCAATGCCAAATTTTTCTTGCAGAATACTTCTATATGTCTTCCCAAGAATCTCCGTATGATCTCTTGAAATTCCCGTTATGGCAGTTAAAGAAGCATCAAAAACATTAACACAATCACGCTTTCCTCCAAGACCGACTTCCAAAATGATTACATCAATGGCCGGTTCTCTTTGTACACGCTCACAAAAAAGAGCGAAGAGAAACTCAAAATAACTTAAGTGAGGAGTTTTCCGTAACAAAAAAAAACCCTCCTCTAAACTTTCAACTGATGCTTCTTTTCCATTAATACGAATTCTTTCAGTGAAATTAAGTATGTGTGGAGATGTATACAAGGCCACAGACAGATTTTCTTTGAGCAAAAGGGACTCTAAAAAATAACAAGTCTCTCCCTTCCCGTTTGTACCACCAATTGTCACAAGAGTTTTTTTTCTAAAAAATTCTTGGTATCGGGCAAAAAAAGCAATTGTTCTCTCAAAATCCGGTTTAAATTTTTCTATGCCTACGAGACGAATAATCGCCTCTTCCATAAATTTAGGAGATGAAAAATGTAGTTTATTCACAATATCATTTTTTAAAATATGTAAGAGACATTGTCTTTTGTTAGAAGAGAAATACGCTCACAACCTATGCCGGTAATTTCCTTGATGATTTGTGTTTGATAATAAGGCTTCATATGTCCCAAAAAAATGGGTACATCTATAGGCATTTTTTTGATTTCCTCTTTAATAGAGTTAGGAGTGTGATGATAAGATTTGTCGGCCAATTCTTGCAATTCATTGGGAAAACTTGTTTCTGTAAAAACGGCCTTGAGATGTTCAATCTGTTTTCCCAATTGCCAAATCCTTTCCGTTGGTCCCGTATCCTGAGTGAAGAGAAGAGTCGACTGACCCTTTTGGACAATAAGTCCATGTGCTCCGGCAGGATGGTTTACCGGAACGGCCGTAACACAATATTCGTTCATTTGAAAAACACATTCCTTTTGAAAAATATGAAATTCCAAGATAGGCCTTTCTTTTGAGGGGATTTTGGTGAAATTCGGCCAAATCACATCATTTAAGATATGCTTCATAATATTATCTCTGGCAGTTTCAGAAGTATAAATTTTAAAGGGTTCATCTTTGAAACCAAGACAGTTATCGGCCAAAAAAGCAAGGTCCGTTATATGATCCAAATGGGAATGGGAAATGAAAATATTTTCTATTTTTAATTGTTCCGATAGGGATATCCCGGAGGCCACGCTTCCGGCATCTATAAGGAATTTATCGTCAATAAGATAGGATGTTCCTTTTGTCTCCTGAGAAATTCCTCCGTGGCCGCCAATAACTAAAACCTTCATAAGTAGATATTCTAATACCGCTTATGACTTCAGGCCACTTTTTTTTCTTCGACTTCTTGAGGCCTATACATTTTTGTTTTTTTCAACCCTTTAACAAAAGCATCAACTACATTTTTATCAAACTGAGTTCCTCGATGATTGAGGATTTCTTGATAGGCCTCCATAGGAGAACGTCCTTTACTATAAGGCCTTGTTGATATCATTGCATCAAAGGAATCGGCCACAGAAATAATGGAAGCAATAACGGGAATCTCATTTCCTTTCAATCCATAAGGATATCCTTTTCCGTCAGGTCTTTCATGATGAAAACGCATTCCATCGACAACTTTTTTAAATCCGTCAATATGGCCTAAAATCTCAAAACCAATTTCAGGGTGTTTTTTCATAACTTTAAATTCTTCATTCGTTAAAGGAGCTTCTTTTTTGAGGATTTTATCTTCAATACCGATTTTGCCGATATCGTGCAAAACGGATGCAAATCTCAAGTCTACTCTCTCACTATGAGAGAGGTCCATCTCTTTGGCAATCATCTCCGCAAAACGTTCTACTCTCTTCGTATGCCCACCTGTATAAGAGTCTTTTTTTCCTATAGCATCGGCCATGGCATGGGCAGTTTGAAAAAATTGTTTCTGGAGGCCGTCAACAAGGTGAAAATTATCGAGTACAATAGAGACTTGATTGGAGATAGCGTCCATAAAAAATTCATCTTCCTCATCAAATTCTTTCTTACAAGAATTAACTGCTTTAATAACCCCTATTAATTCTCCCCTGAGCATCATAGGAGACAAAAGAAGAGAATGAATGTCTATGCTTTTAAGGGATGCGTCCAATCGAGCAAAACGAATATCGTTATGGATATCTACAAGATTTAGTATATTATGTTCATAAGCACAGGTTCCTACAAAGGTTGATTTATCAATCTTATATTTAATAACCTTGTGTTCCTTTCCGTCTTTTGTCCACATTTCTCTTATTAAAGATTTTTTTTTAGCATGAAAAAGATAAAGATGAACGTATTCGCAGAGAAGAATCTTTTTAATAAGTTTTCCAACTTCTTTTTGGAACATCTTCAATCCCAAGGCAGATGCACTAACTTGTCCGAGTTTTAGAATTTCCTCAAACTTGCGTATTTTAGAAATTTTGATGAGAATACTTCCTTCTTTCTTCATTTTATCCAAATTATCCAAAGATTTTTAAATTTTGCTATAAAATCTCTATCGAAATTTGAAGAAAAAACTTAAATATTATTCGTTTTAAATATTGGCCCAAATTCGTTTTGTGGGGCCTTCAAGATAGGAAGACGGCGTTGTAAAGGGCCTGTCCAAAAGACTAAAAGTAAAGTTGGAAAAGGAGTGGTTGTCTGATGTTTCAAGTGTGACGCTTCAGCAATCTTTAAGGCATTTAGATAGGGCGTAAACTTTTTTAAGAGATTGGCAAAATATCCCCGTTTCAAGAAAGGTCCGGGAAACAATCGGCCAATACATGAAGAAGATTCACTTTTCGAGACGGCATTTTAAAGGTTGCGAAATTGGGAGGGATACAACCTGTATGGTCGAGAAAATTTTGCGGTTCCACCGCAGGAACGCCCTCATCGTTAACAATATCCAAAGATTGTGACGGAAGTTACTTTGTTTCGATACCGGTAGAAGAGAAGATGCGCCCCTTGGCGCTTGTAAGAAAAACAATCGGCCTAGATATGGGAATCAAGGATGTAGCAGTTGGTAGCGACGGTTTTCAATCGGGCAATCCGAAGTATACTTACATTCAAGAGAGCAAACTAAGAATGGAACAAAAGTCCCTGTCTCGTAAAAAGAAGGGTTCAAAGAATAGAGAAAAACAGAGAAACCTTGTGGCACGAGTCCACTCAAAGATAAGAAATTCCAGGAAGGACTTCCTCCATAAGTTAAGTACGGATATAGTTCGCAAGAACCAAGTGGTCTATATCGAGGACTTGAACACAAAAGGAATGGTTAGGAATAGAAAACTTTCTAAGTCCATAAGTGACAGTTCTTGGGGAAGTCTTGTAAATTTCCTTGAGTATAAATGTGATTTACGGTAGGGAATTGAAAAAAGTTTCCCCAAAATTCACGTCCCAAGATTGCTCACATTGTGGATATAGAAACAAAGAATTGCAATTAAGTATTCGTTGGGATTGTCCAAGTTGTGGGAGTACTCACGACCGAGTCAATGCGGCAAAGAATGTTTTGGCGGTCTACCGTGACAGCTTGTGGAGACAAAGACCAAAGGTATTGTGCCTAAGGCAGTTTCGGGGAAGCAAGAATCTCCTCCCTTCATAGGATAAGGAGGATAGTCAATGAGGCCTGTGGTAAATATCTTTTGTGTTTTTGTTTAAAATTTTTGCAAGTATACGAGTCAACTTTTTGGGTGTTGGTTTCTTAAGATAATCTTGGGCCAGGCGAAGAATTGTGGGAAACATATTCTTCTCACAATTTACAAAATATAATACAACAAACTCTCCTTTCTGAGTGATTTTATCTTTTAAAAAAACCTTATCTTTTTTCGTTATAAAAATCATTTCTTCGTAAGTTTTAGTTAGTTCTCTGGCCAAAACAATTTTTTTAAGGTCTTCATAGGATAAGAGGATATCAATTGTTTTGATAATTCTCTTTGGAGATTCAAAAAAAACATGGGTTCCTTTTTGAAATAAAGTCTTTTCAACGGTCTTCTTAATATATCCCGGTCCTCTAGGAAAGAATCCCTGAAAATGGAAGGGAACGGGAGGGAGTCCGCTTTGTTCAAGAGAAACAAGAACAGAGCTTACACCCGGACAACTTTTGATCTTTATTCCCTTTTTATAGCAGGCCTGTACTAAGGGGAAACCGGGATCGGAAATTACAGGGCTTCCGGCATCACTGAGAAAAACGACTCTCTCTTTTTCTATAATCCATCGTACGGCCTCATCAAGTTTTAGTCTGCTATAATCATGAAAAGAACGGATGTTTTTATTAGATGTATCAATGTGGAGAAGAACAAGAAGATTCATCAATCTTCTTGTATCTTCTGCAAGAAAAAAAAAGGATTCCTGCAAAAGAATCTTTGCATTTTCGGAAAGGTCTCCAACATTTCCTATGGGAGTTGTCAATAAAATAAGCTCTGCCATAAAGTTCCAAAATTTTCCGCCTACTATAGGCACTCTTTGTTTTATGATAGAATTTTTTTATATATTGTCCAATTTTCAAGGTCTTTAGGGGAGTAAAAGAGTATGAAAGCACGAATAAGAGTTGATGCGATGGGAGATATTACAATTCATCTCGAAGGAAACCTCAATTATGAAGGTCATTCTTATCTTAAAAAAGAGCTTGAGGAGCTCATCGATAAGAATCCAAACTCTACCATCACCCTTGACCTTAACAAAATGGACTTTGTTGGATCTTCCGGAATAGGGTCGTTTGCTAACACTCTCGTGGGCCTCAATAAACATCGATGTCATGTCAAACTTATAAATGTCAAAAAAGAATTTTTAAGATTTTTCAAACTCTACGGCCCAAGTCTTGTAGAAGATTTTTTTAAAAATTTTGAAAATGATAATAAAGGAATCTTCCATAAAAATTTTGGTGTAAGAAATAGAACTTTTTAGAATTGAATCTTAATGAAATTGATGTATATGGAAGGGAATCTTCTTTGATATTTTTTCCTCCAAAAAATCTTAGAATCTAAATTTCTTCGATATTCATAGACATCACCCACACCTGATTCGCCTCCTTCTCCACTTCTCACATTTTCGTAAAGAGAATTTGTGTCAGGATAGTAGGTTTCATCTTTCGAGATCGGTCTGACGCCCTTATAGCTTTTGTACGCATGGCCTATAATGAGATAGCTCCCAAAGAGAAGCCCTCCGTAAAGCCCCAGCGAGGCCCCAACTAAAGGTGCTCTTTTTTTAGCGCCAAAGGATAGAGAGGCCAATCCTAGTAGTGTTCCTCCAATCGTACCATAAATTGTTACCACTGAAACCGCTTTAATTCGAGGGTCTATTCCGGCCTGAGGATTCTCAGACATTAAGAATACGATAGATAGTAAAAAAAAAGTTCTAAGAATCCGCCTTAATTCCAAAAACACCATCCTCTATTTAATCATATTAATAGAAAAAATTTTCTTTAGCAAATCCCGGACTAGAAACCGATTGTTTTTATCTAGTAAGATTGCCTGAATTCAGGTTTTGATATAAAAAAAGAAGAACAAAATCTAAAATTAAGAAGAGATTTTAGTGATTGGGCCAAGTGGGTTTTGAGTTTGTGGTTTATCTCAAGTGTGGCCCTAAAACCTCTTTCTTCAGGGAGAGGATGTGAGGCCACGCCCTTCGGCGAGAAAAAAAAATATTGTCTTTTGAAGAATATCATAATATATTGGATTTGTCGGAACAAAAACCGACCTACCGTAGGGACTACGGGATGTGAAGCTCGTGGAGACGGTGTAAGACCTAGGAACTCGTGTTCTAGGCGTTTGTCGGTGAAGCAAGAATCTCCTCACTTTAGTGAGGGGTAGTTCAATTTTGTTGCCTTAATTATTTTTATTCAATACTTTTCAGATTTTAAGGTG
This sequence comes from Bacteriovoracaceae bacterium, assembly GCA_965224385.1. Lineage (GTDB taxonomy): Bacteria > Bdellovibrionota > Bacteriovoracia > Bacteriovoracales > Bacteriovoracaceae > CBDCYX01. Next base: position 248,977 of record CBDCYX010000016.1, read on the forward strand.
ACTCTTTTTAGTTACGACTTTGGATTTACTTCAAAGACAAAACTTAGCGATGCTGTTTTAATTACTTTGTTGACAACTACAACAGTAAATTTGATTGGTATCCCTTTAGTAATTCTAAAGAACCTGTTTCCCAATAAGAATTAAATTTAATACCTAGCATCAATCTATTACCTGTGAATAATATCCATTATTCACACTTGTTTTCAACGGGCATTTCTCTTGGCAAAAAAAAGCAATTTGACTTCCTCCTGAAGATGAGTCAAGAGAAATTATGCCAAAAAACTTGATTGTTGAATAAAAGTAATGTACTCTTTCAGTCTAGTGATGCACTTGCTAGTTGAATTCAGCTTGTCTTTTAGTGCAATCCGGCCACCTACAATCTCATTCTCCCTTATAACAAGGACTTCTCTTTTCCAAAAAGGCCCTCATACCCTCTTTTTGATCGGCACTTGCAAAGGTGATATAAAAGTTTTTTCTTTCGAAATCAATGCCGCTTTTAAGAGGCATCTCAAAGGATTTGTTAATGGCCTCTTTGGCAAGTCTTGTACTCACGGGAGATTTTTCTGCAATTTTTTTAGCAACGATTAAGCTCTCCTGCATCAAGGCCTCTTTTGGGACGATTTTGGCCGCTAAGTTCCAAGCATAGGCCTCTTTTGCAGAGAACATTTCTCCTGTAAGGATATAGTACATGGCCTTAGATTTACCAACGGCCCTTGTAAGTCTTTGAGTTCCGGAGGCCCCGGGAATTGTTCCAATATTAATTTCCGGTTGACCGAACTTTGCCTCCTCTGCTGCGATGATGAAATCACAACTCATGGCCAGTTCGCACCCTCCTCCCAAGGCATAACCATTGACTGCAGCAATAACGGGAATTCTTACAAGGGAAAGTTGTTCCCAGGCCCGAAAACGCTCCTCCATGACTTTTTTTACAGGCGTGTCTTTCTCCATCTCGGCGATATCAGCACCGGCCGCGAAGGCCTTGCCTCGTCCCGTGAGAATTACAGCGCGACATATTTTTCCGTCATTGAGTTTCAAAAGTGCATCGACGAGTTCATTCATCAAGGGAGTGCAGAGGGCATTGAGGGACTTGGGACGATTGAGTTCAATAAGTGATACAAACTCCTCCCCGTTGTATTGTTCCGTTAGGACAATGTGTTCGTAGCTCATTTAAGTTTCTTCTCCATCATCGGCAAAATGAACACTCACGATGTCTCCTGCAAAACTCATAAGGTCTTTGCCTGCCTTCTTATTTTCTTCACTTTTTACGGCCTTATCAAAATCTTCTTTTGTCTCAAAGCAAAGTTCTGCAATAAGATGAAGGTTACTTCTTCCCATTGGCCCACCGGTTACTCTGTTGACAATAAGTTCTTTAAGTCCGGGAATGTTTTTTACTAGAGGTGTGTGAACATCCCTATAATGAGCATCAAAAGATGCCACATCTTGAGGCCTTTTATAAATTGCTATAAGTTTATACACTACAAATACCCCCTTTTCATTTGATCTCTCTCTATAGCACTAAAAAGTGCGTGAAAATTTCCCTCTCCAAAGCCCCAATGGTTTTTTCTTTGAATAAACTCATAAAAAAGAGGGCCTACATAATTTTTTGTAAAAATTTGTATTAAATATCCCTTGTCATCTCCGTCTACGAGCAATTTTCTTTTTTCTAAAACGGAGAGGTTTTCTTGCACATGAAAGCCGTATTCTTTTTCTCGTCTAGGAATATCTTCATAATAGGTGTGTGGAATATCCAAGAATTCTATCCCTCTCTCCTGAATTTCTCCGATGGTAGTGATAATATCGGAACTCATAAGGGCAATATGTTGTACACCAAGTCCTCTGTTGATGTCGAGAAATTCTTGAATTTGATCTTTCCCTTGTCTTTCTTTCGGTTGATTAATGGGAATAATAACAGCATTGTTTTCTAATTGAACAACCTTGGAATTGAGCCCTGTTTTTTCCCCTTTGATGTCAAAATAGCGAGTTTCTTTAAAACCAAAAATATTTTTATAAAAATCTGCCCACTTTTCCATTTCGCCGTAAGGTACATTATGGGTAAGGTGGTCAATACGAGAGGCCCTAACCTTTAAAGGATTGGCCCGTGGGTCTTCCCCAAAATGTTGAAAGTCGAATCGAAATTCTTTACTTGATCGTTGAACAAATTCATTGACGATATCACCGGCCCCTTGAATTCTCGCTGTAATCACATTGCCTTTTTGTTCAGGAGGGTTTAAGGAGACGGCCCCTCTTTCTATGGCCGTATTATAGGCCTTTTCTACACTTTCAACGAGAAAACCAAGAGTACAAACACCTTCTCCGTGTTTTGTGAAATAAACAGAGGTATGGGATGAAGGATCGGGGTCTTTTGTCAACAGAAAGCGAATTCGCCCTTGAGTGTAGAGTTCTGAAACAGAGTTTTTTTGTGTTCTCACAAGACCGAGGAGTGAAAAGTCTCGGCCTATGCAAGACTTTTCCAAATCTTCACAAGTAAATTCAAGATGATCAACGGCCTTGATACCTAAAGGATTTGAAGTATTTACGTTAGTTGCGGCCGTCACTATAATTCCTCACGACAAAGCGAAAATATTCTTCTACAAAAGATATGAGTTTTCAAGGGTAATTTTTTCTGCGGTGCGCATTTATATTCTTGAAGAAAAAACTTCTTCTCTTACGATGGAAAGCATCTTTCGAATTTTCTCGCCGAATTTTTGTTCGTTTCTTTTCCCGTCAGGGTATATAGCATTTTTGACCTCAGAGACGCTCATGTAAAGGTCTGTAGAAAAGGAGTCAATGCCGTGTAAAACATCTATGATGTATTCTGTCACTCTCGTCGTAAGTTCATTGGATTTCATTTCAAAGGCCTTTTCTCCTAACAAATCCAGCACGGAATTTTCTCCTTGATCTACAAGATTATTATAATATGTGATCATCTCTTCCTGACTAGGTTTTTTTCCTTTCCCTTCTATAAATATGAAAATGGGTTTGAGAGAGTTTTGCACATCTTCGGAAAGTTCTTTGGACCACTCTCTTAGTAATTTGAGATCAGCATTCGTAACCATCTCTAGGGCCAAAAAGTGGTGTCTCAAAACATAATTCATCTCTTTTAAGAGACTGATAAGGATACCTCTCTCATCAGCACCGACGACCCGTACAACCCCCTTTCCAGCATAACCCTCTGTTAAATCAATTGTAGCGCCATCAAAATTTTCCAACATATTCTTAGTAAAATTATGTGTATTGTCGGACAAAATAAGGAGGTAGTTTATATGAGTGTTCAAGTTGTCTGCATAGGCATCTTTCTTTCTACCTGATGCTTTCTTGAAGGATTGAAATAGAGAGGAAATATCAAAAGAGTAAGTGTAAAGTTCACTCATATCTTGAAGACTATCATAAAACCCTTCAAGTTTTTTTGGGTCGACAAGCTTAGTTTCGGCGTAAAGTTTTTTAGTACCTTCTGCGAAAAGCGTATGGTTATACAAGGACCTTAGTGAAAGTGTTTTTCTGGTATGTAAAAAAATGTGGCGAAATTCATGATTAATAGGCCAAGAATCACTTCCCCTCAATATACTGAGGGCGGCATCCGGGCCTATTTCCAATCGGGACTCTCTGTGTGGGACAAAGAAGGCCCCGGTCTTAGAGAAACAACAGTCATAAGGGGATAAGGTTAAATTCTTTATTCCATGGAGAAGCGTTTTTTTCAGATAGCGTCTCGCTATTCTATTACCGTGGGGATGAACACCGTATAAAGCAAGTTTTAAATACTCGTCTTGGCCCAAAAACAAAGAAGTAAAGACTCCCTGTCGCCTCATTTCTTTCTGTACCTTTGTTACAAAAGCATTGTTGGCCTCTTTAAAGGCCTTCCCACCCCCTTCTTTTCTGTAGAGAAAAACAAGATATTCGAGGTCTTTTTGCAATTTTCTTGCTTGTTTCTCATCTAGGGGAGAAGAAAAATCCAAAGGCCCGGTATCCACGGTTTTTCTCGGTCGAATCCCAAGTTGATTCATACTGACAATATCTTTTTTTTCATTGACGCATTGAATGCGTATACCTTCATTATTGCTAACGTCTATAACAATACCGCCATGGGGAAGTCCTTTTTTCGTATTAAAAATAACTGGTTGATGGGCAAGCAGGGGGTGGTAGGCCTCTTCCTTTTTGATCACTAATTTCCTTTCGTTTGCAGACAAAGAAGAGAGGTAAAGATTGTTGCTCTGAATTCTCTCAATAAAGGCATTCTCAAGGTTACCGTTTTCGTTCACATAAGAGATGAGAGTACCGGAACGGAGAGAGGCCCTATTCATAGAGGTGCGCGTCATAAGATGTTCATATTCGTAGACATTAGATTGGAGGAGATTATTGTCTTCAATAAATTTTCTCTGCTTTGCATTTAGTTTCATCTTGTTGAGAATTTTATTTTTTCTTATAACGGCATCATCACCTTGAATAATGCTCACTGAGATAATACGATCGCTTTGTTCTTCGGAAAATCCAAACCCAATGAGTAAATCGTATCTTGTCTTTGTATCGTTCATTGGTGATTGAACGCTGTTTAGAAACTCTGCTCTTTGGGCCGTTTCTTCTTTGCTGAGAACAATATCAACGGCCCTGCGACAAGGTTTTTCAGTACTCCACACAAAACAGGCCGTATTGAAAAGAATAAATGCTTGAAAAATTTTTTCCAAAAAACACACCCTTGAAAAAAAAGACCTCTTTGCTAGAGCTACACTAAAACAGCTGATTTTTCAACTTTCCCGATGCTGCAATGCAAAGTGTCTAAACTTATGCCGTAGAAATTGATCTTTTTTTTTGGCCATCATCTCCATTTCTGCGATTTTTTGGAGATGAGTAAAGAGTTCTTCTTTATCCTTCCAAAGTGTTTGTTGGTAGCGGATTTTTTTGTCATATTCAGAGAGACGATCCTTGATCTTGATATAACCGAGATCACCGGTTTTTATCAAGTGCCCCTGTAAGAAGCTCAAAAGACCTTGGTATTCGTCATAATGAAAATTACCTTTTAAAAGGTTCCTATAAAAAATAGAAAAAGATTTTTCTGCATATAAATGTGCAAGCTTAAAAAAATCCAATCTAGTTGGACGCACTAGTGCCTTAACGGTATTTACCGTGAGTGAACCGGTCGAAGGGGTGTTGAGTTTTAAAATTTTTAAGGCGTTGACAATTTCATGTACCTCGCTCTTTACAGATGCAAGGAGATAGTCTCTGACGGAACGAGTAAGCGCTATTTTCATTTGATTGCACAGAAAATTAAAGAGCTTTTCATCGTGCCAAAAGGAAGGTGACTTAATTTTCCATCCTTGAATTTGAGGGAATCGACAAAGGTTTTGAAAGAGCGTATCGTCTTTTCCAAAGAGAAACAGAATACTTTTCCCTTCTATCTTATTCATATGAGAAAGGATAAAATCCTTAAGTTTCTTATCCGCTTGCTCACTTTGGATGAAAAGATAAGATTCTTCGTTGAAAAAAAAGTCGTTTGAGAAAAAACGGTTTTCAAACCATTCACAGTCAACCTCTTTTAAAAAAATTTTACTAGGGCCTAACTCTCCAACTTTTCTTGGAGGGACCTTAGTTAGGATCATTCTCTCTATCAATGGGTCATAACAGAAAAGTGCTGAAATTCCCTGTTTCCAAACAATCTTTGAAGGCCCAGAAAAATATTCCCAAGGGAAAATATTAGAAAGCATTGAGTACTAGATTTTCAAAACTCTCGGCCAAGTCCCGACTCTTTTCTGCCACAGATTGTCTGATCACGGCCTGATTTTTTGTAAAATTCACGTTGCCTCGAACGTCTGCGCTTGTTGCTATAGTATAACTTCCTCTAAAAGGGAAACTTCTTTCAACGATAACTTTTGCATCTTTAATAATCATAATACGAATTATAAGGTCGTAACTTGCAGAATAAGGGATTTCAAACCCTCTTCTTTCACCAAGAACATTATCATTTATAAACCTTGTCCCGTTAATATGAATTGTATCCATACGTTTTTTAGGGCCGTCGACGATGCCCACAAGCGTTGCATCGGCCTTAGCATTTTCACCGCTATAGAGTTTTAGGGATTTGCGGCCTGCAAAAAGAAATATAAAGTCCTTTGTTAACGTTTCGGCGACTTCCGGTATATTGGAATAATTAACAAATTGTGGGACGGCCAAAGAATTAATACCGTAATCGGCCAAAGGGTTGTTCTGATTTTGTACTTTGTACCCGGAACAAGATAGAAATAATAAAACGATACCAACAGCGTACACATTCACATCCTAGCAAATTCTCACAATATCGGCAATTAATCTGTTCGGCCTCTTATGTTTGCGCAGCATATTATTTTGGGTGCTTGACAAGAAATGCCATTGTTACCATAATCATTTATCTCAAGTGTGGCCCTAAAACCTCTTCCTTCAGGGAGAGGATGTGAGGCCACGCCCTTCGGCGAGAAAAAAAATATTGTCTTTTGAAGAATATCATAATATATTGGATTTGTCGAAACAAAAATCGACCTACCGTAGGGACTACGGGATGTGAAGCTCGTGGAGACGATGTAAGACCTAGAAACTTGTGTTCTAGGCGATTGTCGGTGAAGCAAGAATCTTCTCCCTTTAGGGAGGGGTAGTTCAATCTCTTAGTTTTAGGCAGGGTACACTAAAATTGAAGAAAGTCATCTTGTTCCTTTTTTACTTTACCTTTAACATTCTTGCAGAAACAATCGTAGATTGTACTGGGGCCTTCCAAGATGTTCTTCCATCATCAAACGATAGGAAGGATTCCGTTTTTCAAGCATCTCTTCGGCAGGATATTTTCAAAGTAAAAGCAACGGAACGAGGCCGTGGGAGCACGGCCCCTGCAACGCTACAGGGTGATGCGTTGGAGGATTCCTACGACAATGCTATTAGGGCCTATTTTTCTCAATCCTACACTAATGCCTTAAATCTTTTAGACGACATCCTCGACAATTTTCCTTTTCATACTAATGCCTATTATTTTCGAGGTCTTACATATGGAAGGTTAAAAAAAATTGAAAAATCGATTTCGGATTTTGAGCTGGCCCATCTCTTATATCCAAGAGAGGCCCTTTTATACTTTCATATAGGGCGCATGAAATTTTTCTCCGACGACTATAGGGATGCGCTCCTTTATCTCAACTATGCTATAGATAATCATATTTTTATTGCTGATTCTTTTTATTACCGTAGCTTGGCGAAATATAATATGGGAGAGATGCTTAGTGCCTTGTTGGATATAGAAAAATCCATTGCTTGGGTTCCTAACAATGAATCTTTTGTTCGAACTAGAGGATCCTTCAATCTATCTCTTAGAGACTTCTCCAATGCCGTTGTCGATTTTTCCGTGGCCGTCAGTATCGACCCCAACAATCCTGTTTTCTATTTTGGGCGAGGAGTGGCCTATTTGTATTCGGGGAAGCATCTTTCGGCCTATGAAGACCTCACGAAATCTCTCGAATTAAATTCCGTTACACACTTACAATTCTTTCCACGGCCCTCTTTATATGAAGACCTCACGAAATCTCTCGAATTAAATTCCGGGCCTCTCTCTAGCCACAAGGCACTCACTTATTATTTTCGTGGAGAAGTGAGTACCGAGATGGGAAATTTTCTACAGGCCTTTAAAGATTTTAATCAGGCCCTTAAATTTGCTCCGGATGATCAAAAAGAGATTCTTCAACAAAAGCTCACGCAATCTTCCGATAATCTCAAAGAAGCAACTAAATTTATTTTAGATTTTGATTAAGGTCAGTATATAACGGATTAAGGAGAATATATTGAACTACCCCTCCCTAAAGGAAGGAGATTCTTGCTTCACCGACAAACGCCTAGAACGCAAGTTTCTAGGTCTTACACCGTCTCCACGAGCTTCACATCCCGTAGTCCCTACGGTAGGTCGGTTTTTGTTCCGACAAATTCAATGTATTATGATATTGCCCAAAAGGCAATACTTTTTTTATTCTCGCCGAAGGGCGTGGCGTCATATCCTCTCCCTGAAGGGAGAGGTCTTACGGCCACATTGGATAAAAAAATCGGTGTTTCTTTTGTGTACATGCTATTTTTTTTCCGTCTGGAGTTACGATTCGGATGCCTGTAAAAATAAAATTCAACAAGTATCAGTGTCTCAAAAAAATATTTTTGCCAAGAGCATGGAAAAAGATTTTGAAATAGCAAAAGGGGGAGAAAAGGCCATATCCTCGTTAAATGAGGGGCAAAAAAATTACTACAGAGGAATTAAGGCCTTTCAAACTCGGGATTTTGAAAAGGCCTTATCCTATTTTCAAAAGGCCGTGGAAAACCTTCCTCAGGAGGCCCTCAGCGGAATCTTATACTACAGGGCCCTTGTCAGTATAAACTTACAAAAGTTTGATGATGTCGTTTTAAACGTAAACAAACTCCTTGATCTCTATCCAAATGAAGGTATTAACTATGTTCTTCTAGGCCATATTCACGGTTTCTTAGCTGATCACAATAAAGCAATTATCTTTTACACCAAGGCCATTGAACGAGGGTTTGACAAAAGTGATATCTTTTTTGCTCGCGGAAACGAAAAGCTAAGAAACGGAGAACTTCAACATGCCGTTTTGGATTTACAAAAAGCAGCGGAACTCGCTTCAACCAACTCCCTATATTACAATGTCCTTGGACGTACGTTCAATTCCCTTAATGACAATAAAAGTGCCATAGATGCTTTTACTAAGGCCGTAGATATAAAACCAAGCAACCCCTTGTTTCTCTATAATCGGGCAGTGGCAAGATTTAATATAGGCGATTATCAAAAATCTATTTCCGACCTCAACAAGGCCGTTTTTTTAAAACCTGATTTAGGTGATGCCTACTATATCCGAGGGCAGATATTTTCCTTTATGGGAAAATATGATTTTTCTATTTCCAATTACAATAAGGCCTTGAGTCTTAATCTTCCGGGTCCTTTGACCACTCTAATCCATTATAGTCGAGGTCTTGACTATAGACACTTAAAAGAGCTTCGTAAGGCCATTTCCGACTTTGAAAAGGCCAAAGAAAAAGGGAGGGTAGAAAATTATCATCTCTACAGTTGGGCCTTGGCCTCTGCCCATCAGGCCCTGGGAGAACACGACAAGGCCGTTTTCTACTTTGATCAGGCCCTTAACCTTGATTCCGAGAATGCCTACCTCTACGAGGGACTCGCCCGGTCTTATAAGGCCTTAGGGCGTAAGAGTGAGGCAAAAGACCACCTTCGCCAAGCTCGTAAGCTTGATCCTAAAATTCATCTAAAGAATTAATATGCAAAATCTCAATAAAACAAAAATTTTTTTGTTTCTAGGCCTTTGCACTTTCTTTACTTCTTCTCTTCAAGGAAATTCTCCTTGTCACAAATCTGTAGAAGAAACTATGCAATCACAAACCTTCCTCGATAAAGGTAAAAAGGCCTTTGATGGGAAACAATTTAACGATGCTCTTGTGCATTTTGATAACGCTATCTCTTATAAAGGAGATGATCCTGAGGTCTTTTTCTATCGAGGTAGAACTTGGGCCGCTTTGAAAGATTTTTCCAAGGCCGTTAAAGATTTTACTCAGGCCATTTTGATAAGGTCGAACAGTTCAACGCCTTATTTTCATCGAGGAATAGCTAAACTTGCTTTAGGAGACTATACAAGTGCTAAGTTGGATTTTGAAAGGGCCATTGCATCCGGTATTCAAGGGGAACTTGTTTTATATGCCTACGCTCTGGCCAAATTTCATCTAAAAGAGTTTCGACACGCTCTTTTCACTATTGGAATGGTTTTGGCCGAAAGACCGGACTACACCACAAAATATTTTCAGTGGATCACGCAGGCAACCTCTTTTGGGCCTTATAGTACATTTTTTAAGATATTGAAACATCCAATAATGAGAGACCATTTGGAGATGGGGATAGAACTCTTGATTCAAGGCAAATTTGAAGCGGCCGTCCGAAGATTTCAAAGGGCGGAAAGACAAAGAGAAAACTCTATAAGTCTACAACTCGGTTTAGGATTGTCCTATAAGGCCTTAGGTAAAAGACAGCAGGCCCTTAATTGTCTAGACAAGGCCGTTGCGATTCACAAATCTTTCAACAATCGATCTAAAGAAGAAGGCATTCATCTCTATACGATCAGAGCAATGCTAAGAAATGATGAGAATCTTTTCAAAGAGGCCCTAGATGACATCAATAGGGCCTCCCGTTTCTCTCAGCAAAACTCTTTGATAAAAAATTAATTCATGCTGAATTTTTCCCGTATCGTTACGACAACTCTCATCTCCTGCTATATTCTCATTTTTGCAGGAGGCCTTGTGCGTACAACAGGTTCCGGGCTCGGTTGTCCTGATTGGCCCTATTGTTTCGGTCGTCTTGTTCCACCGATGAGTGTCCTCGATCTTCCGGAAAATTATCAAAAGTCTTTTGCTATTTCGGAAAAAGACATTGCTACATTTGATCCCTTTAAAACTTGGGTAGAATACCTCAATCGACTTCTCGGTGTCATTGTAGGTATAGAAATGCTTCTTTTGATCATCATCTCTTTGAAAATAAAGAAGTTTTTTCCTTTATGTCTCGGGGTCTTTCTACTCACCGGAATTCAAGGATGGATTGGGGCAAAAGTCGTCTCTACAGGCCTAAATCCTCATATAATCTCTCTCCATACAATCGTAGCGGTTGTGATCCTTTTCCTCTTGCACATCCTCTATGCCAAGGCCCATAGGGCGAAAAGGCAAATTTTATTGTTCAAGTTTCTTTTACCGATATTTATTCTTTCTCTGGCCCAGCTTATGTTTGGCACGATTCTTCGTCAAAAAGTCGATGATTTGGTTCATACGGGGGAAGATCTCTACCTTACGATTCCCACAGAAACTCTCGGTAGTATTTTTCTGCTTCATCGATTAAACGCACTTATTCTTTTTTTGGGAAATCTTTTTTTATTCTTTAAAATGCCCAGGCCAAAAGTCTTTTGGCCTTTGTGTTTTCTTTTGATAACCCTCACATCCGGGATTTTTCTCAGTTATTTTACCGTCCCTTCGGCCTTGACCTCCGTCCACCTTGTCGGAAGCTGTCTGTATTTGGGGGCCCTTTTTTCCTTGCTATTGAGGTCTTTGGATTCGAGGTTTGACCTTCAAAACCGTGAAAACTCCTTGTGGCCCCGTAAAAACGTTTGAAACATTTTTTGAGAGAAAATTCACTTTGCTCTGTTACTCGAAACTTATCATCAATCATATTTTTATCTGCACAACTTAAACAAATCCATCGAGCATCAATGGTAGGATTTCTATGCTTGTAGTGTTCTACATCTGCATGATCGCTTGCACATATTTCACAAAACGTTCTCGTTTTTTGATGTTTTTCCGATTGCTTCTCTTGACGTCCCTTAATTTTAGATCTTTCATTGGCCGCCTTTGAGGATCGAATGCCGATCTGAAGAAGAGCATCCTTAAGAGTACTTCCCATGAAAACCTTCTCCTAAAAACAGGCCTTAATATTAAAATCTTCTTGGTTCTGATTCATTAACTCTTGGCAGGAGGGCGGAATCAAGCGTTTCTTGTGAACGGCCTCTCGAAGAACTCTGAGAAGTCTTGATGAATGGAGGGTTTCCGTAATATCGCTATAACTGTTCCCATCGAAGGAACGTCCTAGAAGAGAGCAAGAATAGAGACGGGGTTCGTCGTATGTAGCAAGATAAGAGAGCAGATCGGCCGTATCTTCATCATGATATCCGGTAATATTAAATTCGCTATCTCTCCGTGTAGGATGCCATGATTTTGCACACTCTCTGAGTTCTAAAAATTTTGGAAAGTAATCTTGTAGAGCAGGTTCACTATTGATGACGAGAGAACTCAAAGCATGGGATAACTCATGAGCAATGATTCCTTTAGCGTAGTTGGGATAAGATTGGGTAAAGTGAGAAATAATAATATTATCTTTGCTATTTTCAAGATCAATATTCAACACGGTTTCCATTTCGGCCGCCTTGTCTTTAGAAATAAATTTATCCGAAAGGATAGAGGACAGAGAGTTTGGACAAATATTGAGACGTTTCAGAGGATTCATTGTATCCGTTTCTTTGTCATAGTAATCTAACAGTTTTTTAACAAGTTCTGCTTCACTGTAAGAAAAATAGTCTTCTAAAGGTTCCATTGTTATCTCATTGTATTTTCGTTCTACGGTGTGAAGAAACTCTTGGGAATTTTTTATATTACTTTGCAGAGAAAACGAAATATTTTCATTGAAATAATTTTCAAGGAAAAAAGCTAATTGAGTATCGACCCCTTCGAGAATACGGGATAGGAAAGATTGTGTAACCTCATCGATTAACTCTTTAAGTTGAGGTGATTCATCATATTCAATTACATGACTTGCAAAGTAGGATTTACAATAGGTCAATTTTTCTTTGGCAAGTTGTCCTTTTCTTTTATTGACCTGTTCAAATTCTTTGATAAGAACTTCAAAATTATGTTTTTGTATTTCCTCCCTGATTGCGTTTTTACAAGAAATATCTTTGCAAAGATAATAAAAATCCCTTGAAGGCCCGATAAAAGCATCTTGAGAAGTAAAAGCTTTGAATTGGCCCGATATCCTCTCTAGATCCTCAGACAGTTGTAAAAGAGCACTAAATGTTTTAATATCATTTTTATGAATTCTTTGCATCAAGTTTTCAATAGCAGATTCGAGATTATGTGTAAAAACAGGATTGTTATTTCTATACTCTTGGTATCTGAGAAAAAATGTTTCCCAATTATTTTGAAAAATTGATAAGGCCTCCTCTATATTGTAGAATCCTTCTCGAAGCCCAAGAGTATAAGAATTTTCCGTTAAACTCTTTCTTCTCACAGCGTAAGAGTGAATTCCTTGTTGCGTTATAGGATTCATATGATCGGGTACCATAATAAAATAGGAAAGTCTTTGGTGAAATGAATTGTTAACGTTTGAGACAAACGTTATGTAGGGATCAAAAAACATCCAGGAAAGTTCGTAGTAATCCAATTCGTCCCAAGATTCAAACTGCAATTGAAAAGGACGTTGGAATCGTTGTTTTACGGCCTGAATAAAACGATCATTGTCGTTGAGTTTCATCTCAATGAGGGCCTTAAGTTTTGGTTCAATTTTGGAAAATTTATTCATATCCTTTTTTTGAACAAGTTTTTCAATATTGGAATCAAAGAGCATCGGAGAAGGTACGTCTTGGGGTGAACCGCAAAGAGAGGCAGCACATTGTTTGATCAACGATGATGCCTTGATATAATAGGAAAACATAAGGGCAACAATGAGAATAAAGGAATACATCAAATAAAAACCCTAGCATAGGCCTCGTTTAAAGTGAATAATACTCAAAAAAATTTGATAATAACGCTTCGAATCTAATTGGTCGAATAAAAGCTTAACAATCAGGTATTTACAATACCAAACAATATGGAGTAAAAGATCAAGGCGATGTTTATCAAAAATTAAATCAAAGTGAAATATCAGAAGCTCCCGACGTTTTTTGCTTCCCCTATGGAAATTGCATTTTTTGAATGGCCATTTCCGTAATCTTTTTTGGCAATTTATTTGTTGTTTTCATAGAGAAATGCTCTTTGCATCATGTCGGGAACCTCTGGTCGAAGGTATTTCTACAATGCATATCGCCATGCAGGATCAAAGGAGACAGCTCTTGAGGGACTCAGGTTTATAAACCCACTTTTTGAGATTGAGAGAAAGATTGAGGGCAAAGAGTTTTCTGAAAAGAAAGAGATTCGCCAACAAGAATCGAAACCTATTTTGGAAAAGATGAAGGAATGGCTTGACGTACAAGAAGGCAAGCATCCGCCCAAGGGATATATGGGCAAGGCAATCAACTACGCTTTGGGAGAGTGGAAATATTTAATCAAATATCTTGAGGATGGACGACTTCACATTTGTAACAATTTTATTGAGAGACGCATCCGACCTTTTGTTATCGGTAGAAAGAACCGGTTATTCTGTATCACACCCTCCGGGGCAAAAGCATCCGCTATACTCTACAGCTTGGTAGAAACTGCAAAGGCAAATAACAAGGAACCCTTTGAATACTTGCAAAGAATTTTAACCGATATTCCAAAGGCAGAATCTTTAACCGATTATATGAAACTTCTTCCCTTTGATGTGGATTCTTAATAGATAGACTCTAGCTCTTTCAAAATTTCCCTGAGTTTTTTCTTATAGACACTTCAAAATTTAAGGGCACAATATTCAATGCCGAGGACTTGATAAGGACGGAGAGGGCAAATTCCATCAGGGCCAGGATGCAAAGATCATCCAAAAAAAGGCCGGATATATGTATGCACCTATTCTTTTTTGTCAAAACTTGCATTTTATTCTTGCTATCGGGAGAGCTTCATATATGTTATGTGAAAAAATTTTTAGTTTGAGGGCAACCCGGATCAAGTTAGGAAAATATAGGGGTGGGTTTATGGAACGCTTACATACAAAAGGCCGCTCCTTTTAGTTCACACAGTTGTAAGGATCATCACTACTATCACAAGGATTGTAAACCGGTGGTGCTGGTGTCGTCCTTGGTGGTGTCGGTGTTTGGCGTCGTGGTGTCGGCGTCGGTGTTGGCGTTGGTGTCGGCGTTGGAGTAGTAGGAGGAGGTGGTGGTGGTGGGCAGTATACGATTCTTCTTTGTATTGGCCTTCGGGTTACAGATGGAGAATATCCGGGTGCAGAATAATTGGCCGGATTACAACCCGTCGTGTCTCTTTTACTTACACAGGTCACAGTTCCCTGTCCGTCTATAGCTGTCACCCACCAATAAGCACAAGGGCCGGGGCAATCTATTCCCAATCTGCAATCCTCTCTTTTTTCGATTATGCAACGGGAGGTGTCCATATATGTAGTCGTTTGCGTACAAACATTTTCTCCTCTTGGAGTCCAGCTGCCGGTACAACTTGCACAATCCTCAGTTTTGTTAGTACATGTCCTACAATGTTTTCCCCAATAGTGTGGTCTACAACTATTGGTGCTTGGAGTATAGGTACCGAGTCCGTCGTCATCGCATAGGCCTTTGACGGTTCTTATGGCGATTTCCTTCTTTATTACATCCGGGTTACATATCCCCGTTGTATTATTCCAAGCATGTTCACCACCCATCTCAGTACACAGAGACCTTTCCGTTTCTTTTTGTCCAAGAGTTATATTTGCTACACAAGATTTAATTTGTGCCGGACTGAAATTCTTATTATCAACGACTCCCGTAAAAGTGATACTTTTCGTATATCCCTTGACCTTTTGCCCGGCCTTGGCGCGAGCATCCTTAATCGCCAAGAGAACACTGAATTCAAGAAGACGTAAAACGTTTTCTCCCTTAATAGAAGTAATGGTGGTCGACCCAACGGTGGTCCCTTTTTGTTTGTCGGTAATTTCTCCCTTATCTTTGATCAGCATTTCCCCGACCATCACATGGTTTCCGTACTTAGCGTGCAATTTAGGTATGAGGGTATCTTCGGCGGTAGTATTGCCGCTAAGAGCATCGTCTATAGTTGAATTTTCTCCCGAAGATTCAAAATAGGTTTCCCCATGTAACCCTTTAATGGCCTTAATAATTGTTCCTGCCGTTGTCAGCTTCTTTCCCTCAATGGTGGCCTTGCAAATGTGCCTGTTGTTCATCAGTTGTTCGATGGTGCGGCGAGCATGGGCCAATTCATCATCCTGCTTCGCTTTATTTGTCAAACCTGCAAGATGAATAGTCCCTACGATCAATGTTCCGGTGACACCCATGCCGACAACCAGTTCCGTCAGGGTGAATCCACTGATGTTTGCAACTTTACAAAAACTTTGTAAAAAAAGACGGAATCTCTTTAAAAAAGAGTATAGCTTTGTGGTATATTAGTGTTTGTTTGTTTGTTTGTTTCATGTTCATATCTTCCTTTATCTCAAGTGTGGCCCTAAAACCTCTTCCTTCAGGGAGAGGATGTGAGGCCACGCCCTTCGGCGAGAAAAAAAAATATTGTCTTTTGAAGAATATCATAATATATTGGATTTGTCGGAACAAAAACCGACCTACCGTAGGGACTACGGGATGTGAAGCTCGTGGAGACGGTGTAAGACCTAGGAACTCGTGTTCTAGGCGTTTGTCGGTGAAGCAAGAATCTCCTCACTTTAGTGAGGGGTAGTTCAATAATCCTATTACGGCATTGTTCTGCTCCAAGAATTGTGCTTCACCTTATGGAGCTTCACATTCTACCCCACCGATAGAACTCCATCCTACGACATTTCGGCCTGTAGGACATTCGATGCCCGTACCGTCAGATTTTGTGAAGATCGGCCTACATTTTTTATCGCCCGAGTCCCATGTAGAACCCATTTGCTCACATAGAGATTTATAATTGGGTTCAATAGCACCGGCATTGCCTTTTATGAGCCGACTTTGGTATTCTACCGTGTCACAAATACCACCCCTAAATTCCCCTCCTAAATTTTCACAGGCCTCTTTTAGAGGATTATCCTCATAGGTAGTAGTAAGAGCAGTAGTGTCAAGTTTTCCAAAGAAAGCAAAACAATTTTTCAAATCACCGGGGGTAGCTCCGGCACAATCACTGTGCGCCGCATGTCCGCTAATGTCATTGCCTGTACAAAAAATCATTTTTACGGGAATTGTTCTTGTAACCGATCTCTCTCGCTGACGTGCCCAAAGTCCTGTTAATCCGCTTATAGGTTTATATTTTCTAAATGTCAATGTTACTTCAGCAATATCTATTCTCGGTTCAAATGTATAAGTAATTTCATCTAAATAACCATAGTTTTGATAGGGTTCTTTGTTACCTATTTTATAAATGATATGGATAGGATTAGCTGATCCAAGGTCATTGGTAATTGACGAAATTTTTCCCGTTCCCCTAGAGGTCCTTGACATAAACTTTGGGCCGTGTGGTGCTCGGTTTTTTTGAAAATTTATTTTACACGTTCCGTGGTGTTGGAGAAGAGCGCGAATATTGTCGGTAACCTTATTTGCCGCATCCCTAACGTGAATATTTCTTTGGGCATCGCTCTGATCCTTAGATGTTTGCATAACAGCAAGACCGAAAAATCCCACCATACTTGCAAGAACAAGAACCGTAGTAAGTGCACTACCTTTATTGTCAAATAAACAAAGTTGTCTATAATACTCTATATATTTCACAAAAATCTTCCTCCTTATCTAATATTATAATGGTTTTAAGAAAATTTTTAAAAACAGAATTTTTTTCCTAGGGCCTGGTTACGTCTAGAAACATCTCTTGATACCATGAAACAATCGACCGTCTTCACAAAGAGTAATGTTGAGGTGTTTCGTGAAACGAAGTTTTGAGAGGTTATAAGTTGCAACTAAAAAAGACGGCCTTTCTTCCTTTTTTTTATCGAGGAAAGGCCAAGTGACATCAATCGACTGTAGGTGATCCTCTCCTATCCCAAAGTAAGTACCTTGTTCAAGTTGTGACGGACTTTCACCAAAAGAATATTGTACAATTTGTTGCATTTTTCGTCGATTGGTTTTGAGAACAAGACGGGCGCCGATCCCTTGAACATTAGATTTCTTTCCATGAAGATAGAAACGAATAGATCGTTTTTTATTTCTCGACATAGTATTAATCATAAGAAACACTTTCTTGGGAATACTAACATCCCTTACATTTGTCTGCCCTACAAGAAGATCAAGCTTCCCGTCACGATTGACATCTAGAGTAATAGTTCCTGCCGGATTGAGAATATCAAGGGAGTGCTCTTTTGCCTCATCTGTAAAACTGTGGTCATTTTGTTGTTTAAAATACACTAAGCGGGAAGTTGGCGGAAGCCCTGAATGGTCAATCACCAAATCTATCAGCCCGTCAAAATTTATATCTGAAAAGATACCTCTTCGATCTGCCTGAGACCAAGTTTTTACATCTTTCTTTTCATTGTGTGTATAAGGTGTTCTTATAAACTTTGGAGGAAACTGCTTTTCTGTACCGGACAGAATGCTAGAGATATCTCTTGAAGGTGGATCGTGGGCATATTTCAGTTCTCCAACGGCCATATCTATGATGCCGTTATTATTGTAATCTGCACAAATAGTGAAAAAGGTATTCCCTCCCGAATATTTTAGAAAGGTCTCTTTTCCATCCTCAGCAACACCGGAGATTCTTCCGTAATTTTCAAAGACACGACTTTCGTTTTTATTATCGTAAAGATTGAGCCACATTTTGTTTTCATTTCCTCCCGCTGATGCAGTAAGAATATCGGGATAACCGTTAAGATCGACATCACAGATGCTTACTCCTGTTGTAGGCATGGCATTTTTATAAAATTTGAACTTCTTATCGTAATCATGTTCCTTTTTTAACAAAATGCTTTGATTTTTGAATGCTATCCCCTTTCCTTGCCAAAGCCGGTCGGGAGATGATCGATTTTGTTTATTTTCGAGTTTAAAATAATTACCTTGAAAAAAATCTATAGATCCATCGAGGTCATAATCGAGAAGAACTACGGAGGATGTAGGAAGAGGGTCTGATTTAAAGGAGACGGGATTGTAAGTAAGTTTTTCTTTATTGAAATTACCTTTAAAAATTCTTAAAGGATATTGCATCAGTTCTATTCTTTGGTTGAAGACTCCAACGATAACATCAAGAATGCCATCCTTATCAAAATCATGAAATACTAAAAAAGAGGCCCGGATGCTGTTAGGAAAAGGAAAATAGTTAAGCTTAAGAAATTTTTTCTCTTTTTTGTCAAAGCGATAAAATACGGGAATTGCATAGTTGCTCGGTAAAATGACGAGGTCTGTGTAAGTATCGTTGTTAAAATCTACTGCAAAGAAGCGTTCACCTTGAACATTTTCTAGGCCGTATTCTTTTGTTTTATCCTTAAAAAATGAAGACGTAGATGTCGGGCCGTAGGATTTTTTTTTTTGTTCCGATAAGGCCGAATGAGTCGATTGGAGAAAGAGTAAAACACTTAGGACAATAAGAAAGTTATTAATATTCAACGATATCAAGGCCGTAACCGTTTTCTTGACAAATAAGTGCTGAAAGATTTTGTGTTTCAGCATCAAATTTTTTGCCCATAGATTTAAAGTTTGAGGAAAAATCATTTTTTAAGGAGTAAAATGCCTTTTTAAAAAGTAGTGTCACATAAGTTTTCTTTTGTTGATCTATATTATTTTGCTCAAGAATAGAGGTTGTTCTTGATATCAAGGCCAGCATAACATACAGATCAATGGCCATATTAGCAATTCTTCCTTGAGGATACTCATTCCCGATAATTTTTTTTCCGTATTTAATAAGAGTGTTCTCAACTTGAAGCGAGAATTGTCCTAGAAGCCTGGAAAATATCAAAGATTCTTTACTGATATCCTTATGGTGTCGAGTTATGTGCCTAACCCCAATGATTTTTTTCAGTCGTCCTTTTGCAAAACCTGTTAAAATACCCAATGATTTAATTGGATCTTTTAATACACTGGTAATATCAGAAATTTTGCCTAATTCTCTTAAAGATTCTGCAGGTTCTTTGATGCCTGAAAGGGCCAAGAAAACTCTTAAGATTTCATTAGTTCCTTCAAAGATGAGATTAATTCGAGAATCTCTTAAAATTCTCTCATAGGGATATTCACACATATAGCCGCTACCGGCCGCTATTTGAAGTCCGGAATCTACAACGGCCCAAAGTGCCTCTGAGCAGAATACCTTACAAATAGCACTTTCTAAATGATACTCTTTCATTCCTTGGCCTATAAGGCCCGTTGTAAAATAGATAACGGATTCGGCAGCATAAGTTTTAGAGGCCATATGAGAAAGTTTTTGTTGAATAAGCCCAAATTCACATATGGGGCGATTAAACTGCACTCTTCCCTTTGCCTGTTCCGTGGACAGCTTTAAGATTGTCTTCATTCCTCCCACAGAGCCGGCCCCGAGAGAAAGACGTCCGGCATTTAACACTTGCATGGCCACTTTAAAGCCTTTGCCAAATTTTCCGAGAATATTTTCCTTGGGAACAACAACTTTATCAAAATATACGGCCCTTGTTTCGCTGGCCCTAATACCCATCTTGTTTTCTTTCTCTCCAAAAGAAATACCTGTTGAACCTTCGGCGTCTTTCTCCACGGCAAAACATGTAATTTTCTCGACCTTCTTTCCGTCAATTTTATGATCTGTTTTGCAAAAAACGGAATAAAAATCAGCGATACCGCCATTGGTAATCCACAATTTTTGTCCCGTAATGGTAAAGGTTCCGTTACCGTTATCCACGGCCTTTGTCTTAATAGAATAGGCATCACTACCGGCCCCGGGTTCCGTCAAACAAAAGGCCGCAATTCTTCTCCCACTGGCCAAATCGGGGAGCCATTTAGCTTTTTGTTCCTCTGTTCCCTCATTGTAAAGGGCCTTGTAGCCTATGGATTGATGGGCGCCGAGGTAAACGGCCGAAGCTCCATCATATCCTGAAATCTGTTGAAAAATTCTCGAAGATAATGTAGCATCAAGTTCCATTCCTCCGTATTTTTCAGGCACATAAAGTCCATAGACTCCAAGTTCTTTAAGTCCATCTATATATTCTTTAGGAAATACCCCTTCTCGATCAAACTTTGCAGAATCCATGTGAGTCTTAGAAAAATTATCTATGGCATTAAGAAAATCTCTTGCCGCCTCTTTCTGTTCATCCGTAAACTTAGGAAAAGGAAATGCTCTGTCTTCATTAATTTCACCGAAAAAGAAATCTCCCACTACGGAATCAAAATGACTACTCATGAACTTCTCCTCATTAATTATAAATATATTTTACCTATGCTGAGTTCACATAGCAATCCGACCTAGGCCTTAAAATAATGCTTAGCATCACAATAACCCTCTCGGCAAGGGATATAAAGACTGTAAATTTTCTTATTATTCATATTGTTTTCTTATTCATGTCGTTTTAGAATTTTTAGCTGGCCAAACGAGAATTTTCGATGTTTTTTTCAATTTTTGTAAAAGTCGGTCTTTTCTTCCTCCTTAATATATGGGCCTTTGGATCAAATTCAGATATCTCAGATGTCAACGAATACTATGAAACCGAACGAGAAATCGGACAATTACAAAAACAACTACAAAATTTACAACATTTAATAAAACAACC
Organism: Bacteriovoracaceae bacterium; assembly: GCA_965224385.1. Lineage (GTDB taxonomy): Bacteria > Bdellovibrionota > Bacteriovoracia > Bacteriovoracales > Bacteriovoracaceae > CBDCYX01. Next base: position 270,056 of record CBDCYX010000016.1, read on the forward strand.
GTGGAATCGTCCTTTTGCTCCAGAGTTTATAAGAAGGATAAACAAGTTAGAAAGTACACTGTCATTATTGAGAGAAGAGTGGTCAAGTATGCTCGAAGAAAACTTACAGGTTGAAGCATTGGGATTATCCCATATCGGTCACTATCCAAGTACCCTGGTTTATTTTAGGGATGCTTCAGGTTTTGTTCTTTCTCCGGAAGACGGGAGAAGAATCTTTTTTACAAGTGATACGGCATTTAACGTATGGAATCGTCGTCAAGGAGGAGGCATCGAGCAAAAAACTTACTATTATGCTCAAAAGAATGATTACATAAGAAAGTGTTTTAATGATGTAGACAACAACAAGAGAAAAAACGTTTTTTATTTCTTTCCTAAGCGTCGCAGAGATGTACACGGCCATATTCGACGCATTGGGTTCGCTTTTGTGAGGTATACGCTTGAAAAGTCTAATGACCAAATAAGATTGGGCATTAATTTGAATTTTGATTTCACGGGAGAATTGGAAAAAGAAAAAGAGGCCTTTTCTCTATTACAAGAGTCCAGAGAATGTATGAAGGATTTCTTTGCTCGCCACGGGATCATTTTAGACCTTGGTATCAATAAACAAAATACACCGGATCATGAGGAAGAGACAACTTCTGCTTGGATTGTGCGAATGTTAAAAAATTCGATAGATTACGATCAATCGATAAATTTATATGATTTTATCTCCAGAGCAAATTCATATAATTGGCCGACTATTCAAAGCGGAGGAAGACTTTTGACAAAAGGAAATCGATGTTCTCTTTATGTCCATGAACTTTCGCATCATTTTGGTTTGAATGATACATATCATGATGAACATTATCCCAATGAAGAACTAAGGCCTGTTGACGACATTATGGCCTCGGGATCTTCAAGCAACATAGAGCGCGTGAGACTCTATGACGAAGACATTCAAAAGATACTACGTCCCCTCTGCTCACCCTCAGACTTTATTGACGAAATTTTAACTCTTTGGTCACTAAAAACACGATTCCGTAGATAATCCCTAAGGATAGACAAAAGAGACTCCACACCCACGAGTAGTCGAAAAGAAAACGAAGTGAGATGTAGAAAAGGCATAAAGAGGCAACGAAGGCCATAGACAAAATATATTTTCTGGATAGCTCCTTTTTCCTCATATACAAGATATAGATAATGAGGTGGAAGATTACGACCAGTAAGAGAAGAAAAAACAGACTGAATGTAAAAATAGGGAAGAGTTCACTTTTCATTTGATCATCGATATCATCGACACTAAAACCGGTATTTGCATTATTGACAGCAACGGCCAAAACTTTATTAAAGTAGTCGTAATTTCGCATTTTAACGCAAAAGTAGGCCACAATACCTAGATCGCCTAAAAAACAGGCCAAGGGAACGAATCGAAGTATGGCCTTTTCAGAAATATTCCTTAAGGATGTAATCATCGTCCTTCTCTTGCTAAAAAAAATAAGTTATCCTCTAGCTACTAGCTTAGTGGGTTCCTATGATCTTGCAACTTTTTTTTCTCCTTCTTTCAATCTCGGCCCTTTACAAAGGTGCTAATACGGCCCTAGACGCTGCGGAAAAGATAGGCCTTGTCTTAGGTCTATCTCCCTTGATCATCGGTCTTTTTATCGTAGGATTTGGTACATCATTACCGGAATTTTTTGTTTCTCACTCAACGTCTCTTCACGGCCAATTTCCTATGGCCGTTGGCACTATCGTTGGTTCAAATCTTGCCAATCTTTTTCTTATCATGGGAATTGTAGGATGCATTTCAAATCTTTATCTTCTCAAAAAAGATGTTGGAAGACAATTCATGTTTCACCTTCTCCTAAGTATCTTGCTCGTCATTATCATGTCTCAAAAGATGTATGGGCCTGCTGCCGGTTGTGTGTTAGGTATTTTTTTTGCGGCCTACATTATTTTCAATATGCATGGGATAAAACGTTCCAATAATAATGCTACAAATAAAACAATAGGTATAAAAGTTTTTGTCTTTTTAATTGTAGGTTTTGCTTTACTGTATGGAGGAGGGGAACTTCTCGTTTATTCCGGAAAAAACTTAGGGCAACTCTTTGGTATTTCAACTTTCTTCATTTCAGCGGTCTTTGTGGCCTTTGGAACATCTTTTCCGGAACTTGTCACTTCTCTTGTGGCCGTAAAAAAACGCAAGAACTCTGATTTGATTGTCGGCAACCTTATCGGTTCAAATATTTTTAATGCGGCCCTAGTGCTAGCAAGTATTTGCTTCTACAGAATACCCTTAGTAAGGGGGTACTTTTACGACAGTATTACTCTTCTTTTTGGGGCCGCATTCCTTATGATATTATTTATATCAAAGAAAAATTTTGGAAAACTCTCGGGATTCTTTTTTCTTATTGTGTATGGATTGACTATTGTCCGTTGGCTTATTTACTCGTGAGTCAGGAATTTTTCATAGTATCCCCAAAGATATAGCTCTCCTTTTAATCTGATTTAGTCATAAAAATTGGTCATGATCTCCAAAGGGAAAAACAGAACCTGCGAGAAAATGTATTAAGCAATTTTTTAAGGCCAACCCAACAATCAATTCAGATGGAAGTACATTGGCTCGTATTGTTCGGAACCAAGTTCTACAATCCTTTAATACGGCCTTAGATTTTACTAATAGGTAATGATTTCAAATCCTGCGCCCTAGAGATTAGATTTTCTAGCATCTAAGGATGCTCCAGTTTCTCCCCTATCTCTTCAAGTCTCCTATAGGCATTTTTTATTTCATTTTCTGTAACCGTTTTTTCCAGAGGAGATATTAGTTTGTCCTCTATAATATGAGCGGTCTCTTTAGATTGATGACATTCAATTTCTCTTTTGTTCGTCTTCGTATCTCTTTTGTGTGGAATATTTCGACAAGTCCAACGGTATTTATTATCAGCGTGTCCCGGGTGAGGGTAGAAACGGCCTTCGGTACAAGAAGCATCCGAGTCTCCTCGGTAAGTATCGCAAACTCCTGCTACAATAGTTTTTGAGCGAAAGATCGGTTCATTTTCTATAACAATAGAGGTTTCTTTAGATTGCCGGCATTCAATCTCTCTTTTGTTCGTTTTCGCATCTCTTTTGTGTGGAATATTTCGACAAGTCCAACGGTATTTATTATCAGCGTGTCCCGGGTGAGGGTGAAAGTGTCCTGTTATACAAGAAACATCCGAATCTCCTCGGTAAGTATCGCAAACTCCTGCTACAATAGTTTTTGAGCGAAAGATCGGTTCATTTTCTATAACAATAGAGGTTTCTTTAGATTGCCGGCATTCAATCTCTCTTTTGTTCGTTTTCGCATCTCTTTTGTGTGGAATATTTCGACAAGTCCAACGGTATTTATTATCAGCGTGTCCCGGGTGAGGGTGAAAGTGTCCTGTTATACAAGAAACATCCGAATCTCCTCGGTAAGTATCGCAAACTCCCTTTACGGTTCCCGAAGAAGTCCCCTTGTCGGTTCCTCCTGCAGACATTTTCTCTCCGGATCCACCTCCGGAAGTATAATCGGGTGCTCCGGGACGAGGGTAAACACATGTATAATTTCTTTTGCCTGCAACCAGTTCTTCGGGAGAATGTACTTTCCACCAAACGAACCCAGAACCATGACCTCCTGCAATAAAATCTACGGCGTAGAGTTCGCTAGATGTTGCGCCTTTGGGGTCTCCTTTTTTTATTGAGTAACACAAAAGATCCGTATATATTAGCCTTAAATTCACATTTTTTACGTAACCAAATCTAGGATTTGTTGAATGAAGTTTTTGTATAACACGATCTTGAAATTCACTACCTTTTATCGTTGGCGTCTTATCAGGATAGGCATTGTAAGCAATTTTTAAAGCGTTGGGATGTTTCTGGGCCATTTCTTTAATGATATTAGATACATTAGGTAATCCTGTTTCTGTAGAGGCCGGATGAACTTGAGCTTTCGTGGAATTTTGAGGAGGTGTTGCCATAAAAAGAAAACATATTCCGGAAATAATAAATAATCTTATTTGTTTGTGTAAATTTGTCATAGAGATTTCTCCTTTTTAAAAAAGTAAATTACGCCAAAGAACATTGCTTTTTTCTCTATTCTGCGGTAAAGCAAGAGCAAAACCGACAATAATAGGATTACTCTCTTCGCCAAACAAAGCATTTTCTAAAGAGAAAAGGTCTTTATTGAAAATACACGTTTGCAAAGGGCGCAACCATTCAAATGTAGTAGCGTAATAGATTCCTTGAATCTTTTTTATCAACCAAAGATCGGTATATTCATTATTCCATTCTTCCTTCTTGCTATGCTCTACACACAATCCTTCTTGGTTCCAAACACGAAAGTTTGTTATATGAGATGTAATCTTCCATTGAGATACTTCTTGTTTAGAAAGTTGCTCATTTTCTAAAAAGACTATTCTCGACCAATGAAAATCGGAGATATTATTATCGTTATTCCAAAGTAGAACAGATTTATTGTTATCTTCGGCCAATACTGCTTGCGAAAATAAAAACACACCGAGAATAATAAATTTGTAAGGCCCCATTGATCCTCCTCCTTTCTACTGCCTATGACGGCATCGTTTGTTATATTCCTTTTGGACAAGTTCTTATACTCCCATTGAAATATTCCCTAGTAAGGTTAGGTTAACACCGTTTTTCTTAAAAAAACAGTTTTTTAGAAAAAAAGTGAAATGAATTATCGAAAAACTTGGGTCTTTAAAAGAAAGCGACGAGAACTTTTGACTCTCAAATATAATATTTTTAAGACGGCCTCTTAATGCTTGATAATTTTTATTTATTTTCATCTTTTATTTTTACTAAATTATCTTTATTCCTGTAATTATCTTCACCTGTAGGAACGTAAAAATCACCATGAAACGGTATCAACAATTTTCCATCCATTTGGATCACTTGGGAAACGCTTTTTAAATCACTTAAAACTTTGATACGGCCGTCTTTAGGTAAGCTAGGATTAAGTTCCACAAGCTCACTATCGTTATTTTCCTGAGTCTGAATAAAATAAATTTTGTCATAATTAAAATCACATAGAAGATTTCCTATATCTGATAATTTTGATGAATATAAATCTGAAAAATTTATTTTTTCTTTATGAGTAAAAAGAATTTTCCCTCCTTTTTTATAGGAGTGAAGACCAAAGATTCCAAGAAAAATATATTTATTACTCTCACAAATTTCTATTTTTTGAAATGGATCGGCAAGCTTATAGAGAATTTTAAATTTTGTCGTATTTCTATCAAATTGAATGAGTCCGTAAATGCCTTTTTCGTTTTGATCAATATAGAGGATGTGTTGGATATCTTTCATAAGAGAAGAAGGAGAAAAATAGACGTTTTTTTTCTCAGAAAGCTGTATTTTAAACTTTAAAACAGGAGTTTCTACGTTAACAAAGTGTATTTCATTTTCATGGCCTTTATAAAAAGATATCCATGTATCATTCAAATGTAATTGGGGGTTATTTCCCGACCCTATAAAAGTTGCTTTATCCGTTCCGTATTTAACGACATATATCTTGTTAGAACGGTTTAAACCAAAAAATGTAAAAAAATTCTCGTCTGCGGATACGGTAAGATATTTTCGAAACGGAGTCGAAGTTATGGAATATTGTGTTTCAGCAGTACTTTTTATAACCTTGAAAGATCTAAAGTTCGTTGATAAAACTAATGCCCCCGATCTTCTTTGGTAATAAGTATACTTCCCGTCTTGACTAAGAAATCTCAAATTATTGACATCTTGTTTGGTGGATAATTTAGGAAGTCCGGATACCCGTGTTTCTTGGGCCTCAATATTAAAAACTATGATATAAAAAAATATTTTAACGAATAACATTCATAGTCCATGATTTTAATGGATGAATACTCTGATATGTTGAAACAGCATGGTAGAGATTTTCCCATTTAATAATTCTTGGTGAATGTACATCATCAATCGCCGTTCTTATGGAGACAAGAAAAAGTCTTGAGTCTTGAATGTACCCATCGACAATAAACGGCATCGGTCTACATTGATTCATTGAAACTTTTTTAAAAAATTTTGGAAGAATATCTTCGAGGCAACCAACACCGTGAATAATGTGGTCTTTGTTTTCTAAAAAAGATTTAAGTTCAGTAAAGTTTTGTACAGTTCGTGACTTTTTTTTATAGACCTTATCTACAAGATTTGACAGAGCGACAAGAGGGTTACCGAGAGGGTTGGGGAAATAACTAAAAGTTGGCGTACCTTTATATTCTATCTTTTGAACCTCTTTATTATTGTAGAAGATTCTTTTAGGACAATTCAGGGCGGTACAGTGCCGTCTGTTAAATAAGACATAACATCCTGTTTGATATTCAAGAAGAATAGGATTAAAATCGCCCTCCTCTATAAATTGACATTTCTCTTGAGAAGACATTCCAACAAGATATCTTAGGGCCAGTGAAAGGACAGAATTCTCGGCCATAGTATTATTGGAATGATATCCGGGAATATACGGAAAACATCTTTGTTCGCCGACAACCCTTTCCTTGTAACAAATTTTCATAGACCATTTTTCTTGATTTTGAACTTGAGTATTAAAATCAATGAAAGAAGAATGAACTTGAAAAATACATTCTTCCGGTTTCGAAAGATCAACTTTATTATCAATATGTCGAATAATACGATGAATATTTGTAATACCAACGTTGTCAATAAGTCCGGGACAATCATGATACCTAGTCTTTAAACGGGACACATTTAATGCTTTTGAAATAGTATTGCAATCCGGACGAGGAAAAAGAGAAGGACGGTTGTTGGCGGTTTCCGTAGTGCAAACCTCCGGTCTTTCCTTAAATTTCTTAGAACAAAAAACAAGGTCCTGTGCCATAACATTCTCTTTATTCAAATAATTTCCACATTTAAAACTCATCTTATATTGAGGACTATCCCTATTTAGGACTCCGGTCCATACATCTTTGGCAATATATTTTTGACAAAATCTCTCAGAGTCAAGAATGCCTTTGCATAAGTTTTTTAAGTAATTTGTTTTAAAAAAATCTACTTTATCGGAATATCTGTCTTTGACAGATATTTTTTCTTTTAGTTTTCTTCTTTGTCTCAAGCTCATTTTTTCTACAGATTCTGTTAAAATTTTAGCACTATGGCCGTCTTGAATCTTTTTTGAAACTCCACAGAGATACGGTGTATATTTATTTTCTCTCCATTCTTTTAGAATATTCTCGCACTCGTAAGGCCCTGATGGTATCGGATATTCTAATGTCTCAAGAGTTTCTTTTATGTTGGCCGATGTAAAAAGCTTTGTAATTTCTCTGTTAGTAAAACAAATACCGCTATGAATATACTTGAGAAACGTATTTTTTGATGTATACCGTGTATGAAGTTCTTCAGAATTTCTAAATTTGACATTGATAATAATCTCTTGTATATCTCCTTCGGAGTTTTTCAAAAGATTATTTTCGATCAGTGAATAAAACATGCATGAATTGTCTTTGGCCAAATGAATATATTCATCATCTGAATGTAACATGAGAGATTTCATAAAAAGACCGTCAATATAAAGACTTTCTATTTCTGAAAAATTATCTATAAATTCCATTTTTTTTGAGAGGTCTCTCCTGTAATTTTTAAATTGATCCCTATGTCCTTTAATAAGAGTTTCCAAGGATTCTAAAATGCCTGGAACGGCCGTTTGAACGCTAGAACAAGATACTGCTACATTAAAGAACAGCTTTAGCAAGAATTGAGGCGACATCTTCAATTTCAATTTCTTCCGTTTCCTTGACTTGAGTCTTAGAGGAGTTAAAATTAATCAGGCAAAAAGAACACGAGGTGGCCAGTTTTAATGATTGTGTTTTAGCAACATCTTGCAATCTTTGTTTAGAAAGATGTTCACCCTCGGGAAGCTCATACCACATATTCCCCCCACCCATACCACAACAGACGGCCTTATCTTTAGATTTCTCCATTTCTTGAAGATTAATACCCGGGATTGATTTTAAGATTTCTCTAGGAGCATCGTACTGTCCGTGGTGTCGCCCAAGGTAGCATGGATCGTGAAACGTTAAGGTCTCATTGAGATTTTTATTGATTTCAAGTTTCCCCTCTTTAATAAGAAGGGCCAATAATTCCGTGTGATGAACGGTTTCAAATTGTCCCGCCTTAAACCCTGCATATTCTTTACCGATAGTATGAAAACAATGTGGACAATGAGTAACCACTTTCTCAAAAGTATATTGATTCATGTTAGCAATATTCTGAATGGCCACTTCATAAAACGAATACTCATCACCAAAGCGCCTTATAGGGTCACCGTTACATTTTTCTGTTTTACCCAAAACGGCAAAATTCACATCGGCCTTTTTTAAAAGAGCAATAGTATCTCTAACAACCTTTTGGTTTGCCCCATCATAAGAACCTGCACAACCAATATAATAGAGATAGTCTACCTTTTTATCGGGTTCAATAAGAGGCACTTCGAGTCCTTCGGCCCATTCGAATCTATCCTCTTGAGAGAGTCCCCAGGGATTTCCATTAATCTTAATTTTATTGATGGTATCTACTGCTGTTCTAGGAATATCACCTAAGGTTAAGGCCTTGTAACGCTTGAGTTCCATAATAATATCCACATGGTCAATATTTGACGGGCACTCCTCCATACAGGCACCGCATGTTGTGCAAGCATCAAGCTCATTAGAGGAATAGATATTGTGTTTCCAAAAATCCACATTGGAATTCTTTGATGATATAAAAGACTCTCCAATATCTCTTGCTTTTGTAATAATTGTTTTTGGATCGAGATTTTTGCCTGCACTTAAGGCCGGGCAAACTTGTGAACAACGTCCACACTCTACACAACTTAAGAGATCAAATCGATTTTTCACTGTCATTTCGCTCAATTTTCCAAGGCCAAAAGTTTCTGCAGATTCATCTTCAAAATCCATAACGGAGAGGATGGCGCCTTTTCGAGGTAAAGTAATAAGGGCCGACAAAGGGATAAAAATAATATGGGAAAATTTTGAATAGGGAATTAGGGCCACAAAGACCATTGTGTTTACCATATGAATCATCCATAAAATCCTGTAGATACCTCCCATTGCTTCATAGGAAAATGGTAAAAGGCCAACGGCGTTTGCTAATACCCAGCCAATGGGGGACCACCAGGCCTCACCTTGAGGCATATGTGTCCCAAATATCCTCAAGGCCTCTAAAGCATAACCTAGAACGACAAGGGCCGTGAGCATAGCGTACATAAAGAGTTCTCTTTTTGGCCTTGTTGAAGCTAGATAATTCGGTTGATCAACATATCTTCTTTTGTAGGCAAGAGCAATACCCACGAGAATAGCAATTCCGGCGATATCCGAGAGAAAAGAAATGACAATATAGGTTACTCCTTTATAAATTTTAAAAGGGGTATCTGCATGAATGGCCACAAGGTCCGTAGCAATCCACAAAATAATAAAGCCGTAATAAATAAGAGAGTGAAAAAAGGCCACACGGCCGTCTCTCTTCACCTTTCCGGTCAAGAGAAGAGTTTCAAAAAAACTTCGCCAATTGAGTTTTTTAGGAATCAAACTTTTAAGGGCCCTGATCCCTCCGGAGTGAGTTATAAATGCAATCTTTTCATAAAATCCCTTGATAAAAATTATTAAAGAGCCAACGAGCAAAATGTACATTATTACTTTGTAAGAATAGGGAATATTCCAAAAAATTTCCCGAGTAGCTAAATCGACATTATTCATTGTATTCTTAGAATAATTGAATTTCCATCATTTTAGTAGAAGAAAAGTTATTTTTAAGTCATAATCATTATGATGAATCAGAAGTTCCCGACGTTTTTTGCTTTCCCTATGAAAATTGCATTTTTAAAATGGCCATTTCCGTAATTTTTTTTGGCAATTTATTTGTTGTTTTCATAGAGAAATGCTCTTTGCATCATGTCGGGAACCTCTGATGATGAATATTCTTATGATGCTTCTTATCATTATCCCCACCTTAGGTTGCATGAATGTAAACACTATCAATCTTAGAAGTCATAATTTTAATAAGAGGCCTAAGCATATTATCTGGTTTATGATTCCCGGGCTTCATGAAGAACACCTCGGTCTTTTAAAGACAGATTCCTCTCTTTATACAAAATTTCACCTAGAGAAAGGATTGTGCTTTGGAAAGCTTTGGAATTTCAATCTTTTTGAACTTCGCCCTCATTCATCTTTAGGACATCTATCTCAAGCAACCGGAACAAAAAATGTGTTCAAATTTTGTGATGGATTAAAAAACGAACCCATCTGGAATATATTTAATAAAATAGGCCATAAAAGCATTATACTAGAATCAGCTATTCCAAAAGAGTATTCTTTTGAATTATCTCACAAATGCAATCATAAAGACTTCCTCTCTAAAACCTCTTTGATCAGGATGCACCAAGGAGAGGGAAAAGAATTTCATTATCAAAAAGAAATAATCCTTAACGAAGGAGATATTCTTTATGATAAAAGTTGTCAAAAAGATACTTGTTTTGCAAATTTTTCTAATAATACCAAAGCAATTTGGAAGAAGTTACAAACCTATGAAAATGTTTTCTTTATTCTGAGAATTGGGGATTATGAAAATGCCCTTAAAAATAAAAAAATCCTTTCTGCCAAAGAAATCTTGACAGGAATCAATGAATTAATAGGATATTTTCTACAAGAGAAAAACAATCAGTCTTTAGTCATCATTTCCTCTTCAGGAGCTCGAAATTTTGAGTTTCCTAAAAAGGGCCAATCATGGGCAAAATTTCAAAATCATAAGAAAAATATCCTTTACAAAAGGACATCTCTCATGTCACCTATTTGGGCATCGGGGCCTAGTGCAGAAAGTTTTTGTGGTATTTACGACGAAAGCGATGTTTTCAATAGAATTCTCTGGCGTTCCAAGAGAAGTTTTTTCTAAAAAAATATTCTTCAAAGACTTTAGTTGAGTGTTTTTCTCTTTCCGATACTTCTTTCCCGTATTCGAAGAGAAAATTGCGCTTCATGTTATAATCTTCTACGACGGAGGTACTATTTTGTCTTTAACAAGAAGCTTGCTCTATCTCCTTTTTGTGCTTTCGGCCTATCCACTTTCGGCCTTTGATTGTCCCACAGAGATTGAAGCGAACGTGTGTTCGGCCTGTACAAGAGAACTCAATGAAGGAGGAGTTTGTTCAGAGCAAATTCTTGAAAGAAGAGGGGTTGATGCTAAAACCTGTCTTCTTGTTCGCGAAAAAGCACTCTTACCGAAGTGTCAACAAGTCGTAAGTCCAAAAGCTCAAGGATCTAATATACTCTTTTACGCATCTCTAATCTTAATTGGTATTACCGTTTTTATGATCTCTCGAATGATTTTTACCGACGAAGATTCTTACAAAGTTATTGAACAAATCGGAGAATCTAATGAAAAGGCCAAGAAAGTTGGTTACGCAAAACACGGAATCGTTCTGAAATATTCCCGACCGTTTTTTAAACGATATATCACGCCTGTGGTTCAATCCATGAAGAACAAGAAAAAAATTAAACAAAAATATAGAAAAAAATTGGCCTCAGCAGGACTCACTGATGTCATCACCCCGGAAGATTTTCTTTCTTTTAAAATTTTTTTAATTATTGGTTTTCCTATTGTTTTCATGGTCATTCGTTCATTTCTCGAAGAAACATGGCCGTTAAGTTACATTCCGGTTATCGCTATTTGTGGTTTTTTCTATCCTGATATTTGGATTAGTGGAAAAATTAAAGGAAGAAAAAAAGAAGTCATTATGTTTATGCCGTTTTCCGTGGACATGATGGCCTTGTCCGTGGAGGCCGGATTAGATTTTATTGCGGCCATGACAAAAGTGGTGGTCAAAGCAAAGTCCAGTGCTTTAAATGAAGAGTTTAAAATCTTTCTCAAGGAAATTAAAATTGGGGCCAGCAGACCCGAGGCCTTAAGAAATATGGCCTGGAGAATTGATCTTGTCCAGATGTCTTCTTTTTGCGCAACATTAATAGCTGCCGACTCTGTAGGCGCATCCATAGGCCCAATACTCAAGTCCTTATCTGCAGAAATTCGTCAAAAGCGTTCTTCCGAAATTGAAAAGGCGGGAGCAACCGCCGCAACAAAAATTCTCTTTCCTATGCTTTTCCTAATTGTTCCCGCTGTTCTTATTATGATTGGAGCACCTATAGGTCTTCAAGTAATGAATTCGAGGTGAAAAAAATAATGCTTGTGAAAAAAGGTGAACATATTATTGCCAAGAATGTAAAAAAAACATCGAATTTTATTCAAAGATGTTTAGGGCTTATGTTTTCTCAAGATATGTATGGATTTGACGGGCTTCTTCTTTATCCCTGTAAGTCTATTCATACATTTTTTATGTTTTATCCCATTGATGTTGTTTTTTTAAATGGTGATATGAAGATTGTGGGAATCCTAAGAAATATGAAACCTTGGCGGATAACAAAAATATATTTTAACGCTCAGCAGGTTTTAGAACTTAAAGGTGGTACTCTTCCCGATAATATCTCTTTAGAAGATACACTCGAGGTTATATGTACAAATTAGTTATTGTTGGTGGAACATTAAGAGGACAAGAGTTTCCTCTAGAAAAAGGAACTTTTGTTATCGGTCGAGACCCCGATTGTGATATTCAATTGCCAATTGAAGGCATCTCTAAAAAACATGTATCTATAACTGTTTCCGATGACTCTTGTTATATCAAAGATTTGGATAGCCTTAGCGGAACATTTGTTAACGGTGAATTTGTTAGAAATAAGACAGTGCAGGACAAAGATAAAATCGCCCTACCTGATGCTATCATTCAAGTCGTTCATGTCGAGGAAAAGAAAAAAATTATTAAGAGAAAAATTGAAATTGAGGATAGCGAAGCAATATTCTACAAAGGAGGCGACCCCCCTAGAGATTTACCCGGAAAAATTCTTCATTTCTTTAAGTACAAGGCCATGTCTTTTTTTTATAGTATGAATTGTGAATGGGAATCAAGAATTTTGTTCGCTATATTGCTTGCCATTTTTTCCATTATTTCCGTCACTCTGATTATCTACCCTCTCTTAGAGAGCAGCAAAAGATTACTTCTCAATGAAACGGCAAAAAGGGGGGGGCATTATGCCGAAGAAATTTCACGATTAAATCGTGCTGCTTTAAAAAGCAAAATGTTTTCGGCCCTTAATACAAGTTTTTTAGAAAGAGAGGAAGGGGTTAAATCCTATGAACTCTTTGATCTACAGGGGAGAATTGTTCGTCCCTTGAGAAAAATTAATGAATATATACAGGATACTTTCTCCAATGAAGCAAAGATTTGGGCAGAGAGGACAATGGACGACAAAGAATTAACCTATAAAAAACTTTTGAAAGAGGGACGAATCGGTATTGCTCGAAAAATTCTTGCTATTGATACCTCAGAACAAAAAATGGTTCCTGTCGGCATTGTTGCTATCATTTTCGAACCTGCAACATTAAGAATTCAAACTATTGAAAACTCAAAGGCCTATTTGGAGTCTATTGTTACAGTTGTTTTTGTAGGAATATTTTTTTATGGAATTATTTATTTTCTTTCCTTGAGGCCTGTTCATGAGATGCACTTTCAAATAGATGAAGCGTTGAGAGGGAAAAGGAAAAATTTAGAAACTAATTACTTAATATCTGAACTTGCTCCCTTGAGAAACTCTATTAACTCTCTTTTACAAAGATTTAGAGAGCTTAGTAGCGAAGCAGTCGATGAAGAAGAGTTGGAAGAAGATATTTCTTATGTGAATTCTCTAAAAGAGTTTATGCTTGGGTCCGGGGTGCCAACAATTATTCTAGATTCCGAAAAAAATATTCAGGCCATCAATACAGAAGCAGAAGACATTACAGGAATACGGGAAAGTTCATCTATAGGAATAAACCTTTTAGATGTTTCGAGAGAAAAGGGTTTTTCAGCAACCGTTTTAGAGCTTTGTGAAAATTCGTCCTCAAATACAGGGTCACATCAACAATCAGAATATGAACTTTCAGGTATCAATTTCTCTATAAATGTTTCATCACTGATAGGAAAAGACAATTTTGCCAAAGCATTCTATATAACATTTCTTAGGGAGTCGTAATTCATGTTTGAAAGAAATGTAAAAATCTCAAAAAACTTAAACCATATACCGACACCGGGGAAACATTTAAGGTTACTTTGTCTCACAGGTAAAGATAAGGGGACATTTTACTATCTTCTAGGAAAACGCATTGTTATGGGAAGAGAGAATAAGTCTGACATTCAAGTTCTCGATCACAATGCTTCTAGGAGACATGCAGAACTCATTATTTTAAATAACAAAGTTATTCTTACGGACCTTGATACAGAAAACGGAACCTATGTGAACGATTTACAAGTTACTCAATGCCAACTCAAAAGTGGAGATAATGTTGTTATTGGAAGAAATGTGTACAAATTTCAAAGTTTTGTTCAAGAAAATGAGTTGGAAGAAGAGGGAAAACAATTTCAAAAACAGCATAAAGATTCTTTAAAATCTGAGGGGAAAAAGAAGGAAAAAAGAATCAATCCTGTTATTCTTATTGCCGTACTTGGGGCCTTACTCCTTTTCTTAGAGGAAACTCCTGAGACAAAGAAAGAAGTTAAAAGATATTATAAAAAAATAAAAGAAAAAAGTTCTCCTAAGAACAAGATTGAAATAGATGACAACATTAAAAAAAGATTTTCTATGTACATTCATCGAGGAGTACGGGAGTACAGAGAAGAAAATTACTTACAGGCCGTACGGGAATTTGATATGGCCTTAACTCTTAATCCTACGGGGGGACGGGCCAGTTTTTACAAAAGAAAGGCAGTAAAAAAAATTATGAAAACTATTGACGATCTTTTTATTCAGGCCTCAAGAGAAAGAGTCGCATTGAGGTATAATTCGGCCTTGGTTTCTCTGTGTGGAGTTATAAAGTTTTTGGCCTATTATGAAAATAAAGAAAATGAGGAACAGGCCGAAAAAATGATAAAAGAAATTCATCTTGAAATGGGAAGGGAAGATAATGAAAATCCTTGTTCTTCGTAACAGTCAAACTGTTGAAAAAATTGATTTTTCTCAAGAGAAGCATCTCCAGGAAAAAGGAGAAAAAGTTGTTTTTCTTATAGGAAGATCTTCTTATTGCCATGTTATTTTAGATGATATCAAAATTTCAAGAGAACATGCAGAATTGGTACTTGAAAATTCCCTGTGGAAAATACGGCACAAAAAAGACAATTCAATTGTGATTGTTAACGGTGTTCAGATAAAAGAAAAAAAGTTAGAAGATGGCGATGTCGTTTCTCTTGGTGTTTTTTCTCTTCAAATGATTCTCTCAGAAAAAGAAAAAAAAATTGTAGAAGAACAACAAGAAATGACAGAAACTGTACCGGAAGAGATCGTTGAAGAGGAAACGGTAGAAGATGAGGAACTTATACAAGAAGATAACTTTGATGAAAGCGATGAAAATCTTCAAAAAGACGGCCATGAAGAAAACGAAGAGTTCATCGATGAATTTCCCGATGATGAATTTTCTAATGAAGATAAGACAACCCTCTACAGAGGATTTTCTCTACATGGCCTAAAGATATTTGGTAAATATGCTCCTTACGACTCTTTTAGTCTAAAAGAATCTAAAACTGTTATTGGAAGAGACCCTAAAAAATGTCATATTATTCTTGCAGACCCTGAAGTTTCATTAGTCCATGCTGTTGTAAAAAAAATTAATTCATCTGTGACTCTTGAAGATATTAATTCCGGCAACGGAACACTTCTTAACGGTAAAAGAATCAATTTAGCACGCCTTGATAGTGGAAGTGAATTTGTTATAGGCTCAACAACATTCACTTATAATGCCGTATCGGCAGTTCTCAAGAAAGAAGAAGGGCGTTTAATGCCCGTGGAAGAAAATCAGAGCATTGAAGTTGAAGAAATTGTCGATGTTGATGAAGAGCTTGATGATCTGAAATTTTTAGAAAATATCCAAACGAGTTCACCTTCTCTTTTTTCAAAAGATGCCTTAACAAATCCTGAGAAAAGAAAAAAAATTCTTATTATTGTTTTGGTCTTAGTTGGTCTATGGGTATTCCTAGATGAAGAGACCTCTACTCCTAAAAAAGTATCTAAACAAGCAAAAAAGCAAAAAAAAGAAGTCAAAAGAAATATAGCTCAAAATGCAGATAAAGGACCTAAATTGACAAAAGAACAAAAAACTATTGTAGAACAACATTATCTGCTTGCTAAATCTGCTATTGAACAAGGGAAATATGAAGAGACACTTTTTGAATTGGAAAAAATGTTTCACTATGTTGACAAATGGAAAGAAGCAAAACAGATAGAGGCCTTGGCAAAAGAGGGCCTTGCTATTATTGAAGAACAGGAACGCAAGAGAAAAGAAGAGGAAGAAAAAAGGAAAATCGCTCTTAAAGTCAATTCTTTAGTTAAAAAGGCCAAAAAGGCCGTAGAAGAAAGAAAAGAACACTTGGCCCAGGCCATTTTCGGTGATATTTTAAAGCTGGAGCCGGATAATTACGATGTTGTTGAGTTAAAACGTGAACTTCAATTCTGGAAGGATGAACAAGAAAAGAAAAGATTAGAGGAAGCTGCAAAAAAAATAGCGAGGACAAAGAAAGAAAATGCACTTAGGCCAGGGAAAAATTTTTATATTCAAAAGAAATGGTATAAGACTGTTTTGCATCTTGAAAAGTTTTTGGCAATACAAGATATGGATGATGATTTAATCGAAGAAGCAACGAAAATTCTTGAAGTTTCTCAACGAGAATTGAAAAACACCATTACCCCGATTTTAGAATCAGCGAGATCGCTAAAGAGAGGACAAGACCTCAAAGGGGCCTACGAAACTTACAGCAGAATCCTATTGCACAATCCCGGTCATGAAGAGTCGCTAAACGAGATTAACGGAATTAGCTCTGTTTTGGAGAAGAGATCAAGAAGTGTCTTTATTGAAGGACTTATTGCAGAAAATTTAAGTTTGTTTAAAGAGGCCAAGGAAAAGTTTCAAGAGGTTCAACAAATATCTCCTGCGGATAGCAATTACTACAAAAAGGCCGGCAAGAGACTGAAACATTATTTTGACTAGTTACTTCTCACTAAACTAGGGCCTTTAAAGCTCTGTTGTTGTCTTTAAAACCGGAGGAATAAGTTTGGAGTTTTTTTTCCAGAATTTTCCTCTATATGTATCTTGATTATGATTGAGAACAATAAAACCTTCCGTATCTTTTTCAAAATCCTGAACATAGTCTATGGTAACATTTTGGAGATAATAGGCACTGAAGGGATCCATAAGAACATCAACGGCAAGGCCTTTAACCAGGACAATAAAATCATTCTCTTTCTTGTGATCAAAACCTACCTGATAATCGAAACCATGACACCCCTTTCCGGAAATAATTATTCGGAAATATTTACCTTTTAAAGTAAAGTCATTTTCCATGATCAGTTTTATCTGGTCTTTTCCTATTTCGCTAAAATCGACATGTGGTGTTGAAATAGTACTCTTGTCTATACTTTCCATCTTTGCTACCTTCTTAATTATTCTATAGATGGCATAACAAAATATCAAGGTCAAGAGGAGATAGAAGGCAATAAAACTCACCTATCGTATTCTCATAGAATCTCCTGAGAATCATATAGTAAAAACGGCCTTGAAAGGGAAAAAAGATTCTCGGGGCCGCTCTCTAAAGTTTTTTCTTCCTAGATGGTCTCCCGGTTCCTATGTCTTACGGGAATATGGAAAAAACATTCGTTTTTTTAAGGCCGAATCGTTAAAGGGAGAGCCCCTTTTCTATCAACAAACGGCCGGTGGTGTTTATCAAGTCTTTTGGGATCACCCTGATTTTTTTTGTAAAGATAACAATTTTATTATCACTTACGAAGTTTTTTGTCATGAGATGACGGTGAGAACAAGTCATATTAATACATCCCATGCCTTCCTCCACGGCCCTAGTCTCTTTATGGGCATTATCGATAAAAAGATAGAAAAACCGACCGTTCACTTAACCTTTCCTCCACTCTGGTCAAAAATAACAACTCCTTTAAAAGACATTTCCAACAAAAAAGAAGATTTCCTCTATGAGGCCCAAGACTACGATCATCTTCTCGATAGTCCCATAGAAATAGGTTGCCACGAAACAGACGGTTTTATGGAGAATAAAAAACCACATCATTTAAGTTTCTACGGACTTCCCCTTCCTTACGGCCGTAATATCAAGAATCATGTGAAGGCCATTGTACAAACAACTTGTAAGTTGTTTCCCGAGATTCCCTATAAACACTATTATTTTATGAATTCTTTTGCTCCACATATTTACGGTGGATTAGAACATCGAGATTCTGCAGCGATTCACTATTGTTCTAAATCCCTTGTCTCTCGCAAAGGATACCTCAAATATCTTTCCCTCGTGGCCCACGAGTATTTTCATACTTGGAACGTCAAAAGAATTCGCCCAAAAGAACTAGGGCCTTTCGACTACCTCAAGGAAAACTATACTACCATGTTATGGCTCTCCGAAGGACTAACGGTATTCATGGAAAATATTATTCTCTATCAAGCAAACCTTTGTTCACTTCAAGAATATCTTGAAGAAATTATTGAAAACATCAATCGTTACTACGAAACCATGGGCAGAAAATTTCACAGCTTGGAACAGAGCTCCTTTAACGCTTGGATTAAATTGTATCATCCGAATGAGTTTACAAACAATTCAACCATTTCTTACTACCTAAAAGGAGGGCCTGTATTTTTCTGTCTCCAAGTTCTTTTGATGGAACAAGGAAAATCTCTAAAAAATCTTTTGGCCCTTTTGTGGCAACACTACAAAAAATATCCTGAAAGTGGATTAGAGAAAAATGATATTTTATCCATGATAAAGTCGCTTGCCGATAAAGATGTTGCCGAAACCTTTGATCTTTTGATTTCCGGAGTCGACGAAATTGATTTTGAAGATTACTTTCAAAGGGCCGGATTTGATCTGAGTTACGAGAAACAAAAAAAAGTTTCTCCGGGGTTTATTCCTCACTTTGAGGGAGAAAGAGTTTTTATTAAAGAAGTAACCCTTGACAGCGGGGCCTATAAATCCGGTTTGAATGCAGGAGATGAAATTTTGGCCGTAAATGGTCAACGATTTTCTAAGACAGATATAACAAAATTTTCCGATTATTATCAAGAGAACCGTATTTACAGTGCCCTCCTCTCTCGTCTGGGGCGTATTATTGAACTGGACTATGCTCCTACTTTCGGCCCTAGAAAACTTAAAACAATTTCCCTAAGAAACAAAAAAATGGGGGAAAAAACATTAAAATACTGGTGAAATCAAGAGACAAATTTTTTTTAAAGTCTCTCCTATTCTAGGAAGTGAAAGATGCGGCCAACGTATTGTCAAACTTCAAGTTGTGGTAAACTTTTTGAACGTCATCATCATCTTCTAGTGAGTCAATAAGCTTCATAAAGAGCTTAAATTTATCTTGCTCTAAAGATTTATAACTATTGGGAATTCTCTGCAGTTCCGCCGTTGTAACCTCAAGTTTCCTTTTCTCCAATTCTCTTTGAATAGGGCCGAATTTTTCCCTAGAAGCAATAATATGAAAGGAATTCTCTTCTAACTCCACTTCCTCGGCACCAAAATCAATAAAGTCAAGTATTATCTTTTCCTCTGAGAGTCCTTCGCTTGGAATAACAAAGACGGCCTTCTGCTCAAAGAGAAATTGAAACTGTCCATCTTGACCAAGGGCCCCTCCGTATTTGTTGAAATAGTAACGAATTTTAGAAACAGTTCTAGTTTTATTATCGGTGGTACATTCCACAAAGACGGCCACTCCGTTAGGGCCGCGGCCTTCAAAAGTCACCTCTATGAGATTTGCGCTGTCGGTACCGGAGGCCTTTTTAACGGCCTTTTTAATATTGTCTCCGGGCATATTGACCCTACGAGCATTTTGAAGGGCGGTTCTTAGACGGGGATTGCTTTCGTGGTTAGGCCCACCACCTGTTTTAACGGCAACGGTAATTTCTCTTTGAATTTTTGTAAAAATTTTTCCTCGCCTGGTATCTTGTAATCCCTTGCGATGACGAATATTGGCCCACTTAGAATGACCGGCCATACTTACGTCTCCTTATTCGAATAATCACAAAAACAATCAAACTAACAAGTCCTATATTTATTGTAAAGAAGAGGAGGTAAGCTCCTATTCTTACAAGAAAACCGAGAAGGGGGTCTCTGTAAATAATGGAAGCATATTTTGGGGCCGTTCGGTAGTAAAGGTCAACAAGGCCTCGTCCTAGAGGAAACGGCATAAGGATATAATCTCTAAGAAATCGAAAATAATCTATAATGAAATGCTTTTCTTGAAATCCTGCAGAAAGAATATAACACTGTTCCTTTGTGAGAATTTCCTCAAGCGCTATAGGCCTCTCAAATCGTGCATTTGGCGGGAGTGATGTAAATTGATATTTGTTGCGAATAAGGGGAAGAATATAATATTCTGTATCGTTTTTAAGAGGTGAAAGAACAATCCTTCCTTCTCTCTCGGGTGCATTTATATGATAGATCATTTGAGTAACTCCTCCCAAATAAGAACTGGACGGACTTCCTCTGGCCACCGAAGGGAAGGGTGTTTGTTCTCGCACAAGAGAGACGATGTCATAAAAGTCGTCAATCCTTTTCGCCTTATATTCAATGATGAGTGACCCGTCTCCTCGATGAAGTTTGAGGAAATCCATTGAAGAATCCGTTGTATCAATAACGCTGTCACTGAGAAATAAGTGAAGATAAACACCTCCGGAGTTTTCATTTGCTCCTATATTAATGTCTATATCCGCATCAATATCATAATCGCTCTCGGAAGAGAGAAATAAATAAATTTTTATATTCTCTTTATCTCTCAATTGTTCGTTGTAGAACGATTCACAAAACTCGATTTTCTTGGAGAGACAAAGGTTTTCTATTCTTAAAGGGAAATTATAAGAGTACCTCTTCCCGGTGTCTGAAGCTATAGGGGCCACACGTTTTCCAACAATAATATAATTATCGTCTTCATGTTGAGCAGCAGCATAAAGGTAGGCATTTTCTCCACTGTTGTTCTCATAAAAAAGACGCACGACGACTTCTCCGGAGCTATTGACTGCTCCACTTCCCGTCTCCATGATTCGGGGAATGAGATTTGTCGAATTTCTGACAAGAATATGATTTCCTGATGCCGATATCGGTTGCGTTGACGGTGGCGTCTGTACAGAGGGGATCTCCTCGATAGGAAGATAGGCCTTAATCGGAGTATTGGCACTCTTTCCTCGAGAGGATGTGGATTCTACAATGAGGGGAAAGTGAGCACTGCCGTTATTGGTAGACCAAACCCGATAAGTTCTATTGTCTATATCAACGACATCATAGAATTCCACGGAACCTACTGCCAAAATAAATCGAGAGAAGAGGCAGAGAAGAGAGAGAAGGGTAATGCGCCCCATGAATGTTATTCAATCACATGAGACACTAGAGGTCAAATCATCGAATCTTTAGAAAATTTCAATTGACCTTTTTTTCTTCTTTTTTCTGCGGTCACACGTTTTTCTTTCAAACGAATGGACGGTTTTTTATATTCTTTGCGCTTTCGATACTCGCGAACAACGCCAAAGGATTCGCACATTCTTTTAAACTTTTTTAAGGATCGCTCTATTCCAAGTTTCTCATCAATAACGACCTTAATAGCATCTTTATTCACTCCTTGATCCCCCCCCTTTGCGTGATGATATCATTGGATTGGACGGAAGCGAAAATTATTTTATGCCTATAAAGCTGAAAAGTCAAGAATCTCTTTTTAAAGATAAAAAAGAGACAGCGGCCGTATAGGCATACTTTCCAAGGCCTTCAATGAGACCATCACAGGCCTTGCCCGTTATCCGCACTTGGCGAAATTCTTCTCGCTTGGCCGTATTAGAGAGGTGAACTTCAATTTTGGGAAGATCAACCATCCGTAGAGCATCGTAGATGGCCACACTCGTATGGCCGTAGGCCCCGGGATTGAGGACGAGAGACTGAAATTCGGAGAATAGCAGGCCCTGAATAAGGCCCACGATTTCTCCCTCAATATTGCTTTGTTTCCAAATAAGTTCCACTCCTAGACTGTCGGTTTGTTTCTGAGTATAGGAAACGATGTCCTCAAGAGAATCCGCTCCGTAAACAGAGGTTTCTCGGACTCCAAGAAAGTTGAGATTTGGGCCGTTAACGATAAGGATTTTCATCCTTCAATGCCTGATTTTTTGACCTTTGTCTTGCTAAAGAAGAGCTTGTGAATTTCTTCGGTCTGGACCTCGGAATTGATCTTAATACAGAGAGACTCTTCCATCGACTTGGAAAGGTTCTTAAAGAGCATCCCGGCGGTAACAAGACCGCTGTTTTCAATTTGATCGATTTTGACAATATGGGCCTTAGGGATAACATAGTCTTGCCCACAGAATGTTAGTGTACCGTTGACTAAAACAGTCCCTTTTTCTGCCTTGGAATAAGTCTTGGGGTCAATGAAGCAATTGAGGCCACTCGCAGATATATCTACACAGTTAAAGATATAATCATCTATTTTAAACTGAATTAAAATCCTAGAAGATGCTTGAAGACGATAGTCGGCTCGCCTTTTTCCGCAGTAAAGGTCTCTTTCAAATACTAGATTGTAGACATCTTTTTTCATATCGTAGCTAAGAAAAGATTGGGTGAAGTAGCTGGCATGATAGATATCAAATTTACAAAAGACCTCTTTGTTATGATATTCTTTTTGAAGAAAACCTTTAAAGAAAGATTGTTTTTCAGGTTTTAAAGTCAGTAGCAAAGAAGATTGATTAAATGCTACAACTTTAAACATTTGGATGTCCTTTTCTTTTATTCCCTTTTCCCAGAGGCCTATTATTTTTGATTTGGAGGATAGGATTTTAAGAAGTTGAATCTTTTCCTCTTGACCAACCGTAGAAAAGTAATATCTCTGATTTTCATTTTTTTCCATAAAAATTGTTCAAATGAAATATCTTCCTATAAAGTATACCTGTTTTATTCAAGAAAAAGCAAGAGCACATTGTGAAAAAGGTAAAACATAAAACAACTTATCTCAAAGATTACAAACCTCCCTCCTTTACTATTGAGGAAACCTTTCTAACGATTCATCTCCATGATTCGAAGACAAAAGTACACAATCGCCTCAAAATCAAAAAATGTTGTGATGATGTCAATGAACTTCACCTTCAAGGAAGAGATTTAAATCTTCAATCTGTAAAAAACAATGGAAAACTCTTGGGCAGAAACGATTACGGTATCAATGATGAAGAACTTATCCTTTGGGATGTCCCCCATGAGATAGGCCTTGAAATCGAGACTATTATAAATCCAAAGGACAATATCTCCCTTAACGGACTTTACAAATCCGATTCTATATTTTGTTCACAGTGTGAACCGGAAGGATTTAGAAAGATAACATATTTTCTCGACCGTCCGGATGTGATGTCTAGGATAACAACGAAAATAGTTGCCGATAAAAAGCGCTATCCCATACTCCTTTCTAACGGAAATCTTAAAGATACCGGAGATTTAGAGGGAGGAATGCATTTCGCTCTTTGGGAAGACCCTTTTAAAAAGCCTTCCTATCTCTACGCTCTTGTGGCCGGAGATTTAGGCCTTGTTCAAGATAGATTTGTAACGAAATCAGGTAGGAATATTGATTTGAGAATTTATGTAGACAAGGGCCGAGAAAATTTGTGTGGTCATGCCATGGCCTCTCTTAAAAGAGCTATGAAATGGGATGAGGTGCGCTTTGATCTTGAGTACGATTTGAATACCTATATGATTGTGGCCGTGGATTCCTTTAATATGGGGGCCATGGAAAACAAAGGATTAAATATCTTTAATTCTTCATGCATTCTCGCTGATCCCGAAACGGCCACAGACCAAGATTTTTTGCAGACTGAGAGTATTATCGGTCATGAGTACTTTCACAATTGGACGGGAAATAGGGTCACTTGTCGTGACTGGTTTCAATTAACTCTCAAAGAGGGCCTCACGGTTTTTCGAGATCAAGAATTTTCTTCTGATATGCATTCTCAGGCCGTCCAGAGGATTCAGGATGTTCGAAATCTTCGACAATACCAGTTTCCCGAAGATCAAGGGCCTATGTCTCATCCTATAAGGCCTGAGAGCTACGTTGAAGTAAACAATTTTTACACTTCTACCGTTTATGAAAAAGGAGCAGAAATCATTCGAATGATCCATACATTTCTTGGAGAAGAAGGTTTTCAAAGAGGAATGAAGATATACTTTGAGCGACACGACGGCATGGCCGTAAGAGTTGAGGAATTTTTGGAGGCCATGAGTGCTGCCGATAATTCCTTTGACATCAACCGCTTTAAAAGATGGTATGAAGAAAAAGGTACACTGGCAATATGTGTTTGTGTTGATTACGACCCCAAAACGTCAATCTTAAAAATTCACATTGAACAGCTTCTTTCCGAAGGGCAACGTCTCCTTTATTTTCCTTTAAATATAGGCCTTATCGGAAAAAACGGCCGGGAGATATCAGCGAATGGGAAAAATATCCTTTGTATTAAGGAAAAAAAAGAGACATTTACCTTTGAAAAAGTCTCGTCTCATCCGGTGATCTCTTTAAACAGAAACTTTACGGCACCTATTATTGTGAGGCGAAATGTAAGTACAAAAGATCAATGTCATCTCCTTGCCTATGATAGTGATATGTTTAATCGTTTTGAAAGTTCTGAAATGTTGGGAAAATATGCTATAAAAAATCTTTTAAGAGGAGAAGAGGTCGACGAGGATTACTTGATTGCTTTTGAAAAGCTTCTCAAAAACCACACACTCGATTCGGCACTCAAAGCAATTTTTCTCTCTCTTCCAAGAGAAAAGATACTCCATCAAGAATTCAACATCATCGATGTTGAAGGAATTTTTAAGGCCAAAAACACACTTAAAATAATGTTGTCCAAGCGATTTCAGGCCCTTTGGGAGAATATCTATGAGAATAATCTGTGTAAAAACGGCCGTCATTTTAATACCGAAAACGCCGGGATGCGCGCTCTGAAAAATTGTGCACTTTCTTACCTAAGTGAATTCAACATAGCTCTTGTCTACAAACAATATCAAGAGGCCAATAATATGACGGACAGACTCTCGGCCTTTTTTCTTTTGTGTCGTCAAAATAATGATTTTAGAAAAAAGGCCGTAGAGGATTTTTACAATAGATATAAACACCAAACTTTTGTCATGGAAAAATGGTTTAGAATGCAGGCCTTAAGCGAACGGCCCGAAGCTTTTGACGACATTCAAAAGCTTGAGAAAAGCGATGTCTACGACAAAAGAATCCCCAATCTGTTTCGATCTCTTGTAGGTAGCTTTTGTACCAATTACATCCATTTTCATCACACAAGTGGGCGTGGATATAAATACGCGGCCCAATGTATCCTAGATATAGACCCCTTGAATCCACAATCGGCATCAGGCCTGGCCCAGGCCTTTGAAGATTTAAAAAAATTCCCTGAGTGCAAACAAAACATGATGAGAATTCACTTGAAAAATATTGTCAGGACAAAGGGACTTTCAAAAAACACATTTGAAATTATAAACAAAATTCTTCTTTAGAGTCTTCACTTTAGCCCTATAATATAGGCCACCCAAGAATCGCAGTTTTCCTCCTCTTGTGATTCATAAAATTCTCCGTCTCCCTCGCCGTCTTCTCCATCGCCCTCCCAATAAATTCGAACATCGGAAAAACCTGCTTCTTCGAGTATCTCTGCAACCTCTTGCAATCCCCAGTGCCTCCAGTCGTAAGAAAAGGCATTTTTATACAAGGTCTTCCCTTTTCCTTCCTTGAAATGAATATCGTAGAGAACCTCATGAGTTATAGGATTATATTTGTTGCAATCCCAGTAATAGCTGTGATTGTCAAATTCCGTTTCTTCTTCAAGTTCTTGAAAACACTCTGTACCTCCAAAGATATCTATCACAAAGATACCGTCTCTCTTAAGGCCCTGTAGAACGATTTTTGCATAATTTAAAAGTTCCTTTCTCTTTTTGAAAACAAAGTAGGAAAAGTTGCAAGCAGTAATGACATCGACTTTAAACGAATATTTATCCAAAACATTGCTACATATGTAGAGTATTCGTTCTTTTTCATGTGCCTGAAGTTTGCTGTAATGATTCAGCACTCCATACTCTTGGGGTTCTTTATGAAAATCAATGGACCACGCCTTGTGTTTTTGTGACTGTTTGACCCACTGACAGGTCAAAAGACCTGTCCCTCCAAAATCCTCTCTTAAACTCAAGGGAATTTTCTCTCGAAGTCGTTTGTATTCAGTATTGATAAAATCGATATCGGCCGTAGGATTTTGAACGGAACTTTCGTATAGTTTGTATTTGAGTTCCAAGGGAATGATGTTTTTTGTTATCATTGCTTTAAGTTTTATAGGATTTTATCTCTCGAACAAGAGAACCATATGTGAGATTGACGACATTTTTTATCGATCAATTCACCAAGGGAAATGAAACATTCCACTTTCACAACATTTTCTCTATCTTGTTGAAAAGTCCTAAAGAAGCATCCTCGATAATGTCGAGAACTTGTTCAAATCCTTCGGCATCTCGATAGTAGGGGTCGGGCACATAGGATTCCTTTCTTTTCTCAAGATAATCTGTCATCAAAGAGATTTTTTTGCGATCCTTATCGTTTCTTGCTCGTGCTGTAATATCCCGATAGTTATGATGATCCATTACAACAATAAAATCGTAATTATCAAAATCTTCTTGGACAAATCCTCGTGCCAAACTCTCAAGATTGTATCCTCTATTCCGAGCATATTCTCTCATTCGAGCATCGGCCCGTTCACCTTGATGATAGGAAGAAGTTCCGGCTGAATCTACTTGAATGTTTTGGGAGAGTCCTCGGCCATTGACAAGAGATTTAAACACTCCCTCTGCAGCAGGAGAACGACAGATATTTCCAAGGCAAACAAACAAAACTTTCAACATCGACAAGGTACCATTAGAGCTTGCATCCTTCATCGGTCTTTTCTTGAAGATCAAAAACTTTGTCCTCGTTTTCTACAAGTTTCTTTTCAAGTTTTTCTTTGTCTTCCGTAATAAATGAGTATGAGTCACCACACTTTTGAAGAGGTACTTGTCGAGATTCACAACTCAAAAAAAGAACAATTAAGAAAAAAAATTTCATAAGTTTAATCCCTACTGTAGTTAAATAAAGATAGTTGCATAAGTAAACGATAGAGACATCGAGGCATTATTTCAAGTATTGTGATGATAATTTTCATAGGCCAAGGGAAAATATAAAGTGCTTTTTTTTTATCAATGGCCTTTTTAATCCGCCTTGCGCCTTCTCCAACAGGCAAAAGAAAGGGCATCGAATGAGTGTTTTTGTCTGTTAGAGGTGTTTTTATAAAGCCTGGGCAGATGCAGGTAACGAAAATGCTTTGCTTTCTAAGGTCTATTGTATAAGATTCACACAGTTTTAAAATGGCCGCCTTTGATGCGCTATAGGCCCCTGCTCCTGGAAGTCCTACCATAGCGGCCACGGAAGATATGGCCACCAGTTGCCCCTGTTTTTGAGGAATCATAAGTTCAAGGGCAATCTCAAAAGTATGGAGAACACCAAGGACATTGATTTGAAAAACTCGACTTGATATCTCAAAATCCGGTTTTCGACTTTTTTTACCCATACCGATGCCTGCATTGGCAATTACTATATGGAGTTTCCCTTGAGAGAAATTTCTGATTATACGGTGAAGTTCCTTGCGATCTGTTACATCACACCGATAGCTTTTTATGGATGATAGTTCGCAGACCTCTTTAGGAATCTTAGAGAGGTCTCTTCCACAAATACCTACGAGATGCCCTTCTTTTGCGTAGAGTTTGGCCAATTCAAGTCCCATTCCCGTGGTTCCTCCCGTAATGAAGACCCTTAATGGCATGGTGTGTTGTTTTTGTTTCTTGAGCGGCGAGTTGACATTTCATGCCATATTCCTTTGAGCAAGAGTCCTGCGAGAACCACAGAGCAAAGATGGGCCCACCAAGAATGAGCATTATGATGTTGAATTTCTGTTATCTTCATACTCAATTCCCATTGGTAGTAGATATAGAGGAAATCTATGAGATAGGAAAAACCTAAAGATAAAAGAGCTATGACTGCAAGATTGATAAAAACGGCCTTTTTGCCTAAATATTTTTGGAGGACGAGGAGATTGGAAATATTGGTAGCAGGGCCTACAAGAAGGAAGAGAAGGGCGAGTCCGGGACTCATTCCTTTGAGAATGAGGGAAGCTGCAATGGGAGTCGAAGATGTCGCACAAATGTAGAAGGGGATGCCTACGAAAATAACGGTCAAGCGGCCTAGATGGGGATTTAGTCCTGAAAAAAAGTCCTCGGGTACTATGGTGCTTATCAAGGCACCAAGAAGCATACCTAGGGTGAGCCAAATAGAAAGGTCGTTGATGAGTTTTCCAAAGGCATAGCATAGGGAATTTGCAATGAAGTGCCCCTGTAATTTGGAAGATTTTTCAATGGGAGCAGATTTGTCAGAGACAATGATATTTGTTTGGAAAAGGCATTGAAGTATTCCTGCACTAAAGGCCGTGATGAAAGCGATAAACGGCCTCATAATTGTCATGGGAAGATCCATCATGGAATGGGTCATCATAATGGAGTCTATTCCCGATTCCGGAGTAGCGATAAGAAAAGCGGAAGTTGATTCATTTGAAGCTCCGGATTGCTTTAGGGCCGCAACCGCAGGAATGACGGAACAAGAACAGAGCGGCAACGGTATTCCTAATATAGAGGCCCAGAAAACAGAAGCAACGCCTCGACCTTTAATAATCTTTTTAGGCCACATAGACTTCATGGTTTCATGAAGAAATCCTGCTACAACGAGTCCTAGAAGAAGATAGGGAGACGAGAGGGCAAAATAATGAATCAAAGATTTTCCAAGGCCCATCAAATGGTCTTATCATAGAAGAGAGGCATTGTTCAAAGGAAACCGACCTATGGAATCAGCTTGTATTCTTTTTCTTTTAGGTCTCGTTTCAGGATTAGTGTCCTCTTTCCTTGGTGTCGGAAGTGGTTTCCTTGTTGTACCTTGTCTCTATTGGCTCTATCCGACTATCCCTCCTCAAGTGACGATTGCTACAAGTCTGGGAATTATCTTCCTAAACTCTCTCATGAATATAAGGAATTTTCTCAGGGCCTCTATCAGACCTGAATGGCCATTGGCCTTTCTGCTGGTGTTATTCATGGGTTTAGGGGCCTTTTTTGGAGGACACTTTTCTTTTTTTTTTCATCCTTCTCTCCTTAAACTTATTCTTGCCATTCTTCTTCTCTACAATGGAGTGATGGTTTTTTCTTTCACTCGGATGAAAGACTTAGGTCCTTCTCAAAAATTTTCATTTGGAGGTAGAGTAATCTCTTTTGCGTTTATTATTTTTGCCGGTTTTCTTGCAGGCCTTACAGGAGTCGGAGGAGGTGTTGTCATCCTTCCTATTCTCTTTAAAATACTTGGGGTTCCCTATACAAAATTGCCTCTTTACTCAAACATGGCCATGATGGGAAGCACGTTGGTCGGAACAGTGAGTTATATTTTGATAGAAAATCAAAAGGAGATTTTTAAAAACGTATATTTTGATAGATTTCAGTGGGGTCAATTTAACGGAACCATCACTTTATGTATTTTTGCAGGTGCTCTCTTCACGGGGCCACTAGGCGTTTATCTCAGAAACAAAACTCCGGAAGATAGAGGTCAATATATTTTCAGTACGCTTTTGTTTTTCTTGTCTCTGCGACTTTTTTTGGATATAATTCAACACTCCTTCTTGTTTACTAGTTAACGGGGGCGTAGTTAAGTTGGTTATAACATCTGCCTGTCACGCAGAAGTCCGAGGGTTCGAGTCCCTTCGTCCCCGCCAGTGTCCCTCGCCAAAACAAAATCACTGATGTTACGCCCCAAATTGACATTGCCAGTGCGACAAAATCAGAGATTCCCGTTTTGAAATGTTCTCCTCTGAAAATAAGAGGAAGTAGGCAATCTTTTTCGCACTGACTGCATTGCGTAATTCCCACAAACTATAATGACGGTTTTTTTCTCTTGAAAATAGCAGCTATTTGTTCTAAAGGGGCCTTTTTTTTAATTTTGTAAAAAGTTTTTTAGAACCGGGGTATAAAATCATTGAATTTTATTCAAAATACGGCCCTTTTTTGGAGAATACGGCCCATAAATTCAATTTATTTTTTAAAGAGTGTCAATGTTTCTTTAACAATAGCGGTATGTTTCTTTACACACGATTTTTTAGATAGAAGATTTCTATAGGCGTAAATACGCCTTATCTCGTTTTTATCTTGAAAAGAAGGCGTCCTCTCTATTTGACCGGCATTGATACTTGCTTTCATAGCGCTCTTTTGTTGACATTCTCGGCAGAAAGGTTTTTTGTCTTTAGGATGGTCGAGTCCTAGAAGATGTCCTATTTCGTGAGTAAAAACACTTTGGAGGTCGTAAGTGGCCTTTGTTTGAGAATGGATACTGAAGGGGTAGTCTTCATTAAAAATAATTTCTGCATGAAATATTTCAAAAAAGTCTCCATAGTCAATATAACCTATCCGGGTTTCTGCTAAAATATCGGGATCATCAATAGGCCCTTTGGAAACAACAATATCTGTTTTTCCCAATCTTTGATGAAAAAATGTTTCATGGGATACAACTGCATCCCATTGGGAAAGAGACTGCCGAAACAATTTCTCGTTAATATTGCCGTCGACAACAATATCTTGTAAATTTTTATAATCGATATCGACTTTTAGAGGAAGTCGATTTTTCGGCCAAAAAAACGGTTTTGAACCCGAGGCCAAGGAAAGGTGGGGAGCATATATTCCATCACAATGATCTCGATTCTTTTCACAAAAGATAAGAACAATGAGAAAAAGTGAAAGAAGATAGAGTATTCTTTTCATGACTGGGTGTATTTTTAACAAACAATAGAAATATTTGTCAATAGGTTTGTTTTGGGGAGAGGGTGAGAATGCGAAGCGTTACTGCTCTAAGGAGGCCGCCGTTCAAAGAGTAAATCTTTGTATATTCTTACCGAAGAGATGAAGTATGAAATTATTTTGTTTATTCAGCTTTCTCTTTTTTATAGTTTGGATTTGTCGTTCGGATTATTCCGGTAAATCTCTTTGGAGAAGCGTTCGAGGGATTCCTACTATATGTCGACAAAATACTTTTGGAGACTTTGTATGCTCTCATCCTAGTGGCGAAAAAACTGTTTGTACCAAAGGACATCTTGAGGATATTGTGTGTCCTCATTCCGACGAAATGAGAACGGTTTGTTACCGGAGGAGGGCCTTTGGGGAAATAATATGTTTTCATCCCAATGGAGAGAGAACAATTTGTAGTGAGACGGTTTTGAGAGATAAAGAGTGCA
Organism: Bacteriovoracaceae bacterium; assembly: GCA_965224385.1. GTDB lineage: Bacteria > Bdellovibrionota > Bacteriovoracia > Bacteriovoracales > Bacteriovoracaceae > CBDCYX01. The sequence continues at coordinate 301,517 of CBDCYX010000016.1, forward strand.
GATAAATTTCCTTTAGGAAAATGGCAAAAAGGCCGAAATGTTGTTCATGTCGATGTTTTTAAGTTCTATCCTTATTTCTTTTATCGGTGCCGGAACCATCTTGGGAAGTTCCCTAGTATTGCAGTTGGATATTTCCCACCCAAGAAATGTCGACCAAATATCTCTTATTTTTGGAAAGTCATCTGTGGGTTTTGTAACAAATGTCTTTCATACAAGGCCCGATTCTTCAAACAATACTCATCCCCCTACCCTTGGTCAATTTCGCACGCCCATAGATGAATCCTTAGCTCTTTTACAACAAAAAATTTTGGCCTACAGAAACATGATAGAGTTTCGAAAAAATATAACAGATAATTTCCTTCAATCGAGTATCTCTCAAAGGGGTATCCATGCCTCCGTTATACGCATAGGGAGAAATGGAAAGATTTTAGAAATAGGAGAATCCCATCCTCAATTTACGGCCCTAAAAAATATCCTCTATAAAGAGGCCTACGAAAGGCAATGGAACTGTCTTTTATGCGCAGAGTATAAAAGAAAGGATAATATTATTCAAAGGATTGTAAAAAGAAAAAATTATAAATCCATTGTCAAAAATTTTTCTTTAAGAGTACTTCGTTGCAATCCTTTAGGAACTGAAAATAAAAAAACTATAGAGTGTGTAGATGAGGAATTCGGTATATTTGAGATTTAAACGAATTGTATTTTTTTACTCTCTTTGTACACATATAATTTGCAACGAGAGTATTGCCGATGTTCGTTTTGATGAAAATATTCAAGTGGTGGCCCCGGTCGTAAGAACTGAAGTTCTTATCCCTCCTCCTCCTAAACCCGTAAATAGCAATATAAGATCTCCAGATTTAGATTCAATAGTGATATCTTTTCCTCCATTCTCTTTGGGCCTCAATATATTCAAGGATAACATAAGGACCGCAAGCAACTTCGCAGGACCGAATATCACTCCGCCTCCCATTGTTTTGAAAAAAAACGGCATGGTGGACTTTTCTGCATTTTTCCGAGTTGCAAAGAAGTTATTGGAAGAATCCTCTTATAACAATTCTTTTTTCATAGAAAAACTCCCTGAACTCCTTACATCTTCGATTGAGCACCTTTGTAATAAGAGTGGGAGAGTAGACCTTTGCCGAGAGAGAGGAAGACTGTCTATTTCGCAAGCACAGATACGGTTGTTGGAAGATCAATCCAAAAGATTTCTCTATCCAAGAGAGTATTATCACGTTGGTCTGGCATTCTCTAGAGATTTAGAGCAGGGAGTTGAAGATTTCTTTTCCAATCAATGCTTGGAGAGTTGTGGAGATGGGCAAAGTCGAATGAATATTTCTTATATTTACCTGTATGGTTCTGTCGCTCAGTATACAAACCTGAAAAACGGATTACTCAATAAATCGCCTTCTTGTCGTAACAGAATTCTCTCTGAAATAGGATTAGTCTTGAAAAAATATCAATATCCTTTACATTGTAATGTATTGAGTAATAAAAGAGATAAAGAGACTTGTCAACAAATGCGTGATGATTTTTTATTGGTGCAAAATAGGACACTTCCTCTTCTTAATTCCTTGTCGAGGGAAGGCCCTTATGTAGAAAATGTCAATGAATCGTGTTCCTATAATTCCGATTTTTTCAGTTCCCAACGTTATTCTCAGTTTCCGTCCTTAGATCAACTTGAAAGTATTCTCCAAGAATTGAACGACTATGCAAATTGCAGCGAATATATTGTGGGAGATCAAAAAACACATACTCTGGGGTTTTATTCAGGCCATCGTGTTACAAGAGAGTTAGAGGGACACTATACCGCCTCGTTTGCAGTAGAATTTTCTCCGAGAGAAGATTATGATAATAACGATATTCCAAGAGGTCGAGCACATGAACACTATCTACAAATGATGAGAGGTTGCATGAAGGAAGTGGAACCTTATCTACTTGGAAAAGATGGCGAACGCTTGCGCATTGATATCGTAGATGCCCGTAAACGGAAGGATCATTGTCTCCCAATTCATAAAATAGCAATTAAATCTTCTCGAAATCGGTCTAATGCAATAGCATACGCATCTGATATTAACTGCCAGAGTATGACACATGAGGTTTTTCATATTGTCGGCGACCTACAGGATGAATACAGGGAAGTTTCTTCCGGAATGTCCGTTAATGCTGAAAGCGGCAACGTTATATCGAGTGTCCGCTTACCAAAATATAACTGTAGAGTTAGTTATGAAAACAGCATCATGGGCCGCACCTGGGAAAGGTTTTTTAACGTGAGAGAAGGGCGAAATACATCTCTTTTAGACCCGTCACACTTTAATGCCATACTTTACGGTGATTGTAGAAAAAGGGATGATGTGAAATTGTACAGGGAGTGTTCCTCTCTGTCTACCTTGACATCTTATGACGGTACGGCAGACGATTGCCCTGCCCTAAAACAGCGTTGTGAACGAGAGAATGTTCTCGGTCGGTAATAACAAATTGCATTTAAGAAACTAAAGTTGGCAAGTAAAAACTTGATCTTTGGGTATGCCCGTTTTGGGATCAATGTCGCTGCCTGTGCCGTGTAGAATAATACGGTCAGCTTGAACATCTAATCTCATAGGCCATGCCGACGCCTTATTACACCTTTCAATTTCTTTAGAGGCCGTATTTCCTTTTTTTTCTAGATTAAAAACACGCATAATCTCACTATGGGCCCCCTTAGACCACACGGTTACAAGATGTAATTCCTTTCCCTTGGGTTTGATAAGTCCGCTTTGAACAAGATAGCGGCCGACGGCATTGTCGGTAAATCGGAAAATCGTTGTTTTGTCTCTTTTAACCTCAACGGTCTCTACAAGGGAGCCTTCGGTTTTGTCATAATCGAGGATGGTTATATTGGAACCTACGGCCCCTACCCGAAAATCGCTACCGTCGGCGTAACATAGTGTCCAGAAAAACAACAACAGTGGTAGTAAAAAACGCATCATAAATATATTCCTCCCTAAGGGGCCAAGAGTTTGGCCTTGTCATCCAGAGTGGTTGCCTCTTCGTAAGAAGATTTACACGCTCTTACGTTATCAATATACTTTGAACATGAACCTTGATCGTAGGTGACCACTGCCTTTTCCCATTGTTGTGTAAGACCCGGCCTACCGGCACAAGGTTTTAGAGGTTCATTACCAAAGAGAAGATGATTCATATATCGTACTGTTGCCTCTATTTGTAGATCGGGCCTTGTAGGTAAACTTTCGTGAAGAACAACCGATCTAGGGCCTTTTGTAATAGGGCCGGTTTCATGAAATGTCATAATATCGTTTTTTTGCAATCCCCTAAAGAGTCCCAATGTCATTTGACCCAATCCGAGGGCCGCAGACCTAGGTCTTCCATTGTTCCATCGATTGTTTCCCTCACAAAAGGTATAATTGACGGTTTCCGGGTAAAAACCCTCTCCTGCAGTTCCGACCCTACCTTTGGCAGACCCTGCCACCTCAGTCTTCACAATGCAAGCAATAAGGCCTTCTTTGAGATCGGAATGTACTTGGGTTGTCGGGTCTGTTTTTAGTTGAGCAATCTTCTCCCCGATTAAATTGACGATTCTTTTTGCTCTCTCCTCTCTGGTCGTTCCTTTCCAGATAGAGTTGTTCTCATACCATTCTCTTACGGCAACGGCACAACTTTCGCACCATTCTTTCGGTTTATTTTCAGACTTGGGACGATTGGGGCAATTGTTATCTTTGAACATGTTTCTAAGTGTGTCGAGAGAACTATTGTCCAAGGCCAAAGAACCTTGTTGTTCTGGAACGGGAGGAGGAGAAGGTAATGATGATGCTTCAGCAGGAGACCTTTGTTGTGAAATGGGAGGAGGTGATAATAACGCTTCAGCAGCGACCCCTCTAGGTACAATCAAAGCTACCCTTGCTGGGGCCGGGTTAGAGGCAGAAAGAGTCAGGGCCTCTGAGTCCTGTTCCGTAGAACTTTGTGAAACGGGAGGAGGTGATAATAACGCTTCAGCAGCGACCCCTCTAGGTACAATCAAAGCTACCCTTGCTGGGGCCGGGTTAGAGGCAGAAAGAGTCAGGGCCTCTGAGTCCTGTTCCGTAGAACTTTGTGAAATGGGAGGAGGTGATAATAACGCTTCAGCAGCGACCCCTCTAGGTACAATCAAAGCTACCCTTGCTGGGGCCGGGTTAGAGGCAGAAAGAGTCAGGGCCTCTGAGTCCTGTTCCGTAGAACTTTGTGAAACGGGAGGAGGAGAAGGCAAACGCCGTCGTACCCTATCTAGATTGATGGAAGAAGGAGGTGCTGAAGGTAACCGACCTGCTCCGGAATTTGGTTCCGTAGAATTTGTTGACGGCAAACGCCGTACCCTATCTAGATTGATGGAAGAAGGAGGTGCTGAAGGTAACCGACCTGCTCCGGAATTTGGTTCCGTAGAATTTGTTGACGGCAAACGCCGTACCCTATTGCTATTTACGGGTTTAGGAGGAAGAGGAATAAGAACTTCAGGTCTTACGACCGGGGCCACCACTTGAATATTTTCATCAAAACGAACATCATCTAAATTGATGGAAGAAGGAGGTGCTGAAGGTAACCGACCTGCTCCGGAATTTGGTTCCGTAGAATTTGTTGACGGCAAACGCCGTACCCTATCTAGATTGATGGAAGAAGGAGGTGCTGAAGGTAACCGACCTGCTCCGGAATTTGGTTCCGTAGAATTTGTTGATGGCAAACGCCGTACCCTATCTAGATTGATGGAAGAAGGAGGTGCTGAAGGTAACCGACCTGCTCCGGAATTTGGTTCCGTAGAATTTGTTGACGGCAAACGCCGTACCCTATCTAGATTGATGGAAGAAGGAGGTGCTGAAGGTAACCGACCTGCTCCGGAATTTGGTTCCGTAGAATTTGTTGACGGCAAACGCCGTACCCTATCTAGATTGATGGAAGAAGGAGGTGCTGAAGGTAACCGACCTGCTCCGGAATTTGGTTCCGTAGAATTTGTTGATGGCAAACGCCGTACCCTATCTAGATTGATGGAAGAAGGAGGTGCTGAAGGTAACCGACCTGCTCCGGAATTTGGTTCCGTAGAATTTGTTGACGGCAAATGCCGTACCCTATCTAGATTATGGGAAAGGGCCTCGCTCAAAGTATCCATGGCCTTAGCTTCAATGGCCCTATCTATGGACTGAAGGTTTTCAATATCTATGAATTCTAAGGCATCCCGTCTGTTATTTCTTCTTCCAAAAATTCTTGAAAAAAAGTTACCCCTTTTCCTGCTCGAACCAAAAGATTCGATTTGAAAAAGGGGATTGTTGATATCCTGCCGAATAGATTCAATAGACGCCGTGTCCGGTAAAGCTAAACTACCGCCACAATCCCTGTTATCAGCAGCGAAGATTCTCGAATCTCTAAAACAAGAAAAACTTCTCATCTCTTCTAGAATATTGTTTTTGTACTGATCGTATCTTGTATACATGGGCAGTGCCTTGATTGCATCAGCTTTTGTAGTAATCTCCCTTAATTGCTTTTTCGGATTTTCATCGGAATCCTCTCTTCCGCAGTATTGCTCTCTTAGTCTTTGGTGCCGCCTTGTGTTGCGAGGGTTTGAGATGTTAATAACTTCAAGGCATTGCTCGCTTCCTTCATAAGGAGGGTTATTAAATCTGTGTATATTATTGGGTATTGAAGATAGAATATTTCCTCTTTGGCCGTCCATGATTGCCTCCATAAGACGACTTCTTTTAGATCTGTTGTTGAGAGATCGAGGAAATCCCTTAGTTAGACGTTTTTGATACTCTTTGAAAGAGTTTCGAGTGTTTCTAGAAGATGGGTTTTGATCCTTGTAGTCTTGAACCAATCTTTGTATAGAGGCGGTAAAGGCCCTTTTTTTCTCCGGAGATGCCTGAGTGATCATTTTGCAAAATAATGTTAACCGACCTCCGGCACAATCAAAGTGTTTCTCAAGGAGAGTAAGGGGAGAAGAGCTACTAATAAGGGACTCAAAAACAAAGTGTTGGTTTTGTTCTTTTGCCTTGTCGCTTAGGGTATCCATAAGAAGCATATCTTCTAAGGCCGGGAGAATTTCCGATATTGCAATTGCAGAGGAGGGTTTTGTCTTCAAATCGACTAATGCCTTAGTATAGCTGTCTCTTATTGACCCAAACCTTTTGAGAATAGAAGACTTGAGAGATATCCTGCGATACTTTCTCTTTAATTCCTCAAGACTTTTTCCTTCGTTTTCTATAATTCCCTGTACGCTGTGAAGATATTTAAGTCTTTTTGTCGCATGACAACAGTCTGTATCGCATTGGTCTTTAAAAATTTCCGTGTGGATGGCCGAGACCATGCGAGACATTTCCCTAGGCCCTGTCCTCGTAAGGACAACAAAGGGAAAAAATAGAAGAAAATATGTTAGAATTCTTTTCATTTAACTTCTTAATCGGCGATTGAGAAATTAACTTTAAGGTTAATTCAGCTTTTTAGAAGAAACTCCCTGAATTCAGGCCTTAATAAAACAGACAAAATTGCTCTGTTTTTGGCCGTCTCTAAATAACTCGGAGCGACATTGGTTTTTGTTGACATCTGTGATAAATAGGTGCAAACTTTTTTTGTTCCTTCATAAGTTAATGTTTTCTTTGGGTAAATAAGGAACGCGAACACTAGGGTCTACATAGAATATCTCAACTTCTACTAATTTAATGATAACTCAATCAATAAGGAGTTCACCGTATGCATCTAAATGATCTCAGAGAAATGGACATCAAAGAACTTTCTAAGACGGCCGACGAGTTTGGTATTGAAAACTCATCGGGAATGAGAAAACATGAGGTCATATTTTCTATCTTAAAAGCAAAGGCCCAGAACAAAGAAAATATTTTTGCCCGTGGAGTCCTTGAAATCTTGCCGGACGGTTTTGGATTTCTTCGCTCTCCCAGTTACAATTATCTTTCCGGAGCAGATGATATCTATGTCGGCCCAAACCAAATTCGAAGATATTCCCTGAGAAAAGGAGATACCGTCGAAGGTCAGATACGTCCACCAAAGGACAATGAGCGATACTTTGCTCTTCTCAAGGTTGACGATATCAATTCAAGAACCATGGAAGAGCATAAAAAAACCGTCTTTTTTGACAACCTCACTCCGCTCTATCCAAACAAAAAAATTAATCTCGAAAGTCGACCGACAAATTATTCTACGAGAATTATTGACCTTTTCGTCCCTCAGGGTTTTGGCCAAAGGTGCTTAATTGTCGCCCCTCCAAAAGCAGGGAAAACAGTTTTGCTTCAAGACATGGCCAACTCTATTACAGACAATCACTCTGAGTCCGTTCTCATCGTTCTACTCATTGATGAACGACCGGAAGAGGTGACCGATATGAAAAGAAATGTTAAGGCCGAAGTCATTTCCAGTACATTTGATGAACCAGCAAATCGCCATGTTCAGGTGGCAGAGATGGTTATCGAAAAGGCCAAGAGATTGACCGAGTCGGGAAGAGACGTGATTATTCTGCTCGATTCCCTCACTCGCTTGGCCAGGGCCTATAACACCGTTGTTCCCCCTTCGGGAAAAATTTTATCGGGCGGTGTTGATTCCAATGCTCTTCATAGGCCTAAAAGATTTTTCGGTGCCGCAAGAAACATTGAAAATGGAGGGTCTCTAACAATTATTGCTACGGCCTTAATCGACACGGGTTCTCGTATGGACGAAGTGATTTTTGAAGAATTTAAGGGAACGGGTAATTCGGAAATTCAACTCGATAGAAAACTTCTCGAAAAAAGAGTTTTCCCCTGTCTTGATATAAACAAGTCTTCCACTAGGAAAGAGGCCCTTCTTCTCAAAGAAAGTGATCTCCAGAGAGTTTTCCTTCTAAGAAAGGTTCTCCATCCTATGAATACAATTGACTCTATTGAATTCCTGCTCAACAGAATTATTAAGACGAAAACAAATGCCGAGTTTCTCGACAGCATGAATGGGTAAGAAGAATCTATGTTTGATAAATTGGATGATGTTGTCAAACGCTATGAAAAGTTAACTGAAAAACTCGTAAATCCCACTGTTTACGAGAATCAAAAAGATTTTAAACAAATCTCATCGGAAAGAGCAGGGCTTGAGGATATTGTTACAACTTATGGAGAGTATAAAAAGCTCCAAGAAGATGTGAATGAAGCAAAACAAATACTTAAAGATGAAAAAGATGAAGACGTAAGAGAAATGGCCAAGGAAATTTTAGATGAAGGGCAATCGAGGTTCCCTTCTTTAGAAGAAAAGTTAAAAATTTTACTTCTTCCTAAAGATCCTCTCGATGAAAAAAATGTGATGATTGAAATTAGGGCCGGTGCCGGAGGAAATGAGGCCTCTATCTTTGCGGCCGATCTTTTTAGAATGTACCAGAATTATTGTAGAAGCATTCATTTTAAGACTGAATTGATCTCTCTATCGAAAAATGCCGAGGGCATTAAGGAAGCTATCCTTAGTGTTTCCGGGAAAAAAGTCTACTCTAGGCTCAAGTACGAATCCGGCGTCCACAGAGTGCAAAGGGTGCCAAAAACAGAGTCTCAAGGGCGTATCCATACCTCCACGGTTACCGTCGCGGTAATGCCTGAGGCAGATGGTATAGATTTTAGATTGAATATGAATGATGTCAAAGTCGATGTTTTTCGGGCCTCCGGGGCCGGAGGTCAACACATTAATACTACGGATTCTGCCGTTCGCCTCACTCATCTTCCCACAGGCATTATTGTAACTAACCAAGATCAGAAGTCTCAGATAAAGAATAAGGATAAGGCCATGAAAATTCTTTCGGCCAGGATTTATGATCAGATGATTCAACAAAAAAAGATCAAGGAAGATGCTAATAGAAAAGGACAGATTGGTACGGGAGATAGGTCTGAAAGAATTCGCACTTACAATTACCCACAGGGAAGATTAACGGATCATAGGATAGGACTCACTCGTTATAATCTCGACAATATTATGGAGGGAAACTTTGGGGAAGTTAACGATGCTCTTGTGGCCTACAATCAGGCAGAGTTGTTAAAGGGAGAAAAAAACTGATGAAAGAAGGGCCTCTCTTGCACTTTTACAGAGAATATGGGCCTTTTTTGAAAACACATTATCCCGGATTTTCTCTAAGAAAAATGCATTTTGACCTTGAAGACCTGCAGTGCTCAATAACGCAATACTTAAATCATTTGAAAACCGGGGCCCCCACGGAATATTTTACCAAGACCGCCCATTTTTTTGGACATAAGTTTTACGTTAATAAAAAAATATTCCTTCCGAGGTTTGAAACAGAGGGCCTTGTGGAATTGGCCCTTCCATTTATTAAAAAAGGCGACATCGTTTTTGATATGGGAACCGGTTCGGGAAACATTGCTTGCACCGTAAGTTTGGAATGCCCATATCCTATCTCTCTTACGGCCTGTGATATCTGCGAAGAATCTTTGAAGGTGGCAAAAAAAAACTATTTATTTCATGCTTCAAAAATACCTCGGAGAACCCGTTTTACTTTCCTTAAAAGTGATAGATTTTTTCATTTCGATCTTAAGGCCAATGTCATAATCTCTAATCCTCCTTATATTAAAGCAAGAACCGATAGAAATTCCGTTCATCCCCAAGTTCTCAAATATGAACCCCACAAGGCCTTTTTCTTGGACGATAAGCTTTATACCTCTTGGTATAGAGAGTTTTTTCGCCGAGTGAGCGTCTTGCTTGTGCCCGGAGGGCATTTTTTTATGGAGGGACACGAATGCCATTTAGAACATCTTAAGGCGGTTTTAGAAGAGTTTTCCTTTGAACAAGCGGAAATTACACAGGATTTAAGTGGGCGCAAGAGATTTTTGAAGGCCGAGAGAGCATGAATAAGCTAGTTATCACCGGAGGAGTCCCTCTGAGGGGGGAAGTGCAAGTTTCTAAAGCAAAAAATGCCTATCTTCCCATATTGGCGGCCGTGCTTCTCAATGAAAATGAGGTTGTTCTGAGGAATGTTCCTGCATTGAGGGATATTCAAACCATGTTTTCTCTCATGAAAAATTTTGGTGTCAAAATTCAACATCATGGAAAAAGAGATTTTTCTTTTGATGCTTCTCATATTATTTCTCGTGAGGCCACTTATGATTTTGTAAAGACAATGAGGGCCTCGGTTTGTGTTTTAGGCCCTTTGTTGGCCCGTTTTGGACAGGCCAGGGCCTCATTTCCTGGAGGTTGTGCTATTGGTGCACGCCCTATTGATCTTCATTTAGAAAATTTTAAAAAAATGGGTGCAACCGTCGGCATTGATAAAGGAATCATTGAGGTTCAATCAAAAAAGTTGTATCCGACAACGTTACATTTAAATTTTCCAAGTGTTGGCGCCACGGAAAACCTTCTTATGGCCAGTGTTTTTACCGAAGGGGAAACAATTATTAAGAATGCGGCCCTTGAACCGGAAATCGATGATTTAATTCATTTTCTGGTAAAAATGGGGGCCAAAATTGATGGAGTGGGAGAAAAAACGCTGAAAATTTGTGGTGTTTCATCTCTTCATGGATGTGAATACGAGGCCATTGGAGACAGAATAGAGGCCGGAGCTTATATAATGGCCGCACTGGCAACCGAAGGAGAAGTTCGCGTTTCCGGATTTAATCCCAAGCATCTCAGATTTGTCCTTGAAGTTCTCAAAAGCATGGGGGCCGAAATAAATATCGGTCATAACTTTGTCGACGTTGCTCCAAGTAAGCTTCGTTCTATTTGTGTTGAAACGTCCCCTTATCCGGGTTTACCAACAGACTTACAGGCCCAACTTACGGCCCTGTGTCTCAAAGCTGAAGGAACATCGGTAATAGCGGAAACTATTTTTGAAAGTAGGTTTATGCATGTTCCGGAGTTACAGAGACTTAGGGCCGATATTGTTTTAGAGGGAAATAAAGTTAAGATTAGTCAAACAAAGGCCCTCAAGGGGGCCCCTGTTATGTGTTCTGATTTAAGGGCATCTGCTGCTCTTGTGATTGCGGCACTGATGTCTTCGGGAACCACGGAAATTTCACGCATATATCATTTAGAGAGAGGTCATGAGAGGCTTTTTGAAAAACTTAAGAAACTTGGGGCCTTGATAAATCTAGTGAAACTAAAATGAACCGACTGTAAGATGAAAACGCCCAAAGGACTCTTGGATTTGATTATTTTTATAGGATCTTTTTGATAATTTGATACCATAGTCAAAATCAAGGCCTCCAATAGGGGTGAGAATTTTAAACCCACTGCCTATGGATGCTCTAACAGAGAAGGGTTCAAAGTGGTTAACATAAATGCGTCCGGCATCAACAAAAAAGCTCACCATAAAGTTGTCACTAATTCTATAGCGAGGTTCAAACTTGTAATTGATAAAATAGGCCTCATCGTCAATACGTACGTCGCTGATATCGTCACCGGAGTCTAACCTGTTAACCTCATTATCACTAAATCCTCTTACATTGTCCGCCCCTCCAAGTCGGAATACTTTAATACTTGGAATATATCCTGCATTCCTATTGTTGTTAGTTGATAGGTCGGCAAAATTCTTTTGGCGTCCGGCAGAAATTCCAAAGACGATAACCCAATTTTTTATGGGGTAATAAAATCTATTCCTAGAAATGAGTTTGTAGTAATTAATCTCAATATCGTTGCCCGCTTGAGGGCCGAAAAATTTATTGGAAAATTCCCAAGAAAGGTCAAAATAAGCACCTCTTGTCGGATTAATATCATTATCCCTAAAATCAAGAGTAATGAATGGTGTGATTCCGCCAACTTTGAAAGTGTCATTATCTCTTAACTCTGTAGCGTCAAATTGGCGGATAGACTCAAATTGGTACTTGAGAGAGGTCGATAGATAATCCGAAATTTTTTTGGAAACTCTAGGAACAAGAGTTAAGACATCGGCATCGAAACTATAGAATCTTCTTCTCCTGAAGGATGATTCTATTTCAAATTCCCATTTGCTGTTTAAAAGGGACCCATAAAGCCAATAAGGTACTATGTAACTAACTTCCAAAAGGCCTTCGAGCATTTTTTTATCCTCTTGTTGTCTTCTCAAATCTAAATCTGAAGACTGTATTCTTCGATTAACCTGAATAGTCGATGTGATAATATGATTTTCTCCCCAAAGATTATTGTAGCTAACGGCCAAGGCCGTTTTTATTCCTAAATCTGTTCTATGGCCGGGGGAAAATTCTCCTGATCCAAAAGGTTGTTCTATTACATGAACAATAATATTTACAACAGCGATATCTTCTTTTTCATCAATTTTGATAATTAAAGGGGTTAACGTGACCTTTGAAAACAGCCTTAGCTCTACGAGCTTATTTTCAATTTCTTGAATTTTTTTAAGAGTCAAAAGAGTATCTTTATAAGGTAGTATTTCTCTTGTTATAATATGATCTTTTGTTTTCATATTTCCTATAGCTATGGGGTCCCCAAAAATCACTTTATTTCCTAAATTAAAAATAATGTGAACTTCCGATGTATCGAAAGATTCAGAATATTTGACAATTTTTTCATCTTTCAAATTAACAATCTCGGAAAAATAAAATCCTTTTTCTTTGGCCAAATTGAGAATATTGACCAAATCTTCTTTTAAGGCCAAAACATTCAGAGGAAAATTCTTCTTATTTTTCATAATTTTCATCATTTCTTTGCCAAGGCCTTCGGAGACTCCATCAATAATAATATTTTGTAGAATATTTTGTTTTCTTTCTATTATATTGTAGATTATATTGTAAGGCCCATTTGATAATCTTTCATATGTAGGGCCGTTAACTTCAGAGAAAACGAATCCGTTTCGGATGTATTCCTTTTTTATTTCCAATGTAAAATTCTTAAAAAATTCTTTATCCAAATATGATCTTGACACAACCGGTGAGGCCGTTTTTTTAAAGATTGTGTGAATATTCTTTATATTTAAGGAGAAAACGCCGTTGTAGATAATATCATTAATTCTTATCATCTTCCCTTCATCAATATTGATATAAGAAGTAACCATAGGAACATTTTGCTTAGTCCTTCCCTCAATTTTTCGAACGGTAATTCTTGAATTATAAATATTGGCACGATCATAATAATCTGATATAATTGTTACCATGTCAGATTCGGTTAAAATTTGTTTGCTTCTTATTATTTCTTGCCTAATGAGATTTGATAACTCCGGATGGGAGGTGATTTTATTACCATAAAAATGGGTTTGATATCGTTTTCCAAATATAAAGTTAATATTGACGGTCGCTTCACCGTTCTTTTCATCTATTAGATGCCTTTCTTGAGCATAAAAAAATCCTTCATTTGATATTTGATTTAAATATTGCTGTATTCTCGATTGAATTTCTATAATATTTAGGCCTTGATTTTTTAAATTAGAGAAAAAATAAATGACGTCTTTTTTATAAACCTCATGATCAATTTGTATATCAATATCTTTAATTTTTACTTTAGGTTCTAAATGGATATGAATTTTTAAAGATACTTCAACATGATCCGATTGTGTATCAACGGTAATTTTATTTACCCTAAATCCTCGTATTTCTAAAAAGTCCCTGATATCTTTTTTAGATTTATCAAGCTTTTTAGAATCAAAAAAATTATTTTCTTTGAGAGATATTAAGGAAAGTATTGTTTCTTCATCCATAGAGATATCGTGATTAAAAAAAACAGAAATGGATTTTATTCTTTCTTTAAAAGATAAAAATATATTTGCTTCTTTAGGGATAGTTTCCACAATTTTGTATTCCATATTTTTTATGGATTTATCTAATAAAATTAAATGTAGTTTTTTTTTAAAAGATTCAATGTCCTCTGGAAGGATAAATATGTTGTTTATCCTGCTTTCTATCCTTCTGCACCTTTCCGAATCTCCACAAAAAACATTTATTTTTTCTATAGATTGAGAAAAAACATTAAAGGAAAAAGAAAATACAACTATTAATCTCCAAAAATCCATTTAAACTTAATGTCTCCTCCAAAAGAATTACTTTCTTGTGACCTATCTTCTCTTGTAGTATTTTCATAAATTCCTTGAAGAGAAAGAATTTTGTTGATGTTATAGTCCACTTTTAGTTCTTGAGTTCGTCTGTTTTCTGCTCCAAGGGATGAGGAAATAGAAATACTTGTTCTCTCTCCAATATCGCTTTCTAATGTTAATTTTGTTAAAGATTTTAACTTTCTTGTGCCACTAACCCCTGAGGATTGTTTTGCGATAAGGTTCTCATTGTTATCATCAAGTTCCGGTGTGACAATGAATCGAAGACCCAGCTTGCCACTTAAGTCTTTACCGATTTGCAATTGGTCTATAAAAAAACTCCCTAGAGACATTGTTGTCAAAAACTGTTTTTGTTCTTCGTCAAGATTTTCCGAAGTTTCTAATGTGTATCCAAAAGTTATAAGAGAAAGAATGTCTTCTCGATTCAATGAGGGCTCACTTCTTAGTTTCATTTCTAAGTTATCCGTACTTCCAATAACAGAAAGAAAAACTTTATATTTATCTATACTAGAACTGCCTTCAAGTTGAAGAAAAGGGGGTTCCTTACTGTTGAAATCTCTAAATTCTACCTTCCCGTTTTTTAACAAAAACTCTTGTCCCTTAAAAGAAATTTTTGATACATTAGGTATAATTGAGGCACTTCCAGTAAAAAAAAGATCTTCAAAAGGCCCTTGTATTGAGATATTTGAAGACAAAATGGCATCGATCATCTTTGTTTTTATTTCAATACTGTTATTAGCATTCAAGTCCATATCTATATGAAATAGATCATTTGTAATTCGCTTTTTGACTTGAGGTAAGAATTTCGAATCAATGTAAGGATTGTTGATTTCTTTTGTTAATTCAGTAATACTGTCTAGAAACAAGGCCTTATTTATGACGACTCTTCCTCTCAGGGAATAAGGAGGTTTTTCGCCTAAAAGATTAACTCTACCGGAAGCAATAACATTGGATCTTGTAAGAAAGTTATAATTTATATTCTTAAATGTTCCTTGAATATAGGGCCTTGGGTAAGGGAAATTTAATTCGAGATTCCCCCGGATGTCAAATTCGCCTCTTCCGTATCGACCTTTAATATTATTAATGATAATCTGACGGTTTTCAGAAGAGATTTCAAAATTAATATTTTCAAAAGCGCCAAAAGGTTCTTTATAGGAAAAAACAAGGTTTTTTCCAAAAACTTTTGAAAGGATACTGTTTTTATCTTTTCCATTTAAAAACAAGGTTTCCCCTTCAATTATGCCACTGGCATTTTCAAGATTGCGAAAAAAAATTTTTAATATTTCAGGATTAAAAATGTAATTATTTGTTATTGTAAATTGATTGTTTAAATCACCGTTACCTAAGCTCGTTATCTTGTTTTCATTTCCAATAAGTTGAATATCCCAATATTTTATAATACCTTCAAGAATATTTATTTGATTCTTGTTCCCGGAAAGAAAAATTCGTTTTTTGCCATAATTTAGATCAAACTGTTCAAGCAAAAAATTTATGTTAAGTTTTGAAGGACTATTTAGACTAAATGAAGAGTTAAGCTTTGCGCGAAGGGTTCCTTGAATATCTTGTCGAGAGTTATGTTCAAATAATGCTGATAAAATCTGATTTAAGTTTTTTAGGTTTATATTGAGATTAATGTATGAAGGTTCTCCATTTGCATTGAAATTGAAGAAAGCATTTCCTTCAATACCTTCTTTAAATATATTCCAAGTAAGAGAGTAGTTATTTTGATCTCCATAAATTGTTAGGCCAGGTATCGGAATTGCCTCTTCGTTTATCATTGGATCTGTTAATTTGATAAGAGTATAAGTTGAAAACTCCTTTAAGGAGCCACTTCTATAAAATTGGCCGTCTATTTTCCCTGTTAGGCCCATTTGGAGGGATCTATAAAAAACGAATGAATTAAGGCCTATTCCTTTTATTTGAAAGTCGTATTCAAAATATTTTTTATGTATTTCATAATTTAGATATCCGAAAGCTTGTCCTCCGCCCTTTTTAAAATTGAAATTTTTAATAGATACCCATTTATTATCAATAAAAAGCTCAAAGTAAGCGCTTGGTATAATTTCGTTGAGATAAGTGATTGACGTAAAATTAAAATCTGTTTTTATTACTTCTATGCCTTTTTTGAAGTGTGTTTTTAATACGGCCTTTCCGGACGAAATAAAATTCAAACCATCAATTCTAGGGATAAATTTTGGAAGATGAGATTGTATTATATTATACATTGAAACATAGCCGATCTTATCAACATCTATTTCAACATCTAAATTATTTTTTGCTTCTTTGGAGAAATCCAAGTTGCCTTTAGCAGAAGCACGAATGTCGAGTGATGTCGTTTGAAATCTATCAATATTCAATTTTTTTGTTTTCAATCCATAGGTTATTCCAATATTAGAATCTCCTAAGGAGTATTTATAGACAAACATATTTTTTACTTTCCCGGTTAATATGATATTCGCATTGCCAAGCGGCCCAAGAACTTTGAAGTCCATATTCCCTTTTCCTTTAACTCTAACGCCTGCGATATGTTTAATCGTATTAAAATTTACATTTGAATTTTTAAATCCAATATCTACATGTGTCGCATTGATGCTTCCTCGTGCTTTCAGTAGAGATTGATCTAGAAGAATATCTGATTTCATTGAGAAAGTCTTTGTTTGAAGATTATATTCAAAAACAGTTTTTTCAAGATTTAACTTTTTAAAAGATAGAATATTAAAATTATCGAAAGTAAGATTAGGTTTTGTAAGATTTAATCCATTTGGAATAAAAAATTTTAATGTTCTCTTTTGAAGTCTAAAAATAATATCGCCTGTGATAAAAGAATCAAAAGGTTTTAATTTGTTGCCTAGGAAGGCAAAGATTGTTCCTGTTTTGACATTGTTAACATCTATGTGGGTGCCTTCTAAGTTGTGTTGCTTATTAATAAAATTGAAATGTATCTCTTTTTCTACTTTAATAGTTCCGTGTGTGGTGGTTATATGTGTATTTTTTAGACCTATAGTCTCTTGAGATATAGCTAAAGAACCTGTCATTTTTTTAAACGATGCATGTTTTGATTCAAAATCTTCTATAATGACGTCACCGTAAACATTAAAAGTTTTTTGAAATTTAATACTTCCATCTAATTTTAGATTGCCTCTTTTTACAAAATTAAATTTTTTTGACGGAAAGGTTTCTTGCAATTCTTCAAGTGGCAAATTCACTTTAATTGTGCCGTTATAAGAATTATTTCTAATCAAGAAGACTCCCTTTGATAAAACCTTGCCCCTTCCAATTCTGAGATTAAAAAGATTTATGTTAACTTTATTTCGATCAATTGTTGCCGAGGCCTTTATACTGTCAATATTTTTATGCCATTTTTTATTGGTTTTTAATTGAAAATCAACTGCGTGTAGGTCAACGGCAATTGCTTTTTTATTGACAGTCATTTCTATATTTTTAAATTTACCTCTTAAATGGTTTGATTGAATGAAAGAGTTGCTAATAAGAATTTTAGAGATTTTAAACGGCAACTCCGAGATAATTTTTTCAATACTCTTGAGGTTTTTCGTTGTATTAGAAGAAGGTGTTTTCTTTGATTTCTTAGAGGTTATGTTAGACTTCAGTCCATCAATTTTTATTTGTCCTATGATCAATTTGTTGCGAAAGAGATCGGAGATATTAACTTGAAAAGATACTGAATCGAAGGCCCCTCCAATGTTTTCTTGAATGAAATTTAAATGGCCGTTTTTTATAACTGTTTCTAAAGGGAAAATACTAACCTCAATATTTTCAAAATTAATAGCTATTTTTTTTCTGTCTATTTTTTTGTAGACAAGTTCATTTTGAATAAAACGAGCAAATGGTTTTGTTTGTATCATTTGCTTTACAAGAAAAAAAATGAGGGAAAAGGACAAAAGAAATATTAAAAAAATTTTGTTAAAAAACTTCAATTCGAAAAGTCCAAATACAGTTTTTGATCTTTTAAAAAATTATACCTCAGTGAGGACTCTCTTGCATTTCCTAGTTTTTCATAAGATTTTGCTTGTAAATAGACTAGTGAACATCGATTTTTTCCGGAGAGAGGATTGTTTCTAAAGAAATTATCAATAAAGTGTATACATTCCGTATACTTTCCTTCTTCAAATGTTATTGTTCCTTGTAAATAATGACGTAAAATGTTGCATTGTATATATTTACTAAAAAACATAGCGCAGTTAAAAAAATGAATCATTAAGCACATAATAACAATATCGGATATCTCTTTATCATTAGATAAGTCAATATTTTTTAATAATTTTTTCTTCAATTTTTTTTCCTCAAAAGTATCAGTATTTTGATCTAATTGAGTATTGCCGTATTTTGATAGCTTCATCATGAGTTTTTTTATGATCTTATTACTGTTGCTATGATATAAGGCCGCATCTTCATTATTATCAATTTTTATATTATCTTCGTAGGGCATATATGTTGTGATTTCTTTTTTTATATTTTCAACGAGAGGACGATTTAATCTTTTGATAAGAGATTTATCTACATTCAGGTTGTCAATAATTGATTGTGCAATAATTCTAGATTTTGCTATTTTTGCGTATTTGAGAGTGAGGTTAAGAAGGCCCGTATCAATTCTAAATCGCATCAATAGTATAGAGAGATTTCTTAGGAATTTAAGGCCTAAATCTTCATTGTAAGAGTCTTTTAAATACTTTTCCGCATCTTCCCTGAGTCGATGAAGTATGTTTTCAGATGGTTTTTTCCCTTGAATAGATAGCTCTCTTTTTTTAAAAAGTTTAATTTCATCCGGAAGAAATCCTATTTGTTCCAATTCTTCTATGTAACAAGAGAGCTTATAAGCATTTCCCTTTTTCTCTAGATAATCAAGAATGATATACGCGGTCTCTCGTGCTCTTTTGATGTTTCCACGATCATAATCTTGTTTCCATTTCTGATAGAGAGATTTGAAATCTATACTTTGTTTCTTATTAATTGACAAAAACATGCTCCCAACATAATCCTATTTCACCATTCAGAATAAAGTTACTTAAAGTATTATTGTACTTGAAATTGACTTTCAACAAAATACTTTTAAAATTATATTTCTTGAGTTGAATCGGCCGTTAACTTCTCTTAAAAGGGCCTTTTTAACTGAATTTGAATATCAAACATTAAAAGTCTACGAATTAATTTTCATGCAAGTTTTCATGTGTGGGAATTAAAGAAAGGTTACATTTGTGTCTTGCGGTGGAGAAAACCGAAAGCGTTTAGAGGCCAAAGGGATATTGGATTGGATGTGTTTAAAAATATAAAGTTTAGACCTGTTGGCATAAAAAATCTTCATCTTTTCTAAGGATTGAAAAGTCGGCCTTTTTTTAAAAACGAGATGAATTTTTTCAACACCGATATCTTCTTTTAGAGCTTTTGTAAAGGTTAATTCATAGTTCATTTCCTTGTTCTTAACCTTGTAGTATTTATTGCTTTTTAGTCCTTTACTTATTGAATCAAAAATTTTTCCCAAAGATTTTTTTTTTGTTGAAGTGATTTTTAATTCACCCTTTTCGCCCTCAATGAATGGGGCCGTATAATGCCAAGTTTTTTCAAGGCCTATGACAAGAGTAGTTTTGATGGGCCCTGCAACTTCAAATCTTAACTGTGTTGGATACTTATATTCTAGTATTCCTGAATGAACTATTTTTTTCTTGCTCAAAATTCCCACTCTCTCTTCTATAAATGAGGCCTTAAAAGTATTGGGAACGAAGGGCCAAGAAGTGTATTGAATAAGGAATAAAAAAAGAATAAAAGGTTTCATCTTAGTGAAGTTGAACCGATACGGCCCTAGAGACTCCCGGTTCCTGCATCGTTATGCCATAGAGGGTATCGTTAAATTCCATTGTTTTTTTGTTATGGGTTACGAGAATAAATTGACTTTTTTTGCTCATTGCCTTTAAAAGTTCATTAAATCTCTCTATGTTGGCGTCGTCAAGAGGAGCATCAACCTCATCAAGTAGGCAAAAGGGAGACGGCCTTACAAGAAAAATAGAAAAGACAAGCCCTACGGCCGTGAGGGCCTTTTCTCCACCAGACATGAGATTGATATTTTGCATTTTTTTTCCCGGAGGTTTTGCTACAATATCTACGCCACATTCTGAATCTTCTATATTTCCTGTAATTTCAAGTCGAGCGCTGCCTCCTCCGAAGATAACAGGAAAAACTTTTTCAAAGCGTGTATTAACATCTTCAAAGGCCGACTTAAATCGCTTTTTTGATCTTTCATCAATGTGAACAATGGCCTTTTCCAGGTCTTCTAAGGAGCTTTTTAGTTCATTTTCTTGAGACTTAAGGAAATCCCATTTAACCTTTTGTTGTTCATAGTCATTGACGGCCTGCCGGTTAATATCACCAAGTCTCATATATTCAGACTTATATTGTTTGAATTTTTGCTGACAATCAATAAGGTCTTTCCCGTACTTTTTAACAAATGTGTAGTTTTCTTTTTCAATGATTTCACTCTCGTGTTCAGATATCATCGTGTACATAAAAGAAAGGTCGTTAAATTCTGCAAGATCATCATTGTTATATTCTAAGATATTTCCTAGAACCTCTCTAAGGTCAATTTTATATTTTTCGAATATATCTCTGGAGTATTTTTCTTCTTCATTAATGTAATTTTCCATTTTTGTCTTAGATTCAAAGATTTGTTTTTCGTATTTATTGATATCAACAAAAAGATGTTTAACATTATCTTCTCTATCATTCATCTCTTTTGCCAAAGATTGTAATTTTTCTTTTTCTCTTGATATTGAGAGTTCAATTGAATCAATTTCAAAATTTATTTCTTCATTATTAATTTTCAAGACTTCAAGTTCCTTCTCGATATTAAGAATTTCTTGGTTATATGATTGCACACGAACTATATTGAGATCAAGTCTTTCTTGTTCTTTGGGTATTTGATCTTTGATATCTTCGATTTGTGCGTCGATTGTTTCTATTCTCTCATGATAGTTAAGGATATTCATTTCTATTTGAGCGTATTCCTCTCTTTTCTCATTATAGAGATTTTGAGCATTTTCTTCTTCTTCAAGTAAGGCCTCGTAGAGGTCCTGTTCCTGATCTTCTTTTAAAGTTAAGTTTTTTAAAAGATTTTGTAGTTCTTCTTGACTTTCAAGAAGCTCTAATCGTTCCTTGGCAATTTTGTATTCTTTATTTTTAAGGATGTTGACACGAAAATCTATATCTTTTTGGGACTTTTCTCTTAAAAAAATCTCACTTTTTTTCGCTTTGTAATTCACATTAACTTCAATAAAATTATTTCTTGTAGCATCATATTTATTTTGCATTGTGGATAATGCTTCTCTTTTTTTCTTTAAAAGGGTTTTTAAATGAAAAATTTCCGATTCTAAGTTTGAAATGTTTTTTATCATTTTTTCTAAAAGATTATTTTTTTCGACCAAACCTATAGTGTCATTGGGAGATGAGAAATGATAGATTTTAATGCCTTGCTCATTTTTAATAATCACAGAGCCGTCAAAAGTGGCAATAGACTTAAATTCAACTTTTGTGTCAATTTTTTTAAATTGATCAAAAGTTAGCTGATTTACTAGATAAAATCCATCAAAGAGGGGTGATAAGGTTTTCCAGTAATGTTGTTCCATTGTGATTACTGTCTTCAAAGGTATAATCGTTTTAAGGCCCACATCTCTTAATTTTTCTGAAACTTCATTGTAATTTTTTTCTTGATCTATCGAAATAAAATCAAGACAGCTGGATTGATTTTTCATCCAAGCTGTTAGTTCAGGATATTCTTTTGTTTCCGCAACAAGGGCATTTAACATATAGGAGATAAGTGCCTGAACACCTTTAGCGTACTTTTCTTGAGAATTTATCACGTTTCCTAAAAGATAGTATTGATTATCATTATTAACATTACTAATAAACTCTTTTGCTCCTTTGAGAGAAGGGCAGGCCTCCATCAATGATTTTTTTACTAATTGAGATTTCATAAGGTCATTATTTTTTTTCCCTAGATTATTTTGGAGTTTCTCTATTTCTTTTGTGAGATTATGAATAATCTTTTTTTCTTTTTCTTCATTTTCGGATAAGATATCAACTTTATTTTTTAATGCTATAAGTTCGTTCCTCTCTCTAGTTCGCTCTTCGGAAAATCGAGAATATTGCATTTCAAGTTTTTCCAGTTCTTCGTTAACATCTTTAAGGTTTTCAGCATAAGACTTGAGGTTGGATTCAATTTTAAAGACTTCATAACTATTTTTGGTTTTAAGGTCGATAGTTCCATCGAGATTATTTCTAAGAGTATCAATTTTTTCCTTTTTCTTCTGCAGTTCATTTTTAAAATTAATGAGATTATCTTTCATCTCTGTAATATCAGAAGATTCTTCATCTTTTTCTACAAAATCATTTCTTTTTATTTCAAGTTCTCTAAGTTTTTCTTTTCGATCATTAAGAAACTCCGTAAAGTCTTTGATTTCCTTTCCCCTTGTTTCCGATTCTATTTCTAATGATTTTTTTTGTTTTAACAAAAAAGAAAAACGCTGTTCAGAGGCCGCAAATTTTTTAGAAATATCTCTATATTCTTGCTGTAATTTTTCTATAAAAGACGATCGTTTTTCTCGCTCAAGTCGTTCTTCTTTGAGAGATTTTTCCAGCTTAGTTTTTTCTAGCTCTAAATCTTGGAGTCTTCCTGTATTTTTACCAATCATCTCTTTGTTAATTTTATAGTTTTTGAAAATATCATAAAGTTTATGTGATGAAACAATGAGGTCATGTTTTTTAATTTTTTCTCTAAGAGTCCTCGCCTTTTCGGCCTTTTCAGACTGTTTCCGAAGGTCTTTGAGATTTTTTTCTATTCCCTTTCGGATATCTTCAAGTCTTGTAAGATTAATCTGAGTTTGTTCAATTTTTCTTAGGGACTCTTTTTTTCGCAATTTAAATTTAGCGATTCCTGCAACCTCTTCAATGATAAGACGTCTTTCAAGGGGCCTAGCACTAATAAATTTGTCGATTTCTCCTTGCGCAATAATAGAATAGGATTTTGCTCCGGCCCCTGTATCTACAAAAACTTCTTGAATATCCCTCAAGCGGGCCTGTTCATTATTGATGCGGTATTCCGTTTCACCGTTTCGATAGATCTTTCTTGTAATAGCAATTTCCGAGGGCCTCGCAATTTTGCTTCCTATATGGATGTGCCTATCTTCATTGTTATCTAGAACAAGTGTGGCCTCGGCCCAAGAGGCCGGAGTGTATTTAGAAGAACCTGCGAAGATAAGGTCTTTCATAGCATTACCCCGAAGATGTTTGGCCGATTGCTCCCCCATGGCCCAAAAAAGAGCATCTACAATATTAGATTTTCCACAACCGTTAGGTCCAACGATCCCCGTGATTCCCTCATTAAAACAAATCGTCGTTCGATCCCTAAAGGATTTGAAACCTTGAACGACAAGTCTTTTGAGTTTCATTCTCTTTTCCCCCAACTAGAAAGGTCTCATATTACAATCGGCCTGAAAAGAAAATTTTAAAGTGCACGAAGAGAAGTATCTATTTTGTGAGATAAGTCAATCTTTTCGATAATGGTGCCCAGAAGAGGACTTGAACCTCCATGCCAAAAGGCACTAGATCCTAAGTCTAGCGTGTCTACCATTCCACCATCTGGGCACAAAAATACGACTTTTTACTCTACGACCTCTTTAAGTATTTGACAAGAATAATACTAAAAGACTTTGTAGGGGGTGAGCGGATATCTGCTAAAGCTAGCTTGCCTGTTGTAAAAAATTTACGGTCGTCTTTTTAATTAATTCTCTCTCTTTTGTAGGGTCAAATGTTAATTTAGGGGTAATCTTTTTAAAAAATGTTCTCTGGGCCTTGGCCAGTTGTCGAGTAGAGATAAAAATTCTTTCTGCAAGCTCCTCCCAAGACTTAATCTCTCCGTTGAGATAGGAGAGGGCCTCTTTATAACCTACAGATCGTAGAGGCCTTAAACCACCTTTGTTTCTTAGGGCCTTTATTTCATCAAGGAATCCCCATCGTAGCATCTCATCGATTCTTTTTTTCATCATAACATGATGTTTCTCTTTAGAGATATCTAAATAAAGATGTAAAAAATTCCAATGAGGATGGGCGTTGCAAGAAAAATCGTAGGGACGACGGGAATTGGCAATTTCTTTGTCTCGAGAAAATTGGTTCCCTGTCATTTTGTGATGTTCGCAGGCCCGCATAATTCTGTAGTGGTCGTTTTCATGAAACTCTTTTAAAGAACGGGGATCATATTTTTTAAGATACTCTCGAAATGACCCAATACCGAAAGTAGTGTATTGGTTCTTAAAAGATCGTTCAAGAGAGAGGGATATTTTTTTTGATGAAATCATTCCCTTTACAAGGGCCCGAAGATAAAACCCGCTTCCACCAACAAGAAGAGGAAGTTTTCTTTTGTTAAATATTTTTGTGATAATTTTTTGTGCCATTTGACAAAAATCAGAAGCGTTGATAGGTTCTTCTTCAATTGAACGAATATTGATCAGATGATGTTGAATTCTCTTCATTTCAGAATTTAATGGCTTTGCCGTGCCTATAGAAAGTTCTTTGTAGAAAAGAAGTGAATCAAAATTGACAATCTCACTTGTAATAGACATTTCTGTTGCAATTGCATCGGCGAGTTCAAGAGATATTTTTGTTTTCCCCACACCCGTAGGGCCGGAGATAAAAAGAATTTTATGCACGAAAAACGGCCTCGATAACTCTTTGATCAATGAGTTTTACAGAGGATAAATGATGCTTATTATTTGTCAAATAATGGTAGAGTTCCGATCCTAGGAAGGGGACCCTTCCGGCGCACTTGAGAAAAGTTTCGTCTACAGGTTGAGAAGATGTATCGGAAAGAAATATCTGAATGAGCTTTAAAAAAGGAGTGTTGGCCAAAGAAGTGGGAAAAGATTTAACGGCAAAATATTTATTGTCAAAGATATCTAGTTCAAAACACAAAGATTTTATGTAGTCGAATTTATTGTGATTATTAGAATCAAAAGGAAATGGACCGCTTATAAGTAATGGAGTCGTATGTTGTCCGCTTGTTGGAAGACCGTTAAGAAAAACTTTGATGATGTCGGTAAAAACTTTTTGATTGGCAACAAGATAGTAACTGTTCTGCTTACATACAAGAGAAAGATTTGGATGAAGTTCTAAAGACGTTTTTTCTAAATTTGAGGATTCGTTTTTAACGAGTCCTCTGTTCGAGGAAGGAGATGGTATCGGAGATTCTTTGTTAGGTAAAGAATGAGTCGAAGAATTATTTATTTTTGTAATAAGACTTTTGATCAGAGAATAAACAATATTTGATTTAAAAAATTTTATCGATGTTTTGTTCGGATGAATGTTAACATCAATTTCATTTGGAGGTACCTTGACAAAAATACAATAATGACCGCTTTGATTTTCAGGCCAGAGAAGAGGGAGACCTCTTGTGGTAAGGTTGTGGATTGTTTTATCTTCAACAAGACGATCGTTGACGAAGATATATTGCTGTCTGCCAATAGGAGATTTTATTGATATATATGAGGCATATATATCAATATGATAAGACTCGTAGTGACCGGAGATATAGTGTGTTGTTTTTTCTTTCCCTTTTCCCTTATAAAAGACTTGTTCGATTCTCTTTTTTTTACGGCCCTGTAGTATTGCCGGATAAAAATCTTTGTTTTGATTATCCCATTTTATACTAAAAGTAACGAGAGGATTGTTAATGATAAAGGAGTGAACAACTTTCAAAAGAGCATTTTTTTCACTCAGCTTTGATTTGATGAACTTTAAACGCACAGGAGTGTTGTAGAAAAGATTTTTTATAAACAAGGAGGTTCCTTGTTTTGTGGCGTGATAAGGAATGTGTTCCTTAACACTTCCGCCATCAATAATATATCGTCCTCCTTTTTCCAAAGTATGAGGAGAAGAAATGCAGCTAATACGGGCAATACTGGCCATACTGGCCAGTGCCTCTCCACGAAATCCATAAGAAGATAGAGCATAGATATCATTAAATTTTTTGATTTTAGAAGTTGCGTGACGACGAAAAGCAAGAGGTAGTTCTGCATAACCGATACCAATGCCGTCATCGTCAATATGAATGCATTCTAGTCCGTTATCCCATAGTTCAAGGTTGATATTACTAGACTGTGCATCTAGAGAGTTTTCAATAATTTCTTTGACTAAGGATGCCGGTCTTTCAACAACTTCTCCGGCCTTAATTTGATCAATTACATACCCGGGAAGAACTTTTATTGTTTGAGGTTCGGAGAGCATTGTGTGGTCTTTCTAATCTTTATATAATTGAACATTGTTACGGCCCTTAGATTTTGCCTTATAAACAGCATTATCGGCCCTTTTAAAAAGATCGGTACTTGTTGATATCTCTTTTTTATAATCGGCAACTCCAATAGATGCCGTAACCGTAAACTTCTGTTTCCCATAAAGAAAATCAAGGGCCTCTAGGGTTTGCCTGAGATTTTCTGCAATCTCTAGGGACTTTGTTGATTCCATGTTTAGAAGGAGAATGACAAATTCCTCTCCACCGTAGCGAGCAAAAATATCATTTGGACGTACAATATCTTTTTGTATTACTTCGGCCACTCTTTTTAAGACATAATCTCCGGCATCATGGCCGTAGTCATCATTGATTTTTTTAAAATGGTCTAGATCGAGTAAAATGAGAGAGATAGGGATTCCTGCGGCCTTTGCTCTTTTGAAGTGAAGGTCGAGAGCATTGTTAAAATAAGTCTTGTTATAGCAGCCCGTATGCAAATCTCTGTTGGCCTTCGATTGAAGTTTGTCATAGTTTAACCTTTCAGGGTCTCCTTGAGGGAGAAACTTAAGGGCCAGATTACTTATTTTAATAATATCGCCTTTTTTAAGGATAACGGGTTTTTCAACTTTATTATTATTAAGGTATGTGCCGTTACGTGAATTTGCATCTTCCAAGGCCCATCCTTCGCTCTTCAAACTCAATTTAAAGTGACATCGAGAAACGCCTTGGATTTCGAGAACAATTGTGTTATCTGGGCCGCGTCCAACAGAGATGTTTTTATCTATAAGGTCAAAAAGGTTTCCTCCATATTCACCTCCGTCAACTAAAAGGACGGCCGGTTTTTTGCTAGGCCGTTGTTCTGTCGATTTGAGGGCCGATTCTATGTCCTGTATGAAAACTGTTGAATCATCTTCCATTAAAGGTAAACCTCATCTCCCACACTCTAGCTTTGTAGCATATACAATAATATTGTGCAATACTTGTGTCGGGTTAAGATAACCTCTTTAAGAGATTTTATGAAGAAAAAAGCTCTATATTCTCCCATTTTTAAAGAATTGAAGCGAAGAGTCAAAAAGAACCCTTCACCATCTGCAGAACTGGAAAATGAACATCATGTAAAAAGTATGGGCCATCGTCTAAGAGATATGTTTGTTGACTATTCTAAAAATACAGTGGGGGCCCAAGATATGGCCCTACTGAATAAATTGGCCTTGGAATCGAAGATTGAAGAGGCCAGAGATGCCATGTTTGAAGGACAATATATTAATAAGACTGAAAACAGACAGGTTCTCCATACAGCTTTTAGATCTCCACAAAATAAACATGTACAGAAATCTTTAAAGAAAATGCAGTCATTTTGTAATCAAATTATCTTCGGACAGAGGAAAGGATATACGGGCAAATCTATTACAGACATTGTCAATATTGGGATAGGAGGTAGTGATTTGAGTTTGCGTATGGCCGTTCAGGCCCTAGTTTATAGAAGAAATCACCTCAAGATACATTTTGTTTCAAATGTTGATGGACATGATATGGATATCTTGCTCGGAAAAATTCCTTTGAAAACAACTCTTTTTATTATCAACTCAAAAACATTTACAACTCTTGAAACAATACTCAATGCTAAATGGGCAAAGTCATGGTTTCTTGACAAGGCCCCTCAAGAGGCATGGACAAAACACTTTATTGCCGTAACGGTCGATACCGTACAGGCCGTTGAGTTTGGTATAACAAGAGACAATATTTTTGAATTTCCACAATCAGTGGGAGGTCGTTTTTCCCTCTGTTCCCCTGTAGGTCTTCCCGTGGCCCTTGCTATAGGCCTTGAAAATTTTCAAGCTCTTTTAAATGGTGCCTACATCATGGATCGGCACTTTCAAACGGCCGAAATTAACAACAATATACCCATTCAAGGGGCCGTTTTAAGCTTTTGGTACTCTTCCCTTCTAGGGTTTGAAACTCACGGTATTTTTCCCTACGATCAAAGATTTGATGGTCTTGTGCCCTACCTTCAACAACTCATTATGGAAAGTAACGGTAAAAGTATCAATCAAGAAGGAGAGCAAATATTTTATCAAACTTCTCCGATTATCTGGGGGGGAATCGGTACCAATGTACAACATACATTTTTCCAACTTATTCACCAAGGAGTACAAAGGGTTCCTTGTGATTTTATTATGGTTGCTAAACCCGAACATAAAAATCAAGAGAATCATTATTGGACTCTTGCCAACTGTCTAGGACAAACAAGGGCCTTATCGTTAGGAAAACATGATCATAACCCTTTTAAAACATTTACGGGTCAAAGGCCGAGTACGACCATTATCCTTAAGGAACTTTCTCCTTTGAATCTTGGGATGCTTTTTGCCTTATACGAGCATCAAGTTTTTTGCTTGGGGCATCTTCAAAATATTTATAGCTTTGATCAATGGGGAGTTGAATTAGGAAAATCCTTGGCCAAAGAAATTTATGAGAGAGAAAAAACAGGCCAAAGTTTTGATGCCTCAACGAATAGACAGCTCCAAGTTCTTGCAGATTTCTCCTAAAAATGACCCTTTTCTTTTGTAGAGAACTTTTTCGATTTTAGCTCTCAGGAGCAAACCAACATCGAGGCCTTTTTCCATCTGGGCCAAAGCAGGTTCCGTCTTCGTGAGAGGAGTTTTGTTCAACAATCAAATATTTTACCGTCTCGGAGTTCCGAAGGCAAGTAGTAAAAACGGGCCCCTACCCTCGAAACTCACCGTTCTCAATAACAACACAAGGAGATGTTTATGATACGGAGAAACGGGTTGACTCAAGAACAAGGGCCTTTCTTTATAAGTTGCAAATTTTTTTAATGTTCTTTTAATGTGAGTAGTCCCGATCCACGAAGGGGATTCCATCATTTCCTTCAGAACCTGCAAAAACTCGGGTAAACTCCACACAGTAGTCGCTTGATGGGCAGTCGGAGTTGTCCGAATTTTGGACTTTTGTTGCCGTATAAGGTAAATCCTCGTATTGCGTACCTGCCCAACCTACGTCGTTAACATCCGCTACGATCTTATCGGCAATGTCCTCTTTTGAAAGATCGGTATTTCCAAGATCAATGGATACGCTATCGAGATTGATGGTTTTATCTCCCGACCCACTAATAAAGTCATGCGAGATAACCCATAGTCCTGTAGCAATAGCGGCACCGCTTCCTCCGATAAGATTAATGGGTGTGCTAACGGGATTTGTTGTGCAGTCTCCGCTACTGTTGGCGTGCTGGATAGCTAAAGTCATTCTGTCAAAGACGGCGGTGTCAGTGGTTGCCGCTATTTTGTCGCTGCCTGATTTAGACAACGTCACATTGGTTCCTGCTATGTTCATGGGGGAACCGATCGCCGCAATCAGGTTATCTATAGCGGTAGAAATGTTCGTACCGCTTGCGCTATTGTATGTTAGCAGTCCCATCGTCATATCCCTAACAATCACAGAAGAGAGAAGGTTTCCGCCGGAAAGTATTATCTTACAAATCTGTCCGCTTGCATCTGTTTCCAGTGCCGTTGCCGTTGGTGTAGAGGCCGCCGTAAGTGTTGCCGTTTCTCCCGTACTCGTTCCCGTCCCGTCGGATCCGCCGGTCATCGAAACAGCTTCTGCGTAGTCCCGATCTCCGAAGGGGATTCCATAATTCCCTTCCGTTCCTTTGAACAGACGATTGAAGACGACACAAAAGTCGTTGGTGGGGCAATCATCGTTAGTATTGCTTGAACCGTCGAGTTTTGTCGCTAGGTAAGGTAAATCCTTGTATTGCTTACCTGCCCAGCTTCCGTCGGTAACTTTCGTAATGATCTTATCGGCAATGTCCTCTTTTGAAAGAGCGGTATTTCCAAGGTCAAGGTGTACGCTATCGAGGTTGATAGTTTTATCTCCCGATCCGGAATAGTCCTGCGAGATAACCCATAGTCCTTCTGCTTTATCGCCGCCGCTTGCTCCGCTAAGAGTAATGGGTGTGCCAACGGGACTTGTGCAGTTTCCGGCGTTATCGTCGTGGAAGATAGTTAAAGTCATTCCTTCAAAGACGGCGGAGTTAACGGTTGCTTCTATTTTAAAGTTGCGTTTTTTAGACAACACCACGTCGGTTGTCGCCAGCTTTACGGTGGAACCGATCTCCGCAATCATGTTATCTATAGCGGTAGAAATGTTCGTACTGCCTCCCGTATTATACGTTAGCGGTGTTGTATAGTTTTTAGCAACCCAAGGACTGCCAAGGGTTCCGCCGGAA
This sequence comes from Bacteriovoracaceae bacterium, assembly GCA_965224385.1. GTDB lineage: Bacteria > Bdellovibrionota > Bacteriovoracia > Bacteriovoracales > Bacteriovoracaceae > CBDCYX01. The sequence goes on from CBDCYX010000016.1 coordinate 332,006, forward strand.
AGTTCTATCTTACAAATCTTTCCGTTTGCATCCGAGTCCAAGGATGTTGCCGTTGGTGTCGAAACTGCCGTAAGCGTTGCCGTTTCTCCCATACTCGTTCCCGTTCCGTCGGTTCCGCCTGTCATCGCAACACCTCCTACGATCTGTCCGTAAAAACCGGTGTCATTGGCATCAATATTTTTCCCCCAACACTTAACTGAGTGATCCGACTCCATAACGGCACAAGTGTGTTTGTAACCTGCCGCAATTTGAATAGCGGTTTGTCCGCCCAAGGGGTCGTCTAAAGTACCTCTTAGAACCCGACCGGGACTAGAAGTCCCACCGCCTCTCTCACCCTCGGCATTCGTCAACCCCCAGCACTTTACACTTTTATCGTTTAAGAGGGCACAAGCGTGCATATCCCCCGCCGTAATCTGTGTGGCGGTGTCGCTCCCTAAGACGGGGGAAGAGATGCGTCCCCAGCACTTAACGCTACCGTCGTTGAGAATGGCACAAGAAAAATCGGTACCCACTACAATCTGGGTGGCGGTGTTGCTGCCACCTAAATTCGGAGTCCCGCCGCCTGTTTGCCAGAAATCATTATACCCCCAGCATTGAACGGAGTTATCCGTTGTTAAGACGGCACAGGTGTGGGAGACTCCCGCCGCTATATGTGTAGCGGTTCCGCCGTTTAAGGGGTCTCCTAGCGAACCGCTTAGTGTTGCGCTAAGGCTACTCCCACCTCCTATCTGTCCGTCACCATTATACCCCCAGCACACAACGGTATCGTCGTTGTTTAAGATAGCGCAGGTATGATATTCTCCCGCCGACACGGACTTGACCGTGTTAGGGTTGCCGTCATTATCGTTTCCTACGGCGGTAACAGCTGTCGGGGTGGTTCTAGGGTTAGTATCCCCAACTCCCAGTCGGTCGTTGCCGTTTTGCCCCCAACACATTAAACGCCCGTGGTTTAGGTTTCCATTTTTTAAAATAATGCATTGGTGGAAGCTCCCAGCTGCAAGAGCTTGGGGCGTATTACCTCCTAAGCTCTCCTTAATATGACTTCTCCAAGGGGAGGTACTAACCTTCCCCCATGCTTCCACCTCACCCGTACTAAAAAGGACGTGACTGGTATCTTGTCCGAGGGCGAGCATTTCGGGTATCGATTTGTTGCACGTTCTTCCCGATACTGCATAACTTGCACTGCAGGAAAAGGGGCAGGAATCCTGATCGGTGGCAGCTCCCGATACCCAAGCACCAAAGCCCGTTATACCCGTAATGTCCGTGCAGGAGACCTCGGCACCTTGAGCGTCGGCGTAAGTTCCGGGTGTTGGATAGTTACACTCCCGAGCAGAGGAATCCGCCACATAACCGCCACTACAGGAAAATTGGCAATCGGTGTCCGTTGATGCGGCACCCTTTTGCCAAGTAGCGATTGCCGTTCCTTCAAGCGTAATAGAATTACAGGATGCCTCGTTTCCTTGAGCGTCTGCGTAACTTCCCGTGGAAGGATATTTACACTCTCGACCGAGAGAATTCTTCACATAACCCGAACTACAGAAAAATGGGCAAGTGTTTGCAGCTGCGGCAGCACCTGCTATCCAAGTAGCGGTTGCCGCTCCTTCAAGCGTAATAGGACCACATAATGCCTCGGTTCCCTGAGCGTTTACAAAACTTCCCGTGGAAGGAAAGTTACACTCCCGACCTGAAGAATCCTTCATAAAACCGGTATTACAGGAAAACCCGCAACCGGTTGCAGTTGAGACCGCTACCGTATTGACGACAAATTCATTAAACCCACCCGTGTCACCCGTGATAGGAGAGCAAGATTTCTCTACTCCGTTATCTGCATACTTTCCCTGATCGGGGATATTGCACGTCCTACCCACTGATTTTTTTACAAAACCGACATTACAGGAAAAATCGCAACCGGTTGCCGTCGGCACCGCTGCCGTATTGGGTAAAAATGTGTTAAACCCGGTCGCAGCACCTCTGGGGGTATTGCAACTTTGCTCGTCGCCTACACTATCCGCATACTTTCCCGTATCGGGGATATTGCACGTTCTATCCGCCGTGTTTTTCACAAATCCCGACTTACAGGAAAACCCGCAACCGGTAGCAGAATCAACAGCTCCCATATTTGGCAAAAAGACGTCAAATCCGGCAGCGGCACCTGTGGGGTTGTTGCACATTTGCTCGTCGCCTGAGTTATCCGCATACTTTCCAAGACCGGGAATATTACACGCCCTACCGCTTTTTACGAAACCGGCACTACAGGAAAAGGGGCAAGCGGTCGCCGTTGCGGCGGCACCTGCTATCCAAGTAGCGGTTGCTCCTCCTTCAATCGTAATAGGATTGCATGATGCCTCGGCACCCCCCACATTGACATATTTCCCTTGCCCGGGAACGTCACAAGTATTACTTGCCGTATTTTTTAAATAACCGCCGTCGCAGTTGTAACAGCCGCCTGCAGAGGAAAGTCCCGTGTTACCCGTAGGTGAGGAGAGGGGAGGAGCGGTCGGACAAGCTGTTCGGGTTTTGTCGTTTGCAGGCGAATAGTAGTTCGCCGCCGTGGATTGGCATTGTGTCGAGACTTGGTCGTTGTCGAAACCTGCGTTACAAGTGACAAGCGTGCAAGTCGTGCTATATTTCTTTGCAGTTTTATCCCAAACTTTGTGACCGCTACCGTTGGTGATAGCGCAAGATTGAGGTTTCTTGCTAGAACTTCCCCCCGACGAAGACGACCCACCGCCGCCTCCACAGCCCGACAGCAGGAGCGAGAGAAATAAGGTAAAAAATTGGCGTTTCATAAACACCTCCTATGTTTTTTAAAAAAAATACTTCCTTCATATAAGGATAAATTTTAAAAACCGAAAATACAAAAGATTTTTACATTACCGATTAAAATGGTTCATTAATGGTACCGGAGAGTTCAGGATTCTCCGGTATGAAATTACGCAAAGCATCCACCTAGCTATATTGCTTGATCCTCTTTTCTCGCAGATTCTATTTTCCACTCAAACTTGAAGAAATTCATTTAAGAGAAAACAAAATTTGAAGGTTGAGATGATATTTTCTTGCGAAATAGCTTTTTTTCAAATTTGAATAAAGTAAAATTGTAACGATTATCTTATTGTTAACTATGAGAACTCCGGACTCACAAGTAAGTAGACTTTTATCATTAATGATGTATGGTCAATCTTTTTGTTATAGCAAGAGGGTGGTCGTTTAAGTTTTTGCTAAAAATGAACGAGAAGTAAAACATGAAGGCCTATCGTTTATTAAAAGGAGACTCCGGATGAGTACCTCACTCAAGTGGTTTGTTTTTCAAAAGGACCTCAATTTGCCTATTTATATCAGGTGTAATATCAATGAATTTCATTCTAATTTAGTTGCATTTTTAAGTTCTATGAAATTTACGGAACTCTCTGAAAAAGAGGTTTTTAAGGCCGAAATGAGGATGAAGCACGATAAAAATGTTCGGGTTTTAGAAATTAGACCTAGCAGTTCTATTGTGGCCCAACAGATAAAGTTTGCTATTGAAAGCGATGTTTACGGAGCTGAGTCCATTGTTCCTAGAGACGGCCATAGAGTTTATCGTTATAAAGAAATTGCTATTATTCTCTATTCTTTTGGATTGAGTGAGTGGGTTTTGGGGTGTTTTAAAGATTTTGGAACCGGACCGGATAACATGGCCTATAAATGCGTTATTAATCGCTATCTTAGCTGGGCCTTGGCCCCTATGGGAATAGTCGGATTTTGGGGCAAAGTCACCGATGAAGGAATATTTGTTTTGAAACAAAGAGACTCTCAAGGAGAGTCCGTTTTTCTGGATATTCAAGCTAATAGGGCCGTCTCTTCAAAGGGTATTGAAGTTCTACATATAGGATCTAAAGTTTTTAGACGTGATGAGACTCCGGTAAAAGGACAAATAATCAGAATGCAAAAAGAACAATTTATGAGTTTCCTCATGCAGTATACAAATTATCTGGATTATTCTGGGCCAAGTGTTCCCATCAGACAGGCCATTCGAGAGATAACTCAGAAACTTGAAGGAGGGGTTGTCTACTTTGAGGACAACCCCAAAATACGAACAGATTTGCCTTTTTGAGCGTCTCCGGGGGCGGCCCTATAGAGCAAACTACTGCTTAGTTGTCGCTTTTGGTTTCAATTCTCAAAAAATTACTATATAATTTAATTATGTCAAATTTTTTTGTTCTCCCCATCTGATATGGTTGTCGATTTTGATCCCGTTTTCTTTTCCCTAGGCCCTGTTCAACTGCGTTGGTACGGCCTTATGTATGTTATTGGTTTTCTCATCGGTGGAAAAATCTTGAGGTATCTTATCAAGAGAAGATTTTTTCAGGTTCAGGAAAAGGGAGCAGATTCTCTTATAACCCATCTTCTCATAGGAATGTTTTTAGGCGCTCGGTTATTCTATGTATTTATCTATAATTGGGACTATTATCAAAATCACATAAATGAGATTTTGTTTGTTTGGAAGGGAGGATTGAGTTTTCATGGGGCCGTTACAGGTATGGTTCTAGGGGCCTGGGTATTTGCAAAAAAGAATAAGATTCCTCTCGTTCAAGTAACCGACAGTATGGCCCTTGCAGGTTCTCAAGGATTGTTTTTTGGAAGAATAGGAAATTTCATTAACGGTGAACTTTACGGAAGGATAACGGAATCGAAAGTGGGAATGATTTTTCCGTTAGGAGGGCCAAATCCGAGACATCCTTCACAACTCTATGAAGGAATCATGGAGGGCCTTGTTCTCTCTCTAATTCTTTGGATGTTCTTTAAACGAGTTAAGATTTACGGTCTATTTACAGTAATATTTCTCATGGGCTATAGCGTGTTTCGTTTTGTGATTGAATTTTTTAGACAACCCGATAGTGAGTTAGGATTGTATTTTGATTGGATGACCATGGGACAAATTCTCTGCTCCTTTATGTTTTTTGTCGGCGGATGGGCGCTTTGGAAAGTGAAAAAGCTCTCCTTTAAAATTCCTCCTCTGAAAAAAATTGAAGCAATGATTTGAAGGTAGGTATTCCCACCGGTTTTTTGTTTAGTGTGACGGCCAAATAATGAGGAAAACATGTTAGTGTACATTGACCGCTATAAGTAATTTTTCGGCCATTTTTATCATTCCACTGATAGACGGCATTTCTATTTTTTTTAAAGTAACGATCTTGTTTCCCATAACGATCTATAAGAGATTTATGAAAGGCATCATGGGAGAGATGCGTGGGCAATGTTACGTAGGAATCAATAATGCGCCCCTCTTTCAATTGAACCCAGAAGTTTGATTTGGAAACGGTATACGCTCTTTGGATAATTCCTTCATTGGGACTTTTGCCTTCTCTTCCCTTTCCGTAAATTTTTTCAACGGCCTCTATGGAAGAGGGAGGAAGAAAAATATCGAAACTGTTCATGGAAAAAGGACGTTTTTCATTAGCGTTCTGTGTAAATAAACGCACAGAGTAAATACAGAGTATGAAAAGACTTTTTATGAGAACCTTTCCAAAAGAAGAGATCATATTGTATCATATCTTTTTGTTCTTTTATGTCAACGATAGAATTTGTTGTTGAGAACAATTAGAGGAGTAATTATGAAGGTCTTATTCCGTGAGGAATCAACAAAAATCGTTTTGGCCATGTTTCTTGGTTTCTCATTAGGACTCATTCTTAACAAGATGCAACTGCATGAGTACGCATTTTATATCAAACCCATCGGAGATATATTCCTTCATCTCTTGAAAATGATTATCATCCCTCTTGTTTTTTCTTCCATTTTCATGTCAATTGTAGGATTAGGGGGCCCTAAAATGTTGAACTCTCTGGGAAAGACGACACTCTTTTACTACTTGACGACAACGGCCATGGCAGTGTTTTTGGGAATTATTGTGGTCAATATTATTCAACCCGGCGTTAATATCGATATGAAAAGCACAGGGTTAAATGTGCTTTCGGAAGATATGATTAAAGTGGTTACAAGCAATCGAGGACTTTTCAACGCTATTATAAATATTATTACAAATTCCGTTCCCTCTAATATCTTTGTGTCGTTAATAGAGGCAAAAATACTTCAAATCATCTTTTTTGCTGCGATTTTAGGAGTAACGGCCCTTTACATTCCGGAAAAAGCAGCACCTGTCGTGTCTTTTTTGAAGTCCATTGAATCTATGTTTCGTACGATTACTTGGGCCATTATGAAACTTGCTCCTTTTGGAATTTTTGCTCTCATCGTTGATGTTATGGCCAGATCGGGTCTCGATGCTATTGTCCTACTTGCTCAGTACGCTGCGACAGTTTTAATCGGATTATTCTTGCATACCATTTTTCTGCTTCTTATTGGGTTTATAAGGTCAAAAAAGTCTCCTTTTAGCATTATTAAAGGTTTGACCACCCCTTTAATGACGGCAGCATCAACTTGCTCATCTGCGGCCACTTTGCCCATTACAATGACGGCCGTAGAAAAAAATTTTGGTATCAAAAAGAGTACGACAAAATTTGTCCTTCCTCTTGGAGCGACAATTAATATGGACGGAACGGCCCTTTATGAATCTGTTGCGGCCATCTTTATTGCTCAGGCCTACGGAATTGATCTCTCTATTATCCAACAGGTAAAAATTTTTTTTACGGCCTCTATTGTGGCCATGGGTGCTGCTTCTATTCCGGGGGCCGGTCTTATTACAATGAGTATCGTACTAACTTCCGTGGGATTACCCCTAGAAGGAATTGGCCTTATATTGGCGTTGGATCGTTTTCTTGATATGTTTAGAACTGCAGTTAATGTTCTTGGAGACTGTGTGGGATGTGTTGTTGTGGACTCTTTTACTAGAAAATCTTCGTAATACAAGGGTTATTTTATGAGATTCTATTCAAAAAGCTTTCTTGTATTTCTTTTTATTTCTTGTTCAACATCCAAGATTGTTGAACATATTGAACATAAAGATACGATAAATAGGCAGGAAACAAAAACAATTACAGAAAAACAGGAAGAGACCTCGCTAAAAGAGAAAAAAATAAATTATGGTAATGTCATTAGAGGAGCGGCCTATATTAATAACCCTTCAAAATACCCTAGAAAGACGTATTATCTTTACGGAACAGAACATCTCAACCTTGAAAATCGATACTTTGATATTCCCGTTGTCTACAATAAGGCCGTAAGAAGATGGATACATTACTTTTTGAATAGAGGAAGAGATTCTTTTATTCGTTATGCAAGCAGATCCGGTAGATACGCTCCCATTTTAGGAGATATTTTAGAATCTCAAGGGCTCCCTAGAGATTTTGTCTTCTTGGCCATGGCAGAAAGTGGGTTTCAAAACAAAGCGAAATCTTGGGCCAAGGCCGTGGGGCCATGGCAGTTTATGTCTTATACGGGAAAAGAATACGGACTTCATATCGATTGGTATGTAGATGAAAGAAGAGACCCGATTAAAGCGACACAGGCCGCAGCTGATTATTTGAAAAAACTTATGGGAGACTTTGGTCTTTTGGAACTAGCGACCGCTGCTTATAATGCAGGAGAAGGAAAACTAAAGAAGGCCATTCGGCGCTATAAAACAGAGAGTTTCTGGGAAATAAGAAAGGGACGGTATCTCAAAAGGGAGACCCGTAGTTATGTTCCTAAAATTATGGCCTTGGCCGTTATCGGAAAAAATCTCAATGCCTTTGGCCTCGTGGATATTGATTTTCATGATCAACTTGCTTTTGACACCTTAAGCGTTAAGGGGGGGGTCGACCTTATCGTTCTTGCAAAAGAAATGAATACCTCTTTTGAGGAAATTCAGAAATTTAACCCTGAGCTTCTGAGATGGTTTACTCCACCTTACGCCGAGTCTTATCAATTAAAAGTTCCCCTTGGAATGAAGAAAGTTTTTGAAGAATGTTGTGCCAACAAAACATTTAAGGCCGTCGCTTTTCAAAAGTATAAAGTGCGAGGTAAAAATTCTCGTCTAAAAGATATCGCTAGAAGTTTTCGTATTAAAAGTCCCGACGTTCTTCAATGGATCAATAAAATTGGTTTGACAAAGCGCCTTGCTAAAGGACAAGTTATTTTGCTTCCTTTCAGGGAGGGACAGTCAAGAAGAGATAGAATGTACGCAGACCTCTATGAAAGACCTAGAAGATCTCTTTTGAAAAAAAAGGAGTATAAAAAACGAGTTCGAAAGGCCTTGGCGAGTGGGAAAAAGATTGTTACGCCTTCACAATACTATGTCGTTCAAAAAGGGGATAGCTTATGGTCTATAGCCGGGAAAACAGGTCAATCTATGGATACTATCATTGTTTCAAATATGAACATTATTAAACATCGTATGATTCGGACAGGGGATAAACTCGTTGTCAGATAGCGATTCTGCTTGTGAATCTCGGCCTTTTGTTGTTGTAGGCAATGATTTATTTTCTCTTGCCCAGTTTTTAGAACTTCAAAAGATTTATTGGCCCAACCGATCTTTACTTCTGAGCAAAGATGAATTTGATATCCATGACATTCTTCTAAAAAGACCTTGGCCGTTTAGAGGAAAGGAAAATATTGAGATTTTTCAAAAGGCCTATCCCGATGTTGAATTAAATAAAGATGATAGGAAGGCCCTTTTTTTAAAAGAGGGACGTTTGAAAGAGTTTGGAGGAAAAGCAAGGCCTGAAAAACTTTTGTGGGGAGAAGCGTTTTACACATATCCTAAGGCATCCATCGATATCAAAAATATCTTTTCTTTTTTAAAAAAATCTCAAGGAATAATCTTTGACGGCCAAACAATGATCAAAGATAAAATTGTAAGTATAGAAAAATCTTGTGAAAAAAAGTCTACCGATTATTTTCTCACATTAACCAATGGACAAATTATCAAGTGTGAAAAACTCTATTGGGGAGAAGGCCCTTGGAAGTTTTTAGAACTTTATTGCCAAAAAAAAAATCTTAACGTCGACTTCGTGAACTCTTGTAGAAGGTCGAAAATGCCATCCTCTTTATATGTTGATTTTACATTTCATGATTTCATCACCGCTTATGAAGAAACTATCTTTATACCTTTGAGCTATACCTACGAATGGGGGCATTTTATAGGAGAGTTTTTTCAAGAAGAGGGAGAATATAAGGCCACTTTCTTTGTTTTTGTTGACCTCGATGAGGAAAATGAAGAAAATATTTCTCGAAAAATTCGTCTCCTTAAGAGACAACTTGAAAAGCTTTTTCCTTCTTTTCGAAAAAAATTATCTCAAGAGAGACTCTCCTTAAATGATCAAAGCGCAAGTTTGAAAATTGATGATGAAGTATTGTTCAATACGAAAAATCGATTACCAAATTTACACTTTATAGGCCCAAACGGTGCTATACGAGATCCACAAAAATGGAAGAATTCTATTAAATTCCCTCTACGAGAGATATCTCATTTTTCTCGAGGTATTCTTTCTTTAGAAAGTGCTCGGTAAAAAACGGTCGAATTATAGTGTCCGCCGCTTCTTGTCGGAAATAACGCTTGATTTTGTAACTATTTAATGCCAAAATTCCAAAACTGTGACAAATCTTGCAAAGATTTTCCAACAATTTGAGGCCGACCTTTCTGTAGCAAAAACTTCAAGCGATATCCTCAACGTAAAATCCCGATATCTTGGCAGGAAGGGAAAACTTACGGAAATTCTGAAATCTCTCAAGCAAACATCGGAAGAAGAAAGAAAAATCCTTGGGCCGCAGGCCAATGAATTGAAATCAATAATCAACGAGGCCGTTGATAAAAAACTCAAAGCACTTGAAATCGATCAGATCAACCAAGAGCTTCAAAAAGAAAAAATTGATATTACTCTAAAAGAGTCTGTTATGGCCTTTGATCCTAATCATGGAGGAATTCATCCGGTGACAAAAGTGCAACAGGAGATAGAAGATATATTTTTAACCATGGGATTTGAAATTCTCGATGGGCCTCACATTGAAAATGAATTCTATAACTTTGAGGCCCTAAATATTCCTAGTGATCATCCTGCACGAGATATGCAGGACACATTTTGGTTTCAAGATAAATCTCATCTACTGCGAACTCATACATCGACGATTCAAGTGCGAGGGATGTTAGAGAGAACTCCCCCTTTTGCCTTTATTGCTCCAGGGAAAGTATTTCGATGTGAGAGAACCGATGCAGGCCATGAAATGGTCTTTCATCAATTAGAGGGAATGATGGTGGGAAAAGATATTAATATTTCCCATCTTATCTATTTTATGAATATTCTTTTAGAAAGAATCTTTCACAAGAAAGTGCCTACCAGGCCTCGCCCGGGATTTTTCCCGTTTGTTGAACCTGGAATTGAGCTAGACATTGAATGTCAGGTCTGTCGCAATAAAAGGCCTTGTTCCGTATGCAAAAATACCGGATGGCTTGAACTTCTCCCCTGTGGGATGGTTCATCCAAATGTTCTTAGGGCCGGTGGAATTGATAATAAGGCCTACAGCGGTCTTGCTTTCGGTCTTGGGCTTGATCGGCTCGTTATGATGAGATATGGAATTGATGATATTCGTTACATACATAGTGGAGACCTTCGATTTATACAACAATTTAAGGATTTTTAGGAAATTCCCATTATGCGTATTTCAATAGATTGGATAAAAGATTTTGCCGACTTATCCGAAATTTCTGCTAAGGACTTGAGAGATCGAGTAACTCTTAGTGTGGCCGAAGTTGAGAGCATTGAAGAAAAGGGAAAATTTTTTGAAGACATTTACGTTGCACAAATTACAAAGATAGAACCCCATCCCAATGCGGATAAACTTCATTTAGTAACTTTCGATGTAGGTAGAACGGAGAAGAAAAAGGTTATCTGTGGGGCCTTTAATCTGAGAATCGGTCTCAAGTCACCTTATATTCCCGTAAATAAAACTCTACCTACAGGATTGACTCTTGAACCGAAAAAAATTCGAGGAGTCATCTCTGAAGGAATGCTGTGTTCAGAAAGAGAACTTGGATTTTCCGACGAGCATGACGGAATTATGGAATTAAGTGACGATGCTCCTGTAGGAGAGAACCTCAAAACATACTTTGGTGAAGTTTCAGATGTTATATTAGATATTGACAATCAATCTCTAACCCATAGGCCTGACCTTTGGGGGCACTTTGGATTTGCAAGAGAATTTTCGGCCGTTTTCCAAAGAAAATTTGTCGATCCCTATAACGAATCTTGGATAAAGAATGTGGAGTCATTTTTTACAGAGGTCTCTCCGCCTATAATACCTAAAGTAAACATCCATTCATCTTGTACGGCCTATTGGGGACTCTCTCTGGATAATATTTCGGTAGGCCCATCCCCAAAATGGATAAAAAGACGTCTTGAGGCAGGAGGACTTAGGAGTCTTAATAATATTGTCGATGTTTCTAATTACGTTATGTTGGAACTAGGTATTCCGCTCCATATTTTTGATCGAGAAAAAATCACGGGAAATCAACTCTATATTGAACAATTAAAACGAGAAGAGGTCTTTGAAACTTTAGATGGAAGTCAAAGGAATCTTCAAGATTCCGACACCGTTATACGAGATTCAAATAAAACTCTTGTTTTGGCCGCTATCATGGGAGGTTTGGACAGTAGTGTTTCAAAAAACACAAAAAAAATTTTTATAGAAGTAGCTAATTGGAAGGCCCATGATGTAAGACGAACGTCCATGCGTTTAGGCCTTAGAACAGATGCTAGTGAGCGCTACGAGAAAGGCCTCGATAATCAGCTCTGTTATCGCTCTCTCCTTAGGGCCGTTGAACTTATAAAACAACTGTGCCCTAAGACTAAAGTTATAGGAAGGCCTCTCTATGAGGGGGAAACTCTCAAAAGAAAAAAATTGATTATTCCCATAACTATAGAAAAAATCACAAAAACTCTGGGAATGAATATTTCTAAAAAGAACATTCTTTCCATATTTGATTCTCTTGATTTTCATGTACAACACGAGAATAATCTACTTTATGTAAAAATTCCAAGCTATAGGTCAACTAAAGATATCTCTTGTGAAGAAGACCTTATTGAAGAGGTTGGACGCATTGTCGGTTACAATGCGATTGTTCCGGCCCCTCCAAAATGTTTTGTTAAACCTACTCAACTTAGTTCCTTCCAGTTTCTACAGAGAAGGTTGAAAACATTTCTCTCCTGCTATGCTAAGGCCTTTGAAGTTATGACCTATCCTCTTATCGGCAAACCCCTTCTTGAGAAGGCCCTTCTCGAACAAAAAAATGAATTAGTTCTCATGAATGCTCTGTCCCGAAACCATGATCGAATGCGATCGACCCTCATTCCCGGTATTCTTGAAACATTAAAACTCAATATCAAGACATTTAACGAATATCGTTTTTTTGAAGTGGCCAAAGTTTATCAAGCAGATATCCAATACTTTTCTCGCGAACACTATCATTTATCCTTAACATTTTATTCTCAAAAAGCATCTCCCTTTATGAGTCTCGTCAATACTTGCGAAAAAATGCTATCCTTTGCCGATATCCCTGCAATACTTGTTCATAAAAATGAAAAATTTAAGAATTCTCTTGTCCGCGAAGATTGGTCGGGACTTCATCCTTTTGAGTTTTACAATGTAAAAATTATGGGAAAACTTAACGGAGTTGTTTTTTCTGTCCATCCTACTATGCTAAGAAATTTTAAAATTAAAGGCCATGCTTCTATCATGATTATAGACATCTCATCACTTGAAAAAACATTTCGACAAGACAAGACAAAGTACAGTCCCTTGCCAAAATATCCCTTATGCCACTTTGACTATTGTCTAGAAATCGACAAGAATATTCAAGTTGAAGAGGTCCTCTCTTGTCTAAAAAAAATACGAATAAAAGAGCTTATTTCTAACAAGGTCGTTACTGTATATCAAGGTAGTAATCATAGTAAATATATAACTATGCGATCAACTTTTCTTGATCATGCAAAAACTCTCTCGGGAGATTTCCTCAAAGATGCCGAAAAAACAGTCATTAAGACTCTTGAGCAAAATGGATACCTTTTAAAAAAAGGATAATCCTACCTTTTAACAAAAAAAATCGTTATCATAATACTATAGCATGAAATATTTTCTGACTTTGGTGTTGTATTTCCTGACTCCAATTCTTTCTCACTCTATGATCAAAGGAGAGAAACTTGAAGGGGCAATTATTTGGTCAGGTAAAGGACAATTTATCATTGATAAAGGGGCAGAAGATGGTGTGGCCATAGGTGAATATGTTCAAGTTATTCAAAACGGCCGCTACAAATCTCGGGCCGTCTCTTTAAGGGCCAATCTTGATCACTCTCTTTGGGTCGAATATAATATCTATGAACCATTGGTTCTTAACAAAAGTATCGTACTAAAATCTTCGAGTAGACACCCTTTAATTCAATATATGAAGCAGAAAATGAATCTTGACACTCCTTCTCAAAAAGAATTTGTAGCATTTGTAGAATCTTTTAAACAGAAGAATACTCAGAGGCCGAAAGAAGAAAGTGATCTTCTTATCGAAAAGCGATTGGTAGAAAAATTTTCAGAAAGAGAGAAATCCGATAAGATCAATTTTGGTTATTTAGAAGATCAAAATCCAAATATTAAAGGTGTTTCCTTTAATATTAATATTGCTCCTATAAGCTATAAAAACATTAGCGGTAGTCATGAAATGGCCTATAAACTTTCTTTAAAACAAGATATTCCCGGCAATCATAAAATTGACGGAGTCTTGTCTTATGTAAGAAATTCTTTTGTTCAATCGATTACACCGACTGTGATTAGTGAATCGAGATATGATCTATTATTCCTTTATGAATACGGTAAATTCAATAGCAATTTCCGTCCTTTCAGTTTCATGAGTTTTGAAAGCATGAGGGAAAATAACTTTTATCCTATACGTTCGGCCTTCAACATAGGCCCTATTGGAATGAAATACATTTTTGATACCAAAGAAGATTTGTTATCACTTGCTTATATTCCTGTTATCGACTATTTAAATCGAGATATGGTGGCCGTCAATTCTCTAACAAGAAGACAAGAAATTATTGAGTCCTCTGATGTTAATTTTAGACACTGTTTTCTTTTGAAAGCTCACGGAAAATTTTTAAAAAAGAAAATGGAAGTAACTCATACGGCCTTCTTTCGGCCTATTCAAGAGGTTGATAATTTCTCTATTGATTTTAGTGATGTCAATCTAAGACTAGAAACAGAAGTAAAGTACAAATTCCATCACCCCTTTAGCGCAAGCTATGTTAACCTTATACTAAATGATCAACGAATCCAAAAAAGTCATGGATTTCCCGATACAGAGATAACACATATGATGACTGTTAATTATGAAAAAAGGTTTTAAATTTATGAAGAAAAAAAATTACGATTTATTTTTTTTTGTGATCTGTATTTTACCGTTTCAACTCTTTTCTCAAAAAACTCTCAATGAAAATACATATCCCGGTTCATATAACGGCAGAGTCGGAGTCGCCTATTTCACAAATCCTAATCCTAAAAAAATCCTAAGAGGTTATTCAAGTTTCGAATTTCTTATGGGATTTACGTTCAAAGAGTTTTGGTTAGATACATTTTTTTCTTCCTCTTCGGGGCAGTTTGATGCTGTGGCCTCGAATTCAAATCGAACAAATTCACTACAATCGGAAGGTTATTTTCTTCGAAATAAGAAAGAGGAATTTCATCTTATGCAGACAGGTATGGGATTGACCCTTGAAAGTAATATAATTAGTCGGTTTTTAAAATCGAACAAGTTTTACGAATACTCTACGGCATTTTTAACTTATTCTATTTTCCGAGATGATATGAGAGATCAGGAGAAATACGCCGGTGTGGGATTGAGGGCCGATTACTCCTTAAATTATCGTTTAACTTCTGATACCCACACGGCCTTTCGTCTTTCCTACAGATTTTCTTCCGTCGCAAGGTCTCCTTCTGATCAAATCTCTTCTAAGGAGGCCCGTGGAGAGCGTTCCTTAATGTTGGCCTGGCCTAGTGTGGGCATCGAAACCACTTACTTCTTTTAATATGAGGAAGATATCCACTGAGACAAATAAAATTCCTCTTCAAGAATTTGCCCTATAATATTATCATCTATTAAGTAATGAGCGTAGTGCATGTGAAGGCAACGCACTTTTGTTGTATCTCTGATTCCTCCAATACCTACTCTTTTTAAGAGATTTTTATATTTTTTATTTATTGAAGAATACTCTTGCAAAAGAGCTAGGGCCTGCCATCTCTGTTGCCTATATCTATTGGTATCTCTACGCAAACAATGTTGCAATTCTGTATTTTTAGCAATCACATCTTTTTCTAAATATCGAATAAAAGAATAGGATTCAATTTTCGATATTTCCTTGACAAGTTTTTTATGCACAAGCCAATAGTATGTTGGAAACGGTCGAGCATTTACAATGGGATCAACTGTAATAACTACAGGACTTCCCGTTTTATCTCTCACACAAACTTTCCGCACACCTCGAGGTGTACGCCCTAGAGACTCTTCAATAATTCGTAAATCATTTTCTGAAATCACAAAATATCTACTGCATCTTCATCAGTCAATTCTTTTTCAAGCTCATCAAGAAAGACTCATTGCTTCTTGACACCGGCCATGTGGCCATTTCTATAATAATACTGTACATTAAATCAAACAATATGAAAACTTGCTATTACTGCTTCTTTCTTTTGATTTCTCTTGCCGTTTACGGCGAAGATAAATCGGTTTCCAATACACTTCTCAAAAACTAAAAAAATTTCATGATGCCATGTGTTTTGTCGAAGTAGGGAGAGAATTATCAGTTACTACAGTAAACCCGAGCTTGTCTAGGTGTGTAAATACCAAAAGTTATAGTACTGATAAGCCCGTTCAGAAAAGTCATTTCACTTTGAACTTTGATAACCTTTTCCTGTCCTCCACAAACTTTGGCCGCATCAAGCGTTTTTTCTTGACCTAGACCATGGATAAAAAAAGTTTGGGCCTGATTTATAGACTCAACCCCTCCGCCTGTACTCATTTTAAAAGTTTGAGTTGCACAAGCCGTTAACACTATTAAACAAGACAATAAATGTAGTTTTTTCATAACCTCTCCTTTTTAAAAGTTATCGACGATATTGTTATCGTCATTTTCAATATACCTTTTTTGTGACCTGCATTCAACAAATAAGCTAATTATTCTCACTCTTTTCATGATAACAGTACCCTTTAAGGCCAAAGCAATGGAAATCGTCAAGTAAACTTTCAATTACCCAATAACTATGTTGTGAAGTTTAGCTACCGGTTCGAAAATTGGGGTCCACCTCAGGACTGCCTATGTTCTCTGCCGGGCCTTTGCTAAGGCCTCAATGGCCCCTTCACCTAATGAGGAGTCAGGGCGGGAAGGAGAACAGAGGCATCCGCCAAGAGAAATTCCGCCAAAGTATTTGATTGTTGAAAAAAGTAATATACCTTTTCAATCTAATGTTGCACTTGCAATCTGAAGACAGGATATGTAAGAATTAATCTGCTTTGAAATTAGGTGGAGTGCTATGCCAATTGCTAATTACGATCAATATGTAACTATGTTAGAAAAGGCCTTTAAAGAACATTATGCTTATCCGGCCATTAATGTAACATCAACATCTACGGCCAATGCCGCTATTAAGGCCTTTGCAGATAAAAAAAGTGACGGCATCATCCAAGTTTCTACGGGAGGTGGAAAATTTGCCTCGGGACAGGCCATAGGTGATATGGCCCTTGGGGCCGTAAGCTTGGCCCAGCATTGCCATCTGGTTGCCAATCGCTACGATATTTGTATCGCTCTTCACACGGACCATTGTCATCCCGAATATATAGACGACTTTATAATACCCCTTATTGAAGAAACGGAGAGGAGAAAACAAAGGGGAGAACCTCCTTTGTTTAATTCCCATATGTTTGATGGTTCCGTTCTTCCTCTCAAGGAGAATATTCGCCTCTCTAAAAATCTCCTTAAACGTTGTGCAGAAAACAACATTATCCTTGAGGTGGAGACCGGCGTTGTAGGAGGAGAGGAGGATGGAGTTAACAACGAAGGCGCACCTTCCGACAAACTTTATACAACGGCAGAAGAGATGGTTCAAATAGCTAGAAAACTTAGGCCTTTAGGTCGGTTTATGTATGCTGCAACTTTTGGTAATGTCCATGGCGTGTATAAACCCGGTAATGTTAAGCTTCGTCCTCAAATCCTCAAAGAAGGGCAAGAGGCCGTGGCCAAAGAATTAGGAGAAGAGGCCCGGCATTTTCTCGTTTTTCATGGAGGGTCCGGAAGTGAACTGTCAGATATTCATAAAACCCTTGATTACGGTGTGGTAAAGATGAATATAGACACCGACACCCAATATGCTTACACTCGCCCTATTGTGGAACATGTTTTCAAAAATTACGACAATGTTCTAAAGATTGAAGGAGATGTTGGTAACAAAAAATATTATGATCCACGTTCCTATATGAAGTTGGCCGAAAAGGCCATGACTCAAAGAATAATTCAATCTATTGAAGATCTGAAATCTACAGGAAAATCTATTCTCCACTAAGTACTCTTTTCTGTACGGGCCTACTTGAAGGCCAAAATAATTAGTTGAAAAACTAAACGGCATAGATATAATTGATATTGTGGTATGGGCAATAATTAAATTTTATCTCAAGTGTGGCCCTAAAACCTCTCCCTTCAGGGAGAGTATGTGAGGCCACGCCCTTCGGCGAGAATAAAAAGTATTGCCTTTTGAAGAATATCGTAATACATTGGATTTGTCGGAACAAAAACCGACCTACCGTAGGGACTACGGGATGTGAAGCTCGTGGAGACGGTGTAAGACCTAGGAACTCGTGTTCTAGGCGATTGTCGGTGAAGCAAGAATCTCCTTCCTTTAGGGAGGGGTAGTTCAATAACATAAAAGTAACAAGGAGTCTTTGATGAAAGCATTTCTAACATTGATCTTATCCTCATTTTTGCTCTTTTCATCTTGTAGCAGTTTCAATAGTGGCATGAAAAAGTGCAGTAAATGCGGTAAAGAAGAGTGTAAAATGTGTGAAGAAAAAATGATGAAAGGCGATAAATAAAAGCTCTTACCTTTATCGTTAATAAAGGTTATCTTGATATGGCCTTTGCGCCCCCTCTTGAGGACTCGGTGTTCTTAGGCCCCTGGGAAGAGTTTAATATTTACTATAGAGAGAATTCCTCTCTTCAAAACTTTTTCTTTGACAATGACTTCTCTCTTGAAGATCAAAGGTTTTGTTGTCGGATTTTATCTTCTTTTTGGGAAATTTTTCGACAAAGGTCGAACTCCTTACAGTTAAAGCTCCCCTACTGTTTCACCTGCCCTTCCCATGAAGAATTAACATTTTTTACAGGAACTTTTTATACTTGGCACAAAGGGCACTCTCAGTGTGTTTTGTCTTCAAAGTCCGAAAATCTTATTATTTCACCCGACAATAATCCTTGGAAAAAAGGCCATCATAAAAAACGACCTTTTGATATTTTAAAAAAAATTCCTAAAGATATTTTAAAGGGCCGACATCTCTATGTAGGCAATTTGAGTCAAGGACTTTCTAGTCCTACGGCCCATTGGGTTTGTCAAATAAAGCAGCATAAAATTGCTCTTGTTTTAGGAGAGGATAGTTTTATGCAAATAACACAATGGCAAAATGCGGAGGACCTCATCAAGGCCTTGCATCGAGTTATTGTTATTCCCCGCCTTGCAAGTGAAGCAGAATTTGTGCGGCAACAAAAGGCCCTTTTATCCATCAATAAACATCTTCTCATTGAGAGGAGAAAACATCATCTCTATGAATCTCTTTCGTCTTCAATCCTATGTAGGAATTGAACTACCCCTCCCTAAAGGGAGGAGATTCTTGCTTCCCCGACAACTGCCTTAGGCACAAGTACCTTTGGTCTTACACTGTCTCCACAAGCTGTCACGGTAGTCCCTACCGCCAAAACATTCTTTGCCGCATTGATGTCTCGGTCGTGAGTACTCCCACAACTTGGACAATCCCAACGACGCATACTTAATTGCAATTCTTTGTTTCTATATCCACAATGTGAGCAATCTTGGGACGTGAATTTTGGGGAAACTTTTTTCAATTCCCTACCGTACCAATCACATTTATACTCAAGGAAATTTACAAGACTTCCCCAAGAACTGTCACTTATGGACTTAGAAAGTTTTCTATTCCTAACCATTCCTTTTGTGTTCAAGTCCTCGATATAGACCACTTGGTTCTTGCGAACTATATCCGTACTTAACTTATGGAGGAAGTCCTTCCTGGAATTTCTTATCTTTGAGTGGACTCGTGCCACAAGGTTTCTCTGTTTTTCTCTATTCTTTGAACCCTTCTTTTTACGAGACAGGGACTTTTGTTCCATTCTTAGTTTGCTCTCTTGAATGTAAGTATACTTCGGATTGCCCGATTGAAAACCGTCGCTACCAACTGCTACATCCTTGATTCCCATATCTAGGCCGATTGTTTTTCTTACAAGCGCCAAGGGGCGCATCTTCTCTTCTACCGGTATCGAAACAAAGTAACTTCCGTCACAATCTTTGGATATTGTTAACGATGAGGGCGTTCCTACGGTGGAACCGCAAAATTTTCTCGACCATACAGGTTGTATCCCTCCCAATTTCGCAACCTTTAAAATGCCGTCTCGAAAAGTGAATCCATTCTTCATGTAGTGGGCCGATTGTTTCCCGGACCTATTCTTGAAACGGGGATATTTTGCCAATCTCTTAAAAAAGTTAGAATACGCCCTATCTAAATGCCTTAAAGATTGCTGAAGCGTCACACTTGAAACATCAGACAACCACTCCTTTTCAAACTTTAGTTCTTTCAGTCTTTTGGACGTTTCATTGTAACCGAGACCTTTACCGGTTTTTTCATACGCCGTCTTCCTATCTTGAAGGCCCCAATTATAGACAAAACGAACACAACCAAAGGTTTGGGCCAACATCTTCTTTTGGGTCTTATTCGGATAGAATCGGTATTTGTATGCTCGCTTGACTACCTTCATCATCTCAACTATACTTGGTCTCATTTGAAAAGGCAAACAAGCAATGACAGGATTCGTAAGGGAAGGCATTGTGTCTTTGCTTTAACCGTGCATTTGGTCTTTATGCCAAAATATCGGCGAAAAGTATTCTCAAAAGAATTACTTGATATTGTACAAAGCTATTTTGAGAAGGTTTTGGACGATTTTGAAGCAACTTTAGTGGAATTTAACGGAGAATCCGATCATGTGCATCTTCTCATCGAATATCCACCAAAACACTCTATCTCAAGAATGGCAAATTCTTTAAAAGGCGTTTCAAGTAGATATTTGAGGCAATATCATTGGAAAAAAGTTTCTCCTTTTCTTTGGGGAAAGGCATTTTGGAGTCCAAGCTATTTCGCAGGAAGTGCCGGAGGTGCAACTAATAAAAAGAGTAAGTAGGTATCCTATAGGGCAACAAAGAGAAAATTTTTCTCTTTGTAACTATTTTCTTAAATCGGTTAAAATGAGAGGTCAAATGCCATCTTCGTCAAAGAAAACATTCTTGTTAAATCCTTTTGTTGATTTTCTTATGATAGGCGGATTATCCGTTATTTTTTTAGTAGCTTTTATCATTTTGATTCCGGATAAGCAAGATACAGGTAAACTTGGATGGATTATGTTTTATTTATCTTTTTTTGTGAATTTTCCTCATTTTTTAATTTCGTATCAATTTTTATATTTTGATAACCACCAACGAATTATGCAAGACTGGCGTTGTTTTATTGCAGCGGTTATCGTTCCCTCGATCATGATTACATGGATCGTTTACTTCGTATCTATAGAAAAATCAGATCAAAATCTCGGGCTTTTGACGAACTTAATGTTTTTTTTCGTTGGATGGCATTATGTAAAACAGATTATGGGGTCTATCATAGTTTCATCCTCCTTAAAAGAATTTTATTTTACACAATGGGAAAGGGCCGTCCTTTTAATACATGCTTCGAGCATATGGTTTATCTCTTATCTCAATAGCAATATCCATTATAGTAAAAGTGAATATTATGGTATTCCCTATAGCACTTTTGCCTTACCAAAACTATTTTTACATATAGCTTATGGTATAGCACTCATCTCTTTTATCATTTTCGCCTGGCAGATGTTGCAAAAATATATTTACAAAGAGCAACTCCCTCCTTTCAACGGTCTTGTTGCTTTTTCTACTTTGTACATATGGCATATTCCCATTTTATATCATCCTGGTTATTTTTTGATGATCCCGTTTTTTCACTCTTTTCAATATTTGTTGTTTGCATTTGCTTATGTGAAAAATCGTTTCTCATCTCTTTCACAGTCATCGGACAAAGTGCAGTATAGGAAAAAGCTTATTGTAAGTGCCGGAACTTATATAGGTATCAGTTTTGTTACGGGAGCTTTATTCTTTCATTTTATTCCCCAAGGCCTAGATAAATGGATATCTTATGACAAAGACTTTTTTGGAGTGTCGCTCTTTATATTCATTTTTCATATTTTTTTGAATATTCATCACTACTTTATTGATTTTGCTATATGGAGAAGAGATAATGACAATATCCGCAAATATCTTTTTTCCACGCATACTGAAGCAAATTGTTGAAATGCTACTTTCATTCCATGATCTCAAAAAAATGAGGAAAAGATTTTTTAACACTTTCGCATTTGCTTAGTTTCCCGCCACGATTATGGCGTAAAAAGAGATAAGATGTCATGATCATTCTGTGGTCTTCTGGAGGGTCGACAAAGATTTCTCGCTCAATTTTCTGAGTAGGCCCCGTAATTTCTATACTGTTATCAAAGATTTTGTGTGTTACTCCAAACAATCTTAGCAGATTACCTATTTCTTGAATTCTATGACTTTCTTTGTATTGTAGATTTGCAATATTGGTTAAAACACTTTTCCCTTTAGCATAGGAACAAAGATAAGCAAGAGAGGGTACAATATCGAGACAATCTGAACAATTGAAATAAATAGATCGAAGTTGTGAATGTTGAACTTTGAGGAAATTGCGGCCTTCAATAATAGTGGCATTCATATTTTTCAGTAGACGAATAAATACAGAGTCTCCTTGATAGGGGTCTTCTCCAAAATAATTTTTTACAAGAACCTCTCCATCGGTTGCGGCCAAAGCTAAAGGGTAACTCATACTTGAAAAATCTTGGGGAATATCCCAAACAAATTTCTTTTGTGCTACCTTAAAGAGATATTGAGTCAATGCCCAGTATTTCTTAGAGGACTTGAGATTCTTGACGGTAACGGAAATACCTCGTTTTGCAAGAGGGGGACTTAAGGCCGAGGCAAATTGTGTAGACTGTGAACAGTCGACGGAAATATTTGAGACATAAGTAATAGGCCCTTGTAAAGCAAACCAAGATCGAGAGGTTTCTATCATGACACCAAGTGCTTTGAGCTGAGAGAACAATTCGTCCATGGGTCTTTCTTGCATGGGCCCTTTTGGAATGATAATATAGCGCTTTTTCCCAAGGGCCAGTAGTGGAAGAAGAAATCTGTTGGTACTTCCTCCGTCTCCGGTCAAAAGTAAAATATCTTCGCCCAAGTGATTCTCACATTTTGGAAAAGAGTTTTTTACTATTATGCGGTTGTTCTCTTGCAAGATTTGAATTCCTATAGACTTTAAACAAGAGATCATCGTTTGCACATCTGTTGAAAGAGGAAGGTTGTTGATAGAAATTTCTCTCTCTTCTAACGAGGCCAAAATCAATAATCTGTTTGCATAGGATTTTGAAGAATGGATAAAAACACTTTTTTTAAAGGCATTCGGTCGAATAAATCGTTCATTCATTGTGGAATCTTTTGTCCAACACTATCTCCTAAATGTATATAAGTTTCTCGCCCTTTATGCGTGTGTTGAAGTATATCATTACTTGGCACCCATTGCCCCTTCTGTCCCACGACAATAATAGTAGAGCCACCAAAGAGGAAGTATCCTTTTTCCTGTCCTCTTTTAAAAAGAGTGTCTTGAAAAGTATGAACAATTCTACCTACGCAAACGGCCCCAATTTCTATATAGGCAATTTTTCCAAAATTAACTGTTTCAAGAACGGAAACGATACGTTTATTCGTGCAAAAAATAGAAGCATACCTTTTTACGGCCATGGGATTCACAGAGTGAAGTTTACCTTGAATAGGATAATGATCTAATAGGACGCCATCGTCGGGGAAATGAAAACGATGATAGTCAACAGGACACAGCCTTGCAATGAGAATAGGGCCGTTTTCAAAAAACGTACACCATTTATCTTTTTGTAAAAGGTCTTTTAAAGATAAAAAATCTCCTTTAACGGGAACAGAAATATCATTGTTGAGATATTTATGTCCAAAATATCTACCTTCGCTAAAGGCCGCAAGAGATGGAGCATCTATAAAATTTCTCTTGTTTTTATGGAATCGCCTGATAAAAAAGTGATTAAAACTTGAATAAGGATCGTTGGACTTTCTCCCTTCCTGTGGAATAAAATCATCTAAAGGTATATTAAATTTTTCTACAAAAGGTTTTATTGTTTTTTTACTTAGGGAGAGATTTTGAAAAAATCCGTAGATTACGGAACAAAATTTCATCGTTAAAATAACACCAAAACATTTTCCCCAGAAATTTTGATACATCCATTGAATTGCTTTATCACCATAAACTGCCTCTGTTTCAATATTTTTTGTGTATCTATTGTAATAGCGTATCTTCAAGAATTTAGGCCGTATCTACTTTTTGAAATAGAGTTTGGGATCAAGGGCCCAACGATCTAAAGAAAAGTTATCTTCATCTATTTTATAAAGCGCAAGTTTTGCGTTAATATCATCCAAATTTTTCTGTGTATTTTTGTATTCTTGTAGCATTGTAAGTCGATCCTCCTCAAGGGAATGAAGTTGGTTTTGCCATTCTGTCTCTAGTTTTTTTCTCAAAATGTCATATCGCTCATTAACACTGTTGACTTTTTCAATATGGGCATCAAGGTTTTCTTTTGCTTTCAGTGCCTTACCGGAAACGGCCGTCTTTTTCTTTAAAAGAATTTTAACAAGTTCCATTCCCATTGTCATGTTATTTATCATGTCTTCGGAGTGAAATTTCAGATAGCTACCGACGGCCAGACCAATCGATGCAGAACAACGATAGTGATTGCCTAAAATTTTAACAAGAAGATATTCCGAGGTTCTCCCGATAATGCGGCCTTGACATTTTCTAACATCAATGCCTTCGTTCCAAAATGTCACAACATCATCCGTATTCAAATATTTTCGATTTTCAAAGTCTAACCTAAAGTAAATTAATCCGGTTTTTCTATTAAATTTAGAGACTCTGCCTCCAAAAAAGGCATATTTCTCTGCTCTTTTTAAGGGAAGGCCGGAAGTTTGAATGTAAGAAAGAAGCAAGATAACAATGAGAAAGGAATATTTCATATAGTAATTTTATCAAAATCTCAATTTTTTTTAAAACCCGGGAAGAAAAAACCAGCAGTTTTTGGTACAGCGCAGAGCGTATTTTTCAAAATCCTCTCTGAAAAGTGAAAAGAGTTTACGAAAAATTTCCTCAAAAAATAACATTTTCCCCAAGGAAATAAATATTTAATTAAAGAATTTTTTTTTCCGATATGATTTGCAGAGATGCAAATTACCAACAACAATGGAGTCAATGTTTTGACAAAAAGTAACCGGGATCGTTTCTTCAGAATGGCATTTTTGACATATACTCTGTGTTCAACGGCCTTTTGGCCTGTAAATGCCAATGTTTCTATTAATAAGGCCTTTAATGTTTCAAATCTGCAATCATCCCCTTTTGTTGGTTGGGCCGTTAATCCTACAGGCACACCTTCCATCAATCTTGTCGGTGCTTGGAACAAGTTTCAAAAGAAAGGAAGTGTTATCGTGGCCGTGATTGATACAGGAATCGATTATCCACATCCTTTTCTTACCAAAAACCATCATGTTTATGAGAGGACTTTGAGCAGTTATAATTATGGCGTAGACTTTTCTTCCAACGATATCGTTCGTAAGTATACACCTAAAGACGGCCACGGCCATGGAACCCATATTTCAGGGATTATCAGAAGTGTTCATCCGGGTATCAAGATTCTTACACTCAAATACTACAATCAAAATGCTTCAGGTCTAGAAAACCTCAATGCCACAATTAGGGCCTTGGAGTATGCTGTTAATAAAAATGTTGATATCATCAACTATTCGGGAGGAGGGCCTAATCCATCACCAAGAGAGCTCAGGATTTTCAAAGAGGCCGAACGGAAGGGAATCATTGTGGTGGCCGCGGCCGGAAATGAACGATCCAATATAGACATTGAAAGAAATGCTTATTATCCCGCTAGTTATAATCTCTCCAATATTATTAGCGTAATGGCCCACGATAGGAATCTCAAGATTATTCCTTCATCAAATTATGGTAGAAAATCCGTGGATATTGCTGCTCCGGGTGAAGGAATCAAGTCGTCCTTGCCCGGCGGACGCAGTGGATATTTGACGGGAACAAGTCAGGCCACAACCTTTGTTACGGGAGTTGTCGCTCTTATTAAATCAAAATACCCGAAACTTTCATATAGGGTCATAAAAAATATTATTCTTACATCTGTCAAAAAAAATGCCGTTTTTGAAAAAAAATGTCGATCCAAAGGAAGACTTGATGCCACTAAGGCCATGATAACGGCCGATGAAATCATCGGTGGGAAAAGTCGGAAGACTTCTATCACACGTTTATAAGGGGGTTAACGGACTTAACCGGAAGGGGAAACTCTTTCTCCGCATTGCGATAGTAGTAAGGACTAAACCGATCACCTTTTTTAGAAATTTTTTGTAAGATGCGTTCGGGGTTATCTTTAATCATTTGACTTGTGGAAAAGTAAGTATAAGCATTGCTTTTATTTAAGGAACAATCCTCTTCTCTTACCAAGTCTGCATGAAAACGTCCTTCACATTGGCGGCAGACAAAGAGTTCTCCCTTGTAGGCCTTGGAGAACCATGGTTTTTCTTTTAAACCTAACATTTGTGGAATTTCGAAATGATAAAAGCAGCTCACTTTTATTCCTTGCCATTCAAACACTTGGGAAATACCTTCGGAAAGCCTCATCCCCGTATAAGAACCGGGGCCTGATGATTGAAGTATTTCCTCAATATCTTCTACATCAAAATTTTGTTCTTTAAGAGAGAGATAGATTTCTTGATGAATGTGCCGAGCATACTTTTTTGTCTCAAGGGATTTGTATGATATCCAATTAAACTTCTGTCCTACAATTCCAATAACTAAATGTAGAGAACTATCAAGATAGAGTTTCATAATTTTTCAGAAAAATCGAGAAAAATCATTAAACAAAGCACCTACCATGAGCATCAGAAGAATAGAGAGTCCTATTTGTTGGGCAATTTCCATTTTTCTTCTTGAAAGGGGACCTCTGTTAAAAATTTCAAAGAGAATAAACATGATATGCCCTCCGTCGAGTATAGGAATAGGAAGTAGATTGATCACACCAAGGTTCACGGAGATCAGGGCCATAAGTTGAAAAAAGTAGGAGATACTTGTATCGAAAGAATCAGAGGCAACTTTTCCAATCGAGAGAGGCCCTCCAATTTGTTTAAGGGACACATCACCCACGATAAGTTTTTTAAATCCATCTATGGTTTTGTCTAATGTCAACCATGTTCTTTTTAGACCGCCCATGACGGCCTGAAGAGGGTTTTTAGGAGAAGTTTCAATGAAACGAGGCCTAGCAAATTGCCCTGCAGAATAGATACCGATGAGTTTAACGGACTGATCGTTTTCCTTTTGAACAAGAGGGGTAAGCTCTATCCTCAATTGCTCTTTATTTCTTAAAATAGTCAGAGAGACATTCTTTGATGTAGTTTTTTGAAGTGTTTCTCTGATTTGTGAAAAATTATCCATCAATATCCCATTGAGAGATAAGATAATATCCTTAGGCCTTATATTCCCTTGATCTGCAGCTGATCCTATTTGGATTTTGTCGACCATTAAATCTAAAGGGTAATATTTATGTGTCCTTAGAATAGATAAAATGTCCTTGATCGGACCATCAAAAGGACTCACTTTCAATTCATGACTATAAGTACGAGATTGTTCCGATCCCATGTGATTGTTTTGAAATTCTTTCTCCATTTTATAAAAATGTAGTATCTCAACGTCTCTTACATGAAAAATTTCTTCGATAAGAAGATCCTCTCCGGAATGAAGGCCGCGATGAGTTTTGTAAGTAGTTGTAAAATAAAAAATATTGCCTTCCCCGTCGGCAACAAATGGAAGTCTTAAGAAAGGAGGATGTTTAGAAAATTCTTTTAGAAGCTCTTGGCCGTCCATATTGATATTTAATGAAATTTGCTCATTGATTCTTTTTACCGTTACGGTTCTTATAAAAGTTTCATCTTCAAAAATCATATCCGTTATTGTTGAAGCTGCTCTGGTATTGAGTTTTTGCACAACATCACCCGAACGAAATCCCTTGTTAAAAAGAAGAGAATCGGATGGAAGCACTCCTAACCTCATTTCAGGAACCGTTTCACCGACAACAAGTAGTGTCACAAAAATTAAGAAGGCCAAAATAAAATTGGCCAAAGGGCCGCCCATAACAATCCAAAATCTTGCCCATTTGCTTTTATAGACAAAACTATGCTCCCTTTCATTTGAAGGAATGGTTTCTTTATTGAGGAAATCGTCGCCAAACATTTTAATATATCCACCCAATGGGATAAGTGAGACAGCATACTCGGTAAACCCTCTTTTAAGTTTCACAATTTTAGGGCCGAACCCAATAGAAAATACTTCAACGCGAACACCGAAGAGCTTTGCAAAAAGAAAATGGCCCAATTCATGAAAGAAAACTAAAGGGCCTAAGAATAAAACAAAGATAAAAATTTTTTGAAAAATCATAGTATCTCTTATTCTACACTAAATAATAGGACTTGAGTATCGATTTGAGTATCGCAGAGTAAAAAGGAGTCAAAAATATAAGGCTATCAATCCTATCATAGGCCCCTCCATGGCCGGGAATAATAGAGGAACTATCTTTAATATCAAATTGCCTTTTGATTTTTGACACAATTAGATCACCTATTTGCCCAAGGCCTCCCAGGAGGCCTATTATAATGAATAAAAGTATGCTGATATCTCCCCAGAAATATCTCCAGACGATTCCTCCAAGAATACCGGTGCTCAAAATACCGAAAATAAGGCCTTCCACGGTTTTCGATGGACTAATTTCGGGGCATAATGGAGTTTTTCCAAATTTACGACCGAAAAACCAGGCCCCCGAATCCGTGCCATAGGTAATAATCAAAAGAATAATGACGATAGAGCGCCCACTTGGGAGATAACTCAGGCCGGCAAGGGCCGTAATAGGGAAGATGATAATTAAGGAAAATAATGAGGGGGCCGTTTGTGCAATGAGAACAAGAAGTTTCGAGTCCATTCGAAAGAAAAAAAAGTATATAAAGAGTGCAACATTTAAGATTAAGGCGATGGTATTAATAGTATAGAAAAGGTAAAGCTTTTGATAAAACATATTGCAGTAGATAAAAAATATTGTAAAAAGGATTTGTCTAAAAATGTAAGAGAGATCATTTCTTTTCTTTTTCAAAAAATTACAGTGAATTTCATCTACGGAAATAATTCCAAACAAGAAGACAAGGGCCGAAAAAAAGTTAGGGCCTAAGGATAAACAAAGAGCAAGAACGGCCACAAGAACCATGAAAGAGATAATTCTCTTTTGAGATTGTGTCATTATCATGTTCCATAATTTTTGAGGAAAAGGTCTTTCTGTTGTGAAGCAAGTTCTGTAGTACTTTGCAAACTTTTACTCTTTGAAACGGACCCAAAACGTCTTTCTCTTTTAGAAAACCGATCCAAAATATCATTGAATTCTTTACCGCTAAATTCCGGCCATTTCGTTTTTGTAAAAAAGAGTTCGGCATAGGCCATGTGCCATAAAAGAAAATTAGAAATTCTTTGATTTCCTCCCGTTCGAATCAGGAGGTCTACATTGCCAACGTCCGGATAACATAAATTATTTTCAATATCTCTTTCCGTTATTTTTTTATTAGGGTAACGATCAATAAATTTATTGACGGAATTCACGATATCTGTTCTTCCACCATGGCCAAAGGCAAAGGTCAGTTTGAGCCCTTCGGCCCTCATTGTTGACTCCTCAAGGCCTTTGATATGCATCATCGTCTTTTTAGGTAGACCCTTGAGGTCTCCTATCACTTTAAAACAGATATCATTATCTAAAATTCGTTGCCGTTCCTTTTGTAAATATTTATCAAGAAGTATGAAGATCGTTTGAATTTCAATAAAAGGTCGGGACCAATTTTCTGTTGAAAAAGCGTACAGTGTAAGAGCTTCTATACTTTGCTTAGAGGCGGTTTCAATAATTTCAGAAACAACTTTTGCACCTCGAATATGGCCCCAAGTGCGAGAGTGACAGCGATCTTTTGCCCACCTTCCATTGCCGTCCATAATAACGGCCACATGTTTTAGGGATTTGTTTTGTCCCATAAGTTTAAACTAAGAGTAGTTCTTTTTCTTTGAGTTCAATGATATCGTCAACTTTGGCCACAAATTTATTTGTGACATTTTGCACTTCTTCTTGGAGTTTTTTCGAATTATCCTCTGAGATTTCCTTATCTTTCTCATATTTTTTGATGTTTCCATTTTGCGTACGACGTTCATTCCTAAGGGCAATTTTTGCTTCTTCACCCATTTTTTTAATTTCTCGAACTCTTTCTTTTTTCTTCTCTTCGGTAAGAGAAGGAAAAGGAATGCGAATAAGGTTGCCATCGTTTGATGGAGTAATTCCAATGTTTGCATTGATAATAGATTTTTCTATGTTGGCAATCATGGTTTTATCAAAAGGTTGGATTTGAAGCAGCCTGGCCTCAGGGGTACTGACTTGTCCGACTTGATTAATTGGAGTAGGTGTTCCATAGTAATCTACTACAATTCCATCAAGAACGCTTCCTGTGGCCCTCCCCGTTCTTACTCGTGCCAGTTGTTTTTTAAGTGTGTCTATCGTATCACCCATAGATTGTTCAAGCTGTACATTGATGTCATCCATCATACGCTTAATCCCCTCCTGTTCTTTCTTTTAATAACGGTTCCTATCTGTTCGCCTGTGACAACTTTTTTAATGTTACCCTTTTTAAGAGCATTAAAGACAATAATTTCTATATTGTTTTCCATACAAAGGGTAATGGCCGTAGCATCCATGGCCTTAAGATCCTTATTAAGGACATCGATATAATTTATACTATCAAATTTTACAGCATCTTTATTTTTTTTAGGGTCTTTGTCATAGACTCCATCAACTTTAGTGGCCTTGAAAATCACCGGTGCATCAATTTCATTTGCTCTTAAGGCCGCTGCCGTGTCGGTTGTAAAATAGGGATTGCCCGTACCTCCGGCAAAGATAACAATACGTTTTTTCTGTAAATGTCTTACGGCCCTCCTTCGAATATAAGGCTCTGCTATTTCTTTCATATCAATAGCGGTTAACACTCGCGTATGAAGGCCGAGGACTCTTTCAAGTCCATTTTGCAAGGCCAAAGCATTGATAACCGTAGCAAGCATACCCATATAATCAGAAGTTGTTCTGCCAAATCCTTTTTTTATTTCGACGACCCCTCTATGAATATTCCCTCCTCCTATAACAATGGCCACTTCAACATCGATATTAACAAGTGATTGAATCTCTAAACACAAGGCATCGACTGTATCGACGCAAATACCGAACTTTTCTTTTCCTGCAAGGGCCTCACCGGATAATTTTAGAAGGACTCTTTTGTATTTCACATGGATCCTAGAAAAGGCAATGAATTAATGTTTACTGATTTTTGCAATTTCATCGACCAAAGATTCTTCTTTTTTCTCAAGGCCTTCTCCAAGATTCATTTTAATAAATCCAAAAACCTTAACTTCTCCAAATTCTTGAATGAACTGTCGGACGGTTTTGTTTTGGTCTTTTACAAATTTTTGTTCAAGAAGACAAACCTCTGTTGCTAGTTTTTTCAGTTTTCCTTGAACAATTTTATCAATCATGTGATCGGGTTTCCCTTGCTCTTTGAGTTGAGCTGCATAAATTTCTGCCTCTTTCTTTTTAAAATCTTCATCAATGTCTTGGGATGTTACAAATTTAGGATCGAAGGCCGCTATGTGCATGGCCAAATCCTTTCCTAGGTTTTCGGCGGCCAAGAATGTTTCTAGTGCGACGAGGACTCCGATTTTACCTCCATGGTTGTATTTACCGATAACTCCTTGAGAAACGCTGAGAGTTTTAAATCTTCTAATATCAATTTTTTCCCCACATTTTAACGTAAGGTCATTAACTCTATTGTTCTGACTTTCTTTGAGAGCATCAATGCTTTTTACATTCTCTTTTAAAATATACCGGGCCGTAGATGTGGCAAAGGCCTGAAAGGTTTCACCTTTGGAAACAAAGTCTGTTTCGCAATTCACTTCTAGGGCCACTCCACGTTTTCCATCGATAACAGTGGCAATGGTTCCTTCTGTAGCAATTCTTGATTGTTTTTTCTTGGCATCGGTCAATCCTTTTTTTCTCAAAAAATCAACAGCGCTAGTTATATTGCCTGCACTTTCTTTAAGTGCTTTCTTGCAGGCCATCATACCTGCACCCGTCATCTCTCTAAGTTTTTTCACATCTAAAGCAGTGAAAGTCATTATTGTTTCCTTTTATGTTTTAGTCAGATTTTTGTCTTCTTGTTCACTTTGTTCTTCTTTTCCTTCCTGTTCTGCTTGAGGTAGAGTGGCCTGAGGTAGAGTGTTTTCTTCACGAAGGTCTATATCCTGTTCATATTTTGAGATAATTTCTGTCTCTAGTTCTATATTGCGAATATCGTCGGAAGATCGTTGACTTTGATTAGAACCGGAGGCCACGGCCCCGGCAAAGTAATCGGCAAAGATTTGAATAGATTTTATAGCATCATCATTTCCGGGAACGACATAGTCTATGCCGTCGGGGTTACAATTTGTATCGGTAACGGCCACGACGGGAATCCCTAGTTTATTGGCCTCTTTGATAGTAATTCTCCCATCATTGGAATCAATGACAAAAACGGCACCGGGGAGTTTTCTCATATCTCTAATACCACCGAGGTTTCTTTCAAGTTTAAGAATATCCTTTTCAATTTTGTATCTTTCTTTTTTCGTTAAAAATTCAAAATCTCCCGCCTCTTTCATTCGTTCAACTTTTCTAAGTTTGTCGATAGAAAGATTAATAGTTTTATAGTTTGTCAGCATTCCTCCTAACCATCTATGGGTTACATAGAAGGCACCACAAGACTCCGCGGCCTTCTTGACGACATCGCAGGCCTGCCTTTTTACTCCGACAAAGAGGATGGGCCTCCCCCCTGCGGAAGTCTTTTGGAGAAAATTGTAGGCCTTTTTTGCGAGTACGATGGTTTTGGCAAGATCTATGATATAAATACCGTTGGCCTCTCCGTAAACATATTTTTTCATCTTTGGATTCCATCTTCGAGTTTGGTGCCCAAAATGAACACCTGCCTTCAGCAAATCTTGCAAAACAAGTTCACTCATAAATATACTATTCTCCTATAATTCAACTATCTAGTTATTAAGATTTCTAGCATAGTGGACGTAGAGCAACATTATGTCAACTCTTTTTTAGCAGTTTTCGGTCCAACGCGATTAGTCTATACCAATGAGCTTCGTAAATCTTCAGATTATAGCTCTGCATTTTGGAATAACTTGGGTCATTAGTCCTGCGACTATTTTTAATTCTTTGCCCGATCACTCGTTTGGTAGAAAACTCCTCTACTAATCCGTATCTTCTATTAAGGTCGAATTGTTCAAAAAGAGCAGGATGACCTGTCGGTCTAGCTCCTAAAATGTAATGAAGATTGTGTTCTCCAAGTAACTTGACAAAAGGAATGGAGGGACTCCTCCTAGGAGGAGAGTATATCAAATACTCATAGCGACGAGAACTTTGGACTCTCAAGTTCAAATACTTTGTGGTACATGATGGGCCGAAACAGGAATTTGCTACTCTCTATCTTCAAGATTTCGAGGATGAATCGGACGAAAAATAATCGAGTTATTTCCTCTAATCATCGATCCAATTATTTTCGAAAAACATCTCAAGTCCCTCTGCTTATCTTCCGATAAGAATAGACGATAGGATAATGTATACTAATACTTAAAAGGAATATTGAGACGATGATCAAAAGACAGATATATACACTACTACTTTTGTGTCTCTCTATCTATACAAGTTCCAGTCCTTTTGATGGATTTTTTCTAGGCCATTCGGCCCCGAGAGCGCCCGGCCGTAATGTGCCACACTCTACTGCTCCTGAGGCCCCTTATGGCCCTCCGGCGACAATTAGGAGTTGTGAAACAGATCGGTATATGTCCCAACGAATGCTCAGAGGTATTATGGATAACCCCAATCAATTGAGAGTGGAATTTGTCGATGAACGAAAAACTCAAATTAAGATTGTATTTCCTGCTTATTACTCTGCCTGCCTAGATGAACCGGAAATAGAGCATCAAATTGTGAATAATAATTTTCATTTTAGAGTGAAAATGAGTAAAACTTACAATGAGTATATTCAATGCTTAAAAAATGATGGTTATATTGATGATGAGGGTCGTGTTAAAAATGCTGATCTCATCAAAGGAACACTAAAAAACCAAAAGATTTTGATATATGATTTAGAAAATTTTGATCGTAAAAAAAATATGTCCGTTTTTTTTGAATCACCTATCCCAAATAGTAACAATGGAAGTCATCACCCTTATTTTAACGGCAACATTGTTTCTGAATCTGATTGTTATCAAAATGAAAATATCATTGCAGGAGAAACCCCGTTGGTACTCTATACATCTCCGGAAAATTTGGCCGCACGAAGTGCTCGCGCCGCTTGTGAAACTCAGGATTATGAGAGAATATTGGGAGAATTGCAAAATCTCGATCAAAGTAGTGTTGGAAATGCCGAAGATTTAAGAAGAGTTTTGGAGGAAAACTTGAGAATCGCAAGAGATAAAACGGCCCAAGAAATTTACGCTCAGCTTGAATCCATTAATAATCGTTTTGCACCGGGAGAGGATGGAGAACTAGGTGTTTCTGAAGGACAGGCGGGAAGACTTGCGACAGAATACCGAAGACTTGTAAGAGAGTTGGATCAAGTGCTTCTTGACCCTTCCAAAGAAAAATTGTTAGAACTTATAGAGAGAAGAGAAGCGGCCTTAGACCCTGATCATCAAGATTATCTTGAAGAACAAATCGAACGTATTAATATTTCTGTTGGAGAATATGATAAAACAAATCATTTTCACTTCTACAAAGGACTTCAAAAATATGGACTTACGGAGAAGGCCCGAGAAATTGAAAAGATTAGGTTAAAATCCAAGGCCTATTCGAGAATTTATGTCGGTAGGAGAGGTCGTAGAGGAAGGAAATTCTCGGGAGAAGATGCAGAGAGGTTTATCGAAGGGAAACTTCGTAAGTTTGATAGAGTTCTCAGCGAATGGGAACTTTCCTATAGGGCCGGGTCCGGCGACGCTTCTGCCATTAGACAGCAAGAAAGAATAACTCAAAGGATTACGAGGCGTATAGGCCGAGAATCGAGAGGTTTTCAACGCAGCGAAGTGAATATGATGAACAGGTATTGTGGAAGAAGTTTGATTGGAGGTGTGAGAAACCCTGCCGGATGTCGCAGATTTATGGCCAACCGACAGCGACGAGAGCATCGGTTTACGAGAAGAAGAGACTATAATATCCAACAGGCCAATCTGGAAGATAGAAGACTTCAACACTATAGAGAACTCTACGAAAGAGGCCGAGAGAGAACATTAAATGATTGGATTGGTAATGATGATTCGTATGGTTTTTACGATTATGATGATGTATCTAACGGTAGTGGAAATTCCTTTTACGATTTTAGAATTCCCGGGCGAATTGGAGGGCCTCATCCATGGGATTCATTGAGTTTTCCAAACGCACCCATGATGCGGCCTATGCAACACCAATTTTAGGCCCCAAGTTGTGGTTTTTTACACCCTTGCCAATTGATATCTTTAGAAATCTATTGCCGTGTTCAGTTGTAGAATAAAAGAATTATCTGCTGTTGGTGAATCATTGGGCCTATTGGTGAATGCATAGTAATCCCCTGTAAAAAGATAACCTGTAAGGACACCAATAGATATCTCTTTATTCCATTTATAATTAAGGTTTACATCAAACTCCATGCCAAGGGAACCCTCCTGATCAGCATTGGCCGTATAGACACGATTTGTAGAATGATTAAAGGCATCGTGCCCCTTTGAGGCCGTTTGTTGCGCCTGGGCCGCAATAGCAGAAAAATGAGCAT
Source organism: Bacteriovoracaceae bacterium (assembly GCA_965224385.1). Classification (GTDB taxonomy): domain Bacteria; phylum Bdellovibrionota; class Bacteriovoracia; order Bacteriovoracales; family Bacteriovoracaceae; genus CBDCYX01. Next base: position 367,347 of record CBDCYX010000016.1, read on the forward strand.
CCCATTTCTGTCCCGTATACTTGGCCCCAATTTTAAGAAAAGATGCATTTGTTATATAAGAATCAAAGACATTGATCTTGTCGGGGTCGGATACGGCCCTGTAATTATAGCGAAAGAGAATGTTGGCGATTTGATAATTAGGATGAAGATACATGGCCCCAAACTCTGAACGACCTCCGGAGTGCCCGTCAACTTCTCCTGCTTCCAAAGAGAAATTCCAAGAATCAGAAGACTTGTAACTACCTTTAAAAACAAAGGCCTTTGCTTTATAGGAAGTAGTATTAGTAGGAGTCTCTTCTTGAGAAAAGGCCCCTATATGGCCGGAGAACATTGGAACTTCTAAAGCAAGGTTCCAATCGCCAAAAGATTTTTTAAAATAGATGTCCATGATTTCAACATTAGTTGAACCAAGCAAACCTTGGTTGTCCTCTGTTTCTTTAGCAGCTTTAAATTCTTGCTCTGCTTCATTTGCCTTTTTTCCGTATTGCACACCAAAGGTCAAATCTCTTTCATGATTATCATAAAGCAGTCCTAAACCGTATTCTCTGATATGTGTTGCATCTACAAGGGTTGAATTTGCTATTTTCGCCCAATAAGGTGTGATGTGAAAATTGCCAAGTTTCACCTTAAGAGTAGCACCGTCACGAACGGTGAAATGTCTGTCCCACACATTATCTCCTCCATTGTAGACGGCCCCAAGTCCCCAGTGGTAGCTATGGCGACCCAAGATATAGGTGGCCGTATCCGCATAGTATTTTGCGTACATTTTTGTAACGGCCAAGTTATTTTCTCCTGAGGGAACGTTGTGAGCGTAAAGGGCCTGAGAAAAATCTCCTTCTTCACGAGACCTTCTATCATCATCACCCAACCGACCTCCTCTAGCGTATCCGGAGGAGAACTCTGCATAAAACGAGGCCGAGTCATTGACAATAATAGTTGGGCCAAGTCTAAAAATATAGGTTTGAAAAGAAGCATTGGAATTTCCTTCGGGGGCCCGGTTTGCCCTTTGAGAACCATCGCTACCATCACCGGGCGTAGACTTTACAGATTTAGGCCTGTAATTTTTGATGAGCGTTGTATCAAGACCGAAAGTTCCGTGCCAATCTATAGGGAGGGCGGTTATCCTCATTGGAAAATACAATGAAATCATGGCAATCAATATAGAAATCTTCAATGTAAAATCCCCGTATGGAAATAACCTTTTACCATACTATAAAAGATCATCAAGTACTCGTCAAAAAGAAACTTTGCCAAAGAAAGATACTTCTTAGTATTATTCTGAACAATTGTGTTGGGGTGTCGACAAGTGGTCAAGTCAGCAGATTTTGATTCTGCCATTCGTAGGTTCGAATCCTACCACCCCAGCCACAAAGTTGTGTCGCTTGTGAAACTTGAATTTTTCTTTTGATAAAGGCCGAATGCTAAGGTGTGGCGCATCAAATCTTACCTAGACCGTTTTAATCTTTTAAAAAAGTTCTAAAAATGAATCAATCAATACTCAATACCCATCCCGATAGTTTTGTCCACCTTCACCTTCACACTCAATATTCGTTGCTAGACGGTGCTATCAGACCTAAAGACCTTATTGCCAAGGCCAAGGAACTTGGTGTCCCTGCCATTGCTCAAACAGACCACGGTAATATGTTTGGGGCCATCGATTTTTATACCCGTTGTAAAGATAACGGAATTAAACCCATTCTTGGTTCAGAAATTTATTTTACGCCTACAAATCGATTTCAACACCGAGTTATAGACAATATGAAATATCTCTCCAATCAAGATCCGGAGGAATGCTCAAGAAACATTTATCATCTTATCCTGTTGTGTAAAAACGCAACAGGCATGAAAAATCTATGTCAACTCTTAACCCGGTCTTATTTTGAAGGATTTTTTTATAAACCTAGAGTTGATATTGAACTTTTGAAACAATATGCAGATGGGCTTATCTGTACTTCGGCCTGTTTAAAGGGAGAAGTCGGATATAATTTCTTTATAGGAAATGATACGCAGGCCACTAAAGCGATAGAGAAGCTATCTCAACTTTTTTCCGACGACTTTTACTTGGAAATTCAAGAAAACGGCCTTGAAGAGCAAAAACAAGTTAATGAAAAATTAATAGCATACGCTAAAACAGAGGGAATTAAGCTTGTGGCCACAAATGATTGTCATTATATGACAAAAGAAGATGCTACGGCCCAAGAAGTTCTGTTATGTATTCAAACAGGAAAAACCTATAATGACGAAAACAGAATAAAGATGCTCTCTCAAGAGTTTTATTTTAAGACTCCTAAGGAAATGAGGGAAGCATTTAGCTACTGTCCCGATGCCTGTGATAATTCTCTCAGAATAGCAGATAAATGCAATCTTGAATTTGAATGGACTGATGAAAAAGGAAATCAAATTTATCATCTTCCAAACTTTCCTATTGAAACTGAAGAAACGGCCGAAGAATTCTTTGAGAGAACATCTCTAGAGGGATTGGAAGAAAGGTTTAACGGGCCTCACTTTAAAAACTTAAAACAAGATAAGCTTTGGAACAGCGAAATAAGGCCAAAATATACAAAGAGGCTCCGTTATGAAATAGACATGATTAAACGGATGAGACTTACCGGATATTTTCTTGTGGTTTCCGATTTTATCAAATGGTCTAAAGAAAACAATATCCCGGTAGGCCCCGGAAGGGGTTCCGGTGCAGGTTCTCTTGTCGCTTATTGTCTCAATATTACAAATATTGACCCTTTAACTTACAATCTTCTCTTTGAGCGTTTTATCAATCCCGAACGTATCTCCATGCCGGATTTTGACATTGATTTTTGCCAAAAAGGAAGAGCAAAAGTTATCGAGTATGTTACAAAAAAATATGGCAAAGATAACGTCGGGCAAATCATTACTTTTGGGAAACTTCAAGCAAAGGCGGCCATTAAAGATGTCTCAAGAGTTTTTGGACTAACCTTTGCCCATGCAGATATTCTTTCAAAACTCATTCCTGAAGAAATAGGTATGACATTAAATAAAGCTCTTGAAAGAGAACCACGTCTGAGAGAAATGATTGAACGAGATCCCAAAATAAAAAAAATATTTACAATAGCTCAACGGCTGGAAGGACTCTACCGCCATGCCGGTATTCATGCCGCCGGTGTCATCATAACGAATCGTCCTCTTGTAGAATATTGCCCTCTTTTTAAAGGACAAAAAGGAGAAAAGGTCATTCAATTTGACAAGGATTGTGCTGAACAGATCGGGCTTATTAAATTTGACTTTCTGGGCCTAAAGACTCTAACTGTTATTAATCATGCTTCAAAACTCATACAAAAAAATCATGACAACTTTTTCGATATTGAATCTATCGATTACAATGATAAAAAGGTTTTTCACTTTGTAAGTGAGGGGCAAACTATTGGTATTTTTCAGTTAGAGTCTGCAGGTATGATAGATTTATGCAAAAGAGTTCAACCTGATTCTCTTGATGATATTACCGCCATCAATGCTCTTTATCGTCCTGGGCCGATGGGTTCCGGAATGCATGATGAGTTTGTTGATATCAAGCATGGTAAAAAAAAGGAAACATATATTTTTGATGAACTTAAACCTATTCTGCAAGATACTTACGGTATTATCGTTTACCAAGAACAAGTAATGCACATTGCTCAGACCGTTGCCGGTTATACTCTTGGACAAGCCGATATGTTACGCAAGGCCATGGGGAAGAAAAAAATTGATGAAATGAATCGCCACAAAAAAATTTTTCTCACCGGTGCGAAACAGAAAAACTTTGACCATAAAAAAGCGGAATACCTCTATGATCTTATGGCCAAATTTGCAGAATACGGATTTAACAAATCTCATGCAGTGGCCTATTCTTATATTTCCTATCAAACAGCATTTCTTAAGTATTATTATAGATCGGAGTTTTTTGCGGCCCTATTGAGCACGGAACTTTCAAATACCGATAAAGTTACTCTCTATATTAATGATGCGAAAATAAACGGAATACAAATACTACCTCCCGACATCAATGATTCTTTATGGGAATTTAGTATTATTGGAAATGATATTCGCTTTGCGATGGGTGCCATAAAAAATGTTGGAGAGATCGCTTGTCAAAAGATTATTCATGAAAGAAAAAAGAACGGCCCATATAAAGGCATGAGAGATTTTTGTGAGAGAATAGATTTAAAAACCGTTAATAAAAGAACTTTGGAATCTTTGATCAAAGTTGGGGCCTTTGACAAATATGAAGAAACATTGAATAGAAGATCAATGGTAGAAAATATTGAGTTACTTCTTGCTCATGGAACTAAGAGACAAAAGGAAAAGCGTTCAGGCCAATCAAATTTTTTTGACTTTAATGGAGTGAGCAATGAAATCGATGAAGATTTTCTTGATACAACCATAGTAAACGAGTACGATGATCAGAAAAAATTATCATATGAACTTTCCCTAATGGGTGTTTATATTTCAGGCCATCCTTTGGATCGCTTTTCTCAGATAATCAACAAGCTCTCTTCTATGCCTCTAAGCAATGTTCAGAATCTCAAGGGAGACTACAAAAAAGAAATGATGTTTGCAGGAATAATAAGCTCTAAAAAAATCATTCTCACAAAAAAAGGAGAAAAAATGTGTTTTGCTACCCTAGAAGATATATCAGGTAAAATAGAGTGCATTATTTTCCCAAAAACCTATCAGAAATATGAAAATTTCTTGACCTCTCAGGGCCCTTTCTTCCTCAAAGGACATGTCAATCTTGTTGAGTCTCCAAAAAAATTTTTTCCCAATAAAATACGAAAGCTTGAAGATGAGACCGCAGAAAGGGTTACAAGCATGAAAATTAATGTTAGCATAGAGAAACTTGGTGATATTCATTTGAACCGTTTGAAACAAATTATTTTAGGCCATAGGGGAAATATACCCCTTCATCTCTTCCTTGAACATAAAGAGGGAAGTGTTCAACTTCCTTTAGGCAAACAATATTTGGTCGATCCCACTTTAATATTGGCCTCAAAGATTAATGAAATTTTTAATGAAGATACTGTTGAATTTATTTTGGATACTAAAGGCCAATAAGTTTTTTATCGGCCTATTCTTCACTACAGGTATTCTATGGGCAAATCCCTATGTTACCGGACAGGGGTCTTTCCATTCAAAAAAAGGAGATCCTTTAGTCTTCATTAAAACTCAACTTCTTTACAGTGCTTTTAGAGATGTCATTTCTAACGAATTAAAGGCCATGAAGCTTGATCAGAAAAAATTCTGGTCAAATTATGAACAACAATTCTCACAATACTTTAATCCCATTGCCGATTCTCTAAAGAAACGATTCTTGGACAAAAAAGGTCGTATTTCAAAAAGGAAAGAATATAAAATAGCATTGAGAAAAAAGAAACTTACTTCAAAGGGCCGTTACGGTAATCTCAACAAAATCGTTCCTTCCTATTCAATTAGAAACACAACAAGCTCTGCATCTTCAAAAGAACGTCGTTCACATAAAATTGAAATTCATGCAACGGTTAATCGCCGGACACTCCATCAGATTTATCTCTCTTTTACCAAAAGTAAAATAGAAAAAACATTTGAAAAACTATTTATTTCTACACATTTTGATATCAATAATATCCAATGGTCTGCATTGGATATGAGTTCTCAGAATGATCTCACAGACACTATCACTAATCATTGGAAAAATTGGTTCAAAACACATATGGGCAACACCTTTCAAGAAATTGTTATTGTAAATGACCGTCAACGAGAATTCATAGCGAACAATCTCCCCTCTGATTCTCAATCATTCTGGCTTAAAATCCATACTCGTATAGAAAAAACCCATAGCGATAATTTTCTCAATATTAATAGTTTTTTGATAAGCGCAAATTACCTCTTCGTAAACCCAAAAACAAAAACACCCATTCTTTATGGAGAAAAGAAAGAAGCACTCAAACATATTGAGTTTGAAAACATTAAAGACTTAAATTCTCAGTTAGCAACTCTCATTTATCAAGAACCAATTTCTTTATTTGATAAAATGAAATCCTCTATAAAATCTCTTTCTTTAAATCAAAATTACATGGAGATCATCGTAAAAAATGCACCAACAATACTAGCTGTCTTGCAACTATCCGATTTTATTTCCCATGAAGGCATAATCCATGGTGTGCAAACCTTAGTGTCCCATTATGATGCATCAAAAAGCTTAATTACATTAAGCTATACAAATAAAAAAGAAGAGATTATCACTTTTCTAAAAACCCTTAACAATCGCACTTTCATCAAAAATAAGACTTTAAAAATTGATGAAAACATGAATTTCAATATATTGACCAAGTTAAAATAGGGAGGTTTGTCATGAATTTTTTTTATTTTCTCATACTATTATTGTATTCTTGCTCGAATATTGTGAAAGAAAGGAACTACGAAGGAACTATACGGGAAATGCCTCATCAGCATTTTGCCGGTGTCAAAAAAAAAGCGGCCCTGTTAACATTCTTTAATGAATCTCCCTACGGAGGAGAAGACCTAGCAATAACGGCAACCGAAGAGTTGAGAAAAGAGTTGGCCGAAACAGGTCGGTTTATCCTAGGAAATCAAGGGCAAAAAATCTTTGGCCTCAGTAAAGAAGTCTATGCCGGAGGAGGAGTAAAACTTGTCCAACTTTCTCGAAAAGCGAAAAGTGCAGGAATTAACCTTGTTATCTTTGGAAGAATTATTGATGCACGTGTTAGAGAAAAAAGAGATGAAATCGGTTTTGTTCGTCAGATAAAATCCTATACGGAAAGTAAGATCGAAATACGTCTCTTTGATGTCAACAACAATAAGGAAATATACACTTCAATTTTCAAAGGTTATGCAGATAATAGCACTTACAGGTTTTTTGCAATAAGTCGAAACTCCCAACTGCTGTATAGAAGAAATTTGCTAAGATATGGGGCCAAAATTGCTATAAGAAAATCCGTTCCCGAAATTCTTGATATTTCCGAAAAACTCGATTGGGTTGGCAGAGTGGCCAAAATTATAGGAAAAAAAATCTATATTAACGCTGGTCGTTCAAGCGGTATTCAAATAAGCGATGTTCTGAAGGCCATGACTGAAGGAAATGAAATCTATGATCCCGATACAGGTGCCTTAATCGGTATTTCAAAAGGGGAAATTAAGGGAACTCTAGAGGTAATTGATTACTTTGGGCCGGACGGTTCTATTGCGATTCTTCATTCCGGAGGGGCCGTCCACGAGGGAGACTTTGTTCAACTCTATTAGAACATAACTATGAATCCAAGGATTCGATGATAAATATTCGGTAAGCAAATTTGAATGAAAGATATACTGACAATACAAGGCCCAAAAGGGATTTTGGTCTTTCTATTGGCCTTTTTAAATCCCATGAGAATAAGGAATATCAAGCTTCCAAGAAAACAGCTTAAAAATAGAGTTCTCATAACCTCTATAGGGCCTAGATAAATGCCCAAGACCGCAAAGAGCTTAATATCCCCACCTCCAAGGCCGATCTGTCCTTTCCAACAATAAAATAACCAACTAATAAGAAGAGGTAACCCTCCTCCTAATAAAAACCCCAAGGCCATATGATAAAAATGGTAGTGAAAAAAAGAAAAGATAAAAAAAACAATTCCTAAATAGATATTAAGTTCGTTTGGAATAATCTTAAAATCAAGATCAATAAAAAAAATGGCCGTAAATGTATAGAGAACGGTAATACTGAATAAAAATGTGATCAGGGCCGTGGTGCTAATCTTTTCGGGAAAGAGATACAGCGTTGTCAAACCTAGAAAAAGTTCTACAACAAAGTAGCGAGGAGAAATTCTCTTGTGACATTTTCGACATTTAGCATTTAAAATGATGTAACTTATAAGAGGAATATTGTCGTACCACAAAATAGTTTGATTACAACTCGGACACTGGGACCTTGCAAAGGTCGCAGGCATTTGTCTGGGCATCCTATGGATGAGCACATTGATGAAACTTCCCAACATGGCCCCTAAAATGAAAATAAATATTGCCGTTGTGTAACTTTCGATCATGCGTAACGGCCCTCAAGAGAAAAGAATTTTAATTGAAATGGATATGGCCCGTTACAACGACTAAATTTTGTCCGAAAAATAGTCGAGAAATTTGACTTCCAATTTGATTTGTTATAGCTCCCTCAGTTCTTTGGAAAAAAATTTCATTATGTGTGCAGTTATCAATATCATATTTAATACAGATATGATCCTCTCTATTGAAGGCCGTAAAGTAATCGCAAGAACCTTCAAGTGTTCTCCCATCGATAAGACTTTCAAGCTTATAATGTAATTTATACTTGTGATAATTGATAAACGGTATTATGTAGTCATCTCGATCTAAATCTTGACCGAATACTAGATTTAACACATCAGTAGTAGGAAAAGAGAAATAAGCGAATTGTTCATCAAGATGGTGTCCGGATTTTACAGCAAGCGGTTTGAGTCGTTTTACGGCAATGTCTCTCAGACTAGCAATGCTGATGTTCTCTTGAGCGAATATTGATGCAACACATCCAAGAACGAGAAACATAGTTAAAAGAACACATTTGGGATTTTTCATAACTTTTTCCTCCTTTTCTGGTGCCCCGAGGCGGACTCGAACCACCGACACAAGGATTTTCAGTCCTTTGCTCTACCAACTGAGCTATCAGGGCACATTAAAATCCTTATAGAACATACAAAAGGCCGCTTCCTTCGTCAATGTTAAATTTCTGTGCTACCGTTAAAGCATGGCAGTCCATATCATCAAGGACTCAATCCCCTTTAACGATACATCCACATCCACTCTTCTCTTTATTCCAAAAAATTTAAACAACAAGAACTCTCTGGCCGTCTTTACCCATGGATACACTTCTCACAAGGCCTCTCTACTTTCTTGGGCCTTTCGACTATGTGAAGAAGGAGTGCCCACACTTCTGTTCGACCTTCCCGGACATCTCTTAGGATGTTCTCCGGAGCTTGCAAATTTTGAAGATTTTTCTTCCGGTGCCCATACACTTTTCTTTGAATCTTATAAAGCATTGCAACGATTAACCGGTATAAGTGAGGGCCGTGTTATTCTAGGAGGACATTCTTTAGGGGCCCTACTTTCTTTGAAATCTTTATGTTTTTTTAAAAATTACAAGACAACACATATATGTGTCGGCCTAGGTATGAGTTCTTCACATGAAGGACACATCTATGAAACTCCTCTTTATAAAAAAACCATGGCCTTACGAGCAGAGCTCGTTTCCAAGGCCATAGAACCAAGTTCTGTCTTTCCTTGGATTAGACAAGAAAAGAAAACTCTCAAATTTAATGGTCGACATATTTATCTTTTGTGTGGTAAGGACGATATCGTTGTAGGCGAAGGGGGGGCCGAAAACTTAAAGATATTTCTCGAAAAGCAAGGAAATGTTGTTGTTTTAGAAATGCCTTGTCGACTTCCCCATCATGTTCCGGAGAGGGCCTCGTCCTACATCAAAACTTTTCTTCAAAAAGAAGCACTACTTTAACCAAAACCCCACATTTTTTAAGAGTCCATCTCTTCCGGTTCTCTCATAGGGAGTTTCCTTGAACAATTTTCTAAATCCTCTTTTTGTCATATTCCTAAGTTTTTCAAACACCTCTAAAGGTTTTTTGGTAAGAAAAAAATTAACAATTAAAGAAGTTTTTTCAAATTTCTTGGAATGATGCTCAGTATTATCTTCAAGTACCAACTTTTTTAACGGCCTTTGATTCCAAGGACAAACATCTTGGCAAATATCGCAACCGAAGATTTCTCCATTTGACATCTCCATTCCCAATGGAGAAGGAACATCTCTTTTGAATAACTCTATGGTAAAAGTGCTAATACATTTATTTGTTACAATTCTCCTCATTTCGGGATCAATGGCCTTTGTTGGACAAGCATCGATACAACGAGTACACTGGCCGCAATGGTCGCGTTCCAAGGTCCTTTTAGGAAAAGGAAGTTTTTTGTTAAAAAGGAGTGCTCCAATAAGAAAAAAACTTCCATATTTTTTATGGAGTAACAAAGAATTTTTTCCAAACCAACCGAGTCCGGCCCTATAAGCAAGGTCTTTTTCTAATACCGGATGAACATCGAGTGAATAGATAAATTCTATCCCCTTATATTGTTTTTGTAAAAGACGGCCTAAAGACAAAAGATGATCTTTTATAACAACATGATAATCATATCCCTGAAATCCTAAAGCATAACTTGCAATTTTCAATCCATTAGATTTCTTAGAGCGGTAAAAATGCTGAAATTTCTCCCTCTCTTTTGAATAGTCAAAGAGAAAAACAAGATAAGATTGGAAATCTTTATAAATGTGCTTAAGACTCTTTCTTCTGTCAAAACGATGATCGCTCAAATAAGATAAGGGGACTTCATACCCATTTTTAATCCATTTTTCAAAATGATGGAAACTTATAGGTGCCGCTTCTTCTCCATAGGCCCAATCACAAATATGATAAGAGTGAAGGATGTCATCACTAAGCATCTTTTGACGAGTCGCCGTTTATATGGTGAACTTTGATAGAGTTTGAACTTTCGCTAGAAAAAAAACGCCCGTCCCCCCGAGTAATGACAACCTTGTCACCTTTTGTGAGTTTAAATTTTATTTTGACTTTATTGATAACATCTTTTTGGAAATTCACATTATCCTTGTTGTAATCGGGAATGTAAAAAGGTTCAACTCCCCAATACATGGAAATTTTCCTTGAAGTTTTAATAGAATTTGTTATGCCGATAACTGAAGTTGTTGGGCGAAAAACTGAAATATTTAGACAAGATATTCCTCGCTCTGTTATAGACAAAACTTTCTTAGCGTGTATTTTTTCAGAGATAAGACTCGCGGCAACCATAATGACCGCATGAGTATCGGAAAGATCAATCTCTCTTAGAAAGGGTCTAATTTTAGGTGATTTTTCTGCTTGTTCAATAATTTTACTCATCATATTTATAGTTTCTATGGGATGTTTCCCTACGGCCGTTTCTTCAGAAAGCATAACGACATCGGTTCCATCCCAAATGGCATTGGCCACATCGCTGGCCTCGGCCCTTGTGGGTGTAAGATTGTCTGTCATGCTTTCAAGCATTTGAGTGGCCGTAATAACGGGGATACGGAACGTATTGCACTTATTGATAATCAATTTTTGTAAAGAAGGAACATTATGGTTCCCAAGTTCAACTCCCATATCTCCACGGGCCACCATAATGACATCTGCGACTTCAAAAATTTTGTCTAAATTTTCTATGGCCTGGGCCCTTTCAATTTTTGCTACAATAGGAATGGATTTATTAAATTTTTGAATAAGTGACCTGACATTGACAATATCCTGTTTTTCTTTCACAAAAGATAAGGCCACGTAGTCAATATCGTTTTCGAATCCAAAGAGAAGGTCATTTTTATCTTTCTCCGTAAAACTCGAAGCAGAAACATTACAATCGGGAAGATTAATTCCCTTACTACTCTGAAGGATTCCTCCAATAATAATCTCAATTTCATAAGCATCTCCTTTTCTTGCAACGGCCTTCGCTTCAATTAATCCATCATCAAAAAGAATTCTTGCACCATCACGACAATCATGTACCAATTTTTCATAAACCGTTGGAATAAATCGATCTCTGAATTGTTCTTTTTGTTCAGGGGTTCCAAGAAACCATCTTTCACCTTTTTGGATCTTTAAAGGGGTTTTTAGTTTACCTGTACGTATTTTAGGCCCTTGAAGGTCCATAAGAATGGCCACTTCTTTTTTAACATTAATGCTTGCTTTTCTAATGTTTTCAATACTCTTTTTGTGGTCAGCATGGTCGCTGTGAGACATATTAATTCTGGCCACATCAAGTCCTGCGGAAATAAGCTTTTCGAGAATAGCAACTTTTTGAGAAGCAGGCCCTATAGTGGCAATAACTTTGGCCCGACGATTCATAGACAATGCTGTATTGCGTCCTTTATAATCAAAATTTTAAGTTATTTTTATTTTATACCGATCTCAGTCTAAATTTCCATCAAAAAAAATAAAAGGCCTCAGGCATATCTAACCGAGGGATGAATTCCTCTATTGTTTCAGAAGCTCCCGACGTTTTTTGCTTCCCCTATGGAAATTGCATTTTTTGAATGGCCATTTCCGTAATCTTTTTTGGCAATTTATTTGTTGTTTTCATAGAGAAATGCTCTTTGCATCATGTCGGGAACCTCTGCTATTGTTTCCCCAATCTACGCTCTGCAATGATTTGAAAATATTTTTTAATCCAATGTGCTTTGAACCTTTGCACGAGTGCTTGATAATAGAAAGGATCTTCTCTGTCGGATACAGAGGCAATCTCTCGGTTGACTTTCCTAGAGGAAGATTTGAGGGAATCAAGAATCAATTCATTTACAAATGGTACTGTTTTTAGAAGAATTTTTACACCTTTCGTATGTGCCGTGATTACTCCCTCTGTTATTTGTTTTGTTATCAGGTTTTCATAAGCGTAATAATGCTCACTGTATCCGTATTCACACAACTCTTTTAGTTCTCGATAAATCTTTTTCCTATGAAAGACTACGGCCTTGAGAACAATCTTGGAAGTATCTTCTTGTGGATTAAGTTTTATTTTTTGTTTAACACTTGTCCCCTCCGGTGTTGAAAGTGAGAGTTCGGGATAAATTGAAGCATTAAGATTTTGAGAATTAAAAATAGGCCTATAGGTACGCTGAGAATGTTGAAAAGAAAGCTTCTTGTTGTCCCTGTATTTAACGAGTGTTGTATGAAAGCTTGGACAAATAGAAACTTCCTGCGACCTCTCATATTCTTGAGTATATTTAGCAAACTCTTTATATTGGAGATAAAGAGTAAGAAAATAAAGTTTTTTATTAGAATATTTTAAGGATTCACCGTAGTTTTTTTCTGAAATTGAGGCCGGGAATCTAGAGTTATAACGAAAATCAGCAATTTCTATTTGAGGAAGGAGACCTAAGTCAATATTTTTCGATTTGAACCTAACCATTTTGCTTTCAATAGATTCAGATTTCTTGTAGAGAAAAGAGCATCCAAACAGCGTAAAGATGAAAATGTATTTAATATTTTTGGCCATAACTTCTGCTTTTTCGGCAGAAGTTCGGAAGATATCAAATTGATCTCGATTAGATAGGGAATATTATTCCTCGCCTTAAAAGAAATCTAAACGTACTCCTTGGCGAGCGGCCCTCTCCTGTTCTTCTGCATGATCAATACAAAGAGTGGCCCAAGGTTGATAATTGAGTCTTTTTTCTCCAATAGGCATATTGCAGTTTTCACAAAGTCCATAATGACCTTGATCTATTCTCAATAGGGCCTCATTGATAAGGCGAATCTTAGCAAATTCCCTATGGATAATATTAAAAGAAATATTTTGGTTGACAATATTATTTGCTATATCTGTTTCGTCGGCCAAATCTTCGGAAGAAATGTGAAGCTCTCCTTTGGTATTGTGGATAACACCATTGAGAATATGTTCTTTTTTTTGAAGAAGAAGGTTTCTAAAGTGTTCTAAATACTGTGTTTCCATAACGCAAATCCTCCTTGATTACTTTTTTATAAAAAAAATAAGAACTATAGAATTATTTTAACTGCTTAAGGTCGTTTGGTACAAGAAAAAATATGTTCTCTTACAGATCAATAGGAATAAGGTTCGTAGGCGGACTCTTTCCAACGGATTTTTTCACAAAAGAGATATTGTGAAATTCTTCATGTTCACGGCCTGACGAAATAAAAATATTGAAAAACCCTTGCTCGGCAAGGTCTTTAGCGATATCTATACCCTCGGTGTTTTCTCCAAGGTTTTGATCAATATAAAGTGGAGTTCTCTTGTCAATCTCCCCCAGATGTTTCCTTAAATCAGAGGAGTTTGAAAAGGATTTTATTCGAACACATTGATTTTTTGCTTCCTTTTTCCAGATCATCCTCATAAGGGGGTCATCGTCAAGATGAACTATTTCTCGTACGTTTTTGCGAAGAATCTGAAAAGATACGTTGGATATAAAGTCTTTTGGAATCATTTTAATACCGTAACGCCGACACATATTTTGAATATCCCGTCCCTCGTAGTGCGAGGTACAAAGGTAGGCATTTTTTAGACCTTTTTCAATGATAAAAGTAAGGCCGCTACTTCTAGGGTCTTCAAATTCGTAGTCTATAATATAGAGGTCGCTTTCCGGTACTTGATCCTGTAGCTGGAATAAGCTCTTTATCTGAAACGATGAAAAATTCTGTTGAAACTTTTTTTTCCACACTTGATGAATAGAGAGCACATCATCAATGATACAAATCTTAGGATTTTCAGGAATACTAAGGGTTTCACAAAGCCAATCAGGAGGCCCCGTCTTGGGGAACACTGCTGTAACCCTAGTTCCTCTCCCTTCTATAGATGAGAGGGCCAATGTGCCGCCACAGTCTCGAATTTTTTTTCTTGAGTATTCGAGTCCCAGTCCGTTACCACCTTGTTTTTTATAACTAAATCCCTTGATCTTAAGTTTTTCTAAAATATCTTTAGGAATACCTCGACCATTATCCTTAATAGAAATTTCTATATCTTTGTTTTTATTGACGGCCTCTATATTAATAGTGCCATGTGGTCGGAATTTCAGTGAATCAATAGCATTATCGACGAGATTAGAAATAGTTCGCTGAAAGTCTGTTGTACTAATTTTTCCCCAACAGTGTTGAATATCTTGAACACAAGTTTTTATTGAAAGATGTCGAGTTTCAAACACGGTTTTTTCATTGATCATATCAGCAAGCGCTGGGCCAAAATGCGTAATAACATTCTGTTCTCTATGAGTTTGTTTTTGAAATAGTTCGTTAGATATTTGATTAATCCTATTAATTGATGATTTTAAAATATCATTTTCAATGGTTTTTCCATTTTGAGAGATTGTCTTCAGGGCCGCTAAGGGGGCCTTAATATCATGAATAATCTGTTTTATTATCTTGTCTTGAGCTAGAAGTGTATTAATTCTTTTGGAGTCGGACAATAGCCTATCAAACACTTTTTTTAATTCATCAATCTCAAAAACGTTATAGGATATATCTTTTGTATAAAATATATCAACTTTTGTTAAATCATTAGTAAATTCAATTAACGGCCTTGTAATTCCTTGAGTTAACTTGTAAAACGACCGCTTAATTAAAAGATTAATGAGCGTAATATACCCTATTAAGGCCAACAAAGATACAAATATATGAATATGAGCTATGTGGTAACCTACATAAACAAAAAAGTCTTCACCATCTATAGTAAGTATAACTTTGTCTATCACTAATGTTTTATATTTGCCAATCTCAAGGCCTTTTTTATAAGAAGAATTTAAGATACTCTCAGATGATGCAATAACGGTATTGCCCAACATAATTTGAAAATACGATAAGGTTTGACTCGAAATAAGTGGGCCTATAATTTTATCCATAGCATAGCTATCGTTTTGCTTAATTGCTTCATTTAGTCCATGAGAGATTGAATTTACAAGATAGGATGTTTTCGATTTGTGATAATAAGTTAAAACGAAGACTGTGGCCCCAAATATAATGGTTGTTAGGAGAAGGAAAAAATAAATATTAAGTCTGCCGGTGAGTTTTTTTGCTATGTATTCAAATTTTTCCGATGAAGATTTCATCGAAAACTATCTACCTCATGCATTGAGGTTTTATCTTTTTGTATTCTATAAAATAAACTTTTTGATATCTGTAATCGTCGAATGATCTCGTTAACTCCTCCTACACTATCTTTAGTGACATGCTCTAGGGCCTCTTGTTCAACCTGTTTCACAAGAGACGTAAGCCCCTCTTTTTGAATAATGTTTTTCATTTTTTCGTTAAGGAGAGATGCCGTTTGATTTTTTTGATTTGAGAAAGGGCCTCTGTTGTACAAAATATAGGAGGGAAGATGTTTCAATGTAACAAGTCCCGTAGAGTTGATAATCAGCTCTCGAATCACATTTTCAAGTTCTCTTACATTGCCAAACCACTCATAATTTAAAAGGGCCTTGTGTGCATCTTGGTCAAAAGCTATTTTTTTAGGAGATTTTGAGATGATGTGATCGATAATTGGAAAAATATCACATCTTCTTTTTTTTAGAGGAGGTATATCAATTTCTGTTCCTTTTATTCTAAAATAGAAATCCATTCTAAAATCTCCTTCTTGAATTTTCTTGGAGATATCATCACAAGTTGCCGTAATGAGCTTGAACTCAATTCGTTTTTCTTTTGTCGATCCAACGGGACAAATACTTTTTTCTTCTATGACCTTGAGAAGTTTTTTTTGGATATTTATGGGAATGGCCCCTATTTCATCAAAGAACAAGATACCCCCCTTGGCCTTTTCTATGAATCCCGCCTTATCGGACATCGCCCCGGTAAATGCTCCTTTTCTATGGCCGAAGAGTTCCGATTCAATAAGACTTTCGGGAAGTTCGGAGAGATTTACATGAATAAAAGGTTTTTTCGGCCCATAAAATTCATGAATCATTTTAGCAATTTTTGTTTTTCCTACTCCCGTAGGCCCCGTAATCATGATATTTTGTTCAAAAAAGTGGGCCTGTTCTCGAAGAAACTGCATTTTTGAAATAAGGGATTTATCTCTTGTAATGAAGGTATGATCGAGAATGTATTGAAGCTTGCTGTCGTAGGATTTCAATAACGGCCCTAATACTTTATGAAGATTGTTTTCAAAATTGAGTTTTGAAAAATAGTAATGACATCCAAGATCATAGGCCTTTATAATCATAGATTTTTCTTCGTTTCCTGTGAGGACAATAGATGTAATATTTTTATCTGAACATTTTTTAATTAATTGCAAACCTTCGTTTTTTTGCGACACATTGTTTAGGTTAAGGTCTACTAAGGCCACATCAATATTGTAAATTTTTAGTGCGGCCTGGGCAGAATCAAGGTTCGAGGCCTCAAAAACTTCGCCATAGCGAGAGAGTTCCTTGCGCAAACTTCTTCGAAAAATGGGCTCATCATCAAGAATAAGAATGGCCGTCATGACTTTTCCCTTTGTTTAGACCGTCATTTTTAATAATAAACAACTTATAATGTCAAGCATTAGTTACAGAAATAATACAGGTAAACTGAGAAAATTGCTCAAGCTAAAAATGCAGTGCTAGATTAGAATTGTTCACAAGCTCTTACTAAGAAGAACAAAATTCAATAGGAGTTATTATGGTAGCACTCTTACCAGCTATCGATATCCGCTTCAATTTTATCGACTACTTTCTCTCCGGCACCAAAAACACTTCCTGTTAGGCCTTTAAGCTTTTCATCGGCGGCCTTACCAAATTTAATAACGATAAGGGCCACAACGGCAAGTAACAGGATGTACTCAGTGGATGTCTGACCACTTTCATCTCTTAAATAATTTATGAAGGTTTTCACATTCACGCCTTTTCTTCTTCAAGTGCCATTTTAAGTACTTATCGGAGAGTATTTCTCCAAACTTAAGCCCATTTTGTAATAATTTTACAATTGTGGAGCGGGTGAAGAGACTCGAACTCTCGACCTTCTGCATGGCAAGCAGACGCTCTAGCCAACTGAGCTACACCCGCAATTTTGAGAGGATCGAAAAACTATGGCCTTTTTGTAGATATTTTGTCAAGAAAAATGGCCTTTTCTATGCCTATTTTTCCCGTACCGGAGGGTGAGTCCACAACATATTTTGGAACTGCCCATCCGGGATGACGGTTCTTAAGGCCTGCATAAATTTTTTCTCCTTCTTCCAAACTCAAAAAAAAGTGTCTCCCACCTTGCACTCTATCAGGGTGGTGAAGATAGTAGGGCCTTATTTTACACTCAAGAAGCTTTTCCACGAGATCGGCAAGGCCTTGAGGAGAATTATTGACCCCCTTTAACAAAACACTTTGGGAGAGGAGGGGAACTCCTGTTTGAAAAACGGCCATAACGGCCCTTTGAACATCTTCACAAATTTCCGTAGCGTGATTTGTATGAATAACAATGTGAAAAAAACGAAATTTGTGTTTGTAGTATTCAATAAGTTCTAAAAATTCCGGAGTTACTCTACTAGGCAAAACGATGAGGGCCCGCGTGTGAATTCTCAGATCCTTAATAGACGTTATAGTCAGAAGATTATCAAAGATAAACCTAAGTCTTTTTTCTCCCAGCATAAGAGGATCACCTCCGCTAAGGATCACTTCATGAATTTCCGAGTGTTGTTTTATATAGGCAAAGGCCTCTTTGAGATTTTCTCTAAAGAGCGTATCGTCAACGTGAAGTTCATTTTTTCGAAAACAATAACGACACAATACGGGACAAAACGGTGTCGGCATCAAAAGGACTCGAGAGGGATAACGATGAATAATATGCCCTACGGGGTTGCGCAGATGGTCGCCGATAGGATCCTTAAGTCCCCAAAGAGAATTCTCTCTTTCATCCGGTATAAACTGTTTCCAAAGAGGAGAGTCCCTCCCCGCTTTTTTAATCTTTTCTAGAAAACGTTTTGGTAAAAAAAACGGATAATTAACTTCCGGAACTTTTTGATTTAAGAAACATTCCAACTCACGGTGTGTTTTAACGGCCGTTTTTAATTCTTCCCTCCAGTGGATTTGATTTTTTGTAATAAGCATAAAGTGATTATCTCTTATTTCTCTTTACTCGCAGATCTTTAACATAGTGGTATTTTGCCCAAGAGGCCGATCCGGCAATAATGGCAGATCCATAAAGAGATATTCCCACAAAATGATAACAAACCTCCATGAGAGGCATGTGTCCCGATTCCGTCAAAATATAGTATATCCAATAAAGAAGAATAAAATGAACGATAGTGATAAAAATTTTTTGTATTTTATAAAACATTACACTTTTCAAGATTAATCAACTTTTCTTCTTGTTCACGAGAGGTCAGCTCTTTAATTGTCCGTATTCTCTTAATAAGAAAATTTTTAAATTCACCGGTCAAAAGGCATTGGGCATAGAGGGTACTTCCTTCGGGAAGCGGGAATAGTCCTATGAGCTTAAGAGGGCGAAAACGGCCTTTGTAAGACCCCCCTTCGTATTTAATTTCTACAACTTCTTGAGAGGAAAGTTTCTCTACAAGACATTTCATACTATTGGGAAGATAAAAGGAGGTATTCCTGTTCAAATCCTGTCCATTAAAGAGAAAAGAAGTTTTTAAGACAGATTTTTTTTTCTCAACGGCCTTGGCGAAAATAATCATGGATGCAAAAGCATCGTTTAATCCATGATGATGATTTCCAAGAGGGATATTCAATTGATTGACGAGAGTGTCCAACCGATGATTGGGCATTCTTTCAAAGGCCTTGCGAGAGGCCTTGAGAGAACAGTAGATTTGAGAAGAGGGAAAGGGGATATTAAAGCGATAGAAATTGGAACTGAGAAGTCCGAAATCAAATTTAACATTGTGACCAACTATGGGGAGTGCTCCGGCAAAATCTAAAAAGGGGTTGAGGAGATTTTCTATGGCAGGAGAATTTTTAACCATATTATCTTCAATCCCATGAATATCCGTCGTTCGTTTAGGAATAGGAACCTCAGGATTCACAAGAGTGTTATAAACTTCTGTTGACCCATTCGGCCTAAGTTTGACGGCCGCAAACTCAACAATTTTGTCAGTGAGTGGAGAAAGTCCCGTCGTTTCAAAATCAATGGCAATGAGTCCTTGTGAAAAGCATTTGAGAAGTTCTTCCCTCAAAAAAATACTTAGCGCGTCATTCAAATCCTCAGAAATAATGTTTCTCATCTTGTTGACATAGCATGATGGATGCGTCATTAAAAGATTAGAGAGGCCTCGCATTAAATATCCCTTTTGTGAATATCACCCAAAAAGATTGGGTAGGCCAAAGGAATCATAGAGAGTGAAAAAAACAATGAAAAATTATGACTGTGTTGTCTTAGGCTCCGGCCCGGGAGGATATACCGCAGCAATTAGGGCCTCACAGCTTGGAAAAAAAGTGGCCGTTATTGAGAAAAATAAACTAGGAGGAGTCTGTCTCAATTGTGGTTGTATCCCGACAAAGGCCTTGCTCAAATCGGCCCACGGAGTCCACGAAGTTCAATCTTTTAAGGAAATGGGAATTGATCTTGAAGTCAAAGGGCTCAATGGTGCCGTGGCAGTTGAAAGAGCAAATAAAATTGCGAAAAAGATTTCCGGAGGCATCTCTTTTCTCATGCAAAAAAACAAGATTGATGTTATAAAAGGCCATGGTAAATTTATTTCAACTCATCAAGTTCAGGTGAATTCTCCTAAGGGTGAGTCCTTATCCTTAACATTCGATTATATGATTATCGCTACGGGGGCCTCCTACAAAACATTTCCGGGACTTCAACACGACGGGAAACATCTTATTGGTGCTTGGGAGGCCGTAAAAATGAAGAACCTTCCTAAAAGCATAGGAATCATCGGTGGCGGTGCCATCGGTGTTGAATTTGCGTACTTTTGGAATGCTTTTGGCGTTAATGTCCACATTTTTGAACTCCAAAAGCATCTACTTCCCCTTGAAGATAAAGATTCCTCTGAAGCAATTGAAGAGGCCTATAAAAAGTATGGGATCAAGATGTCCCTCGGCCTTAAATTCGTCACGGCGGCAAAAGACACCTTGGGCCCAATAGTTGTGGCAACAACACAGGAGAAAGAAAAAATCTTTAATTTCGACAAAATCCTTATTGCCGTTGGGATGAAAGGAAATATCAATCATATTGAACTCGAAAGTGTAGGTGTAGAAACACAGGGAGGATTTGTTAAGACAAATGAGATGGGACAAACAAATGTTTCCCATATTTATGCCATAGGCGATGTCGCAGGCCCCCCTCTGTTGGCCCATGCCGCATCTCATGAGGGGATTATTGCGGCCGAGCATCTCTCAGAGAAATCTCCTCATCCCTTAAATAAAATGAATATTCCCGCCTGTACTTACTGCCAACCTCAAGTCGCAAGTGTTGGATACACTGAACAGGCCTTAAAAGATCAAGGTATAGAATATATGGCTGGTAAAATTCCTTTTGCAGTAAATGGCAAGGCCATGGCCTCGAATGAAACTTCCGGTTTTATCAAGACTCTTATTGGAAAATATGGTGAACTTTTAGGTGCCCATATTGTAGGCACTCAAGCAACGGAACTTATTCACGAATACGTCCTCTTTAAAACTATGGAAGGAATTGATGAAGAAATCTTCTCAACAGTCCATCCTCATCCGACATTGGGAGAATTCCTTTCGGAATCTCTTCTGGCCGCTAGAGGGCGATCTTTAAATTACTAGGAGATAATATCTATGGCACAAAATAGCATTATTATGCCTCAAATGGGTGAATCAATCACAACAGGAACCATTACAAAGTGGCATAAGGCCATTGGAGATACAATTGACGTTGATGAGATTCTCTTGGAAATTTCCACGGATAAAGTTGAATCGGAAATTCCTTCTCCTTTTGGTGGAAGAGTGGAAATGCTCCTCTTTGAAGAAGGAGACACCGTTGATGTCGGTGTTCCCATTGCCGTTATTGAAGACGATCCCTCTTCTACGAAACCTCTAAAAAAGGACAAAGAAACTTCCTCAAAAGAAAAAAAATTGGAACCCACACCCTCGGCCCCTTCTCTTTCGGCCTCAAAAGAGAAGACCTCTCGACTTCAAAGACGATTTTACACGCCTCTTGTAAAAAATATGGCCAAACAAATGGATATCGAACTTCATGAACTTGAAAACATCATCGGTTCAGGGGCAGGAGATAGAGTAAACAAAAAAGACCTTCTTCATTATGCTCAGACAAGAAAACCACAAAAGGCCATTTCAAAAACTGTTTCTTTTGAAAGGTCGGCCCCTTCTCTACAAGGGACTCAACAAGCTGACGGTAGAATGGAAATTATTCCAATGAATAACATGAGAAAGGCCATTGCAAAGAACATGATCGAAAGTAAAATGACTTCACCTCATGTGAATTCATTTGATGAAGTTGATATGACAACTCTTGTAAAATTTAGAGAACAGGCCAAAGATGATTTTAAAAGAGAGGAAGGTTTTGCTCTTACCTATACACATTTTATCCTCTACGCTCTTATCCAGACCTTGAAAAAATATCCCATGGTGAATTCATCTATTGACGGAGACAACATTATTGTTAAAAAAGATATCAACCTTGGCTGTGCCGTTGCCGTTCCCGGAAGCGGCCTAGTTGTTCCTGTGATCAAAAATGCCGACGGCCTAAATCTCACAGGTTTAGCAAGGAGATTGCACAATCTTGTCAACAAGGCCCGAAATAAAAAACTGACTATTGATGACCTCTCCGGAGGAACGTATACATTTACAAATAACGGTTCTTTTGGTGTTTTGACTGCAACACCTGTTATCCTACAACCTCAAGTGGCCATATTCTGCGTGGGAGCAATAAAAAAACGACCGATCATTACGGACGGTGACGCATTGGCCATCAGACAGATGATGTATGCCACTCACACCTATGACCACAGAATTATCGACGGTGAGCTTGGAAGTCTTTTCCTAAAACATGTAGTTCATATTTTGGAAACAGTGGATCCAAGTACGCTGTTTTAAACAAATGGCAAGTATAATTCCCTCGAATTTTTTTAACCGAGATGCGGCCTTGATCGCCCAAGAACTGCTTGGAAAAATTCTGCGCCATCGTTACAAGGACCGTTGGTTATCTATTCGAATTATCGAAACAGAGGCCTATTATACTTGTGAAAAGGCCAGCCACTCTTCTCTCGGCCCCAGTCCTTCGAGAATGGCATTGTTCGGCCCTCCCGGAACTATTTATATGTACTATGCAAGAGGTGGTGATTCACTAAACTTTTCCTGCAAAGGAAACGGCGATGCCGTCATTATTAAATCTGCTATTCCTTATTTTGACAAAAAATCTCCCTCTTCCCGCTGCCTTCCCGTCATGCAAAAGCTCAATCCTCTTAAAGAACAAAATCGGTCTCCCAAACGCCTCTGTAACGGCCAGACACTTCTCTGCAAAAGCTTAGGCCTTAAAGTTCCCAATTGGAATAACAAACAGCTAACTAAAGGCCTATTGGAATTGGAAGATGCAAATTTTATCGTAACAAACATCATCCAATGCCGAAGATTAGGTATCCCTAAAGGACGAGATGAACATCTTATGCTTCGTTTTATCGATCATTCCTATGTAAAGCATTGTACAAAGAATCCCCTAACAAAAAGATCCCTAAAAGGAAAAAAGGATTATCAATTGATTACAAAAGCAATAGAAATGAACACCTGTTTGTGAGGCACTTACTTTCTTTTCTGCCAATTCTGGGGATCATTAGACAAGCTGCGAATTTCATATTCCCCTTTAGGTTCTTCACTTTGATTACAGATTTTCCCGTTTTAAGTGCCGTCTTTTTCAGATTTGTTTAAAAACTATGGCACCAACTCTTTGCTTGTAATTTTTTTGTCAAATATGCGAACTTTCGATGAATTGAAGAGAATTTACTCTGTATTTTTGGGAACGGAACGGGCGAGTAGCAATACTAAGGTGTAGAAAGACAATTGGAGTTCCTTTTCCGTATCCGATAAAATCGAAGATTGTTTACCTTGTAAACGGCCGCTGACAAACTCTCTTTTCCATCTTCCCGGAGAACCGGTATCGACTCCTAGATCCGTTGAGGCCGCTGAAAGGCCTACCTTTATGACGTGTTTTACCGCCTCCTCTTTGAACTGAACTGTGTAATTCTTGCGGTGTGAACCCATGATAATGCTCCTTTGTTAGGGGTTACTACAAGCTTAATGGTGTGCCAAGTCATTTTGGTAAGGCCCACTCTTCTTCGGGAACTTTATGAAGAATTAGAAAGAAGCTTTGAGAAAGTTGAAGATTGTGAGAAAAAATTAAAGTTAATCCACGCTAAGGATGAGGACTGCCAACGATTAAGTAAAATTGACGGAGAAAAGAGTTTACGAAAAATTTTCTCAAAAAATGAGATTAAACTGCCGAGTTTTTTAGATGCTTATTTTTTAAGGGATTGATTTTGCATATTTGCAGTGTTTTAATACTGCAAATCAAGGAAAAGCAATCATGTTTTTCCAAAACATTAGGAGAACAAAATGGCAATGAAAATTTTAAAAAACCTTTAGAGAGAAAGTACTTGCTTTCAAAACTTTTTTTGGTGATTTCCCTATCTCTTATCTCCGTTTTTCAAACGGAGGCGCAATACATAATCGAAGAAGAGAGACTTCAAGAGATTATTAAAAACGACAATCCGAATCTAGAAAGGATTTGAGAGATCATTGAGCAAAAACCATGGATTATTTTTGCTATGGATAAAGACGGCAACACCCCTCTTCACGATGCTGCTCGGTATGGGCAGATCGATGTTGCCACTTTATTGCTTGACCGTGGAGCGGATATTGAGAGTAAAACTAAATATAGTGGTTACACAGCTCTTCACGATGCTGCTTCAGAGGTTCCCGACATTTAAATTTCCCTTAGTAAAACCTCTAGTTGATAGAGGTTGGCCGTAATGTTGCATCAAACAAAGTATTTTCTCAGGAATTATATTAGTATAAGTTTTTGTTCATTTGAATTGTGTGTGTATAATTTTCTTTTTGATATTAGATACATTTTTTGAGGGAGGAAGAATGAAAAAGAGAAAGAAACTTGGTGCGGAAGAGCTTTATAGAGAGATAGGAACTGTTTTTGATAGGGTACCGGAGGAAAGAAGGCATTTAGGTAATGTGAGCATATCCATTAGAGACAGTCTTTTCTCAGGTCTTGCAATTTTTGCCATGAAGTTTGGTTCTTTGCTTAAATTTGATAAGGCCTCGAAAGACAATAAACGAGGTAAAAATCTTAAAAGCATTTTTTCTCTAAAAAGCATTCCTTCAGACACTCGGATGAGAGAAATTCTTGACGGAATTGACCCTGTTTTTATAAGAAAAACATTTACAAAGATTTTTTCTAAGCTCCAAAGATTCGATATTTTAAATAGGTTTAAATTTTTAGGAGGCCGCTTTCTTATATCATTGGATGGAAGCGGACATTTTTCCTCTTCAAAAATACGTTGTGAAAATTGTATAAAAAAAGTTCGTCGCACAGGGGGGATAGGATATTACCATCAAATGTTGGGAGCAGCGGTTGTGCATCCTGACATGAGGCAAGTTATACCGTTATGTCCGGAACCGATTCTCAATCAAGACGGAAGTGATAAGCAAGATTCAGAGAGAAAGGCGTCAATAAGATGGATAAAATCTTTTAGGAAAGAACACTATCGTCTAAAGGCCTGCATATTGGAGGATGCTCTTGCGGCAAATGCTCCTCATATAAAATTTCTTCGAGACAATGCTCTACAGTTTATCATAGGGATTAAAGAAAACGGTAACAAAGTCTTATTTCATCAATTGGATGATGGGGAAAAAACAGAATCTGTATCGAAGTATCAAACAGAAGAGATTAGAGGAATCAAAGTTAAGAAAAAAATAGTACACGAATATCGTTATCTTAACGGGGCCTCTTTAAATGGGAAGAACAAAGATATCAAAGTTAATGTTCTGGATTATAGGGAAAAGACATATTTCGTTGACCCAACTCAAGACAAGAAGGGTATCGGAGTACAAGAAAAACGTTTTTCTTGGATAACCGACTTTCATATAACCAAAGCAAATATTTCGTTGATAAGGCGTGCAGGCCGCAGGAGGTGGGCAATAGAGAACGAAACCTTTAGAACTCTAAAGGAGACAACGGGTTATACAATAGAACATTCTTACGGCCATGGAGAAAAATACCTTTGCACGATGTTTTCTGTCTTGGCATTTTTAGCATTTTTAGTAGATCAAGCTCTGGAGATAACATGTCCCCTTTTTAGAAAGGCCCTTAAGAAAAGGTCCGGAACAAAGATGTACTTGTGGGAGAGTATGAAATCGGCATTAGAATGGGTACTTTTTCAGAATGTAGAACAATTTTTTCAAACTCTTGCCGGAGAGTTAGAGGTGAAGGGTGTTCTCATAAAGGCAGTGGCCACCAATGACACTTCCTGAGATAACGGTACTTTATGTTTGACTAATGCTTCTCCCACAAGCTACTTCAATAAAAATTTATCAAGTTAAAATTTGTCCAAGATGGACATCAGGGAGAGGTTTATCTTATAAAAAAACGAAACCATTATAAATATATTCCTCGCATCATGTCGGGAACCTCTGATGCTGCTTGGTACGGACAGGTCGATGTTGCCGCTTTATTGCTTGACCGTGGAGCGGATGTTGAGAGTAAAACTAAAGATGCTCTCACAGCTCTTCACTATGCTGCTCGATATGGACACCTCGACGTTGCCACTTTATTGCTTGATCGTGGAGCGGATATTGAAAGTAGAACTGACGCCGGAAAAACTTCTTTTCAACTAGGGGCCGTTTACCTTTCATAATATGCACAGTGCAGAAGGCCAGTAAGTTGGTTGGTTGGTTTTCTTTAAATTCTCTTAAATTTTATCATATTTCGTTAGACAAAAGTCATTTATCCTTGAGCGGAATAAAAGTGATCATAAAATCCGAAGATAAAAAATAACATTTGAAAGAAATCTTCCGAGCGAATGAAACTTTTTTTGAATTTGGAAGAAAAAATTTTAAATTTTATAACGGCAACCATAAGAATGCACAGGCCAAAGAGAGCATTCCTATATAATTTCTTTTGAGTTTGTCATATCTTGTTGCAATAGCACGAAAATGCTTCAATCTTGCAAAAGTATTTTCTACAAGATGCTTCTTTAAATTCTCTTAAATTTTATCATATTTCGTTAGACAAAAGTCATTTATCCTTGAGCGGAATAAAAGTGATCATAAAATCCGAAGATAAAAAATAACATTTGAAAGAAATCTTCCGAGCGAATGAAACTTTTTTTGAATTTGGAAGAAAAAATTTTAAATTTTATAACGGCAACCATAAGAATGCACAGGCCAAAGAGAGCATTCCTATATAATTTCTTTTGAGTTTGTCATATCTTGTTGCAATAGCACGAAAATGCTTCAATCTTGCAAAAGTATTTTCTACAAGATGACGGTATTTGTAGAGACACTTATCAAGTTTAGTATTTCCTATAAGAGAGTTCTTTTTTCTTGGAATTACTGGAATTGAACCCACCGCGACTATTTCTTCTCGAATCTTCTCAGAGTCATATCCCTTATCGGCAATGAGATATTCACAGGCCGGTAATTGTTCTATCAATTCCGAAGCAACGGTACAGTCGTTGATATTTCCTGCCGTTATTTTAAAATGTATCGGATTACCGCAAGCATCTGTTGCTAAATGGATTTTAGTTGTATTTCCTCCTCGGGATAATCCTATTCCCTCATCTGTCTTTGAAGCAGCACCGGTACTATGTTGGGGGGCCTTAACATAAGAGGCATCTATAAACTTCCACTCTAAATCAGGGCCATAAATAAGAGATTTTAAAACTTTCGACAACTTTTCTTTCCAAATTCTTTAGGCAAATCTCTCCATGGTTCACTTGCTCTCATACGATGAAGTATTCCCTCAACAGTAATTCGAAGATTAGGCCTGTTATAAATTCCATTTTGTAGCATAATAGATTTGAGTTTCGACCAATATTTGTCGGAAAGCATTAATCTTGGCATAGCAAACTCCATTTTATTTTGTTGATTTTAAAAATAGTACGGATTTGCCTGCCTTATTGCAACATCATATCTCAAACAGCAATTCTCGGTTTGGCCTTTTTCCCTCTAGAGCAAAAAAAAATTCGTAACATTTGCGTAGCGTCGATTTCGATATAATACAGCGCAGTACACAAATATTTGATTTGTGTTTTTAAACAGATTCTCCTCTTAAATTACTTAAAATTCATGAAATATTTATGTTCGATGATGAGGCCCAAAAAAATAAAATAACTCTTCGCATAAACTGAGAATTGCTGTATCTCAAAAGGTAAACGGCCCCTAGCAAAAAATCAAGAGATAAGAGACCTCCTTGAAAGAGGAGCAAAAGACGATTGAAGCGTTTTCTCAGCAGTTTTCGGAACAGCGCAGAGCGCATTTTTCGAAATCCCCTCTGAAAAGTGAAAAAAGAGGGAGAAAAAAGTTTACGAAAAATTTCCTCAAAAAATGACATTTTCCCCGGGGAAATAAAAAGCACCGAAAACTGCTCTGTGATTCGGAGAGGTTTGCGTCATTGTCTTGTCATAGATGATTAAAATGGAGTATCCGAATCTATGTGACATTTTCTGACGAACCTCAAGGAGGTTTGAGAGGTAAGCTCACATTCTTATTGCAGACTGATGATTTTGACAACATTGTGTCATCTCCTGCAGTTGAGGCATTGTGAATGAGGCAGAAATTTTGAAGAAATAACAATTCTAATCTGATATTTTTTACGGGGCCTGGGAAAGTTTATTACATAAAAATTGTAGTTTTTCTTGAACTCTTTTTGTTAATCCAAGAATCATCTTTAAAAAATCTAATATCTTCAATGTCGCATAAGAGGTGTCTGTGTAGATAATAATGTCGGGATTTTTCTCGTTCTCTCTTCTTCGCTTTTGGCGAAGTAATTTTAAACTATAATCTTTAAAAGTTGCACAGTCTTCAGAATTTAAAAAAAGATTAAATAGATTGTACCCAATTGCACTCATAACAATTCTGAAAACAACTTGAACATATTTCTTTGAAGGTAATTTCTCCAATCCCTGAAAACATTTCATTTGACGATGAGCTTCTTCAATTTCACAGCGAAGATCATAAGTTTCCAACAATTTTTTTCCTTCTATTCCCTTCCGAGTATCCATAATAACAATATTTTCATTTGTGCTATCTTTCTTTTTGAAATTGATTAATACGCCGCTTTGAAAAACAGGACATTTCTTCCATACTAACTCATCATCTGAAAGTTCTCGAATCCTCTGTCCTTCTCTCGTGGGATGTTCTTTCCAATCACTTTCAACGGTATCATTATAAATTGCAAGTTCACTTAAAAGCATGTTTCTCCTCAGTGGAATACATAACTCAATAGCTCGGTCTCTTTTTAGAGAAGTAATCCACTCTCCATCTATAAATCCTCTATCCATAATCACAACCGAGTGCTTTGCAAAATCAAAGTCCTTCACTAATTCTTTTCCTAAAACTACATCATGGGTGTTAATTGGAGAAAACTTCATTGATCTGATGATACCCTTCCTGTCGATGAGTTCATAAATCCAAACCACTTTGTAACCGTATTCATATTTTCCTTGTTTCTTTATCATTCCCGATCCTTGAAACTTTTTATATAAATGAGACGGAACATGAATATTCATTCCATCTATTACATAGTGTCTTACGTCCCCGGGAGAATGGGCCTTAATGAGCTGACTCCAATCCTTGTTGAACCAATCCACAATTTTATTTGAATTTGTTCCTAACAATACATGTTTTAACGTCTCCCCATGAAAAGGACATTCTCTTGGATAGATATTTTTATTATTGAATCCCTCAGTTAAAACTTTTGCAGAGTATCCAAGTTTTGTTATTAATTCAGCAGAATTGAGCATATAGGGGGCCGTCAAGATCGACTGTTCATTGTTGAGACTCTGAATGACCTGAGGAAGAAGTAAAACTTCAATGGGAATGTTAAAATATTTTCGAGGGTCGGGAAAACTTTTTAATCCCGATTGCACGAGGCCTTTCTTAAGACCGTAATCAACGATATGATCGACAGGCATTTTACATGAAATTTGCAGGTCTGTAATCTCTCCCTGTTGCAAGGATTTGAGAACCTTGTTTTGGGCGTATTTGAGGATACGAAGATCCGGATATTTGGAAAACATCCGAATAATTGTTTCTTAAAAATTATGAATGGCCAAGCGCTCTGCGTTAGACTTGCCTCGTTAACAGGACACCTTTCTTTTTATATGACGCAAACCTCTCCGAATCACAGCGAAAACTGCTGTAAACCTTTGACTAATATAGGTTTCTTTGGGTATATAGTAAAAAAAGGGAGAAAGATGGCAAAAAGTACAACGGGCAAATCAAGGTTTAAAATACAAAGGTCTTTGGGCATTGAACTTCCGGGATTAGGAAAAATAGGGGCCTTAGCAAGACGTCCCTACGCTCCGGGAATTCATGGAAACAAGAGGAGAAAAATTTCTGATTACGCTGTGCGTTTAAAAGAAAAACAAAAAATTCTCTACCATTATGGACTTAGAGAAAAGCAGCTTGTCAGATATGTTCAAATGGCCAAGAGAAATCGCTCTCGGGCCTGGATGGATACCTTGCTTGAAACCCTTGAAAGAAGATTGAACAATGTGGTCTTTCGCCTTAATTTTGCCCCCTCCATGCTCGCATCATCTCAAATGATTGTCCATAGGCAAGTAACGGTTAACGGGAAAAAAATCGGTCAATCAGGATATATCGTTCAAAAGGGAGATGTTGTTGCTCTAACGGAAAAGGGTTATAAAAATCAGACTTACAAAATGACTCAGGAAACTCCTCGTTTGACAGGAGTCCCCGCTTGTTATGATATTGAGGGAACTGATCATAAAAGGGCCGTTGTATCACAGCACCCTCTACCTTCGGATATACCCTTTGAATTTAACGGCCAACTTGTTACGGAATACTACTGGAAAGTTCGCCCTTAAAACTCTAAAGGGAAGAGTAGTACTTTTTAAGCATAATAGCGTCTTCTTCGAGATTGGGACTGTTGCAGATCATGTACCCGGCGCAGTTGTACTTTTTTAAGGCCCTAATGAGGGCCTTCCAATTAAACTTGGAATCCTTAAGGTTGACATGTTTGGGGTCGCCCTTAGGGTTAGAAATAATCCCTGAAATATGAATGTGCATATTCTTTAAGACCCCTTCATTGAGTTCATCTTTTAATTTTTCCAAGATTTCTTCAAATTCTTTTTGTGTATTGTGTTTTCCCGTTCGTGCGTATAGATGGGAAAAGTCCATGCAGGGCCTGACGGAGGAAACCTTTTTAGTGAGATTAATCAGTTCGTCAAGAGAGCCAAATTGAGATGTTTTGCCGGTCAATTCAGGTCGAAGTTCAATGTCAATATCAAGTCGGTTGAGTTTCTCTTCGATAATGTTTAAGGATTTTTCTACGAGATCAAAGACATCAAAAGGAGAATCTTTCATATAAAAGGCCGCGTGAAAGGTCATTGATTCTGCACCGCATGCATCAGAAATTTTCGCTGTTTGGATAATTCTCTCTACGGAAGAATCAATCTTATCCTGTTCTCTTGCGTTAAGATTAATATAGTAAGGGCCGTTAGAAGTGAGAGGAATAGAGAGTTCATGGGATATTTTTCTCAGGCCAAAAGAAACTTCTTCCTTCATTCTAACGCCATGAGAAAATTCAAGCTGCATGCAGTCAAGTCCCAATACATGAATTTGTTTTACACCCTCGATAGGCCCAGACCTTTTATCTGCTGTTGTAGGATTACCTGCCGTTCCAAATAATATTTCTTGTTTCATAATTTAATATTCTCTTTAGTTTATGTTAATAATGAATTTGTAGCATTTACAAGCACTTTTGTCTACAATAAGTTATTGAACTACCCCTCCCTAAAGGAAGGAGATTCTTGCTTCACCGACAATCGCCTAGAACACGAGTTCCTAGGTCTTACACCGTCTCCACGAGCTTCACATCCCGTAGTCCCTACGGTAGGTCGGTTTTTGTTCCGACAAATCCAATATATTATGATATTCTTCAAAAGACAATATTTTTTTTCTCGCCAAAGGGCGTGGCCTCACATCCTCTCCCTGAAGGAAGAGGTTTTAGGGCCACATTGGATAAACTTTGGAAGAGAATCCGCAGAGGTTATCGCTGTGCGTTTTTTTTGGTTTCTGTTTTGCTTCTCTTTTGTACTACTCGTTTTTTCCATTATTTCTTTTGTGGTCTTTTGGGGAAACGGTGAATTTATTGGCATTCTTCTTTTTTGTTCCGCTGGACTTATTATCACTTTTTTTGGAGATAGATTGCTTCTGTATTCGATAAAATCGAGAAAAATCAGAGAATTGTCTCCGATCATACAGACCATAAAGAATCTGACTTTTAGAAAATCTCTTCCTGATGTGGAAGTCTATTCGTCTTCGGAATTTAAAAAACATATTTTTGCCGTAGAAGGTTTGATGGGGCGTTCCTACCTTATTCTCGGAGATAAATTTAACACTCATCTCAATAATGAAGAGTTAGAGATACTTCTCACCTTTGCCTTGAGAAAGATTAAAAATAAAGATTCCCTATTTAACACGCTCTTCATTTTTTTAGCGGTATTGTTACTCTCTCCTATCTTCATAATGAGATGGGAAAAGGCCAGACGATTTCTCTCTTCGGTACTACTGAACTTTTTAAGGCCTCTTTTCTTTTTCCACGAGAATTTTTCCCGGAGATTTGACTATCAACGAGAAAAGCTCGTAGAGGATGATCATATAAATGCAAAATTATTAGACGCCGTTTGGCAAAAATTTAAACCTGTGGAAAACGGCCCATCGTATTTAAAGCAATTTCTTATGAAATTTGTTGCAGTAGTTAAAAAAGACGATGATTTTCTCACAGAATTTCTCTTGAGGTATTAAAAAGAATTTATGAACAGAATATGGAAAATGTCTCTTCTCATAACGACCGTTATTCTTTTAGATCAATTTACTAAAGGTATTATTCAATCACGGTTTGCTCTCGGTGAGAGCATTAACATTATTGATGGTTTTTTCAACATAACTTATGTGCGAAACTCCGGTGCCGCATGGGGAATAGGTGCCTCTTCTTCGGGCCTTATTAGAGTGATATTTATTTTGGCCCTACCGGTTTTCGCCTGTTTTTTTCTTGTCTATCTTATCTGGACATCAAGGAGAGAGAACATCCTTGTTTGTACTGCTTATTCTCTTATTCTTGCAGGAGCGATAGGAAATCTTATTGACAGGTTTTCCCTAAGCTACGTTGTCGACTTTTTTGATTTTTATTTCGGCACATCCCACTTCCCGGCATTTAATGTGGCCGATTCATCTATTACCGTCGCCGCTTGTTTTCTTGTTTTGATGTCTTTTAAGTCCTCAAAAAAACCTTGACATAGATATTCGCTGTTGCAAATTGAACTACCCCTCACTAAAGTGAGGAGATTCTTGCTTCACCGACAAACGCCTAGAACACGAGTTCCTAGGTCTTACACCGTCTCCACGAGCTTCACATCCCGTAGTCCCTACGGTAGGTCGGTTTTTGTTCCGACAAATCCAATATATTATGATATTCTTCAAAAGACAATATTTTTTTTTCTCGCCGAAGGGCGTGGCCTCACATCCTCTCCCTGAAGAAAGAGGTTTTAGGGCCACACTTGAGATAAAAATATCTATCCAAGAGAATGTCCTTTTCATGGGGAGACGTTAAAACATGTATTGTTAGGAACAAATTCAAATAAAATTGTGGATTGGTTCAACAAGGATTGGAGTCAGCTCATTAAGGCCCATTCTCCCGGGGACGTAAGACACTATGTAATAGATGGAATGAATATTCATGTTCCGTCTCATTTATATAAAAAGTTTCAAGGATCGGGAATGATAAAGAAACAAGGAAAATATGAATACGGTTACAAAGTGGTTTGGATTTATGAACTCATCGACAGGAAGGGTATCATCAGATCAATGAAGTTTTCTCCAATTAACACCCATGATGTAGTTTTAGGAAAAGAATTAGTGAAGGACTTTGATTTTGCAAAGCACTCGGTTGTGATTATGGATAGAGGATTTATAGATGGAGAGTGGATTACTTCTCTAAAAAGAGACCGAGCTATTGAGTTATGTATTCCACTGAGGAGAAACATGCTTTTAAGTGAACTTGCAATTTATAATGATACCGTTGAAAGTGATTGGAAAGAACATCCCACGAGAGAAGGACAGAGGATTCGAGAACTTTCGGATGATGAGTTAGTATGGAAGAAATGTCCTGTTTTTCAAAGCGGCGTATTAATCAATTTCAAAAAGAAAGATAGCACAAATGAAAATATTGTTATTATGGATACTCGGAAGGGAATAGAAGGAAAAAAATTGTTGGAAACTTATGATCTTCGCTGTGAAATTGAAGAAGCTCATCGTCAAATGAAATGTTTTCAGGGATTGGAGAAATTACCTTCAAAGAAATATGTTCAAGTTGTTTTCAGAATTGTTATGAGTGCAATTGGGTACAATCTATTTAATCTTTTTTTAAATTCTGAAGACTGTGCAACTTTTAAAGATTATAGTTTAAAATTACTTCGCCAAAAGCGAAGAAGAGAGAACGAGAAAAATCCCGACATTATTATCTACACAGACACCTCTTATGCGACATTGAAGATATTAGATTTTTTAAAGATGATTCTTGGATTAACAAAAAGAGTTCAAGAAAAACTACAATTTTTATGTAATAAAAAGGCGCATATTTATGCGTTTTTCTGCCTGTTTGGCCATTTTCTGTTGTTAAACGGTAAGCGTTCCATAAACCCACCCCTATATTTTCCTAACTTGATCCGGGTTGCCCTCAAACTAAAAATTTTTTCACATAACATATATGAAGCTCTCCCGATAGCAAGAATAAAATGCAAGTTTTGACAAAAAAGAATAGGTGCATACATATATCCGGCCTTTTTTTGGATGATCTTTGCATCCCGGCCCTGATGGAATTTGCCCTCTCCGTCCTTATCAAGTCCTCGGCATTGAATATTGTGCCCTTGCTATGTTCAGGTTTTCAGAGAGGCGATTCACTCTATGACAGGACGTCAGGCGCGAAGCGCCATTTTGCCATCACCGTTATTTTATTCTTCGCATTCCTTTATGGATTGTAGTTCTTATTTTCCTCCCGTTAATCGTTTATCTCTCGGGGCAATTCTCGGTGAGGGAACCTCAAAGTTCCCGCAGAGAATTGCCCCAAGGGCATTTGTACTCTTCCTTTTTTGCTAGAATTACCCATACTACTCTTGCCGTCTTATTTGCTAGAGCGACAGAAACCTTATTTATCCCCTTAGAGGGAAGTTTTTCTTGTATCCAGCGACTTCTTTTGTCAGTCTTTGTTGTAGAGTGATTAACCACGGATCGACATCCGTGTATCAAATTTTTTCTGATATAGCTATCTCCCCGTTTACTGATTCCTAAAAGCTTTGCTTTCCCGCCGGTCGAGCATTGTCTCGGAGTCAATCCCAACCATGCGGAAAACTGCCTCCCATTCTTAAATGCCTTGGGATCACCCACTGCTGCCACTACGTAAGCGTTCCATAAACCCACCCCTATATTTTCCTAACTTGATCCGGGTTGCCCTCCAGGCCAAAAAACCTTTTCCATAACAAGACGTGTTGTTTTTGAGTCTCTTTAAATTTTGAAAGAGCTAGAGTCTATGTGGTGGAGGACGGCCCAGTGGGCCGGACGAAACAGAGCACCACGGCCTTGGCCGTGGGTGAATGAACCCGGAGGCGGTATATCCCTACAGGGGAAGTTATAAAATCAGCACATAGCGTTTATCATCTTCAGCATCATATGAATTTTGGTTTGTAAATACCGCCGACGGGACCTGAGTCCCTGGGGAAGGTTTCCGGGACTCAGGTCAGCTTCGACAGAAGCTGTAACGGCAAGTACCCCGGGCCTGCCCCGGGGGGATCTATTAAGAATCCACATCAAAGGGAAGAAGTTTCATATAATCGGTTAAAGACTCTGCCTTTGGAATATCGGTTAAAATTCTTTGCAAGTATTCAAAGGGTTCCTTGTTATTTGCCTTTGCAGTTTCTACCAAGCTGTAGAGTATAGCGGATGCTTTTGCCCCGGAGGGTGTGATACAGAATAACCGGTTCTTTCTACCGATAACAAAAGGTCGGATGCGTCTCTCAATAAAATTGTTACAAATGTGAAGTCGTCCATCCTCAAGATATTTGATTAAATATTTCCACTCTCCCAAAGCGTAGTTGATTGCCTTGCCCATATATCCCTTGGGCGGATGCTTGCCTTCTTGTACGTCAAGCCATTCCTTCATCTTTTCCAAAATAGGTTTCGATTCTTGTTGGCGAATCTCTTTCTTTTCAGAAAACTCTTTGCCCTCAATCTTTCTCTCAATCTCAAAAAGTGGGTTTATAAACCTGAGTCCCTCAAGAGCTGTCTCCTTTGATCCTGCATGGCGATATGCATTGTAGAAATACCTTCGACAATGAGACATACAACCCAAGCGTTCAATTCCATCTTCACCATCTATCCATTTATAACCCGAGTAACCGTCTGTATGTAAATACCCCTTATATCCCTTAAATAATCTCTTGGGGACTTCTGCGCTCCTTGTAGGATCATAATCAAACAGAATAATCGGATGTTTTCCACTCCTACCCTGTACCCACATATATGACTTTGTCGTCGCCTTCTTCCCTGCTTCCTTTAAAACCTGTACCGTCGTCTCGTCACAGTGTATGTAAGACGAAGAAAGCAACTCCTCTCTCAAAATCTCTACCAATGGGGCCAGCTTTTCTGCAACCTCTATCATCCATCTCGACATCGTTACCCTGCTTATATCTATCCCGTGCCTCCTCATCACACTCTCTAAACGATACAGCGGGATTCCATCCACATATTTACTGGTAACTATATGCGCAATAAGTGACGGCGTCGCAAAACCTTTTGGAAAAAGACTTAAAGGTGTCGGGGGACTCCTTACTCCGTCTGAACAGGTCTTGCACACATATTTCTTCTTTATCGTTCTAATCACTTTCATCCTTGCAGGAATAATCTCCAGCTTCTCGGATATATCCTCGCCTATGCATGTCAGTTCCTTCCCATCCTTGCTACACTGCTTTTCCTCTTTGGGAAGATCAATCACAACTTCTTCTCTCGGAAGATACTCCGGAAGCTTCCTCCTCTTCCCCCTCTTCTTCCTCTTGTGACCGGGAATGTCGATTAACTCTTTTTCCTCGGAATCCTCTTCTTCCTTCTTCACGGCACTATCGGAAAAAAGTTCCGCTTCATTGAAAAGTTCCATTTGAAGACCTTCAGATTTATCTCGTAACCTCTCCGACTTTGGATAAAACTTTAACGATTTAAAATAAGAAACTTGTTCTTGAAGATAGACGTTGTCTTGAAGTAATTTCTTGATCCTTATATCACGATCCTGCAAATCTTTATCCTTTTCCAAAAGGATGGTGTGGTACTTCGATAAAACTAGTTTTAGAGAGGGAATGTCAGAGGGAAGATTAGTTGTTTCTGTTTTCATTTATAACTCTTATCTAAAGTTTAAGAGTGAAAATCTTATCAGGTTTTTACAAAAAAAACAATAACTTTTTTAATGAGAATTAAAAAAAAAGTTCCTTATGCGGATGGATTTTTAAAATATCTATACCGTCTAATATCCACTCCAGTTGATGTTGGGGAAGTTCTATCACTTCCTCTTCAAGCTTAATCGGCCATCTGAAATAATTCTTTTCAAGACGCTTGTACCAAAGAGCAAATCCCGTCTTGTCCCAATAAAGAATCTTTACCTTATTCTTCCTCTTATTCGTAAATACAAAAATACTCTTAGAAAAAATATCAAAATCCGTCTCTGTACTTATAATCCCATAAAGACCGTCTATCGACTTCCTGAAGTCTACTGCTCGTTTATAAAGATATATATTTTTGAAACTTATCAGGCCTCTCATTGTAATAGCTCCTTTAAAAATTTTGCTAACCAAATCGGATTTATACTCTTAGCATTAGTTGACTTTACACAACTCAATACCGGGGCCACTTTACTAAACCCAACTAATCCGCTTGCTTTGTCGCTTGATGAAATCAACTCATTCGGAACAAGCGAAACTTTTCCTTCTAATGAAGATAATTTCTTTTTCCAGGTGTAAAATGTCTTTGTGGTTAGACCGTGCCGATTACAATAACTCACCCCTGAAAGGCCTGAGGATTTTTGGTCTAATATATGCCATTTCCAATAATCAATCTTACTACGGGATATTTTCCTTCTTTTCATGCTTCCTCCAATTTTTCCAATTGGAACAAGCATAGCAACTTTCAGGAAACCTACAAGAGTGGGTTTATGGAACGCTTACGTTTCCGGTACACCAGGACTACCAAATGTATTTAATATCATTAAAGAAATGGCCAAAAAACATCCCGGTGCTTTGAAAGTTGCCCCTAATGTACCAAGGATATCCGAGAAAACCAAAGGCAGTGAGTTTCAAGACCGTGTTATACAGAAACTCCACTCAATGAATCCTAGATTCGGTTATGTAAAAAATTTGAATTTATCAGGGCAAATATATTCGGATCTTTTGTGTTACTCAATAAAAAAGGGAGACCCTAAAGGTGCAACGTCAGGTGAACTTTATGCCGTAGATTTTATTGCCGGAGATGATGGCAAACGGTTCGTAGCGTGGCAAGTACATCCGCCTGAGGAATTGGTTGCAGGCAAAAGAAATTATACATGTGCTTATCCCCGTCCGGGAGCACCTGATTACAGTTCCGGTTCAAGTACATCTCAAAAACCCGCAGAAACAGAAGCACCTACGAGTACCATAGTCGGAGCTTGCGGTACTTATCGGGGAAGAGCTGATGCTTCTTGCTCTGCCGGGAAGTTTCACCCCCATCCACCGGATACCGAGAAAGAATATCTCTGGACTTGTCGAAATATTCCCCATAACGGAAAAACACGATGTCGTCAATCTAAGAGAGACACAGCTTCAACTTCTTCCGGAGATACGGTAAGTCCTGTAGGCTGCAGAACATTGAACACTCAAATATACGTGTTACGGAAACAACTTGATGAGTACAAGAAAGCTTATCGAGGAAAGAGGGTTAAGAAATGGTTTGGATTGAAGAGGGATTCCTGTAACAATGTTAAAATGAAAGACCGTGAGAAGTTTGAGAGATGTCAAGGATTGGCAAATAGTATTCACAATACCCAGAGAGATATCAGTGCAAGTACTACGGAATATAACAAACGGTGCCGTCCGTAGATAAAACTGTAGAAGAGTGATTCCCAAAGAAAAAGTAAGAGGGGTTATTGGAAAATTCAAGCATTTCCTGCAAAGTCTAGGCAAGGTGGTCGTTCTAGACATACAACAGCACAAACCCTGAAAAAGCTATCCTCTTGTTCGCTAGAAAAACTGAGGTAGAACCAATTCCTCCTTATACCGTAACAACTGCTTGTGCTGAAAGGAGGTTAGTTACTATTGTTACCATAGGCCTATTCGGCCGGATAACATTTCTGCCAGAGGTTTCGTATGTTCAATTTTTGCAAAGATGATTTTTTTGACGGCCGTCATAGGTACTGCTAAAAACATACCGGGAATTCCCCAGACAAGCCCCCAAAACATGAGAAAAAGAAGAATAGTTATAGGGTGGAGATTGAGTCCTTCACCCATAACCTTAGGTTCAACTATATTGCCTATGAGAAGTTGAATCAACGTAGAAATAATGAGTACGGTAAAAAAAACAGGGCCTATTCCAAACTGTAGCAACAAAATAGGAACAGGCAGCATTGTGGACACGATGGATCCTACAGTTGGAATAAAATTGAGAAGAAAGGTAAGAATCGCAAGCGCAGAGGCCAACTCTACACCAAAAGAAAGGAGAAGAGTCCAAACGAGAAGTGCCGTGATCAAGGAGAAGAGTATTTTTATACCTGCATAACGAGAAATCTTTAAGTGAATTTCACGAATAAGGCGATTGTCCTCTCTTCCTTCATTGCCCCCTATAAGAAGGAAAATAACAAACACTGCAACAAGAATGATATTACCTATCAAGGAGAGGACACCGCCGGTAAGTTCTTGGGTGATTTTAAAAACGGGAAGCTTGGAAAGTTCATTTTTAATATTGACAGCATTGATATCAAAATCAAACCTTTTGGCCGTATCAACTCCC
Source organism: Bacteriovoracaceae bacterium (assembly GCA_965224385.1). Classification (GTDB taxonomy): domain Bacteria; phylum Bdellovibrionota; class Bacteriovoracia; order Bacteriovoracales; family Bacteriovoracaceae; genus CBDCYX01. Next base: position 407,107 of record CBDCYX010000016.1, read on the forward strand.
CATTGGATAAAACCTAAAAGTTTTTCTTTATAAAGATCTGCGCTTTTAAAAAATGTTTCAAAAGAATTGGCAATGAGGATTACAATTCCTCCGGCCAAAGTAAGAAAAAAAACCAGCGTTACTATAATGGAGATAGAACGATTCATTTTCAAATTATCTTGACACCAACAGATAAGGGGAGAGAGGGCCAAATAAATAAAAATACTAATAGTGAAGGGAATAAGAATTGATTTAGTATAGATAAGTGCCATGGTAATCAAAAAGAATGTTGCCATGAGAATATAAATATTATTAATAATGGATGATCTTTTTTCTTGCATATTGTTTCTTTATCCAAACCGTGATATTCTTAGGGTATAATTGTTATTTCAAAAAGGAAAATAGTTATGAGTATTGAACTTTTTGTCGCTCTGCTTCTTGTTATTACATGGGCATCTCTACCTTTTTGTCTTATCCTGAGTACAAAAAGCTATGGAGATGATATCGGTCATCAAAACGATTGACTAACACACTTTTTCGGTAAAGAATTCTCGATATCCTCATCCTCAAAACTATCGAGTAAATCATCAAAATTGCTTCCAAATTTATCATCGGAGGCCTCTTGATCGTCATAGCAAACGCTGCAGACAATATGATCATCAGGTTTAAAATTTTCAGGTTGCTTTCGGCAGCGTTCTGCTGCAAAAGAAGCGCCGATTTCATGTTGTGTAACGGTCCATTCCCAATCCACTAGATAAGTCATGGTTTTTTGTTGGGCCCTGAGATACCTCTCTTGAGGCCATCCCATTGGGTTTATATTGTTATGCTTTCTTCGAAACGGACGCTCTCTCCTTTGGCCAAGGCGAATATGGCGGGAAACGGGATCATCAAAAAAACTTAGCATTATATTTGTATGGGGGAATTGGATTCCTCCAAGATTCCATCCTCCAGGCCCTAAATGATCGAGAAGTTTTGCAGCATCGAATTCGACAAGCCAATCTTCAACATTTTTAAGATTGCCAAAATTCTTGCGATCTTTTTCAAATAACCACTCTTCAAATCCGGGAGGTTTTTTAATAACACGTTTTGTTCCTCGGGCCGATCTTATTTCCTCAATGTTTTTTTTCCGAAATTCCCGAGAAAACTTCTCGTATCCATCTTCCAAGGGCCCTATGAAAACAATTTGCTTGGAGATCAAATTACTTATTCTCATCGTTCGATAAATCCATGCGGCCAATTTTTGTATGATAACGGTCATTTTAGGAGAAACGCCCCGTCCTACCAATTCACAGGCCATAAAGGCAGCACCCATAAAATGATAATTTTTTCCCGGAAGAGATTTCCTCCCATCAATGGGGGCCTGAACGGCAGCAATTTTAGTTTTAAGCTCTTCGCTGATATCGACCTCTTCCCCTAAGGCCTTGGCCGCATAAAACATTGAAGAGCGGGCAGGACATACTATAGAGCTGTCATGTACAATATTTCTGTAAACCACATTGATTCCTATATCGTCGTGTCCACAAATGCCTAAGAGAGTAAAGGCCAAATTGGAAGGCCCTCCCACATATTCCAAGGCCATATCATAAGACCATCCTGGGGAAAAATCTCTCAAAATTCCATTTCCCGACTCGACGGATAATGGTGCAAACTCATATTGCCATGGCGTTTTTAACGATGTTATATCTCGGTAAAAGGCCTCGGCAACCCTTGCAAAACAAGGGTTGTTATCAAGAAGATGTCGGTGATAGTTTTCGATACCGATATTGCTTCCGGCAAACATATCGTTGTTAATATAGCTTTCAATAGAGAGGATTTCAAGGTAGTGCTCTAATCCTCTTTTTAAAGTAGCATTGGGTACATATTTGAGAATCTTTCTCATCACTTTGTCATAATCTTTCATAGTCGCTTGTTCTTTCCCTCCTTTTGCGAAGGAAAGAAAGGCCAAAGAAATAAAGAAAAAAACAAAGAATATTTTCATTTTAGGAATCGTAAGAGGACTTTTAAAGAAAAGATTTTTTACAACAATTCGTCAATAATTTCCCCAAAGACTTCAAGACTTTGATTGCCCTGCACAGGTCTTCCGTTGACGTAGAAGGTTGGCGTTGACTGTACTCCAAGGTCTTTTCCCTGCTGAATATCCGCTTCAACTCTACTATGAATTTCTTCAGAGTTAAGACAATCCTCAAAGGCCTTTTCATCAAGCTGAATCTCAGAGGAGTATTTGATTACATCACTTCTATTAAGTTTCGATTGATTGGCAAACATTTTATCGTGTAACTTCCAAAAAGATTCATTGCCCTTCAATTTTTGAGCGCAAAGACCGGCCCTCGCGGCCAAAGGAGCATTGGCATGGGATGGGAGAGGAAAATTTTTGAAAACAATTTTTATTTTATTACCATACTTTTTTTTGAGTTGATTCAGTTTTTCCGTGGCCCTGGCACAAAAGGGACACTGAAAATCAGAAAACTCCACAATGGCCACCTTAGCATCGGCCCCTCCCGTAAAGGGAGAATCTCCGATGGAAACGTCAAAGATAGGTCTTTGTGGTTTTTCAAAATATACTTCAATGGGAGTCTGTTCAAATTGTCCATCCAACCATTGAGAGATAGCAATTTTCTTCTTATCATTCAAAAGATAATTACGAATTCTTTCTTTCAACGTGTCGCTGACTTTAGGGATATTGTTTTTCTTGGCAAAATCATCAATTTCCTTTAAAGAAACATCCACTTTATCAACAACATACTTTTCTAAATATTCGTCGTTTGTGATATCCTTTTTCCTAGGGTCTTCATTCATGAGTCTTTCCATCAGAATTGATTTCATACGGCCCATTTTTATATTGAAAAGGGCCATCTTTGTTCGAAAAATATCAAATCTAATATTCTTAATAAACTCTTCATTGGTAACTTCAATATCGCCCCTCTTAAAGGCAAGGGTTCCATCGACAGGTTTTTTGTAAATAAACTTTACCGAGGAATGGGCCCTGTTATTGTAAAATACAAAGACAGTTGTACCTATCGCAAATACAATAGCTAGTAAAAATACAGATTTTTTTAACATAATTTAACTCCTTAAGTTGATTGTTTTATCACCGTTAAATTTGTAACATGACTCTTTTTTTGATGTCAAAAGCTTTCTTCATTTTTAAGTTCTTTGATAAACTCTCTATAGGTAGAGGAGGTTTTTTCTAACTCTTGATGGAGGCCGGCATGGGCAATCTTTCCCTTTTCCAATACCAAAATATGATCGGATTCTACAATGGTTTCAACTCTATGTGCTACAACAATAACAAATCCTAGTGTTTGAAAGACTTTAATGCTTTTCCTGAGGGCCGTTTCTAATTCACTGTCAAGTCCCGAAGAAATCTCATCAAAGAGTATGATTTTTTTTCTCAAAAAACAGGAACGGACGGCCGAGATGAGTTGCCTTTGGCCGGCTGATAGTTCCATTGGCAGAATTTTTTTGTTGAGATTTTTGTCCCAATAGGATAGGTAGGGGATGTGTTGACGGATATGATCCCAAAAGAATTCAAACTCTTTTTCAGTCCTTTTGCCTAATGTTATGTTAAATTTAAGGTCTTCCGAAAAAATGTGTGAGTCTTGAGAGACAAGGCCCACTTGTTGTCTATAATCATTCCCTTTTTCCTTATTTTTATGGCCGTAGGAAATGATGTCGTTTTGAGTGTGCAAGTTGATTTCAAAATCGTCCGGAACAATATTTCCTGCGAGGATATTGAGAAGAGTCGATTTCCCATGTCCGGACAAACCGACAATACCGTAAAGTTGTCCTATTTTACCCTCGAATGCTATATTTTGGAGAGAGAAGGTGGATTTTCTCCCTTTTTCGAGAGAAGGATAGCTAAAATATTTAATGCGAACCTCTAACTTTTCAAAAGTTATATCTTTTATCTGTACATCTAATGGGGAAGAGTATCCTTGAGAAAGACTTGCATAGAACTCATTGATTCTTTGAATACCCGTTACGGCCCTTTGAACATTGGCAATTTTAGAAGCGATATCTTTGATGGGACTGATAGATTTTTGAATAATATCCACGGCGGCCAAAATAATGGCAGCATCGGCAATAGCGCTATAGGGAAAGATGAGGACTAAAAAGAGAAGCATTATTGGGTAGAGACTCTCCGCAAAAGAGTAGTAACTGGCATCCCAAAGATTTGATCGAAATATTTTTTGTAAAAAATTTTCAAACACTTTTAGACTTCTCTTTTGAGCATAATCACCGTGTTTTGTGTAGTAGGTTTCTTTAAGGCCGCCTATCAGGTTTGCAAGTTCTCTTTGAACAATTCCTCTGGCCTTTCTCACTGCGTGAAAAACTCCCCGAATGTATTTAGAACTCCAAAAAAGAATTATTGATGAAACGATAACAAAAGTTCCTAAAAGAATACCGAGTTTATCGTTGATAGTGACAAAACTTACGAGAGAAGTTAGTACAAAAAAAACATTGAGAATGATACCGAATGTTCCGGATGTCATTAGTTCCCGAACACTTTCGGTATCGTTGACGATGTGAGAGAGAACTTCGCCCTGGGGATAATGTTCATCGGTAGCATTCCTTTGTGTTTGAATATCATGATAAAGGAGCCATTTTGAGTAGCACTGAGTTCTCGTTTCTACAACAAGGTTTTGGATATATTTGTTGAGTGTTATTTGATAAATAACCTGATTACAGTAAATGAGAAAAAATAGTATGAGAAGTGAATTGATAGATTCGATAAATCTAATTTCACCGTAACTTCTTCCCAGCTCTAGGATAAGTTGAGGACTCAAGAATCCAAAGACTCCTGAGGCCAAGAGGCAAAAGAATGCAATGAGCATCAGGGGATGAGAACCTTTATACAAAAGAATGTTAAATAAATTGATTTTTGAAGTATTCATATACAGGAAGTCCTTTTTTCAAAAGGCACCTCACTTCTCCTTTGTCGATTAATCCTTTATTTTTATCAATATAGGTAACGTAGTGGGAGGATTTCACCGTAGTAAGTCGATGGGTTGTTAAAATGATAGTTTTTTTATCTAGGTGTCCACATTTTTTCAATGATTGTATGATCATTTTTTCTAAAATTAGATCAACACTTGAAAATGGGTCATCCCAAATAAAGACATCGACACCGCTCATTAGAGAGCGGATAAGGGCCAATCTCTTTTGTTGTCCCCCGGAGAGTTTTTTCCCGTTTTCACCTATCTCCATTCCCATAAGCTTCTCTTTAGAGTCGTTAAGATAATCGAGACCGAAAAGCCCCAAAAGGAATTTTGCATCATCACGTTGTTTCCTTGTAGGAGTATTTCCAAGAAAAATATTGTTTTCTATAGAGTCATTGTAAAGATAAGGATGCTGGGCCACATAAGAAATATTTCTTTTTTTAAAATTGTAGAATTCGGCCAATTGCAAGAGTAAATGGGTTTTTCCGTGTCCTGTTTTTCCAACGATAACATTGTGTGCCTCTTCGACAATATCTATTTTCATGGTTCCGTCCCAAAAATTTAGGGTAATGCTTTTTTCCGTTTCAGAAGAATTGTATCGTCGTATCATTTTTTCCATTGCACTTCTTTTGTTAAGGTTTTCTAAGAGTTCTTTGATTCGCGACCAAGCTCCCATAGACCGAGCAAAGACAATACCTATCCAAGAGAGAAAGGCCAAGGGTTCTAGGAATAAAAAAATAAAGCTTAAAAAAAGTACCAGTACTCCATGGCCGAGATTGAGTGTTTGGATGATGTGGGCACCCCACAAAAGAGATAAACCGACGCCAAGAGGAATTAGAGGAATAGATACGGATGTTCCTATCCCGGATCTAAAAAAAAAACCTAATTCTCTAGAGCATTGGCCTCTAAAAAGGTTTATAAACGATTTCTCTGCGTGGTAATTTTTAATCGTTTTTTTCCCTTGATAACTTTCAATAATGAGATTATTGACTTCTCCTTGACAATCTTGGGTAAGGCGAAAATATTTTCTGTTATTTGAAATAATGGTGACAAAAAATAGAAAGGACGCAAGCATAGGTAAAACGGCAACAACAAGTTTCGGGTGAAAATCAATGATTTTTGGAATGAGAACAGTGAGGGCCACAAGCATATTACTTACTTGTAGTATCGCAAAACCGATGAGTGATCTTATTTCTTCCATATCGTTACCCATCATTTGAAAAAGTTGCCCTGAACTATAGTTGTGGTACCTAGTCGGTGGGCATGAGGAGAGGCGCTCTAGAAGTTCAAGGCGCAGGTATTTTTGAAGAATTCTTGCCGGATGAAAAAACAAGAGGCGGGAAAGTGTTCTAAAAACGATAATTCCAAGGGCCGAATAGATAAATACCATCCCATTGACGGAGGTCATTTTATTGTCCACGCTATCGGCCAAATCCTTGGCCATAAAGGGAAGATAGCTTTGAATAGTGTGTGTCGCAAACAGACTTGCAACGGCCATTGCATAGAAATACCAAAACTCTAGAAATTGACCGAAGAGGAGGCCCGGGAGGGATTGATGAAGCCGTTTTTTCATGATGAGACATCGTGGCCCTTTTGAAAACATTTGTCAGATATGATTTTCAACACATTGCATTTTTGACAACGATATCTTCCCATTTTAGAGTTGGAGATTATTTCCTATCGATGGGCCGTAGCTCAGTGGGAGAGCGCTACCTTGACACGGTAGAAGTCGGCAGTTCAATCCTGCCCGGCCCAACCATCATTCATGGGCCCCTCGTCTTTGAGGGAAATTTACGAAAACTTTTGTTCAAGCTTTTCAAGGGTATCTTTGAGTTTTTCTGAGAGCACGGAAAAATAAGAACCTTCCATATCTCGATCGACATAGATCGGAGTGCCGTAAAAAACGGTGATTGTCGTAAAAGGCATAGGAAGTCGAAAGCGATCCCAAGAATTAAGCTCCCAAAATTTTTTGGGATAAATACAGAGAGGAATAATAGGAACTGCAGTCTTTTGGGCCACCTTGAAAATGCCATGTTTTGGTATTTTAAAAGGACCTCTCGGTCCATCCACTGCAATACCTGCGGGAATCTTATCAGTGTTCATTGTATGAATCATTTGAAGCATAGCATCTTTCCCCTCACGAGACGAACTGCCTCTTGCAAAGACATAGCGATAACTACCTAAAACATCGCAGACAATATCTCCGTCTCTTGACGGACTAACCATCAAAATATGAGATGAATCTTTTGCCATATAGGCGGCCGCAAGAATATTTTGATGCCAAATGGCATAGATATAATGCTTGTGAGGAGAAAATTTAAGAATATTTTCCTTAAATTCTTTATTGATGTATTCATAACGATAGGTACATCCAAGGCGAACGAGCATTTTTAGTAAAAATTTCGTTACACGATAACGCATACCTATTTCTCTTCATTTATCGTTTTAATATAAAGGAGAAATTCTATGAAAACAACAGTAGTTTTCGGTGCGATAGGTATAGATGAATTAGGGCCGCTCTTGTCCTATATGAGGCCTATACCACTCGAAAATAATGCCTATCCATACCCTTGTTCCGGTTTTATACTTTAAATCATGGAAAAAGAGAAACCCTTTAGTTGCAAATCTCCGGAAATTCTCTATCTTTCTTTTTTTGGTCTAGGGTTTATAAACTTTGCACCGGGTACTGTTGCTACCTTGGCCTCACTTCCAATTTTCATTACACTTTCTGTTTTACAGACGCCTCTGCTTCCTTCGGCCCTTTTTTTTTGCTTTGCAACTGTTGCTAGTTGCTACATGGCCGATAATGCGCAAAAAAAATTTCAAGTACACGACCCATCGTGGATCGTTATCGATGAGGTTTTGGGAATGGCGTTTGCCTGGATGTTCCTTCAATCTTTTAGTCTTATAAACATGGCGATTCTTTTTTTTCTTTTTCGATTTTTTGATATTGTAAAGCCTTTTCCTGCCAATATTTTTGACAAGAAAGTTCAACATGGTGCAGGTGTTATTTTGGACGATGTCGTTAGCGGACTTTACGCCGGACTGGCCCTCCGTTTTGTTTTTAAACCGGCATTGTTGCATTACCTCTAAAAAAAGGCCTCACAAATTTTTTGATTTTAATGTTTTATAAAACGTCAACGGATCCTAGAATCATCTCCTTGACAAAACGACTGAATTATGAAAACAATAGTACAAATGAATAATCTTGATCGATATACTATTCCTTTAAGAGAACTCTCTGACGGAGATTCTCAAAATATCAGAGTTTTTCAAGTAACCGGTGACAGGCCGGGACCTCATGCTTATATTCAGGCCGGTATTCACGGAGGCGAGCTTCAAGGAAATCTTGTTATTCAAGAGATTCTTAGTTATCTCAAAGATCATTCACTTAAGGGAATGATCACCTTGGTGCCTTTTTGTAATCCTCAAGCGTCTGTCGGAAAAATGGGACATTATACATATGGAAGATTTAATCCTATTACAGGGGAAAATTGGAATAGGTCTTATGTAGAACTTGATATAGATTACAAGGCCTTTGTAAAAAAACACCTTAAATCTTCCCTAGAAGAATTAAAAAGGAATTTTAAAAAAGAAATATTGTCATTTCTGGAGAATTTCTATGAAAAATGCAAGTATAGCTATTTTGGATCGAATGAAAATGAAACCTTGTGCCTTACTCTTCAAAAGCTTGCTACTCCTGCAGATATCGTTCTCGATCTTCACACCGGCCCGAAATCAACGCGTTATCTCTATGCTCCTGAAAATAGGAGAGAAGAATCCCGTGCACTAAATTTTCCCCATGTCGTACTGATACCTCCTGTTTTTTCCGGGGCCATTGATGAGGCAACATTTGTCCCTTGGCATATTCTTGAAGAAACATTTGAAAGACTTGGAGAAAAAAGAGATTTCACCTTTTCCTCTTATACACTAGAATTTGGAAGTGAAGAGCGCATTAACTTGGTCGAAGCAAAAGTTGATGCTCAGAGAATATTACGCTACTTGGCCTTTAAAGGAATGTTCCAAGAAGATCAGAGTTTGAGTCAAGAGACTCATTACAAGTTTTGTCACCTTAAAAATTTAAAATCCTATCATTGCCCTGTTTCGGGACTTGTGGAATATCTTAAATCTCCGGGGGAATCCTTTGCCAAAGGAGAAACTCTTGCAAAAATTTATAGACCTAGTACCATTAAAACTTTTGACAGAATCAACGAGTCTATTCTTCCTATGATAGCAAGAGAAGACGGGGATGTGATCAGTCATTTTGCTTCGGCCAATGTGAGAGAGGGTGTAGAGCTGTTTTGTGTCATGATTCCGGAAAGATGATCTTCACTGTTTTATCTCGGTATCCTCATTTAGAAAAAAAAACTCTATCTCTTATTGAACGGGAATTTCGCTACAATCGGGAAAACTCGTTTTTAGTGGATTTTTTGCCTTTAATACACAAATCAAATTTTAAAAATTGCCATATTATTCTTGAAGGAGAGGAGGTTATTGGGCATATCGGTGTGCGGGAGGAAACGCTTTCTTATCGTCACGTTCGTGTTCCGGTAGCATTTGTCGGAGGGATCGCCGTTGCTGAAGAATTTAAAGGCCGAGGACTCTTCCGAAAGTTTTTTGAAAAAGTCCTTGATATTTATAGAGACCACATCGCTTTTTTTCTTCTTTGGTCGGGCAATAATTCTCTTTTTGAGAAATTTCGTTTTTTTGAATTTGGTGTTGTCTATGAGAACAACCTCAAACTCAAAGGTCAAACGATAGTGCCTTATGAGAAGGTAGATGCCGTTGCTCCATTCTTAACGGGCCTTAAAAAAATCTACAATGAACAGGAGGAAAAGTACCTTGTCGTTCGCAGAGACTTCCTGAAGTGGAAAATTATAGAACACATGACGTCTTTAGACTTTTATCTCAAAATGAAAAATGGAACTCTCTTAGGGTATTACGTCAAAAACAAAGGACAAGATTTTCAGGGTATTGTCCACGAATTTTCCGATATTTCCGGCCTAAACGAACCTCAGGTGTGGGGCCCGGTACCTTTTGGAAACAATGTTAACACATTTTTTTTGGGCCTTATGAAAATTGCCGACGGGCGTTTTTTTGCAACATTTATAAAAGATGTTACAAAAAATGGTATCATCGTTTCGGCCGTAAACGAGAAAAATATCGTTTTTTCGCTGTATAATCGAACCTACAGGTTGACACCGAAAGATTTTATTTGTTCGCTCTGGGGCCCTTCTTTTAAGGAAGATATGGCCCGACATATCCCCCCCCTCTCTATTTCGGGGATTGACAGCACATAGATTTTATGGTACTATAATACCTATGTATGCTCGTTTGATTTTCTTATTTTTTGTCTGCCATTTCTCGGCCTTCGGTATGTCTTTAGAAGAGATTGGAGAAATTATTGAAAATGAATTTAACCGTATTCAAAACAGTAATGAAGTTTATGCCTATGAACCTATAACGAAAAGAGATCGTATCAAAATTTATTGCAAAAATGAATGTAGTTGTTATGCAGACAGGTTTGTCAAACGTCTCGAAGACATGGGCCTTGACGGAAAAATTTATGTTCTCACTCTTACAGGAGGAGCGTTGGGTGTGGAGATTCATCATCATAGTAATGCTGTAGTTCAATATGATTATCATCGAATCACTGTTTTTGTGAATAGAGATAATCAAATGTTTGTCATAGACCCTATTATGTTTGGAAATGCCAAGATAAAAAGATTCTCTTCTTGGTTTTCAAATATTGTTGAAGGGCCGCATCTCAGATTCCAAGTACGGGAGATTTAGTCGACCTTTTTTTTTCTTAGAAACAGGGTTCTAAAAAAGCTAACCGTTGCTATGAACCAAAAAAGCCAACTCATCATGGGAATATCTTGAAGATTTCTTACAGTTTGATCATTTATAAAGAGAACTCCCGATAGGGTAAAAATTCCTGTTAGAAAAATGAACCCGAGAAATCGGATAGAATCGGTGAGCGACTGAATATAACGATCTAAATTTTCATGTCGAATTTCAAGGGCATGGCCTCTTTTGGACCATGTCCGTAAAAACCACTTAAGGTGTTGGGGAAGTATTCTTGCCGTTGAGAGAATATCTCTTCCCATCCATACCGCCTCTTTAAGGAGTTCTTTTGTTGAAAAGGAAGAGAGAATAACTCCTCCGATATCTTCTTCAATAAATTTAAAAACATCAACATCATGTTTAAGCGTTCTTCCCAGTCCTTCCAAGGCCATGAGTGATCGAAAGACAATAAACCATTCATTGGGGAGGTAAATGCGGTGTCTCTGTAAGCATTCCACGCAGGACTTGAAAAGGGCCTTATAGTCAATTTTTTGGGCCGTAAGTCCTACAAGGGGAGAAACGGCCCTTTTTACATCGGTTATCAACATATTTACATCGGGAACTTTATCGTATTCGGCCACATCAAGAAGTTCATGGACAAGTGCCTCATAATTGGAGTGCAGGATAGAGTAGACAATGAAGATAAGAGTTTGTCGTCCTTTCTTGGAGAGGTGGCCCATAAGTCCAAAATCAATGATTCCTAGCTTACCCTTGGAATAAATAATATTCCCTCCATGGAGGTCGGCATGAAAAAGCCCGTCTTTGAGAAAAGTCTTTAAAAAGATTTTAAGGCCGTTATCAAATAAATCCTTTAAATTATCTTTGGAAGTTATTAAAAATTCGGGATTGTTGAAAGATAGGCCGTCAAGATATTCCATCACCAATACCGTATCTGTGGAATATTTTTCGTAAATCTTGGCAACATGAACAATACCTTGTTTATCATGCTTTTTAAGGTTGACTCGAAATCTTTCGCAGTTAATCCTTTCAATATTAAAATTGAGTTCGCTCATTATACTTGCGGAAAAATCTCGAAGAATTCTTGAGGCCCCGAGATATTGCATTTCTTTGCTAACTTGTTCGATCTTTTCAATTAAGAAAAGCATAATAGAGATATCTGTTGTGATGATTTTGTTGATATTAGGCCTCTTCACTTTTATGACGACGTCGTCACCGTTTTTGAGCTTCCCCCTGTAGACCAATCCAATTGAGGCCGTTCCGATGGGTACCTCTTCTAGGAATAAAAAAACATCATTGAGGCCTTTTCCTAAAGACTTCTCTATGGATTCAATTACATGACTGAGGGGAACTGATTGTACTTGATCTCTAAGTTTTGCCATTTCTTTAGTAAAAGATTCTTCAAAAATATCTTCCCTAGTACTCAAAAATTGACCGAATTTAACAAAGGCAGGCCCAAGTTCTTCAAAGCATTTTTTCAACCTTTGTCCAAGTAGTTTGGAATGATCTCTCTCCTGTGCTTTTGCCAGCTCTTCTATAATGTTTTTTTTTGATTTAGGCAGAACAAGGCCTGGAATTTTACCGATAATATCTAGGGAGACAAACTCGTCAAAGCCGTGTTTGGCCAAAATAGCAACAATTTCTCGTAAGCGGCCAATATTTCTTAGGGCCTTTGTGACGTTAATGCCCGTTTTAATGATGTTCATATTGCCGATTCTGCAGTTATACTATTGATAATGGGATGTGGATTTCTCATAGTAATTTTCTTCTTTATCTCAATGCCTTCGTATTGTGAAGACATTTGTTCTCGAGTGGCCGTTATTAATTTTCAAGAGGTTCTTGTTGATACGGGCAATAATCAAAAGGGAGAGGGATTGCGTTATTATCTTGAAAAAGACGAGATAGCTAAACACTATTTGGATACCTACCAGAAAGGCAATCAAATCAAGTGGCAAAATACGCTAACCGGTTCTCTAGGGTCGGGATTCCTCCTCGGAGGGTTGCTTTCTACTAACGCTAAAGCAAGAAGGTCCTTATTTATCGGAAGTGCTGCCTTGGTTTTCATCAATATTGTGATGTCCAAGGCCCTAGCGCATTCTAATGAAGAAAATCTCTTGAGGGCCGTGGAGGAATACAACAAGAGAAATGTTCCAAAAATCCACCTTTTTTCCCGAGAAGAACAGGAATTTTCCCCTTCAAATTCTTTTTCTCTTGTGCTACAAAGGAGTTGGTCGTTTTAAATTAAAGAGGGTGCCTTAGTGGTTGCGGATTCGGTTGTCTGTTTTAACTGTAGGCAGACGCTTTCAATTAATACTTCGCAAAAAATTTTCCGCTCCGATGAGTGCCCAAAGTGCTACGCTAAGATTCGTGTTTGTAAAATGTGCCGATTTTATGACTCATCGTATTATAACGAGTGTCGAGAAGATCAGGCCGAGCGAGTCGTGGATAAAGAAAGAGGTAATTATTGTGAGTACTTCACCCTTCTTGGGGGCCCCTGTGAAATAAGGCAACGAAATCAACATATAAAAGATGCTAACTCTCTCTTTCAACATTGATCCATATGCAAAAGAAATCCCCTATCACCTTAAAAGGCCTAAAAAATATTGAACGGGAACTTCAAAAACTTATTACGGAAGATAGGGAAGAACTTAAGAAAAAAATTCAAGAAGCGAGAGAACTGGGAGATCTCAAAGAAAATGCCGAATATCATGCGGCAAAAGAAAAACAGGCCCTTGTTGAGGGCAAAATTTCTCAATTCCAGCATGTCATTGCTACCTCCGAAATTATTGATATTTCAAAGATAACAAATAAAACTATTGTCTTTGGTGCAACCGTAAATCTCATTAATACATCAACCAATAAAAACTCAACCTATAAAATTGTTGGAGAATTTGAAACGGATCTGTCTAAAGGAGACATTTCTTACAAAGGCCCCCTAGGCTCGGCCCTGATAGGAAAAGAAGAGGGCGATACGGTTGTAGTTAAGGCCCCAAAAGGTGATATTGAATATGAAATCCAATCCTTTATGTTCATCTCTTAATTGGAATTCTTCCCTCAAAGACCTTCCTTACAAAGGCCCTATTGTTAATGTAGAGAAACTTTTTGATGCCAACATAACATCTTTAGGCCGTCTTCTTTGGGTTTTTCCCAACAGCATTACAAAGTCTCCGCCTGTAACAAGATTTTTCCAACTTAAAGAGGGAACGCTTTTTAGGGGGATTGGAAAGATTGTTCGCTATCAATCCCGTCCTAATTTTGTGATGAGAGGAAACAAATCACCTAATCTTGAGAATGTTACTATAATCGTGCAAGACGTGTATTCTGAGGAGGATATCTCTCTCGTATGGTTTAATTGTTACAAAAGTGTCTCCAATATATTGCGACACTGTAACTATATTGTTTTTCAGGGAAAAGTAAGAATCTATAAAAATAGTTTTCAAATTACCAACCCTACTTTTGAGGAGGTTGTCAAAGACGATATTCCCTCCCTAGATTCCCTTAGAGAAGACAATAATCTCATTATCCGGTATCCGACTATTAACTCCGTGCAGGGAAATCAAATAAAAAAAATTTTTGATGCTATCCCTCCCCGGCCATGGCATCATATCGAAGATCATGTACCAAAAGATATCCTCACTAAAAGATCACTTCTCCCCCTAGGAGAATCTTTTCAAATCCTCCATGGGAAATCATGCCCTTGGTCTGAGGACCTCTTGGGTAAGGCCAAAAAGAGAATGATCTATCAAGAGTTTTTTGATGAACAGATAAAAATACTCTTGAGAAAACGCAATAATAACCACTCGCCTTCAATTCCCATCACCGTTTCTGATAAAATGATGAAGGAATTCAAGGCCGTCTTTCCCTACGTTCTAACGGATGACCAGCATAAGGCCGTAGAGGATATTAGACAAGATTTACAATCTTGCAGACCTATGATGAGGCTCATTCAAGGAGATGTCGGTTGCGGTAAAACTTGTGTTGCCGTTTTAGCGGCCCTAATGGTCTGTGCAAATCAACATCAAAGTGCTCTTATGTGTCCAACAGAATCCTTGGCCTATCAACATTTTCTCAATATTTCCGATTTTCTTAAAAACTCTCCTTACAAAGTAGGTCTTTTAGTAGGTTCAACTCCTCTAAAAGAAAAAAAAGTTCTCAAACAACGTCTCAGAGAAGGAGAGATTCATTTGATTGTGGGAACCCACTCCCTTATTCAAGATTCCGTTCAATTTCAATCTCTCGCCTTGGCGGTTATTGATGAACAACACAAATTCGGAGTCAATCAGAGAGTAAAGCTTCTCCAAAAGACTTCCGGATGTCACTGTCTTATTATGAGCGCAACACCTATCCCCCGCTCTCTAAGGTTAACCCAGTATGGTGATCTAGACATAACAACAATTAAAACGATGCCAAAAGGGCGTAGAGGATATAAGACGAGAATTGTCACACCAAAAACTTTTCGGCAATTTCTCTCCTTTGTAAAAACTCGCCTCTCTATGGGGGAACAGGGCCTTGTTGTGGTTCCTACCATAGAGGAAAGCGACGTTCTCGATGTAGAAAATCTTGAGAAAACGCTAAGTGAATACTCAAAGTTATTTTTCGAGTACAATGTGGCCGGAGTTCATGGACAACTTAAGGCCCAAGAAAAACAAGAGATTTTTCAGAATTTTCGTTATCATCACATCGACCTCCTCGTCGCCACAAGTGTTGTTGAAGTAGGTATTGATGTACCTAATGCAACGGTAATGTCTATTTTAAATCCCGAACGATTCGGCCTCAGTTCACTTCATCAACTTCGTGGTCGTATAGGAAGAGGAGAGAAAATGGGTTTTTGTTTTCTTGTGAGCAGTAATTTTCAATCTCTAAAGAGATTGCGTATCGTAGAAAAGTACACTGACGGGCTTAAAATAGCAGAAGAAGACCTTAAGATAAGAGGTGAAGGAGACTTGTTTGGAACAACCCAATCCGGAGAGGCCTCGAAGAGAAAAATGGCCAATATTGTTTTGCACCAAAGAGAATTGGTCTGTGCAAGAGAAGATGTAGAAGAAGTGATAAGAAGAGACCCGGTATTGTACGCTCGTTCTTTTCAAGATTACGGCCAAGAAAAACTTGTGCTTCAAACTATTTAAAAGAAGGAGAATTGCTGATGAGGCCCTAGCGATTAATCCTTCTAGGATTAACGGCACTAAAGTACTTTTTTAAAAAATGCTCGATAACAGGTTCATTGGTGACTTCATCAAAAAGCCAATTTCCTGCATGGTATTGATCGTATCTAAATGCCGCATCTCTGGCCTGGGACTCAGTTTCAAATTGAATGGTCAAAAACTCGACCATTCTCACTTTAATCCTCTTTCCGCTACCAGGAACACAACCTAGCATATTGTAGTGGTGACACATTACCCTTTTTTCCGGAGCGGTCATAGGGACGAAAACCAACTCAACTTTTTCTCCGGTGTCTTGGGCCATTTCCCACATTTTCGTTGCAGAGATATATCGTTCCTTGTTTGCACAAGTGTTGGTACAAGACAGACAAAGGAATAAAAGGATAAAAGATCGATCCATGTCTTTAGTGTATCACGAACTTAAAAAACAGGGTGGGATTAATGAATGCCTTCTTGAATACTAAGGGATTCCTTGTGAATATGATTGTAGAGTTTTGTTATGTATTCCTTGCGCAGTCCTCGTTGTTTTGCTAAGGCCACTTTGCTTTCAAGAAGCTCTTTGAATCTCTGCTTTTGGTGAATATCGAACTTGTGCTGTTTTTTGAGTTCCCCTACTTTTTTGACAATAGACTCTCTAAGGGACAGAGAGTCAATAATATCTCTATCAATAAGGTCAATATGTTTTCTCAGTTTTTCCAATTCACACTCAAAAGAATCTTGGGGAAATAAGTTATTTTTTCCGTAGGCCTTTTGTAAAATGCTCTTAAGGGTTTTGGGAGTTACTTGTTGGTGAGAATCACTCAAGGCATTATCGGGACAAATATGGGATTCCACCATGAGGCCGTCCATACCGAAGGCCATGGCCTTTTGAGAGATAGATTCTACAAGATTTCTCTTGCCGGCAATATGGCCCGGATCACATAGAAGAGGTAAATCGGGGAAAAGGCCTTTCAATTTCATAGGTATCTCCCAAAGAGGAGCATTTCTATAAAGTGTCTCTTCTATGTGAGAAAAGCCTCGATGGACGGTGATAATTTTTGTAATTCCGGCCCTATCAATTCTCTCAATGGCCCCAATCCAAAGAGAAATATCCGGGGCCATAGGATTTTTTATAATGACGGGGATGTCCACGCCTTTAAGAGCATCGGCAATGTTTTGAACGGAAAAAGGGTTGGTGCTGGTTCGGGCCCCTATCCACAAGACATCAATGCCGTATTTTAAACAAAGCTCCACATGGGAGGCCTGGGCAACCTCCGTTGCCGTAGAAAGTCCCGTTTTTTTCTTAACTTTTTGATGCCAATCGAGGCCTCTTTCTCCTAGGCCTTCAAAACTGTTGGGCCTAGAACGGGGTTTCCAGACTCCGGCCCTAAAAATAGTCACTTCTTTGAGGTGGGATAATGCGGTCGCCGTGGCCAACATTTGATCTTCACTTTCTGCAGAACAAGGCCCGGCAATCGTTAGAGGAATTTTTAGAGGAGACTTCCGAATATCCACTTAAAAGATATCCGTGATTACATCCCAGACTTCGTCTATATCATCAACGGATATAAGAAATTCACTGTGGTTGTTGTGGACGTAAGTGATGGTTTGTTTGAGGATGGATAGAATCCTTTGTTTTTGCTCAAGTGTCGACATGAGGAAGATCCAATAGGCAAAGTTCCCACTAAGGCCCATGATCTGGGACGATAAAATATAACGAGTTTTTATTAGCTGTCTAACAGTTTTGAAATTTGGAAAAGTCGTTAGAAGAAAAAGAGCCATTGCTAAAGGGGTGCCGATAGTTTTTATGCTTTGATCATAAGCATCATACTCTTGTAAGGCAGATTTTATTATGTGGTTTAAGTCCTCTATGTTGGAGCGTCTAGCTATACATAGGGATTCCTCCGTATCCTCACAAAGTCGAAACAGATAATGCTTGTTTTCTTCTTGTTCTGAAAAGGAAACTTCAATAAACCTGCTTGAATTTCGTTCCCTAATAAAGATTTGTTGCCCGTAAAGAGCATTTGAGAAAAGCGTTAGTACAAGAACTATGGCCCAATTTTTTTTCATTTTTATTGTTTCTCCTAAAGTATTTTTGATTTTTTTTATAACACCACGTCTACCAAAGTTTGGAATTCTTGAAAAGACTTTAATGATTTAAATCAGCACAAATCCCGATATTTTCTCTCGGTTTCTGTAGAGGTTCCCATTTTACTGAGAAAAGGGCAAACTTGCATGAATGAATTACCGTGATGGACAATTTGACCGAGGGCATCTTCTCAAAATGAAGAGAGGAATAGAGCTTTTTAACGCCAAAAAGTTTTGGGAATGCCATGAAGAGTTAGAGGGCCATTGGATAGAGGCCGGAGACAACCCTTCGCGATATGTTTATTGGGCGGTGATTCAGGTGGCCACTTCTCTTGTCCACTACCATAACGGCCGCTTATCGGGGGCACGAGGACAGATAGAAAAGGCCAAAGAGAAGTTTGGCAAGATCAAGGGAAGTGTTCATTTATTGGAGGAGCATTTATGTTGGTCATTATTAAAGTCCCTAGTATGGAAGATTCCCTCCGATGCAAAACTTGAAGATTTCCACGCTCTTTCACAGTTTACCTTTAAAGACCCTTCTCGATGGGCCTTAGAGTCTTTTCCGTGAAAACCCTTTCAGAAGCTTTAAGAGTATGTATGCGGGATAAAAAGATTATCCTTCTCTCTCTTGCGCCTCTTTTTTTGGGCATCATTCTCTATGGCGCCCTTGGATTTTGGATATACGATACGGTCTTTCAATGGATAAAACACATATTGGGTGCTTGGGTTTCACAAGAAAACTTTGGAAATATGATTGGCATTATCCTTCATTTTATTTTGATTCTTACGGCCTATTTTATTTCTTCTTGGGCCTTTATTCTTATTGTTTCAATTATTTCTTCTCCTTTTCACGATATGATTAGTCTCCGTGTCGAAAGGGTCGTTAGGGGAGAGGAACCGGAGTCTTTAAAGGAATCTTTTGGGAAATCAATAAAACGACTTTTTTCTATTGTGATGAATGAAATTAAAAAAATCATACTCTTTTTATTTTTTGGTGTTACGGTATTTTTCCTCTCTTTTATTCCTCCTCTGATTCCGTTGTATTTACTTATCTCTTCTCTGCTTTTTTGTGCAGGATACTTGGATTATAGTTGGTCTCGACATAATTACCCTCTATTGTCATGTCTAAAGTTTTTGGGTACTCATATTCTTCATTGTACATTTGCAGGAGGGTTATTTCTTGCAATTATTTCTCTTCCTTTCATCAATATTTTTATTCCTCCTTTGGCCGTGATCTATTTTTCTGTGTTTTTTTCAAAAACATTGAACGCTTTTGCCTCTCTTCGTGGGCAATAATTTCCTTTGATTAATATCAGAGGTTAGTTGAGAGACAATGCTCATATGATATATTATAGTTCCAGAGACCCTGTGTTTATCAAAAAAGTTCATTTGAGAACTTGGTTGCTTCGCGATGAGATTGAATCTGCCCTTAAACAGCGCCTTCAACACGGCCCTAGAGAAGATATTAATCTCGAAGAGTTTAAAAAAGAATACCTCCAAGATAAAGAGCAAAACGAATCCTCGATTGAAGGAAAAGGGAGATTTAAAATTCTTCAAGGGGGCAAAAGTGAAGATAAATGCCCTATTCTTGAGTTCACCAAACAGCAAAATCTTATTCCCACGGATAAAATTCATTTAGGTATTTTTATTATTTCTGAGATAGAGATGGATCGTATGTATTTTTTTTCTTCGGCCTATTTTGTTGAAGGTCAATCGATTGTTATCGAATTTCTCATCCCTCAAAAGTTTACTCTTAACGCTGAAGTTCTCTATGTCCATCACTACAGTAGAGAAGGACGAATCCTTTCTTCCAATAAACTTTCCTACAGGATTGGTGTGGCCTTTACCTTTCTCAAAAAAGGAGAAAGGGCCTTGTTGAAAAATTTTCTTCAATCTATTGCTTATAAGAAAAAAAAGGAAACTCCTTCATCCTCTGTTCCGGAAGAAGCATAAAATTCTTTACAAAAAACTCTTAATGCCACTATTCTTATTAAAGAGAGCGTTTTCAGGAGGTTTTGGTTGATGTTTGTGGGATTGACATTGCGTAGAAATACTTATGCGACCATCATTCTCATAAGTTTCTTTTGCTTTCTTGTTGTCGGGACCATAGTCAGCGAGTTTTTTCGAACACCAAAAAGTCTAGAGACGGAGATTGGAAAATATAGAACTCTCTTTGCCCGAAAGACCTTGAATGATATACAACGTTTTTCTTTGACAAATAGATTTGGAACTTTTAAGTTTTCCAAAAGCTTCGGTACTCAGACCCTCAATTCGTGGTCTATGGAGTTCCCTAGGAAACTTCCAACCGATAGTGCTGCTGTTGAGAATATCCTCAACTCTCTTACTAACATCAAAATAAGGGAGATATATTCCCACGACGCCATTAATATCTCAAATTATTCCCTTGATTCTCCGCTCATAGAAATTACGGCACAGAACTCTCGAGGTCGAGTGAATACGATAAAGTTTGGGCTTGTCAATCCTCTAAATAATTCGACTTATATCTATACATCTCAAGGAGATGCTATTTACCATGTCGATGCTTTTTCTCATTCCATGGATTCTGTGGGAATAACAAATTTTGTTGATGTAAGAGTTTTTGCTCTTGCGCCTGAATACATAGGTGACCTAAAAATTTACAGGGGGGGGGGGGGAGATTCCCCGTTTTTACACATAAAAAAAAGAGAGGGAATATGGTTTGATGGAAGAATGAGACAACTTAACAAGTTCAAGGTTTCCAATTATCTCAAAGACCTTTTGGCCATTAAGAGTTCTATGATTCTTGATAAAACAAGTGAAAAACTTCAAGAATCAATAGGCAATCTTTTTTCCAAACCTCTTTACACCGTGGAAATAAAGGATTTAAAAGGCAACCTCTATAGCTACAATATAACACAAATTTTCAGCAACCTTCCCGGTCTCAAAATAGAGAGGAAAAAAAACTTTATTGTCAAGGCCAATAATTGGAATTTGCCTTATATTGTAGATAGGGAATTTTTAAGATATTTTTTGTTAAACGGAGACCATTTTCGAAGATGAGTTTTATAGAAAAATGGATTTTTAAGACGGCCTCTAAAAGAAACAAGAAGTTTTAAAAGAAACGTGATCAGGGAAAGAACTCTTGTCAAGAGAGTTCTGCTTTGTTATCTCTCTTATTTATGGAGTCATTGGAGAATAAAACGGTTATCGTAGGCATGTCGGGCGGAGTAGATTCATCTGTCAGTGCGGCCCTTTTGAAAAAACAAGGGGCCAAAGTTATAGGCCTTTTTATGAATAACTGGCAAGAAGAGAAAGAAGGGGAATCAATATGTTCTTCCGAAAAAGATTTTTATGACGTTGAAAGTGTGTGCAGACATTTAAGCATCGACTGTTATCAGGTTAATTTTTCAAAAGAATACCGTGAGTTTGTATTTTCAAAATCTTTGAGAGATTACAAAAGAGGTATTACTCCCAATCCTGACATTCTATGCAATCGTGAAATAAAATTTAACATATTTTTTCACAAGGCCGTAAACTTAGGAGCGGATTTTGTGGCCATGGGACACTACTGCCAAAAAGAAAAAAATGCCGAAATATTTAGGTTAAAGAAGGGAAGAGATTCGGGAAAAGATCAGACCTATTTTCTCTACACTATTAAAGAGGAAATTCTCAAGCGCATCTTGTTTCCCATAGGGCATCTTCATAAGTCCGAAGTTCGAAAGAAGGCCCGTCAATACGAATTGGCCACGGCCGAAAAAAAAGATTCCACCGGGTTGTGTTTTGTCGGAGAGAAAAAATTTCGGCCCTTTCTCTCTCGCTATATAAAATCGAGTCCCGGCCCTTTGAAAACCCTTTCAGGAAAGGTGGTGGGAAGACATGATGGATTGGCGTATTATACCATAGGACAGCGAAAAGGGCTTGGCCTTGGAGGCCCGGGAGAAGCGTGGTTTGTTGTAGAAAAAAATCGGAAAGAAAATACGGTTTTCGTTGAAAGAGGATCGAAGCATCCGGCCCTTTATACCGAAGAGCTTTGGACGGCCCCTTTAGAGTGGATCAATAAACGAGATCAACCTCAAGAATTTCCCTATCGGTGTCGGGCCAAAATTCGTTATCGTCAAAATGATCAAGATTGCTCTATTCTCTCCTTAAATAAAAAAACGGCCCATATCTTCTTCGATCATCCACAAAGGGCCGTAACTTTAGGACAAAGTATTGTCTTTTACAAGGAGGACATATGTCTTGGAGGTGCTGTTATCCGCAAGGTCGGCCGGACGTTTTTTGAACAGGGGAGAGCTTTGCCTTAAAGGCAAGACACTCCCTTCCATCTTCTTTTTTTACGAGAACCGAAGGGATTATCTTTGAACGGAATCCAAAAGCACTACAGGCATAAGGCGTCTCTCGATTATGAGTCACATTAAAATAACGACAGCGAAAGCAATTGGCCTTCTCCATATTTTTTTGCAATGTGAACGGCCGTTACGGAGAATTTACCAGTATGGGGGCGACTCTACCTACATCTTCTTTGTGAATTTCCTCTCTGATTGCCGTACCTGCCTTGTGAAAATTAGCTTTAAAAGAATGGATAGTGGGTATTTTACAATCGTGAATTGTGACAGTATTTTGTTCCTTTCGTATAGTTATGCGGCATGATGCGCCATAAAAAGGTTTTCCGAGGTAGTGTCCCTCAAATGTTACCTTGAACAATCTTACTAGATCGATGAGGTCTAAGTTATCGATTAAGTTCTCTAATCTATTTTTATGAAATAGGGTACTGTCATTAATTTCAAAAATACTTGGTTCTCCAATGAAATCTATTCCTTCAAATATTATTTCGAATAATCTTACGGGGTCGGTAAGAACTAAATTGCGGGCCAAATTACGTAACCTATCGCGACGAAATCTCATGCTGTTTGGTTTTATCTCAAGAACATTTGACTCTCCACGGTCGCCAAAGCGTTCTGTTTTGAACTACCCCTCACTAAAGTGAGGAGATTCTTGCTTCACCGACAAACGCCTAGAACACGAGTTCCTAGGTCTTACACCGTCTCCACGAGCTTCACATCCCGTAGTCCCTACGGTAGGTCGGTTTTTGTTCCGACAAATCCAATATATTATGATATTGCCCAAAAGGCAATACTTTTTTTTTTCTCGCCGAAGGGCGTGGCGTCATATCCTCTCCCTGAAGGAAGAGGTTTTAGGGCCACACTTGAGATAAAGACAAGATGCGTTATTATTCCTTGAGTTCCATATTTTTTCTTTTGACAAAATATATAACAATATCTACTATTCCAAAAAACTCTGGAGGAGGAATCATTATGACGAATTTTATCTTTATTCTTGGACTTCTTACCCTAATATCATGTGGTAAAACAGATAATTCAACGGGAGACCCACCTCAAAGAGATATTGTCTATCAACGGGCCTTAGATCTGCAATCTCCACTGGAAGATTTGCAACCTCACTCCATCATAAGAGATAAGGCCATGTATCGATTCGCTCAAGGAGGAGAACTTAAGGGAGTCTTTTCTCTTGGAGACGATTATCGTTTTTCTCTTAAAAACACATTCTTTGATAAAGTAAAAGATAAAGGATCAGTCACTATTCCCTATGAAATACGCCGTCTGGCCCTTTCATCTTTTGAAAACATCACGTTGACTCTTAGAAGATTTGACTTTGAACAAAATAGATTTGAACCTACGGAAGGTGTTGAACTTCTCTTACACAATATAGAAGGTACTCTTACTCAAGAGAGGAGAGAACTTACGGGAAATTTAATTGTCAGTAAAGATGATATTGAAAATAACGGCCTACATTTTCTGAGCATTTCCCGCTTTGTAGAAAACGGCCTTGATTTTCAAGACCGTCAACACAAATTACATGGAGAAAACGCTCGTGTTTATATTCATACATCTCAGGGAGAAAATGTATTTTACGTTACACCGGGTGTGTCTATCCTCTCGTTTTTAAGAAACCGATTTAATATCGTCTCTCTCTCTTCCGATGGTTCCTTGCAGGCCTTAGGTCAAGATATCGCTGAATGTTCTTCTCTGAACGATCTTATCAATTTAGAGGATGATTCAAATCCTAGAGTTTGGATACAATACCCTCAAAGGATTTCCGAAGACGATACTTTTTCGGCCGGAGAGGAATATCTCTTTGTTCACACGTCAAGAGAAGAGATTCTCAGTTTTGTTGAGGATTTTGTCGAAGAGAGGCAATTTCAAAATGAGGATCGTTGGTCCTATTGGAGAGACCTCTCTACGAACACACGCAATTTAAATATATTTATGAGAGAAGACTTTTCAAATAATACGGTTGTTTACAAAAAAAACTTAAAGTTAGGAGCGAGAGTGCAACTTCCCTCAACAACCGCAACTCTTAAGGGAAATCTCCTTATTAAGGATAAGGCCGTCTACAAATTTTCCAGAGGCCTTCCTTTAAATGAAAGTTTTTCTTTGGGAGATGATTATCGTACCTCCTTAAATTCTGCCTACATAGATAACAGAATACTTGAGGAACAACTTAAAAGAATGCCAAGCAGGGGCCCATACGATAATATTCAGGTCTCTTATAAACTTAAATCGTTTAACAATTTCTTAGTTCAAGATGTCGTTCTGTCTGTAAAACACTTTGATTTTGAAACTGAAAAGTTGATACCTATAGCTGAACCTATGCTTCTTCGAGAGTTTGACGGAAGCTCTGTTGCCTTAAGTAGTGGATCAAATGAACAGTCGGGAAATCTTTCGATTAATGCAGGCCAACTTGATATGACAAAACTAAATCTTGTTGAAATTTCCGAATTTAAAGAACAGGGAAACCACTCCCCGAGTTTGCTCGCCCTATTATATAGGGACTATGCGAGAGTATATACCTCTACGTCACAAGGTGAAGAGGTCTTTTACGTTAGACCGGGAACAAATATTATCGATTTCCTCAGGCAACAATTTGGCGAGGATGTTGAATTATCACTTGACGGTGAATTAAGGAAATTAGGAAAAGATTATGCAGAGTTCTCCTCACTCAAAGAGACGAACGATGTAGATGACTCTATTTGGATACAACATCCGTCGCAAATTAGACAAGACGATAATTTTATCGACGGAAAAGAATATATATTTATCTATACATCGAGAAGAGATGTTCTTCTCCATGCCTTCGGGCATACCCTAAGACTCCTTCCCGAGTCCGTGTTTTCCGGTTCATATCACCTTCCGTGGGAAAAAACTAATGTCCACATCTTAGATATGAGAGTCGAACAGCGCTATACCGGTACCTATACCAGACCCCCACCATGGGGTGGTTCCTCCCATCGCAGATTAGTTCCCTTTAGCACTACCGCCCAGGTTCTGCATTTTAGAAACGGAATCTATGGGCCGTTTCACTTCCTTTTTGACAATCATCGTCTTTTGGTCGACGTTAGGCCAAATATGAATGACCTTGAGACATTGGAATTTAGGGAATCAGCGGCAGATAATCATACCTCGAAAATCTATCACTTTTACAAAGTGGTTGCGCACATTTTGGAAGCACCGGTTCCAAAATGATGGAATGAGTTCGTCTCTTGAAATCCGAGCAGGAAGGTTCCTCTCAATTCGTTAAGTAAGTTGTGTATTTTATTTCTCAGTATACTATACTTCTTGCCTTTTGATAACATCTGTCAAACGTATGTGAATTCAGCTATTGTTATTTCCCGTGCCTTTTAGAATCTTTTGTATAAATAAAAAATTTTAATACAAAAAGGGCCACGACAAGAACAGCGATAAGACCGAAAGTTGGCATGGCAAACTGATCATTTTTTATCCCTTCTAAAGGTTTCGTCGATTCGATAGAAGATTTTTTAACAGTCTTCATAGAGAACTCCTATTATCGATAAAGGGATTCTAAAATAACAACGGCAGCAAACAGGGCGGCCGACAAAGGAACACAGGCAATGATCTTTAACCACACTTTTTCATCCTTGAGATGCATATAAAAATAGGCCACGAGAAAGGCCTTAATAGCAGCAACAATCACAAGGGCCGTCCCTTTGATAAATTTGTCGGTCTTAAGCTCCGGGATAAAAAGTTCTACAGCGGTAAAAAAACTCAAGAGTCCAAAAATAATAAAATATTCCTTTTTGTGACTGACATACGTTTTATTTTGAGACACAAAACCTCCGAGATTATTAATAGACGGCCCTGTTGTAGAGAAGACCTACATCTATCATAAGTTTATTAATACTATCCTTATCCGTCGAATAGAGGCCTCTAATGAAACTTTGACCGTCTAAAAGTACAAGCTTTCCCGTGTGAACAATATCCCATAAAGTAGTCTCATCGTTTCCTATAGGTTTTGTAATCGGCACCTTCTCTTCACCCATGGGAACTTTAAACCCTTCTATAAGAATCTTCTTTAAATCTTCTCGTTTTCCCGTAAGAAAATTCCAAACGTAAGGATTGGCATGAAGTGTACGAGCGTACCGGTGAAGAACTTCCGGAGTATCATTTTCCGGATCGACGGAAAACGTTATCAAAGCAATATTTTTGCCAAGTCCTCTAACTCTCTTTTGAATCCTCTGCATATTTTTCATGAGTCCCGGACACACAGTGGGACAGGCGGTGAACATAAAACTTGCAATGGTAACTTTTCCTTGGAGTTCCTCCGTACCAAAGGGTTGATTAAATTCGTTTGTCAAACGGAAAGGGGCCACCTGATGAAATTTTGGGAGAGGAGGTGGAAGCTCTCTTTTTAAAGAGCGATAAATAGGATAGATAAACATGACGATAGTAAAAATGCACCAAAAAGATTTTCTTTGGACCAAGCGTTCAACAATAAAAGATTGTCTTGAGCGTCCCGGAGATAAGTTATTCAACAGAAGTTCCTTTTTCTTTTTTAATCATGGCCCGAAGCTTGCGGCGGTCTTCACGATTATTTTTTAGATCGGCCAAGCTTTGAATATAGTAGGATACGGCCCAAATGTCTTCATCGGAAAGAGTGTCTTTCCAAGGAGGCATCGTCGTTCCCCCTATCCCTGCTGCAATTCTTAAGTAAATGTCTTGAACACTTTGAACAGAACGCATTTCATGCCAAGTAAAATCCGGAGGAATAATCTTATATCCATGATCTGAATCTTGTAATTTGAGAGCGTAGATGTCGTTGTCAAAATCTCTTGGAGAATACTCATCGGTCTCCTCCAATTGATTAGAGAGACGGGCCAATTCTTCTTTGGACACATAGGCCTGATGACAGGCCTGACAATTTCCGTTCACATGGTAAACGGCCTTTCCTCGCTCAACGGCCGATCCTTTCCTCGCCAACCCGAAGGAATCAGTGGTCATCCTTACTTTTTCACCAAGTGTTTTATCTTTTCCCACCCACACTTTAGGAGCAAAGGTTTTTACATACTGAATGACGGCGTCGGCCTGAGTTTCCGATAAATCCCAAGGCAACATGGCCGTTCCATTAAGGCCGCGTTGAAGATGTATCTTTAAAATATCATCGTGAGTAAGGTCTCCGGAGAGAACGTTGCCAAATTTTATAATTCCAAGAGTAAAGTTTCTTGGAGGAGGATAGAGTCCTCCAGAAGCAGGGCCGTCGCCTTTGCCATCCACTCCATGGCAGGCCAAACAATATTCAGTGTAAATTTTTTTCCCTAAGTTTAAATGATCGGCCTTGACATAGAGATTTCCGGCAAAAACAACATCCTCCTTAAACGTGTTTTGATCCTCACAGGATACAAGCATCAAAATTAAAAAGAATAAAAGCAGTTTCATTCTCCTTCTCGACTCCTTAAATCAATAAAGAAAAAGTCCTACAAACATAACGGCCCAAACAATTCCTAAAAAGTGCCAAAATGTTCCCACATTTTGAATCTTCAAGATAGAATCTAAAGAGTACTCTTTTCGTTTTATCGTGGGAAGTAAACCTACAAAAAGGCAAAGTCCCAAGAAGATATGGGCAGCGTGAATCCATGTAAACCCGTAGATAATGGAGCCAAAAATTCCCGAACCGGCATAAAGTCCCTGTTCTTTGAGAGACCGCCAAAAAGCAAACTGACCGATCATAAAGGCCACTCCACAAAAAAAAGACAACCGGAAAAGGCCGAGTTTGTAGCGACCTCTTTTATAATATTTTTCAAAAATCATGTAGAAAAATCCGCTAAAAATGAGCAAGAGTGTCGATAAAGAGGGAAGGAAGAGGTTCACGGAGTTCATTCCCATAGGTGGCCACTGTGAACTATTAGAGCGAATAATAAAGTAGCTTAAAAAAAGAGTAGCAAAAAGCATGGAAAAGGATACGAGAACCAAGGTCATAACGATGGAAGAGACAGCTTTTTTGTAGACGTCCATGGTTTTTTCCTAGGCCAATTCTTCAGTTTGATATTGAAAATCTCTGCCACCTTCTAAGTTTGGATTTCCAAACTCATGGGGACCGCATTTAACCACGGGAATTTCTTGAAAATTGTAATGAGGAGCAGGAGAAGGAATAGTCCATTCGAGTGTTCCCACACGCCATGGATTTTTCTCGGCCTTATCCCTTTTTACAAAAATGGTCGAGAAAAAGTTCCAAAGAAAAAAGAACTGTCCTACTCCCATTATAATGGCCCCATAGGTAATCCAAGTATTTATGGGGGCCAATCGCTGGAGAAATTCATAGATAAAGGGGTTGTAAAGTCGTCTATGCATTCCTGCATAACCTACAACCATCATCAACATGAAGACAATGTTTAGACCAATCATCGTGAACCAAAAATGAAGTTGGGCCAAGGTTTCATTGAGCATTCTTCCAAACATTTTGGGAAACCAAAAGTAAATCCCAGCGAACCCTCCCAAAAGGACAGAGGCCGCCATGGTGTAGTGAAAGTGTCCCACGACAAAATAGGTATCGTGTAAATAGAGGTCTGTTGTAACCGTTGCAAGGTATAACCCCGTAAGTCCTCCCAATCCAAAAACAAAAACAACACCAAGAGCAAAAAGCATAGGCGAATCAAAGCGAATAGACCCTTTCCAAAGTGTTCCCAACCAGTTGGTGAAAAATATGGCCGAGGGAATGGAAATAGTCATGGTAAGAGTCATAAATGTTTGAGTGAGTAGCGGGCTCATTTGGGTAGTGAACATATGATGACCATAGACCAATGTAGATAAAACGGTAATAGAGGTCATGGCCAAGGCCGTGGATTTTGCCCCAAAGGCCGGTTTCCTAGAAAAAAAAGATAGGAAGTCGGAGACAATCCCCCAAGCGGGAAGAATAAGTATATAAACTTCCGGGTGGCCAAAAATCCAGAAGACATGTTGAAACATAATAGGGTCTCCCGACCCCGTAGTAGCGGCCGCACCGGCCAGAAAAAATTGAGTTCCAAAAATTCTGTCAAAAATTAAAAGAAGGCACCCGGCCCCCAGAACAGGTAAAAAGATAGCGTTTAGAATGGCCGTAAGCCAAAGTCCCCAAACGGTGAGAGGCATATCAAAGTAGCCCATGCCGGGAGATCGGAGGACGATAACCGTTGTAATATAATTGATAGCACCCATCGTTGAGGAAATTCCAAAGATAAAAATGGCCAAGGTCCAAAGTGTTTGCCCTGTCCCCGGAGAGCCAATCAAGGTAGAAAGAGTGGGATAGCTTGTCCATCCTGCGGCCGCGGCACCAAGGGGAGTAAAGAGAGAGGATAAAAGAACGAGTCCGGAGAGAACGGCCATCCAAAAAGAGAGCATATTGAGAAGGGGAAAGACCATGTCTCTACAACCGATCATGAGAGGGATACAAAAGTTGCCAAAGGCCCCGATGAGGATTGGTGTAATGGCGTAAAAAATCATAATTGTTCCATGCATGGTAAAAAGCATGGCATAGGTATCCGGAGGGACAATACCTCCGGTTTCAGGAAAGAGCCAGGTTCCTATAACAGGAAAAGGTGTTTCGGGGAAGGCCAAAGTCCATCTAATCATAAGGGCCATAATTCCGCCGATACCCAAAAAGAAAATTCCATACCAAAGAAATTGTTTGGCAATGACTTTGTGGTCGAAGGTGAAAATATATTTTGAGAGAAATGTTGTCGGGGCCTTGTGAATATGTTGCTCAAAGAATGTCACGATTTAATGCTCCTAGAGTTTGTTTCCTTCATCCCATTTCCAACCCCAAAAGAGGTCGGCATTCTCAGGATCATTTGTCTCCAAGGCCTTTTCTTGGGCCTCTGCAAGCCACAACCTGTAATCCTCCAGTGTAAGCGTAGAATAACCAGCCGCCATTCTGTAGTGGTAAACACCACACATTTCAGCGCAAGCAACCTCAAAGCGTCCTGTTTTGTTAAACTGAACCCACATCCTCGTAAGGCGCCCGGGAATAGCATCGACTTTTCTTCGAGCATTGGGAAGGAAAAAGGAATGAATAACGTCTTTAGACGTTATTTGAAAGAGAATTTTTTTCCCCATAGGAACTTTAAAGTCATTCAAAGTGACGACATCATCATCCGTGTTAAAAAGTCCGTCAACCCCGGCGTAACGAAAATTCCAGGCCCACTGTTGCCCTAGAACTTCAATCTTTTCCACATCTTCATTGGTATCAGGCCATTTTCCAAAAACGCTAAGAAAATCGTTATTGGATATTCTCGTGATGTTCATATCCACGCCTACAAAAACGGCCATACCGATTGCCGTGGCCGCAAGGATATGAGGTTTTTTATTACCGTAGGTATAATAGGGGATAGGGTGTCTTTTCCAATAGTAAAAAAAGGAAAAGCCAAAGAGTCCTGCGCACACGAGGGTGAAGAAGAATATATTCATGTAGGTCGTATAGTTAAAGAGCCAGTCGATAAGGTGACCGTATTCTGAAATATCTGTTGGAGGGGACATATCTGCCCAAAAATTTTGAGATAATGGTGCAAATGATGGGGAAATCATTTCCATGTTGACGAGTATCCGTTAACTAAGAGAAATTGTATAGAAAAATTTAGGTTGTATTTTGCTACGCGCTATTAAGCTATGCAGTGCTCGGATGGACGTTGCCAGTGCGACAGGTATAGGTTGAATTAGGGCCCCTCTTGCCTTATATGAGCCCTATATCAAAAAAAATCCTTCAAATAAGGACTCGCCTAGCAATGTCTATTTGGGGTGGCAGCGGCGGAAGAAGATAGAATGGAACAGTATGCGCATCTTCCCTACACGGCGACGAAAATGGCTGGAGGTATAGCGGGGGGGCACTTGCTCCAGCAGCGATGTTTGTGTAGAGTTCACCCGAGCGTTTGTAGGTTCAGCTTTTGTAGGGGTTAGCGCAATTTTTTTGCGCTCTTCCGTTCGTCCCTCTTCTCGCCCTTCCTATCGTCCTTTTTTGATACCTTTTTCCATCATTTCGTCAAGAGTATCTTTTAGTGAAAACATGATTCTCTCCTCTTCGTGTGTGATTATTTTTTCCTCTATTTCAATTAAACGACGCCAGTTAAAACCGGGATCGTTTTTCCTTATATAATTGATTGCCTTCATCATTAGGTCTCTACGTTCACTATCGGGAGAGCTTCATATATGTTATGTGAATTCAGGGTATAATTCATTTCTGCGCTTTTTTTTGTCTTCTCTTGAGTTTGAGCTTTTTGATAAGATTTATTCCGTAATGAAAGGCAGAATAGAGAGATAAAAAAGAAGCGATATAAATAAGAACGGATCCGACTAAGGCCGTAGGTATGTCGAAAATATCATAGTAGACCATTAAAAATGGAATGGCCGTCATTTGAACGGTCGTTTTCCATTTGCCGGACCATTCGACTGGACAACTGAGTTTCTTTTCACTGGCCAACAATCGGAGAGAAGTGATAAACAACTCTCTTAGAACAAGGATGACTACAACAAGAGCGTGAACCCTCCCTAAGTCTTGAAGGAGAATAAGAGAGGTAATAACTAAAAATTTGTCTGCGATTGGATCGAGAAAATTTCCAAAGGCCGTCTCAAGTTTTTTTCTCCTTGCAATATATCCGTCAAGAAAATCAGTAATCCCTGCAATGATGAAAAATAGGGCCGCAAGCGGGCCGAGTATTTTTTCCGGAGCATTTCCCAAGGGCAATTTAAGAGAAATCATTATAAGAGGAAGAGCGACAAAGGGAATAAGAAGAATGCGAAACATAGTTAACCTGTTTGGAAGGTTATCAACATCCCATTCATCGTTTTGACTATCACTATGATCTTTTTTTACCGCTTCGATAATATGTTCCTTGATTTATTTGATTAAACCACAATAATATTATTAGCAAAAAAATTGCCCATTGTAAAAAATGAATGCATTTTTAGGCCATTCTGAAAAGAGAGAATATGATGGATTTTATTCGTTTCAGGCAAGATGAAAAGAGTGAAAAAAAATTTCTTCCTCGATTACCCTTTACGCCTTTAACTTTTAGAGAAGACGGAAAAAGTAATAGGAAAACATTTGAAGTGAGGGACGTTTCTCAAGAGGGTATGCGATTGGCCCTCAAGGAGGGTGAGCACTCTTATTGTGTCGGATTTATCCTGGTGGGATGGATTCGTTTAAAAGGAGAATCTCTTAGAGTACAAGGAGAGGTACGATGGGTGAAGGGCCAAACTTTAGGAGTGAGGTTTTTTCAGGATAAGAAACTCAAAAAAGGCCTCAACGAATTCTTAGGGCCCAAAAGTCTAATTAAAGGGATAAAAAATATTTGTGATTTAGAGATAGACCTCCCTTCCGGCCTTAAGGCCTGGACTTGTTCAGATACGGGTTTTGAGACTTTTGTTTGGTGCCATGAAAATGGAGGCATTAGTGGATTTCAGATTCTTTTTGCAGGAAATATTGTTGAATGGAGAGAGGAGCACAACATTAGAACAGGAGAAATTCTATATTTAAGATCGAGAAACGGCCCTTTAAATGAAGAAGAATTCCTCTTTGATTTTGAATGCGTCGTCGATGAGACAAAACTTTCTTTTGCAAAAAAATTGATTGGGTTGGTTACGGAAAAGCATTTGCCTAAGAATGTGTTGATGTTTATCAGATCAATCTTATCTCCTACACATCCATGTTAGTAAAAATTTCCTTATATTGAAAAATATCATTACATCTTAAAATAGTAGTTTATGAGAAAAATTCTTACTAAAAATAGTGCTTTTACTCTTGCGGAAGTTGTTATCAGTCTTGGAATAACGGGAGTACTTATTATAGGCACTATGCAACTTGCCGATATGACAAGTAAGGCCGGTAAGGAAGATGAATTGGTCAATGCCCGTCGAACCATAGAACAACTTATGAACAATCAAAAAATTTGTAAGGCCACTATTCTTGACAAAGACCTGACAACA
This sequence comes from Bacteriovoracaceae bacterium, assembly GCA_965224385.1. Lineage (GTDB taxonomy): Bacteria > Bdellovibrionota > Bacteriovoracia > Bacteriovoracales > Bacteriovoracaceae > CBDCYX01. The sequence goes on from CBDCYX010000016.1 coordinate 440,302, forward strand.
GCGGGGACACCTATTAGTGCGATCAAAGGTTTGGGAGGAGAAAAGTATTTTGAATCTTCAGGGGCGGATACTTCTATAGACAATGCTCTTAGTGGTAATGCTACTGCTGAAAATGCTCTCAATCGCTCACACATTAAATACGGGAAGAGTGTTATGGTCGGAAAAATGCTTATCAAAGATAAAGGAGAGATTACCGATAGACAACAAGTGGAAACGGCCGGAGTTAGCTCTATTAAGGGAAAAAAAGTTTTACGCCTTCTTGAATTTAGTGTTCTTTTAGCAATCAAGAATTCTCGGGCCAAGGCCGGTAGTAAGGTTAAGGGTTATAATAAAAGTATAACTTTTACGGGAGTCGTTGATACAACGGTCAGTCCAAAAAAAATTAAATCTTGTGTTGCAGATGTGTCTTTTGGACAAAAAGAGGCGGAAAGGGCCTTGTGTATTGATATGGGAGGGGCCGCTGCTTGGGATGATATAGTGGGGATCTGTAAACGAGAAACGGTAAAGAGAACTGTGGCGATTGAAACCATCAAGAAACTATGCGACGCAACAGAAGGAATTAAAGGTACATATGATGCAACTACAAATAGCTGTACTCCAAACTATTGGGGGAAAAATTGCCAATTTTGTGGATTAAATTTCAGAGTGAAAAGTATCGGCCCTCAAGGAGAAGTTACTTGTACAAACGGAACAAATGATTGCTCTGTTAATGATTGTGTTCTTAAGGCAGACGGAACAAGCGGTTGCTCATCTGCAGAACCTCAAGGTGGCTGCGGTTCTCTACCAATTCTATCGCAAGGCCCCTGTACTGTAAATGAGAGAGAATCTCCTAGCGGTAGCGGTATCTGCCTACCTAGCTGTGGAGAAGCGGCCCGTCGCGCAAGCGTCGGCCCTATTGAGGGAAAAGATTATCTTTTGATATGTGCTTCAAGTTGTAGTGCGAGTATCTATGGCGATAAAAAATGGGAGAATTTTTCCGGAAATTCCAAGGCCTACGAAATCGTAGGGAGAAATGCGGTTTGCTGTAAAAGGAAGTAGGCCTTACAATCATGCTTTCTTCGTCTATCATGTAATAAGGCCTCATGGACGGAAGGTTTGATTGATGCAGAATGTGTTCTTACTTCTTTCAGTCGTCATCGGTTCTCTCGTGTGGGCACAACCTGACGACGGCGTTCAGAAAACATCCGATTCCCGAGAAGATACATCAAATAAAGTTAAGGAATACGAACCCATAACTCTTCAGTCGGCCATTGAGCAAAGTTTTCGTCTTAATTACTCCGAGCAAGAGAGAAAATTTGAGCGAGAGATTCTCCAACTTCGCTGGCAAGATACAAAAGAATCATTTTGGATTCCTCAACTTTCCACTTCTCTTACGGTAGCAGAACACAAAATCGCAAGACTCAAAGAAGGTTCTTTAACAAACAATGCAACACCTCCTACTCCTACAGGAACCCTATCCTTGAATCTTGGAGATTATACTCTTTTTAATTGGGGTAAAGACTATCTCAAATTTTTAAACGATAAATCAACTTTTATAAGAAATCTTGAAATCTTAGAAGAACACCGAAAAAAACTTCGCCACCAAGTCATCCAAAAATATTTTGAACTCATTACAGCTAATGAACAACGAAAGAGCAGACAAACTCAACTAAAGCATGTTTCTTTCATCTATCGTTTCAACAGAGAAAGGGTTGCATTAAAAAAAATCTCTTCTCAAGATTACTATCAATCGCGAACAGAATTTCTCAGAACTCAAGACCTCTCTCATAAGGCCGTAGCAGAATATAAACGCATTAATGATGATCTTGTAAATCTTCTTGGAGGCCCTCCGGATACGGATTACTATGTTAAAGAATCTCTTTTGTTTAAAAAACTTCAATTTTCATTAGATGAAATTCTTGGTATGGCCAAAGAAGGTAATGCCGATATTCTTACTGCAAAAGTTAACGAGCAAAATTCTAGAAGAAATTTTAAAATAGAACAAAAAAAGAATCTCCCTCTTCCAAAAATTAGTGTCAATCTAGGAGCATATCACTATCGATTTGCCAACGGAGAAAACTCTGCACGTTACTTAACAAGACCGAACAATTCCCATATTGATGTGGTGGCCAAAGTCTATGCCACTTGGTCTCTTACGGGGAAAGGAGGACTTTTAAATGCAAGGAACGTACATCAAAAAAGAATTGGAAAGGCCTTGGCCTATAAACAACTTGAACACGCTGGTCATTATGCACAAATACAGGCCAAACAACTTTTTTTTCAAATAAAAAACTATGAACGCAACGTAGAAGTGTTAGAATTACGACTTGTCAATGCCGAAAAATATTTTGATGCGGCACTAGAAAACTATCTTTCGGGGAAGACTCCTTTTGTTAATTTTCTCCACGCCCTTAGAGAAAAAGGAGATGCCGTTAATGCTCTGGCCAAGGCCAAGTGGTATCATCTCAAGGACAAAGTAGACCTTGTTACTCTTCTCGGACGGGAAGATTTTCCAGGAGAAAACTTTAATTCTCTTGCAAGTTCCTCTCCATAACAAGTAGTATAATTTGATAGAAGGATAATATGATCTTAAGATATAAAGAAAAAGAAATCTCCTCTCTATGGACAGATGAATCCAAGTTTAGAACATTTTTGGAGGTTGAGCTTGCTATCCTCAAGGCCCTCGAAGGGAAAAAAGTACCTCAGGGTATCAGTGATAAAATAAAAGAAAGTGCCGTCGTTCGCGTTGATCGAATTAAAGAGATCGAAGAGACCGTAAAACATGATATTATAGCTTTTTGTACGTCTATTACGGAAAATATGGAACCGGAAATCTCAAAATACTTTCATTTTGGCGTTACCTCCTCCGATATCATCGATACATCCCAAAATCTTATGATTAAGAAAAGTTTAGATAAAATTTTTCCTGTTTTTAAAGACCTCTTAAAATGTATACTTGATAAATCTTTAGAAATGAAAGATGTTATTTGCTTGGGAAGAAGTCATGGTATGTTTGCAGAACCCATGAGTTTTGGTGTTAAATTTTTAGGCCATTACGCTGAATTATCTCGACGCTATCAAGAACTTAAACAATTTTATGACAACGACCTCACGGCACAATTTTCCGGATCTGTCGGAAATTATACGGTCATAGGCCCGGAGGCCGAACAAAATGCGGCCAAAACTCTCGGGCTTCAGGTTGAACCCGTTTCTACACAAGTTATCCCAAGAGATAGAATTGCCAAACTTATAGGGATACATTCTCTTATTGCTTCTGCTATTGAGAGATTTGCCGTTGAAATTCGTCACCTCCACCGTTCCGAAGTCGGAGAACTCTGTGAAGGATTTGACCAAGGACAGAAAGGCTCTTCGACAATGCCGCACAAGAAAAATCCTATCGGTACGGAAAATCTTACAGGCATGGCCAGATTTCTTCGCTCTCATTATCTTATTGCCAATGAAAATATTGTTTTATGGCACGAGAGAGATATTAGCCATTCAAGTACGGAAAGACTCTACCTCCCCGATAATTTTGGTATCCTCTACTATTGTCTCAAACGTTTGAAAAATATTATTAACAACCTTATTTTTTTTAAGGAGCGTATAGAAGAAAAAGTTGAAAAAGAGAGTGCGTATCTCTCAAGTTTTTACCTCCATTATCTTATTGAAAAAACAAACTTTTCACGAGAAGAACTATACAGTATTGTTCAAAAGGCCTCATTTGCAGGAGAGGAAAAGGGTTTACCGAAAGACCTTCATTCAAGTCTGGTATCTCTTATGAAAGAAAAAGATATTCATTTAAAAATCCCCTATCCATCTTCGGAAGAAATAAAAAAGATTTTCCTTCAAAGCACCGATCAAATCTTCCAAAGAACTTTAGAACGCTATACCTTATAAAAATTCTTTTGACCATATTTGACATAATAATAAAAGATAACTTATAATGAATTTAGTGAAAAATCTTTGTTATTTATTTTTAATAATTTTTATCGTCGGTTGTGGAGATGAAAGAGTTTCTTCAAACAGACATCAAGAAAAAATTCAACCTAAACAACCAAGTAGTAAGTGTGGAGAGGGATACATAAAAAAACATGAACGCTGTTCTCCGTATAGTACAGACCCTGATCCGAACGGAGAACAGGAACAAGAACAGGAACAAGAACGAGAACAAGAACGAGAACAGGAACAAGAACGAGAACAGGAACAAGAACGAGAACAGGAACGAGAACAGGAACAGGAACAGGAACAGGAACAAGAACAGGAATCGAAACAGAACCCTTTGGCCAAATGTACTGATCTCCCGATAATGAAGGCCTGTGACGAGAAGAGTAAGAAATGGCCGCACTATAAATTTTATAAAGATAAATGTCTCACTTCTTGTGGACACGCCGCTAACATTGTCGGGTTAGGCCCGGAGTATAGAGCCGAGTTAGACCTGGAGTATCATAAAGAACATCTACTTATATGCGCTCCAAGTTGTGCAGCTTCTAACTATGACGACAAAAAATGGGCGGATTTTACGGGGAGTACTGAAGTCTTCGAAGTACAAGAGACAGGTAAGGTTTGTTGTAGCCGGGTCTTTAAATGTACTAACCCCCCGATAGAGAAGGCCTGTAAGGAGAAGAGTAAGAAATGGCCGCACTATAAATTTTATGAGGGTAAATGTCGCACTTCTTGTGGACATGCTGCTAACATTGAAAAATTAGGCCCGTCGAAAGAAGGACATGCTCTTGTATGCGCTCCAACTTGTGCAGCTTCTAACTATGACAAAAAAAAATGGGCGGATTTTCCGGGGAGTACTGAAGTCTTCGAAGTACAAGGGACAGGTAAGGTTTGTTGTAGACGGGTCTTTTAAAGACCTTAAATATAGGATATTATCCGATAGACGGGTAAACGATTCTATCATGCCTTTCGTGATCAAAGGAGGGGATAGCATCAATATTGTGAACATTTCTAAAAATACATTGGCATTTGTAGCAGATGGCAATTTTTTCCAACCTTCCGTAAAGAAAGCAATCCATCAACCATAGGCCCACAAAACTAAGGCCGTAAGTCCAAAAAGAAGCAACGGCCGCCATGACAAAAAGGATAACACCTATCTTTCTGTTAAAATCTTTTTGAGCGTAAAACCATGTTCCTTCACAACTTGGACAACTTTCGAGAAGAGAGTGGTGATGTTTTACATGAAACATAATTTTCTGTTCTCTAGAACAAATAGTACATTGAACTCTATCAATATCTAAAGAGGGGTGAACATGAATTCCGGAACCGCATTCTTGGCATGTTAGCGTAACTTTCATTACAAAAGAAATCCTGTTTTAAAATAGATGTATCCTGCAACAAGTTCCCCTACTAAAACAAAGAATGTCATGGCGTACAACATCCCTGTAGCACTTTGAAGAGCACGCATGTTAACTAATTTCCAACTAAAAAAACCCATAACGAAAATTCCAAAATACCCCCAAAAAACTCTCATGGATAAAATAAGCAGATCAAATACATATCCTTCTCCTGTTTGAGGCACATTGCCTTTGGCAAAAACTTCCCATCCCATTTGTCCAAGTTTTAAAAAAAGAAGAAAGCAAAGAATAATATGAATTAGTTTTAAAGGCCTTGTAGACAATTTAGGTGTGACCAAATACCAATGTCCGAGAAGCATTCCGTAAATTATTACACCTAAAAAAAGAGAGGATGTTAGGGAAAATACAAGAGATTTAAAGACAAAATTGTGGAAAAAAGCAAAAGACAATATAAGGCAGATAACTTGGCCTAAATAAATTCCAATCGTAAAGACCGTTTGCTTTTCTCCCTGAACACAGTAAGAAATTGCCATAAAGATCATGGCCGTAATTAACAAAATAAGTCCCGGCGACAGCAGAGAGTAGGTTTGTAAGAATAAAACAAGAGCTATAAGGCCCAATCCCAAACAAATACCCATAATTAGTTTGATAAGGCCCGGCCCGGTCATTTTTATATCGGCCAAAGGGGTAAAAAAACCTATTCCCAGACAGGTTTGGAGAAAAAAGAATTGGGCCAATATCAAAGTAGTTTTCATTGCATCCGTCTTGTGAGTTCCCTAAGAGCTACGGCAGCAAGGACAAATAGAATATTTCCCACACCTGCAGTATATACAAGTATACAAAAAAAGAGTAATGGGATAATACTTCGAGACAAAAACTTCGCCTTTGGCAACTTAGATGATAATCCTTCTCTTAACATATCATTTCCTCGAACAAGAATATTGAGACAAGAAAAACGATATCTTCTGTAAGTTAGAATATTTTCTATTTCCGGAAGTTCTAGTGTGAAAATCCAAAGATAACTTGTCAAAAACAAGAGTATGTTAACCTCATCACATCGAAAAACAAACAGTCCTATAAGGACAATCCCCAAAGGGACAAGGCCTATTAAATAATAGTTCCATTTTTTCCTTGTTTGCACCGGCAACTTATCTTGCAACACCAATGGCCTTCGTCTCTCTGAGAACGGTAATTTTAATGGTTCCCGGGTAAGACATCTCTTCTTCAATTTTTTTCGCAATATCTCTTGAGAGAATGACGGTTTGGTCATCGGAAACTCTGGCATTTTCAACGAAAACTCGAACTTCTTTCCCTCCACTGATAGCATAAGATTTGGAGACACCGTCAAAAGAGTTCACAATATTTTCTATATCTGTTAGACGGGAAATATAAGATTCTACAAGGGCCTTGCGAGCTCCGGGTCTTGCTCCGCTGATAGCGTCGGATGCCGCTACCAAGTGAGCGAGAATGCTTTCGGGCCTTTCGTCATCATGATGGGCCCTGATTGCATGAACTATGTCGGGAGATTCTCCGTATTTTTTGGCAAAATCGGCCCCGACTACAGCATGGGAACCTTCAGCAGAGGCATCAATAACTTTGCCGATATCGTGAAGCAATCCTGCTCTTCTGGCCTGTTTTACGTTGAGTCCCATTTCATTGGCCATGGAACCGCAAAGGAATGCGGCCTCGAGAGCGTGTTGATACTGATTTTGCGTATAAGAGGTTCGCCAGTTTAAGGATCCTACCAGTTTGAGAATTTCCGGATGAATTCCGTGAACACCAATTTCCATTTGGGCCTTTTGTCCAAGTTCAAGAAGTCTCTTGTTCATTTCACCTCGAACCCTCTCATGAAATTCTTCTATTTTGGCCGGATGAATCCTGCCGTCGGCAAGCAACATTTCAATCACCCTTCTGGCGACTTCCCTTCTAACAACATTAAATGAAGAAACCACGGCGACCTCGGGCGTATCATCAATAATAAGATCAACACCGCAAATTTGTTCAAAGGCCCTGATATTTCTTCCCTCTCTTCCGATGAGGCGGCCCTTTATGTTATCATCGGGGAGGTCTACGGCCGTAATGGCCTTTTCGGCAACGAACTCTCCGGCAAAACGTTGAATGGCAATTCCTATAATTCTCTTGGAAAGGGACTCGGCCTCCTCTCGAGATTCTTCTTCTATACGTCGTAAGTCTTTGGCAAAATCAACTTTTGCATCATCTTCCATGGCCTTCATGAGTTCTTGCTTGGCCTCCTCCTTAGTATAACCACTAATAATAGAGAGCCTTTCAGAAATATCTACTTGCCTTTGCTTATATTTTTGTATTTCTTTTTCAACACTCTTTTTTAGTTCTTCTACATCACCTCGGGCAGACTCTAGTTTTTGTTCATATTTATCTAATCCCTCTTTTCTCGTGTCGATCTTTGCTTCATAGTGAGAGAGGTCTCTCTCTTGAGACTTTAACTCTTTCCTTGTCGCCCCCATTTGTTTATCAAATTTTTCTCTTTCTTCATTGAGGGTCTCTTTGATTTCTTTCCTGGCCCTATAGGAAATTTCTTTAGCATCGCTCTTTGCTTTTGTGATGAGTTCATCGGCCTTACCCTGTCTTTCTTGTAATTCCTTTTGGGCAGCTAAATGGCGGATTAAAAATCCAACACCCATTCCCAGAATGGAAGTGAGAATTATGGCAAGAATCAATGTTATATTCATTTTTTTACTCCTCTTGTAAAGTGGACTTTTCTGCCTTTATGATAAGTGGAAGCATTGGTCACAACGTAATCCACGGTCATGTCGTGGTCTTCGGAAGGAAGATGATTCAAGACTTGGTTTTCCCAGCAAAGTCCTATGGTAGATTCATGAAATGTTTTGCAGTATTTATCGTAAAATCCTCCTCCTCTTCCTAAACGATGTCCTTGTTCGTCAAAGGCAAGTCCGGGTACGAGAAGAATTTCCGGTGTGACGATAGGATCGTCTTCTTTAGGTATGAGCATTTTGATGCCAAATTCTTTCTTCAATACAAGATTGCTATAGAGACTTTTTTTAAAAATCATTATTTCTCCGTCTTGCGCAGGGAAGGCCGTCTGACAACAGTCGCCTAAAAACTGCGGCCAAAAGGGTTCCTCATTTAAAGGGGCAAAGGCCCCAATTATTTTTTTATGGAAGGCCAGTTGGTGGAGAAGTTTTTGAAGTCTGTGTGACAGGTCTTTTAATAAGTAATAATTGTCCCAAACATTTCTGTTTGAGAGAAAATATCTCATACGGAATCGCAAGGCACTTTTTAGGTGTTGCAAATCCTACTGGGCCGGTATCGCTTGATCAATAAAGTCCAATGCCTCAATTAGAGAAGACTGAAAAATATTCACATTTTCTTTGTATTCGCGAGAGAGCTCCATTCTCTTTTCGGCAATCTTCAAGGTAGCAAGAAGAAATATTTGTCCATTATTAAGGCCCGGGTTGTTTTGTTGTATTTTTTCCACAACCTCTCTCACATAATCGACGATCTCCTCAGGGGACGTGTTGATATCAAGCTTGTCAGTATTCAATCTAATTTTAAGACCCAGTATGTCAAAAACTTTCACCGTCTTACCATCCATTCACATCAGCCTATTACGAATGAGATAAATGGTCAATAGGACTTTACGGTCATTCTTTCAAGAGGGCCTGTAAATAATCATCTAGGCAAAAAGCATTGAGATCTTCAAGGTTTTCTCCCACACCAATGTAGGTAATGGGAATTTTAAGGTTGTTGACAATACTCACGGCACTTCCGGCCCGAGATGATCCATCAAGTTTCGTAAAAATGAGTCCCGTGACTCCTAAAACCTTGTGAAATTCTTGGGCCTGTTTTAAAGCATTTTGACCTGTGATAGCATCGAGAACTAAAAGAGTATGATTCGGAGCGTCTTTCTGAAGTTTTCCTAAAACACTTTTGCTCTTGAGAAGTTCGGTCATAAGGTCTTTTGCAGTGTGTATTCTTCCGGCCGTATCAAGAAGGCAGTAGTCGGCCTTCTCTCTTACGGCCGTTTGAAGAGCTTCATACCCCACGCCGCTAGATTTAGCTCCATCTTTTGCTCGAACCATTTTTACCTTGGCCCTATCACACCAAACTTGAAGCTGGTCTACGGCCGCGGCCCTAAAGGTATCACAGGCCCCGACAACTACTTTGGCCCCTTGCTCGGCAAGTTTGGTGGACAATTTTCCAACTGTTGTGGTTTTTCCCACGCCGTTGACACCAACAATCATGAAGGTTTTACACCCTTGCCCTCGAGTATAATGAAAAAGAGAGGGATCAAGGTTGCTTTGAATATGTTCCATTTTTTCTCTTAAGAAATTTTTGAAAAAACCCTTGGGCCCTTCCTCTTGAAAGTTGTTTACCCTTTCTTTCAAAGCACTCATGAGTTCCTCTACCATGTCATGCCCGATATCGGCCCCATAGAGCAATTCTTCTATTTGCTCGATTGTTTTAGAATCGAGTTTTTTTTGTGAAGATAGGGTCAAAAGTTTTCCCCAAGTTTGTTGGCGAGACTTTGAAAGTCCTAGAAAAAGACGCTGCTTCCAGGTGGTTTTATGGGCATCCATGCTGTCTTTTTGAGGTGCAACCTTATACTGAGAAAAGATATTCCAACAAGAGGATAAAAGAAGAAAAACAAGGGAGATAATCCCGGTCAAATGTCCCTGATCCAAAAAACTCAAAAATTCCCACATAATTTCTATTTATCTTCAATGACATAAGAGGGTGAAATTAGCAAGAAAGAATATTTTATGTTAAACATCTTGAAGTATAGATGTATCTATATTTTAAACTTTTCTTTTTCATCCTCGTATTTTTTGCCGCAACGCAAGAAGGCAAGGCAAATTGTTACAATGATATTAAAAAACTGCTCTTTGTAACCGCCAAACCATGGAGGGCACTTAGAGCAAAAATGCCGTTTGTTTATATTGACCCCCTTCCAAGCATCGCTCGAAAATTAAATATTAATGTTCTTGAAAAAAAAAGGAATGAATATCTTGCGCTACTATCGGAATCTTTTGAAATTTCAATTTCTCCAAAAACAAAGGAAGAAATCTTTGCTCTCATTGATGCCGTAAAAAATAAGGTGTCTCAAAAACCTATCATGTCTACAAATGATTTTAAAGCACTTGTCAATCGACAAGAAAGAGAATTTGTTAGATTACTTCGAAAGTGGAAACCTCATAAACGCAAGATATCCCCCGAAAAATTTAGACAATTTGTAAATATCTATCATCTATCTTTATATGAACCCTTTTTCTCTTGGAAGAACATAGGTGGAACCTTTTATCCCCAAGACAATCTTCAAAAGCTCACCAAGATGCGATTGGAACAGGAAATGTTAAAAACACGAATGTTTACAATTCTGCGAGGCCTTAATGTTGTCTCTTCAGATGAATACACTGTTCATACTTACATTGATGCAGGTAAATTTCTCCTTAGAGGGTTTATCTATGGATATTTAAACTACGGAATGATTAGTGTTTTTAACATACCTTATGGTCTACCAAGAACAGATCGTCTTTACAATTTCATCGAGACAATAAAACCTTTTTTTGATGTGGAACGATTGTATAAAAATCAACAAAATATTGAAGGGGTTGTCTTCTACGGCAGATGGGCCAGAAATATCTATTTTGTTGTTGTGATGCCTTATATAACTGTTGAGGCCTATCAAGATAGTATGGGATTTTTGGAGGAGCAGTTGAAATCAATAGTGGAAGAACCTCTTCAACAATCGGAACCCATTAAAATTTTGACCAAAGAAGATTTAATCAATCAAATTTTAGATAAAATCCATTTTCAATGGAGAGAGCACTATTCTACAGAGATGCCTTCAAATACAAAAGGCCTTATTAGAAAAAAACTGGAATCCTTAAATGCAAGGGAATTAATAGGAATACAGTACGCTTTAGAAATGGGAAATTGGAAAAGGATTCTTGGGGAATTCCTTAGCGAAACTAACTAGTCAGTTAAAATTTTAATTTGACGAATTCTTTAAACATTTGAGAGAATAAAAAAGTAAGTTCGAGAGAAAAGAATATGTTGCATTCATTTCAATATCATCATCTAAAATATGTAATGGATGAAGAGACAAAGTCATTTATCATTTCTATTGATCGCCCTTCTAAACAAAACGCTTTGGGGAAAAAAACGCTTTTAGAAATAAAAAATATTTTAGAAAAAATAGCTTGTCAAAGCGAAATCAGTACAATTTTCATTAGAGGAGAGGGAGAGGGTCTATCTGAGGGTATAGATGAAGAAGAACTTAAGAAATGGAATCTTTCAGAATTTAATGAACTTAATGAAAGTCTTAAAAAAATTGTTATGGCCATGTTATTTTTACCTCAAATAATTGTTGTAGATCTTGGAAATAGGGCCAAAGGACACGCTCTTGAGTTATCTTTAGGTGCCGATGTTAGAATAGCCAGAGAAGATGCTCATATTGAATTTGATTTTCTCTCAAAAGGCATATGTCCCGGTTCCGGAGGAATTGCGTGTCTTCAAAGACTTATCGGTCATTCAAAAGCAAGGTTTTGGATATTAAGTTCCCATAAACTCTCTCCTAAAGAAATAAAAGAGTCTAATTTTGTTCACCAAACCTACGGGGATAATCGAGAAGAGAGTGTTAAAACGCTACTTGCCTGTCTCCATCGCAATGCACCTGTTTGTCGTGTACAGGCCAAAAGAAGTCTTCTCGAAGCTTTTTTAGAACCTTTTGATAAAGCAATTTCTCGAGAGGCCGAATTTGCTCGAGCGGCGCACTTTTGTGAAGATTGGAGAGGCGCGGCCCAGAACACGGGAGGCCTAAGTTTAAAAAACTTCACTTCTCTGAAAGAAATGAAGACAATTATTCGCATGATGACGGAAAAGGGCCTTGTTGCATAAATTGCAGATTACATTTAGAGAGGACTAATTCAAGAGGCGCAAGGAATACTCAATATCGGAATAGGCATCTTCATATTCTTTTTTTTGAATCATAGAGGCCAGAGGCCTTAATGCCTTTTTAAATTCGAGGTCTCCTGCGGCCCTAATGACAGTCTTTATAAGTGCCGTTTTTCCCTTTTCGTTTTGATCGTAATAGTTTCTTTTATCGTAAAGCATGGCCCAAACATCAGGGGCCTTATTTTTGATTTTAAGTTGGACAATATTATCCAAGGCCTGTGTTCTAACAAGAAGAGAATTATCTCTCAAGGCCTTTGCATATTCTTGAGAATAGCGTTTTTCTTTTAAGGCCAATAGAGTTTTCAGTGCGGCCATTCTCAAAACCCAACTAGGATGGTTTAAAAATTTTGCAATAAATGGAGAAGATTTCTTCCCCATAATTCGGCCAAGTAGAAAAGTTGCAAGCCATCTGCTTGCATCGGGATATATTTTACTTTTCATGACATCCACAAGTAGGGGAACCGCCTTACCCGAAGAATTCAAGACATCTTGTTTTAAAAGAGCAATTTGCCGATCATTGTTAGTATGAGAAATCGCTCTAAACCGTTCTCTAAGGCCTTCCTGAAAACCAGGAATACTTCCATGGCCGGGGACAATAGATAATAGGGCAAAAAATATACAAAAAATACGAACATTCATCATTTACCCCAGCATTTTCTCAAATTCGCTTAAAAGTTCTTCGGTTGTTTTCCCTTCGCTTGGACTACTTTGGGTTTTTTTAGATTCTACTTTGGTATTGGTAGTTGTCTCTTTTTTTTGTTCTTCTTGAGTTATGTCTTTTTTAGGAGCAATCTCTTCGACCTTTTTTTCAGGTTGTGCAGAAGTTTGTTTTGATGAATCATCAATTGTTTTTTTAAGTTGAGCATTCTCTTCTTTAAGAATGGAATATTCGAATAATTTCTTTTTTAATTCGTCTCTCTCTTTCGTTAATGAATCTATTTGAGATGTATCGTTAGTGCTAATATTTTTTTCCTGATTCGTTGAAGATTTAAGAGAGCTCAATTCTTCTTCAAGAGATATCTTCTCTTTTTGCAACAACTTAAATTCCTGTTGATCAACTTTTAGGCCCAATGTATTCTCTCGACCTTTCAGTTGATTTTCTAAATCTTCAACAATTTTGTTTTTATCTGCTAATTTATTTTTCAAAGATGCAATTTCTGCATTTTTTTGTTGCATTCCCTCGACATTACTTCCTGCTTGGATATCTTCTGCATGATTGAGAGTCATGGATGTAATATCTTTCATAGAAAGAACTGACGGTACTTTCTCGTGACGATCTCCTGCTATATTCATTTCTTCCCCTCTGAAAAGAGAGGATTTAAGGGCCGTAGAATTTTGAATAACGGAGTCGAGATAACTCTTAACGATACTGGCCGGTATTTGATGCTTAAGTTTATGGAATTTTCTTCTATTGTAGTACCAAAAAACAATGAAGATAAATACAACTAATAATAAACACGAACCTGCAATCAGAATCGCTTCATCGGTAAATCTTGTTAAAATGAATCTAATCGTTTCGCTCAAAGGGAATCCTTCCTTGGAAGAATAATGATATCTATCTTAATTATAAGATTCCACAAGAATTTTTGTCAATTCTCTAGAAAATTTGCCTAGCGATTTTATCGTATAAGGGCCTTCGACAAGCAATAACAGAGTCTTGAAATGGATGAAATACTTTATTCTTATAGTCTGTAACATGAACTCCTGACTCTAGACAGATCAATCCTGCTGCAGAAACATCCCACGGGGCCAACCCTCTCTCCCAAAAACAGTCAAAAATACCCTCGGCCAGATAACATAAATCCAAGGCAGCACTTCCCATTCTTCGTATTCCACGACATTTTGAGACGATTTTTTTTAAGATATCAAATTCTCTATCAAACATGTCGCCTTTTTCCGAAGAAAATCCCGTTACCAAAAGAGCATTAGAGAGCTTTTTAAGATTTTTTTTGACAAAAAGACTTTTTGGCCGTTTCCCCAAACATTTTTTAAACCCTCCGTGTTGTTTTAGGGCATAAAAGGATACTCCCGTCACCGGTCTATGGACAATACCTAAAATAGGAGTACCATAGTGAAGCAAAGAAATGCAGATACAAAAATAACTCATACCACTAAGAAAATTTGTTGTTCCGTCCAAGGGATCAATAACCCAAGAATATTCGATATTTCTGAAGTTCTTTAAAAGATTCTTTTGTTGAGAGACTGTTTTAAATTTCTTGTAAAAATCTTCTTCGGCAAGAGCAGATGCCTCTGGATAAATAGAATGTAAGCGCTTGAGAAGAAATAATTCCACTTCTTTATCGGCCGTACTGACTACTCCTTGAGATTTTTTGTGAGATACGTGAAGAGTGTTGACCTTTTTTTGAAACTTTAAAAGCTTAGTTCCGGCCTTTTCCGAAAGATCAAGAATTTGTCTGAGAATTTCCTGTAACTTACCTTTATTCATGATTTTTTCAATTTTTCTATTTTCTGTTCGGAAGTTTGATGAGTAGGCACTTTAAAATCTTCGTTAAACCAATGGCCTAAATCAATCATTTTGCACCTTTGACTACAGAAGGGCCTAAATTCGCTTGTTTTGTAAAAAAAACGCTTTTTGCACCTTGGACATTTTATTTCTAAATTTTCTCGCAACATACTTGACAAAGTCTAAAACAAATTGATTCAAAAATCAATATTGAATTGTAGAAATCAACTAGAGTAGAATAGTGCTATGCATTCTAAGTGTTTAAAATTGCAACTTCTTCTTCTTTTTTTTGTCACAACAATATCCTTTGTTTTTTTCCACTATCAATCAGACCTTCCCGACAACATATTTCTTATTACTTCTAAGACAGAATCTTACAATATTTTTCTTTATTACATCTCTTCATTTGTGGCGCTTATCGGTCACTTTTTCGGCCCTTGGCTTTTTTTCCCTTTTATGATTTTTTCTGTTTTGTATGCCTTCGTGTACTCAAAAAGAAATTGTTTAACTGATTTATTAAATATTTTCTCGCTTTTTGGTTCATTTTTTACATGGCTTTTTCTCACAAAACCCCTGCTTCTTAGTAGCGGTACCTATTATGTAATGAGTGAATATGCTTCAATGCCTTTTCTTGTCACCGGGGCCGTTGTGTTTCCAATAGCTTTTCTTTTTGGAACGTTTAGAGGTACCTTTAGAGATTCTCTTTTAGTCCTAGGACGGTTTTTCATCACAATACCTCAATATATTTTAAAGGGCCGTCGAGGAATCGACTTGAAAAGTTTTGTTGTTAACACGAAACAATATTGGAAAAATTTCTTTTCCCCATCTAAAAAACAGTTCCCACTTTCCTCTCTTTTCAGAGGAAAACGTTATAAAAGTCCCCTTGCTACTCCTATCTCTCACCAATCTCTTAAGAAAAAGAATGACGGCCCAAGGTTCATCAAAGATTCATCCGATGAACAATACTTCGCTATCATGGCCACGCTTCAAAAAACACGACCACTCGCTCAAAAGCATGCCCTAAGCGATTCCTATTTTGAAAATATCAAGGAGCGTATTGAGGAAAAACTTCAAGAATTTGCCATCGAAGGCCCTATTGATAACGTGATAAAAGGCCCAGTTGTCGACACCTTTGAACTCAAACTTGGTGCGGGAGTGAGGGTATCAAAAGTGAACAATATCTCCGAAGACCTCTCCGTAGCACTTATGGGGGTACCTATTCGCATTGTCTACCCTATGTTGGGCAAAGAAACTGTAGGAATTGAGGTACCCCGTAATCCGAGGGAAGTAGTCTACTTAAATGAAGTGCTCGCTTCTTCCCATTTCAAAAGTTCAACTCTTCACCTTCCTTTGGCCATGGGAAAGAACGCTTTCGGTGAGATTTTTATCAGAGACCTTGCCGCTATGCCACATCTGCTTGTCGCCGGGGCAACCGGAGCAGGCAAATCTGTTTTTATTAATACGCTTTTACTTTCCCTATTATGCAAAAAATCCCCCTCTCAAATGAAGCTTATCCTTATCGACCCCAAACAGTTGGAATTGGTGCTTTATGCCAAACTCCCCCATCTTGTCATGCCCGTTTTGACAGATGCAAAACGTTCCTCTGCGGCCCTACGATGGGCCTGTGAAGAAATGGAGAAACGGTACTGCCTTCTCCGAGAGTTTAGCGTGAGAAATATTGAAGGACTTAACACAAAAACAAAAAAACACAAGCTACCCTACCTTGTCATTATCATTGACGAATTTGCCGATCTTATTCTTACAAAATCAGGCAAAGAAATCGAAAATAATGTTTGCCGCTTGGCCGCTAAGGCCCGTGCTTGCGGCATCCACCTGATTGTTGCAACCCAAAGGCCCTCGGTAGACGTTATCACCGGCCTAATAAAGGCCAACTTCCCAACGAGAGTTTCTTTTAAAGTGACTTCTCCAATTGATTCAAGAACTATTCTTTCAACCCAAGGAGCAGAATTGCTCCTTGGAAAAGGCGATATGCTTTATCGTCAGGGAATCAATACGATTAGAGGCCATGCATCCTACGTTGATGAAAAGGAAATAGAATTTCTTATGGGAAAACTGTCAAAGGAAGATGCATCATTTCATCCCGAGGCCCTGAAATTCCTCAATAAAGACCTGACTTCAAATCATAAGGGCATCAATAGACTGAAATAATAGAGTGAACCCAATTCAATCTATACCTGACCTGTCGCACTGGCAACGAGAATTCGGCCCTTGTCTTTTTTGCTCGGCCGTGTTTTAATCCTTTACTCTCGGAGGAGATATGAAGTTTTTTGCTCATTCTACTGAACAAACAGACAAAGAAAATTGGCAACCTCTTAAAGAGCATTTGGAAAATGTTGCGTCTTTAGCAGGTGAATTTGCACTACCTATGGGGCAAGCTATGGGGCAAGAAGTGGTGAAGATGGTCAAAATGGCGGGATTACTTCACGACATAGGAAAGTATACGAAAGAATTTCAGGATCGATTGTCCGGAGATAACATAAGAGTAAACCATTCTACTCGTGGGGCCGAGATAGCAATTAAAAAATATGGGCCAAATATGGGATATTTTATTGCCTATGCAATTGCCGGTCATCATGCCGGATTGGCCAATGGAAGTGGAGAGGGAAGACGTAGAGGTATTTTGGAAGTCCGTTTGAGTTTGAACTCCATCAAAAAGTTGCCTTCGTTATGTAATCAATGGAAAAATGAGATTTCGTTAGATACTGCATTATCTTGTCCAGGCAAATTTAAATGGGGTAATCATGAAATGTTTCAATGTGCATTTTTAATGCGAATGATTTTTTCATGTCTTGTAGATGCCGACTTTTTAGATACAGAGAAATTCTCTTTGAAAGTGAAAAAAAAAGTTTCAAAAAGAAGATGTGGTAGGGTGACATTTAGAGAATTATCAGAAAAGCTTGATATTTATTTAGTAGAATTAGAGAAGAGACAAGGGAAAACAAAAAAAAGTCAAGCGATATTGGATGATCGAAGGAAGATTCGTGAAGCAGTCAATGAAAATTCTAAATTGGAACAAGGGATATTTTCTTTAACGGTACCAACAGGTGGAGGGAAAACTCTCACCTCGCTTTCTTTTGCTTTAAGACATGCGTTACAACATGGACTGAACAGAGTTATTTATGTTGCTCCCTTTACAAGTATTATAGATCAGAATGCCGATGTTTTTCGCAAAGTATTTAAAGACTCTGATAACAATATTGTTTTGCCACATCACAGTTCTTTTATAAGTAGGGAAGATAAGGGAAAACCGGATCAATATCAATCGTTTGAAAAATTGAAATTGGCCATGGAGAATTGGGATTATCCTATAGTTGCTACTACGGCCGTTCAATTTTTTGAAAGTTTATTTTCCGGTAGGACATCTATGTGTCGAAAGTTGCACAATATTACTAATAGTGTCGTCATTCTCGATGAGGCCCAAACGATTCCCCTTCATCTGTTAAGACCTTGTATTGAAGCGTTAAAAGAACTCTCTCTTAATTATAGAACAAGCATCGTTTTATGTACGGCCACTCAGCCGGCCTTAAAAGAAGAAGATGGTTTCAAAGAAGGATTTAAAGATATTAAGGAATTAGCACCGGAACCTCAGAATATGTTTGAAAGGTTTAAAAGAGTTACGGTGCGAGATATCGGTGACATAAAAGATGACCAACTTGTTGACAAAATTCAAGGGCATAAACAAGTATTGTGCATTGTAAATAGTCGTCCTCATGCTACGTATCTCTTTGAAAAGATAAAAGAAAACTCACCTTCTGAAAAAAACGGTATTTATCACCTTACAACGGCCATGTGTGCAGAACACAGAAGCGTTGTTTTGAAAAAAATACGCTATTGTTTGAAAAACCATTTAACTTGTCGATTAGTGGCGACATCACTCATTGAGGCCGGAGTAGATATTGATTTCCCTTTTGTACTTAGGGCACAGTGTGGCCTTGATTCTATTGCTCAAGCAGCTGGACGCTGCAATCGAGAAGGAGAACGAGATATCGAAGAAAGTCTTGTAGAAGTTTTTTCTTCCGATGAGAGAAATTGGAAGATACCCCACGAGATACGACAACGTATCGATTCGACTAAAGGGATTTTTGGAAATGATAAATTTAAAAATGACTTCTTAGGGCTCGATGCTATTAGAGAATATTTTAATAATTTATTTTGGAAAAAAGGGTCAGAAAAATTAGATGAAGAGGGTATTTTAGAAGATTTTTCATGTAGTAAGCGTAAGAGTATTCCATTTGAAGAAGTCGAAAAGAAATTTTGCATGATCAAAAAAAACTATCAAAAACCCATCATAGTCAATTATCAAGGAAAAATTAGTGATTCTCTCGAAAAACTTAAATATGATCCGTATTGTTACAAATTTGCTCGTAAAATACAACCTTATGTAATTCAAATACCTGAAAAGTCTTATAATAACCTGATGGGCGCAGGGGCCATAGAACTTGTTGCACAAGAAAAATTTGGAGAGCAATTTGCACTTCTCGCAAATGAAAAACTGTACAAAGATGACCGTGGACTTGACTGGAGCAACCCGTCATTTATTGATGCATGTGATCTAGTTATTTGCTGAATTTTTCTTGAAAACAAAGTAATATAAATATTTACATTCTAAATATTCTACTGATATTCTTCTTCCTTGTGAAAGAAAAAATTCAAATTAGATTCTCAAAAGGTTTGCCCCAAGAGATTAATTTCTTTGGTTGCAGAAGGGTTCACTCCCCTATAAAAAGGGGTGTGGATTTTTCAAATGAGGAGTGCCTCTAATGCCTTATGGGGTCAAATTACATGTTTGGGGAGAGAGGGCCTGTTTCACTCGTCCTGAAATGAAGGTTGAAAGAGTCTCTTATGATATTATGACACCATCTGCGGCCCGAGGCATTTTGGAGGCCATTTATTGGAGACCAGAAATACGTTGGGTAATAGATAGAATTCACGTTCTCAAACCGATTCGTTTTGAATCAATCCGAAGAAATGAAGTAAAATCAAGAATTTCAAAAAGAAATGTTCGTCTCTTAATTGAAGATAGTCGTCAACAGAGAGCAGCTACGATATTGAGAAAAGTCGCTTATATTATTGAGGCCCATTTTGATTTAGTTGTTAACAAAACAACTTCTGATTTAAAGCAAAAAGAAGGAAAACATTTGGATATTTTTAACCGTCGGGTCAGAAAAGGTCAGTGCTTTCATATGCCTTACTTTGGAGTACGGGAGTTTCCCGTTAATTTTAGTCTTATAGACACAAATAATGATATTCCTGTTCCCGATGAAGAGATCATAAAAATGGCAGAAAAAGACCTAGGTTGGATGCTCTATGACTTAGATTTTAAACAGGCCATGGTACCTCAATTTTTTCGGGCGATAATGAAACAAGGGGTTGTAGAAACAAAACTCAATACACAAGAGATGAAATTGTGATTTTAACATCATTGTACAACTATTATAAAAGACTTGAAAGTAAAGGAGAAGTTCCTGATTTAAGATATAGTAAGGAAAAGATTAGCTTTGTCATCGTTCTATCTTCTACCGGAAAACTTCTTAGAATTGAAGACTTTCGTAGTGAAGTAAAATTGAAGAAGGGTTCGAAACTATTACCGGAACTAGAAAATGTCCCGGCCGTAGTCCTAAGGACGGGTACCAATAACTTTAAACCTAACTTCCTCTGGGATAATACGGCCTATGTTCTTGGCGTAACAAATAAAGAAGATGAAAATGAAAAAACTATAAAAAAACATCAATCATTCAAAGACCTTCATCTTAAGTTATTAAACGATATTAAAGAACAAAAGTTAATAGTTTTGAAAACTTTCATTGAAAGTTGGTCTCCTGATGATTTTGATAGCTTGTGTAGTCAGTGTGGATATGACCCTAAAGAGGTAAGAGATAAAAATATTGTTTTCAGATTAGAAAACCAAAACAAGTTCATACATGAAGATGTTGCCGAAGAACTACTGATAAATCTGAAAAGAACCCGAAAATCCCAAAAGATGTCTAAAGGAGTATGTCTTGTTACGGGAAGATATGGCAATATCCCTAAAACCCATCCGAAAATAAAGGGAGTCCTTGGAGGACAATCTTCAGGAACATCTCTTGTCTCATTTAATGAAAAAGCATATCTTTCTTACGGAAAAGAACAAAATCTTAATGCCCCCGTATCGGAAGAGGCATCTGTTGCCTATACATCTGTCCTCAATCATTTGTTGAGAAACAATAGACAAAAGATTATTATCGGTGATACAACTATCGTTTTTTGGGCGGAGCCTGAAGGTGAGAATAAAAATGAAAAAGCAGAGAGAGTTTTTAGAGATTTTTTGAATTGTCCTTCAACTGAAGGACAAGAAACAACAGTAGTAAGAGAAATATTGCAACAAATTTCTAAGGGCCGACCTATGAAAGAAATATCCCCTGATTTGGATGAGAATACAAAATTTTATGTTTTAGGATTAGCACCTAATGCCGCTCGTTTATCAATTCGTTTTTGGGAAGTAAATACTTTTCAAATCTTTATCAAAAGATTTTCGAATCATTTTAGAAATCTGGAACTTGATCCACTTCCATGGGATACTCCTCCATCTACTTATCGTCTAGTTCATGCAACGATTCCTTATGTAAATAAAGAACAAAAGGATAAAAATATAATATCAAACCTTGCCGGAGAATTATTGCGTTCTATATTGACAGGTAGAAACTATCCAGCTAGTTTGCTTGCTAATGTTCTTATGCGATTTAGAAATGACGGTTACATTACAGGGATTAGAGTGGCCCTATGTAAAGCTATTTTAATGAAAAATTATGAGGAGGAAATATCTATGGGTCTTGATGAAAATTGCAGAGATGTTGCTTATTTATTGGGAAGACTATTTGCAGAGTTGGAAAATGCCCAAAGAGTTGCTTTAGGAGACACTAATGCAACAATTAAAGATCGTTATTATGCGAGAGCATCTTCAAATCCTGCTTTGGTCTTCCCAACTCTTATAAGAGGTTGTAGCCATCACTTAAGCAAAGCAAAAAAAGACAAAGGGAAGAAAGGTGCCGGAATCAATATTGATAAAACAATTGGAAAAATTGTATCCGGTTTGGGTGTGGAATACCCACCACATTTATCGTTG
This sequence comes from Bacteriovoracaceae bacterium, assembly GCA_965224385.1. Taxonomy (GTDB): domain Bacteria; phylum Bdellovibrionota; class Bacteriovoracia; order Bacteriovoracales; family Bacteriovoracaceae; genus CBDCYX01. The sequence continues at coordinate 462,122 of CBDCYX010000016.1, forward strand.
ATAGATCAGGGAAAATTTTCTATAGGATATTACCATCAAGCAAATGATTTTAGAAATAAAGAAAAAGGAGAACAACATGAGTCCAATTAAAAATCGTTATGAATTTGCCTATCTATTCGATGTAACAAACGGTAATCCAAATGGTGACCCTGATGCAGGGAATATGCCTAGAATCGATCCGGAAACAAATCAGGGTTTGGTTACGGATGTATGCTTAAAAAGAAAGATTCGCAATTATGTCTTGTTAGATAGGAGAGATGACCAAGGTCATCCAAAGAAGGGGTTTGATATTTATGTAACAGAAAAAGCAATATTAAACAGTAAACATGAAAAGGCCTATGAAAGCGTAGGAGGAAAAAAAATAGATAACAAAGGACAAACTGATTGGGATAACAATAAAAGTGAAGATGCAAAGATGTGGATGTGTAAAAACTATTTTGATATACGTACATTTGGTGCAGTTATGAGTACCGGCGAGGCTAAGTGTGGTCAAGTTAGAGGCCCTGTACAATTTGCTTTTGCTTCTTCTATTGACCCTATTTTTCCTCAAGAAATGTCAATTACACGCATGGCCGTTACTAATAAAAAGGATATTGATAAGAAGGATCCTGAAAAAAACAGGACATTTGGAAAAAAGCATATAGTTCCTTACGGGCTTTACCGTGTCCATGGTTACATATCTGCAAAATTGGCAGAACAAACAGGGTTCTCGGAAGATGATTTAGAGTTGTTATGGGAATCTCTAAAAAATATGTTTGAACATGACCGATCGGCCGCAAGAGGAGAAATGGCCGCTCGGAAATTATTTGTCTTTAAGCATGATAATCCTATGGGAAATGAGCATGCACATAAGTTGTTTTCTTCTATTGAAGTAAATAAAGTAAAAAAAAATGCACCTCCGAGAAGATTTGCAGACTATGAGGTTAAATTGAACACACCTTTGAAAGAGGGAGTAGAATTGATTGAGTTGATTGAAAATAGCAAGCATTTTTAGGACATAATGCCAACCCTATTGATAAAAGACGGATTTCGTTTTTATTTCTATTCGAGAGAGTATGAGCATAAACCTGCTCACGTTCACGTTGAATATCAAGCCGGAACGGCCGTGTTTTGGTTAGACACTGTATCGCTTCGGGAGCAAAGATGTTTGAAAAAGGGCGATTTGATTAAGGCGGAAAAGATAGTTTTAGAGTATAGGGATTTTTTTCTGAGGAGGTATAATGAGTTTTTTAAAAGGAAATGACATCAGTGATTTTACATTCCAAGCGTCTAAAGTTTGGATTAACAAAGGTATGTTAAATGTATCTTTAATAGATGGAAGGATAATTTCAAACCCTTTATCTCTCTATCCATTTTTGTTAAATATCTCTGAAAAATCTCTCAATAATTTTCGTCTTTTTGGAGAGGGAACCGCCATCCATTTTAAAGACATAGATGAAGATATTTCGGTCACCGATATTGTTTTAGGTGTTCCCTATAGGGACGAGAAAAACACTCCTCCGTTAAAAGAAACGGCATAGTGTTTCTTCCTATTTCCTCCCTCCAACATTACGCCTATTGCCCACGTCAATTTGCCCTGATTCATGTAGAACAGGCATGGGAAGAAAACCATTTGACGGCAGAGGGAAGATTACTTCATGAACGTGTAGATTCGGGAGAAAAAGAGCAACGAGGAAAGATAAGTTATGAACGGGGGGGTTCCGTTATTTCATATGATTTGAAAATACAAGGAAAACTGGACTTGTTGGAAATTGAATCCGGTCATCAGGAAAAGTATTTTCCCGTTGAATATAAAAGAGGAAAATCAAAAATCGAAGATTGGGATAGAATCCAATTATGTGCCCAAGCATTGTGTATAGAAGAAATGCGTCAGACATCTATTCCCAAAGGGGCGATATGGTATTGGGAGACACGCAAAAGGGAAACCGTCGATATAAATGATGGACTGAGGAATAAGACGATACAGGTTATTACAGATGCTATAAACGTATTGGAGAGTGGAAAAACTCCTTTTCCCATAGAAGAAAAAAGAAAATGTCGGGCCTGCTCTTTAAAAGAGCTTTGTAGGCCTCAAACATTTTTAAAAGATCGCTCTTCAAATTATATCAAAGAGTTATTTGATAAATGAAAAAATTGCTTAATACGCTTTATATTACTCGACAGGATAGCTACCTTCACAAGGAAAGAGAAACGATAGTTGTTAAAAATAAAGACGAAAAGATAGGGCAATTTCCTTCTATTAACATCGGGGGAATTTTGTGTTTCGGTAGAATTTCCGTTTCTCCGTATCTCATAGGTCATTGTGCTGAAAACGATATAGGTTTGGCATTTTTTACCGAGTATGGAAAATTCTTAGGTCGAATACAAGGAAAGATAACGGGTAATGTTCTTTTGCGTAGAGAACAGTACAGATGGGCCGACGATAGAGAAAAGTCGGCCTCTTTGGCAAAATTAATTGTGGCCGCCAAGATTGCCAATTGTCGGAGTGTTCTGCAAAGAGAAATTCGCAATCACGGAGAAAATTCCTTACTGTCTCAAGCTGTTGAAAAACTTTCTTGGAGTCTGAATCGTATATACGATATTGAAAAATCAGATGAAATTTTAGGGATTGAGGGAGCGGCCGCTATGATTTACTTTTCTGTTTTCAATAAATTACTTAGAGTAAAAGAATTTACTTTTGAAAAAAGAGTGCGTCGACCGTCCACAGATCCGGTCAATGCAATGTTGTCTTTTGTATACTCTATTATAAATCAGGAGTGTGCATCGGCATTATACGGAGTCGGACTTGACCCTTATGTCGGCGTTCTCCATAGAGATAGACCCGGAAGAACGGGGTTGGCCTTGGATATATTGGAAGAATTTCGTGCTTTTTGGGGAGACCGTTTGGTTCTCACATTGTTAAATCGTCAACAAATAAAAAAGAGTGATTTTGTAACTGAGGCCGGCGGTGCCGTAAAATTTTCGGATAAGGGAAAAAAATTGTTTTTGACGGCCTATCAAGAAAGAAAACAAGCTGAAATTATACATCCCTATTTAAAAGAAAAGGTTCCTATAGGTTTATTACCTCATTGTCAGGCCATGTTGTTGGCAAGGCATATTAGAGGTGATACCCGATATTATACCCCCTATGTGGTGAAATGAATGTTGGTTCTTATAACATACGATGTCAGCATATCCTCTAATGGAGGACAAAGGCGGTTAAGAAATATTGCAAAAACTTGTTTAGATTATGGAGTGAGGGTACAAAACTCTGTGTTTGAATGTGAAGTTGATCCTGCCCAATATGTCGGCCTTAAAGCAAAACTATTGAAATTATATAACCCGGAGAGAGACAGTTTAAGGTTTTATCGTTTGGGTAAAAAAGGTGAAAATAGAGTCGACCATTTTGGAACAAAAAAAGTTCAAAATCCTCTCAAAGATGATTTGATTCTATAACCGCTAATCATGAGTACTCAGCTTTCTCATCATCGGTTAGCGAAGTGGCAAAGTCTTTGTTTTTCAAAGATATTTTTTAAAACATTTTGTTTGTAAATGGGGTTAGCGATAATCAACTGATTCCCCTAGGAAAAATTATATGTTATAGTAGGGGCCGTCGCTCCCCGTGTGGGGGCGTGGATTGAAAACCCAGTCGCTCCCCGTGTGGGGGCGTGGATTGAAATTTGAATAGACCACATGCCTTCGGAACCAAAGAAGTCGCTCCCCGTGTGGGGGCGTGGATTGAAACAATTTAAAACATGGAGTATTTATTCTGGTCGCTCCCCGTGTGGGGGCGTGGATTGAAACTGGAAAGATTCCCTTGAAAAAAGTCGCTCCCCGTGTGGGGGCGTGGATTGAAACCATATTGAGTATTAGACGCACGGACCTTCTGTCGCTCCCCGTGTGGGGGCGTGGATTGAAACTTGTAGAAAAAGCATCCGTGGTCAACGGACCGAAAAGACAAGTCGCTCCCCGTGTGGGGGCGTGGATTGGCTATTGGATTGAAACATAAGATACTATTTGGACTGTCGCTCCCCGTGTGGGGGCGTGGATTGAAACTTGCGTAGATAAATCTTTCGGACGAAGAAATTAATTCTGAGTCGCTCCCCGTGTGGGGGCGTGGATTGAAACTAGAATGCGAGAGCTTTTATGCAAAAATACTGAAAGTAGTCGCTCCCCGTGTGGGGGCGTGGATTGAAACAGGATGGAAGAATGAATTGACCATTGCATTTGATAGTCGCTCCCCGTGTGGGGGCGTGGATTGAAACAGTTAATGCATTTTAGTCGCTCCCCGTGTTGGATTGAAACGAGAAAAATCTTACGGTCAGGTCGCTCCCCGTGTGGGGGCGTGGATTGAAACTTGTCGAAAGAACGGATGACTGGATATGGCAAGCGTAGGTCGCTCCCCGTGTGGGGGCGTGGATTGAAACATAAATGACATAAGTCGCTCCCCGTGTGGGGGCGTGGATTGAAACATAGAAGGGCATCTCCAATGTTTTAGATAACACTATAAGTCGCTCCCCGTGTGGGGGCGTGGATTGAAACGTGGCCGACGCACACAAGGTCATTCAGTAAGTCGCTCCCCGTGTGGGGGCGTGGATTGAAACACTAAATTAAAATTTAATGCGTCATTTCTAATTTCGCAGTCGCTCCCCGTGTGGGGGCGTGGATTGAAACTTGATATGTCCGCAACAAGCGTGGATTGCATCCAATACGAAATTATGTCGCTCCCCGTGTGGGGGCGTGGATTGAAACTTTTGACATATGTCGCCGGTGCAATATAGCGCATAGGAGTAAGTCGCTCCCCGTGTGGGGGCGTGGATTGAAAACGTACCCGATTTATGTCGCTCCCCGTGTGGGGGCGTGGATTTTTAAAAAGTCGCTCCCCGTGTGGGGGCGTGGATTGAAACATCGTCATTTGTGACGAGAAAAAGTCGCTCCCCGTGTGGGGGCGTGGATTGAAACAAGACATTAAAATTTACATCAAAGATTTTCAGTCGCTCCCCGTGTGGGGGCGTGGATTGAAACAAACGCCACTCTGTTGCAAGTCGCTCCCCGTGTGGGGGCGTGGATTGAAACTTAGAGATAATACAGGGAATATCGTTAGTCGCTCCCCGTGTGGGGGCGTGGATTGAAACTATGAATTATGACTTACCCAAGATGCAAAAAAAAAGTCGCTCCCCGTGTGGGGGCGTGGATTGAAAAATTTTTCAGTCGCTCCCCGTGTGGGGGCGTGGATTGAAACTTCAGTCGTCGCTCCCCGTGTGGGGGCGTGGATTATGTGTGCAGATTACTGAGTCTTGACAGTCGCTCCCCGTGTGGGGGCGTGGATTGAAACATCAGGGTGCACTCGAGAGTCGCTCCCCTCTTCGGTCAGGATGCTTGTCGCTCCCCGTGTGGGGGCGTGGATTGAAACATCGGTGCGAGAGGATCACAAAAAGGTCAGGATGCTTGTCGCTCCCCGTGTGGGGGCGTGGATTGAAACATCATATATTTCGAACGTATACAATACAAATCGTAGTCGCTCCCCGTGTGGGGGCGTGGATTGAAACTGAAACATGAGGTCGCTCCCCGTTGCGACAAACTATAACATACAGACGCTTGTTCAAAATTAGTCGCTCCCCGTGTGGGGGCGTGGATAAGTAAAAAGGATCACAAAAAAGTCGCTCCCCGTGTGGGGGCGTGGATTGAAACATAAAAAACGTTAAAGAAATAAAACAACGTGCCTCCGCCGAGTCGCTCCCCGTGTGGGGGCGTGGATTGAAACATCATATAGCGACACTAGTCTGGTCGAGAACAAGTCGCTCCCCGTGTGGGGGCGTGGATTGAAACCATGATTATTGCCCAGAATTGCGCATCCGTCGCAGTCGCTCCCCGTGTGGGGGCGTGGATTGAAACTATGCCGTACAAATCAGGTCTACCCATGAACGGTCGCTCCCCGTGTGGGGGCGTGGATTGAAACTAAGCATCAATATCGGCCGTGGATTTGACCTCTCAAGTCGCTCCCCGTGTGGGGGCGTGGATTGAAACCGAATACTGTTATGTTGTGCCAATTTGTTTTTTGTCGCTCCCCGTGTGGGGGCGTGGATTGAAACTATGATTGAGAGTCGCACAAAGCTATTTAAAGCGAGTCGCTCCCCGTGTGGGGGCGTGGATTGAAACTAAGCATCAATATCGGCCGCTTTAAGCACCTCTCAAGTCGCTCCCCGTGCGGGGGCGTGGATTGAAACAAGCTATCTCAAGGTCTTTTGCAAAATTGCTATGTGAACTCAGCTTCAAAAGAAAAACGCGGCCGAAATTTAATGCAAAAATTGAAGAAAAAATTATTAAAGCGGGAAAAGCCGAAGATTATGAAAGGCCAAATGCCCTGCGTTAGGTTTGCCTCGTCAACATCGCCCCTTTCTTTTCATATGACGCAAACCTCTCCGAATCACAGTACTATTGCAACAAGAGATGACAAACTCAAAAGAAATTATATAGGAATGCTCTCTTTGGCCTGTGCATTTTTATGGTTGCCGTTATAAAATTTAAGAGAATTTAAAGAAAAATCGACCAATTTTCTAACCTTCTACACTGTGCATATTAAGGTGGACCCACCTTGATGCAATGAGTGATGCACTTGTTAGTTGAATTCAGGATAGAAAAAACAGTATTTACTGAGAATTTGTCTGCAAGTTTGCAATTTTTTGGGCCGATCTTGAGATTGTTCTGGCAACAGTATTTTTTTTAACGACACCTTTTTTTGCAAGCTTTGCCAGAAGAGATTGAACCGTAGAAAGGTTTTTTACGGCATCTTGTTTGTTGTTTTTAGAGATCGCTAAACGAACTTTCTTGATGGCAGTTCTGGCGGCCGATGTATTCGATTTATTCCTTGCGGCCCTTTTTTTATCCTGCCTTGCCCTCTTGATGGATGATTTGTGATTTGCCAAATATTCCTCCTTATTAACTTAAGGGCCAACCAGAAAGGCCCCTATGAGACTCTCTTTTATACAAAAGAGAGAAAGTCGTCAAGTAGATAGAGTAACTGCAGAGGCCCCCGATGTTTTTTAATTTCCCTATGCGTTGCGTCTAAAACCCCTGCCGAACTTGCAGGTTTTTTCTATTTTTTCTTGACTTGAGATAAATTTATGTTGTATATAAAATTCAAATTAACAATAGGGAGGATTAACTACCATGAAGATAATCGCATTTTTTGCAACTTTTTTACTGACTGTTCTACAGATACAGGCCTTAGATGTGGGGACAAAGGCCCCGGATTTTACATTACAGGGAAGCGACGGAAAGGCCCATAAGCTCTCCGACTATCAGGGGAAACTAGTCATACTCGAATGGTTTAACAATGACTGTCCCTTTGTTAAAAAACACTATCAATCCGGTAATATGCAATCCCTTCAACAAAAATTTACTAATCAGGGCGTTGTTTGGTTGTCCGTTATCTCTTCAGCATCCGGAAAACAAGGGTATGTGGATAAAAATGGGGCCTTGGCATTGAAACAACAGAATAATTCTCATCAAACAGCAATTTTATTAGACTCCGATGGGGCGGTGGGCAAGGCCTACGATGCCAAGACTACACCTCATATGTATCTCATATCAAAAAGCGGTGACCTTCTCTACCAAGGGGCCGTTGACGATAAACCTTCGGCCTCCACTGAAGATATCAAAGACGCACGCAATTATATCACCGAGGCCCTTGATGCATCCATTGGTGAAAAAAAGATTAAAATTGCTCAAACAAAACCTTACGGTTGTAGCATTAAGTACTAGTAACTAGTTACTTAGGTCTTTTACAACAGATGCTTGAGGGAATGGTTTTCCTTAAGATGAGAGATAATTTTTCTAATGTTTTGGGCCTTGTCTTTGGGTAAAATAACGAGGGCCTTTTCGTTAGAGACAATGATTTTATCGTGAACATCCTCAAGAAAAACTGATTGATGGGGCGAAAAGACGATATTCCCTTGAGCATTTTTTATATAGGATGTTTTGACTTTTAACGCATTTCCCTCTTTTTGAGGAAGAAAGGACTCAAGGGCCAGCCAACTTCCAATATCGTTCCAATCGAAAGTTGCCGGAGTGACGAGTACATTAGAAGATTTTTCCATTACAGCGTAGTCGATGGAGTCCTCGGGCATTTCTCTGTAAATCTCCTCTAAGGCCTCTTTGTCCAAAGAGTATTTTTTAAGTTTTTCAAAAAAGATAAACATTTTGGGGGCACATCGTTCAAATTCTTTAAGGAATGTGCCTAGGGCCGCAATAAAAATACCTGCGTTCCATAGATATTCTCCCGATTTGAGATAATTTTCGGCCGCTTCTCTCTTGGGCTTTTCCACAAATTCTTTAACATCAAAAAACGAAGGTGTATGTTCACGGGATTTATGAATATATCCATAACCTGTACAGGGAAATGTAGGTCGTATACCAATGGTAATAATCTTGTTGGATTTGGCATGGGAAAAGGCCCTTGCTAGCGTTTTTTGAAACTCAATTGTTCCTAAAATAACGTGATCCGCAGGATGGACGGAAATGAGATCATTATTTTTTGCCCCGTTATTGACCAAAACAGCAAGGGAAAGGAGAAGAGAAGGGCCTGTATTTTTCCCCATCGGTTCAAAAATCAAACCGTTTTTATTGACGACCCCTTTTGTGTGCTCTTCTACCAGAGACTCTTGTTCCCGGGTGGTAACAACAAAGCGTCTCTCTTGATCAACAAGTCCTTGAAAACGCTCTAGAGATTCTTGAAGAAGGGATTTTTCTGAAACAAGACGCAAGTACTGTTTAGGTTTTGTGGACGTGGACTCAGGCCAAAGGCGCGTTCCCTGTCCTCCGGCCATAATTAAAGCATAGTACTTTTCGGACATGGAAAAACTCTAATCAAATTGAACAAAGACGTAGTCTTGTCCCATAAAGAGCTCTTTTTCTTTTTGAACATAGTTCTTAGCATCAACGGCATTATTAAATTCTCCTAGAGAAACCCTAAACCAGATTCCCCGTCCGGGGATCTCAACTTGTGTAATGATAGGGTGACGCCCCTTGATACGAAAACCGTCGGCAAATTCCTCGCTCTCTTTTCTCGTTCGATAAGAGCCTAGTTGAATAGTATATTGCCCCCGTCGATTTTTTGATGAATTCACTTGAATAGGGGCCGAAACTGCCGTTTTCTTATTCAGGGAATTTTGTTTCGTGTAGCTCTTTTTAAGTTCTTGGTCAATTTTGCCCTTCAATTCTCTGTGTATTTGCTCTTTAATAATTCCCGAGGAGAGACCTCTCTCTTGAGACTTCTTTTCGAGAATTTCCTCTACGGCCTCTTCTCGTTGATCTAAAAGGTTAATTTTGCGTCTATCTTTGGGAGTTAGTCCTGCCTCCTCATAGGAATAGGATCTTCCCAGTTTGACGCCAAGCATAAAAGAAATAAGAGAGGAGAGAACCATAAAGAGAAAAATAAGGAAGACTTCCTTTTTTTCAACAATGTAGATATTTGTTTTTTGATCCATATCACTATTCTAATACTAGGCAAAACTCTACGCAAAAAGTTTTTTTAAGACCAATAAATTCCTTATGTGAACCACTAAGGGCCACACAATTTCCCGATAACGCCTTTTCTACTTTGGCACAGAGCTTGCGTACTGTAAATAATAGAAGTAAGCGATTTTCTAAAAAAGGAGGAATTATGTTGAAAAAAGTACTAAAAGCTCAAGCAGGTCAAGGTGTTCTTGAGTACATTATTCTTGCAAGTTTGATAGGCATTTTTTGTCTCGTGGCCGTCAAGCAGTTTGGTGAGGTGATCCAATCTAGGATCATCGATATGAGAAAGCATGTTGTAGACAAAATCGAGCTGCGTCAAGGAGGGAGAAATTGAGCTTTCTCTCTACGGTTTTACTCACCCTGCCTTTTTTCTTCATCACGGCCTTTGCCGTAGGAAGCTCTTTTAGTTTCTACTGTAAGGGCCGCGAGAAGGCCTCTGAAATGGAAATAACGACTCGATCCCTCTTCACTGAAGAGGAGCTGCAGATACGTTACTATTGCCAAAAGACCGTGTCGTTGAAGTCTCACAAGGGAAAGACATTTCAAGGTTCCCGCACTGTCTTTCATCTTATAGGAGGTATTTGATGGAAAATGATAGAGGCTCTACTCTATTCGTCTGTCTTATTCTCGTTGGTTTAATATCTCTATTTTATTTAAAGGTCATCGATTACTTCCATAAAGTTTTTTTGAGCAATCAACTTAAACGACAATCTTACCTGTGCCTCAAGTATATTGTAACACAACATAAAAAAACGGTTAGAGACCTCAACGCTCTCAATATTACGATTCAAGCGGCCAATTTGCTGATGCCTTTTGATTTTCCCAAGGCCCAGGCCATGAAAAAATTGGCCCAATACGGCCAACAAACCCGTTTCACATTCTTCTACTTTACAATGATAGGGAATGCTTATTGCAATCCCCTTCAAAAATATTTAGGCCTAAAAGGATTTCCCTATCGCAGTCTTGCGGCCGCCCTGAAAAGATCGGTAGACGGAACTCTTAAACTTAAGGATAAAATATGGAAACTGACAATACCTTCAAATCTCTCTTCCAAAGTGCCTTACGCTACTCATCTTCTAGAAATGAAATTAAGTATGAAAAACAAATTTTTTCTAACGATCGAAAACAAAGAGGGCAAAATTTCGAATCTCAAGGATTTTCCCTTATTGAAACATTATTACTCACCTCCCTCTTGGCCGTCGTTACTCTTAGGTGCGCTCAAATAGCGATGGAGATACACGACCGTGAACAGGAGGAGAGCAGAAAATTTCAAAATGAATGGAGAAAAATAGATGGATCTTGATTTTGAAAAAAAAACCAAGACAAAAAAAATAGTTTTGAAAAAGACTTTTTTGGCCATTATTTTGTCCAATCTTTTTCAGTTCTCTCTCCACCTTCTTTTCAAAGAGGATAAAATATCTAAGGGGAAAAAGGTTGAAGGAGTAAAAAAAGGGCTTGTAATTGTCAGTATTTCTCCCAAACTTTTTGTCCCTCGACATGTTGAGGGAAAACAACTAGTCTCTCTTGTTTCAAAAGATCAAAAGGATATTATCCCAAAGGCCTATCTCCATCCCGTCTCTTCAAGGAGTTTTTCAGAGACCGACGGTAGTGTCTATCTTGAAGTACCGGAAAAGTCCCTTAACAAGATCATAAAAAGAAAGTCTGATTGGGAAGTGTATCCTTTTACTCAAAAGATTAGAAAGAAAAGAACTAAGCGTTTAGGAGATCGTTATGAAATTTCTTTTTAGTTTTCTTCTTTTTTGTTCTCTTCCTATTGAGGCAAGAAATATTATTCTCGTAGAATATTCCGAAGAACTGAAACTCAGTTTTTTGCGAAAGGAAATTGAAGAAATGGGTATTCCCAAAAAACTTATAAAATATAAAAAGGTTGCTAAGTGTCAAAAGGACACGGAGAGTATTTTACACTTATGCTTATCAACGGGAACGATTAAGGTTATCCACGAAAACAAAGAAGTTTTGGAAAACTCGTTTGGAATTTACGGTTATGGTAAAGATGATTAATAACTACAGCTATTCGCTTGTTGGATGAATGGAAAATTTAGGTGTAGCTCCATTTTTTTCATTAAGGCGTTTTCTTTTGCGACCGACATTTTTCCTCTTTCTTGCCCTTCTGTTTTTTGTCACGCAAGTTCTAGAACCCATAATAGACCTCTTTTTGAAAAAAATACAACGAATCGATCTTCTTGTCAAAATTCTTTTTTTCTTTTTTTCCTTGAATATATGCGCTTCAATCCCCCAAGTTCTCGTCCTGAGTAAGGGGGAAGTCCTAGAAATCAAGACGGAAGATACGATCAAGTATACCGTAACGCATCGAAATATCGTTAGCTACAAATTTTTTCCAAAACAAAAGAAGATGATTCTTAAAGGAAAAAAAAAGGGCATCTCTCAAATCGTTTTGTGGAGAAAATTGAACAAGTCCCATAAAATCACTGTTTTTGTTCGGTCGCGAAAGGAGCAGCTTTCCTACGCAAAATTTCTCCCGGCCCTCGCGGCCCTTGGCATGGAATTCAGTCTCATAGGACAAAAGATTGAGGTGAAGGGTACAATCAATACTCTCGGTAACTATGAGGCCTTTTCAAACATTATCAATCGACAAAAAGAAGCTTTTTTTATCCTAAAAATTGTTGTACCGGAGAAAATTGTCAAAGAGGCCATTGCCGATATTTACTTCGATTTTTTCCAACACTACCGCGATAGTATCTCCTGTCGATATGAAGGATTTAAGATCAAGTGCCGTTACTACTATTTTGATAAAAAGGAAGATGAGCTTACTGAAAGGTTTAGCAAGAAATACATGGCCGCATTTACGGCCTACAAAAGACAGTACACAACAAATTTTAAAATTACGACAAAAACTGTTCTTATTGAAGGAGGACAGGCGGTCTTAAAAGATTTAGGGATAGACAAGATTTCCACAACAATTGACAAGCTACTCACTCAAAATATTACAAAGCTTTTTTCTGAAGAAAATATTGAGATTTACGGGGAAAATATTAATATCTATACATTCAACGAACAAGAATCACTTATTAGAATCAACTATCCTTTAGAAATCAAAATAGGAACAAATCAGCGCTATCATAGAATTGTAGAAGGAGAAAGTCGTATGTACTGGTATTTTACAGGACTTAGCATCCATCTTATTTTGAAAAGATTAATGGGAAAATTTTTTGTCGATTACAATACATCTCTTAGTTCTCCTTCTACAGATACCCGCAGTAAGACAAATAGCAAAGAATCATCATTTTTTATATCTCTTGGTGACTATCAAAAAGTCTTTGAGGTCACGACATTGTCAAGAAACCTTATAGAAAACGAGATACCTCTTCTCGGTCACATTCCCGTACTCAAAAATCTTTTTAAGAGGAAATCGGAGAGAAACTCCAACGTTATTTACAGGACTTATGTGAAGCTTGAAAAAATATGAATTATTCATTTGTCAAAGAGTTTAAAAGTTTTGTCCTTAAAGAACATCTTAAAAGGAATACAGTTTCGGCCGACGATATCATTAAAAAAATATGTTATCTATGTGAACTTGACGGCCTCTGTGAAAAAACATCTTTCTTTTGCCAAAAATGGTTTCAAGATATTTTTAAATTTGAACTTGTAAAAGGTATTATTCGAAATCAAGGTGATTTCCAAGAAATTATTATCCATAATAATAAATATCTTCAAAAAGATAAAAACCCCGTAAAATCCTCTCTTAATTGGGATAATGAAAGTGTTTTTCATGCCTTTCGATTTTTTTGTGATTCATGTAATGTCGACTGGAATACAAACAATCAATTTGTGAGTTTTAATTCTTATATTGATGAATATTCTTTTCGATTTACCCTGCTACATCCTTCTTTAAATCCACACGGTGTGGCCAAAATATTTATCCGATCTCAGTCAAAAAGAAGTCTTGCTATCGAAGATTTTACCAATAAAGGCACGGCCGATATTCTAAGAGAACTTCTTTTGCAAAAGAAAAACATCGTAATTTCTGGGTCAACGGGGTCAGGTAAAACGGCACTTCTCAATTCTCTTTTAAACAATATTGATATAAAAGATCATGTCGTGGTTATTGAAGATGCCGGTGAAATTCGATTGAAAAATGAAACGGGCTCTTATCTGGTCTCTTGTGATTCTGAGAAACTCAAGGAATTTTGTTCCTACGCTCTCAGGATGACCCCTGATCGTATTGTTTTAGGAGAAATTCGATCTCGCGAAGTCATTCCCTTTATTCTCTCTTCCAATACGGGACACAAAGGAATGATGAGTACCATTCACGCTAATTCGGCCGTGGACACTTTAAGTAGATTGAGTGTTTTATTTTCTCTATTTTCATCAAGTGATATTCAGTATCAATCCATTGAACGACTCGTCCATAAAAGTGTTGAATACGTTGTCTACCTAGAAAACAAAACGATTATAGAAATCATTAAAGTTATTGGTTTTGATAATAATAAAACGATTTTTGATTCTATCTATTCTGCCTCCAATACCTCCTTAGATGAAACTATAACCTCTTTGAATATTCTCAAAAATTGTTTTTCCTGAAAAATATTAATATTTAAACCTACATCTTCCGATAAGAAGATTAGGTTATGCTTAGTATAAACGATATATTACGGGTATCTACCCTTAGCACTTTATGTGTGTTTTTGGCCCTCTTTTCTTCCTGTATGGGAAGACAAGGGCCTAGAAAGGCCAAGAAGAGTGTACCTGCAACCTCCTATGATGATAACGGGAGGAATGAAGACGGGCCGGCACCGATAAATTTGCTTATTCCCCATGAAGTTTCTCATTGCCAATGGTTCCATGAAAACAGCAGTTTTCCAAGTACATCTTCCCTTCTTCTTGGAGGATACAGTGTTTGTCAGAGTAGTTTTTATCCGACAAAAATTTTCTTTCAACTCCAAACACCGCCTTCTTTTGGAGAAGATATTTGTATAATCCCCATTAATCACCGGTCTAACGGTGACCTTTTGTATATTGGTGACATTAAATGTAAAGGAATTTTTTCTAGTTCGGAAATCTATAAGTTTCGTGTAGAGTCCAATAGAAAAAACTTTAGTAATTTCCCCATCACCGGTGTTCTTATTATGAGAGATAGAGAATTTTTGTATCCATCTCCCTACAGTGGTCTAAAAACATCCTCAGCAGAGGCCTATGATGAATGTTTGGAATATGTAGAAAGGGGTGATAACCGCTATTGCGAGGTCTTTGAACAAGTAGGGCAGTTTGTTCCCCACAAATTTCAAAGCGACGATCAATGACCTCGTCTAATACTATACTCAATGCCTTATAATGTGAGAATCGGTACCTTCAAGAAGAAGAAAATAATCTCCTTTAGGTACTGTGATTTCTGACAGTTGAAAGAAATGACGAAAAGATAGAGATGATGGGCCGCGAAGAACATGAATCAATTTTTGAGAATCATAAGCACCCATCATGGTCTGGACATCGTTTTCAGATATACCTGATGCTTTTCTTGCTTTGTGGATATTCTCTCTGATGATCTCTTGGATACTATTAATGTTTTCTTTGGGTATGCGTTCAAAGTTTAATTTATTAAGATTGGTCAATTGCGAAAAATCTTTAGGGCCTAGAAAATCATTTAGAGTTATTCCTAAAAAATGGGAAAACTTCACATAAGTGGGGATATAACCATATCCTTCCCATTGTTGTAGCTTTTTTGGTGGAATATGTATTTCGGTGCTTTCCCTTAGCTTTTTTAAGGGTACACCGGAAGATTTTAGAAATTCAATTGCTTTAAAAAAACGTTTTTTAAGAAAGTCTAAGTCTGCTTTGACTTTCTTGCTCATATAGGGCCTATAGAATTCTTGTGGCAAAGGTAAGTCCATCATTGAAACTTTGTTGAGTCGTTGAAATTTTTCTTCAAAGTTTTTAAAGAAAGTTTCTAAGGAAAGACCGAGTCCTTCTTCTATGATTCGGTGTAAAGATAAATAATTTGGTATGTTCCTACCTAGTAAAAACCTTTCAATAGCTCTTGTAAATGATCGACTTTTTATACTCAACTCATGTATGGAAAGGGATTGTTTTTTCATCTCTTCAAAAAGCAAGAGACTAAGGACATTTTCTGCTTTTCTTGTATCCTCAGGGGGTACTGTTTCTAAAACAATCGATTGGATGTTTAGGAGTTCATTTATAGGACGTTCGCTTACTAGGTCTGCTAAAGTGATATTTGAAACACGAGAAGTTTTATAGAGTACTTTAAAAGAGAAATCTCTTTCGGAAATATCCGTATTGCTTCGGGTATGATCTTTGCGGGTTATTAGCCTTGTTATCGTATTTTGATCCGTTATTGCCTCTATCTTCTCCATAACGGTACCAATGCGAGTTCCCATAAATCTTACAATTTTAAGTTTTCTTTGATCATGGTGACTTTTGGATATAGACTCCTGTGTTTTTAGGGCCGCAAAACGTGAATAAAAATTTCCTGAGGATTCAACATATTGAAGAAAAGAAATCATATCGGTTCCTAGGACTTTGAGTATTCGCTCTAGAACATAATAACTTGGCATGTGTTTTTGTGTTTGCACAATAGAAACTATGTAATCTCGATTTAATCTTGTTTCATTCGCTAAACGGTCTAAATCAATATTTTGTTGATGAAATATTTCTGCAAGAGTCCTTTGAATTTTTATCAAAAATTCATTTTTTTGCTCATTTGACAGTAAGGTGTTCGATTTAAAATCGGTCGTTTTTTTAGATTGAATAAAGCTTTTAAAATGATTGGCATATCTTACGACTTCCGAAGGTTTGATGTCAAAGACATGGGCCACTTTTATGAGATTTGACAAGTATCTTTTTTGAATATCATCCGAATTGGCCCTTGTGTTCTGAAAATAGATTGCGTGTTTAAACCTTAAAGCGTCATGTCCTAAAGATTTATCGTCTATTTCTTTAAAGATTTCCCAAATGTCGTTAAATAGCAGATCAAAAATGCTCTTGGTTCTTTTTTTGTCCTGTTTTAAAACAATACTCTTGGTTTTTTTTGAAATCTGTTTAAGAGGAACTCTCTTGGTCTTGTTTTTGACCTGTTTAAAAAACAGGATAATATTAATATCAAGTTTCTCTAAAATCTTTACAAGAGTGAGGAAACGGGGAATACCTCTATTCCTAATAATTCCCCGAAGCAATTTTGGGTGAACACCTATACGAGAGGCCAAATCTTCTATAGTAAGATGATTCTTTTTCAAAGAATCGTTAATATGTCCTAAGAGGCGTCGATGAATTCCCTTTAACAAGGGCCTTCTTTCTTCTCTTGAAAGAGGTTTTTTGTTATGCATTTTAGAGAGGTCGATACGATCTTTTAATTGCCCTGTATGTTCCAAAAAAAATGAAATGTCCACTCCAAAAAAATGCCCTATATTTACCATTGTTGCCGTCGAGGGATTTTCATCCTTGGCCTCCCATTGATAAACAACGCCCCTCATATCTCGGTCTTCTAATGTGATTTTATTTATATAGATAATCTCTTGAAGTTCTATAAAAAGATCAAACATCTTCTCCTTGGAGAAGATTCTAGGGTTCTTTATAAGAGAGGATATAAGAGGGGCGCAAGCTGCTGTAGGACCGGCAAAGGCGTATGGACAAAGACAAAAAAAGAAAACGAATAGAAATACCCTTTTCATTAAAGGAAGAACTATATTGATTGCTTAACTATGTCAAGCGTTACTTGTGCCATATAACCAAGGCATCAATGATCCTGATTGAATGAGCACAGCATTTTTATTTTTTGAAGATAATCGTGTATTTTTGGAGAAAACTGAAATTCATGGACGGCGTAAAGTCCCCAAAGATGAGAGGCCAAAAGAATATCGTAAAGAGAAAACGCCTTTCTTTTATAAAAAGGCATTAAATCTTGTTCAAGGCCGTTAAGGTAGGTATTTATATTGAGTATGTAATCATTTTTTTTAGAGAGAAGTTCAGAAAAAGGCCCATATTTCGACTCTTTTTTCCTTTGAAAGTAGGTTCGGGAGGTATCGTTAAATTCTCTTGTGGTAATCCAATAAGGCATGCATAAGGGCAAAAGATTTTTTCCCATGTCGTTGAGAAAATTCATAAAGCTGATATCGGCCTTACAGGTATCGACGGAAGTCTTGCCTTCTGTGTCAAGCGTTTCGATAATATCTAGACTTTCGCCCATATGACGGTCTTTTTTCAAGGTCAAGACGGGAAGCATTTTTCTCCCCACAAGTTTTACGGGCGTTTCCTCATCATCATAGGGTAGGACAACGGATTCCCAAGGAATATTAAGAAATCCTAAAACCATCCTAACTCTTATGCAAAAAGGACAATGGACATAATGATGAAGCTTTAGCATAATTTTCATTACTTTACGGAGATCGTGCAGTGGTTGTCAAACAGAATCGAAAATTTTACGGCATCGCATTTTTGTTATCACTGCTGATCCACTCTTCATCTCCTGGGATTGGGCGTTGCCATAAATCGGTACGGACAGTTCTTCTTGAAGTCGATAAGAAAATTTCTGAAAATCTTGAGGAAGCACCGGCCTTTCTTATCCGGAAGCTTAAGGGACGAGGACAGAGAGGGAAAAACCTTTTTTCCTTTTTTATTAATTCTAAGGAAGGGCATCAAAGAGAAATTCTAGAACATCTAGATGATTTCATTGAAGGACGAAGTAATAATTTTCTCACAAGAAAATTTAAACGGCTTCAAAAACTTATAAAAAAGGCGATGTATGCCTTCGTTATTAACAGAATCATATCCGACTATGTTTACTATACTTATAGAAAAAAGGCCGTAGGCCTTTAAAATAGATGTTTATTTAAGATTGTATTTAGATCGAAAAAAAAGAAAGGCCGCAATGGCAAAGAGGATGAAGAATATGAGAACAATCATATTCATTCTTTTAATATAAGGTATGACGGAATTTCCGTAGGTTTTATAAAGCCAGAAATAACTAATTGAAGAAATAGCACAAGAAAAGAAATCCGTGAGAGCAAACCTCCAAGCATTCATTTTACTAAGTCCTGCCGAGATAAAAAGTGCATTGCGTACACCAAAAGGGATAAATCTTCCAAAGAAGAGGGTGGACATACCATACCGTGTATAAAAGTGTTCAATTGTTTTAAGTTTTTTGAGTCTTCTCTGCTTGGAAAAAAACTTTGTTTCAAAGATTTTTTGGCCGAGGAAACGCCCAAAGAGAGTATAGCAGATGAGATCACTTATGTAAGCACCTATGAAAACGCTAAGAAAGAGAGGTAGGGTATAGGATGGATGTTGAGCGGCCAAAATGCCGGCAATAAAAAGCATAAGGTCTTCGGAGATGGGCATATTAAGGCCGGCAAGAAGAAGAAGAACAAAGATAAGATAAGGGGCCAAATGAACATTCGTCTGAATGAGGTCTAACAATGGTTCCAAATGAGGGTCCCTGTGTGTGTTTTGCCTAAAGTGTTTTAAAGTATTCTTTGGAACCCTCTGGATCAGGTTTCATGGTTTTTTCTCCAGAAGTCCAATTGGCGGGACAGACTTCTCCGTATTTTGCCGCATATTGG
Organism: Bacteriovoracaceae bacterium; assembly: GCA_965224385.1. Classification (GTDB taxonomy): domain Bacteria; phylum Bdellovibrionota; class Bacteriovoracia; order Bacteriovoracales; family Bacteriovoracaceae; genus CBDCYX01. Next base: position 481,171 of record CBDCYX010000016.1, read on the forward strand.
TAAGCTTCTACAAGTCTGACAAGTTCATCGATATTTCTTCCTACACTCAAATTGTTAATAGAAGAATGCTGGATAATGTTGGAGTCGTCTATTATAAATGTCGCTCTCAGGGCCACGGATCCATCACTGAGAACATTGTAGCTTGTTGCAATGCTTTTACTAAGGTCAGAGAGAAGAGGATAGGTGATGGTTCCTAATCCGCCTTCGTTTCTAGGATTTTGTATCCATTTAAAGTGGGAAAATTCAGAATCTACAGAACACCCGATAATCTGAGTATTGAGTTTTTTAAACATATCAATTTTATCGGAAAACGCTGTAATTTCCGTAGGACACACAAAAGTAAAATCAAGAGGGTAAAAGAATAATACCTTCCATTTACCATCATAATCATCTAGAGATATCTCTTGAATGCTCCCGTCGTTAACGGCCTTGCCGGAAAAATTTGGTGCCTTTTGGCCAACTAATAGTTCAATCATGATTGTTCTCCTTAATATGTATAGTTTCTGTTTATAACAACTTAGCTAACCTAATCGGTCGATAAAGTAAAGATAAAATTGCTAAAAATCAAGTATTGGTGTGTAATTTTTTTTTGATATTCCATAGCTTTCAATTTGAGAAATTGTGGGGTAGAAACTAGAGAAGGAGTCAAGTATTAAAATAATAGGGGCAAGGATTAAAGGAAGTATTCTTTTGTGACGAAAGGCCTTAAGGAGACCTAGTTATGCCTGATCCAAAATGTTTTATACCAAACCCTATTATTATCGAGCAAACGGCCCGAGGAGAGAGGGGTTATGATATCTACTCAAGGCTTTTATTGGATCGGATTGTTTTTCTTGGTACTGAAGTTATCGATACTGTGACCAATCTGATTGTGGCCCAGATGCTTTTTCTTGAACAGTCTAATTCCGATTCTCCTATCCATTTTTATATTAATAGTCCCGGAGGGAGTGTTTACGCAGGGCTCGGCATTTACGACATTATGCAATATGTTTCATGCCCCATCTATACATATTGCGTAGGATTATCCGCTTCCATGGGTTCTCTTCTTTTGACGGCAGGAGAAAAAGGGCACCGTTATTGTCTTCCTCACGGCCGTATTATGATTCACCAACCACTCGGGGGGGTTAAAGGCCAGTGTTCTGATATTCAAATTCAGGCCAACGAAATTCAAGATTTAAAAAACCAGCTTATTGATATCTATGTACGCCATTGTTCTCAAGATATTTCTCGTAAGAAGATGGAGCAGTCCATGGATAGGGACAACTTCTTAAGTGCTAAGGATGCCGTAAAAATGGGATTTATTGATGAAATGGTCACAAAAAGTATAGAGTCATAGTTGGAAAGGGAAAAGCGATAGTGACAAAAAATGAAGGGAGAAGACTGAGAGCATTTCCACTGAACTGTAGTTTCTGTGGGAAGACTCAAAAAGAAGTAGGAAAGCTCATCGCCGGACCGGGGATATATATTTGTAATGAGTGTGTGGAATTATGCGGTGAAATTATTGCAGAAGATTACAGAAAAAATGTTGTCAAGCCTCAGAAGACGATTCTTCCAAGGCCTCATGAAATTAAGGAACATCTGGACGAGTATGTGATCGGCCAAAATCGGGCAAAAAAAGTTCTTTCTGTCGCTGTGCATAATCACTATAAAAGAATCCATTATAAGGAACAAAAGGGTTTCTCTAAACAAAAGTCTAAAGAGGATGTAGAAATTCACAAATCGAATATTCTCTTGGCAGGCCCAACGGGTTCGGGTAAAACATTGTTGGCCCGGTCTCTGGCAAAACTTCTTGATGTTCCCTTTACCATCACCGATGCAACCTCATTAACCGAGGCCGGTTATGTCGGAGAAGATGTGGAGAATATTATCCTAGGCCTTTTACAATCCTGCGATTACAACATAAAAAAGGCCGAACAAGGGATTGTTTACATTGATGAAATTGATAAAATTGCTACCAAGTCCGATAACCCCTCTATTACAAGAGATGTTTCCGGAGAAGGAGTTCAACAGGCCTTGCTCAAACTTATCGAGGGAACTATTGCCTCCGTGCCCCCTAAAGGTGGGCGCAAGCACCCTCAACAAGATTTTATTCGAGTCAATACAAAAAATATCCTTTTTATCGTTTCAGGTGCCTTTATTGGACTTGATAAAATTATAGAAAAAAGGATGACAGGTCGTCCTTTAGGTATTATTTCCAAGGGAGAGAAAAAGATATTAAAGACGGCCACGGAAAAACTTGGGGGTATAGAGTCTTGTGATTTGGCAAAGTATGGACTCATTCCCGAGTTTATTGGAAGACTCCCTGTTAACGCTATCCTTGAAGAACTCGATAAAAAGGCCTTGATTGCAATTCTTAAAGAACCAAAAAACTCTATTGTAAAACAATACAAAAAGCTCCTTTCTTATGATGATATTGAATTAGAATTTGAGGAAGATGCTCTCGATGAAGTGGCAGAGGAGGCCCTCAAGAAAAAGACCGGTGCAAGAGGGCTTAGGGCCATTCTCGAACAGGTTATGCTTGATGTGATGTACGATATCCCCCAAAACAAGAAGGCCACAAAAGTCATTGTGACAAAAAAATCTATCCTAGGAAAAGACTCTCCTCTTATTATTGAAAATGATGTTTCAAAAGCAAATACCTCTAAAAACGAAGCACGTATTGTCTCGGCCATTTAACATCGAGAGGATCAGTCAATTTTTACATTGATCATCAAGGCAAATTTTCCTTTGTAAAAACGTTTTTCTCGTGCAATTTATATGCTTTATTGGGAAATAGCTACCTTATAAATTTTTTTGATTTGACTTCTGATTCCTTGATACAATGAAATAACAAACGAAAGAACAGTAATAGCGTAGGAGGTGCTATGTCGGAAGAGAAGTTAAGATCGAAAAGGCTTCCCCTCTTACCGTTAAGAGATATCATTATTTTCCCCCACATGGTTGTCCCTTTGTTTGTAGGAAGAGAAAAATCTATTATCGCCTTAGAAGAGGCAGGAGACTACAACAATGAACTTTTTCTTGTTACCCAAAGAGACCCTAGTATTCTTAATCCGGATTGCGAAGATATTCACGAGATAGGAACCGTGGTCAATATTATTCAAATGCTTAGGCTTCCTGATCATACAGTGAAAGTTCTCATTGAGGGAAAGTATAGAGCAAAAATTAAAGAGTTTATTTCCTCTGATACAGGATACTACGGAAAAGTAACAAAATGTGTTTCAAACAAGGTTAATTCAACTCATTTAGAGGCCGTTACGAGGAGTATAAAGACAACATTTGAACAATATGTAAAACTTAACAAAAGGATACCACCGGAACTCTTGATGAGTATATCCTCTATTACCGACCCTTCTCGTCTTGCAGATATTATAGTGGCCCATTTAGCAATGAAAATCCATGAAAAACAGGTCGTATTAGAATCTATAAATGTTGAAAAAAGGTTACATCTTCTTCTCGAAAAAATGCAAGGGGAAATTGAAATCATCAATGTAGAAAAGAGGATTAAGACTCGTGTTAAAACACAAATGGAAAAATCCCAAAAAGAGTATTATCTCAACGAACAAATGAATGCTATTCAAAAGGAATTGGGACAAAAGGATGACGGTAAAAGCGAAATCAAGGAGATGGAAGAAAAACTTGCTATGAAAAAAATGCCTAAGGAAGCAAAGGACAAAGTTATCAAAGAAATAAAAAAGCTCAAGACCATGTCTCCCGTTTCTGCGGAATCTGCCGTAGTAAGAAATTATATTGATTGGATGTTAAATCTTCCCTGGCAAGAATATTCAAAAGATAACAATAGTGTCAAACGGGCAAGAGATATTCTGGAGAAACATCACTATGGTATGAAGGATGTTAAGGATAGGATTGTTGAACACCTTGCCGTTCGTTCTCTTATATCTGAAGAAAAACAGGGAACAATCTTATGCCTGGCGGGACCTCCGGGAGTGGGAAAAACTTCTATTGCAAGAAGCCTTGCAGAGTCATTGGGACGACGTTTTCAGCGTATCTCTCTTGGAGGGGTTAAAGATGAGCCTGAAATTAGAGGACATAGAAGAACATATGTGGGGGCCATGCCCGGTAAAATTATCAGTGCGCTCAAGAAGGCCGGAACATCAAATCCTGTTATTCTTCTTGATGAAATAGATAAAATGGGTTCCGATATACGCGGCGATTCAGCTTCGGCCATGCTTGAAGTTCTTGATATTGAGCAGAATAAAAGCTTTGGAGATCACTATATAGAGGTAGAGTACGACCTCTCCCGAGTCATGTTTCTTATGACGGCCAACGACCTCTCTCAAATATCCCGTCCTCTCAGGGATAGAATGGAAGTTATTGATGTCTCCGGTTATACACCCGTAGAGAAACTTGAGATTGGAAAATGTTACCTCTTAAAAAAGGCCGTTAAAAATAACGGCCTTGAAAACTATGTTGTCAACATTAAAGATGCTGTTCTTTTAGAAATTATCCGCTATTATACAAAAGAGGCTGGAGTCAGGGAGTTTGAGAGGCTCCTAAACACTCTTTGTCGAAAAATTGCAACCAATGTCGTGGAAGAAGAGATCAAAGAGAGCAAAGTATTCAATATCACGGCCAAACAGTTGAGAAAATACTTAGGCCCTCACAAATATGACGAAAATGATATTGAAGAAGAATCTCAAGTGGGCCTTGCCAATGGACTTGCTTGGACTTCTGTCGGTGGAGAGCTTCTCCATATTGAAGTTGTCACCGTTTTAGGGAAGGGAAAGATTCAAATTACGGGCAAACTTGGAGAGGTAATGCAAGAGTCGGCCAAGGCCGCTCTCAGCTATGTTCGCAGTATTAGTTCAGTGCTGGGGATTAACAATGAATGGTATGAAAAACACGATATTCACGTCCACGTTCCCGAGGGTGCAACGCCAAAAGATGGGCCGAGTGCCGGAATAACCATGGTCACGGCCTTAACTTCGGCCATCACGGGAATTAAAGTGAAGCAAGATGTGGCCATGACCGGAGAGGTGACCATCAGAGGAAGAGTTTTGCCTATTGGAGGATTGAAAGAAAAACTTCTTGCGGCAAAACAGGCCGGTATTAAGACTGTCGTTATGCCTTTCAAAAATAAAAAGGCCCTTGAAAAAATTCCCAATGAAATTACATCAGGCCTTAGGATTATCATTTGTAAACATGTAAGTGATGTCCTCAAAACGACCCTCGATCTTCGGGACCCGGAAAATTTTATGAAACACGTTTCTCCCCTTAAAGTTCTTGACAACAATGTCGTGAGTCTAGAAGTTGCAAATTAATTGACAAGAGTAGAAAAAACTTTTAGATTCATTTACGGTTTCATCGTGGGCGATTAGCTCAGCTGGGAGAGCGCTACCCTTACAAGGTAGATGTCGGCAGTTCGATCCTGTCATCGCCCACCAAACCTAAGTTCGCCAACATCCTGTAAAGTCCATATTTTCCTTTTTTACCTAGAGAAATTCCGTTTTTATCTTCCAAAGAAATTCTATAACATCCCTTGACATCCGAGGTCTTTTTGGGGTAACATTTGGGGTAATAGCACATTGTAAAAAAGAGTTACCCCAATGCCCCTAACTAATATAAAAATTAAGAACGTAAGGCCGGAAGACAAGGCCAAAAGGCTCTATGATAGAGCAGGGCTTTATTTGGAAATCTCTCCCAAAGGAGGTCGATGGTGGCGTTTTAAGTATCGTTTTAACGGCAAAGAAAAACTTCTTTCACTCGGTGTTTATCCTGAAATCTCCCTCGGGTCGGCCCGAAAGAAGCGAGATGACCATAGAAAACTTGTAGCAGAAGGGATTGACCCGGGAGTGCAACGTAAGGCCCTAAAAATTGCAAAGGCCGAGAAAAATGCCAATAGTTTTGAAGTGGTGGCCAGAGAGTACCTAGACCACAAGTCTTCTCAATGGTCAGAATCCAACAATTCCAAAACAATCCGTTTGTTTGAAAGAGATATTTTTCCTTGGCTTGGGAAAAGGCCTATATCGGAATTGACGGCCCCTGAACTATTAAAAGTATTGCGTCGAATTGAAGAAAGGGGTGCTGTAGATACCGCCCATAGGGCCTTAAGTAATTGTGGTCAAGTTTTTCGTTATGGAGTATCCACCGGACGAGTTAATACAGACCCTACCGTCAATCTTAGAGGTGCATTAAAACCTACTTGTAAAGGTCATTTTGCGGCAGTCACGGAACCAAAGAGACTCGGCCAAATCTTGCAGATGTTTTACACTTATCGAGGACAGCTTATTGTCCGCTCGGCCCTTCGCTTGACCCCATTGGTCTTTGTTCGTCCCGGAGAGTTGAGGCATGCAAAATGGGCAGACATCAACTTGAAAAAAGGAGAATGGTGTTATTTAGCTAGCAAAACGACAGTAGAACATATCGTTCCTTTGGCCAAGCAGTCCCTTGAAATTCTACGAGAAATTCAACCTCTAACTGGGGGAGGCCTCTATGTTTTTCCAAGTGCTAGAGGGCCAAACAGTCCTATGAGTGACAATGCTCTTCTCGCGGCCATGAGAAGGATGGGGATTGATAAAGAAGAGATAAGTATCCATGGTTTTAGGGCCACGGCGAGAACAATACTCGATGAAGTTTTGAGATTTCGTCCCGACTACATTGAACACCAGCTGGCCCACGCCGTCCGTGATCCAAACGGCAGGGCCTACAATAGAACATCCCATCTCGAAGAACGAAAAAAAATGATGCAAAAATGGGCGGATTATTTGGATGAGTTGAAAAATGGTGTTCAAAAGACTGTATAAAAGCATCTTGATATCATTGTAATACTTGCTTCACTGAAAGAACCGTACACGATTTTGAGAAATCTATCACTTATTCATTTCTTGTTTCAATACCGATAAAGGCCAAATGTTTTTATGCGAGGACAAGACAATTTTTTAGAAAAGAATTTAACTCTTTCAATAGATGCAAGGTCTTTAAAAATTACAAAAAATCTTCTAAAACAGAGATTGTGAACAAATTATGTCGATGAAAATTTCTATTTTCCACTCTAGATAAGTCTGAAGAAAGGATTTCTATTTGTTCCTTAGAGTATCCTTTTAATTGATTTCCAACTTTTGTCTTTGATTTTCTAAAGGCATCCATCGAATGAACAATTCTTCTATCTCTCATAATTTCAATAGCGATTTCTTTTACATTCCTTCTTTTACCAAGAATCTTTTTTTCATGTTTTTGTAAATCCGGAAAATTCTTAATGCTCTCTTTGCCTCTGCAGTCTTGAATACTCTTAGCAAGCCATTCGTACTCAAAATAAGCAAAGTACTCATCAAATTCATCTTTCTCAATAGTTTCTCTTTTATTATTTCGTATCGCTGAACAAAAACTTTTAAAAAACTGTGTGTTGTTTTCTTGCTTAGCGTTGGATAAGCATCCAAGAACATATTTATCTTGTAAGTAGTAAAGAGATAATTCAACTATTTTAGGAACGCATATATCGGGATGACAATAAGCTAACAACTCTGCCCAAACAAGTTTACGTCGTAACTCTTGTAATTTAGGAAGAAATATTTCGATTTTTCCGTCCGGATCTTCCGGTAATGCTTCCCTTATTTTTTTCATGATATAGGTCGTAAATAATACGCAGTAATCAATACGAGAGAATTTAATTTGTTGCCATATTTCGTTAATTTCCTTTTTGCTTTTTGATTTAATCATTTTGAATAGTCTATCTAAGCTGTATACATCTTTTGGAAACTCCTTTAGGGGAAACTCCTTTAGAAATAATAAGGCAATTTCCAGATGTCTACTTGCCGTATCACGGTCTTCTAAGGGTTCTATTCCTAGGTTGCGTTTACTATTGACCCTAGCGGCCTTTTGGGCCTTACGGTTTTCGCTGGGGTCGATTCCATCGGCCAATAATGACCTCTGCTCATCCCTTCTTTTGCGTGCCGACCCGAGAGAAACATCGGGGTAAACACCAAGGGAGAAGCGTTTTTCTCGTCCTTCAAAGCGATACTTAAAACGCCACCATTTACCGCCTCTGGAAGAGACTTCTAAATACATTCCCTTTTCATCGTACATTCTAAAGGCCTTACTCTTAGGCCTAGCATTTTTAATGGCGGTGTTTGTTAGTGGCATGAGGCAACTCTTTTTCTTAATTTAAGTGTTGCCCCCAATGTTGCCCCTAAAAGCTCTCGGATGTCAACAGAAGGTATAGGACTAATTCGGACAATCTCACGCATTGATTTTCTTTAACTACCCCTAAAATTGGGAGATTTTACGGCCATTTTTAATAGAAAATTGGAACTTTTGCTACATTAAACTTTCTAAGGACTTTCCTTAAAAGACTGCAATAGCATGAATTGGAAATAAGGAGTTTCAAATGAGTAACTTTAAAATTTTGCGTTTACCTAAAGTCATGAATATGACCGGGCTATCTCGCTCAACGATTTATTTGAAATTATCTAACGATAATTTCCCTAGGCCCATACCATTAGGAACAAGGGCCGTTGGCTGGGTTGAAAAAGATGTTAACGACTGGATTGAAAAGCAGATTAACATTTCTAAAAAAACGAGGAGAGAAAAATGAATGATCAAACTTAGCTTGAATAAGAATAAGTAACCAAGAACTCTCGAAAGGAAAATCCTTCCGAGAGAATTTGGATATTGGATATAAGTGTAACTCCAATATATCAAAACTTTCTTGGTATGACAATTTAATTTTATAGGAGGACTTCATGTCTGATTTGAATAAATGGGCCGAAGAAAATTTATGGCCAAAAGTCTGGGAAAATGCCAATCAGGTTTTTCCGGAGTTTAATTTTAAAAGAAATAACAACTGCTGGGTAAGTCAAAACGGATTAAAAATTGACGGTACAAGAGGAAAAAAAGGGAAGGTTTATCTTTATAGGGATAATCCATATTACCTGAAAGACTATACGAGAAAAGGAGTTTCAATCACAAGTTACCTGCAAAATCAAAGAAAGATTTCTTCTCGAACTGATGCCTTAAAATATCTTGCCAAAAAAATTGATATCCATTTTCCAAAAATCAACAAAACAAAGGTAGAACAAGAAATGACGGTAAAACTAGAAACAATATCATCTGAAAATAAAGCATTAAAAATTTTGAATAAATCCATAGCGGCAAACAAAGACCATCCCTACCTTAAAAAAAAGGCCGTCAATCCTTACGGTATTCGACAACATAATAATAAATTAATTATTCCTTTATACCATCAAGGAAGCATTGTTAGCTTGCAGTTCATTGAGACCAACGGAGGGAAAAAATTCCTTTCAGGAGGGCCAACTATAGGATGTTATTTCATCATAGGGAAAGTGAAAGGTGCCGAAAAAATTTGTATTGCCGAGGGATGGGCCACAGGGGCCTCTATTCATCAAGCAACGAATTTGCCTGTTTATATCGCCTTTAATTGTGGGAATTTAGAGTCGGTCTCACAATATGTACGGGAGCAATACCCGGATAGAGAAATCATTATTTGTGCCGATGATGACTTTAAAACGGAAGGTAATCCCGGTAAGGCAAAAGCGATTGAGGCGGCAATAAATACCGGAGCAAAAGTTATTTTTCCTTTGTTTAAGGAAAGGCCGGATTATGCAACTGATTTTAATGACATGGCAAAATTGTCAGGGCCTGCAAGTGTAAAATCTAAAATCACAGCGGCCGAATCTCCATGGTCAAAACCTTTACCCTTATTTTCAATATCGGAACCGGATGATTATCCTATTGAGGCCTTACCGAAGAAAATCAGAAATGCCGTTGAAGAGGTAATCGGTTATGTTCAAGCTCCTATCCCTTTGGCCGCATCTTCGGCACTTGGGGCCTTGTCGATAGTGATACAGGCCCATATTAACGTTAAGAGGGATACTGGTCTCTGTGGGCCTTGTAATTTGTTCTTGCTCACTGTCGCAGAGTCCGGAGAAAGAAAAACAAAGAGTGATAGTTATTTCACTGAAGAAATCAAAAAATACAACAATGAACAAAATGAAAAAATGAAATCGGAATTGAAGCAACATCATGTGGCACTAGAATCATGGGATACGGAAATGAACGGTATAAAATCACAATTAAAATTTTTGGCCAAGAATGGAAAGTCTACGGAAGACATAAAAACGAGATTATTTCAACTAGGACTCAAAAAACCTATTAAACCGATGATTCCCCGTCTTCTTTATGACGATATTACTCCCGAGTCTTTGATAAAACAATTGGCGACTATTTGGCCTTTTTGTGGAATCTTATCCAATGAGGGAGGCACTGTTCTCGGTTCTTATGGAATGAATAAAGAATCCATCGTAAGAAATCTTGCCATTTACAATAAACTTTGGGATGGAAATGAGGTTACGATAGACCGAAAATCCTCGAACTCACTTATCGTCAGTAATCCAAGACTAACGATCTCTCTACAAATACAACCGGTCACATTGGAGAAGTTTCTTGCTGAAAATAATGGACTGGCGAGAGGGATAGGTCTTTGGTCACGATGTTTAATCGCTTGGCCGAAATCGACCCAGGGGGAACGCTTGTACAAATCTCCACCATCAAATTGGGCCTCATTGCAGGTCTTTAATAAACGAATTCGTGATATTCTTGAAATTGACCCTCAATATGAAGATGGAAAGTTTTCCTTTAAAATGCTCTCCTTTTCTCCAGAGGCACAAAAGGTATGGATAAAATTTCATGATGAAATAGAAATAGGATTGCAAGAGTCAAAAGAATTTGCAGATATAGCTTCCAAGCTTGCCGAGCAGGCCGTCCGATTGGCCTCATTATTTCATGTTTTTGAATATGGATTTGACTCTCCCATAGGTCTAGAATCCTTTAATCGAGCAGCAAAAATTATGCGTTGGCATTTTGCCGAAGCAAAGCGGTTCTTTAGAACATTAGAACTTTCTCAAGAAGAGAAAGATATCATTAAACTAAACGATTGGTTGGTAAAATATTGCTTGAAGAATCAGGTTAACCACATTTCAAAAAGAGATATCCAAAGAAATGGCCATCAAAGGTTTCGAGATAAAGGAGATATTCTCGGCCTTTCTTTAGAAAGATTAGAATCTTTGAATAGAATGGCCTATGTAAAAGAGGGTAAAAAAACGAGGATCGTGATAAACCCTTTGCTATTAGACGGTTAAGATTCTTTTGAATATTGGAGATCGATATCAAGTTTTTTACTGATCACCTTTATCTCAAAGTGGTCAATGCCGACCTCTTCCAATTTCTTGTTTATCTCTACAGGATTCTCAAAAAGACCTGAATTTTTCAAAGACTTGATAACCTCTTCAGGGTTTTTTTTGATGTGGTTAATGAGTTGCTTTATGACGAAATTTTTCATCTGCTTTGTTTACCGGTTTTGCTTGAAATTATACTCTTGCACTTTTGGCCATGTGAACTGACACAATTTTGGCAGTCTTTACAAAAGCAATTTGAACTGCTTTTGCTTTAGCTGGAGGCAACCAAGCTGGGGCAGTTGCGACGGCCACGACTCCTAATCCAATACCTATACCGATACCAAGATAAAGTTTTTTCTTTTCCTCTTCTGTCATTTTCTTTAATCCTTTGCTAATTTCTGAGGCTAATCTTTTGTTAAACTCTTTGGCAATACTCCTAACGAAATCTTTTTTAAAAGATTTTCTCATATTTACCTCCCTTTGCAATTCAGAACACCCTAAAATTTGCAAAACAAAAAGTCAATTTTTTTTATAATCTCCTCGGCAACGCTTGGAGACGTGCATCATCACCAAGGCCTGAATTATCTCTCTTCATTTTGCCGGAAAAATAAATATTCTAACTCTGCGACATTTGCCGAATTTAGAATTTTAACTGTCGCAAATGTGAGGTGGACCCCAATTTTCGAACCGGTAGCTAAGCTTCACCGCATGGTGTAATTTCCTCCCTAGAAACGGAGGAACAATGAGAAAAAAGTACAGTGCAGATTTCAAAGCAAAAGTGGCCTTGGAAGCGATCCGCGAGCGAGACCCGCTTGGCCGGTTATCTTCTCGCTATGGCGTTCACAGGATGCTTATTCAATCTTGGAAGAAGAAGGCCCTAGAGGGGTTTCCAAAGAGTCTTGCGAGTAAACAGGGAAAGGCCCCACCTGACAATAAGGAAGAACTCATAGATTCTCTCTATCGAGAGATAGGCAAACTTAAAGTCGAGAAGGACTGGTTAAAAAAAAAATATGAATCTTTCAATTCGTAAGACTGAATGCGATGAAAAGAGCATTCAGGCCTCGATAGAGTGGGACAATCCCATTGTTTCGATTAATTCCCAATGCCGCCTTTTAAGTCTTTCCAAGAGTTCGCTTTATTTCAGTCCGGGCCTAGAGAGCACCTATAATCTCAATCTCATGGACTTGATAGATAAGCAATTTTTAGAGACTCCTTTCTTTGGTAGTCGCCGTATGGCGGTTTATTTGAATACAGTTGGCCACGATGTAAACAGAAAGAGGGTACAACGCTTGATGAGAGTCATGGGGATAGAGGGAGTTTGCCCTAGGAAGAATACGAGCAAGAAGAATCATGCCCATAAGATTTATCCCTATCTTTTGAGAGGCCTTAGAATACACGCCCCTCACCATGTTTGGGCAAGTGATATAACCTATTTGAGAATTTTCGGTGGATATGTTTTTTTGACGTGTGTAATGGATTGGTTCAGTCGTAGTATTCTCTCTTGGAAACTCTCAAATAGTCTGGAGACTTCCTTTTGTACAGAGGCCTTAGAAGATGCTTTTGAAAACTTTGGGACTCCTGAGATATTCAATACGGATCAAGGTTGTCAGTATACTTCCGAGAGCTTTACAGGCCGTCTTTTAGAGAGAGGGATTAAAATCAGTATGGACGGCAAGGGAAGGGCGCTGGATAATGTGATGGTCGAAAGACTCTGGAGAACGATTAAATATGAGGAAGTCTACTTGAAGAATTATGCCGAAAAACCGATGCCCGAAGTGTATGAGTATCTTGCCAAATACATTGATTTCTACAACAATCGGAGATGGCATTCTTCGCTACGCAACAAAACCCCGTACGGGGTTTTGTGTGAAGGGAAAATAAACGATAACCGGAGGAAAATTATACAGTGCGGTGAAGCTTAAAAATCGTTCTAACCAGTCCAAGGATTGGGGTCCACCTTAATGTCGCAGTCGCAAGACTTAAAAATTCAATATTTTCTTTGCTTGTTGAGTCATATATTTGCTATCTGTCAGAGGCCCCCGATGTGACGCACGGCAGACTCCCCTACGAAAAAGCAAAAAAAATGTCAAAAAAACGTTATTTTTAGAGGGAAATTAAAAAGCACTGGGAATTACTGTAAATCTTATATTATTGCAAGCTGAATTCAACTAACAAGTGCATCACTCATTGCGTCAAGGCGGGTTAGGCCAGGCGGTCTAGACTATTGCTTTGACAAGAGACAGTAGAGGAGATGCGCCATGTATTATACACACCTAACCCAAGATGAACGTTATCAAATTTTTTTCTTTCGTCAAAGAGGACTGAGTGATCGAGGGATCGGGCGAGAACTTGGCAGAAGTAATTCGACAATTTCAAGAGAATTGAAGCAGAATCAAGGCCTTCGATGTTATCGGCCGAAAGCGGCCCAAAAGATTGCCGATAGGAGATGGATGTCTGCTACGAAACATCTCAAACTGAATGAACCTCTTATCGATAAAATCGAAGAAATGCTTTGCCGAGATTGGAGTCCCGAACAAATTTCCGGTCGCTTAAAAAAATGTAACGAAAGTTTGGTTTCTCATGAAACAATTTATCGACACATATTGAAGGATAAGAAAAACGGAGGAGAACTTTACAGACATCTCCGATGTCAAAAGAAACGTAAGAAACGTTACGGAACAAAATCTCACGACCGAAGAGGGCAAATCAAAAATAGAATCGGCATTGAAAAAAGACCGTTGATAGTGGAGAAAAAATCGAGATACGGGGATTGGGAAGGAGATCTTGTCATAGGGAAAAATCATCAAGGTGCCCTTGTAACCCTTGTGGATAGGAAGACAAAAAAGACAAGGATCATCAAAGTTTCCTCTAAACGTGCCCGTGAAGTTGCCGGTGGAATTATCAAGTGTTTGAAGAATGATATTGTTCACACGATTACGCTAGACAATGGGAAAGAGTTTTCGGCCCACGAATATGTGTCAAAAAAACTGAGTACGAATATTTATTTTGCACATCCCTACAGTTCTTGGGAACGAGGACTCAATGAGAATACCAACGGCCTCATTCGTCAGTATTTCCCGAAGAAATCCTGTTTTGAGAGGATAAGCAACAAAGATGTAAAAAGAGTTGAAGATACTCTTAATAATCGCCCTAGAAAAGGACTGGATTTTCTAACTCCCAATGAGGCCGGAGGGATCGGCCCTCCTTTTTAACTCCTAATTTCTCTTGGCGAAAAAAGGCAATTTTACTTCCTCCCGACGAGGCGTCAAGGGGCCTTCGGCCCGCACTTACGGCGGCCTACGCCCTTGACTCCTCATCGGGGTCGAAAGGAGAATAAATGCCTTCCGCCAAAAGAAATTATGCCAAAGTATTGAAAAGTTGAACAAAAGTAGTATACTCTTTCAATCTAGTGTTGCACTTCCTATGTGAACTCAGCCAATAATTCATTTCATTTATTTTTAAATATAGGTTTTTAATAATTACAAAAAAATTACCAAGAAAAAATTGTTGTAAAAAATACTTTCAGGCCAACCAAAAACAAGATTAGAGCCACAATTCCTTTTAAAACATTGATAAAAAATTCAACAATTTTTTTTAAAACGATAATTGTCTTTTTCCAAAACTTTTTCAAAAAATCCATATCTTCCCCTTCGTTAAAAACGAATTAAATTATTAAAAAGAATTTAATTCTTGTCAATATATAAGATTCAAGTTCTCAACCCCTGCGACATTGCGACAATTGCGACATTTACCGAGTTAGAATTTCAATTGTCGCAAATGTCGCAGTCGCAAGACTTAAAAACTGATGTTACGCAGACTCTATAATTGGACGAAGTGTTATGACCTAAATATGGCCCTTTTTCTTTAAAATCAGGTCTTTTTTCTTCAAATGAGGCCCTAATCTGCTAAAAATGCATGGAGTTATTCTTAGGCCTGCGTAAGGTCAGTTAAAAATTCAATATTTTCTTTGCTTGTTGAGTCATATATTTGCTATCTGTCAGAGGCCCCCGATGTGACGCACGGCAGACTCCCCTACGAAAAAGCAAAAAAAATGTCAAAAAACGGCCACGACTCCTAATCCAATACCTATACCGATACCAAGATAAAGTTTTTTCTTTTCCTCTTCTGTCATTTTCTTTAATCCTTTGCTAATTTCTGAGGCTAATCTTTTGTTAAACTCTTTGGCAATACTCCTAACGAAATCTTTTTTAAAAGATTTTCTCATATTTACCTCCCTTTGCAATTCAGAACACCCTAAAATTTGCAAAACAAAAAGTCAATTTTTTTTATAATCTCCTCGGCAACGCTTGGAGACGTGCATCATCACCAAGGCCTGAATTATCTCTCTTCATTTTGCCGGAAAAATAAATATTCTAACTCTGCGACATTGCGACATTTGCCGAATTTAGAATTTTAACTGTCGCAAATGTCGCAGTCGCAAGACTTAAAAACTGATGTTACGCAGACTCTATAATTGGACGAAGTGTTATGACCTAAATATGGCCCTTTTTCTTTAAAATCAGGTCTTTTTTCTTCAAATGAGGCCCTAATCTGCTAAAAATGCATGGAGTTATTCTTAGGCCTGCGTAAGGTCAGTTAAAAATTCAATATTTTCTTTGCTTGTTGAGTCATATATTTGCTATCTGTCAGAGGCCCCCGATGTGACGCACGGCAGACTCCCCTACGAAAAAGCAAAAAAAATGTCAAAAAACATTACTGGAATAGGCCTCCTAAAAGACCTTATTTTCATAGGAAAACTAAAAAACGTCGGGAGCCCTCTGGCTATCTGTTTGCAAAGGGGACACATCTTTTAAAAACGACACTTAAAAATCCCAGGCCCTCTTCATCCTGCGCAATGTCATCCCTAGACAGTATAGCAAGTCTAAGACTTCAATTTGCTATTAGACGGTTAAGATTCTTTTGAATATTGGAGATCGATATCAAGTTTTTTACTGATCACCTTTATCTCAAGGTGGTCAATGCCGACCTCTTCCAATTTCTTGTTTATCTCTACAGGATTCTCAAAAAGACCTGAATTTTTCAAAGACTTGATAACCTCTTCAGGGTTTTTTTTGATGTGGTTAATGAGTTGCTTTATGACGAAATTTTTCATCTGCTTTGTTTACCGGTTTTGCTTGAAATTATACTCTTGCACTTTTGGCCATGTGAACTGACACAATTTTGGCAGTCTTTACAAAAGCAATTTGAACTGCTTTTGCTTTAGCTGGAGGCAACCAAGCTGGGGCAGTTGCGACTAAGTTAGGCCATAAAGGCTCTCACTGCCACATAATTAGCTGGAGGCAACCAAGCTGGGGCAGTTGCGACTAAGTTAGGCCATAAAGGCTCTCACTGCCACATAATTAGCTGGAGGCAACCAAGCTGGGGCAGTTGCGACGGCCACGACTCCTAATCCAATACCTATACCGATACCAAGATAAAGTTTTTTCTTTTCCTCTTCTGTCATTTTCTTTAATCCTTTGCTAATTTCTGAGGCTAATCTTTTGTTAAACTCTTTGGCAATACTCCTAACGAAATCTTTTTTAAAAGATTTTCTCATATTTACCTCCCTTTGCAATTCAGAACACCCTAAAATTTGCAAAACAAAAAGTCAATTTTTTTTATAATCTCCTCGGCAACGCTTGGAGACGTGCATCATCACCAAGGCCTGAATTATCTCTCTTCATTTTGCCGGAAAAATAAATATTCTAACTCTGCGACATTGCGACAATTGCCAAATTTAGAATTTCAATTGTCGCAAATGTCGCAGTCGCAAGACTTAAAAACTGATGTTACGCAGACTCTATAATTGGACGAAGTGTTATGACCTAAATATGGCCCTTTTTCTTTAAAATCAGGTCTTTTTTCTTCAAATGAGGCCCTAATCTGCTAAAAATGCATGGAGTTATTCTTAGGCCTGCGTAAGGTCAGTTAAAAATTCAATATTTTCTTTGCTTGTTGAGTCATATATTTGCTATCTGTCAGAGGCCCCCGATGTGACGCACGGCAGACTCCCCTACGAAAAAGCAAAAAAAATGTCAAAAAACATTACTGGAATAGGCCTCCTAAAAGACCTTATTTTCATAGGAAAACTAAAAAACGTCGGGAGCCCTCTGGCTATCTGTTTGCAAAGGGGACACATCTTTTAAAAACGACACTTAAAAATCCTAGGCCCTCTTCATCCTGCGCAATGTCATCCCTAGACAGTATAGCAAGTCTAAGTCTTCAATGATTTCTCTGATAATGTCTTTAAAATTTTTTTTCATCCAAGCCCAAGCTTTCTTAAAAACATTTTTCATCCAAACCCAAGCTTTCTCAAAAAATTCTCTCACATCTACCTCCTTAAAATTTGTAATACACTAAAGTTTGCAAAGCAAAAAGTCAAGGTCTTTATCAGTAATTCCCGGCGTGACGTACGACATATTCGTCAGTTTTCTCTCTAAAAAAGTAAAAAACTGTCAAAAAAACGTTATTTTTAGAGGGAAATTAAAAAGCACTGGGAATTACTGTAAATCTTATATTATTGCAATAATTCATTTCATTTATTTTTAAATATAGGTTTTTAATAATTACAAAAAAATTACCAAGAAAAAATTGTTGTAAAAAATACTTTCAGGCCAACCAAAAACAAGATTAGAGCCACAATTCCTTTTAAAACATTGATAAAAAATTCAACAATTTTTTTTAAAACGATAATTGTCTTTTTCCAAAACTTTTTCAAAAAATCCATATCTTCCCCTTCGTTAAAAACGAATTAAATTATTAAAAAGAATTTAATTCTTGTCAATATATAAGATTCAAGTTCTCAACCCCTGCGACATTGCGACAATTGCGACATTTACCGAGTTAGAATTTCAAATGTCGCAGTCGCAAGACTCCAAACTTTAATATTTCTCTTGTGCAACAAGCTATGCATTTGCTATCTGTTAGGAGAGCAGACACACCTCAAGATTTTTGCTAAAATAATTTTATGGATGAAAAAAAAACTGAAGATTTTAAAATTTCTCTCAAAGAACGCCGTTTTGTTGAGGCCTTGGCCTCCGGTCAATCTCGAAAATCTGCCATTATCTCTGCCGGTTTCAAGGTTGCCCATTTAGAAACAAAAACCATAGAAGGAGGTGAAAAATATGATTCAATTTTTATTGCCTGTAGCAAGGTTTGTGGGAAAAGAGGTAGCGATAGCGGCCGCCATAGGAGGGGCCACTTACATGTACAAAAAAATTTCAAAAAAATCTAAAAGAAGAAAGCAGAAGAAATAATTTTTAGGATACCTATGACCGTCTAAAATTAAAGTTCAGAAGCTGAGTATCGGCCTTTATTCCGACAACTTTTTCTTTTGCTTTTTCTTAAGAAGCCTATAAGCCCCGTAACCCACGGCCCCTGCCACCAGTAAAGAACCGCCCGATAAAATGGCAATTCCCCCTGCGACCCCAAACCCTCCTGATGCCAAAGAACCGCCACCGATGGCCGCTAACATGGCATTACTAGCGGCGGCTCCGCCTAGAGATGAGATTGTCGTACCCGTGCTTGCTGTTCCTATGGCCGTTACCGTTGCTGTGGTTGCCAAAGCACTACTTCCTCCGGCCAAGGCCGCCAAGAGGGCGGCCTTGCTAATTCGAGCAATATCAAAATTAAGGTATTTTTTAAAGGCCTTACGGGCATCATTCCAATTCCATATCAATATTGCAGTATCTGCAATCCCACTTAAAATTAGGATTGGGTTATGAGTTGTGACGCCTGCAACAACCTTTACTCCAATACCTACTGTTGCCCAAACAATGGCCTTTTTCTCCAATTTCCCTTTCTTCCCTTTTTTATAAAGCTTATAGGTACTGTAAGCAGCGATTCCTCCTGTGAAGACATCTGCGACATTTAAACTAAGAAATTCGGTTGCGATACCCGGCTTAACAACGTCTGAATTCACCAAAAATTGCGTTCCGGGAACTGGAACACCGTGGGGAGTGGTAGCGTCTCTCATAAGTTCTAAGGGATATTTTGCTACTCCTTCCATCCCAAATTTATCGTAAACCTCTCCGATGTTGGCCAAAGCATCATGTCCGTGTTTAACTCTGTGACCATATCCACTAATAGAATCCATCCATTGTGAAATTTCCGTAGCAGGAAGAGATTTGTCTACAAGTTGCGTATAAGCGGTTATTTTATGTCCGCTTGCGATTGCAAAATTTTGAATAATAGAAGCAATATGACTGTCAGACCATTTTGAATTTTTCTTGTTTTTGTTCTTCATGGACTCCTCCTCTTAGAGGGCTTTCCACATTTTATAGTGACTTCAATCCCTCCCTGTGATAAAACTTCTGCTACATATATTTTCCCTTTTACTCCTCCCGAAAACCAAACTTTTATAAAACCGCCATCTCCGATAGATTTGCAAACATTGCTTTTTATTTTTTTAACTATGGGAGTAAGTTTTTTTATATCAAGATCAACAAGACGCATAGTAGCTTCCTGATTAGTCTCATCCGTGGCCTTGACTGATGTAATGCGAGTCCTGACAAGAAATGGGATTTTTGAATCATTATCCTTTGCGTAGATCAAATTAGATAAGAATATTGGTATAAAAAAAACAATTATCTTCATATTGTCTCCTAAACAAGGGCCATACCGCCTTATCGGCGCATTTTCGGGGGACTTGAAGGGTTTTTGTTGGGTTTAAGGGGATTCTTCCTATTGATACGGGAGGTCTTGACTGGTAGAATTGAGTTATTAAAGTGCAACAACGTTGTAACGGAGATAGTTTTTATTCGTAGCGAAGAAGAAATTGAAGGCCTTGTGAGTGAGCAACTAGGAGATTCGCCTGATTTTCCTGTGAAACTTGTTAAAATCGCCAAACACCTTAATTACGGAGTTTTTTATTTAGATGAATCCGATAGAGATATTATAGGAAAAGTTGACCATAATCAGAAGGCCATATTTATAAGAGATATAGACTCTTTGCAGAGACAACGTTTCACTGTTGCACATGAAATTGGCCATATACTTCTTCATAAAAAAGAAGGTTCTTCACATCATTATAGGGCAGGTAGAACAGAGGATATAACAGTATATGGCGGTGACATAGAAGAAATAGAAGCTAACAAATTTGCGTCCATGCTATTGATGCCAAAAAACGAATTTCAAAAAATATGGAACAGGTTTAATGGTGATATAGAATATGTTTCTGATTATTTTGCTGTATCAAAATTGGTCGCATCCATAAGGGCCAATTCTTTAGGGCTTATGTCTCTTTAAATATGTCAAAAAGAATTGTAGAAGAAAGTGATCTAAGTCCTCATGCTCACAGAACCGAAATCGGGAACCTTAAAACGAACGTCACAGGTCACCAAGAAAGAATTCACAAGCTAGAGGAATTCATGAATACTCAAAAAGGGATTTCTCTTGCAAATACTCGTTGGATAAATATCGCAACGGTTGTTGTAAATATCATCATTGCTGTTCTGTCTTTTCTGTTCAGTCTATGGATAAATTGGAAAAGCATTTCCTCTTAAACAAAATGGCCTACCGGTATCTTCTCATTTAAAAAGAATCTAATTCTTTTCAATTTTTAAAAATCAAGTTCTCTAACCTTGCAACATTGTGACAATTGCGACATTTTCCAATCAATTGTCGCAAATGTCGCAGTCGCAAGACTCCAAACTTTAATATTTCTCTTGTGCAACAAGCTACGCATTTGCTATCTGTTAGGAGAGCAGACACACCTCAAGATTTTTGCTAAAATAATTCTATGGATGAAAAAAAAACTGAAGATTTTAAAATATCTATCAGAGAACGCCGTTTTGTTGAGGCCCTGGCCTCCGGTCAATCTCGAAAATGCGCTCTTATTTCTGCCGGTTTCAAGGTTGCTCATTTGGAAGTAAAAAAGATTCATTGGAGGGCCAGTAATATTTTGGCCAAGTCCAAGGTTAAAGCCTATTTACAGTTTCTCCATAATAAGGCCATGGATGAGGCCATTATGTCTAAAAAAGAGATTTTGGCGAATCTCTCTCACATTGCGAGATTCAATTTCAAGGATGTTGCTATATGGGATAAAAATAATTTCCTTTTTAAGGATTCCAAAGAAATTACTCAAGAAAACGGCCATGCAATACATTCTATAAAGTCTACCAAAGACGGTGTCACGCTCACTTCTCTAGACAAAACCAAGGCCTTATCAAAGTTGCTCGATTATTACCAAGATTATGAAAAAAGTCCTCACGATCATGCCGAAGAAAGAGAAAAAAGGAAAAAAGAGTTGGCCGAAGAACTCAAGCGAAGAGTTTTTGCAGCTTTCAATGAGAGAATTAGTAGGGAAAAAGAAAATGAAGATGGAAGAGAAGTCTAAGGTGTGAGGTGAACCGGTTAGATTATTAAACTTTTCTTTCTTTTTTGGCCATTAAAAGTCACTCTAATATTGTTTGGGGTAACTTTTGGGGTAACTCATCAAAGCAGACCCCAAGAAACTCTGTTTTTCAGAGAGAATCAAAGTCTCTGTTCGATTGAGTCATCGCCACCAAACCTAAGTTCGCCAACATCCTGTAAAGTCCATATTTTCCTTTTTTACCTAGAGAAATTCCGTTTTTATCTTCCAAAGAAATTCTATAACATCCCTTGACATCCGAGGTCTTTTTGGGGTAACACTTCAGCGATTCTCGGTTTGAATTTTTTCCCCTAAAGAATTAAGTTTGCTAAAAAATTATTCGCAACAACACCGAGAATCAAGAGTGTATTTATCGGGATTGCGTTAAATTTATTAGAATGACTCCCTTCCCATAGGGGTCTTTCCCGTGTTTTCCTTTTGGGTTACGTGTGTATAATACATAGCGCATCTCCTCTGTTGTCTCTTGTCAAAGCAATAGTCTAGACCATCTGGCCTAATCCACCTTGACGCAATGGATTATTCACTTGTTAGTTGAATTCTGGTATAAATTCAGTAACAAAAGAAGGATGTGTAAAATGAAACAAATTCAATTGTCTTTTTTATCTTCTATCAGAGGTTCCCGACATGATGCGAGGAATATATTTATAATGGTTTCGTTTTTTTATAAGACAAACCTCTCCCTGATGTCCATCTTGGACAAATTTTAACTTGATAAATTTTTATTGAAGTAGCTTGTGGGAGAAGCATTAGTCAAACATAAAGTACCGTTATCTCAGGAAGTGTCATTGGTGGCCACTGCCTTTATGAGAACACCCTTCACCTCTAACTCTCCGGCAAGAGTTTGAAAAAATTGTTCTACATTCTGAAAAAGTACCCATTCTAATGCCGATTTCATACTCTCCCACAAGTACATCTTTGTTCCGGACCTTTTCTTAAGGGCCTTTCTAAAAAGGGGACATGTTATCTCCGGAGCTTGATCTACTAAAAATGCTAAAAATGCCAAGACAGAAAACATCGTGCAAAGGTATTTTTCTCCATGGCCGTAAGAATGTTCTATTGTATAACCCGTTGTCTCCTTTAGAGTTCTAAAGGTTTCGTTCTCTATTGCCCACCTCCTGCGGCCTGCACGCCTTATCAACGAAATATTTGCTTTGGTTATATGAAAGTCGGTTATCCAAGAAAAACGTTTTTCTTGTACTCCGATACCCTTCTTGTCTTGAGTTGGGTCAACGAAATATGTCTTTTCCCTATAATCCAGAACATTAACTTTGATATCTTTGTTCTTCCCATTTAAAGAGGCCCCGTTAAGATAACGATATTCGTGTACTATTCTTTTCTTAACTTTGATTCCTCTAATCTCTTCTGTTTGATACTTCGATACAGATTCTGTTTTTTCCCCATCATCCAATAAGGTGGACCCCAATCCTTGGACTGGTTAGAACGATTTTTAAGCTTCACCGCACTGTATAATTTTCCTCCGGTTATCGTTTATTTTCCCTTCACACAAAACCCCGTACGGGGTTTTGTTGCGTAGCGAAGAATGCCATCTCCGATTGTTGTAGAAATCAATGTATTTGGCAAGATACTCATACACTTCGGGCATCGGTTTTTCGGCATAATTCTTCAAGTAGACTTCCTCATATTTAATCGTTCTCCAGAGTCTTTCGACCATCACATTATCCAGCGCCCTTCCCTTGCCGTCCATACTGATTTTAATCCCTCTCTCTAAAAGACGGCCTGTAAAGCTCTCGGAAGTATACTGACAACCTTGATCCGTATTGAATATCTCAGGAGTCCCAAAGTTTTCAAAAGCATCTTCTAAGGCCTCTGTACAAAAGGAAGTCTCCAGACTATTTGAGAGTTTCCAAGAGAGAATACTACGACTGAACCAATCCATTACACACGTCAAAAAAACATATCCACCGAAAATTCTCAAATAGGTTATATCACTTGCCCAAACATGGTGAGGGGCGTGTATTTTAAGGCCTCTCAAAAGATAGGGATAAATCTTATGGGCATGATTCTTCTTGCTCGTATTCTTCCTAGGGCAAACTCCCTCTATCCCCATGACTCTCATCAAGCGTTGTACCCTCTTTCTGTTTACATCGTGGCCAACTGTATTCAAATAAACCGCCATACGGCGACTACCAAAGAAAGGAGTCTCTAAAAATTGCTTATCTATCAAGTCCATGAGATTGAGATTATAGGTGCTCTCTAGGCCCGGACTGAAATAAAGCGAACTCTTGGAAAGACTTAAAAGGCGGCATTGGGAATTAATCGAAACAATGGGATTGTCCCACTCTATCGAGGCCCTTTTCTTACGAATTGAAAGATTCATATTTTTTTTTTAACCAGTCCTTCTCGACTTTAAGTTTGCCTATCTCTCGATAGAGAGAATCTATGAGTTCTTCCTTATTGTCAGGTGGGGCCTTTCCCTGTTTACTCGCAAGACTCTTTGGAAACCCCTCTAGGGCCTTCTTCTTCCAAGATTGAATAAGCATCCTGTGAACGCCATAGCGAGAAGATAACCGGCCAAGCGGGTCTCGCTCGCGGATCGCTTCCAAGGCCACTTTTGCTTTGAAATCTGCACTGTACTTTTTTCTCATTGTTCCTCCGTTTCTAGGGAGGAAATTACACCATGCGGTGAAGCTTAGCTACCGGTTCGAAAATTGGGGTCCACCTCACAATTGATGAAATAAGACTTTGTTACCGTTTTCTTTAATCCCTATGATAAACTGTAGAGCATTGTCTCGAAGAAATTTTATATGAGGAGCATTTGCCGCAAGAGCATCCTCCAATATGCAGGCCTTTAGACGATAGTGTTCTTTCCTAAAAGATTTTATCCATCTTATTGACGCCTTTCTCTCTGAATCTTGCTTATCACTTCCGTCTTGATTGAGAATCGGTTCCGGACATAACGGTATAACTTGCCTCATGTCAGGATGCACAACCGCTGCTCCCAACATTTGATGGTAATATCCTATCCCCCCTGTGCGACGAACTTTTTTTATACAATTTTCACAACGTATTTTTGAAGAGGAAAAATGTCCGCTTCCATCCAATGATATAAGAATGTGGCCTCCTAAAAATTTAAACCTATTTAAAATATCGAATCTTTGGAGCTTAGAAAAAATCTTTGTAAATGTTTTTCTTATAAAAACAGGGTCAATTCCGTCAAGAATTTCTCTCATCCGAGTGTCTGAAGGAATGCTTTTTAGAGAAAAAATGCTTTTAAGATTTTTACCTCGTTTATTGTCTTTCGAGGCCTTATCAAATTTAAGCAAAGAACCAAACTTCATGGCAAAAATTGCAAGACCTGAGAAAAGACTGTCTCTAATGGATATGCTCACATTACCTAAATGCCTTCTTTCCTCCGGTACCCTATCAAAAACAGTTCCTATCTCTCTATAAAGTCTTCCGCACCAAGTTTCTTTCTCTTTTTCATTCTTCCTCCCTCAAAAAATGTATCTAATATCAAAAAAAAAATTATACACACACAATTCAAATGAACAAAAACTTATACTAATATAATTCCTGAGAAAAATACTTTGTTTGATGCAACATTACGGCCAACCTCTATCAACTAGAGGTTTTACTAAGGGAAATTTAAATGTCGGGAACCTCTGATCTTCTATCATAGGAATTTCCTTGTTATTTCAAAGCTATAAAGTTGAGGCCGACGATAAATGGGAACAACGAAATTTTAAAAATCATGCCATTGCCTCAGCTATATTGTTAACCGCAGTAGGGTTCGGTGTCTCCGGGGTCTATAATATTATCAACAATGAGGCCACTATTAAGGAGATTGATGGCATCCTACAAGATTCACTTTATTGGAACGAAGCGCAAAAAATATACACTCTCCATTCGGCCGTTAAAAATCGAAATCACACTAAGGCCACATCTATGCTGTACTTTTCCTAAAATACCTAGGCCGTTGATGATAGCAAAATCAAAGGACATGGAATCTACAGCAGTTGTAACCGAAAATATCGACTTGGTAAAATTACTTTTAAAACGAGGAGCTAATCCTAATCTTAGTCAAAGTAGGTCTCTTACTTTTCCTAAAATACCTAGGCCGTTGATGATAGCAAAATCAAAGGACATGGAATCTCTCTTGCGTTTTCATGGAGCAAAAAAAGCAAAAACATTTTTTGATAACTGTCGATCGACGATTGGAAAATTATTCCCGTTTTAATCATTAGGACTCCATGGCGACAAGAATATCCTCTGTTTTATCCAGTTTTTCTATTGTCGCAAGTAACTTTATCCGAGACACTTTTTTGTTGAAAATTACTTTTCCCTTCTCGTCCGTACCGCAGACCTAAAAAACGTTTTTTGCTAAATCACTTGTGAGTCAGGAGTTTTGCCTCTAATGTAAGAGAGGCCATAGTGTCTCCTGTAAGCTGCTTACAAATACGATAATACTTGTTTTTCAGAGTAAAAAGTATCTATCCGGTCAAAGGGAACTCATCTTGCTCTTCAAAATCCGTTTTTTCGTGAATGAATTTCTTCAATTTTGATGGAAAAGTAGAACCTGCAAGAAAATAGGGCATAGAATTTTTTAATGCCACTCCTACGATTAATTCTGTTGGTAGAACATTGGGACGTATTGTACGGAACCAAGTTCTACACTGTTTTTTTACAGTATCGGATTTTGTGATAGATAAATACTGTAGAATCCCTTGGGCAATACATACAAACTGAACATAGACTTCGTATGCACATATTTTTGTAAAATAGCTTTTTCTATATCGAGCAGATTTTTTGTGAAGGTATTTTGTTTTTTGCCAACGAGAAGTCTTGTCCATACTCTTCATCCAAAACCTATAAAGGAAGGCACCCAAAGTATGAACGGCCGATTTAAATGCAACCTCGATTTTAAAACGATAACCGTAAAGTCGTATAATCTCGATAGGGTCTAAAGTTAAATCCGTACTCAAAAGAACCATCTACGACTGAATGCACTCTCAATCTGCAAAACCAGTCCCCACCATAACAATATTAATTCCATCACTTCCTCCTCTTTTCTTCATGAAAATTCTACTGAAAAGTTAAGAAAAAGTGAGGTGCATAGCGAAAATAATGTTGCTAAATTAGATTGAGAACTCCTGACTCACGAGTTACTATAGAATAAGAGAGATTTCATTGGAGAGGCATTTGTTGAAGGGTTTTTGGAAGGTATTTAATATTTTCACCAAAATATCTCTTTTTCCGATCTCTTTTCTTTGGGAGAAGATTTGTTGGCCTAGAAGATTTCTTTATAGCTATGAAGTCTTTTTTCGTTATAAATTTGAGGTGCCTATCATTAGTGTCGGTAATATGACTTTTGGAGGCACGGGTAAAACACCATTCACTCTTTGGCTTGCTCGATACTTTTATCAAAAAGGCAAGAAAGTGATGATATTGTCCAGAGGATATAAGGGAGCGCTTGAATACAAACGAGGTATTATACGAAGCGGTCAGGCCTTAGGACTCAGTCCTTTTGATTATGGTGATGAGGCCATAGTCATGGTTCGTCGGACAAAAAACACCTCTATTGTTGTAGGCAAAGATAGAGGAGCAAATTTATGCCATTACTTTTACAAGGAAAGGCCGGATGTCGTTCTTCTCGACGACGGCCATCAACATCTACAGATTGAAAGAAATCTTAATATTGTTCTTTTTGATTTACTTATGCCACTTGAAAAGTATAGAGTCGCTCCTTTAGGTTATATGAGAGAAGGATTTTCTGCTTTGTCCGATTGCGATATTGTTATCTTTGGAAGGGTGGATCAAGCAGACTCCTCTAAAGTTGAGAAACTCAAAAAAATACTACTTCCGTATCTTAAAAAAGATGTAGTGTTTGGTAAAACACAACACAGGCCTGTAGCATTGATTAATAGTGTAACTTCTAAGCGATATGATCTTTCTCAACTTTTTGGAAAAAAAGTTGTTTGTATGGCCGGGATTGCAACACCGCAGGCCTTCTTCTTAACAATTAAGTCATTAGGATATGATATCGTTCAAACTTTCTCTTTTCCCGATCATCACCGTTTTACCGAATCGGAGGCGATACAAATTGCGAAACTTGCAAAAGAACATGATGCAATGATCGTAACGACGGAAAAGGATATAGATAAATTAAAATATGTGATTTTTGACTCTAGAATATATTATCTTGAGATAGAGATTGAATTTATTGATGGAGAGGAGAGCATTTGTAAGGCCATAGATAAGGCCGCATTATTTTGTTTTTAAGAGTCCGTAACCTTGTGCTATCCAGATCTTTCTTGTTATTTGACCTATATTATTAACAAAATAAAAGAGAACTTGATTACCAAAAGAAAGGGAAAATCTGTGTTCATCATCAGAGATTTTTTCCTCATAAGCGAGTTTTGCTGAACCAAATGGGCCATCGGGTATAAGGTATTGTTCTTGGATGTAAGGGTATCCTTCCCAAATAAGATAAAAACTCATCTCTTGGGCCTTCTGCTTAATGGCCTTCTCTATAAAACCCGTATAATTAATACATTCTATTACTTGTAAAAAATAGCAAAAATAAGGACTTCCTACAGGAAAAGAAAATCTTTTAAGGCCCATCCACTGATCTTCAGGAGAAATCAACTTTATAACTAGTTCTTTGCGAACTTCATCGATTTTTGTTTGAGAAAAATATTTTTTCCCATCAAACCATACGGTATATTGAGAGGATTCCGGACGAAATAACGGAACACCTTTGATCTTGCCAGGTTTTGACATACTGATGACTTTTTCAAGGGCACTATCTTCATCTTTATTTTTCGGAAGAATTTGTTCTTTTGTAACGAAAAATTTCTTGTTTTGATCAAGACCGTTTTCTCGCTTAACTACATAATTGCCGGATTTGTCGGAGAGTAAATACTCGGCCTTGTAGGAATATCCTTTTGAGGTAAAGATATCTTTGCTATCCTTTTTTTGATTATTTAATAGAGTGCAGGATAGCAACAAAAAAGAGGTGAAAAAGATAGACATTTTCAGGAGAGGGTTGTTACCTGTTTTAGAAGTTCTATAGTTTCAAGGGCCTTTCCACAACCTCTGACAACGCAGGTAAGAGAATCTTCTGCAACAGAGACGGGGAGTCCGGTTCTTTCCTTTATTAAAATATCAAGATTAGATAGCAATGATCCTCCTCCGGCCAAAATGATGCCGTTATCAACAATATCTGCTGCGAGTTCCGGTGGGGTTTTTTCTAGAGAATATTTAATGGCCTCGACAACACTATTGATGGGATCGGCCAAAGCATCTCGCATTTCATCCGATGTAACTTCTATAGTTTTTGGAGCACCTGCTACAAGGTCTCGTCCCTTGACTTGAAAAGTTTTAACCTCTTCATCAAAGGGGTAGGCATTACCCACGGAAATTTTAATGGCCTCGGCAGTTCTTTCTCCAATAAGAAGGGAGTATTTTTTTTTAACATAGGAAGAAATGGCCTCATCAAATTTATCACCAGCCACCCGAACCGATTTTGAAAAAACGATTCCTCCTAGAGAAATAACGGCCACTTCCGTTGTCCCTCCACCGATGTCTACAATCATGTTACCCGATGGCTCTGTTATGGGGAGTCCGGCACCGATGGCCGCGGCCATCGGTTCTTCAATAAGATAAACCTCTCTGGCCCCCGCCTGTTCTGCAGACTCTTTGACGGCCCTTTTTTCGACTTGGGTAATTCCAAAAGGGATACAAATAATAATTCTAGGCCTAACAAATCTTGATCCGGCAGAAGATTTTTTGATGAAATATCTCAACATTTCTTGAGTAACCTCAAAATCTGCGATAACACCATCTTTCATAGGCCTAATGGCCTTGATTGAACCCGGAGTACGGCCAAGCATTTTTTTTGCTTCTTCTCCTACGGCCAAGACTCGTCTTGCGGAGGCCCTATTGCCTTCATGAACGGCAACAACGGAGGGTTCGTTGACGATAATTCCTTCATTTTTTGCATAGACAAGGCAATTCGCTGTTCCAAGATCGATGGCCAAGTCGTGGGAAAACCAACTGGCAAATTTTTTAAACATATAATCTTTCTCCCATTATAATGATGCGAGAAGCAAGATACCTTTTGAATGTAACATTATCAAAATATTGATGACAATCTTTCTTTTTATCAAAATTTATCACAAGCGGCCTTCAGCGAGAAAAAAATTAAAATTCCTCTTGTCAATTGTACGATTGAGGGGTATTTAGGGAGAAAGTAACAGCTTAGCATAAGCTAAGGGGGGTACCGTGGGACGTGGTCGAAAACGAGCGACTCTTAAAATGAATCGTCGCAAAAGTCAGGCCAAAAAAAAGGAACGAATTGCTAAAAAAATTGCTGTCGGCAAGGACAAGAAAGAGCATTCGTAGAAAAAAAGGAGATAACAGGTCGGCCCCCCTCGGTTAATTTTTTGAAAAAAAGTAGATATTTCTAGATTTAGATGTTGGCCTTTTGTTAATGATGTGTGATACTGTTCGCATGATTATTAACAAGGTTAATGTTCGAGATTTCATAAACGATTCTGAAGAAAAGATTGCTTCGGGTTCGGATTTAAAAGAAGCATTAGAGCTATCCCTTAATCTTTTAAACCTTTTTTGTGATCGTTTAGCAAAAGATAGCACAAATAGCTCCTGTCCCCCTTCATCAGACCCACATCGAGATAAGAATAGGAAACGCAAGATGCCCCGGCAAGAAAAGGAAGCGTAGCGTCAACCTGGGCATGAAGGAACAACGCTCAAGCGAGCGGAAAACCCTGATGAAGTTGTGGAGCTTGAGATAGATATGGATGATCTTCCTTGGGTAGATATAGGCGTGTTGGTTTTGATAGTGCCCAAGTATATGACGTAGAGATTTCTAGGAAGATAACAGAATAGCGAGCAGAAATACTAGAAGATGAGATTGGTAACCGTTATGTTGCGGAATTTCCTTGGGGAGTAAAAAATACAGTTCAATACGGCCCAAGAGTGAAGTCTCTTTCAGTTTTCTGAAAAGAAAGAGATTCGCCAACAAGAATCGAAACCTATTTTGGAAAAGATGAAGGAATGGCTTGACGCACAAGAAGGGAAGCATCCGCCCAAGGGATATATGGGCAAGGCAATCAACTACGCTTTGGGAGAGTGGAAATATTTAATCAAGTATCTTGAGGATGGACGACTTCACATTTGTAACAATTTTATTGAGAGACGCATCCGACCTTTTGTTATCGGTAGAAAGAACCGGTTATTCTGTATCACACCCTCCGGGGCAAAAGCATCCGCTATACTCTACAGCTTGGTAGAAACTGCAAAGGCAAATAACAAGGAACCCTTTGAATACTTGCAAAGAATTTTAACCGATATTCCAAAGGCAGAATCTTTAACGGATTATATGAAACTTCTTCCCTTTGATGTGGATTCTTAATAGATTCCCCCGGGCAGGCCCGGGGTACTTGCCGTTACAGCTTCTGTCGAAGCTGACCTGAGTCCCGGAAACCTTCCCCCGGGACTCAGGATCCGTCCGGCGGTATTTACAAACCAAAATTCATATGATGCTGAAGATGATAAACGCTATGTGCTGATTTTATAACTTCCCCTGTAGTGATATACTGCCTCCGGGTTCATTCACCCACGGCCAAGGCCGTGGTGCTCTGTTTCGTCCGGCCCACTGGGCCGCCCTCCACCACATAGACTCTAGCTCTTTCAAAATTTAAAGAGACTCAAAAACAACACGTCTTGTTATGGAAAAGGGTTTTTGGCCTGGAGGGCAACCGGGATCAAGTTAGGAAAATATAGGGGTGGGTTTATGGAACGCTTACGTCATGGATGCAAGGGGAGAAGAGCTCTCCATTGCGATGGCCGTTGGTAATCCCGGCATTTTAGGAGGTTTTAATTTCCCCCTCAGACTTTTTGTGGTGTCCGCTACAAGCGGATCGCTCATAGGATGTGGGTTGGGACTCTTAGATGATAAACAGTTTTTTACCAAGACATCTATGTTCTTTCTAGGAGGAGGTCTTCCAACTGTTTTGTCGAGTATGATCTTCGATATCTTGAATGGTGCCAAAGTGTCTGTATTGAGATATCTACCTCTTGCAATGCTGGGTGGAGTGGGGGAGGAGCATTGGGAGGACAATTCCTCTGCCTTAAGTTTTGGAGTGATGATAGCAACGATTAGGTCGCCAAATCCGAAACTTTAAAAAAACTTTCCAATTCGTTTAGGCCTAAAGTAAAATTTTTCTTCAGACCAAGGATAGACCATGTTAAACCATATAAAAAGAGGCCTACCCCTCAAATGGGAATAGGGAACGAATCCCCAGGCCCTTGAATCAGAGGAATAATCTCTGTTATCTCCCATGACAAAAACATGATTTTTTGGAACAACAATCGTTCTTCCACCGGTACTGAGATGGTAAGGAGCGGCCTCTTGAGAGGCCCTGATAAATTCTCTCTCTTCGTATTTAACACGAGCGAGTCGTATTGATGTTGGATGAAATTTATCATCAAATAAATCGAGCATCGCTTGCTTTTCCTCGTCATCCGCATCTTGTTCCTCAACAAGATTCCCGTTGATTGATACACGATTATTATCCACCTGGATTTCATCACCCGGAATTCCAATCACTCTTTTAACATAGAGAATGCTTCTATTTTTTGGGTATTCAAAAACAACAATATCTCCTCGTTTCGGCCCTTTAAAAGAGGTTAGATATATAGATTTTCCAAGATAATCTGAGTAGGGAATGCGAAAACCAAAGGACATTTTATTAACTATAATGAAATCGCCAATGGCCATATTAGGTAGCATGGAACCCGAGGGGATATGGTTGTTGTCAAAAATACTGGAGCGAATAGCAAAAACGACAAGAAAAATGTAAATGTAAGAGGGAAGTTCTTTGCGAACTTTTTTCCAAAACATAGAGACCTTTAATAAAAAAGGCCCTCCAAAAACTTTACTGGAGGGCCTTCTTTTACTTTTAACTTAGTGAAACATTTTACAAAGAGTGAATTTACATCATTCCCGGCATACCGCCCATTCCTCCTCCACCCATTCCGGCACCAGCACCGGTAGTGGCAGCAGAATCTTCTTTGGAGGGTAAATCGGCAACCATAGTCTCTGTGGTCAACATGAGACCTGCTATTGAAGCTGCATTTTGAAGGGCACTCCTTGTCACCTTAGTGGGGTCAATAATTCCTACTTTGACAAGGTCTTCATACTTATCCTCTCTAGCATTGTAGCCCCAGTGTGGGTTGCCCTTTGTTTTTACTTCATTAACGACAACGGAACCTTCCAAACCGGCATTAACGGCCAATTGTCTTAAAGGTTCTTCGAGGGCCCGCTTGATAATTTGTATGCCAAATAATTCTTCGGAGTTGCCTCCTTTCAGTGTTTCCAGACCTAGGCCTGCTTGTAAAAAGGCTGAACCGCCTCCGACAACAACACCTTCTTCAACAGCTGCCCTCGTGGAGTTAAGAGCATCTTCGACCCTATCCTTTTTTTCTTTCATTTCGGTTTCGGTAGGGGCACCCACATAGATAACGGCAACACCTCCGGAGAGTTTGGCAAGTCTCTCTTGGAGTTTTTCTCTGTCGTAATCGGAAGTTGTATCGTCAATTTGTCTTTTGATCGTATTCACACGAGCTTCAACGTCAGATTTTTTACCGGAACCGTCTACGACGGTTGTATTTTCTTTGTCGATAGTCACTCTTTTTGCCTTACCGAGATGAGTGAGTTCTGCAGTTTCTAAACTCATGCCAAGTTCTTCGGAAATAAGAGTTCCCCCGGTTAAAACTGCGAGGTCTTTAAGCATTTCTTTTCTTCTATCCCCAAAACCCGGGGCCTTTACGGCCGCAACATTGAGCGTTCCCCTCAATTTGTTAACAACTAAAGTTGTTAGGGCCTCACCTTCAACATCTTCGGCGATAATTAAAAGAGGCTTGTTTGTTTGAATAGATTTTTCAAGTATGGGAAGAAGTTCCTTCATATTAGAAATCTTCTTGTCCGTGATGAGGATATTAGCATCATCGAAGGCCACTTCCATTTTTTCCGGATTCGTAACAAAATAGGGAGAAAGGTGCCCACGATCAAACTGCATTCCCTCAACAACATCTAATGTTGTTTCAGCCGTTTTTGATTCTTCAATGGTAATAACACCGTCTTTGCCGACCTTTTCCATCGCCATTGCAAGCAAATTCCCGATTTCATCATCGTTGTTGGCCGAAATTGTTCCAACTTGCTTGATTTCTTCGTTAGTTTTAATGGCCTTAGAAATCTCTTTAATCTTTTTGACGGCAGCATCCACGGCCTTGTCAACTCCCCTTTTGAGGTCCATAGGGTTATGGCCTGCCGTAACAAATTTCATACCTTCCCGATAAATCGCTTGGGCGAGAACCGTGGCAGTTGTCGTTCCGTCACCGGCATCATCGTTTGTCTTTTGGGCCACTTCTTTAACCATTTGAGCACCCATATTTTCGAAGTTGTTTTCCAATTCGACTTCTTTTGCAACGGTGACACCGTCTTTTGTAATCGTTGGAGCTCCAAAAGATTTTTGAATTACAACATTTCGTCCCTTAGGGCCGAGGGTTACTTTTACGGCGTTTGCCAATTGGTTTACACCTTTGAGGATTAATCCTCTTGCTTCTTCAGAATACCTTAAGTCTTTTGCCATTTTTATTCTCCTTTAATAAAATAAGTTTTTTAGTTATTTACCTTAAAACGACTTTTTTGTCTTCCTCAATTTTTTTTTATTGAAGAATACCCAAAATATCGTCCTCTTTCATAATGAGATATTCCTTCCCTTCGAGTTTTACCTCGCTACCGGAATATTTACCAAAGAGAATTTTATCTCCCCTTTTAACCGAGAGGGCCGTAAATGTTCCGTCATCTTTTCTATGGCCCTGACCTACGGAAACAATTTTACCCTCTTGAGGCTTTTCCGTATTGTTGTCGGGGATGATGACTCCCCCTGCTGTTCTGCGTTCTTCTTCAACTCTTTCAACTAAAACTCTGTCTTGTAACGGTTGTACTTGCATAAAAAAATTCCTCCTTACTTTATTTTTTGATTAACTTTACTGTTCCCATATTTTGGGAGTTCCCTTTTATTTGTCAAGGGCAGTGGCCTTTCATATACCAAAAAAAATTGATTAGTCCAACTTTATTTTCAAAAAACTGTGATAAAAACAGCCGTTTTCGTCTTGGCGCATCAAGCATTGTTAAAAATTTCCTA
Source organism: Bacteriovoracaceae bacterium (assembly GCA_965224385.1). Classification (GTDB taxonomy): domain Bacteria; phylum Bdellovibrionota; class Bacteriovoracia; order Bacteriovoracales; family Bacteriovoracaceae; genus CBDCYX01. The sequence continues at coordinate 515,883 of CBDCYX010000016.1, forward strand.
TGAAAAGCAGAAAAATGGCACCAAAAATTGCTGAATCGCCTATTGGAATCTGTACATTCACTCTTTCTTTTCTCGCAACTGTTTAGAACAATCGACAAAAAAATCCACAAGCTTCATCGAGCACATTTTGTATATCACGCACACCTTTTTCTTTTGCTAAATCAAAGGGAGTCATCTTCCATTCGTTTTCAGCAAGGACATCTGCACCGTTTTGAATGAGTAAAAAATGAAGAACAAGATACCTTTCCCTTGACCGGATAGCTACTTTTTACTCTGAAAAACAAGTACTATCGTATTTATAAGCAGCTTACAGGAGACTCTATGGCCTCTCACACATTAGAGGGAAAACTCCTGACTCACCAGTTATTAAAGAGAATAGCGGAATCTGGGACAGTAGTATTTCTGTGCTTTGCGCAATACCCAACTCACGGCCGCCCGTGGACACAACCGTCTTTTTTTGCAAAGCGAAAAAAATCTAAACCCTTTCCAAGCATGCTACATGTGGTGTAAAGTTTTTTAAAAAGTCCCACTTGACGGAGAAATGAGTGGACTCAAACGATCTAAGCATCTATATTCCGGTTCTCATCCTCATGGGACTTGCTGGGGCCATGGTTGGTGGTGCCTTTTTTATCTCCGGGCTTATCAGACCTTCTAATCCAACAACATTAAAAGTTACACCTTATGAGTGCGGTGAAATACCTACAGGAGAGGCCTGGTCAAATTTTAATGTGCGCTTTTATGTAGTCTCTCTCATTTTTATCATCTTTGATGTCGAGGGGGCCTTGATGTTTCCCGTTGCGGTAGTCTTTAAAAAACTCAACGCTATCGGCCTAGGGGGAATCGCTTTGGTGTCCTTTCTGCTTTTTATAGGAATTTTGGCCGTGGGAATGATGTATTGTTGGAAAAAGGGAGACCTTGATTGGGTTCGAGGCCGTCATAGGAATGATGTGGGCCGTGAATAGTACAATTGTTTCATATTTTCAAGAACTTATGAATTTCGAGACCTCCGAATTTGTGGTCTTTGCCATCTTCTTTGCGGCTTGTGCGGCCGTGGTTGGAGTGTTATCTCTTGTAGGAGGCTTAGGAACTTATGCCGAGAGAAAAATTTCAGCCGATATTCAAATGCGCCAAGGGCCTAATCGGGTAGGGCCTTACGGTATTCTCCAATTCCTTGCCGATGGAATTAAAATGATGATGAAAGAGGATATTATTCCGAATAAGGCCGATAAATTTCTTTTCACCCTTGCGCCCTTTTTGGCCCTTCTTGGGGTTTTGGCAACCTTGGCCGTTCTCCCTTTTTCAAGCGGGTTGATCCTGACGGATTTGAACGTGGGCGTTTTGTACCTCATCGGTGTATCATCTCTTGTGGGAGTGGCCGTCTTTCTTGGAGGATATGCATCAAATTCAAAATGGTCCCTTCTCGGCGGTATGCGTGGGGCCTCACAAATTATTAGCTATGAAGTACCTGTAACACTCTCCATTCTCGCTATAGTGTTATTGGCCGGCGGACTTTCCTTTAAAACAATCGTTGAATCTCAAGGGGGAATGCCTTTTCATTGGTTCCTGTTTCACAATCCGTTTTCTTTCATAGCTTTTTTCGTCTTCTTTATCGGCGTACTTGCGGAGACGAATAGGGCCCCCTTTGATCTCCCCGAGGCCGAATCCGAACTCGTATCCGGATACCACACGGAGTATACGGGAATGAGATTCGCCTTTTTTGCTTTGGCCGAATATATTGAAGTCTTTGTTGTTTGCGCTGTGGCCGCAGCACTTTTTCTCGGTGGATATAAAGTTCCTTTTGATCTTGGAAACGGCCTGTTTTTAACGGAAACGCTCGGATTTTCCTCTGTCGTCGGCCTTAGTATTGGGCAATGTCTTCAACTTGGTTCATTTTTTACAAAAACTCTTCTTTTATACTATATTGTGATTTGGATTCGCTGGACGTTGCCAAGACTTAGAGTAGACCAACTCATGGCCGTGTGTTGGAAGTATCTCACTCCCATTGCATTGTTTAATCTTATCGGTATTGCGATTTGGATAGTTCTTTTTGACGGATACGGCCTGTGGGATTTAATATTTTCAAACAATCATTGAACTGAGGGATACGAGACTATGTTTGACCAGCTATTGTTTTACCTATCGGGGACTTTAACGCTAGGAGGGGCATTGGCCGTTTGCCTGAGTCGTAATCTTATGCATGCTTGTCTTTATCTTCTTGGAAGCTTTATGGGCGTCGCCGGCCTCTACGCCACTTTAAGTGCAGATTTTTTGGCAGGAGTACAACTTGTCGTCTATGCAGGAGGAGTTATCATACTCATGCTGTTTGCCATTATGCTAACAGGAGGAGCGAAAGATGCCGTGAATCGTTTCGGCCTTGTGAAATTTCCGGCCATGGGAGATAAGAGAACCTTTATCATCGCTCTTCTTCCCATCTCAGTTATTTGTCTTGTTCTCGGAAAACTTTTCCTCAATATTGCCAAAGGATCTTCAGGGAAAGAACTCTCTCCTTATGAACCCACGGTGGAAAAAATCGGGATGCTTCTTATAAGTGATCATATCCTTATCTTCGAAATCTCCTCCATTCTTCTTCTCGCTGTTCTCATTGGGGCGGCCGTTATTGCCAGACCGAGGAAGAAATTGTGACCAGTATTATACCCTATCTTTTTATCTCTTTTTCCCTTTTTATCATTGGCCTTGTTGTTATTCTTTCGAAAAAAAATATTATTGCCATTTTCCTTGGTATGGAACTCATACTCAATGCTGCGGCCCTAAATTTTGTGGCCTATACAAGGTTTTTCAACCAAAACCTCGACGGACATATAATGTCTTTGTTTATTATCGTTGTAGCAGCGGCTGAAGCTGCCGTAGGCTTAGCCGTTCTCATCAGGTTTTATCAAATAAAAGAGAGCATCCATATTGATGATGTATCACAACTGCAGGGTTAACGGGAAAAGAATATGAATTACACACTCACAAGTATCGCACTCATTATTCTCTTCCCTTTTACGGCCTTTGTCGTTAATTCATTCATTGTTAAAAAGTGGACAAAACTCTCTATTACTATAAGTTGTTTGGCCATCTTTCTGTCTTTTATTATCTCGTTGAGAATTTTCTTGGATTTTGTCTTTAAGATTTATTCAACAAACTATTATATCCATAAATTTTTTACTTGGATTGATCTCTCTTACGCACAACAAGTTTTTAAAATTAATATGGGTTTCTATATTGACAATATGACGGCCGTAATGCTCCTGATGGTCTCGGGAGTTTCAACTCTTATTCATGTCTTTTCTACATATTATATGGCCGATGATCCTCGCTGTGGGAGATTCTTTGTCTATCTATCTCTTTTTACTTCGGCCATGCTCGGCCTTGTCCTCTCGGATAATCTTCTGTTCGTATTTATCTTTTGGGAAATTATGGGTTTTTGTTCCTACTCTCTCATCGGCTTTTATTACGAAAAAGAAGAGGCGGGAAATGCTAGCATTAAGGCCTTTATGACAACTCGAGTGGGTGATGTTTTTTTTCTTTTGGGAATTCTCATGATTTGGTCGGTGGTTGGAAGTGTCAACTATCAAGACCTCTATGCTGCTGTAGAGGGCAACTTATTTGCAGGTAAAGCAGTCCTCGGTATTCCTCTTGCAACTTTTGCAGCATTCTCTATTTTTATGGGAACGATTGGAAAATCGGCCCAGTTCCCGCTACAGGTTTGGCTGCCTGATGCCATGATGGGGCCTACTCCCTGTTCTGCGCTTATTCATGCTGCTACTATGGTAGCTGCAGGGGTTTACCTCTCTCTTAGGGCCTTCCCACTCATGGAGGCAGGAGGGATACTTCCTTTTATTGCATACATTGGTTCCGTTACGGCCTTTGGGGCGGCCACCATTGCCCTTGTTCAAAAGGATTTTAAGGCCGTACTGGCCTACTCAACAATTTCTCAATTGGGTTACATGGTTTTGGGAATAGGTGTCTCTGCCTACAATGCATCTTTTATGCATCTGATCACCCATGCTGTTTTTAAGGCCTGCCTTTTTCTCAGTGCAGGTGCTGTTATTCACACAATTCACACTCAAAATATGGAGAGGATGGGTGGTATGAAAGACAAACTAAAAATAACTTGGATTGTTATGTGGTGTTGTACTCTGGCCATTAGCGGTGTTCCTTTCTTTTCCGGTTTTGTCTCAAAAGACAGAATACTAGGGGATGCTCTTGTTACGGCCTTGGATGATCCGATTTATGTCATTCCTACTTTTTTAGGTTTTCTCGGGGCCTTATTGACGGCCTTCTATATGTGTCGAATGATGTTTCTTGTGTTTCACGGAAGTCCTAGGGATAAGGCCCTTTACGAACATACAGAAGTTGAAAAACTCTCTTGGAATAAAAATGTCCCCCTTCTTATCCTTTCCGTTTTTACACTGGGAGTGTGGTTTTCAGGGTCATTTACAGGGCAGGGATTGATAAAACTTGCGGGAGAGCGCTATGAATGGTTCCAAACATTGGTAGAACAACCCAAGTTTCATGATGTTCATGATGGCGTTGACCCTTTCCCAAGAGCACACTATGACCCTAATCATGGACTCCCTGAGGAAAAGGCCCATCGCGTTCATGTTATCCACAAAATAGGGGCCGCAATATCAATAGTGATTGCTTTTTTAGGAATATTTTTTGCATTTATGATATATGTAAAGCAGAAGTTTCATCCCGACCGATGGATCAATATTTTTTCAACGTGGCACAAGGTCATTGCAAATAAGTACTATATGGATGATCTCTACATTAAAGGAGTTATCCAAAGGGGGCTTCTTCCTTGCAGTAGAGTTTTTTCTTTTTTTGATATGGGCATTTATGATCGTTTTGTTGTAGACGGTTGGGAGAAAATTAACAGCTACTGTTTTCGATTTTCAAAATGGTTTGATGATTTATGGGTGGATACGGTTTTTGTAGATGGTACAGGAGCGAGCATTCGCTTTTTCAACGTTATTCTGAGAATGCTACAATCGGGGAAAATACAATTTTATTTCATCGTCGCTATTGTCGTTTTAGCAGGATATATGTGGGCAATAATATAACTTTGAGGAAGGAGTAATCTGTGAGTGGAGAATGTCTACTGAATGCAATATTATGGACCCCGCTAATTGGGTCCCTTGGTATCTTATTTATTCCCAAAGAGAAAAATAACGCAATTCGCTATTGGAGTTTGGGGGCAACTATCATTACTCTTGTTTTTACAATTATGCTTTATTGTAAATTCGATCAAGAAGCGGCCGGTATTCAATTTTCTTATAAAGTTCCTTGGATTCAGCAATTTTTTATTTTCTATCATTTGGGTATTGACGGGATTTCTTTTCCTATGATCCTTTTAACGTCCCTACTCTTTACTCTTTGTATTTTGAGTTCTTGGAAAATGGAAAAATTTCTTAAGGCCTATTTTGCTCTTTTTCTCATGTTGGAATCCGCTGTTTTTGGTGTTTTCATGGCCTTAGACTTCTTTCTTTTTTACGTCTATTGGGAGGTTATGCTTATTCCCATGTTTTTTCTTATCGGCATTTGGGGAGGGGAAAACAAGGAGTACGCTGCCGTTAAGTTTTTCCTTTATACCTTTTTTGGCTCTGTTCTCATGCTGGTGGGTATTGTTGCCCTATATTTTGTAACGGGACAAGGTGAAGAATCTTTCAATATTATGGCCCTTCACGGAGGAAGGTTTCATGAACTTCAACTCGATATTTTTGGCAGTAGTGTTTCCTTCTCTAAACTCTTTTTTGTTCTCTTGTTTATTGGGTTTGCTATAAAAGTTCCCATATTTCCTTTTCACACATGGTTACCTCATGCCCACGTTCAAGCGCCAACGGCCGTTTCCGTTATTTTGGCCGGTGTACTTCTTAAAATGGGAACCTATGGTTTTTTAAGGATATCCTTTCCTATTTTTCCTGGAGCATCCATATATTTTGCCGATGCTATCGCTTGGCTCGGTCTTATCAATATCATCTACGGAGCACTCTGTGCTATGGCCCAGAGTGATATAAAAAGTCTTGTGGCCTATTCTTCCATCTCTCATATGGGTTACGTTATGGTAGGAATGTCTGCCATGACTCTCCAAGGAATGAATGGGGCCGTGCTGCAGATGTTTAATCATGGTACCTCTACGGCCATGATGTTTTTACTCATCGGAATAATCTATGAAAGATCCCACCATAGATGGATTGTCCGACCTGATGGAACAAAGGGATTTGGAGGTCTTTACACACAACTTCCAAGGTACGCTATTGTTTTTACCATTGCTATGTTTGCCTCCATGGGCCTTCCGGGACTATCGGGTTTTATTTCAGAAGCGCTAATTTTTTTGGGTATTTATGAAAAGTATCCAGAGATCACTATTTTGGCCTTATTGGGACTCCTTCTCGGTGCGGCCTATCTACTCTGGATGTTTAAGAGGATGTTCTTTGGTAGTGTAACTAATGAGTGCCAAAAATACGCAGATATGAACACGAGAGAACTCCTTTATATGGCCCCACTTTGCACGGCCGTAATTGTGTTTGGCATTTATCCTGCTCCCATTCTCAATATTATGAAATTCTCTGTTGGACGACTGGTTTCAATGCTTGGGAATTTTTAAAGGGCCGTTGCAATGTCTGCTCAATTAAATTACCTTGCCAATCTTGGGCACTTTGTCCCTGAACTTTTGGTTTCTTTTACCATGATATGTCTTGTTTTTCTTGAAGCAACTTATCGTGACAACAGCAAATACCGTCCCATGATTTTTTGGACTTCGTTTATGGGCCTTTTTGTCGCAGGTATTCTTCTTATCCTTGGCCTTAAAGAAAAGGCCGTCGTTATTTTTACAAATTCTCTTGTGATTGATCCCTTTAGTAGTTTTACTAAGCTCGTTATGGTTCTAGGGACATTAGGTGCCGTTTCCCTGTCTCGGGTTTCAAAAGATATTGCATATAATGTTAAATCGGAATTTGTCATTTTAGCTCTTGGTGTACTCTTGGGAGGAATGCTTTTATCCTCTGCTAACAATATGCTTGTTCTCTACATTGGAATTGAGATGCTCTCCATTCTTTCTTATGTTATGGCCTCTTTAAAAAAACATGATGAATTTTCATCGGAAGCAGGATTGAAATATGCGCTCTATGGAGGAGTTTCCTCGGCCGTAATGCTCTTTGGCATGGGTCATATTTTTGGTGTTTTCGGAACAATACATTTTCCGGAGATAGCAAGTGCTATGGCAGGACTTTCAGCTTCCCAGACTCTCACGCTCATGCCGTCTTTTGTGCTTCTTTTCGTAGGACTGGGCTATAAAATTGCTTGCGTTCCCTTCCATATGTGGGCACCTGATGTGTATGAAGGTTCTCCAATGCCCGTAACAACATTTTTTTCAATTGTACCAAAGGTTGCGGCAATTGCGGCCCTTACAAGAATAACGTTCGTTTTTTTTTCAGAAACGAATTTGCTTCAGCATTCTTGGATAGGTCTTATTCAAATTGTTGCAATTTTGACAATGACTGTTGGTAATGTTTCCGCTATACAGCAGTTCTCTGTCAAAAGGATGTTGGCCTATTCTTCCATATCTCATGCAGGAATGATGATGCTTGGTATTCTTACGTTGGATACCATTGGGGTCACGGCCATTCTGTTTTATGGGTTTACTTATCTTTTCATGACATTACTGGCCTTTAGTATAACCTCTTTTGTTCAAGATCAATATGGTAACGATCACTTTGAACGATTTAGCGGTATGCTGTTTAGATATCCGTTAATGTCTATTCTCATGACCGTAGTTATGTTCTCTTTGGCCGGACTTCCTCCTTTTGTAGGATTCGTGGCCAAATTCAATATTATTGCTGCTATTGTTAATAAGAAGTTTTATATTGTGGCCGTTTTTGCTCTCCTCAATTCCGTTATCTCTTTGTATTACTACTTGAAAATTGTCAAATTAATGGTATTCCGTCATCACGAGAGTGATGAAACTATTGAAGGTTTTTCTTTTTTTCATAGGCTTATACTTACAGGGCTTGGATTACCGGTAATTTTGTTAGGATTTTTTTGGTCTAAATTATATGATGTTGTAGAAAGCTCAACACTATTTTTTGAATATTAAATTAAAGATCTATCATGATTACCTTAGATCAAATATGGATTACTTCAGTAACATATCTATTTTTGACTCTATTTGTCATTGTGTTTCTTCTTTTTAAAAGAAAAAAACATTTTGTACGAAAAAACATTTTCATAAAAAATGAATCAGAAATATTACTTAATTATTTTTTATTAATGTTAATACTATTGATTTCTCATTCCTTGTTAAAAATAAAAGACATTGATAATGCTTTACTCATTTTCTTTGTATTGATAATGTTTGTTCTAATAAAATTTATGAAATGTAAGAATTAATGAAGATGGCATATTTTGCGATTTCTATTGCATTTCTTTTTGCTCTTTTGAAGCTTTATTTTTGCTATTTTCTTTATAAAAAAATAGAACAATTTTACTCTATAAATAATTATCCAATGATAGGAAAGAAGCAATTGTTTACGCTTGACATATTTAAAAAATATGTCAAATTTAAAGGATTTTATGAGAACAATATCGGTTCTTTAATGCAACTATGTGTCTATTTTTGTTTTAACAGCTTCCTATTGTCAGAAAATTTTTTATCTCTAAATACTTTTTTTTTCCCTTATATTATCTTATTTCAATTTTCTCTATTTTTTTTTGAGAACTCAAAACATCCTGAGATTCTCATAAAAAAGGTTGTTTTTAACAATATAACTATTACATCATCTTTTTTAACTTTTTATGCTATAAGTCACTATTCTGAAGTTGGAGGAGAGAGCATCTTTAGATACGGCCTCTTAGTATTGGTTACTATAAATATATTAATAATTATTGATTTCCAATCGTTCTATGTAGGAATATTGGATGAAATCCTCTTTAATATCCTTGTGATAAATTTTTTTAGTTACACCTATTGTTACAGCTTTTTAGATGATCAATACTTTGATAAATACAGTTTAATTTTGATATCGGAATCTTTAAGCTTTGCTCTTTTAGGATTAAAAAGATTTTTAAAGTTTCATAAATACAGGACGTATTTTCTTTTTAAACAAAATAGGGCGACTCCTCTTTTATTAGGAATAATTTTGATACTCTACGTAAAGGTCTTTTAAATATGATTTATTTTTTTATATTTCTTACAACACTCACCGTTATTAACGGGTTGCAAGTAGCTATAACATCTCCTCTTATTATCATCTTTATAATGCTATTAAGTTCTTGCTTGCTTCTTAAAGTGATTGAAGAAAAATCATTAACGAAAAACAATTTCTTTGAGCAAAAAAAAATCTATCAAACTATTGCCTTTCTAGTGTCAATTATAGGATCAATACTTGTATTTAGTTTGAATAAACATTTTCAATCGTTGAAACATATTTCTCATATAAATGAGGACTTTATCCTTTTCTTTTGTGTCTTTGGATTGGCCGTTTATTCTTTCTTAAAGGATAGTGAAAATGTTAAATAGTATCCTAATGTTTTTTTTGATTCTATCATTTTTATATATATTACTTAATCCGAAAAGACCAAACTCTTTACTTTATGCTTTTTATTCAATGAATCTTTTTATTACAAACCTTCTTATTAATTTTACAGATGAGTATTTCATAATTCTCATTGTCTTAATGACAATATTCTTTATAAGTAGCATAATATGGTCTCATGCTTTAGAGAGAAAAGATGATTAGTTTTACTATTTTTTCCCTTTTTACCATTGTAAAAAGTTACTTTATTACCAATATGAAAACAAAATATCAGATTATATTATATACCTCTGTTTTTTTTGGGTCTGTTTTTGAATATATTTTTTTTAGAAAAGAATTTCAACATCCCTTATTCACAAAGGAAATTTTTTTTATTATCCAATGTTTCTCTATGGTCTTTTTGTCTCATATCCTTGGAAAAAAAGAAAATAGCATTACTAATCAGAAGATTTTTATTCTTTTTATATTGTTTTCTTTTGTGTGGATTCCGATGGCCTTTTTCTCGTTATTCTGGACACTTTATATTAATGATGTCAAAAATGAGAAGATATTTGCCTTTCTTTCTATTGTGCTTTTAGGGGCATCTTCCCTTGTCGAAAACAATCTTGTTTATACCCTACTGATAGGGTTTGTTTTTACATGTTCTCAACAAAATAGCGTTGAAGATTATGCTATCAGGAATTATATTTTGTTTCTTTTTCTAGAGAAAATAGGAGATGTTTTTATATCAAATATTGTTATATCTTTAGTCCTATTGCAAATTATATTTATTCTTGTTCAAACAATTAGATGCGAATCTTTTTTAAAATTTGAAGAAAATTTATTTTCTTGTGCTATTCTTATAGGTATAGCATTAGAAATCATCACAGAGGCCGGAATTTTTCAAACCTTTCTTCTTTCCATTATTTTGTTAAAAATGTTTTTAAATTCAGTTGTCAAAAAATATTTTCTAGTTTTTTCTAAAAAAACATCGGCCTTGATAAATATCAAAGAAATGCTAGGAAATAAAAATATCACTCTAGTTTTTATATTTTTAATGATTTTTGCTCCATTCAATCCTGTTTTTAACAACATTGTTTTTTACTTATCTCAAGCATCATTACTAGATTCAAGATTATACTTAACTGCCCTTTTCTTTTTATTTTTAATGCTACTTGCAATTTATCGAACGAGAATATTGATAGGAGATATTAAAATAGTAAAAAATAACTTGCCTGATATATATCAGTTCTTTATCTTATTTACACCTTTGATTTTGTCAATATTTTTTATTCCTAAAAAAACAATGACGAATAAAAATGTCAGCGACGTTATCGGGTTTGGGTATTTTCAATATTTCTTTTTTTTATCGCTTATCTATTTTTTATTTATGATGTTCTCAATTTATTTTAGAAAAAAGACAGATCAATGGATGATTTTGAGTGACATTCAGTTACCTATTAAAATGAAAAATCTAGATGCTTTTTTTAAACAAACTTATACTGCAATATTTAGCAATATTGCAAGAAATCTTCATTTTATTCAAGTCTTGTTTTTTCAAATTATAAATAGATTTTGCAGAAAGATATTACTTGAATACGATGGCGAAAAAAGATCTAAATACAAAGAAGAATATGGATTTAATCCATCTATTGAGATGGGAATACTTTTTATTATTTTACTACTGATAACAGCATATTATGGGCATAGCATATAGCATATTGATTAATATATGTTTTTTTCTGTTTTATCTTTTTATTAGAGGTAAAACAGAAAAAACAAAAATATGTTTTTTTATTTTTCCTTTAGTTTTCAACATTACAACTTTTTTCTATCATGTTGACCAATTTTTTTTTGAAAAATATATTGATTTTTATTCTGCAGATAAAATTAAGGTATTCTTTGTTCTCTTCTGGTTAATAACGGCCTTATCGGCCTTAAATAAGATTGTCAATCTTGAGAAAGATGAAGTTCCAATATATCCTTTAATTCTTTTACCTTTTATTTCGCTTTTTAAGAACCCTTATATGGCCGTAAATACGTTAGTATTTGTTGTCGTATTTTTTTTTCTAAAAGAGCAGAATATCAAAAAACGATTCGCATATGTTCCTATTTTTTCTTGCATTATTACAATGATACAGTTTTTTTTCTTTACAATTACTAACGAGAATGAATTAAATTTCAATTTATATAATCTAGTGTTTGATTTAAAAAATCTAAGCACTTTTATTATTTTAATCCCTCTTGTTTTCTATTTCTTGGCATCAACAGAAGGATACGGTGCAGGAAAGTACTTGATGAAATTTGTCTTTTCTATTCTAATGATAAGGCTTTCTACAATCATTCCTTTTAATAACATTTCCTTAGAAGTTATCTATTTTATTATTTTCTTGTCGATTACTATAATAATGCCTCTTAAGAAATTTGATATGACTATGTACTTATTTGGTGTTTCATTTGCATTTATGATAGATGAAAACGGCCCTTATATTCTTCCAGGTTACTATATTATCGGGCTTTTGCTTGGAGAGATAATGAATATACTCAGAGAAAGACATTTCCCGTTTATTCATTTTTTAAGTGGACTTTTACTTTTACCCTATATAAATCCTTATGTGACAAAGATTTTTTCTCATCTTAACGAAATCCATATAGTTATGGCCGTCGTTTTTATTTTGTATTACGCAAAACTTCTATCGTTTACATTTGTTAAAAGAGACCTTCAATGACGATACAATTCTATCCTATTCTTCTTTTAAATATCATCGCTATTCTGCTTAATAGAAAAAATAATTTGAAAAGTCTTTTTAACATATGCAAAGTATTATTCGTATCGGCAACGATCTATATACTCTATACTTTATTACCTTTTCCATTGGCCCTGTCTTCTAATTATATTATACCTTTTTCGATCTCTATAATATTTCTTTTATTCTTAGATAATGAACGAAAAACAGATGCTCTTCTGATGTCTGTTGTGTCAATCAACATTTATTTATTAATTGAAAATATTTATTATAGTGAATTTATTGCTTTTATGATTTATATAGCAATAATATTGCTATTATCATCAAGATTTGAAAAGAAAGAGAAAATCATTGGTGTTTTAAAGAAAAATATTCTTAACGTAATTTTTTATACTTTGGGACACTTTTTTATCTACTTTTCAAAAATTGAGCATCATTCCAAGTTCTTTTATTCGGACAATATGTATATTGTTTATACATCCCTTACTTTGTTTATTATTGTTCTTATGAGGTCTATGGAAGGATCGGTCTTTCATCCTTATAATGAATATTTGGATAAGGCCATAAATAAGAAATATATTTTTAAAATCTACCTTTTATTTGCTCTATTTATTCTTCCACAACATCTTCTTATGCTAAGGCCTCTGTTTTTCCTTTTAAATTTGGATTTGCAAAACTTGTTTTTAACAACAATTATTATAGTATTTATACTATCTCTTTTTAGAGAATATCTTAGAAAAGAAAGCAATTTTACACTTCTTATTAATATAAAATTATTTGTTATGAGTGTTATATTGTTAACTTTTCTAACAAAAGAAAATGCCGTAACCGGTAACCTTTACTATATGGTTTTACCTTTTGTTTTTATACACTTTCCTTGTTTTGTAGAAAAAGATAATGTTTTAAATGTCAAAACGAGTATTTTAAATTATATTTTTGTTGTTTGTGTTCTTGGTTTCGGACCATCAATAGTATTTGCCGTAAAAACTTATTCTTTAGTACTTTTACTCAATCATCATAATATATATCTTTTTTTTCTATTTGTTTTCTCAACAACTCTAGGTACTATTAAGTTCTTGACGCTTTTTATCAAAAATAGAGAATGTTTAATTCAAATAAAAAATCCATTTTATTATATTATTTTTTTATTCATTCTTTGTGTTTATTTTTTTTCGGCCTATATTCCTGATAAAATGTAAGGATGAAACCTTCTTACAAGGTCAAGCTAGATAATGAAGAAATTCTTTATTCTCTTTCTCTAGAGGATATTAAAAACTTTTATATAAATGGAAAAATTCATTCTCATACCCTTTGCCAAGTAGATGAAAATGAATCATGGCATCTTCTTAGAAATCTAGAGGAAATGCGGCCGTTTTTAGCAGAAATTGAATTGTCTAGGTTAGGAAACACAATAGTTAAAAAAGATAAAGGTTTTGTTAAAAATTTAGATGAAACAATCATTATAAACAGGCCTGAAGATCAAGAAGAACAAAAAAATCAAGATAAAAACACAGTCGTTGAAGAATCTATTGTTCAAGAGGAAGAACCTGTTGATATAGATACAAAAACACGGTCTTTTACTATAAGACGCTTCTTAGATGAGATAGAAAAAAAGGCCGGAAAAAATTATAACGAACTCGAAAAACAAAAAAAAGAAAGTAAAAAGGAAATCAGTAGGATACAAAAAGTTCCAAATACAGAAGAAATATCAAAAAAAAGAAAATCCATACGCCCTATTGCGGCCATTGCTATTGTTGTCTTATTTTCTTTTCTTTTATTTGATGATGAAGACGAAAGTACATCTATAAGGCCCAATAGAATAACTCTTTCTTTCCCTACACAAAATGAGTTTCTCAATGAAGGCCTTGCAAAAAAAAACTTTTTAGAAGGAGTAACTTTTTATAAGAAAGGAACTTACTTATCAAAAGTTATTGCTACAAAGAAATTTTCCTTATCCTTACATCATAAATTTCAAAATAATAAGTCCTTAGGATATTTAATATTATCTTATGCCGAATTATTGCCAAATGCCAAAAAAGTTAGGAATGCTTCTGTAGTTCTCAATAAACTTATCAGGATAGCAGGAGCTCAGTCTTTTAGCGATATTAATATCGCCATGGGAAAGGCACTTTATTTTCTTAATCTCGATAGAGCGTTCACTGCGATTAAAACAATAGAAGATTATGTGAAAATTACAAAGAAACCTACAATAAAACTTTATTCCATATATTTAAAATCCTTAATAAGAATAGGAGATTTTGATAAGGCCAAGCGTGTTTACGATAGGATCATAAAAAACTCAAATCATTCTCTATCTCCTTTAACTTATAAGGTTCTGTCGGAGTATCATAAAAAAAACCAAAATTATCAAAAATCCTATGAGTTCATTGTTAAGGGACTAAAAGTTTATCCTCAGTCCGTTTTATTACTGTTAGATAAAGTGGATCATGCTTTTCGAATAGGCAAGATGAACCTTTATCAGGCCGTACTAACAAAAATAGAAAAACTAGGTTTTGAATCTTGTCCGGAATTTTTTGCAAAATATCTTGAACATCTAGGTGTAGTGAGCGCCATCCGAGGTAATGTTAAAAAAGCGGCCGTGTTTTTTAAGAATGCTTTAAAAGAGAATGAAACAATAGAGTTGACATCAAAGTTGGCCACACTAGAAATTGGAGGTGATAAAGTTGCTCAACAGTTAATTTTGAAAAGTAAAATTGTTGATCAAATGCGACATGCCAATGATGCTAGAAAGAAATATCAGTGGGAACAAGCATTTTTACATGCTATCAATGCTGTAGATATGAATGAAAAATATATACCATCACATCTTTTATTAGCAGATATTCAAATTGAAAGAGGGTTTTTCAAATCAGCAATAGAAACTCTTCAGCGATTAAAAAAATCTCATCCTACAAATCCTCCTGTGTTATTAAAATTGATTAATGCTTATATTGAAAGCAACCGTTTCTATGATGCCTTAAAAGAATTTGATCACATTTCAAGTTTAGGACACAAGATAAGTAATTCCGGTGAATATGCATTGACTCTCGCAAAATACTTTGAAAGAAAAAAATTCTATGCAATGGCCCTAAATTGGTACAAAAAAAGTATCGTAAAAGATCCACTCAATGACAAAAGTTATTTTTCATTGGCAAGAATTTACAAAAAAAGCAATCAACTTAGGTCTTCAAAAAAATACCTGATAGAGGCCCTCAATCTCAATCCTGAAGAAACACGTTATAAAGTGCTATATTCAAAAATATTGCGAGAAGAAAGTGGATCATCGGTTGCCATAGGATATTTGAGAGGAGTGCTTGAAAACTCAAGAGATAGAATTATTCTTCTAGGTGAAATTGCATCAAATTATTATGAAAGCGGTCAATTAAAATATTTTCAAGATACTTATAAAAAAATTGAAGGCCTTAGCATTAAAAATGAATCCTTTTATAAATTTATGCTTCAAACATCTCAACTTAATGATGAAAAAGATAAAGTTATTGAATACTCTAGGAAATTAATAAAAATTGCTCCCGGACTGATCGATGTTCGTATTACCTTGGCAGAAGCGTATCTTGAAAAAAAAGAATTTGACTTAGCTATAGAAAGTTTATTGGAAGCTCAAAAGAGAATGCCTAATTTTCCCAGAGTAAATTATCATTTATCTAAGGTGTACTATCTTAAAAATGACCTTATAGAGGCCATGAAGTTTACTCAGGAAGAAATACAACAGAATCCTCGACTTCATTGGGGATATCTTATGAAAGGAAAAATTTTCTTTAAGCAAAAAGAATATCATAAGGCCGTTAAATCTTATGAGCAAGCACTCATACTCGATCATAGAAATGTTGAATCTCTTATAGGACTTGCAATTATTAGAAAATTGCAAAACAAATATGAACAAGCGCGGGAACTGCTTCAACGGGCCATAAGATTTGATAAAAATAGGCCTGACATTCACAAAGAATTAGGGCTCGTCTATCGAGGTATAGGGCAAGGACAATTGGCCGTAGAATTTCTTGAGTCCTATCTTCTTTTGTCTCCGGCGGCAGAAGATTCTTCCGAGATTAAAAATATCATTGGACTTCTCAAGTAATTACTCGATGAGTTTTTCTAAAAGGGCTTGTCGTTTTAAACGATCGATATTATTATGGCCTAGACTTTCAATATTGCGGAGGATTGGTCGAGTGGTCTAAGGCGATGGTCTTGAAAACCATAGGCCCTTACGGGCCCGCAGGTTCGAATCCTGTGTCCTCCGCCAAATCATCCTAAAATTAGCGTTTTTCAGAGGGTGAAGCCCCGCATTTTCCGCATAAAGTTAAGAGCTTATGGGCTAAATATGGGCCGTTTTGTTTGAAAACGCTCAGCAACTTTCAATAACAAACCACATTAAACATCACCCAAATTGCACCGTCTGCACGACATCTTTCTTGAACTACCCCTCACTAAAGTGAGGAGATTCTTGCTTCACCGACAAACGCCTAGAACACGAGTTCCTAGGTCTTACACCGTCTCCACGAGCTTCACATCCCGTAGTCCCTACGGTAGGTCGGTTTTTGTTCCGACAAATCCAATATATTATGATATTCTTCAAAAGACAATATTTTTTTTTCTCGCCGAAGGGCGTGGCCTCACATCCTCTCCCTGAAGAAAGAGGTTTTAGGGCCACACTTGAGATAAAATTAGGATGAAGTACCGCATACTTCTTCGCCGTCATTTCTACCGACGTATGCCCAAGAAGTTTGGAGAGTGCAAAAATATCTCCTCCGGCCATGACAAAGTTTGATGCGTAAGTCGTTCTCAAATCGTGAAACCTAATTTTCAGAACATCGGCCCTTTCAAAGGCCTTTTTAAAGACACGTCCTATATGGGTTACATCTATGAGACCGCCATCTTTTTCGGTAAAACATAGCGGTCATGACTTGTGTTATCAGAGAGCTTCTTTAGAACCTTTAAGGCAGAGTCATTCAAAGGAACATATCGAATCATCCCCGTCTTTGTCGTGTTTTTGAGTTCGTAGCGATCCCTAATCCTAGAAATCTCAATTCTCCGCTCCTTGAGGTTGACTTTGTCCCAACAAAGCCCCAGCAGTTCTCCTCGCCTCAATCCCGTATTTAAGGCCACGATATAGAGAGGATAAAGAGAATCATGTTTGTTATTCTCCAAAAAACGACCTATCTCATGAGGCATCCAATAAGTGAGGCTTCTCGAAGGTTCTTTAATCTTTTTCATAGCAGAAAGAGGATTTTTTATCAAATAATTTAATTTAACCCCATCATTAAGCATTTGCTTTAATTGGATTAGGTAACCATTCTTTAGCTATAGGTATGGTGATATAGTCCTCCAATACCTTCACCCTAAGAGGGGTCTAGAAGCTATAAAAGAGATAGGCATATTGGAACGTTATAGCGGAGTAATAGTACATGATTGTTTGAGTTCTTACTTTTCATTAGAAAACGTGATCCATGCTCTTTGCTTATCACATCTTTTAAGAGAGTTAAATTTTATTGAAGAAAGCTCTGGTGATAAATGAGTAACAAAGTTGAAAAAACTTCTTAAAGAAGCAATATCTATGGTACGCAAACGCAAATCAAAACGACTTACGAAAAAAGAATATAAACGACTTCAGAGACGTTACAGGTTGATACTTAGCATGGCGTTAAAGGAGCTTCCTTCGTTTCCTGTGAAGTCCGGGCGACGAGGTCGCTCTAAACATACAACGGCACAAAATCTTTGGTTACGATTCAAAAAATATGAAGAGGCAATCCTCTTGTTTGCTAGAAAAACTGAGGTTGAACCAACAAATAACAGAGCGGAAAGAGACCTCCGAATGACAAAAGTTAAACAAAAAGTTTCAGGTTGCTTCAGAACTCAAAAAAATGCCGAGTATTATTGCTATATCACAAGTTATGTCAAAACTATGGCGAATAAAGGATACTCTGCTATGGAGGCCATTGCTAAAGCATTACAGGGACAATTATCTTTCGATTCTTCATAAGGGAGGGAGCAGTTACAAAAGTTCTTTGATTGAAAATTTTGTTCAAGCTAAAACAAGTAATTTTCAGCATGCAAAAGATACATTCTATGACCTAATAGATTTAAACCTAGATGACCAAGAAATGGATCGGATTTTTAGCGCAGTTGCTGACCCTATATGTTCCAATCAATTATATGCAGTCCTTAGCGACCCTATAGAACAAAGGCATAGCAAGCATCCAAAACTAGAAAAATATAAATTCTATCATGAGTATTTGTATAACGATATTCTAAAACGTCATACATCTAAGTCTTACTTAATTGTAAAGAAGAAGAGTAGTGATTTTCCTTCGCATGAGATAGTACTCCAATAAAACTATGACTTTGATTACAGAAGACCAATTAGAGCAATTATGCATAGACTGGTTTAAAAACCTTGGCTGGGATTATCAATGCGGATATAACATTGCTCCCGACTCGGAAAATCCTATACGTAAAGATTACCAAGAAGTTGTGTTGGAGGCACCTCTCTAAGACTCTCTTGAGAAAATAAACCCCGAGATACCTTCAGATGCCGTCGATGAGGTCGTCAACAAATTACTTCGTCTTGATTCATCCGTTTTAGAAGTCAACAATCGTCAAATTCATAGACTGATGACGGACGGAGTTCCCGTCGATGTCCGAACAGATGATCAAATAAGAGGTGGTTTTGTTAAGGTCGTTGATTTTAAAAATCTTGAAAATAATTATTTTCTCATTGTCAATCAGTTTAGCGTTCAGGGAAGTAACGGAAGCAGACGTCTCGATATCGTTGTTTTTATCAATGGACTTCCCATGGCCGTTTTAGAACTCAAAAACCCTGCAGACGAAGATGCCGACATTTGGAAGGCATTTGAACAAATGGGAACTTTTGAACTACCCCTCACTAAAGTGAGGAGATTCTTGCTTCACCGACAAACGCCTAGAACACGAGTTCCTAGGTCTTACACCGTCTCCACGAGCTTCACATCCCGTAGTCCCTACGGTAGGTCGGTTTTTGTTCCGACAAATCCAATATATTATGATATTCTTCAAAAGACAATATTTTTTTTTCTCGCCGAAGGGCGTGGCCTCACATCCTCTCCCTGAAGAAAGAGGTTTTAGGGCCACACTTGAGATAAAGAAGAATTACCCGATCTCTTTGCCTATAATGTGGCCTGTATTATATCTGATGGACACAATGCCAGAATGGGTTCTCTTACTGCAGGAAAAGAAAGATACGGATATTGGAGGACGTTAAAAAATGAACGAGACCGTCCAAACTTTGAATTTGAACTTGAACTTGAGATAATAATAAGAGGCCTTTTTGATAGAGAACTCTTGCTAGACTATATCCAATATTTTGTCATCTTTGAAGACGATGCCGAAAAGATCATCAAAAAAATTGCCGGTTATCACCAATTCCATGCTGTATGAGAGGCCGTGGGTAGCACCGTATGGAACATATGATGTTGGAAGAAATGAAGGGTTGGTGAATGTTGGTATTTCTAGAGATACTACTGAGTTTGCAGTCAATAGTATTATAAGATGGTGGAATGAATTTGGAATTAGAAACTATCCGAATGCACAGGAAATTTTAATTTGTGCAGATGGAAGAGGAAGTAATGGTAGCAATAAACGCCTTTGGAAATATTGTCTTCAAAGATTTTCAGACAAGACAGGCATAGAGGTTAGCGTGGCCCATTATCCTCCGGGAACTTCAAAATGGAACAAAATTGAGCATCGGATGTTTTCATATATTAGCTCACATTGGAGAGGTCAACCCCTATAAAGCTATGAGGCAATTATCAAACTCATTGGCCCTACCACAACAAAAAAAGGGCCTCGAATAAAGGCAAAGCTAGATAAAAGAAAATATCAAAAGGGAAGGAAGATTACAGATGAGGATTTTTCAATAATTAAAATCATAAAGAACAGAATACTACCAAAATGGAATTACTCTATCATTCCATTTTAAAAAGCATTCCAAGTTATTTTGCAACACCTCCTAAGGGGCCGTCAAGAAATAAGTTGAAATATTCTCTAAAGGGCCCTATCAAGGTCTATGATTAGGTCTTCCACATCCTCAATGCCCACTGAGAGTCGAATCAGTGCATCGGTAATGCCTAAAGATTCTCGAAGTTTTTGAGGTATTGAAGCATGAGTCATGGTGGCCGGATGATTAATCAGAGATTCAACGCCTCCGAGACTTTCAGCAAGAGAGAAAACGTACAATTTTTTAAGAAAGGTTTCGGCCTCAGCGATTCCCTCTTTAAGATAAAAGCTAATCATCCCGCTAAATCCTTTCATGGATTTTTTTGCAAGATCAAATTGAGGATGGGAAGGAAGTCCGGGATATAAAACCTTGGAAACACTTTCATGCCCCTGAAGAAAGGCGGCCACTTTGAGGGCATTGGACTCATGGGCCTTCATCCGCAAAGCAAGGGTTTTAACTCCTCTGTGTATAAGCCATGAATCAAAGGGTGACGGACTAGGGCCTAGAGAATTCTGCAGAGACCAAAGCCTTTTATAATCCTCTTCATCATTGAGAGCAAGAACTCCTCCAAGAGTATCGGAGTGGCCGTTGAGATATTTTGTCATTGAATGCAGGACAATGTCGGCCCCGAAGGATAAGGGATTATGAAAACAAGGAGTCATAAAGGTATTGTCGACAACAATTCGAGTGTTATATTTTTTTGCAGATTTGCAGATACGTTGGATATCGGCAATTTTTAAAAGTGGATTGGTTAGTGATTCAGTCCAAATAAGATGGGGCCTTTTTTGTTCAATAAAGTCGACGGCATTTTTTGTGTTGGATAAATCTATAAAAGTAAAATCATGGGTGTCTTGAAAAATCGTTGTAAACATTCTGTAAGTTCCACCGTAAACATCATTATCACACAACACTTTTGACCCTCTGTCGACAAGATGCATAACAAGCATGGCCGCGGCCATGCCCGTTGTCGTGGTAAGAGCATATTTTGCTCCTTCAAGGGAGGCCAAGCATTCTTCCAAACGATCTCTCGTGGGATTGCTACTTCGGGTATATTCATATCCTTCACCGTTTCCCGGAGATGATTGAGCATACGTTGATGTCTGATAAATGGGAGCAATCATGGCACCCGTGGATTCGTCGGGATGTCCTCCGGCATGAACGGCCCGAGAACTAAAACCCATGTTGTTAACGGAAAGAGGTGCTTTCATAAGTATCCGTTCTCCTTCATCCAATCATCATTGTAGATTTTCGAAGCATAGCGATTTCCCGAATCGTGAAGGAGGATAAGAATTTTTTCCGGAGCTTTTAGGCCGCAAGCGTATTTAAAAGCACCGCAAAGGGCCGCACCGGCACTGCCGCCGGCATAAACGCCTTCTTCTTTGAGAAGACGACGGGCCATAAGAAAACTCTCTTGATCTCCTACCACTTCCCATTGATCGATTACATCAAAATCATAATTTTCTGGAATAAAATCTTCTCCAACACCTTCGAGAACATAAGGATACGCTCCGGAGGCCTCTCCCGTTTCAGCATATTTAGCGATAATAGAACCCTTACAGTCAATACCGACAATAGTAACCGACTTCATTTTTTCCTTAAAATATTTTCCACATCCCGAGATGACACCTCCGGTTCCTACGGCCGCAATAAAAGTATCAAAATCACCTTGGGTTTGTCGGTAAATTTCCGGGGCCGTCCACCGGTAGTGGGTATCCCGATTGTGAAGATTATTATACTGATCTACGTAAAAGGAGTTAGGTATCGTTTGATTGAGTTTCTTAGAGACGGAGTAGTAACTTCTAGGGTCTTCGGGGTCTACGTTTGTAGGACAGACGACGACTTTGGCCCCGAAGGCCTTGAGGTTATCTATTTTCTCTTTAGATTGTTTATCGGGCAAAACAAAAATACATTTATAACCGTGAACGGCCGCCCATAAGGCAAGGCCGACACCCGTATTGCCGGAAGTTCCCTCGATGATTGTTCCTCCGGGTTGAAGGGTTCCTTCTTTAACGGCTTGATCGAGCATATAGCAACCGATTCTGTCTTTAGTCGATCCTCCCGGATTGAGGTATTCAAGTTTAACGTAAAACTCCGATGTTAGCCCTTCGGACAAAGGCAATTTTCCGAGTTTTATAATAGGAGTATTGCCAATGGCCTCTAGAATATTATCTTTGGCATTTTTCATGAAACCAATCTTTTCTTTTCCATGATCTCTTGAGTTTCAAGTGCTGCTGCCAGTGTAGCAAGTCTTGAAACTATTGAATAGAGGGCCTCTTGTTTATTGTGTTCGTTATTTTCTTGAATTTCAGAAAGACAGTATTTTTTTAATACCATTCCCCGTGAGTTTAAATTACTTCGCTTGTCTTTTTTTGCATTTGCTCTCATAAATCCACCAAGGCCCTTACCATTAATAAGGTAAATAGAGACTTCGGCCGGCATTCCTTCATGTTCCAATATCGTTTCAATACCCTCTTGAATGAGAAGTGACGTAAATTTGATATTATTCTTTCCGATATTCATTTTGTTTCTTTTACGTCTATTCATGTTCAAGATATCGAGACCGCTACTTACAACACTTATTCCCATACCGTAGGTTCCTTGAGAGGCCTTGACAAAAATGCTGTTGTTTTTGGGGAGAGATGCTGAGAACTTATCAACGGTTTCGGCCAGATCATTCATTCCCTGTTTTGTAGAAAAATCAACATTTTTGACTCCCGTAAATTTTGCTTGAAGAAGATTAGGATCAATATTGAAGTAATGAGTGAACTTTCTAACTACAGAAGCGTAGTGGGTGAAGTAGTGAATTTTTTCTCTTTGAAACCAACCGGCATCGGGAACCGGCATAACAGGTATGGCGACTTCATCCCAGTTGATATCAATAGGGTAGGACTGATCATTGTTTAAAAGGACAAGATCAATACTTTGTTTCCCAAGTAAAATTTCACCGTTCACAAAAGAGGCCTTTTTTAAAAGAATGTCAAATTTGGAATGGGATAGAAGAGAGAGCTCTTCTATCCCTTCAAAAAGGGCCTCATCAAAGCTGAAAAAATATACTTCAAATCCCGCATCTTTGACCATTTTGCCTAAGACGGCCAAGTGATCGAGATAAAAGGTGTTTTTTGTATGTCCTTCCGTAAGAATACCCAGTGTTTTATAGTTTCCCAGCGTATTGATGGTTTTACGAAGTTCTTTAGAACAGGCCTCTAGATCAAGGTTGCAGATATTATTGAATCCGGCCGGGAACATATTGTGGTCAACAGGTACAATCTTATTTTTGCTCTCTCGTATATCAACACTTGAATAGATAGGAGTTGGAAGGCCTATAAACTCTTTATCAATAAAGTCGTTGATGACATTCCAGTTTTGAGTTACAGCTATTTGGAGGCCCTGTTTCGATGTAATCATGAGATTTCTTTAGCCTATATTGACAAAAAATGCAACTTGTTTGAAGGACTGTTTAGAAGATGTAAGAAGTTGTAATAAGAAGTTTAAGGTAAGACCCTTCTATTTCAAAGATTTCTTCTTGTTTGATATCATAGGGATTGTGATAGTGTCCTATAAAGGACAGGGAAAGGTGTTTGTTGAGTTCAAGTTCAACACCTCCTCCAAAGTGGTGTCCAAAGGCAAATTGGGAATTAGAAGTTACCCAGCTGCCGTTATACTCTCTCCTTAGCTTTGGGGAGTAGAGGCCGAATCCTCCAATGACAAAAGGAGCAAACAGATCAAATTGAAATATTCGTCCCTTAATTCCTACGGCAAGTCCTGAAATTTCAGAAAATGTTTTTTCATTAGTCAATCTTGAAATTTGTGTATGTCTTGAAGAGTGAACATTGATGAGGAGATCAAAGGAATGGCTTGCGCTATAACCGTAATAAAGATCGGGAGTAACGCTATCTGTGCCATATCTTTTAAAATCTCCACGGAGAAATGTTTGTCCTATAGCTATTGCTAAAGAATGTTTTTTTAGGCCGTTTCGTCGCACTTGAAATCTAGGTTTTTTATCTACAGAATCCTCTTTTTTTTCCAAATTATTCGTACCTTTAACATCTTTTTTGTAAGATGTTTCGGAAGAGGTTAGTCTTTCTATAGTTGTTTTCTTTGAGGCCTTTGGAAGAGTGGGCACACAAAAAAATACGACCGCAACAACGGTCATCAAAAGAAATTTTAAACCCTTTGTATTGAATGAATAAAGTTCCATTTTCTGCCCCTCCTTGCTGCTTAATACGGCCAGTCTAAATTATGTCCCAAACATTTCAATTCTACAACAATTTCGGCCCAACCAATTGACGAGGCCGGTTGTTTATAGATTTTTTAGTTTAAGGTACTTGATGTTTCACCAACAACAGTACCGAGTTCTTCAGTTTTAGTCACAAAAGAAGGTTCAAAGGCCTTGGAAGTATCTTCCTTTTTGCGAAGAGAATCATCTCCTCTGATGACGGCCTCAAGCCCCTTAATGTACTCTGTGAATGTTCCCTCTTTACCTCTGACAACTCTCTTAAGAAGGTCGACATCATCTGCGCTCGCCATTTTTCTTTCCCGATCAAAAAGAAGTTGGATTTGCGTCATGTAAGTGATGTCAGCTCCCGTCCTGTTATCGATAACTTGAATTTCATGCCCTTCTCTTACGATGTGGGCGATCTCTTCTAAAGTTACATAACAGCTCTGATGAGTGTCGTAGAGCTTTCTGTTTTGGTAGCGTTTGATTGTTCTTACTTTTTTCATTGCATTCCCCTATTTTTTGTTAATTTCCAAGATAGAAAGTTTACGGCCTTCCACCCGATACATAATAATTGAGAGGTTTTTTTAACAGCATCTTTTATTCCTCCATTCCTCTCAAATCAACTTAAATTAAAAGTACTCTGGAAAGAGTTCTAACAATGTTTTTGCGTTTTGTCAAGCTAATTTTTTCTACAAAGGAAAAGTTTTGAGCAAAAAATAGAGAGAATTTTACGACAAATCAAGGAATTAGAGCAAAATTTGTCTTCTTTGCTTGTTTAAAGGGTAAAAAACCCTCTCATAATGTGGGGACAAAATGACGATAACTTTTAGTAGGGGGACGGGAAGTAATGCATCGCATCGTCATTGTGGGCCTTTGCTTTATTTTGCTAAGTTGTAGCTCTTTCCAAGGGGTCGGTACCCAAAAACGGCAAAAAATCACTATAATGGATGTGAAAATAGATAAAATTAGTCAGAATAAAGATGGCCTTAAAGATGAACATTACCTAGAAACGCTCATTGAAAAATCAAAAAATGATCAACCTTTCAGAAAGCACCTTATAAACGATCTTTTTATCAAGGCAAGTGACCTCTCTTTTAGAGGAGATGAGAAGACGGCCTCTAAAATCCTCAAGGCCCTTATACGACTGGACCCTAAAAATATTTATTTAAAGAAAAGATTGGCCTATGAGTATATTAAAGGAGGGAAACTGGAAAATGCCCAAGCACTTCTTTCAGAAATTTTTGAGCTTTTACAAGGCCAAGATGAAAAAACGGCCCTGGCCCTAGCGGGAGTTTCCCTCGTTAGAGGAGATACGGAGAAGGCCAAAAAAATTTATAGGCATATAATCAAACAAAGGCCTCTAGAGAACGCTTGTATCCCTCTCGTAAAAATTTATATGAGCGAGGCAAAATACCTTAAGGCCCAAAACCTTTTGAATAGATGTGAAAAAAAAATTAAGGGCCGTGGAGTCTTTTCTTACCTCAGGGGGAAAGCGGCCCTCAAACAAGGAAGAGAATATCTCGCCTTAAAGCATTTCAAAAATTCCCTAAAAACACAACCGGACTACTATCAAGCGGTTGCGGCCTTAGGAATTATCTATGAAAAAAAAGGGCAAAAAGATTTGGCCTTAAAGAAGTATGAAAAGTATCTTAAGGTCGACCCCAATAATATTCCCATCTTGTCTAAAGTTATTCATAGTTTTCTTTTTCAAGAAAACTACAAAAAATCTTTTCCCTACATTGAGAGACTTTCAGGACTTGATCCCGACAACTTAAATTTAAAGATGCAGCTAGGACTGCTTTACAACGATGCTCAGAGATTGAAAGAGGCCATTGGAGTATTTGAGGAAATCCTTATTATGATGCCCAAGAGCGATCAAGTTCTTTACTATTTGGGGGCCTTATATGAAAAAGTTTTTCGATCGGAAAAGGCACTGGATCGACTAAAAAAAATTGATGAAAAAAGTCGATTTTATCTCGACGGCCTTCTCCGCAGAGCGGATATCTTAAGTGCTATGGCCCAAACTGGAGATCTGACGAAAAAGAAGGAACTACTGCAATTGATTAAAGTTTCCATGGAGAAGCATCAAGATATTCGAGTGCCAATAGGGATCGTTTTGGCCAACTTTTATGAACATGAGGAAGATATTCAAAAGGCAATCCAAACGGTGACATCTATCCATCAGGAAAAAATGTTTGGGGAAAAACATCAATATTATTTGGCATCACTCTTTGAGCGAAATCAGAATTTCGATGCTTCTAACAAAATTATGGAGATGCTGATTTTAAAAAATCCCGATAATCATCAAGCATTAAATTTTTTAGGGTATTCTCTTCTTGAGCAAGGCAAAAAAATGAAACAGGCCTACAGTTATATCAAGAAGGCCGTTGCATTAAGGCCTAATGATGGATATATTCTCGACTCTTTAGGTTGGTATTATTACAAGACCGGCGATTACACAAAGGCCCTGAAGAAATTGCAGAAAGCATGGTCGTTTGTTAAAAATGATATGACAATTAACAAACATTTGGCCATGGTACATGAAAAGTTAAAAAGCTATAAAAAAGCAAAATATTTTTATACAAAGGCCCTGACAAATTGCAAAGTTTCATCGGAAAAGAAAGAAGTTCTCAAGGCCATTCAACAATTGCAATGGCGCATGCCTGCCTCTGTGCCCTAATTTGTACATCTTGTGCGCTCTTTACAACACTTCCGTATGGAAAAAACGGCCTTGAATTATTGAAACCGTTCTGTCTGGAAATGCAGGGAAAGGGAAGACTCGATACGGAGCAAACAAAATATGTTTTTTCTTATAAATCTTTTTTTAAAAAACAACATATTTTCACTTTGATTGTGGACATCCCCTTGCATGGAGAGGAATCTCTTGTTGTAGACCTTGACACAAAAAAAATTTCAGGGAGTATGGTAGGGCATTCGAAAGAATACCAAACATTGAAACATTTCTTCCATCGCTTCCTTCCGTTTTTTTCCTATGTGAAAACTTTAAAAGAACATCGTGCACAAGATTGTAAAACTATAAAAAAGAACGTATTTGAAGAGGTTTTTAGATGTGACTTTATGGAGATAAAAAAGAATAATAGAACAATACGAATTACTTTGATAAATCGAGGAGAACAGATATCTCGTGTGACATTTTCTGCACTAAATTCCTTTTATCGTAGGGCCAAATTAGAGGATATCTCTTCCGAGAAAAAATGGGTCTTAGATCTTTTCCCTTCAGAATGCACTATGGGAGTCAGTTTGTAGATATTTCCCGAATCTGTTGAGAAAAAGATAGCACCCGAAGGGGACTCGCTAACATGACGAATACGCTGTTTGAGTTCTCCTAAAATATTTTCTTCGCGAAGCACTGTTCCGTTTTTTATAACAAGTTTATTGATGTAACGAAATCTCAACGATGACGAAAAAAAATGCCCCTTCCAATCCTTAAAGAGTTTGCCTGAATAAATCATAAGAGAAGATGGAGCAATAGAGGGTACAAAATATTTTATCGGTTGCTCCATACCCTCTTTATGGGTTGTTCCTATAGTAGGCCCCCAATACTCTCGTCCATAGGTAATAATAGGCCAACCGTAGTTTTTACCCTTTTCAATAAGGTTAATTTCGTCACCTCCTCTAGGGCCGTGTTCTTGTTCCCAAATCTTTCCTGTTTCCGGATGAACGGCCATCCCTTGGGGGTTCCTGTGTCCATAACTCCATACAGAGAGAAGATTCGGTGCTTTGAAGGGATTATCTTCAGGAAGAGAACCGTTCAAATGAAGGCGAAATATTTTGCCGTTTGGATAATTCAACAATTGGGCCTTATCCCTCTCTCCTCTATCCCCCACACCAAAAAAGAGAGTTTCATCTTTAAAGACAATCCTCGATCCAAAGTGTCTTCCTGTTTGTCCCGGAGGCGAGGATCTAAACAGCGTTTTTACGTTCTCTAATTTGGTTCCGTTGAGCTTGGCCCTGGCAATAATAGTTCCATATCCTTCTTCATACTTAGAGACGTAAGAAAAAAAGAGCACTCTCTTATCTCTTGGATGAACTCGCACATCCATTAGACCTCCTTGGCCGAAAACGGAGGAAGAAGGATGCCCAGTTATTTCTTCGAGATTCCCCTTGGAAAAAAGATACATTTTTCCATTTTTTTGGGATATCACCATGACGTCTTCAGAGAGAAAATCAAATCCCCACACGATGCTCAGTCCGGAAACTATTCGCTTAACTGCAACACGTTGCCCTGATAAGACGAATTCTTGTGCAAAAATAATGTTTACAAATATAGAAGTTAAGAGAATTATGTCTCTCATTGCTGTCCCCGAAGAAAGAAAATTTCTTTTTCAAGAATCTGTATTCGGCCGAAAAGCCTCTTTTGTTCAATACCACCGCTTTTCACTTTAAAAGCTGCAATATCGTGGGGCCTTTGATGATTGATTGCTGCCTCATGATATGTAAGTTGCTTGCGGGATTCATCTCTATAATTTTTTAAATGAATGAGGTTCCTTTCCTTTTTTTTTATTTCTTCTTTAATAAAAACTTTATAATCTTTGGGAGAAAGGGCCTCCTTGTATCGTTCAACATAAACGAGATAATTTCGATGATCTTGTTGCCAGCGTGTCTCTAAGTCTATTCGAGAACAGGAGAAGGTTGCTAATACAAAAGGAATTAGTATGTTCATTAATAAGTTAACCCTGTTTTTCTCAGATGGACTTTAGATGTTGTCAGTGAATTGAAAATATAGGAGTTTAGTACCTCGGCAAAAATAAGTTCATGGTCTCCCGGATGGAATTGAGAAACACTTTTGCAGATCATGGCCGATCTTGCCTCCTTGAGGACAAGTCCTCCATCTTGAGTTATCTCGTGATCGATGTCTTCGAAAGGAGATTTATCATAACCCTTCCAAAAGTGTTTTAAATAATCGGCCTTTCCATCGCCGACAATATTAACCGTGAAGATTTTTCCTTGCACAATGAAGGGATAACAGGTGCGATCATCTTTGACGGCCAAAGAAATAAGGAGAGGATTAAACGAAACTTGTTGAATCCAACTGGCCAAAAAACCATCTTTTTTATCCCCAACTGCCGTTGTTACGATAAAAAGACCTGAAGGGATATGTCCCACGGCCGTTGCAATATCACTCATACTTCTCTCTCTTCTTTATTTTTTGTTTAAAAAATCTTAGCACAAATGGATTCAATCGGGTAACCTTTAATGAAGATGCTACCTTATGGAGTATTCATTTAAAGCATGGGATCGTCAATTGTCAGAAAACAGATCGTTGCGTTTACGGGACTTCTCTTGTGTGGATTTCTCGTTGCCCATCTCTTGGGAAACTTTCTTATGTTTTTAGGCCCACGGGCCTTTAACCTTTACGCCCATAAACTCACAAGTACGCCTCTTATCTATGGGGCCGAGGCCTTTTTGGCCTTAATCTTTTTGCTTCACCTTGGGTTGGCGTTCAAGCTCAATATTGAAAATATTATTGCAAGAGGGCATCGGTATTACACAAAACAAAAAACAGGACGAGGGGCCTCCTTTGCTTCCTCGACAATGCCTTATACGGGTATGATAGTTCTCATTTTCATCATTCTCCATATTAAGGCCTTAAAATTTGGGCCTGTCTACTACGAAACTTATGACGGAATTAAAATTCGCGATCTTTTTCGGACATGTTTAGAATACTTTTCTCATCCGTTGGCCGTCATTTGGTATGTATTTTCCATGATAGTCGTTAGCATTCACACCTATCACGGTTTTTGGTCTGCCTTTCAATCTCTAGGATGCCATCATTCTAAATATACTCCCGTTCTTAAAATAATCTCTCAAACCTATGCTCTATGTATGGGGATGGGTTTTTCTATACTTCCCGTCTTTTGCTATATTCAAGGAGGAAATGCCTCATGATAAGTTATGGGAAAAAACTTGATGGACGTATTCCCAAAGGAGATATCAAAACGAAATGGGACGCCCATAAGTTTGCAATGAAACTCGTCAATCCGGCCAACAAAAGAAAATATACCGTTATTATCGTCGGCACGGGATTGGCCGGGGCCTCGGCTGGAGCAACTCTTGCTGAGCTTGGATACAATGTTAAGATTTTCTGCATTCAAGACTCCCCCCGAAGGGCACATTCTATTGCGGCCCAAGGAGGGATTAATGCAGCAAAAAATTATCCAAATGACAGCGATTCCGTTTGGAGGCTCTTTTACGACACCGTGAAAGGTGGAGATTTTAGGGCGCGAGAAGCAAATGTTTATCGCTTGGCCCAAGTGTCTAACGCTATCATCGATCAATGTGTGGCCCAAGGGGTCCCCTTTGCAAGAGAATACGGAGGTCTTCTAGACAATCGGTCTTTTGGCGGGGCCCAAGTGTCTAGAACGTTTTATGCTCGAGGACAAACGGGACAGCAGCTTCTCCTCGGGGCCTATCAGTCCCTAATGAAAGAGGCATCTAAGGGAAGAGTTCGTATTTTTACACGAAGGGAAATGGTGGATGTCGTCCTTATTGAGGGTTGTGTTCGAGGAATTATTACAAGAAATATTATTACGGGAGAATTTGAAAAATATGCCGCCGATGCAGTTTTATTATGTACAGGAGGTTATGGAAATGTGTTTTTTCTCTCGACAAACGCCATGACAAGCAATGGAAGTGCGGCCTGGAAGGCATTTAAAAAAGGGGCCTATTTCGGCAATCCCTGTTTTACTCAGATACATCCAACATGTATTCCTGTCCACGGACAGGGGCAATCAAAGCTCACTCTTATGTCGGAATCTTTGAGAAACGACGGTCGTATTTGGGTTCCTAAAAATAAGGAAGAACAGCGCAAGGCCCAAGATATTCCAGAGAATGATCGAGATTACTTTCTCGAACGCAAGTATCCCTCTTTTGGAAATCTCGTTCCTCGGGATGTGGCCAGTAGAAATGCTAAGGAAGCTGTTGATAACGGACGGGGAGTGGGTACAACAAAAGTAGCAGTTTATCTAGATTTTGCCGATGCGATTAAAAGAGATGGAGAAAAGGCCGTTCGGGCCCGGTACGGTAACCTTTTTGACATGTACAATAGAATCACCGATGAAAATCCTTATGTAACTCCCATGAGAATTTATCCGGCCGTACACTATACCATGGGCGGACTTTGGGTAGACTACAATTTACAAACGACAATTCCCGGGCTTTTCTGTTTAGGTGAGGCCAACTTTTCCGACCATGGGGCCAATCGCTTGGGGGCCTCGGCATTGATGCAAGGCCTTGCTGACGGTTATTTCGTCATTCCCTATACCCTTGGACATTATCTCGCCAACAAAGGCCCTTCCAATTACAACACCGAGGTAACTCATCCTGAATTTGACAAGGCACTTAAAAATTGTACCGATTATTTTCAAAACCTTCTTCACATTAAAGGACAAACCTCTGTAGATACCTTTCACAGAGAGCTTGGCCAAATCATGTGGGAATATGTAGGGATGTCTCGCAACAAACGAGGGTTAGAAAAGGCCGTTACAGAGATTTCCTCTTTACGGGAAAATTTTTGGAAAGATTTGAAAGTTACCGGAACTGATGTAGGTATTAATGTAGAACTTGAAAAGGCCAATCGTGTTGCCGACTTTATGGAACTCGGTGAACTTATGGCCGTAGACGCCCTTGAGAGACACGAATCTTGCGGAGGGCATTTTAGAGAGGAATTTCAAACGCAAGAAAATGAAGCAAAAAGAGATGATGAAAAATTTTGTCATGTTGCGGCCTGGGAATATAACGAAAAAAATTCTATTCGTCACATGGAAGAGCTAAACTTTGAATATGTTCCGCTAACCCAGCGATCCTATAAATAAAGGAGATGTACGGTGAATAATAAAACAATGGCCGTAAAGCTTAAGGTATGGAGACAAAAAAATGCTAAATCTCAAGGGAAAATGGTTAACTATGAACTGTCCGACATCTCTGCCGACATGTCATTTTTGGAAATGTTAGATCATCTCAATGAAAAACTTGTGTCCCAAAACGATGACCCTATTGCTTTTGACCACGATTGTCGGGAGGGAATTTGCGGCATGTGTTCTTTAATGATTAACGGCCAGGCACACGGCCCTGAACGGGAGACGACCGTCTGCCAATTACATATGAGAAGTTTTCAAGACGGCGCTACCATTATTGTGGAACCTTGGAGGGCCAAGGCCTTTCCCGTTTTCAAGGATTTGATGGTCGATAGACAGGCCTTTGACGAAATTATCAAGACCGGAGGGTTTATCTCCGTGGATACGGGTTCTGCTCCGGAGGCCAATGGGTCTCCTGTATCCAAGGAAAATGCCGATTTATCCATGGATGCGGCCTCGTGTATCGGTTGTGGCGCCTGTGTGGCCGCTTGTAAAAATGCCTCGGCCATGCTCTTTGTATCGGCAAAGATATCTCAACTTTCCCTTCTTCCGCAGGGCCAAGTTGAGTCAAAACAAAGAGTGCTCAATATGGTTGGGAAAATGGATGAGTTGGGGTTTGGAAATTGTACCAATGAAGTTGAATGCGAGGCCTCTTGCCCTAAGGGAATATCGGTTTCTAACATCGCCAGAATGAATAGGGAGTTTCTCACGGCCTTGGTCACATCCCGGAAGGCCTAAAGGTCAGCAGTTTTCGGTGTTTTTTATTTTTCAGAACCGAAAACTGCTGAGAAAACGCTTCAATCGCCTTTTGCTCCTCTTTCAACAAGGAGGTCTCTTATCTCTTGATTTTTTGCTAGTTGAAAAGGCGTTTCTCCGGCGTCATTTCTGCTTTCAACATCCGCTCCGCGGTCAAGCAATAAAGTGGCTCCGTCGGTGTGTCCGAACTGAGCAGCATAGTGAAGAGCTGTGTAACCACGATTTTTAGTTTTACTCTCAATATCCGCTCCACGGTCAAGCAATAAAGTGGCAACGTCGGTGTGTCCGAGCAGAGCAGCATAGTGAAGAGCTGTGTAACCACTATTTGTAGTTTTACTCTCAACATTCGCTCCACGGTCAAGCAATAAAGTGGCAACGTCGAGATGTCTTTTCCAAGCAGCACGGTGAAGAGCTGTGTAACCATATTGATCTTTACTCTCAACATTCGCTCCACGGTCAAGCAATAAAGTGGCAACGTCGGTGTGTCCGAGCTGAGCTACATAGTGAAGAGCTGTATAACCAGATTTATCTTTACTCTCAACATTCGCTCCACGGTCAAGCAATAAAGTGGCAACGTCGAGATGTCTTTTCCAAGCAGCATAGTGAAGAGCTGTAAAATCAGATTGATTTTTACTTTCAACATCCGCTCCACGGTCAAGCAATAAAGTGGCAACGTCGTGGTGTCCATTCTGAGCAGCATCGTGAAGAGGGGTGTTGCCGTCTTTATCCATAGCAAAAATAATCCATGGTTTTTGCTCAATGATCTCACGAATCCTTTCTAGGTTCGGATTGTCGCTTTTAATAATTTCTTGAAGTCTCTCTTCTTCGATTTCAATTTCGATTATGTATTGCGCCTCCGTTTGAAAAACTGAGATGAGAGATAGAGAAATCACCAAAAAAAGTTTTGAAAGCAAGTGCTTTCTCTCTAAAGGTTTTTTTAAATTGTTCAGTATCATTTTGTCCTCCTACTTTAGTTTTGGTTTTGGAAAAGCGTGATTGTTTTTCCTTGATTTTTAGTATTAAAACCCTGCAAATATGCAAAGTCAATCCCTTAAAATAAGGATCTAAAAAAAGCCGGAGAAAACGCCGGCAGTTTTCGGTGTTTTTTATTTTCCAGAGAGGATTTTGAAAAATGCACTTTGCGCTCTGCCGAAAACTGCTGAGAAAACGCTTCAATCGTCTTTTGCTCCTCTTTCAACAAGGAGGTCTCTTGTCTCTTGATTTTTTGCTAGTTGAAAAGGAGTTTTTCCGGTGTTAGTTTTACTCTCAATATCTGCTCCACGGTCAAGCAATAAAGCGGTAACATCGTGGTGTCCATACCGAGACCAAGCAGCATAGTGAAGAGCTGTGTAACCATATTCATTTTTGCTCTCAATATCCGCTCCACGATCAAGCAATAAAGTGGCAACGTCGAGGTGTCCATTCCGAGCAGCATTGTGAAGAGCTGTGTAACCATATTCATTTTTACTCTCAATATCCGCTCCACGGTCAAGCAATAAAGTGGCAACGTCGAGGTGTCCATTCCGAGCAGCACGGCGAAGAGCTGTGAGATCAAATTGATTTTTACTTTCAATATCCGCTCCACGATCAAGCAATAAAGTGGCAACATCGATCCGCCCATACCGAGCAGCATCGTGAAGAGGGGTGTTGCCGTCTTTATCCATAGCAAAAATAATCCGTGGTTTTTGCTCAATGATCTCACGAATCCTTTCTAGGTTCGGATTGTCGCTTTTAATAATCTCTTGAAGACTTTCTTCTTCTATTTCAATTATGTATTGCGCCTCCGTTTGAAAAACTGAGATGAGAGATAGGGAAATCACCAAAAAAAGTTTTGAAAGCAAGTGCTTTCTCTCTAAAGGGTTTTTAAAATTTTTCATTGTCATTTTGTTCTCCTAATGTTTTGGAAAAGCGTGATTGTTTTTCCTTGATTTTTAGTATTAAAACCCTGCAAATATGCAAAGTCAATCCCTTAAAATAAGCATCTAAAAACAGGAGAAAACCCCGGCAGCTTTCCGTGTTTTTATTTTTCAGAGGGGATTTTGAAAAATGCGCTTTGCGCTGTACCAAAAACTGCTGAGAAAACGCTTCAATCGTCTTTTGCTCCTCTTTCAACAAGGAGGTCTCTTGTCTCTTGATTTTTTGCTAGTTGAAAAGGAGTTTTTCCGGTGTTAGTTTTACTCTCAATATCTGCTCCACGGTCAAGCAATAAAGCGGTAACATCGTGGTGTCCATACCGAGACCAAGCAGCATAGTGAAGAGCTGTGTAACCAGATTTAGTTTTACTCTCAACATCCGCTCCACGGTCAAGCAATAAAGTGGCAACGTCGAGGTGTCCACGCCAAGCAGCATTGTGAAGAGCTGTGAAACCACTATATTTAGTTTTATTCTCAACATTCGCTCCACGGTCAAGCAATAAAGTGGCAACGTCGACGTGACCGTACAGAGCTGCATCGTGAAGAGGGGTGTTGCCGTATTTATCCATAGCAAAAATAATCCATGGTCTTTGCTCAATGATCTCACGAATCCTTTCTAGGTTCGGATTGTCGCTTTTAATAATCTCTTGAAGTCTCTCTTCTTCGATTTCAATTATGTATTGCGCCTCCGTTTGAAAAACTGAGATGAGAGATAGAGAAATCACCAAAAAAAGTTTTGAAAGCAAGTGCTTTCTCTCTAAAGGGTTTTTTAAATTTTTCATTTCCATTTTGTTCTCCTAATGTTTTGGAAAAGCGTGATTGTTTTTCCTTGATTTTTAGTATTAAAACCCTGCAAATATGCAAAGTCAATCCCTTAAAATAAGCATCTAAAAACAGGAGAAAACCCCGGCAGTTTTCGGTACTTTTTATTTTTCAGAGGGGATTTTGAAAAATGCGCTTTGCGCTGTATCGAAAACTGCTGAGAAAACGCTTCAATCATCTTTTGCTCCTTTTTCAACAAGGAGGTCTCTGATCTCTTGAATTTTTGCTAGTTGAAAAGGAGTTTTTCCGGTGTTAGTTTTACTTTCAATATCCGCTCCACGGTCAAGCAATAAAGTGGCAACGTCGAGGTGTCCACGCCAAGCAGCATAGTGAAGAGCTGTGTAACCACTATATTTAGTTTTACTCTCAATAGCCGCATCCGCTCCACGGTCAAGCAATAAAGTGGCAACGTCGAGGTGTCCCTTCCGAGCAGCATTGTGAAGAGCTGTGTAACTATCTTTAGTTTTACTCTCAACATCCGCTCCACGGTCAAGCAATAAAGTGGCAACGTCGAGGTGTCCACGCCAAGCAGCATAGCAAAGAGCTGTGTAACCATTATATTTAGTTTTACTCTCAACATCCGCTCCACGGTCAAGCAATAAAGTGGCAACGTCGAGGTGTCCATTCCGAGCAGCATTGTGAAGAGCTGTGTAACTATCTTTAGTTTTACTCTCAACATTCGCTCCACGGTCAAGCAATAAAGTGGCAACGTCGAGGTGTCCATTCCGAGCAGCATTGTGAAGAGCTGTGTAACTATCTTTAGTTTTACTCTCAACATTCGCTCCACGGTCAAGCAATAAAGTGGCAACGTCGAGGTGCCCGTACCGAGCAGTATCGTGAAGAGGGGTGTTGCCGTCTTTATCCATAGCAAAAATAATCCATGGTTTTTGCTCAATGATCTCACGAATCCTTTCTAAGTTCGGATTGTCGCTTTTAATAATCTCTTGAAGACTTTCTTCTTCTATTTCAATTATGTATTGCGCCTCCGTTTGAAAAACTGAGATGAGAGATAGGGAAATCACCAAAAAAAGTTTTGAAAGCAAGTGCTTTCTCTCTAAAGGGTTTTTAACATTGTTCATTATCTTGTCCTCCTTATGTTTTGGAAAAGCATGATTGCTTTTCCTTGATTTTGTATTATTAAAACCCTGCAAATATGCAAAGTCAATCCTTTAAAATAAGCATCTAAAAACAGGAGAAAAACCCCGGCAGTTTTCGGTACTTTTTATTTTTCAGAGGGGATTTTGAAAAGTGCGCTCTGCGCTGTACCAAAAACTGCTGAGAAAACGCTTCAATCGTCTTTTGCTCCTTTTTCAACAAGGAGGTCTCTGATCTCTTGATTTTTTGCTAGTTGAAAAGGAGTTTTTCCGGTGTTAGTTTTACTCTCAATATCCGCTCCACGGTCAAGCAATAAAGTGGCAACCTCGGTGTGTCCACGCCAAGCAGCATTGTGAAGAGCTGTGTAACCATCTTTATCTTTGCTCTCAACATCCGCTCCACGGTCAAGCAATAAAGTGGCAACATCGTGGTGTCTATCGTGGTGTCCATTCCGAGCAGCATAGTGAAGAGCTGTGTAACCATATTTATCTTTGCTCTCAACATTCGCTCCACGGTCAAGCAATAAAGTAGCAACGTCGGTGTGCCTGTACCGAGCAGCATTGTGAAGAGCTGTGGAACCACTATATTTAGTTTTACTTTCAATATCCGCTCCACGGTCAAGCAATAAAGTGGCAACGTCGAGGTATCCTTTCCCAGCAGCTTTGTGAAGAGCTGTGTAACTATCTTTATTTTTATTCTCAACATCCGCTCCACGGTCAAGCAATAAAGTGGCAACCTCGGGGTGTCCACGCCAAGCAGCATAGTGAAGAGCTGTGTAACCATATTTATCTTTGCTCTCAACATTCGCTCCACGGTCAAGCAGTAAAGTAGCAACGTCGGTGTGCCCGTACCGAGCAGCATTGTGAAGAGCTGTGGAACCACTATATTTAGTTTTACTCTCAACATTCGCTCCACGGTCAAGCAATAAAGTGGCAACGTTGGTGTGCCCGTACCGAGCAGCATCGTGAAGAGGGGTGTTGCCGTCTTTATCCATAGCAAAAATAATCCGTGGTTTTTGCTCAATGATCTCACGAATCCTTTCTAAGTTCGGATTGTCGCTTTTAATAATCTCTTGAAGACTTTCTTCTTCGATTTCAATTTCGATTGTGTATTGCGCCTCCGTTTGAAAAACTGAGATGAGAGATAGGGAAATCACCAAAAAAAGTTTTGAAAGCAAGTGCTTTCTCTCTAAAGGGTTTTTAAAATTTTTCATTGTCATTTTGTTCTCCTACTGTTTTGGAAAAGCGTGATTGTTTTTCCTTGATTTTTAGTATTAAAACCCTGCAAATATGCAAAGTCAATCCCTTAAAATAAGCATCTAAAAACAGGAGAAAAACCCCGGTAGTTTTCGGTACTTTTTATTTTTCAGAGGGGATTTTGAAAAATACGCTTTGCGCTGTACCAAAAACTGCTGAGAAAACGCTTCAATCGTCTTTTTGCTCCTCTTTCAACAAGGAGGTCTCTGATCTCTTGATTTTTTGCTAGTTGAAAAGGAGTTTTTCCGGTGTTAGTTTTACTCTCAATATCCGCTCCACGGTCAAGCAATAAAGTGGCAACGTCGGTGTGTCCACGCCAAGCAGCATCGTGAAGAGCTGTGTAACCACTATATTTAGTTTTACTCTCAATAGCCGCATCCGCTCCACGGTCAAGCAATAAAGTGGCAACGTCGAGGTATCCTTTCCCAGCAGCATAGTGAAGAGCTGTGGAACCATATTCATTTTTACTCTCAACATTCGCTCCACGGTCAAGCAATAAAGTGGCAACGTCGAGGTGTCCATTCCAAGCAGTATTGTGAAGAGCTGTGTAACCATCTTTATCTTTGCTCTCAACATCCGCTCCACGGTCAAGCAATAAAGTGGCAACATCGTGGTGTCCATTCCGAGCAGCATAGTGAAGAGCTGTGTAACTATTATATTTAGTTTTACTCTCAACATCCGCTCCACGGTCAAGCAATAAAGTGGCAACGTCGGGGTGTCCGTACCGAGCAGTATCGTGAAGAGCTGTGTAACTATCTTTAGTTTTACTCTCAACATTCGCTCCACGGTCAAGCAATAAAGTGGCAACGTCGATGTGTCCATACTTAGCAGCATAGTGAAGAGCTGCAAAACCACTATATTTACCTTTACTCTCAACATCCGCTCCACGATCAAGCAATAAAGTGGCAACGTCGAGGTGTCCGTACCGAGCAGTATCGTGAAGAGGGGTGTTGCCGTCTTTATCCATAGCAAAAATAATCCGTGGTTTTTGCTCAATGATCTCACGAATCCTTTCTAAGTTCGGATTGTCGCTTTTAATAATCTCTTGAAGACTTTCTTCTTCTATTTCAATTATGTATTGCGCCTCCGTTTGAAAAACTGAGATGAGAGATAGGAAAATCACCAAAAAAAGTTTTGAAAGCAAGTGCTTTCTCTCTAAAGGTTTTTTAAAATTTTTCATTGCCATTTTGTTCTCCTAATGTTGTGGAAAAACATGATTGCTTTTCCTTGATTTTGTATTATTAAAACCCTGCAAATATGCAAAGTCAATCCCTTAAAATAAGCATCTAAAAAAACAGGAGAAAAACCCCGGCAGTTTTCGGTGTTTTTTATTTTTCAGAGGGGATTTTGAAAAATGCGCTTTGCGCTGTGCCGAAAACTGCTGAGAAAACCTTCAATCGTCTTTTGCTCCTCTTTCAACAAGGATGTCTCTTATCTCTTGATTTTTTGCTAGTTGAAAAGGAGTTTTTCCGGCGTTAGTTTTACTCTCAATATCCGCTCCACGGTCAAGCAATAAAGTGGCAACGTCGAGGTGTCCCTTCCGAGCAGCATTGTGAAGAGCTGTGTAACTATCTTTAGTTTTACTCTCCGAGCAGCATTGTGAAGAGCTGTGTAACTCCTTTAGTTTTACTCTCACGGTCAAGCAATAAAGTGGCAACGTCGAGGTGTCCACGCCAAGCAGCATAGCAAAGAGCTGTGTAACCATTATATTTAGTTTTACTCTCAACATCCGCTCCACGGTCAAGCAATAAAGTGGCAACGTCGAGGTGTCCATTCCGAGCAGCATTGTGAAGAGCTGTGTAACTATCTTTAGTTTTACTCTCAACATTCGCTCCACGGTCAAGCAATAAAGTGGCAACGTCGAGGTGTCCATTCCGAGCAGCATTGTGAAGAGCTGTGTAACTATCTTTAGTTTTACTCTCAAAGCAAAAATAATCCGAGGTGCCATTCGCTGGTGCCCGTACCGAGCAGTATCGTGAAGAGGAGTGTTGCCGTCTTTATCCATAGCAAAAATAATCCGTGGTTTT
Organism: Bacteriovoracaceae bacterium; assembly: GCA_965224385.1. Lineage (GTDB taxonomy): Bacteria > Bdellovibrionota > Bacteriovoracia > Bacteriovoracales > Bacteriovoracaceae > CBDCYX01. Next base: position 556,100 of record CBDCYX010000016.1, read on the forward strand.
TGCTCAATGATCTCCCGAATCCTTTCTAGGTTTGGATTGTCGCTTTTAATAATCGCTGAATTCAACTAACAAGTGCATCACTCATTGCGTCAAGGCGGGTTAGGCCAGGCGGTCTAGACTATTGCTTTGACAAGAGACAGTAGAGGAGATGCGCCATGTATTATACACACCTAACCCAAGATGAACGTTATCAAATTTTTTTCTTTCGTCAAAGAGGACTGAGTGATCGAGGGATCGGGCGAGAACTTGGCAGAAGTAATTCGACAATTTCAAGAGAATTGAAGCAGAATCAAGGCCTTCGATGTTATCGGCCGAAAGCGGCCCAAAAGATTGCCGATAGGAGATGGATGTCTGCTACGAAACATCTCAAACTGAATGAACCTCTTATCGATAAAATCGAAGAAATGCTTTGCCGAGATTGGAGTCCCGAACAAATTTCCGGTCGCTTAAAAAAATGTAACGAAAGTTTGGTTTCTCATGAAACAATTTATCGACACATATTGAAGGATAAGAAAAACGGAGGAGAACTTTACAGACATATATGAAGCTCTCCCGATAGCAAGAATAAAATGCAAGTTTTGACAAAAAAGAATAGGTGCATACATATATCCGGCCTTTTTTTGGATGTTCTTTGCATCCCGGCCCTGATGGAATTTGCCCTCTCCGTCCTTATCATCTCCTCGGCATCTTAAGTGCCCTGCTTAAAATCAGGTTTTCAGAGAGGCGATTCACTCTATGACAGGACGTCAGGCGCGAAGCGCCATTTTGCCATCACTGTTATTTTATTCTTCGCATACCTTATGGATAAGTTGTCATTTCCTCCTCATATCTTTCTGCCCTAGGGCAACTCTCGGCGAGTGGGACATCAAAGTCCCCGAAGAGAGTTGTCCCTAGGGCCTCTGTACTCTTCCTTTTTCGCTAAAATTGCCCAAATCACTCTTGCCGTCTTATTTGCTAATGCTACGGAAACCTTGTTCACTCCCTTGGAGGGAAGTTTTTCTTGTATCCAACGACTCCTTTTGTCGGTCTTTGTTTTGGAATGATTAACCACCGATCTACAACCGTGTATTAAATTTTTTCTAATATAGCTGTCTCCCCGTTTGCTGATTCCCAAAATCTTTGTTTTACCGCCGCTCGAATATTGCCTCGGTGTCAATCCCAACCACGCAGAGAATTGTCTCCCGTTCGTAAATGCTTTGGGATCTCCTACTGCCGCTATCACTGCCGTTGACGTAATCAAACCAACACCGTCAATTTTACTCAACCTTTGACAATCCTCATCGTGCGAATGAATTAACTTCAATTTCTTGGCGCAATCTTCAACCTTATCAAAACAATGCTGCAATTCTTCATAAAGTTCTCGAAGAAGACTACGAAAATCACTTGTTAAAACGTTCTCGGAATCCTCCACAAGTTCCGGAAGACGTTTCTTCAAGTTCAGAATCCCTTGAGAAACCGGAATACCGTATTCCAACAAAAGTCCTCGAATCTCATTCGCAAGGGCCGTCTTCCTCTTCACATATCCCTCCCTCACTCTGTGGATTGATTGGATATCCTGATGTCTTACACTCTTTACTCCTACAAACCTCATCTGAGGTCGCCTTGACGCCTCTGCAATCGCCTCTGCATCTTTTGCATCGTTCTTATTGCTCTTAACAAAGGGTTTTACAAATTGAGCGGAAATGATTTTTGTGTTGTATCCCTTCTCAAGAAGACTTCTCGCTATATGATGTGCTCCTCCACATGCTTCCATGGCAATCAGAAAATCTTCTTCCTTCTCAAGCTTTTCTAGTATCGGGATCAGCTTTGCCCGAGTCACTTTTTTGTTGAAAATAACTGTTCCCCCTCTGTCTGTACCGCAGATTTGAAAAATACTCTTCGCCAAATCTATTCCTACCGTGCTAACTCTTTTCATCAGTTCTCCCTTTTTTGTTTATATTGATCCTCTCCTGTTGGAGAGAATTTCTTCAATTTTGGCACTTTTTGATGCCTATTAAAAGAGGGAGAGCTTCATACCATTATCTCCGATGTCAAAAGAAACGTAAGAAACGTTACGGAACAAAATCTCACGACCGAAGAGGGCAAATCAAAAATAGAATCGGCATTGAAAAAAGACCGTTGATAGTGGAGAAAAAATCGAGATACGGGGATTGGGAAGGAGATCTTGTCATAGGGAAAAATCATCAAGGTGCCCTTGTAACCCTTGTGGATAGGAAGACAAAAAAGACAAGGATCATCAAAGTTTCCTCTAAACGTGCCCGTGAAGTTGCCGGTGGAATTATCAAGTGTTTGAAGAATGATATTGTTCACACGATTACGCTAGACAATGGGAAAGAGTTTTCGGCCCACGAATATGTGTCAAAAAAACTGAGTACGAATATTTATTTTGCACATCCCTACAGTTCTTGGGAACGAGGACTCAATGAGAATACCAACGGCCTCATTCGTCAGTATTTCCCGAAGAAATCCTGTTTTGAGAGGATAAGCAACAAAGATGTAAAAAGAGTTGAAGATACTCTTAATAATCGCCCTAGAAAAGGACTGGATTTTCTAACTCCCAATGAGGCCGGAGGGATCGGCCCTCCGGTCTTTCGACCCTGAATGCTCTCGCATTCAGTTCTCTTGGCGAAAAAAGGCAATTTTACTTCCTCCCGACGAGGCGTCAAGGGGCCTTCGGCCCGCACTTACGGCGGCCTACGCCCTTGACTCCTCATCGGGGTCGAAAGGAGAATAAATGCCTTCCGCCAAAAGAAATTATGCCAAAGTATTGAAAAGTTGAACAAAAGTAGTATACTCTTTCAATCTAGTGTTGCACTTCCTATGTGAACTCAGCATCTCTTGAAGTCTTTCTTCTTCCATTTCAATTATGTATTGCGCCTCCGTTTGAAAAACTGAGATGAGAGATAGGGAAATCACCAAAAAAAGTTTTGAAAGTAAATGCTTTCTCTCTAAAGGGTTTTTAACATTGTTCATTATCTTGTCCTCCTTATGTTTTGGAAAAGCATGAGTGCTTTTCCTTGATTTGTATTATTAAAACCCTGCAAATATACAAAGTCAATCCTTTAAAATAAGCATTCAAAGAAACCGAGTAATCCCTTGCAATCATCTTTTGCTCCTCTTTCAACAAGGAGGTTTCTTGTCTCTTGATTTTTTGCTAGTTGAAAAGGAGCTTTTCCGGAGTCAGTTCTGCAAGTTTGCTAAACGGCCGTTTTATTCTTAATAACTCTGTTCAGATCATCCAAAGTTTCGGTTTTTGATAAAAAAAGTTATAGAAAAGACAGAAGCTCCCGACATGATGCGAGGAATATATTTATAATGGTTTCGTTTTTTTATAAGATAAACCTCTCCCCGATGTCCATCTTGGACAAATTTTAACTTGATAAATTTTTATGAGAACACCCTTCACCTCTAACTCTCCGGCAAGAGTTTGAAAAAATTGTTCTACATTCTGAAAAAGTACCCATTCTAATGCCGATTTCATACTCTCCCACAAGTACATCTTTGTTCCGGACCTTTTCTTAAGGGCCTTTCTAAAAAGGGGACATGTTATCTCCAGAGCTTGATCTACTAAAAATGCCAAGACAGAAAATATCGTGCAAAGGTATTTTTCTCCATGGCCGTAAGAATGTTCTATTGTATAACCCGTTGTCTCCTTTAGAGCTCTAAAGGTTTCGTTCTCTATTGCCCACCTCCTGCAGGGCGCACGCCTTATCAACGAAATATTTGCTTTGGTTATATGAAAGTCGGTTATCCAAGAAAAACGTTTTTCTTGTACTCCGATACCCTTCTTGTCTTGAGTTGGATCAACGAAATATGTCTTTTCCCTATAATCCAGAACATTAACTTTGATATCTTTGTTCTTCCCATTTAAAGAGGCACCGTTGAGATAACGATATTCGTGTACTATTCTTTTCTTAACTTTGATTCCTATAATCTCTTCTGTTTGATACTTCGATACAGATTCTGTTTTTTCCCCATCATCCAATTGATGAAATAAGACTTTGTTACCGTTTTCTTTAATCCCTATGATAAACTGTAGAGCATTTTCTCGAAGAAATTTTATATGAGGAGCATTTGCCGCAAGAGCATCCTCCAATATACAGGCCTTTAGACGATAGTGTTCTTTCCTAAAAGATTTTATCCATCTTATTGACGCCTTTCTCTCTGAATCTTGCTTATCACTTCCGTCTTGATTGAGAATCGGTTCCGGACATAACGGTATAACTTACCTCATGTCAGGATGCACAACCGCTGCTCCCAACATTTGATGGTAATATCCTATCCCCCCTGTGCGACGAACTTTTTTTATACAATTTTCACAACGTATTTTTGAAGAGGAAAAATGTCCGCTTCCATCCAATGATATAAGAATGTGGCCTCCTAAAAATTTAAGCAAAGAACCAAACTTCATGGCAAAAATTGCAAGACCTGAGAAAAGACTGTCTCTAATGGATATGCTCACATTACCTAAATGCCTTCTTTCCTCCGGTACCCTATCAAAAACAGTTCCTATCTCTCTATAAAGCTCTTCCGCACCAAGTTTCTTTCTCTTTTTCATTCTTCCTCCCTCAAAAAATGTATCTAATATCAAGAAGAAAATTATACACACACAATTCGAATGAACAAAAACTTATACTAATATAATTCCTGAGAAAAATACTTTGTTTGATGCAACATTACGGCCTAACCTCTATCAACTAGAGGTTTTACTGAGGTTTTACTAAGGGAAATTTAAATGTCGGGAACCTCTGTAGAAAAGAAGCATTTTTCTCATTTTGACACAAAGGGCATGGCCCTAAGGATTAAAACGGGAATCGCTGAAGCATAACCAGCGATTCTTGGTTTGAATTTTCCCCTCTAAAGAATTAAGTTTGGTAAAAAACTATTCGCAACAACACGAAGAATCAAGAGTGTATCTATCGGGATTGTGTTAAATTTATTAGGATGACTCCCTTCCCATAGGGGTCTTTCCCGTGTTTTCGTTATAATCAGCTTAACAAAGATGGAGATTTTGGGATGAATATCAACCGAGAGCATTCCCCCTTTGGTCAAGGAAGATTCTTAAGAAGTATTTTAGATTCCTTCAAAAGAATTCCCGATCCTCGATCCTCAAATAAATCAATCACTCTTGCAGATGCCTTTAGTTCTCTCTATGCAGTTTTTTCTCTCAAATTTCCTTCAAGATTTTAAGAGTAATCTTCACACACTTTATGGAGTAAAAAGGATACCTTCGATAACCCGGATGAGGTCAATAGTCGACAAGATCAGTCCACAAAGTTTCTACTTTATTTTCAAGAAATTATTCAATGTCGTTCAGCGAGGAGGACGTCTTAAAGATTTTGAACTTATGAGGATATCAGGGAACCCGTATTACCTTATGCCGACGGATGGTTCGGAATATTATTCCTCTCATAAAATTAAGTGTAAGCATTGCATGGTCAAAAGACATAAAAAAAGAGAGATAATGGCACAGGATCGGAAGAGGACTCGGATTTTGAGGGTTTGGAAACCTATTATCATCAAATTTTAAGTTCGGTTATAGCGCACCCGGATTGTAAGCAAGTTATTCCTCTAAGTATAGAGAGTATATCGAAGGAGGACGGTTTTCAAAAGAATGATTGTGAGAACAATGCGTTAAAGAGATTGATGAAGAAAATTAGGAATGATCATCCCAAACTTAATTTGATTGTCGCAGGGGATGCCCTGTATGCAGACAGTTCTGTTGTGGAAACTCTTGAGAAGCACCGGATGTCTTATATTTTAAATGTAAAACCACAAGGGCACAAGAAACTATTTCTTTGGATTGACCTGTCTGAAGCTGAAGGGAAAGTTAAAAGGCATACATTTACGGAGACGATTGGAGAGAAGGTAAAAAAAGAAAGAACATATGAGTTTAGATATATGACCGGGACTCGTTTGAACAATGTTTCGGCATCCAAACTAGAAGTTAATTTTGTGGAGTATTGGGAGACCACGAAATGGAGGAATACGAAAGGGAAAGAGCAAATAGAAAAGAAACACTTTAGTTGGGTGACGGATATCCCTATTAACGAGAAAAACCTTGAGACTATAGTAAAGGCGGGTCGGTTCGTTGGAAAATAGAGAATGAAACATTTAACACGTTAAAGACAGGCGGTTATGAATTAGAGCATAGCTTTGGACACGGAAAGGAATATCTCTCGATAAATACGGCATTTCTTATGTTTTTGGCACGATTTAAAGTTTTTTTATCAATTTTTTCATTTTAAAGATTGGGATTCGTTTCTAGAATTTATTATAGAGAAGCATACACCGTTCCTTGATACATCTTAAAAATTTAACTATTTTCTGCCAAAAATATAACTTTTTTTTGGACTGCTAAGTTCAGGGGGTGTCTCTTTGTTAGAACCCCTCCTGAAATCTATTCTTTTCAAAAGCAACCTCCAATCTTTAGGGGAAAAAATTTGTTTTAAGCTATTCTCAGGGCGTTGACGGCCTTTGGTCCCCCGGAGGGAAAGACTTTTTTGTGACTTTATGCATAAACCGAGAAAAACTGAAGCATAACCAGAAGTTCCCGACGTTTTTTGCTTTCCCTATGAAAATCGCATTTTTAAAATGGCCATTTCCGTAATCTTTTTTGGCAATTTATTTGTTGTTTTCATAGAGAAATGCTCTTTGCATCATGTCGGGAACCTCTGAAGCATAACAATATGTTTTCGCATCGCATTTTTTCTAATTGGACAGTGTTGAATTCTTAGGGTAATGTAAGAGATGTTAAAAATGGAGTGCATTTTATAAAGTTTTTGCCTATTTTCGGCCTTCCCTTTCTGATAATCTTTAAGTCTCATGGGAAATATTGTCTTTCAAGAAGGCGTTTTTTTTAATGGGCCTTCAGATTGAACCCCTAGAAATTCTTCTGCTCATATCTTGCTTTCTTTTCTCTGGATTTTTTTCCGGATCAGAGGCCGTTGTAATGTCTATAGGAATTGATAGGGCAAAACAACTCGGCCAAGAAGAGAAAGGGAAGAAAAAGGCCCTTACTTTTATGATCGAAAGACCAAACGAATTATTGGCAACTATTCTCATAGGAAATAATGTGGTTAACGTTTGGGCCGCATCTCTTGCCACAACAATTGCTGCGAGATTTTTTGAAAACGATGCTATTGGAATCTCTGTAGGTATTGTAACGATTATCATTCTTGTCTTTGGAGAAATCATTCCTAAATCATTTGCAAGAAGTCATGCTGAAAAACTTTCTATTCCGGTGATACGCTGTCTCCAGGGCTTTTATTATTTATTTTATCCCATAGTAAAAACATTGGTTCTTACTATAAAGACCTTTTTAGGAGAAAATGCTGAGATCACGGGAAGGCCTGTAACTAAAAATGACTTAGAATATATGGTCAATAGGGCCGAAGAGGGAAAAACTATCGATTCAAAACAACTTGATCTCATCACTTCGGTTTTAGAATTCCCCACAATAAAAGTTAAAGATATCATGATCCCAAGGATCAAAGTTAAGTATATAAAATATGGATCCAATTTTAGTGAGATTGAGGAAAAAATTGTCGATGATATTCACTCTAGGTACCCCGTTTGCCTTGATGAACTCGATAACATAAAAGGCCTTCTTCACGCCAAAGATATTGCATTCTTATCATCTAAAGAAAAGGAAAATTTTAACATCCAAAAGTATGTTAAAAAGCCATGCTTCGTCTACGAACACATGAAAATTCAATCAGTTTTTGATTATATGAACAAACAAAAGACTCATTTGGCCCTTGTGAAAGATGAAAACGGACTTATGGTAGGAATTGTTACTTTAGAGGATATTATTGAAGAAATTCTTGGAGATATTCAAGACGAGTACGATAAAATAGAAGAGACAAAAGAAGGCAACGCAGAATATGATCTCACAAAAGGGACTTTAGTTGATGGGTCTATTTCCCTTCGAGACCTTTATAACGACTTTGATATTAAAATACCTCTAAACAACAATTATTCAACGTTGGCCGGTTTTATTCTTGACATGCTTGGAAATCGTTTTCCCCAAGAAGGTCAAAGCATCTGTTGGGAAGGGCTTTCATTTGAGCTTATTAAAGTTGATAACGAATTTAAAATTAAAGAAATTCTTATTAAAAATTCTTATTAAAAAGATTCATAAGATCATAGGGCCCTGACAAACTTCATGGCGCGCTGAGTATATCTTTTTGTTATCCAATGTGGCCGTAAGACCTCTCCCTTCAGGGAGAGGATATGACGCCACGCCCTTCGGCGAGAATAAAAAAAGTATTGCCTTTTGGGCAATATCATAATACATTGAATTTGTCGGAACAAAAACCGACCTACCGTAGGGACTACGGGATGTAAAGCTCGTGGAGACGGTGTAAGACCTAGAAACTTGCGTTCTAGGCGTTTGTCGGTGAAGCAAGAATCTCCTTCCTTTAGGGAGGGGTAGTTCAACAATGTGCTTATGATCGAGCACCAACAAAAAAGGTTTATTATTGTGTTGAATTTTGAAACTCTTGATAAAGAAGGACACGAAGAAGTTGTGTTCTTCACCGACAAAAGTTGTGGATTAAAGGCGATTGTGGCCATTCATGACACAACTCTAGGCCCGGCCTTAGGCGGAACAAGAATGTGGCCTTATGCTAACTCCGATGAGGCCCTTTTAGATGTTCTCAGACTTTCCCGAGGGATGTCGTATAAGGCCTCAATTTCCGGACTAAATTTAGGAGGAGGGAAGGGCGTTATCATCGGAGACCCCGACAAAATAAAATCAGAGGCCCTTCTTAGAAGTTACGGGCGCTACTTAGAATCTCTCAATGGACGATATATAACAGCAGAAGATGTTAACATGAGTGTTCAAGATATTGAATACATCTTTACCGAAACAGATAATGTCACAGGTATTTCTCAAGTTCATGGTGGTTCAGGAAACCCGTCCCCTTATACGGCCCTAGGTGTTTTTAGAGGAATTGAGGCCTGTTGTCTCAAGGTTTTTGGAGACAGATCCGTACATGGCCGCACCATCGTTCTTCAAGGTGCCGGAAGCGTAGGTAATTATTTGGGTGAACTCCTTTTCAAAGGAGGTGCTAAAATTTTTATTTGTGATATTAATAAAGATCATCTTAAACGTTTTAAAGAGAGGGTTCCAAGTGCTGAAGAGATTAATATCGATGATGTTTATGACATTCCTTGCGATATCTATTCTCCTTGCGCATTAGGGGCCACAATCAACGACGATACTGTCCAAAAATTAAGATGCAAAATTGTCGCCGGAGCGGCCAACAATCAGCTAGCAGACAATCACCATGGACAAATACTTAAAGATAGAAACATCTTGTACGCTACAGACTACCTTATCAATGCAGGCGGGCTGATGAATGTAAGCATTGAATTTGAAGGTTGGTCCGATGAAAAATCTAGGAGAATGGTCGATAGAATTTATGAAACAACACTCAATATTTTAAAATTTTCAGACACAAAAGATATTCCCGTTTTTCAGGCAACAAATCTTCTTGCCGAAAAAAGAATTGAATCCGTAAAAAAGATTCAAGGGCGATTCCTAGGAAAACACATTTCCAATCTTTCAAGAAGAAGGCCCTCTTTTATGTGATTTCCATATTAAATATTTTTAAAATACTCTTTTCTTAAAAACTTTAGTAAAAATATATTATAAAATGCCTTTAATACCATAAAAAAGGATGGGCGCATCTTGCTCATTAATCCCGTAGTCAAAAATGTTGCCATATGAGCAAGAAGTGTCCCGTAAACCACCCCCATAATTCCATAAGGCCCTATAAGGAATAGATTAAAAACAACATTAAGTATTCCGCCTACGATACAAATAATAAAGTCATATCGTTGTAAATTTTCACTCAACATCCAAACTCTCCGCACGGAATCTATTGCTATTATAAGGCCGCTGAGGATGTACAATGATAAAATTTGGCCGGCAATTGCAAACGATTCTCCATACATTAGAGAGATAATTCCATCGGAAAAGCTCATTACCGGAAGACATATCAATAGAAAGACGATAACTACCAATTCATAGAGTTTTTGTATTCTAGAGAAATATTGTTTCTGATTCTTCTTCTGAGCATTGATTATCGCAGGAAACAATGATTTCACAATCAATGTCGGAATAGAAAAACAGGATGCACATATCCTAATAGCAGCTGCATAGTACCCGACAGCTTCCGAACCGATCATAGATTTAAGCATAACTTGATCGATCCTACTGTAGAACAATATTATAATTGATGAGAATAAATACGGCCAACTTGTTAGCAACAGTTTTTTAGCTATAGAGAAATCGACTCTCCATTTAAAAAGACTTCCTTCATATTTAGAGTAAAAATAGATATAGAGAAAAGTAGCTATAATGCCATCTAAGACAAAACTCCATGCAAAATAAATTACGGAATATTGATTTAATACCAACAAAATTCTAAAGAGAGAACAAACGGCCAAGGCCGTTAAATTAGAATAAACAATATACTTGCTTAGAACTTTGCTATTAAAATACCCCTTGATTATCCAAAAATTTTGTACCATCAAATGCAAAACACAAACTCCGATTAGAAGATTGTGTTTAGCTGCATTGTTCATGAAATAAATACTCACCCCTATCAAAATACACATAAATAAGGTTCCCGTTCCCCTTAAAAAGAATGCACTTCCCAATAGAGTATGTTTTAGTTTCTGGTGCTTGATAAGATCTCGTTCAAGTACATGCGGGCCACACATTAAGAAAAATCCCGAAAGCAGTTCTACAAAACTTTGAGCATATTTGAAATCACCATAATCTTTTGGCCCTAAGTAACGAATTACCCAGGCCATTAATGTAACCCCAAGTATTACTCGAACGGCCTTCTCCACAAGGTTCCATATAGTATTGACGGAATATTTTTTTACTCCTCGACTGAAATTGGTGAAAGCTTTCATTTTAAGTATTAAGTTTCCTCAAAAAGAGGAATAATTTCTTGTCGTTGTTCCTGCAAAAAAACAAAACATTGTTCCTTGGAAACGTATCCGTTGTTGAGATAGACAAACCCTTCCGAAGAATTGTAGTAATCCCTTACATGACTGTGCCCTAAAACAATAACGGAAGAACATGTTTTTTGGGCCATTCTTTGTGCTGAAAGTCGGAATTTTTTCCTAATCCTTTCAATAAAGGCCGTGTCACTGAGTTCGTATTTTAATTCGTGTTTCTCTCTTAACAAGGAGGACAAGCAATCTCCAAGGAAATTAACGATCTTATAATTGAGAATATATTTTAGGCCAAAGGCCATGCATCTATTGTTGAGAAGTATCTTATAGATCTTATAGGAAAGGTTCTCGATTTCTGCATCATCTCCGTGTTCAAAGTAAATCCTCTGTTCTCCCAAGAGGAAAGTTTGTCCTGCCTTATAAATCTCCACTCGATTAAGATAGGGGAAAACATTCTGCTTCTCAAAAAGACCTTTTAGATGAAAATCGTGATTCCCTTGGAAGTAGCAAACTCTTTTTGTCTTTGCAAGATTGTTGAGTTTAGCAAAGACCTCTTGAAATTTTATGAGATGTTCCGGGTAAGGGCCTATCATTAAATCAAAAATATCACCTAGGAGTACGATAATATTTGCTTGTTTTGTTTTTTCATGATCCAAGAAACGATGAAAGAGTTGGGAAGGATTGTCTTGGAACTTTTTTATGTGAACATCGGAGATAGAAACAATAGTATACACAGGGCCAATGTACCTTTTTAAGGCATTTCTGTCACTATATCAAGGCCCTTCTCTTTCAATATATCTCATATCTATCTAAGAAAGAGACCTTAAGATAAAAATATTAATTATTCAAAAGCCTAAGGGCCGCATTAGGTATATTATTTGCCTGAGACAATGTTGCAATACCTGCAGCTTTAATCACATTTGTTGAGGCGAGTTTGGCCGTTTCTTTGGCGACATCAACATCCTCTATGATAGACCTTGCGTTGTCTTGGTTGAGGACCTGAATCTCAAGGTTCGAGGCCGTAGACTTAAGACGACTTTGAATCGCACCAAGATTTGCCCTAAAACCGCTAACCCTTTGGAGGGCATCATCCAAGTATTCAATAGACTCTAAGGCATCATCTCTTTCTGCAATGGACAATCCGGATACGTCAAGATTGTCGGTAGTAATATCTGTAGAGGACGAGTCAAAACTAATTGAGTTTTCATCCCCTGCAAAAGCACCGACTTGAAAGTGGGTTTCGTCGGCACCACGTCCATTGAGAAGGGGCACACCGTTAAAGACCGTCGATTCTGAAATCCGATCAATTTCTTGCATAAGCTGTTGATATTCAGCATCAAGAAAGCCTTTCTCCTCTTCACCGACAGTTCCCGTGGCCGACTGAATACTAATTTCCCTCATCCTTATAAGAATATTCGTAGTCTCATTGAGTCCACCTTCTGCCGTTTGAATAAAGGCGGTACCATCGTTCGTGTTTCGAACGGCCTGTCTAAGACCTCTAGTTTGGGCCTCCAATCTTTTAGAGATGGCCAATCCTGCGGCATCATCCGATGCCTTGTTAATTCTCTTTCCCGAAGACAATCTCTGTAATGAACTCTCATTATTTGTAGAGATTCTAGAGAGATTTGTTTGAATGTACTGTGATGGCATGTTTGTTTTAATTCTTAAGGCCATTTTTTCGTCTCCTGTTAGTTTGTTAATCGACTTTTTAAGTCGTCCATAAAGACCTATCGACACGGTACAGTATTTACTTTAGTGTTTTTATCTGATAATTAAAAAAAATTAAAGCGGAAATAATTCATATAAAAATACTCAAGTTTCTGGGCCGAAGTGTCGACAAAGAAGAGATGACTTGATGATTTCAATTTTTCTAAAGGAGGTAACAAGGGAATATCCGTATCGCTATCACTCTATATAAGGATAGGAGGGTCGGAAAGACATTAGGGCGGATGACAGTAATGTGATCGTTTTGACCTTAAAATATCGTTTAATTCGTATTGCGAGGAGAGATATTTATGAAAATTAGAGATAATATTAGATGGGTATATTTGCTCCTAAAGAAATATTCTAACCCTGATCTTAGAGGCCTTTTACAAATTGAGTATCTAAACCTTTCCAATAGCAAGATTAAAGAGTTGCGCTCCAAGGATATTGATAGATTATCAGACTTAACGGTACTCATACTTTCCAACAACGCTCTAGAATCAATCCCGGAAAACTTGGGAAATCTGAAAAAACTGAAGAAACTTGATCTCAGAAGCAATCGGTTAAAAGGCCCTATTCCAATAGAATTGGGAAATCTTGAAAACCTGGAAGAACTTTATCTCCACGACAACCGATTGAGCGGTTCTATTCCGAAAGAATTGGGAAATCTTAAAAATCTAAGAATACTTTGGCTCAATCACAATCAATTAGACGGCCCTATTCCTACTGAATTTGGGAATCTTGAAAATTTGGAAGAACTTTATCTCCACGCCAATAAGTTAAGTCATCCTATTCCAAAAGAACTAGGCAATCTCAAAAATCTAAGGATACTTTGGCCCAACCACAATCAACTAAACGGCCATATCCCGGCAGAGTTGGGGAATCTTGAAAGTCTAAAATGGCTTTATCTCCAGCACAATCAATTAGAAGGTTCCGTACCAAAAAGCTTGGGAAATCTAAAGGAATTAGAACAACTTTTTCTTTCCTACAACAAGTTAAGCGGTTCCATCCCAAAAGAATTGAAAAATATCAAAAAACTAAAATATTATGATTTTTCTCATAATAACTTCACTGACTCCGGCCCCTTTGAAAAACTTGGCCCATTTCAAGATTCCAATCAACCTAAAAATTACGGCACATCTGATGAGCATAGAGAAGAAGATAACATCATAGATTTTCCCTCCAAAAAGAATCAAGAAGAGATGGTACAGAAACAATCCGGTAGTCAGGTTAATTTTTTTAAAACTTTAAGTATTTTAACGGTAGCTTATATAGTTGTTGTTTTATCTCTTCTTTTACATCCTATATCGGATCCGAAAGAATTCTTAACGAAGTCTTGTAATAGCGGAAAAAAACTGTCTAGTTGTACTCTTCTAGGGCTTATAGCATATGGAAAAAAAGATATTGGTAAAGCAAAAGATTTTTTTAAAGAATCTTGCGGTAAGGGCGAAATGACCGGGTGCTTTAACGTGGAAGTTCTTCATCGGTATTATAATGTTAGGTTTGCTATAAAAAAAGACATTGATGGTAAAAAAATTTTAGAAGAACTTTGTGAAAACGGAGACAAAGAAGCATGCACCTACTTTAATTTATTAGAGTCTTTGTTGTAGAGCAACAGATATTGTTGGATTTAATTATGGCTGGGGTGGTCGGATTCGAACCGACGACCAACGGATTAACAGTCCGCTGCGCTACCGCTGCGCCACACCCCAAAATTGTAACATTCCTTTATCTCAAGTGTGGCCCTAAAACCTCTTTCTTCAGGGAGAGGATGTGAGGCCACCCCCTTCGGCGAGAAAAAAAAATATTGTCTTTTGAAGAATATCATAATATATTGGATTTGTCGGAACAAAAACCGACCTACCGTAGGGACTACGGGATGTGAAGCTCGTGGAGACGGTGTAAGACCTAGGAACTCGTGTTCTAGGCGTTTGTCGGTGAAGCAAGAATCTCCTCACTTTAGTGAGGGGTAGTTCAAAAAATGAATTTGTCCTACTTGTCCAGACAAGATGCTTTTTTAACTAAAAAACATTGATAATTACACCGATGATATATGCAGCAGTTTTTGGTACAGCGCAGAGCGCATTTTTCAAAAAATTAACCGAGGGGATGACTTATATGAAACTCTCCCGATTGCAAGAATAAAATGCAAGTTTTGACAAAAAAGTATAGATGCACAATAGAAGGGACACCTTTCCTCGTGTTGATTTTCATTTTATTTTTCTAAAAAAGTGTTGTTATAGTGAAAAATTATTTTTAGAATTTTTTTACCCCTCACAGAGTTGAAATAAAAATATTTTTGAGCGACAAGGAGAAAATTACAACGAGTTCCAGCTACCAAAAATTTCTTTTTGCAAACATCTGCTTTGCCTTATTGATTTTTAATGTCTCCGTTGCAACACCTTTTGATATTTTTATAGCAAATAGGGATGAATTTGCCATATTAGACGGCATAGTCCTTCTTAAGCTTTGTAGTAAATACGGTATTTACGCTTGGGCCGTACTCAATATTTTGCTTTTATGCTGGGGTATACTCCTAAAAGAGTATGTTCAAAAATGGATTTTATTATTACTTTTTGTTACGGCCGTTTTTAGCTGGATCAATGCAACATTTTTATTTGGAGACTATGGAGTTTTTGATGGGCGTGGCAACCTCAATATCAATCGCTTTAGTTTAATCTCTCTTTTACAAATTCTCTGTTTTTTTATCTTGTGCTCGGTGGCGCTCATTTTTAGAAAAAACTTCAAACGATTGGCCTTATTCTGTGCTTCTATTTTATGCATTAGCTTTACAACGTTTGTGTTGAGTGTGATCAAATTAAAAATCGATAGCGTGATTCTTTCCCCCTTTTCGGTTAAAAAAGATTTTTTCAATTCCATAAGTATCGATTTTATTTTATCTTTCATAATTATTGCAACCATTATCCTAATCGCAATTTTGCTCATTTGCTTGAAAAAAATTAAACGACAAACTTTTTATATATTATCCTTTATCCTATGTTCCATCATTTTTACAGGAATTGTTTTCAAGGCCTTAAATAATAAAAATACAATCGTTGCTAAAGAAAGATACTTTACATACTCGGCAACAAATCCCAACGTATTGATGATTTTACTGGATGAATATCAAAGGGAAGTTTTTAAAAATACACTTGATGATGAGATAAAAAAACAGCTCGAAGGTTTTATTTGGTATGGCGATACAATCTCTAATTCTCCTGGGACGATTCCGTCAATAGCGGCCATTTTTACGGGTGAGATATACAAAAAAGAACTTGATATGAAACGATTCTATGAGTTGTCGAGTCCGAAGAGTATTGCGAAACTCTTTAAAGAGTCCGGGGAGGGAGAGGTGATTTATTTTGCTGACCTATATTCAAAATATAGTGAAATGTTGTTCCCTAAAAACAGTCTTGTAACCTTTCCTCGGACTACATACACTCCCATCTGGTATGAGCTTCTCATCAATTATTCAATTTTTAAAAATACTCCGGATATCATAAAATCGAGGGTTTATAACAACGGGAAATGGTTAATTCGTCCTTACATTTTTAAACCTAAATCGAAAAAAAGGTTGGATTCACTTGGAGGAGCTATACTGTCGTTTAAACACATTGTGGATGCAAGGTCCGTGGTTCAAAAAGACTACCCTAAAACATTTAAATACTATCGTTCGACTCTTACACACGCTCCGACAATACTTGACGAAAATTGCCGATATCAAGATG
This sequence comes from Bacteriovoracaceae bacterium, assembly GCA_965224385.1. Taxonomy (GTDB): domain Bacteria; phylum Bdellovibrionota; class Bacteriovoracia; order Bacteriovoracales; family Bacteriovoracaceae; genus CBDCYX01. The sequence continues at coordinate 572,509 of CBDCYX010000016.1, forward strand.
CGTTTACCAATACTCTTGAAAACAAAACTGCCGAAGGACGTTGTGCAATAAAATTGGTTATCGACATTGTAAATAATCTAAAAAATGCCGGTGTTTTTGATAACACGATGATTATCATATTATCCGACCACGGATTTAATTTTGTACCTGAAAATTTTAAAATATACAAGCGACTCGGGAGGGACTACGCTAGAGCATCTAGCACTTTGCTTATTAAACCTTTGGGGAGAAGAGGTTCCTTTACAATTGACGATTACCCGGCCCAACTTTCGGACATTCCAAAAACGATTGCTCAAGCGGTCAATATTGAGAGTGATGACTACTCCGGTGTCGACCTTCTTTCGGATAAAAGGGACAAATTCCGCATTAGGATTTTTTATAATAATGTTTACGATAAATATGAAATTTCTGGTCCGTCCGATGACCCGAAAAGTTGGCGTGTGAAAGCAAGAAATTAAGGAGCCACTTTCTTATTGCATATCAAAGCACTTTCTCACTTGTTTCACTCCTCCTCTAAAACAATAGGCCTCATAGCCGGAGAGTTGGAGAACCTCTGTTAGGTAGGGAGTTTGAGTGCCGTAAGTACAATAGAGGATATATTTTTTCTTTTTTTCAAAAACCGACTTGTTGTTTAGAAGATCATGGGCCTTAATATGTTTTGCATGAGGAACATGCCAAGAGCGGTACATATGATTTTCTTGGCAATCAATGACCTCTGCCTCTTCATCAAAAGAGTCCACAAAAAGATAAGGCCGTCGCAAGTCTTCTGCTTTGAGAGAATCAAGAGATTTTTGTTGCATATCTTTTAAGGACTCCACAAGGTAATTGCCCTGAAGTTTTTGTTCTTCTTGTAGAACCCTTGCGGCCTTTGCTTTCGCTACGGGCTGACCTTGAGAAATACCGCAAAGTTCCGTTACTTTTTCCGATAAAGACGCCGTCCCAATCTCTCGGGCAAGGGAGATAATATCAAGTCTATCATCATTTAATACCGGCCGAAAAACCGGCAGGGTACAGGCCTTTTGAATAACGGAGATATTTCTCAATGTTTGGGAAGACACTTGCCCAATGGACTCGCCTGTAACAATCCCTTCATATCCTCGATTAGAGGCCACACATACGGCCGATTGAAACATGGCCCTTTTTAAAATGATTTGTTTATAAGGATCATCTACAACATTTTTAATTTCCTCGATAACATCATGAAAATTCAAAGAAAAGAAAACGGACTTTGTTTCTTCGGCCCATAAATCGTTGAGAACTTTAACAATTTGTAGGGCCGTTCTTTCACCGGTTTTCCCACCCATATTACAAAAAAGATAGTCACAGGGAATTCCTTTTTTCATCATTTTCCAAGCGGCCACAGTTGAATCAAATCCACCGCTAATAAGGACAAGGACTCTTTCTGTAAGAGAAAACCCCATGCCTCCTGGCCCGGAAACTTTATCCAAAAAAAAATATGTTTTTCCTCGAAGAATTTCTATTCGCACATTAACATCGTGATTTTTCAGAGAAACTCCTTTGGAATAGGGAAGAAGGATTGCTCCCCATTTTCTTTCAACCTCCATTCTCGATAGATGCTGAAGATCGGATTTGTTACAACTGACTCTAAATGTTTTACCGTCAAGAAAGGGTGCGATCGCTTTAACGGGAGTACCCATATCCTTACTATCGTTGTCTAAAGAAACAATGCAGGGGTAAAAATTTCCTATGCCAAAAACTCTTTTGAGAACACCATAGGCCTTTTCCCAATCTTGTGTGTGGATAATTATATGTCCATGTCCTACTTCCATATCAAAAACAATTTTTCGAGATTTGAGATTTTGACGAATTCTTCTTTGAACCCTAAGAAGAAGATGTCGACTGCTTGAATTTCTTCTGATACCAACTTCCGATGAGTAACGAACAAGAATAGTCTTATTCATCGTCTAATAGGTTAACTCTTTGACTTCTCTGCTATTTTTAATTCCCTGTCTAATGGAGAGGTTTTTTCCGGCATCTTTCCCAAGTTTTTCTGAATAGGGATTACTTTTTGCGGAACTTTTTACGGTCCGAAGACGGCCGTAAACGGTATCTATATATCTTTGTAGATCATTTTTAATAACCATCAATTCATTTTTTTTAAAACCTTTGTTATTTGACTGCTTAATCTTTTGAGTATACCCCTCGGCAAGACCTCGAAAAAAAGAATTTTTCATGGCAAGGCCTTTGAGGTAAGGATTCTGTCGTCTGTGTAGTTCCCAAAGGTGATCGAGTTCTCGATCGAGAAAACGGGCCACATATTCTCCCAATTCCACATTGGCCCTTTTTCCCACAATTTCTAGGTAAACGATTCCGTTTCCTTTATTAAATACGGGTCGAACAAAAAACGTCTCTAAAATGTGATAGATGCACACCATCTTTGCACTGCTTTTTTTAGCACAAAGAACTCTTTTAAGACAGGCCTCTTCTTCATCGTCTTCAAGAGAGACATTTTGGAGATTATAGCGCAGCAAAATTTCATTGGCCTTGACAGTGGCCGCTTGAGATTCATGCGGATTTGAACTTGAAGCGAGAGCGAGTATTTTTTTTATTTTTTCCAAAAGTTTTTCATGGCCTTTGCTTGGGTGAAAAGAATTGTCTTCCTTAGTATTAGAGTAGGCCCTTAAAACTTTTGGCCCCCATCCATAGCGAGAGCAAACGGCAAAAAAGTCTTGTCCGTGAAAAGACATTTGTCCGTAAATAATGGACACTAAACAATGGGCCAGTTCATGACGAATAATATTTTTAAGCGTTTCATCATTGGCCTCATACATAAGATTTTTGTTAAGGCCTAGAGTATGGTATTCTGAGTCATAAAAACCTAATTTTTTTGCGTCTTCAAAAACAACGATGTCGAGAGGATAGTGGTAACTACCCCACTGAAAACTTTTTTGATTCGTATGAACCTTGACTTCCTTGGAAAGAATTTGAAAGGCAAAGGTTTTGACTTTTTTTTGAAAAGCGAGAATTGTAGAAGAATAGAGGTAAATGATTTAGATTGTCTCCTTAAATTGATTGTGCCCACTATTATAAGGAATTATCTGAAAAAGGCCAAGGAAAAGATTACTATAAGGGCCTTTAGGTCTTCCGAGATGCGACCAAGGCCGTGAGAAACTCCCTATTCATTCTGGCGATGTTAGAAACCGATATTCCCTTAGGGCAAGAGGCCTCGCATTCAACTTCATTGGTACAATTTCCAAACCCCAATTCATCCATTTTTCCAACCATCTTGGCCCTGCGGAAGAAGGGAAAGTTGAGATATCTTTACCGATACAAAGAGCATGTCCGAGGCATTTTTACAAGCACCGAAAACTGCTGAGACTATGTACAAGCACCGTTTTTAAGCAAAAGTATTGATTTTGAACCTTTAAGTTTGTAGTATCGCTCGGCAGGTTTGGGTTTGAAGTCCCCAGTTTGTTTGCCCAAATGTTCAATTTTACTTAGAGGAGCACATTTTCCCTTTTTAATTTTTGAGAAACTTCCGCTTTTTGGTATTTTTAAACAATTTTTTCTACTAAGAATATAGACGTTATTTGAATTGTCATAACTAAAATTCGTTTGCTTATGGCCTGTGAGAGTTAGGTCCCATCCAGGCGTAAAATACTTATTTAAAACTTTTTTTGTTTTTTCATCAATGATTTGTAGACAGTCGGAACATCCAACAAATATAGAATTATCTACTATTTCCAATATTCCACTTGATGTTTCAATCAATGGATTTCCCTTAGCGGTTCCCAATACGGCAACGGAAGATTGGCCGAAATCTCCACATTCCATTCCATCGGTAAACCCTTTTAACTCTATATGATACAATTTCAACTTTTTATCGTTGAGCTTACCCTCGGCCTTAAAAGTAAAAATAGTATGTGGGCCAGATTTTTTAGTCCAAAATTTCGGTTTCTTACGTCCCCAGTTTATATCCATAATTACACATTCATCCACGCTACATTTATCAGAAATTTTTAGCGTTTCAAGATTAGCATTAGCGAAAGAAATAAAAAGAAAAAAAAGGTATAAAAAAGTCATATGTAACATTCTCTTTGATCGGAGTATAAAAGTCAACTTTTCGCCAAAAATTTTCTCAAAAAATGACATTTTCCCTAGGGAAATAGAAAGCACCGAAAATAGCTGAAGAATTACTTGTATTTGCTGTCGTATTCTTTAATAACAGCATCTGTTAAATTTTTAGAATTTTTGGTATAAACCATCGGGGCCATGGAAGTTTCGTAAGTAAAATCCACTCCCTCTTTTTGAGATACGGCCCTGACGATATCACGAACCCTTTTGAGAATGGGTGCTTTTTTCTCATTCTCCAGCTTATTTATTTCCTCTTGATAAGATTGCCTTTTTTGTTGATGTTGAACTATTCTTCTTTGGAGTTCCATACCTTTTTCTTGCAGTACATTTTCCTGTTCACCCCGTTTTTTATCGCTCATAACAAGCCTTTGCTTACTAAAATTTTCTCTAAGTTGCTCAAAATCTTTTTGAAGTTTGTCAATTGCGACCTCTTCTTCTTTAAGAACCTTATCTTTCCTATCGTACTCTTTTTGAAGTTCCGCTCTAATATTTTTTCCCTGCTTAACACTGACAAGAATTCTCTGAATATCCACTTCTCCAACTAAAACGGCCTTTGTATAAAAGGCCAGTACAAAGAAAATACACGTCAAGGTTATTTTTTTTGCAATCATTGTAATACCTCCACATTAAGTCTTTAAAATAATTGTCCCAAATCAAAGTGAAATTGGCCACCACTACTTCTCTCTTTTACCAAAGGAATACCGTATTCAAATCTCATGACACCGATAGGAGAAAACCACCGGAGCCCGAATCCATAGTCTGCATAGACTTTAAAATTATTCAATGTGTTAGCATCTCCAATATCTGTGAACAGAACCCATTTGAGACCGGCCTCTTGTGCGAGAGGATGTTCGACCTCTATTTGAGTGAACAAGGAAAAAAGGCTCCCCGCGTTAAACTCTTGTTTTCTACCTTGATCATCGAAAATGCTTAAAGGGCCTATGGCCTCATAATCATAACCCCTCAAATTCCTGGCCCCACCAAGATAAAATCTCTCTGTTCTTGGAATACCCATGTTATTTATTCGAGAAAGTCCTCCCACATAAAGCCTATGGCGAAAAACAAAATCCTTTAAACGACGATAATAACGACCGTCGGCCTCATTTCTCCACCATTTTTTATCTCCACCAACCCCCGTGTACTCCGTTGCAAAAGAAAGGTAGTGTCCGGCACTTGGTTCAAAGGAATTGTTTCTTTTATCTCTGATCAAGGCCAGTCTTATACTCGAAGCAACACCATTTTCAAGTTCCCGTTCTACCGTAGGATCGGAAATTCCTTTGAGAAATGTTTCCTCTAACTTGTAAGTGACAAAAAGTCTAGTGTACTCAAAAATGGGGTGTCCGGCCCTGAGATTAAATCCTTTTCTCTCGTAAGTAAAAGACGATAATGATGTATTTTTTGTTTTAAAAATGTCTCCACCGACAGTCCATTTTGTATCATTGAAATAGGGTTCAGAGAGGCCGAGATTAAACGTTTGGTCATAATCGGAAATGGCCAAGGAAAAGGAGAGGTTTTGCCCAAGTCCTCTAAAATTATTTTGAGATATGGAAGCATGAAGGGAAGAACCCATTGCCGTTGAATAGCCTGCTCCCAAAGAAATTTGACCGGTATTTCTCTCTTTAACATTAATTTCTACATTGAGAATGTCATCCTTTCCTTCAGGAGTTATCGTATTAAAGATAACGCTTCCAACTTCAAAAAATCCTAAACGATTAATATTTTCTCGAGATTCTCGTAAGTTTGTACCAGAATATTTTGCACCTTCGCGGATTTTGAGTTCTCGACGAATGACCTTATCTCTAGTCTTTGTATTGCCAACCACGGTAATTCTACCAAAATAAACAATTTTACCCTTTTCAAAGGAAAATTCCATATCGACCTTGTTTTCTCCTGGAACGATATGTAAGATTCTCAACACATTGGCAAATGCGTATCCTTGATTTTGATAAAGCTCTGCAAGTCTCTGGATATCTGTTCTTAGAAGTTCTTCGGAATATATCTCTCCGGAGCGAAGTTGAATGGTTTCTCTTATCTTATCTTCGGAAAAAAGTATTTCTCCTTGAAAAGAGATATTGCGAACGGTGAATTGAGGTCCTTCATGAACTCTTATGGTTATAAAAACCCACTTTTTGTTTGCCGACACGGTGATTTCAGGAACTCCTATATTAATTTGAAGATATCCTTTTGTTTTATAAAAATACTTAATTCTCTCAATATCTGTTTGAAAATTAAATTCTTTGAAGTTTCCCGAACCCGACATAAAAGAGAACAGGCCCTCCTCTCGAGTTTCCATAATTCCTTTAAGTTGTTCATCCCCAAAGGCCCTATTGCCAAGAAATGCAATTTTTTTAATTTTAATTTTATCTAACTCCTTAATGCTAAAGAGAAGTTCGATATTTTCCTTGTCAACTTTTTTAAGGGTATGAACTATGTTGGCAAGATAAAATCCTTTCTCTTCATAATATTTTAACATTTCTTTGACATCGGATTTAACCGTATTGATGTCAAGGATAGAAAACTCTTTTGTTTTGATTTTTTCTTTAAGCTCTTTTTCACTGATTTTGCTATTACCTTCAAATATTATTTTCGAAATAATAGGTCTTTCTATGACCTTAAAAATTAGAATATTTTTGCCGTTTTTTTTCTCGTGATGGGCCTCAACAGACTCAAAGTACTTGAGGGAATAAATGGTATTAAGGTCTTTTTTCAAAAGGTGGTTATCAAGATTCATGCCTTTTTGAAGAGAAATTTTTTCAAGAATGGCCTCTTTTTCAACCTTTTTAAATCCTAAAACCTCAATTTGATCGATTCTAAACAAGTCTTTTCTAGGCCCAATATCCGTAACGGCCCAAAGTTTGTTTACAAGGATCAGTAATACTATCATTAACAGAAAAATAATGCGTTGCATATTTATAAACCTTTCCTCAAGTAAAAGTTATCAATAACAAAACTAAGTTACAAATAAAGAGCAAAGTATTTGTTTTTTTTATCCAATGTGGCCGTAAAACCTCTTCCTTCAGGGAGAGTATGTGACGCCACGCCCTTCGGCGAGAATAAAAAGTATTGCCTTTGAAGAATATTGTAGTATATTGAATTTGTCGGAACAAAAACCGACCTACCGTAGGGACTACGGGATGTGAAGCTCGTGGAGACGATGTAAGACCAAAGGTACTTGTGCCTAAGGCAGTTGTCGGTGAAGCAAGAATCTCCTTCCTTTAGGGAGGGGTAGTTCAACAACTCAATGTTACATTGCCGGTAATAGAAAAGGTGAAACTTAATATGCTAGAAGGGAAAAAGGCCCTTATTCTAGGGGTTGCCAACGAAAGGTCTATTGCATGGGCCGTCGCTAAAAAATTTAAGAAACAGGGGGCAAAACTAGCTCTAAGCTATCTCAATGAAAAGATCAAGAAAAGAGTCGACCCTTTGGCCGAAGAACTGAAGGCCGATTTTACCTTTGAAATGGATGTAGCTCAAGATTCTCACTATGAACATATGGGAAAGATTGTGCAAAATCGGTGGGGTAGTGTTGATATTATCATCCATTCTCTCGCCTTTGCCGAAAGGGAAGACCTCACAAGAGATTTTTCTGAAACAAGTCGAAAGGGGTTTCAAACGGCCTGCGATATTTCGGCATTTTCTCTTATAGGTATTGCCAATACTCTCAAGGATATTATGCCTAAAGATTCCTCTTTAGCGGCCATGACTTACCACGGTTCCACAAAAGTTCTCGATGGGTATAATGTTATGGGAGTGGCCAAGGCCGCACTGGAAGCATCCATGAAATATTTGGCATATGATCTTGGGCAAAAACATATTCGAGTCAACTGTATCTCGGCAGGGCCTTTGAGAACGCTGGCATCCTCCGCTATACCCGGATTAAAGAATATCTTTGAAATTATGAATCACAAGGCCCCTTTACGCCGAAATATTTCTCAAGAAGATGTGGCCGATACTGCCCTTTACCTAGCAAGTCCTCTTTCAAGGTCCGTTACCGGGCAAGTCCTCTATGTTGACAGTGGGATATCCATTATGGGGAGTTAAAACTCAATCATAATATCCAAAGTGTCTTATTCTTTTAAGGTCCCTTAGCTCAGTTGGATAGAGCTATCGCTTCCTAAGCGATAGGTCGCAGGTTCAAATCCTGCAGGGACCGCCATTTTCCCTAAACTCCACAATCGCCCGGTCTCTTTTTTCCCTTGACTAGAAAGCATTAGTGATGTCACGCTATATCCCGATTATGAACATTAAAAAATTTAGTGATTTTTTAGTAGTTGCTTTCCTCTCCTTATTGTTCGGTTTTCATTTGGAGGCGGAATATCAACCTGTTCCGATTAGAGTGCAACTGCAAAATATTATTCACAGTAATAATCTGGATTTGAAGAGAATAATTGAAATCGTTAAAGAAAACTCTAATATTGTTTTTTCTAGGGATGGATGGGGCAATACTCCACTTCACGATGCTAGTTTGAAAGGGAATATAGCGGTCATAAACTTGTTAATTCAACATAAGGCCGATGTTGCGGCCAAGAATAACAGTGATACCACGGCCATTCATCTTGCTGCTATGAATGGGCATATAGATGCTATCAATTTGTTGATTCAACACGGGGCCGATATTACGACCGAAAATCATGAGAAGAAAACTCCTTTGCAGATAACGTTAATGAGATCAAAAATAAGAGATTTCTTTCTTAAAAAACAAGACGGTAATCTCCCTATCTGTAATTGATAGGTGGTTACAAAGTTACAAAAATTCTTTGTAATTTCTCACGGTAACGGAACCTAATTTGTCCAGTGAGTTTTTAAGAGAGACATCCCCTAGTACAAGAATTGTCATCTTGTTCCAATTAAAACTCTCTTGATATCCTTTGGACATATCAACGATGTTGAGTTTGGATACATCTTCTCTAAAATTGAAAAATTCTTTATAGTTTTTTTCTGTATGATCGAGGATGAGAAGCTGTTCAAGAAAGGTTGCATTGTCTTCAAACATAAACGGATATTTTCCTATAAGTCGTCCCTGTACTCTCTTAAATTCCTTTTGAGTTGTTTTCCCCGATGAAGCTTGTTGAAAAATTTCTTTGATCACATTAATAAGTTCAGCGGTTTTTTCATTTCTCGTATAGGTGCTAATAAGGGCCCTACCGTAATTTCTATGTTTACTAATAAGGACTCTTCCCGAGTAAATCAACCCTCGTTTTGTTCTCAGTTCTCTAAGCATTTTTGCCGAAAGGCCTCCGCTCATATAATCTGAGAGAAGAGCATTCAATGCTGTAGACGTTCCTTCATTGTTATTAAGATAGCGCCCGATATGAACTTGGGCCTGATTGGCCCTAGGAACGGTAACAAGATAAATTTTAGGGCCTTTGGGAAAAATTTTGACGACCGCTGTCTTCCGAGGAGAAATCTTATTTTCGTTTTTTCCCCAACCACACTCATCCGAAATAATATCTTTTATTTCCAAAACTTTCTTAGGGCCGGTTAAATAAATTCTCTTACCGACAGATCCGTTAAAAATATCGAGTTTGGCCCTTAATGATTGAGTTGTGATATTCCTCAGTGATTGGGTTGTTCCCTCAACATGGGAAACATAGGGTGTGTCTTGCATACTCAATTCTCTAAAAACCCTTGAAGTTAAAGCTCCGTGATCGCTGACAAGATTATTCAAAGCACTAACTACCCGATCAATTTCCTGTTTGACCACTTCTCTTGGAAACGTAGCTTCTTTAAAAAGATGACAAATTTTTTTCATTGTCGGAATGATGTCCTTGAGAAGTCCCGAAATTTGGTAGGAAGAATATTCATGGGTAATATGGGCCCCATAGCTTGCACCAAAAAAATCCAAATTGTCGAGGATATCTTTTTGATTATAGCGTGTAGTTCCCGCTGTAAGAAGGTTGAACATGGCCACAGTCTCTCCCGATCTTTGTACATGATCGCTGCTCGCTCCTTCTGAAAAATAAATGGATACAGCATAAGTGGGGAATCGTGAGTCTTCTAAAAAGACGACGGGAACCCCGTTCCAATTGATCTTTAGGATTTCTTCTTCTCCAACATTGGCCGCAAGGAAAAAGGGAAAAAATAAAAAAAGTAAATTGTAGATCATAGATCTATCCTTTATGTTTGTTCCAAATGGAAACGTAAACATATTCTTGATTGTCAAAAAGATTTTCACATGCTCTCTTCACTTCTTCAGAGGTGATCGTCTTATAGGCCTCAAGTTCTTTTTTGTAAAAATTGAAGTCTCCAAAGAACAATTCTCTATTGCCGATAAAACCGGCAACACCTGAGTTGGTTTGAATTTCTTTGAAGCGACCTACCAAGTATTGATTCTTTATCTTTTGTACACTTCGTTCCGAAACGGCCTTTTGACAAACACTTTCCAATTCCTTCAAAACGGCCCTTTTTCCCCTCTGAGGGGAGGTGCCTTTTGCCAATTGTCCCATGATAAAAAATGTTCCATTGTGTTTAAGAGTGTAATTGAACACACTTACACTACTCATAATAGGATTCTTACCTTTGACAAACTTTTGTGAAAAGTAAGAACTCTCCGTATCTCCGAGAATAGAAGAGAGAAGATCGAGAGTAAATCCTTTTTGCGTCCCTAAGGGAACTCCTTTAAAGGCCATAGCAAAGAAGGGTAAAGGATTCGGTCCTTCTAACCTTATGTCTCTTTTGTATCGGCCCCGGTGACGAAAAAAATCGGGGTTGTCCTTTGTTTTTTTGTAATCTACGAGTTCGGAGGAGGCCCGGAAATGTCCCATTTTTGCTTGAATCAGATTGAAAAGGTGATCGGCCTTTACATCTCCTGCAACGACAATAACGGTGTTGTTCGATCTATAGAACCTCTTATAGAAATCCATAATAACAGTGTGTGTAAGTTGTCTTAAATCCTCAACATCTCCAATAACGGAGCCACCATAGGGAGTATGTTCAAAAACGGCCTTCATCATACTTTGATACAGTTTTCCTTGAGGAGAATTTTCATAGCGCATTTTTCTTTCTTCAAAGATAACGTTTCTCTCCTTTTCTACGCTTGAAGGGATAAGAAGAAGATTTTCCATTCTATCGGCCTCCATATCAACCACCATTTGAAGAGATTCTTTGGGAAGAGATTCAAAGTAAACGGTGGAATCAAAAGTTGTATAGGCGTTGTTGCGGCCGCCGCTTTTTTCTATATTATCGTCGAATGATTGAGGGCCGTATTTTTTTGAACCTTTAAACATCATATGCTCTAAAAAATGTGTTGCACCTGTAGTCCCTTTTTCCTCGTGACGCCCACCTACATCGTAGAAAGTGTAGTAAGAAAAAATGGGAAGGCGATTGTTTTCAATGACCAATAGCCTTAGACCGTTTTTTAAGAGAAATTTCTTAACATCTATTTCAAGATCAAGTCCTTTTCCAATATAGGAAGAGGTTTTAGAGACCTCAACATGCTTTTCGGGGATGGAACACGATAGAAACAATAAACTTATAAAGAATATCTTCAAAGGTATCTAACCCTCCCACTTTATAGAATAGATAAAGCTTAATCCTTCAAGACTAAGTTTTCAACCCCTACGGTAATGATTTTTGTAGATTATCTGTTTTGTCTATGTTATATAGATTGTGCGACAATTCGGCCCTTTATTAGATGTAAGAGGTTTTTTTGAATATAGGTGTACCAAAAGAAACCAAAAACAATGAAAATCGTGTGGCCCTTGTTCCCGGAGGAGTTCGTCAGCTTGTTGAAAACGGCCATAGAGTTTTTGTGCAATCTGGTGCAGGCGAGGGCGTTGGTATCCTTGATAAAGATTACATAAAGATAGGGGCGATTATTGCTCAAACAGCGAGCGAAATTTTTCACCATGGGGAAATGATTATTAAGGTGAAAGAACCTTTAAAAGATGAAATCGCTCTTTTAAAACCTCATCATATTCTCTATACCTATCTCCATTTGGCCGCCGATAAAGAACTCACCAAAGCGCTTATGAAAACAGGAAGCACCTGTATTGCCTATGAAACAATTCAGGAGGCGGATTCCTCTCTTCCCTTGCTCATACCTATGTCCGAGGTTGCGGGAAGAATGGCCACTCAAATTGGAGCGAATTATCTCCAAATCGATCATGGCGGAAAGGGAATTTTACTTGGGGGTGTTCCGGGTACAAGAAGGGCCAAGGTTACAGTTATAGGGGCCGGTATTGCGGGAACGAATGCTATCAAAATGGCCGTGGGGATGGGGGCCTGTGTCACTGCTATTGACATTTCCACGAAGCGATTGGTTGAAATAGATGATCTTTTTGATGGAAATGTGACAACTCTGTTTTCCAATTCTCAAAATATAGAAGAATCTGTGGCCCTATCAGACCTTGTTATAGGGGCCGTTCTTATCCCCGGGGCCAAGGCCCCACGACTCGTCACAAGAAAAATGGTCTCCCAAATGGAAAAGGGTTCCGTTATTGTAGACATTGCCGTAGATCAAGGGGGCTGTATTGAAACTTGCAGGCCTACAACTCATGAGAAACCAACCTTTCTTATTGATGAAGTCATCCACTATTGCGTCACCAACATTCCGGGTGCCGTAGCAAAAACTTCAACTTATGCCCTTACGAATGTTACCCTAAAATATGCTCAGACGGCCGCCTCCTTAGGGATTAAGAAGGCCGTAGAAAAATCTTCTGCATTAAAAAAAGGTATAAACATCTTAAAGGGACATCTTGTGTACAATAATATTGCTCAAGACTTGGGGATTCCCTACAGTAATCTCGAAGAACTCTTGTCCCATTGAACTACCCCTCCCTAAAGGAAGGAGATTCTTGCTTCACCGACAAACGCCTAGAACGCAAGTTTCTAGGTCTTACACCGTCTCCACGAGCTTTACATCCCGTAGTCCCTACGGTAGGTCGGTTTTTGTTCCGACAAATTCAATGTATTATGATATTGCCCAAAAGGCAATACTTTTTTTATTCTCGCCGAAGGGCGTGGCGTCATATCCTCTCCCTGAAGGGAGAGGTCTTACGGCCACATTGGATAAAAGGAATAATTTTCCCCTTGAACCACTTGTAGTGGTAAAATGGCTTTATCTATGACGGGAAGTAAAAAATTTGATAATCTCGCTGCGATCTTTTTACTGTTCTCCACTCTCGGAACTTTAGGTATTTTTATCTCTATTCAATTCCTTCTTGAAAAACCTCTTCCCAACGATGAGAAAGAGTTTAAATTGCTTCAAAAAAATGTGAAAGAGATATCAAAAAATGAAGAATACTATTTAGACAAACTGGTGATCAATCTTCCCTCGGAAACATCGCGTGCCCGTTTTCTTGAAGTAAAAACTTCCCTCGTTCCCTTTAAAGGAATTGATATCGAAGATTTTGAAGAGAACAAGGCCGTTATTCAAGATAGTATTATCGATATTGCAAGCAGAATGCCGGTACAAGAACTTAGCAGTATTTCCGGAAAGATCCTATTAAAGTCAAGGATCAAAAAAAGAATTAACGGCATTATCCGAAAAGTCGCTGTAAAAAAAATTTATTTTACAAGATTTATTGTTCAATAACAGGGGTCTTTTCAAAGTTTTCTTGATCTTCTACAATTTTTTCACCGGGTAAAGACATCAAGTACTCATCGACCTGCTTTTGAGTGATTCTCCCTTCATGAAGAAGCTTGTCTCGAAGGCGAACATCCATAAGTTTTTCCTGAAAAGCATCAAAAAGTAATTTCATTTTTCCTCCTTTTTATGGCATAGTTTAGACGATTTTTGAGAAAAAATCAAGATTCGTGTGAGGAACAAAGAATTTGAGAATACTAACCACATTTTTTCTTAGCGCAGCGCTCTGTTTTTCCTCCCGTGCCGAGGAGCTTCATATTCGACAGAAAGGAACAGTTTCTCCTTTGATAAGAATTTCTGCTCCCGATGACGTTTCCGTTAAATTTGAGTATTGTATTGTCACCGATGCCTCCTATCGCGAAAACATAGATTGTGAACTCATGGGAGGCGGTATCTACAGAAAAGAGGAGCTCGAAGATGCAGCGAGAAGATATCACAGAGAGGTTTCCTTCCGATACGGAGAGGTCGCCCTATCGACCTTATTTATGCTGTTTCTCCTCTATACCGTTATCCTTAAGATAAACGTGAAAACCGTCCTACAATTTGCCGTGCCTAAAGAAATTGTCTTCTCTACCGGTTCCTTAGCGTTCGGATGGTTCGGTGTCCTAAGCGGCCTTGTTATTGCACAACCCGGATATAGTTCGTTTAAAAAAAATGAGCTTTTAAAGATGTTAGATGTTCGACCGGGTACAAATTTTTTTGTCGTTGATGTCCCTTATTTTTCTCGTTACAAAAGAGTCTTCGAATCACTTCTAAACGACATCTAAAAAGGATTAGTATGCGCCTCTCTCAAAGTACTTGGCGGACATATAAGGAAAATCCCTCAGATGCAGAGGTTCCAAGCCATCGATTGATGATAAGGGCCGGACTTCTTCATAAGGCCGCAGCAGGAATTTACAATTTCCTCCCTATAGGCCACAAAATTATCCGCAAAATTGAATGCATTGTCAGAGATGAACTCAACAGCATCGGTTCCCAAGAGATTCTTATGTCGGTAGTCACACCGGGAGAACTTTGGAAGCAGTCTGGACGTTGGGCATCCATGGCGGAAATGTTAAGATTTAAGGATAAAAAAGCAAATGATTTATGTATTTCTCCTACAAATGAAGAGGCCGTAGTCGATATTTTCTCGACCCTCATACAATCCTACAAAGACCTTCCGGTAAATTTGTATCAAATTAATACAAAATTTAGAGATGAAATTCGTCCCCGTTTTGGCGTTATAAGAGGCCGTGAATTTATCATGAAGGATGCTTATACGTTTCATATGCATAAGGATTGCCTCGAAAAGAGTTACCAAGACTTTTACCAAGTCTATGAGAGTATTCTCAGAAGAATTGGAGTGAACTATATTGTAGTAGAGGCCGATGCAGGTATGATGGCCGATAGCGAACAAAAAACCCACGAATTTCAAGTGCTCGCTCAAACAGGAGAAGATATCATTGTCTCTTCGGCAACTTACAAGGCCAATCTTGAAACGGCCAAAACAAAACACAGTCATCTTAAATTCGATAAAATAGGTGGGCCGATTAAGGAAGTTGACACCCCAAGGACGTCAACGATAGAGTCCGTATCGGTCTTTTTTAAAAAAGACCTTACCCATTGTATAAAATCTCTTCTTTACGAATCTTCTACGAACGGGAAGAAAGAGGTTATTCTCGTTCAACTTTTGGGAGACGATACACTCAATGAAAGTAAACTGAAACACACACTCAAATGTCAGCATTTGACCATGCTTAGTGATGAAAGAATACGGGAATTAGGCCTAGTGAAAGGTTTCATAGGGGCCTACGCTATACCTCTAAAGGTAAGAGTAATCTTTGATTTTCAAGTTGATGAGAACGCCTTTTATGTAACAGGGGCCAATAGTCAAGACAAACATTTTTGCAACTTTAAACCAAGTAGAGATGTATCCCAATACGAACAAGAAGATTTGCGAATGGCCAAAAAAGGAGACCTCACTTGGGATGGAAGAGAAAAAGTAGATTTTTTTAAAGGGATTGAAGTCGGCCATATCTTTCAATTAGGCCGTAAATATACCAAGGCCATGGGTGTTTCCGTCTTAGACCACAACGGAAACCCTGTTTTCCCCCTTATGGGTTGTTACGGAATGGGGATTACAAGACTAGTGGCCGCAGTCATCGAACAATGTCATGATGAACGAGGAATCATTTGGCCAAAGGCCGTAACTCCCTATCACATATATTTTGCAAATATTTCTAAGAAGGACGATGCGTCGGTACTGGCAAAAGACATTTACCAAAAACTCACCGATGAAAACATAGAAGTTCTCTTGGATGACAGAGATATAAGAGCAGGACTTAAGTTTAAAGACTCCGACTTGTTGGGTATTCCCCTTAGAATCGTGTTAGGTGATAAAACTTGGGAAAAAGAAAAAAAACTTGAATGGGTGGAAAGGGCCTCAGAGAAAAAAACGCTTGTTGTTCCTGAAGAATTGCCTTCTCTTATAAAAAAATTCTATGAATGAGGCCAAAGAGATTATCATTGGTATTCATAGCATTATAGAGGCCGTTCTCAATACAAATCGTACAAAGTATATACTTTATGCTACAAGTCAAGGAGAGAAAAATTTTAAAAAAAAATGTTACGGCACAAATTCTCTGAATATTCAAAGACAAGACCAACATTCTTTTCAAGAAACGGCCAAGAGGATTTATAGGAATTACGGTTTTGATTATCATAGAATTTCCGGAGGCCTTCTCCTTCTTGCCAGGCCCACACCCGTCTTCGATGCCCATTGGATACGAGAAGAGGTTGAAAGGAGAAAAAGCATAAAAATTATTTGCCTTGACGGAATAACGGATGTTCACAATATAGGGGCCATTTTGAGAACTGCCGCATTCTATGGTGTTAACGCCCTCGTATTTTCATCGAGGTGCCCTATATCCTTAGGCCCAGGAATTAGTAAGATTTCTTCCGGAGCATTAGAACATGTTTCTTTAGTTCGAGTGGCCAATCTTTCCAAAATGCTTGGACAGTTGAGAAAAAAAGAAGTTGAAGTTTTGGGCCTTTCAGAACATGCCTCTTCATGTTCTGAAATTTCAAAAATATCTGATAAATGCGCTCTAGTGTTGGGTTCCGAAGAAAAAGGCCTATCACATGCAGTCGTAAGAAATTTATCTCAAAAATTTACCATAAAGGCCCCAGGTAGGATAAAATCACTCAATGTTTCCGTGGCCGCTGCCATTGGAATGCAAATTTTTCTTTACGAATGAAATATATTCTATACTATGCTTTCAAGGTCATTAGCTTGAAAAATTGGAGGAAAAGGCAATATGCTTAATGAAGAACAGGAACCTGTTCAACTTCTTAATACGGCCATTATTAAATCAAAGGAAAAAAAAATAAACTATTCGTACGAGGAGAGGTTATCGAAAATCTGTCAGTCTTCTTCTATCAAATCCTTAACTACGGCCATTACCCATCTTTCGGAAAGTGAAAAAATTTCAAGAGATCAAGCGGCCGTGAGAATTGTTGAAACCATAAGAGAACTCGATAACATATGGAGCGATTATGTTATGATGGAAGGTATGGGCAAACTCAAATCTATTCTCAGCAATGGTTCGGCACACTAGGTCTTTACGACAAAATCCCATTCAATTCTCGCAAAACCGTTTTTAAGCATTCCTTCAGGAGGGTTGGGAAAAGGCCCTGCTTTATTGAAAGATTTTACGGCCGCCTCGTCAAGCTCTCTCACGCCACTTGCAGACCTAATCTTGATATCGATAATACGCCCTTTTCGATCGAGATCAATAGAAAGGGCCGTAATAGACTCCGTTTTGACGGGCCTTCGTCTCTCTTTAAAGAGTTTTTCAATCTTTTTACGAACTTCGTATCCCCAATAGACTTCAAGTCTCTGTTTAACTCTGCGGTAAAATCCATAGTACTTAAATTGTAGTGTGTTGAGTTTTGTCATGTCTCCAAGAGGAACATCGTCAATATAATCATTTCTACTGGCCTGTCCTATAGTGTTTTCTTTTCCAAATAGTTCTCCCTTAAGTTTCTTGTAAGAATTAGTATCCGTAGTAGATAGATCGGCCAAGGATATTTTTCTTTTTTTCTTCATGAAGTTCTTTCTCTTGGAATCAGAGGGCCTGTTATTGCTACCGTCCCTTTCTCCTTTTCCTGCTAACTTGAAAGGGGCTATGTTACGAGCAACGACTTCTCGATCCACTTTTTGATTGTTTTCACTAAGAAAACGCATTTCTATAGGGGTATCCAATGGAATATCCGATTTTTCAGAATCCACAATTTGTCGTCTCTTCTTTTTAAGCTTTTTGGCAATCTGTGTAGATTGATCGTTATCGATATGAAACTTGATTTTTATTTTGTTACCACGCTTCTTAGCATTAAAAGTGTCATGTCTAACAGTTTTTAGGTAATCATAGCTAAATCCAATCAGAATGAGATGCAGTATAAGCGATAACCCAAAGGCCAATCGCAATAGGTTTGGAGGTGTTTTCCCTTTACAAATATTCATTTAGAACCCTCCTATACCTGTCGGGTTTTTTAAGTAAATCTTTAGGATATTTTTAATACTATGATGATCGATCTATTGCCGAGAGATATTTGACTTTTTATCAAAAAATTTGTTAGTATCAAATCTAATGGATAGAAATTGGCTGATTAGAACACATACAAAAAACATTCTTGGGCCTCTAAAAAAGTCTAAAGTCCTCAAATTGATTCAAGAGAATGCTCTCACTGGTGAAGATGAGGTCTCCTCGGGAAACGGCCATTGGTTTTGGATAAGAGAAAAAGACCTTGTAGAAAAGTATCTATACGGAGATGAAGAACAGCCTTTCAATCCCATTTCCGAGGCCGAAAATATTTTTGGGAATAATGCTGATCCGTCTTCTCAAAAAAAGACTTCGAATATAGAATCTGTTCTTGAGGACACCCTTGTCGTCAAAAGGGAGGCCATAAATCCAAAAACAAAGAAAGATCTTGGTTCCTCCCGTAGTGAAATAAAGGGCAATGAATCCAAGGAACTTATAAACAAGAAATCATACAAAATATGGATAATTTTCGCTATTTATACTTTAATTTTCATCCTTTCGGTTGCAATGATCTTTTTTCTTCGGCCTTTACTTTAATGTAAAGAGAAATGACAAGGTCTCGAAGTTCTCTATCATCAATATTAAGCGATATATTCTCGGCCTCTTTTTTATAGATTTTATATTCCGGAGATTGAGGATGGATGGTACAAGAATCTTTTTCTTTTTTCTCAATAACATGAGAAAACTGTTTTTTCTTTTCCTCAAAAAGAGATTCATTGGTTTGGAAAGACATGCGTTGAATTTTTCTCTTAAACTTGGGTAGAAGAGAAAAAATCTTATCTAATATGGCCATTTCCATAAATTTTAGTTCCTGAGAGTAGATAGCATGAGAAGAGAGAATAAGAAGAGTTTTTCGGCGATCTTTAAGGGGAAGAGTAACTTGTGCTAGTTTCTCTCCAACAACAAAAGGCCATTGTTTTATGAGCAAGCGAGAATCAAAGGCGTCAACAAGAAGGTTTCTTTTTGAAGATTGAAGTGTTTCTAAAATAGTGCCAAGTTTTTTAAGGCCCTTTCTGGACATCATTTAATCCACAAAATAATGTTGCAAATCGTGTGTGCCAAGGTGACGGTGTATTTCTGTTGAGCTCCGGATGGAATGTTGTTCCCATAATGAACGTGCTTTCTATCCATGTAGGCCTTCCCTCTCTCCTGTGCAAAACTTTAATATCATCATCGATAGTATCGATGGTGGGTGACCTTACAAAGGAAACCGTATAATTATTGATTTCTGCATGACAACTACAAATTTGACGGCCTTGTTCATTTCTAACAACGCTAATGCCAAGGGCATTGAAGGATAGTTGTTGAAGTTTCTTTACAGATCGAGACAAGAGAATAAGTCCTGCACAAATACCCCAAGTAGGTTTTGTCATAACAAATTTTCTTAGCGAATCGATCATCTTTTGATGGTGGAGAAGCTTGATCATACTCGTGCTCTCTCCACCCGGAATGATAAGACCGGTACATTCCTTTAAGTGTTCTGTTTTTGTAACATATCTATAGCTAACGGGAAGCTTTTCCAAATGAGGCCCATGTAATTTAAAGGCACCTTGTAAGGCCAAAACTCCAATGTGAATATTGCAAGGCCTCACCTATAAAACCCTGTCGGCCAATCGTTGCTC
This sequence comes from Bacteriovoracaceae bacterium, assembly GCA_965224385.1. Lineage (GTDB taxonomy): Bacteria > Bdellovibrionota > Bacteriovoracia > Bacteriovoracales > Bacteriovoracaceae > CBDCYX01. Next base: position 592,392 of record CBDCYX010000016.1, read on the forward strand.
CTTGGGAATAGAATGGATGTCAAGACCTACCATAGCATCTTTGAGTCCTCTTGAGGCCTTGAGAACGAACTCCGGATTATTAAATTCCACAATCGCCTTAACGATCGCCTCGGCAAAGGCCTTCGGGGAAGAGGATTTAAAAATTCCTGAACCGACAAATACCGACTCGGCCCCAAGCTGCATAGTAAGAGAGGCATCTGCCGGTGTTGAGATACCTCCAGCGGCAAAATTTGGGACGGGAAGTTTCCCGGAGTTCTTGAGGTTTTTTAAAAGTTTGTAAGGAGCTCCCAATGTTTTTGCTTCTGACATTAATTCGGCATCGTCTAAAGAGACAATTCTTCGTATTTCTTGATTGATTTGGCGAAGATGTCTTACGGCCTCTACAATATTTCCCGTTCCGGCCTCCCCCTTGGTACGAATAAGGGAGGCCCCTTCACCGATTCTTCTCAGGGCCTCTCCTAAACAGGTGGCCCCACAAACAAAGGGAATCTTAAATTTGGTCTTGTCAATGTGATGACATTCATCTGCGGGAGTAAGGACTTCGCTTTCGTCAATATAATCGACACCAATGGCCTCGAGAATTTGGGCCTCGGCAAAATGACCGATTCGACATTTGGCCATAACAGGTATGGTAACGGCATTCATAATGCTCTCAATCAAGTCGGGATTAGACATTCTGGCCACACCTCCGTCTCGGCGAATATCAGCGGGGACTCTCTCTAAGGCCATGACGGCAACGGCCCCTGCTGCCTCGGCAATTTTTGCTTGTTCGGGAGTGACAACATCCATAATCACCCCTTTTTTTAACATTTCTGCAAGTCCTATTTTAACGTCAATCTGTGACGTGCTGAGACTCATATAACTCTCCTCCCCATCTTATGATGTTAATATTGAAATATCTGAAGACAAGATATAACCCTCAAAAGTAGAGTTTGTTAAGCTTTTTTACTGGCCATTTTCGGTCCAACGCGTTTGGTCTATTAAAAATTTTCAATTTGGGAAAGAAAGGCCACTGTGGGAAGTTGCTCTTATTTCAATAAGTTGCTAGCTCGTATCCTCCCTAAATTGAAACTCTTGTGGAAAATGATCTCGTCAACCAACTCAATCAAAAGAACATCCCCGTTCATGGAACCTCAACTCGAATAAAAAAAACATTTGAGAACAAACAATACGAATTTGATATTATTGCCCATAACGGTGCCGAGATTGTCGTTGTGGAAGTCAAGACGACCTTGGATACAAAAAAAATTGATCATTTCATTGAGAAATTAAAAGATTTTAAGAGAGTCTTTTCCGAATATGTCGATAAAAAACTTTACGGTGCCGTTGCCTATATCGTAAACGATATGGGATCGGAGAGATATTTGGAAAAGAAAGGTTTGTTTGTGATTAAAGCAACCGGCGATAGTTCTACAATCATCAATGCCGAAAATTTTCAACCTATTTTATGAGAGAGTAAATCAAAAATTGAAAGGGGCTGACTACTACTGCCCCCGGTTGAAGCGATTACTATCACCAGGCGACCGGTGCTGCGGGTCCCGGTATGCTACCGCCTCCACGGACACATGAACAATCGGGATAGGGTTTTTGCGTTTCCGTTGAACTACAAGTGGTGGTGCATGTTGTTGGTGGTGTGTCGACCTTGGTGCCACCTTGGTGCCACCGTCCACCTTGGTGCCACCTTGGTGTCCACCGCCACGGACACTTGTGTCAATTGGTGTCGACCTTGGTGTCGACCTTGGTTGCCACCGCCACCGCCACCGCCACCGCCGTTGCCACGGACACTACAGGTGTTGACTACAAGTGTTGATGCATGGTGGTGGCGGTGGGCAGTATACGGTTCTTAATTGTGTAGGCCTTGGAGTTATCGATGGAGAATATCCGGGTGCAGAATAATCGGCCGGATCACAACCCGTCGTGTCTGTTTTGCTTACGCAGGTCACAGTTCCCTGTCCGTCTATAGCTGTCACCCACCAATAACCACAAGGGCCGGGGCAACCTCTTCCCAATGTACAATCCTCTCTTTTTTCGATTATGCAATTGGAGGAGTTCGTATATGTAGTCGTTTGCGTACAAACATTTTCTCCTCTTGAAGTCCAGCTGCCGGTACAATCTCCACAATCCTCAGTTTTGTTAGCACATGTCCTACAATGTTTTCCCCAATAGTGTGGTCTACAACTATTGGTGCTTGCAGTATACCGTCGTCTCGTCACAGTGTATGTACCGAGTCCGTCGACAATGCATAGATCTTTGACGGTTTTTATGGCGATTCCCTTCTTTATTACATCCGGGTTACATATCCCCGTTGTATCATTCCAAGCATGTTCACCACCCATCTCAGTACACAGAGACCTTTCCGTTTCTTTTTGTCCAAGAGTTATATTTGCTACACAAGATTTAATTTGTGCCGGACTGAAATTCTTATTATCAACGACTCCCGTAAAAGTGATACTTTTCGTATATCCCTTGACCTTTTGCCCGGCCTTGGCGCGAGCATCCTTAATCGCCAAGAGAACACTGAATTCAAGAAGACGCAAAACGTTTTCTCCCTTAATAGAAGTAATGGTGGTCGACCCAATGGTGCTCCCTTTTTGTTTGTCGGTAATTTCTCCCTTATCTTTGATCAGCATTTCCCCGACCATCACATGGTTTCCGTACTTAGCGTGCAATTTAGGTATGAGGGTATCTTCGGCGGTAGTATTGCCGCTAAGAGCATCGTCTATAGTTGAATTTTCTCCCGAAGATTCAAAATAGGTTTCCCCATGTAACCCTTTAATGGCCTTAATAATTGTTCCTGCCGTTGTCAGCTTCTTTCCCTCAATGGTGGCCTTGCAAATGTGCCTGTTGTTCATCAGTTGTTCGATGGTGCGGCGAGCATGGGCCAATTCATCATCCTGCTTCGCTTTATTTGTCAAACCTGCAAGATGAATAGTCCCTACGATCAATGTTCCGGTGACACCCATGCCGACAACCAGTTCCGTCAGGGTGAATCCACTGATGTTTGCAACTTTACAAAAACTTTGTAAAAAAAGACGGAATCTCTTTAAAAGAGTATAGCTTTGTGGTATATTAGTGTTTGTTTGTTTCATGCTCATCTCTTCCGTATTGTTTATGTTTATAGCTTAAAGGTTTTCTCGGAAGGGACGATAAAAAACTTTAGCATAGTAAATATTGCCGAAAATATCATGTATCGGGAGCATTCGTGTCGGTTTTAACTAAAACTCTCATCTTTGTAGAGAATGCCCTCACACAGAACTTAGAGCATCTTTTGGAAGGAGTAGTTTTTGCCTCTTTCGAAGTAGTTGGAGTTTCAGTAGAAGGAGTCATCCTTGTTTACTATCTCCGTTACCGTTCGATATCGCTTCGGGACAAAAAGGGATGACTTGTTTATAGGATGGATGAACAATGCTTGCTCCAAGAAGTTGGTGGTGGTGTGATTTCTCCGGATCGGGATTTTTTTTAATGATCATTACATCTCACTTGACTCGAAGAAAAATGGCCTGTTTCATCCACCGAGCATCTTCATTGGTCAAAGGAGGCGGTCTAGACTATTGCTTTGACAAGAGACAGTAGAGGAGATGCGCCATGTTACACACCTAACCCAAGATGAACGTTATCAAATTTTTTTCTTTCGTCAAAGAGGACTGAGTGATCGAGGGATCGGGCGAGAACTTGGCAGAAGAATTCGACAATTTCAAGAGTTGGAGTTTCAGTAGAAGGAGTCATCCTTGTTTACTATCTCCGTTACCGTTCGATATCGCTTCGGGACAAAAAGGGATGACTTGTTTCAAAAATAGAATCGGCATTGAAAAAAGACCGTTGATAGTGGAGAAAAAATCGAGATACGGGGATTGGGAAGGAGATCTTGTCATAGGGAAAAAACAAGGTGCCCTTGTAACCCTTGCTCCAAGAAGTTGGTGGTGGTAAGTGATTTCTCCGGATCGGGATTTTTTTTAATACGATCATTACATCTCACTTGACTCGAAGAAAAATGGCCTGTTTCATCCACCGACGAGTATTTAAATATCAAATATCCCTCATCTAAATATTTAAACTCTTTGAGAATGTTGTTACGTTGGAGTTCAAAATTTTTTTTCTAAAAGGACTCCTTATACTCTTGGAGGAAATGGGGTCAAGGATAGCACGCATCTGTGTATCCGATGCCGGGGTTTTTATCGAAAAAAGATTTCGTAAACTCTCTCCTATCGGTGTGTTTGCTCTGATTGTTTTTTCAAAAGAAAGTAACGACGGTTTCTTCAATGCAAATACCGCTAGACCCGACATCAAGGCATCTCCAAGACATTTTTTATGGTCTCTTATCTGACAAAAACAGTCTCGCATTAGCGAATAAAGATAATCTGCATGAAGATTTTTTCTATTCATAGGCCCTCCCGATAATCAGTAAGATTATGCCATCTTAAATTAAACCCCCCAAATGGAAGGCCTAATGCTATGCGATGTTACGGAAACTATTTTTACAAACGCCCTAAACTGCAGCTTTTTTACTCTATTAGACCGAATTGGCAAGACATTAGGTCGAGAGTTGGGTAAAATAATTTTCAATGAAAAGGAAGTATTTTTTAAAAGATCCTATGGAAGTTGGTAGGGCCGTACGGTTGATTGCAAAATCCGTGGATATGTTTATTGTGCTTCTTCTCTCCATTTTTTTCTATCCTTTGGGAATCATTTTGAGTTTCATCTACATTTCTCTGGCCGATAGCCTTCAAAACGGCCAATCCGTGGGGAAAAAACTTTTGGGCCTTGCTGTAATCTCGCTTGAAGACGGCGGCCCTTGCTCCGCACAACAATCTTTTATACGCAACCTTCCTATTTCTATTCCTCTGGCCATAGCAGTTATCCCTTTTATTGGATGGATATTTTCTGCGATTGTAGGAGGAGGGTTCTTAGGATTGGAGATCTATCTTCTCTGTAACCTTGATTCGGGAAACCGTTTAGGAGATGTTATGGCCGACACCACAGTTATGGCCAAGAGTGGGACGTCTAGATGGTTAAGAAGAAAAAACGGAGTTGGTTTGAGGGATCGCCAAATCCAACGTTTTAAAACTACTTTCGTAACTAAATGAACCCATTTTTTTAAAACTTGAAGAGACAAGATGCTCTAAAAAAGATATTTTTTTGAACTCCCCCTCCCTAAAGGAAGGAGATTCTTGCTTCACCGACAATCGCCTAGAACACAAGTTTCTAGGTCTTACATCGTCTCCACGAGCTTCACATCCCGTAGTCCCTACGGTAGGTCGATTTTTGTTTCGACAAATCCAATATATTATGATATTCTTCAAAAGACAATACTTTTTATTCTCGCCGAAGGGCGTGGCCTCACATCCTCTCCCTGAAGGAAGAGGTTTTAGGGCCACACTTGAGATAAAAATAATAGCAAAAATGATGTCTGCTATTTCTGAGAAGATATAGTTCAATCATTAAAAAGAGATTCCTTTATGAAGTTACTAACGGCCGTTATCGCTCTATTGGTTTCTTGTTCCGGGCCGGATAAACATAGGGGCGTTGATAAAAAAAATGAACATATTAAACGAGAGTACATCGTGGTAGATGCCAGTTCGGAATACAGGCCGGGATGGATTGAAGCTGCCAAACTATGGGCAGAAACAAACGGAGGAAAGACCAATGAATACCGATATTTTTCTTTTGAAACCGATATTAAGTCCTCAAGAAAGGTTGCCTGCGATTTGGCCCGGGCCAATGTTCAGGCATCTATTGCAAGTGAAATCTCTACATCAATTGACAGGAAACTAATTACCTTTCTTGAAGGTCAATCTTCTATTGACCAAAATGATCCTGAAATTCAATCTCTAAAAGAATATGTGGAAATAACTCTAAGGGAACAAACCCAAACTCATGTGCACGGTACTCAAATTGTCGGTACTTACTGGGAAAAAAGACAGTATAAAAAAGGCCTTGGAGTCTCTCGTAATTTTTCTGCTTGGACTTGTGCAAATCTTGTGAGAATATCTTCTAATGCTCTTGAAAAGGCCGTTAAAGCATCTAATGATCTTGTTTTACAACAGGCCAAAAACCGTAACCTTAAACCCGGTCTTTCGCAGGCCTTAAAGAATGAATCAAATTAATAAAGGTGGGGTATTCAATGAAAGTATGTCTTCTCATTTTTTTTATCACAATATTGTTCTCTTCTTGTAGCTTTCAGGCCAAAAGGGTTGATGTTGAAGAATCCGATGAAAAGGCCTTGGAAATCACTGATAAATGGATTCAAAAAGATACCGACAAGGCCGTCAAAGAGATTTTAGACAAAATGGAAAACCATAAGGGTTTAAAAAAATATTTGAGGGCCCTTGGAAGAGACCCTGTAATCTTTATAGGAGAAATGCAAAACCTTACAAGTGAGGCATATTTTCCCATTAATGAAATTAATGACAAGCTTCTCAGTGAAATTTCTGCATCGGGAGAAATGATGCTTGTCGATGCTGCTGCCAGAGAGGCCCTTCTCAAAGAAATCACCTACCAAAACGACGGTATGGTTGATATGGAAACGGCCAAAAGAATTGGTAACCAAGTGGGTGCCGATCTCATTATTTTTGGAAGTGTTTATATGCAACCTCAACCTCATTCTCGGGATGGAAAAACTATTAAACAGTACTCTATGAATATGCGTATGACGGATATAGAAAAAGGAATTGAAGTCCTAAGGGTGCGGACTCAACTTTCCAAATACTCTGAACAAAGTTCATTTGGACTCTAAATAGAAAAAATGGTAGTTCGGCTAGAGCAGGGCCCAGGGAAGGTAAAGTTTGAAAATTTTGTCTCTTGATCTTCTAATAGTACATTTACCAGCATTTTTTTGCTCAATAAGATAATTATAAAATTCCGGCTCTGTATCGGCAATTTCTAAAACTGATTTTCCCTCGTGTTCTCCAAAGTCAACAACAACCCTATCTTCGGCAATGATACCTGTGATAGGACTAATTTGATCTTGCATGACCATGACCCCCTCCTTAGAAATGTTTTTAGGAAGACCTCCCATGGTATTCCTAGAATACTTCTATTAAATTTTCTCAATAAAAAAATGAATTGAAAAGATTTTTTTAAGAATTTTAAGGATTAATTGCGTGATGCTTTTGTGAAAAAGTACGAAACTGAAATTGTCAGCAACACTAATACTATCGATGCCATCAAATACCAAAAGAATGTTGATGAAGATTCTTCGTTATGTACTTTATTAGAAGAAGCGGTTTTCCTTTGGGATTTCTTAACAAATTGAGGTTGTTTAGTAAGAGAGCTTTTAATAAGTTGATGAGCTATTCTACTCTTTTTAGTATTTTCCTTATTTATAGGAACAGAATTATTAACTATTTCTAGATCATTTCCAAATCGTTCTTTTACATATTTATTAAACTGTTCAAAAGAAAAATTCGATAAATTGTTATCCTTGGGAAAGGCCGAATTGACAAGAAATTTTCGGCCGTTTCGATCGACAACATTATATTTTCCAAGAGATAGATGCTGGATAATATCTCCATGAGGGGTGTTTATGAGTAAAAGTACTACTTCTTCACCTGCTCTAAATTGAGGGACACCCGATATTTCCTGAGTCCTTCCTCCAAGAGTGATAAACCTTTGTCTCCTCCCTTGATGATTTATACCTGCAATGGAAATAAGTTGAAGAGAATGTTCGGTAAATTCCATTCCGATAGTATCATCTTTTTTATAACCATGAACTCTCTCATAATGACCGTGAATAATAACGTCTGTAGTCTTGAGTTGTTCTTTAATAGGAATAGGTTCAAAAATTATTGATCTTGCGAAAAATGAAGAAACTATTATGAATACTACAAAAATAAATTTACCATAGGTAACCATCTCTTTCTTGCTCAACTGTGAAAAATGAAACATGATACATCTCCTTTTTTTTGATATCTTTCAATGAATCATACAATCCTTCCTTTTTAACAGATAATTTTCTTCATGTAAATCCTTTTTGTTTACCTGAATTCAACAAACAAGCATATTTATCCATTGCGTTAAATCGTGTTAGGGGCAATCTCTATTCTAGCTTTGAACAAACATTTGACGTTTTAATTAGATAGGTCGGCCTATCGCATAAACGTGAAAATGGCCTATGGAAATAAAATGAAAATCAACAACTTTTGCAATTTCGGTTCTTTAAATGTAAAAGCATGATGAAAATTATTGATTTTATTTGTCAGATACTATAAAAACTCAAAAAGTTGGAACCTTTTGGGGGCCATCAAGGACAATATGGAAAATTTTTCGAGTTATCTAGTTATTCTTAAAATCTGCTATAATAAAAAAAAGGAGTATGCAAGCATGAGAAGGGTAACAAAAAAATTGATACGAATTTTTCTAGGTATCTTTTTAACGGCCAATGTTGGATTTGCTCAAAATGGCGATTTGGTAGATGATACGTCATCATCTTTAGATTCTGAAGAAATTGATATTGATGGAACATTTGATAGACCAACTGAAGCTGATCGATTGAGAAAATCCCGAGAACAACTTGAAAAACAGAATAAGGACTTAGTAGATAAAAAAATTGAAAATATTCGATTGAGAGAAGAGAAAAAACTAGGGAAAAAACTTCAAAAAGCATTTTCTTCAGGAAATCTCAATAATCTTAATAATAAAGAAGAAAAAGCACCCTCTCCCTCTCCCTCTCCCTCTCCCTCTCCCTCTCCACCTCCGGCCCCGGTTGCTGCACAAGTATCCGGTGAAGGCCCAAGAAGAAATGCTATTATCCCCTCTTTAGGGCTCACATACTTTGAGGGAAATGATGTCGATTATGAGTCTAATGTATCTTTTGGAATAGGAGCAGAAGCATTTGTTACGACACAAATGAGTATCGGCATCAGTTTTAATTATATCTCTATGGAAATTCAAGACCGTTGCGGCACTGACTCTCGTTTCCCCTATGCCAGCACTTACGACTACAGTTTTACTAGTAACTACAAAGGCTTTTGCGATGACTATTACTACTCTCACTTCTCCCAAAAAAAAGGTCGTGTCATTGAATACACAAAAACGGCCTTTGATATGATGGGAAAATATTTTTTAAATATGGAGAGAAAAATTCGACCATATCTAGGATTTGGTTTAGGTTACCATAGATCTTCCGTCAACTACAAAAAAGGGGCCTCCGCCGGCTATAATAGTTATTACTTTAAGGATGAAGAGTATAATACAGGCCGTTTTATGGGCATGGGATCAATCGGTGCCGAAATCACTTTTACTCCCATGATAGGGATGAACTTGGAATTTCGCTACTTAAAATCCATTTCGGGAGGACTTGGTACAAACAGGGAGAAAAATGTTGGGATCTATCCCGATCAAACACGATTGGAATCCATTAGTGATGCAATTGAAGATGCTCATCATATCTTTATAAGTACCGGTGTTGTGATTAGATTCTAATGAATTCCTATGCAAAGAAAAGCTATAGGGCATAGAGCGAAATTGAAAACCACTTATTGCGCAACCGATGGATCTTGAAAAAGGTCGGGAGATTCAAAAAAGTATTCAAAATCTTTCATGGAAAGATTACCCTTAAAAAGGGTTTCTCCCTCTTTATTGAGAAGTTCATCGAAAAGAACTTTTTTTGTCTCTTTGAGTTCAAGAACCTTTTCTTCAATGGAATCTTTAATAATAGGTTTGTAGACGATAAGTGTGTTTTTTTGTCCTATTCTATGGGATCTATCAATGGCCTGTTGCTCAACTGCAGGATTCCACCAGGGGTCCATAAGAAACACGTAACTTGCGGCCGTAAGATTGAGCCCTATACCTCCGGCCTTCAAAGAAATGAGAAAGATACGCTTATCCCCCCTTTGAAAAGCGTCCACCTCTTGTTGACGGGTTTTAATGTTTTGAGTGCCATCAAGTTTTGCAAATTCCTGACCTTTTTGATGGAGGAATTCTCCGATAATACCTAAATAAGTAGTAAATTGAGAGAAGATGATGGCCTGGTAATTTTCCGCTAAAATTTGTTCTAACTGTACCATAAGAAAATCGATTTTTGTTGAAAAGAGGCCCTCTGCCGTCTTCTGCCAAAGACAGCGTTGACGCAAGAAGAGAAGTGCCTTTAGAATTTCCCCATACTTTTTATTTTTTGGAGAGAGGATAATTTGCCTTTTTATATTGAAGAGACTCTTTTGATAAAACTCTCTTTCTCTTCGTGTAAAATTAAGAAAAACATTGTGTTCCTGTTTTGGTGGCAGCTCCGTTAAGACTTGTCCTTTCGTTCTTCGCAAAACAAAAGGGCCGGCAGTTTTTTTAGCAAATACATGGGATTGTTTTATACTCATGCTTCTAGCGTTATAGAAATCACCCCATACTCCCGGCATGGACAAATCTAAAATGTTGTAAAACTCAGAAATGTCATTTTCCACCGGAGTTCCGGTAAGACAAACACGAAATTTTGCAGATAACTTTCTAGCGGCAAAAGCACCAAGAGAACGAATGTTCTTTAAATGCTGAACTTCATCAAGGATAAGGATATCAAAATTCTTATTTTTAAAAGTCTCTTCAATTTCTTTTTTCATAATCCCATAACTTGTAAGAATAACTTTTTGATTATCGGGAAATACTCTTTCACCTCCATGATAGAGATGAACATCGATTGAAGAAAATTTCTTAAATTCTTTTTCCCAATTAAGTAAAATACTAACAGGACAAACAATGAGGATTTTTTCAACAACATCTATAACGCTTCTAATAAAAGCAATTGTCTGAATAGTTTTTCCAAGTCCCATATCATCGGCCAAACACGCTCCCAAATGATTTTCATAAAGAAATCGCAACCAATTAAGTCCGGTCTTTTGATAGGGCCTTAAGATATCCCTGATATCTGAAGGTATGGGATAAGAGGGGAGTTGTGTTAAATTTGTAAGACGTTTGCAAAGATCTTCTTCGTTTTGTGTTAGTGTTCCCTCTATGCCAAGTCTTTTTATTTCAAAAAGTTCAAATATTCTACTCCTGCTAAAAGGAAGAAAAAACTTTTTAATCTCATTGCTTTCTTCGTCATCGTTTTCATCGTTTTCATTGCTATCATATTGAATATAACGTTTCATAAACTTAAGAAGATTTTTCTGCTTATCATTTAAAAGTATTAGTCCTTTTTTAGTTAAAACTATACCCGTTTCAATATCCGCATTTTTAATAACTTCCAAGTCTTCTTTAGTCACATTAAGTTCAAAATCAAACCATTTAGTCGTAGAAGCTTTCCTCTCAAAAAACATTTTGGAGTTCCAAGAAGAAATGGCCTTTTTATCGTAAAAAACCGACAATCCCAAAGGATGGAATTTGTTATAGAACTTTTCAAGTCCCTTAAAAAGTAGACCATAGGTGATATTATAGGAAAGGGCCATATTAGCTTCCGAGTAACAACTATATCTAAAAAGAGACTCCCCATAATTTTGATAGAGAGAAGTAAACAACGTAAGAATTGTTTCATTTTTCAACGAATATTTTTTTCTTGTAACATAGTTATAGTGGATAAATTTACCTTCTTCTTTTGTGAATTTAATAAGAGAGAACCACTCGTCCTTTGACGAACTCAAATACATGGCCTTTTTGTAAACATCACTCTTTTGTAGTATTGAATGATAAAGGGCCGAGATAAAATGGTAAGCATTTTTCTTCTTTCTAAACGTTTGAAGACGGCCTCCTTCAAAACACAAAAGACGTAGGAATCGAGGGGCCGGAATAGAGTTTTGCTCCGAATCGACGAAAGAAAACTCCATGTGAATAAGATTTCTTTTTTTATCCGGTGAAAGAATTAGTTGAAATCGCATTGATTCTTCCTCAATGTCTTCAAATTTTTTTCCGTCAATAATAAGTTTAAGTGTTTTTGTTGGATAAATTCTTTGATAGAAATCAATACATTCATCCGTATCCATTAGATTCGGGCGAATTATTTGAATAAATTTTTTGATTTCATCGGGAAGATGATATGCCTGCCCTGTAACCCAATTAAAAAGGTAGAGGTTTTTAAAAAGAGAAATTTTTTCGTGAATTACCCCTTTAGTATCTTTATATTGAAAAGTTATATTTGTTGTAAACTCATTATTCTCTTCTGTCTTTACTTGTTTGACGCAAATGATGATTTCTCCGGAGAAACATTCGGGAATCGGAAAATTAACGGCCTTATTGTCGTGTAGAAAATTCTGGAAAGAAGAATAAGAATCCTCATCAGGCCTTGTCAATTGATAAGAATTATCTATAATAGTACCATATTTGTTTTTATTGATTTTAAAAGAGGCCTCTTTGTCAATAAAAAATGTTGGATTCTCTTGGTAGTGCATTTTTAGAAGAAAACTCACATACAACCCTGCAGTATGAGGACACTGAGATTCTTCCTCCCAAATAGAGCAATTGCAAAAAGATTTCAAAGGGCCTTCCCGAGATCCCTCTAGTCTCTTCTTATAGACAACTTTACACTCGTAAGTTTTGTGACCTTTGACGATACCGGAGACAATAAAATATTGCTGAGGGTGTCCTTTAGAAAAGGAAATAAGAGTTTTTGACTGTTTTAACAGTTTGACGGCCTCAAGAAGATTGTTTGAACCAAAAAACTTCTTTGCACATTTCTCGATGGCCTTGGGTAAAGAAGAGGATTGTTTCATGAGGGAAAAACCTTACAAGATAGTACAAAAGCTTTATTATATAAAAAAGTTTACAATTTTTACAGAAAAAACTTCAGTTGTAAATAGATTGCATTTTATTTTCTAGAATTCTCTAGAGGCCCCCTTATTAAAAAGTTGGACATATAATGGACTAAAGTTGCTTGAATTTGGAGTTTTTAAAGAAGAATTGGCGAATATTGCCGAATCCAAATATGGTTGCGGGGACAGGATTTGAACCTGTGACCTTTGGGTTATGAGCCCAACGAGCTACCAAACTGCTCCACCCCGCACCATATGATGGCCTACCATACAAGAGAAATCAAGAAATTTTTCTCATCGTTTGTGAGTAGGTAGAAATTTTTTTGTTATTATTTTTGTTAATAATTTTAATGAAAGGTTCCGATAGACACAGAGCAAGAGGTGAAAACATGATTGTATACGACAAAGAACAAGAAATTTTGAAAATGAAAACCGCAGGATTCAATCAGGCCCAAATCCGTCTACTCAAGTCTCTGTTTTGCATTTTGCACCACACAATAACAACTTCCGATGAATCCCAATTTTTTAGTGGCAGTGCAGAATCCCTGAAAATCTGTGCGACTCTTGTAAAACAGTCCGAATTTATCGCACATCTTAGAGACTCCAATGATGTTCCCTATGCGGAACAGGCCCTTGAGTATTCTATTGATATCCTTCAAGAATCCATGGGGTCATCTAAGTTAGTTCGATGCGATAATTAATGCTGACTTTGTCAGAGGTTCTCGTTATGATGCAGAGTGCATTTCTCTATGGAAACAACAAATAAATTGCCAAAAAAGATTGCGGAAACCGCCATTCAAAAAATGCAATTTCCATAGAAAAAGCAAAAACCTCGGGAATTTCCGTGAGTTTTTGAGAAATATAGTACAAAAAATCATATTTGAAATTTCAATAAAGAATCGGCCTTGCATTTTCATTATATAAATGATAAGTTTGCACACTTAATAACATTATTTAATTTCACTTCCGCCCTTTTAAAGAGGGCCTTTAGACCGAGGAGGTTACGTATGATTTACGAACTGGTCGTTTGTGCAAAATCAAAACTTAGTGAAAATATTATTGCAAAACTTCAGGAAATGCTTACTTCTATCCTCAAAAAGGATGGTGGAGAAGTCCTCATTTTTGATGATTGGGGTCACTTAACCTTGGCCCAAGAAACAAAGAAAGGCCTAAACTCTATTAGGATACTCTACTTTATTTATAGAGCAAGCAATGATGTAAATAAAGAATTAACTCGAAATATTAGAGTTACGGAAGGATTTGTCCGACACCTAATCGTCAAACTTGGAGATGCAGAAAAGGCCGATACAATTGTTAAAAATCTTAAAACTCCCTTCTCTAAGAAGTATCCCGGCAGTGTTACCGATGTAGATGGAGAGACAAAATATGAGGACGAGCGAGAAAGGAAGAATTTTTCTCGAAGAAGGACATGTTACTTTACCTCTAAAGGAATTAGGGCCGATTGGAAGGATCCTAAAAGCTATATTTGGCTTGTCAATGAATTTGGAAAAATTGCTCCAGCAAGAGTCTCTAATGTCTCCAGAAAACATCAACGTTTTGTAACAACAGCGATAAAAAGGGCCAGAAATATTGGGCTTATTTCCTATATGTCCAATCAAATCGCACGCCCAAATTAGAGTGTAATGAAACTTGTCTTGCTCATTTCCCTATCCGTATTGTTTTCCTATGGACCATTGAACCTGTTTGCTCCCATTCCTCTTGCTTTTGGCCACCTTTTGTATGGAAGAAACAAAAGTACTGCCATTGCTTTTGTTACAATTTTACTCTTAGGCCTTTTCACATTTATTCCTTCAAATTTTTACTTGATGATGGCATTTTGTTGTGCCTATATTTTTGCTATCTTTATTGCAGAAAGTATTTTAAACAATTGGCATCCTGTTCGGGCCCTAATCTTTTCAGGAATATCTCTTATCTCGACTCTGTGGGTGCTTTTATTTCTCTTTTTTCTCTTTTCTGCTACAGCACCCAAGGCAATGGTGTTCAATAGCGTCAATGACTTTATCGAGATTTTCAAAAAAGACAATGCACAACTTATGCTCTCTGACGCTCCCGGTGCTACGGCCATCAAAGAGCTTTTGAGAGACCCTAATCTTATCTCTCAAATGATTTTAAATTGGTTTTTCTCTCTAATATTTATTTCAATTTTTGCAACTTTTTGGATAGGTTTCCTTGTAATCCTAAAAAACCGTCATATCTGGAGCAAACATGTTATTTCTTATGCCTATACTCATAAAGACCTTCTTACGTTCAAATCTCATGAATATCTTATTTACTTTTTGATTGGAGGCCTTGTTTTCTATGTTGGAGGTGATTTTTTAGAAATTGATATCCCTACTCTTGAAGTTTTTGGGGGCAATATCCTTTTTTGTTTGAGTTTTTTTTATTTTATTCAAGGACTGGGGATTTATTTAGATTTCTTACATTTCTTAAAAATATATAAAGTAATGAGACTATTTTTTACTGTTCTTACGGTTCTTGTGGCCTGGAAAATTCTTGTCATTTTAGGCGTTTTTGATTTATGGGTAAATTTTAGAAAGTTTTTTAGAACTTCAAGAAAAATAAACTAGAGGAGATTATTAAATATGAAGGTTATCTTGAAAGAAAAAGTTAAATCTTTAGGAAATATAGGTGAAATTGTAGATGTTTCACCGGGGTATGCAAGAAACTACCTTTTCCCAAAATCTTTGGGAGTGTCGGCCAACGAAAATAATAAAAAACGACTGGTCAACTTGCAAAGGTCACTTACTAAAAAAATTACCGGGGAAAAGACCTCGGCCCAAGAAACAGCAAAAAAACTGCAAAGCATGGAATTAGAATTTTTTAAAAAAGTCGGTAGCAATGGAAAGCTGTTTGGCTCCGTCAGCACAGATGATTTATCTCGGGAACTTCTTACAAAGGGAATTGAAATAGAAAAACGACTTATTTCTTTGAAAAATTCTATAAAAACTGCAGGTACTTTCGAGGCAAAAGCAAAGATTTTTAGCGGTATTGAAGCAACATTCCTTGTAAAGGTTACCATGGACCCCAAACAGGCCTTGGAATTGAAAAAAAAGAGTTCCATAGATGAGGAAAAGGAGAAAAACGCAGTAAAGAAACAAAAGAAAAAGCAGAAAGTAAAAGAACAACAAGAAACCCAAGAATCGGCCCTAAAAGACAAGGACTAAAATAATGACGCAAACGCCTCACGAGCTTCCTCATGATACCCTTTCGGAAAAGGCCTTAATAGGATGCCTTCTTATCGATTCAAGCTCTTGGGATGAAATAGCTGATTTAAAACTTTCTAAAGATGATTTTTATCATCGACGTTGTGGTATTATTCTTGAAATTATTCGAGAACTCGTAGATGAAAATGCTCCTGTAGATTATGTCTCTGTACATTCAAAACTCAACGAAAAGGGGCATCTTGAATCCATAGGAGGGCAATCGTTTCTCACCGAGATTGTCGAAGATCAGGCCAGTTCGGTCAATATCTATCACTATGCAAAAATTGTAAAAGACAAATCTTCTCTTAGAGAAATTATCAAAACAGCAGAGCGTGTTGCAGAACTGGGAAAAAACCATCAAGGTAATATAGATGAATTTGTTGGAGAAGTTGAATCTAGTTTTTTTAAGCTTACGAATAAAGCAAAAACAGGACATATAGAAAAGCTCGGACGTTTTCTTAAGGAAAATCTTAAGGAAATTCAAAGTCAAGAGCAAATCCGAGGAATTCCTACGGGTTATAGCAAACTCGACGAACTCCTTCTAGGGATGTTACCAGGACAGCTTATTGTACTTGCTGCAAGACCTGCCATGGGAAAAACCTCCTTGGCCCTCAACATTGCTCTTCGTTCTTGTCAATACCACCCCTTGCCCGTGGCCGTTTTTTCTCTGGAAATGATGGCCAATGAACTTTCCATGAGGCTTTTAACCAGCAAGGCCAAAGTCGATGCAAAAAAAGTGAGAAGAAGGGCCCTTTCAGGTAATGATTTACCAAGTTTAATCAATGCCGTCGAAACTCTTTCGGCACTGCCTATTTTTATTAACGATTCGGGAAGCGCAACCGTTTCCGATATTCAATCACAATGTCGGAAGATTAAGTCGGAACAGGAAATCGGCCTTGTTGTTATTGACTATCTCCAACTTATGGGTTCTCCCAGTAAGACTCTTCCAAGAGAACAACAAATCTCAGAAATGTCTAGAGGATTAAAAAATATGGCAAAAGAACTTGAATGTCCGGTCTTGGCCCTATCCCAACTCAATAGGGCCGTTGAATCTCGACCAAACAAAAGGCCTTCTCTTGCCGATTTAAGAGAATCCGGAGCTATTGAACAGGATGCAGATGTCGTCATGTTTGTTTATCGAGACGAAGTTTACAATCAAGATACGAGAGAACCGGGTATTGCAGAGATTATTGTTGGAAAAAACCGCTCAGGAGAAACAGGTTTTACAAAACTTAAATGGGTTGGGGCCTATACAAGTTTTGAAAATTTATCCTATCAAGAATCCCCCACTATGGCCCAATAGGTTGTTATAATCTCCATTATGAGTGAATGTTTCTCTTAAAATTCTTCATTTTTTACCCTTTTTAATCCTCTCCACATACTCCCCCGTTCTTGTATCAATTTTCAATATTTCTCCCTCATCTACAAAGAGAGGTACAGTGACTTGAAGGCCTGTTTCCATAATGGCCTTTTTTGATCCCCCTTGGGCCGTATCCCCCTTAAGACCGGGATCCGCTTGAGCAACCTTAAGCTCAACAAAAATTGGAAGTTCCACAGAAATAGGCCTACCTTTGTGGTAGAGTACACTAAGTTTAATGCCTTCCTGTAGATACTCGTTCTCACCTGTAAGTTTGTCTTTATCAATGCTAAAAGACTCATAGTTTTTCTGATCCATGAAATGAAAACTATTGCTATCGGCATACATATACTCCACCTCTCTATGCTCTAAATTTGGATCGTCAAGATTTGTACTCACTCCGGATTTAAATGTTCTTTCTACTACAAGAGATGTTTCCAAGTTTTTCATTTTACACTTGAAAAAGGCCGATCCTTTACCGGGACTAGTAAAATCACACTTGATAATAACATAGGGTTTACCATCCATCTCTACCTTGAGTCCCTTTCTCAAATATGTTGTATCAACGGCCATATGTAATTCTTTATTTTCCCCAATAAAAGGATATCCTTTTATCTCAAGTGTGGCCCTAAAACCTCTTCCTTCAGGGAGAGGATGTGAGGCCACGCCCTTCGGCGAGAAAAAAAAATATTGTCTTTTGAAGAATATCATAATATATTGGATTTGTCGGAACAAAAACCGACCTACCGTAGGGACTACGGGATGTGAAGCTCGTGGAGACGATGTAAGACCTAGAAACTTGTGTTCTAGGCGATTGTCGGTGAAGCAAGAATCTTCTCACTTTAGTGAGGGGTAGTTCAATGCTCTAAAGAGAAGACCCCATTGCAACTTTTGGTTGTGTTACATCGAAAATTGCCGATGAAAAATTGATGTTATGCAGTTTTTGTAAGACTTTGTTGACACAAAAGATAATCTACGGTCTCTACTAGAGTAGAGGAGGGCCTATTTAATTGGGGGAAAAATGAATCTTCTAAAACTCGAGACAAGTTGGAACAGAAATTTACTACTCTCTATCTCCAAAACTCCGAGCATGACGCAAGTTATACCGTTATGTCCGGAACCGATTCTCAATTAAGACGGAAGTGGTAAGCAAGATTCAGAGAGAAAGGGGTCAATAAGATGGATAAAATCTTTTAGGAAAGAACACTATCGTCTAAAGGCCTGCATATTGGAGGATGCTCTTGCGGCAAATGCTCCTCATATAAAATTTCTTCGAGAAAATGCTCTACAGCTTTATCATAGGAATTAAAGAAAACTGCTGCCCCCCTAAAAATCCCCTAGCGGCCTTCATCCACGGGGCGCCCTCGGGGTCTTCTGGCCTATAATAGGATACTTGAAGAGATAGGGGAGAAACTGGAGCATCCTTAGATGCTGGCAAATCTACTCTCTAGGGCGCAGGATTTGAAATCATTTCATGGATTTGTTCGATTTGATCTTCTACTTGTGGCCTAAGGGATAGTTCGATACTATCGATATTTTCCTGAAGTTGTTGAAGGCTTGTGGCCCCAATAATATTGCTAAGAACAAATGACTTTGATGTTATAAAGGAAAGGGCCATATGAGAGGGGAGAAGCCCTTCTTTTTGGGCCAAGGTAACATACATTTTGGCGGCCTCCTGAGACTTAAGTCCCGTGTAACGAGTATAGTGGGGAAAAAGAGTGAGTCTTGCTCCCTTGGGCCTTTGTTCGTTAAGGTACTTTCCTGTTAAGACACCAAAACCTAAAGGAGAGTAGGCCAAGAGTTTACAGTTTTCTCTTAGTGAAATCTCACTCATCCCTACCTCGTAAGAGCGATTGAGAAGATTATAGGGATTTTGAACGCTGGTAGGCCTTGGAAGGCCAAATTCTTTGGCCGTTTCTAAAAACTTCATAGTACCCCATGGAGTTTCGTTGGAAAGACCGAATTCACGAATTTTCCCCGAGGACGTTAATTCCTGAAGGCATTCCAAAATATTAAGAAAAGGAGTAAATGTTTCCCGTGGAGCAAGGCGAGTCAACCCCAATGTGCCAAAAACATTGACTTCCCTTTCCGGCCAGTGGAGTTGATAAAGGTCAATGGTATCCGTGTTCAGTCTTTTGAGAGAGGAGTCCAGTGCCTTAGTCATGTGTGCCCGGGAAAAAGAGCTTCCTCCTCTAATATGTTCAAGTCCCGGGCCTGCAATTTTTGTGGCCACAACGATTTCTTCCCGCCTAGTTTTCATCTTATCCCAACGGCCGATGATGCTTTCGGTAAATGTACAAGTTTTTTTTTTCGGTGGAATAGGGTACATCTCTGCCGTGTCTAGAAAATTGATTCCTCGTTCGAAGGCATAGTCGAGTTGCGCATGGGCCTCCTTTTCTGTGTTTTGTTCTCCCCACGTCATTGTACCGAGGCAGAGTTTACTCACTTTGATTTTGTTTTTCGTACCCAGTGTTGCGTATTTCATCGATGTTTTTTGATAAAGTTTTCAATATCAAGAGATGTGGCCTTTTTAATAGAATTGCAAAGATAGAAGAGAAGACATCCGGTCATAATCGCCATGGGAACGGTGATTACGGGGAAACTCAAGGCCGTCATTTTTCCAAGGGATTCGTTAAACTCCGTTGTTCCCGGGTCTCCTGCAAGAATAAAGACGGCCAGGAAGTAATTTAAGGTGGCCGAGATAAAAAATGTGGCGGCCAAAAAATGAGAGGAAAGTCTGAGTTTGCTATCAAAGAGTCCTTGGTGTCCATTTTTTACAAAGGCCTTGTCGATTTTGTCGAAATCGAAGATTTCTTTAAAGAATATTTTCAAAAGAGGATAGCGAGTGTGATTGGAAATGAATGTGGCCACCCCAAATAGAAGAGGAATGAGTGTTTCTTTGACAATCATCCAATTGCGGGAAAGTTGAAAAAGCCCGATACCTCCTGTTAGAAGGATGCTGATAAGGCCTAAGAGAGAAAAAATATTGTATTTTTTTCGAGAAATCAGGTCGAAAAGTCCGTAGCTAAGAGGAAAAATTAAGGCAATGACAAGCCCAAGAAACGGGCCTAAATGTTCAGGATCACTAAATTTTGCCATAATGATTGATGGGGCGATGACGTTAAGAAATATATTGAGAAAAGGATTCTCTCTTTGAGTTTTTGTTTTTGAGGATGAGTTCAACGTTTAAGGCCTCTCTTTAAGAAATTTCCATTTAAAATCGAAATGAATCTTGTTTTCGTCAATAAGGAGTTGATGAATTTTCTTTGTCCAGATTTTTTCTTGTGGGTTCCAAGAAAATTTTGCTTTAGAAACTCGTGTTTTTATTTTATTGAATTCCGTCACTTCCCGTTTATCTCTCCAGTTGGGTGCTTTAAATGTGGCAACAATGATGACTTTTGGGGATTCGGCCAGTTGGGCCATGCGCTCTAGCGAGTATGCCGAGGCAATTTTCAGCATGCTTAAGGCATCTGTTACGGCCCGATGAGGGAAGGGATTGATAAAACCGTGAGCATATTCCAAAGAAGCGAGGGACTTGTGTTTTATCTTACCGGGAAATTCGATGTCCTCAGAGGAGTCTATCCAAGTCCTTTTAGGCATTTCCAGAGAGAATCTTTTATAGAGGGCCTCCAACATGGGTTTATCATAGAAATGGGCCCCATGGGCCATAAGGTAGTCGGCCTTATTTATAAGGGATGTAAGTTCATGAAGTTTTTCTGTAATGTTCTCTCCTTTCACCCCCCAGGTTTGAAGCATATTTTCATCAATACCTGTCAATTCCGTGAGTTCTTGGTTGATACTCAAACGGTCCGCCTCATTAATAAGATGTGAAAAAAGCTGCACAGGTGCCTTTCTTTGTACATCCCAGAGAACGGCCCCAATTTCCATCACTCTATCCACATCGAGATGAGGCCCAGAATCTAGGCCGATACCTTCGAGGTCAATGCCTAAAGTAAATTGTTCTTTATTATCAATACTCATTAAAAAACATTTTTTTGTGATTGATTGTATTCGTTATACCATTCAACGGTTTTTTTGATTCCTTCGTCGAGTAAGGTTGTAGGTTTAAAGTTTATGAGTTGGAATAAATCTTCTACATCTGCATAAGTTTTCAAGACTTCTCCGATTTGCATTGGCATATATTTTTTTTTAGCAATTTTCCCCGTGTGTTTTTCAAGAATTTTAATAAACTCCAAAAGATTGATTGGGCCTGAGTTTCCGATGTTGTATATTATGAAAGGTGCCGTTGAGATGTTGGGCCTATCTGCGCTCTGAGGTGTTGGATACTTGGGAATTATTTTTATCATTGCTTTGACGATGTCCTCAACATAGGTGAAGTCCCTCTCCATATCCCCGTTATTAAACACGTTTATTTCACGTTCTTTACTAATGGAATCCATGAATAAAAAGGGGGCCATGTCCGGTCTTCCCCACGGCCCGTAAACGGTAAAAAACCTAAGACCGGTACAGGGTATGTCGTAAAGGTGAGAATAGGAATGCGCCATTAATTCATCACTTCTTTTCGTTGCAGCATAAAGGTTAATGGGGTGATCTACGGGATCGCTTGTTTTAAAAGGGATGTCATTATTTAGGCCGTATACAGAAGAGGATGATGCATAAATAAAATGCTTGATCTTGTTATGTCTACACCCTTCGAGAATATTAAAAAAACCTTCAATATTGGATTTGATATATTCTCGAGGTTTTTCTATGGAATATCGAACGCCTGCTTGTGCTGCAAGATGTATTACTATATCAAATTTTTCATTCTTGAAAATCTTTTCTACGGAATTTTGGTCAATTAAATCTAACTTTATAAATCTTAGATTCTTGTATTTTGAACTTTTCCCACCGTTTTTGTTAAGTCCTAAATCGTTGAGCCTAGCAATTTTTAACGCAACCTGATAATATGGATTAAGATTATCGATACCGACAATTTCATATCCTTTTTGCGAACACATTTTGGCCGTAAAATATCCGATGAATCCGGCAACACCTGTAATTAAGGTTTTCATAGAATTGTCATTATACCCATCATTATTGTGTTTTCAAGGGTCTATCAATTCAAAATTATCGCACATAGGCCGCTTTAGGCATTTAAAAAGACTCGGCGCACGGCCCTTTTTCTCCGAGGAAAGAAGAACTTGGCAAATACGTTTCCTTTTGTTAATTATCTTCAAGACAACTAACGATGAATATTGCTATCAATTCCATTTATTTGTCGACCGAAGGAGAGGGCATTTTCGTAGGACTCCCCCAGGTGTTCGTTCGATTTCAGGGCTGTAATGTCGGGTGCATCAATTGTGATAGTAAAGAAACATGGAACTTTGACGCTCAATTTTTTAGGCCTATGGACGAGGTGATCAAAGAAGTGAATGTTTTGGCCCAAACGGTTAGGAGGATTTCAATAACCGGGGGAGACCCTTTACATCCGAAACATCTTGCGGCCTTGAGAGAACTTATTGGAAGACTTAAAGAGCAAAACTATTGGATCAATATTGAAGCATCGGGTATTCGAATCGTTAACGATATTTTTCAACTTGTCGATTTTATCTCTTTTGATGTAAAAACACCTTCTACGGGTGTCCACTGCCGAAAGGAACTTCTTAAGGAAATGTCCCTAAATTATAAGGGCCGTTTTCAAGTAAAGTCTGTCGTGGAAACCCGAGAAGATTTTGATTTTGCCTATTGTCTCTACAAGAAAGATATTTCTTTTCCCTGGGTACTTACTCCGGCCTATAATAGTGGCGAGTCTTGGCCTCGAGAGAGGATTAAAGAACTTCTTTCTCTTAACGAAAAAACAGGAGGGAAATTTCGAGTGGTCTTTCAACAACATAAGGCCGTTCATGGGCCTGACAGGCAAAATGTTTAAAGTTTCATGCAGCTACTTTTTTACAGGATTAAAACACTTGAATTTATGATGTTGGCCTTGAAGCGTCTCTTTTGGATATTCTTTACGACATCGATCGACAACAAACCTACAACGAGGATGAAAATGGCATCCTGAAGGAGGGTCTATAGGACTGGGGATATTTCCTTCTAGAAAAGTTCTTTTTACACTCTTTGTTGGATCTGTCTTCGGTATGGCCGAGTACAGGGCCTTGGTATAGGGATGTTTAGCATTGTCTTGAAGATCAAAAGAATCCAAAACTTCTATTATGTGTCCAAGATACATTACCGCCACTTGATTTGAGATATGTTCTACTACTCTAAGATCATGGGCAATAAATAAATAAGAAAGTTTGAGTTCCTCTTGCAGGTCCATAAGAAGATTTATAATTTGTCCTTGAACGGAAACATCTAATGCCGACACAGGTTCATCACAAACAATAAACTCCGGTTCGACGGCCAAGGCCCTTGCGATACAAATTCTTTGTCTTTGACCGCCAGAAAACTCATGAGGATATCTATTGAGAGAATCTTTTGATAATTGAACTTGGTCTAATAATTTTAATAGGCGTTTCTCTTTTTCTTTTCGTGTAGCAAACAACCTGTGTACCGCCATAGGCCCCGTAAGAATATTCTCGACAGTCATCCTTGGGTTTAAAGAAGCATAGGGGTCTTGGAAAATAATTTGCATTTTTTTTCTCATTTCTCTCATCATCTTTTTATTAAACTTTGTAATATCCCGCCCTTGAAAAAAGACTTCGCCATATGTCGGCCCTATCAATCGTAGAATGCATCGACCAAGAGTGCTCTTGCCACATCCCGATTCTCCGACAAGTCCTAAGGTTTCTCCGGACCTTATTTTAAAACTAATATCACTGACGGCATTGACATAGGCCACCGTTCTATTGAAGATTCCTCCCTTGATAGGAAACTTTTTTGTGAGATTGCGAACTTCAAGAAGATAAGGGCCCATAAACTAATTTTTTATTTTAAAGGAGAAAAGCAACTTACATAGTGATTACGACCACTCTCTTTAAGTTTTGGTTCCCCTTCTTCTCCTCGACATCTTTCTTTTACATATTGGCAACGATCCTGAAAATTACAACCCTTTGGCAAATCAAGTAATGATGGTACACTCCCTTTAATCGTCGTCAATTTTCCTCTCTGATTTCTTTTCGTACGACGAGAGGGAATAGATTTTATGAGCCCTTCCGTATAGGGATGTTGGGGATTAGCAAAAATACTTTTTACATCGGCCGTTTCAACAATGTTGCCACAATACATAACGGCCACTTTATCACAGATTTCTGCGACAACCCCAAGATCGTGAGTGATAAAAATAATTCCCATCTTATATTCTTGTTGCAGTTTTTTCATCAACTCTAAAATTTGAGCTTGAATAGTAACGTCTAAGGCCGTAGTCGGTTCATCGGCAATCAAAATATCAGGGCCGCAAATAAGCCCCATAGCAATCATGATTCTTTGTCTCATTCCTCCGGAGAGCTGGTGAGGGTACTCATGAATTCTCTTTTCCGGACTTGGTATACCTAAATGCTTTAAACAGTCAATTACTTTTTCCTTCCTCTCTAAGGGAGATAGTTTTTCTCCATGAATTTTAAGAACCTCCTCAATCTGATTTCCTATCGTAAAGACAGGATTAAGAGAAGTCATTGGTTCTTGAAAAATCATGGAAATTCTTCGACCTCTGACTTTTCTCATATGTTTGGTAGAATAATTGAGAAGATTTTCGCCCTGATAAAGTATTGTCCCTTGAGTGATTCTTCCGGGCGGAGTAGGAATAAGTCTCATAATAGATAAGGCCGAAACTGATTTTCCTGATCCGGATTCTCCGACGATACCTAAAGTCTGACCTTTTTTAAGGTCAAAAGAAATGCCGTTTACGGCAGTAACTTTACCTTGATCCGTGTTAAACTCAACAACTAGGTTCTTAATCTCAAGTACTTTTCCCTCCATAATTCGTTTATTTACCCTTGAGTTTTGGATCGAGGGCATCACGAAGAGCATCGCCCAAAATATTAAAGGCCAAAACAATAATAAACATGGCCGAAGTTGCGGCAGCAAGTTGCCACCAAATACCGCGGGCCAATTCAAGTTTAGCATCATCAATCATCGTGCCCCAACTAGGCCGTCCTTGAACACCTAGGCCGAGATAGGAAAGAATGACTTCAGATTTGATGGCCACTTGAAATTGCAAAGAAAAATTAATAATTACAATGTGTAAAACATTGGGGAGAATGTGCCTGAATAGTTTTCTTATATCTCCTTCTCCGGAGGCCTCTGCTGCTTGTACATATTCTCGGTTTTTATGGCGCATAACCTCTCCTCTCATAAGACGGCATAGATGCACCCAGCTTGTCAGTCCTAGGGCCAAGTAAATTGACAAAATTCCTTTTCCAAGAAGAAATGTGATGGCCATAAGAAGCATAATATAGGGAATTGAAGAGAATGTTGTGTAAAACCACACAATGCATTCATCAATTTTTCCACCAAAATAACCAGCCGCGGCCCCCAAAATAACACCGATGGTGACGGAAATCAACCCTGTTATAAAACCTACACTCATGGCCACTTCTGTACCTTTAAGCGTTTTATCCAAAACACTTCTCCCAAAAATATCAAGCCCAAAGGGATGATTTAGAGAGGGAGAGGTATACCCTGCCCCAAGTTCCTTTTGCCATTCCGAGGCCAAGATATTCAAAGAAGTCAAAAGAGCGAGAAGAGCATAAAAGGTGACAATAACAAAGGCACCTATAGCGTAGGGATTTCCTCGTAAAGAATCAAAGGCATGGCCCCATAAAGATTTTGATTGTCGACTTTGCATTAATAAATAATTTTATTTTAATCGTATTCTAGGGTCTACTATTTTATAGAGAATATCCGTAATAATACTAAAAACGATATAGGCAACGGAGGTTAAAATCGTCATGGCCCTAATAACCGGAAAATCTGTAGAATTGATAGCATTTAATATCATGTTTCCCAATCCCGGAATAGAAAAGAAGTTTTCCAAAAGAAGGGCCCCGAGAATAAGAAAAGGAAGTTGGATCACAACATTAGTAATGATTGGAATCATAGCATTTTTGAGAATATGCTTAAAGAGAATTGTTCCCTCACCAAGTCCTTTTGCTTTTGCCGTTCTTACATAGTCTTGAAGAATCTCATCAAGCATTATCGTTCGATAAAATCGGACATCATGCCCTATTGACAGGGCCAACCAAATAATAACAGGCAATAGGATATAAGGGATAAAGTTAGGGAAACCATGTTCATATCCCGAGATTTCAAACCACCCCAATTTAAAAGCAAAAAACCACTGTCCAAAAAGGATATAGGCCAATGATGAAATACTCATCATGGCAATGCAGAGGAAAACAAAAAATCTATCAAGTAGTTTTCCTCTGTTCAAAGAAACAATAAGGGATATTGAAATCGCCAACACCGTAGATAGAAAGAATGCGGGAATAGAGAGTGTAAGAGAAGGAAGGGCCTTTGTTTTTATCATTTCAACAATCTCTTGTTTTGTAGACCAAGACCGCCCAAAATCAAAAGTGAAGGCCGATTTAACTATATCTAAATACTGGAGAAACCAGTGTTTGTTGAGTCCAAGTTGTTCTCTTAAATCTGCCATTTGTGATGCCGTTGCATGTTTTCCCAACATAATAAGAGTAGGGTCGGGAGAGATGACAGAGAAGAGAATAAAGATGATAAAACAAACCCCTAGGAGTATGGGAACAACATACAAGAACCTTCTGAGAGCGTAGGCGTAGATATTCACAGACCACATCCTGTATCTATTTAGGCCCTAGAGCTTTTTCATGGTTTCCTGTTTTGTCTTGGAATTGAGATCAATATATTGAGAGTTTCCATGCTCAAAGTCGGAAACAATGAAGTTTGTTATCCAAGTATGTGCAAGAACATATTTTTGTCTATGAACACCAAACAATATGGGAACCTCTTCTGCGGCCATGCGATAGAGCTTTTCATAAATGGCCGTTCTCTCCGGAGAATGTTGCATAAGAGATGCTTGTTTAAAGAGCTTATTGTACTCCATATTATCATATCCCGAACCATTGGCCCCCGGGGATTTGTTTGGCCCATAAAGGAGTTGTAAGAAGTTTTCTGCATCGGGGTAATCGGCCCCCCAAGCAATGTTGTAAAGTTGAATTTGCCTTTTAACAATTTTATTTTGCAATTCGGGCCAAGTATTTTGATTGAGACGAATGTTGATGTTAAGGGCCTTCATTTGTCCCACAAAAAATTCACCCATCTGTCTTGAAACCGTAGAGGCCGGGATATCGAGTGTAATTTCTGGGAGGCCCTTTCCTTCGGGGTACCCGGCCTCTTTTAAGAGTTGTTTTGCGTTTTGAAGACTCTTCGGTCCTTTATATCTATAAGGGGACTCAAAGTTTTTAATAAATCCGGGGATGCCCGGAGGAATAATAGAATCGGCCCCTAGGGCCGTGCCGTTGTAAAACAATTTATTGGCCTTCTTGGAATCGTAGACCGACATCATGGCCTGTCTAAGTTTTTTGTTTTTAAACAATGGCATGTCGTGGTTAAAACCCGTATAGGTTACATCTAAGGAAGGGGTAACAATAAGAGAGATGCCTTTATCTTTGTATTGGAGTGCGAGTTCTTTTCCATCGGGAATAACAGATTCGAAATTATCTTTTGGTACAGCGATCAGATCAATCTTTCCCTTTTGAAAGTTTAACCATCGCGGTTGATCTTCAACAATAACATTAACGATAATTTTATCCAAAAAAGGTAACTGTTTTCCGCAGTAATCATCGACAAGGGGTTTGTATTGATTAACAGCATTACAAGGAAATGTTTTTTTGCGAAAATTAGGATTTTTTTCATAGACGATTTGATTTGACTGGCTGAATTGTTTCAAAGTAAAAGCAGCGGTTCCTACGGGATAGTTAAGAAACTCAGGCCCATGGTGTTGGACGGCCTCTCTTGCAACGACAAAAGAAAAAGGCATCGCAAGAGCGTAGAGAAGTTGAGGAAAAGGCCTATTGAGTTTGATTTGCAGTGTATACTTACCTAGGGCCTTGAGTCCCTCAACATCTTCGTCATAATTAGATTGTTTCACATCTTTATATTTATCTCTCCATTTATTGAGTCCTTTGATTTTTCCGTCAAATGGCCACCAACCAAGGCCTTGAAGTTTAGCATCGGCAAGTCTTTTAAGTGAATAGACAAAATCTTGGGCCGTAAGTTCTCTTCCTTTCCCTTGGGGAAAAGCAGGAGAATCGTGAAAAAAGACTCCCGAGAGAATTTTAAATGTATAAGTGAGTCCGTTATCCGTGATAACGGGCATACTTTGGGCCAAGTTAGGCACAAGTTCATAGGGCCTGACATAATTGTATTCCAGCAGCCCTTCATAAACCCTTGCAATTTCTCTCCCTGAATAGAGATCACTTGCATAAATAGGGTCCATTCCTTTCACGGTTTGCGTGATGGCCAACTTAAGAACCTTACCGTCAAAATCTTTCTTGCGAGAACACGACACCAAAAAAAGGCCTGTAAAGGCCAGCATAACAATCGATATGTTTTTCATCCTACAAAGGTCTCCTCCATGTTAAAAATTATAAACTATTAGTAGACTTGGATTATGGCGGTATTGTCAAGGTGAAAACTCAAGGAAAAAAGCGATGTTTTAATTACATTCTATCACCGAATTAATGGAATGAACCCGTCCGTTTATCTCAAGTGTGGCCCTAAAACTTCTTCCTTCAGGGAGAGGATGTGAGGCCACGCCCTTCGGCGAGAACGATTTGTGGCCTGAACAAATAGATTTTTCTTAAGATGGAGTATTTTGTTCTTCGATGTATTGCTTAAGCTTTTCAATAGTTGCACCTCCGGCACTTCCTGCGAAATAGCTTGGACTCCAAAATGCCTTTCCCCAAAGAAAAGGAGAAACTTTTTTCCAATGATATTGCCTCAAATATCTACTTGAAACGCCTTTTAAAGAATTTGCCATTCTTGAGATAGAGTGTTTTGGTGGATATTCGATGAGAAGATGCACATGATCGGATTCTCCGTTAAATTCCACTAAAGTTGCTTCAAAATCGTCCAAAACCTTCTCAAAATAGCTTTGTACAATATCAAGTAATTCTTTTGAGAATACTTTTCGCCGATATTTTGGCATAAAGACCAAATGCACGGTTAAAGCAAAGACACAATGCCTTCCCTTACGAATCCTGTCATTGCTTGTTTGACTTTTCAAATGAGACCAAGTATAGTTGAGATGATGAAGGTAGTCAAGCGAGCATACAAATACCGATTCTATCCGAATAAGACCCAAAAGAAGATGTTGGCCCAAACCTTTGGTTGTGTTCGTTTTGTCTATAATTGGGGCCTTCAAGATAGGAAGACGGCGTATGAAAAAACCGGTAAAGGTCTCGGTTACAATGAAACGTCCAAAAGACTGAAAGAACTAAAGTTTGAAAAGGAGTGGTTGTCTGATGTTTCAAGTGTGACGCTTCAGCAATCTTTAAGGCATTTAGATAGGGCGTATTCTAACTTTTTTAAGAGATTGGCAAAATATCCACGTTTCAAGAATAGGGCCGGGAAACAATCGGCCAACTACATGAAGAATGGATTCACTTTTCGAGACGGCATTTTAAAGGTTGCGAAATTGGGAGGGATACAACCTGTATGGTCGAGAAAATTTTGCGGTTCCACCGCAGGAACGCCCTCATCGTTAACAATATCCAAAGATTGTGACGGAAGTTACTTTGTTTCGATACCGGTAGAAGAGAAGATGCGCCCCTTGGCGCTTGTAAGAAAAACAATCGGCCTAGATATGGGAATCAAGGATGTAGCAGTTGGTAGCGACGGTTTTCAATCGGGCAATCCGAAGTATACTTACATTCAAGAGAGCAAACTAAGAATGGAACAAAAGTCCCTGTCTCGTAAAAAGAAGGGTTCAAAGAATAGAGAAAAACAGAGAAACCTTGTGGCACGAGTCCACTCAAAGATAAGAAATTCCAGGAAGGACTTCCTCCATAAGTTAAGTACGGATATAGTTCGCAAGAACCAAGTGGTCTATATCGAGGACTTGAACACAAAAGGAATGGTTAGGAATAGAAAACTTTCTAAGTCCATAAGTGACAGTTCTTGGGGAAGTCTTGTAAATTTCCTTGAGTATAAATGTGATTGGTACGGTAGGGAATTGAAAAAAGTTTCCCCAAAATTCACGTCCCAAGATTGCTCACATTGTGGATATAGAAACAAAGAATTGCAATTAAGTATGCGTCGTTGGGATTGTCCAAGTTGTGGGAGTACTCACGACCGAGACATCAATGCGGCAAAGAATGTTTTGGCGGTAGGGACTACCGTGACAGCTTGTGGAGACAGTGTAAGACCAAAGGTACTTGTGCCTAAGGCAGTTGTCGGGGAAGCAAGAATCTCCTCCCTTTAGGCAGGGGTAGTTCAAAAGGTGAATAAAATGGCGCGACCGGTAGGATTCGAACCTACGACCTTCTGATCCGTAGTCAGATGCTCTATCCAGCTGAGCTACGGCCGCAATAAACACAGGCGAGAAAGTTTCGCCAAGGTTTTTAAACAAGTCAAACGGTTGAGTTTTATTTCTACTTAAAGGATTTTATTTCCAGCTTTCCCCGTTTGAAGGCCAAGATGATATAATAAAGACGATGGGAGTGTTAAAACAAGCTTTAAATAAGCCTGATTATTCTTGTCAAACGTATTCCTCTTTTGATCAAATTGACGGGCGTCACCCGCTTCAAGAGGCCGTTCCTGATTCTGTTGTCCTTTATAAGGTACGAACAAGAAAAGGGGGAAGAGTCGGCCATTTTAATTATGATTTGGCCAAAGAAATGGGACTTATACCGGATGATCATCCGGAAAAAATGAATAAAAAATTAGAAAAAAAAATTCTCTATACATTTGGGCTTGTGATTATTAATGAATATGAAGGATTAAACAATATCAATTATCCTCAAGAAGATATTCGGCCTAATAAATATATGGCCACTCGTTATCTTCAGCTCCAACATCCAAACAAGCAAGGTAAAACATCAGGAGACGGGAGAAGTATTTGGAACGGAGCAGTTTCTCATCAAGGAAAACTTTGGGATGTTACAAGTTGTGGAACGGGGGCCACCATATTGTCACCGGCATCAAATATCAATGACAAGTTTTATAAAACAGGAGATACCTCCATTTCTTACGGTTGTGGGTATTCGGAACTTGATGAAGGACTTTCTACGGCCCTTTTTAGTGAAATCATGAGGAAAAATCATATTCCCACAGAGAGAGTTCTTTTAGTGATTGATTATGGGGAAGGAATAGGCATTACCATCAGGGCCCATGAGAATCTTATAAGGCCTTCCCATATGTTTTGTTATTTAAAGCAAAACAATTATGATAACCTTAAAAAGGTTGTAGACTATTACATTGAAAGACAAATTCAAAACAAACAGTGGGCCGCTGTTCCCCGCGATGATCATCAAAAATACCTCTATTTTTTAGAAAAAATTGTAGAAAATTTCGCCACGGTGGCCGCTTGTTTTGAGGATAATTATATCTTCTGTTGGTTTGATTGGGATGGAGATAATATTCTTCTCGATGGGGGAATTATCGACTATGGCTCTGTTCGTCAATTTGGACTTTTTCACAGTGAGTATCGTTATGATGATGTTGAGAGATATTCAACAACGATTATCGAGCAAAAATCTAAAGTCAAATACATTATTCAAACTTTTGCTCAGATGATCGATTATCTTCTAACAAAGAAAAAAAAGAATATTAAATTCTATGCTCGTTCAAAATTCCTAACAAGATTTGAGAATTTTTTTCAACGTCAAAAGGATTTTAATTTGGCCTACAAAATAGGATTTTCAAAAAAGGATATTCATTATATTGCTGAAAATCATGTAGATTTTTTGAGAGACTTCAGAAAAGTGTTTACCTACTTTGAAAGGGCCAAATCCATTGAAGGAATTTATGAAGTTGCCGATGGGATAAATTGGAACGCTATTTTTTGTATGAGAGATATCTTAAGAGAGCTTCCGGAAATATTTCTTTCTAGAGATGAATATCTCAGTGGAGAAGAGTTTATTGAGATTGTTAAATCGACTTATGCTAAGAAGGAAGACCTCATGCTCACATCCTATAGGAGAAAGAAAATTAAAGAATTTCAGGAACTCTATAGAGAGGCCGTCAAGAAAGTTGCAGAATATGCAAAGACAAGTATCAAGAAGAAATTATTAGAAGTGACTATGAGAAGTTCAATTATTAATAAATATGATCGAGTAACGGGAGACTCTATTACTCTTGTGACCGATAAAATAATGAATCATAGACCTAAATTGACTCCCGATGAAATCTATGGCGTTGTTTCCTATTTTCTTCGATATCAAAATTTTGACCCCGATAATATACCTCAAAAGGAACGAGAAAGGAAAGGACGGCCTTCAAAACTTATGAAAAGTATGATTTCCATTGTAAGACATTACAGAGAGGGGTTGTGAAACTTGTCTTTTACGGTGGTGGATTTTACGACTTAAATCACAGTATTAATAAGAAGGCCTTACTCCTTATGGAGAAAAAATCTCCTTTGATTACCTATATTCCCTCTTATTCCTATGGTGCGGAAGAAGATTTTAGAGAATTTGTTGAGGGGTTTAAATCTTTTAGATTGTCAAGATTTCTCTATTTCCCTATTGATCAAAGTCCGGACAACACTCTTTTAAAAGAAGTTTTTAAAAGTGATATGATCCATCTTTCCGGAGGTGATACATTTTATTTTTTGAAATATCTCAAAAAAAGTGAGGCCTTTTTTCTCTTGAAAAAATTTGTCAAAAAAGGAGGAACGCTCACGGGATTAAGTGCCGGAGGGATTATTATGGGGCCGTCCATTGCTCCTGCGAGTTATCCGGAATTTGATTGTGATGAAAATTCGGAGAATCTCACTAACTGGGCAGGGCTTAATCTTTCTCATTTTGAATTTTTCCCCCATTATAAAAATTCATATCGTTATGAGAGAGAACTTCTCAAACAGTCTCTGAAAATATCAAAACCTATTTTGGCCGTACCTGATTATAGCGGAATTATTATCAATGGAAACAATATTGAGTTTCTTGGCCGCATCTACTGCTTTCACGATGGGATAAAATCTATTTTTCATTAGCATCTTTTAGTGTGCATAATCGGCATCAAGAAACGGTATAGGGATATTTCCCACCTCTCCCGCAAATATACGGGTGAAGACGAAGTGCTTATAGCAGACCCGGAGGATATTTGCCTCTTTGTTATCCTAGCGATATAACCGATAATGATGCAATCAAATGGAAAAAAAATATTCGTATGTAGAATGGAGGACGGAAAAAGTAAGAGGCCTTAAAAAAAACTTTAATGCCTCATCATTATTCTTTTTCGCATTCTAAGCTTTGTAACTCCGCAGAAGTTGTAATATAAGAATATTTAGATACATCAAAGTTCATAGAGACGCTTTCATAACCACTGCCGAGGGAAACATTTACGGTAACAGATTCTTCTTCGCTAACATTGTCAGTGCGTTTATAGACATATCCTGACTTTCCGATATCGTCTTTATCTACATAACTATATTCAACCTCTGCACGACACTCATACTCAATATCTAAATTAAGATCAGTATTCGATAAGTCTACATTCAAATAGAAGCTCAAACTACAGCTATCATAACCTCCATTTAAGATGTCTTTGCTACAACTGAATGATTTTGAAGAAATATTTACGTTGGAATGTAGAGAGGATGAGTAATTGGTTTTCATTCTTCTAAGAAAAAGTTGTCTTTGTTTTTCAAAGGTTTCTTTTTCGGCAGCTGTCATTTTTCTACATCCGGCCCGCACTTTTTTATACCCTTCTTTACAGTCCCAATCATTCCCGAGAATATTTAGTTTTCCGTTTTTAGGTATTGCCACTTTTGTACAAACATTTCCCGATTTGAAAAATCCTTCTTGGCAAGTCCAATTATTCCCGAGAATATTTAGTTTTCCGTTTTTAGGTATTGCCACTTTTTTACAAGCATTTCCCGATTTGAAAAATCCTTCTTGGCAAGTCCAATTATTCCCGAGAATATTTAGTTTCCCGTTTTTAGGTATTGCCACTTTTGTACAAACATTTCCCGATTTGTAACTTTTTTACAAGCATTTCCCGATTTGAAAAATCCTTCTTGGCAAGCCCAATTATTCCCGAGAATATTTAGTTTTCCGTTTTTTGGAATCTTTACTTTTACACATTCGTTAGGGGAATTAAAATGGCCATGGCCACATGATTTTCTAGCATGAAGATAATCTGTCATTAGTACAATAGAGTAAAAGATAACTTTTTTAATAATTCTATTCTCCATGTAGAAGGTAACTAATGTCATCGTTTGTAGAAACCTTCTTTTGTTTGAGATGTGTTTTTGTCTTTTGTGTAGTTCTTTCCGTTTCTTCCATTGAAAAGTTAAGAAAAAACTGAGATGCATATCAAAAATAATGTTGCTAAATTAGATTGAGAACTCCTCACTCACGTGTTTAGCAGAATTCATCTAACAAGCGCAAAACAAAAAAATAGGGGACTAAAAAACTTCAGCTTCCATAACAATTCGGCCATCAACACTATCTTCAATTCCAAAATGAAAAGTCTCACTTCTCTTTCTTTTGGTCCGATAAGAGCAATATGGTATGGCGTTTTTTTACTACGGTATTTCTGTTGTTGCCAAATTGTTTTCTTGCAGAGGAATCCTCTCTAAGAGAAATCTTGGGACGACATTACTCTAGGGCCTTTCCTGAAGGATGGGGTCGCAATTGTTCGTATTCTCAAAGGTGTTGCGAGGTTAAACAGGCCGGAGAATATTTTCTTTCTATGCGAGAGAGTTTGCGCCCTACGACAGAGGCCAAGACTCTAGGAGAACTCCAAGAAGACTATGATCGCCTTGTACTCAAAATCATGTTAGCAGAAGGACTTGAAGCGATCAATGAAAAGGAGAGAGAATTGGTAGGCCATGTGGCCCAGGCCATGAAAGATTCTCAAAACCCTCTTGTGTTTTCAAGGCCCGTCGATAGATACGGGGAAGGCCTTAGAGAGTATTTTCAATGCTCCCCAAGGGTGCCTCTACAATCAAGGCCCTGCGAATTGTTGTCCAATGCCGATGAAACGGCCGTAAAAGGGTTTATCACTATCTACAAAAATCTTCTCAAAAAAAGTGAGGAGCAAATATCTTTTACAACGGAAGAGCGTCAAGATTTAGAGAATCAACGTGAAATCACAAGAGAAAAAATTATACGGATAAAGGCCGGTTCTAATTATGAAGAATATTCCCGGATTGTTGACGGCCGTATCTTACCAAGAATTCTACGAGATTGTGAGATCAACCAAAACGATGTTACCGTCAACAAGATATGTCCCAAGGAAACTCCTTTTGGAGAGCTAAAAGAGTTTTTAGGTGATGTAAAAAAGATTACGGCCTATTTGAGACAAAATGCTCCTCGCCTTAACGTCGAGGCAG
This sequence comes from Bacteriovoracaceae bacterium, assembly GCA_965224385.1. Classification (GTDB taxonomy): domain Bacteria; phylum Bdellovibrionota; class Bacteriovoracia; order Bacteriovoracales; family Bacteriovoracaceae; genus CBDCYX01. The sequence goes on from CBDCYX010000016.1 coordinate 628,056, forward strand.
AACAAAAACAGCTTGCGGAATTAAGAGTTCAACGATTTCTTCAATCCCGAAAAAAAGGTTACTATAGAGGACCTCAGAGAAGGGGTAAAAGGCCCGGTAGTGGAGAACTGTTCGCCCATGCTCTCAAGGAAAGTATGCCCAACATCTCTCAGACTCTTATGATGGGAATTTTTCGCCCCAATCATCAGGCCCTTTACAATCAAGCGATCTATTCAAAAAACCAAGAATACCTCTATCAACTAATGGTTCGTCAAACCCCTGATTTTTTTCACGGCCTAAGCGGTTTCGCCCTTCCATGCCTTCCCCAATTTTGTAACAACAAAAATCCTTATTTTAATCCAAGTCTTAATTACGGGGGGACTCTCTCTACATTTTCTCAATAAGAAAAGAGAGTAGGCCCGTTAGTTTTTGAAGGTTTTCAAACGCAATACCGTGAAAGACGGCCACTCTGAATTGGTTTCTCTTAAGTTTTCTATAGGAATTGATATTATAGACAAGTCGTTGCTCTTTGAGAAAATTGAGGATAGGAGAGACATTATATTTTTCATCTACATCAATCGTACAAACACTAAGAGATCGATACCTTTCCTCTTTAATATAGGGGGCCAGATAGTCTTTTTTATCGGCCCATCCGTAAACAAACGTTGCCTTTTTTCGAGCATACTCTTGAACTTTTTCATACCCTCCAAAAGAAATGAGTTTTTCCAGTTGTTCGTTTAAGAGAAATACCGTTGCTAGGGCCGCAGTCGTGTAGGTTTGATTCTTTTCCGAGTGTTCAATGCATGTTTTCCAATTCATGATATGAGGTATATAACGGCCGAGATTTGCGTTAATCTCTTCGGCCCTGGCCTTAGCTTTGGGTGAGAGGATGCAGACGAACAGACCGCCGTCACTTGCAAAGACTTTCTGTGGAGAAAAAAAGAAGACATCGACTTTTGAAACATCACAAGGACACTGGGCGGCCCCACTGGTAGCATCAATGCCAAGAAGAATATCTCGTCCGTGAATTTCCGGAAAACGATCAACCATAGCACCGGTGGATGTTTCATTGAGCGTACAGGCAATAAGATCTGCGTCGCCAAACGTTTCTTCCAATGGAGTAATGCCCATTCCGTAATCTACGGACACTTCTTGCGCTTTAATCCAAGGAATATTTTTATGGGCCTTATACCACTTCTTGGAAAATTCTCCACAAGTATAATGAACGGAGGACTCCCTGACGAGTCCGAGACCTATCATATCAAACAATAGTGTGGCCCCGCCGTTTCCCATCAATACCGTATAATCTTTTGGGAGTTTAAAATAACGAGCGACATTTTCCCGCACGCTTTTGACAATGTCTTTGAAGGGAGGGCCCCGATGGCCTGTTCCCATATAATGGGGGCCTTGATCGTAGAGTTTCTTTATATGTTCCAAGGGTATGAGCGAAGGCCCTACTCCAAAACGGGGATCATTAGGAATGAGGTTTGGAGGTATGTGAAGATTGTTAAGCATGATAAAATGATCGCCCTCGTTTGGCACATTCTGTTTCATAATCAAAAAGCCACCCTTTTTCTTCATTTGTCAAAAGGTCGAGGTCAATAAGTTCGTGATCAAGTCCTAAGAAAACGAAAGGGCGAAAACGCAAATATCCTTTTTTTACCGGATTGTCTTCTACGACGGCCACGTTCTCAAGTCTGACCCCTCCAAAATCGGGAAGATAGATTCCCGGTTCAATGGAGCCGACTTTTCCCTTTTCAAGAGGAATATCGCTACCCGGTGAAAGGGAAAATCCTTCCTCATGAACATTAATACCTACCCCATGGCCTGTTCCGTGAGCATAATCAAAACCACGGGACTTAAGGGCCTCTCTGGCAATAGCATCCAACTCTTTTCCCGGAGTTCCCTTTTTAAAGGAGGTATGATGGACTCTCAAAAATCCGATGAGCACCAAAGTATAGATAAGTTTATTCTTTTCTAGGGCCTTCCCGTAACCAAGAATAGTTCTCGTACAATCCGTGGCCAGTCCCTCTTCAAAGATTCCTCCGGAATCTAAAAGGGCCGTATCTCCTTCATGTAAAAAACAATCGTTCCTAGGGTCTCCGTAGTGGATAAGAGAAGCATTTTTTCCAAATCCTGCAATAGTGGCAAAACTTTGGCACTTGGCCCCGACGAGGCGATAGTGTTCCTCCGTTTTATCTCTAAAATCTCTCTCAGAAATATTTCTCTCAGAAGCATGTTTTTTAAGCCAAGAAAGTGTTTTAAAAATGGCCCTATCGGCCTTGTCAAAGGAATACTCAAAAGATTTGATTTCAACGGGATTTTTCAAACTCTGAAAAACCACGAGTCCCGAAGTTTCCACTATATGGCCCTGAAAATATTTCTCTAAAAAATTGGCATCAAGGGCCGAGGTCTCTTTGGGATTAAAAAGAATTTCAGTAGAATCCAATACTTTAAGTTCCTCTGTCAATTTGGAGGCATAGTTTTTTTCACAACATCTAACGATGTGAAAACGCTGAGAGACATCCGAATCAATTTGGGAGTCCTCCGGAACAAAGAGAACAACTTTCTTAGAAGAAACCAAGCCCTTGGCCTTAACTACACTGTGATAAGGCATTTGAAACCCACGCAGATTTAAGAGCCAACAAAGAGAATCCAACTTGCTCAGGAAGATGCTCTGATCATCTCGAAGTACTTTTTGGATTTTCTCTTTGAAATCTTCTCCGGAAAAGTTTCGGTCGATAAACTTAACTCTTCCGAGAGTTGAAACTCTTGGAACCTTATCCCCAAAGATATTGGACTCAAAAGGCCTTATTGTACAACATTTTTGCAACGATCGAAACAGGGAGAGCGAAAGTCGACCGGACTCCACGCCAAGGGAATGCACTCCTAGTTCTTTGAGGTCTTCTTGAAGGGCCCGGAGATTTTGCCTATCAAAGGTTGTTTTAACGACATCTACACAATTCGGGTCACACTCATTATCGGCCTGTTCGTAATAGCGTCCATCCACATAAACCCGCACGCAGTCTTTGATCAAAAGGGCCTCTCCTGTAGAACCTGAAAAATTGGAGACAAGATAGCGGTGGCATTCTTCTTCTTTCGTATATTCATTGAGATAAACGTCAAAACTTGAAAAGTAGAAAGCATCGAGCTTATAGTTCTTTACAAGTTTTCTTGCAAAGTTAAAAAACTTTCTCGACTTCATGCGTATAACACTCCTTTCTAATCTAAAAAATCTTTCAAAGAGGAAACTGTAAGGTATTTTTAACTACTCGTCTAGAAGGTCCCGATATGATGCGGGGAATATCAGCAGTTTTTGGTACAGCGCAAAGCGCATTTTTCAAAATCCCCTCTGAAAAATAAAAACACCGAAAGCTGCCGGGGTTTTTCTCCTGTTTTTAGATGCTTATTTTAAAGGAAAAGCACTCATGTTTTTCCACAACCAAAGCAGGAGAACAAAATGACAATGAAAAATTTTAAAAACCCTTTAGAGAGAAAGCACTTGCTTTCAAAACTTTTTTTGGTGATTTCCCTATCTCTCATCTCAGTTTTTCAAACGGAGGCGCAATACACAATCGAAATTGAAATCGAAGAAGAGAGACTTCAAGAGAGTATTAAAAGGGACAATCCGAACTTAGAAAGGATTCGTGAGATCATTGAGCAAAAACCATGGATTATTTTTGCTATGGATAAAGACGGCAACACCCCTCTTCACGATGCTGCTCGGTATGGACACCTCGACGTTGCCACTTTATTGCTTGACCGTGGAGCGAATGTTGAGAGTAAAACTAAAGATAGTTACACAGCTCTTCACGAAGCTGCTCGGAAGGGACACCTCGACGTTGCCACTTTATTGCTTGACCGTGGAGCGAATGTTGAGAGTAAAGATCAATATGGTTACACAGCTCTTCACCGTGCTGCTCTGTCTCTGTACGGGGCCCTCGACGTTGTCACTTTATTGCTTGACCGTGGAGCGGATATTGAGAGTAAAGATAAATCTGGTTATAAAGCTCTTCACTATGTAGCTCAGCTCGGACACACCGACGTTGCCACTTTATTGCTTGACCGTGGAGCGAATGTTGAGAGTGAAACTAAAGACGGTTACACAGCTCTTCACCGTGCTATTTGGTACGAACACCTCGACGTTGTCGCTTTATTGCTTGACCGTGGAGCGGATATTGAGAGTAAAACTAAATATATTGGTTTCACACCTCTTCACAATGCTACTCGGTATGGATACCTCAACGTTGCCACTTTATTGCTTGATCGTGGAGCGGATGTTGAGAGTAAAACTAAATCTGGTTTCACACCTCTTCACAATGCTGCTCGGTATGGATACCTCAACGTTGTCACTTTATTGCTTGATCGTGGAGCGGATGTTGAGAGTAAAACTAAAAATAGTGGTTATACAGCTCTTCACTATGTAGCTCAGCTCGGACACACCGACGTTGCCACTTTACTGCTTGACCGTGGAGCGGATATTGAAAGTAAAACTAACGCCGGAAAAACTCCTTTTCAACTAGCAAAAAATCAAGAGATCAGAGGCCTCCTTGTTGAAAGAGGAGCAAAAGACGATTGAAGCGTTTTCTCAGCAGTTTTCGGCACAGCGCAAAGCGCATTTTTCAAAATCCTCTCTGAAAAATAAAAAACACCGAAAACTGCCGGGGTTTTCTCCTGTTTTTTTAGATGCTTATTTTAAGGGATTGACTTTGCATATTTGCAGGGTTTTAATAATACAAATCAAGGAAAAGCAATCATGCTTTTCCAAAACATTAGGAGAACAAAATGGCAATGAAAAATTTTAAAAAACCTTTAGAGAGAAAGCACTTACTTTCAAAACTTTTTTTGGTGATTTCCCTATCTCTCATCTCAGTTTTTCAAACGGAGGCGCAATACACAATCGAAATTGAAATTGAAATCGCAGAAGAGAGACTTCAAGAGATTATTAAAAGCGAGAATCCGAACCTAGAAAGGATTCGTGAGATCATTGAGCAAAAACCACGGATTATTTTTGCTATGGATAAAGACGGCAACACCCCTCTTCACGATACTGCTCGGTACGGACACCTCGACGTTGCCACTTTATTGCTTGAACGTGGAGCGGATGTTGAGAGTAAAACTAAATCTGGTTTCACACCTCTTCACCATGCTGCTCGGTATGGACACCTCGACCTTGTCACTTTATTGCTTGATCGTGGAGCGAATGTTGAGAGTAAAACTAAAGACGGTTACACAGCTCTTCACCGTGCTGCTTGTCTCTGTACGGGGCCCTCGACGTTGTCACTTTATTGCTTGACCGCGGAGCGACTGTTGAGAGTAAAGATAAATTTGGTTACACAGCTCTTCACGATGCTGCTCGGAATGGACACCTCGACGTTGTCACTTTATTGCTTGACCGTGGAGCGGATGTTGAGAGTAAAACTAAATATATTGGTTTCACACCTCTTCACAATGCTACTCGGTATGGATACCTCAACGTTGCCACTTTATTGCTTGATCGTGGAGCGGATGTTGAGAGTAAAACTAAATCTGGTTTCACACCTCTTCACAATGCTGCTCGGTATGGATACCTCAACGTTGTCACTTTATTGCTTGACCGTGGAGCGAATGTTGAGAGTGAAACTAAAGACGGTTACACAGCTCTTCACCGTGCTATTTGGTACGAACACCTCGACGTTGTCGCTTTATTGCTTGACCGTGGAGCGGATATTGAGAGTAAAACTAAATATAGTGGTTACACAGCTCTTCACGATGCTGCTTGGTACGGACAGGTCGATGTTGCCGCTTTATTGCTTGACCGTGGAGCGAATGTTGAGAGTAAAACTACAAATAGTGGTTACACAGCTCTTCACTATGCTGCTTGGCGTGGACACACCGACGTTGCCACTTTATTGCTTGACCGTGGAGCGGATATTGAGAGTAAAACTAACACCGGAAAAACTCCTTTTCAACTAGCAAAAATTCAAGAGATCAGAGACCTCCTTGTTGAAAAAGGAGCAAAAGATGATTGAAGCGTTTTCTCAGCAGTTTTCGGTACAGCGCAAAGCGCATTTTTCAAAATCCCCTCTGAAAAATAAAAAGTACCGAAAACTGCCGGGGTTTTTCTCCTGTTTTTAGATGCTTATTTTAAAGGATTGACTTTGCATATTTGCAGGGTTTTAATAATACAAAATCAAGGAAAAGCAATCATGCTTTTCCAAAACATTAGGAGAACAAAATGGCAATGAAAAATTTTAAAAAACCTTTAGAGAGAAAGCACTTGCTTTCAAAACTTTTTTTGGTGATTTCCCTATCTCTCATCTCAGTTTTTCAAACGGAGGCGCAATACACAATTGAAATGGAAGAAGAGAGACTTCAAGAGATTATTAAAAGCGACAATCCGAACTTAGAAAGGATTCGTGAGATCATTGAGCAAAAACCATGGATTATTTTTGCTATGGATAAAGACGGCAACACCCCTCTTCACGATACTGCTCGGTACGGGCACCTCGACGTTGCCACTTTATTGCTTGACCGTGGAGCGAATGTTGAGAGTAAAACTAAAGATAGTTACACAGCTCTTCACAATGCTGCTCGGAATGGACACCTCGACGTTGCCACTTTATTGCTTGACCGTGGAGCGGATGTTGAGAGTAAAACTAAATATAGTTACACAGCTCTTCACGAAGCTGCTCGGAAGGGACACCTCGACGTTGCCACTTTATTGCTTGACCGTGGAGCGAATGTTGAGAGTAAAGATCAATATGGTTACACAGCTCTTCACCGTGCTGCTTTGAAAGGATATCTCGACGTTGCCACTTTATTGCTTGACCGTGGAGCGAATGTTGAGAGTAAAACTAAATATAGTTACACAGCTCTTCACGAAGCTGCTCGGAAGGGACACCTCGACGTTGCCACTTTATTGCTTGACCGTGGAGCGAATGTTGAGAGTAAAAATAAATATGGTTACACAGCTCTTCACTATGCTGCTTGGAATGGACACCTCGACGTTGCCGCTTTATTGCTTGACCGCGGAGCGGATATTGAGAGTAAAACTAAAGATAGTTACACAGCTCTTCACAATGCTGCTTGGTACGGACAGGTCGATGTTGCCGCTTTATTGCTTGACCGTGGAGCGGATGTTGAGAGTAAAACTAAACATGGTAACACAGCTCTTCACCGTGCTGCTCGGAATGGAGACCTCGACGTTGCCACTTTATTGCTTGACCGTGGGGCGGATGTTGAAAGCAGAAATGACGCCAGAGAAACTCCTTTTCAACTAGCAAAAAATCAAGAGATCAGAGGCCTCCTTGTTGAAAGAGGAGCAAAAGACGATTGAAGCGTTTTCTCAGCAGTTTTTGGTACAGCGCAGAGCGTATTTTTCAAAATCCCCTCTGAAAAATAAAAAGTACCGAAAACTGCCGGGGTTTTCTCCTGTTTTTAGATGCTTATTTTAAGGGATTGACTTTGCATATTTGCAGGGTTTTAATACTAAAAATCAAGGAAAAACAATCACGCTTTTCCAAAACATTAGGAGAACAAAATGGAAATGAAAAATTTAAAAAACCCTTTAGAGAGAAAGCACTTGCTTTCAAAACTTTTTTTGGTGATTTCTCTATCTCTCATCTCAGTTTTTCAAACGGAGGCACAATACACAATCGAAATTGAAATCGAAGAAGAGAGACTTCAAGAGAGTATTAAAAGGGACAATCCGAACCTAGAAAGGATTCGTGAGATCATTGAGCAAAAACCATGGATTGTTTTTGCTATGGATAAAGACGGCAACACCCCTCTTCACGATGCTGCTCGGTATGGACACCTCGACGTTGCCACTTTATTGCTTGAACGTGGAGCGAATGTTGAGAGTAAAACTAAATATAGTGGTTCCACAGCTCTTCACTATGCTGCTGGGAAAGGATACCTCGACGTTGCCACTTTATTGCTTGACCGTGGAGCGGATATTGAGAGTAAAACTAAATATAGTGGTTACACAGCTCTTCACGATGCTGCTTGGTACGGACAGGTCGATGTTGCCGCTTTATTGCTTGACCGTGGAGCGAATGTTGAGAGTAAAACTACAAATAGTGGTTACACAGCTCTTCACTATGCTGCTTGGCGTGGACACACCGACGTTGTCGCTTTATTGCTTGACCGTGGAGCGGATATTGAAAGTAAAACTAAGGATCGTGGTTTCACAGCTCTTCACAAAGCTGCTGGGAAAGAATACCTCGACGTTGCCACTTTATTGCTTGACCGTGGAGCGAATGTTGAGAGTGAAACTAAAGACGGTTACACAGCTCTTCACCGTGCTATTTGGTACGAACACCTCGACGTTGTCACTTTATTGCTTGACCGTGGAGCGGATATTGAGAGTAAAACTAAATATATTGGTTTCACACCTCTTCACAATGCTACTCGGTATGGATACCTCAACGTTGCCACTTTATTGCTTGATCGTGGAGCGGATGTTGAGAGTAAAGATAAATATGGTTACACACCTCTTCACAATGCTGCTCGGTATGGATACCTCAACGTTGTCACTTTATTGCTTGATCGTGGAGCGGATGTTGAGAGTAAAACTAAACATGGTAACACAGCTCTTCACCGTGCTGCTCGGAATGGACACCTCGACGTTGCCACTTTATTGCTTGACCGTGGAGCGGATGTTGAGAGTAAAACTAAAGATAGTTACACAGCTCTTCACAGTGCTGCTCGGAATGGACACCTCGACGTTGCCACTTTACTGCTTGACCGTGGAGCGGATATTGAAAGTAAAACTAACGCCGGAAAAACTCCTTTTCAACTAGCAAAAAATCAAGAGATCAGAGGCCTCCTTGTTGAAAGAGGAGCAAAAGACGATTGAAGCGTTTTCTCAGCAGTTTTCGGCACAGCGCAAAGCGCATTTTTCAAAATCCCCTCTGAAAAATAAAAAGTACCGAAAACTGCCGGGGTTTTCTCCTGTTTTTAGATGCTTATTTTAAGGGATTGACTTTGCATATTTGCAGGGTTTTAATACTAAAAATCAAGGAAAAACAATCACGCTTTTCCAAAACATTAGGAGAACAAAATGGAAATGAAAAATTTAAAAAACCCTTTAGAGAGAAAGCACTTGCTTTCAAAACTTTTTTTGGTGATTTCTCTATCTCTCATCTCAGTTTTTCAAACGGAGGCACAATACATAATCGAAATTGAAATCGAAGAAGAGAGACTTCAAGAGAGTATTAAAAGGGACAATCCGAACCTAGAAAGGATTCGTGAGATCATTGAGCAAAAACCATGGATTATTTTTGCTATGGATAAATACGGCAACACCCCTCTTCACGATGCAGCTCGGTACGGTCACGTCGACGTTGCCACTTTATTGCTTGACCGTGGAGCGGATGTTGAGAGTAAAACTAGATATATTGGTTACACAGCTTTTCACTATGCTGCTTTGAAAGGATATCTCGACGTTGCCACTTTATTGCTTGACCGTGGAGCGACTGTTGAGAGCAAAGATAAATTTGGTTACACAGCTCTTCACAATGCTGCTCGGCATGGGCGGATCGACGTTGCCACTTTTCTGCTTGATCGTGGAGCGACTGTTGAGAGTAAAACTAAACAAGGTTACACAGCTCTTCACCGTGCTGCTCGGAATGGACACCTCGACGTTGCCACTTTATTGCTTGACCGCGGAGCGGATGTTGAGAGTAAAACTAAACACGGTTACACAGCTCTTCACCGTGCTGCTCGGAATGGACACCTCGACGTTGCCACTTTATTGCTTGACCGTGGAGCGGATGTTGAGAGTAAAACTAAACAAGGTTACACAGCTCTTCACCGTGCTGCTCGGAATGGACACCTCGACGTTGCCACTTTATTGCTTGACCGTGGAGCGGATGTTGAGAGTAAAACTAAACACGGTTACACAGCTCTTGCTGTTTGGAGAGGATATCTCGACGTTGCTGACCGTGGAGCGAGTGTTGAGAGTAAAACTAAACACGGTTACACAGCTCTTCACGATGCTGCTTTGCTCGGATACCTCGACGTTGCCACTTTATTGCTTGACCGTGGAGCGGATGTTGAGAGTAAAACTAAACATGGTTACACAGCTCTTCACCGTGCTGCTCGGAATGGAGACCTCGACGTTGCCACTTTATTGCTTGACCGTGGAGCGGATATTGAAAGTAAAACTAACGCCGGAAAAACTCCTTTTCAACTAGCAAAAAATCAAGAGATCAGAGGCCTCCTTGTTGAAAGAGGAGCAAAAGACGATTGAAGCGTTTTCTCAGCAGTTTTCGGCACAGCGCAAAGCGCATTTTTCAAAATCCTCTCTGAAAAATAAAAAACACCGAAAACTGCCGGGGTTTTCTCCTGTTTTTTTAGATGCTTATTTTAAGGGATTGACTTTGCATATTTGCAGGGTTTTAATAATACAAATCAAGGAAAAGCAATCATGCTTTTCCAAAACATTAGGAGAACAAAATGGCAATGAAAAATTTTAAAAAACCTTTAGAGAGAAAGCACTTACTTTCAAAACTTTTTTTGGTGATTTCCCTATCTCTCATCTCAGTTTTTCAAACGGAGGCGCAATACACAATCGAAATTGAAATCGCAGAAGAAAGACTTCAAGAGATTATTAAAAGCGACAATCCGAACTTAGAAAGGATTCGTGAGATCATTGAGCAAAAACCATGGATTATTTTTGCTATGGATAAATACGGCAACACCCCTCTTCACGATGCAGCTCGGTACGGTCACGTCGACGTTGCCACTTTATTGCTTGACCGTGGAGCGGATGTTGAGAGTAAAACTAGATATATTGGTTACACAGCTTTTCACTATGCTGCTTGGCGTGGACACACCGACGTTGCCACTTTATTGCTTGACCGTGGAGCGGATATTGAGAGTAAAACTAACACCGGAAAAACTCCTTTTCAACTAGCAAAAATTCAAGAGATCAGAGACCTCCTTGTTGAAAAAGGAGCAAAAGATGATTGAAGCGTTTTCTCAGCAGTTTTCGGTACAGCGCAAAGCGCATTTTTCAAAATCCTCTCTGAAAAATGAAAAAAGAGGGATAAAAAAGGTTACGAAAAATTTTCTCAAAAAATGACATTTTCCCCAAGGAAATAAAAAGCACCGAAAACGGCCGTGTTAACGAGGTTTTGGAAACTTTTTGAAAAAAGCATCTATAAAAAACGGCAAACAATGGAAAAATCTTTTACAAAAAGAATTAAAAGATACTCAACTCGAATCGGATATCTCGGAGGGAATTAATCTTAAGGCACTTTACACTGCCGAAGATATAGAAAACATCGAGAGCAGTAATACACTGCCCGGATTGCCTCCTTTTATTCGAGGGGCAAGGGCCAGTATGTATAGGGGACGCCTTTGGACAATTCGTCAATACGCCGGGTTTTCCACGGCCGAAGAATCCAATGCGTTTTACAAAAAATCTTTAGCTGCAGGGGCCCAAGGGATTTCCGTGGCCTTTGATTTGGCCACACATAGAGGATACGATTCCGATCACCCTAGAGTCCAAGGAGATGTAGGGAAGGCCGGTGTGGCCGTTGATACTGTCGAAGATATGAAAATTCTCTTTAAAGGTATTCCTCTCGATAAAATCTCCGTATCGATGACAATGAATGGGGCCATTTTGCCCATACTGGCAAGTTACATTGTGGCCGCAGAAGAACAAGGCGTTTCCTTAAACAAACTTCGAGGTACTATCCAAAACGATATTCTCAAAGAATTTATGGTGAGAAATACTTATATTTATCCGCCTAAAGATTCTATGAGAATCGTTGCAGATATCTTTTCTTACACATCAAAAGATATGCCAAAGTTTAATTCTATCTCTATTTCCGGCTATCATATGCAAGAGGCCGGTGCTGATCTTCTTCTTGAATTGGCCTACACCTTGGCCAATGGCAAAGAATACATTGAGACGGGCCTGAAAAACGGGCTTGATATTGACGACTTTGCTCCAAGAATTTCTTTTTTCTTTGGCATAGGGATGAATTTTTATAAAGAGATTGCCAAATTAAGGGCCGCAAGATTTTTGTGGCATGAAATTGTTTCTCGCTATAATCCCAAGAATAGTCGATCTACTATTTTAAGAACTCATTGCCAAACTTCGGGCTGGTCTTTGACACATCAGGGCCCTTACAACAATATTGTAAGAACAACCATTGAGGCCATGGCCGCTGTATTTGGAGGAACCCAATCTCTTCATACCAATTCTTTCGATGAGGCCGTAGGGCTGCCTACAGAATTTTCCTCCTCTATTGCTCGCAATACACAACTTATCTTGCAAGAGGAAACAGGTGTCGCCAATGTGATTGATCCCTGGGGGGGGTCCTATATGATGGAGTCCTTAACCTGGGAGTTTATAAACAAGGCCCGTGAAATCATTGACGAAATCGATTCTATGGGAGGCATGGCCTTGGCCATTGAAAAAGGACATCCAAAACTCAAAATTGAGGAAGCTGCACTTTTGAAACAAACGAGGATTGATAAAGGGGAGGATGTTATTGTCGGAGTCAATAAATATAAATCAGCGGTTCAAGAAGATATTGATGTTTTTGAGATTGACAACAATGCTGTCAGAAAAAAACAAGAAGAGAGACTTAAAAAAATTAAAAGTAATCGCAATAACTCCGCCGTTGAAAAATCTTTGGCAGACCTCACGCAATATGCTCAAACCGGTCGAGGCAATGCTCTCAATCTTGCCGTCAAGGCCGTGAAGGCCAGGGCCACGGTTGGCGAGGTCTCATGGGCATTAGAAAAGATTTGGGGGCGTTATCAAATTACTCAACGAAGCGTTTCGGGAATCTTCTCAAAGGCCTATAATGAAGAGATGAATTGGAAAAATCTTACGGATACTATTCTTTCCTTTGAAAAAGACCACGGCAGACGGCCGAGAATCCTCGTGGCCAAGATGGGACAAGACGGCCACGACCGCGGGGCCAAGATTATTGCCACATCTTTTTCCGACATGGGTTTTGACGTTGACTTGGCCCCTCTTTTTTCTACTCCGGAAGAAATTGCCAAACAGGCCGTAGAAAATGATGTTCATGTCATCGGTATTTCCTCACAGGCCGGCGGCCATAAAAGCTTAGTTCCCAAACTCATTGAACACCTAGAGTCTCGGCAAGCATCCGAAATTATCGTTGTTCTCGGGGGTATTATTCCTAAACAGGATCACGATTTTCTTTATGAAAAAGGTGTAAAGGCCATCTTCGGTCCGGGCACCCCTATCGAACTTGCAGCAAAAAAGGTTCTCAAGGCCGTAGGTCGGGAGACAAGATAACTAAAATTCTTCTCATCGAGATATTTTTGACAATCTTAATAATGACACTTCTATTGAACTACCCCTCACTAAAGTGAGGAGATTCTTGCTTCACCGACAAACGCCTAGAACACGAGTTCCTAGGTCTTACACCGTCTCCACGAGCTTCACATCCCGTAGTCCCTACGGTAGGTCGGTTTTTGTTCCGACAAATCCAATATATTATGATATTCTTCAAAAGACAATATTTTTTTTTCTCGCCGAAGGGCGTGGCCTCACATCCTCTCCCTGAAGAAAGAGGTTTTAGGGCCACACTTGAGATAAAATTGTCGGAGGGAATTCTATGAACAAACTGATTGTAATTTTATCTACAAGTCTCTTTTTCATTAACACCTTTGTTGCGGCCCAGTTTAGCGATGATCACGGGGTCCCGAGAGAAGTGGAAGAGTTGGTTGCCGATATCAAGGAGAACCTCGATGCAGGCGATCGCCTTAGACGCTCCAAGCGGGAAATTATTGTATTGATACGACTCGGTGGCGAGATCAGCGGCCGCCTTGAGGGGAAGCGTATAAGTGCTTTATTAACGGACGACGAACTTATAGAGTTTATTGCTGATTGGGTTGACAGTGTGTTTATCTGCCGAATGGCCAAAGAAACTATTTATCGCTTACTCTGGGAGGATATCTTAGAAGAATACTCTCAAAATACCAACGTTTTTGCAGATCGCAAGAAGTACTTCAATGACTTCTTCAGAAACCCCGAACTTCTCAACGAGTTTCAGAATGTAAATACGGAGAAACTGATGACACTTATCTTGCAATACCCCCTTAGTTGTAGACAAAAGATGTCATATATAGATACAGAAGAAGAGGTGGCAAATTTTTTGAAAATCGCTAAAGAAACAAAGCATGAGTTGAATGAGGTCTCTCGGGAACTCGTCGCTTCCCGCTATTGGCAAACTCCATTGTATCGACAGCTTGTAAATACTCTCAATGATGGATATGGAGGATACGGTGAACGCATTAGCGGCCCGTTTCCTAGAGATGAGAAGGATGTTAGCAAACTCTACGAGATTGCAAACGTTCATGAAATATATCTTTTTACCTTAACGGGATTCTGGGGTATTATCGGACTTTCAAACGGTCAGGCCAAGCTTTTCATGATGATGCCTATTGAAATTTGAAGAAAAACATCTAAAAACTTTGGCAAAAAATATCCTTGAAGGAAATGTTCAATCTCTTGCCAAGGCCGTTACTCTTGTAGAAAGTAAAAAAAAGGAACACAGAGAAGAATCATCTCGCCTTCTTGAAGAGATTCTTCCTCACACCGGAAATTCTCTACGGGTGGGCATCTCCGGTATTCCTGGCGTGGGAAAATCCACGTTTATTGAACAACTCGGACTTCTTTTCATCGCTCAAGGCCGTCGCGTTGCAGTTTTGGCCGTTGATCCATCGTCGCCCTTTAGTGGAGGGGCCGTTATGGGTGATAAAATACGCATGGAAAAATTGTCTCGCAACAAGCATGCCTTTATTAGACCGGCACCGGCAGGTAATCATCTCGGCGGTGTAGCTCTAAAAACACGGGAATCTATGCTGTTATGTGAGGCCTGTGGTTTTGATACAATCCTTATCGAAACAGTGGGTGTGGGCCAATCGGAACACACCGTTTCCGGTATGGTTGACTGCTTTGTCCTCTTGGCACTTCCGCATACGGGTGATGAAGTTCAAGGTATCAAGAAGGGTATTTTGGAACTTACGGACATTCTCGTTGTCAACAAGGCCGACGGCCCTTTATTGGAGGAAGCAAAAAAAACCTCATCTCTCTACAAACAAAGTTTAAAAAAGGAGGGCCTTACCACCGTATGCTCTTCGTTAAATCAAAAAAGCGTCGCCATTATCTTGGAAAAAATTCAACAATTTCGAAACATTTGTCCAAAGAACAGAAAAAAACAAGAGGAACAATGGATGATTGATCTTATAAAAGAATTCCTTTTAGAACGATTTCATGAGAAAAAAGAGAATGATCCTCTTTATAAAAAGTTAAAAGAGAAGGTTGAACAAGGGGAAATGTCTCCTATTATTGCGGCCCAAAAAATTGTTGATCATTTTTTATAACGGAACCGTTTAAGGCCTGAGTATCTTATTTTTATTTCTTGTCTAGGGAGCGGCCCCTTTTCCGTTGCTTGAAAAAATTTGTCACAATTGACGGTAGGGTTGCCGTTGGGATAAAACCCTTCTCCTGCAAGATATTCTAAGCATGATTTTACATAGTGGTCCATAAATTCCGGCAGTGTCTTATAAAGATAGGCCGCAAGCGTTTTTTTCTTCAATTGATCATTGGAAAGAAAAAGCTTGTCCGGAAGAGGATCAAGCTTTATGAGTTTCTTTACAAGAAGACTTCTCCTTTTGTGGTTTTGAGCAATTTCATTAAGTTTTGCCCAGGCCAAATTAAACACTCTCCCCTTGGTTGGAGAGTTGAACAGAAAGCGTGTGAGATAGAAATCTTCTTGTTCTTGAGAGATTCGTTGTTTTGCAGATAGAATTTTGTAAGAAAAGTTTCTTGCGGGGCCCTTTGAACTTTCTAATTCTTTTGAAAGAGTCTTTGTAAGAACGCCAAAGCACTGTTCGCCAACAAGCGTATCTACGAATCTAGCGATAGACTTTGGGGCCTCGATCTGCAAAGTTCCTTGATATATCTTATCAAAAATAAATTTTTGAACAAATGCTTTTCTACAATAAAATTCTCCAAAGTTACTTTTGACGGCCTCTTCTATAAAGAAAAAAATATCTTCTTTTGAATTTTTATTAATGAGAAGTTCTGCTATGCGAATACCGGTATCTCTATTTTTAGTGTACGTTTTCCAAGAATTTTGGGCCTTCTTTCGGCAATTTTCATAAGCTTGTTCTTTTAAACAAAGCTCTAGGTATTTGAGTACATATCCTTCTCTTTTGGTGTGAAAATACACATCTTCCTTAAATTCCGTCCATTGGGAAAAGTGTTGAATAAAGTCAAAAGTCTTTTCATCAAAAGACTTTTCTAGGGATGCTTGAGAAATAAATTCCTTGGCCATGTGCTTGAGCATTTTCTTCCAGGAGGCATCTCGTTTTGACGGGCGGATATCATGGGCATGAGAAATAAACTCTCTGTACTTTTGACTTTTTTCAAGAGCAATTAAGTCTTCAATAGTGTAACGAAAAGCATTGCTCCACAATAGTTGAGGAAGAAGGAGGGCAAGGAATACTATCCTCATTATTTAAAGAGTAAATAATATTCTTATTGAGTGTCAAGGGCCTCAAGATGTCGTACTCGAACAAGTGCCGGAGGGTGTGAGTGGTAGTAGGCGCTGTAAAGAGGGTCCGGTGTGAGCGTGCTTGCATTATCCTTGTAAAGCTTTACAAGGGCCGAAATAAGTTTGCGGCCCTCAGCGTATTGGGAAGCAAAGGTATCGGCCTCAAATTCCCATTGCCTCGAAACCCATGCGTTCAAGGGAGTCATGGGAAATGTGTAGATACCGGCGATCATTGAAAAAAGACAAAGGGCCGTATAGTCTGACGATATTTGTACGCCGTGTCCTATAAAGAAGGGAAGATAGTCAATCAGGTAACCGAGAAGAGCAAAACCGATAAAACTGAAAACGACAGACTTTATCATTCCTTTGAGAATGTGTTTTCTTTTAAAGTGCCCCAATTCATGGGCCAATACGGCCTCAATTTCCTCCGGTTCGAGAGAATTGATAAGATTGTCAAAAAAAACAATTCTTTTATTTTTTCCAAAACCCGTAAAATATGCGTTTCCGTGAGAACTTCTCCTAGAGGCATCCATGACAAAAAGACCTTTGCTTTTAAATCCCACCCGCAAGAGTAGGGAGAGTATTTTTTTCTTGGTTTCTCCCTCCTCAAGCTCCTTAAATTTATTAAAAAGAGGAGCAATAAATTTAGGATAGGCCCAAACGAGTATGAGCTGAATAACCGTGAGAAAGGCCCAAGCATATACCCACCAATTATCGAGGTAGTACATAATGGCCAAAATAGCGTAAAGGATAGGGCCGCCCACAATAACGCTAAGAGCAATGCTTTTAAGTGTGTCGAGGGAGAAAATGCGAAGCGTTGTTTTGTTAAAACCAAATTTTTCTTCTACAACAAATGTCGTATAGAGACTTTGAGGCAATTCAATAACTAAAGAAATAAGAGCAAAAAGCCCAAAAAACACAGGCCCTCTGTGTATTTGGGGAAGCTCCATGTCGAGAACAATGTTGTTCAGTACCGATAATCCACCGCCTAATGTCCAGACGAGAAGAAGAAGTGTGTCCACAAGATTAAAAAATTGACCGGTCTTAATTTTTGTGATGGTATAGTCGGCGGCCTTTTGATGTTCCTCGAGATTGATCTTTGAGGAAAACTGCTTAGGTACACGGCCGCGATGGAGGCGAATATGCTCTTTATTCCTTTTGTCCAAATATGCTTCGATGAGTTTTTTGAGAAACAAAAAGAGAAGAAAGAGATTTGTTACGGTATGGGCATCCATTATTGGCCGATCATACCCTTATTGCTCTAGACTTTCAAGAGGGAAATTTGTTAAAAATTCAACAAATTTTTGCAGGCAATTCTCTTAGAAATTTCAACTATATTGTTGCCGGCGATCAAGGAGATATCTTCGTCATAGACCCCTATGACTCATCTCAACTTATACCCCTTATCAAAAACCTGAAAGGCCGCTTCCGAGGCATTATTAACACCCACGAGCACGCCGATCATACTCTAGGCAACAGAGGACTTCAAGAAGAATTTCGGGTTCCGGTTTACGCCCACCAAAATGCTCGGGGGAAAATTAAGTCTGTAGATTATTTTCTTAAAAAAAATGATGAAATTGTGGTTGATGATAAGCATAAGCTTCGAGTGATGGATACGCCGGGACATACTTTTGCCCACCTTTGCCTTCTTCTTCTTAAAAGGGACTCCCCCCTTGCCGTTTTTACAGGCGATACCCTCTTCAATGCGGGTGTAGGAAATTGCTATAACGGAGGGGACCCCACTGTTCTTTATCAAACTGTTAAAGAACAGTTTCTCACTTTACCCGACAATGTCCTCGTTTATCCGGGCCATGAATATTTGGGAAACAATTTGTCCTTCACCCTCCACTACTGGCCGTCCAATACCAAGGCCCAAAGCAAGTACAACGAATATAAGATGATAGACCCCGACAAAACATTTCTTGTGACCACCATGGGAGATGAAAAAGAGATTAATCTCTTTTTGGCCTCCGGCCAAAAAGATTTATCCCTCAATTTGGGGCATGGATTAAAGACTTATAAGCAGATTTTTTTGAAGCTAAGAGAACTGCGAGACGCATGGTAATACATTTGACAATGGAGAGCATATAGCAATATTTTAAGGGAGAGGAGATTCTAAAATGGGCCTAAAAATTGGAAACACGGCACCTTTGTTTGTATTAAAAAATCAAAATGAGGATGAGGTTGCTCTCAAAAAATTTCGAGATAAATATACCGTTATTCTTTATTTCTATCCCAAGGCCATGACTCCGGGATGTACTACTCAGGCCTGCGGACTGAGGGATAACAAGAAATCTTTTTTTTCAAAGGGTGTGGTCATTTTAGGTGTTTCACCGGACGCGCCCCATCGACTCAAAAAGTTTATTGAGAAAGATCATCTCAATTTTGATCTTCTCTCGGACGTAGACCACCAAGTTTCTAAAAGCTATGGAGTTTGGGGGCCGAAAAAGTTTATGGGTAGGGAATATGAGGGTATCTTGCGTAGGACTTTCATCATAGGACAAGACGGAAAGATTCAGTGCATTATGGAAAAAGTCAATACGAAAACTCACCACGATGATGTTTTGGCGGCCTTAAAAACTTGACTAAGATTCTGTTCTTTGTTTTATGCAACGTTGTTGTATTCTCCACCTGTTCAAAAGAAGTAAGTTTTGCCGTTTACAATGTAGAGAATCTTTTTGATATTCGTCACGATAAAGGAAAAAACGATTGGGCATTTACTCCTAGGGGAACAACGGGAAAAGAAGAAAATTGTAAAAGAATGAGGAATGCCTATTTTAGAAGACGTTGCTTGAGAACCGATTGGAATCAAGAGGCATTGACCGCAAAAATCAAGGCCCTGAAGACCTCTTTATCCCACGGCCCTTACGGTATTCCGGATATTCTCGTTTTAAACGAGGTTGAAAATGAGAGTGTTTTTAAAGAATTCAATAAACTTCTTGGATATGATTCTTTTTTTATCACACAATCTCCCGGGGGCCGAGGAATAGACAATGTTGCGGCCTTCAAATCATCTCTGGGGTTTGAAGTTCAAGAGGTCAAAGAAATCATCGTGAAGAGATTTTCTACGAGAAATATTCTTAAAGTAAGGTTAAAATACGGGATAAAAGAATTCTTAATTTATGTTCACCATTGGCCGTCTCAATTTAACCCCGTGAAGGCCCGCTCTTGGGCCGCAGAGGCCTTTGCACGAGACTTAAAAAATGAATTTCAACGCAACCCCTCTCTTTTTGTCATCAGCGCAGGGGATTTTAATGTTCTTGAAACGGAAAAACCTAATAGCTTAAAACTCATCATCGAAGGAGAACTGGGCCTTAGAGACCTTCATAGATTCTCTCAATCGCCATTTCCCGGAACCTATTTTTATAAAAGGGCCAAGCGTTGGAATCGCTTTGATCGCATCTATGTCTCAAAAAATTTAACTGATAAAAAAGGTATAGATTACGTTAAAGATTCTTATAAAGTAGGCAATCATACAAAGAATAGCGAGCTTTATCTTCTAAAAGGCCAAGGGCGAGTTTCTACGATAAATGTCCCCGAAAGGTTTCGTGTTCAGGGTAGAAGGTTTCATGGGGCCTCAGACCACTATCCTGTCTTTATGAAATTGACTCTTCCGAATAAAACGGATGAGCAAAAAGAAAGAACAACTCGACAGATTAAAAATAATATGTCATTTTTTTGCAAGGTCATCAAGTATCTGACAAATTTAGTCTTATAAGTAAGAAATTATGCGAAAAAAAATTCTAGGCAGATAAAAACGGTTTTGATAGCGTTTCATGTGATCTTTTGACATGGATATTGGAGAGAGTGCGTTATGGCCTTTGCTCTGTTGATCGTTCTTTATTCTATCGCTATGGGGTTCATGGTATTCTTGGTAGAAGGACAACTACTTCATTTCAAAAGATATCAGCGTTCAAGAAAATCTGCTATGTGGATAGGTAGTATTTCAAACCTTTTACTTCAAACATTTTTTTCCAAAGGAGGATCATATTAATGATGAATGATGAAAAAAAGAATTGTTGGAAACTCATTGGGCCTTTAAGTTTCATAGTATTGTTCATCTATTATGGATATGTTGAAAAAATTCAGGCAAATGTATTTGAAGAAATTCAAAACAATGTCGAAGAGCAAGTTTCGACCCTTAATGCATCTGAAGAAGAAATCATTACTCTTAAAGATGAAGATTATGATTTCGATGCTCTTTATCTTTATGTTCCCATGGTTCTCAAAGCACCGGAAAGGATGATAGCGCATGAAAAGGTCATTGTCCCCGTTCGTCTTCAGTTAACTCAAGACGGCCTTACGGTTCGGAGAGAGAATGCTTCCAACGATGATATGCCTTTTCTAAAGATTGGAGGGAGACATTTCGATCCTCGTTGTCGGCAGCACTTTTCCAAAACATGTATACAAGAAAACGGCACTTCTCTTTCATGGCATGAAAAGCGATTTTTACTTCTCAAACTTCAGGAGATGACATTTTTTTCACCCTATTCTATTAGTAAACCATTTGATCCTATGGCCATTTGGAATGTGGATGACTTTCCATGTTTGAGAAAAATGGATTCGGATTTAGAGCACTACTCCATTGAAAAGGAAACCATCTCTTTTCAAGTAAAAAATACTTATAGGATATCGCCCTCTGTTTCTTGTATGCCAAACATCGAACATATCGGCCGCTCCGGAGAAGTCTTTCAAGTAGTGTTTAAACATACGTTTAAAAGGTTAAGTGACCTTGCGAGTGTAGACTATCAAAAGATTGATTATCCTTATTTGGATCAAAGAACTTTTGGTTTTTTTGAGACTCGATTGTCCTATGGATACAATGGGAATAATTATCTCATGAGATGGAATCCTCACAGAAAAATTATTCAATTCCATCTTTCGGATTTTTTTAATGACACCAAGCAAAAGAGAATGAAGGAGATAACTTATAGTGTTTTTGATCGAGTTAATCAGGCCCTTGATCAAGCAAAAACAGGACTTCAAGTGGAGCTTCTAGAATCTTCTGAGAAACAGTTTGGCGATTTATCTGTCAATATGGTGCAGTTATTTTCTGAATACAAACAAGGTCCTCTGGGGGGGAAGGCCTTGATCGTAGACAACCCGTTAACGGGGGAAATAGTCCAGGCAGATATCGTTATGTATACAAGTTTGTATTCGGAAGATGTTCCCCAAACATGGAATGAAATGAGAGATATTGCTCGATTTGAAAAGCGAAATCAACAAGCGGAGTATTTATTAAATGATGATAACTCTGTTGAAGAAAACTTTGTGGAGTTATCAAAGAAGCATAAGATAGGAGAAACGGTGCCTAATCATTTTCCTCCTTTAAATTCTTTTGAAACAACCTCTGATGCCGTTGGGGTTCCTGCAGAAGGCCGCAACAGTAATGTTTGTGCTTACAATATTTCCAATTTTAGTGTTGCAAAAAGTCTGATTTCAAGGATAAGCGAACTTTCAGAAGTCTTTGATGAACATGGAGTATTCAAAAAATGGCACGAACTTGGCCAAGAAGAACAAAAGATTGCTAAAGAGATAATTGTTAGTTCCATCTATGGTCAATTTTTGTTGCATGAAATAGCACATGTGTTAGGCCTCCGGCACAATTTTCTTGGTTCTTTTGATGAAAAAAATTTTTATTCTCTCGAAGAGGCAAAAGAACTTGGCCTAGAATCCGCCCCTCCTTATTCCTCTATTGCTGATTACCTTGTGAGAGATGATCTCTCCAATAATGTTGGTGTGTACGGAAAATATGATATTGCGGCCCTTCGTTTCGGTTACGCAAGAGAAGTCGAGGTTTACAAGGGAAATTCCGAGACGGAGACAGAGTTTATTTCTGTTGGAAAGAGTCTTCAAGATGCGGCCTCTCGCGGGTTCCGTTTTAAAACTTATCTCTATTGTAACGATGAACAGGTTGAATCGATTGCTTATTGTAATAAGGGTGATAAGGGAACGAACGTCTCAGATGTTGCAAGAAACCAGTTAAAAGCTAATGATATCTATTACAAGAAAAAAAACTTTCGAAATGATAGACACTTTATATCTAGCGATGATGTGGAAAAATATGTTCAAAAGCGAAGGAGATTTTTCAATAGTCTAAATGGCCTGTACGACCTTTGGTACGACCTTGTTTATTCTCACGGTATGAGAACTATGGTATATGGATGTCCCTCTTCTCCCGGAAGACCTCTTTCGCCTCGCTGTAAGGAAATAAATAGGCATCGAGACGCCATCAATATGGCGGGAGATTTTTTACTCAAGACTCTTGCAGAACCGGAATACAGTTGCATTCATACAAATATTATTGATGACAACGCTCCTCCCGTATTTACAACTATGGTGTATATATACCATCAACTAGAGAGTAATGTTGCTTACGTTCCAAAAAGTTGTTTTGATCCTGTCGTAAAAAACTATTTTGCTCGTCACCGCCGTAAAGTTATTGCAGAGGGGGGACGCTATATCAATAGTTTCAATGATGCCTATGGATTGTATACTATCGGCAACTGGATGGATAGATTCTTGGCCGTTAACGCCTTATTTAAGAGGTCTCATGCCGGCGGGGGCCTTGCCGATCATCCTGTTTTCGGCCCAAAGATAGCAGGGGTTTTTTCGCACCTTCTTCTCGGTGACCCAGCAATTCTATCGGGGTCTTTTCGTCAAGAAAACGGTGAAGAAATTATTCTTGATTATATTTTACCTTCTACACAGGCCCTTTCCGGTCCCTTCGGTAAGGGTTCTGATCGTATCCGTCAATTTTTTGATCTTCCGGAAACGGATTCTTCTTGGTATGTAAAAAGCTTACTTCAACAGGTAGTGAACAGTGGAAGTGACTATGAAACACAAAATCTTTATACAATTAGAAGAAATGATATCGCTGAAGGCGTCCCTAGTGGCAATCTGGCCTATTTCACTTTAAATGATACTGTTTACAGTGCCTCCCCGACTAACTTTATGGCCTATAAAATGATCAATGCTTATCACGACTTTATTTTTCTTAGGAGACTTACAAGGGAAGTTATGGAAACATCTGTTGAAAGGAGAAATCTTCCTGCACGGATACCCAATGATCTCGATGAAGATTTGCAAGCGATTTATAATCTCGAAGACGGCCATATAGACTATCTTCTTTCGGTTGCAAGACGGGGAGAGATTCTGGATTTTCAAAGGCTCTTGGGCCGATATAATTATCCTCTCGGGATCATGCTTTATAGGGGCCATATTCTTGGTGAAAAAAAACTTCGTCGTGTCAGGTCTATTAGAAGAAATCAAGCAATACCAACAGAGTTCCTTCCATTGTGTTATAGTGGGACGCCCCCTTGCCCTTGGGGAGATGTCATTGGGGATGAAAACGTTGATTCGGATATCTTCAAGCTCTACAATACGGATTTAGAGACAGTGAAAAATTTTCTTAGCGGGGAGCTGGAGATGAGTGTTCGTATATTTCTTTCAAGAATTAATCTTTTTCCGGATCATGTTTCTTATTGAAAAAGAGATCTTCAGGGTATAGGCAGTGATTCCGGAGGGCCTCTCTATTCCATGCCGTTTTGGGAACGGCCTCTTTGAGACGGCAAGGCCCAATGGCCGTTCTTTTAAGACGAGAAAGGATACCCTTGGTTTCAAGTTTTTCGCAGAGGTCTTCAAATAGGCCTCTAATATAAGTTCCTGAGGAAACGCGGACTTGAAAGGTCAATTCAGGATAGCTCCAGTAGAGAATAGTCATATCATAAATAAATCGTTTTACAGGGGGCTTGTCAATCATAATGCCTTCCCGAGCATATTGGTACAATGGTTTCCCTTTGTATTTTGCTGCGCTAAAATAATGAGGGGCCTGATTGTAAGAACCTAAAAAATGAGAGCGACAAAAATGATTTAATTCTTCTCGGCCAAGTTGCCTTACCGAGGGTGGGCAGTGAATTTTTGAGATGTTCTCGGGGTCACTTCCGTCTCCCGTGGGAGAAGAAAGGCCCACAATTCCTGTGGCCACATAGGTTTTAGGGAATGTTTTTTGAAGTAGGCCGTAAAACTTCATGGCGCCGTTAAGGCCGATAAGAAGCAATCCTTCGGCAAAAGGGTCTAGAGAGCCAAAGTGGCCAACCTTTTTGTATTCATTTCCGTAGATTTTTTTAAAACTTCGAATCATGGAAAAAGAAGTGATTCCCGGAGGTTTATAGGTAGGAAGAATCCTAGGCCCTAGGTCTCGCATACTTTTTCCACGTAAGAGTCATTTTTAATTAGATTTGTAATGTGTTTTGCGTCGTGATAACTCCCGTCGTATTTAAAGACAATTTTTGGAATGTGCTTTACTTTAAATGTCTCTGCGAGTAATTTTCTCACTCTGCCAACGACACTCTTTACGGCCTTTTGGGAATCATCTTTTTTCCTATCATCAAAAGTATCCCAATAAACAAGTGCGACGGAATAATCGGCATTGAGTTCAACTTTTGTTACACTTACAAAATTTAATCGTTTATCTGAGATTTGAGAACGAAAAATTGTGTTAATTATTCCCAAGAGAGTATCTTCATATCGTCTTTTTTTGAAATTTTTCGTCATTTGTGTATTTTTAGTTTTGCGCCGAAGTTCGTTGTTCTTCTAGGGTCTTTTTTACAACATCATCATATTTCTGTTGTTTTTCTTCCATTATATAACATTCAAGCGTATCACCGATTTTAATATCATTGAAATTTTCGAGTCCAATTCCGCATTCCAGATTGTTTTTTACCTCTTTCACGGGATCCTTAAATCTTTTTAGGGAAGAAATTTTTCCGTCGTAAATAATTTGTCCATTTCTGAGGGCCCTCATATTATGGCCAAGAATAATTTTCCCGTCTATGACAAATGTTCCGGCGACAACACCGCTTTTTGGCACGCTAAAGGTCTCTTTAACATCGGCCCTGCCCACATAGTGTTCAACAAATTGTGGATCAAAAAGTCCTTCAATGGCAAGTTTGACATCATTGATAAGCTCATAAATAACAGAGTATGTTTTAATATCAATTCCCTTGACCTCGGCCAGTCGTCGGGCGGAGTGACTAGGTCTCATGTTAAAGCCTATAATGATGGCCTTTGTGCTATGGGCAAGATGGACATCACTGTCACTAATCGGCCCAGTACCTTCTCCAATGACTTTGACCTCAACGTTTTGGGTACTGAGGGCCTCCAAAGATTGCTTAATCGCCTCGCAAGAACCTTGAACATCGGTTCGAATAATGAGATTAAGCGGCCTTTTTTTCTCTTCCGAACTAACGTCGGAAGAGAAAAAATCTTCTAGGGATAGGGTTGGCCTCTTTGGATTCATCTCCTGTTTTTTTCTTTCGTCAATTCTGTGTTGAATAATTTTTTTGGCCTCGCGTTCATTTTTTACTACGTTGAGGATATCTCCTAGAGACGGAACGCTATTAAGTCCTAAGGTTTGTACGGGTCTTGATGGCGGAACACTTACAAGTTCGTTTCCAAAGGAGTCTATGAGATTTCTTGCTCTACCAAAACTTTCCCCTACAACAATGGAGTCTCCTTTTGTTAGGGTGCCGCTTTGGATGAGAACAGTGGCCACGGGCCCTTTTCCCTGTTCAATTTTTGCCTCAAGGACAACACCTTCGGCCTTACCGTCTACGTTGGCCGTCAATTCTAATATCTCAGATACGAAAGATACAGATTCCAAAAGTTCGTCAATTCCTTCACCTTTCAAGGCAGAAATTGGAACATATTGAGTGTCTCCTCCCCATTGTTCCGGAGTGAGGCCAAGCTCTGCCAATCCCGCTTGGATTTTGTCTAAATTGGCCTCTTCTTTATCCATTTTATTAACGGCCACAATAATAGGCTTGTCGGTGTGTTGACAAAAACGGATGGATTCCCTTGTTTGAGGCATAATTCCGTCATCAGCGGCCACGACGAGAATTACTACATCCGTGACGTTGGCCCCCCGCTGCCTCATAGAGGCAAAGGCCTCATGTCCCGGAGTATCTAGAAAGGTGATTGTTTGCTCTTTAAATTTGACTTCGTAGGCCCCAAGGTGTTGAGTTATTCCGCCGGCCTCGGATGTAGCAACTTTTGTATCTTTAATGGTGTCTAAAAGAGTTGTTTTTCCGTGGTCGACATGGCCCATAATTGCCACGACGGGGTTGCGGAGAGGAAGGGTTTTATTTTTTTTGTCAGGAAGGTCTTCTTTCCCAAGAAACTTTTTTTCATCAAAGGCAATGTTTTCAACTTTGTATTGATAGATGTCTCCGATAAATGCGGCCAGTTTTATTCCTATGAAGTCATCGGGATTTACTAGGAGGTTGAGGTTGAGACACTGATCGGCCATATCTTTAAATTTGACTTTAAGTTTTTTTGCAATTTCGGCCGCCGTTGCTCCTCCATGAAGTTTAATTTGTCTTTTTGATTCCTTAATTTCAGTAAGTTCCGTATCTTTTGTCGGGCCTATATAGATTTTTTTACGTTTGATTTGTGTATAGGTGGGCCTTCCGACTCCGCTTAGAGAGGAGTAAGACTTGAGTTCATTTTCCGATCTCTGTTGGGCAATTATTTCCGAACGACTCACCATTTTTTTCTTAGACATCATAGTGGCAAGTCCGCTAAGACGTTTTTTCTTACCTTTTTTAGAGGGGTCGCTATCGCTCTCTTGATCGTCCTTGGGGGCAGGTGGCGAACTACCTTCAATTGTTTTAGACTCCAAGACGTCTTTTTGTTCTTGTCTCTCCGGAGGGGCCGCTTGACTCTCGGGCCTTGAAATAATTCGTAGTCCTACTGGTTGTCCATCTTTTTTCTTTCTGATAACGGTGGTTGGGCCTTTTTTTATAGTGGGGTGGTCTGTGTATGTTTCTTCCGTCGACTCTTCTTGTTGCAGCACTTGATCTTTTTGAGTATTTTGAGCGGTATCGGCATTGACAGTATTTGATTTTTTATGTTCTGCTTTTTTTCTAATAAGATTTTTTTTCGCAACTTTCTTAGAGGTCTTTTTTACAGTTTTTTTCTTGACTTTCTTTTTCGATACTTTCTTTTTTTCATCATCCTGTTTAAAAACATTGTAGAGCTTTTCTATTTCATCATTATTGAGAACTTGCATATGGTTGCGAAGGATGAATCCTTTCTCTCGGAGGCGATCTACAAGGTCTACGGCCCCTATACCAAGCTCTTTTGCAAGTTCAAAAACTTTTTTGGACATACGGCCTCTATACTCCTCTTATTATTTAAGCTTAAAACCGGCCAGTTCTTCTCGTAATCGCTTTTCGGCCTCTAAAAATTTACCGGCCTTATCGGTTTTTTGTGTAGAGTCATTTGATTCAATGAATCCCTTGTAGAGCGGTGTCGCATGGGCCGCAACTAATTCTTCATCTTCTTCGGGATGTAATTTCATGCTGTCGGACTCCATATGTTCAAGTGTTTTTTTGAGAATATCCTGAGCGTCGTCTTTAGAGAGACCAAGTGTCTGTGAGATATTTTCGGCATTTAAAGCGGCAAAATCTGCCACAGAGAGGACATCTTGTTGGACGAGTACCTGAGCATGGGTTTCGCTGATACCTGAAATTTGAAGTAGATTGTCTACAGATTTTTGAATTTTTTCTTGAAGTTTTGTTTTAGAAATAATATTGATTCTGTTGCCTGTTAACATGGAGGCCAAACGGACATTTTGTCCTCTTCTTCCAATGGCCAAAGCGAGCTGGTCTTCTTCGACGACAACATCCATGAGAGAATCTTCAGTATCATACATAATGTTTGTAATATCTGCCGGAGCAAGCGCAAGCTTTGTAAATTCGATGATGTCGTTATTCCATCGGACAATATCAATTTTTTCTCCTTGAAGTTCATTGACAATGTTTTGAACACGGCTTCCTTTCATGCCTACGCAGGCCCCAACGGGATCAATATCTTTATCGGAAGTTGTAACGGCAATTTTGGCCCTAAAGCCGGGTTCTCTTGCGGCAGAACGAACTTGAATCGTTCCATCGGAAACTTCAGGGACTTCTATCGCAAAGAGTTTTACAAGAAAGAGAGGAGATGTTCTTGAAAGGCGAACTTCAGGGCCGCGGTTTGTCATTGTCACTTCTGACAGGTAGGCCTGAATCCTATCTCCGGTGCGGAACTGTTCTCCGGGAATGGTCTCTCTTCGGGGGAGAAGGGCCTCGGCCTTACCCAAATCTACAACAATATTACCCCTCTCGTATCTTCTGGCGATTCCTGTAACCAATTCTCCCTCTTTATGTTTAAAATCCGCAAAGATAATTTCCCTCTCTGCATCACGAACCTTTTGGAAGATAATTTGTCGTGCTGTTTGAACATCCACCCTTGTAAAATTAGGGTTTTCAATCCTAACGCCTACTTGATCCCCAAGTTCAATATTCTTGTCAAGTACTTGAGCATTTTGTAAGTCGATTTCAAGAATAGGGTCTCGGATGGAATCCACAACATTTTTATATTGATAAATTTCAATATCGTCATCCTCTTCGTTATAACGAGTTTCATACTCTCCCTGTATACCGTACTTTTTTCTTGCCGTAACTAGGAAGGCCTGTTCAACGGCCCTGACAACAATGTCTTTTTCTATGCCTCGTTCTTTTCCAATGATTTCGATTATTCTACTTAATTCTGAAAAACTCATTGTTTTTATTCTCCTTCTTTAGGTATTCCCTTACACCATAAAAAAAAAGGTGGAGAAAATTTAAGATTTCATCCACCCTAAACAGTTAGTCTATATATAGTAGACGTTCTATATGTAGCAAAAAATTTTTGAAAGGTCAAGAGTTCCAATGTCTTTGACCTTTGCATCAATAAGAAACAAGACCATCTCTGGTGCCCCGTTCCAAGCCACTTCACTATCCTTCGCCATGAAAGGGTATCTGCCATTGATCTTGTCATGAGAGAAATGATTGATTAAAAAGAAACAATGGAAACCTTGGATGCTTTTCTCCTCACTTCCCACCTTTCTTTTTATAATGGAGGGCAAACCGTTTCCTTTTGGGCCAATTCAAATCAAGGCCCTATTCTTCTCCAATGGGAGGGAGAAAAAAGTATCTTTTTTATTGATCATGATACTTCTTTTACAAATCCAATAGTGCAAAGAAAAAAATTAAACCTAAAAAACTTTTCTGGCGTTAAGGTTGATGGCCTTTATTTTAGTGATGAGAGAGAGCTTTTGAGGACAAGAGAACAGCTCTCATCTCAAGGAATTCGCACCTATGAAGCGGATATACGGCCCACTGAGAGATTTTTAATGGAGCGCTTTATTAACGGGTCTCTTTCTATTACGGCCGAAAAAAAACTATCAATGGATACTTATACAACATTTTTCGGAGCACAAATCCAACCTTCTTCTTTTCGCCCCAATCTCAAAGTTTTGTCTCTTGATATTGAAACAGGAAGGGATGAGGCACTTTACAGTGTGGCCTTCCATCAAACGGATTTGTTAGGCATGGAAGAGCGGAAACTCGTTCTTGTGGTAGGTGATCTTAGAGATTCGGATGATATTCTTTTCTTTCAGAATGAAAGGGAACTTCTCCAGAAAATTCTCGACGTTTTTCATACTTGGGATCCTGATTGCATTATAGGTTGGCATGTTATCGGGTTTGATTTGGCATTTTTGCAAAAAAAATATATCTCTTTTGGATTGAGTTTTTCCATTGGACGCGGAGGAGGAAAACTTGCGCTTTTTGAGAAGGGGGCAAAAACTTTTTCCGAGCTTTCCGGAAGGGTTATTATCGACGGTGTTCAGGGCCTGCGAGCGGCCTTTTATCGGTTTGAAGATTTTAAGCTAGAGACCGTTTCTCAAAAAATTCTCGGTCGAGGGAAGGACATTGCCAGTAATGACAATAAAGTCGATGAAATTGAGAGAAGGTTTCGGGAAGATAAGCTTGGTCTTGCAAAATATAATCTTCTCGATTGTATTCTTGTAACGGAGATTTTTCAGAAGACGCAACTTATTGATCTTCTTCTAAGGAGAACACAGATTTCCGGTTTATTGATGGATAAAATGGGGTTATCCGTAGCGGCCTTTGATCGCTTTTTTCTTCCCCATCTTCATCGCAAAGGGTTTGTTGCAGGTAATATCGTTGACATTCAAAAGGTAGAAGCGTCTTCGGGTGGTCATGTTTTCGAACCGGTTATCGGGATTCATGAAAATGTTATTACTTTAGATTTCAAGAGCTTATACCCTACAATTATCACGACATTTTGTATCGATCCTTATTCTAGAATGATGGCGGAACGGAAAGAGACAAAAGAGGAAGATACCCTTCGTACGCCCTTAGGTATACGCTTTTCTCGATCTGATCACATTTTACCAAAACATGTGGAAGAATTGATGAACTTGAGAGCAAAGGCCAAAAAAGAAGGTAATCCATCTTTGTCGATGGCCGTAAAAATCTTAATGAACAGCTTTTATGGGGTTATGGGTTCTACCGGTTGTCGATTTTACCACGCCGATCTTCCTTCGTCCATTACGGAAACAGGTCAATGGATTCTCAAAGAAACTCGAAGATTCTTGCAAAATCAAGGATATGATGTCCTCTATGGGGATACGGATAGTTTGTTTGTTAAATTGAAGTATGGAGAGGTCGACAATGTTTTTCAGCGAGGACTTGAATTGGCCCGTGAAATAAATGAAAACTTAAGAGAAATTCTGTGGGGAAAATTTCAAGTCCAATCAAAGTGTACAATTGAGTTTGAAGACTATTACAAAAAGATATTCTTTCCTCCTACAAGAGGTGGTGATAGCGGTGCAAAAAAGAAATATGTGGGAGTCAAACAACTTCCGTCCGGAGAAACTCAATGGAATTTTTCAGGAATGGAATACGTTAGAGGAGATTGGACAAAGTTGGCCAAAAACTTTCAACGGGAACTCTTCAAGAAAATTTTTGATGGGAATGAGTCCGAGGAGATTATCGATTGGATAAAAAGTTTTATTAATCAATTAAGGAACGGAGAATTTGACTTTGACATTGTCTACAAAAAGAAAATATCAAAAAATCTTGAGGACTATACAAACAACATCCCTCCCCATATCAGGGCCGCACGAATGATAAAAAGGAAACCGGGTTCTTATCGTTTGAGAGAGATTTCCTACGTCTATACAAGGAGCGGCCCCGTACCCATCCAATTTCATCCCATTGACATCGACTATCAGCACTATATCGATAAACAAATAGGCCCCTTGGCCGATGGGGTTTTATTTCTTTTCCATAAAAACTTTAGAGATGTTATACAAGGCAATCAATTGTCCTTGTTTTAAAAATATTTGGAGCGAAACCAGCAAAGAGGTCTTACTCCCTCGTTTTCGCTATACCCTTCAATTCTTGTACAAGCACCTTGTCTAAAATCCGTATTCGAAAAACCTTCATCAACGGATTTTTGGCAAAGACTTCCCTGAATAAACGTTTCAAGGCGGCATTGGAAGCTCATTTTTTCCTCTTGAGACTTTATCATAAGAACGCTTGCAGCAGGTTTGTCGAGGTCTATCTTCTCCGTTAGGCCCCAGTATCTATACTCTTTGTTCTTCCTTAGGGATAAGGTAACGGAATATCCGGCCATAATAGACCGTTGGCAGAGGGCCGCTTCTTCCCGATCGGTGAAATTGTGTTGACATTTTTCGGTTAGCTCAAAAGGAATTTGCATCTTAGAGATAGCTTGTACATTGTCCATTGAGCTAAAGTATCTTCTCAAACATTTAGATGTACTAAAATAATCGGCCTGTCCTTGAGAGGATGGCCGTAAAGATTCGTAGGGATATTCCTGCAATGTTATTTTGGGAAATCCTCCTAGACCGTGGCCTAATTCATGGCAAATGACTAAGGCCAATCCGTCGATACTCAAGGGCATTTTCCTCACGATGCCTCCGGAAACGGTTACGGCCCATTTCGTCCAAATTCTATTCCAACTTACGGTCGGTTGGAAATTTGCCGTGAATCCGAGGTCGTTCCAATTGCCGTGAATCTCCAAGACTTTTCTCTTTGACCGAGCAATGGGAACATAAATCTCCTCGAGAAGGTCGATCACCTTTTGAACTACCCCTCACTAAAGTGAGGAGATTCTTGCTTCACCGACAAACGCCTAGAACACGAGTTCCTAGGTCTTACACCGTCTCCACGAGCTTCACATCCCGTAGTCCCTACGGTAGGTCGGTTTTTGTTCCGACAAATCCAATATATTATGATATTCTTCAAAAGACAATATTTTTTTTCTCGCCGAAGGGCGTGGCCTCACATCCTCTCCCTGAAGGAAGAGGTTTTAGGGCCACACTTGAGATAAAACTCTCTCTCTCCTACTATTTGGGCAAAAATATTTTGGTAGAAGAAAAGTACCAAGGCCATGATTAGAATGAATCTTTTCACAAAAATCTCCACAATAAGTTTGAAGAAAACAGTTTTTCAAGGCCCTCTCTATTATCCTCCCAAACGGTAGAGAAATCGTCACCGTGTTTGAGAAGAGGAAATTCATAGGTGAGGACGGGGCAATTGTATTTCAAAGGAGCGTATTCTCCGAGACACCCGGGTGTCGGGTGCCCTTCCGTGTCGGGACAGACTGTATAGTTATTGTACCGCCCTAGAAATTCGGCCACATCTTTACAATCACCGTTGTAATTAAGCAGAGGCCTCCAAGAGTGAAAAGTAAAAATGATTCCCGGAGGATAGGAAGAGAAGAGTTTGTCTAAAAATTTGTTTTCGGGTTCACTCATGGGGGTGGTTCCGGGGTGGTATATCTGGGCCCTTGCGTTAGGAGACCAATTTGGCGAGGGGAAATTCCTATTGAGATCAATCCCGTTGGCGTTAACTCTTGTTCCCAAACGGCGGCCGTCTACATTGAGCAGGGGGATGATTATAAGAGGCAGGAATAGAGTTTTTAGTTTGGGCCATTTTAAAAATATTTTGAGGGCCTCAATACCTTCGATTTCATCACCGTGAACTCCGGCCATAAGATAAATATATTTGAACCCTTTTTTTTCAAGTGACCGATAGGCCTCTATCTTTAGGCCTTGGGCCGTTGTGCCCGGTGTCAACTCTTCAAAAAACTCCATAGAGAAATTTGATAGCATAGTTTTCTTATTATTAAAAGCGATATAATCTTTCAACCATGGATTTCTCCATTCAAAAAGAGCTTCGGAAACAACTAAGTTTTCTAACGTTTGGTACCTTGGAAATTACTCCTGAAGAAGAATTTGTTAACATGTTAACAAATTCCCTAGAGACGGGAATACCTTTGAGGGTTAAGTGTGGTATTGATCCCACATCTTCCGATGTTCACTTGGGCCATAGTATCCCCTATAGAAAAATGCGGCAGTTTCAAGACTTTGGGCACACAGGCATTGTCATCATCGGGGATTATACGGCAAGTATCGGAGACCCTACGGGAAAGGATCAATCAAGGCCGCCGTTGGATAGGAAGACGATAGATGATAACGCGAAGAGGTATATAGATCAACTTTACAATATTATCCTCCCGGAAAAAACCGAAGTGCATTATCAAAGTGAATGGTTTGGAAGAACCTCTCTTCGAGAGGCGATTTCTTGGATGTCTCAAACAACGGTGTCCAAACTCTTAGGCCATGAGACCTTTAGGAAAAGGCTCGATGACAGGGCGTCCCTCTCTCTACATGAACTCTTCTATCCCGTTTTACAGGGGATCGACTCTATCCACGTTAAGGCCGATGTAGAATTGGGGGGAAGCGATCAAAGATTTAATGTCCTTATGGCCCGAGATTATCAAAGATATAGAGAGATGAGGCCTCAGACGGCCATGCTTTTGCCGATTCTCACCGGAACCTGCGGTGTACACAAAATGAGCAAATCCTTAGGTAATGCAATAGGAATCTTGGATGAACCCCTCGATAAATTTGGCAAGGTAATGAGTATACCCGATTCCGTTATGACGGAATACTATAAATATCTTGTGGAGATGACTCCCGAACAATTTCAACAACTTGAGGAAGACTTGATCTTAGGTAAGTGTCATCCCAATGAAATGAAAAAAGAACTTGCATCAAAGATCGTTTCTTTTTACCACGGAGAGGAAATATCTTACAAAATGCGAGAGCAATTTGAAAATATTTTTAAAAGAAAACAACTTCCTGAAAGCATTCAGGAGTTTAATTATACAGGAAAAATTTCGGCCGTAGACCTCTTGGTAAATGCAAAACTTGTCTCCTCAAAAAAAGAGGCCAAAAGGCTGATTTCTCAAGGTGCTTTGAGTGTTGTGGGAGGGGAGAAGATTAATGATGAGAACTTTATTTTTCCTGAATCTTTCAAAGGAAGCGTCATTAAACTTGGAAAGAGGAAATTCCTGAAATTGTTAAATATTAAGGAGCATGTGTTTCATCTTTATAGTGACGGGGCCTGTCGGGGGAACCCCGGACGAGGGGGATGGGGAATTTTGGCCGAAGATTCTCAAGGAACGGTGCTTTTTGAAGATATGGGTGTGGACAATAGAACCACCAACAATAGAATGGAACTTCAAGGGGCCATTGAGGTGTTAAAACAATTGCAGAAGTATCTCAAGCAAACCTCTGTTGGGGAAGGTTTCGTAGTTCGGCTTTTCAGTGATTCAAAATATGTTGTGGACGGCATTTCCAAATGGGTTCTCGGTTGGAAAAAAA
Source organism: Bacteriovoracaceae bacterium (assembly GCA_965224385.1). Taxonomy (GTDB): domain Bacteria; phylum Bdellovibrionota; class Bacteriovoracia; order Bacteriovoracales; family Bacteriovoracaceae; genus CBDCYX01. Next base: position 663,159 of record CBDCYX010000016.1, read on the forward strand.
AAGGTTGGAAAAAAGCAGATAAAAAGGTTCCTGACAATCTTGATTTGTGGAAAGAGCTTGATCGTTTAAAGGGTATGTTTGTTAACCTTCAGTTTATCTGGGTTAAAGGGCATAATGACCACCCTCAAAATGAGAGGTGTGATTATTTGGCCAACAAGGCCTTAGACGAATATTCTTGATTGCTAAACCGAGAATTGCTCCTGTACAAGCTGTTAAGACAGGTCGGCGATATCGTTGTCGTAACAAAGGAGAAGGGCAAGACCTACCTCTCGGGACGGATAATTCCCGTTGAAACAACGGATGAGGAGAGTAAAGCATTTGCTCATATCTTTTATCCAATGTGGCCGTAAGACCTCTCCCTTCAGGGAGAGGATATGACGCCACGCCCTTCGGCGAGAATAAAAAAAGTATTGCCTTTTGGGCAATATCATAATACATTGAATTTGTCGGAACAAAAACCGACCTACCGTAGGGACTACGGGATGTAAAGCTCGTGGAGACGGTGTAAGACCTAGAAACTTGCGTTCTAGGCGTTTGTCGGTGAAGCAAGAATCTCCTTCCTTTAGGGAGGGGTGGTTCAATAGGGTTTTCAAGGGGGGTTGCCTAACCTCTTGGGAAACAACAAATAATAATACCGCCAAGTTAATCGGAAAATGAACCGTTTTAATCGGCGAGGACTATTCCGGATCGGGAGATAAAACCATCAATCTCGATAGCGTACACATTGATCTTCTCGCAAAGTGGCCTCTGGAGCGTTTTAAGGACTTTTGAGGGGCGTTCTTGCGTTTGTTTTGTCCACAACTACCAAAATATCAAAACAGGCCATAAAATCTTGCGCAACGGGTAAAATATTTGATTGTTGAACAAAAGTAATATACTCTTCCAATCTAATGTTGCGCTTGTAATGAGAACTCAGCATTAATAAGAAGCAAAATTATTTATGAAAAGCGATCGAATACTATTGCCGTTGACGACTGACATTGTTTTTAAGATGACTTTAAAAGATAAAGAAAGCGAAGAGTCTTTAATCGCTATTCTTCAAAGTGTTTTACCCTTACCGAAAGATGCCGTTATAGACAAGGTCGAAGTGAAAGATTCGGAGGTGTCACCAAAAGATTTACTTAAAAAAGATGACGAATTTGGAAAAAAATCTATTCTTGACCTCAAAGTGGCCTTTAAAAGAAAGGGAGCTTTGGAAAGTCAGAAATCTGAGATTGTCAACGTGGAAGCACAGAGTTCGGGAGAACCTTATCTTCCCGAAAGAATGCTTTACTACGCTTCAAGGATTTATTCAGGTCAGCTATCGGAAGGAGAGACCTATGGAACATTGGCCCCGGTTTACTCTCTGTTGTTTACAACAAAGAATCTCAAACAATTTAGAGATAAAGACCCGAAAAAATACCGTCATGTTTGCAGCATACGAGACGAGGAAAACCCCTATTCTATCTATACTGAGGGAATACGGTTTGTTGTAGTAGAACTTGATAAGTTTAAGAAGGGAATTGAAGAGATTTCCGGTGATCTTGAACGCTGGTGTTTTTTGATGAAAAACTCCGGTGATATGGATAAAGAAGAATACAATAATTTTTTAAATAAAGGGGGGAAGATGAAAGTTGCGGCAAAACGCCTCTGGAACATATCTCAAGATGAAGAGATGAGAGACCTTCTTGAGGCAAGAGAAAAACAAATAAGAGACCACATAAGCAGTGTGGAATATGCACGAGAAGAAGGGAGAGAAGAAGGGAGAGAAGAAGGGATACAAAAAGAGAAAAAAAAGGTTGCCTTAAAACTTCTTCAGGGAGGAATGGATTTTAAAACTATCAAAGAGACTACAGAACTTTCTGAAGAAGAAATAAAAATTATTGAAAAAGAACTCGGTAAGTAAAGATAGAGCAAATTGAAAAAATGAAAGTTGCGGCAAAACGCCTCTGGAACATATCTCAAGATGAAGAGATGAGAGACCTTCTTGAGGTAAGAGAAAAACAAATAAGAGACCACATAAGCAGTGTGGAATATGCACGAGAAGAAGGGAGAGAAGAAGGGATACAAAAAGAGAAAAAAAAGGTTGCCTTAAAACTTCTTCAAGGAGGAATGGATTTTAAAACTATCAAAGAGACTACAGAACTTTCTGAAGAAGAAATAAAAGTTATTGAAAAAGAACTCGGTAAGAAAAGATAGTTAAAATGGATTCTAGGCCTATCCTAGGCCAAAAACCCACTCATGCGCATGAGTTCAATTATAGTATATCACGGATTTTGACCCGTGCGACCTCGACAGTGCCGTCGAATCCGTGAAGGACGAAAAAAGGACGACGGGAACACTTACGGTAAACTCTACACCGTTTCTTTTTTGTCAAAACTTACATTTTATTCTTGCTATCGGGAGAGCTTCATATATGTGGTACGGACGAGAAGGGAAAAGTAATTTTCAACAAAAAGGTGTCTCGGATAAAGTTACTTTCGACAATAGAAAAGCTGGATAAAACAGAGGATTTTCTTGTTGCCATGGAGTCCTGTGGAGGAGCGCATCATGTAGCGAGAACTCTTCTTGAAAAAGGGTATAACGCCAAACTGATTTCCGCCCAATTCGTAAAACCCTTTGTAAAAAGTAACAAAAATGATGCCAAGGATGCCGAAGCGATTGCCGAGGCGGTAAGGAGACCACAGATGAGGTTTGTGGGGGTAAAATCCGTACGACATCAAGATATCCAGTCAATCCATCGGGTAAGAGAAGGTTTTGTAAAAAGAAGGACGGCGCTTGCCAATGAGATACGAGGATTTCTCTTAGAATACGGAATTTGCGTAAATCAGGGGATTTTAAATTTAAAAAAATCTCTTCCGGGAATTCTAGAGAATCAAGAAAACAGACTTACGAGCGATTTCTGCTCACTTCTTCGGGAACTTTATGAAGAATTAGAAAGAAGCTTTGAGAAAGTCGAAGATTGTGAGAAAAAATTAAAGTTAATCCACGCTAAGGATGAGGACTGCCAACGATTAAGTAAAATTGACGGAGTTGGTTTAATCACGTCAACGGCAGTAGTGGCAGCAGTGGGTGATCCCAAGGCATTTAAGAATGGGAGGCAGTTTTCCGCATGGTTGGGATTGACTCCGAGACAATGCTCGACCGGCGGGAAAGCAAAGCTTTTAGGAATCAGTAAACGGGGAGATAGCTATATCAGAAAAAATTTGATACACGGATGTCGATCCGTGGTTAATCACTCTACAACAAAGACTGACAAAAGAAGTCGTTGGATACAAGAAAAACTTCCCTCTAAGGGGATAAATAAGGTTTCTGTCGCTCTAGCAAATAAGACGGCAAGAGTAGTATGGGTAATTCTAGCAAAAAAGGAAGAGTACAAATGCCCTCGGGGCAATTCTCTGCGGGAACTTTGAGGTTCCCTCACCGAGAATTGCCCCGAGAGATAAACGATTAACGGGAGGAAAATAAGAACTACAATCCATAAAGGAATGCGAAGAATAAAATAACGGTGATGGCACAATGGCACTTTGCGCCTGACGTCCTGTCATAGAGTGAATCGCCTCTCTGAAAACCTGAACATAGCAAGGGCACAATATTCAATGCCGAGCACTTGATAAGGACGGAGAGGGCAAATTCCATCAGGGCCGGGATGCAAAGATCATCCAAAAAAAGGCCGGATATATGTATGCACCTATTCTTTTTTGTCAAAACTTACATTTTATTCTTGCTATCGGGAGAGCTTCATATATGTTATGTGAAAGATTTTTTAGTTTGGAGGGCAACCCGGATCAAGTTAGGAAAATATAGGGGTGGGTTTATGGAACGCTTACGTTTCTAAATGTGCTATACCTGTACAACCCGTAAGTATTGAGAATAAGAAAAATAGGGTTGAAAAAGGTGTAAAACAGACATAATATTTTTTGCTAAAGAGGTCTTCCGGTATAAGGCCAAATGGCCCTTTTTGACTGGCCGCACTTCACCTTTGCTCGACATGGGGCATCGTACCTTTATTCTACATCAGAGGTTCCCGACATGATGCGAGGAATATATTTATAATGGTTTCGTTTTTTTATAAGATAAACCTCTCCCTGATGTCCATCTTGGACAAATTTTAACTTGATAAATTTTTATTGAAGTAGCTTGTGGGAGAAGCATTAGTCAAACATAAAGTACCGTTATCTCAGGAAGTGTCATTGGTGGCCACTGCCTTTATGAGAACACCCTTCACCTCTAACTCTCCGGCAAGAGTTTGAAAAAATTGTTCTACATTCTGAAAAAGTACCCATTCTAATGCCGATTTCATACTCTCCCACAAGTACATCTTTGTTCCGGACCTTTTCTTAAGGGCCTTTCTAAAAAGGGGACATGTTATCTCCGGAGCTTGATCTACTAAAAATGCTAAAAATGCCAAGACAGAAAACATCGTGCAAAGGTATTTTTCTCCATGGCCGTAAGAATGTTCTATTGTATAACCCGTTGTCTCCTTTAGAGTTCTAAAGGTTTCGTTCTCTATTGCCCACCTCCTGCGGCCTGCACGCCTTATCAACGAAATATTTGCTTTGGTTATATGAAAGTCGGTTATCCAAGAAAAACGTTTTTCTTGTACTCCGATACCCTTCTTGTCTTGAGTTGGGTCAACGAAATATGTCTTTTCCCTATAATCCAGAACATTAACTTTGATATCTTTGTTCTTCCCATTTAAAGAGGCCCCGTTAAGATAACGATATTCGTGTACTATTCTTTTCTTAACTTTGATTCCTCTAATCTCTTCTGTTTGATACTTCGATACAGATTCTGTTTTTTCCCCATCATCCAATTGATGAAATAAGACTTTGTTACCGTTTTCTTTAATCCCTATGATAAACTGTAGAGCATTGTCTCGAAGAAATTTTATATGAGGAGCATTTGCCGCAAGAGCATCCTCCAATATGCAGGCCTTTAGACGATAGTGTTCTTTCCTAAAAGATTTTATCCATCTTATTGACGCCTTTCTCTCTGAATCTTGCTTATCACTTCCGTCTTGATTGAGAATCGGTTCCGGACATAACGGTATAACTTGCCTCATGTCAGGATGCACAACCGCTGCTCCCAACATTTGATGGTAATATCCTATCCCCCCTGTGCGACGAACTTTTTTTATACAATTTTCACAACGTATTTTTGAAGAGGAAAAATGTCCGCTTCCATCCAATGATATAAGAATGTGGCCTCCTAAAAATTTAAACCTATTTAAAATATCGAATCTTTGGAGCTTAGAAAAAATCTTTGTAAATGTTTTTCTTATAAAAACAGGGTCAATTCCGTCAAGAATTTCTCTCATCCGAGTGTCTGAAGGAATGCTTTTTAGAGAAAAAATGCTTTTAAGATTTTTACCTCGTTTATTGTCTTTCGAGGCCTTATCAAATTTAAGCAAAGAACCAAACTTCATGGCAAAAATTGCAAGACCTGAGAAAAGACTGTCTCTAATGGATATGCTCACATTACCTAAATGCCTTCTTTCCTCCGGTACCCTATCAAAAACAGTTCCTATCTCTCTATAAGTAAGCGTTCCATAAACCCACCCCTATATTTTCCTAACTTGACCTGGGTTGCCCTCAAACTAAAAAAATTTTCACATAACAAGACGTGTTGTTTTTGAGTCTCTTTAAATTTTGAAAGAGCTAGAGTCTATGTGGTGGAGGACGGCCCAGTGGGCCGGACGAAACAGAGCACCACGGCCTTGGCCGTGGGTGAATGAACCCGGAGGCGGTATATCACTACAGGGGAAGTTATAAAATCAGCACATAACGTTTATCATCTTCAGCATCATATGAATTTTGGTTTGTAAATACCGCCGACGGATCCTGAGTCTCGGGGGAAGGTTTCCGGGACTCAGGTCAGCTTCGATAGAAGCTGTAACGGCAAGTACCCCGGGCCTGCCCGGGGGAATCTATTAAGAATCCACATCAAAGGGAAGAAGTTTCATATAATCCGTTAAAGATTCTGCCTTCGGAATATCGGTTAAAATTCTTTGCAAGTATTCAAAGGGTTCCTTGTTATTTACCTTTGCAGTTTCTACCAAGCTGTAGAGTATAGCGGATGCTTTTGCCCCGGAGGGTGTGATACAGAATAACCGGTTCTTTCTACCGATAACAAAAGGTCGGATGCGTCTCTCAATAAAATTGTTACAAATGTGAAGTCGTCCATCCTCAAGATATTTGATTAAATATTTCCACTCTCCCAAAGCGTAGTTGATTGCCTTGCCCATATATCCCTTGGGCGGATGCTTGCCTTCTTGTACGTCAAGCCATCCCTTCATCTTTTCCAAAATAGGTTTCGATTCTTGTTGGCGAATCTCTTTCTTTTCAGAAAACTCTTTGCCCTCAATCTTTCTCTCAATCTCAAAAAGTGGGTTTATAAACCTGAGTCCCTCAAGAGCTGTCTCCTTTGATCCTGCATGGCGATATGCATTGTAGAAATACCTTCGACAATGAGACATACAACCCAAGCGTTCAATTCCATCTTCACCATCTATCCATTTATAACCCGAGTAACCGTCTGTATGTAAATAACCTTTATAACCCTTAAACAATCTCTTGGGGACTTCTGCGCTCCTTGTAGGATCATAATCAAACAGAATAATCGGATGTTTTCCGCTCCTACCCTGTACCCACATATATGACTTTGTCGTCGCCCTCTTCCCTGCTTCCTTTAAAACCTGTACCGTCGTCTCGTCACAGTGTATGTAAGACGAAGAAAGCAACTCCTCTCTCAAAATCTCTACCAATGGAGCTAGCTTTTCTGCAACCTCTATCATCCATCTCGACATCGTTACCCTGCTTATATCTATTCCGTGCCTCCTCATCACACTCTCTAAACGATACAGCGGGATTCCATCCACATATTTACTGGTAACTATATGCGCAATAAGTGACGGCGTCGCAAAACCTTTTGGAAAAAGACTTAAAGGTGTCGGGGGACTCCTTACTCCGTCTGAACAGGTCTTGCACACATATTTCTTCTTTATCGTTCTAATCACTTTCATCCTTGCAGGAATAATCTCCGGCTTCTCGGATATATCCTCGCCTATGCATGTCAGTTCCTTCCCATCCTTGCTACACTGCTTTTCCTCTTTGGGAAGATCAATCACAACTTCTTCTCTCGGAAGATACTCCGGAAGCTTCCTCCTCTTCCCCCTCTTCTTCCTCTTGTGAGCGGGTACATCGATTAACTCTTTTTCCTCGGAATCCTCTTCTTCCTTCTTCACGGCACTATCGGAAAAAAGTTCCGCTTCATTGAAAAGTTCCATTTGAAGACCTTCAGATTTATCTCGTAACCTCTCCGACTTTGGATAAAACTTTAACGATTTAAAATAAGAAACTTGTTCTTGAAGATAGACGTTGTCTTGAAGTAATTTCTTGATCCTTATATCACGATCCTGCAAATCTTTATCCTTTTCCAAAAGGATGGTGTGGTACTTCGATAAAACTAGTTTTAGAGAGGGAATGTCAGAGGGAAGATTAGTTGTTTCTGTTTTCATTTATAACTCTTATCTAAAGTTTAAGAGTAAAAATCTTATCAGGTTTTTACAAGAAAAACAATGACTTTTTTTAATGAGAATTAAAAAAAAAGTTCCTTATGCGGATGGATTTTTAAAATATCTATACCGTCTAATATCCACTCTAGTTCATGTCGTGGAAGTTCTATCACTTCCTCTTCAAGCTTAAGAGGCCATCTGAAATAATTCTTTTCAAGACGCTTGTACCAAAGAGCAAACCCCGTCTTGTCCCAATAAAGAATCTTTACCTTATTCTTCCTCTTATTCGTAAATACAAAAATACTCTTAGAAAAAATATCAAAATCCGTCTCTGTACTTATAATCCCATAAAGACCGTCTATCGACTTCCTGAAGTCTACTGCTCGTTTATAAAGATATATATTTTTGAAACTTATCAGGCCTCTCATTGTAATAGCTCCTTTAAAAATTTTGCTAACCAAATCGGATTTATACTCTTAGCATTAGTTGACTTTACACAACTCAATACCGGGGCCACTTTACTAAACCCAACTAATCCGCTTGCTTTGTCGCTTGATGAAATAAACTCATTCGGACCAAGCAAAACTTTTCCTTCTAATGAAGATAATTTCTTTTTCCAGGTGTAAAATGTCTTTGTGGTTAGACCGTGCCGATTACAATAACTCACCCCTGAAAGGCCTGAGGATTTTTGGTCTAATATATGCCATTTCCAATAATCAATCTTACTACGGGATATTTTCCTTCTTTTCATGCTTCCTCCAATTTTTCCAATTGGAACAAGCATAGCAACTTTCAGGAAACCTACAAGAGTGGGTTTATGGAACGCTTACCTCTATAAAGCTCTTCCGCACCAAGTTTCTTTCTCTTTTTCATTCTTCCTCCCTCAAAAAATGTATCTAATATCAAAAAGAAAATTATACACACACAATTCAAATGAACAAAAACTTATACTAATATAATTCCTGAGAAAAATACTTTGTTTGATGCAACATTACGGCCAACCTCTATCAACTAGAGGTTTTACTAAGGGAAATTTAAATGTCGGGAACCTCTGTTAAACCCACCTGTAGGGGTACTGCACCTTTGCATCGCCCCTGCCCCATCCGCATAATTTCCCGTATCGGGGATATTACACGCCCTACCGCTTTTCACGAAACCTGCACTACAGGAAAAGGGGCATGCATCGTCAGCGGTGGCAGCTCCAGATACCCAAGAACCAAAACTCGGCATCCTCGTAATGTCCGTGCAGGAAGACTCGGCACCTTGATTGTTGACATAAGTTCCGGGTGTTGGATAGTTACATTCTCTAGCAGAGGAATCCTTCATATAACCGGCATTACAGGAAAACCCGCAACCGGTAGCAATTGACACCGCTACCGTATTGACGGCAAATTCATTAAATCCATCCGTGTCCCCCGTGATAGGAGAGCAATCTTTTTCTACTCCGTTATCTGCATACTTTCCCTGATCGGGAATCTCACACATACTATCCGCCGTTTTTTTTACAAAACCGACATTACAGGAAAAACTACAACCGGTTGCAGTCGCCACCGCTGCCGTATTTGCCAAAAATTCTTTAAACCCACCTGTGGGATTGTTGCAACCTTGCTCGTCGCCTGAACTATCCGCATACTTTCCAATATCGGGGATATTGCACGTTCTATTCGCCGTGTTTTTTACAAATCCCGACTTACAGGAAAAACCGCAACCGGCAGCAGTTGACACCGCTCCCGTATTTGGCAAAAATTCTTTAAACCCACCTGTGGCACCTGTGGGGCCATCGCAACTTTGCTCGACTCCTACGTTATCCGCATACTTTCCCGTATCGGGGGTATTACACGCCCTCCCGCTTTTCACGAAACCTGCACTACAGGAAAATGGGCAGGTGATCGCCGTTGCGGCGGCACTCGCTATCCAAGCAGAGGTTGCCGTTCCTTGAAGCGTAATAGGATTGCATGATACTTCGGTACCCCCCACATTGACATATGTTCCTTTTGAAGGAAAGGCACAAGCATTACTTGCCGTATTTTTTAAATAACCGCCGTCGCAGGTGTAGCAGCCATCCGCAGAGGAAAGACTTGTAGTACTCGTAGGAGAAGAGTTTTGCGGAGTGGGGCAGGTCGTTCTAGTTTTGTCGTCTGCGAGAGAGAAGAATCCCGATACCGTTTGTTGGCATTGTGTGGTCGGTGCTTGGGTGCTATCGTAACCTGCATTGCAATCGGCGACTTGGCATGTAGTAGAGGAAGATGTTGCTTTAAACCCTGCACCGTTGGCAATGTTACAAGAAGTCCCTTGAATACAAGTATAGTCCGATGCGCTCTTCACATGTCCCGATTTACAGGAAAAGTTACAGCCGTTTGCGGTACTTACTCCTTTCGTATTATCCGAAAATTCATTAAACCCTCCGGTGGTACCTGCGGGGTTATTGCAACTTTTCTCTATCCCTGCATCGACATACTTTCCTTTGCGGGGAAAGTTACACGCCCTTACGCTTTTTAAAAAACCGGTATTACAGGTAAAACCGCAACCGGCCGCAGAATTTACCGCTATCATGTTTGCCAAAAATGTATTAAACCCTCCTGGGTCACGGGTTATAGCATTGCAACTTTGCTCGTCGCCTGAACTATCCGCATACTTTCCCGTATCCGGGATATTGCAGGTAAAGGTTGCCGTGTTTTTTACAAATCCCGATTTGCAGGAAAAATTACAACCGGTTGCGTTTGACACACCTTCCGTATTGTTTAAGAAGGTTTCAAACCCGCCTACGGTACCTCCTGGATCACTGCAAATTTGCTCGTTGCCTGAAGCGTTGACATACTTTCCTTTGGAGGGAACCTCACAAGTATTACTTGCCGTATTTTTTAAATAACCGCCGTCGCAGTTGTAACAGCCTTTCGCAGAGGAAAGTCCCGTTGTTGTCGTAGCAGAGGAATGGGGTGTAGTTGGACAAGCTGTCCGGGTTTTGTCGTTTGCAGGCGAATAGTAGTTCGCCGCCGTCGTTTGGCATTGTGTTGAGTCTTCGTCGTTGTCGAAACCTGCGTTACAAGTGACAAGCGTGCAAGTCGTGCTATATTTCTTTGCAGTTTTATCCCAAACTTTGTGACCGCTACCGTTGGCGATAGCGCAAGATTGATGTTTCTTGCTAGAACTTCCCCCCGACGAAGACGACCCACCGCCGCCTCCACAGCCCGACAGTACGAAAAGAGAGAGAAATGTGTAATAAAGGTAGTGCTTCATATGATCGACACAAATAGTTGGGTTATTGGCAAGAGAATTAGTCGGTTGTTTAAGTGGTATGTTCACAGATGCCCTCCTTGTCTGTTCTAAAAATAAAAAATTTGTCTTTTCTATATTTTAAAACAAAAAGAAAAAAATTGTAAAGATTTTAGAGAAGTTTTTTCTATACCTGAATCAAAAGGCATCAAATTTGCGGAAGGCGAGTATGCCGGATGGACGTTGCCGGTGCGACAGGTATAGGTTGCATTAGGGCCTTTGTTGATGTTTTCGGTAATTTAAATAGGCCCTAAATATCGTTTCAGTTTCAGAGGCCTTTAAATGCCTTTCTTTTTGTATATGGATTAAAATCTTTAAGCTTCTTAGGGGGTTGTTTGTGCTTGGGGATACAGACCAAAAATCACCCAAAAATTTTTTTTACCGCTTCTTCTTCTTCTTCTTCTAATCTCTTTTGTTCTTCTTTTAATCTCTTTAACCTGTGTTCTTTTTTTAGCGACGCTTTCTTGTCTTTGTAAACTTTTAAAGTTTCTATCAATTTCTTTTCTTTTTTACTCACTGTGTAAATGTCGTTATAGCTGAGTTCTCCTTTTGCGATATCAACAAGCTTTGCGGCCATGGCCTTTCTTGGAAAACATTTTCGATGACTCCAATTATAAATAATCTCGATAGAGCAACCCAATTTATCAGCTAGCTTTTTTTTATCCTGAGAATGCAAAAATTTAAGAAACTTCACGTTATTAAATTTAATTAGAAGTGACGTGCTATGTAAATATTTTTTAGACATAAATTCTTTAGAAGTAAGGCCGTGAGGCCCTAAATCTTACTGATGATGTGACGCTCTTGTTTTACTAAGTGGGGGAAACTGATTTACGCAACAAGGCCCTTCTTCCCGTTAAATTTTCTTCTCTTTAGATTAGAGCTAAAAATTTTCCGTTTTGACCACATCATAGGCCATGGTTTCGTAAGGATGGGCCTTCCTCATAGCGCAAACGGCCTTTTTTGCAATCTCGGCATTTTGGCAAACCATTTCAATTCTCATCTCGGAAACTTTCTCTGGCCGGTCTTTTTTCCCAACATAGGGATTGCTCCCTTCAAGAGGGCGATACTGACCTGTTCCCGCAATCTCAAAAGAACAACAATCGTAACTGCCTATCCTACCGGCCCCAACATGAAACATGGCCTTTTTTACATTTTCCTTGTTCTCAACGGGAACATAAAAGGTGATTTTAAACATTTAGGCCTTGAAAAAACAGTGAAGGCCCCACCTATTTTTTTGGAGGAGGTGGCGGTTCTGCGCCCTTCTTAATTTCCATAAGCTCAACTTCAAACACGAGAGTGGCACCCCCAGGAACCCTCTGACCGGCCCCCCTGGTTCCATAACCTATTTCAGGAGGAATAACCATTTTCATTTTCCCCCCCGGAGACATCATCTGAAGCCCCTCGGCCCAACCTTTAATAACCCCATTCAAAGGAAGATCAACTCCCTCTGTGTTTTCATCAAAGACGGTTCCGTCAACGAGTTGACCTTTATATTTAACTTTGACAGTGTCTGTCGGTTTGGGTTTCGCCCCGGCACCCTCCTGAAGCACAACATAAATAAGGCCCGATTGGGTTGTCTTGGCCTTCTCTTTCTCATCTGTCATAAATTTTTTCATAAAATCACTCCCTTGCTTCTTTGTCTCAGCAATAGCACTCTCACCTTTTGATTTAACGAGCTCTCTCACCTTTGGCATATAAGAAGCTGTCTCAATTTGTTCTTTGTTTACAGTAGAATCCTTGGCCCCCTGAAGGAGGTACTTAATTTCATCTTCGCTGAGATTCAACGATTTTAAACGGCCTCCAAAAAGCATGGACCCCATAGCATAGAGCGTTTTTTCCTCTTCCGTCTTTGGGGTGACCGTTGTTTCTTTAGCACAAGAAACAAGCACTAAAAGAACCGATAGATTTAAAATAACTACACTTTTCATAAAAACATCCTTTACATTAAAATTAGTACCAATAAAAAACCATTAACAGTGGAACATAAAAAATTACCTAAGGCAAAAATATATTACTAGGGGCCGTTTACCTTTCATAATATGCACAGCGTAGAAGATTAGTAAATTAGTCGGTTTTTCTTTAAATTCTCTTAAATTTTATAACGGCAACTATAAAAATGCACAGGCCAAAGAGAGCATTCCTATATAATTTCTCTCAAGTGTGGCCCTAAAACCTCTTCCTTCAGGGAGAGGATGTGAGGCCCGCCCTTCGGCGAGAATGATTTGTGGCCTGAACAAATAGATTTTTCTTAAGATGGAGTATTTTGTTCTTCGATGTATTGCTTAACTGGAGAGTCAGGAGTTCTCATAGTTAACAATAAGATAATCATTACAATTTTACTTTATTCAAATTTGAAAAAAAATTTATTTTCACTCTGAAAAAAGCTATTTCGCAAGAAAACATCATCTCAACCTTCAAATTTTGTTTTCTCTTAAATGAATTTCTTCAAGTTTGAGTGGAAAATAGAATCTGCGAGAAAAGAGAGTGTCAAGCAATATACCTAGGTGGATGCTCTGCGTAATGCCCATGGAGAACTCCGGACTCTCCAGTACAGCAGATAAAAAAGTCAACCTTTTAAAAAACGCAGCTAAAAAACCCGGAGAGACCGCTACAATCCTCTGCTCTTGCTTCGATAAGTAGGTCCTTTATCTCTTGCGTTGCCGCTAGTTGGAGAGGCGTCCATCCGTATTATTAAAGCGGGAAAAACTGCATACAATAGGCTTTTGTTGTTGCGCTCTGCAGTCAGTGCGAAAAAGATTTTTACTTTGCATAGGGGAAAATGACAAAACGGGAATAATTGTAATTTTTTAGCAAACTTAATTCTTTAGGGGGGGAAATTCAAACCGAGAATCGCTGCTGACGATGGAGGTCGAGTTCCGGACGTCGGTTGAGTTTGGTTTATTGAGAGGGTCATTTTTTCCAAAAATGACCCTCTCAGGACGAGCAAAAGACGAGCAAAGAACGTTTGACTTCTTAGGTTTTACCTTCTACTGGGGAAACAGGGGTAGAGTACCGTTTACAACAACATCATCTTGGTCTGAAACGTATTTTTCAAACCAATCCGTGTGTGTCCCCACCCTAAGGAATCCCTCTTCGTTTTGAGGGAAGATGTCATCGTTTGAACAGTTGTCGACTTCATAGTCAATCTCAAGAATACCCTCTTCTATGGAATAAAAGAGAATACAGGATTCGGTGCGCACCTTCCGTCCCTCGTCGTTCATTAGGGAGAAGGAGACTTTACTTCTGTAATGATTGACAATTATCATTTTATGGTGATAATAGCGATCTTCAGAACCAGCAGCAACAGCAACAATAACAACAACACCAGCAGGAGTTGCAGGAAGAGCAAGAATAGCAGCAAAAGTAGGAGCAACTCGAAGAGCACTGGAATTTATGGGTGATATATTAGTCCAAGGATAGGATAGTCGAAGGGAAGTCTTGTCCAAAAGATACCCCTTTTCTTGAGCTAAGATATCAAGATCGTCACCGACCGTATTCAGTAATATCTGTCTATCCACTTCTAATAAGCGAGATTGCGCCGATACTACCATCGACGTTCCCAACAAGGACACGATTAAACATAAAGTTTTTGCTTTAAAATAGTTTTTCATAAAATCCTCCTAAAGTTTTAAGTTTTTGGATAAAACCATTTTTACCCAATCTTGAGGTATTCTAACAGGGCGCACAGCAGAAGTCAAGTGCTTTCTTTTAAGGCCAAAATATCCGTTCTAAGGCCGCTCATTTTTTAAGCATAGTTTTGGGTAGGGTCGAAGGCCTAACGTGCATTCTAGGGCATTCTATAAAGCTTTCATTTCCCTATCTGTTGAGCCTTTTTTAAAAAATTGGTGTAAATTCATGAAAAATAGGAAAAATTCGAAAAGGAAGGAGTCATGCTGTGAAATTTAAAGGAAAAAATGGTAGGATAGAAATATGGCGAACAGTAGCGGCAATGGCCTTGAAGCTTTAAAAAACTTTGACGATCTGAAGGCCTCTGGGGTTCGACGATCAGCAAGCAAGGGCCATCCTTAGGGCCATGTCTCAAAATGTTGCTACAAAATCCGATCTTGAGATCACAAAACTAGAGCTTAAAAAAGATATTGAAAAAGTCCGTGCCGACCTTACCGTTAAAATCGAAGAGACCAAAGGCGACCTTACTTATCGAATGTTCTACTTTTTTTTAGCTACTATTGCAGTCCTTGGATCACTCATGGGATGGATGAAATTCTTCCTATAGTCCAAAATTAGAGGTTTTTTTAAAAACTTGTAAGTCCGTAGTTCTCTCATAATGTCCCTCAAGATATTTTTCACCATCTTGTTTGATTGAACTTGAATATTTGTAACTAATGGAATTGAACCCGTCCCTTTATAAAAGGCATCAAAGAGTAAGGTGGACCCCAATCCTTGGACTGGTTAGAACGATTTTTAAGCTTCACCGCACTGTATAATTTTCCTCCGGTTATCGTTTATTTTCCCTCTGAAAAAAAGCTATTTCGCAAGAAACCATCATCTCAACCTTCAAATTTTGTTTTCTCTTAAATGAATTTCTTCAAGTTTGAGTGGAAAATAGAATCTGCGAGAAAAGAGAGGGTCAAGCAATATACCTAGGTGGATGCTTTGCGTAATTCCATGGAGAACTCCTGACTCTCCAGCACCGTATGACTTCCACAGTAAATCATAAATTCCGTAACTGACTATGGTCTTCTCTTCTCCGTAAACAGATATTTCCATTGTTAAAGATAGTTTGGAGAACAAATCCCATAACTTCACTTTCGGCCCATAAAGTTTAGGTCTTCCCCTGCCTTGGTAGACCGTTACCGGAAAATAGGCCACGGCATTCTTTCTTACTCTCGTGATTAGTTCGATACCCTCTGTCTTGAGGTTGCGGGCCAATCTCCCTCCGCAATAATAGCTATCGGCCAAAAGATATGCTCCCAACTTTTGAAAATTAATTCCAAGAGACATCATCATTGTCAAAAATTTATCCATTAAGGTTTTTTTTTCACGGCCACCCGTACGAATACCCTCATGTATCCGGCAAGTGAGAGGAACCGACACTTCCGTATTTCCGTTACAGGCCAAAATAGAAACTTCTTGCAAGGAATGTCCCATTATCCACTCCGGTTTGGAATTGCTCTCTGAAGACTGGCGGAGGAGTTTTACAGACGGCATACACCGACCCTCTTTGGAAATCTTCAAACCATCGCCGAGCAAAACGATTTTACCGTTGAGGAGATAGAGCTTGGATAAAAAACAGTCGAGAACCAAAGAACACCAATGCTGTGTTAAGAGTTTAAAGTCTATTGCTCCGGATTGGAAGAAGTGCAATATCTTGGTATAGAATTTTGGATTTACACTGATAGAGCGAATAATACTTGATACTCCTCCATCCATATCTTCCCGAACAGCTATACCGGCAAGTGCCGTGACAAACCATTGAAATGTTCGTATTCGTTTAAATGCCGGACGGAGTTTGAAAACGATTGCCATCCAATTTGCCCACATAGAAATCTCCTTTTTTGTGGTGAAATAAAGAGATTCTATAATAGGGATAAGGCACTTGTCTCCGGACGGCACTATACCTTACTGAAACACTTTATTAAATGGAGAACTTTGGACTCTCAAGCTTAAAAGAATATTCTATTTTAAAACGCTTTGAATAAGACACGACTATTTGTTCAGCGGTTAAATTTAAATCGGTTGTCATAAATATTACCTTTCCACGGGCAGGGTGATTGACAAGACAAAATCTCACAAGTCCACCGTATGACTTCCACAGTAAATCATAAATTCCGTAACTGACTATGGTCTTCTCTTCTCCGTAAACAGATATTTCCATTGTTAAAGATAGTTTGGAGAACAAATCCCATAACTTCACTTTCGGCCCATAAAGTTTAGGTCTTCCCCTGCCTTGGTAGACCGTTACCGGAAAATAGGCCACGGCATTCTTTCTTACTCTCGTGATTAGTTCGATACCCTCTGTCTTGAGGTTGCGGGCCAATCTCCCTCCGCAATAATAGCTATCGGCCAAAAGATATGCTCCCAACTTTTGAAAATTAATTCCAAGAGACATCATCATTGTCAAAAATTTATCCATTAAGGTTTTTTTTTCACGGCCACCCGTACGAATACCCTCATGTATCCGGCAAGTGAGAGGAACCGACACTTCCGTATTTCCGTTACAGGCCAAAATAGAAACTTCTTGCAAGGAATGTCCCATTATCCACTCCGGTTTGGAATTGCTCTCTGAAGACTGGCGGAGGAGTTTTACAGACGGCATACACCGACCCTCTTTGGAAATCTTCAAACCATCGCCGAGCAAAACGATTTTACCGTTGAGGAGATAGAGCTTGGATAAAAAACAGTCGAGAACCAAAGAACACCAATGCTGTGTTAAGAGTTTAAAGTCTATTGCTCCGGATTGGAAGAAGTGCAATATCTTGGTATAGAATTTTGGATTTACACTGATAGAGCGAATAATACTTGATACTCCTCCATCCATATCTTCCCGAACAGCTATCCCGGCAAGTGCCGTGACAAACCATTGAAATGTTCGTATTCGTTTAAATGCCGGACGGAGTTTGAAAACGATTGCCATCCAATTTGCCCACATAGAAATCTCCTTTTTTGTGGTGAAATAAAGAGATTCTATAATAGGGATAAGGCACTTGTCTCCGGACGGCACTATACCTTACTGAAACACTTTATTAAATGGAGAACTTTGGACTCTCAAGTTCCATAAGTTAAGTACGGATATAGTTCGCAAGAACCAAGTGGTCTATATCGAGGACTTGAACACAAAAGGAATGGTTAGGAATAGAAAACTTTCTAAGTCCATAAGTGACAGTTCTTGGGGAAGTCTTGTAAATTTCCTTGAGTATAAATGTGATTGGTACGGTAGGGAATTGAAAAAAGTTTCCCCAAAATTCACGTCCCAAGATTGCTCACATTGTGGATATAGAAACAAAGAATTGCAATTAAGTATGCGTCGTTGGGATTGTCCCAGTTGTGGGAGTACTCACGACCGAGACATCAATGCGGCAAAGAATGTTTTGGCGGTAGGGACTACCGTGACAGCTTGTGGAGACAGTGTAAGACCAAAGGTACTTGTGCCTAAGGCAGTTGTCGGGGAAGCAAGAATCTCCTCCCTTTAGGCAGGGGTAGTTCAATAAAACGACAAAAAAGAAAACAGGGCCAAAACATCTGCCGTTGATGTAATCAAACCGACTCCGTCAATGTTACTCAGGTTAAGTACATGAGCAACCGGAGATTTTCTTAAAAAACTGACAGAAAATATCAACTGAGTTGAGAACTCAAGTTCGTAAAAAATAAAAAGTTTTGTATTATGTTTGCAACGATAAAAACTTCTGGTATCTTAAGTAGAATAGAAAACAAAGTAGTGTTCTTCCTTTTTGAGAAAGGAGAACAACCAAGAAAGGTAACCAAATTAATAAGGAGATTAAAATGAAGAAAAAACTCATGAATATTACAGTTTATGCAGTTGGGCTTTTTATGTTTCACTGTACAACAATGATGGGAAGCTTAAGTATTCACCAAGCTTCCAAAAACCAACCCGGGGGCATGCCTTCAAGCATAGCAAACTTGATCCCGGCAAACGTTCCTACAAATAAAAATTATGAAGGACAAACCCTTCAAGACAGGGAATGTAGATTTTCCAATCAAGATTTAAGAGGAGTTAATTTTAAACATGCAACCCTCATTAATTGTAGATTTAAAGGATCTTTTTTTGATGAAAGCACTAAGTTTACTGATGCACAAGTAAGTGAGGGCCTGTTCACTGATGCGATCTTTTTTAAAACGGATCTTTCCGAGACAAGCTTTTCTGCATCTAGATTTAGAAGAGCTAAGTTCTATAGAGTTAGGCTTGCCGGAACAAAGTTTCTCGGGAAAGAGGTGACAAGAACTCTTGGGGCAACGGTTGAAACAGAGGTTTTAAAGACACAGATGCAAAATACCCAGTTTCTTCAGATCGCTATAGAATCCACAGATGACAACAGCACTACTTTTCAGGATGTTATACTACATTCTGCTGCGTTTATAGACGCTCATTTCCTTAGTCCAACTTTTTCTAGAGTTCGTGCCCGAAATGCTACTTTCACGAAATCTACTTTTAAAAATGCCGATTGGAAAGGTATTAACGTGAGTGATAGTTCATTTTGGCTGGTTAATTTAATAGGGGCCAAACTTCGAAAAGCTAAATTTAGGAACACTACAATTACGGAATCGACTTTACAAGATGCTAATGCACAAGATACTGAT
Organism: Bacteriovoracaceae bacterium; assembly: GCA_965224385.1. Classification (GTDB taxonomy): domain Bacteria; phylum Bdellovibrionota; class Bacteriovoracia; order Bacteriovoracales; family Bacteriovoracaceae; genus CBDCYX01. Next base: position 682,204 of record CBDCYX010000016.1, read on the forward strand.
TTCACTGCTTCGACTTTTGATGAGACCGACCTAATCTCTTCTGATTTTAGAAACTCTGATCTTAATCTGGTGGACTTTGGTACATCAGATTTGGAAAACTTTCAATTGCAAGGGGCCGATCTTAAGTGGGCGAAATTACACCTTACTCAGAACTTTCAGAGTATCTATAAAACTGCAGATGGTCAAGCAAGGCCGGGGCATCCCTTCAAAGAGGTCAAAATAAATCAATACACTAAATTTCCATCTAATATCCCCACTGTTGAAAGACTAAAGTTTATTTTTGGTCGAGAGGGAGTGGTATACATGTCGGAAAAGAAATCGGATGTCCAATGTGTTTTTGAAAGACCCTTTATTATGGGAGCAAGTATTAGTTCAGGTTTTTCAGACAATACAAGATACATAGGAACCTATGGAGGTACGTCTGTAGCTGATTTAGCAAAGTGGGTCAACCTTGACCTCGGTACAGATGTCGATTCGGTAATGAGTGTAACGTCAGAATTTATAAGGGCCAATAGGTATGCAGCACAGGGGGTATCCTATCATGGAAGTGATAAAAAATACGACTCTCCCACAACTCAAGTTGCAAGAAGAACTAGTGTAGATCCACAGATTACCAATATTGCTGAAATGATAGGGGATCTTCCCCGTCAACAAAGAGCTTATAGACAACTGGAAGCTGTTCTAAATCTTAATCCGACCATCACTCAAAAAGTAGAAGAAAATGTTGCCTTAACAGAGGCCGAAGCATTTGCCTTAAGAAGGCAAAAAAAGTACTTAAAAAGATTAGAAAATGCAACCGTCTTAGCAAGTATTGACGGTTTCTATTGGCCCTCTACCGAAACGGATTGCTCAGATCAGATGACAGAACTATTGGATGGGATTGATCTTATTATTGATACGGGAAAAAAGCTAAATATACCTGTTATGTTGGGAACAATACCTGGCTATGACGCAAGCATGATGCATTCAACTGTTTTAGATTTGATTAACCGATATGCCGGAGGAATAAAGTTTCCCCAAACAGCTTGTTACACTCGCATAAATGACTATAAAAAACAGAATTGTACTATGGAAAATGGATGTTATTTGTTGGATATTCATCAATTAGTGGACACTTATAAAGATAGGAATACGGATGGTACAGTTAAAACGCTTAACTTTAACGATGTTAAAGTTACATTTAATATTCCTCAAAACGGCAGTATCCCTGCTGATGTTTACCCTGTTCGTTCTAGGGATGGACTGCATTTGTCTCCCACCGGATCAAGGTATGTAGGAAAATTGGTAGAAGACCTTTTCCTTAAAGGTTTACAGAATCCCAACGCAAGATACCTTCCTAGACAAGGGACTTTTCCGTGTTCACCCAAACCAGTCGATCTTTCAGACCCTGCAAAGTATAAGGCCCTCTATACGCTGGAGAAGATTGATCTTTTTACTGAAAGTCTTATAAGCTTGAGGGATGAGATTGATCTAGTTTCATTAACACCGCTTCCCATTCAAGTAGATCTCAAAAACTTTATTATAGCAACGCTTGGTATAGGTTTATAAAGGCCGAGTCTTCTCACTTTTTTGTTGAGACTTTAAAAAAAAATCTTTTCGACAAAGCATTTTTTTCTTTCCATTGGAAATGAGGGGAGAAACTCATTCTTTTTAGTTCAGGATTAAGAAAAAACCGGTGCAATCAGGCCTTGACAGAGAATCCTCAAGAATGAGAAAATGAAAAGATGCATAAAATATTTTTAAAGTTTAATCTTTTTTTTCTTGCAGTATTCTCTACTTATGCAGTGTTTGATGCGACTGATTGTTTAAATGTATCTTTTAATACAACAGTTTCGCACAAGGCATTTCCCTTTGGGTTTGCCGTAAATAAATTGCATCTTAAAAAAAACCAATGTGAAATAGAAATTAATTTTCATGAACTTTTTTATTTTCACAAACGATGGATCATAGATGTTTGCCGAGGCCCTGTTCATATAAAACTCGGGAAGAGGGCCGTAAGTATCGTCAAAAAGCAAGGGTCTTGTCCTCAAGATAAATCTTTTTGCGAAGAATTTCATCGCATTAAAAAAATTGTTCAAGATAACGGTCTAATTTTTGCTCAAGGAAATAAAGAGAACCTCGCTGATGATCATGGAAAAGTTTATTGTAGCTATCTTCTTATAGAAAAATATTTACGAGAAGGAACGGTCCTAGGTTCTAATACTATTGATAGTAACAATTTTTGGAAAAGCAGAAATACCTCTCCTCCTCCGTCCCTCTTAGATAAGCAATAATCGACATTTTTCACATACTACAGAATTTTTTAGGGTTTATCAAGCAACTCCTTGTAGATAATACCGATGTCTCGAAAATAAAAGGAGGGATTCCTAATAGATAATGATGATTCGAATCCTTGTGAAAAATCACATTTTTCTAACCGTGCATAAGGTGTATTGATGGTGAGATATAAATTGAATTCACAGGGAATCTTCTGATAAAGACCACCTATAGGCGTAGTGATTGAGAGCTCTATAGGAATGGATATGGCCCATGGATAAAAACTTGGCGTAACATCATTTCTTAGAGAAATGTCCTGAACAACGGCAATGGAGTCAACCTTTGTTTCTACGGCCCGTGCAAGACTTTCATAAGGAATTATTGCACGCCTTATCACTTGCTTATTCCACCATGGAGTTGACGGATGTCCTCTTTCGCCTCTCACTATCACTTCTAAAAACGTGTAAGGCCCTTTTTGCAAAATATCTGTCGAAATAACAATTGAATCCTGCATCTCGTCCTGATTTTGGACGGCAGAAACAATAGTGCCTACATAGGCCCACAACAACGAAAAAACAGTTATCCTAAACATCTTCATTTTCTCCCTCCTAAAAGAATAACATTATAAAAGGGTAACAAAGCGATTCTTGTAATTCAACTGTCACACAAAATAAACAGAGGAACGTGTTTCTTCGCACACAAGCAGAATGATGCCACTCGATGTTTTTCTCTTGTTCATACAGAGAATATCGGAAGTACTAAATCTTCTGCAAGACGTGATTACTCGACGATTTACGAACGAACAAAACCTTATACTAATATAATTCCTGAGAAAAACACTTTGTTTGATGCGACATTACGGCCTAACCTCTATCAACTATAGGTTTACCTAAGGGAAATTTAAATGTCGGGAACCTCTGGAATTGAACTACCCCTCCCTAAAGGAAGGAGATTCTTGCTTCACCGACAAACGCCTAGAACGCAAGTTTCTAGGTCTTACACCGTCTCCACGAGCTTTACATCCCGTAGTCCCTACGGTAGGTCGGTTTTTGTTCCGACAAATTCAATGTATTATGATATTGCCCAAAAGGCAATACTTTTTTTATTCTCGCCGAAGGGCGTGGCGTCATATCCTCTCCCTGAAGGGAGAGGTCTTACGGCCACATTGGATAAACCAAATTTAGACAATGATAAATTTTTTTTGTAACGTCTTGTGAATATGAATAAAAGTTCGGGAAAAACTCCTAAAAAAAAATTAGAAATCATAAAAAAGTGTAAACTAACAAAAAAGGATCTCATTTGGTTTTTAAGAAATAGTTATTTGTCTAGAAGGCTCGATGATACGGAAATCTCCATGCGAAAACAGGGTACGGCCTTTTTTCAAATATCAGGTGCAGGGCATGAAGGCATTTTATCGGCCGTTTCAAAGGTTTTAAGACCAAAATATGATTATATAATACCTTATTACAGAGATCGCGCACTCTGTCTTGGCCTAGGAGTTACTCCCTACGAAATGCTCTGCCAGGCCAATGGAAATAAAGGAGATAGCGCAAGTCATGGACGCCAAATGCCGGCCCATTGGGGAAATGTCGATCTTAATATTGTTACGAAATCTTCTTGCACGGGTACTCAATTTCTTCATGCCTGTGGTTTGAGTGAGGCCGGAAAGTATCTTGCCCGTTTAAGCAAAAAAGGTATCAAGCACAATCTTTCCTACAATGATGATGAAATTGTCTATGTTTCTGCCGGAGACGGAACTACGGCCCAGGGAGAGTTTTGGGAGGCCTTGACAACGGCCGTTGTTAATAAACTACCTATTTTATTTTTAATTGAAGATAACGGCCACGCTATTTCTGTGCCTACAAGCGTGCAAACCCCTGAAGGTTCTATTTCTAAAACCTTAAAGAAGTTTCCCGGTTTAAGGATTAACGAATGTGACGGGTGTTGCCCCATAGAGTCTTATTCCTGTGCTTTAAACGTGGAAAGATATCTCCGTTCCCATAATGGCCCGGCCCTCATTCACGCTCATGTTACAAGGCCTTATTCCCATTCTCTTTCCGATGACCATTCCATGTATAGAACAAGAGAGGAACTGCTCCTCGAATCTCGCAAAGATGTTTTGATCAATTATCCGCAATTTCTTTTGGACCAAAACATAATAACCGAAAGAGAAAAAAAGAACCTTTATACCGATGTTGACTTAGAAATTAAGACGGCCCTAACAAAGGCCCTTGAAACACCTTGGCCGAAGAAAGAAGAGGCCTTGAAGCATCTCTATTCTGCAGATACTCCCATCACCTCTCGACAATTTGAAACAGAGGCCAAATTTTCAGGAGAAGAAGGAATATCTATGGCCGGTGCTCTCAATTGTGTACTCAAGAACGAATTTGCTCAAAATCCTCTTTTGAGAATGTTTGGAGAAGATGTCGCCGACTTTTCCGATTTAACAAAACTACAGAACCCTAATTTGAAAGGCAAAGGCGGAGTTTTCAAAATTACTGCAGGCGTGCAAAGAGTATCTCGTGAGGATCAAGTTTTTAATTCTCCGTTGGCCGAGGCCAATATTATCGGTAGGTCCGTAGGACAGGCCCTACGGGGCCTAAAACCGGTTGTTGAAATACAATTTTTTGATTACATATGGACGGCCTATATGCAGTTAAAAAACGAAATGGCCACTATTCGCTACAGAAGCGGTGGCGATTTTTCATGCCCTATTGTTGTGAGAGCTCCTATAGGAGGATATCTCAAAGGCGGTGGCATTTACCATTCCCAATGTGGAGAATCTTTGTTTACTCATATTCCCGGAATCTATGTGGCCTTTCCTTCAAATGCTCTTGATGCTGCTGGTCTTTTGAGGACAGCTATTAGGGCCTCCGATCCTGTCATGTTTCTCGAACACAAACACTTGTACTACCAAGGATACAATAGGACTGCAGACCCCGGTGATAATTTTATGATCCCCTTTGGCAAGGGAACTGTTGTTAAAGCAGGTGAAAATATAACAATTGTGGCCTGGGGGGCCCTTGTTTACAAATCTCTAGAGGCCGCCAAAAAGATAGAGGAAGACTTAGGCCTTACGGTTGAGATTATAGACCCTCGCACTCTTGCTCCTTTCGATATGAATATCGTAAAAAATTCCCTTTCAAAAACCCATAGAATACTCATTTGCCACGAAGAGAATAAAACTTCAGGGTTTGGCGGAGAAATAGCTGCAAGGATTCAGGAAGAATGCTTTGAACTCTTGGATGCCCCTATTAAGAGGGTATGTGCAAAAGATTCACACGTTGCTTATTGCCCTGCTTTAGAAGAAGAAATTCTTCCTCAAATTGAAGAGATTGTTCAAGAATTGAAGTTTCTTTTATATTACTAACGGTTTGAGAAAATACCTGAAAAACTCTGTAATTTTTACATGGAAGGAAAAAATCTATTGAAATATTTTATAACTTGTTGTATTATTCTATCCGAAACGAACAAAGGAGGATGTTTCATGAATGATTTTAGGCATAGTGTTAGAAGAATCGCCATTATACAGGCAATACTTTTTGTTATTATCCTTTCTTTTGCAATGAACTCTACTAAGGCGCAAGAAGAAGATAACAATCATGGTCTTGAAATGTTCCGTTATTATGATGGAACACCGAAACAATATTCTTTAGAAGAGTTTTATATAAACAGCAACAACCCGGAGACCAATGTTTATCCGGCGAAAGTGGCCGTTAACCCTTTCAAAAAGGGACCTGTGTTTGTTGTTCTTGAAATAGGTCATAAAGTGGCCGCGGCCCTATCCGGATACAAAGATTTTCAATTTTTTAATCCCCAACAATCAAAATATTTAAGATTATATATTTATGGTACTTCACCTAGTCATGAATCGGAGGAGGCCTTACCTCTACCTCTTCTTTTTTCGGAGAATGCAAATCTTTATCTAAAGACATATAACGAGTCTTTGTTTTTGGAGTTTTCCGGAAATAATGCAAAAACTCTCTTTAATAGGGGACAACGTTTGAACGGAATTCTACTAGAGCAAACAATCGCTTTCAAAGATTTTGATGTTATACGCGAGCTGTATATAGCAATAGAAACTCCTAATACTCCTATTATATGCTATGAGAGGATACTCAATCAGAAGACACAAAATTATACTTGTATGCTTAAAATATAATTCCTGAATTCAACAATCAAATTTTTTTACATAAACTTGTCGAAGAAACATTGCAAGAAGTTCTCGAAGCAAAAAAGGCCGAAAAATAAAGCTTAACGAAGGGAAATGATTTCTTGAACTTGCTCCCGTAAGAAAATGAAACATCGTGCTTTGGGAGCATATCCGTTGTTGAGGTAAGTCAATCCTTTGGAAGGGGCAAAATGATCTTTTATCAAATGTGGCCGTAAAACCTCTTTCTTCAGGGAGAGGATGTAAGGCCACGCCCTTCGGCGAGAATAAAAAGTATTGCCTTTTGAAGAATATCGTAATACATTGGATTTGTCGGAACAAAAACCGACCTACCGTAGGGACTACGGGATGTGAAGCTCGTGGAGACGGTGTAAGACCTAGGAACTCGTGTTCTAGGCGTTTGTCGGTGAAGCAAGAATCTCCTTCCTTTAGGGAGGGGTAGTTCAAGTGACTATGTCCTATTTTGACAAAGGAAAAAAATTTGATAACGTTCATCTTGGGTTAGGTGTGTATAATACATGGCGCGTCTCCTCTACCCTCTCTTTTCAAAGCAAATAGTGTAGGCCGTCCGGGCCTAACCTCGCCTTGACGCAATGAGTGTTGCACTTGCAATCGGGACGGGTTCATATATGCTAGTTGAATTCAGCATATTTATGCGTATGCTATAAAGCTAAAGTACTATATCTCCTTCTGAAGGAAGGCCGTCTCTTGTAACTAAACTTGGAGAAAAATATGCTTGATAATATCAATAACATTAATAAAGAAAATTTTGAAGAATCTGTCCTAAAGTCTGAAAGACCGGTACTTGTAGACTTTTGGGCAAGTTGGTGCGCTCCTTGTCGTGCCCTCAGTGTTACTCTCGAAGAAGTTGCTACGGAAATCGGTGAAGATGCAAAAATTGTCAAAGTTAACGTAGACGACAACAGTGAATTGGCCGGAGAGTATGGCATCAGAGGAATTCCTACAATGATTTTTTTCAAAGGTGGACAGGTGAAAAAAACAATTGTCGGTACGCAATCTAAGGAAGAAATTCAAAAAAACTTGAAGGAACTACTCGCTTCCTCTTAGGTGGATTGATGGCCGTATTTATTAGCGAAGGCCTAAAAGATGCCTTGAATACTCTCGATTCCTTCCTGAATATACCGATGAATATTTCAAAAATTGAACAAGCTATCAAGCTTATGGCCTCTGCTTATAAGAACCAAAGAAAAATTTTGAGCTGTGGAAACGGTGGGTCATTGTGCGATGCTATGCATTTTGCCGAAGAATTAACGGGAAGATTTCGCAAAGAACGTCCACCTCTTGCGGCCATGGCCTTGGCCGATCCTGCACATCTTACTTGTGTTGGCAACGACTATGGTTATCAATATGTCTTTTCCAGAACAGTACAGGCCTTTGGAAAAAAGGGAGATGTATTACTTGCTATCTCTACGAGCGGTTGTTCTCCAAATGTGATAGAGGCCGTAAGAGAGGCCCAATCAAAAAACATGAATACGGTAGGTCTTTTGGGTAAAGGAGGAGGTGAACTCAAAAATCTCGTCGATATTCCTCTTATAATAGATAGTACCGTAACCGATCGTATTCAAGAAATGCATATTAAAATTATCCACCTTTTCATAGAAGGTATTGAAAGAGAACTATTTCCCAACAACTATACCCAACCTTAGGGTAAGTTTTACCTCATTTGCTCTCATAAAACTTTACTTTAAAATAAACACAAAGACTGAATCTTAAACAAGGAGTGTTTCATGGACGAAACGACAGTAATGGATACGACGGATACGATGAACGAAACAATGGCAATGGACTCAAGCATGAGTACTCTAGGCAGTGAAATAAACCTGCTGGAATTAGTCAAGGACTTTATCGACAAGGGCGGTGTGTTCATGTGGGTAATTCTTATTATTTGGGCCATTGGTCTGGCCATAGCTCTCGAGAGATTTATGAAACTCTTTCGCAGTATGGATGTAGACGGTGCCTCATTCATGAATGAAATCCAACGCTATATACTCTCCAACGATATTCAAGGGGCCATCCGAGTGTGTGCAGGGAGTAATGCGGCCCTTCCAAAAGTGTTAAAATCCGGACTTAAAAGGTCAGGGCAAAGTTCCGATCAAATGCAAAATGCTATTGATGCTACGTCTCTTGAGGTTATCCCTAAGGTCGAGCTCAGACTCAACTACCTTCAATTGATCGCCAATATATCTACACTTTTTGGGCTTTTAGGAACAATTCAAGGGCTTATGGCCTCTTTTGAGGCCGTGGCCGGTGCTGATCCTGCAGAGAAAGCAAAAAAACTTACAGAGGGTATTGCCACGGCCATGAATACAACATTTCTAGGATTACTTGCGGCCATTTCCATTATGATGCTTCACACATTTCTTTCGAGCAAATCAGAAAAAATTGTCAATGAAATTGATGAATTTTCCGTAAAACTTCTCGATCTTCTCGGAACAAGAAAAGTGAAGGAACAGTAAATGTATAGCGCTCCTTCAAGAAGAAAGAGTCGAACGGCCGTAACAAAACCTAATCTCTCTCCTATCTTAGATGCCGTTTTCATCTTTATCTTCTTTCTCATTATGTCGGCAAATTTTATTAAAGTGTTTGAAATCTCAAGCGATATTCCTCTAATATCTGAATCTCCTCCTCCAAAGAATAAAAAATCTCCTTTGGCCCTGACTTTGAAGATTATGCCTAACGGCCTTGGTATTTTTAGCGGAGTTCCCTCTAAACTTATGCAAACTTTCCCCCCCAATGAAGATGGCAGTTATAAGTTTGCCGAACTTAAAGCATTTCTCATTGATGTAAGAAAACGCCATCCCGAAGAAAATACCATTATTTTTGAACCGGAAGTTGATATCGATTATCTCAAACTTATTCAAGTTATGGACGCTGTAAAAATATTAACAGATACGGATGAAGCATTTTTTGGAAAAGATAAGGATGGACTAGATGTTAAAAAGCAATACCTCTTTGATAATATCATTTTTGGTAATATCCAGAGTTAGAATATGAGTGCTAAACGATTCATAAGATTTCGAGGAAAGAGAAGAAAAAAAACGTTTCAAGAATTGGACATTTCATCTCTGTTAGATATCTTGGTTATATTTCTCGTTTTTCTTCTAAAAAGTTATAATTCTTCAGGAATCGTTATCAACGTTCCTAAAGGAATTTTGCTACCTCCATCAAAGTCCAAGACTTTGAACAATCATGGAATTATTATTCAAGTTTCGCCAACAACTATTTGGGTTGATGATGAAAAAGTTATTGAGACAGAAGATGGATTCAATCTGAAAGACCCTACACATTTTGATCGGGAAAGGCATGGAGGAAATCTCATCATTCCTCTCTACACAGAATTAATGAAGAAAAAGGACCTCATTAAAAAAATTCAAAACTATTCTCCGGAAGCGAAAAGTTTTTCGGGAATAGCAAATCTCGTCATCGATAAGAGTATGAAGTATAGTTTTATTAAAAAACTCATGTACACTTGTGCCGAAGCAGGTCTTAAACAGTATAAATTTGTTGTCTTAGGAGAAGAGGTCTAGAGATTTTTTTTATTAAGCTACTCTCTAGAATAGAGTTACTATATCTCATGTCTGTATCTAAAAGTATTTTTGTTGTTGCCGTTGTTACCGTGTGTATAGGAACAATTGGTGCAGTCTTTTTGTTTTGGCCCTTAGATAAAGAGGATATCTATTGGCAAATGGTTCACAGAGTTAATCGTTTGTACAAAGATTGGAAAGAGGGAGAGGAAGGTTGGATGTGCAGAGAGTTTTTTGATCCCAACATTCAATATGAAAAGGTCTATCTTCAATGCAATACTAATCTATTAAAGTGTAAACTTCAAAATAAAGAATTTCTTCATTTTGATAGGATTGTCGGAGTTCCCGAAAGAAACCGCTCAGGTATTGTTTTTACTTATAAAAACAACGGTCTAACAAAAGAATTTATTTTTTATGATACATGTAAAAGCATTGGACTTCCTCAGCGAGTGTATGGGCTTGGAGAGTTTAATGCTAAAAACGAACTCAAATGGGATAATAAAAATAAAAAAATACTCTTTGATAGAACTCTTGTGACGAGACAAGATATTCTTAACTGGCCAAGTACTTTCGACAATCAAAGAAGAGAGGAACTGGAAAGAAAATATTCTGATAGAGGATTACATCACTATCCCGCTTCCGACCTTTCTCTTGAGGAAATGAAAAGCTTTTGCCGTTTTCACGGGAAAAAACTGATGGAGGCCCATGTTTGGGATGCGGCCAGTTTTATACCTTCGGATATAGATAATCCGGAAACAAAAAGTGTTGTTAGAACGCCTTATTTCTGGATGAAAGGAAAAAATGGTTCTTTTTTAGAAAGCAGTGAAGAGGAGCGCCCCCTAACTTCGGAAGATTGTACAAAGGCCTATGTTAAAGAGTGTCATGAAATCTCTTCTTTCGATGAAAATATTTATGGACTACCCTCGTGGAGTGGAATGTTTCAAATTTTAGGAGGATACATGGAGGTTCTTGATAACCCCTTTAGGCCAAGAAGAAATTTAGTCATATCAAATCATGAGCTCTCTCGAAACTCTCCTTGGCATAGAATTGGACGCAGAGGATATTGGGACGGAAAAGGATGGGATATTAACAATATGAGCTTTGGAAGGTGGAAAAGAGAGGATGACATAGAAACTCCTCTTAAAATTGCCTTTAGGTGCATGAAATATGATTAAAATAATACTGATCTTTTTTTCTGTTTTTTCTCTCCAGGCGAAACCTGTTCTCTTAGAACTATATGAAAAAGAAGATATAAAAGTTCTCGACAAAAGATTCCTAAAAAGGGTCATAAAAAATCCACTAAATACGAATATCCCTCTTCTGAGGGCCGATAAATTCTGTTTGTACTACAGAACACCAAATCCTTCTAAAAAAGAAAAAGGAACCCTGATTTGGGCCGAGAATCCTCAATCATTCGATTGCCGCTCATTTGAAAACTATACGATCATAGAAATCGTTTCTTCTATAGAAAACCTTGTGTTTGATTATGTTTTTGAAAATGGACATGATACATTAAAACTTCATTTTGTTCATCAAGGAAAAGAAAAAGATCTCTCTTTTCCCCTTCTTGGATTTGAGTCAAAAAAGGGGAATACATACACTTTTTTTAAAAGCAAAAATAGAAACTATCCTTCTCTTATAGGCGAATTGTCTGATAATTATAAGAACGGTTCTGCAAAAATATGCCATCAAGTTGATAACCGGTGTAATGATGTTAAAGAGAATACATGCCACTTGTGTCGTTACGGCCATTTCGAAGTTATCGACTACAATTGCCCTCAAGGAGGAAGTAAATTTTGTGGAGAGAATCACTGTGGAGGAGAAGGTGAACCGACATGTCCCCTCGGTCTTGCTAATGTTCATGAAAAATTTCAACGGATGCCCTGTCAACAATACAGTCCCGTAGGTTATTGCCTACCGGGACTTCACCAATTTTGTGATAAAAATAATGTTCTTATTTGTATTTAAAGGCCCTTGTATTCATGCTGGAAATGAGAATCAAGCTAAAGCTAAAGTCCGACTAATACGATTGATCTTTATATTTTTGACTAAATCCAAAAAGCTGTTTAAAATATTAAGATATCATAAATTTTCACAGGAGGTGTGGTCCATGGAAGTTATCACAGTGGCCAACAACAAAGGCGGCGTCGGCAAGACAATGCAGTGTTATCAGTTATCTTGCCATTTAGCAAACAATGGACACAAAGTGCTTGTTATTGATTTGGACTCTCAGGCGAATTTAACATCTACGCTTGGAGTGCAGATTAAAAGAACCCTTGTCCCCGAGTGGCTGATCGGTGATATAGAATTTGAACACGTTATCATGCCGACAAAAGGAGAAGAGGAATTCCACCACAATATGAGTCTTATCCCTGCAAGTCGTCACTTGGCCAATCTATCGAAACTTCTCCTTCTTTCTGAAGGAGAAATTCGAAAAAATGCCGGGCGAAAAGAACGCCTTTTAAGAGAGCGTCTTAAGGGATTACACGACCATTTTGATTATGCCGTCATCGACACCCCTCCCATGTTGGGAGATGAACTCATTATGGCCTTGGTGGCCAGTCACAGAATCCTCATTCCGACACAGGCCCAAGATTACTCTATCGACGGTCTTGAGGAGTTAATGGATACATTTGAAATTATCAAAGAGACGGAAAATCAAGATTTGGAGTTTTCTATTATTCCTTCCATGTTGAACGGAAGAAGAAAGATTGAGCAAACAAGACTCAGAGAACTCTCTCAATCCTTTGATATCACAACTCCCATACGAAATCTTGTGGAAATGCAAGAATCCATTTCCTGTGGAAAACCTGTTTTTTTGAATAAAAAATCTTCTCAAGGAAAACTTGACTATGAAAAACTTTGGGAATCCCTGAGTTTGTAACCAAGGAGGGCCGTAATCATGGTAAAATTATTTACGCAAAGAATCGCTAAAAAGAATAGGGAAACCATCGATTTATTTGAAGGGCTACCCAAAGACCTTTTCAATAGATTAAAAAATAATAGTTTCTTGAAGGGGGCAAAGATTATTCATTTGGCCTTGAAAAATATTTGTGTAAAAGAACAAGTACGCACAAAATTTAACGATCATTCCCTTGAAGAATTGGCCCAAAACATTAAACAAAATGGACTGATTCAACCTCTTGTTGTTCATCTTAACAAACAACAATATACCCTTATTTGCGGAGAGAGACGTTATCGGGCCATGAGTTCTCTCGGTATGAAAGCGGCCCCCTGTTTTATTCTTGAGAACAAGACTGAAAAAGAACTTATGGCCATTCAATTCTCGGAAAATTCTTCCAGAGAGTCTCTTCACTATATCGACAAATCTGAGGGAATTTATAACTATAAAAAGGCCACAAGGGCCAGTGAAAGAAAGATGACACATATCCTAGGCATCTCTAAATCCGAGATACACCGCTCTCTTATTATCGCAAAAATGCCAAAAAGACTTAAAGATGCTGCAAAAATGTATGATATAGAGAAATATGTCCTTTTAGAGTTTAACACTCTTGAGGACGGATCTCAAAAAAAGGCCATTGAAACAAGAATCCTTGAAGGTCGCCTGACAAAGAGAAGTACCCTCAAAAAGGCCATTCGAGAAGGCGGTTTTTTTAAAAGGAAAGTTGTAGGGGCCAAGCAATCATTTTGGTGGCCTCGCAAAAAATTCCATGAAAAAGATTGCGCCTCTTTGTAGCTTTTACAGAACTAAACATTCATTTTAAGGCCTTGTCTAAAGAAAAATGGAAAAATTGACGAATACTACATTTATGAATGCACAAAAAATGGTCAAAACTCTCTCTGTTGTCTTGTATTTTCTCTACCTTCTCTTTTTCGGTATTGAATCTCAAGGATCAAAACTTCAACACGCCTCTCGTGCTCCGGCCAATTTTATAGCACTTGATCAGGCCGACCCTGCACCTCTTGAAAAAACACGTTGGATTCAAGGTCTTCTGATCCCCGATAGTGCAGGAGTTTTAGATCAGTTAAAAACTGATATCAAAAATTGGCAAGAGCTTGAAGATTACAGAAATAAATGGGACATTGAATCTTCAGGGCTTTACAATACTCCGGAGTTGAGGAGGAAACAAAAGTATTTTGCAAAAACTCTTCTCAAATATGGAGATAAAAGACTCTCCGGAGAATTGAAAAACGCAAAGTCCGGCTCAACACTCCATCGCATTAAAACGGCAGAAAAGGCCCTGTCTCCAAAAGTTGAGGCCCACATTACAAAAAATATTAGGATTAAATTTAGGGCGAGAGTTCTTCAAAGCAATGGAACACTATTTATTCGCAATCCTTATGTTTCTTACCATATCAATCTCCGTACTTCAGGAAAGGCAAAAATGCATTTGGGCAAGAAGATTAAAAGACTAGGGCTTTCCGCCAAAGTTGACTACGATATGAACGAGGAAGAATATATTGCACGAGTAGATAAAAAAATTACAAGACATATTAGTTCTACCCTCTCTTCTTCGCAATCTATAAAAAATAGGCCGTTTAGTCAAGCATCCGATAGAACTATCAAGCTTAATTATACATCTAGATTTCCTTAAAAAGCTCTTATCAATATCATCTATTCAGTTATATTATCAATTAAAGACAATGAACTTTTCGGAGAAAATACATGACAGTACAAGACCCTTTATTTTTAAGCCCTCTTTTTAAAGACTCTTTTCAACAACTTGAAAATGCTGCAAATATTATGGGACTAGACCCCAATGTTGCCGAGAGATTAAAATACCCCAAAAGGGCCCTCCAAGTGGCCATACCTATTCGCCTTGACGATGGAACCGTCAAAACATTTGCCGGTTATAGGGTTCTGCACAACATGACTATAGGCCCAGGGAAAGGGGGGATTCGTTATCATCCCCATGTGACTCTTTCAGAGACTGCGGCCTTAGCTATGCTTATGACCTTTAAGTGTGCTCTCGTTGGACTTCCCCTAGGTGGGGCCAAGGGTGGAATTTGTGTAGATCCCAATGAACTTTCAAGACAAGAACTTCAATCTTTGACTAGAAGATATGCCACGGAAATCAATATGTTTATAGGGCCTACAGTTGATATTCCTGCTCCAGACATAGGAACCGATATGCAAACGATGGGCTGGTTTATGGATACTTACTCACAACTCAAAGGCCATACCGTTCCTGAAGTCGTTACCGGGAAACCTATAATCATTGGAGGGTCTCTAGGAAGAACCGAGTCTACAGGAAAAGGAGTGGCCTTTTGTGTTAATTTTGCTGCAAAAAAAATCAAAATGAAAATCAAGGGAGCAAAGGTCGTCGTTCATGGTTCCGGAAAAGTTGCCATTCCCGCCATTGAAGATTTACAGGCCCAAGGTGCCGTGATTTTGGCCATCTCGGATGTTTCCGGAGGAATCTATAATGCAAAAGGGATCAATGTGAAAAAGGCAAAGCAATGGGTGATGCAAAGACGACTTCTTAAGGACCTTAAAATGCCCGAAACAAGATTTATCACTAACGAAGAGTTATTTCAAATAGAGTGTGATATTCTCATTCCTGCGGCCATTGATGGCGTTATCACGGAAGACAATATGAAAGATATCAAGACTCAAATTGTGGCCGAAGGGGCCAACGGCCCTGTTAATATGATAGCAGTAGAACATCTTAGTAAAAAGGGAGTCTTTATTATTCCCGATATACTCTGTAACGCCGGAGGAGTTATTGTATCCTACTTTGAATGGGTTCAAGGCCTGCAAAATTTTTTTTGGAATCTTGATGAAATCAATCGCCGTCTCTATGAGATTCTCAATAGATCTTTTGAATCTGTTTTTAAAATCTCTCAAACATATAACGTTAATATGAAGAGGGCCGCTATGATAGATGCCCTAGGTAAACTCGAAAAGGCCATGAAAATGAGAGGTCTATTTCCATCTTGAAATCTTTACTTCTCTGGTTCTTGCCTTTTATAACCGAGGCCCAAGTACTAAGGACGGTTTGTCAACGATTGGGAATTAAAGACAAGGCGACCCGTTACCTCAAAAATAAATATCAAGGTTGTCGACGGCCAGGAGCGATTTTTGCCAACACGCTTACCTTGCAACATGCTTATTTTTTAGCGCCATTCCCTTCATATCCTCCGTCTCAAATTAATTGCCTCTTTATATCAAAAATCGATCCTCTTCTGAAATAGGTCAAGAGAAAATAGTAACTTACAATATACTTTTTAATATATGAAGGAAGTGCATTGATGAAAAAATCAGGGGCCGAGAAAGTGGCCCTTTCTTCGGCCAAAATGGCATTGGCCACATCACTAAGTCGTATTTTAGGTCTTATGAGGGAACAGGCCCTCGCTGCTACATTTGGTGTTAGTGGCCTCACTGATGCTTTCGCCATTGCTTACCGAATCCCCAATATGCTAAGAGACCTTTTTGCCGAGGGGGCCTTATCTTCAGCATTCGTTCCTGTTTTTATTAAAGAGCGCCTAGAAAACAAAGATTCTGCAAAGAGACTCCTGTGGTCTCTTTTTATTCTTCTTCTACTCGTCACGGGAATTATTTCGATACTTATTACGGCCAATGCAAAGTCTATCATTTTGTTTGTCACCAGTGTTGAATTTTCAAGAGACCCTGAAAAACTTCATGTGACTGTGATACTAACTAAAATCATGGCCCCTTTTCTTTGTTTTATTTCGTTGGCAGCATTAATGATGGGTGTTTTAAATTCTCTCAAAGTTTTTTTTATCCCGGCGATATGTCCTGCTTTTTTTAATGTGTCTATGATTTTTTCTATCCTCTTTCTTACAAAAATATTTGCCGATAGAGGCATTCTACCAATATATGCCCTAGGATGGGGCGTTTTGTTCGGAGGCCTTCTTCAATTTCTCCTCCAATTACCCTTTGTTTTGACAAAAGGTTACGGGCCTTTTGGCCTTGTTCATCCTTTCTCTAAAACATCCATGAAGGTTGTTAAAAATCTCGGTATCGGCACTATTGGTATTGCGGCCACGCAAATCAATGTGTTAGTGACAACAATTCTCGCAACCGGAACTCAAGTGGGGGCCGTTTCTTGGTTGCTCTATGCTTTTCGACTCTTTCAACTTCCTGTTGGAGTTTTGAGCGTTTCCCTTGCCGGAAGTAATCTTGTTCATTTTAGTGAGATGTGGAAAGAGAAAAAATTTAATCAGGCCAAAAAAGTTTTGCAATCGAGTTATTTCTTTTCGTGGATTATGTTATTACCCTCTTTTATACTCCTTTATACGATGGCCGATCCTTTAGTCAAAATTGTTCTTGAAAGAGGACATTTCGGCCCTATTGATACAATGATGACGGCCGAAATTCTAAGGATATATGCTTTAGGGCTTCCCTTCTATGGAATTTTTAAGATTTTCGGCCCTACATTTTTCTCTATTGATGAACCAAAGATTCCTGTTTTTATTTCTATTTTTTGTATCTTCTGTAATATTATTTTTTGTTTACAACTCGTACCTATTTACGGTCATGTTATCTTGGCACTAGGAACAGGACTTTCTATGTTACTTAATACTTTTATTCAAGGCCTTTTTCTTAAACGGCTCCTTTCCCTTGATTTGGCCTTTTTTTTCAATAAGAAAATTTTTAAACTGTTCTGTGCAGCGTTGATATGTTTTATTACCTCAGGATATCTTGTAAAGACTGTTGTTGATATCCATGCTCCCTTCCTTTTGTTCTTAGGTCAATTGATCTTCGTAGGTTTGTCGGGAATAGGAAGTTACGGAGGAATTTTGTTTCTTTTAAACGTTGGCGTATCTTCCACCAAAAAAATATTTTAATTGCACAGGCCTTTGAAAAAGGGAAGAGAGGAAACTACAGGACTTTAAAAGCCTTCTTCGCTGCTTTCTTGAGATACGACCGCTTGTTTTCGATTCCACAACAGTAATTGTTCCACGGCCGTCAAAATAGCACAAATCGACCTGCCCAAGCCCTAATGACCTTAAAATGAGAGGAGAAATAAGAAGAGGAATTCCCTTTGAAAGAAGGGCCATAGATGCCGTTTTTTCAGCATTCTCACCCTTTTCAATGAGCAACTTACGATTTTCTTTCATAGTCCGTAGTAATTCTAGCACTTTTCCCTGAACGATTTCGAAGATAGTAAAGTTTAGCTCTTTTTGATTTTCCTCTTCTAACCACCTCTACTTTTTCAATATTAGGGGAATGATAAGGGAAAACTCTTTCAACACCTACGCCACTAGATATTTTTCTGACTCTAAAATGTCCGTTAATTCGGCCCTTGGCCTTGATCGCAATACAAACACCCTGGAAGACCTGAATACGGATTTTATCGCCTTCTCTAATTTTAACGTGTACGGCCACGGTATCTCCTGACCTAAAGTCAGGCATTTTTTCAACATAAGGATTAACATATTCTTTATTGACAATATCGATAATATTCATAGAGCTTTCTCCTTGAATTTCACATATGAATTGTTAGTTAACAAAGGACAAAGGAATTGTCAATGGAGTGCCGCTTGGCGTTAAAACAGTTCTCTCGTCAACCTCCCGGTGCCCAAAAGTCTCTGTTCCTAACCGTTTATATCGATTTCTCCCTTGGAATGCTCCCATACTCTTCCACTCAAACGAATAGGTCTTTTCAAAGAAAGATTAATGAGTCCTCCGGGAGTACGAAAAAAACATTCCCCTTCTATACCGAGCCAGTGGATAAGCCCCAAAGCACTGGCCGTTATTCCCGTACAGCAGGAACGAGTCTCCCTCTCAACTCCTCTTTCATATGTTCTCACGGCAAATGTATTGTTTTTTAGAGAGAGTATTTCCACAAAATCAACATTGGCCCCCTCTTTAAAAAGAGTATTTTTGCGGATTCTTGGAGCATAGATATTAATAAATATGTCTTTCATTTTGTCTACCAAAAAAACACAATGGGGAACCCCTACTTCTACATAAAAAGAATTTTTTCCCTCAAACAAATGAGAAATATCCAACAAGTTTTTATTTGAAATATCTCCCATTTCAATGGAGACATGATCTCCCCGACAATCGGTGCGATAGACGGCCCTTGATGTTTCAACAAAAATTGTCTCTTTCTTTTCCTCTCGATGATAAAAGTAATGGGCGATGCTTCTTACACCGTTTCCACACATATTTACGGCCTTGCCGTCGGCATTAAAATACTCCATTTTGACGGAGGCCTTTTCCGAGTTTTCTAAAAAGATCACACCGTCACTTCCCATTCCTTTGGAAGAACAACAGAGGAGCACAAGTGTTTCGGCCTTTTCCTTGAGGTGCCCATAATCCCCTTTTCTATTATCAATAAGAACGAACATATTTCCGTTTGCACTATATCGAGAATAGGGAATCTTCAATGTTAACCTCTCGGTCTGTTTTGGCCTGTCCATTTAATATTTAAAAGGTACATAGCAAAATTATTTGGAAATTAGGCCGATTCTTTCAAATGTTCATCTTCCGGAGCAAGAAAGTTGCTTTTGGGAAAAGGCAATTTATTAGTGACAAATTCTCTAAAAAAGGAGGGAACATAATTGCAGGCAACCATCTCTCCGGTAAATAGTCCCGTTTTCATGTCTTTGCCTGTTTGAATCCAGCGGAAGATATCTTTAGAGATATAATTTGTATTATCATCAACTCCGAGGATTTCCGAAATATGAGAGACCTTCCTACTCCCATCATGGTAACGGGAGCACTGAACAATGATGTGTAAGGCCGAACCGACCATTTTCTTAATAGCATCGGGAGGAATTTTTGTCTCTCCCATAAGGCAAAGAGTTTCAAGCCGTGTACAAGCACCCAACGGTGTATTGGCGTGCACGGTACCCATAGACCCATTATGTCCCGTTCCCATAGCATTGAGAAGGTCTAAGGCCTCAGTCCCTCGAACTTCTCCTACGATAATTCTATCGGGCCTAAGCCTCAAGGCAGATTCCATAAGGTCTCTAATGGTAATTCCCGAGACTCCCATCTTCCCATTATGTTTTCTCGTTTCAAAAGACACAATATGTTCGGCCTTAATTTGAAGCTCTACAGAATCTTCTATAACAAGAATCCTTTGAGTTTTTGGTATGCGAGACCCAAGAACATTGAGCATAGTCGTTTTTCCCGATCCCGTTCCTCCGGAAACAAGAGTATTTTTTCCTAAATACATGCAACAATCTAAAAAACGAGCACCTATCTCTGAAATGGCCCCAAAGTTAATAAGGTCTTTTAAACCAAGTTTTTCTTTTGAAAACTTCCTAATAGAAACTGATGTTCCCTTAATAGACATAGGTGGAATGACAACGGCAATACGAGAGCCATCAGGTAACCGGGCATCGAGTCTGGGATTTTCATGATCAATCGCTCTTCCAATAGACTGAGCTATAGACCGTATGGCCGCGAGCAAGGATTCTTCGTTTTTAAATCGACAATCTGTCTTATAAATTTTTCCGGATGTTTCAACAAAAATTTCTTGATGGCCGTTGATCATAATTTCAGAAATACTCTCATCGTCAAGAAGCTTTTCAATAGGGGCAAGGAAATTTTTAATCGCATCTTGAAAAACACTCGACATCCCTTAACTCCTATTTTTCTTTAATAAACGATATCTCGGAATCATCCGGCCTTTTGCGAACAACCGCTGTTCGCTCCAAAACAACTATTTTTCCGGTAATTTTTCCTATAGGGCAATTAAAACGATAGATTCCGGACTTGTTAAAAAAGAGTACTCCTTCAGATATTTCTCCTCGTTTAACGGTTAAAAAAATATCTTTTGATGGTACGGAAAAACAACTCCCCTCGTGAAGAGTTGTGGTCACATACAACCTTACACGCTCTCCTTTGAAAAAAACAAGTGTTTGAGGATAATGGCCTTCACGAGAAATAATAACGGACACATCTCTTTGAGGCGGAGAGATTTTTTTTTCGAGGGCGTAAGAATCCGTAGATGGTTTCTTATCACTCATTGCACCGGCAAACAAAGATAAGGCCAAAAATATCGAGCAAATAAAGCTTCTTCCCAAAATCTTTCTCCTAAACCAATTTCATTTCTTATGAAATCATATCGACCTTTCGACCTTGAATTTTTAAAACTTAAATAAAGACCGCCCATTATAAGCGATTATTGTTTATTAAGGCCTTTTTTTAAAAATTCGATTAAAGTTTCAAGAAATTTTTTCCGATACAAATTCAATAAATATCAAAAAGATTGTTAATTTTCATTTCAAAGAGAGATCAGCCATTTTCGGTACAGCAAATTTGCTGTGAATAGAGAGTATGTTTTTCTTTACGGAAGGCCGTTTAATCTCCACATTCAGGAACCTTTTTGGCCGTATTAACGTAATATTGCTGCACTTTAATACAATCTTCATAGTTTCGATAAACATCTTTCGTAACACATTCACTTCTTTTCCCTTTGAGAGACCGCTGATTTCCAAGACAGATAAAATAAGTCACTTTGTTTACGCAGGCCCAATGTTTACCAAGACAATTATAGAGAAGTCCTCTTCCAGGATTTTTGACATAATTTGGAGGAGGAGGGATATAATCATTTTTTTTCTCTTGTGGAGTGACTTGGCCTTCCTGTGGTATTAAAGGAACCGAAGGTGTTTCCGGGGGAATAGATTCGGTAGTGGGACTTAATTGTATCGGGGGAGGAGTCTCTGCCTCTTCCGGTGGAGGTTGTTTCGGAGGAGTCTCTGCCTCTTCCGGTGGAGGTTGTTTCGGAGGAATCTCTGCCTCTTCCGGTGGAGGTTGTTTCGGAGGAGTCTCTGCCTCTTCCGGTGGAGGTTGTTTCGGAGGAGTCTCTGCCTCTTCCGGTGGAGGTTGTTTTGGGGGAGGAGGCCCTGCCTCTTCCGGTGGAGGTTGTTTCGAGGGAGTCGTTACCTCCGAAGGTATTTCTGTTTGCGGAGCATTTTGCTCGGACTCATCTGTACTTGATATAAAGAATTCGTCAATGGCCACATAGGCCACAATAACAATGACAGTGATTCGAATAATTTTTGTCTTAAGTTTCTTTTTCTTCTCTTCTTTCTCATCCCATTGATCATCCCAGTCGTCATCATCTTGCTGATCTTGCGCTAGATTTTTATCCTCCTTTTCTATCTTTTTACTCTCTTTTTTCTGAGGAGAGTTCATTGCTTTTGCCTCTTTTTAAATATTATAGTCTATTATCGAGGAATTATGGATAATTCTTAAGGAATTGCGGATGAAAATTCTAGAACCCAAATAGATGTTGCTAGTGCGACAATGCTAACTAGAGTCAATTTCTCTGATTATTATACGTGACTGAGATATTCAAACAATTAATAGTTCCCTCAGCTTTTTTACCGAGGTTTTGTATAAGTATTTGAACAAAGGCAAAAGAAGAAAACGAATAGGAACCTCTTTTCCATACGCGAGATATTATATAGGCCTACTTGTTAGTTTATCTCAAGTGTGGCCCTAAAACCTCTTCCTTCAGGGAGAGGATGTGAGGCCACGCCCTTCGGCGAGAATGATTTGTGGCCTGAACAAATAGATTTTTCTTAAGATGGAGTATTTTGTTCTTTGATGTATTGCTTAAGTTTTTCAATAGTTGCACCTCCGGCACTTCCTGCGAAATAGCTTGGACTCCAAAATGCCTTTCCCCAAAGAAAAGGAGAAACTTTTTTCCAATGATATTGCCTCAAATATCTACTTGAAACGCCTTTTAAAGAATTTGCCATTCTTGAGATAGAGTGTTTTGGTGGATATTCGATGAGAAGATGCACATGATCGGATTCTCCGTTAAATTCCACTAAAGTTGCTTCAAAATCGTCCAAAACCTTCTCAAAATAGCTTTGTACAATATCAAGTAATTCTTTTGAGAATACTTTTCGCCGATATTTTGGCATAAAGACCAAATGCACGGTTAAAGCAAAGACACAATGCCTTCCCTTACGAATCCTGTCATTGCTTGTTTGACTTTTCAAATGAGACCAAGTATAGTTGAGATGATGAAGGTAGTCAAGCGAGCATACAAATACCGATTCTATCCGAATAAGACCCAAAAGAAGATGTTGGCCCAAACCTTTGGTTGTGTTCGTTTTGTCTATAATTGGGGCCTTCAAGATAGGAAGACGGCGTATGAAAAAACCGGTAAAGGTCTCGGTTACAATGAAACGTCCAAAAGACTGAAAGAACTAAAGTTTGAAAAGGAGTGGTTGTCTGATGTTTCAAGTGTGACGCTTCAGCAATCTTTAAGGCATTTAGATAGGGCGTATTCTAACTTTTTTAAGAGATTGGCAAAATATCCACGTTTCAAGAATAGGGCCGGGAAACAATCGGCCAACTACATGAAGAATGGATTCACTTTTCGAGACGGCATTTTAAAGGTTGCGAAATTGGGAGGGATACAACCTGTATGGTCGAGAAAATTTTGCGGTTCCACCGCAGGAACGCCCTCATCGTTAACAATATCCAAAGATTGTGACGGAAGTTACTTTGTTTCGATACTGGTAGAAGAGAAGATGCGCCCCTTGGCGCTTGTAAGAAAAACAATCGGCCTAGATATGGGAATCAAGGATGTAGCAGTTGGTAGCGACGGTTTTCAATCGGGCAATCCGAAGTATACTTACATTCAAGAGAGCAAACTAAGAATGGAACAAAAGTCCCTGTCTCGTAAAAAGAAGGGTTCAAAGAATAGAGAAAAACAGAGAAACCTTGTGGCACGAGTCCACTCAAAGATAAGAAATTCCAGGAAGGACTTCCTCCATAAGTTAAGTACGGATATAGTTCGCAAGAACCAAGTGGTCTATATCGAGGACTTGAACACAAAAGGAATGGTTAGGAATAGAAAACTTTCTAAGTCCATAAGTGACAGTTCTTGGGGAAGTCTTGTAAATTTCCTTGAGTATAAATGTGATTGGTACGGTAGGGAATTGAAAAAAGTTTCCCCAAAATTCACGTCCCAAGATTGCTCACATTGTGGATATAGAAACAAAGAATTGCAATTAAGTATGCGTCGTTGGGATTGTCCAAGTTGTGGGAGTACTCACAACCGAGACATCAATGCGGCAAAGAATGTTTTGGCGGTAGGGACTACCGTGACAGCTTGTGGAGACAGTGTAAGACCAAAGGTACTTGTGCCTAAGGCAGTTGTCGGGGAAGCAAGAATCTCCTCCCTTTAGGGAGGGGTAGTTCAAATGTGAACTCTATGTGTATTGACAACTCTACCGTTTTGTCGATGAACACATCGACCATCAACATAAAGTGTCGATTCTTTTCTTACAAGTTTTTTCATTGTTAGAGTATCTTCAACACTCAAATCAAAGAGCGAAGCTCGACGAGTAGGAGGAATAAAATCATATTCGAGTAAGGACTCTCTTTTCTCATAGAGTTCTACAAGTGCATTTGCATCATGTGGCAAAACCTCTCTCGCCCAGACATTGGGGGGTAATTGAGGCCTCATAACAGAATGGGGACAGGGTGTATCTTTCAAACAGGGATGGTTAAGTCCTAAAAGATGTCCTATTTCGTGAAGAAAAATACTTTGTACATCGAAGACCTTCTCTGTAGAAGAATTGGAAGGGAGAAAATTATAAGCAAGTCGATGATCCGCATTGAAAGTAATCTTCGCTTCAATCATTATAGAATAATTATCGTATACAATAAAGGAAAAATCCGTCACGGCCAAGCTCTTAGGACTAAGCCCTATATGATCTTTTGAAGTAGATGCAGCAACTTGAATTTCGGTACCCTCTAAGTCGATAGAATCTTCAAAATTAAAATCAAAGAAAGTTTCTTCAGGAATCACGGCCTCCCATTGAAGAATGACATCTTTAAACAAGGAATGATAATTATTGCCCTCTGATTGGGCATTTAAGAACCGATCATAGCGTACTCGCAAAGGAAGATATTCTCGAGGCCAAAAAAACGGCCCTTCATGTTCAGGTTGAGGTGATACTCCCACTATACTCAGACTAGCACTATTGGAATCACTACTATTGCTCCCACAAGATACTAAAAGAAAAAAGAAGAGTAAAAATCTAACGGGGTTGTTCATAAATTAATTTCTCCGTATAGGAAATATCTACATCTTCCTTTGCATTTGTTGCAAAGTCAAGAGAATAAAAAACAATAGCATTTGTATCATAGTCATAATACCACTCTCCTCCTTGAGACTGAGGCCCGGGCATTAACACGTTACCTCTATAAGCAACAACCATTGTACTCGTATCCGGTCGAACCTCTAGGAGTATCCTCGAGCGATAAAAATCTTTGAGAATATTTTCTCCGATTTTGGCCAATAAATTCCCGAAGTCTTGAGTGCAAAGAGTATACACCGTTCCTTTTGTGAAAGTGATAACTTTTTCATGTCTTCCTCCCATGTATTTTGTATATCCGTCATGACTTTTGCAACCTAGATCCCTTGCTGCCAATGCACCATAGTATTTAAATGCATCTGTACTATTGCGTAGTCGATGTATCTCTGCAATAAAATTCTTGGGAAGAATCTTAGACTGATCTTCCGCATCCGTTATAGCAATTACGGCAAAAAATGACCTTGGAGTTAAAAAAGAAGGATAATTGTTTAAGGCCTGGATAACATTATCAAAAACCTTTTCAATGCCACTCCCACCGATACCAAGCCGGCCCACTGCTTGTTGAAATTTTAAAACAGGATTAGCATCATTTGAATCCAAAGAGGTGGAAAAACCAATGTAGGGAGGATCTTTTTCGTCTGTGGAAATCAGACCTATCTTCCAAGGAATGTAAACAGTTTTGGAAAAAAGTCTTATAAAGTTATTCGCATTAGTGATAACATCCTGTTGCTCTTGATGCATAGAGGGAGAATTATCTATAACAAAAAGTATGTTGATAGAATCATTACCTTCAATAGTTTTGACATTAACGGTTTCAATAATTTTTCTGGCAACAATATCTTTGTTATGATAGACAAAGTCCTCTCCACACGAAAAAAGACACGATACCGTCAAGAAAAGTATACGGCCTATTTTCATGATTTTTTTCTCTTGGCAAGACAAAAACTCTCTGCCTCTGTATAAAGACGAAACATTTCATCTCCCCAGATAATACCATCAAAAGGGAATACTTGTTGATCTTTTTTTTGCAATGCAGAACTTACGGTAGAGACCTTATCTCCATCTTTAAATCCCACAATATCTTGTACTTCTTGAAGTTGACCCATCATTTCAACTTTAACAAATCTCATCTTTCTTATGGCCTCTCTTAAAACAAGTTCTCTATTTTTCCAAAATCTTCTGTATTCGGTAGACACTCTTTTCGCTTGATGTTCTTTGGCCGCGGCAATATTGTTTGCGGCCTTCTTCCAATGCGCTTGAATGCCCACGGCAGGAAGAGCGGCCCGTAAACTTTTTTCTTTAAAGTCATTGATGATGCTTAGCTCTCTTTCCAGATTATCAAGGCCTCTCTCATAAAGAGCAATATAGTAATCATCATGAATGCTACTCTTACGATTCGGTCTTATAAACATCATTGTCTGCCCTTTTAGAGCAGTATAGTCATTACCATCAATGCTAGGCCTACCGGGGTCTTCTCTTTTTAACTCTTCAATGATCTTTTTACCCCATCGTTTATTATTGGCAATAAAAGCATTAAAGTCATCGTGAACGGCCTTATATTGGCAAAGTTTTAAATTGACAATAGACCTAACAAGATAAATTTCCGGATTAAAAACATCGATAAAAAGATTATGCCCCAATGTTGTCAAAAGTCCTTTTAATCGGCCCATTTCTCCTCTGCGCAATAAAACCCAGGCCAATTCTGTTTGGGCCTTGAGATAGTCCTCGGTATCATTGGGGATTTTTTGGTAAAACTCCTCACTTGCTTCAAGCATACCCACTTGGTAGAGAAGTCTTGCAATAGTGAGATAATGTTCTCGCATCAAGTTAATATCATTTGTTGCTCTAATAACCGGGGCCAAATGTTTTTTGAGAATTCGACCGGCGTTGGCAACATCTCCCTTTTTCAGGTAGGCAATAACAACCGACCTGGCCATAGGTATTTTTATGGGATGTAACCGAGGGACTTTATCTAAAAGTGGGGCCGTGTGGAGTCCTCTTTTTAAAGAGGCCCAAGATTTTAGAGCTAAATTCATTGTATTATTTGTAGAGGCCGGGACACTCTCTAGAAAGGCCAATTGTTCTGCATTTAATAACGGTGCTGTTTTCATAACCCAATCAAAGGCATCTTTTGCAAGAACTGCAGAGAGAGTGATACCCATTGAATGAGACAAAAATATTTTATTGGAAGCAAAAGATATCCATGAGTTAACAACAGTCTGACCAAGTCCAAGCTGCCGATAGAGATAAACCTCCAAGGCCTTGAATAGAGGACTGAGGTGTGACGGAGTTTTTTTTTCAATAGCAGAAATGAGATGGGCCGCAGTTGTAAAGTTTTTGCGAAGAACTTTTATGATCCATCGATTAATATCATAGTCTAAGTGTTTCTGATTCTTCCACTCCGTAAAAAGTTGAACCAAAAACGGATCACTCAAATCAAACGAATTTCCTAAGTTATCGGCCTCCTGTCTATCTTCTTTGGAGGCCTTATCCTCTTTCACATTTAGGGCATCAAGCAAAACATCTATACCTTCTGCCCACAAACTTTGGGACAATATGAAAATAGAGATTAGTAAAAAGAACTTCATGTCTAAATTCCCTCTCTAATTTTGCCCAAAAAGATAACCCATACTTATATGAGCGATCAAATTGTGGTTTGACGTCTCCCCGGTAACCCTTTGTTCCCTGTACAATTCATTTCTTAAACCAAATCGCATGGACATACTTTTGTGAACCCATAGGTTAAGACCGATGTCTCCCGTAAGCATGGGGGCAGTACGCGAATAAAGGTCAACAATACCGATTCCTAGAGAAATGTATTGATCAAAGTAAAATGTTCGATCCATACTGAAACGAAACTTTCCGTAAAATGCGTTATAGGAGGCCTGTACATCAAAAGCTTGTTTACTAAAATCTTTGTCGGGAACAAGTTCCTGTTTTTCTAACAGAAGTTCTCCTTCATCGTTTAGCTCGTTAAAGGCCTTCGTAGCATTAACACTTAAGGCCCACCTGGGGTTGACGTGATAGAAATAACCCATCCCAAACCTTCTTTGAGAGAGATGTCCGCCTCCAAGGATTTGATTGCCGCCTCCTACGACTAATTCATGTTTTTTATTCAAATCATTATGGCGAACTTGAATGGCATAAATCTTTTCTCTACTCACGACATCGGGCAATCGATTAGAGGGCATTTTCAAGGCCTCGAGTTGTTCTTCCAAATTACTTTGCGCAAAAAGAACTTTTGACAACAGAATCAACATGATAAAACAAAAGCGTTTCATAGATACAAGGCCTCCTCTATTTTTCTTCAATTGTCATAAGTGTGTCATACCAGCTCTTTGAAAGTTCTTGTTCTTCAGGAGAAAGATTGATATCTCCCCATTCAAATCCCGAAACTATAAGTTTTCTGTTTCCGTCCAAAGGACATTCAATGCCCCCATGGTGTTCTATTCTATTATTTTCCAAGATAATAAGGCCTGTACACTCACTGTTCGTTAAAGACAATCTTAAAGGAGTAGGTGTTGACGAGGCCGCAGAAAAGGTTCCTCTGAGAGAAGTATGTTGCGTAGGCCTTTTTAGTCCCGATTTTGCTGTAGCGGTCACATTCCAACCGGCAGCACTTTTTAGTTGAGGTTCGAGGAAAGCACCCATGCTCTCCAACTTTTGTTTAAAGTTGTCCGGAAGATTTTCAAGATTTGGGGCCGCTATAAAAATTCTTTTAAAATATTTCTCTCCACTTAAAATATCATCAAAAAAAGTGTGAAGAGATGAATCCGGTTCAAATGTCGGGAGCACATCGAGTATATCACCGGCCAAAATAATCTTGTCACGATAGATCATTTCTCTTTTGCTATCCGGGAGAAAAAGAGGCGAATAGTAGTTGGCACCACCCAACGATTGGTAATAAGAACGAGAGGGGTCTCTTGAAGAATCACTCAAGTAGATAGTGTTTGATCTAGATTCCGGAAACACTTCAAAAATGAAACTCTCTATCCTCTTATTTCCGGTAGCACTCACGGCAGCTAATTGAAATTGATGTAACCCGGTTGTTGTGGCATTAATCCGTATGTTCTTATGGCCGTAAGAACCACGACCGCCATAGGAGAGAGAAACCATTTCACTCATTTCCTCGGGAAGAATGCTAATATCGGAAAGACTCCTGGCGCCAATCTGGAAATACACGTCAAAAGACTGATTTGCATTGAAAGGTAGAAACTTTATCTCTCCCCTGGCCCAGTCTTCTCTGTTAACATCGGGAGGAAGTGAGTCATATTTCGTTACCTTAACTTTGATATTCTTCCTATCACAATGAGATTTCACGGAAAGAGTCTTTTGTACACAAACATTTATTTGGAAATTATGGTCTTTTCCTATTTGTACAAGAGGTATCTCCCTCCAATCAATTTTAAGAGTCGATCCATAGTAATCTCCTTCATTATTTAGTTTTTCGATTTTAAATTTTCCAAAATTAGGTTTATAAGTAGAGCTAATGAAAGGTTTTGTTTCAAGATTTTGATCGTAAGCACTAAAATAAAAGGTCCCTCCTCTTGGAGCTTCCAATTCAATTTCAGCACTCGTCCCATAGAGGGGGGGGAGACGCACATCCCTAACGATTATAGAGACTTCTTGTTTTATTGTTCTTCCGTTAGGGGCCGTTATGGTAAAAACAGGCCTAAATCTTTTAGAACAATATATCTGGTTACATGTTATTGTGTCCTTTGAATCTTTTTTAAGATTAACGACATTATGATCGGGTTTGTATCGCAATTGAAAAATGTTTTTACTAGACTCCTCAACAATCTCCGCCCCTAAGGGAAGCCCTTGTGCTTGTATACTAAAAGGGCCTTGAGGAAAATCGTCACTTAGAACCTCAAGCGAGACAGACAATAAGTTTCCTTCGATCGTTGAGTGAGTATAATACTTGGATGCTAAAGAAAAATTTCTTACGGTATCTAAAACTTCCATGGTAATTCTGCGATGAATTGCCGTAATAGAATCGACGGTACTGTGGAGAGTGATGGAAACTCCATAGATTTTTGATTGATCACTTGGTCTATCAACATTAGCGGCCTCATAATCAGGATGCCAAATCAGTTTCCCTAAAGACTCATCAAAGAATGCTCCTTGAGGGAGTCCTTCAAAAGAAACTACGGGGCGACCGTCCGGTACGTTAAACTCAATATCATACTCACTCTGAGATCCCTCGCTAAAAATCATGTGGAATTTTTCCGGAATAATAGAATAAACATCCGCTCTTCTTGCCCCAAGAGGTTCAATCTTTGTTATATTTCCTTCTTCCGGATAAGGATTATCTTTGCAGGAAACAAAAAGCAAAAGAGCAAAAACTATCCATTGAGCATAGATCATCATTATCTCCTTTAAGATTTTACAGGCCTTAATAAAAATGGATAAGTAATTTTTACAATCTGACCGCCTTTGGGGTCGGGGAATTCCCAACCCATCATTTTCCCCGTAATACAATCTTCGACGTTTTTATCTCCAAGGGAAGACGTTCCTACTTGTGAGTAGTTGACTGTTCCTACGCCACTAATCTCAAAGTTGACTCTTACCGTACCTGTAAGCCCCGGCCTGCGTTGCAGTCCCGTTTCGTAACAAGCTCGCACCTGATTGAGGTATTTTGCAATTGCGGCACGAACAGCATATTTGCTCAACCCGCCTTCCAGGAGAACTTCTTGTCCTACGGCGATTTGGGAAATACCCGCACCCTCTCCACTGGCCACGGTCACGGAACCGTAACCGCCCTTACCTCCACCGGCAC
The DNA here is from genome assembly GCA_965224385.1 of Bacteriovoracaceae bacterium. GTDB lineage: Bacteria > Bdellovibrionota > Bacteriovoracia > Bacteriovoracales > Bacteriovoracaceae > CBDCYX01. The sequence goes on from CBDCYX010000016.1 coordinate 712,964, forward strand.
CTTTTGTTCCTACACCGCCAAGCCCGGCGACTCCCGTATTACCGACGGTTGTTTTCTTTACTCCCTTACCCAATCCGACAATCAGTTCTCCTCCACTGCCGGTACTTCCTTGTCCTGCTCCTACGCTTACATCTTTTAATTCCGTTGGGGCCCCACCTACAACGTTTTTGATTTGTGTTGTTCCCAACATACCGAGAAAACCAAGATTTTGTCTTACGGCCCTTCTTGCTTTTTGCTCCTTTGTCAATTCTTTTGGGGCCTTGGCCACGGTTGTTTTTCTCACAATGGGTACGGCCTTTTGATCTTCAATTATCGTCACTTCAATAGGTTCAATCTCTTCTTCTATAACCTCTGGAATAGAGACCCAAAGAAGGAGGAATAGAAGGAGAAAGACCAATAGCGACCCCCCCGTTGAACGCCAAAGATTCTCTTCTTCTTCATGGAAGGTAGCGTTTCTTTCAAGAGATAGTGCTTCGAGGGTTCCCCAAGAAACATAAAAATTTCCCTTAGAAGTTTGCAATTTCCATGCATTCTTTTTCTCTTTCGGCCCTAGAGGTACAACTTGACAATTTTCTTTTGCCGTCAAGGTAAAATTATTACCGATTAGAGGTTCGATATTAAAGAGGCATTTCCAATGGGCGCCACTTAGAGGCAATCCCTTTCTCTTGCGATGATTCATTTTACGGCCGCAAGATTTTTTATCGATAAAACCGAAAAGGTTGTGGACGCCATACACTTCGCTTTCCAATCTGTGAAAAACTTTGATTAAACGACCTAATTCACTTTTCACAATAATCATGGAACGGCCACTCCTGCCTCTATGGCAATTTGATCAAGAAAATTTTCCCGCAGCCTCAAAAGACCGTCATTATCATCTCCCGCATTACCGGTGACAACGGAAATTTCCGGTCTTTTAAGGTGTCCTTCGATGAGAAGAGATTCAAAGTCGAGCTGTTTTCCTTGTCTATAACGGATCGTTTGCTTTCCTGTATTTTCCTGTGCCGAGAAAGAAAATGTTGCTATAAATACAATCATTATCCCTATCGCTTTCACTGCCTTATTACCTTTGCTTTTAATGAATCTAATCTCCCTGCAAAATAAGCTGCCATCCTATCTTGTTTATTTTCTTTGAGAAAATCTTGAACCCTCTTGAGTATTTCAATATCCGTTGGTTTATTTTTTAACTCTGAGAGTTTATTTCTATATTCATCTACGGGAATTACTTGAGCGACCTCTCTCTTTTGTATTTCTTCCTGTTGAACGAGAGTGTGAAAATCTTTCTCGGTCTTTGAAATTCCGTCAACCAGCACAAGGGCCTTATTCTCTTCCATTTTTCCTAATTGTTCTTCGCTAAGTTTTTCATAGTTTTTTGCCTCGTCTCTAAAAGGAGTCGACAACTTCTTAAGATTATTTCTCAAATTTGAAATTTGTTCTTCCTCAAGTCCCTCGGGTAAAGGTGTTGATTCGATTAAATCTGCAAATCGTGTGTAGGATTTTTCGGCCATATCAAAAACAATAACTCTCGTTACAAGATCGGCCCCTTGGGCAACTTTTGTTGCCTCTGTCTTAAATTTTTCAAGGGCCTTAAGTCGACGGTTAAATTTTCTCTTTGAACCCCTTCCGTAAAATGATATGGAACCCTGTTTTTGATTCAACTCTTCAATCTTCTTGAGATAAAACTTGGCCCAATAAGACCCGGTTGTTTCCTTTGAGTTTACGAGAATCTTATGAGTTGTTTTATCTCCCTTACCCACGGCCTCAAGATATCGAGCAATGGAGACCTTCATGGCCGGCGTCCATGGGAGGCCTATAAGGCCATGGTTTGTTATCAAATCGGCCTCTTTCATCATACGATAGACAATGGGTTCAACCTCTTTTGGCATTTTTTTCGTTTTTTTAATGTATTGAGAAAGGGCCGCAATCTGTTGATGACTTTTTTTCTCATTCAGGGCCAACTCGTAGAGAAGGACCGCCTTGAGATAATGTTTAATAGATTTTTCCTTTCCCAAAATAAGTCTTTCATAAAGAGGAGCGGCCAAATGAAATTCTCCCATAAGCTCATATTCGGCGAGAAGAGACTTTTCATCTTTGAGATACGTTAAGATTTCAACAAGTTTTTGTTGATCTTTGAGTTTGACGGCCAAGACTTTACTGTTGATACAAGATTTTTCTTTAAATTCGCCGTTAAGGCAAAAATCACTAAAAACTTCAAGGGCCTTTTTATTTGTTCCCAGTTGAGTAGCATACTCAAATTGGGCCTGTTTTTTAATTTTTAGAAGATCATTGAGTTCCCTTTGAATACCACTACTCTTCCAATTAATTTTTTGTTCTAACCACGCATCGGCCTTTTTAATGAGAGTCGTATAATTCTTTCTCTGAGAGTAAATATCAAGGGCCAAATTTTGAGATTGAACGGCCCATTTATCCGGCAATTCTTCTGCTACATGAGAAAGCTTCTCAAAAAAGGGGAGCGCAATATCGTAATTTTTAAGTTGATAGTTTTTATAAGCGTACGCATAGGCATACTCTCTCGCCTTGTTCTTATCTGATTCTTCGTAGTATTTACTCAGGGCCGACGACTCTTCGAAAAAGGCCTCATTATCTTGGTCTTGCTCGGCCAGAGCAAGTCTTTTTATTCTAAAATCAACGGCCGTTTTTTCATACCCCAAACGAAGGTCGTCACTAATCCATTTTTTAAGCCGAAGAATTTTTTTTCCGTTATCGTTTTGGGCCGTGAGCCATCCTTGCATCATCTTATTGCGATTTTCGTTTTGTGGGAAAATATTGAGAAAAACCGTAATAGTACGCAACAAGAAATTGGTTTTCAAAGGATTACTTTCTCTCTCGGCATCGAGTTGAACAATGAGTCTTTCAAAAATTTTTAAAGACAAATTCTTTTTCTCGCTACCAAGAGAATCGGGAACTCCTTGATATTCCTCTATTTCAGAGAGAATGGTATCGAGTTTTTCCCACATTCTAAAACCGTAAAGTTCTTCGGCCATTCTCACCTGGTCGTACAAGTTGGGTTCTTTTCTATTGAGGATACTAAGAAAATTCAGAGCGGCCCTTCCATTTCCTACACTAAAGTAACCCTCCATCAAGTCCCGCATAAGATTTTTTCTTCCCGTCTTTTCTTGGAGTTTTTCTATTAATGTTATTTCTTCAATTCCATCTGTTTCTCTATTGGAAAGAAAGAGCATATAATCTTGAAGACTTCTTTCTTTTACCTGCCCCTTAGAATCAAAGAGAGATTTTCTAATCTCTCTAACGGCCTCTTCAAGCCTCATGTCTTTATAGAGAACCCATGATCTTTTATAATGTATGTAGGAGCAAACATCGTCCGTTCCGTGACAAAGTTCTCGGGCCTTTATGTAGTGTTTGTCGGCAAGTTTAAGACGCCCGGCATTTTCATGAATTTCTGCCAGTCCAAGATGAGATTCTCTTTTGATATCATCAATAGGGTGATTGCTTGCTACGACTTCACTGTAATGTCGTATAGACTTTAAAATATCTTGAGATCGGTGATGGAGTCTTGCAAGTTGAAAGTGAATTTTTGCTTTTAATTCTCCTTGAGGGAGCGAGAAAACTCCTCCATGTCCCGAAAGGGAGTCCCTATAAAGTTGAACTGCCTTTTTCCTAAGTTTATCGACATTGTCCTTAGAACCTTTTCCTTTGAGAAGAAAGTCTTTTTCTTTGTTTCGGGATTCCTCAAAATAAAGATCGGCCAAACGAAGAGTCATTCTAGGCCTAGCTTGATCTTTTAAAGGCAGTGTTACTTTTAAAGACTCCATTTCATCAATCAAGACCTTATTTGCAAATATCATCCAGGGAATCAATAAAACGGCCAAAACCTTCATAGGGTACCGCCTTGCGAAGTAACGGCCAGTTGGATAGATCCGTAATGTTGTCCTGTAAGGATACCCATAATTCGAGAAATCACGGCACTACTTAATTCTCTATGGGCCTGAAGATTAATTTCTCCGGGAAATGTTTTTCCTTGGTGGTTTTTGGCCCAAGCTCTTTTCATTTGGCGAAGAGGTTTTATTAGAAGATAAGGTCTTTGTAACACCATCTTTAGTTTTCCTATAAATTTTTGATCTAGATAAATAGCTTCTTGGGAAACGGAAATAAGAGGGGCCTCTTTTATCGAGGAAGATGTCAAAGACAAAGGGAGTTCAATTCCCTTCGTAATTAAAACTTCCGGATTTGATGAAAATGTTTGAAGCATAAAGCAGACGAGCATGGAAAACATATCCACCATGCTTGTCAGCATAAGTGCAGTCACAACGGCCCTTACCTTAAAACGCCTCTTTTGTTTTCTAAAGATGAGATGGCGTTCAAAAGTTACGGCCCCTTTATCCAATCCATAGGATCCGATCTTCACTTCAGTCCTCCAAGAACGGGAACAATACCGATGTTTGAAATAGACCGGTTTCTAAAAATATCAAGGACTTCTACTAATTGACCGTAGAGAACAGAGGGTTTTGTAGTGACCGTAAGAGCATTAATTTTTATTGTATTGTTTTTCTTTTGAGATAAAAACGTTTCCAAGGACTCTTGCAACTTGGATTTCATCTCATGAAAGCTTTCTCCCTTCGCCCTTATTCTTTTGAATCTTTTCCCATTTCTTTTGACAAGAATTTGAGAAGATTTTTCATTATTAAAGATGAGATCCATTTCAAAATTAACTTTTGGCGTATGAGAGGCCGATGTTCCGTAACTCTGTTTAATTTCCATAGAACCGATTTGAACCCAAACTGCAGTAATAAGGAGAAAACAGACCATGGTGGACAAAAGGTCAATAAAGGGTGTGAGGTTCAATTCGCTGTTAATTTCTTTTCGTACACCAAGCTTAACTTTAGCAGACATTGTCAGGCCCAAGTTCTTGAACACTTTTTGGACGAGATTCTTTAACCTTCCTAAAATCACTTCTTTTTTCTTTCTCACTAACCACATAAAAAAGAAAATCATGATAAATTTGAGATGACGTTTCTGTAATTTCATTAACGATTTTGTCTGTTTTGTTTTGGAAGACGGCATAGGCGACAAGGGCCGGTATGGCCACGATAAGACCAAAGGCCGTGGAGTTTAGGGCCTCGGCAATTCCCTGTCCAAGAAGCGTGGCCCTTTCCATGGGAGAGGCAGAGGCAACACCGGCAAAGGAACTGATTAATCCCGTTACCGTACCGAGAAGGCCGAGAAGAGTGGCCACATTTCCAAACACGGCGAGAAACCCGGTTCTCTTGTCAATGCTACTAATTTCCTTAGAGACGATTTCATCCATCCTTGCTTGAAGTTCCTCTTCTCCCACCCCTCTTTCTTTAAGATCAATTCCTACCTTGGCAATTCTTCCCAAGGCCGTCTGCTTTGCCGATAGTTCCAAATAATCGTAAGCGGCCTTGTAATTGTTGCCGGCAATAAAGTTTACTAAATTACTGCGAATATCCTTAGGAGGTCGCTTGTAGTTTTTAAACAAAGCTAGACTTCGTTCAATAATAAAGGCCGTGATAAAAATGCCGGTTAAAAGGATAAAGTACATGAAAAAGCCACCGGCCTGAAAATTTGCAATGAGATTCATTCTTCCTCCATAAAAAAATATAAAACCAACTAAAATTGGATCGTACTTGTTTGGGTTTTGTCAAGTTTTTTTTAAAAATTTTTTATTTAGTAGGCCAATAATTTTTCCATAGAATCAACAATTTTGTTTACATCAGGCAATACGGCCCGCTCGAGAATGCGATTAAAACCTACGGGGGTATTCTCACTTCCCACTCTTTTGAGTGGCGCATCAAGATATTGAAAGGCCTTTTCGGCGACAAGAGAAGCGAGTTCTCCTCCAAAACCGGCAAAAACCTTATCTTCATGCACAATGAGGCATCGTCCTGTTTTTGAAACGCTGTGTAAGATGGTCTCCTCATCTAAAGGTTTAAGGGATCTTAAATCCACAACCTCGATGCTGCCCTTATCTTTGAGTTTTTCTGCAGCACTCAAGCAAAAGTGAACTGTATTTCCGTATGTTAATACAGTGAGTTCCGAACCTTCCCTTCTTACTTTAGCGCTACCGAAGGGAACCTCAAAATCTGGGGGAACCTCTCTCATGGCATAATTAGCATTATAAAGGGCCTTGGGTTCAAGAAAAACATTAGGGCCGCGGGCCCTTAGACACGTTCTAAGCAGTCCGGCCGCATCATCTGCAAAGGCCGGAACAACGATCCGACATCCGGGAAGAGGGGCCAGGGAAGATTCAATATTTTGGGAATGATAGAGACCTCCACCGATATAACCGCCGCTGGCAAGTCTGATGGTCACATTGGGGACAAAAGCACCGTTACTTCTCCAGTAGTCATGGGTTAATTCAACAAATTGTTCCATTGCCGGCCAAAAATAGTCGGCAAATTCTGCTCCCTCGACCACAACTCGAATATCGGGATTAAAGCGAGAAAAACCGTTGGCCGTTCCCAGGATAAAATCTTCTGCAATGGGAGCATTAAAAATTCTTTCCTCTCCAAACTCTTGTTGTAATCCCTTAGAGACATTAAAGATGCCACCCTTATCTTTATTGGCCATATCTTGGCCCCACATAAAAGTATGGGGATTATGGCGAAATTCAAATTTTAATGTCTCATTCAGGGCCGTAATAAATTTGATAGGGCCGCTTGAGTAGCGATAAGATTCTTCGGAATACGTTTTTTTCTCTTTTTCCGAAGGGATGACAAAATCATAAATAGTTGCAGGATCAGGATTCGGGGCCTTAAGAGCATTTTTGTGGGCCTTTAAGATGACCTCTTTTGCCTTTTCATTAAGAGCATTCATATCTTTTTTTGTCAGAAGTCTGTTTTTTACAAGAACCTCTCTAAACTTTTTCACGGGATCAAGACTCAAGGCCTCGGCCCTTTCCTCTTCGTTTCTATAGAGTTCGTGTTTATCGGAATTTGAGTGGGCGTAGATGCGAACGCAATCTGCGTGAACAATGACGGGTTCGCTTTGAGTAAGAGCATGTTTTCGGGCCTCAAACATAGCATTCATGGAATCAAAGACGTCTTTGCCGTCACAATGAATAATTCGCAGATTTTTAAATCCGGAGAAATTATCGGCCACAAATTCATTGGCCGTTTGACAAGATTTTGGAACACTAATTCCGTAACCGTTATCTTGAAAAACAAAAATTACGGGAAGTTTTTCGCAACTGGCCCCATTGACGGCCTCATAACAATAGCCTTCACTAACGGAACTCTCTCCTTGAGAGGAAACGGCCACACCTCTGTGTTTATACCTTTTCATGGCCCGAGCAACACCGACTGCATGGAGGGCATGATTTCCCGTACAGGAAGAGACGTTGTGGATATTCCAGCTGGGTTTGGCAAAGTGATTGCTCATATGACGGCCGCCGCCGGCCACATCCGTGGCCTTAGAGATGCCGTTAAGGATCAATTCTTCGGCGGTTAAACCGGCAGAGAGGGCCGTCATCATATCTCTATAATAGGGAAAGAGATGATCTTCACCTTTCCTAAAAACCTGTCCTATGGCCAATTGTATGGCATCATGTCCGGCATAAGGGGCATGATAAGACCATCCCACGGCCTGTTTGAGATAATTTGGTGCTCGATCATCAATTTGTCTTCCGAGAGTAAGAAGAAAATACCAGTGTTCCAGAGTTTTTTTGTCTGTATTTGTTGTGGTGAATTTTTTTGCAACTTTTAAGAGCATTTCAGTATAGAATAAAAAACAATTTTGATCCTGTCCACACAACAATGCCGATTCTGACAAAAACAGTCTTTCCTTTTAAGGCATTTTTTACGGAAGGCCTAGGAAAAATTCGAATTATTTTACAATAAATATATGTTTTTGTTGGCGACCGCTATTATTGTATTATCCCTCAATGTCAACGCTCAAGACGAGACACTTATAAAAGAAATGATAGAGAACATTAAGAAATCCCGTTCGGGTTCCCCTCAAGAAGAATCTTTTGTCAAAGTTACCTCTCCTCTTTATGAATTGGATATTAATGAAGACGGCCGAAATGAATACATTGTTTTAGAAAAAAGAGATAATGTAGATTGGATTCACATTCACAATCACAATAGACAAAAGTTTTTTTCAGCGTCTTTTACGCCTAAGGGAAACAATGCAAATGTATACAAGATTCACCGAAGAAGAGTTTCTCAATCTCTTCATGTTCTTCTTATCTATTATTATGAAGGATATACAAGACATCATGCCTTTCAAGGAACATCAAGACTCTACGTTATAACCATTGATAAAAAAGATTTATCAAAATTGTCCATGAGTAGAGGCCCTATTCTCTTTGAAGAAAAGCATGAATTGCGTCGACACTATCATCAAAGGCCTTACAAAACGAGCATTGAAGATTTCGATGGTGACGGTATTGGTGAAATAAGTGTTTACTACAACAAAATATCTCGCATTCTTAAATATAAAAGTGACGGGCAATGGTATCTTTTAGAACACGGCCCTAAGAGTTAACCTCTAGGGCATGAAGCAGTGATGCAATTTTGAAGTTGACAAAACTCTAAAATATGATACCGTTCCCTTAAACATATGAGCTACAATATTCAAGATCATTTTTTTAAAAGGGCCAAACAAGAGAACTTTCTAGCTCGGAGTGTGTATAAGCTCCAAGAAATTGACAAAAAATTTCACATTTTTTCTCTAGGTGATAAAGTTATCGATTTAGGCCATTATCCCGGTTCATGGTCTCAATATGTAAGTAAGAGGATTGGAAATCAAGGTCGTATTGTCGGCGTAGATAAAAGACCTCTCAATAAAAGCTTCTCTCTTAAAAATGCAACATTTTTTCAAAGAGATATTTTTTTTCTGAATGATTTTCGTACACTTGGATATATGGATAAAATCAATGTTTTGCTTTCTGATATGGCCCCTAATACAACAGGTATCAAGAGTGTCGATCAAGTTCAAAGTTTCAATCTTGTAGAAAAAGTATTTGATTTAATGGAAACAACACTTCAAATAGGGGGCAAATGTGTTATCAAAGTTTTTGCCGGACAAGATGCTCAACGTTTTTTAAAAGAGAAAAAGCAGGTTTTTTGTACATTAAAATTTTTTAGGCCGAAATCAACAAAATCTTTAAGTAAGGAATTCTTTGTCGTAGGCCTCGGTTATAAGAAAATGTGACAAAAAAATACTACCTTCTTCTATTCTTTTGTATTTTCCTTTTTCGTTTTTTGATTTTTGAACCCTTTAGAATACCTTCAGGATCAATGATCCCTACCTTGATGATAGGAGATTTTATCCTTGTTAACAAATGGCCTTCTTCTTTAAATAGTTTTAAGAGAGGTGATGTCATTGTATTTAAATATCCAAAAGATCAGACAATAAATTACGTAAAAAGAATTATAGGAATACCCGGAGATCGATTGAGAATTGAACAGGGTCAAGTAATTATCAATGATATTGAAGAAAAATTATATAATATAGGCACTATAAAAGAACTTGAAAATATAAAAAATGCGTATCCAAAACACTCTCTAAATTTTTTTAAAATAAAAACGGGAAATAATGAGTATGTCATTCAACAAAATAATGTCCAAGACGATTATAACGAAATACTTATTCCCAAAGGACACTACTTTGTTATGGGAGACAATAGAGATTTTTCCTATGATTCAAGATTCTGGGGGCCTCTCAAAGAAGAACACATAAAGGGCAAGGCCGTGCTCGTATGGTTTTCCCTTGCATTTCCCAATGAAGCAGGGATATGGGCCTTTAGACCCGAAAGAATCGGGCGTTTTATTCATTAAGAGGAGTTCTCAATTTTCAGGACTCGTTGGAGGGGTTGACTCCTGCTATTAAGAAGAAATTTAAAAGAAACATTCTAGACTTCACCTGTAGGCCGCTTAATATCAGAGAACTCAAAATAGTGGGTGCGGTAAAAAAACTTATCACGGCACCTGTACTTCTTATTCTTCAACAGATTTGGAAACTCGATGTGGATAAGGTAGAGGAATTTTTTTTACTGGCGAGGGATTTGCCTAATCGGGAGCGCAAAGACCTTATGATGAAAGCGGTCAACTACATAAGACAAAACGACCCGAATTTTAACTGGAAACGCTTGACGGAAATAGAGGGAAAGGTCATAACAAACGAGGAGGATAGGATCATGTTTTCACTGCAGGATACTCTTGACGAGGTAATGGAAAAAGGTATCAAGAAAGGCATTGAAAAAGGAATTGAGAAAGGCCGTAAAGAAGGACGTTTGGAAGAGCGGAAAAAACTTGCATTGAGTATGCTCAAAGACGATTTCAACGTCGAAGTTATTTGTAAGCACACGGGCCTTTCAAAAGAAGAAATCCGACAGCTTTCGGAATAATCTCTCCTGAAAGAGTCGGATGTTTTATTCATTAAAATATTGAGTTTTCCTTCGTTGCAAGGAAAGTGTGTTTACCACAGCTAATAACAGCCACGTATAGGACTAAAAACAATAGGATAGTTCCAAGCGCCTGAGTGAACCTCTGCTTTTCCAACTTTTTTAACAGAACACTGAGGAGAGTGGGTAAGATGCACATTGTGAAGTTGAAGTTTAGCAAGAGGTGCTCCACGGCCTATCTCACAAGTGACGTGGCCGCAAGATGTACAGAGGGAAAGAATAACATTATAACCACGCACCGGAACTCCTTGACCGACTTCTTGGATAAAAATAATATCTCCTGCCGGAGATTTTCCTGCATACCAAACGCCTGTAGATTCATGAGAAATAAAGTGTTTCGGAGGTAAACGTTGTCCTCGCGTGCAACGGGTTTGTCCTTCTACTTGGCGCAAAGCATCTGTAATGTTTCCCGGAGCACCTCCTCCGGGGAGATGCCCTCCTCCTCCGCGGCCATACTCTTCTCCGAGCCTATATCCTCCGGGGTTGTAATGGTTATCGTTGCTATTACTTTTCTTTTTTCCGCAGCTTGTAAAAAGAACCGAAACGCTGAAAACACCCACAAAGAGCGATAGTATGGAAAAAATATTAATACTTTTTTTTATTGTTTTCATAATACCTTCTTTCATAGTGACACTCCAATTCCTACACCGACACCTCCGGACAATTGATGGCCGAGATTTCCTACAGCGTAAGGAGCACTGCCATAGATATTTCCGGCCCCATACCCTGCTCCATAGCGAGCATGAAGACTTTGATCTTGAAGGGAGGATTGAAGATTTGATTGTGCTCTCATAGTATCTGCATAAAATCCTTGAGTGGACTCTGCTCGTGCAACCTGATTTTCTTGTGCCCTTCTATTGCCAAGCATTTGCCTGTCCATTTGGTGACGCATTTGTTCTTGGTATTGAAAGTAAGCATTTGTATTGACTCCGCTATTCCATCCTCCGGTGTTTCCCCAATTGCTGCCGCCACCCCAATGGCCGCCGCCCCATCCGGTTCCTATACCGGCCCCTCCGGGGGGAAATCCCGGGCCGTACATACCACCGGCAATTCCGGGACTATAGATACCGCTTCCACCCATCGGTGGAAATCTAGGCCCCATCATCATGCCGCCTCCACCCATCATCGGTGGAAATCTAGGCCCCATCATCATGCCGCCTCCACCCATCATCGGTGGAAATCCAGGCCCCATCATCATGCCGCCGCCGCCCATCGGTGGAAATCCGGGCCCCATCATCATGCCGCCGCCACCCATCATCGGTGGAAATCCCGGGCCCATCATCATGCCACCACCCATCATGCCGCTGTTCATCATCGGTGGAAATCCGGGCCCCATCATCATGCCGCCGTTCATCATCGGAGGAAACCCGGGCCCCATCATCATGCCGCCGCCACCCATCATCGGTGGAAACCCTGGCCCCATCATCATGCCACCGCCTCCGGGAAATCCGGGGGAGTTCATACCGCATCCGCCACTGCCGCCGCCTTGGCCTACGCCCATTCCTGAACCTCCGCCGATGCCAATTCCGATGCCTATACCGATACCGATACCACCACCACAACTGCCTCCAAATCCTCCAGACCCATAGTGTCCATACATTCCTTGACCTAAATACGGCCCCGTCATGCCGGCCATAAATCCCGGAGTATAACCGGCCGTAAGAAAAGGATTTCCGACACCTCCAAAACCGTTTCCATAGCGACCTCCCATGCCTGCATATCCTCCGATTCCTAGACCGTTGCAGTGGCCTAAAAGTCCTTGAAACTGATCCGGTGACATAGGATTGGCCCCTCTCTCCACAAGATAACCTTGATAAGAGGACAGCCTTCCGTTACAGGCCTCTTGCCCCTTAACAAAGGCATTAGACCAATATTGATTTGTATCCTTGAATGCCCCGGCCCATTGTTTTTGAGATTTGTAACCGAGGTAGGCCGAGCCTAGAATACTCGCCGTTGGAGCGAGAATAGAGAGAGCATCCACCCATGGGTTTGATTTCTCATTTTCCGAATAAATACACTCGTAACAATCAGATTCATCCTCATAATAATATGGGTCTCGACCGTTTTCATATTCAAATCTTCTATCTCCCCATGTTGGGATTATGTAACAAAATAGAATAAAAGTTATAATTATGCGTACCAAAACGGGCCTTGTTGTCTCCATCATACAAATAGTCCTCTGTTTACTTCAAAAGGGCCTTACTCTCTCCTTCCTATCGACAAAAGAAAGTGAAAACTTTAATAAATTTGAGTTTCGTAAAATGTGGTAGTGCTAGTGTCGGAAGGGCCCTTTTTAGGCCTTATTTTCCCGAAGTTCTTCACCCATATCGTAGAGGACAAGACTTCTACGGGCATTTGGGCCTTGGTCTCCCATGCCTAACAATTCAAATTGAAGTTCATAGTAGTGAAAATATTCGGGAATTTCCCTCAGTATTTGGGAGAGAAATTTTTTCCCCCATTCCACAAGCAAGAAGTCTTTGTTGTCGAGATAAAGGGGCAACTCTAGGTGGATGACTTCCCCCGCGGCCTCGAGTCGATAAAAATCGGCGTGGGCCACATGAGGCGTTTCATTAACAAGAGTATAGGTTGGTGAAGGATTTATTCCAACGGACTCTCCTCTCTCCCTCTCGTATTTTTCAATAAACGTTCTTGCAAATGTCGTCTTCCCCACTCCAACTTCTCCGGTGAGGAGAATAACGGCAGGACATTTGAGTAAATCTCTCATTTCGGTCACAATGCCACGCAAATCCCTTTCGTAAAGTTTTTTCCATGTGCCAATTTTTTTCACTTTAAGCGAGCCCTTCTTCAACGACATTGACAAGGTCTTGACAAATCTCTTCAACAAGTTCGGTTTTTTCTCCCTCGACCATTACCCGTACCAAAGGTTCAGTGCCGGAGTAACGAAGAATGACCCTTCCATCTTTTCCCAATGATCTATTGGCCTCTTGGAGAGCACTGCCGATTGATGCGACGCGCTCAAAAGGTGTTTTCTTATTGACTTTAGCATTTTTTAGTACTTGAGGAAAAAGGTTGATGTCGCTTACAAGTTCTGAGGCCTTTTTATTATAATAGCGCATACATTCGAGAAATTTTAAGGCCCCGAGAATACCGTCACCGGTTGTTGAGTGCTTAGGTAAAAGAATATGTCCGGAGGGTTCACCTCCTAAAAGAGAGTGTGTGCTTTGCATCTTATCCACAATATAGCGGTCCCCGACTTGAGTTCTGATAAATTTCAACCCCAAATTTTTAACATAACTCTCTAGGCCCATATTGCTCATAACGGTTCCAACAATGCTATCGCCTCTTCGTATCTCCTTTAGATCTAAGAGAAATCGAGAAAAAAGAGATAACACTTTATCCCCGCCAATAACCCGACCTAATTCGTCTATAAGCACAAATCTATCCGCATCCCCATCTAAGCAAATACCAATATCGGCCCTAAACTGCAAAACGCTCTCCTTGGCACTCTCGGGATGCAACGCCCCACTTTTTAAGTTAATATTGACTCCGTTGGGAGATACACTTAGAGGCATGACTTCGGCCCCCAGTTCAGAGAAAACCATAGGGCCAACCTTATAGGCCGCTCCATTAGCACAGTCCAAGACAATGCGAAGTCCCTCCAGATCAAATTGTGGAGAGAAGGCATTTTTTGCGTGCACAATATAGCGTCCAAAAACTTCTTTAAGTCTTTTGGCCCTACCAAGGTTCTCTTCGAATTTAAGATTCATCCTTTCAGAGTGAAAGGCCAATTTTTCAAGTTCCAATTCTTCCTTGTCAGGAAGCTTAAGGCCCCTAGAGTCAAAAATCTTGATACCGTTATCCCCAAAGTCGTTATGGGAAGCACTAATCATCACTCCTGCATCGGCCCTCATTGAAACTGTCACAAAGGCCACACCGGGTGTAGGAAGAGGGCCCGTGAGGATGGCCTCTCCCCCTTGAGCACAAATTCCCGAGGTAAAGGCATGCTCTATCATATAACCACTTCTTCTCGTATCCTTTCCTACGATAATAAGAGGCCTTTTTTTATTTTTTCCACGAGTTTCAAAATAACAACTTACGGCCCTTCCCAACAAAAAGGCCATTTCTCCCGTGATGGGGTAAACATTTGCTTTTCCCCTCATTCCATCTGTACCAAAGAGTTTTCTTTTCATAGCTTTTCTCTATACATCTAAGCGGCCGTCTTGTGAAGTTTCTTTCTTAAGGCCTCTCGAGAAATTCCTATTTTTCGTGCGGCCAAAGATTTATTGCCGTGTTGGCGTTTTATCTCCTGCAAAATAATCTCTTTCTCGATAAATGATAATTTCTTTTTTAGAGATAGCTTGTTATCACAAGCTATCTTCATATCAATTGGAAGAGAGTTAATTGTGTCTTTACAAGAAGATGCGCTATCTCTAAAGAGTGAAGAGAGAACAAGACATAGAAGTTTTATAATCCATTCATCGTTTTCGCTAAAATCTTTACTGCCTCTCCTTCGGGAAATTTTTACAACTCCAATACTCTCACCTTCTTTGTTAAAAAATGGATGAGCGATAAAAGATTTTTTTTCGCAATAGCTAGGAGACCTCGTAGTAAAGGCCTTCTCCACATGGCCTTGTTGTTGATCGTTTGCGTCTAACAACACATCTTTTGGGTCTAGAGAGGAATACACCTCAAGACACTCGTTTTCGGTATTAATTGAGTAAACGGTAGCTCCTTCGGCGTCTAACATATAAATGACCTCTTCTAGAATGCTTACGACTACGGTCTTTTTACCTTCATATGTTTCTATTTTGCTAAAAAAGAAAACCATTGAAGAAAAAATTTCACAAATATTCTTTTGTTCTTTATTACTCGTAAGAAAATATGCGGTCAATATTGTATGGGCCTTTTCGTAAGAGATACCATTTACATAATTCTCTAAAAATGCTTTAACTTCTTCTCGATCATCTTTATCAATCCTAACAATGTAATGAATTGCAGATTTATCGTCAATAATGTTATCTTGCCGAGAGGATTTTTCCACAATAATTTCGATATCCAGATGATGTCTTTTAAATTGTAGCGAAAATATAAGTGGAGTGTTTAAGACTAAATCTTCTTCGGCCGAAAAAAAGGCCGAATCTATTCCAAGTTCCTTAAGAGAAGCATTTTTTACATAACACATATTTCCGGTGCTTTGTCGTTCGACCAAAAGTCGAATATCCCCAGGATAAATTTCCAATCTTGTATCCTGCAACGCTTTTGGAAGATAGAAATATAAACTCAAGAATTTTTCTCCAAATATACAGAACCTCCATCGGATAAAATAGAACTAAACTTAAATAGTGTTAAAAATAATCGAAATATTCAGTATATTGATACTTACAGCAAAATAAACGAGAATTGGAGGAGTTCTATTTTGGCCTGTAACGGAAATACGGAAGTGTCGGTTCCTCTCACTTGCCGGATACATGAGGGTATTCGTACGGGTGGCCGTGAAAAAAAAACCTTAAGATTTTGACCAGAGGGTATCGAACTAATCACGAGAGTAAGAAAGAAAGGGAAGAGCAATGCTCGATAAACTTGGTTTGGTTATTTTAGCAGCAGGTAGAGGTAAAAGGATGCAATCCTCTACACCGAAACCTCTTTTTGACATTATGGGACGAAAACTCATTGATTATCCTCTTTATGAGTGTGATGCTTTTTTGTCTGAAGTAGGAGTCCAAGGACATATAGGAATTGTCATCGGTCATGAGGCAGAAAACATCAAAGGCCGTGTGCGAAAGAATCAAAAATCTCTTACTTCTTCTATATTTTTTGTCATTCAAGAAGAACAAAAAGGAACGGCCGATGCGCTGAAGTCCTACATGGAAAGTCCTTCAGCGCAATCTGTAGAAACTATTATCGTAATGTGTGTTGATACCCCTCTTGTACGACACAAAGATCTATATGAACTTTATCAAATCTTCAAGAAAAACAGGAGAGATGCTCTGCTGGCAAGTTTCGTCGCAGACAATCCCAAAGGCCATGGGAGGATTGTCAAACAAAAAAACCTAGGCCTAAAGATTGTTGAGGAAAAAGAGGTAAGTGGTGATGTAAAGAATATTTATGAAGTAAATTCAGGTGTGTATATTTTAAAAAAATCGTACGTTTTAGATCATTTAAACATCATAAGTAATATCAATCGTGCGAAAGAATATTATTTAACGGATATCTTTGATTTTAACAGAAATGTTGAGGCCGTTTTATTTGAGGACAGCGATATCTTTCGAGGGATTAATACTCTAGAACAACTTCATGATATTGAGAGGATACTCAGACTTAAAAAACTCTCTACTCTTATTAGTCAAGGAGTTCGCATTTTTGATAGGACTTCAACTTTTATTGATGAGGATGTTGTCATTGAACCTGAAACCATAATTTATCCTAATGTTAGTATTTTAGGAAAATCCCGCATTGGGCCTTATTGTATTATTGAATCAGGGGCCGTGATTAAAGGATCTGAAATCGGTGGAAACACGCTGATTAAATCAGGTACCTATATTGAAAATTCTACTGTCGGCCGTAATGCTTCCTTAGGGCCATATGCCCATCTTCGGCCTGATACCGTGATCGAAGATGATTGTCGTATAGGAAACTTTGTTGAAATTAAAAAGTCTCTTTTAAAAAAAGGAGTTAAGGTCTCCCATCTCTCCTATGTAGGGGATGCAGAAATTGGGGAGGAAACCAATATCGGTTGTGGCTTCATTACCTGTAATTACGACGGGGTTAAAAAACACAAAACAATTATTGGCAAGAAAACATTCATTGGATCCGATTCCCAGATGATTGCTCCAATAAAAATCGGAGATAATTGTTATGTGGCCAGTGGTTCAACCATCGATCAAAATATGAGGGATGGCGATTTTGGCATAGCTCGTTCACGACAAGTTATCAAACAAAATACGGCCGAAAGGTTTTTCAAGAAAAAATAATTTTCGTCACACTGCGTAATGTTAGGCCTTCCATCTTTGAATTTGAGGAAAATTATACAGCGCAGTGAAGCTTAAAAATTGTTCCTACCGATTCATTGAACTACCCCTCCCTAAAGGAAGGAGATTCTTGCTTCACCGACAAACGCCTAGAACGCAAGTTTCTAGGTCTTACACCGTCTCCACGAGCTTTACATCCCGTAGTCCCTACGGTAGGTCGGTTTTTGTTCCGACAAATCCAATATATTATGATATTCTTCAAAAGACAATATTTTTTTTTCTCGCCGAAGGGCGTGGCCTCACATCCTCTCCCTGAAGGAAGAGGTTTTAGGGCCACACTTGAGATAAAGTATGATTCAATAACAAAATTTGTCTGCTCGCGTAGCTCAGTGGTAGAGCACTCCCTTGGTAAGGGAGAGGTCGCAGGTTCAATTCCCGTCGCGAGCTCCATAAAAATCTTTGTAAAAATATTACTTTTCCTCTTGTCAAAAAAAATCTCTTAAGAGATACTGTTGACTTATTTTTAAATATATGATTTACATTAATTTTTTAAAGATATTGTTAGGAGGTTAAAAAAAATGGCCAAAGAAAAATTTGATCGTACGAAACCACATGTGAATGTGGGCACTATTGGACATGTTGACCACGGTAAAACGACGTTGACGGCCGCCATCACAATGACAATGGCAGAAACATCCGGAGGACAGGGAACCGTAAGTTCCTATGAAGAAATTGATTCGGCCCCCGAGGAGAAGGCCAGAGGTATTACCATTAACTCTTCTCACGTTGAATACGAAACATCCAATAGACACTATGCTCACGTAGACTGTCCCGGACATGCCGACTATGTAAAAAATATGATTACGGGTGCTGCACAAATGGACGGTGCTATCTTGGTATGCTCTGCGGCTGACGGCCCTATGCCCCAGACAAGGGAACACATCCTTCTTGCCCGTCAAGTCGGTGTCCCGGCAATTGTTGTTTTCCTAAACAAAGTTGATCAGGTTGACGATGAAGAGCTGCTTGAACTTGTGGAAATGGAAGTTCGGGAACTTCTATCTTCTTATGATTTTCCCGGTGACGACATCCCCATTATTAAGGGCTCGGCCCTTGCCGCTATTGAAAATAGAGATCCGGCCATAGGAAGAGAGAGAATTAAGGAACTTATGGAACAAGTAGACACCTATATTCCGGCACCAAAAAGAGATATTGATAAAGAATTCCTGATGCCTATTGAGGATGTTTTCTCTATTTCGGGTCGTGGTACGGTTGTCACGGGCCGTATCGAAAGAGGTATTGTCAAAATTAACGAAGAGGTCGAAATTGTCGGCATAAAGAATACATCAAAAACGACGGTTACAGGTGTAGAAATGTTTCGCAAACTTTTAGATGAGGGTCAGGCCGGTGACAATGTGGGCCTTTTACTTCGAGGAACAAAGCGGGAAGAGGTAGAACGCGGCCAAGTTCTTTGTAAACCCGGTACGGTCACTCCCCATAAGAAATTTAAAGGTGAAGTATACATTCTTTCAAAGGACGAGGGGGGAAGACATACTCCTATTTTTAAGGGATATAGGCCGCAATTTTACTTTAGAACTACCGATGTGACGGGAACTATTCAACTTGTTAAAGGAGTTGAAATGGTTATGCCCGGAGACAACACATCCTTTGAAATCGAACTCATCACTCCCATAGCAATGGAGAAAGGCCTTAAATTTGCCATTCGTGAGGGTGGTAGAACTATTGGTGCAGGCACGGTTTCGGAAGTAGTAGAGTAATACAAAACTTCCTCCGGCAAAATTTTATAAAAAAGGCCCTTAAAAATAGGGCCTTTTTCATTTTAAAATGGGTGTATAGCTCTAACGGTAGAGCGGCCGATTCCAAATCGGTAGGTTGGGGGTTCAAATCCCTCTGCGCCCGCCATTTGAAAACTATCGGTTTATCGATTGAGGCAATAAGCGCAGTTTTTTTACGGAAGCATTGGCATGGGGAAGATTCCCGACTGTTTTATTCCATCAAAAATAAATTGTACGGCCAAGGCCACAATGAGTAATCCTATTATTCTTAAAAAAACCTCCAATAGCGATCTACCCAAAAACTTTTGAATTTTTCCTCCTATAAGGCAAAAAATAAAAGTCAAGAAGATATTGAGTAGTAATGAAAGCATAACGATGGATTGAGAGAGGATGACTCCCTTGGATTCGGCCATGAGCAGAACGATGGCCCCAATGGAGCCAGGCCCGGCAATGATAGGAACGGCCAAGGGAAAGACCGAGATGTCAATTTCGCCTCCATCTTCCTCAGAAGAGCTCTCCTCTGCCGCTTTGGCCTTTCGAGATTTTTTTGCAAAAATTCTATCTATTCCCATGAGTAGAAGAAGGACTCCTCCGGCGGTGCGAAGAGATGGAAGTGTAATCCCAAGAAATGAGAGAAGGGCCTGACCGAAGAAAGCAAATAAGGCCAAAACGCTTAAGGCGATAAACGCTCCCTTAAAGGCAATAGAACGCTGTTCTTTCTTTTGTCTCGGGGCCAATCCTGTAAAGAGAATACCAACCTCGATAGGAGAAATCGTTGTAAAGAGTGTAGCAAAAGCAATACCTGCTGTTTCAAACATGAATTATCCTTATTTTCATTTTTGATATTAATACACTATCAATGACGGCCCTTGTTAATTGCTGTGTTTTTTCTTATCGAAGGATCCTTGACAAATCTTTAGCTATAAGAGCATTCTTACCAAAAATAGATAGGCAACAATACGAAGATTCTTTGGAGTTTTTTAGCGTTCATCATCAATGTGGAAAAGCGAGAGTAGGTTTGATACAAACCGCTCACGGAGGCATACCTACACCTCAGTTTATGCCTGTAGGGACAGGTGGAACCGTTAAGGCCCTCTGGCAAGAAGACCTCCTCGAGTTAGATGCTAAAATTATTCTTTCAAATGCCTATCACCTTTATCTAAGGCCGGGACATAAAGTTGTTGAAGATGTTGGAAACGGCCTTCACGGCCTTATGAACTGGAATCGCCCCCTTCTTACGGATTCCGGAGGATTTCAAGTTTTTTCCTTAGCATCCCTCAACAAGACGACGGAAGAGGGAGTGCAATTTCGCTCACATATCAACGGTGATTTGCACATGATAACTCCCGAAAAAAGCATGGAAATTCAACGGTCTTTAGGGAGTGATATTACCATGTGTTTTGACCATTGCCCTCAGCTTCCCTCTTCTGAGGTCGCTCTCAGAGAGAGTGTAGAATTGACTCTACGATGGGCCGAGCGTTGTAAAAATGTCTCGTTGAAAGACTACCAACACCTTTTTGCCATCATTCAAGGAGGCCTTCTTAAAAACCTTAGACTCGAATGTCTTGAACGCCTTAAAGAAATGCCCTTTTCGGGGTTCGCCCTAGGAGGACTCTCTGTAGGCGAAAAGAATGAACATATGAGAGAATTTTTAGAAAATTTTGTCCACAAAATGCCGGAAGATAGGCCTCGTTATCTCATGGGGGTCGGGACTCCTCTAGATATCCTCCACGCTACGGCCCAAGGTCTCGATCTTTTCGACTGCGTTTTACCTACGAGAAATGCCAGAAACGGACAAGTTTTTACAAGATTCGGCCCTCTTAATATTAAAAAGGAACGATTTAAAAGGGACGGCCTTCCACCCGACCCCCAATGTTTGTGTAAAGTTTGCCAAAACTACACTCGTGCCTATTTGCGGCACCTTTTCACCTCGGGAGAATACCTTGCCGGTCAAATGATAAGTTTTCACAATCTCCACTTTTATTTAGATATGATGAAAAATGTGCAGCGCACAATAAAAGAGAATTCCTTTGACAAGTACGCAAAGGCCTTCTATAACGACTACACGTCAAGGGCCTGGCGATAGTCCCTCTTAAAAAGGAGCAATCTCTATGTTTTTAATTTCTAATGTTTATGCTCAAACCGGTCAAGGGCCGAGTCCTACTCCACCCCATCCCCTCATGAGTTTTCTTCCCTTTGTCATCATTTTTTTTATTTTTTACTTTCTTATGATCAGACCCCAGAAAAGAAAGCTTGAAGAGGAAAAGAAGTTTCTCTCTTCTATTTCTAAAGGAGATGAAATTTTTACAAAATCGGGGCTTATAGGAACCATTTGCGCACTTACGGATAAAATTGTAACATTAGAAGTTGAGGGAGCAAAAATTAAGGTTTTGCGCTCTCAAATTGGCGGCCTGGCCAAAAATATTTTTGAGACTAAGACACAAGAAAAGCAAAGGAGGCCTTGATGTTTGGACTTGGTGGCGGAGAAATTCTTCTTATAACAGTCTTCGCTCTTTTGTTCATAGGTCCAAAGAAACTTCCCGAGTTGGCCCGAGGATTGGGTAGGTCCTTGAAGGAATTTCAAAAAGCAAAAGATGACCTCGTGTCCGGTGTTGAGGATGAAAACGAAAATAAAAAATCTCTGGAAAAGTAGAAAAATAGAGGAGGTCTCATGAAAAGACTTATATGTATATCGGCCGCACTTATTTCATGGCATTTTCATGCCCAAGAAACAATGCCCTCGAATTGTAAAACCCCAAAATGCCAAGAGGAAAAAAAACTTCTTGCCGGGGCCTTGGAGGGCGATTCGGCCTTAAAAGATGTGGCCGAGGCCGTTGACGCCGGGGCCTTCCTTGAGGCCAAAAATGAGCGAGGAGATACGGCCCTTTGTATTACTTCAAGATATTACGGTGCCCCCCGTGTCATGCGCTTTCTCTTAGCAAGAGGAGCGAGAATAAACGCCAAATGCGGTCTATTCCAAGAGACCCCTTTTCATCTTGCAGTTGTTTATCATAACGACTTCACTGTTATTTTGTTGGGGAGAGAGGGGGCCGATGTGAATAAAACAAATCATTTACATGAAGGAGTACTCCATTCTCTTGCAAGCTATTCTTTTTGGCCGAAAGATATGATCCACAGCATACTTCCCTTGCTGTTGCACTTCAACGTTAGAATTAATACCAAAGATAAGAACGGCAATACTCCCCTGCACGCTGCCGTAGAAAACAATAACATCGATGCTGTAGACTTTCTGATGAAAGCAGGGGCGAATACTTATACCGTTAATAGCGAATTGAAAACTCCCTACGATCTGGCCAAAGAAAAGGGATATACCCCTATCATTGAGTTAATGAAATCCACAAAAAGACAAGATCATACGGCCCTCATAAAAGATTTGGTGAATGTCAGGGCAAAATTATAACTAAGAGTTCCTCAATGAAACGAAGCTGGTGGTACCATTTTTTCTTTCTTTTTACTCTGTTTATCTTGTCGGTAATAATAGTTATACCCACAATCTTTGACCTAAAAGAGGATTCTTCTTTTCCCGTAAAGTCGAAAATCAACCTTGGACTTGATCTTCAAGGAGGATTATCTATGGTACTCGGAATAGACTTTCAAAAGGTCTACAAGGATGAAATCACCTCTTATGCAAGAAAAATGGAATCTTTTCTGACAAACGATGAAGAGATCCCTACAAAAATCGGTCGTCTCAATATACAAGATCTTTCCGATCCAAAGCATTCTATTATCGTTGAAAACGATGCTCAAAGAGAAGAGGCCAAAGAAATCTTGAGAAGAACCTTTGGACCAACCATCCGTTTGACACAAGATTTACCCAATACGCTCGAGTATGGACTCAACACAGCAACAAAAACAAACATCGAAAAAGAATCGCTAACACAATCTATAGAAGTTATTAGAAATCGTATCGATGAATTTGGAGTTACTGAACCCGTTATTGTCCCTCAAGGAAATGACCGTATTATCATTCAACTTCCCGGAGTGAGAAATATTGAAAGGGCCAAGAGCTTAATTGGACGAATGGCAAAACTGGAGTTCAGTATGGTTCACGAAAATTCACTATTTCCCATTGACGAGTGGTCCACAAAATTAAAAGAGGCCGGGATAGAATACAAGAAAGGAGAACGCTACTCGGATTATCTGGCCGAACTAAACGATTTTCTCAAAGAGGATATTCAGGAGGGATACCGGCTTGTTTTTCAAAGGCAGAGAAATAAAATTACCGGAGAGCTGATAAACCAAATACCCTTTGTTGTAGAAAAGGCCCCCCGTCTAACCGGAGAGATGATTCAAGATGCAAGGGTGGTATTTAATCCGGAAACCAATCAACCGGAAATTAACCTCTCGTTTAAGTCCGATGGTGCACAAATTTTTACACAATTAACGGGAGATAACGTGGGAAAACGTTTTGCCGTCATTTTCGATGACAATGTTTACTCTGCGCCACAGATCAGAGAGCGCATCCCCGGAAATGCTCGAATCACCATGGGATCAGGCAGTTCTCGACAGATGTTGGAAGAGGCCCAAGATATCTCTCGTGCGCTGAGGTCAGGGTCCCTTCCCGTTGAACTAGATTTTTTAGAACAGCGAACCGTAGGCCCAGGACTAGGACAAGACTCTATTGAGAAGGCCCGCTTTGCAGGACTCATAGGCTCATTGCTCGTCTTTGTCTTTATTCTTATCTATTATAGAATTTCCGGACTTATTGCCTCTGTAACTTTAGGACTCAATATTCTTTTCGTTTTGGCCTGCCTTGTAACCCTGGGGGCCACCTTAACACTGCCGGGGATTGCAGGGATTGCTTTGACTGTTGGCATGGCCGTAGATGCAAATATTATTATCTACGAGAGAATAAGAGAAGAAGTT
The DNA here is from genome assembly GCA_965224385.1 of Bacteriovoracaceae bacterium. Lineage (GTDB taxonomy): Bacteria > Bdellovibrionota > Bacteriovoracia > Bacteriovoracales > Bacteriovoracaceae > CBDCYX01. Next base: position 736,978 of record CBDCYX010000016.1, read on the forward strand.
CGAAAGGGAGTGAGTAACTATAAGGCCGTAGAAAACGGTTTTAACCAAGCGTTTTGGACGTTAATAGACGCTAATGTCACTACGGCACTTGCAGGGATTTGCCTTTTTCAATTTGGAACAGGCCCTATCAAAGGATTTTCCGTAACTCTTCTTATAGGAATTACAGCGACTCTTTATACATCCTACTATGTAGGACGATTGGCCTTTGAATTCGCTATGGATAGAATTAAAGGTCAATGGTTGAGTATTTAAAGTATTAGGGTAAAAAGAATGTTTCAAATATTGGGAAAAACAAATATCAATTTTACAGAAAAATTTTTCTATACCACCCCTATATCCTTTATACTTGTTACTCTAGGACTCTATGGATTGTTTACTCAGATGAACTACGGTGTAGACTTTAAAGGGGGGATTGAAGTTCAGATAAAATTGGCCCACCGTCTCTCCTTGGCACAATTGCGGCAGGCCCTAGAAAAAATTGAACAAGGAGTGCTCATCAATTCCATAGGTGATCCCTCTGAAAACGAATATGTTGTCAAAGTTTCCGGAACAGAGGAAAATCTCAATGAAATTTCAGAATCCATAAGAAAATCTCTCGCCGAGGCATTTTCAGATAATCTGCCCGAAATACGAAAAGTTGATATTGTAGGCCCAAGGGCCGGAGCAAGTTTAAGAATCGCAGGATTTCAGGCCATGTTTTGGGCCTTGTTGGCCATTATGATCTACATAGGGTTGAGGTTTGATTTCAAATACTCTCCCGGGGCCATCACTGCTCTCTTTCACGATGTCTCTATTATCTTAGGTATTTTCGCTTTTTCCAACACGGAGTTTACTTTGCAAACCGTAGCGGCCCTTTTGGCCGTTATCGGTTACTCGGTTAACGATACCGTTATTGTCTATGACCGTGTAAGAGAGCATGAAAAGAAACACCCGGAAAAGACACTCTCCTCTCATATAAACCATGCCGTTAATGAGACCCTTTCCCGAACAATCCTCACATCGGGAACGACGATCTTTATCTCTCTAACTATGTATCTTTGGGGCGGAGTTACCATAAAAGATTTTTTTATGGCCATTACCTTAGGAGTTCTTATCGGAACCTATTCTTCTATTTTCGTAGCAGCACCCGTAACTCTTCTATTCAATCGTTTTCAGAAAGAGACGAAGATCAAAAGAATATGAAACGACGATTTCATATTTTTTGGGCCGCCTGTATCTTCTTATTCTTTTTTTTGCAATCGTTAAAATCCCAAGATGATTCGGAACGAGAAAAATATCTTTCTCAATTTATGGATAAAAAAGTGAAAGAAGAGAAAGAGAAAGAGAAAAAGAAGAGAGAGGCAGAGCACAAGGCCCTATTGGAAGAATTATCTTCCCGTTTTGGATTTATTGTACAAGGCAACATCGGCCTTGAACAACTCAAGGAAATTAATAAAAAACTTTCTCAATCTACTTCTAAGATACAACAAAAATCGATGCCGACACCTCCGATTCATGAAGCATCAACACAGACGAAACCTCTTAGAGAACAAACAAAAGAAGAATTAACGGCCTCTCTTGCCCCTTATAGATCATTGACGAGAGAAGAATCTCTGAAAATATTGCAAATAAAATTGAAAGATAAACCTTTTTTGACTCATCCAAAAATTATCAAATTTATTGACGAACTTATTAGAAGGCCCGAAGCTTTGGAAAAGGCCGTCTCTATAGTCAAAGGAAGACAAGAAATTGTTAGTTATATTATCTTTTTGGTAATAACATTTTTCTTAGGAATGTTTTATAGAAAAGTTCATGCAAATAAAAAATCTTCCGGAATACAAAAAATCATGGATTTTTTATCAAGATTTGTTGTCATGAACACCTTGAGAATAGGTATTTTTGTCTTTTTTTTCAAAAAATATCTTGATGATACTTTTTTTGTGTTTATTCAAGTATTTTTTTAATCAACCTGAGTTCGAGGTTTTTTTCAATTTTTTTTGATAATTTTCTATAATTCCGGTCAATACGACCGAGTATGGGCGTCTGATGAAGAGACTTTGCCGTAATCTTTCGGGAAAGCTTTATGGAGACAACTGTGATGTGAATTCAGGTGGCGCTAAAATCTTTAAAAAAGGTTCCCGACTTGCAAAGAGCACTATCTAAATTATACGGAAATGGCCATTCGCAATTTCCATGCTAAAATCTTCTTACAAATTGGGTAAAAATAGTTTTATCCGAAAACTTAAATTTTAAAAGGAGGATTTTATGAAAAATTATGTAAAAACTTTGTACTTGGTAGTGTCTCTTTTGGGACCTTCGATGGTATCGGCGCAATCTCGCTTAGAACGCTTAGATGAGGATAGACGGATATTACTGAATACGGTCGGTGACGATCTTGATATCTTAGCTCAAGAAAAGGGGTATCTTTTGGACAAGACTTCCCTTCGACTATCCTATCCTTGGAGTAATCTATCACCCATAAATACTGGTACTGTTGGTGTTGCTGTTGCTGGTGTTGTTGGTGTTGGTGTTGGTGTTGGTGTTGGTGTTGGTGTTGGTCCTGCTGGTGTTCCTGCTGGTGTTGCTGTTGGTGTTGGTGTTGGCTACTGTTGGTGTTCTGCTGCTGGTGGTGTTGCTGTTAGAGCTGATGAAGATCGCTATTTTCACCATAAAATGTTAATTGTCAATCATTACAGAAGTAAAGTCTCCTTCTCCCTAATTTACGACGAGGGACGGAAGGTGCGCACCGAATCCTGTATTCTCTTTTATTCCATAGAAGAGGGTATTCGTGAGATTGACTATGAAATCGACAACTGTTCAAACGATGACATCTTCCCTCAAAACGAAGAGGGATTCCTTAGGGTGGGAACACACACGGATTGGTTTGAAAGACACGTTTCAGACCAAGATGATGTTGTTGTAAACGGTACTCTACCCCTTTAGACAATTTCAACCTTGGCGGAGAAGTAGCAACTCCGCCAATTTCATAGCATTAGGTTCTTGATAGACTGTGAATAACACTTCATGAATAGGTGTGTAATGCATCGCTTCACTCATCCACCCAAATGAATATTCCGTGAGATTTGAGTTAAGCTTTTTGTGCGATTAAGCTGTATCCCTTATCCTTTGCGATAACCAAGGGTCATGTTGATGATCGGGTCCCGATGAAGAGACTTTGCCGTAATCTTTCGAGAAAGCTTTATGGAGACAACTGTGATGTGAATTCAGGTGGCAAAAAAAAGTACTTGACTTCTATTATACATCGTGCTAAAATCTTTACAAATTGGGTAAAAATAGTTTTATCCGAAAACTTAAATTTTAAAAGGAGGATTTTATGAAAAATTATGTAAAAACTTTGTACTTGGTAGTGTCTCTTTTGGGACCTTCGATGGTATCGGCGCAATCTCGCTTAGAACGCTTAGATGAGGATAGACGGATATTAGATACCGTCGGTGACGATCTTGATATTTTTGCTCAAGAAAAGGGGTATCTTTTGGACAAGACTTCCCTTCGACTATCCTATCCTTGGAGTAATCTATCACCCATAAATACTGGTACTGTTGGTGTTGCTGTTGCTGGTGTTCTTGGTGTTGGTGTTGGTGTTGGTGTTGGTGTTGGTGTTGGTGTTGTTGTTCCTGCTGGTGTTGCTGTTGGTGTTGGTGTTGCTGTTGGTGTTCCTGCTGGTGTTGCTGTTGGTGTTGCTGTTAGAGCTGATGAAGATCGCTATTTTCACCATAAAATGTTAATTGTCAATCATTACAGAAGTAAAGTCTCCTTCTCCCTAATGAACGACGAGGGACGGAAGGTGCGCACCGAATCCTGTATTCTCTTTTATTCCATAGAAGAGGGTATTCGTGAGATTGACTATGAAATCGACAACTGTTCAAACGATGACATCTTCCCTCAAAACGAAGAGGGATTCCTTAGGGTGGGAACACACACGGATTGGTTTGAAAGACACGTTTCAGACCAAGATGATGTTGTTGTAAACGGTACTCTACCCCTTTAGACAATTTCAACCTTGGCGGAGAAGTAGCAACTCCGCCAATTTCATAGCATTAGGTTCTTGATAGACTGTGAATAACACTTCATGAATAGGTGCGTAATGCCTCGCCTCACTCATCCACCCAAATGAATATTCCGTGAGATTTGAGTTAAGCTTTTTGTGCGATTAAGCTGTATCCCTTATCCTTTGCGATAACCAAGGGTCATGTTGATGATCGGGTCCCGATGAAGAGACTTTGCCGTAATCTTTCGGGAAAGCTTTATGGAGACAACTGTGATGTGAATTCAGGTGGCGAAAAAAAGTACTTGACTTCTATTATACGTCGTGCTAAAATCCTTACAAATTGGGTAAAAATAGTTTTATCCGAAAACTTAAATTTTAAAAGGAGGATTTTATGAAAAATTATGTAAAAACTTTGTACTTGGTAGTGTCTCTTTTGGGACCTTCGATGGTATCGGCGCAATCCTACTTAAAAGAAGGGGATAGACGGATATTACTGGATGCCGTCGGTGACGATCTTGATATTTTTGCTCAAGAAAAGGGGTATCTTTTGGACAAGACTTTCCTTCGACTATCCTATCCTTGGAGTAATCTATCACCCATAAATACTGGTACTGTTGGTGTTGCTGTTGCTGGTGTTGTTGGTGTTGGTGTTGGTGTTCCTGCTGGTGTTGCTGTTGGTGTTCCTGCTGGTGTTGTTGTTGGTGTTGGTGTTGGTGTTGCTGCTGGTGTTGCTGGTGGTGCTGAAGATCGCTATTTTCACCATAAAATGTTAATTGTCAATCATTACAGAAGTAAAGTCTCCTTCTCCCTAATGAACGACGAGGGACGGAAGGTGCGCACCGAATCCTGTATTCTCTTTTATTCCATAGAAGAGGGTATTCGTGAGATTGACTATGAAATCGACAACTGTTCAAACGATGACATCTTCCCTCAAAACGAAGAGGGATTCCTTAGGGTGGGAACACACACGGATTGGTTTGAAAGACACGTTTCAGACCAAGATGATGTTGTTGTAAACGGTACTCTACCCCTTTAGACAATTTCAACCTTGGCGGAGAAGTAGCAACTCCGCCAATTTCATAGCATTAGGTTCTTGATAGACTGTGAATAACACTTCATGAATAGGTGCGTAATGCCTCGCCTCACTCATCCACCCAAATGAATATTCCGTGAGATTTGAGTTAAGCTTTTTGTGCGATTAAGCTGTATCCCTTATCCTTTGCGATAACCAAGGGTCATGTTGATGATCGGGTCCCGATGAAGAGACTTTGCCGTAATCTTTCGGGAAAGCTTTATGGAGACAACTGTGATGTGAATTCAGGTGGCAAAAAAAAGTACTTGACTTCTATTATACGTCGTGCTAAAATCCTTACAAATTGGGTAAAAATAGTTTTATCCGAAAACTTAAATTTTAAAAGGAGGATTTTATGAAAAATTATGTAAAAACTTTGTACTTGGTAGTGTCTCTTTTGGGACCTTCGATGGTATCGGCGCAATCCTACTTAAAAGAAGGGGATAGACGGATATTACTGGATGCCGTCGGTGACGATCTTGATATTTTTGCTCAAGAAAAGGGGTATCTTTTGGACAAGACTTTCCTTCGACTATCCTATCCTTGGACTAATATATCACCCATAAATACTGTTGGTGTTGCTGGTGCTGTTGTTGGTGCTGTTGTTGGTGTTGCTGTTGGTGTTGGTGTTGGTGTTGCTGTTGGTGTTCCTGCTGGTGTTGCTGTTGGTGTTGCTGTTAGAGCTGATGAAGATCGCTATTATCACCATAAAATGATAATTGTCAATCATTACAGAAGTAAAGTCTCCTTCTCCCTAATTTACGACGAGGGACGGAAGGTGCGCACCGAATCCTGTATTCTCTTTTATTCCATAGAAGAGGGTATTCGTGAGATTGACTATGAAATCGACAACTGTTCAAACGATGACATCTTCCCTCAAAACGAAGAGGGATTCCTTAGGGTGGGAACACACACGGATTGGTTTGAAAGACACGTTTCAGACCAAGATGATGTTGTTGTAAACGGTACTCTACCCCTTTAGACAATTTCAACCTTGGCGGAGAAGTAGCAACTCCGCCAATTTCATAGCATTAGGTTCTTGATAGACTGTGAATAACACTTCATGAATAGGTGCGTAATGCATCGCTTCACTCATCCACCCAAATGAATATTCCGTGAGATTTGAGTTAAGCTTTTTGTGCGATTAAGCTGTATCCCTTATCCTTTGCGATAACCAAGGGTCATGTTGATGATCGGGTCCCGATGAAGAGACTTTGCCGTAATCTTTCGAGAAAGCTTTATGGAGACAACTGTGATGTGAATTCAGGTGGCAAAAAAAAGTACTTAACTTCTATTATACATCGTGCTAAAATCTTTACAAATTGGGTAAAAATAGTTTTATCCGAAAACTTAAATTTTAAAAGGAGGATTTTATGAAAAATTATGTAAAAACTTTGTACTTGGTAGTGTCTCTTTTGGGACCTTCGATGGTATCGGCGCAATCTCGCTTAGAACGCTTAGATGAGGATAGACGGATATTACTGAATACCGTCGGTGACGATCTTGATATTTTTGCTCAAGAAAAGGGGTATCTTTTGGACAAGACTTCCCTTCGACTATCCTATCCTTGGAGTAATCTAGTTGGTGTTGCTGTTGCTGTTGTTGGTGTTGCTGTTGGTGTTGGTGTTCCTGCTGGTGTTCCTGCTGGTGTTGCTGTTGGTGTTCCTGTTGGTGTTGGTGTTGGTGTTGGTGTTGCTGTTAGAGCTGATGAAGATCGCTATTTTCACCATAAAATGTTAATTGTCAATCATTACAGAAGTAAAGTCTCCTTCTCCCTAATTTACGACGAGGGACGGAAGGTGCGCACCGAATCCTGTATTCTCTTTTATTCCATAGAAGAGGGTATTCGTGAGATTGACTATGAAATCGACAACTGTTCAAACGATGACATCTTCCCTCAAAACGAAGAGGGATTCCTTAGGGTGGGAACACACACGGATTGGTTTGAAAGACACGTTTCAGACCAAGATGATGTTGTTGTAAACGGTACTCTACCCCTTTAGACAATTTCAACCTTGGCGGAGAAGTAGCAACTCCGCCAATTTCATAGCATTAGGTTCTTGATAGACTGTGAATAACACTTCATGAATAGGTGCGTAATGCCTCGCCTCACTCACCCACCCAAATGAATATTCCGTGAGATTTGAGTTAAGCTTTTTGTGCGATTAAGCTGTATCCCTTATCCTTTGCGATAACCAAGGGTCATGTTGATGATCGGGTCCCGATGAAGAGACTTTGCCGTAATCTTTCGAGAAAGCTTTATGGAGACGAGGAGTTCAATTGATAACAGATATCAAATCTAATATGAAAAATAAACTTATGCATTTTCATGACAAACTAATGTTGAGAAAAAGATTTATTATTGAGACCATAAACGACCAATATTATCTTGGGACTTATTGCCTATACTTGGCAGGAGAAGAGGCCTTCTATTCGAAGGTGTTCAAAAAAAAGTAACTTTGGCCTAATTTTTTTAAAAAAACCTCGAACTCAGGTTAATCAGATACGGGGATACATCCGATCTTCTTATCAGAAGGCCGAAACGATGCAACTGTCTCTCCCTCTTCTTCTGTCGAGGGAGTAGAATATATTACGGTGTAGCGTTTTTGATCGCTTTTTTTCGTATAGGGCGCATAGGGATCAGGCGGCCAATAAAACATTAAGGTTTTTGAATCAAGATTTTTTTCATCGGGTCTTAAATGCCTACCGTCCTCTATAACAAACCAAATACCCTTGAGTTCCCTCTCTCGTATGTAAATAATATTTGGAGGGGCCTTAGATATTTCTTGGCCTTCTCCTTTAGTCTCAAGAGCGATGGTTTCTCTCAAGGCCATGTAAAGCCCTTCAGTATCAATTCCTACATAATCTTTGAGGACATTAAAGATAGGGTTTTCTCCAAAATAATCATTTTGAGTAGGACAAAAGGTTTTAGTAGAATTTGGGCGGATCCAAAAATTCATCCTATAACCCAATAGTGCATCATTTTCAACAGTAGGGTCGGGACGGGCCTTAAAAGGGAAAAATATCTTGAAATTTTCTTTAATACCAAAATCTCTAAACAATCTTTGAGAGACGGCCTCGTTGATATCCATTGATTGATTTTTGTTTTGGTCAAAAAAACGAATATCGGAAGAATCCCAAAGAGCAAAATGCTGGGGGATGTATTCTAATCTTTCATAACGAGGAGAATCTTTTGGGCCGTAAAGATCAATATCATGACAAAATTGAGTTCCTCTGTTTGAATGAGTTTCATCTAAGGGCATTGGAGACGTACCGGCCGGCATGTAGTAGAAGCTCTTCAAAGCAGTGCTATAATGGGCCTCGTCGAGTGTCGGTGAATATTGACTATTAGGTCTGATCACACAAGTGTATTGAGAGATTGGAATGATCTTAAGGGGCCCTTCCGGAATCTCTCTTTCTTCAGGCGAATCGATAAGACGAAATTGAACACTATTTGAAAAAACTCCGGATCCAGACTCAGTTTCTCCAATTTTACCAATATAAGTTTTTCCTTTAAGGAGGCCGTCGATGTCTACGGTAAATGAATTATTTGTACGCACCGTTATGGGAAGATAGTAGTTGGTACCGTCGGCACTTTGAACAACAAATTTACAATCAGGGCCTTTGTAATCGGAACCGGATATCTCGTTTTTACACCATCCATAGAGATGGCCCAATTCTTCGTTAAGTTCAATCTCAGGCCCTAAAGAAACACGACCGTAAAGTATCCCTTTGTCCTTTTTATCTTCCATAAGATTTAATTGACTGCAGTAAAAGGAACAATTACCCACCATCATAGGAGAGCTATTATAGCAAGCACACAAATCAGATTTAATAGAAACGGCCTTGTCAGGTCTAAAAACTCCGCTTCCCGGGATGCAAACAAATTTAGCATGTTCAAAATTGGCCCTTACTTCATCAACTAATTCCTCATCAAACTCACCGTCTTCAACTTGTCTCTCGAAATTTTCTTTTAACTTTGCTATTTCCTCATCCGTTCCCTGATGACTACTCTTGGGACATTTTTTTTGATGACAAGTATTTTCTGTAGGAAGATAATAATTTCGGCATAATCTATCCTCACTACTCTCTTGTGTCGCCCCGACAGAAAAGTCTTTAATCTTTTTTGTTCCATCTCTTCTGCTATCGATAATACAGGATATTAGGATAAGGAGGAGGAATATTAGATCAAAAGTATTTTTCATGATACCTGTATCGTCTTCTCTCCGATTCCTCTTTAAAAAGACCGATTTCCCGACTACAAGAGTTCACTAAACGAAAGGCCTAGTACATATCAAATATTCTTGCTACTATAACCTTTGGGGCCGGATTGTTGACCAAAGAAGATCTTATTATGGAAATTGAACAACAGGGCAATGTATCCTACAAAGAGGCCGAGGTCGTTGTCAATATTTGTTTTAATTCCATTATCTGCGCCCTTTACAACAATGAAAGGGTAGAAATTAGAATGTTTGGATCATTTTTTAATCGAAACTATCGATCTTATCAGGGAAAAAACCCTAAATCTAAAACAGTGACTAAAGTTGCGGCGAAAAAAGTCACTTTTTTTAAAGTGGGCAAAGAACTCAAAGAACTCGTTAATCTAGGTAAAAACAGATACCCTATTCAAAATGGAAATTTTAGAACAAAAGCAAGCAATCAATAAGAGAAAGAAAAAGATTCGGGTTGCCTATTTCTTATGGTTCTTCTTTAGCTGGATGGGTTTACACCAGCTTTACCTAAAAAATCCCCTCAAATGCTGGGCCTTTATACTCACTCAAGGATCGGCAATAATTTGTGGGGCCGTAAGTGTTTTCCGTTTATTCGCTGCCTTCTCCAGTAGGTCTGCAACATACGGGTACAGTGCAGAGGCATTGGCGTTAAAGGCCGAGGTAAATCAATGGTTGATGGTAGCTGCACTTTTAGGAATACTTGGATTTATTTTTTGGGTATGGGATGCGTTCACTATGGCAAAACAGGTTGATTCGGCCGATAAAAAGAAGTGGACGGCCTTTCAATCCTTCAGCATCTTCATTATCTGTATTCTTATCATTGCCTGTATCCTCTTTATTATTTTTCTGGAAACCCACACATTGTAGGAGAGTAGCTTAGGCCTTTTGACATTTAATATTTGGACGATTATGGTAAAATTCTTGAGGTGGCGTGCCTGAGCGGTCAAAAGGAACGGTTTGCAAAACCGTCAATCCGGCGGTTCAAATCCGCCCGCCACCTCCACTTTCATCAAGGCCTACTCCGTGTAAAAAACATTGGGAATCGGCATAACGCAACGGAGGCCTATATCGGTTCGATCCCTTGCACTTTTAAAATCGATAAACTCCATATGAAATTGTCCGCTCCCCGTACCTTTGAGGTAACTCCCTCCATGAACTATTCCGGCCGGTGTTGTTGAGGCAATATTATTATAGGTTCTCCAATCGGTATTTGTTGTCCCTGTAGAAATATAACAATCATCTCCGACAACATCGTAGAAGACAGTGGGCATTTCCGATGTGTGATTCGAGGGTATCACTGCCGCATTGGGATCATTAGAACCCGTGTCAACATTATTGCAATTCACAAGATTCACTCCTCCAGAGTCACACGCATTCTTCGTATAGCGGCAGCCAACCGGTTCCCAACTCGTATTATTTGTTCCGTTTGAACGATAACATTGTCCATTATTAACATTGAAAAAATACACGGGATTAGATAACGTATGGCCGCCGGGGGCAATATTGTTCATGGGAGACCCAAATCCGGTTTCCGATGTTGTGCAATCATTTCCGTCACAATCAAAGTCTCCTCTATTATAGGGACAATAAATGTATTGCGATTGAATTTCCACGGTATCTCTGCGAAGCATTGATCCACTGATTCCCGAAGAAAGGCCTATGGGAAAAAAAGCATCTACGGCATTATCATCTTGGTAGTTATAAGAAAAATCAGCATTGGCCGGGAGGCCTAGAGGAATAATAAAGGTTTCACCTAGGTTTAGTCGATTTTCAATAGGCCACGAACCAAAAAATGAGTCGCAAATGTCATCGTTATTTTCATCTACACACGGCCCAAGAGGAAACCCGTCGGTATCCCAATTATCTTCCAGATTATTACTATTTCCGTCATAATAACCAAAACGAAATCCACCTACAGTGTTAATTTGGGAAGAGGTAGACTGAACGGTAAAATCGGAATTTACAGTATCAAAGACACAATTGTAAGGAGTAGTACAATTAACCTGATCACTTGACCACTCTGTTACGTTACCGATAATATCACGAATACCAAAGGTCGATTGGCAACTTTTTGTTTGCTTCACTCCCGTGGCCACAGAGCGTATACCTGAAAATTGTGTTCCCGGAAGTGAGTACAAGTCATTACTTGGCGGTGCTTCTAAATCTGAATATCCAAAAGAAAGTCCATCGGCCGAGGAAGAGTTGCAGGACGCATAGGTATTCAGGGAAAGTCCTTGTTCATAAGATATGGCCGTTACATAATCGATATTTTCATTCCAGAAAGAAAATGCGATTTGCTCTTTTCTTGTAGGAAGTCTCATGGATAACCGATTGGGAACAGGCCCTCCGCCACCTCCAACAAGATTCCAATCTCCCGCCGTAGTAGAATCGGCCCTCCAACAACGCTTTTCATCGGAATTCCAAAAGTAAATTCCCGAACGAGTGGCCGTGATATTATCGTTAAGTGCATCGGGGTCCTGAGTACCCGTGCATTGAGCATCGACCGTATTACATCCCATCAAGGCAAAAGAACAGCCGGGAATCATATCCGATATCCTCAAGCTATCATCGCTACACAAACTTAATGCCTGAGATTGAGAGATAAGAGAGAGAGGAGGTCTTTCTGTCTTGAGAATTTCTCTTATATTATTATCAGAGGCCGAATAGGCAGTTATAATCGATGCCATATCTTCGCCAACGGCAAGCCAGTTCCCCCCCGTATTCTTCCAATAGCAAATCCCCTCACTTCTGTTGTAGAAAAAATCACCGTTGCTACCATCATCCGCATCATCGGGTACCCGATCGGCAATACAATTTCCATCCAGCGTATTACAGGAATTTTTCTCTACCGTGTAGGGGCAACCGGCCTCAAAAGTGGCCACATGAAAATCTTGACCAATATCGTAATACCCATCGCTATTGTCTCCCGGCCCGGTATAAGCACACCTATTGTGATTATCTCCATCAATTTTTCTATAGTCTTTCCCCATTAATTCACACATTCTCTTATTTGCAATTCTTCTGTGGACGAAAGACATATTGGCCTTGGGAATAAAAATTCTGGCATTTCTATGATTACCGAAAGGCCATGTTTCCCTATTATTTATAATAGGACGAACTTGATAATAGTAAACGGTTCCCGGAATAGGGCCGTTTTTAGAATTGACGGCATTGTCCGTATAAGTGAAAAAATCGGGAGGAAGAGGTTTTTTATTAACGGGAAACTCTCCAAACTCTTCGTGGGCCTTTCTTCGAAAAATATTGTAACCGTTCAAACTGGAGCTTCCTTTAAAGATAAAATTCTCCCAAGAAAGAACGGCCTTTCCGGTACCCTCATATTGCCCAAGTTCACCGCTACGAATACCGTAACTACGATAACAGGTTAGAGTGTCGAGATTGTGGTTATAGAAAGCATAATAGTGATCAATCCCCGTAGGTACTGGCATTGTAGGGTCCGTAACACTTTGATCAAACAAACAGCTTCCGTTGTAGCACTCCGGAGCATATTCACTTTGAGTAATATTGCAATAATTAATAAATTTTTGCCATCTATTAGGATAAGTAAGGTTAGGATTCCAAAAATAACATTCGTTGGCGTTGATATCGTGGTAAATGACGTAATCTTCGTCACCGATAACCGGAGGAGCAGAAAAGGGAGGAATTCCCGGAGGATGGTCTCCGGTACAGGCCGATCCGCCATCGCATTTGGCCCTAGAGTAAGGGCAAAAGATAGATTCTTCCGATTTAACTTCATTGTATTTATTCACATTAGGCCCGGAAGCGGCCAAATTCCTCCAACCGGGAAGAACGGCACTTATAGGATTAACGGTCACTTTAAAATAAACCGTTGTTACGGGCCAGGCCTCTACTATTTGCCAATCGCTACTTCCTGTTCCCGTTGATCTATAACAAGTATTAGCGTTGTTTAAATAAACAATAGGGTCGGCATTCGTGTGTCTCGATGGAGTAAGATTCGCTGAAGGATTAGAAAAACCCATATTAATCTCATTGCAACTTCCGTTGTTGCAGTCTGAGGCATTAACGGAAAACTGACAACCTCCATCATCGAGGTCAAAACTAATAACCGTTGAACCGCTTTCTGTCGTGGTTGGTGTAAGGACGATTTCTATAGCATCATCATCTTCACTACTTGTCGTATTTCCTATCGAAATACGTCCTCCGCCATTCAAAGAAAAACCATTTGTTTGTGGATTGTATGTATTAACTGTTTCCGTAAAAGTATTGTCGATAATTTGTATCCAATCGCTAGAATTTGTACCTATGGATTGATAACAAGATAATGAATTGTCTTGATTGGCCCAGAAATAAAGAGGGTTATCCCTCGTGTGTCTCGACGGAGTGACGTTATTTGTAGGATTACTAACACCTGTCTCGTATTGTCGGCAGTTGATATTGTTATTACAAGAGGCCGTAGAAAAAGCGCAGGGGAAAAAACGGCGATCAACTCTTTGAGTAAACTGGGAATTTAACAAACTGATGAGAACATTGTTATCGGAATAAAAACGGGAAATATGAATCCTTTGAGCATCCTCACTAGAATCGGCCCCACCTTCATCGAAAACAACTCTTTTTAATCTGATGACTTCACCTTCATTAACCTGTATTTCCGGAAGAGATGCTGATATTAGCTCCCAATCATCGATTCCCGTTCCTGTAGAGCGATAACAAACTTGAGATCGACTATCTTGGTAGACAATCGGTTGCGCATTTGTATGAGTTGTCGGAGTGACTTTGCCTTGAGGGGGACCTGAGGCACGACAATCTCCGCCACTACAATCGCTGTTTGAGGTGGAATAAAGACAGGGACTAACGGCAATTTCCCAATGATTTCCGGCCGTTCCCGTGGAGTGATAACAGGTTGCAGTTGTTACATCGTAATAATAAATAGGTCGAGTCGCTGTATGGGACAAGGGGATAATTCCTTTTTCTATGGGCCCTTGATGCCCTAAGCATCCATGTGGCCCACATTCGGTTGCTTCTTCATAAGAAGAATAACGACAGAAAACAGGAGTATCGTTTGTTGGAGTAATTTGAATAGAAATCAATCCATTGGGTGAAGCATTGGACGCAATACCGTCACTAACCGTATACTCGGCCCTAAAACCCACGGCCGCATCCGTTCCTCCGGTGAGATTCACACTACCGGGTAAGGCCGTTACTCCCGTTGCTCCACTCGCCCTAATAAACCTTGAAGAGATAGGATGGTTATTAATAAGATGTTGAACTTCGGTATCCGTTGTTATGTGACGGGTCGCCTGAAGGTAAACATTAATTTCTATACGGCCTAAGTTAGCATGAACTTGCACCATTTGGTTGAAGTATTTTCTACAATCGGCATAAGTATTAGGAGGAGATAGACTACAACCGGAATAATCGGAAGAAACAGGATGATGTCTAGACCTAAGATAAGTACCTTCATCAATAAAATTTACAGAGATCAGATTACCTTGGGTTCCCGGATGAAGAGCATCTAGAGTTAAACCGGAGGCCACTCCAAAGGCCGCTGTCGCTGTCCCGGATGTATTGAGATTTCCATTATTATTATTAATAATAAAGTCGCAATTGAGGTCTTCGTTATTATTCATACAATTTTGAAAATCGGCCCCCACGGGCCCAGGAGAAACAAAAGAGTAGTTTGCTAAAGGTATTTGAATAGAGGCAAGATTATCCTCATCCGGATCAATTGCCGGAGGCATATTGAACGTATAAGGTCCCGCATCGGAGGCCAGGGCCGTCTTTGATTCGTTAACTTGGTAAAAAGCAAAAAAGGGAATAGGTACATCGTTAATGGGGGAAATTCGAAACGTTATTCGAACCCAATCACTTGTTGCCCCGGCAGAATCTCTGGCCCTATAATAAAACATGACGGATGTTGCATGAACATTGTGGTAGGGAACAAAATCACAGATCCTATCGGTTGATGGAGTGCCGACATTTCCGTTGGCATCAAGATTGAGACAACTATGAAAAACACCAAAGTCTCTCCTTAGGGCCTCTAAAGAGTAAGTACAAGGATTTCCTGAACCGCAATTGCTCGCATCCGCTATCTCATAGTTCACCAGATTTCCATCTTCAACATCATCCATAGGAGGAGCTGTTAGTTGTCCGAGTGTATCTTCACTTAAAGGAGCCCCTGTTAAATCAACATAGGGTATAGTATCGGGACGATCGTTTCTTGGAGTCGCATTGAGATTAACGACCGCCGTTCTCGACGTCAGGGCCGCATCACTGGTGTTGGGAGATGTATCTCTAAAGCGAATACTAAATATTGCGTAAGGTATGCCGTTATGATTAGGGCCGACAAAAGAGAAATTACAACGACAAGAAGAGGCATCTTCGATGCAATTGCATTGATTGCAAGAAAGAGTACCGGTCGTTGGTAGAGTTGCAATTTCAAGGGATACATCTCTTGTGGAATCGATTTCGCTTAGAGAACTCCCGATAGTATTACACATATTAAAATTATATGTCGAGGCCGTTGTCGATCGTTCTTGAGGGACCGTGCTATTGTTGTCTTCATTTGTATTTATCGTAAAATTGAGCGTTGATAGAATAGGTGGATCATTTTTGTCTCTAATGATTACATTCAATCTAAAATAATCCGTATGGCCGATATTTGGGTTGTGAAAACGATAAAACAAGCTTCCCCCTCCAAAAGAGTTTTCACGAGGAAAAATAGATACGGAACAAACTCCTGCACTACAAGAGCATGTAGGTCGAGTTAAAGGCGTAGCTCTTATTAAATTTTGTGTTACACTCGATGAGAGAATTTCACAAGAATCGTAATCTCCTCTGTCTACTTCCAGTACTGCAGGTGTGTCCTCATCAATAAACCTTGTAAGACTTTCGACGGGTAGGGCCCCCATTTTCATACAAACTCTAGATATAGGATCGAAGTTCCCTCCGGAACATTTTGCCACCTTCTCTTTATCACTAGAAAAACAGGAGGACAAGATTACCGGAAGAAGTAATAGTAAAAAACTTTTCATGTTTGTCTCATCGCTCTTGTCGTACGAAAAATAAAAGTCTTTAGGTCTAAGTGAGAGAGGGGAAAATACGTCTTGTGAAAAAGATTCACAACTTTTTTGTAAATTTCAATTACAATATTAACGATGATAAAAATCTTATGGTTTTCTTTTTTTCTCTTTTTCTCTTATCGACTGATGGGAAAAGATGAGCTCGTAACAATTCAGGCCGTAGGTAAAAACAAACTAACATTTATTATTAGAAAAGGTGCTATAGACGGGGTAGTTCAAGGGAAACAGTCTCTTTTTAGTAGTGATCAATTTTCTCTCGTCGCTCATCCTATAGAGACAACAAGGGAGCATTCCATTTGGAAAATTTCAGACTCTAGAGGTACTGTCCCCTTTGAAAGGGGAGATATAGTTACCTATACAAATACTATTTATAACCTCTCTATGGAAATTCCCGTTTTACGGTACGATGCCGAATACAAAAACCGAATGAAAAATGAATGGTATAAGGCCCATAGTTTTTTGAAAAAATTTATTGTTAGGGCCTCTGCAAGTTTCGCCCTTCATGAAACAATCACGGATGTTTCTCCGGAAAGAGATATCCTTCGATCCGGTATGCACTACGAAGGATTTTATGTTTTTGATCTTCATGAGGCGGCAAATTTTGCCCTTGGTTTAAGATATGATCGAGAAATATCGAATCACGAGATTCCGTCTTTTGGAGCTAACAATAACCGTTTTTTTACCATGGGAGAATTACTTTTTCACATTGATCCTTTGAGTAAGTATCTCGTGGGACGGCCGAGAACAATTTACATGGGTATTGGCACCGGACTTGGAATAAGTCAGAGTCAAATCAGTACATCTAAGTCCTCCGGATACGCAATTTTATTTCCTCTAGTAAGAATGGGGTATCAAAAAGTAATTAACAAAGATTATGCATTTCTTTTTGAAGGAGTTTCAGAACATATTCGCACAAAAGAAAAATTTTCCAGTTTTAGCACACAAGCTTCGAGTATTCTTAATGTCAAGCTTGCCGTAGGTCTCAAATTTTAGAAAGACAGTAAGTTAGTAAAGACCGATCTCTTTTAATCTCCGGTTAAGAAATTCTTCTGCCGTAATTTCATTATACCGGGCCTTTCCCGTACCTATACAACTCGGTAGAGGCGTTAATAGGGCCTTTTTTTGGGGATGGACAAAATATGGTAGGGAAAAACGTTCACTGTCTACATTGTCGGGATTGACCACTCGATGGACGGTGGCAGGTAAAATACCGTTGGTAATTATCTCCAGCATATCCCCTACATCCACAACAATATGTTCGGGAGTGCTTTGTACTTCTAACCACGTTCCATTTCGATCCAATAGCTGAAGACCGGTATCTGTGGCCCCAACGAGAAGTGTAATGAGGTTGATATCGGCATGAGGAGCGGCCCTTAGCGATTGAATGGTATCTTCTCCTTTAGTGGATGGATAGTAAATGGCCCTCAGAATGGAGTCTCCTCCTTTGAGTAAACGAGAAAAAAAATCGGCCTTCACATCTAGGCCCTCTCCAACGGCCGAAAGAAGAATTGTTGCAGCTTTGTCCATAGATTCGTAGAGTTCTTCTAGCGCCTTTTTAAATTGAGGGACTTCCTTTGGCCAAAGATTTTTAGCAAGGAATTTAGTTTCTCGTCCCACATGCCAAAATTCTTTGAGGTCCGCCACGGGATAATCTTTAGCATGTTCCGTTTTGTAGGGTGTATACCCTCGTTGCCCTCCTACAGTCTTAGCTAAGTATTGCTCTTTGATTTCTTGTGGAAGGTGGAAAAAATCTTGAATACATTCGTAGGCCCTATTAATTTTTTCACGAGATACGGTGTGTTCCGTAAGAACAATAAAACCGTATTCTTTTAATCCCTGAAAAATATTGTCAACAAACTCTTTTTTCTCTCTTTTGTTACCCTCCGTATAGGAGAGCAAACTTAGTTTAGGCACGCTTCTTTTTTTCATGCTCCCTCATTGATTAAGAACGATGGGGCCTCCAACATAACGGTAATCGCTACCTTGAAGTTTTTTGTAGTCGTACCCCTCTAGATGGTTTTTGACTAGGTAGAGAATGTAATCTTCTAAGTCGGAAACATTGTGAAGTCCAAAAGAGCGGATAAAATTGGCAATAATTTCTTTATTTTTTTTCTCTGTATTTTCAACCGTAAAAAGATAGGTAAATGCTTTAAATTCATCAAGTGTTAATCCCATTTTGTTTGACGGGGTCTTTGCATAGAACCCTAAAACAAAATTGGCCAATGAGTTTAACATCAGAGACTCGAGATCAATATCATCAACGCTGTAATTTAAATAAAACTCATTGCGAATCGATCCCGAATTTTTGAGATTAAAAAAACTCAGAGCAAATTTTTCGGCAAAGGGAAGAAATTGTATAAAGGTTAAAGATTCTTGAGACCAAGATGTATAGGCAGAAAATGTTGTAACGGACTTTACTTTTCCTTGTTGTTTCGCCCATAGCAGTGGAGTTTGAAGAGAAGATTTGAGGAAATCCATCCAATAGGCACCCAAGAACGTCCTATCTTCTTTGAAAACACTATTGTTAAGGGCCTTTTTTAATGTTTTTTGTTGAGAGCAAACAAGTGTTTTTCCACAGAGGTAAATATCGGAAAATTCAAAACGATCAAATAATGATTTGTGCTCATTCATACCTACACGATTGAAAAGATAATCTAGGCCGAGAAGAAGATAAGAGTTTATTATCTTACAGGTGTTTCTCATAGCAATGCTACTTTTTTTCAAAGAATTGTCTAGTACTAAAGATGCATTGATAAGTTTTAGGAAGTTGAATTGTAGAAAATACAATCTTTTTTCATCGCAAACTTTTGACAGTTCTTTTTTTAAAGGACCCGACTGGCCCTCAAATACAGTGAGAAGTTGTCGATGGAGATTTTGCATCAAAGAAATTTGAGAAAGAGTCCCCGTACTAGTCTTTTTACCAAAAACGGCCTTGTTCATTAAATTGAGATTGGGATAGGGTGTTGTCATCTCTAGAGCATCATAATAATCCACAAGTCCGTAATCGAGAAGGCGACTCTTTTTAAACCGGTATTCTTCTTCCAACATATTAAAGAAGGTCTCACTTACAATCTTCATAAGATGGGCATAGGCGTTTTCAACGCCTAAATTGGTGTAGATATCTTTAATGAACCCCTTGATTTCATCAAGATATTTATAATCTTGTTCGTACTCAAAAAGTAAAAGATTATCTTCCGTCAAAAAATAGTTATTGTGCTCGGGGTAATGAGGATCTTCTATATCAAATGTCCAAATATTAAACTTACTTTTCAAAAAAAGAGAAAAACTTGAAGATTTAGCAAATTCCAAGCGAATGTTATCAGAGGCCTTGCTATAGACCAAAGGCCAAAAATGGAAGTGTTCTATATCTATATCGTCTTTATACCAAAGATCGATGTCTAAAAGGGTTTGTCTTTGATCTTCGGTCATATTATCTAAAATTTTTGAGCAACTAAAAGGATCGCTTCTTTTGAAGATTGTATAGAGAGGCAAAATTGGCATATGATTGAGATCAATACCTCGTTGAATAAGGGACTCAATGTCCTCTATGTTTGAAAGGCCCTCTGAATCCGCCGACATACGCTCTATAAGATCCATAACGTATCCTTTAACATAAAAACTGAGTGATAACAAGAAGTATATTTGATTTTGACATTTGTTTTTTTTTCATGCAGATTCAAGATATTATGGAATTGATCACAACCAATATACAAGGTGAATATCGAGTTGATTATCTTCATTTTAATAAGGGCCTCACTGAGGCAGTTGTCCTTTTGCATGGATTTTGTCAAAATGCTCAAAAAATTTATCAAATGTTAGGAAAAGACTTTCCCTCCAATAAGCAATTAATCATCCCAAATGGTATCTTTCCTATGGTTTCTCGCATGCAGAATACTTCCGATATGTTTTTTTCGTGGTATTTCTATAATAGAGAAAACGACGATTATTATATCTCTTACGATATTCCGGCCAAGGTTATAAATAACCTTTTGAATGAACTCAACGTTAAAGACAGTATTCATTTCGTAGGTTATTCCCAGGGAGGATACCTTGCTCCCTTTTGTGGCGTTCTTTGCGACAAGACCATACAAGTTATTTGCGTAAATTCCTCCTTGAGAATAGAAAAATTGAACGCTCTACCCGTTTTTCCCATCCACTGTCTAAACGGGAGCAAGGATGCCATCGTCGATCCCTTGTTGTCAAAAGAGCGATTTGAGTATTTTCAATCAAAAGGACTTCGAGGTTCTTTTCAACTTCTCTCCAATTCTACACACAAAATCGACGGCCGTTTATGCTCCAAAGTCAAATCACTTCTTAGAAAAAGGCCTTAATGTTTGACACTTAAATATCAAGGGTGTTAAGGTTAGGCCTATATAAGGAGAACAACAATGAGTTCATCATCTCTCTACAAAAACTCTCGGACAAGCACTCTTGCGGCCCTGCTTATTCTCTCTTTGGGAATTATAGGCGTATGTCTTTATCTGACAAACTACTACTTCCAAACAAAGTACCCCGTAGGATTGGAAGCAGCTTCTCTTTGTGATGTCAACAGTTTTTTCAACTGTGATACCACAACGAACTCCCCTCTATCAAATATTTTAGGAGTTCCGATTTCTCTCTTCGGCCTTTGTATCGGTATTCTCTCTCTAGCAGGTTTTTTCTTTAACAGTGAAAGATATGAAAGTACTCTTTACACGGTTCTTACGGCCAATGTTATTGGATGCATGATTTTGTTTGTGTACTCATTGACCTTTTTAGGTACTTTATGCCCATTTTGTACTCTCTACTATATCCTCTCCATTCTCTTGTTTCTTATTTTTACCAAGAAACTTCTTACTAAAGAGATAGACCCTAAAATCTTTGCATTTATGGGGTTGTCTTTTGTCTTGTTTTTTGCACCGGCCTATTCCTATGTTCAATCAAAAGAGGCCCACAACGATAAAATGAAGGGAGCTCTTATGGAGCAGTATCGCAAGCTCCCCTATCTTGGTTTTCCCGAAAAAGAATCTTCTTACAAACTCTCTTTTCCTGCGGAAGGTAAGACCCCTCTTAAAATTGTTAAATTTTCGGATTTTCAATGCCCTAGTTGCAAGGCCTTGTCGGGAACTCTCGAAAAAACGGCCCAAAGATACAGAGGAAAAGTCGAGATTCAATACTTTTTTTACCCCTTGAGTTCCGTGTGCAATCCCGAAGTGAAAACGGCCTACCACCAGTATTCATGCTATGCAAGTTATTTGGCCTACTGTCTCCCGCAGAAATTCAGAGATATAGAGCACCTTATCTTTGGCAATCAAGAAAATTTGACCCTTGAATGGATCGAGTCTGTGGCCGAGAGAGAGAATGTCTTGGATTGTTTCAAGGCCGATAAAACAAAAAATGCTATTATTGAAATGGTTGGTTTGGCCAAACCGTTCAATGTCACGTCAACGCCTACAATGCTAGTTAACGGGAAAAAAATATCCGGAGCACTTCCCTCAAATCAGCTATTTCTCATTCTCGACGAGATACTCAGTGAGCAAGAGTAAACGAAGAAAAATTCCCAAGTTTTCTCTTCCTCTTGTAGAAACCCACTGCCACCTAGACTACCTCAAAGAGCAAGATATACCTACAACATTGGAATTCTCTAGGGCGGTGGGAATAGAGACATTGATAACGATTTCCGTTTCTGTGGACAATATAGATGCGGCCTTTCAGACGGCCAGAGATTACAGAGAAGTCTATTGTTCTCAAGGTCTACACCCCCATGAAGCAAAAACGTGGTCGGATGATGTTAAAGAAAAGATTCTTTTCAATGTTAAAGGCAATAAAGAAGTCGTGGCCATTGGAGAGATCGGTCTTGATTTTTATTACGATAAATCTCCTAGGGATAAACAAAGAGAAGTTTTTGAACATCAAATGGAAATGGCCTCTAAACTCGATCTTCCCGTGATTATTCACTCCAGAGAGGCCGACCGGGAAAGTGTCGAAGTTCTTGAACACTATGCTTCAAAACTGAAAAGAGGTGGTGTTATTCACAGTTTTACATCGGGAATTGCCCTTGCAAGAAAGGCCCTTTCCTTAGGCCTTTATCTTGGTTTTAACGGGATTATCACCTTTAACAATGCAAACAATGTACGGGACATTGTCCATATGTGCCCTCTTGAACAAATATTGTTGGAAACAGACGCCCCTTTTTTAACTCCCGTTCCCTATAGAGGGAGGGAAAATGCCCCCTTTTATCTTCCTTTTATAGCAGAAAAAATTGCTGAAATTAAAGGTGAGCCCATTGAGACTGTTCTTGAGACAACAAGAAACAATGCTTTGCGTCTTTTCCGTTTTTCCTAAAATTGTCCTTAACTTTTTGGTAACGTTGTGCCACTATTCCACCCAATGTCTACAGTGAATATTGGTATTAACGGCCTAGGCCGTATTGGTCGGGTGTTGTTGAGAGAGTTTTGTCTTGGCAACAACGGAAATCTTAGGCTTGCTGCCGTCAATGCTTTAGCAAGGCCGGAAACGACCATGCATCTTATTAAGTACGATTCCATTCACGGCCGTTTCCCCATCGATGATATTGATGTTGAAGAACATTGCCTTAAAGTTCGTAAACACAGAATTTCTTATCACAGATATAAAGACCCCCTTGAAATTCCTTGGCCTAAAGACAACGTCGATATTGTCATCGACGCTACAGGCTCTTTTCAAGATCAACATACATTGGGCAAACACAAAAGAGGTAGTGTGAAAAAAGTGATTCTTTGCGCTCCGGGAAAAGATGTTCATGCCACATTTGTGATGGGTATCAATCATCAAACCTATGATCCAAAAAAACATCATATTGTTTCTAATGCCAGTTGTACCACGAATTGTCTTGCTCCTATGGCCAAAGTAATCGAAGATTCTTTTAGTATTGTTTCCGGATTTATGACAACCATTCATTCCTATACGGGAGACCAACGCCTATTGGACAAGGAACACGCAGACCCGAGAAGGGCCCGAGCGGCCGCTCTCTCTATGATACCGACAACCACGGGTGCTGCTCGGGCCATAGGGGAAGTGATTCCAAGTTTGAAGGGAAAACTTGATGGTTTCGCCGTGAGAATTCCTACTCCCAATGTTTCCATGACGGACCTTACTTGTTTTGTAGAAAAACCTACAACAGTAGAGGATGTAAACAAGGCCTTTGAAGAGGCCTCGAAAAGGTCTCTTCAAGGTATTCTTCACTACGAAAGGGAAAAATTGGTTAGTGTCGATTACATAGGCATGAAGGAATCCTCTTGCATTGATGCTTCATTGACAAGCGTTATTGGATCTAAAACCGTCAAAACCGTTTCGTGGTATGACAATGAGGTGGGTTTTTCCAATAGGGTACTCGATTTAGCATCCTACATGGGGCGATTTTTTTCATGAGCTTGAAGTATCTCGACGATATTGACCTGAAATCAAAGCGAATTGTCGCTCGCTTTGATTTCAATGTTCCCTTAAACAGAAAGGCCATCGTCGATACAACCCGTATTGATCTCTCTTTAGAGAGTATCCGTTACATTTTGGCCAAAGGAGCAAAATTGGCCATAATGGCCCACTTAGGTCGCCCTACCGGGAAGAAACTCTCCCGGTATTCTCTTAGGCCTATTGCATCCTACTTAGCGGAAAAGCTTGAACTCGATGTGGTCCTCACGGAGTCCTGTCTCGATACAGGAATTAAAGGACTTCTCAATCTTCCTACGACAAAGGTTGTTTTACTGGAAAATGTACGTTTTCACAGGGAAGAGAGGGAAAACAATCGTGAATTTGCTCAGGCCTTGTCTCGCTATGGAGATATTTATGTTAATGATGCTTTTGGCACATGTCATAGAAAACATGCTTCAACCTATGGAATTAATGCCTTTTTCAAAAATAGGGCCGTAGGTGGGTTGCTACTCAAGAAAGAAATTGAAGCATTAAAACAGATTACGGAGAATCCCTTGAGGCCTTTTGTGGCCGTCATTGGAGGGGCCAAAGTTAACGATAAAATTTCTATTCTCGAATCCTTGTTAAAATATGTTGATACTCTTCTCATTGGCGGGGCCATGGCCTATCCGTTTCTCAAAGCAAAGCAGTATGATATAGGAACATCTCTTTGTTCGCAAAACGACGTTCAGTGCGCTCAAAGAATTCTCTCAAAAGTGTCCTCTCAAAAGATTCAACTTCCTTTAGATCATGTGATTGCCTCCTCTCCAGAACATATTGCCGAAAGGACATCGGGAATTCATATAAGAGAGGGTATGATGGGACTTGATATAGGATTTAAAACTCTTGAATACTTTAAAGATGTATTGGGCAAGGCCAAAACTATTTTTTGGAATGGGCCTATGGGCCTTTTTGAAAAAAATGCCTTTTCCAAGGGAACTTTTGGTATAGCAAGATCGCTTCCAACTTTTGATGCTTTTACTTTTGTAGGTGGAGGTGATAGCGTTAGTGCCGTTAGAGAATCAGAATTATTAGATAAAATAGACCATGTCTCCTCCGGAGGCGGCGCTTCGCTTGAATACATTGAAAAGGGTACTCTTCCCGGAATACAGGCCCTAAAATACGGTATTTCCTAAAATTTACAAGGAGAAACAGTGAAAAAAACACTACATATTGTGGCCAACTGGAAAATGAATCGTCCTCCTTGTGGAGTAGAAAACTTTTGCAACAAATTTCACATGGAAGATACCTCCTGTAATGTGTGGATTGCTCCCCAGACCGTGGATATTCCCGCTCTTTTATCTACCTGTTCCGGCGTAAAAGTTGGCGCCCAGAATTGTTCAGAACATGATTACGGTGCTTTTACCGGAGAAATCTCTCCACTCACTCTTAAGGATATCGGCGTCCATTTTGTTCTCATCGGTCACTCGGAGAGACGCCGTCTCTATGGAGAAAACCACCACAGTGTTTTAGCAAAACTTCATGCGGCCTACAAATGCCGTCTTACGGCCGTTGTTTGTGTGGGAGAGACGCTGGAAGAAAGAGAAAGGGGATTGACAGAATCGGTAGTAACAAAGCAACTTGAAGGACTGGAGGTTCGTGAAAATCTTGTCATTGCCTATGAACCGATTTGGGCGATAGGAACAGGGAGGTCGGCCACTCCCCACGAGGCCCAAGACGTCCACGACCTTATTCGAAAGATCTTAGGTCGTCGGGAACTCATCATTCTCTACGGTGGTAGTTTAAAACCTTCAAATGCCGAAGACATTCTTTCCTGTCCCGATATTGACGGTGGGCTTGTAGGAGGGGCCTCTCTCAATCCCGTTTCCTTTAGAGAAATTTGTCGAGTGGCCGATCGATTAAATTGTAGTATTTAAACAGAGTAAAAAACAAAAACACTTGCTATCAGGGCCATGGAAATGACGATACATATATTTAGTACACCCCATTTTTTTTCCTTTGCACTGAAACTTTTTTTAAGACGATCTCTTTTACTCAAGTAGGGCCTTCTGGGTTCTTTATTTTTTCCCATGCGTTCCTCTAAGATATTCTCTTTCTCCTACATAGGCCTGCAAAGACTTAGGTATAGCAATTGATCCATTGCTTTGCTGATGACATTCTAAGAAACTCACCATAATTCTTGGTGTGGCCAATCCCGTATTGTTCAAGGTGTGACAGTAGCGAACCACTTGATCCTTTCCTCGATAGCGAAGATTTGTTCTCCTGGCCTGCCAATCGTGCAGACTTGAACAAGAATGGGTTTCCCTATAGGTTTTTTCACTTGGAACCCAGCACTCTATATCAAACATACGTACTTTTCCCGTACCCATATCACCTGTGCAACATTCCACAATTCTGTAGGGAAGTTCTAGTCCTTCCACAATTTCGAGGGATGTATTTAAAAGATACCGATGCCATTTCTCGCTCTCCTCGGGATTGTTTTTACAGATAATGTATTGCTCGACTTTTTGAAACTGGTGAACTCTCATAAGCCCTCTGACATCTTTGCCGTAACTTCCGGCCTCTCTTCTAAAGCAGGGAGAAATCCCTGCATAGCAAAGGGGTAGGTCTTGTTCTTGCAAGATTTCTCCTGCGTGAAGAGAGTTGAGCTGAACTTCGGCCGTACCGGAAAGATAGAGATTATCTTTGGGAATGTTATAGACTTGATCCTCCCCCATGGGAAAGTGTCCGGTTCCGGTAAGGGCCTTTTTTCGCACAAGAGAGGGGAGGCTAAGAAGGTTCATACCTTTTTCTTTGAGTTTATCAAGAGCATAGCGATGTAGGCCCATTTCCAGAAAAACCATATCGTTTTTTAAACAGTAACTTCGACCTCCGCAAACGTTGGCCACTTTTTCAAGCTCTGCCCAGTTATTTTTTTCAAGGATTTCCACATGATCTAGAATCGGAAAAGAAAATTGGGGTATTTTTCCTCCCCTTTGTTTTTCAACATTATCATTTTCATCTTTGCCGATGGGTACATCCTTATGGGGAACGCTTGGAATGAGATACAGGAGTTCTTGAAGTTTTATTTCCTTTTTCTTTAATACAGGCCTAAGGGCCTCTATTTCACTTCCTATTTCCTTCCCCGCTTCAATAAGAGAGATTTTTTCTTCAGGTGATGAAGATTGAACAATTTTTTTGCCGTGGGTATTTTTTTGTGTTTGAAGGTCTTGCAGCTGTTGTTTGAGTCTTAGAGTTTCCTTTTGAAGTGATAGAAGGTGGTCAAGGTTGAGATGTTCTCCCTTAACTTCAACGGCCCATCGGATTTTATCCGGGTGGGCCTTTAAAAATTTTACATCAATCATGGCCTTTGCATCTTGTTTTACTTAACTTCAGTGAGTATGCTAAATTGAAAGTGTACTGTAGACAAGGAGCATTTTATGAAAGGTGATAAAAAAATTATTGCGGCCTTCAATAACGCTTTAATCGGTGAACTTACGGCCATTAATCAATATTTTCTCCACGCACGAATGCTAGAGAATTGGGGATTTACAAAACTTGGAAAACTCGAATACCATGCTGCTCTCGACGAGATGAAACACGCAGACGACCTGATCAAGAGGATTCTATTTCTCGATGGCATCCCCGCCGTTGAAAAGTTGGGGTCCATCAACATTGGAAAAAATGTAGAGGAAGTAATTGACTGTGACCTTCGCCTTGAATACAAGGGATTTAAGGTTTTAAAGGAGGCCGTTAAGCTCAGTGAAGACCTCAGAGACTACCCTTCACGGGAATTGTTCTTGGAGATTCTAAAAAGTGAAGAAGGCCATATAGATTGGTTAGAGACTCAAAAGGGCCTTATTAAAAAAGTCGGTCTTAAAAATTACATTCAGTCTCAAATCGAAATGGAAGCATCCTTAAGCGCACCTTATGCTGAATCTAAGGGTTGACATCAAATTTTCCTGTACAGTATAGTGCTTCTAAGCAGCAAAGACTAAAAGGAGGCCCTCTATGCGATGCGTATCTTTTGTTTTTACTCTCTTATTGCTAAAAACTTCTTTTGCAACCGATTTGGCCCCATTGACCCCACCGACAACAGAAGAAATTAAAGAGCTTGAAGAATTTAGCAAAACTCTCGATGATCCAAAAATGAAAGAACCTTTAGACCACCTTCTTAACATGGTAAAAGACCCTAAGTTTATAGAGGCATCTCAACGCGCTTTTAAAGAACTCGAATTGCTCAAAGCTCAAAGCGAAAACCTCTAACAAAAAAGTTTTTAAAGTTTTTTGTCTTGTAAGACGAAAATCAATTTATGATTACTCGTCTATGCATTATTTTTTTCATGGGGACGCTTCTCTCACTTGAGGCATTTTGTCAGAGATCTAGGGTTACCCAAAGATCGGAGAGAACGGGTATTTCCAATATGATGTTGAGGATGTTCACCATACGCAACTGGTGGCAAGGAGATCTTCCTCATATCGCAAGTCCGGGAGAATTTTGTCCCACCTTACCTACTTTTTCAACTCATAACGAATATGTTGATGTCAAACCCGGCGATCTCACAGAAATTCCTTCATCACTTGAAGTTCTTGTGGCCGTGGCCAGTCAATTTAATCGCAAAACGGTGAGAGGACGAACAAAGTGCAATCGGGCCATTAGCAATTGGTATCAGCAAAATTCTATGTGGGCCGAATATTCTAAGAAAGAACGTATTGAAAGAACCTTCACATTGATGGAAGAACAAAAAATTCGCTTGGAAAGAGAGGAAAACTACCGTTTCCACCCTGATTTTGATGTCAGTATCGTAGCTTGTATAGGAAGACAAGAGGATAACTCATACTATCCGGAAACGGCTTCTGTGAGGATATGTAATAAATACTGCAACAACAATCTAGAGGGAGTCAATCTAAGTCCGGAAGCAGTCTCTCTAGAGAGGTCAGGTAGAAATTGTGTTGCCCTGCAAGACGACGAGGAACACGAGTTACAAAAGGTATTGAGCATCGGCATGGGACAAGTCATACCACAAACCTTTTGGGGATGGAATAACCCTCCCCCTCCGGGAGACGGATATGCCAATACTGTAGGATTCGTCGATGATAATGAAGGCCCCCATACATCTAAAGCATTTGGAAGATTAGGGGAGAGGCCGGATATGCAAGTGGCCATGAAACTTATTCATATAAATGACAACTTAAAGTTAGATTATCTTCTGAATGATAGTCTATCTCTAAAAGTGTTTAGGGACAAATTCTTGGGAAAATGTTTTCATGAAAATACTCCCCAATGGTTGCAGGCCGTTGCGTATTATAACGGCCATGAGAAATCCTGTCCCTCTTATGTACAAAAAGTTGGAAGCTGTCGAAAGAGGTGTTTCGATGAAACTGAAAATCGAGAACAAATTATCAATTGCCTACTGAAAGAAAGTAAAGAATATTAAGTCTAGGGAGGAAACATGATCATTCGTGTGTTTATTGTAATAATCTTTATGTGTAAGAGTTTTTTTTCTCACGCAAATAATCCTTCTCTTGTCAATGTCGGTAAAGACATTCATATTCGTAAAGGAGCAAATATGATTGAGGTCAAACAAGGAAATCAAACGCTGTTTTCCTTTCATCCAAGAGTTCTGAAAGGACTTGTCAATTATGTCCTCGTAGGCCCTACCGAGGGGGAAAAGGGGCCATTTTTGGTAACTGTTTGGGGCAAAGGAGCTTCCAGTCATATTGCTCTCGTTTTTGATCTCTCAAGGGCCAAAAATGGTATCGCTGCCCATGACGTTCTCGTTCATTCTTACATCTCTGCCCATAACATTCGTCTTTCCAATAGACAAAAGCTTTTAACACAACTTGAAATCCGAGGCCATAGTTATGAAGTTGACAAAAGGGCCATGGATTATAGAGAAGAAACGATTACATGCCAATGGAGTTACAAACCCGGCACAACCAATTTAGACTGTACCGGGCCTTAGCGACCTAACAATGCAACCTCTACGGAAAGTAAAAAGCAAAAACGGGAAAGTCTGACAAGATAAAACAAGAACTTATGAATTCACAAGTTACAAGTGACACGACCTGTCTCTTTCTGTCTCTTTTTCAGAAGCTCCCGACGTTTTTTGCTTTCCCTATGAAAATTGCATTTTTAAAATGGCCATTTCCGTAATCTTTTTTGGCAATTTATTTGTTGTTTTCATAGAAAAATGCTCTTTGCATCATGTCGGGAACCTCTGTATCTTTTTTCTAATTGATTAACCTGAGTTCAAAGTTTCTTCACATTTTTCAAAAATGACCGTTTTTTTAGAACTCGTGAGTCAGGAGTTCTCAATCAAGAAACTCTCTGATTTTTCCATACAAAACATTTTTGCTTTGATAAGAAAATTGGCCATTTTTGTAACTTTATAAAAACCTCGAACTCATGTTGATTATTATCCAACCCAGAGTTAAGATACCATCTATGTATTTCATTGTCAGGGCCAAGACGGCCATGTTTATCTTTTTTCTATTGATTACTGCTCAACAATCCTTCTCAAATATCGACAACCCAAAACAAAAAAAGAGAAAAGTTTCAAAGGCCATGAAGAGAATGCTCGAAGGTTTTTCCCCGGGGAGACCTCCAAGTGCTTCGGAAATGGGAAAGAAATTCCTCTCCGTTGAAACAAGAGGTCTATCTTCCCTTAAAACCTTACCTAAAAGAATCTCTACTTCTCCCATAACTCTCTTTTCGCAACCTTTACAAATCACAATGTCGAAACCGCTGAGAATTGAATATCCTTTCCTATCTAACAACCTGCACATAAAAGACCGATTTTCTACTTTCTGTAACTATGGAGGGTATCTCTCCACCATAGATGATAACGGTAAATGCAAAGAACCTTGGAGAATTAATAAGGAAAATTTAGGTCTATTTTCTCCACTGTATGTAGAATACCTTCCCTGTGAAAGTGCGGATATTTTCCGCTGTAATCCTTTTGTTTACGGAACGCTGAAAGAACACCAAGATAAAAAAAATAAACTAGGTAACGATCTTTGTGTTCAAATTGAAAGTCGTAACGAACAAGAAAAAATCTATAATGTAGATACTGCCTGTCGTCAAGGAACAATCTCCGATAATTCGTTAAGTGAAATTAATGTTTTTCTCGATGAAATTTTGAATAACACCAAACTTTTGGCAGATTATCTCGCTTCGGCCCTTATCTCAATAAAAAATTGTATCCCATCCGTCTCTCGAGAATGCTCCTCTCTTAGAGAAATAGTCAATGTATCCGTTAATAGCGATGTAATACAAAATCTTAAGTTGAACAGTGTAGAAATTCCATTTTATGAAATGAGACCTAGCTCTTTAAGAGATCATCTTGCCAATTTGTGTAATTATGGAGGGTATCTTTCGATTTTCAAAGACGGAATATGTGAAAGGCCTTGGAAAATTCAACAGGGAGACCTTGGATGGGCCTCTACGTTGTTCAGCAAATACGATTACTGCCGGCAAGAAAAAGTTGTTCGATGTTCACCAATTTTATACGGTACAGAATCGGAGGGAAAAGGATATTGCATTTTTATGAATGAAGAAGAGAATGAATATAATCCTTGGGATATTATTAAAAGCTGCAATCGTGCAATCTTTGAAGAGCGAGAGGGAGGCCTTGAATATTTTATAGATCAAATGTTAGAAAACCCTGAACATTTAACAACTTTTTTGGTCTCATCTTTAATCTCTTTTGAAACATGTCCTTCGGCACTCCAAGTGTGCTCAGAAATTGAAAGAATTGTCGATATATCTTTCTCTTATATAGCGGAGAGGATAAACCAAGATCAAGGATTGATGTTTCAACTATTTAATCACTTAAAAAGAAAAAATATCAATGTTGATCTTTTGAATAAAATAGCGTGGAAACTTAATAATAATGAACTGGGACGAATGGTTACGAAAGAATTCTCTTGGGAAGAAAGGAGATCTGAAATTATTAATGATCTTATGTCTAAAGATTATGAAGAAACTATGAGTACTTGGCATTTATCTTCATCTGAGAGCAATAAAGAAATTTCAGAAGAAGAGGAAGGGTTGGTGGTGGATGATAGTTATCTCAATTTATTACCCCCACCTTCCGATATAGACGATAAAGTTGGTCATCTTTGTGCTTATGGAGGCTATCTTTCGGCCGTAAAAAATGTCGTGCGATGTAAAAGTCCCTGGACCGTAAAAAAGCATGACTTAAAAGAATTTGCTCCTTTGTACATTAAATACAATATTTGCGGAGAAAGAAATATGATTCGTTGCAATCCTTTTCTCTATGGAACCTTGGGAGAACACCGAGAAGACAATAATCGATGTTTAGACCGGCCCGGCGATGAAGACGGGCCGGGGTGTTGTATTAAGCTTCCTCCCCACAAAAGCGAAGACAATGCCTACGATGCAACCTATAGTTGCAATGAGGCACTCCTTAAGGATTATCCTGAAAAAGTAGGTTCTCTCGTAAACAAAATTTCACAAGACCCCAAACGCTTGGCCGAATATCTTACAACCTCTTTAATTATTACAGAAAATTGCCAAGAGGGTGAACAAAAATGCACGGAACTTCAAACGATGGTCGAAACATCTTTTGAATTCGTTTCAAAAAAATTTAAAGAAATAAACGGCCTCAGCTCAGAAGTACTCAAAAACATGGCAGACCTCAAATTAGACGTAGATATCATGAACAATATCGCTTGGCTTCTCAAAGATGATAAGTTCGCTAGTGGAGTGGCCTCTGTTTATTCTTGGGAACAAAGAAGGATGGCCCTTTTTGACACCATTATCAAGAGAATTGAGGAAGATGAACGCACAAAAAATGTTATAGCAACGGCACAAAGAAGAGCTCGCCGAAAGTCTAGAGGATTATGCTATCATTATGTTAAACAATCTTTAGTCGCCGGAGGTATGGGGAAAGGATACTTGGATCAACATTATTATTGGAGAAGGGCCGCTCGACATGCAAAAGAAGAACTTAAAGAATTTGGTTTTATCAATCTTTTAGATTATGGATACCCAAGTAACCCTGATGAATTTCCCATTGGCTCCATTCTTGTTTATAACGGAGGAAGGTATGGACATGTTGAAATTGTTTCTATCGATAAAAGTGGCGAAAGAGAATATATTAGTGATTTCAAGGCCAGAAATCCCATTCATCTCATAAACGCAAATAGAAACCTTACGGCCATTATGATTCCCATCATGGATGAAGAGAGAGCGCTTTTAGATATGCAACAAACGTTTTAATGGAGGGTATTTGTGAAACTATTCATAATTCTAATATTTATATTTTGTTTTCATGCTTCGGCCTTAAAGATTGAAACTAAAGATTCACTTTCTCTTCTACGGGAGGTTCAAAGCGTAACAACAAAAAATGCTCGAAGAGTAAATGGACTTTTATACGATGCTTGCGAATCTCTAAAAACGCAATGGAATGTGGTCCTGATAAGAGAGGTGGGAAGGGCCATCAACCTTTCCATGAGATATAATCATCAAAATTACATAGCAACGACGGAACCCTTTTACCCTATACTCAAAGGACATAGAAAGAATGAGTTTGTAGATATCGTCTTAGAAACTCTCGATGAAAAACATAAAGCAATCTTTAAAGAAGATGTTTTATTGGCCTTGTCAGACCATTCTTCTTCACTATGATCAATCTGGTACTCCGTAGGGGATTCGAACCCCTGTTCCCGCCGTGAAAAGGCGGTGTCCTAGGCCTCTGGACGAACGGAGCCATGATATCTAAATTTCTAAAAAAGTGGTGATCCCGCTGTGACTCGAACACAGGACCATCTCCTTAAAAGGGAGGTGCTCTAACCAACTGAGCTACGGGACCAAAGCTCTCTTTTCTTAAGAAAAACAGAGTTGAAGTTAATGAACTTATAGGATAATGTCAACAAAAATACACGCTATTTGATTGCTATGAGAAAGAAAATATCATTTTATACCTTGGGATGTCGTCTGAATTTTTCGGAAACAGCGGAGATGGCCGGTATTCTTGCCAATAAAGGGTATGAAATTGTTCCCTTTGGGGATAACGCCCATGTTACCGTCGTGAATACTTGTACCGTTACCAAAAAGGCCGATGCAACTTGTAGGAATCTCATACGAAAGGCCCATGGCCTTTCTCCTCAAGGGAAAATTATTGTTGCCGGATGTTATGCACAAATGGATAGTGAACGCCTCTCTAAGATGCCCGAAGTCGACCTTGTTTTAGGAACCTCGGAAAAATATAATATTCTTGCACATCTGAACGCAGGCCCTTCTCAAGGCCCCATTCATGTTAAAAAAACAAGGAATTTTCAAAGTGCTATAAGTGGGCCTCTTGAAGGACGCACTCGTTCTTTTTTGAAAATTCAAGATGGATGCAATTACATATGTAGTTTTTGTATTATACCCCAAGCACGAGGCCCTTCTCGGTCTATTTCTATACGAGAGGCCCTTTTGAGGATTAAAACACTTGCAAAGAACAGTCTTGAAGAAGTTGTTCTTACGGGCGTTAATATTGGTGAATATAAAAGGCATCGTGGCGAATCCCTTTGTTCTCTTATCAAAGAAATACTCAAGATGGAAAGACCGACGAGATTGCGTCTAAGTTCTGTAGAACCTAATACTATAACAGAGGAGCTTCTCAATATCCTCTCTTCTTCAAAAAAGTTTATGCCCCATTTTCACATTCCCCTTCAAAGCGGCAATGACAACATCCTAAAAAAAATGAGACGACGCTATAATGTAGAAGAGTATAAACGTATTGCCTGGCGCATTAAAGAAATTCTTCCCCACGCAAGTATCGGTGCCGATATTATTTGTGGATTTCCCGGAGAAAACGATCAACAATTTAACGATACTTACAACTTGGTAAAATATACACCCTTAACCCATCTACATGTTTTTCCTTACTCTCTCCGCAAAGGAACTGCGGCCTCTCATATGGATGATCAAGTTCAAGAGGACGTAAAAAAGTCTCGAGTGAAAAGACTCTTGGCCTTAGGTGAAGAAAAAATCTACAATCTTATGAATCAACATATCTCTCAAACCTCCGAAGTTCTCTTCGAAAACCGTGATGACCGAGGAAGATGGTGGGGATACACGCCAAATTATTTAAAAACTTATGTTTTTAGTAAAGAAAATTTACACAATAAAATTCTCAAAGTGCGCCACCAAGACATTCAGAGAGGTTCTCTCAAAAGTGTTGTGCTTAAAAACATTGAAAAGTAATTTAGTATTTTTTAAAATAGGAAAATTTTTCTTAAGATTCTTATTTGTCTCCCGAAGAGAAAAGTAAGTAGCAATAGTGCTACTAAAAACAATAAAGCAGTAAGCTTATTGATCCTCTCAAAGTTTAAGAGGGCCAAGTTCCAGGAAAGAGAACGAAGCGAATAAGGAGGAACACATGGGCCTACGAATAGCTACCAATATAACATCATTGATAGCTCAAAGATCTCTCGGAGACAATAATCGAGAGCTGTCTAATACTCTTAACAAATTATCTTCCGGCTCTAGAATTACTCGTTCTGCCGATGATGCTGCAGGATTGGCCATTAGTGAAAAGCTAAAGGCGCATATCCGAGGACTCAATCAAGCGGGGAGAAACACAAGTGATGCTATTTCGATGATTCAAACTGCTGAAGGTGGACTCACTGAAACGAGTAACATACTTGTGAGGATGAGAGAATTGGCCGTTCAATCAGCTTCCGATACGGTAGGAGATAGAGAAAGAGGCTTTACAGATTTAGAATTTCAAAACCTTAAGGAAGAAATTGAGAGGATTTCTCAAGTGACAGAGTTCAACGGTACAAAGATGATTAATGGAGATTCAAAGGTTTACGACATTCAAGTTGGTATCAACAATAATGATTTTCAAGACAGGATTAGTTTCGACACATCTGTTTTAGATGCTTCTGTCAATGGGTTGGAGGTTTCAGGTCTTGCTGTCGCCGGTAAGGAAGTTGCCTCTGACTCTTTGGGAACATTAGATGAGGCCATAGAAAAGATTGCCGGTCAAAGAGCTGAGCTTGGTGCAAAACAAAATAGGCTTTCATCTACAATGCAAAATATCCAAACAAGTGTCGAAAATTTGAGTGCTGCGAACTCTCGAATTAGAGATACAGACTTCGCCCAAGAAACTGCAAACAACGTCAAATACAATATTTTGACAAAAGCCGGTACGGCTGTACTTTCACATGCAAATGCTCAAGGCCAAGTGGCCATTAAACTTATTGGATAAAGTATTTTTTAAGTTTAAGAAATATTTTTCACATGAGAAAGACCCCTAAAATAGGGGTCTTTCTGTTTTTGAGGAGATTTTAAAAAAGATAGGCCCTTGGCCTTATGCGTAAAGCACGACAATTACAACCAAACAGAATTTCAATTCTCCTCTGTAATTGCAAGTTTTTTCAGACGATCTTTCAAGTAGTTGTCCCCACCAAGATAATACCGACTTTTACACAAAGTCTATAGAGGTCTAGAAAGACACTTCCAAACGGCCGACAAATTCCTTTCGGCCTTAAAAAGAGACGCTTTTTAAAAAGCAAAAAGGACGGCCCTCATTGATTGTCTAAAACTTGGCAGAGGTTCCCGACATTTAAATTTCCCTTAGTAAAACCTCTAGTTGATAGAGGTTGGCCGTAATGTTGCATCAAACAAAGTATTTTTCTCAGGAATTATATTAGTATAAGTTTTTGTTCATTTGAATTGTGTGTGTATAATTTTCTTTTTGATATTTAGATACATTTTTTGAGGAAGGAAGAATGAAAAAGAGAAAGAAACTTGGTGCGGAAGAGCTTTATAGAGAGATAGGAACTGTTTTTGATAGGGTACCGGAGGAAAGAAGGCATTTAGGTAATGTGAGCATATCCATTAGAGACAGTCTTTTCTCAGGTCTTGCAATTTTTGCCATGAAGTTTGGTTCTTTGCTTAAATTTGATAAGGCCTCGAAAGACAATAAACGAGGTAAAAATCTTAAAAGCATTTTTTCTCTAAAAAGCATTCCTTCAGACACTCGGATGAGAGAAATTCTTGACGGAATTGACCCTGTTTTTATAAGAAAAACATTTACAAAGATTTTTTCTAAGCTCCAAAGATTCGATATTTTAAATAGGTTTAAATTTTTAGGAGGCCACATTCTTATATCATTGGATGGAAGCGGACATTTTTCCTCTTCAAAAATACGTTGTGAAAATTGTATAAAAAAAGTTCGTCGCACAGGGGGGATAGGATATTACCATCAAATGTTGGGAGCAGCGGTTGTGCATCCTGACATGAGGCAAGTTATACCGTTATGTCCGGAACCGATTCTCAATCAAGACGGAAGTGATAAGCAAGATTCAGAGAGAAAGGCGTCAATAAGATGGATAAAATCTTTTAGGAAAGAACACTATCGTCTAAAGGCCTGCATATTGGAGGATGCTCTTGCGGCAAATGCTCCTCATATAAAATTTCTTCGAGACAATGCTCTACAGTTTATCATAGGGATTAAAGAAAACGGTAACAAAGTCTTATTTCATCAATTGGATGATGGGGAAAAAACAGAATCTGTATCGAAGTATCAAACAGAAGAGATTAGAGGAATCAAAGTTAAGAAAAGAATAGTACACGAATATCGTTATCTTAACGGGGCCTCTTTAAATGGGAAGAACAAAGATATCAAAGTTAATGTTCTGGATTATAGGGAAAAGACATATTTCGTTGACCCAACTCAAGACAAGAAGGGTATCGGAGTACAAGAAAAACGTTTTTCTTGGATAACCGACTTTCATATAACCAAAGCAAATATTTCGTTGATAAGGCGTGCAGGCCGCAGGAGGTGGGCAATAGAGAACGAAACCTTTAGAACTCTAAAGGAGACAACGGGTTATACAATAGAACATTCTTACGGCCATGGAGAAAAATACCTTTGCACGATGTTTTCTGTCTTGGCATTTTTAGC
Organism: Bacteriovoracaceae bacterium; assembly: GCA_965224385.1. Classification (GTDB taxonomy): domain Bacteria; phylum Bdellovibrionota; class Bacteriovoracia; order Bacteriovoracales; family Bacteriovoracaceae; genus CBDCYX01. The sequence continues at coordinate 774,627 of CBDCYX010000016.1, forward strand.
ATTTTTAGTAGATCAAGCTCCGGAGATAACATGTCCCCTTTTTAGAAAGGCCCTTAAGAAAAGGTCCGGAACAAAGATGTACTTGTGGGAGAGTATGAAATCGGCATTAGAATGGGTACTTTTTCAGAATGTAGAACAATTTTTTCAAACTCTTGCCGGAGAGTTAGAGGTGAAGGGTGTTCTCATAAAGGCAGTGGCCACCAATGACACTTCCTGAGATAACGGTACTTTATGTTTGACTAATGCTTCTCCCACAAGCTACTTCAATAAAAATTTATCAAGTTAAAATTTGTCCAAGATGGACATCAGGGAGAGGTTTATCTTATAAAAAAACGAAACCATTATAAATATATTCCTCGCATCATGTCGGGAACCTCTGGTACGGGGTTTTGTGTGAAGGGAAAATAAACGATAACCGGAGGAAAATTATACAGTGCGGTGAAGCTTAAAAATCGTTCTAACCAGTCCAAGGATTGGGGTCCACCTTAAAGAGTGATTGATTTATTTGAGGATCGAGGATCGGGAATTCTTTTGAAGGAATCTAAAATACTTCTTAAGAATCTTCCTTGACCAAAGGGGGAATGCTCTCGGGTGATATTCATCGCAAAGTCTCCATATTTGTTAAGCTGATTATAACGGAAACACGGGAAAGACCCCTATGGGAAGGGTGGCATCCTAATAAATTGAATACAAAACCGATAAATACAGTCTTGATTCTTCGTGTTGTTGCGAATAATTTTTTTACGAAACTTCATTCTTTAGAGAGAAAAATTCAAACCGAGAATCGCTGGGCATAAGGAGGAAACATCTGCCTCTATTTTTGAGAATCCCGAAGATTTCTCTAATGATATTTCCGTTGAACCGATGAAATGATCTGAGCAAAAAACGGAGTTTCCATGCCGGGCAAGGATTTGCAAAAGGTTCTAAACCACATACGACAAACGAGCAAAAGCGAAAGGGAAAAAGGGGATCCGACTTCGATTATCTACAACGATTGGATCACGATAAGCGGTATTCCGAAAAAAGCACACGAATATCAAATTAACGGTTACAATGCCGTTAGATGGATTATGGAGAGATATCAAGTTAAAAAGTGCAAAAAAAGCGGCATCATTAACGACCCCAATCGAAAAGACAAACCGAGATACAGTCTCGATCTTCTCCAAAGAATCAGCTATGTTTCCGTGGAATCAGTTGATCTTGTCGACCGGCTCCCGGAAATTACCGATTGGGAGATTTTAGATGTTTCTGATTCGGCGGCATAGAATATGAAAAGAAAATTGTTCAGTAGAAAATTAGAAAAGGTCTCAAGAGAAATTTTTGAGAGATATTCCCAAGAGTTATCCAAACTTGTAGGGACAAGTCACGGAGTCTATGCCCTTTATGATGAACATAAGTTGTACTATATCGGAAAAGCAAGTAATTTAAAACGAAGAATTCGATCCCACTTAAGAGATCGGCATTTTGCCCAATGGACACACTCTTCTTTATTCTTGACGAACAAATCGGTGTACATCGATGATATCGAATCCGTGATTATATCCGCTGCAAATCCAAAAGGAAATAGAGTTAAACCCAAAGGAAATGTAGATATTCTCTTAAAAAAAGAACCAAAGTCACTTGTACAATCGAGACAAGAAGAAGAAATCAGTAGATTATTTGGTGGCAAATCTCGCAGAAAGCGAAGAAGCAAGATAAAAAGAGGTATCGCCGCACGGTCTATTCTAAAGGGACTATTCAAGCATTCAAAATTGCTTGTAAGAGAATATAAGGGCAAAGAATATAGGGCAAAGCTATTAAGTTCAGGAAAAATAAAATGCAAAAATAAATTGTATAATTCTCCTACACCTGCCGCTTTGGCAGCAGTAAACAAGAAGTCTTTTAAAAGAGTAAACGGATGGACATTCTGATATTTTAAAAATGAAGAGGGAAATTTGGTGAAGTTATATTCAATAAAAGAACAGAGAAATCAGCATTACAAAAAACAACCCTCTCAGACGCACAGAAATTTACTTAGAAGAAAGGAGCACTAATGGAACAAAAAACTGTTAAAAATATTGGTCAAAATAAAAATTTAGAAAAAAATAAACATCTTACATCTAATGCCTTCACAGAAGATATTAAAAAAGATATTCAAAACCGTGTTAAGAAAGGGTTTAGAAAAGATGTTTTGAACTCCAATGAGTTCTTTTTCGAGTATGCGATAGAAGCATTTCTGAATTTTAAGAAATTTAGTGCCTCAAAGGAGTTTTACCATAATACTAAGGAGAAATATTGCGGCAAAAATAACTTAACATTTAAAAATGGTTTTTTATCAACATTAGATTCAAGTTCTAAAGAACATGAGCTATTTCAATTAATAGCAAGAATTATCGCTCATACGGAGGTGTGTGCATATAATAAAGATACTTGGAACAAATATTCGGATAATCGTGTAATTGCAAAAAAGCTAGGTCTATTTGAAACGCAATGGACTCAAGGCTTATTAAAATATAAACGTGAGGATAACAACTTAACCGGAACTGGAGTGATTCAGAATTTAATTAAATTCATAGAAAGTCCTAAATATCGATTGAATATGTTATCGGAAAGACATCGAAAATCTTTTTGTGAAAAAATTTTACAAAAAGAATATGTCTCGGAAAAATTTGTTGATGAGTTTGTTAAATACTTTCAAGATGTTGAGATTTCCGTTGCAAATCAAGGAAACAGGAATATTTATATTTGCGAATGCCTCTATGATAAAAATATAAAGAAAAAATGGTTAGAGGTCAGTAAAAAGAAATCTACAGAGTTTAAAAATAACAAAGGGACACGATTAAGAGATAGCAGAAGATACACAAACAATCAAAATACCGATAAAAATATAATTTTCTTTGGCCCTCCGGGCACGGGAAAGACATATAAATTACTCAAGGAAATTGCAGAAGAATTCACACATCATGAAATGGTTACCTTTCATCCAAGCTATAGTTATGAAGATTTTGTTGAAGGGATTAGACCGATATTGGATCGAAAGAACGGAGGAAATCTTCAATATAAACTAGTAGAGGGCATATTTAAAGAAATATGCTCAAAAGCAAAAAAAGATAAAAAGAATGCCTATGCAATTTTTATTGATGAAATTAACAGAGGCAATATACCGGCAATTTTTGGAGAGTTAATTACCTTGATTGAAGAAGATAAAAGGGAAGAGGTGAAGATAACACTGCCTTATTCTAAAAGTGATTTTACGGTGCCTGATAATGTCTATATCTACGGTACTATGAATACGGCGGATAGAAGTGTCGAGAGTTTGGATATAGCACTAAGAAGAAGATTTGTTTTTGAAGAATTTGAACCGGACATCTCCAAAATTAATTGTTCATTTGAACCCGGCCTGATTAAAGAAATCTTGAAGACTATTAACCAAAGGATAGAAGCTCTCAAAGGAAAAGATTATAGAATCGGCCATAGCTATTTTATGAATAACAGTGTAAATAATTTAGATGACTTGAAGAGCATCTTTCTAAAAAAAATCATTCCTCTTCTTAAAGAATACTTTTATGAAGACTGGGAGAAATTAGGACTTGTTTTAGGAAATAAATTTGTGGAAAAAGTTAATAAAGGAAAAGTAAAATTTGCAAAGAGTTATGGAGATTCTCATGATGATTATGAAGATAAAAGTCTATATAAAATAAGCAATTTCAAAGAATGGAGTTTAGATACATTTAAAAGCATCTATGAAGAGAAATAAAAATAGAAAAATTTGTGTATTTGAACACGATACGCTCAAAGTAGGAAATGATCTTGATGAAAATGAGTTTGAATCTCTATCAAGATTTCATGAAAAAGTAGATAAAAATTATTTTTCTTTAGAATACCGTAAAATTAAATTTAAACATTACGTTGGAGCTTTACAAGTAGGGAGACTCACTATAGAAGTTCTCCCTAAGGTAGGAAAGGGTGATGAGGATATAAATAAGTGGCATAATGCTTTAGTAAAAATATTAAAATACACACAAAAGATTAGGTCTTCTCCTGCTGATACGGCCCTGTTAAATTATTCAAAACAAAATCTCTTAGAGTTATATTTTGAACAGTTTATGCATGAAGTTGATGTGCTGTTGAAAGAAGGACTTAGGAAAAAGTACAGATACAAAGAAGATAATTTGACTAAATTAAAAGGGAGAATCGTTTTTAACAAAAAAATCCAGAAAAATCAAATTCATAAAGAAAAAATGTTCTGTCGTTTTCAAATATACAATTTTAACCATGATATTCACTCTGCCATAAAGTATGCCTTAATTATTACTAAAAATACTGTTAGGAACAGTACCCTTACTTCAAACGCAAAAAGATTGTTATTATATTTTCCAAAAGAGGTAGAAAACTATATAAGGCCTGTAAAGTTAGACTTTATAGTTCTTGATAGAACAACAAAAAGATATGAGCAAGCTCTTCAATTGGCAAAATTGATCATTCAGTCTTATTGCCCTTTGTTTAAGGCAGGACAACTGCCTGTATCTGCCTTTATGTTTGATATGAATCATTTATTTGAAGAATTCATTTTCAAAATTTTTCAGTCAATAGCTCGTGAGTCGAACTATGAAGTATTCTGTTCTAAAAAGAATTTTTGGGAAAATAATAAAATCAAGCCGGATATTATAATTAAAACAGCTAGGAAAAATATTGTAATTGATACAAAATGGATCATGCCTAAAGAGAATATTCCTAGTGACGATAATCTAAAACAGATTTATGTTTATGGACATTACTTTAACTCACCCGATTCTTATTTGCTTTATCCTAGTTGTAGCAATGAAGAGAGAATTTCCCAAGAAGATATTAAAGGACTTTATCATAAACCTCCAATGTTGGAATCAAGAGATATTGATTTTAGATGTCGGTTAAGATTCCTTCCGTTTTTTTATGACTCGAACAAAATTGATTTAGATGCTATGAAAAATTATTTGAGTAGTATCTTAGAAGAATCTGATCTAAGCAAAAAGTGATTTATGCTAATGAATAAGATCATTGAGTACGGAGGGGCCTGCTCTTGGCATTGTTAAATGGACATACAGTTATTCCCGTTTTGACATTTTTGCCTATAAGTGAAGAAATCTTTTTCGCACTGACACATAGCGCGAACTGTGCTGCTCCATGGAAAAATAAATAAAGATTTGCGTTGCACTAGGCCTGTTCAAAGAAGTATTTTTCTGTTCTTATGTTATTGATGAGGACAATAACGGGACTTCATGAGAAATTGTTTTCCGGTATTTTTAAAGAATTTCAGAAAATACCGGATAAGAGATACAGGAATAAAAGCATTGCTCAAGAAGACACACTCATGAGTATGTTGGGTGTGTTTGCTTTAAAATATCCTTCCTTATTAAAGCTTGAAAAGACTAGGGCCGCCGATGATACGTCAAAAAGTTTTAAATCACTTTTCGGAGTTACTAAAATCCCTTCGGATACACAAACACGAGAAATACTCGACGAAATCGCTCCGGAGGACTTACAACCTTTGTTTAAATTTCTCTTCAGCTATCTTCAACGCAACAAAAGTCTTAACGAGTTTGAAATTGATTCTCTTCGGTCTCAGAAGATGTCTTACATACTCAATGTCAAAGCTAAGGGAAATAGGAAGCTTTTTGGTTTTGTAGAGGATCGAGAATATCGCCAAGAAGAGAAACGACTCAAGGACAAGGAACCCCCTGTTGTCTCTTACGAGAGTCATGAAGAGATAGGTGATAAAGTTAAAAAACAACTCCCACATAAATTCCAATATACCAATAATATTCGACTAGATAATTCTTTATTTTCGTCAAAGTTCACTTGTAATTTTTTGGATTACACGGAGACTTGTCATTGGCAAGGTAAGCGAGGTGAAGAAAACGTAAAAAAACATTTTTCTTGGGTGACGGATATACTCTTAACACATCCTCAATCTTCTATGGATATTTTCGAAGTGATGAGAGGAGGTAGGGCAAGATGGCATATTGAGAATAATACTTTTAAAGCATTGACTGTTGAAGGATATAATTTTAAACACAACTTTGGGCATGGGAAGAAAAATCTTTCTTATGTAGTTGTTCTCTTAATGATGTTGCAGTTTGTCATTGACCAAATGGCACAACTCAAAGATAGCGTTTTTCAGAAGGCCAAATCTTTGTATAGGTCTAAGTCCTCTTTTTATGACGATATTCGTGCGGCCTACAAATTTGCACGCATTAAAGGCCGGCAACATCTGTTTAATTTGTTGATTCGAAAAAGTTATCCAGATACATCCTGAACGAGAATTCTTGGCCGAGAACACCATTAAAAGGGAAGATTGAAAGGTATCGGAAGATATCAATAGTCACCTGTAGGGTTCTACTCCCAAAAAAAAACGCGGCCGAAATTTAATGCAAAAATTGAAGAAAAAATTATTAAAGCGGGAAAAACTGATGGATATATGCTAAAACCATGCTTGATTGTCCACCCTTTTACATTCTTAAAAAAGATCATGATTCTTTACAATTCAAGAAAATGGTTCAGTATTGGAGAGAGTATGGATGCGAAGATTATTTTTCATTCTGACAGAGGCCCCCAATATTATAAGCTTTACAACTTACCGATTTAGAGAGGCCTTGTCTTGTCTCGATGATTTGTTGATATTGCGGTATCTAATAATGTTTCTGTAGATAAAAAAGAAGGGGATGTAGGTGAGTGCGATAAAACCCATAAGCAAATAAACGGTTATATTTGAATTATTATTGCTTACCGAACACATGGGACAGGCCCACAGAGAAATGGGGAGCAAAAGACAAAGTAAGGCCCTCATAGCAGATACACAAAAGTAAAGACAAGAATCCAAACGAGGTCTACGAAGTGCCAAAAAAGACCTGCTACCTCAAGCATATCGTAATCTCCGCCGTCAAAGCGTCCCTGATGGGCCAAAACATACATATAGACAAGATACAAAGTACCGGTCAAAACATGGAGTCCGTGAAATCCCGTGATAGAGAAAAATGTAGAGGCAAAGAGGTTTTCTCCATGGGCATAAGTAGAGAAGGTCATACCGAGGTCAAAGATTAGATGATTGTATTCATAGGCCTGCATGAGTAAAAAACCAACGCCGCCACCAACGGTTACCCCAAGCCATAAGAGCATTCCCCTGCGGTCCCTCCTTTTACAAGCGTCAATGGAGAGAACCATAGAGAGGGAAGAGCAAATAAGCCAAAAGGTCATAAGGCCTGAGAGTCCCACGCCTCCAAGGGCCTTAATAGGATCAGGCCAATCTTTTAAGGCCCGCAAGATTCCATAAGCAATGAGAAGTCCCGAGAAGGACATGGCATCCGTGACAAGAAAAATCCACATTCCCAATTTTGTAGGAGAGGCCTTACCAAATTGAGGGTCGTCGGGATAGTGGCACATTTTTGGGGCCGTGGTCGTTGAGTACATATCTTGCTCCTAGGGGTTTTTTTCGGCAGTGGGAAGATTGTCGAAACCGATGTTGTAAAGATATTTTACAATGGCCCTTTGTTGCTTTTCGGAATCTCCGTTAAAAAAATCAGGTTCCGTAGATTCTCCGTCAATCCAAAAATTTGGCATGGTAGTATTAGGATAAACGGCCTGGGGGTTGGAGAGCCATTTTTTTACCCAACTTGGGCGCAGTTTCCTTTTCACTATGCGAAGATCCGGGGCCAACGGTTGATCATTATTGAATCCTTGTGTATGGCAACTGGCACAAACAAGAGCATCGAACAGCCTTTTTGCTTCAGCTATTTCTTGATCGGATTCCCAAGATAGGTCGGTATTGAGAGAAGGGTTTAATTCAACAAAGGTTCGCTGTTTTTCTTTTCCTTGAAAACCTTCAACAATCGTGTTTCTCTCTTCGGCCGTAAGGGAAAAAGAGGGCATGCGAATGCTTAGTGTCGGTCTAATGGGTGTAACGTTCTCCAAGAAATGGTAGAACCAATCCGTTTGAACTCTATGTCCTTGGCCCACGAGTTCAGGCGGTCCAAGATCGGGGTCGTCCTCATACAGGGCCAAAATATCTCCTCTTATACCGTCAACTCGGTGGCACCCGTAGCAGTTAAATTTGTTGACCAGTTTTTCTCCTTCGGCCCAACGTTTTTCATGCGCATCTAAAATCTTCTGTCCTTTAAGAGGTATTTTTTGATCAACCATACCGAGGAGGACGAGAACCATAGAGTCGACTTCTTTTTCCGTTAAATGAAAGTTTGGCATTTTCGTCAGATCTTTAAAAGACTTATCGAGTCCTTCATCCCATCTTCTAGGATTGAGTAGATGGGCCTTGAGCCATCCGTCTCTTGAATGTTCAACATCGTGTTGAAGATTGAAACCAAATTGAGTAAGAGGTTTTGAGCCTTCTTTTGTAAGTTCCGGACCGATAGGTGCTCTGTTGTCAAACCCTTCTATTTTGTGACAAGAATAGCAGCCGTATTTCCCTACAGAACGTTCTCCTAGTTCAAGAACTTTCTCTCGATGACTCATGGCCGTGAGTTTATTTTTGGCCTGGGCCTCTGTTTCAAAGGTCGTAAAATATGTCATGAGAAGTTCCTCTTGTACTTGGGGGTCGGTAGCTTCAAATTTGAGGCCCTCGAATGATTTATTGCTTAAGCTAAGGAGATAGGCCGTGATATGGGAGGCCTCTTCTTTTGTCAACCGTAGAGAGGGCATAATAGTTTCTTCATCGTAGTGATTCGGTTTTCTTAACCAAGAGAGCAACCAATCAGGATTTGTAATTTTTGACCCCGTGCCCTTGAGATAAGGCCCGGCGTAAGCATTTATTTTGCGACTTTCTTGATCCCATCCCTCGACCCCATGGCAACCCATGCAACCTACATCTTTGATGAGTTGTTTTCCTTTTTCCGCATTGCCGTTTTCATATTTTTCAAAGGGAGAGTATGCTTTGGACTTTTCCCAAATGTATTCGGCCATAGCGTTTACTTCAGCAATATTTTTTTGCACGGATTCGGGTTTAGAATTGTTTGATTGCATGAAAAAAGAGGGCATCATGGCATGCTTGTTAAAAACTTTTGGAGACCAAACCCAGTTTTTAAAAAATTCTTTTGAGACTTTACTTGCAATTTTTTCAAGGCCCGGTCCGGGCATTCTCTTGTGTTCCCAACCTTCAATTTTATGACAGGCATAGCACCCGTATTTTTCCATATTTTGAATACCTTCATTGAGTTTTTGGGCCGTGGGAACATACTCAACACCTTGGTGGCATTTGAGGCATTGGCCTTCCGTATATTGAAGTTTGTACATAGGTTCGGGGATTTTATGAGGTTCATGCCAATTGTATTGTGCCGTCCACTGTTTTTTTTGTTCTTCATTTTGAGGGGTATGGGCCGCAGCATTAAAATCGTTAACCCGATGGCCTTCTCCTCCGTGGCAAGAGGTACAACCAAAGGTTTTCATGGGATGCTTGGATTCCACTGCAACCATGAGTTCAAGATTGGGATGGGTTCGGTGGGGATTGGGTTCGTTCTCATATCCGGGTCTATCGATGAATGTATGGCAAGTAATACAGCGATCAACTTTAGGAACGTGCTGAAAATAACGGTCATCCAACATAGTATCTACAACAATTTGTTGAATTTTCAGTGTGGGGTCTAGGAAGTCAAAAAAAGGAGCATTGCGAATAAAGAAAACGGAACTCATCTCTTTTCTCGCTGCGGCCAAGGACAAGAGGCCTTTTGCTCTCAACATATCGTCAATGCGCTTTTGAGTATCGACTTCTTCAAGTGTTAATTTGGAGAGTTCTTGTTTCTTTTGCTTTTGTTGTGCCTGGAGTTCTTTCATTCGGTCTTTAGATTGTTCAAAGTCACTTTTGTATACTCTAAGGCCTTTAAGTAGTGCGGCCACTTGTGATTTAGAGTATCCATGTCCTACGGCGTGTTCGTATTTAAAGTTTTGATCCGATGTTATCGCATTAAGCCTACCGTTTCTGATAGTTTCTGCAGTGACCTTTTTTTGAATCTGTTTAATCTCCTCCTGTACTTGGGCAATATTCTCTGACCGTTGAGCAACAACTTCTTTGGCCTGAGCAAGTTCTCTTTCAAGGTTTGAGAGTTGATTCTTATCAATGTTTTTATCTTCTTCTTGCATTTGTTCAAGAAGATGTCTTTTTTCAATTTGTTGGGCCTCTATTTGAATGACTTTCCAAGGGCGAATATAGTCATCGAGGAAAACCCAAAGAGTTGTAACGAGTAAGAAAAAAGAGAGCAAAGCAAAAATGCGGTTGAGTTTTGCCATATCATAGGCCATACTCGGTTTATGTTTCTTAGACATCTTTGTAGTCCTTCATCTTTTTTTACAGATTAAGCTCTAACTCCGGCATTGCGATAATATACTTTAGATCAAAGAGCCACCTCAAAATCATTTTGATGGGAAGAGAGGCCATAAAAAGAAGTAAAAAAATCGTAATAAAGTAGCGGATATGGCCGATCTTGGTAACAATACTTTTTCCAAAAGACGTTTTCATCATGACAAAAGGTGAGGCCAAAAGATAGATCAACGTTAAGAGTATCCCCAATATTTCTCTTAAGATAAGATTTTTTGGCATGGGAGAATTTAGCCACTTGATCCAAAAGAACTCTGACAGGTTGACGTTATATGCTGCAACAATTTTGTGATGATCCCAGTATTCAAAAGGGCCGTAAAACGTCCAATTGGGACCCCTTAAAAACGTCCCCACAATAATGAGATAAATCCACAAGGCAAGCCATCCAAATAAAAAAAAAGTAATGGCCATTTTTCTATCCTTAAAACAATAATATCCGTTTCCCTTAGGATTTGTGTCTATATAAGGAATGGCAATAAGTCCTACAATAATCATTCCCGGTAAGACAACACCGGCCATCCATGGATCAAAGTACACAAGCATTTCTTGAAGTCCTAAGAAATACCATGGTGCTTTAGCAGGATTGGGTGCCCAAGTAGGATTGGCCGGTTCTTCGAGAGGGGCCTTGAAAAGAATGGCCCAAACAATGAGAAATATGGTTCCCAAAATAATAGCAAAGAGTTCCGTGTAGACGAGATTCGGCCAAACCCAAACTTTTTCTCTATTTTCTGGGAGTGCTTCAATGGGCATTTCTCCTCTAGCAATACGCTTGTCATTCTCACCGGCCTTATGGAAAGCAAGCCATGTAAAAAATGTTATGAGAATGATAAGGATAGAAATGGGGATATTATCCGGCCAGAGTATAATTTTGATAAATTGCTCGTCAGAGATAAACCACGCAGTTACAGGAAGAGAAAAGGCCAAAAAAATATAAGCAAATTTTTTGCTACCGACAATTCGGTAATAGCGAATTACACCAATAAAAATCAAAGTAAAGAGGGGAAAAGAGTAGATAGGATCGGCAATAGTGTTAATAATTTCTTTCACAAGCTCTCATCCTTATAGAGGGGCAGAAATACCGCCATCCTTTCTCACTCTCCAAAAATGAACGGCAATGAGTACGCCGACTACAAGTGGAATAAAAACACAATGGAGAATGTAAAATCTTAATAAGGCCGGTTCTCCCACAAATCTTCCTGCAAGTAGTTGAAAGCGAACATCGTTTTTGTCGGAAACCATCACAAAGTCACCTATTTGGGCCAAGGCAGCTCCAGGCCCGCCATGGCCTAGAAAAGGGGTTGCTTTGGCCATATTTGAACCTACGGTAATGGCCCAAATAGCAAGTTGATCCCAAGGGAGGAGGTATCCTGTAAAGGAAAGAAGCATAGTTAATACCAAGAGGATAACGCCTACGCCCCAATTGAATTCTCGGGGTGGTTTATACGACCCCGTCATAAAAACCCTAAACATATGAAGCCAAACGGTAATAACCATAGCGTGGGCCCCCCAACGGTGAATTTCTCTCATAATTCCTAAGGGGACGTGCTCACGAAGGGCGATAATATCGTTGAAAGCATACTCTGCCGTAGGTCTGTAATAAAACATAAGGAGAACCCCAGTTACCGTAAGGGCCAAAAAAATAAAGAATGTCACGCCTCCCATGCACCATGTATAACCGAGTTGAACACCAGATTTTTTGAGCTTGATAGGGTGAAGGTGGAGAAAGACATTTCCTGCAACTACGGCAGCTCTATTTCGTGCATTGTCCGGAGGGCCGTGTCGAAAAACAGATTTCCAAACCTGAGTATTTCTCACATAATCGACAATTCCTTGGGGCATGTACTCTTTTCTCCCTTTTAACTAAACCTGAATATAGGAATCCGGATGGTCCCATTCTCCTTTTTCGTAGCGAAATATCCTTGTTTTATCTACTCTAATCCTTCCGTCAGGGAGCTTAGAAATCTTATACCTCTCTAACGGCCTTGGGGCCGGCCCCTCAAAGTTGACTCCATTTGTATAATAACCGGAACCGTGGCAAGGGCATTTAAATTTTAATTCGGCGGGCATCCATGTAGGAATACACCCTAAATGGGTGCAAATATTTGAAAGGGCCACAAGTCTTCCCTCTTGTTTAACCATCCAAACACCAAAACCCTTTTTGAATTTTTCATCCACACCTTCTTCAAAATCTTCAGGCCTTCCGGCAATAAAGTCCATCTCAGGTTCAAAGTTAACATTGGGGTAGGTAAACCTAAAGGCCAAACCGGCCAGCCCTCCCACTGCGGCCGTAAAAGTAATCCATCCTATAGATAGGAAGCTAAAAAATTCTCTTCGATTAAGCTTTTGTCTCACAGACCGTTATCATATCAACAGGTTAGCAATAAATGTAGAGAAAACGATCAGTTATTTTCACAATAAGGCCAGTGTTTCCAATGCCTTGGCCTTAATTTTTAAATGCTTTTCTTTTTGCACAAACTTTTCCAGTTCCCTTTTTAAGGCCGACCATCGAGTTTTTTGTGTTGCCTTCAAAACATTCATTTTAAGTCCATAGAGCTTTTCTTCATTGAATCCAAAAGAGCCGGCCTTTTCGGTCGTAAGATGCAATATCTCCCGTATCATAGGGACGGCCGCCTTGTTGTGATAGTAGATAAGCGCCGTCGCGGCAGCATATCTAATGGAGATTTCTCTATGAAAGAGCTTGGAGAGAATTTTTTCTTCACTTTCGGGGATTTTGTGGGTGGCCAGAGTGAGAAGAGAGGTGTGCACTAGAGCGATATCCTCTGAATCGAGAAAGGATTCAAGCTTTGGCCAATCAAAATCATATACATTTTTTGTATTGGCAATGCCTACAATGGAATGAAACTTCACATGACTATCTTCATCATCAAGTCCCTTAAGGAAAACGGGAAGTCCTCTCTTATCTCCTAAGGCCCCTAGGGCCACAATGATAAAATTTCTCGTTCTCGGGTCCTGAGATGTCGCATAAATATTGGAGAGGTTTTCTATGAGCCAAGAAATGTCTTCCTCTTTCAAAGAAGATGAAGAGATTTGCTTTGAAAGCTCAAGGGCGGCCACCCATTTGTTGCCAAAAGTTTTCGATTGCATAGTACGCACAAGGTCTTTGTAGGATCTTTCCATGGTGAGCATATGTGCCACACCAAAAATTAAAAGTCCGCCTAAAAGTATGATACCCAATGCAACGGTCAATGAAAAAAGAGGATTTGTTGAAAACTTTCTTTTTTGCTCTCGATTTGACATAGCTTTTTCTCCTAGGGCAATTAAGTGTATAACACCGAAAGGAGAAGAAAACAAATGGCCTATCTTTTGCGCACCCTTATTCTTCTCATGGTGTTATCTCTAGCATTGATCATCGTCTCGGCCCATGGATGGATTGTTCTTGATTTAGGACATATAGAGTTATCAATTCCTATCTTCGTTATGATAATTTTTATTCAATCTTTCACAATGTTTTATTTTATCGGCGTGGAGAAAATGACGAGTAACATTGTCAATATTCTTCAAACGGAAACTAATCTCGAACAGCTATTTGACAGGCCACCTACTGATTTAAGGCCCTATGTGAAACAGGTGTTGAGAATGTATTTTGAGGCCAAGTTGTGCAAAAGACAAGTAATACCTTGGGTAGGACTAACTCTCGTTTTGGGAATAATGGCCTTTCTTCTTGGGGGAGCGCATGATACCGGTCTTGTGGAAAAAACAGTTCATAGCGGTGTGGTCTATGGATTTTTTGCAGCACTTTTCTTAGGATTTTTTCGCCAATGGCATTATCTAGGAAAGGCCCACCGTCTTCTTTACAAACTGAAGGCCCTTTTTGAGATTTCTCACCGGCGAATGTAAGTCTCTAAAGAACCGGACTCTCCGGTAAAGAAGAAAGCGTTGTTAACGGTATCGTGTTTGAACAAAAAAAGGCAATTTTCCTTTCTCCTGAAGGGAGTCAAGGGCCTACGGCCCGGCCTAACCCGACTTGACGCAATGAGTGATGCACTTGCTAGTTGAATTCAGCAACAATAGCAAAAAAATATGATAGTACTTGTCTATTGTGTTTGGCCGTTTTAAAATTCTAATCTTTAATAACAAAACAGGAGTAACCAAATATGGAACATAAACTTCCCCCGTTACCGTGGAAAAAAGATGCACTTGCCCCTCACATTTCTATGGAAACAATTGATTATCATTACGACAAACATCACGCTGCCTATGTTTCCAAACTCAATGCCGGTATTAAAGGAACGGAATTTGAAAACATGGAGCTTAAGGATATTATTAAAAAATCCTCCGGTGGTATTTTCAACAATGCGGCACAAGTTTGGAACCACACTTTTTATTGGAACTGTCTCGCTTCTTGCGGAGAAGGAGGAGGTTCTCCGAAAGGTGCCCTGGCCGAATCCATTGATAAAAAATGGGGGTCTTTTGAAAAGTTTAAGGAAGAATTTTCCACGTCTGCGGCCACAAATTTTGGCTCGGGATGGACTTGGCTTGTCTCTAAGAGAGGAGACCTCTCCATTCTCAATACAGACGATGCAGATACTCCTGTCAAAGATTCTATCAAATGTGTCTTGACTATTGATGTCTGGGAACACGCCTACTACATTGATTACCGCAATGCTAGGCCAAAGTATATTGAGGCCTTCTGGAATCTTGTTAATTGGGATTTTGCCAACAAAAATTTATCTTAAATCAAATGAGTTTTTCCCTCTTTTGTGTCCATGTAACATAGAGAGGGAAAAAAATGTATCAATGTTAAATTTGCATTTTTTTTTAACTTTTCAAAAGGTTTGCCGAAATGTTGTAAATGCAAAGGTTGCAAAATAGACGTTGGTTTACAAAAATCAACAAGCATATTTCCAAGGCGTTTGTTCTTTCCCTGCCGCTTATATCTTGTAATAAGATTCGTGATATTGAACAAAAATCCTATGCTATCAACAGGTATGAACAGGCCGTTCTTACATTGTCCAAGAAAAATAGAGAACTTGAGGTCGAAATCTCTCGGTTAACATTTGAAATAAACTCTATTAAATCAAAAAATGACTATATGGCCTTTCGATTGAAAGAGAAGACGCCCTCTCATTCGACGGTCCAAAGGTCTATTGCCAGCATCCCTCAGATACAGACAAACGATTTAGTAAA
This sequence comes from Bacteriovoracaceae bacterium, assembly GCA_965224385.1. Lineage (GTDB taxonomy): Bacteria > Bdellovibrionota > Bacteriovoracia > Bacteriovoracales > Bacteriovoracaceae > CBDCYX01. The sequence continues at coordinate 790,111 of CBDCYX010000016.1, forward strand.
GTTTGAAACTTATTATTGGGGCCCTGAACAAATGCTTACGATGGCCGAAGAAGCATTTAAGAAAAAAGATTACGAAAAAGCAGCACAATTTTTTCACCAATTTTCTGTCAATTTTCCCAATGATAAGAGAATGAACGATGTTTTCCTCTTTCAAGCAGGAGTCTCTTCTTTCGAATCGGGTAATCGCCAAGATTTGGCCTTAGATTTTTTAAAAAAAATTATTGAAAATTACCCTAAAAGTGAATTTTATAGAGGGGCCAAATTATGGAAGGCCTTTATTCATCTCAAAAATGGGAATAGATCCAAATTTTTTGAAGTTGTTGAAGAATTTAGAAGGAAATATAGAAATACACAGGAATGGAGCATATTGAGTAAACATTATGAAAAACATATTCTACAGAACACTTAAATACATCGCGTCTTTTGTTATCATTGTTCTCCCTTGTTTAATAAGGGCCGAAGGATCTGTTGGTGTTGTGAATTCTCTCAAGGGAAATGCTTTTCGCACACTTAATGGAGATACCAAGAGTCTGCAACCTGGAGACCACATAGGAAACCTCTCGGAAATTCTTACGGAAGAAGGGGGGAAAGTAGAGTTTTCCGATTATTTTGATAACAGCTATTCCCTTTCAGGATCAGGGCATATCAAATTTAAAGGAAAGATGCTTATTTTGAAGCGAGGTTATCTTTGGATTAAATCCAAGCAGGATAAAACGGAATTCACTATTCAAACGGCCCATGCCTTTGCATCTTATAGAAAAGGTGAGGCCATTATATCTTTTGATGAAGAAGAAAGAAAAACCCAACTTCTTGTTATCAAAGGCAATCTTCGTTTCGGAAGTATTTCAGAGAGTATTATGTCCGTAGATGTTGAAGAAGGATACTTTTCATTCATAAAAAAAGACGTCAATAACGAAAGGCCGAGAAGGCCAACGCCTATAGGAATTAAATCTTTTCAAAAAATAACATCGCTCTTTGATCGTTTCATACCGACTCCAATTGACGATTTTGAAAAAACTCAACTTTCTCATAAGACCAAACAATTGAGAGAACGACTCCTTTCGGTTTATCAAAAGGATATTATAAAAAGAAATAAGAAAATTAGGGAAAAAAGAACACGAATTATTGTCAATGTTTTTGGAAAACAGAGATGGAAAACACCCGTTAAAGACAGATTTTCCCAAGGCCGTAGCGACAGGTCTAGAGCTCCTGCATCGCTTGGTACACCTATTATTTCAACCCCCAAGAACGATCCCTTCGAATCGGCCCTTACCAAGCAGTACAAAAAACAAACGCAGCACACAAACGCAGTGAATTCACTTATCGATGCCCTTAAAAGCTATAGATCAGATTATTCAAAATCTCATTGAAAAACGACAATATTATTTTTAATATGGCCTGACCGTGCAAGGAAATGAGGAATCACAAGTAAAAAAAGCAGTTGCAAGTATTCTTGCTTTAAGTTTCTTAATTCTCGCATTTCTCTTGTGGATAATCTATTCAAAAAAAAATTTGGAACATGTTATTTCTTGGACAGCAAATCTTCCTCCCGTCAATACGGCCTTGAATGCTTTAACGGCAGTATTTTTGATCGCAGGATTTTCGGCCATTAAAAAAAAACAAAGAAAGAGACATATAAGGTTGATGTGTTGTGCAACTATGACATCCTTTTTTTTCCTCATAGGATACATCCTCTATCATTACGGACATGGAGAAACGGCCTTTTTGGGGCAAGGATGGATTCGGCCCGTATATTTTTTCATTCTTATATCCCATATTTTTCTTTCTGCTCTTCAGCTTCCCCTTATTTTGATTACTCACTTTTTTGCTTTGACAAAAAGATTTTCTTACCACAAAAAAATAGCGAAATATACTTTTCCTATCTGGCTCTATGTATCCATTACGGGCGTGTTGATCTTTATCCTCTTGAAACTCTATAATTAGTCGCTGTCGCAAAATAGGTTTAACATGAGATCAACACAGATGGTCGTACTAAGGGGCGTATTGAAAAGATGCAATTTTTCTTGTAATAATTGAATTAAGCGACAGCGACTACCTAGCACCCAGTCGTCTCGGAAGACATCAATAGTCACCTGTGGTTTTTCTACTTCGAAAAAAACCTAAAAAATATCGTATAGGCCAATAGATTCTAAGGTTATCAAAGATATGTTCGAGATTTTTACCAAAACTTCTTCAAAAGAAAAACGCGGTCGAAATTTAATGCAAAAATTGAAGAAAAAATTATTAAAGCGAGAAAAACTGATGCTACACTACAAACCTCTCCGAATCACAGGAAAATTATCAAAAAAACCTCTAACTCAGGTTTCATAATATGTTCTTTGGTCAAAATAGTGACGAACCTTAATTCACAGGTTTTTTATGAAGTTTGAAATCCTTCTAATCACCAATTTCTATGGCAAGCTTTTCCGCTTTTCTTCAATTTGACCCAACAACTCTTGAGGGTTGAAAAACTTATCGGGGTTCGCTCTCACCGTATTGGATAAATTATCAAGTATATAATCTGTAACTTTAGGATGATCGAGAATCTCTTTTATCAACACCATGACGGAACGAATACCTCGATCAAGCATATAGTGTAATCCTCTTTCCACTCTTAATGGACTACATTCTTCTTTCATGATTAGGTTTAAAAAAGAGGATTCCGAAAGATATTTAGTGAATCTAGAGCTTAATGTTCGACCTGTGCATATATCCGCAAGGATCTTGTCTTCATCTGCTTTTTCATAAAGATGTTTCGCCAAAGATCGATAAAAAGCTATTTTCTTAACTCCAAAGTACTCTTTTACACACGCTACGGCATCCCACATCTTTGGATCGGTAGAATTGAGCAATGCCGCTCGTCGCAGGTTGTTGAATGCTTCCATCTTGTCACCACAATCATCGATGTTTCCGCTTTGCTTCCCGGAACATTGTGGGAACGATTCCATTGCTTCTTCAAATAACCGAGAACTTTCCTCTTCAAATCGATAAGTTCCTTCGGATTCTAAGAGATCGGACAGACACTTGTCTTTCCCGTCTCCCCTCTGATCACGACATCTATTTTTTATCCTGTGTGCTATCATTCCTATTTTATAGGCATTGAGCATCCCGGCACCAAGAAGATGTCCGGTAGGAAGATTTGGAATGGGAATAGCAGTTTTTCTCAGTAGCAAATCCGCTTGGCGAGTATTCAAATGGAGTTGGCTGAGCAAAGTAAATCCACCGAGAGTCCCAGTAACAAGGGGAGCTGCTCCGCTTGTTCCTGAAAAATTATGCGGATTTCCCTCATCATCGTAACTTCTTATTGAAAAATCAGATGGAGCAGAGATTGTCACAGTATCACCGAAGCTCGTAAAATTTGATGGCCTTCCATCCGGCGCAAGAGAAGCAACAACAATAATCTTTTTGTCTAAGGACAATTTTCTTTTTACCGAGGGAACCAGTTTTCCATCATTATTTGCACTAACAACAAATGTCGTTCCCTGAGCATGCATCGAAGAGATAAGAAAACCGAGAAAGGACATGGCCCCCTGTATAGGAAGTGACGCGTTGATATAAGAAGGACAGTTTTCGTTTCGACTACATGCTCTGCTAAACACCTCGTAATTTAGTAGAAACAAATCTAAGAACTGGATATTGCGATAAGGAATGGGATTTTCCGCAGGAATCACCGCCGAGGCCTTAGGCCCGGTGACTATATTACTTACATATTCTCCATGTTTCTCTCTCCAAAGATCCCAAACACTAACGATAGAGGCAGGGTTAAAATATTCTGTTACACTGGATCTTTCAATTTCTTCTCTTAGCAAATCGGCCCCAACATAATGCTGTGCCCAAAATACATCCCAATCTTCACCTTCTACCAAAGGGAAAGAGCATTGTTGTTGATGGAGGTTTTTATAAAATTTCATGAGACCTCCTAGAAGAAAGGGTTTTTGGGGATTTAAACATGCAAATCCCCTGTATTCATGGGGTTTAAGTCTAATGTTTAGTTCGCAGATGGTTGCAAACTGGATTTTTGCTATCTCCCGACAGACATCGAGAAGTTCTGACTTACTCGTTGCAACAGGAGAATCGAGTACCAAAACTTCAGCAATAGAAAAATACTTCCTCTCTTTCAAGCGATAACGGGATGTAAGTTCAACAAATGTTTGATTCTTCCGTAAGTGATCTACATATGAACCGGAGACTTTTATCAAGATGCCTAAGGCGTCCCTCTGTTGTTTCTCGATACCGGCAGCAAATGTAGGTAATAGCAAAGAGCAAAAAATACTTGTCCAAAAACACACGATTTTTCTTGTCATATAAAAGGGTAACAGGTTAGTCATCTTTTTGTTCACTCTCTCATAAAAAAAGGAATTAATCTCACCAAGAAAGCCCCTCTGAACGGCCTTTGGTAGCGTCCATGGCATAATTTCTAGCTGTTAGTGCCGAATTTCCTATTAATGGGTACCACCCAAATTTCCCAGAGATTCCCGTTTTGACATTTTGCCTATAAGTGAAGAAATCTTTTTCGCACTGACACCAAGCGCGAGCTGCGACGCTCCATGGAAAAATAAATACTGATATTCCGATAAACTTTTCCACTTTGATATCCCCTTCTGCGATATTATTGGTATTTGGTATTTGGTATTTGGTATTTGGTACCTGACCTGTTTTATACAAAAGTATCGTCAGATGAAAAGCGAAACTTTAGCAGTTATTCCCGTTTTAATCATTTTTTGTAACTGGTCAGCCCCTTTCAATTTTTGATTTACTCTCTCATAAAAAAGGGGACTTCTCCAAGGACAAGGCATAGAGCGGCCTACGAGCTTATACGATTGGAAGGTTGGCAACATCTTTTGGAACTTTTGATTAAAAGACGTTCACCCGATACTTCCTAGGGGCCGGTTACCTTTCATAATATGCACAGTGCAGAAGGCCAGTAAGTTGGTTGGTTGGTTTTTCTTTAAATTCTCTTAAATTTTATAACGGCAACCATAAGAATGCACAGGCCAATAGAGAGCATTCCTATATAATTTCTTTTGAGTTTGTCATATCTTGTTGCAATAGCACGAAAATGCTTCAATCTTGCAAAAGTATTTTCTACAAGATGACGGTATTTGTAGAGACACTTATCAAGTTTAGTATTTCCTATAAGAGAGTTCTTTTTTCTTGGAATTACTGGAATTGAACCCACCGCGACTATTTCTTCTCGAATCTTCTCAGAGTCATATCCCTTATCGGCAATGAGATATTCACAGGCCGGTAATTGTTCTATCAATTCCGAAGCAACGGTACAGTCGTTGATATTTCCTGCCGTTATTTTAAAATGTATCGGATTACCGCAAGCATCTGTTGCTAAATGGATTTTAGTTGTATTTCCTCCTCGGGATAATCCTATTCCCTCATCTGTCTTTGAAGCAGCACCGGTACTATGTTGGGGGGCCTTAACATAAGAGGCATCTATAAACTTCCACTCTAAATCAGGGCCATAAATAAGAGATTTAAAAACTTTCGACAACTTTTCGTTGCGGGAGCATTCATTAAATCGTCTGTAAACGGCATTCCAATTTCCAAATTCTTTAGGCAAATCTCTCCATGGTTCACTTGCTCTCATACCAGAGATTCCCGTTTTGAAATGTTCTCCTCTGAACTGGAGAGTCAGGAGTTCTCATAGTGAACAATAAGATAATCGTTACAATTTTACTTTATTCAAATTTGAAAAAAAATTTATTTTCCCTCTGAAAAAAAGCTATTTCGCAAGAAACCATCATCTCAACCTTCAAATTTTGTTTTCTCTTAAATGAATTTCTTCAAGTTTGAGTGGAAAATAGAATCTGCTTAAAAAACAACTCTCACATAAATTCCAATATACCAATAATATTCGACTAGATAATTCTTTATTTTCGTCAAAGTTCACTTGTAATTTTTTGGATTACACGGAGACTTGTCATTGGCAAGGTAAGCGAGGTGAAGAAAACGTAAAAAAACATTTTTCTTGGGTGACGGATATACTCTTAATACATCCTCAATCTTCTATGGATATTTTCGAAGTGATGAGAGGAGGTAGGGCAAGATGGCATATTGAGAATAATGCTTTTAAAGCATTGACCGTTGAAGGATATAATTTTAAACACAACTTTGGGCATGGAAAGAAAAATCTTTCTTATGTAGTTGTTCTCTTAATGATGTTGCAGCTTGTCATTGACCAAATGGCACAACTCAAAGATAGCGTTTTTCAGAAGGCCAAATCTTTGTATAGGTCTAAGTCCTCTTTTTATGACGATATTCGTGCGGCCTACAAATTTGCACGCATTAAAGGCCGGCAACATCTGTTTAATTTGTTGATTCGAAAAAGTTATCCAGATACATCCTGAACGAGAATTCTTGGCCGAGAACACCATTAAAAGGGAAGATTGAAAGGTATCGGAAGATATCAATAGTCACCTGTAGGGTTCTACTCCCAAAAAAAAACGCGGCCGAAATTTAATGCAAAAATTGAAGAAAAAATTATTAAAGTGGGAAAAACTGAAAGCTCTTGACAAAGAGATATCTATTTTGAGACAGAGATAATATCTATTCAAGGAGACTATATGTCTAAATCCTCTTCCGGTAGCAATCATGCTGAAAACTGGTCTTCAAACGTAGGTTTTATCTTTGCCTGTGTCGGCTCGGCCGTAGGTCTTGGAAACCTATGGAAATTTCCCTATATCACCTACGAAAACGGTGGCGGTGCCTTTGTTATCGTCTACCTTGCTTGCATTCTCGTCATTGGTGTTCCCATTCTCGTTGCAGAACTGGTCATCGGTCGCCACGGGAAGTTGGGTCTTCATGGCGCTCTTAAAAAACTCACCTCCAATAAGATAGTAGGGATGGTAGTAAGCGGTATTTGCATTATCTGTGCTTTTTTCGTCCTATCTTTCTATTCTGTTGTGGCCGGTTGGACAGTCGAATACTTTGTCCACTCTCTTCTGGGAACACTTTCTTCCCTCACGATTGATGATGTAGTCCCTCGTTTTGGTGCCTTCGTTTCAAACCCGGGAAAACAAATTTTCTACCATACACTTTTTATGGCCGTAACCATGATGTTGCTTATTAAGGGTACAAAGGGAATCGAGGCCACCGTCAAATTTCTTATGCCTTTGCTTGGAGTTTTAGTCTGTATTGTTATGTGTTTGTCTATTTATCGTTATGGAGCAGAACAGTCTCTTACCTTTCTGTTTAGGGCCGATTTTTCACAATTGACGGTTCACGGAGTGCTAGAGGCCTTAGGACATGCCTTTTTTACTCTCTCCATAGGATTCGGGGCCATGGTTATTTACGGTTCTTACCTTCCTAAAAAGATTAGTTTGGTAAAATCGGCCTTTCTGATTAGTTTTTTGGACACGTTGATCGCTCTTATGGCCTGTATGATGATGTATCCTATTATTTTTGGAAGCGGTATAGAACTCAAGGAATCCGCTTCCATGTTGTTTACAGGCCTTACGGTGCAATTTCACACCCTCCCCGGAGGTCAATTTGTAAGTGCACTCTTTTACCTTCTTGTGGCCGTTGCGGCACTATCTTCAACAATTTCTCTCTTGGAAATCGTTGTTTCCTTCATCGGCGAGGAATGGAATTTCAATCGCCGCAATAGCTGTTTTCTCGGGGCCGGCCTGATTTGGTTTGTAGGAATTTTTAGTGCTTTAAGTAACGGTGCAAATACCACCTTAACAAATCTTAAAATCATGGACAATCTCGACTATATAACCTCTAACTGGGCACTTCCCATAGGTGCGGCCGGTATCTCTTTAGTGGCAGGGTGGTTACTTTCCCGAGAGATTCAGGCACGAGAACTTCAGCTTTCTGAAACAAACCCTTTTTTTCAACTATGGCATTATTCCGTTAAATACGTTTGTCCCATTTTAGTTTTTATCGTATTTCTTTTTAAAATGGGCCTTTTTTAATTTTCTTCTCGACAGAACCTTGATCCGACCACAGCAAGCAGAGGCCTCTGGAGCGATATCTGGGCATTTTTAAATTGTCGAAAACATCAATAAATCTAAAAAGACCAAAAAAGCTATGGAGTATAAGAAACGAAGGATGATATATTACTATTGGTAGCGAAGGCCGTAGGCCTTTAACGACATTGAGAGAATTATGTGTGGAATCGTTGCTCATCTAGGGCCGAGTAATTCAGTTAAAGTTGTAGTGGAAGGACTAAAGCGGCTTGAGTACAGAGGCTATGATTCTGCAGGAATAAGCTATCTGGATAAAAACGGCCGCTTAAAAATTCTCAAGAAAAAAGGAAAACTGGAACGATTGATAGAATTTCTTGGGAAACTGTCCCAATACAATGCCTTCTCTTGTATAGGACATACCCGATGGGCCACTCATGGAGAAGTTAGTGATGCCAATTCTCATCCTCATACCAATGGGGAAATATCCCTTGTACATAATGGTACTATCGAAAATTCCAACCTCCTGCGAGATCACATAGAAAAACAAGGCCGAAAATTTAACTCAGAGACGGATTCGGAGGTTTTCTTGGCCCTTGTAGAAGAAGAAAGAAAATTGGGGAAGGGGATGATTGAAAGTATGACAGACTCCTTTAAGAAACTTACAGGAAACTCGGCCTTTGTGATTATTGATAGTAAAACAGGAGATATCTTTGCTTTAAAAAAAGGAGTTCCTCTTGTCTGCGGAATTGACTCCGTCAATTCCGAGGCCTTTATATCCTCAGACCCTTCCGCTCTTGTGGACACCATCGACAAAATATACTTTCCTGAAGACAATGTCCTATGCCACCTGTCTACAAATAATAAAAATCTTATGAATTTTTACGAGTTAAACTCTTTAACTTCCAAAAGATGGGAGTGTAGAGGACAGAATCCATTGTCTTTCGAAGATAAAAACAAAGGTGTTTTTGAACACTTTATGCTCAAAGAAATTCACGAGCAACCGAAATTGATTAAAAATCTGTCCCGTTATTACTTTGAAGGAGAAGGTGTCGGATTATTAAAAGAGATGGTCGATCTTAGAACCAAGCGTTTTGTGGTTGTGGCTTGCGGGACGGCCTATTATGCAGGCATGATGATAAGCAATTTTTTTACCAATCAAAGAAACATCTCCTGTGTGGTGGAGTTGGCCAGCGAATTTCGTTACAAAAATCCTATAGTGAACAAAAACGATGATACGGCCGTTTTTGTTAGTCAATCCGGAGAAACGGCGGATACTTTAGCGGCCCAACGATTGTGCAAAGACTTAGGTATTACAACCACCTCCATTGTCAATGTGGAGAATTCAACACTATATAGAGAGTGTCATAGGAATCTTACAATAAGGGCCGGCGTTGAAGTCGGGGTTGCTTCTACCAAGGCCTTTACCCAGCAAACGCTTACGGGAAGACTTCTCTGTTCTTCCCTTGCTGAAGGCCAGCAAGATTACTCTGTTCAAAGTAGTCCTCTCAGGGATAAATTCCATCTGTTGGCCTCAAAAATAGACGATATTTTATGTAGAAAAGATGAAATTAAGTTTGTCGCCCAAACTATAAGTCAATACAAGGGATTTCTTTTTACAGGTCGGGGAATTTATTATCCGGCCGCCCTTGAAGGGGCCCTCAAGCTCAAAGAGATTGCTTATGTTCACGCTGAAGGGTTTGCCTCCGGTGAACTCAAACACGGCCCTATTGCTCTTATTGATGAAAATATGGTAAATATCGCCATTATAGGCCCTGAACTCAAAGAAAAAACGTTGTTGAATATTCAAGAAGTAAAGGCCAGAAAAGGGTGCACCGTCGTTCTTGGGCCGCAAGGGGATGCGAGTGTTGAGAAAGTGAGTAATTATTTTATCCCCTTAGATTTTGAGGGACTAGATGAACTTTCTCCTCTTTATGTCAATGTTGTTAATCAGCTTTTGGCCTATTACATGGCAAAATTTAAAGGAACCGACATTGACCAACCGAGGAATTTGGCCAAGTCTGTAACCGTGGAATGAATCTTCAAACCTTAAACACAACTCAAAAACAGGCCGTTGAAATTACAACCGGCCCCCTTATGATTTTGGCAGGGGCCGGTTCGGGCAAGACCAGAACGTTGATAGCAAAGATTTCCTATTTGATTGAAAATATAGGCATTGAATCCTTTCGGATTTTGGCCCTAACCTTCTCTAATAAGGCCGCAAAAGAGATGAGAGAGCGACTTGGTGAGGAAGCATCTCTTTATAGCATAGAGGGACTTCAAGTAACGACATTTCATTCTTTTTGTGCAAGACTCCTTCGACAAGAATCCGATTATATCGGATTGAGTAAAAACTTCGTTATCTACGATAAAACCGAATCAAAGGCCGTGGCAAAAAGTGTTCTTCAAGACCACAAAATCAGCTTCAAAGAGATAGCTCCCTCTGAAATCCTTCATTACATAGAGAATATAAAGAATCAGGGCCATTACAGAGGAAAGCGTCACGATGGTGACAAAATAAATGAATCAGACCCTTTTTACGGCCACTATTTGGAGTATGAATACAAACTTCATAGGTCTAATGCCATTGATTTTGGAGGGTTGATCGTTGGGGCATTAGAGCTCTTCGACAAACATCCAGATATTTTAGAAAAATATCGCAAGAGATTTCGTTATATACTGGTAGATGAATATCAAGATACAAACAGGGCCCAGTTCGACTTGATCAAAAAACTTAGTTGCCCATCAGGGAATATTTGTGTCGTTGGTGATGAAGATCAATCTATCTATTCTTGGAGAGGGGCAGATATACGAAACATTTTAGATTTTGAGAAAGACTTTTCTAAAGTTAAAGTTATCAAGTTGGAACAAAATTATCGATCAAGCCGCAATATTATTCAGGCCGCCGGTCATGTTATTGCTAACAACATTCTTCGATCCGGCAAAAATATGTGGACCAAAAATATCGATGGAGAAAAAATTCGGATTGTTAATCTTTCTTCAGATAGGGAAGAGGCCGTGTTTCTTACAAAGGAGATATACGCTCTTAAAAGAGACGGAGTTTTTGGACGAGACGTGGCCGTTTTTTACAGGGCCAATTCTCAATCAAGAATCATCGAAGATTATCTGAGAAAAGAAGCTATAAGTTATCGTGTCATTGGGGGAATTAAATTCTACGAGAGAAAGGAGATCAAAGACTTTTTGGCCTATTTGCGAGTGATTGTCAACGAAAAAGATTCTCTGTCTCTTAGTCGCATTATCAATGTTCCGACAAGAGGAATAGGGCCTACGACATTGAGGCGATTTGAAGAAATTGCGGCAAAAACTGGTCGCTCTCTTTGGGAGGGTATGTCTCATTTTGTTGAGAACCCATCTTCTTATGCCCATATAAAAATGTCTAAAAAAGTTCAGTTATCCCTTAGTGAATTTGTGGAGAACATAAGGCATCTGAAGTTCATACATGAAAGAGGAGAGAGGCCCTCAGACATCTTTGGGAAGGCCCTGGTTATCAGCGGTTATTGGGAATTTCTAAGAGCGGCCAAAGACATTGAATCTCAGGCCAGAATGGAAAACCTCAAAGAACTTGGAAGTGCCATTAAAGGATACGAAGATGCTCATGATAAACCGACACTTTTTAATTTTTTAGAGACCGTTACCCTCGACACACAGACGGAGAAAGACGGCAAAAGAGATGAAGAACAAATGGGACAGGTTTCTCTTATGACGGTTCACAGCGCAAAAGGGTTAGAGTTTCCTTATGTTTTTGTTATAGGTGTAGAGGAAAATATTTTTCCAAGTTATCAAAGTTTAGAGGAAGGCAATGAGAGTATTGAAGAGGAAAGACGATTATTTTATGTGGCCATGACAAGGGCCAAAAAGAGGCTATACCTCACCTTTGCCCAAGGTAGAATGCTCTTTGGAAAAATTAAATGTAATGACCCGGCCCGTTTTCTTGGAGAACTTCCGAGTGAATACTGTCATTGGGTTCGCTACTCTAAATATCTACGGGATTGAAAGAGGGTCGGTAATTCGATCCATCGAAAATCCCTATTGCAATATGCCAAAAAAATTTTTATTTTTTCTTTATCAAGCGGCCCTATGGAAAAGGCCCTTAATTCAAGTTATATTCTTACTCCATGTATTTGCCAAATATTGTAGAAAGGCCTCTTGTAGGGACTCGTTGGAAAACGGCCTTTTATGACGTGTATGCACCTCTTCTCTTGGAAGAAGACCGACCTATAGGAGAACTAACGGACAAGGTGTCCTACTTACTTAAGGCCCCTTTTCACAATTTTTCCTTTCCTCTAAATCTTAGAGGGTGTCTTTTTTTGTGTTCTATATTTTACGATGAATACGCGATTCGTCTTTCCTCTCTAAGGCCTGGACAAGATTTTTTTCTTGCATCCCTCTTTGACAAGGAGGACTTAAGAATTTTTGTTCACAAAATTCGAGGCCTTAATCCCATAACATTTCCTTCTGTTTACCAACAACTCTCTTACAAGATAAACGGGCCGGAACTTTTGAAGGGTGATAATCAAGATTATCGATATAAAGATGTTATTGAAGTAATGGGGCCTATTGCAGAAAAGCTTTTAGGTGAAATTAACTCATATAAACCTACTATATTTGAGAAAATTTCAAACAAGGTCTTATCTCTAACAACGACTTATGCTCTCTTGAGAATTCACCTGCTTAAATTTGTTGCTATTCTCGCTTCTCTTGATTTTGCTCATAGTGAACAAGAGATCAAGAGAATACTGCTTGAAACATTGAGACGGCTCTCCGATGACCACCGCAAAGCAAAACATCTTACCAATGCTAAACAATTTCTTCCGCTCCCCCCTGCTCTTGAGTTTTTTTTCAAAACAACAACATTTGTCTTGCGAATTCTTCCGGCAAAAATACTTGGAAACATTACCCGATGGTCTGTTCGTTTTATGGCCAGGAGGTTTATTGCCGGAGAAACTATTGAAAAGGCCGAAAAGTCAATGCTTTCTCTTTTTGCCAGCGGAAGAGATGCGACTCTCGATCGATTGGGAGAACTAGTGGTTTCGAAAAAAGAGGCCGATCACTATCGAGACGAGGTCGTAAAGCTCATTCGCGGACTCTTTCTTCATATCAACAAGGGAGAACGCAATAAGGCCGATATAAACAAGGCCCATGTTTCCATTAAAGTTTCGGCCCTATGTGTGGATTTTAAACCTTGGGCCTTTGATTACACTTATGCGGATGCGGCCCCAAGACTTGTAAATATTTTTAAAGAGGCCCATGACCATAAAGTTTTTATCAATATTGACGCTGAACACTACTTCCATCGAGATACTGTTTTCCAAATAACAAAACGTGTGTTACTCGAAACTCCAAAATTTAAAGATTACGGAAATATCGGATTCGTTCTTCAGGCCTATTTGAGAGACTCTCATACACACCTTGAAGACATTATCTCTCTCGCAAAAGAACGGGGACTTAACATACCCATTCGGCTTGTAAAAGGGGCCTATTGGGATGCTGAAACCACCGAAGCATCAGCTTATGGGTTTGAGGCACCGGAATTTCTCAACAAAGAAGAAACAGACCTTTGTTTTAGGCAACTCGTTTTTAAAATTCTTGATAATTCTTCCTGCGTTCAATTGTGCTTGGCCTCCCATAATTTTTCAGAGCATGTGTTTTGTGAGGTTTTGAGAGAAAGACATTTTCCTAAAGCTCTCCCCATTGAACATCAATGTCTTCATATGACATCAGAAGGACTTTCCAATGGACTTGTTAAAATGAATTGGGCCGTAAGAAATTATATTCCTATAGGCCCTCTTATTACGGGTATGGCCTATCTTGTGAGAAGAATTCTGGAAAATTCCTCACAAGTAGGAGTACTTACTTTTATGAGATCACAAACAACCGGTGCCGTTCTTCAAAGGCCGGAAGATGTACACACAGAAAAACTTCAAGAAGGTTCTCTTGTAAGAGATGTAAATTTAGAAGATTTTTCCGGTGGTTTTGTCAACATATGTCCTACCCGTCTCTATATTAAAGAAGAGTATGAGGTCATGAAAATTGCACTGAAAAAATTCCAAAAAGAACTTGGGAAAACCTATCATACATCCTTTCCGCTATCGGGTGAAATTTCCGAAGTTTTCTGTCCATCGGATACATCGCTTTCCGTTGGACGTATCCGTTTCGCTAATGAAGATGATGTTGCTAAGGTCGTTTCGGCTTGTCATAGAAATTATTCTGAAGGCCCTTGGCCCGGCCTTTGGAAAAATCGGGTATCTGCACTTATACAGGTTGCTTGCCGTTTGTTGGTTAGACGAGGAGAGCTTGCAAGTCTTGTGTCCTATGAATCGGGAAAAACACTTCTTGAGGCCCTTGGTGATGTAGACGAGGCCATAGATTTTTTAAACTTTTATGCTAGAGAAGAAACTAGACTTCAAAAAATGTTTCCTCAAATAGGCCCTCGGGGAGTTGCGGCCGTGGTCGCACCATGGAATTTCCCTTTGGCCATTCCCTGCGGAATGACTGCAGCTGCACTCGTTGCAGGCAATACGGTTCTTCTCAAATCGGCAGAGCAAACTCCTTTAACGGCCCAAGTTCTCGTGGATATTTTTCATGAATCCGGAGTAGACCGCCATACCCTTATTCACCTTCCCGGTATCGGTGAAAGCATTGGAGCAAAACTCATTGCCGATGAACGCATCTCTACAGTCGCTTTTACTGGGTCAAAAAATGTAGGGCTGGCCATTCAGCATACAGTTTCAAAAAGAATGTATGAAAATAAGCGTACAAACAAGATTTACCCCGCCGTAAGTATTACGGAGATGGGAGGTAAAAACGGCATTATTGTAACGGATAATGCCGAACTCGATGAAACCGTAGCTGGCATACTCTACTCGACCTTTGGCCATTCCGGGCAAAAATGTTCGGCCTGTTCTCGTGTTATTGTCTCCGACAATATCAAAGAACGACTTACCAACAGACTAAAAGAGGCCATAGGTGATTTAAAAATAGGGCCGTCTTGGGATTTCTCGACAACTATCAATCCACTTATTACAAAGGAGGATAAAAGACGCATTCAAAGGCAGGTTAAAGAGGCCGTTCTTGAAGTTAAACATCATAAGGGTAGAGTGGTTCTTGATAGAACGAAGGAAGCATTTCCTGGTTATCTTGTTGGCCCGACATTTTTTGAAATTGACAAGGCCCGCTCTTTTTGTGAGAAAAGTTTTCTTCAACAAGAACTCTTTGGGCCTGTCCTACACTTAGTTTCTTATCGTACACTTGATGAGGCCTTGGCCATATTCAATTCCACAAATTATGCATTAACAGGGGGGATTTATTCACAATCGCAAGATGACATTGACTACCTCTCTTCAAAAATGAGGGCCGGTAATATCTATGTTAATAGATCCATTACGGGTGCTCGTGTTGCCGTAGAACCTTTCGGAGGATTTCAGTTATCCGGTACGGGACCGAAGGCCGGAGGACGCCACTATGTTGAAAGATTTCATCGAATGCCTCATTTCCCTCCAAACAAAAATGCATATAATAAAAGAAAAAGTTTCACTTCTTATTCTCAACGTGTCTCTTGTGTCCTTAAGGCCGTTGACTCATTCACTCAAATTTTTCAACATTTTTACAAAGACATTCGCCCTTACTATGAATACATAAGAGAAAACTTAGAAAGTTTTCTCAATAAAAAAGAGTACAATCGAAGAATCCTTGGGCAGATATCTTTTAATAACTACTCTCTTAAAAATGACCGGGCCGTCTTTGTGGTCTTCAATAATAATCCCTCTCTAACAACGCTTTTTTATTTTTTTTCGGCATTAAGCGTGGGTACAAAAATTACCGTTCTCGCTATGTCGGAAGAGTCTTATTCATGGTGGAAATATGTAAGTGAAATTTTTATTGCTTCAAAAATCTCTCGGAAAAACTTCGATATTTATAACCTCCAAGAGGATGCAATTGAAAAGAATATTCAGAATCCTTTCGTAGAAACTGTTATTATCGATGGAACAATTGATGAAATCAAAAATGTTACAAATCTTATTTTTGATGGGAAACTTAAAGAAAAACGGGTGAGAAAAGTGCTAACGCCACTCGACGCCCCTCCTCTAACAGATATCTCTTCTTATCTTCGGGCCTTTGTTTATCCCCGTTCTTTTGCTATCAATACCATGAGGCATGGGGCCTTACTTGAGGGAGACCCTTTTGACTAAAAATAAGTTTGCTTAAAAAACTGCCTTACTCCGATTACAAAAGCATTTGATTTGATTAAAAATCACTATTAGGATAATTCTATGAGGAATCTGTTTCTTTCATTAGTTGTTGTGCTTTTGTCAAGTACTGTTGAGGCCCTAGATAATCAAGCAAGTATTGAAGCACTCCAAAAAAGGTTGGATGCTTTAAAACAAAAAAAGAAGAGACAAGAACTTCAGAAGGAAATTCAAAAACTCGAACTTGAGATAAAAAACAACAAAGAGGCAACCGGAAAAGAAAAAACGAACAAAGGAGAGAAAGAAAAAAGTAAAAAAGAAAAAAATAAGATAGAAGGAAAAGAAGAAGGTACACAAGGTAAAAAAGAAGAAAATAAAAAAGTAGAAAATAAAGAAGAAAGGGCCGAACCAGAAAGAAAACAAAAAGGACAAGAAGAAAAAGAACAAAGCGAAGAAGAAGCAAAAGAACAAAGCAAAGAAGAAGCAAAAGAACAAAGTGAAGAAGAAGCAAAAGAACAAAGCGAAG
Source organism: Bacteriovoracaceae bacterium (assembly GCA_965224385.1). GTDB lineage: Bacteria > Bdellovibrionota > Bacteriovoracia > Bacteriovoracales > Bacteriovoracaceae > CBDCYX01. The sequence goes on from CBDCYX010000016.1 coordinate 806,763, forward strand.
AAGAAGCAAAAGAACAAAGCGAAGAAGAAGCAAAAGAACAAAGAGAAGAAGAAGCAAAAGAACAAAGTGAAGAAGAAGCAAAAGAGCAAAGAGAAGAAGAAGCAAAAGAACAAAGAGAAGAAGAAGCAAAAGAACAAAGAGAAGAAGAAGCAAAAGAGCAAAGAGAAGAAGAAACACAAGAGAAAAAGGAGGAAGCAACAAGAAAAGCAAATGTTAAAGCAGAAAGCGCAGTAGGAATGAAAATAGAGAGAGAACAAGAGGAAAAAATAAAAAAAGAAAAAGAGAAAAAAGAATGTAAAAAAGCAAAAGGGGAAAGAAATAAAAAGGAAAAAGCAAAAGGGGCAAAAAAGAAAAATGAAAAAGAAGAATGTAAAAAAGAAGAAGAAAAAAAAGAAGAAAATAAGAAAGTTCCTGTCGCAGTACCAAAACCGAATATTGAAAAACGCCTTCGAGTATTTTTCGGGATGTATTCATTTAGTAATAAATTAAATAATTCAAAAATTAATAATGGTGTTAAAATAGGTTTTGAACACATTCGCATTTTTAATAGAGATACAAACCAAGGAAGCATTCTTTTTCCTTTTTTTTCCTTTGGTGGAGATATTGTTCTGAATGAACGAAGGCCCAAAAATTTTGAAAACGAAAAAAATAAATGGATGAAAAAGGTTAAAAATACACAAACCTATAAAAATTCTATTCAACCGATATCAGGACTCGTTAATTTTGGCATGATAAAAAGAATAGACAAAAATTTATATTTGAGATTATTTGCCGGAATCGGTGCTTCACTGCTCTATCTTCAACAAAATATACAAGGTGCATACGGGAGTCTGTCTTTTGAAGAAAAGCTTGGGTATTTATGGCAATTAGGCCTTGATCTTAATGTAAAAAATATTTTTGTTGGATTTTCTCTAAGAAATACTATTGTAGGTAGAGTATCTAAATCAAAGGGTTTTAAGAAAGAATGGGGAGACCCGTTTGGTATAAGTAAAACTCAAAAACTAAAAGAACAAATCATCTCTGTAGGGTTTTCGTTTTAATTACTGAGTTCACATAGAAAAGCGCTTAAAGGCCTCTCCCCTGGCCTTATAACTTTCAAATTGATCAAAAGAGGGAAAGGCCGGAGAAAAAAGTATAACCTCTCTTATAGGCCCTTTTTTTAGGTGCATTAATGCTTCTTGGAGGGTTTGAAAAGAGGTCATATTTGTTGAAGATAATGAAGTTGCAAGAATAAATCGTACTTCTCCGTAAACAAGAATCTCGCAACAAGATTTTTTTACTTCTTCTATAAATTTTTGAGAAGGGAAATCGTTTTTGCCTCGTTTTTGACCTCCGAGAATTAAAGTAATTTTTCTCCGATAGGATTTTAACGAGCTAAGGGCCGTTTCCGTGGCCGAAAAGTTTGTGCTCTTAGAATCGTTAATAACGAATTTTCCTAAATGGGATTCAATTCTTTCAAAGCGATGTTCGATCCCTTGGAAGTTTTCAAGAAGCTGCCCAAAAAACTTGAGATCAATACCTAGAGTTCGGGCCGCCTGTAAAACAAAGACAAAGTTGATTAAGTTGTGTTCCCCTAAAATTTTTATCTTTGCAAGGTCAAAAGGACTCAGTGCCTTTTTGACCCCAGAGGGATTGAGGGGGACCTTGATTGTATGAAAGTCTTTTTTTTGGTAGAGTCCTGAGAGTTCCGGAGTATCGAGATGAATGAGATAATCGCCTAACATCATATTCGTTGTCAGACGAGACTTCGCTTTTAAATAATCTTGCTGAGTCTTATATCTTTCACCATGGTGATTATAGATATTGAGAAAAATGGCCAAATGAGGTTTAAGAAAACAGATGGTTTCCAATTGGAAACTAGAAAGCTCCAGAACTATGAACTCACAATATTTTTTATTGAGAACATAGTTAGAAAGAGGATTCCCAATGTTCCCTCCAAGAAAGACATGTTTATCGGCCGCTTTCAGCATATCTCTAAGCATAGTGGCCGTCGTTGTTTTTCCGTTTGTTCCCGTCACGGCAATAACGGTTTCTGTTTTCAAAAAGCGACAGGCAAAATCGATTTCTCCGATAACATCGATATTTTTCTCCAAGGCCTTTTTAACAAGAGGACGAGAACTCGGGATACCCGGAGAAAGAATTACCGTATCTGTATTACAAAGGGCCTTTTCCCAAGAGGAAACATCCTCTTCGCTAAAGGCCCATTCTTTGGAAATGTTCTTCGGCCGCCAATCGTCAACTCTTCCATGAGAGACAAGATAAACTTGGACTTTTTCCCGAAGGGCCAAATTTAAGGCAGCTTTGCTTGAAAGTCCCAGTCCATAGAGGAGGATTCTCTTATTCACTAATTGTTTCCAAGAAAGTATTCTAACATATTCAAATATTCTTGAGAAGGATTGATTATTGCTGAAGATATAGAGAAATCACTTCATTTTATGTTCCACGAATTCAGGGGGAAAATAACATCCTGGATGATCAAAGTTTTTTTTATCTTCGGATTTGTATAGATGTTTTTCTACGTAGAATTGAAAAGATGTGATTGTTAAAATTGTCGATAATGGAGGATCTTTCAATCCTTTCAATAAAATCTACAAGATAGATTTAGTTTCAAGTTTAGAGGAAAGAACTATCGGTAAGCTCGGTATCCATTTTGTCAAAAAGCTCTCAGATAAATATTATCATCGGCCTATGATGAAAGGAAATGATGAAAGGAAATAAAGTAGTCATTCGTAAAAGGATTAGGGTGTAATAGAAAAATCCAATGTATGGGGACTCAGAGTTCAACCTCTGCAATATCCTCTCTTAAAAATTATATAGACTTTTAACCTCCGCTCTTTGTATAAAGCGTTAAGTAAAAACAAAATATGCATAGCGTTATGCCGAGGAGGGGGATTATTTTGATCACTGAGAAATTTCAACATTTCTGTGGGAAAAAATTTCTGGGCATAGACTATGGTACAAAAACCATAGGACTATCCCTGTATCACGTTGGAAGATACCCCTTTGCTCTCCCCTCTGAAAGTATATCGAGACAGAGTGATGGAAAGGCCGTGGAAATGATTGCCAAAATTATCGAAGAGGAAGAAATCGATCATATCGTCTTGGGACTTCCCCTCTACCTAAATGGCGAAAATTCATCTATGACTTTTAGAGTAAAAAGGTTTGGACGTTTTTTATCTGTCAAGTTGCAAAGAGAGATATTTTACCAAGATGAGTCCCTTTCCTCAATAGAAGCGGAAAACCTTATGAAACGATCCCCTAAATACAATTTTAAGGTTGATTCCAAAAAAGTTGATTCTTTGGCCGCGAGTATGATTCTCGAAGATTTTTTTCACCCTTAACTTTCATTGCTTTTAAGGCCATACTTAATCCTTAAGGGGGACGTTTAATAAACATGAAAAAACACTTCTTTCTTTTTGGTATCCTCTCGCCTGTCTTGGCCTTTTTTCTGCTGGGAGCGAAAATTTACTACGATATTCAATTGTGGCGTTATCGAGGAGAGGATAAAATCTTTGAAATTACATCGGGAGAGGGACTGGTCGGCATTAACAAAAGACTTTACAGACAAGAGCTTATAAAAAGTACTCGACTTTTCTATCGCTATGTTCAGTATAACGATCTCATGATGAAATTTAAGAAAGGAACGTACAAAATTACCTCAGGTATGAACATGATAGAAATTGTTGAACTTCTCACTTTAGGGCAATCCATCAATGTAAAAGTGACGATTCCCGAAGGAAAAAATCTCTATCAAATTGCAGAAATTTTGAAGAATAAAGGAGTTATCTCTAATGCAAAGGCCTTTATATCTCTTTGTCACGATACCTCTTTTCTCAAAAAACTCGGTATCAAAGGCCCCAATTGTGAGGGATACCTCTTTCCAAATACCTATCGCTTTGAACCTCTTTCTCGAGAAAAAGATGTTATTAAAAGATTGTATACTGCTTTTAAAAAATATATTGAAGGCATAGAATTTCCTCACACAAACTTAACTCCTTATGAAGTGATTATATTGGCCTCTATTGTAGAGAAAGAAACCGGGGCCCCCTGGGAGCGCCCTATTATTGCAGGAGTTTTTCACAACCGCTTAAAAAGCGGCATGAGACTACAGTCAGATCCAACTACAATTTACGGTATCTGGAAGACTTATAAAGGTAATCTCAAAAGGCATCACCTTAGAGAAACTACCCCCTATAATACATACAAGATTTCTGGATTACCTATAGGCCCTATTTCAAACCCCGGGTCTGCATCGATTACGGCCGTAATTAATCCACAAACACACACCTATCTTTATTTTGTCTCACAAAATGATGGAACTCATGTATTTTCAAACAATTATAAGGAACATATGAGGGCCGTAAAAAAGTATCAAAAACAAAGATCGGCAAGAAAAGGCAAGAGTTGGCGAGATCTAAATAAGAAGATAAATCCTTAGGAAATACTCTCTATAAGCTTTTGGGCATCTAATGTTTCTCTCGTAAAGAGGTATTCCCTTGGAGGAGATTTCATAGTGATGGCCTTTTCAGGACAAACCTGTTCACAGTAATGGCAATGGATACATTGGTGAGGGGCCAAAATGAAATCTTTCATTGTTCTTTCAAAGGGTTTTTTGTTTTTGTCAACGGCCGAAACCTCAATACACTGTACCGGACAAATATCCTCACAGAGTCCACAGGCATTACAACGAAAGTTTCCTTGATGTTGTATGAGAAAGGGAATTGGTAGAAAGTCCTCTTTTTGAAAAGATTGATGTTTGAACAAAAATCGCAATGATCCAATAAGGTAGGCGATGAATTTAGCAAGAGAGCGAAAAAAAGAATATTTGTTATAGAGAGATTTATGAAGAATCATCGATCTATCTCGGCCATAGAAAGAGAAAAACAATTAAGTATATCATCAATTTCTTGAATGGTTTTCTGTTTGAAAAGTTCGTTATACGAGAAGAGTATAGGATAATGAGGTGAACGAAGTCTAACACGATAGGGCCTATTATCTCCTGTGCTCATAAGATAAATGCCGACTTCTCCACAAGGGCCCTCAAGAAATGAGTAGACTTCTCCTTTATAGGCATTTAATCCTCTTGTGACATGTTTGAAAAAATCCTCTTTAGAATGAGTGTCTTCAAAGAAAAATGAAATATCTTTTCGCATAGATTCTCCATCGGGCAGGTTGTTTAATATTTGAGAGATAATTTTTATAGATTGGCGAACTTCTTCTATTTTAACAAGATAATGGTCGTATCCCGTATTGTAAATTCCAAGAGGGATTTCAAAGTCTACATCTTTATAAAAATAATATGGAGAGGCCTTTCTAATATCATAGTTGAGACCTAGAGAGCGTAAATAAGGTCCGGAATATCCCCATTCAATAGCAAAAGAAGGATCAATACGAAAATGTTCCAATTTTTTCATCCAGTCTTGATCGTGAGAACACATACCCTCTATAATTTTAAGATGGTCTTGTAAGTTTTCGAGAAATTTCATGCACTTGTTTATCCATTGCAAATCTACATCTTTTAGTCCTCCAATTTCAGCGATGTTTGAAAAATATTTTGTTTTTTTGTAATCATTAAAAAGGGTTTCCACTTCTTTTCTAAATTGGAAAAAGGGAAGATTAAAGGATATAAGGCCGAAATGGATCATCATTTGATCAATAGAAAAAATATGGGAATAAATTCGTCCTATTTCTAAAAAAACCATTCGGAGGGCCTTGGCCCTCTTGGGAATATCAATGTGGCAAAGTTCTTCAACGGCCTTGACCCAAAGAAGGGAATAGGTGAGGGAAGTGTCCGTGTCAAGTCTTTCCATAAGAGGAAAGGCCTTGTGATAGGGTATATGTTCAAGAATTTTTTCAATACCTCTATGGGAATAACCCGGTGTAGCGTCGCTTTCGATGATCATTTCTCCTTTCATTTTTAATTTGAAAAGCATGGCCCCTTTATTGTAGGGGTAGAGAGGATACCAATAATACCAGTCGTCATTTTGTTCGTTTTCTTGAAGGTAGTGGTTGTCCTGTTTCTTAGAAGAAAAGTCTTTCCTTAGGGGAAATCCCGTTAGGGTATTTTTTGTAAAAATTCTTGTATAGGTTCTGCTAAATTTAATTCCAAAAAGATCGTAAATTTCCATTTCGTAACAGGAGGCGTTCGGCCATAAAGGAGACAGTGTATCGACGATAGTGCCTTCATTAATGGTGACGACAAAGTGAGGTCTTGCGTGGGTGTTCATATTAAGAAATCTGTAGGTTAATTTAAATCGAGATTTATAGGGAGAAGAAGGGAAGAGGTCGGTACAGAAGATGTCTAATAAGAGCGTTACGGCCTCATTATTTTTTTGTGTTTTAACCAAGTCAAATAGATCGTGAGGAGAGCATTCTCTTTCACCTTCCAATCTTTTTCCTCAATATATTGTTTTTTAGGAGTTTAAGGGCCTCGATGAGGGCCGCATTGGTTAACGGATGTTCCGATAATTCTATATCTATAGGAATAATATCTTCAATATTATTGATGAGATTATAAGAGCGATAGGGGAGCGAATCAAAAATATTGTTTCTTACATAAATGACCCATCGAGGGTTGAGCATGGAATTATAGAATTTTTTGAGTAACGGGATTTGAGCATGGGATACAGGGCCTGAAAGTAGGAGGAGGTCAGCTGTTTGTGCATAGGTGAATATATCGGTTAGAGGATCCGGCATCTGTGCTTTGAGGTCAAATCTTAGTGGTGAAGGTAATGGGCCGAAAATACAGGGGGAGAGAGTTCGAGAATCGGTAAAGCGAAAGAGGGAATCCAATATGTCGCTTCTTTTCATTGCTAAAGCATCCTTGTTCAGAAGAACATGTTAAAGAGCAATTGACAATACTTACGACGATAGTTCACAATTCCATTTAAAATAAGTCCGAGTGGCGGAATCGGTAGACGCTGCGGATTTAAAATCCGTTGTCCCTAACAGGACGTGCGAGTTCAAGTCTCGCCTCGGGCACCAGCTACAGATACTGCGAATTCTCGGAATTCTAGACAAAAGTTCTCTTCCGTACCTTTCAGACGGAGAAATAACCGAAAATAACGCACCAAGCATGTTCGCGAATCTCTTAAATGAAATGCTTGAAAAATTCAATGCTATATGCTAACTTAGGCCTCAAATGAAACTACTACCGTCTGTTGATAACTCGGAATGGGTGTTATGATTGTCAAAAAAATCTTTTATGTCTCTATTCTGCTATCAACTTCCCTTGCTTGGGGAAATACTGAGGAGAATTGCCAAAGTTCCTTTAGTTTCATCAAATCTATTTCTCAACCTTTGAACCCTGATCATTTTTTCCACGACAGGAACAACCGCTTTCCTAAATCAAAAATCAAGCCCTTGTACCGCCGTATCCGAAAGCATCTCCGAGAAGGTAGTATCTCATACACTTCTACGGCCTCATTAGAAATGATAGGAGAACACATTTCAAAAGAAGATATAAAGATCGTATTGCAAAATCTATACCACGAAAAAAGACGTGATAATTTCAGCAACAATCATTGGACCTACGCATTTCTAGGAAGGATTCAAGACAATAGGGTATTACGCGTTGTGGTTAGCTTTGAAAGCGACCGCCTCTCTATTGTCACGGCCTATGAGGTGTCGCTAACTGAATAGCTAAAAGCTTAGGGCCTTAGCAAAACAATCGAGGATTGACTTTACGAAGAGAAATCCTAGTAATCCTTGAAGGTATCTTGTCGTCAAGGGCCAGATAACAAGCGCGTCTACCGGCCTTTAATTCTATATTCTCGAGAAACTGAGGAGAAGGCCTCCAAGAAGAGATCGTTCCGTTAATCTTCACCTGTCCTGCACAAAAGCACCTTTCAAGATTCTTGATCCTGATGTTTTCGGAGAGTTGAAGGAAGATCACAAGAATAGGGAGTTCTAGATTGAGGAGATGTTCTTCTCTTCCGGCCGCTCCCGATTGAAGAAAAGAGGGAAGTTCAATAGTGATGGAATACTTTCGCAAGGGGATAGTGAGTCCTTTGTCCTTGATAAGGTAGAGTATCTTTTCTTTTAGTACCTTGAGAAAAGGCCCTCCGCCCGTAAAAGAAATGCCGGGAATACCGTGTCCTCCGTGTCCAAAAATATTGATAAAACGGTAGCGTTTTTGAAACTCAACTACGCCGAAAATCCTTGCATGCATTATTTCTTCCAAATTGTTTTTACCAGGAGAGATGCACAACCCGTGCCAAAAGAAGGATTCTTTTTAATGCTAGACGTCAATGTACCGCACCCAGAACCCGAGCGGTTTTCAGCGCTTTTTATTTTTGAGAAAATTTTTCGTAAACTTTTTTCTCCCACATTTTTTACTTTTCAGAGGGGATTTTGAAAAATGCGCTCTGCGCTGTGCCGAAAACTACTGAGAAAACGCTTCAGTCGTCTTGTGCTCCTCTTTCAACAAGGAGGTCTCTTATCCCTTGATTTTTTGCTAGTTGAAAAGGAGTTTCTCCGGTGTCAGTTCTGCTTTCAACGTTCGCTCCACGGTCAAGCAATAAATTAGCAACGTCGAGGTGCCCATGAACGGTGAAGAGCTGTGTTACCATGTTTAGTTTTACTCTCAACATCCGCTCCACGGTCAAGCAATGTGGCAACGTCGAGATGTCCTTTCCAAGCAGCATTGTGAAGAGCTAACGACTATATTTAGTTTTACTCTCAACATCCGCTCCACGGTCAAGCAATTCAACGTCGAGATGTCCTTTCCAAGCAGCATAGTGAAGAGCTCCTCAACATTCGCTCCACGGTCAAGCAATAAAGTGGCAACGTCGAGGTGTCCATTCCAAGCAGCATAGTAGCTGTGTAACCATCTTTATATTTGCTCTCAACATCCGCTCCACGGTCAAGCAATAAAGTGGCATCGACGTGTCCGTGCATCGTGAAGAGTGTTGCCGTATTTATCCATAGCAAAAGTAATCCATGGTTTTTGCTCAATGATCTCACGAATCCTTTCTAGGTTCTCTCAATCTCTTGAAGTCTCTCTTCGCTCCACGGTCAAGCAATAAAGCGTGCAACGTCGATTTTTAGTATTAAAACCCTGCAAATATGTCCCCATTTAAAAAAACCCAAAGCAGCATCAGAGGGGTGAATGCGCTCTGCGGCTGTACCGAAAACTGCTGAGAGCTTCAGTCGTCTTTTGCTCCTCTTTCAACGAGGAGGTCTCTTATCTCTTGATTTGTTGCTAGTTGAAAAGGTGTTTTTCCGGCGTTAATTTTGCTCTCAATTCCGCTGTGTAAGCAGCATTGTGAAGAGCTGTGTGTGTTTTACTCTAACGGTCAAGCAATAAAGTGGCAATATTTAGTTTTACTCTCAACATTCGCTCCACGGTCAAGCAATAAAGTACCGAGCAACGTCGAGGTAATCCATGTCCAATGATTCCAAGCAGCATCTTGAAGTGAAGAGCTGTGAAATCACCAAAAAAAGCTTTGAAAGACTAAAGGGTTTTTTAAATTTATTTTGTCCTCCTACTTTGGTTTTTATTGCTTTTCCTTGATTTTTAGTATTTGCAAATTGCAAAGTCAATCCCTTAAAATAACATTCGGCTCCACGGTCAACTGCAATAAAGTGATTTGTTGCAACGTCGAGGTGTCCATTCGGGGTGTCGACCCAAAGCAGCACGGTGAAGAGCTGTGTAACCATATTTATCTTTACTCTCAACATTCGCTCCACGGTCAAGCAATAAAGTGGCAACATCGACGTGTCCGTACCGAGCAGCATCGTGAAGAGGGGTGTTGCCGTATTTATCCATAGCAAAAGTAATCCATGGTTTTTGCTCAATGATCTCACGAATCCTTTCTAGGTTCGGATTCTCGCTTTTAATAATCTCTTGAAGTCTCTCTTCTGCGATTTCAATTTCGATTGTGTATTGCGCCTTCGTTTGAAAAACTAAGATGAGAGAGAGGGAAATCACCAAAAAAAGCTTTGAAAGCAAGTGCTTCCTCTCTAAAGGGTTTTTTAAATTGTTCAGTATCATTTTGTCCTCCTACTTTGGTTTTAGAAAAGCGTGATTGCTTTTCCTTGATTTTTAGTATTAAAACCCTGCAAATATGCAAAGTCAATCCCTTAAAATAAGCATTTAAAAAAACCGGAGACAAACCCCGGCAGTTTTCGGTGTTTTTTATTTTTCAGAGGGGATTTTGAAAAATGCGCTCTGCGGCTGTACCGAAAACTGCTGAGAAAATGCTTCAGTCGTCTTTTGCTCCTCTTTCAACGAGGAGGTCTCTTATCTCTTGATTTGTTGCTAGTTGAAAAGGTGTTTTTCCGGCGTTAGTTTTGCTCTCAATATCCGCTCCACGGTCAAGCAATAAAGCGACAACGTCGGGGTGTCGACCCAAAGCAGCATAGTGAAGCGCTGTGGAACCATCTTTGTTTTTACTCTCAATATCCGTTCCACCACGGTCAAGCAATAAAGTGGCAACGTCGGTGTGTCCGAGCTGAGCAGCATAGTGAAGAGCTACAAAACCACTATATTTACCTTTACTCTCAACATTCGCTCCACGATCAAGCAATAAAGTGGCAACGTCGAGGTGTCCATTCCGAGCAGCATTGTGAAGAGCTGTGTAACCATATTCATTTTTACTCTCAATACCCGCTCCGCGGTCAAGCAATAAAGTGGCAACGTCGACCTGTCCGTACCGAGCAGCATCGTGAAGAGCTGTGAGACCATCTTTATTTTTACTCTCAACATCCGCTCCACGGTCAAGCAATAAAGCGGCAACATCGACCTGTCCGTACCGAGCAGCATCGTGAAGAGCTGTGTAACCACTATATTTAGTTTTACTCTCAATATCCGCTCCACGGTCAAGCAATAAAGCAACGACATCGACCTGTCCGTACCGAGCAGCATAGTGAAGAGCTGTGTAACCATATTCATTTTTGCTCTCAATATCCGTCAAGCAATAAAGCAACGACATCGACCTGTCCGTACCGAGCAGCATAGTGAAGAGCTGTGTAACCATATTCATTTTTGCTCTCAATATCCGCTCCACGGTCAAGCAATAAAGTGGCAACGTCGACGTGTCCGTACCGAGCAACATAGTGAAGAGCTGTGTAACCATATTCATTTTTACTCTCAATATCCGCTCCACGGTCAAGCAATAATAAAGTGGCAACGTCGACGTGTCCGTACCGAGCAGCATAGTGAAGAGCTGTGTAACCAGCAATTGGCAAGTTTTACTCTGTGTAACCCAACATCCGCTCCACGGTCAAGCAATAAAGTGACAACGTCGAGGTGTCCATACCGAACAGCATAGTGAAGAGCTGTGTAACCATATTTATTTTTACTTTCAATATCCGCTCTACGGTCAAGCAATAAAGTGGCAACGTCGAGGCGTCCGTACCGAGCAGTATCGTGAAGAGGGGTGTTGCCGTCTTTATCCATAGCAAAAGTAATCCATGGTTTTTGCTGAATGATCTCACGAATTCTTTCTAGGTTTGGATTGTCGTTTTTAATAATCTCTTGAAGTCTCTCTTCTTCGATTTCAATTTTGATTATGTATTGCGCCTTCGTTTGAAAAACTAAGATGAGAGAGAGGGAAATCACCAAAAAAAGTTTTGAAAGCAAGTGCTTTCTCTCTAAAGGTTTTTTTAAATTGTTCAGTATCATTTTGTCCTCCTACTTTGGTTTTGGAAAAGCGTGATTGCTTTTCCTTGATTTATAGTATAAAATCCCTGCAAATATGCAAAGTCAATCCCTTAAAATAACCTGAATTCAACTAACATATATGAAGCTCTCCCGATTACAAGAATAAAATGCAAGTTTTGACAAAAAAGAATAGGTGCATACATATATCCGGCCTTTTTGTGGATGTTCTTTGCATCCCGGCCCTGGTGGAATTTGCCCTCTCCGTCCTTATCAAGTCCTCGGCATTGAATATTGTGCCCTTGCTATGTTCAGGTTTTCAGAGAGGCGATTCACTCTATGACAGGACGTCAGGCGCAAAGTGCCATTGTGCCATCACCGTTATTTTATTCTTCGCATTCCTTTATGGATTGTAGTTCTTATTTTCCTCCCGTTAATCGTTTATCTCTCGGGGCAATTCTCGGTGAGGGAACCTCAAAGTTCCCGCAGAGAATTGCCCCGAGGGCATTTGTACTCTTCCTTTTTTGCTAGAATTACCCATACTACTCTTGCCGTCTTATTTGCTAGAGCAACAGAAACCTTATTTATCCCTTTAGAGGGAAGTTTTTCTTGTATCCAACGACTTCTTTTGTCAGTCTTTGTTGTAGAGTGATTAACCACGGATCGACATCCGTGTATCAAATTTTTTCTGATATAGCTATCTCCCCGTTTACTGATTCCTAAAAGCTTTGCTTTCCCGCCGGTCGAGCATTGTCTCGGAGTCAATCCCAACCATGCGGAAAACTGCCTCCCATTCTTAAATGCCTTGGGATCACCCACTGCTGCCACTACTGCCGTTGACGTGATTAAACCAACTCCGTCAATTTTACTTAATCGTTGGCAGTCCTCATCCTTAGCGTGGATTAACTTTAATTTTTTCTCACAATCTTCGACTTTCTCAAAGCTTCTTTCTAATTCTTCATAAAGTTCCCGAAGAAGTGAGCAGAAATCGCTCGTAAGTCTGTTTTCTTGATTCTCCAGAATTCCCGGAAGAGATTTTTTTAAATTTAAAATCCCCTGATTTACGCAAATCCCGTATTCTAAGAGAAATCCTCGTATCTCATTGACAAGCGCCGTCCTTCTTTTTACAAAGGGTTTTGCGAATTTAGCGGAAATCAGTTTGGCGTTATACCCTTTTTCAAGAAGAGTTCTCGCTACATGATGCGTTCCTCCACAGGATTCCATGGCAACAAGAAAATCCTCTGTTTTATCCAGTTTTTCTATTGTCGGAAGTAACTTTATCCGAGACACCTTTTTGTTGAAAATTATTTTTCCCTTCTCGTCCGTATCACAGACCTGAAAAACATTTTTTGCTAAATCAATACCCACCGTGCTAACTCTTTTCATAAGTTCTCCCTTTTTTATTTAAATTGATCCTCTCCTTATGAAGAGAATTTCTTCAATTTTGGCACCTTTTGATGCCTCTTAAAAGAGGGAGAACTTCATATATGTTAGTTGAATTCGGGTTTAGTGATATCTGCTCCGTTGATTAACCAAAAACGTCTAGGTTATTTTTGGACGATTCCTAAGGTTTTCTTAGTGTGAGTAGTCCCGATCTCTGAAGGGGATTCCGTAATTCCCTTCCGTCCCTTTGAACACACGCTCGAAGACGACACAAAAATGGAATACATCTTGTTATTGCAATTGCTAAAAATCTTTTACCAATTTTACTAATTTTTCTTTACTCTCTCTAAAATTTTTCTCTGCGCCGTAACGAAGCTTTATGTAGCGTAGTATGATGCCTTTGAGTTTTTTGAAAGACTCTGTATTAAGAAAAGGTCGAGAATTTGACAAAACATCCTTCGGTCCATCACTTGTTCTAATATGAACTCCCTTTTTTTTTAGTTTTTTTAATACTTTTAAATATAGTTTTCTATAGGGGTCACAGAGAATGATACCTTCTTCCGGGGAAAAAAAGTAGACTGTAATAAAAGCGGCCACGATGACAAAAATTCCCAAGAGTAGGGCCTTGTACTCTATTGCAAGATTAAAGATGCCTTTGAAAAAAGCTTTTTGAGCATCAAGGTCATAGTTTAAGAAGTAGTTATTTAATGAGTAGTAAAGTGATTCTGTTTGAAAAAGTGCCTGTTTTACGGCCCTAATAATATAGGATTCCCGTTCTCTCTTTTCCGACTCCTGAAAAATATATTCGAGAGAACTCATGGTAATTCTTTCAGGTGCAACGGAAAGAGTAGGATCAAATCGTACCCAACCTTTTTTGTCATTCCAATACTCAATCCAACTATGGGCATCTCGGGCCTTAATGAGAAAGTTGTTTAAATGTCCCTGAGTTCCTCCTTGAAATCCTATAATAACTCTAGATGGGATACCAAGAAATCGCATTAAAACGGCCGTGGCCGAAGCAAAGTGTCCACAAAAGCCTTTTTTTCTTGTAAAAAAAAATTCATCTAAGAAATTTTCTTTTTTATAGGTTCCCGGCCCATAAGTATACACAAATTCATTTCCCTTGAGAAAATTATCAATACGAACAATCTTTTTTTCTAAGGTATCGTTACCTAATGATAAATCTGCTATAAGTTTTTTCAATCGAGGAGAGGGGCCGGTATTTGTTTGAAGATAACGATTTAAATTTTTTGGTGTAGAAATTCTTTTTATCTTAGTAATTGTTCCTTTATAAGAAAATTTTTTTTTAGATAAAGGAAAGGCCTTGAATATCCCTTGACTTGTTTCCACATAATGAAAACGTGAAATAGGTTCAATAGATTTTATATTTTGCAGATTAAATAGCTGCCCAGTTCCATATCCGGCAAAAAGAACAGTGTACTTATAAATTGATTTTTCATCCAAGTAATGATTGTATTTCCGGTCGGCCTTTTCCTTTTTCCAATTTATGCCATCCGTGTCTCCTAAAACTTCCCCACGCCAGTAAAGAGATTCCTGTGGAGGCACTTTTTCTTCAAAGACAACACTAAAAATGGTTTCATTGCTTTTATAGAGTTTTGCAATCTCTCCCGGTCTGAGTTCTTCAGTAAATCCCGTTGCAGAATTTTGAGTCACATTACTTATATTTAAAAAACCTATATTTAATCTGGGGAAAATAAAAAAAAGGGGAATAGACGTTAGTAAAGCAGCTAGAAACATCCCTATATAAGTTTTTTTTAATTTCCATGTCAGTTTTAAGTTTTTTTCACAATGAATGAGAAAAAGAAGATAAAAAAGGATAAATGTAGATATAATGACAAAGAGAATATAAAAAAGAGATTCAACAATAAGAATATTCCCCATAACGATGAGTTTTACAATCAAAAGAAAGATGCAATAATCTCTTTTCGTTTTTAGTTCTAGAGACTTTCCAACCGCCATCATGCTCAAGAGAGCAATGCTAGGTTCTATTCCTCTAAATGTTCCAAATTTTTTATAAAAAAAGGCAACGGTGAACAGGGTAAATAGAATTTTGCTGCCTTTTTTAATTTTAATATTTTTTTGTTTTATAAAACAGCTTAGGGATATGCCTAATAGGCAAAACATGATGATCGAAAAGTCGTAATTTTTAATTAGAAAAGGCCAACAAAAAACAAAATAACAAACTGTATAATAAAAAAGATTTTTATCTTTCAATTTTCCCTTTCCTCTTGAAAAGAGGCCAATCTCTCTATAATGTTTTTCCAATGCTGGCGGCCTTTACCAAAAGAGGAAGTTTTACCGTTGATCTTAACGGCATAATGCACTCCTTTTGTATTACACAGTTCAACAAAATAACTTATGCAGGTAATAATGTCTCTTTTATTCTTAACATGACTTTCAATGATACTTTCGTTGATAAAATAGATTTTTGAGGACTTTCCCTGATAATTTTTTACATAGATGTTATCCTGATAACTTTTTTTCCAATCAATACTTGAGACGGAATCTCCATTTGTGTATTCTTTGTAGTCAACAAATTCATCTCTTCCTTGTATTTTGTCTGCACTTTCCCCTTCATTTCTTCCAAAGTGTTCAAAATTCTCTATACAAAGATGAGTTTTATTTTCTCTTTTAGGAGCAATAAAAAACCTTAAATCGAACTTTTTTACAACCCAAGCACAAAAAAGCCCCACGGGAAAGTCGGAACAAGGCCTTAAGGTCTTGAGTGTATGAATGCCTCTTTTCAACGAGGTAGCAAAGAATAATTTTTCTGTTTTCAAAGGCCCAATGTGAATGGGGTTTTCAATGTGTAGTGGGCCTTTGAAAAATATTTGATATCTTGTCCTCTGTCCATGATTTTTTATAAGAAGACTCCAGGTTTGTTGATCTTCGTGGCCGTGATATTTATGATTCGTTAAGGGATCCAACGAGATAGATCTTATATTTGAATTGGTGATAAAAGCACAGAAACAGATGAAAGAAAAAAAAAGAAAAGTGGTGGCATAGGCGAGAGAATGGGCAAAAAAAAGTGAAATCATGAAAAGGATGAGTGTTACTGCTATAAAATAGAGTCCTATTGCCGTTGGTAAAATATAGATAACGGGACGTTTCAAGGAACGGCCACTTCTTGAAGGGCCTTTTTCACGAGTAAGAGGCCGTGTTTGACTCCTTTATAGAGGCCTAACCGATGAGAGAAAATAGCAGGGGCCACAAATTTAATGTCTTCCGGAATAACAAATATTCTCCCTTCAATAAGAGCATTTACTTTTGATGCTCGGATGAGGTCTCTTCCCGCTCGTAGTGAAATATTCCCCACGTGTTCAATCTTTCTTAGGTATTCCAGAATATCTAAGGCATATTGCAGAAGGGCATCCGTCGTTGTAACAGATGAAAGTTGTTGAAAAATTTTTTTCTGTATATCCTCACTGAGGATAACCCCGATATCATTGATGACTTTTTTTGCATTTTCGGTTTGAATAATTGTTTTTTCGTGTTCTCTGGTGGGAAGTCCCAGTGTCATGGCCATAAAAAATCTATCTACTTGAGATTCTGGCAAATTAAATGTTCCTATATGATCGTAGGGGTTTTGAGTGGCAATCACACAATGGTTTTCGTGAAGATCATAATCTTTTCCCTCGATACTAACCTGTTTTTCTTCCATACTTTGCAAGAGGGCGCTCTGTGTTTTTGGAGTGCCCCTATTGAGTTCGTCAACTAAAATCATTTCACCGAAAATAGGCCCTCGCCTAAAATAAAAATCGTTTTTGTCTCTATCAAAAACTATGCCACCTAAAATATCTGAAGGCAGAAGATCATTGGTGAACTGAATTCTTGTAAGTTTTCTTCCCAACAATTTAGCAATGAGATAAACAAGAGTTGTCTTGCCTACTCCGGGGGAATCCTCGATAAGAAGATTTCCTCGGCATAAAACAGCGAGAACGGCCCATCGAAGATTTTTTTGTTTACCAAGAACAATATCTTTTGAAGAGGAAAACAGTCGAGTAAAAATCTCGTCCACGAGAATACCTCATATAATAAGCAAACCTATTTTTCGGAGAGATCTACATTATATTTAATGATTAAGGCCTTTTATATCTCTAAAATAAACATTTTGCCTACCCAACTGCGATAGTCGGATATATGGTTTTATAGAAAAAAATATCCTATTGGAAAATAGATTTATATAATAAATCTAAAGCGATATGAATATTTTGTCACAGGTTGTTCTTGTTCCCACCTACAATCCTCAAGATGAATTTATAGAGCTTATTGAAGAGCTGCAAAAGTTTTTTAAAGATATTGTTATCGTCAATGATGGCTCGGATGAAAAACATAAACGCATTTTCAATGAGTTATGTACGAAATCCACTATTTTAGAGCATAAAAGAAATATGGGAAAAGGTGCGGCCTTAAAAACCGGTTTTAGGTATATAAGGGATTATTATCGAGGCAGAGGAGTCATTACGGCAGATTCCGATGGACAACATCTCATTAAAGATATTATTTCCGCGGCCCACTCTTTAGAGTCTCTAGGGCCTAGAGGATTTGTCTTAGGAGAAAGAGAGTTTTTCAAGGCCAAAATTCCTTTTTGTTCTGCATTTGGAAATTATCTTGCAGCAGCAATTATTAGAAGATTATTTAATTGCCGAGTTAAAGATACCCAAACAGGCCTTCGAGGAATTGGAGAACAGTTAATTGATGATCTCCTCAACGTAAGCGGAGAAAGGTATGAATACGAAACAAATGTCCTTCTTCGCTGTCTCGAACAAGACGTTGCCGCCACCTCTACTCCTATTGAGGCCGTCTACAACGGTAAAACACGCGGCCACTTTCGTAAGCTGAGAGATACATATCTTATCTCTTTGGCCATTATTAAAAGATACGTTATTGGATTAATGACATTTCTATCGAACAACCGATGTTCCGGAAAGCTCCGACAAAAGGTCTGACAACAGTTCTTGTCCTCTTTGAACAAAGACTTCTTTTTCATCGCTTTTAAGGCCTTCATTTGAAATCAAGGCCAAGTCTTCTATGTGATGGCATATCTTGTGAACGAGTTCTTTATTGGAACCTTTTTGATGAATTTTAAGGGCATTTTGAATAAGAATGCTATTGGGATTAATGACAATAGTTTTTTTAGGGGAAAATGTATTGGACTGCCCCATGCCCATACCTCGGGATATTTTTTGAAATCGTTTCATCTGTTCATCGACTCGAACATAGGCCGGTGTTACAGAGTTCTTGATCTTCTGAAGTTCAATATCTTTTTTTTCTTTATCTTCTTTTTTGGAAACAAGAATATTTTCAAAAAGTTCTTTGATTTTAATATCATCCTCGGTGGTTCCTTCCGTTTCAAAAACATTGTGGATTTCGCTGTCAATGCTTCCAAATTTAAAAGCTTGCTCATTCTTCCCTAGAGACTTCATTCCAGATGCTGCATAAAATGAGGATCAATGTAATCGTCGACCTCAACGGCCTCGATTCCTTCGCTTTTAAGCTGTTTTCTGAGGGTATGATCGAATTTATCCTTTTCAAAGTAGAGGATTTTATTCTTCATTTTCTCTTTATATTTTTCGGGAATACTCTTTTTATACTCATCTAAGGTGAGGAAGCGACTATCATTTCCTTTAAACAAGACATAGGGAAACATCAATTCACTAAATTTAGTATCGTTTATGTGTCCGTACTTAACGAAAAGTCCGATATCCGGCCAAATTTCTTCATATCTTTTGCGGTTTGACTTAAAAAGTTTTTTGAGAGATTCAGCTACTTTTTTTGT
Organism: Bacteriovoracaceae bacterium; assembly: GCA_965224385.1. Taxonomy (GTDB): domain Bacteria; phylum Bdellovibrionota; class Bacteriovoracia; order Bacteriovoracales; family Bacteriovoracaceae; genus CBDCYX01. The sequence goes on from CBDCYX010000016.1 coordinate 825,548, forward strand.
AATATAATTGGAAATTTTTTTTATGTTGGGGTCTCCTTGAAGCGCAGAGCGCGAAACATTCAAGGGGATATCACTTGAATCAACGGCCCCTTTTAGGAGTGATAGAAATTCGGGAATAATATTTTTGACATTATCGGAAACAAAGACCTGTTTACAATAAAGACGGATGTTTTTCTCATTAAAAGGCTTAATAGGATTCATTTTAGGAAAATAAAGAATGCCTTCTAGCATAAAAGGGTGGTCAATTTTGAGATGTATCCAGAAGAGAGGATCTCCCTCTATGGGAAAGAGGTTGTGAAAAAATTTTTTGTAATCTTCGTCTTTAAGCGTCTTTGGATTTTTTCTCCAAAGGGGTTTCATTGCGTTGACAATCGAGGGTTCGGCCGAAACTTCCGGTGCTTTGTCGTCAATGGTTCCGTCGTCTTTTTTAGGTTTTACTTTTTTTTCCGTGTCGAGAAGGGAAATCTCATAAGGCATAAAATCACAAAAGTTTTTCAGGGTTTCCCTAACTTTAAATTCCTCTAAAAATTCTTTGCTCTCTTCGTTGATACGGAGAGTGACCGCCGTTCCGACATCTTTTTTCGAACTTTTTTCAAAAGTGTACTCCGGATTTCCTTGACAGGCCCATTTACAAGGTACGGCCCCCTTATTCATAGACAAACTTTCTACCTCAACTTTATCGGAGACCATAAATGCCGAATAAAAGCCTAAACCGAATCTTCCGATAATATCGGAATCCTCTCCGGCCTCTTTCATTTTCTTCACAAATTCCTCGGCACCCGAAAAGGCCAATCGGGCAATGTATTGTTCTACTTCTGCCTCGCTCATACCGATACCGTTGTCCTCGATGACAAGAATTTTTTTCTTGGGACTTAGGGTAACGCTAATTTTACCCTCGGGTATCTCTTGATTTTTACCCCTTGCTTCAGCTGCCCTTTTTGTAATAGCATCGGTTGCATTGGATATTAATTCTCTTAAAAAGATGTTGTGTTCGGAATAGAGCCATTTTTTGATAATGGGAAAAATATCGGCCGTTTGAACGGAAATTGTACCGGTTCGCTTGTCATTCATTATAAACCTCCTCAAGATGGTATAATGATATTTGGGTAAGAAAAATTTTTCTGTCAAGGGAAGAAGAGCAGAATCTCTGTTATTTCACTACTTTTCGGTGTTTTTAAAAACGGCCCCTCATTTTATAGCGCAACGCATTGGGCGTTTTGCAAAATCTCCTCTGTAGGGACTCCTGACTCACGAGTTATTAACACTGGGGCGATAAGTTTCTGTAAAAATAAGGGAGCCAATTCGTACACAATCCGTTCCATATTCAAGGGCCTTTTTATAATCTCTACTCATTCCCATAGAAAGTTTTAAGGAAGAATCTAAACGATCTCTGAAGTCTCGAAGTTTTCGAAAACTTTCACCATTTTCATCTTTTTGTCCCATGGCCATGAGGCCTTTGAGATGAATCTTTTTTGTCCTCTCTCTCTTAAAAACATTGTAGGCCTCTTGAAGTGCCGGCCAATTTTTAAAACCACCTTTCTGCTCTTCTTCGCTTGTATTGACTTGAAAAAAAAGATCGATACGGGAATTAAGGTCATTTACCTTGTTGATCACACGTTTAAGCACTTTAAGAGAATCGATGGATTCTATAGAACTAGGGCCTCTAAGAGAAAACAATCTCCCTATCTTGTTTGATTGAAGTCGACCGATAAAATGCCATTTTATATCCTTTAAACCTTTGTTCCAAAAATAAGACTCCTTTTCTAGGAAACGCTCTATCCTATTTTCTCCAAAATCTCGGTATCCAAGGTGGTAAAGTTTTTCTATATCACAAATGGAAGCATATTTTGTTACGACAACAAGTTTAACTCCCACAAGCTCTTTCTTAAGAGATTCTAGGATGTCTTCTAGGAGCATTTTAAATCTTAGAATTTTTTTTGCGGTCATAGCAATGGTTGGCCACAATGTATCTAATAGTTCCGGTTTGGCTCCTCATGACAACAGAGTTGGTAACGGCCACATCCTTGGCAAACTTCACTCCTCTTAAAAAAGTTCCATCCGTAACACCTGTAGCACAAAACATGACATTGCCAAAGGCCAATTCTTCAAGCTCATAGACTTTATCCATATCTTTTATACCCATGGATTTTGCCCTAGTAACCTCTTCTTGATTGGAGGGCCTGAGGATACCTTGAAAATCTCCTTTCATACAACGAAGGGCCGCGGCCGCAATGACCCCTTCCGGGGCCCCTCCCGTACCCATAAGAATATCGACTCCCGAATTCGGGTTACAACAGGCCATGGCCGCTGCAACATCACCATCCTTGATTAACCGTATCCTCGCTCCGACCTCTCTAACTTCTTGGATGAGGTCATGATGGCGAGGTCTTTCGAGAATAATGACCGTCAGTTCATGAATTTTGCATTCTTTTACTTCCGCAAGCCTTTGGAGGTTTTTCGTGGGAGAAACTCGAATATCAACAACACCCTTGCCAATACCCCCTACAGCGATTTTTTCCATATAAGTATCAGGCGCATGCAAAAGTCCTCCACTTTCTCCTATGGCCATTACTGAAATAGCATTGCTTTGCCCATGGGCGCAGACCGTTGTTCCCTCAAGAGGATCGAGAGCAATTTCCAGTTTCGGCCCTTGTCCAGTACCAACTTGTTCTCCAATGTAGAGCATGGGGGCCTCATCTCTCTCTCCCTCTCCTATAACAACCTTCGCATTACAGTAAATTGAATCCAACACGAGTCTCATAGCATCTACGGCCGCTTGGTCTGCGGCCGTTTCGTCTCCTCGGCCCATCCACCTCGCTGCAGCAATCGCCGCAGCTTCTGTTACTCGAACAAACTCTAGACATAAATTTCTATCCATAACATCTATCTCCAACAAACTTACCGACACCGAATTTCAAGAAAGACATAGAAAACCATTGAATGATTTGAAAAGTCAAATGAGTTTCAAAAACAAAAAAAATTACGGCCATTTTCGATCCAACGCGCTTTTATCCAATGTGGCCGTAAGACCTCTTCCTTCAGGGAGATGATGTGAGGCCACGCCCTTCGGCGAGAAAAAAAAATATTGTCTTTTGAAGAATATCATAATATATTGAATTTGTCGGAACAAAAACCGACCTACCGTAGGGACTACGGGATGTGAAGCTCGTGGAGACGGTGTAAGACCTAGGAACTCGTGTTCTAGGCGTTTGTCGGTGAAGCAAGAATCTCCTCACTTTAGTGAGGGGTAGTTCAAACCAATGAGCTTCGTAAATCTTCAGATTATAGCTCTGCCTCTGCCAGAGAAGATTCTTATCTCTTCATCCTCCTGCTCAACATATCTTGGCCCAAGAATATGGAGTTCGGCAATCGACAATTAATAGGGCCGAAAAAAAATTGCTACAAAGCTTAAAAAAGCATATGCTTTCTTGGAGAAAGTTTGCTTTTGGTAGATAGAATGGAAATACGAGACCCTATTCACGGCCCTATACATATTCTCAAAGAGGAAATCCCCATTGTTACTCATCCTGTTTTTCAACGCTTGAGGAATATAAAGCAGTTGGGGTTTTCAGAATACGTTTTTCCCGGAGCGACTCATTCCCGTTTTATCCATTCTATTGGAGTGATGAGTGTCGGTGAAAAAATTTTTTCAAAAGTTTTTCACCATTGTAAAAAAACTCCTGATCTTCTAAGAATTAAAGAAACTTTTAAACTGTCTTGTCTTCTTCACGATATTGGACATGCTCCATTGAGTCACTCCATGGAACCGGTCATGCCTTTATTCAACAAACTTAAAATGCCAAAGGACTTTCTCGATTCAAAAAACTTTACCCGAGATCGCCAGGCCACTCATGAGGATTACACAATAAAATTTATTGCAGATAGTTCTTTTACAACAACTTTTAAGAGTGTTGAAGAGAGCTTTGGCGTTCAAAGAAAGCGCATTGCCGACCTTATTAGAGGTGTTACTTACTGTTCGGATTATTTTACAACAGAAGGCGTTGATTATTTCCCTATTCTCCATCAACTCGTTTCTGGCGAACTTGATTGCGATCGTATGGACTATCTTTTGAGGGATAGCTACTTTTGTGGTGTTAGTTACGGCCGTTTTGACGTTAATTGGCTTGGCGACAACCTAGAGACCTGTATTATTAATGACAAGGCCTACTTAGGACTCTCGGAAAGGGCGCTACTCACTTTTGAAGACTTCCTTATCGGTCGTTACCACATGTTTCTTATGGTCTATTTTCATTATAGATCAGTTTGTCTCGAAAGTCTTCTGACAAAATTCTTTCTTACTTCAACTGAAGAACATTGTATTCCGTCAGACATTGAAGACTATCAAGATTACGATGACCATGCTCTTTTCAAGGTTTTGAAATCCAGTGATAATCCTTATGCTAAATCTATTATTGCAAATAAAATTCCGAAAAAACTCTTTGAATCTTTTAATGACGACCAATTAAAAATATTGAAAAAAATTCAACACTATTTAGAACAAAACGCCATTGATTTTATAAGATGTTCCTCAGAAGAAAGACCTATCGGCCGTACCAATAAAAAATATCCTATAAAAGTTGTTAGAAGAGAATTTGGACGTCAAAAACCCATTTTTATCGACATTAACAAGGCCACGGATCTCTTCCGGAAGTTTAGTGACCCCTATTCTGTCAATAGATTGTATTGCGACCTTAATCCTGCCTTAAAAGAAGACATACGTCAAAACGTCTTTTGAACTACCCCTCCCTAAAGGGAGGAGATTCTTGCTTCCCCGACAACTGCCTTAGGCACAAGTACCTTTGGTCTTACACTGTCTCCACAAGCTGTCACGGTAGTCCCTACCGCCAAAACATTCTTTGCCGCATTGATGTCTCGGTCGTGAGTACTCCCACAACTTGGACAATCCCAACGACGCATACTTAATTGCAATTCTTTGTTTCTATATCCACAATGTGAGCAATCTTGGGACGTGAATTTTGGGGAAACTTTTTTCAATTCCCTACCGTACCAATCACATTTATACTCAAGGAAATTTACAAGACTTCCCCAAGAACTGTCACTTATGGACTTAGAAAGTTTTCTATTCCTAACCATTCCTTTTGTGTTCAAGTCCTCGATATAGACCACTTGGTTCTTGCGAACTATATCCGTACTTAACTTATGGAGGAAGTCCTTCCTGGAATTTCTTATCTTTGAGTGGACTCGTGCCACAAGGTTTCTCTGTTTTTCTCTATTCTTTGAACCCTTCTTTTTACGAGACAGGGACTTTTGTTCCATTCTTAGTTTGCTCTCTTGAATGTAAGTATACTTCGGATTGCCCGATTGAAAACCGTCGCTACCAACTGCTACATCCTTGATTCCCATATCTAGGCCGATTGTTTTTCTTACAAGCGCCAAGGGGCGCATCTTCTCTTCTACCGGTATCGAAACAAAGTAACTTCCGTCACAATCTTTGGATATTGTTAACGATGAGGGCGTTCCTGCGGTGGAACCGCAAAATTTTCTCGACCATACAGGTTGTATCCCTCCCAATTTCGCAACCTTTAAAATGCCGTCTCGAAAAGTGAATCCATTCTTCATGTAGTTGGCCGATTGTTTCCCGGCCCTATTCTTGAAACGTGGATATTTTGCCAATCTCTTAAAAAAGTTAGAATACGCCCTATCTAAATGCCTTAAAGATTGCTGAAGCGTCACACTTGAAACATCAGACAACCACTCCTTTTCAAACTTTAGTTCTTTCAGTCTTTTGGACGTTTCATTGTAACCGAGACCTTTACCGGTTTTTTCATACGCCGTCTTCCTATCTTGAAGGCCCCAATTATAGACAAAACGAACACAACCAAAGGTTTGGGCCAACATCTTCTTTTGGGTCTTATTCGGATAGAATCGGTATTTGTATGCTCGCTTGACTACCTTCATCATCTCAACTATACTTGGTCTCATTTGAAAAGGCAAACAAGCAATGACAGGATTCGTAAGGGAAGGCATTGTGTCTTTGCTTTAACCGTGCATTTGGTCTTTATGCCAAAATATCGGCGAAAAGTATTCTCAAAAGAATTACTTGATATTGTACAAAGCTATTTTGAGAAGGTTTTGGACGATTTTGAAGCAACTTTAGTGGAATTTAACGGAGAATCCGATCATGTGCATCTTCTCATCGAATATCCACCAAAACACTCTATCTCAAGAATGGCAAATTCTTTAAAAGGCGTTTCAAGTAGATATTTGAGGCAATATCATTGGAAAAAAGTTTCTCCTTTTCTTTGGGGAAAGGCATTTTGGAGTCCAAGCTATTTCGCAGGAAGTGCCGGAGGTGCAACTAATAAAGATGTCGGTTACGACTCACCCAGGCCTTTCTCCTCTCTTCTTTAAAATCATTATGCAAGCAACTTGCACCCATTGATGAAAGTATTTCGCATAATTCCCCGTAGTCAAGGGGTTCTCCGGGTAGATCATGGGGTCGAATATTGAGAATTTCTCCACCTCGGAAATGAGCTTCCATTTTTCCGGTACTTGGACTGATTGAGTTTATTATTCCAGTGCGGTTTTGTGTGGGATGGGGAATCCGTTGACCTACGCAAAATTCTTCTCCTTTGAGACATCCAAGCTTTGTAGGCACCAATTCTCTTAGAGAAACGGAATAAAAATGCTCATTATTTGCATAAGGCCCAAAAATTAATTTTCCATCATAGGGGTTGACGGCCGCAATAGTACCTAGGCCGTAGGAGGAATGCTGATAGATAGCAGACAGAGGAAGACATCGAGATCCGGAACACCAACTAGCAGGAATATAAATTCTTTCGGGAAGGAACTCAAAATTCATTACGACATTTCTTTCTCTTCCCGGGAATCTAACAGTGTATGTGTATTGATAGGAAAGTGTTTCTAAAGTGGGTCTTACGGCAATAATCCTTCCTATACCAAGCCTAGGGAAGTAAACAGTTTTGTCCCAAAAGAGTTTTTCAAGGCACTCTTCATCATTTCCGCAATAAGCGTATTTTTCTTTGAAGAAGTTGATAAGAGTTTTTAGTCGACGGTATTTCTTTGGGAACTCATTAGGAAAAATATTTTCTCTTTTTTCCCAATGTGTTCTAAGATTTTGTCGAGATCTACTCCAAAAGTCTTTTTGGGGTGGGAGCATATTAATCGGACTCTCCTCAAGAATAATAATAGGCCTAGATTCGACTGCATAAAAGACATCTGTTTCCATTTTTATAAATAAATTCCTCTCTGTGAATCCTTTGGCATGTAAACCTGAAAATAACATAACTAAAACTAAAAATTTTTTAAACATCTCTGTCCTCCAAAATGTTGGTTGTTAATATCAAGGCAAAATTCTAGGGCCAGATACTTTAAAAATCAATAAATAAATTTAAAACGCAAAGCATCACTTTAGGAATACTTCAAATTCAAGTTTGTTTACAAGAAAATCAAATTATTCTAGAACTTGACCAATGAAAACAATTTTGGGAATTGAAACAAGTTGTGATGACACCTCTCTCGGGATCATTCGGGGAGAGACTGGTTTAGGGCCTCTTCATACGGAAATTTTGGCCTTTGAAACCTTCTCTCAAGAACATATTCTTGCAAAGTGGGGAGGAGTTGTTCCCGAAATTGCGGCAAGAAATCATTTGGAAAAGCTCATCCCTCTTATGAAAGAAGTCTTTGAGAAAGCAAGTGTGGAAAGCTCGTATATTGATGCTGTTGCCGTAACTACTTATCCAGGCCTTTTAGGGCCGCTTCTTACAGGTCTAAGTGTTGCAAAATCTCTATCACTTCTCTTAAAAATTCCCCTCATCTCGGTTAACCATCTCTATGCTCACATTGAGGCCGTTCACCTTACTCACCCCACATCCTATCCTTATCTTGGAATCGTTGTTAGTGGAGGGCATGGAATCTATTTTCTTGTGCATTCACCAACACAAATGGATATCCTTGGAAGGGCCGTCGACGATGCGCCGGGAGAGGCCCTTGATAAGGGAGCAAAAATGTTGGAACTGGGATACCCGGGGGGCAAGGTTATTGATGAGCTTGCTCAAAAGGCCGAAAACAAAAATGCCTATTCTTTTCCTATCGGACTTGCTTCTTCACAAGATGCCAATTTGAGTTTTTCAGGAGTCAAGACATCCCTGCGCTGTTTTCTTCAAAAACAGGGATGCCCTACGGAGAATGTGTTATACAATGTGTGTTATGCTTACCAAGATGCCATTATTAAGGCACTAAAACTCAAGGCCGTTTACGCACTCAAACAGGCAACAAAAGCTACAGGCCTTAAAACACTTCCCATTGTTGTCGGGGGAGGTGTGGCCTCAAATTCTCATTTGAGAGATGTTTTTAAGAATTCGTTTGAAACCGTTTCTTTTGTAGAACGAAAATTTTGCACAGACAATGGCGTTATGATTGCCCATTATGGTTTGAGGGCCTTTGATAAGGCCGTTCCTTTTCCAAATTCTTTGGAATTTGATGCTAGAGGAAAATTTTTATGAGGACATCTCCTTATAAAAAGTCCTTAGGACAACATTTTCTCCACAACAGGTCTGTTGTAAAAGCGATGTGTACAGACTATCAAAAAGACTTTGATTCCATAATTGAAATAGGGCCCGGGGAGGGGGCCTTGACTAAAACACTCTCGCTCCTTGGAAAACCTCTTTATGTTTTTGAAAAGGATAGATCGTTTGGAAAAAAACTTCAGGGCCACATCTTAAAAGATCATATTATTATTGTCGATGCCTTAGATGTTGATTTTGAGCGTTTTTGTCTTACAAAGGAATTAAAAAGACCTTGGCCTATAGGCAATCTTCCCTACAATATTAGCGTGCCTTTATTGATAAAATTCCTTCAAGTTCCCTCATTTAATAATATGACACTTATGTTTCAGAGAGAAGTTGCCGATAGAATTGTCGGCCAAGCAGGAAAAAAAAATTGTGAAAGTAAACTGACGGCCCTAGTTCAAAACTACTTTCATATCAAACAACTTATCCGCGTATCAGCAGGTTCTTTTATCCCGTCCCCTAAGGTTGAAAGCAGTGTATTGAGTTTTCGAAGAATTCACAATCCTCTTATTCCCCTAAAATTATTTCATTCTTTTGAAAGATTTCTAAAATTATCCTTTTCCCAAAGAAGAAAGCAACTTTATAAATTACTCTTAAAAGATCACGATAAAAATTTAGTTATCAAGGCCCTATCCCATTTAGAATTAAGTAAATTTGTTCGGGCCGAAGCTCTTACGCCTAGAGAGTTGGGACAGCTTTACATCCTTTTGGCACCTCTATGATAAGAATCATTTTTATCATCTTGGCATTGCCTGAGGGATTACTCGCCAGTTATCCTGAGTTTTTTGGAACATCTCCTTTTACTCAGGCCATTGGTAATCAAGCGAACCTCAATGTAGATGATCCATCCAACAACTACTATATTCCGGCCCTATCGGCCTATGCAAAAACTATAAATATTGCGGCATCTATGGGCCTTGTGGATACAAAATTTGAAAAGATAAAAAATGTTGTCATCAAAAATCCCTCTACCTCTGATACCTCTGAAAGAGGAGATGTTTCAACCAACTATAGAAACTCCCGTCATGGTACTTTCAACATAGTTCTACCATTTGACGGAAGTACAAGTGCCATAGGCATTTCTCTATTCTCTCCTTTTGGCAATGTGATTGAAGCAGATTCCGGAAGCTCAAATTTACCGGAGTACGTTATGTATCGTACCCGTTATAAAAGAATCCTCGCTCATATAAATTACGCTCGTTCTTTAGGGGAGAGACTATCTTTGTCTCTTGGTACTCATCTTGGTTTTCAATCTACGTCTAAGGCATACACCCAAACATCTCTCAATGGAGCAAAATACGGGTCTTCTTCACAAATTTATTCTCAAGTTTCCCCAACCCTTGGAGGCGTAGTCAGTATTTTAACAAATTTCAAGAGACAACATTTTTATTTTACCTATCAACAAGAAATGAAGTCTCATATAAAGGCCAAAGTTTCCGGAGAAATTAACGACCCCACAGGCCTTCTTTTTAGCATTACTCTGGAATCCATGATCTATTATGACCCTCATATTTTTAGACTTGGTTGGGTCAAACGCCTAAGGCGCCTTTCAGGTTTTTTCTCTCTGGAACATCAATTATGGAAACACTACAAGCCACCAACAATTTCTATTGAGAGAAATAGCGGTATTATTTTGCCAAGTAATAATCACGAAAATCTTCGCATGGGAAATATTACCGTTCCCAAGTTAGGCCTGCATTATTCAATCTCCAATACATTGGCATTTATGACCGGATTCTCTTTTAGGCCGACTCCTTTCAAAGGAGATTTCGCAAAAAGCGGTAATTCTCTCGATTCAGACTCTACTATTTATTCCATGGGACTTGAATTGAAAACTCGATTCTTAGATAGGCCCACACAGTGGGGTCTTTCCGTGCAATACCATTCCTTAAAAAGTCACGATGTCGTTAAATCCCCTTTACAGGAAAATGGTTCTCCTGGAGATAAAATAGGAGCTCCGGGGTATAAAATAGGAGGACAAGTATTAACCGGCACATTGGGCCTTCGTATAGGATTATAGCACGTGGGAATAAAGATTATTGCAAAAAACAAACGAGCAAGGTTTGACTATAACCTTTTAGAAAAATTTGAGGCAGGCCTTGTACTTACGGGAACCGAAATTAAAGGACTTAGAAACTCAAAGGTTTCTTTAAATGAATCTTGGGCCAACATTGATAAAAATGGAGAGGCCTGGATTGAAAACATGAGTATTTCTCACTATATTCACGGAAATATTCATAATCACAAAGAGAGGAGAAAAAGAAAACTCTTGTTGCACAAAAAGGAATTACTCAGAATAAACAAAACGATAAAAACGCAAAACCTCGTCCTCATCCCAACAAAAATTTACTTTAAGAAATCCTTAGCAAAAGTAGAGATTGCTCTTGCCAAGGGGAAAAAACTCTATGATAAGAGGCAAGACAAGGCAAAGCGCGATGTTGAACGAAAGCTACAGCAAAAAAGCTATGGAGTATAAATAACTGGTAAATACGCAAAGTCAATCCCTTAAAATAAGCATCTAAAAAACCGGAGAAAACGCCGGCAGTTTTCGGTGCTTTTTATTTCCCCGGGGAAAATGTCATTTTTTGAGAAAATTTTTCGTAAACTTTTTTTTCCCTCTTTTTTCACTTTTCAGAGGGGATTTTGAAAAATGCGCCCTGCGCTGTTCCGAAAACTGCTGTTCTTTTGAGTCTTTTTTTTGAAAATTCACGGAAAAAAGGTTATTGTTCGTCAAGGATGAAAAGTGTTTGATCGTCTAAGTGAAAAATTTATCGATGTCTTTAAATCTCTTCAGGGAAAAGGAAGGATTACAGAGAGCAATATAGAGGAGGCCCTTGGCAATATTCGCAAAGCGCTTTTAGAGGCCGATGTCAATATTAAAGTTATTAAAGACCTCATCGCTTCCGTTAAGGACAAGGCCCTTGGAACAAAGGTTCTTCGAGGAATCAATCCCGGTGATCAATTTGTTAAAATTCTCCGCAATGAACTCGCTCTTATTATGGGGGAAAAGCACAGAGAGATTAATTTTGACAAGGGCCCCCTTACTCTCATCTTAATTGTAGGCCCCAACGGACAGGGAAAAACCTCGTTTGCAGCAAAACTTGCACATTTTTTAAAAGAAAAAAAGAAAAAATCTCCTCTCCTTATTCCGGCGGATACTTTTAGGCCAAAGGCCAAGGAACAATTGGAAACATTGGCCAGGCCTATAAAGATCGATGTGTTTAATAGTGATCTTAAAACTCATCCAAAAGACATTGCCCTAAACGGTCTTGCGTTTGCCAAAGAAAAAGGCCTCGACGTGGCCATCGTCGACACGGCCGGAAGACTTCATGTAGATGATGAACTCATGGGACAAGTCTCAGATCTCAAAAAGTCCCTAGCATCTTTTGACCCCAACGTTCTTCTTGTCGTTGACGCTATGATGGGTCAAGAGGCATCGAATATGGCCCAAAGCTTTCACCATGCCGTGGGACTGACCGGTGTTGTTCTCTCGAAAACGGATTCAGATGCTAAAGGAGGTGCGGCCCTGTCCATTACTCATGTGACGGGAATTCCTATTGCCTATATGTCTACGGGGGAAAAAATCAAAGACCTAGAACTTTTTCATCCCGAGCGTCTCGCCGGGCGAATCCTCGATATGGGAGACATTGTTTCTCTCGTAGAAAAGGCCGAAGAGGCCATAGATGAACGAGAGGCATCTAGGATGTTTGAAAAGGCCGAAAAAGGAAAATTTTCTGTAGAAGACCTCATCAAACAAATGGACATGATCTCAAAAATGGGGAGCATAACATCCCTTTTTAAAATGATCCCGGGGGCCTCGGGAATTGCAAAACAAATGGGAGATATCAAAGGCCTTGAAAGGGAAATAAAAAGAATTAAGACTGTTGTCAGCTCCATGACAAAACAGGAAAAAAAGAACTATAGCATTATCGGGAAATCTCGCATTAGGAGGATAGCTAAGGGTTCAGGCATTAGTGAATCCTTAATCGAGGGTTTCCTCTCAAAATTTCGCTCTATGGAAAAGATGCTTGGGCCTATGGCCCAAATGGTGAAATCCGGTGGAGGATTCCCCAATATGTCCAATCCTTTATTTTCCGGAGGAAGAGAACAAAAAAAGAAACATACTCGAGGCCCTTGGGGGAAAGGTTTTTTTCAAAGATAGGGAGGCCTTTCTTATGCAACAAAGCAATCGCCGTTACTTTTTTAAGAGAGTCTTTATAGCGGCCATGTTCTTTCCTTTTAACAATTTGTATTCAAAGCTTGCGGGCCGTTGTCCGCAAGGAGACCCAACTTCCGATAAGATCAAGAAAAAGCTTATTGATGAGAGAAATAAAAAACGGGTAGACTATTTTCCCTATTGGAAGGATGCTAAAAATCATGATAAATTTACGGAAGGGGCCAATTGTGACAATTGTTCCTTTTACAAGGCCGATAAACAAGAACCCACTTTTGGAAGATGTACCATGGCCGCAATGAAATATGTGCCAAGCTGCGGTTGGTGTAAGCTGTACAAAAAGGCCCCTAAGAAAACGACAAAAACTTAATCTTGATAAACTTGTAATGGAATTTTCCCTATCTTGTATGATCACAACTTAAGTAAAATCCGGCAAGCCTATCATAACTATGATTTTTCTAGACCCTTAGTTTAGTCTTTTATCCAAAATAAAATCAGTCATTTCTCTAAAGGCACCATGGCCGCCCTTTGCTGTACAAATAAAATCTGCTTTTATTTTAACTTCTAAAGAAGCGTCTGCAGGGGCAAAAAAGATTGCAACCAATCCGGCCACGGAAAGATCATTAATATCATCACCTATATAAACAGTTTCCGATGGGGCAATGGAGAAATTATGTTGAATTTTCTTAACAATGTCTCCCTTATTAGTAATACCTTGATAAAGATGTTTAATATTAAGTTTTCTCGCTCGATTGGCCACAATTTTTGATTTCTCTGAAGTTACAATGGCCACTTCAATATCTTTTTCTCTTAACTTTTTTACCCCCATCCCATCTCGTGTATTAAACTTTTTCAGTTCATCTCCTGATTCCGAGTAATACATGCCGCTATCTGTCCAAACACCATCTATATCTGTGATGATAAGCTTTACATTTTCAATATTTTTAAACTTTTTTTTCTTGCGATGTCTAAGTAATATTTCAACAACTTTCCAGTCATTAGGCTCATCAATGTCTGTTCGAGAATCTGAATCCATCTCATAGACACCAATTCTACCCCCTAAGCGATTTCTTGTTTCTAGCATTACGTCTCTGTCAACAATATAAAAAGCTCCATTTTCAACAAAACTTCCCCGGAAGTCTTGCCTGCGAGGACGATTCATTGGGTTATAATTCATTGGTCGAACAATCGAATCGTCAGAACTGTTCCAGTAGAATTTGTGTTCTCGAACAACACTTAAGATTGAATCATATTTTTTTGTATGAAATTTTTTTAAGGCCAATGTTAAATCTTTGGAGGTTGTAAGAGGAGATGTCGCCTGAAGGAGAACAATTGTTTTACAGAAAGTCTTTTCAAAGTATTCTAGGAGAACGTCTTCCGTAGCGGCCTCGTGTGTGGCCGTTCTAGGGTCGCGATCATGAAAAATTGTTTTATGATCCATGTAAGGCCTTAGTTTCTCCTTAATTTCCTCCGAGTCTGTAGCTATGACAATGTTGTCAATACCATTGCACTCTTGCGCCGCACCAAGGCACCATGCGGCCAAGGGATGCCCTAACATGTCTTTGATATTTTTCTTAGGAATAGATTGGCTCCCTCCTCGCAATGGGAGGAATGCAATTGTATTATCCAAATGCTAATCCCAATTTATTGAGTTCTCCTTGAGCTTGTTATACTGAGGTACTTCTATATTCAAGATATCATTTTCTTTTTGACAGAGTGCTTTAAAAACTTGATTTACATTACGACAGAGCCTTCTCAGTCCATCGGGTTCTAACGATGCTGCATGGTCTGTCCCTTTCCATGTTCTATCTAAAGTGTAATGTCTTTCAATATAAGATGCTCCTAGGGTTAATGCTGCAATATCTACAGCAATACCAAGGTGATGGCCTGAGAAGCCTATTCCTTTTACTCTGTTAGCGTAACGATTTTTGATATTGCAAATTTCTAAAAGACAGACATCCTCGACAGGTACCGGATATGCTGAGGTACAACTGTATATAATCAGGTCTCGGTTTCTCCGGTTATCTTCAAATAAGGTAACAATCTTTTCTATTTCATCAGGTGTTGTCATCCCAAGAGAGACATGAATTTCACCGCCAAAATTGTTAATTAATTCAAGAAGTAACTGTTTATTAAGATTGCAAGCGGAAGGAACCTTTATTTTCTTTGGGGCAAGATGAATGATTTCTTTGGCGCTCGTCTTATCCCATACAGATGTGCTATATTCGATATTGAACTCATCACACCACTCTTTTAGCTGCCTATGTTGATTCAGATTAAACTCTAAATGCTCTCTATGCTCACCATAGGTTTCTCCATAACTATTTGCCGGATTTGGATGTCTTGAGTTGTATTCCTCTGTCGAGAGGAGTTCTCTATTATGTCTCTTTTGAAATTTTACCACATCGGCCTTAGCAAATATAGCGGCCGAGACAATGAGGTCTTTGGCAATCTCCATATCACCCTTGTGATTGCAACCAACCTCTGCAATTATTATGGGCCTTTTACCGCTCAAAGATTTTTTAACTTTCATTATGCGTCCACTAAAACCTACTACAATAGATACTGTCTTTGTATAGCACATGTAACGTATGACTAAAACAATATATTGTTTTAGTCAGGAACACGAGTCTTTTGGCATAATTTTCTTTGGCGGAAGGACAGACCCTGAAAGATGTTGTAAAACGATATTAGAGATACAAAAGTCACGAAGGCCCTCTAAGGCGGCCTTGATGAGACAAAGGAAGAACATGAAAAAAAGCATCAAAATATCGCTAATTGCGACGGCCCTATTGTGTATAGGGTTAGTGATTGGAGGATATATTTTCATTTCATCGAAAATAACTCCGGAAAATCTCAAGACGGAAATAGAAAAATCTTTAAGAGGACTTTTACCGGAAGCAGAGATAGCAGTAGGGAACCTTTCCTACAGTATAGGCCTTTCTATAACCGTGAAGCTTGAAAAGCTGGAGGGGTCGTTTAAAGGACGCCCTCTTTTTGCTCTTAAAGGAATGAAAATATTTATCCCTTTATGGTCTCTTTTGATGGGAGGCGGTGCAGTGAATATCTCTCTGGACAATCCTCTCGTCTATTACACCCAGATAGGCGATAAGATTGATTGGTCTTCGGCCCTTGGCGAAAAGGCAAAGCAAGAAGAAGAGACAATTGACGGTATTGACGGTAAGGAAGCATCCTCTAAGGCCCTTATCGTTACACCTGTCTTGATGGCCGATAGTAGATCCAATGTAAAGCTTACCAATCTTTCTCTTTTTTACTCTAAGGACGGCCAAAAACACAATATCCTAATTGATAGACTTGAATTTAAAGATATCGGTCTTAATTCTTTTTTATCCTTTGAAATGGATTCTCTTTTAAACACAAATCTCAATAATGCTCAAAAAATGAGTTTACGATTAACGGCCATCGGGGAAGTGAGAATTAAGGAATTCATTGAAAAATCAGTCTTGCCCGTAAGAACCGTGATCACAATAAGTGACATCAAGACCCCTAATAGGCCCTATGATATAGGGAATATCGAAAATACATTCAACATTTTTATCGATAAAAAGAAAAATATTCATGGGACATCAAAATTGACATACAAAGGCCAAAACACACTCGATTTTAAATTTCAAGGAAACGTTAATGGAGATTTTGTTGTTGAAGACCTGACCTCGTCTGTCTCCATCAAAGACCTTATCGAGAGTTTAAAAATTGATCTTCCGGGGTTTGAAGCGCAGAATTCTCAGATATCTATTTCAGGAGAACTCTCCTTTAAAAAAGAGAAGCTTTATCCCGATATTAACGTAAAAATTGAACCGAACTTTCGGTATGCTATAAAAGATATAATAACCTTTAGTAACCTTTCGGCCAAAATTCAACGAGACACTCTTTCTCTCACAACAGAAACAAAGGCCCTAGAAGGCGTGGTCTTTTCTCAAAGTATCATTTCCTACAATCTTGACTCCTTACATAAGGGATTAGACAGTATTAAAAATGTAGAAAAAACCATTCGTATTAAAGATGTAAAAATAAAAAAGCATCATGTTGATTCATTCCTAAACCCTCCGAAGATACAGACACAAAAAGTAAAGGCCTCTAAAATCAATAAAGACGAGCAAGAAGAGGAAAGTCTCTTGTTTTTTATTCCGCTTGTGAACGGACAAGCTCTTGTGGTCGTTGATAACAGCTTTCTTGGGGCCTCAAAAATTGCAGGCCTTCTCAAAATGCATTCAAAAAAAGATTCGATTATAATGGATAAGTCCCGATTGATCGTCGACGATGGAAGCTTGACCTTCAGCGGAAATGCTAAGAGAAGTTCAAAAATCATGAATATTCATTTTTCCGGTAACATCAACAATGTTAGGGCCGATGCTTTTAGCATATTTCTTCCTAAACATGTGGGGGCCGTAGAGGGACTTTTTCGTGGTTCCCTCTCCGGATCGATTCAACAGTCAAAAAAAAGTATAAATTACAATGCCCACGTCAAGTTTTCTGCAAAAGACGGACGTATAGAAAAAATGGATCTTTCTCCACAGTTAAAAGTACTTATCGCCTCTTTGCCCGTTAAGCTCAAGAAGAAAATTAGGGATAAAAGTATTACAGTCGATTCGGGCTTTAAGAAGTTTTTTCTAGATGCCCGTTTTAAAACAAATGAATACGCCTTTAACGATATTCGATTAGTAGGCCCTAAAGGGAAGAGAAACATTAGAGGAAGCGGGCGCATTTATCCCCTAGGGAAAAAAGAAGGGGAAATGATTTTTCATTATCAAGACGGCAGTGATAAGCTAGATAATCTATTCAAAGATACAGGTAAAAAGGCCCTTCCCTTGAGGCTGGCCGGAACAGGCCTTACTTTGAGTGTTGACAAATCCTACACGGTAAAACAATTGACACAAGGGTATGCCAAGAATAAAGGAAAGAGCAAAGTGAAAAAGGCCGTTGAAAAAACTCTCAAAAAGGTTTTAAAAAATAAAGGCGGTAAAAAACTTAAAGGCCTATTAGATGGTCTCTTCTGACCAAGACCCAAAAAGGGTCGTGAGGACTTTGTCTTTGGCCCGTGAAATATATTCTTCTCTATTAACGGAATGAATCATAACGGAATAGGCATTTTCGGCATAAGATCGATCGATAGAGGATAAAATACATCTTTGAAATTTCTCACTTTCTCCCTTGAGTGCCATACCTAAAATAGAAGGATCGATATGTTTCAAGAGATTATTGAGTTCGTATTTCGGAAGTTTAGCTACGGCCCTAAATGAGAAACTTTTTGCAAGAAGTTCCTTGGCCAATTGAGGGTTTCTCAATTTAAGCTGTTCAAAGAGTTTATCTTTCTCCTCCAAAGGCATAATCTTTAGCATTTCTATCATTTGGGATTTTCCATCTAGGAAAACTTGTGATTCGCCTAGTGTGCCCATTGTCTATTTCCCGATGTCATCATAAGATCATTTTATGCTGTAACGCCAAAGGCCTTCAAGGAGGCAAATAGTGGTACGAAAAACCTATCTTGTCGACGGGAAACGAACTCTTTTCGGCAAACTCGGTGGTGCTTGTAAAGATTTGATACCGACAAAAATTGATCTGGAAGAATATACGGCCCTAATATTAGGGTTTTTTGAAAGTACTTCGAGATATAATGTTAATAGACTTTGTGGGTCGGGAACTCACTCTCTCCCTGATGCTATGGGGAATTATTGAAGAAGGCCTAAGAATCGTGATGATTGAAGAAATTATTTTTACAAGAAAGGATTTTAATGAATTTCGTCGATGGATTAATGTGGACACGGATTCTGCAACTTGGCATGGAGAAAAAGCTACGGAATTTGAAAGGTTTTGGTTTGTTATCTTCATCGACGGATTATCCCTCGGTCAACTAACCGACCGATTCAAATTTCTCATCTTTGAATACGAAGTAGGCCCTTTAGTCCCTTGGTTTCGCTGGCTACTCGAAAAACTTATTTGCTTTGTGTTTATTAAAAAAAATATTACAGTGTATCAACTTTCTCAAGAGACAGAACTTTCCTTGTCTCAAGTATCAAATATTCTGAGAATCTTTTTTATTGACTTTTACCCTCATCTTCAACAGTACATATCAAACTCATTTCAAATGAGTAATATCACGGACTCGAATATCACGACACGGTATGAAGACATTAAAGAGAAAGTTTCAGTAGATCATAAAGAATTTGGTACCACAAAAGATGAAATGATGCCTTCTTTGGAAGTTACACTCTATCCCGAATGGAAAAAATGTTTGTCAAAGTTTGAAAGTAATTTTTTAAATCCTCAGTTAGGTTTGCAGAAAATCAAGGCCAATATTTCTTTGAAGAATCAAATGTGTTTTTTTAGAGACCTAGTGATTCTTTTTGCTATCGGTCTTACGATTCTTTTTCTTATTGAAAAAGGGAACAAAGTTTACAAAAAACATCTTCTCGATAAAATTAGTATTTATAGGCCGCAGTTTCAATTGCTAGATAAAACTGTACCTTTTGCAAAAGGTAATAATAATGATATTTCCAATATTCCTGCAAGCGTTGACAATTTTGATAAACAAGTAAATGCACGATCCCTTGCCTCGGAAGATAACAAAACAAAAGAGATAGATGAAAGATTTGAAACAGAATCTGAAGTAATTTTGACGTCCGTTGACGATTTACCTAAAAACTTTGATGCTGCTAGTATGGAGGGGTTCAGCGGTCAAAACATTCGTGGATATCGAGACTCTCGTCATGGAACGACGAAAGTTTATAGGGTTATGATGAGGTCAACGGATATCACTCGATCAAAAGAGAAACTTGAAGGAATGCTGGGAATCTATTCTGCTTCAAAAGTTGATAACAATGATACTAAAAATTATGTTCCCGGAGGGCTCTATTACAACATATATATTCCAAGAAATTATATTAAGGAATTTTTAGCTCAAGTCATGGAAATGGATGAGGCGGTTCTCTATGAATCTAGAACAAAGGCCGAAAAAAATGAACCCGGAAAAGATAGAGTTTTTATTTGGATTAAGTCATTAAATTAAACTTGACAAGTAAGTGCTCTTCCGATTATTGAAACATACACAATGACATTTGCTTCATTTGGCCAAAGGGTATTTTCTAAGGGCCTAGACCGTGCACAAGATTCCGTTTTTTTTGAGGATATTGATGGCCGTCAATGGGTGTTTATACTCTATTATCTTTTAAAAAATAATGAGAAAATCTTAGGCCCTAGAAATCATCTCATCGTTGCAAATACTATTGAAGAAGCAGAGACAGTCTATGAAAAAATTAAAGGAAAGTTATCTCAATACAACATTTGTTTCTTCCCCGGCCTAGAGTATTCTCCCTATTCACAAACTCTGCTTTCAGAAAAAAATTTATTGCAGCGCTTCTCTGTCTATCACTCCCTTTCTCTCTCCGGTAAACCACATGTTGTCGTTACAACAAAGGAATCTCTTTTTCTCAAAGGCCCCAACAAAGAATTTTTTATAAAATTTTCCTTTTCTTTAGAGGTCCAAAAAATCTTACCACCTGAACAGCTTGCTTTTCTCCTAACTGAAAGAGGTTTTAAACATCTTCCTATTATTTCCGAACCGGGAACATTTTCTAAAAGAGGTGAGATTTTTGATGTCTATCCTATTTCCGGGCCTCCCATTCGCCTTCATTATTATGACGATATAATTGAAGAGATTTTCCCTATTGATATATCCAATCAGAAGACACTTCGAAATCAAATGATAAAAAATATACTTCTTGGGCCATCACCCTACATTTTTTTTATGAGGCCGTTCCAAGAAAATCTAAGAAAATCTCTGCCCCCCCCCTCTTCCGTTTCGAGAAAAAAATATAAAAATAGAGAATTGATTTTTACATGCTTAAAGAAACGTGAAACTTTTGAAGAATTTCCCTATTGTACATCTCTGTTTGTAGATAATCCTTGCCCTTTTTTAGATTATTTTTGTCCACAAAAAAGCATCATCTATTTCCTGCGGCCTCTAGAAAGTCCAAGTGCCTTTTTTGAAAAACTAGAAGAAGAATACGAGAAGACAAACAATGATATTGAGAATAATTGCATTTTTCCTTGTACAGAAAAATTTTATAGTAAGGAGTGGAAGAGATTATTAGAAGGCCTTTGTTCTATCTCCCTGTCCTCTAAAAAATCAAAATCTCTTTCTTCCTTATTAGGCCCTCCAAAATATTCTGCTCAGGTCGTAAAAAAAACACTTCACTATATTAAATTCCTCATTTTTGTTTTCTCCAAAAAAGATTCGCCAAGAAACTTCAAAGAATTTATAGGTTTCGATGACTTTGAAGACCGCTTAAAAAACAAAATTTTATTTTCTCAATTTCCTTTAGAGAAAGGATTTTTTGTTAAAGAAGACAGTATTCTTGTACTCTCTGAGTTAGATGTATTTGGATATAAAACAGGTCGTGTAAGAAAAAAAACGCATAAAAATCAAGATTTTTTTATAGAACAATTTTCTCATCTCAAAGAAGGTGATTGGGTTATTCATGAAAACTATGGAATCGGACGCTATCTCGGCCTAAAACATCTAGAGAGAGAAGGAGGAGGAGATTTTCTTGTCATTGAATATAGAAATGCCGATAAGATTTATGTTCCCATATACTGCCTAAATCTTATCCAAAAACATGCGGATGGAAGTTTTCAGGGAAAATCAGATAGTTTAAGATCAAATAAATTTTCTCAAGTGAAATCAAAAGCGCGTCAATCGGCCAAAAAATTGGCCTTTGATCTCCTTCAACTTCAGGCCAGAAGACAGTTAGAGAAGGCCTTTGCCTTTAGTCCTCCTGATGAGAATTACAAGGAATTTGAAAAAACATTTCCTTTTATCGAAACGACAGATCAGGCCTCGGCCATCGATGATGTTCTTGAAGATATGCAAAATGATAGACCTATGGATAGACTCATTTGTGGCGATGTGGGTTTTGGAAAAACGGAAGTTGCTATGCGGGCGGCCTTTAAGGCCGTCTTGGATCATAAACAAGTGGCCGTTATCGTTCCAACAACAATACTTGCTCTTCAACATTATGCTTCCTTTACAACACGGTTTGAAAAAATTCCCGTAAATATAAATTGTTTATCGCGATTTCAATCGTGTAAAGAATCAAAAGATATAAGAAATAAACTTAAAATTGGTAGCATTGATATTATCATTGGAACACATAAAATTCTTTCATCAAATATGGAATTTTTAGACCTTGGCCTTGTTATTGTTGATGAAGAACATCGATTTGGTGTGGCCCATAAAGAACAATTGAAACTTTTAAAACCTAATGTCGATTTTCTCACTCTCACGGCCACTCCTATTCCAAGAACACTTCAACTTTCTCTTCTTGGACTTAGAGACCTCTCTCTGATTTCAACCCCTCCACCTAAAAGACAATCTATTAAAACTGTTATTGTCAAAGAAAATAATCTCTTCATTAAGCAGATTGTTCGAGACGAGTTGTCGAGAGGAGGGCAGGTTTTTATTGTTTACAATAAGATTGAAACCATTGAGGAATATAGGGCAAAAATCCAACGCCTTATTCCTGAAGCACAAATTACATTTGTCCATGGAAGACTTCATAAAATGGAACTTGAAAAAAGAATGAACGCTTTTTATCAAAAGCATTACAATGTTCTTATTGCAACCACCATCATAGAATCAGGGCTTGATATTCCAAATGCCAACACCATGATTGTGGAAAGGGCCGATACCTACGGACTCTCCCAACTTTATCAGTTGAGAGGAAGAATCGGACGTTCCGATAAGAAGGCCTACTGTTATTGCGTTATTCCCGAGCAAAAACTTACTCCAATGGCAACAAAAAGACTAAATGCTCTTCAATCTTACGAAGAAATCGGCCTTAGTTTTTATTTGGCAAGTGCCGACCTTGATATTCGAGGGGCCGGAGATATTTTAGGAGCAGGACAATCGGGACACATTAACTCTCTGGGACTTGAACTCTATATGAAACTCCTAAAAGAGGCCGTTGCTGAGATAAAAGGAGAACCTCTTCCTGAGGTCGATATGGAGATATCGGCCCCTTTCCCCTCATTTATTCCCAAGTTTTATGTAGAGGATTCATCTATAAGATTGAAATACTACAAAAGATTATCCACATGCTCGTCTCTCCTTGATTTGAAAGAGCTTTGCGAGGAAATAGAGGACATTTTTGGAACTCCTCCAAAAGAATTTATGAATCTTATTACGCTACTAAAAGTAAGAATAAATCTTACTCCTTTAGGTGTGTGTTTCCTCAGGGTTACAGGCCTCTCTATTATTTTAAAACTCGACAAAAAGGCCTTTGATAGAAAGCGAGACATTCAAAATAATATTATCAACTATTTTCTGCAAGGCCCTAAAGATTATCAACTAACGCCCGATAATCGGATTATCTTTTCTTGTAAGAAAAAGCTGAATTTACAGAATCTTTTAGATTTTTCCGCTAATCTTAAAGAGAAAATTCTTCCTAAATCATAATTTTTTCACAATTGATAGAAGTTTCTATTATACTGTATATAACAATCGGTGGAGAAAGAAATGAAAATACTATTTTCTCTTATTTCTCTTGTATCGACTCTCTCTTTTGCTGTCGATAGAAACGGCCCTGTTGCCACTGTAAACGGCAAAAGCATTCCCTATGAAATTTTTGAAAGAAGCTATAGAGAAAATCTGCTTTTTGTTGGAGTTGATGTTGCTACTAAGGAGAAAACTCTCAACGATCTTATCAATAGAGAGCTCGGTTTAGAAAAGGCAAAAAAGTTTCGCCTCTATGAGAACCCTGTTGTGAAGAGGAAAATGGATGACATTATGTTTCATGCCCAAGTGTCTCGGGATCTTGAACCGATACTTGAAAAGATTAAAGTTAGCAATCAAGAAGTAAAATCCTATTATAAACGATATCCGGAATATAGAACGGCCCAAATCCTTTTTAGAATGAGGGCAACACCATCAAAACCGGAAGAAGAAGAGGCCCTCAAGGCCGCTATGAATGTCTACAGTATTTTAAAAAAATCTCCAAATCAATTTGATAAATTGGCCAATAAATATTCTCAAATACCTCAGGCCTCAAATGGAGGGGATGTGGGGTTTCAACCCGCAACGAAATATGCGCCTGCATATTTCAAGGCCATTAACAATAGACTCGTGGGACATATCACGCCGCCGGTGAGAACGCTCTTTGGTTTTCACGTTATTAAAGTACTTGCCGTAAGGCCCTATGCCGATATTAATAAAGATTTTTACAAGAAAGTTATCTACAATCAAAAGAGAGATCAAGCAATGGAAAAATATTTCAAGGAATTAAGAAAAACGGCCAGTATCTCCATCAATAAAAAACTACTCAAAGACTAAAACTAAAATGACATTTCGTGGATGGCCATACCCTTGGATTTAGATTGTCGTCCAAAGAAATTTCCCTTTTCATCCTTTTCTGATTCTTCTTTACAATCGATGCACATATCTGCAACGGGCCTTGCCCAAAGTCTGGAAAACCCAATGAATCCGTCGCATTCGTAACAGTATCCGTACTCAGCACGTTCTATCTTTTTCAAGGCCTTGTTGATTTTTTTTAGGTAAAAGATGTTCCTATTTCTAAAGCGCAGCTCTTCCGATTTTTGAGTGTTCTCAGAGGCCTCATCTACATGGTCGATCAGCTCATTTTGGTCAAGGTAGTATAAGTGAAACTGTTGATTTTTATTGAGAATTTCCTCTTTTGAGGAAAGAAGTTTATCTCTCAGTTTACCTATTTGGGCCTTGGTAAGATGTTTCTTCGCTCTTGTCATCATTTCACTCCTTTTGAAAAAAATTGACATCCCTTAAGCTACACAATAATGAAAATATACAGAAATTTTTTTATTTTGTGCACCTTTTTGCGTATAAATTGTTTATAAATTTTAAAGACGGCACACTAACTTCAATCCAAGATTTAATCAAGTTTTTTTCTTAAAAATATTCCCAAGTAAAACATTAAACTTCCCCCAACAAATTGGACAAGCTCTTCTTGCCCGTAGTCTCCTTTAAATACTCCGGAAAAAAAACAGAGTCCCACGAGCGTAAGGCCCATTAATTGAAATCCAGATACTATACATCTTAACATTATTCTTTTTTAGCATCGGTTTTGATAAAAGTAAATTCCGGTGGATTATATAGATGCCTGCCTTGACAAGAGCATCATAATCTCGATAGCTTGTGCCGTACCACACATTGCTTTGGAGAAGATATTGTTGCCTATTTTGCTAAAGGCCGAAGTTCTTCGACGGGAAGGCCTAAAAACATTAAAATTGAGAACGGAAAGTTTAAAGACTGAAGGAATTGTTCCTATGCTCAAAGTTCTTTTGGTAGGAGATAACTCGGCCAGTGTCATTTATACAAATAATAAAAAAAAATATGTAGAGTCCTTTGGAGGTCTTTGTCACATTTTAAAGATAAATAAGACGATCAAAGAGAAGGAGTTTTTAAACATTGTGCAACACATCTCTAAAGATTCCCATGTACATGGCATCCTCATTCAACTTCCTCTTCCCAAAGGGCCGCTCTCATCTCTTGTCCTAGGCCCATTAGTTCCTCCCTCTAAAGATGTTGACGGATTTCATCCGGTCAATTTTCACAGGCTTGTCGTAGGAGACAACAGCGCCCTTTTGCCTTGCACACCTAAAGGAGTTATCAGTTTGTTAGAGTACTACAATATTAGTTTGGAAAGTAAAAATATTGCCGTGATTGGTAGGAGTATGATTGTAGGAAAACCCCTTGCGGCCCTGCTTACCAATAAAAATGCTACCGTGACCCTTTGTCACTCCGGAACAAAGGCCCTCGAAGATATCACTAAGCGTTGCGATATTATTATTTCGGCCGTTGGAAAAGAAAATTTTTTGGGAAAAAAACATATTGGAAATAATCGTCCCGTGGTTGTCGATGTGGGTATGAATCGCAATCACAAAGGACAAGTTTGTGGGGATGTGAATTTTGATGAAGTGGCCCCTTTAACAAGTGCTATTACTCCCGTTCCCGGAGGTGTCGGGCCTATGACAGTTCATTCTCTAGCTCAAAACCTTCTCCAGGCAACCGAGGGGATCTCCTCCGTAAAATGAAAAAAAAGACAACGGCCCTCTACAAACAACACCTTCTGCTTAAAGCAAAAATGGCATCTTTTGCAGCATATACGATGCCTCTGCAATACTCCGGTGTTCGAGAAGAGGTCTTCGCCGTGAGAAAACATGTGGGCGTTTTTGATGTTTCCCATATGGGAGAGTTTTTTATTAATGGTAACGATGCTACCAAGTTTGTTGATTTTCTTCTGACAAACGATTTTGCTGGTGTCAAAATAGGTAAGGCCGTTTACTCTCCTCTCTGTAATGACAATGGAAAAATATTAGATGACCTTATCGCTTATAAACTTGCAGATAATAAAGTACTCTTGTGTGTCAATGCCTCCAATATTGAAAAAGATAAGGAGTGGATCGAATCTAAGGCCAAAGGATTTAAGGTAGATATTCAAGATGTTTGTAACTCTATGTCTCTTTTGGCCGTTCAAGGCCCAAACACAGGAGACATTCTTCAAAAAATTGACTTGATTGATATGAAAACAATTCCTTTCTATTCTATCACTCAAATAGGAGATATTCTTTTGGCCCGAACGGGGTATACGGGAGAAGATGGAGTGGAAATTTTTTCGGGACACGAAATTATAAGAAATCTCTGGGATAGCTTACTAAAAAATACGGCCATTCCCTGCGGACTTATCGCACGAGATGTTTTGAGATTGGAGGCATGTTATCCTCTCTACGGCCGAGAATTGACAGAGGAGTTGACTCCTCTAGAAACCAATCTTTCTTGGGCCGTAAAAATGAACAAATGGGATTTTATAGGAAAAAAGGCCCTTCAGGTCTCATGCCCTCGATATAAAATATTCCGTTATTCGCTTGAAAAAGGTATTCCTCGCCAAGGTTATGCAATTTTAAACAATGAGGGAAGAAAGGTGGGGGTAGTTACTTCGGGAACTTATTCACCTTATCTCAAAAAGGGTATTGCTCTTGCTCTCGTAGAAAGAGAGAATATTCCCGAAGATGAAATCTTTTTTATTCAAATAAGAAATAAGAACTATCGGGCCTACAACCATAAAAAATCATTTTTTACAGGAGAATAACAATGTCTCATAAAGTGCCAAAAAACTTAAAATACACAAAAAATCATGAGTGGATAAAAATTGAAGAGAGTATTGCTACTATCGGGATTACAGATTTTGCCCAAGAGGCCTTAGGAGATATCGTTTTTACAGAATTCCCGGAGCTTCATTCAATAGTTAAAAAAGACTCGGCCTTTGGAGTGGTAGAATCGGTAAAGTCCGTAAGTGACCTCTACGCCCCTGTGACAGGTGAAGTTATTGAAATCAATATCGATTTGGAATCTTCTCCGGAGGCCGTTAATAAAGACCCTTATAAAGCATGGATGATAAAAGTCAAAATGAAAGACCTCTCTGAATCGGAAGGTCTCTTGACCCATGGTAAATACGACGATTTTTGTAATGAGTCCGACGATTGACCTTTGCAAAAAGGCAGTGATAGAGTGAATTTTAATGCAAGGACAATTATAATTAATGAGTGACTACAAAGTAGCAGATATTTCCTTATCCCAATGGGGACGAAGAGAAATTGATATTGCCGAAACGGAAATGCCGGGATTAATGGCCTTGAGAAAAGAATATAGCTCGTCTAGGCCACTCAAAGGAGCAAAGATTGCGGGTTGTCTTCACATGACAATTCAAACGGCCGTTCTTATAGAAACATTGGTCGATTTAGGTGCGGAAGTTCGTTGGTCCTCTTGTAATATATTTTCTACACAAGATCATGCGGCCGCGGCCATGGCCGATTCAGGTATTCCCGTTTTTGCTTGGAAGAATATGAACGAACAAGATTTTGACTGGTGTATCGAACAAACTCTTTACTGGCCCGAAGGGTCTCAACTCAATATGATTCTCGATGATGGGGGAGACCTTACTAATATAGTTCATGATAAATATCCGGAGTTAACTGCAGGTATTAGAGGGCTTTCGGAAGAGACAACAACCGGTGTTCGAAGACTCTATGAAAGAATGAAAAAAGGAACATTAAAAATGTCGGCCATTAATGTTAACGACTCCGTAACAAAATCAAAGTTTGATAATCTTTACGGTTGTCGAGAATCTCTCGTAGACGGAATAAAAAGGGCCACAGATATAATGATTGCAGGAAAAGTCTGTGTCGTTGCGGGCTTCGGCGATGTTGGAAAAGGGTCTGTTCAGGCCATGAGAGGGTTCGGGGCCAAAATTGTGGTTACAGAAATTGATCCTATCTGTGCTCTGCAAGCGGCCATGGAAGGACTGGAAGTGATGCAAATGGATGCCGCTTCCAAGATTGGAGATATTTTTGTTACGGCCACGGGTTGCAAATATGTTATCAATGAAAAACATTTGAATTCCATGAAGGACGGGGCCATTGTTTGCAACATAGGACATTTTGATACGGAAATTAATGTCAATTACCTTAAAGAAAACTACGAAGAATTGACAATTAAACCGCAAGTCGAGATGTATACTTCAAAAAAAGGGAAAAGGATTATCCTCTTGGCCCAAGGACGTTTAGTAAATCTTGGTTGTGCTACGGGGCACCCCTCATTTGTCATGAGTAATTCCTTTGCAAATCAAGTTCTGGCCCAAATTGAATTGTGGACAAGTGCACAAAAGTACGAGCACAAGGTCTATATGCTTCCAAAACATCTCGATGAAAAGGTGGCCTATATGCATCTAGAGAGAGTTAATGCGAAAATTGATCATTTAACAGAGGAACAAGCAAATTATCTCAATGTTCCCGTGGAAGGCCCTTTTAAACCGGACTACTATCGTTATTAAGGTCGAAATAACATGAAACTTTTTATTGCTAGTGATCATGCGGCCTTTTCCTCTAAGGAGGAGTTGAAAAAATCTTTTCATAATTCATGGAAATTGGTGGACCTTGGAACACAAGGCCCAGAGAGAACCGATTATCCCGTTTATGCCAAGAAGCTCGTTCAAAGTGTGCTAAAAACAAGGGGACAAGGAATACTCTTGTGTGGCTCGGGAATAGGGGTCTGTATGGTTGCCAATCGTTATCGAGGGATTCGGGCGGCCCTAGTTTCATGTATAGATACGGCCCGTTTGGCCCGAGAACACAACGATGCTAACGTCCTTTGCATAGGAGGAAGATTACACAAGATCAATCAAATGAAACTAATGATTGAAACCTGGGCCGAGACTATCTTTCAAGGAGGAAAATACCAAAAAAGACTTGATATGTTTAACTCTCTAGGAGAAGTCTTTTGAAGATTGATCGCATAGAAAAATATCTCTTATCCCTAGTTTTTATTCTTGCTTTTGTAGGGGTTGTCATTTCTAGAATCAGTCGTTCTTTCTTTGAAAATACATACGTTGTAGAAGACGGCCTTATCGAATGGCTTACGGCATTGGGCCTTATCTTTGGCTCTTTAATATGTTTTGTCCGAGTATTCTTCTTAAAGAATTTTAGAAAAAAACGTTTTCTAGCAGGAACTATCATTTTAGGAGGCCTATTACTCTTCGGATTCTTTGAAGAAATTTCTTGGGGACAACGAATTGTAGGATTTAATTCTCCAAGTTTTTTTTACCATTACAATACACAAGGGGAAACAAATTTGCACAATCTTTTCATTGGAGAAATACGCATCAACAAATTCTTCTTCGCACGCTCGTTAGGAATTTGGATGGTCTTTTACCTACTAATTCTTCCTCCTCTGTACAGCAAGATAGAGACCGTTAAACATATTGTTGATTCTTGGGGCGTACCTCTTCCAAAAAAAATTCATGCGATTTGTATTATCCTTTTGATGTTAGGAGTGCTTATCATTGCCTCTCCAAAAAAAGGAGAAATTTCCGAATTTGTTGGAGTATGGGTCTGTTTATCCATTATTATTGCTCCGGCAAATAAAAAGGTTTTTTCCAGAACACTACTTGCAAGATGATATCAAAAATATTCTGAAATTTTCATAGCAAAACTTGATGATGAACATTGAACAAGGAAATTGCGCCTAATTACCTTATTTAGATGCTTAGGGGATTGTCCAAAAAAATAATTAGAAATCTCTCCATCTTTGAGAAAGATGGTATGCCCTTTAGACGAAAATTTTTTTATAATGAAACCCGAGTCTAAAAGACAGATATCACGAATTTTTAAATCTTTGTCTAAATAAATAATCATTGTGTAATCACTAAGAACAACAAGTGATTTTTTCAATTTAACACCCTTAAGTGAGGCCTGTTCGGCCCAGTGGGCCTTAACTTCAATCCTTTTTCCTTCGAGAAAAAAATCAAACCCTCTTTGAGAGGCCGTTTTCCTTTGTTCAAGCCCAAAAATGCACTTGGCATACCACTCTCCCAATTGAATGGGGAGGTTTTTTCCATTCATGATGATTTTTTCCTTTCTCAAAACTTCATAAGACTGATAAACTCGGTCAACAGAGTCAAAAATTTCTTTTACGTTGGGAATGCGCCAAAGCAATATTTCTCGAAGCATTTTTAAAGTGAGTTTCCTTGTAAACTGGCGTTGAAACCAATTGATAAATTGATCATCTTGCACTAGGCCCAATGAGTCGGAGATCATGCCTATTTCAACGAGTTGGTCGGTACTTTTGAGAGCGTTCATTTTTTTCTTCAAAAATTTTAGAGGAGCATATTCTCCCTGAGACCTGCCTTTGACAAAAATATGTTCTTTACTATGACCTGATTGTCCACAGGGTTTGCGGGAAAATTCCTTAATCAGGCCATGCATTTTTACAACATCCACAAAATCTCTCCAAACTTCAAATAGATTTCTCAGAGTAACACAAAAATGCCATAGAGAAAAATTTCCAAAGGGCCTTTCTCGGAAGAGGAGAAAAATGTGGCTACGGAGTATTTATGTAATATCCCGAATCACTTTGAATATTTCTTGTAGCAATAGGGTTGGCAGAAATCGGCAATTCAAAGGTAATGCCGTAAACAACATTGCCGTTTTTAATGTAATGGACACCATGTCTAAATTCATATTGCCCATCAGCATTATGTAGGATTTGCAAAAGTTGGTTGTGGGAAGTCCCACCTCTCCAAGGATTTTGCGTAAAAGTATAAGCTGTCATTAGAGGAACATTGAGTGGAAGCGCTCCCTTTCCAAGCTTTGATTTATAATCTCTATAGTTAAAAGATGCTGCTTTTGAGGAGAAATTGCCGGGATTTTGCACTTGCCTTCTAAAATCGGTCAGGGATTGTGCTCGATTTGTATTGTAATGTTCGGGAACAAGAGGCCCTCTAAGGCCGCCCGTACCTGGATTGTGGAATTTTGGTACTCCTGTAACAGGAGATGAGGTTATTGGAGGTCTGCTAAGATTGGGAGGATTGGACTGTACGGAAGGAAAACCGACCATATAGTTAGGGCCTAGAGATGATGAAGGAAGCGAGTTGGGATTATAAGAGGGAGGAAGTCCTACAACTGAAGATGAGGGAATTAGCGCTGTTGCTATGTTGCGAGAAATAGGAGAGCGGACATAAGAGAAACTTGTGCTAGGGGCCAGAGGAGGATTGCGTAAAAAATCCTCTTCATGAAAATAAAATTTAGAAGACTTGTTTTTTTTGACGCCGCAAGAAGCAACCTCCAACAGCATCGTTAAAAAAAGGCAATATAAAATTAGGGGCCTTAACATACAACTCCTACTGTGAGCTACCTATGTTTATGAAATATCCTGAATCGGTCTTAATATTTCTTTCGGCGATAGGATTGGCACAAATTGGCAGGTTAAAGGTAATACCATAAACAATGCCGTCATGAGTCCTGATGTAGTGAACACCATGCCTATAGTGATAGGACCCATCGGCATTTGATACGATTTTCACAAGTTTCTCGTGAGAACTGCAGTTTCTTTGTCCGGCATTTTTGTAAGTATAGGTGTTTGTTTGCGGGGTCCCGGGTGGATACATTCCCTGCTTAAATCCTGAACGTGGATAGTAATTTGTGTAATTAAAAGATGTCGTTCCCGTCGGAAAATTCTCCGGTTTTTGTATTCTCATTTTCAAGTTATCTAAAGACCTATCCTTGTTGTTTCCATGAGGGAGCTCATTGGTACGAACTGCTTCCAGAGAGGAGATTTGGCCGTACCCATATCTGTTATTCTGTTGGCCGTACCCATGTCCATATCCGTTGTTCTGTGGGCCGTACCCATATCCATATCCGTTGTTCTGTTGGCCGTACCCATATCCATATCCGTTATTCTGTTGGCCGTACCCATGTCCATCACAATTGGCGTTGTAAGAATTATTGTAATTGCGGCCGTAACTATTCTTATATTGCTGCCCATTTGGATAATGTGGGATATCTCCTGTACCGTAATGATAATAATAATCCATATTGTTGCCACCTGCTATCCTACGAGAAATGTGGGAACGCACATAGGATACGCTTGTCGAATGGTCTAGAGGAGGGTCGTTTAAAAAGGCCTCTGCATGAAAACGACATTTATTTAAGTCGTTATGGGAGGACCCTGTATCTTTTTTTTTGCCGCAAGAAACAGCGCTAAGCAACATACATAATAAAATTGTATTCTTCATGGATACCTCCTCTACCCAAAATTTTTAGTCTCCGATATTCATCGACAATTTGAGAAAAAGACTTTAGGAAAAAGATTGACTTTTTTCTCTACGATGGCCAAAGGCCCAGCAAACATCTATAATGGAGAGTCAATGAAAAGATATTTTGTTGCTTATTTGATCTTTTCATTCGCTTTTCTGGCACATGCTACGGAAAATCTTGTGACGCTTTCCGCAAGTTATCTTCCTAAGAAGAGGCTTTTGGCCTTAAATTTTGAAAATAACTCAGGATGGCATACCTACTGGAAAAATCCGGGAGATGCAGGATTGCCCATTAGCGCTCGATTTTCTATTGACGGTAAAAATTTAGTTTTGACGCCCTTAGAATGGCCTATTCCTCAAAAATTTAGGGAACAGGGAGATATTATTACCTTTGGTTATACCGATGCCTATTCCCTTTTTTTTAGGACGCCGGAAAATTTTTTTACTCTCTACAAAGGTAAAAATCTTGATATTTCCTCGGAACTACTCCTTTGTAAAGAAGTCTGTATACCACAAAAGAAAAATCTTTCCATTCCTGTAGACATAGAGTACGGAAAAGAACTCTCTGCTCAAAAAAAGGCCAAGTTGGAAAATCGCCTTACCTCTCTTCCCGAATCCATATCCGTACCTGCATATTTGGACATAACTCTTGGAGTCAACAAATCTCAAAAAGGGTTTGTCTTCCTCTATTCCCTCTCCAAAAATGTGACACTTCGAAAAAAAAATCTCGATATTTTAACTCCCTTTCCCCATAACCTCTTCGATTTTAAACATGAATCTCTCAAGAAGGATAAAAACGGTCATATTTATGGGTATATGCCTGCAGATTGGCACGGGGAATACGCTGAACCAAAAATTCCCCTTCCTCAAAATGGTGTCTTGAATCCTCCACAAAAAGTTGCCTTTCTTTTTAACGATCCTATCACAAACCGTGTTTCCGTTATCGAAAAAGAGTTTCGATTTTTCAGTCCCAAAAGTTCCGTACAAATGGAAAAATTTTTCTTCGATTTAGATAATCTCGATAGTCGTACAAACAAAGGGACTTCCGTTTTTCCAGGCCTTCTTGTTTACCTTCTGTTTGCCTTTCTGGGAGGACTTATTCTCAATATTATGCCTTGTGTACTTCCTGTGATTTCCCTTAAACTCTTTTCTCTTATAAAACACTCTCGGAATTCACATCTAAATATTTTAAAGCACAATCTTTCCTATACTTTAGGGGTCTTGGCAACCTTCATTGGATTAGGTTTGACCGTTTCTGCCCTTAAATGGATAGGTGTCAGTATAGGGTGGGGATTTCAACTGCAATCGCCCCATTTTATATCCATCGTTATTTTGGTACTTTTTGTTCTTGCCCTCAATCTCTTCGGACTTTTTGAATTTATAACCCCGGGAGGTCAAACATTAGGTCAAACTAAAGGCCTAAGAGGTTTTGGGGGAGATTTTGCAAACGGTGTCTTCTCCACAATTCTCGCCACTCCTTGTTCGGCCCCATTCCTTGGAACGGCCTTAACCTTTGCCTTTCAATCCTCTGCACCTGTTATTCTCCTCATTTTTACCTTTATAGGACTAGGACTCTCATCCCCGTTTATCGTTATAGGATTATTCCCTTCCCTTATCTCTTTTCTTCCAAGGCCCGGGAGATGGATGGAATATTTTAAAATGTTTCTAGGGCTCTCTCTTCTTTTAGCGGTTATCTGGGCGCTAGATATCTTTAACACCCAAGTTGGTGGTAGGGGGCCTTTTATGTTACTGAATATTGTCATGGCCTTAACATTTTTTGCCTTTTA
Source organism: Bacteriovoracaceae bacterium (assembly GCA_965224385.1). Classification (GTDB taxonomy): domain Bacteria; phylum Bdellovibrionota; class Bacteriovoracia; order Bacteriovoracales; family Bacteriovoracaceae; genus CBDCYX01. The sequence continues at coordinate 859,698 of CBDCYX010000016.1, forward strand.
TTTTAGGGCAAAAATTTCAAAAAATGTTTACTTCTCTGTTCTCGTCTTTTCTCTACCTATACTTCTTTTTGTTAATTTGCTTCTATCTAACTTAGAAAATCAACAAAAACTTGAAAGCATACTCTCCGGCCCGTGGGAGACATGGAGTGTAGAAAAGACGGAAATTTATAGGAGAGAGAATAAAACGGCCTTTATTGATTTTACGGCGAAATGGTGTCTTACCTGTAAGATTAATGAAAAACTCGTACTAGAGACAGAAGGATTTCAAACTTATGCTAAGAAAAATGATATAAAGCTTCTTTTGGCCGACTGGACAACTAGAGACCCCGTTATAGGAAATTGGCTTAACTCTCAGGGCGTTGTCGGTGTCCCCGCTTATTTTGCCGTCAAAGGTGGAAAGCTTATCAAGCTGGGGGAAACTATTACTCTTGCAGAGATTAAACGTGTGTTTGATTAAACGTGATTCCTTTTATTTTGACGACAGAAGATAAAATTGAAAGAATTTTCTTTGAATGGGTATTGTCTTCGCTAATGTAAAGTACCTTGCTATTTGGAAGAATTTGTTTTTTAAGGTTTGAGAGAACTTGGTTCAGTCTTTCATAAATATCTTCGCTTTTTACCATATGAATAACAAAAAAAGGTTCTCCAAATGATTCGGTAAAGAAAATATTTACTTTTTTATTATCCGCCAGGGAATTTTTTCGCATGAGGCCGTTTAGAATATAATCAACAGTATTGAAATAATCATCTTTATAAGACGGGATACTATTAGTAATCCAAAGCAGGCCGGAAAAGGAACGGTCGAGAATTTTTAGAACAGAATTTTTCATCGCATAGTAGTTTTGGCAAGGCCGTCGAGAACACCGTTGACAAAAGCTGAGGTCTTTTCGTTGCCAAATTCTTTAGAGAGGTTGATATATTCATTAATGGCCACAATATCAGGCACATCTTTTCTGCAGAGAATTTCAACTCCTCCCATCATAAGAAGACTCTTTTCAATTCTACTAAGTTTCTCAAAATTCTTTCTGACACAAAGAGATTTGAGTTTTTCCCTGATTCCACAGTGGTTCTTTATAAGATCGAGGATCAATGTTTTACCGAAGAAAAAAACAACTTCATTACCATTTAATTCAAGGGATTTATAAAACTCATTAAATTCATTAATTTCTCTTTCTACATCTCTAAGAGATGGAGAATTTAAGAAAGCTGAACCCTTAGAATAAAGAAATTGGAGGGCATATCGTCGAGCACACGTTTTTATCTTATTTTCCATAGCGGCGCTAGTATCTCAGAGCATCTTTTCTATGTCAAGGTTTTTTCAAAAATGGCAAATCAACACCTTTCCTTTCCCTCAAGAATTTTTAAATCTTTTGAATTTGTCTCTATTTTAGGAAGAAATTTCCTTCATAAAGAAAACTTATGATTTTTTTCATAAAGATCGAATAGTATTCTATGAAAGAGGATTTTATCATATTTATTCAATGGTTATCACACTTGCCGGATGATTACCCTATCATTGTAGATCTTTTTAGGCCTTTGGGGATAAGAGTTTTACCTATAAAGTATGATCAACTTACGAAGTATCGTTTAAATACCTACAAAATTGTTTTGTCAATAACTCCAGATTTGGTATCAACAAAAATTAAATTAGAAACCCTTCGGCGTTCTCTTAATTTTCCCATAAAAATAGGAAGGTTGACATTTTTTGATCTTTCCTCTTACAGTAACCTCAATACTAAATTAGAATACTTTAGAGAATCTTACAAGTTTTTCCCCTTGCCCATGAAATATATTGATATTGTACAGCTAGTTGCTTCTCATTTTTATACTCATAGTAGCTCTGAGAGATATTGGCCTGGTGGAAGAAAATCAAAACTACCTTATGATGTTTTGGAGAAGTGATTTTGGAAGAAAGTAGACATGAAAGCATTCTTACTTTAATCAAGCTAGATGTTCATGGATTATTTAAAAGAATCAAGAATAGGAAAGACTCTTATATGGATGTTTTCTCAGTGAGAAGGACAAGAGAACATTTTCCTGAAATTTTTTTCAACAAGTATCGTGATATTTCTATCAATCTCCTATCAAAAATATCTCCCGAAATTATCATTAGTATCGATGAGTTTTATATAAAGGCCGATGAGATAAAGTGGTATCTTATGACAACTCAAGATATGCCGGCCACTGTGGAGGAAAATGTTGACAGAATGATTACACTATTAGAAAGAGCTTTTTATAACCTCGATGGATTCCTTGATAAAACTCTTAATTCCAATATGATGTTTGAATCGGTTTAAAATTATTTCATCAATATTTTAGAACAGATATTTCTTCTTTCTTTTGTTGAGGTTTTTTTGTATGCGTTTAAGACTTCCTTCTTAAAGACCGGAACTCGCTTCTAGAATTTATTAACCTTTTTGTCATAAGAGTCGATTATTATGAAGCAAGTTTGTTTTTTTGGTTTTTATAAGACGAAGTTGTCTTTTGCATATAATCTTCGACAATCTCGTAGAACTCCATATTTGTCTCTTTGGGGTCCATTCCTTGAGGTAGAGTTGTATAAAAGACATCATCTTTAATTTTTGTAAAGGCAAACCAAGTATTCCCAATTTTTTGAAAAAGAACATCATTGACACTTTTCATAAACCCCCTCCATGGTTTCTAGAACAAGAGAAAAACAATAACTATATAGAGAAGTTCGATATTTTTAAAAAAAACTTTAAATAATAAATGTTTTTAGGAAGATTTTTCCGGTGGCGACAACCGAACTGATTTTCAATTGCCTCTGAAAATGTCGATTTTTTGAAGTTGTTTTTGAGTAGTTACCCCCCCCAAGATAATGAGGCCTAAAAAGGCACCTCTCCGGTCGGCCGTTATTATGACGGATTCTTTTATGTTAACCTTTTTAACATATTATGATAACATATTAACAATTTAGCATTTTTTTAATACATGAGAATTTATGGCCTTTAACCCTACAATTCCCTTCTCCCTTCCGGAGCTACCTCCATCACTCAGGCAAGAGGAGGACGTGAATATTCCCCTCCTCCTCGAGGCCAGAAGTTCCTTGGCCCAACTCAAAGGGGTTTGTCAGGCCCTCGATAATCCCAATCTACTTCTCCTTATGCCTATGCTGCAAGAGTCCCTCAAAAGCTGTGAAATTGAGGGTATCTCTACAACTATTGAGGCCGCATTAGAAAATCAAGTCGAATTCTACGAGGGGGCACAAGACCCCCAAGCAAAGGAGGCCCTGTTTTACAAAAATGCCATCTTAAAGGGGCATTTCTTCATGAAAAAATTTTCTCTTGCAACGAGAACGATACAGTCTATTCACAAAGCACTCATGCCTCAAGGAAGGGGGGCCTTTCGAGGCCAACAGAATAAAATTGTCGATGGAAGAGGAAACGCAGTCTATACTCCTCCGGACATCTTCAATATTAATCCATTGTTAAATAATTGGGAAAACTATGTTAACTCACAGAAACAGAAATCGAGTCTTGATCCTCTTGTCAGGGCGGCCGTTTGTCATTATCAATTTGAGGCCATTCATCCTTTTGGAGACGGAAACGGTCGAACAGGTAGAATACTCATGGTCTTGCAAATAGTACAAGATCAACTTTTGGACTATCCCGTACTCTATTTAAGCGGTTACATCAATAGAAAGAGACCTCGATACTATAAACTTATAAGAGGTGTTACGGAAAAAGCAAACTGGAAAGAATACATTCACTTTATGCTAGAGGCCGTTGCCAAACAGGCAAAAATTACAACAGAGATTATATTGAGGATAAAGGAGACAAAAACTTCTCTTAAGAGAAAAATGCGAGAAAGACAAAAGGCCATCTACAATGCAGAACTCTTGGATCATCTCTTTCTTTATCCGGTAACCTATCCCACCTTTATGTCTCGCAAACTTGGCATCGTCTATCAGACGGCCGGAAAATATCTTTTGGCCTTAAAAAAAGACCGCTTTTTAAAAAGTAAAAAGGTTGGTAAAAAAACTCTCTACTACAATACGGCCCTCATTGATTGTCTAAAACTTGGTGATTGAACTACCCCTCACTAAAGTGAGAAGATTCTTGCTTCACCGACAATCGCCTAGAACACAAGTTTCTAGGTCTTACATCGTCTCCACGAGCTTCACATCCCGTAGTCCCTACGGTAGGTCGGTTTTTGTTCCGACAAATCCAATATATTATGATATTCTTCAAAAGACAATATTTTTTTTTCTCGCCGAAGGGCGTGGCCTCACATCCTCTCCCTGAAGGAAGAGGTTTTAGGGCCACACTTGAGATAAAAATGGACTTTATTCCTCGGCATTGCCCGAAGGCCTTCGGTTTAAACTTTTGTTTGTTGATCATGCTGGCACCGGAACCTGTGGCCCTAAAGCGCAAAAAACTGACGATATAGTTCAGGCAAAAATATCACAGAGCTAATACGCATTTTGATTCGATGCGATAATTCTAAGAATGAGAGACAAGGAAGTCATTGACCTAAAGGCCGTTAGAGACTCGTTACAAACATTTAATTTTTCCGCTTTATTCATTGAACAACTAGGATGGAACCATCCAAATCACAGAGAAAATTCGGTTAGTATTCAAAAAGATAAGATTCCCTATTCCTATATTGCCCAAATAAAAAGTATTCCAATACTTTACCTTCAATATGAATTTTGGGACAAGTTTAAACACAAATCGGATAGACGTAAACTTCACAAAGAAATCAAAAAGCAACACGAAAAGAACCTTCTCATCGTCTCCGACAAAAAAACCTTTTTTTCTCTGTCCTATCTTAACAAGGATAATTCGGTTAAGATTCACGACTATTTCAAAGGACAAAATGGGGATACATTTATCGGTAAACTTGCGGGTATCCATATAGGAATTGAATCCCAAGAACCGTCGATTACCGAGATTTCCACAAGACTCGATGATGCCTTCAATACAGACAAAGTAACAAAACGATTTTTCAACGATTTTAAATCGGGACATCTCGACTTTCAAAAATACATCAAGGGAATAGAGAAAGATCAAGATAAGGCATGGTATTCATCGGTTGTTCTCAATAGATTGATGTTTATTTGGTTTCTCCAAAAGAAGGGATTCCTCGACGACGAGGATTATGATTATCTTCAGAATAAGTTTAAAACATACGGAGGAAAAAAGAAGAGCTACTATTCTTCTTTTCTCAAGCTTCTCTTTTTTGAGGGATTCGCCAAAAGGCCCCAAGAGAGAAGTCCGGAGGCCAAGCGTGTCCTCGGCAATATTAAATATTTAAACGGAGGCCTCTTTGTCCCCCATCCTATTGAAGACAAATATGAAAGAAAACTTGACATAGATGACAAGGCCTTTGAAACGATTTTCAACATATTCTCTCAATATGACTGGCACAACGAAGATACGAAGGGAGGAAGCAACGAAATCAGTCCCGATGTTTTAGGACATATCTTTGAAAAGCGTATCAATGAATCTCAGAGAAAAAGCTCCGGTGCCTATTATACCCGTGATGAAATCACTTCCTATCTTGCCGAGAAAAACATAAGAAAATATATCATTGAAAAGATCAATGAGAAGGGATATAAATTTCAAAGTATAGATCAATGCCTTCACAATCTCAATGCTCGGTTGTGTAAGATACTTCTCACTGACGAAAATAGTATTCTTAACACGTTGACGGTTTTAGACCCGGCCGTAGGATCGGGAGCATTTCTGATTGCGGCCATGAAGGTATTGATAAATACCTATTCCCCCATCATCGGGAAGATAGAAACTCTTTCTAATCGAGAACTTAACAACTGGCTGGAAGATTTCAAGAAGGCCCATACGAGTGTTATCTATGGCATAAAAAAACAGATAATTTTAAAAAATCTCTATGGTGTCGATATTATGAAAGAGGCCGTGGAAGTTTGCAAATTGCGGCTATTTTTATCTCTAGCAAGTTCGGCATTGGAAAAGAAAGAGTTGGAACCTCTTCCTAATATCGATTTTAATATCATGGAGGGAAATTCTCTTGTTGGATTTTTAAAAGAGGAAAATTTGGAGGAACAGACAGATATCTTTGGAAGAAGCTATACGCAAACTTTGGAAAAATACAAAGAGTTGGTCGGGAAATACCGGAGAGAACAACTTACGTTTGAAAAACTTAAGACATTGAAGGAGAAAATAAGCAACTTTCTAAAGCAATCGAATGAAGTCATAAATGACATCATTGCCGATAGATGCAACGATACAAAATTGCGATACGAACTTGTAGATACTAATAAAAAAGTCAAAAATCGTAGGGCCGTAACAAAAAACGACATAGGAGATATGGAACCTTTCCAATGGGACTTTGCCTTCAATGATATTATCAAGTCTAAAGGATTTGATATTATTCTAACCAATCCGCCGTGGGATAAGGTACAAATTGAAGATAAAGAATTTTTCCAAAAATATGACAAATCCATACAAAAAAACAAAACTTCCAATCGGGAACTAAAAGAAAAAAAAGAAAGACTATTGAAAAAATATAGCTATAAAGGAAGATTATATAAAACAGAACAGTGACTACAAATTTCAGAGAAAGTATTTTTAAAGAATTTTATGACCACCAAAAGGGAAAAATTCAACCTCGATGGAACTACGAAACAATCATCTTCAGATATGGATAGATATCGACTTTTTTAGAGAGATGTCTTAATCTTTTGAAAGAATCGGGGCGGATGGGAATTGTTATACCAAGTGGTTTTGGAAAAGACGATGGTTCGACGGGATTGAGACGATTTATTTTCGACAATATAAAAATAGAAGTCCTGATTGACTTTCAAAACCAAGGAGAAAACGGGAAGATTTTTGAGGATGTTGATTCCCGATTCACCTTTGGACTTCTCAATTTACAAAACTCAGAACCGAAAGATGAGTTTTTCTGCCAATTTGGAGTAAAGACGTTGAAGTTATTGGAAATGTTTCCTAATAAAGACACCCCGAGACAATCAGTCAAGAAGATAAAGAAATATTCTCCCCGAAATTGCTCTATTATTGAATTCAAATCTCCCTGGATGAAAAGATTTTGGACAAGTCAATGAAGTTTCCCACGTTAGAAGAAAGTATGGAAAATTTATGGAATCTCCATATTTATGGAGAATTTAACGAAACAAACGACAACCATCTTTTCAAGTCAAAGAAATTCAACGACAATTATCTTCCCCTCTACAAGGGAGGTGCTATCTACCAATATGAATATAATTTCAGTCCCGAAAAATCAGACCGCTACGTTAATAAAAATACGGACAAGGTAAAAACCGGGCGTGGATTTGCTTTTAAAAATAAATGCTACAAAGATTATCGGTTGGTGATAAGAGATGTGGCCAGTAGTACTGATGAGAGGAGTTTGATTTCCGCAATTATTCCCAAAAATAGCTTTATTACAAATACATTACATGGAGTTAGTATAAAAATCGACGACTCCAAAAAATTTCTCAAATATATATTGCTCTTACAATCATTCCTCAATAGTTTTGTCGCTGATTATTTTATAAGACAAAAAATAAATGCTCATGTAAACAAAAAATTCCTCTTACCGCTTAGAATTCCACGCTTGACGGAAAGCGATCCTTATTTTACGGAATTGGTTGAAAAATCGGCACTTCTCACTTGCATTGGAAAAGAGTTTAACAAACTTGCCGACGAAATCGGTATTCCCAGAGGTGGAGTCAAAAACACAGAGAAGCGGTGGCAACTGCAAGCAGAAATCGATGCTATTGTGGCCTATGTCTATGGTCTGACAAAAGAGGAATATGAACACATACTTGAAACCTTTACGACAGGTAACAATCAAAAACGGTTACAGACATTGAAGGAGTTGTCTATGGACTCTTTCTTAAATATTACGACATCGAAGGATGTGGCCTAAAAAAGGGAAATAAAATAAGCGAATTAAAAATTGTAAGACCAATATCATTAAAATAAACACAAATACAATGGATCATTAATTTGAAGAAGACAATTCATGGATTAATATATTCCGTAACAGAACATGCAAAAAAAATGCTTGCAAAAAGAGGAATATCTATTTCCGAAGTAATGGAATGTATGAAGTCTCCCGAACAGGTTATTTCCGGCGATCAGGGCCGGTTTATCTATCAAACACGACTTCCTCTCAATGGAAACAGGAAAACATTAAGGATCATTGTCGAAAGAGAGAACGAGAATATCAAGGCCGTCACCGCATACAAGACAAGCAAATTTAAAAAATACTGGAAACAGGAGGGAGAACATGAAAGTTGAATACGATAAAGAAATGGATATTTTAACCATGACATTTTCCGAGCGTCCCATTGAGGAGAGCGATGAGGAAAAACCCGGGATGATTTTAGACTACGATGAAAACGGTAATGTCGTTGCTATTGAAATTTTGGATGCATCGGAAAAAATTATTAATCCCGAAAAAATTGAATTAAATATCACGGGGGCATAAGTGCCGACAATATACGATAATAAAAATCACTTTCTTCTCTCCGGACTTAAAAATGCTCTAGAGCGATCGTCCAAGTCTGATATATGTACGGCCTATTTCAATTTGAGGGGCTGGAAAAAACTGGCATCTCTCATTGAAAAATACCGTCCCGAAGAAGGAGGGCAATGTAGACTCTTGCTTGGAATGTACGGCCAAGAGAATCATTTTAGAAAAGAAATTCTCGAAGAAGAAGAACAGATGCGTGAAATTGATAGGGACAAGGCCATAAAATTAAAATCCAAGGCCGTTCGGGATTTGAGAGAACAACTCATGCTTGGAATCCCTACAAATTCAGATGAGGCCGCACTCAGGAGCTTGGCCCAACAATTGAGAGATAAAAAGGTCATCGTCAAATGTTTTACCCGACACCCTCTACACGCCAAACTTTATTTGACATTCAATAATACAGATTTTGCCGGCAAGATAGGATTCCTTGGAAGTAGCAATCTCACGCTAGCAGGTCTCGAAAAACAAGGAGAACTCAACATTGATGTTCTCGATGAACAATACTGTGAGACTTTGAGTAACTGGTTTGAGGAAAAATGGAACGATAAATTTTCTCTCGATATTTCCCAAGAGATTATTGATATTATTAAGGCCAGTTGGGCCGGAGAAATTACCTATTCTCCCTACCACATTTATATCAAAATGGCCTATCATCTCTCGGAAGATGCTCGAAGAGGGTTGACGGACTTTTATCTTCCTAAAGAATTGAAAGATATTCTCTTTGACTTTCAAGCGAGGGCCGTTCGTATCGCTACCCATTATGTCTCCCATAAAGGAGGAGTCCTTATCGGGGATGTCGTCGGACTCGGAAAAACTTTTATTGCCATTGCCGTAGCAAAAATTTTGGAAGAGGAACACGGTTGGCAAACTCTCATTCTTTGTCCTAAAAATCTTGAAAATATGTGGAACGACTATATAAGTCATCCCATTTGGGGGATCAGAGGCAGGGTTGTGCCTACAAGTCAAGTTCAAAACAAACTTCCCAATTTGAGTAGACACCATATCGTCATTCTGGACGAAAGTCACAATCTCAGAAATCCTCAAGGGAAAAGATACAAGATTATTAAAGACTACATCACCCAAAACGACAGTAAGTGCATCTTGTTGTCTGCCACTCCCTACAATAAAACATACCTCGACTTATCCGCCCAGCTTGGACTTTTTATCGACAGAGATGCCGATCTTGGAGTCCGGCCGTCAAAGTTTTTAAATGAAACAGAGGGCATTTTTGAAGGTCTCGATTCCTCACTTAAGGCCTTTGAAAAATCCGTTCATCCGGAGGACTGGCAACAACTTATGTCCCGTTTCCTTGTAAGGCGGACACGCACTTTTATCAAGGAAAACTATGGCCACAAAGATGAGAACGGCCGATACTACATAACATTAACAAATGGAGAAAAAAGGTTTTTTCCGGATAGAGTGGCCAAAACAGTCAAATATAAAATCGATGACCAATACAAAAGACTTTTTTCCGAAGAAGTCGTCGATATGATTAATGGACTCGAATTATCTCGATATGATTTGAACAAGTATAAAAAGAAAAACCTCAAGGAATTAAGCAAAGAGGAAAAAGATATTCTTAAAGATTTGGAGCGATCCCATGCTCATCCAAAGGGGTTTTGTCGAATAAACCTGTTTAAGAGACTTGAAAGTAGCGGATTTGCTTTTCTAAAATCTATCCAGAGGCACATCCTTAGAAATTGTATTTTTATCTATGCCATTGAGAGTAACAATAAATTGATGATTAAAGAGAAAAACAGTGATATCATCGCCGATGCCTTTGAAGAACAAGAGGGTGGTATAACCGGATTCGATGAGGATATCGAAGAAGAGACCTATTTTTTGATGGAATTTGATACCTACTATCAAAAGGCACAAAAGGCCTACGAGCGATATAGAAGCAAGAGAAATATTCGTTGGATACCATCGAGTTATTTCAATGAGCATTTGCTCTCCGATTTGAGAAAAGACACGGAAAATCTCATTGGTCTTTTACGCCAATCCAAAGAGTGGAATCCTAAGAGAGATTTAAAAATAAAAAAACTAGAAGAACTTTTAAAAAAGGATTACATAAAAAAGGCCATCGTCTTTTCCCAATCGAAAGAGACAGCAGAATATTTAAAAGATGAACTCTTCAAAAGGAAAATAAAAAATATAGCATTGGCAACAGGAGGAATGGATAATATTCAAGATATAATTAAATGCTTTAGTCCTAAAAGTAATCAACAATCCGCCTCTCAAATAGAAGAAATTGATGTCCTTATTGCTACTGACATTCTAAGTGAGGGACAAAACTTGCAAGACTGCAATACCGTCATTAATTACGATCTTCCTTGGGCCATTATTAAGTTAATTCAAAGAGTCGGTAGAGTCGATAGAATAGGACAAGAGGCAGAAAAAATTTATTGTCATTCATTTATGCCTAATGATGGACTAGAAAATTTGATTCGACTCAAATCTAGAATACAAAATAGACTTCGGGAAAACGCCGAAGTCATCGGGACGGATGAACGGTTTTTCCACGAAGAAGAACAAATTTTAAGAGACTTATACAATGAAAAATCAAAAGTTTTAAATAAGGAAATATCCGAAGATGTCGATTTATCCTCCTACGCCCTTGAAATATGGAATAAGGCCGTAAAAAGCGACCCCTTGTTGGAAGAACAAATAAAAGAGATGCCGGACTCTATTCATGCCTCCAAGGAATTCCAAAGCGAAGAACATCGGGTACTACTCTTTGCAAAATCTCATATTACCAATGACCTTTTGGAACTCGACCAAAAGGGAAATGTCGTCACGGAAAATCAAAAGGAAATTCTCGACAAGGCCTGTTGCAATCCCAACACACCGGCAAAAAAGAAGGCCGGTGATCACTATGATATCGTTAGATCGGGATTGAAAACGATAGAAAAAAAACTTCAATCTATCAACAAGGCGGGAAGTTTTGGAACAAGTAGAAACCCAAGATACAAATTGTACAACCTTTTTGAGTCCATCTCCGACAAAACGGAAGAGGACAAACAAATTATAGACGATATTTATATATATCCTCTCTTTTCCGATGTCGAGAGTAATGTGGCCAAGCGATTCAGAAGGAAGATATCCGATGAAGAGATCATGAACTACACAAGGGAAAAATTTAAAGAAGAAACTCTTGTCAATAAGAAAGAGGCAAAGCGAATGAGTGAAAGACCTAGGATTGTGTGTTCTATGGGGTTAGTTTAGGTCGTGTTACCTTCCTTTCTTTTTCTTCGTTATAGCTGTACGAATTTTTTTCACAATTATGAAAGCAGTAAGTAGATTGCGAAAAAAAATTACGGAAATGGCCCTTCAAAAAAATGCAATTTCCATAGGGAAAGAAAAAAACGTCGAGAGCCTCTGGGAATCAGTAGCTTTTATCGGACGTTAAAAAACTTAGAAATAGTGGACACTGCCGCAACCAATTCGAACTCTCTCGGAAATCAACTTTGAGTTCTCTTGCCAAAGTCGTCAGCTTTTCAAATATCAGGAGATTGCTCCCCTCGTTAAAAAGCTTGCGGCCCTTGGCATGAATGACCATCAAATTTCGATGCGGCCTGGGGTTGATTGGAAGACCGTGAGGAAGGCGAAAATGTTTTAACCAAGATTAGTGGTTCCGTCTCTTTTGGACGTAGGAATTTCCTTACCATTGACCACTCTTATTTCATAATCTTCGCTATATTCTCCGTTTTTGATTTTGGCCAAAAAATTTTCTCTTGAGAAAATCATCAAGGTTTCAGTATCAAGAAATTGAATGTTTTCTCCGGTTTCATTTTCTTTTAAAACGATAATCCGTCCTTTGAGTTCCTTATCTACAGAATCCTTATTGGCCGGATACTTCCTCAAGTCATTCAAATCTATAATCAATTCCCCATTTTTAAGAGCTTTTAAAAGATTTTGGAATAATTCTTCTTTTGTTTTGGATTTTTTACCATATTTTCTACCTACAGCATTATTCCAAAAGTCCATATTTCTTGCTTTTTCTCTATTCGACCCGGAAGTTCCAACAGATCCCATTATGGGAAATTTTTCTTGAACTTTACCTAAAAAAGCAGCAACACTTTCGTTGTATTCCATGGTATAAATGCCGCTTACATAAGCGTGCCGTAGGGCATCCACATCATTATGTTGAAATCCTTTTGCTTCAGTATTTATGGTACCGTCGCTATTTTTAGGAAGAGGTCTCAAATGTTTGTCAATAAGAATATATAATTCATTCTCGGTTCGATCACTCAAAGTATAAAAAGATATGTCAATCATAACTCCTCCACGGATTAAAGTAATAGTATACAAAAATAGCACTCAAAAACACAATAAAAATACCTGAGTAATACGGCGAAAGGGCACCTACGACAAATGGTGTAAGCAAAAATGTTGGAATATAAAAGATTGTTGACCATATTTTCATTTTTTTGGCCTTCTTTGTTGTGATAAAAAACAAACCAAAATTACATCCAATCCCATAGATAAAAAACTCACAGAATGCCAAGAGAAAATATCTCAATGTGTAAGCATACCAGTCAAAGGCCGTATCATATAGAAATGCTATGTATATACACACAAATAAAACGGAAAGACATCGTATAAATAAAGAGAAGATGTATTTGTTTTTTATATTTAATATAACTGCTAACTTTGTCATAATTTTTTTCAAAATTGAGAGACTTAAAAAAATATTCTTCTTATTTTGTTTAATCTAGTCTCGTTACATATCCTTCTTGATATTTAGATAAACGGTTAAATAGATGTTTGCCGTCAGATTTATTAAGTTGAATATCGGGAAAAGGTCTTCTTGGACACAAATAGTATCCGGTAACTTCTCTCTCTATATTTTTGCTGTTGTCGAGATTTGAAATTTGTATTTTTGTTCCAAAAAAACCTCGATGTTTACAAGCGAATGCTTTCCCTTCCTTAGGTTCTTTATCCGAGAAACCAATTTGAGCTTTGACTGCCTCATATTGGAAAGGGCCTTTGCGAGAAAATGCTCTTGTTCTTAATTTTCTGATGATCGGATATTTATCAAAACATCTAGAAAGATTTTTATCCAATGTGGCCGTAAGACCTCTCCCTTCAGGGAGAGGATATGACGCCACGCCCTTCGGCGAGAATAAAAAAAGTATTGCCTTTTGGGCAATATCATAATACATTGAATTTGTCGGAACAAAAACCGACCTACCGTAGGGACTACGGGATGTAAAGCTCGTGGAGACGGTGTAAGACCTAGAAACTTGCGTTCTATAGATTGCATTTCTCCACGTTTGACCGGTCATTGGATTTTTTAGCTCTAGTGTCACAATGGGAAGTCCGTTAATACTTAAAACCATATCGAGAGAATTGTTGTTCTTATCATTATATTTAAGTTGTCGTGTAACCGTGAGTTTATTGGCCTTATACAGTTTTTGAATATCCGGATTTAGTCCGCTGGCCGGAGCAAAGTAGGCAATTTTAAAAGTTTTGCCACAGCATTTGAATCCGTGCCTCAAGACTTTTAAATTTCCCTCATAGTTTGAATCCAAAGCTTGATATAAGGCCGTAATTATGACATCTTCCGTATCTTTTTTGTGAAGGTTGTTGACATACGTCCATTCTTTTATCTGGGTTTCTTTGAGAAATGGAATAAGTATACCCGGATCAAGGCCTTTTGACGGTATAAATTTTGAAGGGTCGCCTTTAGTATGGCCACCGCTACTTAAGAGAAAATTTTCAATGGCATCTTCTTTGTATTTTTTTGTCATTGCGTTTTTTTCTTATTTGTTTTGAGTACAAAGCAGGCCTTTTCTTGGCGAAGCATTTGGTGAACCATGAGGCATTTTACTTGAAGGCCTATACAAACATCGGGTATCTTAATTCTTTTCTTGGATCCGCTAGGTACTTCATAAGTTACGACAGTGTAGTTCTTTGCCAACGCATGAGCGATTAAGTAGAAATCGGCCCCTTGTAAGAAATGATTTATCGCAGACTGCTTATATTCTTGAGAATATAACCATGTGGAGACTGTCTTAAAGGCGGGGAGTAATTCATCATCAGGCCTTAAAAAAAACTTTGTTCCTTTTTGTGTTGCCCATTCTGATAAATCATCTTTTGAAGCACTTATTTCATCATAAACCTTTTCAATACTAAAAATTATACAACTGTCGTTTTTTAAAGCAATCCATTCCCAAAAGCCCGGGCAAAAATCAAAACCGTAATAGAGTCTTTTTGCCCCTATTAAAACATTGGCATCCAGTAAGTAAGTCATATTACGATGACCCCTAATTGACGGCCGATTTCATCAAAGGTTTGCATTTTCTTTATACCCAATAAACGGAAGGCCTCGGAGAATTGAGTTTGCCCTTCTAAAGTTGCTACAATGACATTTCGAATAAATCTCTTGCCGTTTCGTACGGAGAGCGTACGGTAAAAATCTCCACCACCACCTTGAGAGAATTTTTGTAATCGACGGAGTTCTTGTTTATAGGCCTTATCAAATTCTTTTCTGGTGATATATTTAGCATCAAACAATCTTCTTATGATAACAAGAGAACTCACTTTGTAGGTTCTGGTTAGTTCGGGTACTGCTTTAAGTGGAGAGACCCCTATGTCTTCATTTTTTAATACTTTTAGAGGTACAAGGAATTCTGCAGCAATTTTATTACACCATATTTCGGTTTTGTTCGACGGCATAGAAATTATCGTTGTATCACTAACGGCACTTTGCCCAAGCCAAATATGGGCCAATTCATGGGCAAGGGTGAACATTTGAGCAGATTTAGAATCGGCCCCGTTTATAAAAATCAATGGAGAAAATTCATCATGTAAGGCAAAACCTCTAAATTCCTCAACATCGAGTTTTCTTTTATTGTTACTTCCGACAACTCCGTTAATCATAACCATAATACCAATATTGTCTGCTTCTTCCACAAATAATCGAAGGGACTCTTCCCAAGTTTTTGCCGTATTTCTTTTTTGCAGAGAAAACCCTAGGGCCTTCCTCATCTTTTCGGCCGTTTCTTCGATAGAATCACTTATATTGACGGAACCTACAAATTTAAGAGGTTCTCCGTCTGAAGCAAGAAGAAAATCTCGATGCCAATCTTGTCGTTGTTGACATAAGTAAATAGTGTCAAGAAGGTCGGGACTTGGACGGTCAATTTCTTTATTGCCCATCGTTCGCAAATCAGGGATAGGTATATTCTCTTCGGGTAATTCATCTAAGAAAAAATATCCAAACGGAACATAGGTCGCCTTAGAAAACTCTTCTAGTTGTTTGAAAGTTGGTCGAGCATTTCCCTGTATCCATTCGGATAATTTCTTAAATTTTCGGGCCAATGTGTTTGGATCTTTATTAGAGTACTCTATTGCCCATGTGAAAAACTCCGGTTTTACGGGAACTCTTAATGTCACGCTACTTCTTCCCTAAGGTCTATTTTACCCGTAACGGCCGCAGAGATCAAGGCCGAGCGGTATTCCCGTAGTAGCTTAATAGGGCCTTTTACTTTTTCAATAAGTGTGTTAATTTTTTTTGTTTCACGGTCGAGGAAGGCGATGATGGAATGTTGTTCTAATTCAGAAGGAAAATAAATCTCAATGGAACTTAATTGAAAAGAGTTTATTGCTGAATAGCTAACACCTTTTGATAAAGCCATTACATGTTCGACAAAAACATTTGATTTTAAATACCATGAAGTAAATTTTTTATTAATTTTTACAGGCCGTATCACAGCGAAACCTGTAGAAACAATAAGATTATCTTCAGGGTTATGTATGTAAGCAATGGCTTTTAAATATGTCCTGACTGTTGAAATGATAGAATCTCTGTCTTTGACAATTCTTCTGGCCCTAGAAGGAGCACGCTCAAAGGTAAACTCACTTTTATGAGTTATTCCAGTTATATCGTCAACATCACTTATATCAACATATAATAATTCATAATCTAAGGGTGTTGTTTCTACTTTTTGATCTCCGTTTTTCAATTCATCCAAATAATCCGCCCATCTTTGCATCATTTTTTTTCGCTGTTTAATGTGGGCCGTTCTATTGTAGGCCCTGCCGTTGGGGTCTCGGACAGTATGGGCCAATTGATGTTCAATAAAGTCGGGATGAAATCCCAAGACTTCATCGAGAATTGTTCTTGCCGTGGCCCTGAAACCATGAATACTTACTTCTTCTTTTCCGATCCCCATTCTTCTCATGGCCGCAAGAAGGGCATTGTCACTCATCGCTCTATTTGTTCCTCTTTCACTCGGAAAAACATAGATTCCCTTTCCCGTCAAAGGTTGAATTTCACGCAGGATTTGTATGGACTGTTTTGCTAAAGGAACAATATGTTCCGTTTGTGTTTTACTGACCATATAACGCCATTCGGTCCTCTTTAAATCTAGTTCCTCCCATTTGGCATGCCTTAATTCTCCCGGACGAACAAAAACTAACGGGGCCAAGCGTAGAGCAGAGCGAACAATGAGTTTTCCTTGGTAACCGTCAAACATCCTTAAAATTTGACCCAGTTCTCTGGGTTCCGTGATTGCCGCAAAATGTCCTTTATTTGGAGAACGTAAAGGCCCCTCTTAAGTTGGGAGTTGGGTCACTCTCAAGTCGTCCCGTGACCACCCCGTAGCGAAAAACTTGCCCACATTTACTCAAGGCCCTATGAGCGGTTTCTACGGCCCTTCTCTCCTCGATTCGGCGAAGTACTCGTAATAATTCAGGAGTAGTTATTTCCGCTATAGGTCTTCTCCCAAGCCAAGGGAAAATATCTTTTTCAAACAAACTAGACGTTCTGGTAGCATTAGATTTTGACCACTTGGCCAAATTGGGGGCCAAGCATTCACGGGCCACAACTTCAAAAGTATTAGCATTTTTTTCAATCCCAGCGGCCTTTTGGGCCTTTCGTCTCGCTCCCGGGTCAATCCCTTCTGCAACAAGTCTTCTATACTCATCTCGCTTCTTTCGGGCCGACCCAAGAGAGATGTTAGGATAAACACCAAGTGAAAGAAGTTTTTCCTTGCCGTTAAAACGGTACTTTAAACGCCACCATTTACCCCCTTTAGGAGCAATTTCCACATAAAGTCCTCCCGTGTCATAGAGTCTTTTGGGCCGCTCGAAGGGTTTAGCAGACTTGATTTTTATATTCGTTAGAGGCATCGGGGTAACTTTTTTTATAATGTTCTGTTACCCCCATTGTTACCCCCACAAACCCTCGGATGTCAACGGATATTATAAAACGGTTTTGGACGGTAAAAGAGAGATTTCCCTAGGGAGAATAGGGAAATAATGGATTTTATCGGACGTTAAAAAACTTAGAAATGGTGGAGGTGGCGGGATTTGAACCCGCGTCCGAAATAGGAAATAGATAGCGGTCTACGTGTGTAGTTTGCATTTTTTGTCAGCAAACAAGACTAATTAAGTTGCGTGAACTTAATAAACCTCGGTGATGTTTTTACGAGGAGGCCCGATGCCCTCGAGGCCCTGTTTTTCCGGTAGACCGAAACCGGTGTGGCAGCTTCTGTTTCTTGGGAACTACCCCCTCATACTACGGAAACGCCTTCTAGGCGGCCATAGTAGGTGCAAAAGTATTTTCTGCGTTTGTTGTATGGACTCCTTTTTACTAGGATCATGGAGGCCAACCTAGACACGCCCAATTACCTCTTCCCTACTCCGTCGATGCCAATAGCACCCCCATAAAGATTCAATAGCGAAAAGAACATATTTCTTCAAAAGATAACAGATAAATCCCATAAAATCAACCTAAATTTTGGGAAATTTTATAATAATTTTGTTATCAACATACTCTAATTCTACTTTTGCCACATTAACCCCTTGAGGTACATTAAAGGATTCCCTAAAGGAATTTATAAAAACAGATTGACTGTCGCCTTCGGTGTGTGTTCGTCGGATTTCTCCGGAAATAATTACAATACCTTTTTCTATCTTGATATTAATTCCATCCTTATTCAATCCATCAGACTCAATGGTGATAAATTTATATTGATCATTTTCTGAATGATTAGTTTTCAATCTTTCTCCACCTTCAAAGAAGGAATTCTTCCGGTCTCCAAAAAAACTCTTATCAAATCCAAACATCATTCTGTTCATAAGGTCTCTCATCTGTTCAAAAGGATTTCCCCATGAATCCGAATTTCCAAAAGGTGTCCAATCAAAATTGTTTTTTTGCCTTAAAATTTGCTCGTCTTTTTCAACAACCACTCTATCGTTTTTATTGTTGGCAGCAGTATGGAAATTTAAAAAACATACAATCAATTGAAAAATTATTAATGTTTTTCTCATTTGTTCTCCTTTATTCCTCTTTACCCTAAAAAGTATATTATATCAACAGTTTGGGTCGCAATAACGCGGCGCATATGGAAAATTTTTTCATCATTGACGAATATTTCCTGCAAAATTTTCTTCAATGATAAACTCAAGTGATAAAAGAATTTATGGAGGATCCTTGAAATTTCTTTCCCTTTTGCCTTTCGTTGGAATCCTTCTCGTTTTCCCTTGTTTTGGAAGCGACTGGGAATTAATAAAAGAACAAGAGGGTATTAAAATTTATAGAAGACCCTTAAAAAATACTTCACTTCTTTCCTTTCGCGGTATTGGAGAAATTGATGCCCCTTTTGGAAAAGTTGTTCAAATTCTCCTAGATTCTGAAAAAACTAGCGAATGGGCCAATCAATTTCCCGATAATCGCATTTTAAAATGGATCAAAAAACATTATGAGGAAGTCAGATATAGTGAGCTTAAGATGCCCCTTTTTTTTAATAATCGAGATTTTATCTCTCTCTCAACGGCCACAGTAAACTATAAAGAGAAATATTTGCGGGTTAATTTTGATAAGGCCTCCGGATATGACAAACCTCTTAAAAAAGGCAATATTCTCGGTGATATTTCAGGAAGTTATTTTATTATCTACTCTCTAGATGGAGGGAAAAAAACCAAGGTGGACGGAGTGGCCGTTGTTGATATAAAAGGCCGTATTCCCATTTGGATCGTCAACTTTTTCCAAGCACGCTGGCCTTATAATACACTTATTAATATAAGAAAACAATCTAAGAAAAGTTCTATTAAGGAGCATTCCTATTTTTCGAAAATTTTTCAAAAAGGAAAAGCACTTTGAAAAATAAAATTACCGTCGATATGCTTTTCATTTTTTAATCTGCTATAGACTAAATCAATATCCAGAGGGGCCCGGTAAAAAAAGATTGTTTGGAAACTCACTCCTACAAAAGCAGCGTTAACTGTTTTATTATGTAAAATGATTCGATTGAAAATTCGGTCTGCTTCCAAATACTCCATGCCTCCATAGAAATCAATTTCATTGAGTTTTATCGGAAAAAAGTTAAAACCTCGGTAAATATGTAAAGCATCCCATCTTAAAGTTCCCCTTGCTGTTAAAATTCTATTCCCCCAAGCATCACCATTCATAATGGAATACATTTTGTGAATAGAATTCGACACACCTCCGCCTGTCCAGGTTTTGTTATAAAAATCTTTTTTTGTGAGCCACGAATAGTTTCCTTCTAAACTAAAGTGCCAGTTTAACATAGGGCGTAAGGAGAGAGCGGTTCTGCCTGTTCCTCCAAAATAACTGCGACCTCTTAAATTCTCATTTTTGAATATTTGAGTTTGTAGAGAGAAAGTTTGAAAAAAACTGTCGTATAAAAAGGGTCGACGCCCTAGTCCAAATCTAACTTTATAATTTATATTTCTATCTTTAGGAAAAAAATCGCTTTTGATAATTTCTCTCTCCGGCCCTGCTCCAACAGTAAAATTCCATCCTCCCAAATAAAATATTTTAAGAAATTCTATATAAAGCTTCTCGATTTTACTATAGTACCTTTTAAGGGTACCGTTTGAAGTATTGGTGTAACTTTGTTTAATACGAGAATTTTCATAGCTTACAAAACTCAAAAAATGTTCCCAATCCCTTTGGTAGGAAACCTCTCCACCAAATTTACGAGAAGATGTAAAATAGTTTGTTCTTAAACTAATTGAATGAATATTTAGAGGATCACTCAATCTTGTGTGAGCATCTAGGCCTGATTCCTTTTCCCCGGAATTGAAAAACAGAAACCAATAGGTGGGAGCAAGGTATCTAAGTCCACTGTAAGATTGCCCATCTACAGATTCTTGATTGGAAGATATACTGCTAACAGATGAGGGGGTAATATTCTTTACGGAAAAAGAGGAAAGAACTTCCTTACAATTTGTATCGGATTTGTAGACATGAAGAGGATCGTCTTCAAAAAACCACAACGAAGAAGACTCTCCTTGCACCACTAAGGCCACAGGTCGTTCGCCTTCGATTTTTAAAAGGGTTTCAAAATTGTAGACAAAATCTCCTTCATCGTCACCGATAAAAAGAAGGCCGTCACATTTTCCCTTCACGGTAAAAGGTTGTTCAAAGGATATGATCTTTCTGACCTCATAAGTGTCGAGATCAATTTCCTTGAGAGAATGGTGAGATTTTCCTTGTAATAAGACGGATTTAAAAACGATTTTTCCCTCTCTTAAGTACGGGGATTGAATATCTTCAAGCTCTTCAAATATCTTAAGTGGAAATTCTCTTCCCATTTGATAAAAAAACCATCTGTTTTTTTCATAAAAGAAATAGAATCGGCCCTTACGGGTTTTAAAGAAATAGTCAAATCCCCTAGGAAGATCGACGTCTGCCACGGTTTCTCCTCTAAGAGACTTTAAATATCTTGGATTCATGCTAGGTCTGTAGGAAAGAACGGAAAAGAATAGATCATCTTCATGTTCGCTTAAAAGACTGAAAATATTTTCTTTAATGCGAAAAGAACGATGCTTGTCCAATTTTAAGTCATAAATATTTATAAAATTTCTTTTTTGATCGTCGCTTATATAATAGATAAGGTCTTTTTTTGTAAGGATTCCTTTTTGGAACTCTACACCGTTCCCTCTGAATGGAAGGCGAATCTTTTCAAATGTTTTTTGAGGCCTTTCTTGTCGAGTGGCATATTGCTCTTTTAAAGAAGATAAAAAATATTGAAAATTTTCTTCGGTATTCTTTCCGGTACATTCTGCAAAGGTAGAGTCGAGAGAGAAAGGTAAATTACCTGCGTTAACTTCTACAAAACATCGAAGAGTTCCCTCTCTTTTATTTTCAAGAAATGTGAGAAAACGCCATCCAAACCAATAAGGTGTCGATCTATGAGGATAGATTCCCGGATCATCTAAACAGTCTATAGATTGGCAAGGGCCTCCGGTGAGAATTTTCTGATCAACCTCATAATGCAAAAGAGGGTTTCTACCCCGTCCTCCCTCACTAAACTTCGTTTCGGCCCAAGTGGCCAGCCCTTCAATGAACCAAATGGGAACAAGTCCTCCCAATTTCCCAATAGTACCAAAAACCGTTTCGATTCCTTTTAGTACCCCCGCTGTCATATCCATATGGACAATATGAGTAAGCTCATGAATAATTAACCCTCTGATCCAATCGTCTCTGTTGACAAGATAGTGCCTTCCCGTAGGAGGTGAAGTGTAGAGAACAATAATATTTCTTGGAAAAACCCTTGCACTCCCGTTTGCCAAAGTTTTATCGTTTCTCAGGAAAATATGAATAGCTTTTTTGGGAGCATGACGAAAATACCCTGTAACTTTTCTTGTATCGGCCTTGAGAACTTCAATAGCTTTTTTAACAAAAGTCAGGTCTTCTTCTTTGAAGTGGATAAAAAATTTTACAGGCCCCTCGGAGGTCGTCAGATTGATAGAGTCTGTTTTTAGGGCCTTTTGGTCAACTATACTTTCGTCTTCAATATAAAATTGTTGACGGTGATCGTCCCTATCATTAGGGGCGGAGGAACAAACGGCCCAAGAAAAAAATAGGCCCAAGAAAAAAACATGCAAAAAATTGCCCCCTATACGAAAACTCCCTTTTTCTTTAGACTATTTTATAGTACAATTGTACAGGAGAATAGCATTAATATAAACCACAAATAATTAAGGAGAATCTCGATGCTAAAATTAATAAAAATTTTTATGACATTTTTTGCGGTCCTTTCACTTTTTATGGCCACGGGTTGTAGTTCAAATAGAAAGGCCGTATCGGAACCCGTGCCGGAGGTAAGTGATTCCGAAGATGATTCATCAGGAAATGATGATCTTATGATTTATTCTGACAGCGATTCGGGAAGCGCAGGTTCTTTAAAAACCGTAAATTTTGCTTACAATTCATCGATGCTCAGCGATGAATCTAGGTCAATTTTAGATGACAATGCTTCTTTCTTAAAAGAAAATCCTCAAGTGTCCATACAAATTGAAGGACACTGTGATGAGAGAGGGGGTGTTCAATATAACTTGGCCTTAGGAGAAAAAAGGGCCAATGCAGTGAGAGATTATCTCGTTGCTATGGGAGTCGCTTCGGCCAATATTTCAACAATCTCTTTGGGAAAAGAACGGCCTCTCGCTTTTGGTCATGATGAAAGTACTTGGTCAAAAAATCGTAGGGCCAATTTCATTATTACGGGAAAATAGCATAATTTTGAATGAGGATTGCTCTTTTTATTACCCTATGTTTTTTAATGGCCTGCGGCCTGTTGGAAACTCGACCGAAACTAGAAATGACTTTTGCGGCCACGGCGTTTATGGCCGCAAAAGATGTTGAGGCATCAAGGCTTGCTCCAAATTATTTTCAGAAGGCCGAATACTATTTTTTAAAGGCAAAGTCTTTATACAAAAAAAAGTTTTTTAATAAGGCCAAACAATATGCTTTACGGTCACAGGCCCTATCTGAAAAAGCGGAAGAAATTTCTATTAGAAAAAAAACTCTTGAGACATACTAATTATTTATGCTAAAAAAGATTTTCTTTATTCTCTTGATCCCACAAATTGTTGCAATTTCCTGCAAGACCCAAGAAGAAATACAAAGAGAGGAGACCATTGACAAGGCCGTCGTTCAAGTAGGGGAAAACCAAAAACTTCTCGCTCAATCGGCAATAAAACTTCAGGCCGTTGAAGAAGCATTGGCAAAGATAACGGGAAAAATGGACGAAGTTCAATATAATAATCAGCAAACCTACGGCCAAAAAATGACAGAAATCAATGGACGTATTGATCTTCTTGAACAATCAAATAATGCCCTTTCTCAGGAAATGGAAGATCAGAAAGATTATACCAAAAAGGTTATTAAGGCCCTTGACAAACTTTCTACAACATCTCCAAAAAAATCTACCGGGGGGGCCTATCAAGAGGCCGTAAGGAATTATCAAAGAGGGCGCTATAAAACGGCAAAAAAACAGTTCTTACGTCTTTTAGATAAAAAGAGGGTTAAAGGTGCTCAAAGGGCGAGGGCCCTACACAATCTTGGGATGATTTCCTATATGGATAAAAGCAATGAGCAAACTCTTGTGTATTTTTCAAAACTTTATACAGACTATCCTAAATCCTCCTACAATAAAAACGGTCTACTCGTTTTGGCCAAAACTTTTCAAAGATTAGGTCGAAAAGATAAGGCAAAAGCGACTTTGGAAGAACTCCTTTCTAAATTTCCCAAAGCGAAACAAAAGAAAGAGGCCCAAAAGATTTTAGCAGCTATTGCGATCTAGGCATTTTATTTGGGACGACACATGATTTACACTATTGATAGCGGTAACCGGTATTCCCACGTAGGAGTATTTTTCGAAGATAAACTTATTTCGGTTGAAGAACTTTCGAATATATCGCTTCCCGATAATAAAGAAATCGTTATTTATAGTTCCGTAGGAGACAACTTACATCTTCCCGGGCAGGATGCATCGGATTTTTTCATCGATGGACACTTCCTTGGTATGCCTGTTCACTACACTCAAGAACTTGGAATGGACAGGGCCGTACTAGGCCGTTATTTTTTCAAAGGCAACGACACTTTGCCGACGATTATTGTCGATGCCGGAACATTTATCACCGTAGATTTTGTTACTTCAAAAGGATTTATGGGGGGAATGATTCTCCCGGGAATCGATATATATCTCGATTGTTTTTCTAAAGCATCAAGGATTTCGGCCCTTTCTAAAAATGATCTTTCCTTCACAGAAGATTTTTCCTTTCCCGGACAAAGCACCCGTAGCGCTATTTCTTCCGGATTTCAATGTTCTCTTGAAGGAATCTTAGATAAGGTTTGTGCTATATGTATGCCAAAAAATATCTATCTTACGGGAGGTAATGGAGAAATGTTGCAAAAGTTTCTTCCGACATCGAAATTTGATCCTCATTTTATCCATTTTTCACTCAAAAGAATTTTACAATTAAAAGAAGAATAAACTATCTTGTCTCAGACTCCTCTCCACTCTCGCCTTGTTCCCTTGTAGAATCGTAAGATTTGAGGGAGCTTTCTTGTCTTTCACCTTGATTTATTCTATAACAATCCGCTGCATCATCCGATGCAGCAAGTTCTTCTCCCAAAACATTCCAAGAGAAAGAAGACAAAAGAAAAAATAAGAAACGTTTTTTGCTTGTTCTCATTAACGTCCTTCCGTATCACTACCTTCGGGACTTTCGGGAGGTTCTTCTATTCCGCTAGGAATATCAATGGAAGCATCACTTATGGCCGCACAACCTGTTTCTTCTTCCGTACCAAACGAAGCAAAAGGATAACAAATGACAAAATACACGAAAAGAAAAAAAAGTTTCATAATTATACAATCCTTTAAATTCTGAGGTTTACACCTGCAGGTCTTACTATTCTCAGAAGAGATTCAAACGTTTGATTAATATTATTGGCCACTTTATGACCGGCCTTAGAACTAATTTTCTTGACTTCACCGTTATTGTCGTAGTCGATATTGATCTTTCCTACTCCCTTCATTTCAATTCTTACGGGTTTGTCAAGAGCATTATAGTCAAATTCAAGAACCTTCTTGCCCTTTGTCTTTTTATTGGTGGCAATAAGTCTTTTAATTCTGTCCTTTCTATCATGCACAAGTCTAACGGATTCCCCGTTACTATTCATTCCTTTGGCCAATACTCCCCTTTTAGGGTCGTAATCAAAACTTGACCACCCTTCATTGGTGACAACTCTTGTGATCTTATTAAAGGTCTCATGATAACTCAATTTTACACTCTCACCGTTACTTGAAGTTTTGTTTTCAAGAAGACACTTTGTATTATAGGAGAATGTTGTAGTTTCTTTTCCTCTCGTAATTTTCAAAGGAAGATTACAGTTTGTTGAATAAGTTGTTTCCGTTGTAACTCCACTGATTGTCGTCGCAATCCTACGATTGTAACGAGAACCGTCAGGTCTAACACCTATTTCATATTCGTAGCGATTAACCTCATCTTTTCCGTTTGCCGCTTTTTTTGTTACGGTTGTCCAATAGTGAAGATCCGATTCTTTAGTATTTGATTCATACTTATACTTGGTTGTTCTTTTATTTCTATCTGTAACACTTGAAACGAATTGAGTCTTAGAATCGTACTTTATTACCATTGTCGTTTCATCGGCGTAGGAAATACCCGTCATATTATGTTGCTTATCGTAAGAGTGCTTGTAGGTATTGCCCATCACATCTCTCGATTCAATAAGGTCTTGCCCATTGTATTTATAGGCGGTCTTTGCATCTTTTGTTGACCAAATATGCTTCACATGGCCGTTAGTATGCCATTCAAAAAACAACTGGTTGCCCACGGAGTCCTTGATAGCGCCCAGTTTCCCTCTTCCTTTATTCTTGTAGTTCAAAGACACCTTATAACCGTTTTTATGCCTGATTGATTGCAACTTTCCGGATTTATTAAAAACCTCGACCTTTCCGTTGTTGTATCTTCTCTCATAAGTACCCCCCGTAAAAACAACTTTTTGTGGGCCTCGGGTTGTGGAACGAAGTATTGTATTTTTTGGTATAGACGTAGAGACACTATACCTTATCCCATAGGCCTCCCGAAGTTCTGCATTATTTTTAAATTTGGCCATCCATTTCTTAGCTGCAACATCCGTCAATGAAGATTTCTTTTTCATTGCTTCGACAATTTTCCGAGATGCATCGGCAGGATCAATCTTCCCTTCAGGTATAAACCGTGTTTTGGCCCCGGAACCGTTTTCATGAATAACAACGGAACCGTCTACGGAAACCGTTAAATATGTTTCATAGATACTACCCCATCCGATACCAAACATACCGCTATAGTTTTTAGATTTTGAGTTATAGGTTCTGGTAATTTGCAATTTATGTCCTCCACCAGAAACAGAGATATCAGAGTAAGAGATATAAAAATTGCCGTTTTTTATATTTACTCCCCCATTAACGATCATTGGTATCAAAAGCATAATTCCTAAAAAACCTTGTAATATTCTCATAATATAACTCCCTCTCATTTTACTACATTTCTTTAAGACGAATAACCGCCTCCCCTTTCTCATCGTCTAACCCTTAGAAAAACTTTAGCGATTTTTAAATTTTAATTTTGACAATTTTCAAAATAACAAACCCTCCTGCTAGGTCTAGTAAGAGCACAGCTCCTAGGGCCGCCCATCCCAAGGGTGTTGTAAACATGAGCTTCATTCCTTCCGGATCGGAACTCGCAAAAATAAGACCGATGGCAAAAGGCATACAAAAGATTGTTCCCCCCTGAAACATTCCCTGGGCCACAAAAGTATCGATCTTTTGCTGTAATCGAATTCTTTCTCTAATCACATCAACGATAGTATCAAAAACTTCCGCTAAATTTCCTCCGCTCTCTCGAAGAATATTAATGCTTGAAACAAACATTTCATTATCTTCCGTGGGCATTCTTTTAACAAGATTTTCAAAACATTCTTCGAGAGGAACGCCAATTTTATTTTGCTGGAGAATAACATTAAATTCTTGAGAGACAGGAGGAGGTAGTTCATCGACGACCATACCGATGGCCTGAGGCACTGAAAGTCCGGCCCTAATGCCGTTTGACAACAATTGGAGAGCATCGACCATTTGCCCTTGATAGGTTTGAATTCTCTTTTTTATAAGATGGTCTATAAAAGGCCTAGGAATTTTAAATCCTAAGAATGTTACAATGACGGCCACAATAAAACCCAAGGTCCAATAACCTAATAAAATAAATAGAGAAAATACAAAGCAACCGGAACCGACTGAACAGGTTAAAAGAAGGTAAGTAACTTTTTCAGACTTAATATCTATGAATAATAAATCTAATTTTTCTAAAATATATTCTCTTGTACCCATAGTTTGTCGCTCAATCCATTCAAAAATACCTGTACTATACCTGTAGCAGAAAATAAAAACAGTCAACCCTATAACAGAAAAAATTCCTTTAACTCCTAATAATTCGATAAAAACTTTCATGAACGTAGTTCCTTGTTATCTCGGTCTTTTTTTTAGTAGATTTTTTTTCTGCAAAACCTTTTTGTTATTTACGACTGCAGACGGGTTCTTGGCATTTGTCTTTTGTACAACAGGCGAAGAAGGATGCAAATTATTTGTTCCTTGAGGAGCGTTGCTAAAAAGTCCTCGTGGAACATTAAAACCTTTTCTTTCCAGTGTTTCTATAAATTTTGGTATAAGTCCCGTCGCTTGGAATTCTCCTATAATTTTTCCCGATTTATCAATATCTTGTTGATTATAGACAAATATATCTTGAAGTGTAACAACTTCCCCTTGCATTCCTCCAATTTCCGTAACAAATAAAATTTTTCTTGAACCATCATCAAGCCTCGATTGTTGCACAATCATATGAACGGCATTGGCAATCATTTCCCTAATAGCTTTTGCCGAAAGTCCCGCTCCTGCGTATTGAACAAGGGTTTCTAATCTTCCGATGCATTCTCTTGGACTATTGGAGTGAACTGTTGTTAAGGAGCCATCATGGCCTGTACCCATGGCCTGTAGCATATCAAGCGTTTCCCCTCCTCGACACTCTCCAACAACAATTCGATCGGGTCTCATTCTTAACGTTTGTTTAACGAGGCATCGAATATCGATTTCACCGTCTCCTTCGAGTGAAGGAGGACGAGTTTCAAGTCTCACAACATGTTCTTGTGGAAAATCCAGCTCTGCAGAGTCTTCACAGGTTATAATGCGTTCATTGGCCTGAATAAATCCGCCAAGGATATTAATAAGTGTCGTTTTTCCTGAACCGGTCCCGCCGGAAACAACAATATTTCGATGAGATTCGACGGCGATTCTCAAAAAATCGGCCATATTTTGCGTACAAGAACCAAATTTCACAAGATCTTTATATGTCAATCTATTTTCGGGAAATTTTCTAATTGTTATTGTGCAACCATCAATAGACGATGGAGGAATAATCGCATGAACTCTTGATCCATCGGCCAATCGTGCATCGACATAGGGTGTTTTTTCATCAATTCTTCTCCCTATAGGTGCAACAATTCTTTCAATAACATTGAGTACTTGCCGATCGCTTGTAAAGGTAATATGTGATTTTTTAATTTTTCCACTGTGTTCATAATAAATTTTATCCGGGCCGACCACCATGATTTCCGAACACTCCTTATCTGCCAGCAAATCTTCAAGGGGCCCAAGGCCCAAGGCCTCATCCAGAATTTCTTTAACAATTTTATTCATCTCTTCTCGAGATTTGAGTATACTTTTTGTATCTTCTCTATTGAGAATTTCTACAACAACTTTTTTTGTTTGTTCTCGCATAATGAGTTTTTCTTGAGGGTCATTACTAGTGCTGTCTTTCATATCCATTTCTTCAACTAGGGCCTTGTGGATACGAGATTTCAACATTGTCCAAGAACCGGATATTTTCCTCTCTATTTCCTTAGAAGACTTCATTCCCTTTTGTTGAGTATCCAACCCTTTAGGTTTGTTTATTCTTTCAAGATTTTTTAAAACGTTTTTTACATTTAGTCTTCGAACAATTTCTACAATACTTCGTGAAAAAGCACTATTTTTTGCCTGTAGTACGGCAGGTTTTTTTGTGCTTAATGCTTGAATACAGGTTTGATCGTCTTTAGGAACGGGGAAAAATACCGGTCTTCCAAGAGTTTTTGCCGTAATCTCGGCAGAGATCGGATGACCTTTAACCGACTGATTAAGAATAATATAGATCATTTCCTTTGGGAACATCATTGTGATAAGTTCCAACAAGGTTCTTTTCGTTTGATTGACGGCCAAAATATCAGGAGTAACAACAAGAAATATGAGTGTTGAGTACTCTAGGGCCTTAATCGTCACTTCATTAAGCTCATTTCCTAAATCAAAAATTGTTATAGGAAAGATATTAGGTAACGATTTAAACGGTCGTCCTAAATTCTCTGCATTAATACTAGCGGCCTCATTATAATTTAGAGGCATAGAAATAAAAGAGACATTTGTAGGATGTGTGGCCGCAAGGGTTATTATTGATTTAGGATCTACGACTCCAGGAAATTCGGATAATTCTTTTACTGTTTTTTTGGGGGTTATCCCTGTAATAATATTTTGATCTCCCGTAGATTTTTGATCTAGGTCCATTAATAAAACTTTTACTTTATTTTCCTGAGCATAAGCAAAAGCGAGATTGGCCGCAATTTGAGATTTTCCCTGTCCACCTTTGCCTCCCAATATAGAAATAATATGCCCGGCCATAAGCTATCGACCTCTTTTTCTAAACTTTCTTCTAATTCCCTGAATCCCTTCTGAAGAACTTTCTATAACTTCGGGAGTAATGAAAACAACAAATTGCGTATTCGTTTTTGTATGATTTTTAGACTTCACAAAAGTAAAGAGACTTTGAGGTATTTGTCCCCCACCGTCTTCAATGGAGGTTCCGGCGGTAGGAGAATCTTTGTCGTATAATGTTCTATTAACTTTTTGTGCGACTCCACCTATCACGGCACTATCTTTTGATTTTACAATGAGATTTGTATTAATCGAATCTTGTCTCGTCTTGGCCCCTGAAGAGTTACTGCTATCTGTCGAACTAATTGAAATACTGAGGTCTCCCAAGCGAATGTTTTCTTTTTCCAGAATTGTTGGTGTAACGGAAACATTAAATCCTGTTTGAATATCTGTTTTTAATGGCGTTTCCCCCTCAGAAATAATTGTATGCGTAGATGTTTTCGATATATTGGCCGATTTTTTTTCTTCCGTGACAACAACGCCTGATTGGATCACCCTTACATAATCTGCCGATTTTGCCGAATAAAGTTTTGGGAAAAGATTAGAAATTGTTGCCGTCAGTGTATCGGATGATTTCGTTATAATGCCTCCGGACTCAACAGGGCCTATATTTTCCCCGATTCCACTCTGAGTCTCTCTTCCAATTTTAATCTGACCTCCACTTCCGCTAAAAAGAGGTTTCCAAGAAAAGCCAAAAACTTTATTGTAGTCTCTAGAAAGCTCAACAAACTGGGCCGTTATTTTAACGAGTTTAGGTATTGGTTGTGGTTGGTCTTTTGGAGGAGTAACAATAATATTATTTAAAATAACGGTAGGGCCTTCCGGAGATTGAACTGCTTGAAATTGCTGGGCCAAATTCTCTATTCTATCGGGCAATAAGAGCATTGCTCTGTCTACGGCCTCTCTTTTGGCCCCCTCCTGAGTAACAACACCTTCGAGAACAAAGACTCCATTGACAACTCGTACCGTAACATCCTTAAGACCTGCATTTTGAATTTCCTCCTGCATTCTACTTGCAACAAGAAGTTGGGTTTGAGGGGCCAATTCTATAAGGCGAATGACATTATTGTATTCAGGGCGACTTAGGATAGCGACAATCTTGCCAATATCTTTGGGAACATAAATCATTCCTCCGAGAACGACATCTCCCTCAACAATACTTATCTCTAACCCTTCAATATCTTTTAGATGGCCTCTTAATTTTTTGACAAGTTTTGACTGATCCGTTGCCGTGACAGTAACAACTAATCTCTTTTTTACATCCCCGACTCTGTCTCGCACTGTTATTGAGCTATCACCGCCCCGAATTCCTTTGAGGGTTATTTGTTGTTTTGTAGGGATAAATGTATAGTTTAATATCGTTTCATCACCAATTTCAATTCTTGGATCTGCAGGGAAATCTAGTTGGATAATTTTATCTATTCCCAAGATGACTTCAACTCTTTCTACTTCCGGTTCTTGTAAATTTTCCGGGCCTTGATCAATTTGCGGTGTTTGAGAGAACGCTAGGGATGAAAGCAAGAAGATCGAAAAAAATACTAACATTATTTCCCTGTTGCATATCGTTTGCGAAAATAATCTTTTGCTTCCGGGGCCTCATCTCCGAGAATATCAAATATTTTACTCGGTTTTATATTTATGATTTCCGTATCTTTATTATTTCTTAGGGAAAGGTAGAGTGCTCCACTTTGATATTTTAAAATATAGGTTAATTTTTGTATTTCAAAAGGTGTCAATTCTAGCGTAATGGTATTGTAGTTAACACGGATTTCAGGTCTTATTATCTTTATTTCTTTGTTGGCCTTTTGTTCTCCGTAAATAGGTATTGAATTTGTAATACGATGGCCTGTGGAAAGAACATAAACGTTTTGCAATATCGTCATAATTTTTTCCATACTCTTTATTCCAGAACTGTAATCAATAGGAGCGATGATATCAACTCTATCTCCGGGTTTGATAAGTTTACTGGCCGCTGAAGTTTCAGAAATTGTAATGGCAAAGGCCCTTTTGCCGTCGGTAATTTGCCGAGATAATCCCGTATTAACACCGGGATATGTTACTCTAGGTTTTGTAATTTGCTCTCCTTCAAGAATAGGAACCGTGGTCATTGTATTCTCAAGCTCTTCAATTTTTTGAAAAACTCCCGGCTGTTTAAACTTCTTAGGAACAGCAATGGTCATTATCTTTGAATCATCAATAAGTTCAAGTTTTCGTATAGGAACTTTAGCAACAACAACAACTTCCTTTTCTCCATACTCTCTTGTTATTCTGTCCATTTGATCTCCAATATAGGCATCCACCATAAACATAGCAAGTCCTGCAATAATTAAGGCCAATGTAAATGCACGAGTATTCATAAGTTATCCCTCATGAAAATATCTTTATAAATAGTATGATACCAAATCTTTTTGAAAACTTTTTATCTAGGAAAGAAAGTACTAGGATTTGATGCAGTTGATAGAATTGGTTCCTAGAGTTTTTTGCATCCAATGGAATTTATTTCTTATTTGTTTTGTATATGTTGCCGTACATGTCCCGTAAACTGTATAAATTCTAATCATCTTGACTTTTCTATCATTTGAGGCCGGACCGACATCGCAATTATTGTCGTTTTTCTTTCCTCCAAAAAATGTTGGGAGAGGAAAACATTCTGCAATAGGACGGTTTTCATCACCTTTTTCTTTCCAACCAATGCTATCTTGAGAAATATACTTAAGAGGTGAATCCTTTAAAATTTGATACGCAGGAGCAAAAGAATTATGAGATGTTACAAAATAAAAATAGGCCCTTGTTATTTTCTGTTGATTAATAGATGCATTAATTGAATTACCTATAACATAAATGATTAAGACGAGAAAGATAAAAAAAGGAACGAAAATGATAAATTCAAAAACGGCCTGTCCTTCTTCATTATTTTTATTAGTAATTTTTTTCATTTAACATCCATTGTCTGATAAAGTGACTAGTCCATTGTCTTTCTTACAACTAGAGACGCCGGCCAATTGTTCCATGGCCTTACAAATTCTTCTTAAACAACCTATCCTCGTAGGTTCTCTCCCCAATAATGCTTCAGACCTTAAATTCATGGGATTTTTTCCTCCAAGAAGCCGAGAGAGTGAAAAGGTTTCTTTGTAATCAAAATATGCTCCTTTAAAGAGGGGGTTTGTGTTGTTTCCATCAGTCACGTCGGAAAAATAATTGAATTTAAGTCCTCTAACATTAAATTGAGAAGCATTAATGTTACTTAATAGTATTGAGTCAAAGACTTCTCTTGCGCTACTTCTGGCCTTACTATCATCAGGTTCGTGATAGTCAAAAACCAAAAAGCTTCTCCCGGCCGTAAAAGTTGCATAATGAGCGAGATATCCTTTTGTAAAGTTTAAGGCCAACTTGAAAAAGAAAACAATAAAAAGAAAAACAAAAGGAAATGTGACTAGAAACTCAACGGTTGATTGGCCTTTTTCACATTTTAGCATTTACGGATATGCCTCCTTGCCTGAAAAAAATCGAGATTCTCCGCCTAGAGAATAGCTTGGATGATTTTCGGGAGTATTGTAATTTATACGGCATTTCGTAGGATCCATTCCATCTCTTCCGTGGCAATAGGTGTAAACAAATCTTTCTCGTAAAATCTTAAAAAACGGAGAATTCTCTCCCATAAATTGCTTAAAGGCCGTTGATCTTATGACAACAATCATAAACAACATGACAACACTTAAAAGGAGTACATATTCAACCGTAGATTGTCCTTGTTGATGTTTAGATTGTTTTTTCATAACCGGATAATCTTATAGATTTTAATAATAAACAATATATATGATAGAAGAACAACAGGAACGTAAGTGATTTTTTCCCCAAAATATTCTTTTAAACTCAAATAGTTTTTTGTTCTCAGAAGAATTATAATAACTTTAGCATTTTTACAAAAATTAAAAGTCAATAGAGGAAGGCCTATCAAAAGAGTACCGTAAGCAAGAGATGTCAGCATTTCCATTTGAATTGTTTGAGGAATCAATAAGAAAAATGTGCATAGATACTTAGAATCTCCTGCTCCCATAATATTCCACTTATAGAGGATAAAACCTAAAATTATCCACGTTACGGGAATAATCAAGGCCTTTATTGTCAGGGTATAGATATCGCTAAAAATGATAAGGAAGACTATATACAATAGTATATTGAGAAGGGACCAAATATTGAGAACTTGCTTATTTTTAAAATCGTAATAGGCCACAACAATAAGTTCAATAAAAAGAAAACAACAAACCGTTAAAGGAATCATATCTACCAAACTGTGTTGACAAAACCATCAAAAAGACAATGATTTGGACAAACTCCCGTGCTCAAATGGTTTGTCAACTGGTATCCCAACCCACCCACATAGTTTCCTACAAATTCTCCTAAATATTTCAGAAATTGAGCACCTAAAAACATAACAAAAATAATGACAAAGAGATATTCGATAGTGGCCTGCCCTAAATCCTTGAACTGTCTTTCTTTCATATCTTATTATTATAAGGGAATCTTAAAAAAACAAAAGGGCCAAAATCCTTCCTTCTAGAGGCCTGTTATATTTTGAATATTCCCGACCTCAATGTTTTGCAGTAATACGCAATGATATTTTGCAATATTGAGGAGGTTTCTTTAAAACTCAGCTCATATATGAGTGGAGGTACCCCTAATAGTCAACTAAAACACTGGGAAGTAGGCAGTTTTTGCAGAAAATGTTTAAAGACTTTCCTGATTTACCCGATCTATTACTAGAGGAATTCCAAAAAACGGCAATTCTCGAAAATGAAGGAGCTTATATCATGAGCGATCATGAAAGTAATAATATAAAATTTAAAAACGAGCTTCCTTTGTTACCCGTGAGAGACTTGGTTGTTTATCCGTTTATGATTCTTCCTCTTTTTGTGGGAAGAGACTCCTCCATTATGAGTATTGAATACGCAATTGACACATCTGATAGGCTTATCCTCTTGGCCGGTCAAAAAGACATTACAATGGAAAACCCGACAACTTCGAGTATTTTTGATATTGGTACAGTGGCCATGATTATGAGAATGAGAAAACTTCCGGATGGACGAATAAAAATTCTTGTTCAAGGACTTTCAAAAGCAAAAATCACGGCATTTAAGCAAGAAAATCCTTTTTTTATCACTAAAGTAAAAAGGGTTGATGATATAAAAATCTCGGGAGATGATGTCGCCATTCGGGCCCTTACGAAAAACATTAAAGAACAACTTGAAAAAATTATCAATCTTGGAAGGGTATTTTCACCGGATCTTCTTACCATTATAGAGGATATTCACGATCCGGGCCGTTTGGCAGATTTAATTGCAAGTAATATGAATCTTCATGTCATGGAAGCTCAAATAATTTTGGAAACTCTCCATCCAGCGAGAAAGTTACATAAAATCAATGAGATTCTTACTCGAGAATTGGAAATGCTTATCATGCATAGGAAAGTCAACAATGTTGCTAAGAATGAAATATCCAAGACGCAAAAAGAATATTTTCTTAGGGAACAAATTAAGGCCATAAAATCAGAGTTTGGTGAAGACAATTCTGTAAGTGTTATACAAGATGAATTTAACGAGTTCAAAGAAAAACTGGCCGGCTCCGGTATGCATCAAGAGGCAAAGAAAGAAGTTCATAAACAATTGCTTAGGCTAGAAAAAATGCATCCTGATTCTTCGGAATCGTCTATTGTGCGAAACTACCTTGATTGGATGCTTGATCTTCCTTGGGACAAGTCAACTGAAGACCTCATTAACATCGATTATGCGCTTAAAACCCTTAATGAAGACCATTTTGATCTCAAAAAGGTTAAAGAGAGAATCCTCGAATATCTTGCGGTCAGGCAGCTTAAAAAGAACAATGTTAAAGGCCCTATCCTCTGTTTTTCGGGCCCCCCGGGAGTCGGCAAGACATCTTTAGGCAAATCTATTGCGAAGGCGATTGGAAGAAAATTTGTGCGCATTAGCTTGGGTGGTGTCAAAGACGAAGCAGAAATTCGAGGACATCGCAGAACATATGTCGGGGCCATGCCCGGTCGTCTCATCCAAGTTCTCAAGCAGGTGCAAACAAAGAATCCTGTTATCCTCTTAGATGAAGTTGATAAGTTAGGTAGTGATTTTAGAGGTGATCCTTCGGCCGCCCTACTAGAAGTTCTCGATCCTGAACAAAACTGTTACTTTAGAGATCATTTTCTTAACACTTCTTTTGATCTTTCAAATATTATGTTCATAGCAACATCAAATGTTTTAAGCGATATTCCCACTGCGTTGAGAGATCGAATGGAAATTATCAATATCTCCGGCTACGGCCAAGAAGAAAAAATTATCATTGCAAAACGATATCTCATCCCAAAGCAAATGGAAGAAAATGGTGTTACCCCGAACAATATCGAGTTTTGCGACGAGAGCATTAAAATTATTATTCAACACTTTACTTCCGAGGCAGGTCTTAGAGAATTGGAGAGAAAAATTGGGGCCCTTTGTAGAAAGGTGGCCATGAAAGTGGCCAGAGGGGATAAAGAAAAAACCTATATTGTTCACAATACAGTTTTCAAGCTTCTAGGCCCTCCTGTTTACACAAAGGAAGATCGACGAGTATCGGATGAAATTGGTACGGCAACAGGACTGGCCTGGACAGAAGTTGGAGGTGAAGTGCTTTTTATTGAAACAACATCTACCAAGGGAAAGGGAGGACTTACTCTTACGGGAAGACTTGGAGAAGTCATGCAGGAATCGGCCAAAACGGCCTTAGGCCATATTAAAGGTCATGCCCAATTACTAGGCATTCCCGAGAAGGCCTTTGAGAATAAGGAGTTTCATATTCATCTTCCCTCAGGTGCCACACCTAAAGATGGGCCAAGTGCCGGTATTACATTGGCCACGGCGCTTATCAGCCTTCTGACCAACAGGCCTGTACGTCATGATATAGCTATGACCGGAGAAATTACTCTAACAGGAAGAGTCTTACCTGTTGGAGGACTCAAGGAGAAAGTTCTTGCGGCCATGAGAGTTGACATTAAGATCATTGTTATTCCTTGGAAGAATAAAAAAGACCTTACAGAAATACCAAAGAAATATAGACAAGAACTTACATTCATTCCCGTGAAAACACTAACGGAAGTTCTAGAGATTGCTCTCATAGATCAAAAAGAAAAATCTCTTACTAAAGCTAGAGATTTACCCATTGTTGCTTAATACCCAATACCCTGAATTCACATCACAACTGCATCGCTCGTTGCGTCAAGGTGGGGTTAGGTCAGGCAGTCTACACTATTACTAGATTGCAAATCATTTCTATAGTGCGTAACAATCAGTCCGTCCAAAAAACTCACCTATCAAAGAAGAAAACTAGACAGAATGAGTACGAATTACAACTCTTCTCAAGATGAGGCCGATAATCTCGTGGCATCGGGCCTCACGGATTCCCAAGCGAGGGCCTTACTTGAGGCCATGTCTCAAAATGTTGCTACAAAATCCGACGTTGAGATCACAAAGCTTGAGCTTAAAAGAGATATCGAGCAAACAAAATCAGAATTGAAAAGAGATCTTGAAAAAGTCCGTGCCGACCTTGCCGTTAAAATCGAGGAGACCAAAAGCGACCTTACTTATCGAATGTTCTATTTTTTCTTGGCCACAATTGCCGTTCTCGGTTCCTTTATGGCATGGATGAGGTTCTTTGTTCCTGTCATAGTCCAAAACTAGAGGTTGGAGTCAATCCCGAAAGAGACATTTTCTACCCGATGGAAGTCATGGCCCTTGATCTTGTCGCTATGCAAAAATTCTTTTTTAATTTTCTTATTAACTGGAGAGTCCGGAGTTCTCATAGTTAACAATTAAGATAATCGTTACAATTTTACCAAATGTGGCCGTAAGACCTCTTCCTTCAGGGAGAGTATGTGACGCCACGCCCTTCGGCGAGAATAAAAAGTATTGCCTTTGAAGAATATTGTAGTATATTGAATTTGTCGGAACAAAAACCGACCTACCGTAGGGACTACGGGATGTGAAGCTCGTGGAGACGATGTAAGACCAAAAACACTTGTTTTAGGCAATTGTCGGTGAAGCAAGAATCTTCTCACTTTAGTGAGGGGTAGTTCAAAATATGACTAATGCCTACAACACGAAATATTGTTGTCATCGATGACTCGGATTATTTGAGAAATAATCTCATTAAGAGCGTTGAAAATATCGATCTTCGAATAAAAAAGCATAAGGGATAACGTTATGACGGCCTTAGTGAAATTTTTTTTAAAACTTTTTTTTTATTTTTCTATAAGCTATCTTTTTCTCGGCCTTCCCCTTGGAAAAAGTCCTATATTTT
The DNA here is from genome assembly GCA_965224385.1 of Bacteriovoracaceae bacterium. Taxonomy (GTDB): domain Bacteria; phylum Bdellovibrionota; class Bacteriovoracia; order Bacteriovoracales; family Bacteriovoracaceae; genus CBDCYX01. The sequence continues at coordinate 898,094 of CBDCYX010000016.1, forward strand.
ACCATCTCTACTCTTTGACATCCCCCTATACGGATAGACTCTTTTTTGGAAACAAAGAAAACTCATCACTTATAGAATCCTCGTTTAAAAAACCTCTTTTAAAATACTCTAAAATTATTAGAAAATTCTTTTTAAATACGCTACCCGAGGACTCCTCACCGAAAGAATCACAAGAAATAGAACAAGAAGAATATCAAGAATCCTATACTATTGAAGAAAAGCAATTTCTTAAGAAAATTCTGGAAAAAGATTCTCGATAATCCAAGGTTTTTAAAACATCTTTACTAAATGTATTTACGGCAAAAAAGATCGTTCATAAGAGAATCTATCATGAGATATCCTTTAGGAGTGAGAGAGAGATTTTCCCCTCCTTTTTCTTTGAGGTAACCTCTCTCGTTCCATAACTTAAGAACACAAGCATCGGCACCTAGAAGTTCTCTTTTAATGCCTTTTGATGTTCTAAGCCCTAAGTAAACTTGTTCTATAATTTTATTTTCCGTAGTGAGCACTTCCAGGTCAAATTTTTTGTGGGCCGAACTCCACTTGTATCGAATACCTTTTTCGGAAAAAAACCCTGTGGCCGAAGGACCTAGGGCCGCAACACTTTTTAACTCCCAATACCTAAGATTGTGTTCGGACTCAAATCCTTGTTTTGCAAAATTTGAAACTTCATAATGCATATAATTATTCTTTCTAAGAAATTCACTAACTTTTAAATATTCTTTCCTTACATAATCTTCAGAGGGAAGGTCACTATAATATTTGTAACGATTATTTACTGTCAGTATGTAGAGACTAATATGTTTTGGATCGAAACTTAATATATGTTTTAGTTCATCAATGACATTTCTTCCATTCGATTTGGGAAGGCCTAGCATAAGATCAACTGAAAAATTGAGTTTTTTCTTTCTAAAATAGAAAAGTGTTTTTTTTACATCTTGAGCACTATGCACACGATCAAGAGATTTGAGATAATATTCGTTAAAAGACTGAACGCCTAGAGAGAATCTATTAACTCCAAGATCGATGAAACTCTCAATTGAATCTTCATTCCATCCGTTAGGATTAACTTCCAGAGTCCATTCATATTTTTTTTTAAAAGAAAGGCCGTGTTTTTTAAACATATTTCTTAAAAAATCACTTCCTCGCCTACCCCAAAGAGAGGGCGTTCCTCCCCCTATGTAGAGTGTTTGTAATCGGCCCCAAGTATATTCGTAGTTTTCCATAAGATTTTGATGAACCGAAAAAGAACTTGCAAGGTAACTCTCAAAATTTTTAACATCTTTTCCTTTAGGTATTTTTTTATAAAAGTCACAATAGTTACATAAATACTCACAAAAAGGGTAGTGAATGTAGAGAGATTCCAATAGATTGTTTTTCATCAAAGGCCGTAAAATCGCTATTATGAAAGAAAAGTATCAAGGATACGGTTAAAGAGGTCGCTATAGGTATGAACAGTGCGTTTTTGTTTTTTTAGGAGTAAAAACGCCCTATAACGACCTGTTTAACCCTATACTCAAGGCATAAAAGAACCTCGGGCATTAACGCCTAGCGCATAGTGGTTCTACGGCAACCATTCAAATCATTAGCTTATCTTTATATCCGTTTCGTTTAGCAATTTCAATAATTTTAATGATGTTTACGCAAGGTCGCCGGAAGATTCTAAAAAGTGCTCCATTCGCATAGCGGCCTCACAGCCTCTTCCGGCAGCAGAAACGGCCTGTCGATAGTAGGAATCTTGAACATCCCCACAGGCAAAGACTCCCGGAACACTAGTATCAGGGTGTTTCCCCTTCGTAATAATAAAACCGTGACTATCTAACTCCAACTGATTTTTCAGAAAAGTCGTATTGGGATGGTGACCTATTGCCATAAACAGTCCATCGGTTTTTCTTTCAAGTTGTTCCCCTGTCTTTATGTTTTGTGTTTTAAGCCCTGTAACACCCGTGTGATCAAAAAGGATTTCTGAAACAATACTATCCCAAAGAAAATCTATTTTTGGGTTATCAAAAGACCTTTTTTGCATAAGTTTACTGGCCTTTAAAGTATCTCTTCTATGAATAATGGTAACGGATTTTGCAAATTTTGTGAGGAAATTGGCCTCTTGCATGGCCGTATCTCCTCCTCCAACCACATGAACAACTTTTTCTTTATAGAAATAAGCATCACATGTAGCACAAGCGCTTACTCCCTGCCCTATCAGTTCTTTTTCTTTGGGAAGTCCTAAGTATTTTGCCGATGCTCCTGTAGCAACAATGAGGGTTTGTGATTGTAAGGTTGACTTATTTTCACAGTAAATCTCAAAAGGCCTTTGGGATAAATCAACTTTGGTCACCTTAGTTAAAAGAAATTCTGTTCCAAAACGCTCTACTTGCCGTTTCATAGAATCCATTAGGTCTGGGCCCATAATACCATCCGGAAACCCGGGGAAATTTTCTACATCAGTTGTCGTTGTCAACTGCCCTCCGGGTTCTTGGCCGTAAATGAGAAGAGGATTAAGATTTGCTCGAGCAGCGTAGAGGGCCGCTGTATAACCTGCAGGGCCTGAACCGATAATAATCACTTTTCTCATAACGATATCCTACTTAATCAGATTTTTTTTGTTTTTTAATATGATCAGGTCTATCATCATCTTCGGGATTCATTTCGTAATAAGCATCAATGGACACGAGATCATCCGGCCTCGGTGCTTCTCGGGTGAGCTTAAATGATTTTTCTGTAACCGAGCAATTGTAGATATAAAATTTCTTTTCTCTTTTTTTGGACATGCCATTGTTATAGATAAAAAGAATGAATTTAGCAAGAGAAGTATTTGCCTCTTCATAGACTAAAAAGTCCGGCCGAACGTGTCGTGTTAAAATGGTCTCATAATATGAAGAGGAATACTGACTCCTATTGTCGACAACTCTACAGGTCTTCGACTTTTAATCTAGGTGAAAAATCATCAAAAATTGTCATTCTTTTCTTTTGCTTAGGCCTATATGCAGACAAGAATTTTGCCTTCTTCAGCGTAGAGATTTTGAGGGTTTCTCAAAACCAAAAGAGTATGGTTTTAAGTATCGGGGCAGCTGATGGGGTGAAAGAAAATGATGTTGGTAAACTCTATGAATTTAACGGCCAAAGAAGCATTTTAGCGGCTGATCTTTCATCCGTAAAATCCAATAATACCTATTCCTATTGGATTGTTGAAAGAGTTTACGAAAATCGCAATTTAAAGAAAGGGCAGGTCTTTCAATTTGAAATTTTGAATAATGAGTTTAAAAAAAGAAAATTTTTAAAGATTCGAGTGACTAAGAGTGTACGAAAAGATGTTTTAAGTGATGAAGAACTAGAGGAACTTTTTAATGATCCTACTTTTGAAGAGGAGATTTTTCAATCTGAAGATACTGATGAAGAAGAACCTATTTCTTCCGAAGAAACGATTCGTCGAAAACAACAAGGAGTTTATCAAAAAACCCAAAGGGCCGATGTTAATATTCTTGAATCAAAGTTTTCTAACAAAATCGATACACAACAAGTTAAAAAAGAGATCATAAAAAAAAAGTTTCATAAGGAGGTTGAAAGTTTTGTTAACAAATTCAATAACAGAGGTAAAGGATTGGCCTATAATTTGGATACGGGTTTTGACAATAGAAATATTCATATGTATCCCAGAACGAGAAACCTTGACGACCCGCTTTGGTCTAAGGCCTTAGATCAAAATGAGTTACGGGAGTTTCTGATGTCCAATGCAGTCACTAAAGAAAGAGAATATCGAGAGATCGTTGTTCGTAGACATTATGCTCACGAAATTTTTATGAGATACGCCTTGGCCCTTCAGCAGTATACTAACGGAAGAGACCCTCGCTATCAAGGAAAAAATGTCTCCACCTCTTTTGGTTATGAGTACTTTTTAGGGAGGAACTTCCTCAATTTAGAGCGTTTTAGCGTCAGTAGTTTCTACACAAAAGGATTGAGCTATTTTGATCTGACAACTAGTCATACAATCTTAGGTAACGCTTTAAATGCACAAGTAGAGCATTCAAGCTTTGGGGCCGAGGTACAATACTACTTGGGTAATATGCCTTATTCGATAGAAAAATTTATGTTTTTTGTCGGTATTGGTTCGGAAATAGGTTCAGGAACTCTCAATGCAGGTTCATCTCATAAAGGTTTTGGCTGTGGATTATTTTCTTTACTGCTTAATACCGGAGTTAAATATCGCTTTAAAGACTTTGTTAAAGATAAAGGTTCCAATTTTTCTTTAGGATGGTCTCTTCTTTTCGGCCATAGACGCACCAGTTACTCCGTGGATGATCAAACAAATGCATTGAGACGGGAATCTTTTGACACAACCATCCAATCAAGTGAAAATAAAGTATACCTTGGAATGAGTTTATATTTTTAGGATGGATTATGAAAATAGTACTATTCTTTTTTTTTCTTCTTAGTATTCCTAATTTTTCCTTGGCCCTAAATGTGGACGAAAAGCTCACGATTCGTTTCCTACGCCTTTCATCAACAAAAAAGACGGTTCTTGTCAATAGAGGGTTGGAAGATGGATTGGCCGTAGGAGACCACGCGAAGTTTTTTGTCACAACAGGAGTTATCGCGAGGGGGCTTGTCGTCAAGGTTTCTCCTTCAAGATCGATTTGGTCTCTCTACAGAGTTGTCACCCCCGAGGCCCTTATTACCGACAGAATGGCCAATATTAAAATATCATCTCCCGTAAAACTCACAAATGATCCTTCTAAAAGTGTCTATGGAGATGATATCTCTTTGCAAATACCGGATACGATACCTCTTGCTGCAGGGGCCGACGATTTAAACGAAGAGGATATATTAAGTGAAGAACCCGAACAAGAGGATCTTGCTTTTATTCAAGAAGACGTATCTACAGAAAAATCATCAAAGAGTTCAGAAAGTTCTAAAAAAAGCTTAGAGATATTTACACTTGCCAACTATAATCTTCTCGGAAGCTCATCGGATCTTATAAAAAATAATTCTACTGAAGAAGCAGACTCTTATATAAACTTTTCTCTTGGATTAGAAAAATATTTTAACAGCAACGGCCTTTTAAATGATATCTCTTTGACGGGTATTGTTCGAATGGGAACTCAAGAAATCAAGTTGTTTTCCGGAAGTACCTCACAAGGAGAAAGCTCTACATCGTCTCTCGAATATGGAATGGGGCTAAATTATCATTTTTTTAGGTCTCCAAGAAATCTCAATAATATCATCGGGTTTGTTGCTTTCAATGGTGGGATGGGAACAGTCATCGACTCCTTTACGGCCTCTACCACGTCTTCTACCACCTCTAGAGAGACAGCTGAGAACAATGGAACACTCACATTTTTTTCCTTAGGAACAGGTATCAAGTACTTTTTGTCTCAGACATTAGGGTTCAGAATTGTTGTAGATTATTACACGAGAAGTGAACAATATAATTTTGAAAATACAGATAATAACTACACAAGAAAAACTTCAGGGCCGAGAGTGAGCAGTGGATTCAGTTATCATTTTTAACCTGATTGGGCCTATAGGATTGAACACTCATCACAGAGCAAGCAGCATTTTCTATAATCTTGGAGTTTTCAGAGGGGATAAAATTGTGGATAAAACGATGACTTTCACCACCAAGAACAAGAAGCTCAAATTCCATTGTTTGGGTAATAAGAGGAGCTATTTGATCAGAGGGAGCAAGAACAAGAAAATGACAATAGGCCGTACAATCCTCGGCCAATTTTTGGAGATAAGATTCCTTTTCGAAAGAGTCTTCCTTTGAAGACTCGAGTTTGCCGTAGCTTACAAAAGTTATAGTAGCATTGAATACCTTGGCGAGGTGATTGGTCGTATCGACTACAAGCATATCGTTGTGATCATGCCTAATAAGGGCCATAATCTTTCTAATATAACGGATTCCCGTATCGCGAAAAACTGCAAGATTACATTTGAGATGATTTTTTGCCCAACCTATAGGGCCGTAGAATGACAAGGCCCCTTGGGATCTTTTAATCCATTCGATAACAAACCATTTGCAGTGAAAGCGAAGGCCGATTTCATAAATTGTTTTGACAACGTCGTGAGTGATAATAGGATCAAAAGTTATAGAACGCTTTTTATCTATGGACATGGCCGTAATTCTTCTTTTCAAAGAGCGAAGGTGATTTGATGACTCAAATATTTCATCGAGATGTGTTTGTTCAGGTATTTCTGAAATGTGAGCAACTTCAACATTGCCGCGATTGCTTAAGGCAATACCCATTTCCGTAAGCATTTCAGCAGAACGTTCGTGTCCGAAAAGAGCGATGACAATATCGGCCTCCGTAGAAACCTTAAAGATTTGTGTTTGGGATACTGAATGAGAATTTGAAAGCAGCGTATCTACGGTAAAATTATTTCTTTTCCCTCTGATGCCGACAACTCCTTTTCTCTTAATTCTTTTCCTTGAATGAAGAATAAAAAACAAAGATCCAAAGAGAGCAAGAATGATGATGGACTTGAGGGCGAAAACGCTTATGTTCCATAAAAGAAGAGTGCAACAAAGTATTCCAAAAATTTGAGTAAAAGGGTAAAGAGGAGATTTATAGGTAGGTTTATACCATTGAACCCTGGCCTCTCTGAGAATGACAACGGTGATATTGACGATGAGAAACATCAAGATCATAAAGGCCGAGGCCGTCTTCACTATATTTTCAATATTTCCTATTAAGATTGATAGTGCAATAACCAGCGAGGAAACGAGAATGCTTCTCATTGGTGTTACATATTTTTTGGAAATCTTCCCGAGAAAAGAGGGCAAGAGGCCGTCGCGACTCATTGCGTACGGAAAGCGGGACGCGGCAAGAAGTCCGGCGTTGGCCATCGAGGTCATAGTCAAAATAGCGACAAAGGAAAGAAGAAGAGCGGTTCGCGACTCATTGCGTACGGAAAGCGGGACGCGGCAAGAAGTCCGGCGTTGGCCATCGAGGTCATAGTCAAAATAGCGACAAAGGAAAGAAGAAGAGCGGTTGTGCGTCCACCGACAATTTCACCAAGAGTAAAAAACGGTTTGAGATTGCCTGAAAGTTGACCTTCGCTGAGAACGCCGACTAAGGCCGTTGTCGCAATACAGTAAACAAACGTTGTAATAAAAAGAGAGTAAAGCATGCCTTTAGGGAGTGCCTTTTCGGGGTTTTTCACTTCTCCGGCGATGGCCGCAACTTTTGTCACTCCTGCATAAGAAATAAAAACAGTGGCCGCTGCAGATAAAGGCCCTTGAATTCCCTCGGAAAGGAGCGATGTATAGGACTTTAAGGATACAAGGGAAAAGGAGAGAAGCGAAATTCCCGTAAGAGCGAAGATGCTCATGAGAACAACAACAAAAAGCGTACTTGTGACTTTCCCGACACCGAAAATATTCAGCATTGTAATAAGTCCTAAAAGGACAAGGGAAGCGTAAGTAATATCCACACTTGTAAAAATCGAAAGATAGGCACCAAAACCGGTTAGAGCAAAAGAACACTTCAACAAAAGAGAGAGCCAAAGGCCAAGGCCTGCAATCGTTCCTACAAAAGGGCCCAACGTTCTCTCTATGTACACATAGGTTCCTCCTGAAGCAGGCATGGCCGTTGACAATTCGGACTTACTAAAAACCGTCGGCAATACACCGAGAGCAGCAATCAGGTAAGCGAGAGGAAGCGCCGGGCCTATATCTCGATAGATAATACTTGGGAGGACAAAAATACCTGACCCAAGCATGCCGCTAATACAGATAATAATAACATTGGTCAAAGAAAGACTTCTATCAAGCTTTTTAAGCATGAATCCAGTTTAACACAAAAAGAATTATGCACATATTCATCGCAGAGAAGAGGAAGGTAAACAATTTTTCGGGAAGATATCCATCAATTGCGCTTCAAGGGCCTGTTTGCATGAGGACGGAAGGTCTCTATTTTTGAGAAATTCCATATGGAGTGCCCGAAACATGGAGGGTGAATGTTTCAGAGGGCCTTCTTTGTCGTCTTCCCTTCGCCATTTCTCTAAATCCCGCTCCTCTTGTTCCGTTCTGAAGGGATTGAGCATTATATATTTATCGTCTTCTTGATCGAGCAGAAAACAGGCCATATTGGGGGAATCCGTTGGCATGACGGCCCCGGAGACAAGGTCGCCCCAGTCTTCTTCCGTATATTGAGAGACTTGGTAGGTTATCTCTTGGGGTTCTTCGCTATTCCCAATATATTGTCTGACCTCTTGTTCATTGGATGATCTCACCGGTTGCATGCTCGCCAAACACAAGCGAGTATCCCTATAGCGTCGAAGACTTTGAATACTTGTAGCATTATTTTCAAAATAATTTCCGATGGCATGGCCTATCTCGTGGGCCAAAACGCCTTCGCCCATACGGGGATTCTTTACGCTTTGCCAACTTATTACAAGAACCCCTACTTGCCCCTCGTAAAGGGCATCTTGAAGTTCTTCAAATTCTTTAATTTCATAGTCGTCACACACATTATCCCTGAGAGTCCCGGTAAAATCTTCGATCGACCAATCTCCAATATCTTGGATTCTTGCCAGTATTTGATTTTTTGACCGTTCGTTTTGAACATTACTTTTATACTTGTCAAAATCCCTTTGAATCTCATTGTATTCACTGTCGAGGTTTTTATTGATGAGAAAATTAAATTGATTTTTGTTGTCCGGATAGGCGAAGTGAATTCTTTGAACAAAGGGCCTTAGACGTTGAGAAGTTTGTTTGGAAAAGAGAGGAACGAACCGATCTATGACCCTCTTTCTAACGCCTTCGGCAATAGTATTGAAGTTGTCGTTTTCTCTCTTCGTAGGAAGAGCGTTACGGCCTATAGAGAGAATGGATGCACAGTGAGCTATATCTTGGCCGATGGGGGTTGTTACAATTTGGTCTTTCCTAAGAGAGGTCAATTGTGCCGAGAGGGAGTTCAAATCGGCAATCATGGAATTGATTTTTTCCGATATGGCAGGAATATGATAATAATCCCTGTAGGAATCTCGTTCAAGGGCCTTGAACGAGGCAATACCCTGTTGATTGACAATCATTCTGTGAAACATTTTTATCATCATAATAGTGACAAATAGTTCATCAATCATTGACTCCGAGGGATGATCTGCTTGCAAAGTTTCATCTATGATATCTTTGTTAAAAAAGTTTGAAGAAAAGAACCCTATCGACTTAAATCGCTCTGTCAACACCCTTGACAAGGGTGTTATTTTATTAATCTCTTCGGTCAACGCCTCTTTTAAAGATTTGTCTGGATGTTGTCCTAAAATGACCCTTACCCCCCCACCCGTGAAACCTACATACAAGGCAGTTTTCATTTCGTTTGAGTTGATCATCTCTTTTGTCGCACCAATGAGCGGCCCTGCAATGTCGGGATTAATATATACAGGAAGTGAATGTGTAATGTCCGAGTTTTCTTTGAAAGAAAATATTACTTTAAAATTTTCGTGATCTGCACCTATAGTTTTGGCGATATCAAGAAATAATTCTACTAATGACAACCTCAGTGCGGCCAAAAATTTAAAAGGACCTTCTATGGCCAAATCGTCACCATTTTCAATAAAGGCCTTCAATTTTTTTAAGGAGTCCAATGTGTAGTCTACTTTCATTCTATAGAGGCCTACGGCCTTGTCAAAGATTTGATTGTACGCTTCTTCAATGCGAGGTCCCGGATCTATTTCAGAAAACATATCAAAACCATTGGTATTTTCTTTGGGGTTTCCGCAAAGGGCCTCTGCACATGCTTCAAAAGGGATGGGAGGGAGACTCGGTTGAATCATTTTCGACTTTTCGCCTGCAATACATTGCAATTGTGGAGCGTATCCCACGGTGTGTTGATTGAGGTATAGGACAAAATCCAAAGGGAAAAAAGATTCGAAACCGCTAAGGTTGCCTTGAGCTAAAAAAATAGAGATGAAAACGATTATTTTTTGCATGAGAAAGACGCCACACTCTTGAGAATCATAAATTCGGTGGGAAGTTTTTTGATAAATTTTGCCAAGGTGGTGTTTGATCCCATGGAGATTTTTTCCCCCGCAATGTGTACCGACAAAGTTTTTGGGCCTTTTACGGGGATATGTTTTTTTAGAGTCCTCCTTAGTCGTGCGTAAAAACGCTCTATCGAGAGTCGGGAACATGGTTTAACCATAACGGCAGCATTGTAGCTTGGACTTCTGAAAACGATTTTGTTTTTTTCGGAAAAAAGGTGGAGTTTTCGAGAGGATGATCTAATTTCGGGATATTTTTCGGGAGCGTCTGCAAATAGATCGGAGTGGATCAAGAGAAACAGGAGGCACAAGAGGTATTTTTTTAAGATCATCATCTTTAATGTTAAGGGATTTGAAAGATAGGATGCAATGGGAAAAAATTTTCTCAATTAATACACAAAAGAGAATAATTTAGTGATGCAAACTCAATAATTGATCATTGGGTGTTTCTGCATTTTTGCTTTGGTCTTCTGATACAAGAATTTTTGTTCTCATAGAGTCATTCAAGGAATAATTAGCAAGACATTTTTTCAATTCTTCATACATCTTGTGATGAATTCTAAGCTTATTATCTTGGAGGATAATTTGACGAGCAGACTTTGTTTTGTTGTTGATGACAATAGGTGCTTTTAAATTTGCGGACATTGCCGTGATTTCATGAGGAGGAATTGTCAAAATTGTATAGATAACGGCATCTTTTTTATAATCTTTCAAGTCTAGGTCTTCCAGATCGGAGGGAAGAATCTGAACAAAGTAGTCGGGTAAAAATATTCTCGGTTCTATAATAGGAAAGGCCGTTGCACTTTCATGAACCGATTGAAGCCAAAGAATAAGTGTATGGTCGCCCGGATCAACAAGGAAGAAATCTTTTAGGCCCTCAAAACCTAAGAGACCATCGCTGAAATTGATAATATCGTTCTTGTTGACCTCTAGTTCGCTAAAACGTGTTGTTTTAATTTTCAAGAGATTTCCCCCTTCTTTGAAGATTAACATATCAATTTAAAGAAAAAACACTTTTCTATCTAAGATAGAAAAATTTTAGCAATAGAGAAAACGAAAGAGCAACAACTACAACAGCAATTTTCGGCCCAACGCACTTAGTCTGTACCAATTAGCTTCGTAAATCCTCCGGGTACAGGTCTGCCTCTGCCTAATAGCGGCCCCTGTGGGAACTGCTCTTTCTTGAAAAAGTTGCTAGTTTGTATCCTCCGTAATGGGTCTGAATTTCGGAATAACTTAGATCATTAGGTCCTGCGGACATTTTTAAAAGCATTTCCCACGAATCCAAAACAAACCATTCCACATACTCTTCGGAGAAATGGGGTCGAGAATAGCTAGCATCTGTGTATCCGATGCAGGGGGTTTTATCGAAAAAATATTTCGTAAACTCTCTCCAATGAAAACACCGCCAGACCCGACATCAAGGCATCTCCAAGAGATTTTCTATGGTCTCTTATCTGACAAAAACAGTCTCGTACAAGCGAATAAAGATAATCCGGATGAAGATTTTTTCTGTTCATACCGGAGAGTCCGGAACTCTCCGGTACCATTAATGAACCATTTTAATCGGTACTATAAAAATCTTTTGCGTTTTCGGTGTTCAAAATTTATTATAAAGGAGGACTATTATTTTTTAACCACATTTAAAAGCAAGGAGAGTTCTCATCGCTTTATTTGAATACTCTCCCCCTATTCTCATGCTACCCCACCCCTTCCCGACTATTTGGATCGGTCACATTTGAGAGGGAGAAGTGCCTCTATGCGGTTTGTTCTCTAGGAGGCCCGGTACTCCATACTTTTCGGCAAACTTTTGGACTTGGTCTGAGGCAAAGTCCATCGAAAATCCTGTAGCATACTTCTTAAGGCCCTTTGAGTAACCTGAACAGATGCGGCAACCCCAGGCCGTATGGTTCTCAACCAACTCCTGTGACATCTCCAGACTTCGTCGGAATGATAGAGAGATAAATATTGACAAAGTCCTTGAGCGATAATAGCGATTTGAATATAGAGATGGTTCCGACATTTTGATAGAAATCTTATTTTTTAATCTCTTGGATTCTCGATGAATATAGCGGTCTCCTTCAGACCTTCTCGTCTTTCTCATTCCCTTAATCCAGAAACGATAAGAAAATGCACCGATAATATGTTTCAATTCCTTAAAAGAATATTCTATTTTAAAACGTTTTGAATAAGACACGACTATTTGTTCAGCGGTTAAATTTAAATCGGTTGTCATAAATATTACCTTTCCACGGGCAGGGTGATTGACAAGACAAAATCTCACAAGTCCACCGTATGACTTCCACAGTAAATCATAAATTCCGTAACTGACTATGGTCTTCTCTTCTCCGTAAAAGATATTTCCATTGTTAAAGATAGTTTGGAGAACAAATCCCATAACTTCACTTTCGGCCCATAAAGTTTAGGTCTTCCCCTGCCTTGGTAGACCGTTAGGAAAATAGGCCACGGCATTCTTTCTTACCTCGTGATTAGTTCGATACCCTCTGTCTTGAGGTTGCGGGCCAATCTCCCTCCGCAATAATAGCTATCGGCCAAAAGATATGCTCCCAACTTTTGAAAATTAATTCCAAGAGACATCATCATTGTAAAATTTATCCATTAAGGTTTTTTTTTCACGGCCACCCGTACGAATACCCTCATGTATCCGGCAAGTGAGAGGAACCGACACTTCCGTATTTCCGTTACAGGCCAAAATAGAAACTTCTTGCAAGGAATGTCCCATTATCCACTCCGGTTTGGAATTGCTCTCTGAAGACTGGCGGAGGAGTTTTACAGACGGCAAACCGACCCTCTTTGGAAATCTTCAAATTCATCGCCGAGCAAAACGATTTTTTGAGGAGATAGAGCTTGGATAAAATGTGAAGTCGAGGGAACACCAAGTGTTAAGAGTTTAAAGTCTATTGCTCCGGATTGAGAAGTGCAATATCGGTGCAGGGGTTAGAATTTTGGATTTACACTGATAGAGCGAATAATATCTCCTCCATCCATATCTTCCCGAACAGCTATACCGGCAAGTGCCGTGACAAACCATTGAAATGTTCGTATTCGTTTAAATGCCGGACGGAGTTTGAAAACGATTGCCATCCAATTTGCCCACATAGAAATCTCCTTTTTTGTGATGAAATAAAGAGATTCTATAATAGGGATAAGGCATCTCCGGACGGTACCTTACTGAAACACTTTATTTGGAGAACTTTGGACTCTCAAGAAGCAAGGAGAGCTTTATGAAACCTTTTAAAAATATTCTCATGCTACCCCACCCCTTCCCGACTATTTGGATCGGTCACATGAAGCTCTGCCTTTATCACACGTTTCTTTCTCTTCTCTTACTGTCGGGCTGCGGTGGGAGCAGTGGCGGTGGCGGTGAGGGGGCGACCTCTTCGAGTAAAAAAGCTAAAGCTGCTAAAGCGTGTACGACTCCTCTTCCCAACGGGAAGGGAGAGCTTCCTTGGAATACCAAAACAAAAAAATATAGCACAACATGCAAAGTTGTCTCTTGTAATGCTGGATATGTAAAGAATACGGGAGAAAATACTTGCGATATCCCCGATACAGGGAAGTATGCGGATCGTTCAGGCGACGAGAAAAGTTGCAATGCTATAACCCGTGACCGAGGAGGGTTTAATACCTTTTCGGCAAACATGATAGCGGTAAATTCTGCTGACGGTTGCGGTTTTACCTGTAATACCGGTTTTTTAAAAAGCGGAAGGGCGTGTAACTTTCCCCGTAAAGGAAAGTATGTCGCCGGTTCGGGGAGCGAAGAAAACTGCGATAATGTCGGAGGTACCCCCGGAGGGTTTAATGAATTTTTGGATAATATAAAAGGAGTAAATTCCGCAAGCGGCTGTGACTTTTCCTGTAAATCGGGATATGTGAAGAGCGCATCGGGTTATACTTGTACACAAGGGTACCATTGTGTCATTGACAACGGTGCAGGGGTTAAAACAACATCTTCCTCTACTACATGCCAAGTTGTAGATTGTGATGCAGGTTACGACAGCACCCAAGTACCGATCACAGAATGCCAACCCACGGTATCGGGATTCTTCTCTCTCGCAAACGACAAAACTAGAACGACCTGCCTCACTCCGGCGAACTCTTCTCCTACGAGTACTACAAGGCTTTCCTCTGCGGACGGCTGTTACACCTGCGACGGCGGTTATTTAAAAAACACGGCAAGTAGTACTTGTGACTTTCCTTCAAAAGGAAAATATGTCAACGGGGGTACCGAGTCCTCATGCAATCCTATTGCTACGCTTCAAGGAGGGGCAACCGCTACTTGGATACGGGGTGCCGCCGCAACGGCAGACGCTTGCCCCTTTTCCTGTAGTCCGGGTTTCGTGAAAAGCGGTAGGGCGTGCAATACCCCCGATACGGGAAAGTATGCGGATGGAGGGATAGAGAAAAGTTGCGATACCCCCACAGGTGCCACAGGTGGGTTTAAAGAATTTTTGCCAAATACGGGAGCGGTATCAACTGTTGCCGGTTGCGGTTTTTCCTGCAATGCCGGGTTTGTGAAAAACACGTCGGATAGAACGTGTAATATCCCCGATCCCGGAAAATATGCCGATAATGCAGGAGGCGAGCAAAGTTGCGATACCCTCACAGGTGTCGCAGGTGGGTTTAAAGAATTTTTAGCAAATATGGGAGCGGTTGATTCTGCTACCGGTTGCGGTTTTTCCTGTAATGTCGGTTTTGTGAAAAACACGGTGAATAGAACGTGTAATATCCCCGATCCCGGAAAATATGCCGATAATGCAGGAGGCGAGCAAAGTTGCAGTACCCCTACAGGTGGGTTTAACACCTTTTTACCAAATACGGCAGCGGTGTCAACTGCTGCCGGCTGCGATTTTACCTGTAATGCCGGATTTGTGAAAAAAACGGTGGGTAGAACGTGCGCTACCCCCGATACGGGAAAGTATGCGGATAACGGAGTAGAGAAATCTTGCTCTCCTATTACGGAAGACAGTGGCGGATTTGATGCCTTTGCCGTCAATACGGGAGCGGTGACTGCCGCCGACGGTTGCGGCAACCTGTAATGCAGGTTTGCCGTGAAGGATTCTTCCTGTACTGCCGGTTATGTGGTGGATACCTCTACTCCGAAGTGTAAATATCCGACACAAGGAAATTACGTAACGCTCGGGGTGCCGAGGTCTTCCTGCACGGACATTACGGGTATAACGGGCTTTGGTTCTTGGTTAGATGGAGCTGCCACCGATGCCGATTCCTGCCCCTTTTCCTGTAGTTCGGGTTATACGGTATCGGGAAGAACGTGCAATAAAGCGATACCCGAAATGCTCGCCCTTGGACAAGACACCAGTCGCATCCTTTTTGATAACGGTGAGGTGGAAGCATGGGGGCGTGTTAGTGAGGACCACCTTGGAGAACCCATCTCAAGGAGAACTTAGGGAGTCATACGCCCCAAGCTCTTGTGTCGGGGGACTTCCACCAATGCATTATTTTAAAAAACGGCCCTAAACCACGGGCGTTTAATGTGTTGGGGGGCAAACGGCGATGAACAACTGGGAGTTGGCGATACTATCAATAAAACCACCCCGACAGCTGTTACCGCTACCATCTTGGGAGATGCCGGAGGCGGAGTCCCAAATACGGTCAAGTCCGTGGCGCTAGGAGACTACCACACCTGCGCTATCTTACACGACGATACTGTTGTGTGCTGGGGGGATAATACCTACGGGCAGATAGGAGGTGGGTCTTCCGGCTTTGGGAAAACAATAAGCGGTACGGTAGGTGACCCCTTAGGTAGCACAACCGCTAGACGTATAGCCGTGGGGGGGAAACATCCACACCTGTGCCGTCTTATCGGATAGCTCCGTTGAATGCTGGGGGAGAAATCGCAAAGGGCAAACAGGCGGTGGGACTCCGAATTTAGGTGCCGGCAGAACCGCCACCGAGATTGCAACGGGTGGTGCGAATTTTCTTGCGCCATCCTCGACGACGATAGTGTTAAGTGCTGGGGAGCAAATGGGGCGACTAACTATATCGGAACCGGCGGCGTTCCCAACTTAGGTGTTAATAGAACCGCCACCGGGATTGCTCTGGGGTATGAGCACGCCTGTGTCCTCTTAAACAATAAGACTGTAAAGTGCTGGGGGAAGAACGACTACGGTCAGGTAGGCGGCGGAACTGCCGGTTCCGATCAGGTTTTAAGAGGCACATCGGGCGACCCCTTGGGCGGACAAACCGCTATTGAAATTGCGGCAGGTTACAAGCACACCTGTGCCGTCATGGAGTCGGATCACTCCGTTAAGTGTTGGGGAGTTAATAACTCCACTGCAGTTAACTCTTATGGACAAATCATAGGAGAAGTTGCGATGACTGGCGGAACCAACGGAACGGGAACGAGTACGGGAGAGTCACCAACACTTACGGCAAATTCTACACCAACGGCAACATCCTTGGAAGAAGATGCAAGCGGAAAGATTTGTAAGATAGACACTTTTGAAACCCTTGTAAGTACTTGGATTGCTTAAGGACTATACAACATCACCGCTAACGTATAATGCCGGAGGCAGTACGAACATTTCTACCGCTATAGATAGTCTGATTGCGGCGATCGGTTCACCCGTGAACGTAGTGGGAACCTAACGTGACGTTGTCTAAATCAGGCAGCGACAAAATAGCGGCAACCACTGACAACGCCGTCCTTGAACGGAATGAGTTTCATTATCTACCACGACGATAATGGCGAAGACTGCACAAGGAGTTCCCCTAGCGACGCGAGATTACTCTTAGCGGAGCAAGCGGCGGTGATGAAGCAGAAGGACTCTGGGTTATCTCGGAGGACTATACGGGAACCGGAGATAAAACCGTCAACCTCGATAGCGTACACACCGGCCTTGGAAATACCGGTCTTTCAAAAGAGGACATTGCCGATAAGATCGTAGCGGATGTTAACGGCGCAAGTTGGGCAGGTAAGCAGAACGTGGATTTACCTTATACGGCAACAAAAGTCCAAAATTCGGACAACTCCGACTGCCCCTCAGGCGACTTCTGTGTCCTCTTTGAGCGTGTGTTCAAAGGAACAGAAGGAAATTATGGAATCCCCTTCGGGGATCGGGACTACTCACATTAAAAGAACATTAAAAAAATTTGCGACTTATAAAGAAAGGCCCTTGCTCTTGAGTCAAACCGTTTCTTAAACATTTATCCTTATGTTGTTTTTGAAAACGGTGAGTTTCGAGGGTAGGGCCCGTTTTTACTACTTGCCTTCGGCAACTCCGAGACGGTAAACATTTAAGCAAACCCCGTAGCTTTTTTTTGTTAAGAAAATTATGGAACCCCCTTCGGAGATCGGGACTACAAACACTGAAGGCCTCGGGGTAATGGACAAACGGCCCTGAAAGACAAGATAGGCCTTTAATTCTTGAAATGAATAGGAACGATTCGGAAGGCGGCCTGTGGGCAGTCCTTATCTTGCGCAACGGGTAAGATATTTGATTATAGTCAGCGATTCTCGGTTTGAATTTCCCCCCCTAAAGAATTAAGTTTGGTAAAAAATTATTCGCAACAACACGGAGAATCAAGAGTGTATTTATCAGGGTTAGGTTAAATTTATTAGGATGACTCCCTTCCGATAGAGGTCTTTCCCGTGTTTTCGTTATAAGCTGAATTCAAGTAGCAAGTATTTTAGATTCCTTCAAAAGAATTCCCGATTCTCGTTCCACAAACAAATCAATCACCCTTGCAGATGCCTTTAGTTCTCTCTATGCAGTTTTTTCTCTCAAATTTCCTTCAAGATTTTAAGAGTAATCTTCACACACTTTATGGAGTAAAAAGGATACCTTCGATAACCCGGATGAGGTCAATAGTCGACAAGATCAGTCCACAAAGTTTCTACTTTATTTTCAAGAAATTATTCAATGTCGTTCAGCGAGGAGGACGTCTTAAAGATTTTGAACTTATGAGGATATCAGGGAACCCGTATTACCTTATGCCGACGGATGGTTCGGAATATTATTCCTCTCATAAAATTAAGTGTAAGCATTGCATGGTCAAAAGACATAAAAAAAAGAGAGATAATGGCACAGGATCGGAAGAGGACTCGGATTTTGAGGGTTTGGAAACCTATTATCATCAAATTTTAAGTTCGGTTATAGCGCACCCGGATTGTAAGCAAGTTATTCCTCTAGGTATAGAAGGGATATCCCTATTAACGAGAAAAACCTTGAGACTATAGTAAAGGCGGGTCGGTGTCGTTGGAAAATAGAGGATGAGACATTTAACACGTTAAAGACAGGCGGTTATGAATTAGAGCATAGCTTTGGACACGGAAAGGAATATCTCTCGATAAATACGGCATTTCTTATGTTTTTGGCACGATTTAAAGTTTTTTTATCAATTTTTTCATTTTAGAGAAGCATACACCGTTCTTTGATACATCCTAAAAATTTAACTATTTTCGTCCGATAATATAAGCTTTTTTTGGACTTGTAAGTTCAGGGGGGGGGGGCCTTTGTTAGAACCTCTCCTGAAATCTATTTTTTTCAAAAGCAACCTCCAATCTTTATAGGAAATTCGGCAAAAAAGGTTGTTTTAAGCTATTCTCAGGGGGTTGCCGCACTTTAGTTCCCCTGAGGGAAGGATTTTTTGTGACCTTGTGCATAAAGCGAGAAAAACTGATTGTCCGGCCCAAAACAACGCGTATTATTATTGCAAAAGAGATAATTCCGGATAGTCTAATGTCGGACGGCCTAAAAGATAGTTCTTGAAGAGCGCAAGAGAATAACTTGGAGCAACACCCATCCACTCTTTAATAAGTCCTTCTTTATGTCCATCTTGAAGCCATTTAAGTATGCAAGACTGTCTCAAGGACTTAGGTGTAAATTGCTTATTGAGTTCTTGTCCAAGGCCTTTAAAAACAAGCTCGATTCCTCTTGGAGAGATGCCACCGGAGAGAATCTTAAAATGGTTTGCATTGAAATACACTTCTTCAAAATCAAGATCGGTGTACTCTTTTTTTGTCTTCCTAAGAAGAATCTTGTAGTTGAGAAAAATATCTTTGGAGAAAGGGGAAAAAGGTACACTGTAAGGTTCCCTCTTCCTAGGACTCACAAGAATGCGAGGATTTTTTTTGAGAAAAAGATGACTCATCTTAAGCATTGAAAGGTCTGAAACTTTAAGCCCTGCCTCATAGATAAGAAGAAAAAGGGTTTGATTTCTTAGGGCCGTCAATTGATCTATGATAAGATCAGAGTTCGGTTTTTGCGTGAGGTGCTTCCAGAGAATACTCACATTTTTTGGAGAAATAGGTCTTGGTTTGTCGAGAAACTTAGGTGGAGGGGAGAGGATGCGAATGGGATTTGAGGGGATATGTTCGACCTTTACAAGATAATCAAAAAAAATTCGTAGGGCCTGAAGCCGCCTTCTCCTAGAATTGTCGGAAGAATATTTTTCTTCAAGAAATTGTCCATAATCTTTGACATGAGAAATATTAAACCCGTTAATATCAAGTTTTTTTTTCAAATTGAGAAGGTAAGCATTGAAACAATCGAGGTCCGTTTTATAATTTTTCATTGTATTTGTACTCTTTTCTTGGCATTGCAAGTTGCGAAAAAAATTCTCTTGGAGAGTTAGGAGATGATTATTCATACACTTTTTCTTTAGATTATGACTCAAAAGGAAGACGTTGTCAGGGAGAAAAAATAATGTTAGTATTCATGGGTTTAAATTTCTTATAAACGTGGGAGAGAGATGATCTTTAAAGAAAACGTATCGATACCGAAGGATTGTTTTGATATGACGCATGAGGTCTTTTTAAAACTAAACACTTTAAAGGAGTCTTGTGATCTTCAAAATCTTTTTAATATTGATCACCATCTCCCCTTTGACCTTAAGAAACATTATAAGGCCTTTATTCATAGTTCGTTTGTCCATGATTTTAAAGGAAATATTGAAAGTAACGAACGCCTCGAATTTCTTGGAGATACAGTATTGGGACTTCTCATTTCCGAAATGCTCTTTTTTACCTATCCTAAATTGGATGAAGGGAAACTTTCTAAATTTAGAGCATCTCTTGTCAATGAAGAAAAACTTTATCATTTGGCCTTAGCAAATAAACTCTATCGACTTATTGTTTTTGGAAGAGGCCTTGTTCATAACGACAATTTGGTTAAACAAGGCCCTCTTGCAGATATGGTTGAGGCCGTTCTTGGTTCCATTTATGAACAAGAGGGAATAGAAGAGGCCAAAAAATTCCTTAAGGCCCTTCTGGAGAATTACAAATCTTGGGCCAAACAAGACTATTTGGACCCAAAAATGCCAATACTGTTTGATCCTAAGTCTACTCTACAAGAAAAAGTTGTTTCCCTTTACGGAATACTTCCTGAATATAGAGCTAAAGAAATAGACCATCAATTGTACAGAATTGACCTCTTTATTAATGAAAGAAAGATTTTAACCGGTGAAGGAGGGTCAAAGAAAAAAATTC
The DNA here is from genome assembly GCA_965224385.1 of Bacteriovoracaceae bacterium. GTDB lineage: Bacteria > Bdellovibrionota > Bacteriovoracia > Bacteriovoracales > Bacteriovoracaceae > CBDCYX01. Next base: position 918,546 of record CBDCYX010000016.1, read on the forward strand.
AAAAAGAGTTGGCAAGTACGGCCCTTAAAAAGAGACTTTATTTATAGGTAGTTACCGTGAAAAAAATGACATCCATTACAGTGGCCGTTTTAGGTTCTCCCAATGTCGGAAAGAGTTCTCTTATCAACTGCTTGATTGGTACGGATCTATCGGCCGTTTGTCATAAACCTCAAATGACGAGAAATGCTTACCATTGTATTTTTACCATTGATCATAACGAAATTATTCTTGTAGATACTCCGGGACTTTATAAGTCAAATCAAGAATTTCATAAGAGATTGAATCAACAGGCCGTTGACGGTACCCAAGAAGCAGATATCGATCTAATCCTCATTGATCTTACTCGGGATATTATAAAGCAGTTTTCTGATATAAGAGAATTACATAAGAAAAAATTTAATAAAAGTTGGGTAGTCTTCACAAAATCCGATAAGATTTCTCCTTTAGAAAACTCTCTTTTAGATAAAACTATTTCCGTAGCAAAAAAAATCTTGCCGGAAATTGACGGAACGTATTTTACAGTTAGTTCCCACACGGGAGATTCTATTCACAAACTTACAGGGGCCATTTGTGATGAGGCCAAAGTAGGACCTCATCTTTATAAGGATGAGATTTCCAATAAAAACGAACGTTTTTTTGTTTCGGAATATATTCGTGAACAAATTTTTGAACTTCTCAAAGAAGAAGTTCCCTACGAGTGTGCTGTGATGGTAGAAGACTTTGAAGATTTACGGGAAAGAAATTTTCACTCCGAGGCATTTGCCGGTCATATCTCTGCAGTCATTCTCGTCAACAGACCAAGTCAGCGATCTATTCTCATCGGAAGCGGTGGACAAATGGTTAAAGAGATCGGCATTCGGTCACGAAAAAAAATTGAATCTATGTTGGGTGGAAAAGTTTATTTAAGGCTTCATGTTAAAATTGCTCAAGGTTGGTTTAAAAACAATCGTATTTTAGAAGAATTAGGGCTGCCTCGTGCGGAAAACTCTAATAGAGTCTGGAGAAAAAGATGAAAAGTAAACGAGTTATCTCTCTTATCGGAAGACCAAATGTAGGAAAGAGTTCCTTGTTTAACCGACTTATGAAAAACAATAGGGCCCTTACCCACAATGTCCCCGGAGTAACTCGGGATCGTCACTACGGGATAACCGGTATCGAATCAGGAGAACTGCGAGAAGAGGTAATTTTTGTGGATACAGGAGGTTTTTATCCAAAAAACACCGATAACATCGAACAGGGATACCTTTTCTGTGCTATAGGAGAGCATTCTCAAGCGGCCGTTGAAGAATCCGATTTCATTTTGTTTGTTGTCGATTGCCGAGAGGGAATACTACCTATAGAGTATCAAATTGCAAAAATTATTCGAGAATTACACAAACCATTTTTTGTTGTGGCCAATAAATTTGATTCCTATGCCCAAGAGGGCCAACAGAGTCAGTTCTATGCCCTTGGTATCTCTCAGGATCAACTCTATCCCGTCTCTTCGTCCCATAATTTAGGTATCGGTCACTTAAAAGATGCCCTTTGTTTACATATCTCCAATTTTTCTCCAAACAATAAAAGTAAATCTTTGATTTGTGAGGATGTTGTTTCAAAAAAAGACAATGATAGTTACAAGGTCGCTATCGTAGGTATGCCCAATTCCGGAAAATCGACTCTTCTAAACAAAATCATAGGTTGGGAAAGGGCCTTGGTCAGCGATATTGCAGGGACTACCGTAGACCCCGTTGAAGGCCGTTGTACACTTGATTTTGAAGGCCGCTCTCAACGTATATGTTTTGTAGATACGGCCGGTATAAGAAAAAAAAGTGTTCTTCAATCCTATATCGAACAACATTCCGTTTATCGGGCCTTAAGGAGTATTTCCGAAAGCGACGTGGTTCTTTATCTTGTAGACTCCAAAAAGGGAATCGGCCGTCAAGACAAGAGGCTCCTAGATATCATCTTAGAAAAGGGGAAATCTCTCATTATCTGCCTTAATAAAATAGACCTTATAGATTATTCTCAACAAGAAAAAGATCGGTGGTTCTTAAATCTCAAAGATACAATTCCTTGGGCCGATTTTTGTGACCTCTTTCCTTTGTGCGCAAAAACAGGCAGAGGACTTGATAAGATCAAAGATGCTATGATAAAAACGCTTTTTTTAAGGAAAACCTCTATACCCACCGGAGAACTTAATCGTTTTTTTTCCAAGGCCGTCTCTAAAAACCCCATTGTTGTTCACAAACCGGAAGGGGTAAGACTAAAAATTAAATACGCTTCTATGATCAAATCAGATCCTCCAACCTTCCTTCTCTTTTCCAACAGATCCCGAGGTATTCCTTCTAACTACAGAAGATATCTCAAAAATACCTTGAGAAAAACTTTTTCCCTAGATAATACTCCTATTCACCTCATTTTTAGGACGATGTCTCAGAGACCATCTTAAAGGCCCATTTTTCTCCAATCGCTGAATCATGAGGTGAATCATTGAGAGTAACTAATGGAATGAAGCTCTCCCTCTATTTAATAGGCATCGGAAAGTGCCAAAATTGAAGAAATTCTCTCCAAAAGGAGAGGATCAATTTAAACAAAAAAGGGAGAACTTATGAAAACCGCAAATCTGGTATCTTGACTCTCGGGTTACTCTTGAGTACTTTTTTATCTATGTCTGTCGCACCGGCAACGTTCATCCGGCATTCAGGAGAGTTAAAGATTCACAGATTTTTTTGGCGACCAATAGGGCAAGTTTGTCGTTAGGGCCCGGATAACATTTTTTCGTGCAAGTATTCGATACTTACCTACACCTTGCCCTTCAATAGTGAGTCCACCAACGGCCACCCGTCTGAGTTTATCAACTCTAAGACCGTGATATTCACAGATCCTTCGAATCTCCCGATGCTTCCCCTCTCCCACTCGAAATTCAAGCCATGTTTTTTTGGAGAGTTCGCTAACGACCCGAACACTTTTTGGAACCACCCAATCACCTCTAATATTACCACCTTCTCTGAGCTGTTTAAGGAGATTCTTCGTCACTCGTCCAAGAACTTTAACCTCGTAAACTTTAGTGATTCCATAACTTGGATGGGCCATTTTTTGGGCGAGGCCACCGTCGTTCGTTAAAAGAAGAAGCCCCTCTGAAAGGTAGTCTAATCTTCCCACAGGATAAACCCTTTCCTGCACAGAGGGAATCAGTTCCATCACCGTCTTTCTTCCTTCGGGGTCACTGACCGTCGTCACATAACCTCGAGGTTTATTTAAGAGAATATATATTTTTTCGACAGTCGCCGGATCAACAACTCTTTCATCTACATACACTACATCTTCATAGGGATGTATTTTTACTCCAAGTTTGGCCACAATACTCCCATTAACTTTTACTCGTCCTTCGGCAATAAGTTTTTCGGCCTTCCTTCTTGAGGATACACCGCCATCGGCAATGAATTTATGAAGACGAAGTTCTTTCACAATGAACTCTTTTCCATCATTTTTTCAACGGCCTTATCAAGGATATTGGAGAGTTCACTTTTCCCCTCTTTATTTTTATCGATACAAAAAATATCTTCTATACTTAAAGAGGCCATGTCTTTTTTTGGTGCATTGTGAAAAGGAGAAGCAAAAAGGTCTCCGACAATCGTCGGGGAGAAAACTTTTGTAAACAATTCAGAAGTTGCCGCATCAACATTAGCATCTTGTATCCGTTTCTTCTCTACATGTTCATCGAGGACATCAAAAATACTTTGAGAATTATCCGTATTTCCCCCTTTCTTTTTGGCCAAGTGGTTAATATTTTTGGTGAAATCGGTTTCACTTGGGACGGCCTTAATGGCCTTTTCTAAAAGGTCTATTTCTTCTATATTGTCATAAGAAAAATTCTCTCTATACCTTGTAGAAGCAAGGTCTTTGATATCGGATATTTCGCCAAAATTTTTTCCAACCATATCATCAAGTTCATCTCTTGGGGGAAGATGAGCAAGACTTGCAAGATTGAAGGTTTCTAAAAATTCTTTTGTTGTTCCATAGAGCACAGGACGGCCAAGGTCTTTAGATTTTCCCACAATTTTAACAAGGTGCTTTTCTATAAGCCCCCTGACAATATGAGAACTATCCACACCTCTTATTCGTTCTATTTCTATTTTGGAAACAGGCTGTTTATAGGCAATAACGGCCAGAACCTCGAGAGCACTTGAAGACAGCATAAGCGCATTGGATTTAAACAGATCTTTTATAAACTTAGAATAAACGGCCTTGGTTCTAAACTGATATCCTTCAGCAATTTCTTGAAGTCTTATACCGTGAAAAGAGACTTCGTAATCTTTTTGCAATCTCTCTATGGCCTCATGATATGTGCGAAGAGGGATATCTTCATCAATAATTTTTTTTATTTTCTTAAGGGAAATAGGGCGATCGCTCATAAACAAGATGGCCTCAATGGCACCACAGAGAGAATCTTCATCAAGACCTGTTTTTTCTTTCCAAAGAGATTTTTCTTGATCTTTAATTTCTTCCATAAACATTCCTTATTGCAAAGGTATTAAATGAGGGAGCTGCTCTCTATTTCCATGAATATTACTGAGGCCTAAGATACTGATATTGTTGATATCAAAATCCTTGAGAGATTCGTTAACTCTAACGGTAATATCTCCACAATCCTCTTCTTGAAAAAGAGTTATTTTCCTTAATCTTGCAAGTTCTAAGAGAGAGATAAAAGTCACCACAATATTATCAAGTGTTTTTCTCGTTTGTTCGCCTAAAAGCGATTTAAAGTTTGTTTCCATTCCTTGTTTAAGAATATTTTTGAGGAAAGAGAGCTTCTCTTTAATAGTAAGTCGATCCCTTTTTACAATAGTGTATTGCCTTTTTTCTCTTTCAATAACAGTCATCATGGCCGTTATCAATTTTTCCAGACTAATAGACAATAAAAAGGATTCGACCAAATCTTTGCGATTCACTTTCGGTCGAGAAAAGACATTTTCTCCCAACTTTGGAAGTTCCCATAATTTTTTCCCCATTTCTTGAAAGTGGGCCAGTTCTTCTAGACGACGGATCAACTCTTCATGGTCTTGTATTCCAAAAGTATGGTCTTCTTCAAAATCTTCTTCTATAAGAGAAACTTCATTCCAAGAGATAGCTGTTTTTGATTTAAGAAAAACAAGTGTTGCGGCCAAATAGAGATAATTTCCTGCAATATTAAAGTTTAACTCTCTCATCTCGGACAAGTAGTTTAAGTACTGTTCTGTAATAGACGTAAGATTCAAGTTTTGAATATTAATCTCTTCTTTTTTGATGAGAAAAAGAAGTAGGGATAATGGGCCGTCAAACCGATCAGTTTTTACTTGAATAGATGTATCTAACACGTTTTTGACCTCTGTTATTAAACCAATAGACTGACAAATAATCTAAAAATCCCATCTCCTATTTGAAGAGCAGGGGTCATAAGAATTCTCAGCAGAGGTGTTACCCAGAGAACAACGATAAAAAGAAAACTATAGCGTTGAAGATTTTCATATTTTCTGGCCGTTTCGTAATCAAGAAAGGTTGAAACCATCTTGGATCCATCTAAAGGTGGAAATGGAATCAGATTAAAAACAGCGATTACAATATTGATGATTACGGCCATATAAAGCATTTCCATAAATTCTTCATAAAAGATTAGTTCCGGAGAGATTTTTGTTTTTAAAACGGCCAGAATAAAAGCGGCCAAAACGGCCAAAACGATATTGGCCAAAGGCCCTGCAAAGCTAACCCAAAAAATACCACTCCTAATATTTTTAAAGTTTCTAGGATTGACGGGAACCGGTTTTGCCCAGCCAAAAATAACTCCTCCAAGCATTGCTCCTATTAAGGGGAAAATGACGGTTCCAACCAAATCGTAGTGAACGGCAGGGTTAAGGGAGAGTCTTCCCTGTTGTTTGGCCGTAGAGTCGCCAAATCGGTATGCCACGAGAGCATGAGCGGCCTCATGAAAAACAATGGCCGCAAGAAATCCAGGGGCACCGATGGCAATACGAGAAATAAATGTTGTCAGGTCCATGAGACGACTCTACCAAGAATTCTCGCTGAAAGTCAATGACAAGGCCCTAGGAAGGGGCCTTTTTATGATCGGCAAGAAACATATCAAGACCAATATCCGTAAGAGGATGGTAAAAAAGCTTTTTCATGACGGAAAAAGGCATGGTGGCCGCATCGGCCCCCAGAAGAGAAACCTGTTGGATATGGGCCGTTGTTCTGATAGAAGCTGCCAAAATTTTTGTCGTAAAATTGTAATTGTCATACACCTTCCGAATGTTTTCTATAAGTTGCATTCCATCCCCCCCTATATCATCAATTCTACCAATAAAAGGTGAGATATAGGTCGCACCGTTTTTAGCGGCCAACAACGCTTGACCCAAAGAGAAGCAGAGAGTGACATTGGTGTTGATATTATTACTACTACACCAAGTACAGGTCTTGATGCCATTCTGAGTCAAAGGTAGTTTAACAACAATATTAGAGTGAATCTTGCTAAGCTCTTTTGCCTCTTCAATCATGCCCGTATAATCCGTAGAGATGACTTCTGCAGAAACAGGGCCGTCTACGAGAGCGCATATTTTATCAACAACATCTTCTCTCTTATGCCCTGTCTTAGCAATAATACTGGGATTTGTCGTAACACCGTCGACAATACCCCAAGACAATGCCTCTTGTATCTCACTAGTATCTCCCGTATCCAAAAAGAATTTCATAACCTCTCTTTCTCCAAAATTTTCTACCCATACTAATGTTTTAAGGCCCTTTTTGGCAAATCTTTCTCTCTATATCAATGATAAAAAATCTTAGGGCATAATAGTCTTATGAAAAGAATGTTCTTACTTTTATCCTCAGTTGTTATTTTTGTCTCCACGGATATAACGCTTGGAAACATTCTTACCGAGAATGAAGACTTTTCCTCTTTGAATTATGACCCCGGTAGAGATTATTCACGTTTTACCGGTCGAGTGACCGATAAAAATGATGCAGAGAGAATCCTCAAGATTCAAGCGGAGACAAAAAATGTTCAATTTCTAAAAATTGGTGATCTCTTAACCTTTGAGATAAAAAGTGGGTTGGGAAAAAAATTGCCTTGTCGTGCTCACGTTAAAAGTAGCGGAGAGGCCCATTATCTCGTTATTAGAGTAGAAGAATTAGGGCCGTGTTGGAACCGATCTCACTACTTTCGACGAGGTACTCTTTTATATTTCACTTCTGTTCTCATGCAAACCCGGGTTAGAGATGCTACGGCCTTTAGAACTCTCCTTCTTCGTCGCAAGGAAGATTTTTTAAAACAACTCAACGGTATCAATCACTTTCTTGCGAGCTATGACCAACAAAAACTCCTAGCAGTCGCTCAGTACGATCAACAAATCATGGAACTTCAAAGAAAAAAACAAAGATCAATGAATTCTCTTATCAACAAAAAAAGCGATTATATTAGGCTTCAAAAAGTGATGGTTAAAAAGTTGGATGCTCTCGACAAAGACTTGGAATTCTACAAGATCCACCAAGAAAAAAATACAAGAGACGGATGGAAAAGTGAGTTACTTTTCGGTATTCCCGTCGAAGGGCCTTAAGCTTTTGGTAGAAAATCCAAAAAAAGGCAAGACAGAGACTTGGAGTATTAAAACTCGGGAGCAATAAACACATCAATTTCCGGATTGAATTGATCTCTCAAAATACCTTTTATGGCCTCAAGAGTTCCCATTTCTGCAGAAGGACAAGTGTTACAGGCCCCTTGGTAACGAACGAGAAGAACATTCTCTTCATAACTTAGAGTTTGAATATCACCTCCGTCGCCTTGAAGTCCGGAGCGAATTGTATTGTCGAGAATCTCTTCAATTTTTTGCAGTTCCGGTGAAAGATTCTCTCTTCTTTCCGTCTCGGGATCGGCATCGAAATAGTCGGGGTTATGGCCGTTGATATTTGCGTTGATAGTTTCAATAATTTGTTCTTCCATTTCATCCCACTTCTCAAAACCAAACTTTGTAACGGTGATAACATTGTCAAAGAAATGGAGTTGATCTATTCCTCGGATCATAAAGAGTTTTACTGCAAAACGGTTATCTCCACATTCTAAAGGAGTCTTATAGGTAGAGTAACCTTCGTTTTTAACTTGGCGGTTTAAAATAAACTTAAGCGCATTGGGGTTGGGGGTTGGCATAATATCCAAAAGAATTTTATTTGCGTTCATTTATATCTCCTCTAAGAATCTCTCTGCTTTTTCCTAAGGCCGTAATAAATTGATTGACTTCTTCTTTGGTATTGTAAAAACAGAGAGACATGCGCGCTGTAGATGTTATGTTCATTCGTTTCATCAAAGGCGCCGTACAATGATGGCCGGAACGAATAGCGATTCCTTGTTGGTCGAGAAGGGCCGCAATATCGTGAGGATGGATACCCTCAATAACAAAAGATATAATGGCCGATTTTTTACCGGCGTTTCCTATAATTTTCACACGTTCTATTGATTTCATTTTTTTCGTAGCATAACAAAGAAGTTCTTGTTCTCTGGTTTCAATATGTAAAAGCTTAATGCCGTCGATGTATTCAAGGGCCTTTTTAAAAGCGATAACTTCTGCAATAGGAGGAGTGCCGGCCTCAAATTTGTGAGGAAGATCATTATAGGTTGTTCCGGCAAAGTCCACGGTATGGATCATATTTCCTCCCCCTTGATAGGGGGGCATACCTTCAAGAAGCTCTTCTCTACCGTAGAGAACTCCCAATCCTGTAGGGCCGAACATTTTATGGGAAGAAAATGCGAGAAAATCACAGTGAATCTTTTGTACATCGACTGAAATGTGTGCCATGGCCTGCGCTGAGTCTACAAGAAATTTGGCCCCTACTTTATGGGCCATAGAGATCATGTCAGTGATGGGATTAATTGTACCCAGTGTATTGGAAATAAGACAAGCGGACACCATTTTTACTTTTTCCGTTAAGAGATTTTTATAGGCGAATAAATCGATTTCTCCGGCATCCGTTACGGGAATTTCAACTACTTTGGCCCCGGTTTTTTCGGCAATCATTTGCCAGGGAACAATATTTGAATGATGTTCCATAGTGCTCAAAAGAATATGATCTCCTTTTTTAAAATATTTCCCCCCAAAAGAGGCGGCCACGAGATTGATGGATTCCGTAGTACCTTTGGTAAAAATAATTTCATGTCTATGATTTGCACCGATAAAGTTTTTGACATATTCGCGGGTTTTTTCATAGGCCTCTGTTGCTTTTTCCGAAAAATAGTGGATACCTCTATGGACATTTGAGGCATGAAGAGCATAGTGAGATCGGATTTCTTCAATGACTGATTTTACCTTTAAAGTGCTGGCCGCATTGTCAAAATAAACCAAAGGCCTTCCATGCACGGTACTCTTTAATTGAGGAAAATCATCTCTTCGGTTTTTATCCTCAAGATTCATTGATTTTTCTCCTGGATTGTTGAAGTAAACGGCGTAAACGGTGTTTGATAAGAGTAGACTCTTGCCTTTCCACAACATCGAAAAGAAGTCCTAAAATCAACATCTCTTTGGCCGTATCTTCCGGAATACCCCGAGTTTTTAAATAAAATATTTCATCGGGGTCGATTTCCCCCGTCGTTGCTCCATGGTTGCATTTGACATCATCAGCGTAAATTTCAAGTTGAGGGCCTGTTACAAGCTGGGCCTTTGGTGACAAAAGAATGTTCTTGGAGAGTTGTGAAGACTCAACTTTTTGAGCATTTTTATGGATAAAAATTTTTCCTGTAAAAATTCCTCGGGAATTTCCCTGCAGAACCCCTGTAAAAAGTTGATTGTTATAGGTACAAGGTGAGTTATGGTAGATAGCAGAGAAGTTATCACAGTGTTCATTATCATTGAGAACAAAGAGGCCGTCGACTTGAGAACGGGCATTCTCTTCATCGAGATAAACATGAATATTATTGCGAGAGAAATCGGCCCCTAGAGAGAGGGTAAATGACGAAAGAAAAGAGTTTTTGGCAAGAGTCGCTTCAACTTTTCCGTAATGGAAGGAAGATAGATTTTGATTTTGAATTTTTGTATGGGTGATTTTTGCTCCGGTTTCTACATGGATATTTGTAATGGCGTAAGTTTGATACTTTTCTTGTGTTAAAGATGCAAAAGATTCTACGAAGTGGCCTATAGATGAGGAGCAGGCCCTGAGGAAGAGGCGAGGACACACGGTAGAATTTTCCGAGGTATTGAGATGAAGAATTGTTAGAGGGAAGCGAAGGAGACATCCCTCTTTAAGAGTGACAAAAAGCATCTCATTTGCACATGCACCGTTAAGAGCATCGAAAGAATCCGTATATCGACTCTTTAGGCCTTCAAGAGATGATTGTTGAAGATGAGTACTAGATGGAGAGTAGACATTTATGCTGACCCCCGGAGGGATAGTAGAGCATTCTTTTGAATAGATTCCATCAACAATAGCTAAAACACTTTCGGGATGAATGACAAGATCATTGAAGTTGTTACGGAAGACCTTCCTTTTAGGGCGGCAAATTTTTGTTAACATTTTTTTTTGAGGATTGGTAAACTTCCAATCGTCATTTTTCTTATCGGGAAGACCTAGATTAAGAAAAGCTTTGAGGGAGGATTGTGTGAATGCGTTAAGAGAAGGGTTGTTCCACGATGGCAATGTTTCAAGATATTGTTTGTAGTTTTCTATCAGGTCTTCCTTAACCTTCATGCTCGTAACCTTCTCTCTCCACAAGTTCGGCCAATCTATAGTTGCCGGATTTTACAATGCGACCTTTAGAGAGAATGTGAATAGCATCAGGTTTAACAACGTTGAGAATTCTTTGGTAATGGGTGATAAGAATTATTACATTGTGTTTATTTCTAAATGAAGTAATCGCCTTTGCAACAATCTTGAGAGCGTCTATGTCGAGTCCGGAGTCTGTTTCATCTAAAAGGGCCACATGAGGAGATAAAACCATCATTTGGAGGATTTCATTCTTTTTTTTCTCTCCTCCGGAAAAACCGGAATTGACAGGCCGATGAAGAAAATCTTCCTTCATGTCTAAAAGATTAAGCTTGGGTATAACAAGCTTCTTGAAATCTTCTTCACTGCATTCATTAACACCTTGGGATTTACAAATTTCGTTAAAACTCTCCCGAAGAAAGGTTAAATTTGAGATACCCGGGATTTCAATAGGATATTGAAATCCTAGAAAGATTCCCTTTTGGGCCCTTAGATGAGGGTCTAGTTCTAGGAGGTCGAGTTCCTTGTTATCCCAGGAATATGAGATACTTCCTTGAGTAACCTCAAAAGAGGGGTGTCCTGCAATGATTTTGGCAAGCGTGGACTTGCCGCTGCCGTTTGGCCCCATAATAGCATGAATTTCTCCTTTTTGAAGAGTCAAGTTCACACCACAAAGAATTTTCTTACCCTCGGCCTGTGCGTGAAGATTTTTTATTGTTATCACAAATTCCACCCTTATCCGATGCTATTTTCTAATTTCATTTCCAACAGTTTTACGGCCTCTACGGAAAATTCTAGGGGAAGTTCTTTGAAAACTTCTGAGCAAAACCCATTGACGATAAGGGAAATACATTTTTCCATATCATGGCCTCGGGACTTGAGATAGAAGAGTTGTTCTTCGTTGATTTTGGTGGTGGAGGCCTCGTGTTCGACTGTGGCCGTATTGTTTTTGACATCAATGACGGGAAATGTATTGGCCGAACACTGATCACCTACGAGCATGGAATCACATTGGGTATAGTTTTTGGCCTTCTTGGCCCCCGGCATAATCTTGACTAGTCCTCGATAACTGTTTTGAGATTCTTGGGCAGAAATTCCTTTGGAAATGATCGTGGATTTTGTATGCTTTCCTATATGAACCATTTTTGTTCCCGTATCTGCTTGCATTTTATTATTTGTCAAGGCCACGGAATAAAATTTTCCCGATGAATAATCGCCAATGAGATTACAGCTAGGGTATTTCCATGTGATGGCCGAGCCGGCCTCTACTTGGGTCCATGAAATGGAAGAGTGTTTACCAAGACAATTTCCCCTTTTTGTAACAAAATTGTAAATTCCTCCCTTTCCTTCACGGTCTCCGGCATACCAGTTTTGTACCGTAGAGTAGCGAATAGTGGACTTCTCTAAGGCCACTAGCTCTACGACGGCCGCATGAAGCTGGTTTTCATCTCTCTGTGGGGCCGTACACCCTTCAAGGTAATTGACATAGCTCCCTTCATCAGCAATGACGAGCGTCCTCTCAAATTGACCTGTTTCCTTAGCATTAATTCTAAAATAGGTAGATAAGTCCAAAGGACAAGTAACACCTTTGGGAATGTAGACGAAGGAGCCGTCGGAAAAAACAGCACTATTAAGGGCCGCATAAAAATTGTCGGAGTAAGGCACGACGGTACCAAAATATTTTTTTATAAGATTAGGATGTTTTTCAACGGCCTCTCCAATGGAACAAAAAATAACACCGACTTTTTCCAAATCTTTCTTGTAAGTTGTGGCCACGGAAATAGAATCAAAAACAGCATCTACGGCCACTCCCGTAATTCTTTTTTGTTCATTGAGGGGAATTCCAAGTTTTTCAAATGTGGCCAAAAGTTCCGGATCGAGTTCTTCGAGTGATTCCGGTTTGTTGCTCTTTTTTTTTGGTGCTGCATAGTAGTAAAGATTATTAAAGTCAATTTTTGGATAGTGAATTTTGGCCCATTTAGGTTCCTTCATTTTTTCCCAATGAGAAAATGCCTTAAGGCGATAGTCGAAGAGCCATTGAGGTTCATTTTTTTTTTCTGAAATAAGTCTAATGATATTTTTATCGAGTCCTTTAGGAAATTCTTCCATTTCAATATTCGTATAAAAACCATACTTATAGTCAGCACTTAAAGAATCTTTGAAACCCATTTCTTATCCTCAATAATTCCTTCTGAAAGAACCTTATTAGGTCTTATACCTCATTAGGTCTTATACCTCAATAAATGCATTTTTTGAAGAGTTAGTTTATGTATTTAATTTTGATTCTTTGTGTCAACTCTTACAAAGAATTCCGCAATCAACAACGATTTCTTGTGAAAAGAGGGTGGTTCGGTAGAAGATTTTCATTTATGATAAGAAAAGTTTTTTTTAAAAATCTTGAAAATGGGGGCATAGCTCAGCTGGGAGAGCGTTTCGCTGGCAGCGAAAAGGTCATCGGTTCGATCCCGATTGTCTCCACCAATTCTAAGTTTTTTAACGTCCGATAACATCCATTATTTCCCCACTTACCCTAGGCAAAGTCCTCTTTTACCGTCCAAAACCGTTTTATAATTCCGTTGATTTTCTAACTCCCAACGCCCTCCTTTTTAAGGTCTTCTGGGGGATTGGGGGCCGAACAATAGAGAAAATGGCACTATTCGTTATCTTCAAGATGGCCGACGAGAAAGGCCTCTATTTGGAAGTCTCTCCCGGAGGCGGTAAATGGTGGCGTTTTAAGTATCGCTTCGAAGGGCGAGAAAAACGCCTCTCTCTTGGTGTTTACCCCGATGTTCCTCTCAAATCGGCACGCAAAAGGAGGGATGAGCAGAGATCATTATTGGCCGATGGAATTGACCCCGGAGACAACCGTAAGGCCAAAAAGGCAGCAGGGGCCGAGAAAAAGGCCAATACTTTTGAAGTCGTGGCCCGTGAATGGTTGGCCCCCCATTTATCTAAATGGTCAAAATCTAATGCTTCCAAAACGTCTCGTTTGTTTGAGAGGGATATTTTCCCGTGGATTGGACAAAGGCCCATAGCAGAGTTGACGGCCCCTGAATTGTTACGGTTACTTCGCCGAATTGAGGAAAGAGGGGCCGTAGAAACTGCCCACAGGGCCTTGAGTAAGTGTGGGCAAGTCTTTCGCTACGGGGTGGTAACGGGACGGCTTAAGAGTGATCTCACTCTCCATCTAAGGGGGGCCTTACGTTCTCCAAATAAAGGGCATTTTGCGGCAATCACGGAACCCAGAGAACTGGGTCAAATTTTAAGGATGTTTGACGGTTACCAAGGAAAACTCATTGTTCGCTCTGCTCTACGCTTGGCCCCGTTAGTTTTTGTTCGTCCGGGAGAATTAAGGCATGCCAAATGGGAGGAAATAGATTTAGACAAGGCCGAATGGCGTTATATGGTCAGTAAAACACAAACGGAACATATTGTTCCTTTAGCGAAACAGTCCATACAAATCCTGCGTGAAATTCAACCTTTGACGGGAAAGGAAAACTACGTTTTTCCAAGTGAAAGGGGAAGAGATAGGGCGATGAGTGATAATGCCCTTCTTGCGGCCATGAGAAGAATGGGGATCGGAAAAGAAGAAGTAAGTATTCATGGTTTCAGGGCCACGGCGAGAACAATCCTCGATGAAGTATTAGGTTTTCGTCCCGACTTTATTGAACATCAATTGGCCCATGCTGTCCGAGACCCCAACGGCAGGGCCTACAATAGAACGGCCCACCTTGAACAACGAAAAGCAATGATGCAAAAATGGGCGGATTATTTGGATGAATTGAAAAAAGGAGATCAAAAAAATGTTTAAATTGCCAGATATAGACAAAGAGGGGGAGATAGAAAGAAATATCGCCCTTATTCTAAAGAATAAAATCTATCCTGAAGAAAAGTTGCGTGAGTGTCTAGAATTTGTTTTTAGGAAAAAAATTCCAACTAAAGAGGTCATTAAGTCTTTTAAAAAAGATTTTCACTCCAATCAATATGGGTTTGATACGGTTTATAAATTTAAGATGCTCATGACATCTCTTCTTATAAACTCTCATGAATATGATGATGGCCTTGTAATTTCTTTGTTAGATATCGAAGAGATTTTTTTTAATTGGATAGATTCTCCTAAGCTTTCCTTCCCTATCTCTATAATAAAACAAAAATCAAGTCGTTTTTCATTTGTGAAGGCCGGAAAAAAGAAAAACTCATATAACAAATCAGACATAGAGAAAGTAAAAAAAATAATTGATGAAAAAAGGAACACACTTAAAATAAGAGGAAATGAACTCCTTAAAAAAATTCGACCACAAATAAAAGCGAGATTAGCATTATTGGAATGTTTTACCATTATTTCTCTCGATGACTTTATCCCGGATATTTTAAAAGTTTGTCCAAAATATATCTCATGTCCATTTGTGGCCCAACGGATAAATCAATGGGCCTATGGAACAAAAATAGGGGACGAGAAGATGATGAAATCTTTTAAGAAAGTTTTTTCTGCGCTAAAGGATAAGCGTACTTCTGCTAATAAAACAATCTATAGAAATTGGTATATTGTTCATCGTCATCACCTACTAGAAAAGTGTTTTGCTACATTATTTCGTATAGATGAATCGGAATCTTACAAAAGTTATAAAAGTTTTATTGAGTGGGCCTTTAGTTTGAATAAAAAATGTGTTTCGTTGATAAACAATAACTTCAAACCAAAAGACATCGCTCTGGATATAATATTGCAAGAAAAATTAGTTAAAGATGAATGTGCGTTCAAAAAGATTCATAATAAAGTAAAGACTTTGCTGAACAAACACCACAAGAATGATATAAGTGTGCTTTTTGGTAAGCACATAGATCAAGTCATTATTCAACAACCTTTTCTTATAGATGATCCGGTTTTGTGGTCATTGTTTGATTAAAATTTTTATAAGTCACAATCCACATCTTTACCCCCAAAAAATACGGTTACTTTTAAGGGGAAATTATTAAGTTTTGATGAGGTGTTTGTTGAAGCTTAAAAATCGTTCTAAACGATCCAAGGATTGGGGTCCACCTTACATGATCTCATCGACTCCTTCGCTGCAAAGTCCGCTACGGCCGGCCGTAGGCCAAGCATAAAATCTTAATATTTAGATACTTTTTCTTTTTAATGTTCGTAGTCCCGATCTCCGAAGGGGATTCCATAATTTCCTTCTGTTCCTTTGAACACACGACTGAAGAGGACACAGAAGTCACCTGAGGGGCAGTCGGAGTTGTCCGAATGCTTCGACTTTTGTTGCCGTGTAAGGTAAATCTTTGTTCTGCTTACCTGCCCAGTTGCGCATCGGTAACTTCCGTAATGATCTTATCGGCAATCTCCTCTTTTGTAAGAGGGGAACTTCCAAGGTCAATGTGTACGCTATCGAGGTTGATGGTTTTATCTCCCGATCCGGTATAGTCATTCGAGATAACCCATAGTCCTTCTGCTTTATCGCCGCCGCTTGCTCCGCTAAGGGAAATCTCGGTGTGCTACGGGACTTGTTGTGCAGTCTCCGCCGTCATCGTCGTGGTAGATAGTTAAAGTCATTCCGTCAAAGACGGCGGTGTCGGTGGTTGCCGCTATTTTGTCGCTGCCTGATTTAGACAACGTCACATTGGTTCCTGCTACCTTCACGGGGGAACCGATCGCCATAATCAGATTATCTATAGCATCGGAAATCAACGTACTGCCTCCGGCATTATACGTTAGTGGTGTCGTATAGTGCTTAACGGCCCGAGGATGCGTAAGGGTTCCGCCGGAAAGTGCTATCTTACAAATCTTTCCGCTTGCATCCGAGTCCAAGGATGTTGCCGTCGGTGTAGAAGCTGCCGTAAGCGTTGCCGTTTCTCCCGTACTCGTTCCCGTTCCGTCGGTTCCGCCTGTCATCGCAAACTTCTCCTACGATCTGTCCGTAAAAACCGGTGTCATTGTAATCAATATTCTTTCCCCAACACTTAACGGAGTGATCCGACTCCATAATGGCGCAGGAGTGGTTTGTAACCTGCCGCAATTTGAATAGCGGTTTGTCCGCCCAAGGGGTCGCCCAACGTGCCTCTTAGAACCCGATCGGAACCGGAAGTTCCGCCTCCAGTCTCGCCCAGCTCCTATCTGCCCCCCCCCCAACACTTTACAGTCTTATCGTTTAAGATGGCACAAGCGTGCTCTTCCCCCAGCGCAATCTTGGTGGCGGTTTTGCCCCCTAAGTTGGGGGAACCGATGCTATCCCCAGCACACAACGCTACCGTCGTTGAGAATGGCGCAAGAAGACGTATCACCAACTGCAATCTCGGTGGCGGTTTTGCCGCACCTAAACTCGGAGTCCCGCCGCCTGTTTGCCCGAGAGTATTCATACCCCCAGCACTTAACGGAGTTATCCGTTGTTAAGATGGCACAGGTGTGGCCATAACCTGCCGCTATACGACTAGCGGTTCCGCCGCTTAAGGGGTCGCCTACCGTACCGCTTATTATTGTTTTGTTGGCACCGGCAGTCCCGCCTCCTATCTGCCCTGCTATTGGCCCCCCAGCACACAACGGTATCGTCGTTTAAGATAGCGCAGGTATGCACTCCTCCTGCCGCCACGGACTTAACCGTGTTGGGGGTTGCCGTCTCCATCGTCTCCCAAGACGGCGGTAACAGCTGTCGGGGTGGTTCGAGGGATAGTATCGCCTACTCCCAGTTCTCCGAAGTTGTTTTGCCCCCAACACATTAAACGCCCGTGGTTTTGAGTTTGCATTTTTTAAAATAATGCATTGGTGGTAGTCCCCCGACACAAGAGCTTGGGGCGTATTGCTCCCTAAATCCTCCTTGATATGACTTCTCCAAGGGGAGACACTAACCTTTCCCCCATGCTTCCACCTCACCGTTATCAAAAAGGACGCGACTGGTGTCTATTCCTAGGGCGAGCGTTTCGGGTTCGCTTTCTTGCACGTTCTTCCCGATACCGTATAACCCGAGGCACAGGAAAAGGGGCAGGAATCGGCATCGGTGGCAGCTCCATCTACCCAAGAACCAAAGCCCGTTATACCCGTAATGTCCGTGCAGGAGACCTCGGCACCTTGAACGTCCACGTAAGTTCCTTGTGTCGGATACTTACACTCTCGACCGGCAGAATATCCTTCACATAACCGGCAGTACAGGAAAAGGGGCAAGTGGTTGCCGTTCGGCGGCACCCGTTATCCAAGTAGCGACTGCCGTCCCTTCAGTCGTAATAGAAGTACAACTCGGTATTTCCGGCAGTCACATAATTTCCCGTGGAAGGATAGTTCTCCCGTGACTTTTTGCGAAACCGGCACTACAGGAAAAAGGGCAGGTGATCGCCGTTTAGCGGCACCCGAGACCCAAGTACCAAAGCCCGTCATACTCGTAATGTCACCTGTGCAGGCGACCTCTACCCGATGCGACATAATTTCCCAAGGAAGGAAAGTTACACTCCCGAGCAGAGGCATCCTTCACATAACCCGTATTACAGGAAAAACCGCAACCGGTAGCAGAACTTACCGCTCCCGTATTGACGGCAAAGATCATTAAACCCACCTGAGTCACCTGTAATAGGAGGCAAGATGCAATCTTGCTCTCTTCAGGAATCTACGTTGTCCGCATACTTTCACAAACCGGGAATACAGGAAAATGGGCAGTATTCGTCAGCGGTGGCAGCTATTCAAAGCCCGTTATACCAGTAATGTCCGTTCAGCACCTTACACTTCCCTTGGAAGGATATTTACAAACCGGCAGAATTCTTCACATAACCCGGAGTACAGGAAAAGGGGCAAGTGTTTGCCGCTACGGCAGCACCTCTTATCCAAGTAGCGATTGCCGTCCCTTCAGTCGTAATAGAAGTAATAGAATCACATGATGCCTCGTTTCCCCCTGCGTTTACAAAATTTCCCGAGGAAGGATAGTTACACGCTCGATCGGAGGAATCCTTCACGAAACCTGCATTACAGGAAAAACCGCAACCGTTGGCGGCAGTCACCGCTCCCGTATTGACGGCAAAGTCATCAAACCCATATGTGTCACCTGTAATAGGAAAGCAAGATTTCTCTACTCCGTTATCTGCATATTGTCCTTTAGCAGGAATCTTACACGCCCTACCGCTTTTTACATAACCCGTAGTACAGGAAAATGGGCAGGTGGCCGCCGTTGCGGCGGCACCCACTATCCAAGTAGCGATTGCCGCTCCTTCAATCCCAATAGGATTACATGAACTTTCGCTACCTTGAGCGTTGACATAATTTCCTTTTGAAGGAACCTTACAAGATGCCGCCCCCCGTGTGTTTTTTAAAAAACCCGAATTACAATTCCAGCAGTCGGTTTCCAGTTTAAGCCCCGTGATGGTGTTGTTAAGAGAATGAGAGGGAATCGTTGTCGGGCAAGTCTTCCTCGTCTTGTCCTTTGCGAGAGAGTAGAACCCCGATGCCGTTTCTTGGCATTTGGTAGAGTCTACATCATTATCATATCCGGCATCACAAGAGGTGACTGTGCAGGTTGTATATTTTTTTGTTTTTTTATCCCAAGGAATTTCTCCTTCCCCATGGGCAATAGTAGTCGTACACGATTTAGCTTTCTTTTTACTCGAAGCACCCGAATCACTGCCGCCGCCTCCACCACCAAAACATCCCGACAATATTAGACAAAGAAATGGGGTAAAGAATCGGCGATTCATATAACCGACCCGAATAGTCGGGGGGGGGGGGGGGGGGGGTAGCGTAGCATTATAAGATTTTTCAGTTGCCAAAATTTTCATAAACATTTCCTTTATGTTGTTAAAAAAAAATAATCTCCTTATTATGATAAAATTTGAAAACCGAGTTTGCAAAAGATTTTTGCAAACCATTACCCAACCGATTAAAACGGTTTATCAAGGGTAATCAAGAATTACATTCTTCCTATGGAAATAGGTTTTTTTAGGATGCCTATTTCCGTAATATTTTTTGACATTTTTTTTGCTTTTTCATAGAGGAGCCTGCTATGCGTCACATTGGAAACCTCTGACAATCCACTTAATTCTCTAAAATGTTGAGTATTTTTATTTGATACCCTCTATTTTGCAAAATAGACTTCTTTTTTTAGGGACATTAGGTGGGATTTACCCTCTATTTTGCAAAATAGACTTCTTTTTTTGGGACATTAGGTGGGATTTACTCTCTATTTTGCAAAATAGACTTCTTTTTATTTTTGTTCCTTCTCTGTTTCAATTTCATAACAAACCATTTGTATCTAAGGAGGATTCTATGGAACAGAACAAGAGATTTTTAAGGCTACCTGAAGTGATTGATCGTACAGGGCTTGGAAGAAGCACAATCTATTTAATGATTGTTAAAAATGCATTTCCTAAATCCATATCATTGGGGACTAGGGCCGTTGGCTGGGTTGAAAAAGATGTTAACGACTGGATTGAAAAGCAGATTAACATTTCTAAAAAAACGAGGAGAGAAAAATGAATGATCAAACTTAGCTTGAATAAGAATAAGTAACCAAGAACTCTCGAAAGGAAAATCCTTCCGAGAGAATTTGATATTGGATATAAGTGTAACTCCAATATATCAAAACTTTCTTGGTATGACAATTTAATTTTATAGGAGGACTTCATGTCTGATTTGAATAAATGGGCCGAAGAAAATTTATGGCCAAAAGTCTGGGAAAATGCCGATAAGATTTTTCCGGAATTTAATTTTAAAAGAAATAACAACTGCTGGGTAAGTCAAAACGGATTAAAAATTGACGGTACAAGAGGAAAAAAAGGGAAGGTTTATCTTTATAGGGATAATCCATATTACCTGAAAGACTACACCAGAGACGGGATTTCCATTACAACTTATCTAAAAGAAAAAAGTGAAGCGGATTCTTGGATTGGTTCTTTGAAATACCTTGCCGACAAGGTCGGCATTCACTTTCCAAAATCAAATATACATAAGGAGATAGAAATGAGTAAAAACAAAAAAGAGAGTTTGTCTGTTAAGGAGGCAAGGGAGATTTGGGAAAACTCGAAACCCATCGAGGGTCATGCCTATCTAACAAAGAAAAGGATAACACCTCATGGCATTCGGGAATATAAAAATGAATTGGTTATTCCCATGTGTTATAAAGATGAAATTTCTAGTTTGCAGTTTATAAAAGAAAATGGAGATAAAAAATTTCTTTCTGGAGGAAAAACTGCGGGATGCTATTTCATCATAGGCAACTTGGAAGGGGCCAAGAAAATCTGTATTGCCGAGGGATGGGCCACAGGGGCCTCTATTCATCAAGCAACGAATTTGCCTGTTTATATCGCCTTTTATTGTGGGAATTTAGAGTCGGTCTCACAATATGTACGGGAGCAATACCCGGATAGAGAAATCATTATTTGTGCCGATGATGACTTTAAAACGGAAGGTAATTCCGGGAAATTAAAGGCAACTATAGCGGCAAGGATTATAAATGCAAAATTGGCCATCCCACATTTTGATGAAAACCGTCCAGACAAAGCGACCGACTTCAACGATATGGGAAACTTATTGGGCCTAGACAATGTGGCATTAACGATAACAAAAGCGAAACTTCCATGGCCGCAACCTCAACATCTAGTGGAAGATATTGCTGAAGAAAGAAATCCTTACCCCTTAGAAGCGTTGCCGGATACTGTTAAGAATGCCGTAAAAGAAGTTATTGATTATGTGCAAGCTCCTATCCCATTAGCGGCATCTTCGGCTCTGGGGGCCTTATCACTGGCAATACAAGGACATATCGACATTAAAAGAGATAATAAGCTTTCTGGGCCTTGTAGTTTATTTCTGTTAACTATAGCTGAATCAGGAGAGAGAAAGTCGACTTGTGACGGATATTTCACCAAAGCAATTAGAGAATACGAAAAAAAACAAAGTACGGAGAGAAAATCGGCATTGAGGAAATATCTCTTTAATACGGAATCATGGAAGAGCAAATTTCAGGGTATAAAAGAAAATATAAAATCTTTGACCAAGAATGGAGAGAAAACGACAAATGAAGAAACAAGGTTATTAAATCTCATGGCAGAGAAACCCTCTATGAAGAAAACGCCACGCCTTCTTTATGATGATACTACTCCCGAGGCCTTGAGAGAAAAATTGGCAACTTGGCCGATCGGTGGGATTTTGTCAAGTGAGGCAGCTATCGTTTTTGGTTCTTACGGAATGAATAAAGATTCTATTCAAAGAAATCTATCCACTTGTAACATTTTTTGGGATGGAGGCAATATTTCCATAGACCGAAAAACTTCCGATTCATTCGTTGTTCGCAATGCAAGGTTAACTCTCTCTCTACAAGCACAACCGGTCATAATAAAAAAATTTATTCGTGAAAGTAGGGGATTGACTAGAGACATAGGTTTTTTGGCGAGGTTTTTAATCTCTTGGCCTAAATCAACTCAAGGAGAACGCTTACACCGGGAAGCTCCATCAAATTGGCCCTCTCTGGAAAAATTTAATAAAAAACTTTGTGAGATTCTCGAAAGAACTCTCAAGTTTGATGTTGATGGAGTCTTTTCTCCAACACTTCTGTATTTTTCTCCGAAAGCAAAAAATGCATGGATAAAATTTCATGATGAAATAGAACGGGGTTTAAAAAAATCAAGAGACTTTTCTGATATTGTATCCAGACTTGCCGACCAAGTTGCTCGTTTGGCCGCATTATTTCATTTTTTTGAACATGGACTTGACTCTCCAGTAGATGTTGAATCTGTTAATAGGGCCGTTAAAATTGTTCATTGGTACTTTACTGAGGCAAAACATTTCTTAAAAACATTAGAACTTTCTCAAGAGCAGAGAGATATTATTGCTCTAAACGATTGGCTTATAGAAAAGTGTCGAGAGAAAGGTATAAGCACAATTGAACGTCGCAAAGCACAACAATGTGGGCCGGTACGCAAAAGTGGGGCATTAGATACAGCATTGGAAAAATTGAGGGACTTAGGAAGGATTTATCAGGATAAAGGGAAAATTATTGTAAACCCGACATTACTCCAAAAATAATAAGATTACTTCCTCTTATTAAGAGGCCGTTTAAGTTTCAGCATATAATGGCCATATGAAAACAAAAAATTTACTTTCACATGGCCGCTACATGCTACAATTGCTACAAATTTGGGTACCTACTTTAATTGTGTAGCAAATGTAGCATGTAGCATGGGGTGATAGAGTAGAAAATTTTTGTTATTCTGTGAGTCTTGTGTGATTTCTATCTCCTTGTGTTTCATAATATCTCCCTATCTAAGCTGCAGTCTTGTGAATAATGTTTTTCTTAGCCTCTTGAAAATCGTTTTCACTGATAAGGCCTTTCTCTTTCATCTTTTGTAATTTTTCTAATTTGATTTCTAGATCATTGATTTCATCGTTTGTTATTTTTTCTTGAAAATTGTGTAGCACAATTCCCATCTTTGCTAATTTTTGTTTTTCAATTTCCGAACTTGGAGAATATCCTTCTTCTATCAATTTTTTAATGTATTCTTTGTTTATAAAAAAAGCAGCAAAGAATCCAAAAAATCCAGAAGTAATAATTTGAAAAATAAAAAATCCAATTGTAACACCGGGATGCATTCCTCTAATCAATGGAACAAAAGGGCCAAAGAAAAACGTTGTCCAAGAAAAGCCTTCAGGGCACTCTTTCATCAGCCCCGAAGGATGCTTTAAAATAATCATACATAGCTTATCGGCAAGGTTGTGGGATTCTTGAGGGGCCTTCTAAGCAATATAAAAAGGCCCTCCGAAAAGGGCCTTTTTATTTTAATCCACGCTTCCTCAACGGAAGCGACCGCCAAAAATTCTCATTAAGGCAACAAATAGTCAAGCAAATTTTTTCCCAAAATCTTTTATGCGATAGATGCTCTCGCCATCGAGTTTTCCTCCCGACAATTTTCGCAATTTTGCGGCCTGTCCGCGGTCTGTGAAAAACTCACCCTTGCGCCAGAGGTAGATTATCCTACACCCCCGTTCCAAGCTGTTTGGCGAGCATCTCAACCTCTTTTTTTGTTTTGTACTTGTTCAAAAAATCTATGAGAGTCATCGCTCTGCGATAAATCTGTTGATATCTTATTGCAATAATTTAATTTATTTTTTTTATTTTTAAATATAGGTTTTTAATAATACAAAATAAATGCGGAATAGATTACGAGGATGGAGGAGACAGAGAATTTTACGATGATGAGGGGTTATCGGTCTGTTCGGAATGTTTAGAAGAATAGGAATTTAACCACTTAATCAATTCTAAAAAGGCTCTGATTTTGTCAAAAATTGCCGTAGATAGCACAGTCGATTTTGACAAAATTTGGTCTTTTAAGCGAAAACAATTTTTATAAATGCATAAAAAAAGAAAATTGCATATAAGAGTTTAATTACAAAATCAACGACTTTCTTCACAACGACCACTGATTTTTTCCAAACCTTTTTAAAAAAATCCATAAATCCCCCTTTGTTTTTAAAGAATTATATTATTAAAAAGAATTTAATTCTTGTCAACACTACTTGAATTTTAAACCTTCCACCCAGTGCTACATGCTACAATTGCTACAATTTTGGGTACCTACTTTAATTGTGTAGCAAATGTAGCATGTAGCATGGGGTGATAGAGTAGAAAATTGTAAACTCCCCCCCCTTTTTTTCCCTAAAACGCCCTATTTTTCATCAGCTAAGGCCCAAAGGAGTCATTTTTTTTGAAAAAGGCCTAAATTTAGATGTGGGCCTTTTGTAATATTTGTTGCAGACTACTTTGGTGACGAACAAATCTCTTAAAACCGAAATATCGAAAATAGAAGCAATTCTTGTTGTAGAGGGAACGGCGAGTGCTATGTTTAATGGTGATGACGGCGATGACGAAAACGACAATGCTTTAAGAGAATCTCGCCTTAAAAAAGGCCTCACTCAAAAAGAGTTGGCCGACAAAGTGGGAAAGTCCCCATCGTATATTTTAAGAATGGAGAAAGGCGAAAACGTTGGAATGGAATTGGATACGGCCCGTAAATTATCAAAAATTCTTAATGTTGCGCAAAGGGATTTTCCATCTTCTAATTAAGAAATTGTCTTCATTGTGAAATAGAATCTTTGTTATTTTGTAAAATGTTTAATAATTCATTTTTGAAATTATTTGGGTTGACAACTTGATTGATAATTGTTGCTTGTTCATGGCCAACAAAAAATTCAAGGGTTCCTGTATTTATTATTTTTTCAAAAAAGTTTTGGATTACTTTAATTGTTTTTATACTATCTAAAAACAGTAGTGCTGTTTGGGTCTTAAAAAAGATTCCTTCTTCAATGTAAATTCGTTTATTGGTGACAACGAATTTTTTTGATTTTTTTTGAAATAATATTGTTGCAAAAGGCCCAAAGGCCATTATGGCGGAAATAATAAAAAATCCTCCTCCTAAAAATGATGCAATTTTAAAAACAGGAACAAGAAGTACTAAAAGCCACAATGCGGATAAAGCTAGGCGAGAGTCCATCCAATGCATGTCAACTTCGCTTTTAATAAATTCGCCATCAATGAGCTTGAGTCGATTTTTTTCCCATTCATCTGTTTTTTCTATCTCCTCTTGTCTCTTTTTTTCTCTTCTTCAGTCAAAGGTGCGGTTAGCTTATTCCAAGAGTCTTTTAAGCTTTGCCACGAATAATTTACTCCACAATGAGGACATGTCGTTGTTGCCGTTGAAACATTCTTCCCACACTCTCTACATTTTATAATAGGCATTTGTTTCCCCTCATTCCGACAGTTTTTTCTTTTGCTTTTTCTTAATAAGCCTATAGGCCCCGTAACCCACGGCCCCAGCCACCAATAAAGAGCCTCCAGACAAAATTGCCATGCCTCCGGCAATTCCAAGGCCTCCTGAAGCTAATGATCCGCCCCCAATGGCGGCCCACATAGCATTAGTTGCGGCAGCTCCGCCTAGGGTTGAGATCGCCGTACCTGTGCTAGCTGTACCTATGGCCGTTACTGTTGCCGTGGTGGCTAAGGCACTCCCTCCTCCGGCGGCAATTCCCAAAAGGGCCGCCTTACTAATCCCAGCAATATCAAAATTAAGATATTCCTGAAAGGCCTTACGGGCATCATCCCAATTCCATATCAATATTGCGGTATCCGCAATCCCACTTAAAATTAGGATTGGGTTATGAGTTGTGACACCTGCAACAACCTTTACTCCAATACCTACTGTTGCCCAAACAACGGCCTTTTTCTCCAATTTCCCTTTCTTCCCTTTTTTATAAAGCTTATAGGTACTATAAGCAGCAATCCCTCCTGTAAAGACATCTGCCACGTTTACGCTCATCCATTCGGTTGCGATACCTGGCTTAACAACGTTAGAATTCACTAAAAATTGCGTTCCGGGAACAGGAATTCCATGAGGAGTAGTAGCATCTCTCATTAGTTCAAAGGGATATTTTGCTACTCCTTCCATCCCAAATTTATCGTAAACCTCTCCGATGTTGGCAAAAGCATCGTGTCCGTGTTTAACTCTGTGACCATATCCACTAATTGAATCCATCCATTGAGAAATTTCAGTTGCTGGCAGAGACTTGTCTATTAGTTCTGTATAGGCAGTTATCTTATTTCCTGTTGCTACAGCAACATTCTCAATGATGGATACAATGTAATCTCCAGACCATTTATTCATATACCCCTCCAGAAGATTCTATTTTGTTTCTTTTCCACCCATACTGGCCTTATCGGCTTTTATTTCGGGGTTCTTTAGGGGGAGGGTTGTTGTGGTTTCTTGAGGGGCCTTCTAAGCAATATAAAAAGGCCCTCCGAAAAGGGCCTTGATTTTGTCAAAAATTGCCGTAGATAGCACAGTCGATTTTGACAAAATTTGGTCTTTTAAGCGAAAACAATTTTTATAAATGCATAAAAAAAGAAAATTGCATATAAGAGTTTAATTACAAAATCAACGACTTTCTTCACAACGACCACTGATTTTTTCCAAACCTTTTTAAAAAAATCCATAAATCCCCCTTTGTTTTTAAAGAATTATATTATTAAAAAGAATTTAATTCTTGTCAACACTACTTGAATTTTAAACCTTCCACCCAGTGCTACATGCTACAATTGCTACAATTGCTACAATTTTTAACCAAGTGTCGCAAATGTCGCAGTCGCAAGACTCCAAACTTTAATATTTCTCTTGTGCAACAAGCTACGCATTTGCTATCTGTTAGGAGAGCAGACACACCTCAAGATTTTTGCTAAAATAATTCTATGGATGAAAAAAAAACTGAAGATTTTAAAATATCTATCAGAGAACGCCGTTTTGTTGAGGCCCTGGCCTCCGGTGAATCTCGAAAATGCGCTCTTATTTCTGCCGGTTTCAAGGTTGCTCATTTGGAAGTAAAAAAGATTCATTGGAGGGCCAGTAATATTTTGGCCAAGTCCAAGGTTAAAGCCTATTTACAGTTTCTCCATAATAAGGCCATGGATGAGGCCATTATGTCTAAAAAAGAGATTTTGGCGAATCTCTCTCACATTGCGAGATTCAATTTCAAGGATGTTGCTATATGGGATAAAAATAATTTCCTTTTTAAGGATTCCAAAGAAATTACTCAAGAAAACGGCCATGCAATACATTCTATAAAGTCTACCAAAGACGGTGTCACGCTCACTTCCTTGGACAAAACCAAGGCCTTATCAAAGTTACTCGATTATTACCAAGATTATGAAAAAAGTCCTCACGATCATGCCGAAGAAAGAGAAAAAAGGAAAAAAGAGTTGGCCGAAGAACTCAAGCAAAGAGTTTTTGCAGCTTTCAATGAGAGGATTAGTAGGGAAAAAGAAAATACAGATGGAAGAGAAGAGTTAAAAAAAACAAACTGAATATTGATTTATAGAAATAATCTTTTTTAGTCAGAATTTTGTAGAAGAGAATAAGATAGACTAACTTTTCTTCTGATTTATCGGCAAGTTTTTCAATATCGTCTTCTCATACATGAAATAAATTACAATTGACTTATGGCCTCAAGGCAGAAAGTACTTAAAAGCAATTCTGAAAGAAAAAGAGAAGTTCGATCTCAAAAGCTTGGCCTTGTATGGGACAAGGAAAGGGAGACTGAAAAGGTCGTAACTGATTGCCAAGAAAAATTTCCTGTTCTAAAAGAAATTGAAAGCAAGACAATTATTACAGATAAAACACTTCCTACAAATATTATTATTGAAGGCGATAACTATCATGCGCTTTCAGTTTTAAACTATACTCATCAAGGAAAAATTGATCTGATTTATATTGATCCACCTTACAATCGCGGGAATAATGACTTTAGATACAACGATAAATTCGTTGATAACGATGATTCATATAAGCACAGTAAGTGGTTGCAATTCATGGAAAAACGGTTGAGGATTGCAAAAAATTTGTTAATATCAGACGGAGTTATTTTTGTATCTATTGACGATAATGAATATCCTAGACTAATTTTATTGATGGAAGATATCTTTGGAGAAAATAATCTAAAAACGATTTGTGTAAAAATGTCCGAATCTTCCGGTTTGAAAATGGCTAGCGTTAAGAAACAAGGAACAATTCCAAAACTAAAAGAATATATCGTTTTAGCTAAGAAAGGTGGAGTTACTGGACTCAGTATGGAAAAGATACCAAAAGATAATTGGGACGATGAATACAATACGATAATTTCGAATACGTCAGAAAAAGAGGTATGTAAGATAAAAAGTATACAGATTGACACAGCAAGATCGAATGAAGATGAAAAAAATCTTGATAAAATCATATCCAAATGGAAGATTTCGCCTTTGTCAAAATATTTTAATGAAAACAATATTAATAAGAGTGAACAAGAGAGATTTAAGCAAAAGAATTCTTGGAGGATTATAAGGACGGCAGCGATGAGTGGGAATTCCAATAAAATTGCTATTTCAAAAAATAAAAAATTTAAGAGGAAATTTGTCTTTTTTTCAATCATAACTCCACGTAAAAAAATATGCATAGTAAAATCATTTAAAGAGACATCTAGAAAACCCCGAAGTGAAGTTTTATTTGCTTCTGATCATTTAGATGTTCATCCTGGAGATTTATGGACAGATATAAAAACTACGGGACTTGATAGCGAAGGAGGTGTTTCATTCAAAAATGGAAAGAAGCCATTATCTTTAATAAAAAGAATAATAAAAATGAATTCTAGAAAGAACATAATAGTACTTGATTTTTTTGCCGGCTCTGGAACTGTTGGAGAAGCTGTTTTAGAGGTAAACAAAGAAGATAAAGGTATAAGGAAGTTTATTCTCTGCACAAACAATGAAGATAAAATATGTACGGATATTACATATCCCCGAATCAAAAACGTCCTACGAGGATATAATACAAAAAAACCTCTAGATGGGATTTTACGATATTTCAAAACCGATTTTATTGCTTATAAAAACAAAGCTACCGACAGTGTAAAATCAAAACTTATGAAAAATGCTACGGAGATGATTTGTCTTAAAGAAGATTCCTTTGAAAAAATAAAAGACAAAAAAGGATTTAAAATTTTTAAAGGTAGGAGGGTTTTTCTTGGAATTCTTTTTGAAGAAGGAGAAATCGATAAATTTAAAGAAGAAATTAAAAAGATCAACAAATATACTGCAGTTTATGTCTTCGCACTTTTTGGACTTGATCAATATGAGAATAGGTTTAGTAAATTAAAAAATGTGAAAATAGTATCCGTTCCAGAGGCCATTATGAAAGTGTACAAACGACTATTTTTCGGTCTCAAGGATTAAAAAATATGGAAATGAAAGACTATCAAGAAAGTGCGATCAGAGAACTGCTGAAAAAGAGTAGAGATTTTCTTGTCAACGATAAAAAAAAAATAATAGTTTTTAAGTCCCCAACAGGTTCAGGAAAAACCATCATGATGGCAGAGTTTTTAAAAAGATTATGTAATCTTTCTGAATTTGAAGAACAATTGTCATTTATATGGATGGCACCCAGAATGCTTCACAAGCAAAGTAAAAGTAAACTCTCTAACTATTACAATGAAACAAGAGAACTCAATTGCTCTAATTTTGAAGCATTACAAGATCGAAGAATCGGGTTTAATGAAGTACTGTTTTTTAACTGGGAGAGTATTAATAAGAAAGATAATATTTATATTAGAGAGAATGAAAGAGACAATAACTTAAGTTGCGTTCTTGAAAGAACGAAAGCCAAAAGAAAAGTAATCCTTATTATTGATGAAAGTCATCATGGATTTGATGCTCCTGCTACCACAAGAGTAGTACAAGATATATCGCCAAATTTAACATTCAGAGTTTCAGCCACCCCTGTGAGAACAGATTGTCCTTCAGTTGAGGTCGATATAGAAGATGTAAAAAAAGAGGGTATGATAAAGCAAGGAATAGTGTTAAATGAGGGCTTCAACAATAAAAAAGATGGAGAAAATATTTTCTCTGATGTAAATCTAACGAGCAAAGAAGTTGTCTTAAGAGAGGCTATAAAAAGAAGAGAAGACCTTAAAAATTTGTACCAAGCTAAAGGTTTAAATATTAACCCTCTTCTATTGATTCAATTGCAAGATAAAAGACAAGGGCGAGATGACGGTCTACATGATATTAAAGAGCATTTAAAATGTAAGTATGGGATCACAACTGACAATGGTAGGTTAGGGGTTTGGCTGTCTGATGAAAAGGAAAATCAAGATGGAATAGAAGAAAAAAATAATTCTGTTGAAGTTCTTATTTTCAAACAAGCGATTGCACTCGGTTGGGATTGTCCGAGAAGCCATATTTTAGTTCTATTCCGAGAATGGTCTAGTTCTACTTTTACAATTCAAACTCTAGGCAGGGTTATGAGAACAGCAGATATCGAAAATGGAATTTATGAAAAAGATTGTGATATGTTAAATTATGCATACGTTTTTACAAATCTTCCGGAAATAAAATTAGATGATGACCTTGTTAAAGCTTATACAACCATTTACAAAAGCGAAAGGAAATCGATATATGGGCCATTAAAACTTTCCTCTTGGTATCGAGTAAGACAAAGAGAGCAAACTAGGTTATCGCAAATATTCCGAGATAAATTTAAAAAAGAAGCAGAAGGTTACGGATTGAAAAATAAAATAGATGTTAATAGGAGAAGAGTACAAACAAAAGAAATACAAGAACAAAATCTAAAGAGGCCAAGGGATGTTCAAGATATTGAGGGAGAAAATGTAAATATTGAGAATGGAAAAGAATTAGAAAACTCATTTGAAAAGTTCATTAGTGACGCATTGAGCGAGGAGCCGTCTTTCTATCCTGAAGAACGATCTGTCGGTAACTTGAAGTTGGCAATATATGACTTTTTTGAAAGTGACTTGAAAATTAACTATGGGTCGGACTACGAGTTATTTGCCAAAATTGTTCTCAATCTTGAAAATAATGCTCTCTTGAAGGATGTGATTAAAAGAGCAAAAGAATCTTATGAGCAAGAAGTGAAAAAAAGGGAGCAAGAGCTTGCTAAAAATATATGGGAGATTCCTGAGAGCATAAGATACAACCAAAACTATAAAGAAAAAGATGTAAACAAATCCATCATGCATCCTTTTTATAAAAAAGTTGATTTCGTATTAGAGAATAACTTCATTAACTACTTAGATGATCATGCTAAAGTGGATTGGTGGTTTAAAAATGGTGAAAAAGAGGCCATGTTTTTTGCCATTCCCTACACTATAGATAATAAAAACAGGCTGTTCTATATTGATTTTTTAGTGAAATTTAAAGACGGAAGACTTGGGTTCTTTGATACAAAAGGAATGGCCGGCCACGGTGGAGCAGGAGAATCACAACCAAAAGTAAAGGCCTTAAAAGAATATATTGAATCGAGTCAAAGAAGGTTTTTTGGAGGTATTGTCACCCAAAAGAATAATACTTGGCAAACCTATGATGAAAAAGGCCAAGAATATGATATCAAAAACGATAGGAACTGGGTTCCGTTGGTATTCTAATTTTCTGTTTTATTGATGCTGTAACAAGTTTGCTTTTTTCATAATTTCCAAGATGAAAATTTTTTGAGGAAACACTCTACGGAAAATTTTGTATATACTTTTGTTGGGTCTTGTGATATAGTCTCTAAAGATATGGCAACTGCAAGAAAAATTAAGAAGACGGCAACGGCCGAAGAGTTTTGGGCCGGAATGGAAGAACTTAGTCAGTCTCAAAGAGAAACTGACAGGCAATTAAAAAAACTGGAAGACCTGTTTACAGGTCAATGGGGCAAATTGATGCAAAGTCTTGTCGAAGGAGACTTAATCAAGCTTCTCAACGAGCGAGATATTGAAGTCAACGGCATTGCCGAGAGACACAAGAGAGAAGTTGATGGCAAGACTTACGAATTTGATATCATCGCTATAAACGGCGATGAGGTTGTTGTCGTTGAGGTCAAGACGACTTTGGGTAAGAGAGATATTGACCACCTCATCAAAAAACTCAATTGTTTTAAAGGCATATTCCGAGAGTATTCAGACAAGATGATTCTCGGGGCCGTTGCCTATCTCAAAGAAAATACGGGGGCCGCAACATATGCCGAAAAAAAAGGTCTCTTTGTCATAAGGGCCACAGGCTCCAGTGCCAGCATTATCAACAAACAAAAGTTTAAACCGAAGGCCTTTTGTTAGTGGTTTTGTACATCTTGTTGTTTAGGCCTTTCAAACAAAAGACGAAAAAAACTTCTAAACAACTACGACTGGGTCAACGTCTCCCCTAAAGGTATCAAGAATCTGTTCCCAATGATCTACAAAAAGAATAGAGTCTTGAATTCCACTGGTAATTACAAGAACATCGCCGGTTTTTGTGCCTATGTAAAATTTTGCTCCAACACCTATCGCCGACAAAATAACAAATTTAGAATCCAATTCATTTCCTCTGATTCTTTCGTTAAACTCTATGGTGTGACTCCAAGCAAAAACACCAGGTAAAACATCCAGAAAACCCATAATATCCCTCCTTCTAGTTGACGTATTAGGGCCAGAATCCTATGCAAAAAAAATATAAAAGTCAAGCTGGTCGCTCTCATATTCTTGGGGGCAACTCTGGGGGCAACTGCTCAAAAACAACTTCAAACAAATCTACATTTTCAGAGGGAATTTAAGTTTCTGTTCGGTTGTGATTGTCCCACCAATTCTAAGTTTTTTAACGTCCGATAAAATCCATTATTTCCCCACTTACCCTAGGCAAAGTCCTCTTTTACCGTCCAAAACCTTCAAGATGGCCGACGAGAAAGGCCTCTATTTGGAAGTCTCTCCCGGAGGCGGTAAATGGTGGCGTTTTAAGTATCGCTTCGAAGGGCGAGAAAAACGCCTCTCTCTTGGTGTTTACCCCGATGTTCCTCTCAAATCGGCACGCAAAAGGAGGGATGAGCAGAGATCATTATTGGCCGATGGAATTGACCCCGGAGACAACCGTAAGGCCAAAAAGGCAGCAGGGGCCGAGAAAAAGGCCAATACTTTTGAAGTTGTGACCCGTGAATGGTTGGCCCCCCATTTATTTAAATGGTCAAAATCTAATGCTTCCAAAACGTCTCGTTTGTTTGAGAGGGATATTTTCCCGTGGATTGGACAAAGGCCTATAGCAGAGTTGACGGGCCCTGAATTGTTACGGTTACTTCGCCGAATTGAGGAAAGAGGGGCCGTAGAAACTGCCCACAGGGCCTTGAGTAAGTGTGGGCAAGTCTTTCGCTACGGGGTGGTAACGGGACGGCTTAAGGTAAGCGTTTCATAAACCCACTCTTGTAGGTTTTCTCAGAGTTGCTATGCTTGTTCCAATTGGAAAAATTGGAGGAAGCATGAAAAGAAGGAAAATATCCCGTAGTAAGATTGATTATTGGAAATGGCATATATTAGACCAAAAATCCTCAGGCCTCTCAGGGGTGAGTTATTGTAATGGGCACGGTCTAACCACAAAGACATTTTACACCTGGAAAAAGAAATTATCTTCATTAGAAGGAAAAGTTTCGCTTGTTCCGAATGAGTTGATTTCATCAAGCGACAAAGCAAGCGGATTAGTTGGGTTTAGTAAAGTGGCCCCGGTATTGAGTTGTGTAAAGTCAACTAATGCTAAGAGTATAAATCCGATTTGGTTAGCAAAATTTTTAAAGGAGCTATTACAATGAGAGGGCCGATAAGTTTCAAAAATATATATCTTTATAAACGAGCAGTAGACTTCAGGAAGTCGATAGACGGTCTTTATGGGATTATAAGTACAGAGACGGATTTTGATATTTTTTCTAAGAGTATTTTTGTATTTACGAATAAGAGGAAGAATAAGGTAAAGATTCTTTATTGGGACAAGACGGGATTTGCTCTTTGGTACAAGCGTCTTGAAAAGAATTATTTCAGATGGCCGATTAAGCTTGAAGAGGAAGTGATAGAACTTCCACGACATGAACCGGAGCGGATATTAGACGGTATAGATATTTTAAAAATCCATCCGCATAAGGAACTTTTTTTTTAATTCTCATTAAAAAAGTCATTGTTTTTCTTGTAAAAACCTGATAAGATTTTCACTCTTAAACTTTAGATAAGAGTTATAAATGAAAACAGAAACAACTAATCTTCCCTCTGACATTCCCTCTCTAAAACTAGTTTTATCGAAGTACCACACCATCCTTTTGGAAAAGGATAAAGAGTTGCAGAGTTGTGCAGTAAAACATGAGAGTATAGTTTTATCAAAAGATGTAAAGATCAAGAAATTACTTCAAGACAACGTCTATCTTCAAGAACAAGTTTCTTATTTTAAATCGTTAAAGTTTTATCCAAAGTCGGAGAGGTTACGAGATAAATCTGAAGGTCTTCAAATGGAACTTTTCAATGAAGCGGAACTTTTTTCCGATAGTGCCGTGAAGAAGGAAGAAGAGGATTTCAAAGAAAAAGAGTTAATCGATGTACCCGCTCACAAGAGGAAGAAGAGGGGGAAGAGGAGGAAGCTTCCGGAGTATCTTCCGAGAGAAGAAGTTGTGATTGATCTTCCCAAAGAGGAAAAGCAGTGTAGCAAGGATGGGAAGGAACTGACATGCATAGGCGAGGATATATCCGAGAAGCTGGAGATTATTCCTGCAAGGATGAAAGTGATTAGAACGATAAAGAAGAAATATGTGTGCAAGACCTGTTCAGACGGAGTAAGGAGTCCCCCGACACCTTTAAGTCTTTTTCCAAAAGGTTTTGCGACGCCGTCACTTATTGCGCATATAGTTACCAGTAAATATGTGGATGGGATTCCGCTGTATCGTTTAGAGAGTGTGATGATGAGGCACGGGATAGATATAAGCAGGGTAACGATGTCGAGATGGATGATAGAGGTTGCAGAAAAGCTGGCCCCATTGGTAGAGATTTTGAGAGAGGAGTTGCTTTCTTCGTCTTACATACACTGTGACGAGACGACGGTACAGGTGATGAAAAAGGCCAAGAATATGATATCAAAAACGATAGGAACTGGGTTCCGTTGGTATTCTAATTTTCTGTTTTATTGATGCTGTAACAAGTTTGCTTTTTTCATAATTTCCAAGATGAAAATTTTTTGAGGAAACACTCTACGGAAAATTTTGTATATACTTTTGTTGGGTCTTGTGATATAGTCTCTAAAGATATGGCAACTGCAAGAAAAATTAAGAAGACGGCAACGGCCGAAGAGTTTTGGGCCGGAATGGAAGAACTTAGTCAGTCTCAAAGAGAAACTGACAGGCAATTAAAAAAACTGGAAGACCTGTTTACAGGTCAATGGGGCAAATTGATGCAAAGTCTTGTCGAAGGAGACTTAATCAAGCTTCTCAACGAGCGAGATATTGAGGTCAACGGCATTGCCGAGAGACACAAGAGAGAAGTTGATGGCAAGACTTACGAATTTGATATCATCGCTATAAACGGCGATGAGGTTGTTGTCGTTGAGGTCAAGACGACTTTGGGTAAGAGAGATATTGACCACCTCATCAAAAAACTCAATTGTTTTAAAGGCATATTCCGAGAGTATTCAGACAAGATGATTCTCGGGGCCGTTGCCTATCTCAAAGAAAATACGGGGGCCGCAACATATGCCGAAAAAAAAGGTCTCTTTGTCATAAGGGCCACAGGCTCCAGTGCCAGCATTATCAACAAACAAAAGTTTAAACCGAAGGCCTTTTGTTAGTGGTTTTGTACATCTTGTTGTTTAGGCCTTTCAAACAAAAGACGAAAAAAACTTCTAAACAACTACGACTGGGTCAACGTCTCCCCTAAAGGTATCACGAATCTGTTCCCAGTTTTTTATCTTGATAAATTTTTATTGAAGTAGCTTGTGGGAGAAGCATTAGTCAAACATAAAGTACCGTTATCTCAGGAAGTGTCATTGGTGGCCACTGCCTTTATGAGAACACCCTTCACCTCTAACTCTCCGGCAAGAGTTTGAAAAAATTGTTCTACATTCTGAAAAAGTACCCATTCTAATGCCGATTTCATACTCTCCCACAAGTACATCTTTGTTCCGGACCTTTTCTTAAGGGCCTTTCTAAAAAGGGGACATGTTATCTCCGGAGCTTGATCTACTAAAAATGCTAAAAATGCCAAGACAGAAAACATCGTGCAAAGGTATTTTTCTCCATGGCCGTAAGAATGTTCTATTGTATAACCCGTTGTCTCCTTTAGAGTTCTAAAGGTTTCGTTCTCTATTGCCCACCTCCTGCGGCCTGCACGCCTTATCAACGAAATATTTGCTTTGGTTATATGAAAGTCGGTTATCCAAGAAAAACGTTTTTCTTGTACTCCGATACCCTTCTTGTCTTGAGTTGGGTCAACGAAATATGTCTTTTCCCTATAATCCAGAACATTAACTTTGATATCTTTGTTCTTCCCATTTAAAGAGGCCCCGTTAAGATAACGATATTCGTGTACTATTCTTTTCTTAACTTTGATTCCTCTAATCTCTTCTGTTTGATACTTCGATACAGATTCTGTTTTTTCCCCATCATCCAATTGATGAAATAAGACTTTGTTACCGTTTTCTTTAATCCCTATGATAAACTGTAGAGCATTGTCTCGAAGAAATTTTATATGAGGAGCATTTGCCGCAAGAGCATCCTCCAATATGCAGGCCTTTAGACGATAGTGTTCTTTCCTAAAAGATTTTATCCATCTTATTGACGCCTTTCTCTCTGAATCTTGCTTATCACTTCCGTCTTGATTGAGAATCGGTTCCGGACATAACGGTATAACTTACCTCATGTCAGGATGCACAACCGCTGCTCCCAACATTTGATGGTAATATCCTATCCCCCCTGTGCGACGAACTTTTTTTATACAATTTTCACAACGTATTTTTGAAGAGGAAAAATGTCCGCTTCCATCCAATGATATAAGAATGTGGCCTCCTAAAAATTTAAACCTATTTAAAATATCGAATCTTTGGAGCTTAGAAAAAATCTTTGTAAATGTTTTTCTTATAAAAACAGGGTCAATTCCGTCAAGAATTTCTCTCATCCGAGTGTCTGAAGGAATGCTTTTTAGAGAAAAAATGCTTTTAAGATTTTTACCTCGTTTATTGTCTTTCGAGGCCTTATCAAATTTAAGCAAAGAACCAAACTTCATGGCAAAAATTGCAAGACCTGAGAAAAGACTGTCTCTAATGGATATGCTCACATTACCTAAATGCCTTCTTTCCTCCGGTACCCTATCAAAAACAGTTCCTATCTCTCTATAAAGCTCTTCCGCACCAAGTTTCTTTCTCTTTTTCATTCTTCCTCCCTCAAAAAATGTATCTAATATCAAAAAAAAAATTATACACACACAATTCAAATGAACAAAAACTTATACTAATATAATTCCTGAGAAAAATACTTTGTTTGATGCAACATTACGGCCAACCTCTATCAACTAGAGGTTTTACTAAGGGAAATTTAAATGTCGGGAACCTCTGAATCAATTAGCCTCATCAGTATAACCTTTTCCCCAGAGACTGAAACGGATAAAGGCCACAGAAGCTCCCGACGTTTTTTGCTTTCCCTATGAAAATTGCATTTTTTGAATGGCCATTTCCGTAATCTTTTTTTGCAATTTATTTGTTGTTTTCATAGAGAAATGCTCTTTGCATCGTGTCGGGAACCTCTGATAACCTTATCAAAATCGACGCTACGCAAATGGTGCGAATTTTTTTTTTGCTCTAGAGGGAAAAAGGCCAAACCGAGAATTGCTGGCATAGTTGCGGCCTTAAAATTTTTTCTTGAATCTTTAAGAGAATCCTAGTAGTATTGAACTACCCCTCACTAAAGTGAGGAGATTCTTGCTTCACCGACAAACGCCTAGAACACGAGTTCCTAGGTCTTACACCGTCTCCACGAGCTTCACATCCCGTAGTCCCTA
Source organism: Bacteriovoracaceae bacterium (assembly GCA_965224385.1). Taxonomy (GTDB): domain Bacteria; phylum Bdellovibrionota; class Bacteriovoracia; order Bacteriovoracales; family Bacteriovoracaceae; genus CBDCYX01. The sequence goes on from CBDCYX010000016.1 coordinate 956,536, forward strand.
CGGTAGGTCGGTTTTTGTTCCGACAAATCCAATATATTATGATATTCTTCAAAAGACAATATTTTTTTTTCTCGCCGAAGGGCGTGGCCTCACATCCTCTCCCTGAAGAAAGAGGTTTTAGGGCCACACTTGAGATAAACTCTAACATAGGAGGAACTTTAATGAAAACACTGTCTGGAATCTTGTTTACCGCTCTTTTTCTCTTCAATACTGCTACTATGGCCCAATCGATACCGGTAGCAGTGGAGAAATTGATTGATGATATCCAAAAAAACCTTAATGTCGGTAGTCACATTAGGAATTCTAAGGAGGATTTCGTTGCTTTTATACGAAGTAGAAAACATAGAGAAATTTCCGATATCGTGATGTCATCTTTAACGGACGATGAACTTGTGGAATATAGTGCCAATCGGGCCGACTTCCGTTTGATTTGTGCTACCGAAAATATAATGCGCATATTTAATAATGATTCTGAAGAAAACCACCCGAATTGTGACGAAATGGAATGGTGGATGAACCATGTAAAGATCGAGACAAAGGATGATATGACAAATTTTTTGAGAATCTTTGCTCAAAGGAAACCGTCTTTTGTCGGTATTGCTCACAAACTTATCACTTCTCGCCACTGGGAAGTTCTTCCCTATGCCTATGAGAGATATTCTATGATTTCGTTAATTCCAAAAATTGGAAATTATGATTATGAAACCTACATATTTATTACCATGGGATTAACCGGTTTAATCGGCCATAAAAACGGTCAGGCTAAACTTTTAATGACAGGTTATCTCTGGGACGAAATGAATACTCCTTCAATCAGACCACTCGAAACTAACTTTTGATAAGGAATAGCTCCCCTCGTTTCTTTAGAGAATAATTTTGAGAAGAGAATTCTAATTTCTATGCATCGAGCTTATCGTATCAGACATTTTTTGTCGGGAACCTCTGAGCTTCTGATAGCATATAAAAAGAATGCTTAAGTTCCATGTGGAACAAAACCCTTACTTTCCTATACAAAAATTTGAAAAGACAGAATCTATGACTTCATTTGGAGAAATCATTCCTACAAGTTCACTAATAGTGTTTTCAACAATACGTATTTCAGAGGAGAGAATACCGACATCTTTTAGAGAATAAAGTTTCTGCTCAAGATTTAAAAGGTTTCTATGAATTTTTTCAATTAACAATCGTTGTCTTTTAACAAGAAAAGGATTCTTTGACGCTAACATTGTGAATTTACCGTGAATACTTTCAAGCATAAAATCTCTAATATCCGGTCCTATAGAACCATTGAGTTCTCTTCCCTTATCGTTAAATTCAAACGGTTCTATAGGACCAAAAATTTTTATTCCCACACGAGGATCAAAACCGCTCCTCAAAGAAGATTTAATATTCCAAGAATTCATATGATTCTTTAAAAAATCGTTGTGGGGTTTCTTGTCTGCATGGGTAAGAATAAGCATATTAAAATGAAAATTTTTTAAAAACTTTTCTTCAGGAATATGAATTTTTTCTATTGGGTTGATAACAAGAATCTTGAAAAAAGATTCTTTTAACATAGATTTGGCCCTGTTAATTCCCTCTCGCTCTACGGCCTCGGAGGTCTGTGATCTAAATCCGGCAGTATCGAGAAATTTATAGAAAACACCTTTGTAAAAGAGAGTTTCACTAACATAATCTCGTGTTGTTCCCTCTTTTTCGGAAACAATAGAGCGTTTTTCTCCTAAGATAGCATTAAAAAGAGTACTCTTACCGGAATTACTAGGCCCAACTAAACAGATTTTAGGTGTCTGAAGACCGTCTTGATGCCCACATCGTAAGGCCAGCACTTTTGAGGTCTCCAAAGCTGCCCTAAAAGCTTGTATCATTTGACTCTTTGCCTCTTTTTCACCGACATCTTCGGAGAAATCAATAAAAATTTCAAAAGAGGCCCTGAATTCTATAAATTTTTCTCTTAAAAATAAAAAGTTTTTCCCTATTTCACCACTGAGACCTTGAAGTCCTTGTGTTAAGGCAAATTCACTTGAAGCATTTAGAAGAAGATCAAGCCCCTCTACTTGTGAAAGGGTAAGTTTTTTATTAACCAAGGCCCTATAGGTGAACTCTCCAGGATGGGCCAAAGAAAATAAACCCGTATCACAAAAAAGCTTTATTATCCTTTCAATATTAAGAGGATTTCCATGGACAGAAAGCTCAAGAAGATTTTCTCCGGTATAGCTCTTGGGAGATTTGAAATATGTCATTATAATTTGATCGAGTATTTCATTATCCGTGGGATTAATAACTTTTGTAACATAAGCATAATTTGGTTCTATAGGACCAGAACAAAGAAAAAATCTTTTTAATGTCTCTATATTCTCAAACCCGGAAAGTCGGATAATGGCAAGGGCACAACAGGACTGAATTCCTGTGGAACAGGCGATAATAGGCCTTGTATTGTAGATAAAATTCATTAAGGCTAATCGGCCATTTTGTAGACCAAAAGTTGCTGAATTATTCCAAGCAGAGTAGATACAACAATGTAGAGGACGAGTCCCGAGGGCAGATCCTTCATAATAAGACCGAAAAAGAAAGGCATAAACAAAAGGATTTTTCTTTGTGTAGGGTCTGTCGTGGCCATTGGAGTAAGCTTTTGATGGAGAAACATGGAAATTGTGCATAATACGGGAAAAACGTAAAAAGGGTCTTTTACGCTCAAATCTGTAATCCATCCAACGAAGGGAGCTCCAACAAGCTCTACAGCGTTGTAGAGAACTTGATAGAAAGCAAAGAGTATCGGCATTTGAAGTAATAAAGGGACACAACCTCCAAGAGGATTGGCCCCGGCCCTTTTAAAGAGGGCCATAGTTTCTTGTTGCATCCTTTGGGGATTATCCTTAAATTTTTCTCTTAACTTCTGAAGGTCAGGAGTAATCTTTTGCATTTTTTTCATACTTTTAAAAGATTTATACTGTAGAGGAAATGTGATAATTCTCAGAAGTAAAGTCAAGAGGATAATCCCAACGCCATAATTGGGTATGTAGTAGTAAAACCATTGCAGTATTCTCAAAATAGGTACGCCAAGAATGCCAAAAACTCCAAAATCTACCGCCATGTGAAGACTATTTCCGTAAGATTCCAACAGATCATAATCTTTTCTCGTAAAAACCAAGCTAAACTCTAAGGAATTCATAGGCCTAGAGAGGTCTGCTATAAGCAATCCCTCCCTAACTATCTCTAATACTAAAGGCCTTTTTTCGTCAAAAACGATAGCAAAAATATGATAGTTAAAATCTACGCCAAACCATCTAAAAGGTTCTTCTAGCCGCATTTCCTCATCGAGAGAATAGGTTTCCACATCTTGTGAAAAAGTAATAAATTGACGGGCCTGACCGTTATCGAGCTTTGCCGGTGCCGAATTAAATTGGATTCTGTAACGAAGAGGTATTGAAGATGTAAGTGTCAACAAGGACCTTCCGTTATTTTCAAGTTTTACAGTTAGGCGAATACCGTATTTCTTATTTTTTGCAATCAAAAGGTCTTTTGATGAATGTTGTTCAACTATAAAGTTGATCTTTTCCAATAGATTTTCCGTGTTAATTACATAAATTTCAAACGCCCTATTTGAACCGATAATGTCAAAAAAAGGAAATCTAGCATTGTTTGTTTTATAATCATAAATCGTGAGATCACTACTTAAGTGCAATGATGAATCAAAATTCTCAAGAATAATATTTTGGAGATTAAGTTTCGTTGTTAAAGGGCCGTTTTTTTTAACGTTTTCTACCGGTCTACCTCCTCGTGAAGATTGGGGTTGATTATCCGGAAAAGGATGATTTTCTTGTACAGTAATGTCCTGAGTTGTTAGAATCTTCGGAGCAAAAAAGACCTGCCATCCAAAAAGAACAATTGCAGAAAGAACCACCGCCAAAAATAATCTTTTTTGTTCCGCATCCATGTTGTTACCGATATTCCGAAATTCTTCTAAAAATACGAGATAAATCTCGTGCAATAATGTGGGATAAATCACGTCGATGCATCTTAATAGACAAAGTCTTGAAAACAACAATAAGAACATCAAGACTTAAATATTTAAAATCAGATGTTCTAAAAAACTCTCTAATGTGGCGCTTGGCCTTATTCCTACTCACGGCGTGTCCAAATTTCTTTGACACAGATATTCCGAGACGAGTGTTAGAAAGAGGTGTTACAGCAGAACAAAAATAGGCCATAATATTCTCTCCCTTTACGGAAAGGCCGTTGTTTTTCAAATGTCTAAAATCATTCATAGAGAGGAGTCGAAAGGATTTAGGATAGCAAAATTTTTGCTGCATAAGAGAAGGCCTATATACGAGGTCTACTTCATCCCCGTTGATACTGTTAGTCTCTTACGCCCCTTTGCTCTCCTTGCATTAATAATCCCCTTCCCTCCCGAAGTCGACATTCTTTTTAAAAAGCCATGAACCCTTAGTCTTTTTCTTCTTTTTGGTTGCCACGTTCGTTTCATAAAACCTCAATTATTCTAAAGATTCTTTGGAAGTTCTAGAATCTAATTATTTTAAAACAGAATGTCAACAACATCACAATAATGCTTAGCGTTATTTGCAAGGCCTCCCAGTAAATAAATATACCTCATGAGAAAAAATTATCCGTCAATTTACAAATATTGAACAACGCCAATGCCTATGCTACAAAGTTAAAGTATCCAAAAATATGTATAAAAATTTAAATACCTCTTTCTACACAAAACCCCTTCTTTATCAAGGAAGGATAGTGTAGCTTCACTTTTTGTCTTAATAATAGAGGTTATTGATAAAGGCCGTAAGTCGTGAATAATACATTCCCTTTTCAGAAATTTCTTGAAAATCTTGAACACAAAAATACTTTAGAAAAACCAAGGCCGTTGATAACCTCCCAGGATACTAAGACAAATATTCAAAGTTCCTCTTATACACAATCTTTCAACGAAGAGAAAAAACAGGTTCGACCCAAATCTGCAAAAGAGGTCTCCTTTTCTCTATTATCGAGCTTTCAAGAAACGACAGATGACCTTGAAGATAAGGCAAAATCCCAATACCTAGGCCACATCCACTCCAACCCAACAACATCAATAATCGATAAAACCAAAACTTTTGATAATTTTATTGTAGGGCCTTCAAATAACCTCACATTTGCCACCATTCAATCTGTGGCAGAGGCCCCCGGGAAAAAAGGTAAATACCCTTCCCTCTATATCTACTCTTGCTCCGGTCTTGGAAAAACTCATTTGCTCCACGCTTTGGCCAATGAAGTCGCCAATAAGTCTCCTGCCATGAGAATTTCTCTTATCAGTGCAAGAGAATTTATGAAAGAAATGATCGATGCCATTAGAAAAAAAGATATAGGGAGCTTTCAAGACCGGTTTACAAAAAAGACAGATATTCTTATGGTCGACGACATTCATGAACTCAAAAATAAAGAGGGGACTCAAAACGAATTTTTTCATATATTCAACGAACTTCATTCAAAAGGAAAGCAGCTACTTTTTACTTCCGATAAACCTCCCAAAGAAATAGACGGCATTGAAGACAGAATAAAAAGCCGCCTTCAATGGGGGCTAGTACTCGATATACAAAGGCCGGATTTTGAAACAAGAATGGCCATTTTGAGAAAAAAAGCACAAGAACTCGATCTGTTTTTACAAGAAGATGTTATAGATATTATTGCCTCTTCTTTTAAATCAAGTATTAGAGAACTTGAGGGGTCTCTCATACGCCTATCGGCCTACGAACAAGTTATGAATGCAGAAATAGACTTAGAATTGACAAAAAATTTACTCGGAATAAGTAATTGTAATACGCCTTTGAATATAACGGATGAACGAGTTTTTACAATAGAACTGATTGCCAAAGTCATTGCCCACCACTACAAGCTCCCTCTTGCTGATTTAAGATCGAGAGAAAGAGGACGGCAAATCTCTTTCTCTCGACATATCGGCATGTACTTGTCTCGAAAATTTACGGATTCCACACAAAGGGAAATCGGGCAGTTTTATGGAAATAGAGACCACACGTCTGTTCTCCGGGCCATAACAAAAGTAGAAGAACTGATTGATAAGGATTCCCATTTTTCGGAAGAAGTTTCTCGTGTAGAACTCCTCTTGAGGGAAACTTGAACTACCCCTCCCTAAAGGGAGGAGATTCTTGCTTCCCCGACAACTGCCTTAGGCACAAGTACCTTTGGTCTTACACTGTCTCCACAAGCTGTCACGGTAGTCCCTACCGCCAAAACATTCTTTGCCGCATTGATGTCTCGGTTGTGAGTACTCCCACAACTTGGACAATCCCAACGACGCATACTTAATTGCAATTCTTTGTTTCTATATCCACAATGTGAGCAATCTTGGGACGTGAATTTTGGGGAAACTTTTTTCAATTCCCTACCGTACCAATCACATTTATACTCAAGGAAATTTACAAGACTTCCCCAAGAACTGTCACTTATGGACTTAGAAAGTTTTCTATTCCTAACCATTCCTTTTGTGTTCAAGTCCTCGATATAGACCACTTGGTTCTTGCGAACTATATCCGTACTTAACTTATGGAGGAAGTCCTTCCTGGAATTTCTTATCTTTGAGTGGACTCGTGCCACAAGGTTTCTCTGTTTTTCTCTATTCTTTGAACCCTTCTTTTTACGAGACAGGGACTTTTGTTCCATTCTTAGTTTGCTCTCTTGAATGTAAGTATACTTCGGATTGCCCGATTGAAAACCGTCGCTACCAACTGCTACATCCTTGATTCCCATATCTAGGCCGATTGTTTTTCTTACAAGCGCCAAGGGGCGCATCTTCTCTTCTACCGGTATCGAAACAAAGTAACTTCCGTCACAATCTTTGGATATTGTTAACGATGAGGGCGTTCCTGCGGTGGAACCGCAAAATTTTCTCGACCATACAGGTTGTATCCCTCCCAATTTCGCAACCTTTAAAATGCCGTCTCGAAAAGTGAATCCATTCTTCATGTAGTTGGCCGATTGTTTCCCGGCCCTATTCTTGAAACGTGGATATTTTGCCAATCTCTTAAAAAAGTTAGAATACGCCCTATCTAAATGCCTCAAAGATTGCTGAAGCGTCACACTTGAAACATCAGACAACCACTCCTTTTCCAACTTTAGTTCTTTTAGTCTTTTGGACGTTTCATTGTAACCGAGACCTTTACCGGTTTTTTCATACGCCGTCTTCCTATCTTGAAGGCCCCAATTATAGACAAAACGAACACAACCAAAGGTTTGGGCCAACATCTTCTTTTGGGTCTTATTCGGATAGAATCGGTATTTGTATGCTCGCTTGACTACCTTCATCATCTCAACTATACTTGGTCTCATTTGAAAAGGCAAACAAGCAATGACAGGATTCGTAAGGGAAGGCATTGTGTCTTTGCTTTAACCGTGCATTTGGTCTTTGTGCCAAAATATCGGCGAAAAGTATTCTCAAAAGAATTACTTGATATTGTACAAAGCTATTTTGAGAAGGTTTTGGACGATTTTGAAGCAACTTTAGTGGAATTTAACGGAGAATCCGATCATGTGCATCTTCTCATCGAATATCCACCAAAACACTCTATCTCAAGAATGGCAAATTCTTTAAAAGGCGTTTCAAGTAGATATTTGAGGCAATATCATTGGAAAAAAGTTTCTCCTTTTCTTTGGGGAAAGGCATTTTGGAGTCCAAGCTATTTCGCAGGAAGTGCCGGAGGTGCAACTATTGAAAAACTTAAGCAATACATCGAAGAACAAAATACTCCATCTTAAGAAAAATCTATTTGTTCAGGCCACAAATCATTCTCGCCGAAGGGCGTGGCGTCATATCCTCTCCCTGAAGCAGTTATTCCCGTTTTGTCATTTTCCCCTATGCAAAGTAAAAATCTTTTTCGCACTGACTGCAGAGCGCAACAACAAAGGCCTATTTTATGGGCCGTATTCACCAAAAAAGGGCCGTATTTTGAATAAAATTCAATGATTTTATACCCCAGTTCTAAAAAACTTTTTACAAAATTAAAAAAAAGGCCCCTTTAGAACAAATAGCTGCTATTTTCAAGAGAAAAAAACCGTAATTATAGTTTGTGGGAATTACGCAATGCAGTCAGTGCGAAAAAGATTGCCTACTTCCTCTTATTTTCAGAGGAGAACATTTCAAAACGGGAATCTCTGTCCCTGAAGGGAGAGGTCTTACGGCCACATTGGATAAAAATATGCTTGACTATTTATTTGAGGTAATGTACTTTAATATTTTTTGGTGCTCCATCCCAAATATAGAGGAAAATTACATAAGGAGTTTTTTAATGAAATCTTTTAACTTTGTTCTTTTTCTATGCTGTTTGTTATCAATAAAAAATCATGCTTCCCACATTATCCATGTAGTACAACAAGGGGAAGAAAACGGTAGCTATGTGAGAATGTGGCACGAAAATGGCGTCCTCCACTTTAAAAACTGTTTTTTACCCCATAATAAACACGAACATCCTTTTTGTCGAAACTCCCTTTTTAATTGTAGTACCAAAACACCGGAGGAACTTGAGTCCATGGTACTACCCCATGTTTGCCTAAGATATGTAGAGTCGGGGGCCGTCTCAATGTCTTTACCGGAACAAATTCTCGCAAGCTCGAAAAAAAATCATGCTGTCTACCGTTCTCCCATTCTGGGAATGAACCACTTGGAGTTCTTATTGGGTGTCGGCCCGTTACATGCCTCCCGGAGAGTGGTGGCCGTTTCCGATCTCTATGCTTATAAAAGAGAACTGGCCTCTGTCTTGCTCTCCTTGTTGCCGGAAAATTTTAAAGATGTTTATCCCTCTTTTGTAAAATATTTATTAAAAGAACTGCAACGTCCGGAGCTTCCTCCACATTTTATGCGACACTATTCTCTTCCCCGAACCCCTCCCTATCTTCCCTACAATGAGGAGGTAAGTCCGTGAAAAATCTTTCGTTAATCACACTATTCTTTTTTTGTTTTTATGCCCGAGGCCTTACCCTGCAGGAATTCATTCTCAAAAATTCAACTACACAACTCTTTGTCATCGACAAAGAGAATATATTCAACTACGTTAAAATATCAAACACGTTCTATGGATCTCTCTATTTTGAAAACTGTTACCATCCTAGAGATAAAAGGGAGCACCCCTTTTGTAGGGCCTCTCTTCTCAACTGTTCTCTCAAGACACCTCAAGAATTGGAGAATCTCTTATTACCTCCAATTTGTACCGTCTATGCAGAATCGGGGTTTCTTCTATGGGAGGATGCCCGAAAAAACAGACACTCTGTTTTTTCCCAAAAGGACACTTCCCTAGGGCAGTTCAATATAGTTGAATTCCTTTCGATGACCGGCCCTTGGTATCGCTCGGAAAAGACTTCTATTCCCTATAGAACTTCTGCTTTTGGTGTCATGGTTTCGAATCTAGACGAATTCAAAAGAAATACTGCCTTTGCCTTACAACACTTGCTACCGAGAAGGTTTTTTCAGCACTATCCCATCTACAAAGAAAAATTTTTGGGCATGATGAAAGATGAAATATTTCCCCCTCGTTGCATTATTGCCACCATGGCATCCGACAAGCGCAATCCCTATTATATCCAATGTCCCTCTGGCTTGGTCTCGATTCATTAAGAATATCCTAAAGGCCTTTTATGGTTGGAAATAGTTTTGGAACAATGCTCCGAATGACCACCTTTGGAGAATCCCACGGACCGGCCTTAGGTGTTGTTTTAGAGGGAGTGCCCTCAAGACTTCCCTTTTCCCTAGAAGAACTGCAAAAAAAGCTTCAACAAAGGTCTCCCGGAAGAATTGAGGGAACAACGAAGAGAAGAGAGTCCGACAAGGCCTTAGTTCTCTCGGGAATTTTTGAAGGTAAAACCCTAGGAACACCCCTTGCCGTTATGATCGAAAACAAAGATCAAAGGCCCAAGGATTACGATCAACTTAGAGATCATTTTCGCCCCGGACACGGGGACGAAACATATCAGTGCAAATACGGCATTAGAGACCATCGAGGCGGAGGGCGCTCTAGCGGAAGGGAAACGGTAGCGAGAATCATTGCCGGGTATGTTGCAGGCCTTATCATTAAAAATGTCCTTGTTAAGGCCTATACGGCAAAAATAGGGCCGTTTGAATATTCTTCCCTCCCCGAAGACATCTCTCGAGATTTTTCCCCTTACCATTTTCCCGATTCCTCCCAAAACAATGCCCTTAAAGAATACCTTGTATCCCTACAAAACCGGGGTGAATCTCAAGGCGGCCGAGTCGCCGTTATAGTCGACAATTGTCCCGCAGGGCTCGGTGATCCGGTATTTGACAAACTCAAGGCCACATTGGCAAAGGCCCTTCTTTCCCTTGGAGGCTGTGTCTCCTGTTCTTTCGGCCTTGGAGAAAATATGGCCTTTGCTAAGGGTTCCGATGTGTCCGGTCGGAGGGACGACTTTGGCGGCATTGAAGGTGGTATCTCCAATGGACGGAGAATATTTTTTCAACTCGTTTTCAAACCGCCTTCAACGGTAGGAGAAAAGGCCCGAGAGGGAAGGCACGATCCTTGCATTATTCCGCGGGCCGTGCCTGTTGTAGAGGCCATGGTAAAATTTGTTTTGGCCGATCATTATTTAAGACAAAAGGCCTACGAGAATTTTCGTGACGGATATTCTTAGAGTCGATCATCTCGGAGACATTCAGGACAAGATAAAGTCTTTGAGCTCCACTCCTCTTCTTGTTTGTATTGACGGCCAAGTTTACGAAAAACATAAAGGGATTTTAAACTTTGAAGATAAAATGTTTCATCTTTATAAAATGCCGAGTGGTGAAAAGGCCAAAAACTTTGAGTCCTTAAAAGATTGTTTAGAGTTTTTCCTTTCTTGCAATATTTCCCGACATACCCATCTCACGGCCGTAGGTGGTGGGGCCGTAAGCGATACGGCCGCCTTTGCGGCCTCAATTCTCCTGCGAGGGATATCTTGGAGTTGTATTCCTACAACTCTTTTGTCCATGGTGGATGCCTCCGTTGGAGGAAAAACTGCCGTCAACATGGGGGGAAGAAAAAATCAAATAGGTACTTTTCATCGCCCAAAAAATATAATGATTTGTCCGAAGTTTTTAAATTCTTTACCCAAAACAGAATGGGAAAGCGGCCTTGGTGAAATTGTAAAATACTGTTTTTTGAGTCCCCATATTTACAAAAGAATTATGTCAAATGAGGCCTTGGAACAAATAATCTTCACCTGCGCACATTACAAGGAAAAAATCACACAAAAGGACTTTAGGGAATCCGAATGTAGAAAAAAACTCAATTTAGGGCATACCTTAGGACATGCTTTTGAGGCCTTATTCGATATTCCTCATGGTAAGGCCGTACTTTGGGGAATGCTGATTCTCTTTAAGGTATTGAATCGAAAAAAGGCCCTTCGTCAAATGGAAGAGATTTTAAAAAGACTTAAACTCAGTATAGACAAAGAAGGCACCCCTTGGGGGACCGACCCGTTTCCTTTAAATAATGTTTTAGGCCTTGTAAGAAAGGACAAGAAAAACATCAATGAAGAGGCCCTGGAAATCATAGACTGTTTAGAAGTAGGAGAGGTAAGAGTAAAAGAAATCCGTTTTAAAGAGTTTTCCAAGTTATTGGCCGTTTGGTCTTCCTCGATTTAAGAAGCAAGAAAAAAGAGAATACAATATATTTCATTGTGTAAAAAATGTGCATAACTCTAACGCATCAGCCAATAACGTGTTGCGTCTGCACATTTTATGCACATCTTTGTGTAAAAAATGTGCATAACTCTAACGCATTCAGCAAATAATACAGTGCGTCTACACATTTTATACACATTCTTTGCACATTCTTTGCACATTTTATCCCCCTATTTTCCTAGTAAAACCTAGTACTTACAGAGTTTTGCACATTTACGCGCCGCTTGTGCATAAAAATAACGCCACCGCAAAAGTCAAAAAGATGACACTTTCAACCAAAATATGCACAAATGTGCATAAAATGTGTAGACGCAACGTATAAAAACGCACCGTTTCAAGACAATTTTACACGGAAATGTGCAAAGAATGTGCAAAGAATGTGCAAAAGTCATCAAAAATGTGCATATACGGCCTTTGAACGATGCCAAATATTAACGTTCTCTTTGTTTGTGCACATTTTATACACATTTAAATTTGACCGAAAATAGAGAGGATTACACTGTAGTTTTAAAGAGATTTAATCTGAGTTTTGCACATTTACACATAATATAATATTAATATTAATTATATATTCTTAATATTAATTAAAAACCCTACAAAAGAATCTTCTTCTTTAAACAGAATTATACACAAGACAAATGGAAAAAATGTCGCTATGGTGAGGAACTCATGGAAGCTACTATTAATTCTAATGAACTTCAAGAAGCATTGGGAAAGATTCTATCAATTTTAGACAAAAAATCTTCAATAAGGCCTATGATCTCCTATGCTTTCTTAAATATATCAAATGATTCTATTAATATTCAAGCAACAGATATGGAAGTAACGGCCAAAATAACAATGAAAGTAAAAGTTGAAGCTGAGGCCCAGTTTTGTATTGATGCGAAAAAACTTTTTGACGCAGTAAGGTGGCTTCCGGATAAATATGTAAGGATTGAATTGAAAGACAATGCATTAAATGTCGGTAGTGAAAATATTCATTATTCTCTCCTAGTTTATAAAAGCGATGATTACCCAAATTTAATGTTGCAACACGAGGGGAAAACTTTTCAAATTGAAAGTCGTAAAATCCAAGATATTATTTCTAAAATATCCCATGCAATTTCTTCAGATGAAACAAGAATGAATTTAAACGGTATTTTTCTTTGTGAATATGACGGTAAATTGAGGAGTGTTTCTACAGATGGACATCGATTTTCAATGATTGACACTATTATTGACAAGTCTGATCTAGAAATTTTTAGAGATGGAGTCATTATTCCTAAAAAAGGAGTTTTTGAATTGAAAAAAATGGCCGAAAATGATAAAAACTCCTCAATTACAATTTCCATCGATGACACATTTCTTTATGCATCCATTAATGATTGTTATTTCTTAAGTGTTAGATTGATTGCTCGAACTTACCCTAACTATCAAAATGCTATTCCTACGAATCCTATTCGACATTTTTTCGTCGATAAAAATTTACTTCTAGATGCAGTGAGAAGAGTTAAAATTATGTCCAATGAAAAATCATACGGCGTGAGAATTAAATTGGCCCCATCTCAAATGGAAGTTCTTGCAAATGACCCTTTGCTGGGAAAGGCCTACGAAAAAATTCCTATAAAATATGATGGGGAAAATATAGAAATAGGTTTAAATGCCAATTATCTTATTGACTCTCTTTCAATTTTTGAACAGGGCGATGTTAAATTTCAATTGAACAATGACATTATGCCGGTTCTTGTAAGACCTTCTGATCGATCGGATTATTTGGCCATTATCATGCCTCTAAAACTTTAAAAACAGCATTGAGAATAAAAAGACTTCAGCTTCAAGGATTTAGAAATCTTTGTAAAAATACTCTAGAATTTTCAGACCATGTCAATTGCATATTTGGAAACAATGGTAGTGGTAAAACAAATTTACTTGAGTCTATCTCATTTCTCAGTTCGGGAAAGTCCTTTAGAAAAAAAAGTTCTTTTCCACAAATTCTCAATATTGATGGTGAAATAACTGAAGTCCTTTTATATGGACTTATTGAACATAGTGATGAACGAAGAACTCTATCCCTCAAAATAGATCAGGAAAAATTTCAATGGTCTGTAGACGGACAATCTATGTCCAAAAGGCCCAATCTTATTCAAACTGTCTTTATCAATCCCTTTGATTCTTATCATTTCTTTAATACTTCTTCATTTAGAAGACAATGGATGGATAAAAAAATTTCTTTACTCAGAGAAGAATATAAAAAAGTACTGGGAAGGTATAACTATTTTTTAAAATGTAAAAATCGACTTTTATCTTTTAGGCCGAATAAATTTAGGGAACAGATTAGGTCGTTGAATAGAGACATGGCCTCGGCAAGCATTTTTTTGACGCAGAAAAGAAAAACTTTTTTACGAGAATTGACACCCTTGGTTACTAAGGTCTTTTTTGAAATTTTTTCCGAGGAATCTAGGTTAGATATTGCTTTGGATTCTCAGGTGGCCTCTTTAAATGAAAAGGAAGTCTTTGAACTCTTTGAAAATATGTTTAAGAAGGATGAGTCGGTGGGATATATGAAATATGGAGCGCACAGGGATGATTATGTGCTTCTTTTTAACGGAATTAATGCTAGTGAATTTTGTTCCTTGGGACAGCAAAAAATAGGGTTTTTAGGACTTATATTTGCTTATATAGTCCTTTTCAAGTATAAACACAACACACTACCTATTGTTCTCATTGATGATGTTTCAGGAGAGCTCGATAAGGTTAGATGGAGTAATTTTATCAGATATTTGAAGGGGAGTGATTTTCAAACATTCATAACCACGGCGAATGATTCCTTTAAAAGAGAACTTGAAAAGCTGGAAAACAGCAAAAATATACAAATCGACGACGGGCTTTTCGTCTAATATTTTCAGGAGAAAAGGAGAGATTATTGGAAAGTAAAGCTTCTATAGCAAGTACGGAAGGCCGTTATGAGGCCGAACATATTCAAGTTTTGGAAGGACTCGAAGCGGTGAGAAAAAGGCCTGGAATGTATGTAGGAGATACGGCCAGTCGAGGGCTTCATCACTGTGTGTATGAAATTGTTGACAATGCCGTTGATGAAGCTCTTGCGGGGCATTGTAACGAGATAAAAGTAATTATTCATGTCGATAATTCTATTACCGTCGTAGATGATGGTAGAGGTATTCCTATCGACATACATCCTACGGAAAAGATTTCTGCAGCAGAACTCGTTTATACAAAACTTCATGCCGGAGGAAAATTTAATGAAGAAGGAGGACCATATAAGGTTTCAGGAGGGCTTCATGGAGTAGGAGCGGCGGTTGTCAATGCTCTGTCGAGTTGGATCGTTTTAGAGATAAAAAAAGAAGGAAAAATTTATAGAATGAGATTTACAAAAGGTACTCCGGATGGACCGTTGGCCATTTCGGGAGAAACCGATGAATCAGTCTCTGGTACGGCCGTTACCTTTCGACCAAATAATGAAATTTTTGAAATTCTCGAATTTAATTACGATACTTTAGCAGGACGATTGAGAGAAATGGCCTTTTTAAATAAAGGATTAAAAATTTCTCTCAAGGATGAAAGACATGAAAGAAAAGATGTTTTTCATTACGAAGGAGGATTGGTTCAATTTGTAGAATACCTCAATAGGGCCAAAAAACCTATTCACAAAAATGTTATTGCTATATTTCAGAATAAAAAAAATTATGAAATTGAAATGGCCCTTCAATGGACAGATTCTTATAGTGAAATTTTGTCAGGTTATGCAAATGCAATACCGACTCCCGGTGGAGGAACACATATATCGGGGTTAAAAACGGCCCTCACAAGGGTTCTCAATCAATATGCTAAGGAAAATCATTTACTTAGAGAGTCCAAAACAGGGTTAACCGGTGACGATATGAGAGAGGGACTTACGGCCATTATCTCCGTGAAGCTTCCTGAACTTCAGTTTGAAGGGCAAACAAAAGATAAACTGGGAAATTCGGAAGTAGAAGGAATCGTTAATTCTCTTGTCGGTGAAGGATTAAAAAAATATTTTGAAGAGAATCCTTATGTTGCAAAGATTATCATAAAAAAATCTGTAGATGCAGCAATGGCAAGAGATGCAGCAAGAAGGGCCAGAGAACTTACGAGAAGAAAATCTGTTTTAGATACAGGGGGGCTACCCGGAAAAATGGCAGATTGTCAAGAAAAAGATCCTTCAAAATGTGAGATATATGTCGTGGAAGGTGATTCTGCCGGAGGGTCGGCAAAGCAAGGAAGGGATAGAAAAACTCAGGCCGTACTTCCTTTGAAAGGAAAAATTCTTAATGTTGAAAAGGCCCGGTACGATAAAATGCTTGCAAACAACGAAATAAAAATGCTTGTTCAGGCCTTGGGAACAAATATTGGGAAAAATAACTTTAACATAGAAAAACTTCGTTATCATAAAATTATAATTATGACTGATGCTGATGTTGACGGTTCTCATATAAGAACGCTAATTTTGACTCTTCTTTATAGACACTTGCTAGAACTCATAGAACGGGGATATGTTTATATTGCCCAGCCACCTTTGTACAGATTTAAAAAAGGAAAAAAAGAAATTTATCTTAAGGATGAAAAGGCCTTGGAATCATTTCTCATCGATAACGCTATAGAAGAGACTGAAGTCAAGATCGATGGAATAACCGTAGATAACAATGAGATGAAAAAAATTCTTAATAAGTTTAATCTTTATATGGATACCTTAATATCTTATGATAATTATTTCGACTCAATGCTTTTACAATGCATTGTAGAGGACTCTCAAATTAGTCAGAATATGATGGATAATGAAAAACTTTTGCAAATTGAAATTAAAAATTTAGAAGATTATTTTAAGTCAAAAGAAACAATTTTCTTAAAAAAATATAGATTTGAAATAGAAAAAGATTCTCATGGAAAAAATGTGATTAAAATTGAAGTTGTTATGAGCTCAAAGGTGAAAAACTTTAAGCTAAACAATTATTTTTTTGAATCACCGGAGTTTTCAAATCTTCTAAATAATTATGAAGGCATAAAAAAATATACAAACTCATTTTTTGAAGTGGGAAAAGATAAGAATAAAATAAAGAATTTTAACTCTTTAAAAGATGTCTCGAATTTTATCTTAAAGAATAGCAAAAAAGATGCTTACATTCAAAGGTATAAAGGACTTGGCGAGATGAATCCCGAGCAACTGTGGGAGACAACTATGAACCCAAAAAAAAGAAATCTTTTAAAAATGCAAATTGAAGACATGATAGAGGCCGACACTATATTCTCTATTCTTATGGGAGATAATGTAGAACCAAGAAAGCAATTTGTTGAAGAAAATGCTTTAAGTGTAAAAAATTTAGATGTTTAATTTGAAACAAAGATCATGAAAAAAGATAGTAGCGAAGAATTCAAGGAAAATATTACTCCCGTCAATATTCGAGATGAAATGAGGGATTGTTTTCTTGATTATGCTATGTCGGTAATTGTATCTAGAGCATTGCCTGATGTGAGAGACGGACTAAAACCGGTTCATAGAAGAGCATTGTTTGCTATGAATTCACTGGGGAATTATCACAATAAGTCCTTTCTCAAGTCTGCACGTGTTGTAGGTGATGTTATAGGAAAATACCATCCTCATGGTGATTCTGCCGTCTATTCAACTATGGTGAGAATGGCCCAAGACTTTTCTATGAGATACCCCCTTATTGAGGGACAGGGAAATTTTGGATCTATTGACGGTGATAGTGCTGCTGCTATGAGATATACGGAAATTAGGATGAAGAAGCTTTCTGAAGAAATGCTTAGCGATTTAGAGAAGGAAACGGTTGAATGGCGTCCTACTTATGATGATTCCCTATTAGAACCTATCGTTTTGCCGACAAAAATTCCAAACCTCTTAATTAACGGATCATCCGGAATTGCAGTTGGTATGGCCACAAATATTCCTCCACATAATCTTAGAGAAATCATGGAAGGATTAAAAATTCTTGTAGATCATAAGGAAACGACCATCGAAGACCTTATGAAAAGCATTAAGGGCCCCGATTTTCCAACAGGAGGAGAAATTCAAGGCACAATGGGGATTATATCGGCCTATAAAACAGGGAAAGGTATTATTCAAATAAGGGCATCTGTAGATATAGAAAGTTTTGGAAACAATAGAGAAAGGATTATCGTTAAAGAAATTCCCTACCAAGTCAATAAATCAAAATTGATTGAAAAAATTGCTCAGCTTGTAAACGAAAAACAATTAACGGGCATTAGTGATATTAGAGATGAATCAAATAAAGACGGTATTCGGGTATGTATTGATTTAAAAAAGGGAGAAATAGCAAATGTTATAATTAATAGACTCTATAAAACAACACAGCTTCAAATAAGCTTTGGCATAATCTTTCTTTCAATAGTAAATGAAACTCCAAAGGTAATGAATTTGAAGGAGCAATTACAGGCCTTTATTAATCATAGAAGAGAAGTTATTATCAGAAGAACTCTTTTTGATTTAAAAAAGGCCAAGCAGAAAATTCATCTTTTGGAAGGTCTTAAAGTGGCCGTGGAGAACATTGATTCTTTCGTTGAAACGATAAAAAATGCAAAAAACCCTCTTCATGCTAGAGAAGGGTTGATAAAGTCTTTTTCTCTTTCTGAAAAACAGGCCCAGGCCATTCTCGATATGAGATTACAAAGACTAACAGGGTTCGAGAGAGAGAAAATTGTTAAAGATTACGATGCAACAGTAAAAGAAATTGATCTATTAGAAATAATTTTAAAAAGCGAAGAATTGATAAAAAAAATTATTAAAGATGAGTTTGATGATGTTTTGGAAAAATACAGCGATGAGAGAAAAACGGCCATCGTACCTAGGTCCGATGAAATTATTATGGAAGACCTTATTAAAGAAGAAGAGAATATTGTTACCATAACTCACAAAGGTTATATAAAAAGAATGCCTGTAGATACTTATAAGGCCCAAAGGAGGGGGGGGAAAGGAGTTAAGGGGGCCAATTCTAATGATGATTTCTTTATTAATATTTTTACGGCCAACACCCATGCAACCCTTTTGTTTTTTACAGATAAAGGCATTGTTTTTTCCAAGAAAGTTTATGAGATACCCGAAGGAATAAGGACCAGTATGGGGAGAAATCTAGCGAATCTTATAAGTGTTCCCGATGGAGAGAAAATAACAGAAGTAATTTGTGTTCCAAAGGAACTAGATAAAAGTAATTGTTATCTGTTTTTTGCAACAAAGAAAGGAATTGTCAAAAGAACAATTCTAGAGAAATATCAGAGGATTAATCAATCGGGATTGCGTGCGATAAAAATCTTAGAGAAGGATAGTTTGTTGAGAGTAAGAGTTACGGACGGTACAAAAAACATTATACTTTGTTCAAGTTCAGGAAAAATTATTCATTTTGCTGAAGGTTCTGTGAGAACTGCAGGAAGACAATCTCAAGGAATGAAAGGAATTCATGTAAAGGAAAATGAAACAGTTGTTGGAATGGAGATTATTGATGACGGAATGGAGCTTCTAACATTAACAGAAAATGGTTACGGGAAGCGATCACTTGTAAAAGAATATAGAAAACAATTCAGAGGCGGAAAAGGAGTGCTGGCCATGAAACTTTCCAAAAATAAGGGTAAAATTGCAGCTATAAGTCCTGTTGAAAAAAATGAGGATTTAATGGTTATCACAAACAGGGGGCAAGTTATAAGAACAAATATATTGAACATTTCTTTGCAAGGCAGAACAACTCAGGGAGTAAAAATTATTAGACTTAAAAACGATGAAAAAGTTGTTGCTGTCGAGAAAATTGCAAGAGAAGATACTTCTGATTGGTCAGAGTAGAATTGTATGGTATGGAAACAAATATTGTTTTTCGTTGTGTTTATTTCTTGTGATTTTGCACCAAAAATTCACAAACAAATCCTCTATGCTCAGCAGTTGACAACTGAACAAAAGTATTTGTTGGCCATTGAACAGTATAAAGAAATTTTAGAAAAGAATCCGCCGGAACAAATGAAAATCTATTTTCAGGTAGGCGAACTTTATTCTACATATCTTTTACAACATGCAGAGGCCATCCCTTTTTATAAAAAGGCCATTGAATCAAGTAGCGATCCTCTTTGGATGATAAAGGCCGAGGAAAGAATAGCAGAAATAAAGTTTTCTTTTTTAAAGAATTATGAAGGGGCCATTAAAAATTATAATAAACTTTTAAAATTTGTTCCAAAACTTGCAAATATTGACTTTTATCAATATAGATTAGCTATTTGTTATATAAATACTAAAAAATCAGATAAGGCCCATGAAATATTAGAATTTATCAATAAAAAAACTGATCACAAATACCATATTCAATCTTTTTATCAGAGAGGCATGAATTACTTTCTTATGGGCCGATGGAGTTTCGCTGTTACATACTGGGGGCACTACATTCAAAATGAGAAGAATGAAAGTTATGTCACACAGACAAAGTTTTTAATGGCCAATGCCTATGAAACCATGGAGGACTTAAAGAAGGCCTATGAAATTTATTATTCTCTTTTAACAACATATCCTAACATCGAAATTATAAAAAATAGATTGAGTTCTATTTACCAAAGGAGAGTCTCTAGAAAACGATGAAAGTTCATAGCAAGTGGAAAGGCATTGCCGCTATATCCCTTGCTTTTTCTTCAACGATTTTTTCTGTTTTTTTTATTAGCTGGGTATTAGTCAAAAACGACATCATTTCCCGTTTAGTCGGGTTACTTCTTCTAATTTTGACGGTTTTTGCTCTATTGATTGTTATAATGTTGTATTTCTGCTGCGCATCTAAAAAAAAGAGAAGAGAAATATTTGAAAAACAGGGCCGAAAGTATAGATAAATTAAATCAGATGCTATATCCTCAGTAAAATGGTTTTTCAAAAATTTTTAACCCTTTGTCTCTGTGTTTTTAATCCAAGTATTATTTACGGTGCCGGAGGATTTACTTGGATGGGAAAGATCGCTTATGATTTTCACATTGCAGAACACATTCTAACGTTTATTCTTGTAGGTGTTTTTCTTACCGTTGTGGGATTGATTTATAGCTATAAGGTTGTTGGCATATCTGATGTGGTTATTCCTGAAGAAGGATTTTGTTTTAGAAATATTTGTGAACTCTACGGTCGTTTTATTTATAGACAATGTCAAAATATCCTAGGAGAAGAGGGGGCCTCAAAGTATTTTCCTTTTATTGCAACCGTCTTCATTTTGATCTTGTTTTGCAATCTTATAGGACTTATTCCCGGGTTTTTACCACCGACCGAACATTTTTCTACGACATTGGCCTTAGGCGTTTTTTCATTTGTTTACTACAATGTTAAAGGGATCAAGGAACAAGGTTTTTTCAATTATATCAAACACTTTGCCGGCCCTCTTTGGTATTTAGCTTTTCTCATTTTTCCCATTGAAATTGTCTCAAACCTGATTAGACCTCTTTCTTTGGCCCTTCGCTTGAAAAATAACATGATGGGAGACCATTTAATCCTTTCGGAATTTTCTAAACTTGTTCCGGCCTTTGTGCCTATACTCTTTATGGCCTTGGGAGTTTTGGTTTCTCTAGTACAGGCCTATGTATTTACAATCTTAACAATGGTGTATATTAGTTTGGCCACCCACCACGATCATGGTGAGGATGTCCATCATTAACAAAAGGAGAAAAATGATGAAAAAACACCGGATAATTTTTACAGCTTTCATGTTGCCTCTTTCGGCGTTCGCCGAAACGTCACTCTTTCAATTTAATGAGTATTCGAAGGCGCCGTTTTATTTTATCGCAGTGGCCATAGCGGCCTTTGCCGGAACTCGGGCACAGTCGGCCGCCGTATCTACAGCATTAGAAGGAATGGCGAGAAACCCTGCAGCTGCAGACAAACTTTTTGTTCCCATGCTTCTAGGTCTTGCTCTCATGGAATCTCTTGTGATTTTTACACTTGCTACAATCTTTCTTATTTAAGATAAGGGTGAAAAAAATTTGAAGAGTTCTTTGTCGGTCGCAACGTCTCGGCCTTTTGAGGCGTTGTGATTGCATAAGTCGAGAATTAAAGAAAAACATCAATAGGATTTTCTCTTATGGTTGAAAAAGTTATTTTACCTAAAAACTATGAAGGAAAAACAATTCTTGTGGCCGGAGCTGCGGGCCTTATCCCCGGATATTTGTGTGAAATGTATCTCAATCTTGGAGCGAAAGTTATAGGCCTTGATAATTTTGTCACAGGCGCCTATAGAACCATTAAGATTTTAGAAAAGTATGACAACTTTACTTTCGAAGAGTGCAACATCTATAAATCCCTACCTGATTTTAAGGGGGTTTCTATAGATTATATTTTTTCCTTGGCCTCTCCGGCCTCTCCAAAAGACTTTGACAAAATTCCCATCGAAATCATGAGGGTAAATTCCGAGGGAACAATGAAACTTCTTGACTTGGCCATAGAAAAAAACGCTGGATTTCTTGGGGCCTCTACATCGGAAGTTTACGGAGATCCCGAACATCATCCTCAAGTTGAAGAGCACCTAGGGCGAGTTAATCCCGTAGGAGTTAGGGCCTGTTATGATGAGTCTAAACGTTATGCCGAGGCCCTGATAATGAGTTATCATCGCAGTTACAATGTAGATACAAGAATTGTGCGTATTTTCAATACCTATGGCCCAAGAATGCGTCCCGATGACGGAAGAGTTATTTCCAATTTTATTACCCAGGCCATTCGGGGAAAGGATATTACAATCTACGGAGATGGAAGTCAAACACGATCATTTTGTTTTGTCACAGACCTTGTGAAGTCCATTCATTATGTTATGTTAAGTGGAGTTCATACGCCTATTAATTGTGGAAGCACCGATGAATATACCATTAAAGAATGTGCCGAATTTGTCATCAAAACGCTCAAGTCTTCTTCAAAAATATCCTATAGACCGCTTCCAATAGATGATCCAGTGAGAAGAAAACCTTCTTTGAAAAAACTACAAAGTTTTTCTGACTATAAACCGTGTGTTTCTTTCAAAGAAGGGATTGAAAAGACGGCGGTATATTTTAGAGATTTATGAAGAACTCCTGTTGAGATTGATACATGAAAAAAAATATGTTTTTTCTTATTGGGTTATCGACCTTGATGTTGGCCTTCTTAGGTATATTTTTCCCCCTTCTTCCCACAACCCCTTTTGTATTGTTAAGTGCCTTTTGTTTCTCTAAAAGTTCTCCAAAACTTTATCAAAAACTTCTACGAAATACAATTTTCGGCCCTTTAATTACAAATTGGTATGCTTATGGGGCCATTAGACCTTGGGAAAAAGCTCTTTCAACTCTTATGATTATCCTTGCCTTTTCTTACACTCTAAGCTTGTCCTCTATTCACATAGTTTTAAAAATAGGAATATCTTTCATAGGAATAGGTATTCTCATATTTATTCTCTCAAGGCCCAATGGCCTAAATACAAAAAAGGGAGGAGAAAAGGCGTAGGCCGAATTCTGTTTCCTACCATCATTCCTCTTGGAGTGCCGTTACCGACACCCTCTAGCACTCTACCCGCCGGCTTGGGCCGGATACCCTCAATCGCCGACCTATTTGAGCTTGCACCACGCAGAGTTTACCTGATTTCACTACGGCCGAACCGTATATTCTTTCTGTTGCACTTGTCCTCGCCTCGCGGTGGACGGGTGTTACCCGATGCGCTACCGTATGGTGTTCGGACCTTCCTCTAAGGCCTTTTAGGCCCTAGCGATGATACCCTCTTCTCCCTTTGTAAAGAAGGATTTAAATGAAAATTGTCTGAATAGTCAAGAAGAGATAAGTATGCTAAAAAGCTATTATTAAGGATGACTTTTTTGCTGAGGTGTGTATTTATTTTAGTTGTTTTTTTGATTCGGTCTCCTGCAGAGTCTTTTGAAAAAAAACTTGTGGAACTTTCCCAAGAATTTCTTGAAAAAAATTTCTCAGTTTTCAAATTACAGGAAGATGCCGTTTTAATGCAACTCAATTACAAAACAAAATCTTTGGAAAAGAGATGGTCTCTATTGGGGAAGGTTTCTCGACAGCGTGATAATCTCGAGAGATACCCTAGAAGTGTGGACTTTCCCAGTCATCAAAAACACGTCTACGGAATCGATGTTACAAGAAATTTTTCTTTTGGAGGTTCTCTGACCTTCTCCAATGAGCTTTCCAAGGATATGTTTCCTGATTATAAATATTATGGGCCTATTCAAGGCCTTTCTTATACCCAAGACCTGGGAGCAAACTTTTTGGGAAGAAAGTTTTACAGCGAACTCGAGCAGGCCAGACTTAATGTGGAATACATGGATGCTTTTAAAGAGGAAGAAATTCAAGAAGAACTCTATCTTTTTATTTTGAAATACATGGAAATAAGGCTTGCAAAAACAATGTTCTTCCTTGAAAAGGAGGCGTTAAAACGAGCAGATAAAAGGCTTGATTTTGTCAGAGAAAAAGTTAAGGACGGGCTTAGAGAACAAGTTGACCTCTATCAATCTCAATCGGCCTTTTTGTCTAGACAGGAACTGTTAAACAATGTGTATGCCGAGGTCATTACGGCCTTAAAGGCCGTATCCGAAAAACTGGGGAGAGGGATTAAAGAAGAAGAAGTCCTTCCCTTTTCTTTTGAAAAGGAAAAATCGGTTGTTTCCGCTGTAGGAAATTTGAAAAACAATCTCTCTTTGAAAACTCTCAATTTCAAAGTAAAACAGGAGGAGACGGCCCTGCGGACATCTCAATACGATTTATGGCCGCAAATTAAATTTCAAGTTGGTTACAAATCAAATGATTATGATTCCTTGCCAACAAAGGCCTTTTATCGGGCCCAAATTGTCTCTGGAAATCGACATAATTTTTTTGAAACACTACTTTCCCTAGAGATGCCTCTAGGATTTCAAAAGGAGAAAATAGAAATTCAAAAAACGCAGGCCTTGTTAAATATTTCCAAGAAGCACTACGATTTTTATGAGAAGAGACTAAAAAAAAGGGCCGAAGGCCTTCTCCATCGTATTTGGGAGTCCAAAACAAAGCTCGTTTCCGTAAGAGAGCGACTTCGCTTGGCCCAAAAAATACTCTCCGAGTACAATAGTCTGTATAGACTTGGTAGAGTGAATCTTGATCAAGTTATCAGGGCGGAGGAAGACCTTATCGATACACAAAAAAATTTGGTCAATGACCTTTTTTCCAAGAGAGACCTTAACTTGCTTTTGGCCTCTTTATATGGAAGTTTAAGAGCTTATCTCAAAATCTAGTATCTTTTGTCCCACAATGAGGCATTCCCGAATGATAAGGGTTTTGAATTTCGGTCGTTTTTTTGTCATTTTGAACCCACTTCTTTTTGACCATAGGACAGGAATAGGCATTGTATCCGGGGCCTAGATCATACTTATTGATAAGGTGGATAAGTGCCATAGAAATGAGGTGGTAATTTTGGTTATTCTCCTCTTGCGATTTTGAGGCATTTATTTCAGAAAGCTTTTGAGATGAAAATTTAAGAAGTTTAGAAATTTCTTTATTAGAGATTTTTCCCAAGGCCTCGAGGAGACCTTTTGATGCTTCCTCTATATTTTGTCCATTGTAATTGAAGAATGCTTGATGGAGAGTCTCATTTTTTTCAAACATAGTGATCATTTCACGCTTGATTTTATCCTCTAAAAGCTCTCTGGCCTGAAAGGTCAGAGGATTCCACATAAGCAACCCGAGCAAAAAATATTTATAATTTACGGGACACCTCCTTTTTTGTGTTATTATTTTCTCGACAAGAGAGCTTTGTCAAGGAAAAAAGATAAAGTCCTTTTGATTCTACAACCGGCCCAAGGGGTGAGGGTAGTTTTTTTTGAAAAGACATCTCAATCTGTTGAAGATGAATTTTTCCTCTTGCTAATTGAAAGAGCGCTCCCATTATAAGACGCACCATATGTTTTAAAAAACCATCGCCTACAACTTTGGCCTCAAAAAAGATTAACTCTTGGGGGAAAAAACTCTTTTTTTCTTCCAATGAGGCCTCAAAAATTTCTCGTACGGTAGTTTTAACAGGAGTTCCCTTGCAGTAATAGTTAAAAAAGGGTTTTTTTCCTACAAAAAGGGCCATTCCTTTTTTCATCACATCAATATCGAGCCCTCCTTTGATAAAGCTTATTTGGTCATTGAAATGAGGATTCATATTTTCGAGAGAAAAAGCATAACGGTACTCTTTTTTTGTATTTTCTGCTAGAGGGTGAAAAGATGCTGCAACTTTTTCGGCGCTTAGAACTCGAATATCTTTAGGCAAATTAGCGTTTACGGCCGCAATAAGATTTTTAGCGTTGATATCTAGCGGGATTTTTATCCGAACAACTTGTTTCAAAGCATGAACTCCGGCATCAGTTCTGCCGGCCGCTAGAGAATGAATGCCTTGCGATTGTGAAATCACTCTAAGGGCCTTGTTAAGTTGTCCTTGAACCGTCATGTCTGTATGAGGTTGGATTTGCCATCCTTGATAGAAAGTTCCTTTATAAGATAGCTCAAGTTTATAGGTCATCAAAGGTATTCGAAAGTTAGTCCGGCCCCGTAGGATATCCCTGATACTCCAAAAGTTTTATCTCTAAAACGGGAGTATCGTTGGTTTCTTGCAATAAAGTCAAGATAGAGATTAGTTAATTTGTGTTGAAAAAAAAGGCGAACCAGTCTTTTTTTCATTATGTTTCCAAGATTTAAAGAAATTTTTCCTTCCGCAAAATATCCTAGGCCGTACTGTCTTTTCTCTTTGTCTTGATGGCCTTGCTCTTTATCTCCTCGATGTTGAATAACCCCCAGAGCGGATGGCCCCATGAGAATCGTGGTTTTAAACCATTGCATAGGAATCTCAAGTCCTAAGGAAATTCCCACGGGAATAGTCCACATGAGAAATCTTTTTTCCAACCTCTTTCCATCGACAAACAGTCCGTAATTTCGATTGTATCCGACACCGGCATTGATCCCCCAAAAGGTATTGTAACGCCCCTTTGTCATATACCGATAACTTTCAAGCATGAAATATCCCTTTCTGTCCTTGCCTTTGAAGAGATATTTGTCTTCAAAAATTTTATTAAAATTATCCTTTCTACTGCTATATTTATAGGAATCATTGATATAGTATAGTCGAAATCCTTTGCTACTGTTCTGAGATATCTCCTGAAATCTTTGAGCATCGTCGGCCTCAAGATATTGAGAGTTTTCTGTAACGCTTGGAATACGATGAAGCTGAGAATCCAATCCTTCATTTTTAAAATGAATCGTCCCTTGGGAAGGAGCATCTCCAAGAACTCCACTTCCGGCAAAAGGCACGGACGAGGCCTTTGTGTTATCGGCCATAAGGTATTCAAAACTTAGACCGACTCCGTAGGATAGTCCAGTTGACTCAATGAAGTCTTCCTTTGAATCAGTAAAACTAGAAGAATATCGTTGGTTTCTTATAATAAAATCAAGATAGATATTAGATATCTTGTATTGAGAAAAAAAACGAATCATTCTCTCTTGCATTATATCTCCAATATTCATAGAGATTCTTCCTTCCGCAAAATATCCTAGGCCGTATTTTTGTTTTTCTTGGTCTGATTTGTCTGAACCGGTTAAATTCTTATTGGTTTGATGTTGAACTGCCAAAAGAGCGGAAGGCCCAATGAGAACTGTCGTCTTAAACCATTTTAGAGGAAATTCTAATCCCAAGGGAACGCCCAAAGGAATCATCCATAAGAGGAAATCCTTTTGAGTACTCTGGGCCCGGACATTTCCTATGCCGGCATTAATCCCCCAAAATGTATTCAAGGGCCCTTTCGTTATATATCGATATCCCTCAAAAATAAAATAACCCTTTTTTTCCTTAATTTGTAAAAGATTTTTGTCTTCAAAAACACGATATTTGTAAGAATCTTTCGTATAGTATGGTCGAAAGACCCAACTTTGATTGAAAGGAGTTTTAGGAATGTTAATATCCCTCGTTGTTTCCCCCCCGATAAAGGGGGTCTCGGAACTTTCAATGTTGTTAACCCAAGAATCGTCGGTTACTTGTTCAGGTAAGGCCTGTTTCATATTGGCAAAAAACTCCAGGGGAATTAGCAGTGTAAACAAAAAGGCGATTCGGTCTTTATTCATTTTCATCTCCTTCGTGCCAATTAAGAGTTTTCGCTAGGTCTTTTCTCTTTAAGATAAAAGAGATGACTGAAAATATAATATAGCAATTGACAAGTGTACCAACCATGACCTTTTCATTGATAAACAGGGCCGTGATAGCAAGAAATATTACGAAAAGCATGGCCTTTTTATGTTGACCCACCCATGGTGTAGTTTTTAACGATGGAAAGGGAATGTTGGAAATCATGAGAAAGGATAGAAACAGCGTGTACCCAAGGGCCGAATAAACATTATTTTTTAGATCATTGAAGAGTAGAGACCAGAGGCAAAGGCCTGCTAATCCCAAGGCCGCTGTTGGAATGGGGAGGCCCTGGAAATGGCCATGATCATTTTTGTGAATATTTGTATGGAAACGAGCAAGTCTCAGGGCACCGCAAAGCAAAAACAAAAATGTTCCCACAAGCCCTATGCGACCTAGTTTCTGTAAAAAAGAAATATGGATCATCAATGCGGGGGCCACTCCAAAAGACACCACATCACTTATTGAATCAAACTGTTCTCCAAAGGTTGATTGAGTATTTGTTAGACGAGCAATCCTACCATCGACACTATCAAAGACGGCCCCCAAGAGAAGAACCATGCAAGCATTGTAAATGTCACCCCGTAGAGAAAACGTCATAGAAGTAAGGCCGCAACCTAAATTAAGGGCGGTAAAAGTATTTGGAAGAAAAAAAGCAAATCTTTTCTGATGGACCATAGTTATGAATCTCCTTTCGGCCGAGCAATTACCTCTCTTCCAACGCTAACTTGGCCCCCCTTTTTTACAAGTATCTCATATTTTTTCGGAAGATAAAGGAAGAGAGTTCCTCCAAGAGGGAAATGACCGATATAGGCCCCCTGTTTTCCCTTATCTCCAGGTTCCACTTTGAGTTGAGTTTTCCCTCCAAAGAAGCAAGTGAGAAATCCTAGCGCAATGGTGTGGCCCTGTAGGTCTTTTAAAGAGACAACGTGTCTAAATGGTATCGGGCCGCCGTGCTTTGCGTAACGAAAATGAGAGGCCCCTTCTTGAAGGCCCACATTTTTTATCTCTCCACTGCTTGGAAGATAAATACCTGCTTTTCTCCACCAAGGAAGAACAATTTTTATCTCTTTGGCCTTTCTTTTGAGGAAAATACAGTATCCATCTTCTTTGATTTCCAAAACTCTTCCATTAACGGGAGAATACAATGTATTAGATAATGAAAGGTCTTCATTATGTCTTTGGGGATACTTTTTATCTTTAAAAGCAATGAGGCCTAAAATATAAAACAGCACAGTAAAGCAAAAAGAGAATATGACCCAAAGGAGTTCTATGAATGTGAGGATAGTGGTAATAACGAAATAAAATTTTTTGCTCAGATAATTTTTTAGCATTTATTCTAATCGTAGCAAAAAGAGACAATGGGCGCACTGTAATAATACAACGCATAATTTTAATTTAAAGATTGACAATAAAAAGAGATTTTTAGATAGTTGCTACATTAATTTTTAAGAGGTTTTTAATAATGTTTCAAAAGAGCAAAATGTTGGTTACGGCCGAGTATATTTGGTTAGATGGAACTTCTCCAACTCAAGAATTGAGATCAAAGTCTCGGATTTTATCTGTGGAGAGCGTTGACAGTATTGATGTTTTTCCCATTTGGGGGTTTGACGGTTCTTCAACTCAACAGGCCACTAGTGCTGATTCGGATTGTGAACTCAAACCCGTTTCCTTCTATTGCAACCCCTTACATAAATCGGCCGATAACTACTATCTAGTTCTCTGTGAAGTGTTGAATCCCGATGGAACGCCTCATAAGACAAATACTCGATGTAACCTTCAAGAAATTCTCGATAAAGAAAAAAGAGGAAGTAATCCTTGGATTGGTTTTGAACAGGAGTATACACTTTTTGCAGAAACACGTCCTTTAGGTTGGCCTCACAGAGGGTTTCCAGGCCCTCAAGGCCCTTTTTATTGCGGAATAGGTGCAAGTCGAGTTTTTGGCAGAAATATCGCAGAGAGTCATATGGGATTGTGTCGTCAAGCTGGGTTAAGTATTTTTGGCATTAATGCAGAAGTTATGCCTGGACAATGGGAGTATCAGATCGGTTATCGTGGAATAAAAGAGGAACATTGCGGCCCTCTTCAGATGTCCGATCATGCCTGGGTGGCCCGTTACCTTTTGAAGAGAGTCGGAGAAAAATACGATGTTATCGTATCTTTTGACAATAAACCTGTATCCGGAGATTGGAATGGTGCCGGGATGCACACAAATTTTTCTACAGAGGCCACTCGTCACCAAAAAACGGGATTAAAGGCCATTTATCAAGCAGTAGAGAAACTTAAAAAAAACCATATGGAGCACATTAAAGACTATGGCCATGGGTTGGAAAAAAGACTAACGGGTACTCATGAAACAAGCTATATTAATCAATTTAAGTCAGGAGTATCCGATCGAGGAGCATCAATTCGAATTCCTCTACAAACATCAAAAGACGGCCACGGCCACTTTGAAGATAGACGCCCGGGGGCCAATGCCGACCCTTACCTTGTCTCTTCTCGACTAGTTGAAACTGTTTGTTTAAACTAGATAACATAGGGAATTTGTTTACAACACTGATTATCCAAAAAGGAGTGGGTTGAACTACCCCTGCCTAAAGGGAGGAGATTCTTGCTTCCCCGACAACTGCCTTAGGCACAAGTACCTTTGGTCTTACACTGTCTCCACAAGCTGTCACGGTAGTCCCTACCGCCAAAACATTCTTTGCCGCATTGATGTCTCGGTCGTGAGTACTCCCACAACTTGGGACAATCCCAACGACGCATACTTAATTGCAATTCTTTGTTTCTATATCCACAATGTGAGCAATCTTGGGACGTGAATTTTGGGGAAACTTTTTTCAATTCCCTACCGTACCAATCACATTTATACTCAAGGAAATTTACAAGACTTCCCCAAGAACTGTCACTTATGGACTTAGAAAGTTTTCTATTCCTAACCATTCCTTTTGTGTTCAAGTCCTCGATATAGACCACTTGGTTCTTGCGAACTATATCCGTACTTAACTTATGGAGGAAGTCCTTCCTGGAATTTCTTATCTTTGAGTGGACTCGTGCCACAAGGTTTCTCTGTTTTTCTCTATTCTTTGAACCCTTCTTTTTACGAGACAGGGACTTTTGTTCCATTCTTAGTTTGCTCTCTTGAATGTAAGTATACTTCGGATTGCCCGATTGTTTTTCTTACAAGCGCCAAGGGGCGCATCTTCTCTTCTACCGGTATCGAAACAAAGTAACTTCCGTCACAATCTTTGGATATTGTTAACGATGAGGGCGTTCCTGCGGTGGAACCGCAAAATTTTCTCGACCATACAGGTTGTATCCCTCCCAATTTCGCAACCTTTAAAATGCCGTCTCGAAAAGTGAATCCATTCTTCATGTAGTTGGCCGATTGTTTCCCGGACCTATTCTTGAAACGTGGATATTTTGCCAATCTCTTAAAAAAGTTAGAATACGCCCTATCTAAATGCCTCAAAGATTAGGGAAGGCATTGTGTCTTTGCTTTAACCGTGCATTTGGTCTTTGTGCCAAAATATCGGCGAAAAGTATTCTCAAAAGAATTACTTGATATTGTACAAAGCTATTTTGAGAAGGTTTTGGACGATTTTGAAGCAACTTTAGTGGAATTTAACGGAGAATCCGATCATGTGCATCTTCTCATCGAATATCCACCAAAACACTCTATCTCAAGAATGGCAAATTCTTTAAAAGGCGTTTCAAGTAGATATTTGAGGCAATATCATTGGAAAAAAGTTTCTCCTTTTCTTTGGGGAAAGGCATTTTGGAGTCCAAGCTATTTCGCAGGAAGTGCCGGAGGTGCAACTATTGAAAAACTTAAGCAATACATCGAAGAACAAAATACTCCATCTTAAGAAAAATCTATTTGTTCGGCCCACGCCCTTCGGCGAGAAAAAAAAATATTGTCTTTTGAAGAATATCATAATATATTGGATTTGTCGGAACAAAAACCGACCTACCGTAGGGACTACGGGATGTGAAGCTCGTGGAGACGGTGTAAGACCTAGGAACTCGTGTTCTAGGCGTTTGTCGGTGAAGCAAGAATCTCCTCACTTTAGTGAGGGGTAGTTCAAGGATATGTTGGGGAAGAAAAGCATTATTGAACACCACCAAACTCGTTTGCGGATTCTCTCGGGATGCTTAAAAGAAAGAGACCTTTTCTTAAAAAACGGGGGACAACTTCTTGATGCTACGGCCCAAAATCTGTCATACCTCTATGAGGATTCGACAAATGATAAGATTCTCTTGAATCAATACTCTTGTGCTCAGAGCTTGGCCGCATTTCTTCTTGAACACATGAATCTTCACGGTAGTCTTTATCAAACTTTTACAAAGCAAAAGCATAAACCCGGCACGGCGATTCCTATAATCTCTTCTTTATTCTTACTTGGTATCTCAAAAATGTCAGGTGCGTTTCTTGACAAAGATATTAAATATCTTTTTATTACCAGTATGCTCAAAGATATAGGGAAATATTCTTCTTTCAAAGACAATACCGTCGAAAATAATCGAGGATACGAGTTGCGGTCTGTAGAAATCCTTCGAGGAAGAATTCCTTTAAGTGCTGAGTATTTGAGAATCATAGAAAACTATCATACTTTGCCGAGACCTTTAGGAAATAGCTTGACTACGGCAATAGGGACGAAAACCCTACTTGTGGGAATGACGAATCTTATTGGGAAATCCCTTCAAAAAAGTTCTTCTAAAAAATCTTTGACTCTTTTTGAATCTCTCAGTCTTGTGAAGAAGATAATTGCTGAGAAATATCCTCGGGAATTTGAGCTCATCATTTCTTATTTTAAAACATTTTTTCGAGAATAAAATTTTTCCGATGGCCAAGAAATGCTTTCTTGTATGCTATTATTTTAATAGAATAATGTAATCATTAAAACTTTTTCAGGGAGTTGATATTAAATACGACGAAGGCCCAAGGTGTTATTTTGTGCAAGATTTACTTTCTGTTACCCTTTTAATTTTGGTTTGTCTCTCTATTTCTTCTTGCAACCTGAGAATAGAGGAGATGGGAAATCTTCTTGACGACCTCATTGAAGAGCATGGTTTTATGCCTCATCGTAATCCTACAATAAAAGCATATACAGGAACAATCATTTTAGGTGGGCCTCAAAACTTGACATTTGTAGAGTATCCCGATGAATGCTTCCCCGAAGAAAGGATTAAGCGTTATCGAGACAAGATTCACTTCCAAAAAAAAATCCACTACACATTTCAAAAAGATGGAAAATTCAAACTTTTTGGCCTAGGCCTTTCCCATGAATCAGCACATCAGATAAATGTTGTAATTGATGGAATTACTATAGAGTCCTTGGCCCTTTTTGAAGTCATAAGATTAATTGAAACTATGGAGTACCACTGTATAGAGTCTTTGAGTTACGGTGACGCATTTATTATAGAATCTTTGATTGTCGATAACATACAACTATTTATTACCGATAATACAGGGAATTCCATCAAGATGGAGGACACTCTTGTGCCAGGTATTCTCTCCAGCGCAAATATCTCTTGGCAATCCGAGGGTCAGTATACTCTAATAATTAAAAACCCCGTACATCTTGGTTATAGACTCGCTCAATTATTGCCGGGAGATGAGGAGATGACTTTGAAACGATCGGATAAGGCCTATGAAAATGAAAATAAATTTGTTTTTGAGTTGCTAACAACAATTCCGTTCAAAGAAGAGTTTTTCTCCAAGTTTTAATAGACTACAAGACTTATACCCATCGGAAAAAAAGTTCTCGAAGTTGTTTGTCAGAGGGCCTTGCAGGGGTTTTGACCGTAAGGTCGTAGGCCTTTGTTGTTTTTGGAAAGGCAAGAACGTCTCTCATGGAATCAGTTTTGGTAAGAATCATCATTATTCTATCGAGTCCTAAAGCTATTCCTCCATGGGGAGGCGTCCCGTATTGAAGGGCCTGAATAAAAAGGCCGAATTGTCTTTCTACTTCCTCTTGATTCATTCCCAAAACGTGAAACATTCTCTTTTGAACATCCTCTTGATAAATTCTCATGGAACCACCTCCAAGCTCATACCCGTTACAAACAACATCGTAGGCCTGGGCCTTAGTCTCAAGAAGAACTTGTCTATCGTCTGTAAAGAATCTTTCTCTATCTTGATCTTTGGGTGCCGTGAAAGGATGGTGTTTTGCGTAAAAACGCTCTTCCTCTTCATTCCATTCGAGGAGAGGAAAATCGTCAATCCAAACAAAACAATATTTACTACCTTTAAGATTGAAGACTTCTCCAAGATGTCGTCTTAGAACATCAGCACAAGCGTGGGCAACGTTGTGGGACTTGTTAGCAATAAAAAGCCATGTTCCGTCACCATGGTCTTTCTTTAGAGACTCGAGAGCAGAAAAGTTATCGTCTGTTATAAATTTGGAAAGGCCTCCGGTTCTTTTACCTTCATGCACTTTAAAAAAGGCCACACCCTCCCCTCCATAAGAGCGAACGATTTCAGATAGAGAATCCGTATCTTTTCTCGAAAAAGTGCCAAAATTTTTAGGAACAAAAATGGACTTAATAAGACCATTTTTATTGGCGATATTTTCAAATAGGGAAAATGAGGAATGTTTAAAAACCTCTGTTACATTGAGGTGTTTTAGGTTAAAGCGAAGGTCAGGTTTATCAGTACCGTAATCACTTATTGCCTGATTGTAAGTCATTCGATCCATTTCAAAATGGGGTTTGAGATCAAAAATCGTTTCTATTACACACTCCACAAGTTTTTTTATGTAATTTTGGGAAATGAAAGAGGCCTCAATATCTATCTGGGTAAACTCGGGGCCTCTATCGGCCCTTAAGTCTTCATCTCTAAAACAGCGACAAATTTGAAAATATTTATCCGTTCCACCAATCATGAGAAGTTGTTTGAGTATTTGGGGAGATTGGGGGAGAGCGTAAACATGATGTGGATATTCTCGGCTTGGAACAATATAGTCTCTGGCCCCCTCCGGCGTAGATTTGTAAAGAAGGGGTGTTTCAACTTCGATAAATTTTTTTTGAGTCAAGAGATTTCTCACCGATGTCATGACTTGAGACCTCTTTTTTAACATTTCCTGTAGTCGAAAGGTGCGCAAATCCAAATAACGATATTTAAGGCGAAGGTCTTCCGTGGGTTCAGTCGGCCCATGAGGTAGAAAAGGGAGAGCACCGGCACGACAAGGAGAGAGGAGTTCAAGTTTGTCTACAACAACTTCAATCTCTCCTGTTTTCATAGATTTATTTTGAGCTTCTTTGGGGCGTCGAGCTACCTTTCCTTGGGCCATGATAACCGATTCAAGATGAGAGCTTTTTAAGAGAGATATCTCTCCCTGAAAATTACGAAAATTCAGTTGTGTGACTCCGTATTTATCTCTAAGGTCGATAAAATAGAGTCCTCCGAGATTTCTTGATTTATTAACCCATCCACATAGGCAAACATATTTACCTTCATGTTGCAACTGAAGCTCCCCACAAGTATGAGTCCTCAGTATTTCTATTGTAGTTTCTTGTTTCGTTTGTGTCATGGGAAGTAGTATGCCTTAAAAACTTTCAAAACTCATTTTTTTTCTTGAGCAAAAAGAACGAGATATTCATTATCGGCAATAAATCCCAAGTTGTCTCGAACCAACTTTTTTTGATATCTCTTATTATTTTTGATAAGGTTCATTTCTTCAATAAGAAGCTTGTTATCTTCTTGAATTTTTTCAAGATGCCTATGCCGACTTTGCAAAAATGCCAGTTTGTCGTAATACTCTAACGCGCCCCCTTTAGAGACGGCCAATCTTATCAATAAGTATCCGTGAAACAGCCATACGGCCTTGAGAAAGATGCTTTTCAGTTTTCTCTTTCTCTGAGTAGTCTTGAGTGTTTTTTTAAATTCCGAGGTATTCATTTCTGCCTGACGACCCAAGGGGACGGCCCTTTGAATTAAGGGAGGGGGTGGGCCTTCTCGAATTCTCAGTCTTAAGTTGGAAGAGGGTAGGCCTTTGGTGTGAAAAGACGGGGGAGAAGGAGGTGTTTGTTGATGAGTTTGAACTTTTGGTCTTTCCGATGTGTGCCGTAGTTGCCTAAGGACTAAATCTTCCTTAAATAGGGGAGATTTGGGCCTTCTCTTGAGTTGTTTTTGTCTATTGCGTTCAATGGCCCTGCGGAGTTTCTCGTTAGTTAGCGTCTTTTCTTCTTGTTCTAAGGGAATAGAATTTTTTCGAGCAAACGAAAGGCCCATATTCTAACATCCTGTTATGAGCGACAACATCCTGTTTCTTTCTTTATTGTAATCTTTAAGGGAATTTCAAACAAGGAAGTTTTTTAATGCAATGCATCTTTTACAAATTATTACAACTTTTGAGAAGATGACGGTAAAAATGCGAAGAATCCTTTTTTTTTCCTTACTCCTTGCGTCCTGTTGGCAAGGGCCTTCACTGGAAGAACTGGAGAAGAGAACCTTTTTCATCCAAATTTCTAGCGGAAAAGAGATTCGTACATCCTTGGCCGTTAAAAATATAACGAGGATACGAGGGCTTTCGGGAAGGCCCTCTTCCGATTTTGCACAAGACCAAGGAATGCTCTTTATCTTTTTCAAGGAGGACTTTCGCAGTTTTTGGATGAGAGATACCTATTTTAATTTGGATATTATTTTTTTAGATAAACATTTTACCGTTATGGCCATTGAAAGAAATGTTCCCCATCATCCCGGATCAAAGATATCTCCGCCTATTTACACCACGGCCTCGTATTATTGCCAATATGTTCTTGAAATTAAGGCCGACTCTTCTGTAGGAAAAGACATCAAGGTTGGAGACAAGTTTATTTGGAATTCTGTCCCTTCTCTTGAGAAGATAAGGCAACTGATGATTTTATAGAGATACCGGTTGTAGGATTACTGTAAAATAGTCTGCCTTTTTCGGTTTCTTGAACATCTCTTCCCAGAGCATCTTTGAGCCAGCAAACTTTTATTTTTTTGTTTTTTCCATCGGGGGTTGTAATCTCAAGGTAGTCATGAATGCGTACCTTGGAAGGACCTTGGCAGAAGAACCCCATATATTGATTTTTTTTTATGTCACAAATTTCACCCACAAATTGTTCACCTTTGTTTAGAAGATGAAAATTCTTGAGTTTTTTAAAGAGAGTGTGACTTTTATTGGCATTGAAAAATCCTTTAATATGAGAACGAGGATAGGCGAGATTCTGTTCATTTTTCATGAGAGCGTACAAAATTTTGTTTTGATCAGATGGTTCAAGATGACGAAGATCAATTCTGAAAGCACTTAATCCGAGATTTTGGAAAAAGTTTCTTTGATCTAGAAGATTTAGGTCTTTGGGATAAAACATAAATGTTCCATGGGAATTTTCAACAATAGGAAATCCTCTGTGGACGCTCTCTTCACTAAACCCAACGGCCTGGAGAGTATCATATCCTTTAACTCTTTGTTCTATTTGGGCCGACAATAACGCCCTAGGCGTGTAAAAAAGCGCAATAGGCCCAAGGCCCAAAAGTTCCGTTTCCCTAGAGAGTCGAGAAATTTTTGGAATGTATGTCATGAGACATTTCTTATCGAGTTCTTTAGAGAGAATAACTCTTTCAAGTTTTTCTCCGGCAAAATCTATCCAACGGAGGATACCTCTTTCATTGTGGTCTCCCCCATCGAGGTTGAGATGAATTTTTTGTGGGAATTCTTCCTCTAAAAGAAACTGTAGGGCCCCCTTGTCTCTAACGCGGATAGCATGGATATATGACATATCAATTCGACAGAGAATCTTTTTGAGCCTCTCGAGGTCTCGTTGAGTCATCAAAATATCCCAGTCAAAGAAGACCTTTTTTCCTAATTGAAATAGTTCTTTTGCTGTCTGTTGTGCCTTTTCTAGAGAGTATGTTCCCATACATGAAAATTGTTTTGATGAGATTATCACTTCTTCTGTTAGAGCACAGGGGGCATAGGAGATAAGTTTCATGAAACCTTTTCTTTTCGAAGGATATTGCCGACGGAGGCCTTTCCCTTATAGGGGAGTTTAACAACCATTCCCGGATGAACATGTTCCAAGGGTGAATTGTCAAAGGAAAAAAGATGTTCTACAACAAGAGAAATATTTTCTCCTTTAAAAGGAATAATTTCTAGGCCCTCTCCGAGAGAAAATTGTCCTCGAACTTCTATGAAAAGAACATCGTTAAATTTTTCCAATATATGCCCCACACACCGGTGATGTTTTTTCTTGGATTCACCTTGCAAAAACAAACTGTTGCTATTTGCGGGATGTAAAAGAGATGCTTCCGTTTGATCGCGTCTTGTGACCTTGGTGAGTTCTCTTTTCCAAAGAGGAAAATCTTCACTCTCAAAGTGTCCGTATTTTTTATAAAAGGTTAGGGCCTCACTGTACACTTTGGTTACCGTCGCTACATAATGCGGCCCCTTCATTCGGCCCTCGATTTTAAGGCAGTCAACTCCTGCCTCAAGAAAATTTTTAAGAAGGCCGATCCCTTGAAGGTCTTTAGAACTCATAAAAAAAGATTTCTTTGAAGAATGTTCTTCTTTTCTTTTAAGATCGATGTGGTACTCAAAACGACAACTATGTGCGCAGCCGCCTCGATTACTGTCTCTTCCTCGAGTGAAGTTTGAGATCACACAATTTCCGGAATAGGCCGTACACAAAGAGCCATGAATAAACATTTCTATTTCCATGCCGGTTTCTTCCTTAATAGTTTTTGCTTCTTCAATAGAGGCCTCTCTCCCTAAAATAATTCGTGAAATGCCAAACTTTTTCCACAAAGCTGCGCCATCAGCGTTAAGGCAACTGGCCTGAGTGGATAGGTGAAGAGGGATGTCTGTATAATCTTTTAGTGTTTCTACGGCCCCAAGGTCGGAGACAATAATAGCATCGACCCCAAGGGAATCGAGAAATGAAATAAAAGGAGGAAGCTTTTTTATGTCGTCATCTTGAAGAAAACCGTTGATGGCCAAATGGACATCACTTCCCCGTGTATGGGCAAAATCTACGCCCTCTTCCAGCTCTTTTCTCGTGAAGTTTTCACTTGCGGCCCTAAGGCCGAAGTGTTGTCCCGACAGATAAACTCCTTGGGCCCCATAGGATACCGCTGTTTTCAGTTTAGAGAGACTACCTGCCGGACACAGGAGCTGAGGTGTCCAAAATTGACTCAATTTTTCCTCCTAAAAGATTGTTAAAGAAAAGAGCTTTACAATAAAAGTTAGCATGAGAAAAGGGTTTAAAAAATACCGCATCGGGTTATTGTGAAAAGAGTTATCGGTATTTTTGGATTATTAGTCATCGTTCTAAGTGCCGGATACTTTTTTTTGAAACCTCAAGGCCCATTTCCTTACCGTTTCGGCCGTTGGATACCCGAGGGATTGGGAGATGCCCAAAAGGCCGATATTCTTATCATCGGAGATCGTTTGGGCGTTTGGCTTAATCGGTTTCTTCCCGACCTTTCTCAAAAATTCAAGAAAGGCCCACGCATCTACAATTGGTCGGCCCAAAACGAGGGGCTTCATCGAAGTCTTCACAAGATACTCTCTCTTAAAACGTTTCCTTCCGTGATTATCTACCACGGAGGTTCAGAAGAATTTTTTGAGCGTCGTTTTTCATCCCTCGGTCCAACTCCAATTAAGGATACAAGGCCCCTTGATGATCTTTCAAAATTAAAATCTATGGAAGAAACTTATCATATTTTTTCTCAAGAATTTCAAAAATTCATTGATGTCATCATCTCTCAGAATTCAAAACTTATCGTTATCACTCCTCCTATCAACATTCTCAAAGAATACAGGCGGGTTTGTTCACAATCAACGACATCGTCTCTTAACCAAAGGGCCGATGAGATGGAATCGGTCGTAAAGAAAGGTCAAGGCAAGATTGCCGTCAAAGAGCTCTCTCGACTTATCAAGCTTTCCCCGACAAACGCTCGTCTCCATTATATTCTTGGAAGGGCCTATCTTAGTCTTGGTCACTATAAAAAAGCGGTAGAATCCCTTGATAAGGCCGCTATCTTTGATTGTGAAACTTGGAGAGGACATCTCGTTTTTAATAGAATCATGATAAACAAGGCGGCAAAAACACAACAGCAAGTAATTAATTTTCACAGAGATATCCACTCCCTTCTTGGAAGGAAAAAACTCTTTAGAGACGACATTTATCCCCAAGATATCTACTATCGAGTTCTTATAAATAAATTGGGAGAATTGTTGCCGTCGGCCCTTTGAGCAAGGCCTCCGCTTCTTGTTTAGATTTCTAAAGGGCCTTTTTCGTTTTTCTATGTTTTATAAGTTGCAAATTTTTTTAATGTTCTTTTAATGTGAGTAGTCCCGATCCACGAAGGGGATTCCATCATTTCCTTCAGAACCTGCAAAAACTCGGGTGAACTCCACACAGTAGTCGCTTGATGGGCAGTCGGAGTTGTCCGAATTTTGGACTTTTGTTGCCGTATAAGGTAAATCCTCGTATTGCGTACCTGCCCAACCTACGTAGTTAACATCCGCTACGATCTTATCGGCAATCTCTTCTTTTGTAAGATCGGTATTTCCAAGATCAATGGATACGCTATCGAGATTGATGGTTTTATCTCCCGACCCGCTAATAAAGTCATGCGAGATAACCCATAGTCCTTCTGCTTCAGCGGCACCGCTTCCTCCGATAAGATTAATGGATATGTCAATGGGACTTGAGCAGTTTCCCCCGTTATCGTCGTGGTAGATAGCGAATCTCACTCCGTTAAGGATGGCGTTGTTAACGGTCGCCGCTATTTTATTGGTGCCTGATTTAGACAACGTCACGTCAGTTGTTCCCACCACGTTCACGGTGGAACCAATCGCCGCAATCATGTTATCTATAGCGGTAGAAATGTTCGTACCGCTTGCCGTATTATACGTTAGCGGTGTTATATAGTTCCTAACAATCCAAGGATTAAGGGTGGTGCCAACGTTTCCGCCGCCGGTAAGTTCTATCTTACAAATCTTTCCGCCTGCATCTGATTCCAGTCCCCACGTCATCGGCATAGAAGATGCCGCAAGTGTTTGGGTTTCTCCCCTACTCGTTCCCGTTCCGTCGGAACCGCCTGTCATCGAAACAGCTTCTGCGTAGTCCCGATCTCCGAAGGGGATTCCATAATTCCCTTCCGTTCCTTTGAGCAGACGATTGAAGACGACACAAAAGTCGTTGGTGGGGCAATCATCGTTAGCATTGCTTGCACCGTCGAGTTTTGTCGCCGTGTAAGGTAAATCCTTGTATTGCTTACCCACCCAGCTTCCGTCGGTAACTTTGGTCACGATCTTATCGGCAATGTCCTCTTTTGAAAGAGCGGTATTTCCAAGATCAATGTGTACGCTATCGAGATTGATGGTTTTATCTCCCGACCCGGGGGCATAGTCCTCCGAGATAACCCAGAGTCCTTTTGCCGGAGCGGCGCCGCTTCCTCCGGTAATGGGGATATTAGTTCCTACTTTAGTTGTTATGCAGTCTCCGCCGTTATCGTCGTGGTAGATAGTTAAAGTCATTCCTTCAAAGACGGCAGAGTTAACGGTTGCCTCTATTTTATTGGTGCCTTTTCTAGTCAACGTTATGTTAGTTCCCCCCATGGTTACCGGAGAACCGATCGCCGCAATCATGTTATCTATAGCATCGGAAATCGTCGTACCGCTTCCGCCATTATAGTCCTTATTCATTAAAATAGCGCCACGGGCAAGTGCTAGACCACAAACCTTCCCGTTTGCATCAGAGTCCAGTGCCGTCGCCGTTGGTGTAGAAGCTGCCGTAAGCGTTGCCGTTTCTCCCGTACTCGTTCCCGTTCCGTTGGTTCCGCCTGTCATCGCAACTTTTCCTACGATCTGTCCGTAAAAGCCGGAGTCGTTGGAATCAATATTCTTTCCCCAACACTTAACGGAGTGATCCGACTCCATAATGGCGCAGGAGTGTTCGGAGCCTCCCGCAATTTCAATAGCGGTTTGTCCGCTCAAGGGGTCGCCTACAGTGCCTCTTAGAACCCGACCGGAACCGGAGTTCCACCTCCTATCTGCCCGACGGCGTTATCCCCCCAGCATTTTACAGTCTTATCGTTTAAGAGGGCACAAGCGTGCTGTGCCCCCACCGTAATCTTTGTGGCGGTTTTGCTCCCTAAGTTGGTGGGAGGGAACACCCCCCAGCACACAACGCTACCGTCGTTGAGAATGGCGCAAGAAGCTAACAGTCCCGCTGCAATCTCGGTGGCGGTTTTGCCGGACACCTAAATTCGGAGTCCCGCCGCCTGTTTGCCCCCAGGCATTGTTCCCCCAGCATTGAACGGAGTTATCCGTTGTTAAGATGGCACAGGTGTGGTGAGCTCCTGCCGCTATACGACTAGCGGTTCCGCTTAAGGGGTCGCCTGCCGAACCGATTATTGTGTTGCTGGCACCGGGGCCGCCTCCTATCTG
Organism: Bacteriovoracaceae bacterium; assembly: GCA_965224385.1. GTDB lineage: Bacteria > Bdellovibrionota > Bacteriovoracia > Bacteriovoracales > Bacteriovoracaceae > CBDCYX01. The sequence continues at coordinate 998,796 of CBDCYX010000016.1, forward strand.
CCCGTTACTGTTATTCCCCCAGCACTTGACGGTATCGTCGTTTAAGATAGCACAGGTATGCGCTCCTCCGGCCGCCACGGACTTGACCGTATTGGGGACTCCGCCTCCGGCGTCTCCCAAGATGCCGGCGGTAACAGGTGTCGGGGTGGTTCTAGGGTTACTATCGCCAACTCCCAGTCGGTCGTTGCCGTTTTGCCCCCAACACATTAAACTCCCGTGGTTTTGACCTGAGTTTTTTAAAATAATGCATTGGTGGTCGTCCCCAGACACAAGAGCTTGGGGCGTATGACTCCCTAAGTCCTCCTTGAGATGGGTTCTCCACTTGCGGTTACTAACTTTACCCCATGCTTCCACCTCACCGTTATCAAAAAGGACGTGACTGGTGTCTTTTCCAAGGGCGAGCGTTTTCGGGTCGTCTGCACGTTCTTCCCGATACCGTATAACCCGAGGCACAGGAAAAGGGGCAGGAATCCTCATCGGTGGCAGCTCCATCTAACCAAGAACCAAAGCCCGTTATACCCGTAATGTCCGTGCAGGAGATCTCGGCACCTTGAGCGTCGGCGTAAGTTCCGGGTGTTGGATACTTACACTCCCAAGCAGAGGAATCCTTCATGAAACCTGCATTACAGGAAAAATCGCAACCGGTAGCAGAATCAACCGCTCCCGTATTGCGTAAAAAGGTGTTAAATCCACCTGTAGCACCTGTAGGGGGACTGCAACTTTGCATCGCCCCTGCCCCATCCGCATAATTTCCCGTATCGGGGATATTGCACGTTCTATCTGACGTGTTTTTCACAAACCCGGCATTGCAGGAAAAACCGCAACCGGCAGCAGTTGACACCGCTCCCGTATTTGCCAAAAATTCTTTAAACCCACTTGTGGGGTTGTTGCAACTTTGCTCGTCGCCTGAACTATCCGCATACTTCCCCGTATCGGGGATAGCGCACGTCCTATCCGCCGAGATTTTCACAAATCCGGCATTACAGGAAAAACCGCAACCGTCGGCAGTTGACACCGCTCCCGTATTTGGTAAAAAGGTGTTAAACCCACCTGTAGGGGTACTGCAACTTTGCATCGCCCCTGCCCCATCCGCATAATTTCCCGTATCGGGGATATTACACGTTCTATCCGCCGTATTTTTTACAAATCCTGCATTACAGGAAAAATCGCAACCGGCAGCAGTTGACACCGCTCCCGTATTTGCTAAAAATTCTTTAAACCCACCTGCGACACCTGTGGGGGTATCGCAACTTTGCTCGTCGCCTGAACTATCCGCATACTTCCCCGTATCTGGGGTAGCGCACGTTCTACCCACCGTTTTTTTCACAAATCCGGCATTGCAGGAAAAACCGCAATCGGTTGCCGTTTCTACCGCTCCCGTATTTAGCAAAAAGGTGTTAAACCCACCCGTGGGGTTGTTGCAACTTTGCTCGTCGCCTGAACTATCCGCATACTTCCCAAGACCGGGAATATTACACGCCCTACCGGTTTTCACGAAACCCGGACTACAGGAAAAGGGGCAAGCGTCTGCCGTTGCGGCGGCACCCCGTATCCAAGTGGCGGTCGCCCCTCCTTGAAGCGTAGTAATAGGATTGCATGATACCTCGGTACCACTCGCATTGACATATGTTCCTTTTGAAGGGACGTCACAAGTATTCCTCGCCGTGTTTTTTAAATAACCGCCGTCGCAGGTGTAACAGCCGTCCGCAGAGGAAAGTTCCGTTGTTGTCGTAGCAGAAGAATGGGGTGGAGTCGGACAAGCTGTTCGCCCCTTGTTGTTCGCCAAAGAGTAGAACCCCGATGCCGTTTGTTGGCATTGTGTGGTCGGTGCTTGGGTGCTGTCGTAACCTGCATCACAATCGACGACTTCACACGAACCGGTAGGTGTTTCTTTAACCCCTGCACCGTTGGTAATGGGACAAGGTTGCCCTCGTGTACAAGTATAGCCCGATGCACTCTTCACATGATTTTGTTTACAGGAAAAGTTACAGCCGTTTGCGGAATTTACTCCTTTTATATTATCCAAAAATTCATGAAACCCTCCGGGGGTACCTCCTGGACATTATCGCAGTTTTCTTCGCTCCCCGAACCGTCGACATACTTTCCTTTACGGGGAAAGTTACACGCCCTTCCGCTTTTTAAAAAACCGGCATTGCAGGAAAAACCGCAATCGGTTGCCGTTTCTACCGCTCCCGTATTTAGCAAAAAGGTGTTAAACCCACCAGGGTCAAGGGTTATAGCATCGCAACTTTGCTCGTATTCTTTCGCCTGAACTTTGCATCCGCATACAAGGAAGTTTCCCTCCCGTGGGAATCGGGAATATCACAACTATCCTCTTCCGTATTCTTTACATATCCCGCATTACAAGAGACGACTTTGCATGTCGTGCTATATTTTTTGGTTTTGGTATTCCAAGGAAGTTCTCCCTTCCCGTTGGGAAGAGGAGTCGTACACACTTTAGCAGCTTTAGCTTTTTTACTTGAAGAGGTCGAACCTCCGCCTCCACCGCCGCCTCCACCACAGCCCGACAGCAGGAGCGAGAGAAATAAGGTAAAGAATCGGCACTTCATATAACCGACCAAAATTGTCGCGAGGGTAGGGATAGGGCCAAACGTAAAAGTGTATTTTGCAAAAGTAGCTTTCATAAAAGATATCTCCTTATATCTAACGATTCAAAAACTTTATCTCATTTTTAAATTATACTTGTTTTATATTTAATTTTCAAAACATTTATATTCTACAAATTAGAATAGTTGGATATTAAAATGTTCCACGATTTTTTGTTTTCCCTGAAAAACAAGGATTATCGTATTTGTAAGCAGCTTACAGGAGACTCTATGGCCTCTCACACATTAGAGAGAAAACTCCTGACTCACCAGTTCTTAAGAAAAAGCGACAAAGCTCCCCAAGAGAAGGGGTTGGTGGATAAGGGATGTAAAGAATACTCTTTTGGCCCACATATTTTGAGCATGAACGGTTTTTTCGATAAAAAACCCCGAACAGGCCAATCCAACAAGAATAAAGTTAATCAACGTAGATGTGGTTAGAAAATGAAAGGATGCTTTTTCTATAAAGTATGGTAAGGCCGAGATGGCGAGAAGAAAAATGCTACTTATAGCAATGATAAGGCGAGTTTGAGAAAATCCAATAGTATTGGGATAGACAAGAATAGAGGCCCTTTTATAATCCTGTTTCCTAAAAATAGAGATAGCAAGAAAGTGAGGAATTTGCCAAAAAAAGAGAATGAGAAAAAGACTGTAGGCCTGGAGATTCAGTCGGCCGTCTATAGCTGCAATTCCCATGAGTGGAGGGACGGCCCCTGAGAGGGCACCTACCCAAACGGCAAAAGGTGTTTTTGATTTAAGAGGAGTGTAGAGAAGAAGATAGAAAAAAAGGGCCGCACCGGCAAGATAGGCCGTTAGAGGGTTGATAAAAATATACAAAGCAAACAAAGAGAAAACACCAAGAAAGAGACCTAGGGAAAGTGCTATTGTAGGATTCAATCTTTTTGCAGGGAGAGGTCTTGTTTTTGTCCTCTCCATGAGCTTATCGGAATTCCGTTCCATATAGCAGTTGAGTATTGTTCCCGAGACTACACTTAGAGAAATAAGAAAAAGAGAGAGAGAAATTGTTTTGAGGTCTGCTTGTTCTTTTGAGGTCAAAATTCCTATGAAAACTGTTGTCATAACAAGAATTGAAAGGCGCGGCCTTGTGAGAGCGGCGATATCGAAAAGGAAAGGAAATGTTTTTTTAATTAGGGTTTGCATAAACGGAATCGTGAATTTCTTCAAATTTAGCAGAAAAGTGGCGAAGAAAAGGTGGTTGATCGATGATTTTGATTCCTTTTATTTCATCTCTTCTCTCGTAAAGTTCACAAAGGGCCTTTCCAACATAACGAATATGGTCGTTGGTGTAGGTTCTGCGAGGAATGGCCATTCGCACTAATTCAAGAGGGGGATTTGGAAACATGACGGAACCGAGCTCAACACTCCTTATACCAAAAGAGCGATAGAGGGCCACGCTAAGGGCCTGTCCGGGAAATTGTTCTTTTGAAAGGTGGGGTAAAAAGCGAGAAGCATCAATATAGACGGCGTGTCCACCGGGAGGCCTTACAATGGAAATGCCTTTTTCTATGAGTATATTGCTAAGAAGCTCTACCTGTCCTGTGCGGAAAGCAAGATAGTCCTCTTGAACAACTTCTTCCAATCCTATGGCCATGGCCTCAAGGTCTCTTCCCGCAAGTCCTCCGTAAGTTTTAAAACCTTCATGGAGAATAAGTCTATTATAGAGACGATCGAGAAGGGCGCCTCCCGTTTTTAAGGTAATAAATCCTCCTATGTTTGTTAAGGCATCCTTTTTGGCCGACATTGTACATCCCTCTGCAAGACTAAAAACCTCTCGGGCAATGTCTTTTATAGTTTTATTTTCTTGGCCCTTTTCTCTTTTTTTAATAAAGTAGCAGTTTTCGGCAAATCTACAGGCATCGAAAAAGAGAGGAATTTTGTATGTGTCCAGAAGGGTTTTTACGGCCCTTATATTTTCTAAAGAGACAGGTTGCCCTCCACAAGCATTATTGGTTATGGTCATCATAACAAGGGGGATATTCTCCCTACTCTTGTCATTAACGGTCTTTTCGAGTTTTTCAAGGTCCATATTCCCCTTGAAAGGATAAGTGGAGTTTGCATCATGAGATTCTTTACAGGGGAGGTCAACGGCCCCGGCCCCAAGTTGTTCTATATTGGCCCTTGTCGTGTCAAAGTGGGTGTTGCTAATGACGGTTTGCCCCGGTGCCAAGATAGAGGAGAAGAAGACATTTTCTGCGCCGCGACCTTGATGAGTGGGGAGTACATGCTCATGGCCGAAGAGGCCTTGAACAGCTTTTTGCAATTTGTAAAAACTCTTTGCTCCGGCATAGGATTCATCTCCTAGAAACATAGCGCTCCATTGGCGATCGCTCATGGCAGAGGTTCCGCTGTCGGTGAGGAGATCAATGAAAACGTATTCAGCGGGGAGTAAAAAAAGGTTAAAGTTGGCCTTGGTGAGATTCTTTTCCCTGACGGCCTGAGAGGGGAGAACGATTCTTTCGACCATTTTTATCTTAAAAGGGGAGAGATTTAAATTGTTCATGGAAGAAGATTCCTTTTTTAAATCAGATTTTATTTGACGAAACCAAATATTGGCATATTTTCCCTTATATGCGAATATATTACTAAGTTTTTTGTTATTTAGTCTGTAAAGAGGAAGGTTGCTCGCTGACTATGGAATTACCTCAAAGTTTACGCAGTGTCATTCAGTTTTTTTCAAAACTCCCCGGAGTCGGAGAAAAAACGGCCACAAGGCAGGCCTTAATATTGACAAAGTGGCGATCGGAAGAATTGGAAAAGTTTGGTAGTTTGATTACAGAACTTTCAAGATTAAAAAAGTGTAGAAAATGTTTCTTTTTTTGTGAAGAAGAGCTGTGTTCCATTTGTTCAAAATTTTCTCGTCGGACGTCGAGAGAATTGTGTATAGTAGAGTCTGTCATAGACTTATTGGCCATAGAGAACAGTAGATACTATTGCGGTCCTTATCATGTTCTTGGAGGAGTTCTCAATCCCCTTGCCGGAATTGGGCCGAAAGAGCTTAAGCTTCAGGAAATGGCCCAGAGAATTGAAGAAGAGGAAATAAAAAATATCATTTTAGCAATTAACCCGAGTATTGAAGGAGATGCAACAGCATCCTATATTAGAGATATACTGCCCGAGAATGTGGAAGTAGAGAGGATAGGTTTAGGAATTCCTGTAGGAGGAGCGCTCGAATACCTAGACTCTATGACTATTACGAAGGCCTTGGAAAACAGAAAAAGGATGTCTCATGTCTCTTGTTGATCATTTACACAAATTTTTTACAGACAATGATCTCAAAAATTGGCCCTCTTCAAGATCGGTGATGATTTTAAGGCGAGATGGGCAGGTTCTCTTTCGCTATCCCAATGTCCGGAAAGAGGATTCCTCTTTAGGGGTTCTCATGTGTGGATCATGGCAGGCCGTGCTAGCTTTATCGGGACTCGTAGAAGATAATCCGGAAGAAAAAAGGTTTCGTTTGAGTTTTGATACATCGGATACGGGAATCTTTATGTTGCCCTTTCAAATGCAAGACACCGATCTTTACATGGGAGTTCTTTATAGAGAAGAAATCAATCCGGCAAAACTAAAAAATAGATTGAGAAAACTTAGAGATGATCTCGATCGTTATCTAGGCAATTTGACCTCTTTGAAAAAGGTCGACAAGACGGTATCATTTGAAGATATAACAGATGATGAAATTGACAAAATGTTTTCTCATATAGGTTGTTAAAGATGTCGTTTATCAATTATCATACAAGAGAAGTCAACTGTAAAATCGTCTATTACGGCCCAGGCCTCGGTGGCAAAACAACAAATATTCAGTATGTCTATCAACAAACGGCCAAAAGACATAAGGGAAAGATGATTTCTTTGAATACAGAAAATGAGCGAACTCTCTTTTTTGATTTTCTTCCTTTAGAGCTTGGAGAAATTCGAGGTCTTGCTACTCGGTTTCACCTCTATACCGTACCCGGTCAGATTTTCTATGAAGCGAGTCGAAAGCTGATTTTAAGAGGGGTTGACGGCATCATTTTTGTTGCCGATTCTCAAGTTGAGAGGATGGAGTCAAATCTTGAGAGTCTTAAGGGGCTTGAGGAAAATCTTCGTGAACAAGGCCATGAAATGACAACTCTTCCTCTTGTTATGCAGTGGAACAAAAGGGATCTGCCCAATGTTGTCTCTGTTGAAGACCTGCAGAAAAAATTAAATACATGGAATGTGCCGGCCTTTGAAGCGTCGGCCGTCAAAGGGGGAGGGGTTTTTGAGACTCTCAAGATGGTTTCAAAACTTGTTCTTATGAATCTTAGAGAGAGTACTCCAAGAGCAAAAGAAGATGGGGTTCGGGAACAGGCAGGGACCGTATAAGTCCGGACCATGGAGCGGATATTGAAAGCAGAACTGACGCCGGAAGAACTCCTTTTCAACTAGCAAAAAATCAAGAGATAAGAGACCTCCTTGTTGAAAGAGGAGCAAAAGACGATTGAAACGTTTTTTCCGGTTTTTTAGATGCTTTATATTCATGGCAACTTCTCACAGTGGCCTTTCTTTTCCAAATTGAAAATTTTTAATAGAGAATACTGGCCGTTATTAGGCAGAGGCAGAGCTATAATCTGAAGATTTACGAAGCTCATTGGTATAGACCAGGCGCGTTGGGCCGAAAATGGCTGGTAATACAGCTAAAAGGGACAAAAATTCTTGCATTTTTATGCTCTTAGTGGTATAGGTATCTTGTAATAAACAAAAAGGAGATAAAGACATGAAAAATGTACTTTTAGTTTTGACCCTTTTTACTTTAGGTTTCTGGGGTGTTGCCAATGCTACAGACACTAATCAAGATGCCAATGGAACAGAGTCGACCACAATGGAGGCCAGCGACCTTAAGGCCCTACAAGAAATCGACTCATCTAAAGAGGCCGTCGAAGATGCCCAAAACGAAGTAAAAAGCGAAGTAGAAAAGTCCTAAGTCAAGGGTCTTTTCCTGAAGAATTGTATCGATGCTGTCTTGAATTTTTATGTAAATTTTTGCTAAGAGAAAACTTGAAAATTCGGCCAGCATCATTACAACAAAAACGAACACTTAGAGGAAGTTAAAAATATGGCCCGAGTCACTATAGAAGACTGTCTCAAAAAAGTTGCAAATAGATATGAACTTGTTCATCTCACCACAAAAAGAGTCCAACAACTGCGCAGTGGCGAGAGGCATTTAGTCCAAAGTAAAAATAAAGATATTGTTACGGCCCTTAGAGAAATTTCTGCTAATCAAGTTCAACATTGTCCTATTGATGAATACGACTCTGATGAATTTTAATGCTTAAATTGCCCCTAATAACTTGCTTGAGCTGCTCTAAGTTTTTACCTGCCAAAAAGATACTTGCGAGAAAGAGTTCTTTTCTCTTTTGGAATTGGAGAAATCATTTCTAAATGTTTGACAATAGGAATTGAATCTCCCTTAACCAAAAATTCAACTGCTGAATTTCCAATAATCAATTTTACTACGGGATATTTTCCTTCTTTTCATGCTTCCTCCAATTTCTTCAATTGGAACAAGCATAGCAATTCTGAGGAACCCTACAGGGATGCCGTAGTCGGCGATTTTATCTACAATTTCAAAACTGGAAAAGCGGATAGGTCTACTTGTTTCCCGGAAAATTTCTTTTTAAAATCATAAAAGACTCCTTCTTTTCTCTCCTCTATTAAGGATTTTATGCGAATACAAACGACTCAAAAAATCTATATTACTCATTCTTCCAGAGAAATAAATTTCCTCCATATCCAAATGATCGAAAATATTTTTCTTGGTTTTTTGACTAATCAAAGTCTACCTTACTTAGATTTATTTTTCCTGTTAGAAGTTTTGGAAGAAGAATATAGTTTAGTTTTTTTAATATCTGATTTTTAGATAAATTGATGTTCATTATTTCTAATAATCTTGAAGATAACTTTGAGTAAGCTTTCTGCAATTTTATTTCTGGTAGAATTAGTTTAGAGTTAAAAACTCGCTTTGGTTGCGCTCTTTGTCTACTGCCAGTTGTTCCTGTGACGGTTTTTAAAATTAATTCTTGAAATAGTGAACTCGTTATAAGACCCCACAAAAACCCTCTATTTCTCTTCTCTTTAGGTATAAATTGCATAAACTCTGTAGAGCAAATAGACTTTTTCCCTTGTTGAATTTGATGATACCAAACTCTTTTTACGTTTGGATTTAGTTTGGAGATTAATACAGAGTTTTCTTGTACTATATATTTACTACTCTTAATAGAAGTACCAACTTCTATATCAGGTATATGATTTTTATGTCCATTATGATGACGTTTCCTCCGATAGCTTGGGAACCACCTGCGGACCATTTAATAGCAAAAATGCGCAGTTATGCTTTTGAGGCCCTTTTTTGCCTAGACCCAATGAATCCCAAAAATCTTTGGAAACATTCTCTTGAAAACTTCACCAATCAATTAACGGGGAAACGTTCAGAATTGGTTTATGGAAAAAACAATATGCATTTGGATAGCAGAAAAAATCGAAAATTGAGACAAAAGAAGCACAGCAAAAGATAGAATTGGCCCTGCAAGAAACCCAAGAATATTTACAAAAACTCGGCGACAACTTAGATAAAGCGAACGGACCGACTGGGGGCGATGCTAAGTATTTAAAACATTAACAATTTTCGAAGTTTCCTATGAATATCAAGACTTATCTTTTTTTCTTTTTCATCTTGTCTCATCACTTTTCATGTTTTTTCCCGATTTGGGACGAGCAAAAACGAGCAAAAATTCGTTTAAAAATTATTCTTTTTGTCTTCATCGGTAACAAGAAATTTTTTTTCAAAAAAACGAATTAACCGATGGGCCAAAGCAAGTTTTGCAAGATTGTATGGATTATGGATAAGAATAAAAGGAGGGAATTACTATGGCCCACATTGTAATAAGATTTTATGCAGGTCTTCTCATTTTAACGGCCCTCTTCGGGACTTCTCTTGAAGAGAAGTGGATGTTTGTAAAATGGCCTATCTACGACCTTAAAGGAGATGTTACCCAAAAAATCGTCAACCCCTCATCAAATCTTGAAACTTTTGCCAACAAGCTAACGGGAAAACGCTCGGAATTCATCTACGGCCCGGAAAATCTCTATCTCGATGAGAGAAAAAATCGAAAGGAAAGGGAGAAAAAGTGAAAAATACAAAGATAAACGATACTATTGAGGCAATTCGGGGAGGCGGGGAATAATTCCCCAGAAGCTCCCGACGTTTTTTGCTTTCCCTATGAAAATTGCATTTTTAAAATGGCCATTTCCGTAATCTTTTTTGGCAATTTATTTGTTGTTTCCATAGAGAAATGCTCTTTGCATCATATCGGGAACCTCTGATAATAACAGAAAAATTGACTACATCAACAGAGATTTTTCTATGGATTTTTAGGGTCAAATATACTATGCTTTCCAATATCATTGGATGGGGGGAATATACAGTGAATTTAGAGTCCGGAGATTACTTAAAACTTACCGAAGATGCCGTATTTAAGGCCTATTTCAAGGATAATGAGCATCTTTTAATACAATTACTAGAAGATTTTCTCCCACTGCCAAAAAGTTCTCGCATCGTTAAAGTGAAAATCCTTAATCCGGAAATCGGCCCCGATGAATTGGAAAAAGTAGGTGGAATAGGAAGGAAGAAGTTTATCCTTGACTTGAGAGTTGACTTTAAGAGAAGTGATGCCAAAGCAGATGATAAATCTGAGATCGCCCATGTTGAAATCCAGACTACGCCCGAAACTCATTTTGCCGATCGTCTTTTAGCATATTCAAGTAGACTTTATTCGGAACAGTTAAGATCGGGAGAAACTTATAAAGTTCTAGCACCGGTTTACTCATTAGTCTTCATGACGGCAAACCTGAAAGAATTTGAGTCCCTTGAAGATGAGTATTACCACGTTTGCAATATTAGGCGAACGACTAAACCTGATTTGATACTAACTCGGGGGATGTGTTTTGTGATTGTTGAACTGATGAAATTTAAGAGACAAAAAGTTAAGGATGTACACGGGCAACGTGAGGCCTGGTCTTATCTCCTGAAAAATTCGGGCAAGATGGATCGGGTAGAATATAAAAGACTACAAGAGAAGGGGGAAGTTATGGCAGAGGCCGTAAAGCGTTTATGGGATATTTCACAAAATGAAGGATTAAGAGAATTACTTAGAGTTCAAGAGAGAGAGAAAATGGATCGGGCCAGCAGAGAAGAGACTGTTCATATGGAGGGACTGGAGAAGGGACTGGAGAAAGGGCGAGAAGAAGGGCGTGAAGAAGGGCGAGAAGAAGGGCGAGAAGAAGGGGTGAAGGAAACGGCCTTGAAGATGCTCGCTAAAGGTCTTGATTTCAAAGATATTTGCGAGTTTACAGGCCTTTCAAAAAAAGAAATTGAAAATCTCAAAAATGCTTTTAAAAAAGTGTTATAAAGGCCGTATAGACAAGAGAGGAGCGATTATGTCCACAACGATCAAAAGAAAATCAAGTTTAGAAGATGCTTGGGGTGCCATTGAGGCCTTAGTGGAAACCCAACAAAAAACAGAAGAGTCCCTTCGTGAATCTCAGAAAAAAACAGAGGAGGCCCAGCAAGAAACCCAAGAATATTTACAAAAGCTCGGTGAGAATCTAGATAAGGCAAATGGTAATTTTAACAACAAGTGGGGCCATTTTATTGATGATGAATTGAAGGATGTTATACAAGATTGTAATATGAACTTTATGCTTGGCCCAGGCATGTCTGCACCTTATCTTAAAACACTAGGAAATATTGAGCATTTATTAAATGCACTTGCAAAAAAACCGGACATTTCTAAGTGCAAGAAAAAAATTATTCACACTTGCTACTTGAACTCAGCAGATAAAGGATCTGCTTATCGAAGCAGGAGCAGAGGATTGTAGCGGTCTCTCCGGGTTTTTTAGATGCGTTTTTTAAAAGGTTGACTTTTTTTATCTGCTGTAGTAGAATGTTAAAAATATTAAAACAATAGGAGGAAGAAATGAAAATTGACGGTTTAACAAAATTACTGATGGGAAAGCACTTACTTTTAAAACTTTTTCTATCGTTACTCTTTGTTTTTCGATTGGAGGCGCAGTATGCACTTCCTAGCGAAGAAGAAAATGAACTTCAACAGATTATTAAAAACGACGATCCAAACTTAGAGCGGATTCGTAGGATCATTGATCTAACGCCAAGGATTGTTTTGGGTAGAGATAAATTAGGTAAAACGCCTCTTCACGATGCTGCTTGGAGCGGACACGCCGACGTTGCCGTTTTACTTCTTGACCGTGGGGCGGAGGTGAACGGTAAAGATAACTACGGATGGACGCCTCTTCACTTTGCTGCTAGAGCTGGACACGCCGATGTTGCCGCTTTACTTCTTGACCTTGGGGCGGAAGTGAACGGTAAAAACAACTTCGAAGAGACGCCTCTTCACTATGCTGCTGGATCTGGACACGCCGACGTTGCCGCTTTACTTCTTGACCGTGGGGCGGAGGTAAACGATAGAACTAACAACACATGGACGCCTCTTCACTATGCTGCTAGAGGTGGATACACCGACGTTGCTGTTGTGCTTCTTGACCGTGGGGCGGAGGTGAACGGTAAAACTAACAGTGAAAGGACACCTCTTCACTATGCTGCTAGAGGTGGATACACCGACGTTGCTGTTGTGCTTCTTGACCGTGGGGCGGAGGTGAACGGTACAAATAACAAAGGATGGACACCTCTTCACTATGCTGCTTGGAGCGGACACGCCGACGTTGTCGTTTTACTTCTTGACCGTGGGGCGGAGGTGAACGGTAAAACTAACGACGGAAGGACGCCTCTTCAGCTGGCGGCAAAGCAAGAGATAAAGGATCTACTTATCGAAGCAGGAGCAGAGGATTGTAGCGGTCTCTCCGGGTTTTTTAGATGCGTTTTTTAAAAGGTTGACTTTTTTTATCTGCTGTAGTAGAATGTTAAAAATATTAAAACAATAGGAGGAAGAAATGAAAATTGACGGTTTAACAAAATTATTGATGGGAAAGCACTTACTTTTAAAACTTTTTCTATCGTTACTCTTTGTTTTTCGATTGGAGGCGCAGTATGCACTTCCTAGCGAAGAAGAAAATGAACTTCAACAGATTATTAAAAACGACGATCCAAACTTAGAGCGGATTCGTAGGATCATTGATCTAACGCCAAGGATTGTTTTGGGTAGAGATCAATCAGGTAACACTCCTCTTCACAATGCAGCTAGGACCGGACACGCCGACGTTGCCGCTTTACTTCTTGACCGTGGGGCGGAAGTGAACGGTAAAGATAACAGTGGAAGGACGCCTCTTCACTATGCTGCTAGATATGGACACGCCGACGTTGCCGTTTTACTTCTTGACCGTGGGGCGGAGGTGAACGGTAAAACTAACGTCGTCGGATGGAAGCCTCTTCGCGAAGCTGCTAGGGCCGGATACGCCGACATTGCCGCTTTACTTCTTGACCGTGGGGCGGAGGTGAACGGTAAAAATAACAGAGGATGGACGCCTCTTCGTTATGCTGCTAAATATGGACACGCCGATGTTGCCGCTTTACTTCTTGACCGTGGGGCGGAAGTGAACGGTAAAGATAACGACGAAAGGACAGCTCTTCACTATGCTGCTAGAGGTGGATACACCGACGTTGCTGTTGTGCTTCTTGACCGTGGGGCGGAGGTGAACGGTACAAATAACAGAGGATGGACGCCTCTTCACTATGCTGCTAGATATGGACACGCCGACGTTGCCGCTTTACTTCTTGACCGTGGGGCGGAGGTGAACGGTAAAGATAACCTCGGAAGGACGCCTTTCCAACTAGCGGCAACACAAGAGATAAAGGACCTACTTATCGAAGCAGGAGCAGGAGCAGGAGCAGATGAGGATTGTAGCGGTCTCTCCGGGTTTTTTAGATGCGTTTTTTAAAAGGTTGACTTTTTTTATCTGCTGTAGTAGAATGTTAAAAATATTAAAACAATAGGAGGAAGAAATGAAAATTGACGGTTTAACAAAATTATTGATGGGAAAGCACTTACTTTTAAAACTTTTTCTATCGTTACTCTTTGTTTTTCGATTGGAGGCGCAGTATGCACTTCCTAGCGAAGAAGAAAATGAACTTCAACAGATTATTAAAAACGACGATCCAAACTTAGAGCGGATTCGTAGGATCATTGATCTAACGCCAAGGATTGTTTTGGGTAGAGATCAATCAGGTAACACTCCTCTTCACAATGCAGCTAGGACCGGACACGCCGACGTTGCCGCTTTACTTCTTGACCGTGGGGCGGAAGTGAACGGTAAAGATAACAGTGGAAGGACGCCTCTTCACTATGCTGCTAGATATGGACACGCCGACGTTGCCGTTTTACTTCTTGACCGTGGGGCGGAGGTGAACGGTAAAACTAACGTCGTCGGATGGAAGCCTCTTCGCGAAGCTGCTAGGGCCGGATACGCCGACATTGCCGCTTTACTTCTTGACCGTGGGGCGGAGGTGAACGGTAAAAATAACAGAGGATGGACGCCTCTTCACTATGCTGCTAGATATGGACACGCCGACGTTGCCGCTTTACTTCTTGACCGTGGGGCGGAAGTGAACGGTAAAGATAACCTCGGAAGGACGCCTCTTCGTTATGCTGCTAAATATGGACACGCCGATGTTGCCGCTTTACTTCTTGACCGTGGGGCGGAAGTGAACGGTAAAGATAACAGTGGAAGGACGCCTCTTCGTTATGCTGCTAAATATGGACACGCCGATGTTGCCGCTTTACTTCTTGACCGTGGGGCGGAAGTGAACGGTAAAGATAACGACGAAAGGACAGCTCTTCACTATGCTGCTAGAGGTGGATACACCGACGTTGCTGTTGTGCTTCTTGACCGTGGGGCGGAGGTGAACGGTACAAATAACAGAGGATGGACGCCTCTTCACTATGCTGCTAGATATGGACACGCCGACGTTGCCGCTTTACTTCTTGACCGTGGGGCGGAGGTGAACGGTAAAGATAACCTCGGAAGGACGCCTTTCCAACTAGCGGCAACACAAGAGATAAAGGACCTACTTATCGAAGCAGGAGCAGGAGCAGATGAGGATTGTAGCGGTCTCTCTGGGTTGTTTAGATGTAAGCGTTCCATAAACCAAGAGATAAAGGACCTACTTATCGAAGCAGGAGCAGGAGCAGATGAGGATTGTACGGTCTCCTGGGTTGTTTAGATGTAAGCGTTCCATAAACCCACCCCTATATTTTCCTAACTTGATCCCGGTTGCCCTCCAGGCCAAAAACCCTTTTCCATAACAAGACGTGTTGTTTTTGAGTCTCTTTAAATTTTGAAATAGCTAGAGTCTATGTGGTGGAGGACGGCCCAGTGGGCCGGACGAAACAGAGCACCACGGCCTTGGCCGTGGGTGAATGAACCCGGAGGCGGTATATCACTACAGGGGAAGTTATAAAATCAGCACATAACGTTTATCATCTTCAGCATCATATGAATTTTGGTTTGTAAATACCGCCGACGGATCCTGAGTCTCGGGGAAGGTTTCCGGGACTCAAGTCAGCTTCTACTGAAATTGTAACGGTAAGGACCCCGGGTTTGCCCCGGAGGAATCTATCAATTAAGAATCCACATCAAAGGGAAGCAGTTTTATATAATCCGTTAAAGATTCTGCCTTTGGAATATCGGTTAAAATTCTTTGCAAGTATTCAAAGGGTTCCTTGTTATTCGCCTTTGCGGTTTCCACCAAGCTGTAGAGTATAGCGGATGCTTTTGCCCCGGATGGTGTGATACAGAATAACCAGTTCTTTCTACCGATAACAAAAGGTCGGATGCTTCTCTCAATAAAATTGTTACAAATGTGAAGTCGTCCATCCTCAAGATATTTGATTAAATATTTCCACTCTCCCAAAGCGTAATTGATTGCCTTGCCCATATATCCCTTGGGCGGATGCTTGCCTTCTTGTTCGTCCAACCATTCCTTCATCTCTTCCAAAATAGGTTTCGATTCTTGTTGGCGAATCTCTTTCTTTTCAGAAAACTCTTTGCCCTCAATCTTTCTCTCAATCTCAAAAAGTGGGTTTATAAACCGGAGTCCCTCAAGAGCGGTCTCCTTTGATCCTGCATGGCGATATGCATTGTAGAAATACCTTCGACAATGAGACATACAACCCAAGCGTTCAATTCCATCTTCACCATCTATCCATTTATAACCCGAGTAACCGTCTGTATGTAAATACCCCTTATATCCCTTAAATAATCTCTTGGGGACTTCTGCGCTCCTTGTAGGATCATAATCAAACAGAATAATCGGATGTTTTCCGCTTCTACCCTGTACCCACATATATGACTTTGTCGTCGCCTTCTTCCCTGCTTCCTTTAAAACCTGTACCGTCGTCTCGTCACAGTGTATGTAAGACGAAGAAAGCAACTCCTCTCTCAAAATCTCTACCAATGGGGCCAGCTTTTCTGCAACCTCTATCATCCATCTCGACATCGTTACCCTGCTTATATCTATCCCGTGCCTCCTCATCACACTCTCTAAACGATACAGCGGGATTCCATCCACATATTTACTGGTAACTATATGCGCAATAAGTGACGGCGTCGCAAAACCTTTTGGAAAAAGACTTAAAGGTGTCGGGGGACTCCTTACTCCGTCTGAACAGGTCTTGCACACATATTTCTTCTTTATCGTTCTAATCACTTTCATCCTTGCAGGAATAATCTCCAGCTTCTCGGATATATCCTCGCCTATGCATGTCAGTTCCTTCCCATCCTTGCTACACTGCTTTTCCTCTTTGGGAAGATCAATCACAACTTCTTCTCTCGGAAGATACTCCGGAAGCTTCCTCCTCTTCCCCCTCTTCTTCCTCTTGTGAGCGGGTACATCGATTAACTCTTTTTCCTCGGAATCCTCTTCTTCCTTCTTCACGGCACTATCGGAAAAAAGTTCCGCTTCATTGAAAAGTTCCATTTGAAGACCTTCAGATTTATCTCGTAACCTCTCCGACTTTGGATAAAACTTTAACGATTTAAAATAAGAAACTTGTTCTTGAAGATAGACGTTGTCTTGAAGTAATTTCTTGATCCTTATATCACGATCCTGCAAATCTTTATCCTTTTCCAAAAGCTGGGTGTGGTACTTCGATAAAGCCAGTTTTAGAGAGGGAATATCAGAGGGAAGATTAGTTGTTTCTGTTTTCATTTATAACTCTTATCTAAAGTTTAAGAGTGAAAATCTTATCAAGTTGTTACAGGAAAAACAATAACTTTTTTTAATGAGAATTAAAAAAAAGTTCCTTATGCGGACGGATTTTTAAAATATCTATTCCATCTAATATCCACTCTAGTTCATGTCGTGGAAGTTCTATCACTTCCTCTTCAAGCTTAAGAGGCCATCTGAAATAATTCTTTTCAAGACGCTTGTACCAAAGAGCAAACCCCGTCTTGTCCCAATAAAGAATCTTTACCTTATTCTTCCTCTTATTCGTAAATACAAAAATACTCTTAGAAAAAATATCAAAATCCGTCTCAGTACTTATAATCCCATAAAGACCGTCTATCGACTTCCTAAAATCTATTGCTCGTTTATAAAGATATATATTTTTGAAACTTATCAGGCCTCTCATTGTAATAGCTCCTTTAAAAATTTTGCTAACCAAATCGGATTTATACTCTTAGCATTACTTGACTTTACACAACTCGATACCGGGTCCACTTTACTAAACCCAACTAATCCTCTTGCTTTGTTGCTTGATGAAATAAACTCATTTGGAACAAGCGAAACTTTTCCTTCTAATGAAGATAATTTCTTTTTCCAGGTGTAAAATGTCTTTGCGGTTAGACCGTGCCGATTACAATAACTCACCCCTGAGAGGCATGAGGATTTTTGGTCTAATATATGCCATTTCCAATAATCAATCTTACTACGGAATATTTTCCTTCTTTTCATTCTTACTCCAATTTCTTCAATTGGAACAAGCATAGCAACTCTGAGGAAAGCTACAAGGGGGGGTTTATGTAACGCTTACATACGAAGATCCGGATATTTGGAAAACATCCGAATAATTGTTTCTTAAAAATTATGAATGGCCAAGCGCTCTGCGTTAGACTTGCCTCGTTAACAGGACACCTTTCAGCTTCACTTCCTTTTTATATGACGCAAACCTCTCCGAATCACAGCTTCAACAAAAACGAGATCCGGTCTTAGAGTAAAAGTACGAGTTGATACGAAGGAGTATCAAAAAGGACGGAAAGTATCTAAAAAAGAAATTAAAGGATTAAATATACAAAGACATAAATTCCATGGAGAGTGGAACTACACAATATGTCCTAGGATTTAGTGATATCTGCTCCGTCGATTAACAAAAAACGTCTAGGTTATTTTTGGACGACTCCTAAGACAGGCATTATAAGATATGTCCCTTTGAATGGGCCTGCCTTAAAGATTCTAAAGCAACTCTCTGATAACAAGATTCATGACCGCTATGTTTTCGCTGAAAAAAACGGAAACCTAATAGATTTAACCCATATCGGACGTGCCTTTCAAAAGGCCTTTGAAAGGGCCGATGTTCCGAAAATTAGGTTTCATGATTTAAGGACGACTTACGCATCAAACTTTGTCATGGCCGGAGGAGATATTTTTGCACTCTCCAGACTTCTTGGGCATGCGTCGGTAGAAATGACAGCGAAGAAGTATGCAGCACTTCATCCTAATTTTATCCAATGTGGCCCTAAAACCTCTTCCTTCAGGGAGAGGATGTGAGGCCACGCCCTTTGGCGAGAAAAAAAATATTGTCTTTTGAAGAATATCATAATATATTGGATTTGTCGGAACAAAAACCGACCTACCGTAGGGACTACGGGATGTGAAGCTCGTGGAGACGGTGTAAGACCTAGGAACTCGTGTTCTAGGCGATTGTCGGTGAAGCAAGAATCTCCTTCCTTTAGGGAGGGGTAGTTCAAGAAGGATGTTGTGCAGACGGTCCAGTTTGGGTGATGTTTAATGTGGTTTATTGTTGAAAGTTGTTGGGCGTTTTCAAACAAAATGGCCCATATTTAGCCCATGGGTCTTTGATTTTATGCACAAAATGCGGTGCTTCACCCTCTGAAAAACGCTATTTTTAGTAGAAATTGGCGGAGAAGGCGAGATTCGAACTCGCGGTACCCAAGGGTACGACATCTTAGCAAGATGCTGGATTAAACCACTCTCCCACTTCTCCCGAAGAAACATAAAAAGATTTACCACTGATACTTATCTCCTGACTATTGTAAAGAAATAGATTTCTAAATGTCGACTTTGATTTTATTATCGAATATCCTTTGCATGCTCTTCTGCGAAGTGTCGGACCCGAAGTGTTGCGTCAAGTCGGCCTTAAAACGGTATCCTCATGACTTACGGCCGTTTTTTTACAAGATATTAATGGGGAGGGAATCACATTTTGCTCCCTAATTTGATGATCATAAATTTTTTGAGAATCGGCCCATTCTTCAATATGCTTTAAGGAATCCTTTGTTATACAACATCTATCGTAAAAATCTCGAATTTCGTCGGCCATTTTGTGTTCAAGTCCTTCTGCGCTTTCATTAATACAATGAAGAGTGGAAATTTCAGAATCTAATAATGTCTGCTCCTCTTTAAGAATAGTCTCCATATATGAGACATCTAGAGCTTTATGTTCTTTCAGAATCATTTCCATTTTAGAAATAGAAATATCAAAACCCTTAGTGGCCGTAAGAAATGTATTTAAAAGGTCATCAAGCTTTTTTGCTTCATTTTTAATTCTTTGAATATTTTTATCAAAAACGGTAGCTTCTTTATTGTCTTTTTTATAAATAAATTCTCTTCCAACAACTTGTAAAAAATTATGTTTAAAATTATTTATCTTACATTCAGAGTTTTTAAATTTTTCTCGCGAATTTAATATTGATGAAAAAGATTTAGAATTTTCTCGCAAGGCAGCATTTATCTTATAAAAGATTTTTAATAGACCTCTCTGATCCTTTAGTAATTCTTTTGATTTGTAAAATCTTTTTTCGTAAGCATTAAAGGCCTTCATCCTCTCTTCAATTAAACCTAGAATTGTTTTTCTAAAAGATGAAACAATTGACAATACTTCTTTATTGTTTGCTATTTCCTTTACTGCAAACTTCTTAATATCTTTTAAGACTTTAAAAGAATCTGCTCCAACAGCTTCAATTTTATAAATTTCATTCATTAAGTTTGCTTTTTCTCTTAATATTAACTCAGAGTAAGTTTTGAATTTTTCAAAAATATCTTTTATGCCGGCGATGTCGAAATCTTTTTTAATGTCATGAGAAAATTTTATTGTATATGTATTATCAATAAGAGCGTTCAGAATTCTTGTTATAGGACTGAGAAGAGACTTCATCTGATGACGAAGAGATTCTTCTAAAGATCGCAAAGGATATAGAAACAACATAATTCTTTTTTGTCCAAGATATTGTACAGGAGAAATATAGATTTCATAAGAGAATGTTTCTTTTGAAGACCGAGGGCGTATTTGAATATTATAAATCCCCGCAATAGATTTTTTTAAAGCAAGCTTAATAGGATCATCTTCACCTAAATTTGTAAATTGTTGCAAATAATCCCAAGAAAGAACTTCATTGAATTTCTTCTTCTTTAAATTCCATGTTTGATAAAATAGATCATTGGCCCATATTAACTCTAAATTAGAATCCAAGAGAAGAGCAGAGAAGGGAGTTGCTTCCTGAAATATCAGGCCGTAACTCATTCTTTTATGCAGGTATTCTTTAAATTTATCTAATTTAATCCCAAAAGCATCAGAGATACCCGAAGGCATCTTTGCATTAAATGGGATAATATATTCTTTTATGATCTCAATTGTTTTTTCTTCATGGCCTGCTTTTGTATCAATATCAATTTTTCTATATAGAAAATAACTTCCAACAACTCCAAAAAATAAAAAGATCAATGAAGATATTAATAAAATTACAAAATCTTTAGTCCGTTTTTCAAAACTCAAATTTCTCGTGATAATTTCAGGAGTAATGGTCATATACCAAGTACTATAAGATGATTGAAACTTTTGAAATTCTTCCTCAAAATTTTTCAAGTAAGAAATATGCTTTTTAAGCATCTTCAGTTCTGTTGCCCAAGTCGAAATATTTGATATAATATGTTTTTTATAGGAATTTCTTAGCGCTGAAGACAGCGCAATATTTTTTACATGATTAATGTCTTTCTGTAATTCTTTATAAGTTCTATTGATCTTTCCGACATTGAAAAAATTAGGATCATTTATCCGTGAGGGATGTGTCTTGACGGACATTCTTTTTAAAATTCTTATCAACCTCTGCCATCGGTTTTGAGTTGCATAGTTTCTAAGTTGTTCAACTTTTGTATTTAAAACTAGAAAAATAGATGATAATTCCGGAGAAGACATTAGTTGAAGAAGAGAGTCTTTTACCCTTTCCATTTTGCTTTTATAATCTTGATATTCATCAACATTAATAGCTTTGTTAATTTTTGAAGTTTTTTTTCTAAGATTTTCCAAATGGGCCATAGCTTCCTTGGCCGCATCTTTTTTACCAAGTTCTTTTATATCTTTTACAATGTTGCTTTTATTAAGATTCTCAGCTTCAATAGATGATTCAAATTGTAAAAAGACCTTATTTTGGCCTAATAAAATGTATTTTTTTAATCCTACTCCAAAAATAATAAGAGATGTTAAAATAATAAAAATAGAATAGAAATATAGATACTTTGAAGAAGTAAAACTCACTACTACCTTATCCTAGCGGAAATTGTTACCTTCCATGGTTTGTTAGAATATTGTAGCAGTAATTTGTCTAACTGGCCAAATCTTCTAGAGTATCGAAAATATTCTTGAGTTTTGCTCTCAATTTCAGAATAGCTTGAGTATGTAATTGAGATACTCTTGATTCTGTTACATTGAGAATCTGACCTATTTCTTTAAGGTTTAGGTCTTCATAATAATAAAGAGACAATACAAGTCTCTGTTTTTCTCCTAAAGTTTTTATTTCTCCCTTTAATTTATCTCTTAAATTTTCACGAGATACCATAGTAAAAGGATTGGTCACTCGAGATTTTTCTATCAATTCAATCATAAGTTTTTTATCTCCTCTAGTAAATGATGTTGAATCATCAATATTGAGAAGAGATATTGATTTTGATTTATTCAAAAGGGTATAGAATTCTTCCTGTGTACATTTAAGTTCTGCACACATTTCTTCATCTTTAGCAGGCCTTCCAAGCTCAATCTCGATTTTTCTATAGGTTTTTTCAAGAAGTTTTGCCTTTTCTCTCACGGAACGAGGAACCCAATCTTGGGCCCGTAACTCATCTAAAATTGATCCTCGAATCCGAAACTCTGCGTAAGTTTTAAATCTGTTATCTCGAGTATGATCGTACTTATCTATAGCATCCATCAGACCGATTACTCCACAAGAGATAAGGTCATCCAGTTCTATATTAGAAGGAAGTTTTGCCGCTATTTTTTGGGCGATATATTTTATTAATGGAGCATATCCTATAATAATTTCATCTTTTGTTTTTGCATCAATTTTACTATTGTAGTCCTTTAAGTTCCTAAGTTTTTTTGCCAAAGACGACATTTTCAACTCCAAAATTAATTTATAGTAGTCAATCCAAAATCTTTTTTATCATATGGCAATGATTTTATTGATTGATTATTTTGTAAATGCTTAGGAACTCCTAAAGTCATTTCGGTATAGTTTTTAACTAATTTAATAAAAGAATAATGAAGAGAAGATTTTTCCTCATTTAAAAGTACTGTATCAAAATCTTCCATTCTCAACTCTTTTTCTAAAAGAATGCTCCCAAGTATCTTCAGCCTCCCCCCAACAAAGTGATCAACTGTATCTCCTAACGTTTTGATAATTTTTTGATACTGTATTATATTGGAAACTTTATTCACTATAAGATAGTTTTCTTTTATCATATATTTTGCTGCCAGAATTTTTATGAGAGAATAAGAGTCTGTTATTGACGCCTTATCTGGAACTACAACAATAAATCGATCATCTGAATAAGCATTTAAGTTAAGTGTTACTTGTGTAATATCTGCAGAGCAATCCAATATAATATATTCATATTTGTTTCTATATTGATTGATAATGTTTAAAATGATTTTATCGCTTTTTAAATTACTTTTAAAAATCTCCATATTCCCATTACAAGAGGGTAAAAGATGAAAATTTCCATCTTTGTAGAGACATTCATCAAGAGTTTTTTCCCCATTAATAAAACAATGAAAATTATTTTCTATAGGAATCCCTAGTCTTATGGATGTATTTGAAAGGTTGATATCACAATCAATCAAAAGTGTTTTAAATTTTTTTGAAAGAAGTTTTGCAATTTTAAGAGAGATTGATGTCTTGCCAACTCCTCCTTTGCCACTTGTTATGGAAATAACACGCGATCTATCACTTGATCTTTTATGGCCGCTATTATCAGAGCTATATTTGTTAAGAGAAGATAACCATTCGCTAGTTTTATCCATAAACATCCTTGTTTAATATAATATATCTCACAAACTCAATCTAATTGAAATAGTCCTGCAATAATTCTCTCGCCTGTTGCGGCCTCAATATCATCAGGAATGACATCGCCTGTTCCAAAAAACTTTAAGGGAGTGTTTCTAAAATTATAAGCAATATTAAAAACAGAACCATAATTCAAACATAAATCAAGATTTGTTACAATGATTCCATCACTAAGTTGATTATACCTAGATAAAATTCTTTTATTGTAGATCTCTGAATGAATTGAAGAAATACAAAGCAGTACTTTAACATTATCAAAAGCTTTGCTTAACGCTTTAATAACTTTCTTAATATCATAAATTTCTTTATTAGAATTTTTGTAATCAATAAAAACAGGCCTTTCTTTTTCAAAATATTCTTTAGTAAAAGTTACAATATCTGAAAAGGATGACGCATTTAAAGACTTGATCCCATAGATTTCTTTTGCAAAATCTTTTTCATGAGATTTGTTTTTACTAATTATCACACTTCCTTCTTTTAATGCGGCCATTTTTTTTATGGTACAACTCTGCCCACATTGAGACTCTGATAAAAATAACGTTACAGAAGAAGAGGATCCTACATCGGCGATAGAAGTGTTGATTTTTGAAAGCATTTCTTGCAATACGAACTCATAAAGACCTTCCGTGTTTTGAATTTCTTTTCGTGAAAATTGAGAAAGAACTTTTTTAATTACTTCTTGAATACATTTTTCATCTATCTCTAGACTTCTCAATGTCGTTCTTAATTCAAAAAGATTATAAGGATCATTATTCGTTATAGATTCTATCTTCTTTTCAAGGCCTACAATTTTATTTTCCAATTCACAGATTTTTTTAAAATATTCTCCACTATCTTCTTTATCAAAAAGGCCTTCCTTCTTCTTAGGTTTTATTGATTCCTTTGTTGTAATTGCACCATTTAAAAAGTCTTCAAGATTTTTTTGCTCAACTTTTTTAACAGTCCTATTGATTCCTATTTTTCCATAACTTTCTTGGTCTTGATATGCTTCTTTCACATTCTTTTCCTCCTGTTGCTCCTGAAAAGCATCATGATTATCAATCATATGGGCAATATGGCCCGATTTTTCAGAATAAAACTTTTCTCTTTGATCATCGTCTAAAACAGAATCGATCTTGGCCTTTTTACGATAATTCTTTTCGCTTATGGCCGCAGTAATCTCTATTTTTTTCTTTTTAAAGGCACCTTTAATTCCTTTGTTTGTCACTGTTTTCAAGATGATGGCATCAGGGCCAAGATCATTTTTTATTTCCTTTAATGCATCATTAAGTGTTTCTGATTCAAATTTTTTGACATACATACTATAACCTCACTGTTCCAAGCGACCGAATATTCACATTCGGACTTAATTCTCCATGACTTACAACCACAATATTTGGAAGCGTCTTTTCTATTAATCTTTTAAAATGTCCTCTTATTTTTGCAGAACAAAGAATAACCATTTTTTCTCCGGCCTCCGTTGCATCGTCAACCTTTTCATTAAGAGATGCTAAAATGTTCTGCATCAATTTATGATCCAACGATAGCTCTTCTCCCTTATCTGTTGTAGCAATATTTGATATAAAAGATTCTTCTACCCTTCCATCAAGTGTGTAGATAGGAACATCTCCTTGATCACTCTTTATAGATTCTGTAATTGTTCTGTAAAGACCTTGTCTCACAAACTCGGTTAAAGTTTGAGCATTCTTTATTGAAGTGCCATATTCTGCAAGCGTTTCCAATATCGTTCTCATATCCCTAATGCTTACTCTTTCTTTTAGTAGGTTTTGAATAACTCTTAAAATCGTTCCTAACGGCAATATCTCCGGAATAAGGTCACCAACAATTTTTGGATTCTTTTCTTTAAAATTATCTAAAATATGTGATAGTTCTTGTCTTCCAAAAAGCTCATGAAGATTTGATTTAAGAAGCTCTGTTAGATGGGTGGCCATAATCGTTGAAAGATCAACAACTGTATAACCATTATATTGAGCATCTTCCTTTTGATCTTCAGAAATCCATACGGCCGGCAATCCAAAAACAGGTTCTACCGTTTCAACACCGTCAATTTTTTCAACAACAGACCCGGGGTCCATGGCCAGATAATGATCTGATACAAGTTCTCCAGAAGCAACCTGAACTCCTTTTAATTTTACAATATACTCACTAGGTTTTAATTCTAGATTATCTTTTATTCTTATAGAAGGAACAATAACACCCCAATCAAGAGTAAATTGTTTTCTTATATGAGTGATCCTTTCTAAAAGGTCTCCACTTTGATTAGCATCAACAAGATTAACAAGGCCATATCCTACCTCAAGCTCAATAAGCTCTAGGGCCAATAGGTCTTCTAATCCTTCAGGAGTTGTCCTCTTTTCTTCTGCTTCAATTTTCTCATTTTGAGAATCAATAATGTTTTGATATTCAATCCAATATCCACTACCGACAAAACCTCCTCCTAAAAGAATAAAAGGCAAAAGAGGGAGACCGGGAATTGTTGAAAAAACAACTAAGACCCCTCCTGTAATATACAAGGCCTTAGGATAAACTCTAAATTCTTTTCCTACTTGAACACCAAGAGCATTGTCATCTGTATTCCTCGTAGCAATAATACCTGCAGCAACAGAGATAATAATGGCCGGAATTTGTGAAACCAGCCCGTCACCTACAGTTAAAAGAGTAAATGCTTGTGCTGCGGTTGACATATCCATGCCGTATTGAGAAATGCCAATGATCATTCCTGCAATAATATTTAGGGCCGTAATGAGAATACTTGCAATGGCCTCTCCTCGAATAAATTTTGAAGCACCATCCATAGAACCGTAAAAATCGGCCTCAGCAGCAATTTCTTTCCTTCGAATTCTTGCTTGATCCTCATTAATAAGACCTGAATTAAGATCAGCATCAATGGCCATTTGCTTACCCGGCATTGCATCTAATATAAATCTAGCAGAAACCTCTGCTACTCGCCCTGCGCCTTTAGTAATAACAACAAAGTTTGTAATAACTAAAATAGCAAATACAACTATACCGACAACATAATTTCCTTCAACAGCAAGCTCGCCAAAGGATTTGATAATGTTTCCGGCCGCACTTGTTCCATCTGTTGCTCCTCTTAAAAGAATATTTCTCGTAGAAGCAACATTTAAAGAAATCCTAAAAAGAGTAATAATAAGAAGGAGTGATGGAAAGGTAGAGAAATCTAACGGTTTTGTTATATACACAGAAATAAATAAAATCATAATTGTCACGGCCAATGTAAGAGCTATTAAAAGGTCCAAGATAAATGGATGGATAGGAATAACGATGACGGCAAGAATGAGCATCAGGCCAAAAGCTACGGCCAAATCAGAGTTTTTCGTTAAAACTTTAAATCTTTCAAGAAATTCTTTCATTGTCTATTTTTCTTTTTTTAATTTTGTACACAAAGCTTAAAACTTCAGCAACTGCCTTATAAAGATCACGAGGAATAAAACTACCAAGTTTCACTATTTTATAGAGATTTCTTGCTAAAGAAATATTTTCGACGATAGGTATATCATGATCCCGAGCAACATCCCTGATTTTCAATGCGATGAAATCAATTCCTTTAGCTATAACTTTTGGTGAACTCATAGTCTTTGCTTCATATTTCAAAGCGATGGAAATATGAGTTGGATTTGCAATAATCACATCGGCCTTAGGAACGTCTTGGATCATTCTTTTTTGCGACATTTCCTTTTGTATATTTTTAATTCGTTGCTTTATTTCCGGATTACCCTCTTGTTCTTTTCGTTCTCTTTTTATTTCTTCTTTCGTCATTTTAAGCTTATTGTAATAACTTATTTTTTGATAAGAAAAGTCAAATACCGCAATTAAGAACAGTCCGATGAGAATAAAAAATATAATTTTAACAATTACATTTTTTCCATGATGCATCCCCTGGATATAATCCAAATGAAGATACCCGTTCAGTTTTGTTATTTCTTCTTTCATAAAGAAATAAACAATAGAAAAGATAAAAAGAAATTTCAAAACCCCTTTTAAGGCCTCTAAAGCTGAACGTATTGTAAATAGTTTTTTTATTCCAAGAATAGGGTTTATTCTTTCCCATTTTATAGTCAACACCTCAGGGGCATATAAAAAACCTACTTGAATAACATTAGAGATAATACTTACACAGAAAGTTATAATATAAATAGGGGCCGCACATAACAACATTGTACTTACAGATTTTTCGACAATTTCAAAAAATTTTTTTTGTTCAAAAGCTTTAGAATGATCTAGAGTGTATAACCAATTAATAAATTGAGCTAATGTTTCGTACATATATGTAAACGATAATATCAATGATAAAAGAGAGGCCGCTAAGACTAAAGCACTTGTAAGTTCTCTAGATGATGCAACATCACCTCGTTTTCTAAATTCATCAATGCGATATTGAGTAGGCTCTTCTGTTTTTTCCGTATCATTATTGCTACTATATTCTTCTGCCATTCTAAAAAAATCCTATACTATGAATTGAAGCCAGAGGCCTAATTGCTTAGTATAAATTGAGAATCCAACTTGAAAGAATTCTTTCGCTGTTGTAAAAAAAACAAGAAATCCAAAACCTATATTCAAAACAAAACTAATCATAATAATATTCATTTGAGGTACAATTCTTGCGATTATCCCTAAAAGAGTCATTGTCAGTAGATTGGTAAAAATCAGAGGCGAAGATAATAATAATGAGGAAAGGAATATTGATTTAAATAAGTTTTTAAAAAAAATTGGTGATGATGAAAAGTTGCCAAAATCATATATATGAATAGAAGAGAATGTACTTATAATGCCTTTAAACATTGGAATGAGTGCTCCGGAAGACAAAATCATAGCAATCATTGTCCATTGTATAAGTTTTTCAAACGATCCTATTTCTCTGGCCGTCATAGGATCAAAATAAGAAATTGCAGAAAGCCCTATTTGTTGAGAAATAATAGTACCTGAAGAAATAAAAATACTCATAAGTGATCTCACAAAAAAACCTAAGACTAATCCTACAAGCACATTAAAAATTGTTAACGGCCAAAAGCTATCTTCACCTAAATAAGAAATGTCCTGAAGTATTTGTTGCTCTACAAAAGGGAAAAAAGCGTAAGTCACGACAAGAGCTACCAAAACTTTGACTACCTGAGGGATTTGCATCCCATCAAAAAGAGGCATTTGAATAATAATGGTAATCCATCTTGAGAAACTGAGCCAGAATGCCAAAAAAACAGGGTAGTTAATGATTTGAATATTAATCAATATTACCTCTGAGATACAATTTTTGGTATTTCTAATATAAGTTCTCTTGTGAAATTTGTCATAACCTCAGACATCCATGGTGCTAATAAAACAAGAGAGCCTATAATAACTATAATTTTTGGTATAAAAGAAAGTGTTTGTTCATTAATCTGTGTAACTGCCTGAAATAAAGAGACAGCAATGCCTATAAAAAGTGCTCCTAACAACATTGGTGAGGAAATATAAAGAGTAACTTTGACCGCCCGTTGAGCAATATCTGCAAATTGATCGTAATTCATATCTCACTTCCTAATTAAATGATTTCAAAAGAGACCCTGTTACAAGTTGCCAGCCATCCACAAGAACAAAGAGTAGTAATTTAAATGGTAACGAAATAATGATAGGAGGTAGCATCATCATTCCCATGGCCATAAGAACAGAGGCCACGACCATATCTAAAATAAGAAATGGTATATAGAGAAGAAATCCTATTTGAAAGGCCGTTTTAAGTTCAGAAATAATAAATGCAGGAACAAGAAAGTGAGTAGGGACGTCTTGTATTGTTTGTGGAGCAATAGTTCCTGTGACGTCATAAAAAAGAGCAATATCATTTTTTCGAACTTGTTTGCTCATAAAAAATCGAAGAGCATCTGTTATTTGTTTAACGGCCAAAGATGTAGGGATTTTTTTTTGCATATAAGGTTGAATTGAATTTTCATATATTATTTCTCCTGTGGGTTTCATAACAAATATTGACAAAAATAATGCAAAACCTATGAGCAATTGATTAGGTGGAACATTCTGGGTTCCCATGGCCTGCCTCATAAAAGATAAAACAACAACAATTCTCGTAAAACATGTACATAAAATTAAAAAGGCCGGTGCTAAGGTTAAAAAAGTAAACAATATAAGGATCTCTATCGTATCAACTAGATTAGCACCTTTACCAAAATTAAGAGATATTCCGGGAATATTTAAAGATGTCTGTGCATTTAATACGAATGGCACAAATACTCCTAAAAACAACATGGATATTACTTTCAATATTATTTCCTATTGCAATGATTTTAAGTCTTTGACCTTGTTCTTAATACGCTCTGAGAATCTTATTTTATCCTTTTCATTGCTCTCTGCAGGCCTATTTAAAACTTCTTTTATATTAAATTTTTTACCTTTTGAACTTGCACTTTCAACATTAGTGTCAAAGTTGTCACTGGTGATTTGTCGTTCGCTATCTTTTAAAAAATCTATAGGAGTTTTGATTTCTGTTAAGAAATGCATTCCTTTCTCATCTACTCCAATGAGAAGAATTTGATTATATGCTTTTATTGTCATGATACTCCTTTTAGGAGCAATAAAGGTTTTATGTAAAACCTCTACAGTTTTTTTGTTACCTAACAATCCTGATTTCCCTCTATTAAATACACCTTTTTTAAGGAAACTAACTATAATGAAAAAACTTAAAAGCATTAATCCAAGAAAAACTGTAAATTTCCCTAAATAAGGTAATACGGAAAAACGTGGCCTTTTATCTTGACCGGACATCTTAAGTTTTACAACATCATGTTTTTTCTGATCAATGCTTTCTTTGTTTGTGTTTAAATAGGCCTTCTCTTTTTTATATGTTGAATTTTTTTTGTCATTCAAAAGAAGCTCTAAATAGGATTCATCATAAGAATCCTTGTCCTGTAACTGTAATTTAGAAACTAAGGTGTCTTTTGGATTTGATAATAGAATGGGGAAAAAAACCTCAATAGATTGTTGTTTTTCAACAAGATTAACTTTAGAAGCAATATTTTTTATATTGTAAGGTAACACGGCCCTAACTCTTACAGTATCTTTAGTATATTGATAGGCCAAAATTTGAGCATCTAAGTTTTTATTAAGAGATATTTTTTTTTGAATTTTCGGCCAAACAGAGGCATTTGGAACAACAACTTGGATGATTTTATCTTTAATAACTAATTTGGGACTTGAAAGTATAGGTTGTTTTAAGAAAACAACTATTTTACCAACATCATTGTCTCTATTAAACTCAATAGATGTAATTCTTGTCTTAGCATTCAAGCAAAATGAGATTCCTAACAAAGAAATTATCGAGATCAAATTATTCATTACATTCCTCTCTTACTTAAGTTTTTCAATTCTATCTATAGGACTTATAATATCTGTTAACCTGATTCCAAACTTTTCATTGACGACAACAACTTCGCCTTTTGCAATAAGCTTGCTATTAACAAGAATCTCAAGAGGTTCTCCGGCCAATTTGTTTAACTCTAAAACAGAACCTTGTCCTAGTTGTAAAAGATCTTTGATAATAACTGATGTCTTGCCTAGTTCAACAGTTACTGTTAATGGAATATCTAAAATAAAATCAAGACTTTGAATTTTTAGCTTATTTAATGCATCATCTCCTGTTTTGATTTTATCAGCTAACTGTTTAATTTGCTCTTCATTAATATTATTATTCCCTTTAGAGTCAACAGGATTGTTTTTCCCCGACGTTTCTTGTATTTCCGATTCTTTGTTTTCTTCCATTTTTCTACTCCTTTGACTTTGTTTCTACAATCTCTGTTATCTGGATGGCCTTATTACCTCTAAGATTTCCCATAAGACATTTCATTTTATCAACACCTTCTACGGCGACAATCACTTCACCTGAGGCCTTGGAATTCAAAGGGATGATGTCCCCCTTTTTAAGGGTAATGAGGTCTCCAATACTCATTTCCGCTTCCCCTAATTTTACAATTAAATCAGATTTAACATCCATAAGATGATCGTTCATAGTCTGAGTCCAAACAGAATCTGTAATAGCACTATCTTTTTGAAAGCTAGAACTTAATCTCTCTTTTATAGGTTCAATAGTTGCATAAGGAACAACAATCATAATTGCACCTGATGCTGATTCAAATTCAACATCAAGAGTTGTTGTAATAATAATTTCTGATGGAGGAACAATGCCGACGAATTGTGGATTAATTTCTGTTCTCAAATACTGAGCATCTATTCGATGAATAGGGGCCCATGCTTCTTCTAAGTCATGTATTGCCATTTCCATAACTTTTTTCATAAAAGAAAGCTCAATCATTGTGAATTCTTTACCCTCAATTTTTGAAAAAAGCCTTTCGGTTCCTCCAAAATAAGAATCTATAATTGCGTAAACTAATTTAGATTCAAAAACTAAAATTGATGGGCCCCTTAATTCATTTAATCGCATGATGCACATACAGCTTGGAATAGGTAGTGTGTTAATAAACTCTCTAAATTTCAATAAATCTGTCGATACAATAGATATTGTGGATATTTTTCTTAAAGAATTTGAAAGAGAAACACGAAATGTTCTGATAAATCTTTCATAAATAATATCAAGAAG
This sequence comes from Bacteriovoracaceae bacterium, assembly GCA_965224385.1. Taxonomy (GTDB): domain Bacteria; phylum Bdellovibrionota; class Bacteriovoracia; order Bacteriovoracales; family Bacteriovoracaceae; genus CBDCYX01. The sequence goes on from CBDCYX010000016.1 coordinate 1,030,587, forward strand.
CGGCATTCTTCCCCGAATAACTCGATCTTGATTAGTGAGGTCATAGGGTTGTACATTCGTATTGTCATATAAATTCTCAGAAGGACCCTTAATGAAACTATCATCACCTTCTTGAACTGCATTAAGGAGAGCATCGATTTCAGTTTGGCTTAAAATCTGTTCCATTCTTAACCCCTCCTAGGTTTTGAATGATCGGCATTTTATCTAGTTTTAGATAAAATTTCTAATTAACTTGAAAACTAACATAAAAAACATCCAAAACTTTTCCATCAATTAAAAAACTATTAATAGATGATTTGATCTCTTCTTTTAAAAATGTTTTTCCTTCTGTTTTTAAAATATCTTCCGGTCTTTTTGAATTTAATGTACTAATGATAGTATCTCTTATTTGAGGTACTCTGGCCTGGAATTCTTCATCACTTGAATCTTTGCTAAACTTTAAAACGGCAACCATTCTGACGAATCGCCTTGCGCCGTCACTTTGAGCAAGGTTTGCCGTAAAGCTTTCAAGAGGAAAGAGTATACCGTCTTCTTTTCTTGCCATTCCAATAATATCTTCATTTTCAAGGTCTTCTTTCTTTGTTTTTATATCTGCTTCAACGATATCTTTTAAAGATATTTCTTCCGATTGTTTTTGGAACATTAAATACTGGATGCCCCCTATACCCAAAACAAAAATCATATTAAGGAATAGAAGCAAGGCCAATAATGGATTTTTCCCAGAGCTTTTAACTTGGTTAGATTTGTTTTGTTCCTCTTTATTTTTCTTACCATTTGCCATTATTTCCTCCTAGATAGATAGGGAAATTATTACATATTCCCTGTCAAAAATTATACATTTGCCTAAAGTTCCTTTCAACAAGGTTAAAAAATTAGGAATTTTATTCCACTTAATAAAAAAAAGTGTCAAAGAACCGACATCAACCGACTCAATTGCTTTTATAAGATGTTATGGATTGATTCCTAATTTAGAGATCTGAAAGAGCACGGGCCTCTTCAATCTTAGAAACCGTATTCTTATTTTTTCTCAAATAAGAAGGTTTATCGAGTTCACCCTCGTCAAACTCTATAAATCCTAATTTTTCTGCTATAGACTTGGCCCGATTAGACCCATTTAACTCTTTTTTTAAGAAAGATTGAGATCGTTCTCGATCACCTTTTGATTGATTATATCGATCAGGTGTATCCCGAACAATGTTAGAAAGTTGCTCAGGGTCTGGAGTGGCCACGGTATGATAATTAAGGGACTCACTATTTTCATCAATGAATTTATTGTCTAATTCATTATTTTTTTCAAAACGCTCTCTTGGAACCATTGGAGGATCGGCCCTGTTAACATCAGATTTTAAGGGGGGATTTCTCAGAGAGCTCTTATCAAGAGATGTATCTGCATTGTATGCGGCCACTGTAGTTTTTAGCTGAGACTTTATTTTTTTGGACTTATCATTTTCTCCAAGGCCTGTAGCGATAACCGTAATTTTAACGGAATCTTCCAATTTCTCATCAATAACTGTACCAAAAATAATTTCTGCATCCTCATCGGCCTCTTCCATAATCAATGTAACGGCCTCATTTGTTTCATGCATAGTTAAAGACTCGTTACCCGTAATATTAATGATAATACCAGTTGCTCCTCTTATAGAAACATCCTCGAGAAGAGGTGAAGAGATGGCCTCCGTAGCGGCCTTAATGGCCCGATTTTCTCCGGAGCACATACCGGCCCCCATAAGGGCCATCCCCTTATTTGCCATCACGGTTTTTACGTCGGCAAAATCAGCATTGATATGTCCCGTATGATTGATTAAATCAGAAATACCTCTCACAGCATTAAGTAAAACATCATCGGCCTTCTTAAAGGTATCTATAAGTGAAAGTTTCTCTCCTGCAATATGAAGAAGCTTTTGATTGGGAATCACAATAAGAGAATCAACATTATCTTCTAATTCTAAGATCCCTGCTTCTGCTTGTCGAAACCTTCTTCTTCCTTCAAACGTAAACGGCCTTGTTACAACTCCGACAGTAAGAGTATCAAGATCTTTTGCTAATTTTGCAACGACAGGAGTGGCCCCGGTACCTGTTCCACCACCCATACCGGCAGTAATAAAAACCATATCGGCATCTTCAATAATTTCACTTAACTTTTCATAGTCATCCAAGGCGGCCTTCCTACCTATTTCAGGATTTGCTCCTGCTCCTAGGCCCTTGGTTAGATCGGCCCCTAATTGTATCTTTGTTGTCGCCAAGCTTGCTTTTAAGGCCTGAGCATCAGTATTGGCCACGGCGTATTCAACACCAGATAAACCGGATTTAATCATTGTGTTGACGGCATTACATCCTCCACCACCAATTCCAATAACTTTAATAACGGCACCCTCGTCTCTTTGTTCTGAATCATTTATTTCAAACATGGTATTTACCTCCTATACAACTAAAAAATTTCTCTAAAAGCAGACCGAAATGACCCACTTAATTTGCCAAAAATATCTAACTTCTTAGACACGAAATTATCATAATGGTTAATATTTTTCTTTTGTGATTCAAGAATTAGTCCCAAGGCCGTAGCAAATTTAGGGCCTTTCACAATACCGGTCATTCCGGCAAAAGATTCAGGAGACCCTATTCTTGCAGGTACTTCAACAATATATTCCGCTAGGGCCGATAGTTTTTGTATCAAAGCGCCTCCTCCGGTTAGGACAATTCCTCCCACAATATTGTTTTCCAGAGACTTCTTTGAAATAACATTTTTTATAATATTAAACAATTCTTCGGCCCTTGCTTTTAAGATGCTGTCAATAATATCAAAATCTATATCCTTAAAGCGCACACCTAATATTTTTTGTAGTTTTAAACTTTCATCTTCACTGAGGTCTTGCTTTAGAACTTTTCCACAATGTATTTTAATTTTTTCCGCATCATTGTAGGGTATTTTTAATACTACTGCTAAATCATTGGTAAAATGGTTTCCTCCAACAGGAATAATTTGAGAATAAACCAAGTGAGAATTTTTCCAAACAGCAATATCCGTTGTCTCTCCACCGATATCAACAAGGATGACCCCCATCTCTTTTTCTCCTTGAGATAGTGCTGCACTAGAGGAAGCAATCGATCGGAGAATGACATTATCAACATCAACGCCGGTTCTTTCAACGCATTTAATAAAATTTTGTATAAGAGAAACACTTCCTGTTACTATGTGAACATTGGCCTCTAAACGAACACCACACATTCCTAAGGGGTCTTTAATATTAGGAATATTATCAACAAAAAATCCTTGTGGAATCACATGTAAAATCTCTCTATCACTAGAAAGAACGACGGCCTTGGCGACATCTAATACTCTTTCTATATCTTGTTGATCAATTTCCGAACCTTTAATGCCAACAACTCCAGAACTATTAAAGCTGGCGATATGATCGCCAGCAACACCAATAGCAACTTTTGAGATATTCACTCCGGCCATAAGTTCTGCTTCGTTTAAAGATTTTCTAATAGAAGTAACAGTCTGTTCAATATCTACCAAGAATCCTTTCTTAAGACCGTTATTTTGTTGAACACTAAGGCCAATGAGTTCAGGATTTGACCCTTTTTGCAATAATGCTATGGCCGTACAAACCTTTGTTGTACCTATATCAAGGCCAACAATTATATTCCTTTCATCCATGAAAAACCCTCGAAGACGTGCGTGCCTAAGAAAAGTTTAGAATTTGTTATTAAACTTGACAATCACTTTTTCTAGATTTATAATATTTATTATAGCTGGGACTTTGCGTCTTATTTCAACGTATTTTATAAGCCTTTTGAGCTTTTTCATCTTTTCTTCCCATTCTTGGTTGCCTATAAAAATACTCAATGGATGACTAAGAATAGACATAATAATAGTTAAATCACCATTTTCTGCTAAAATTACTTCTGAGATTTTTCTTCTAAACAACTCATCTACAGATAGAATAAAGTCTTTTATTTTTAACTGGGCCTTTTCATCCATTTCTCCAATAGGTATCGCCAAATAAGCGAGGTCGTGATCGAGTTTTTTTTCCGACCTCATAAGGGTTTCATAAATTGGATCGTAAAGTTGACCATTATCTACTAATATGGCCTCGTACATACCTCCATCTTTCTTATATAACTGAACCTTCATTAGAGGTTGAGGGCAATCAAAGGAAAAACTTAATAATCCTTTCAAAGGAGCATAGGCAATAGAATAATGGGAAAGAAAATATTTTTTATCTAACTTATTGTTGACTATTTTCTTTTTAAGGTTTCTCAAAGATTTTTTTTGTTCAAAATGCTTTACAAGATTGAGAACTAAACTCCCCACTGCGCGAGAAGGACAGTTCCCAAAATTTGTTCTAAACTTTACTTGATTAAAAATATCCTTTAATGGAGTAGAAAAAACCTCTTGAGTACTAACGAAGAAGCTAAGCGAGAAAATAATCTTCTTTAACATGGCCTATTATCAGATTTGAACTTCTGTTTCAAATTTGATACCAAAATTGAGTTCTATTTCGTATTTTATATAGTTAATAAATCTTTTTACATCTTCCGCTGTAGATATGCCACGATTTTCAAAAAAATTAGCATGCTTTTTACTTACCATAATATTTTTAAAACAAAGTCCTTTAAATCCTATTATATCTATATATTTTCCTGCTCGACAAGATTGAGAAGCATTTTTAAATACACATCCACAAGTAAATTTATTTAATGGTTGAGTACGGCCTCGTTTTTTTAAATATTGCCTTATTTTTTTAGAAATGCTTTCACTATACCCTTGATGAATCAATTTGGCAGAAACGATCACATCCCCTTTTTTCACAAAGTGGTTTTTTCTATAGGAAAAGGAATTATAATCAATCGTAATGACCTTCTCTTTTCCTCCGGAATCAATGATAGTAACTGTCTTAAGAACCTCTCTAATCTCTCCTAATTCCGTTCCTGCATTCATATAGATGGCCCCACCCAAACTAGCAGGAATTCCCGTAAATACTTCCCAACCCTTTATACCGTAAATAATGGCGTGAGATGAAAGAGTATTCAAAGAAACAGAGGCGGGAAGATCATACTCATCTCTCATTTTTGAAAGATAATTCTCTTTATCAAAAGGAAATTTTAACTTAATAAAAACGCTCCGGCCCCTTTCAGGTAAAATCTGATTTGCACCCCATCCCAAAATACGATAGGGAATATCATGCTTTTTGAGTTTTAATAAAAGAAATTGTAATGACTTTTTAGAAGAGACAAAAATGATATCTCCCATGGATTTTAAACGCAAAGTAGAAAAATTTGTTAAATCACAATTTTCTTTCAGGTTTAACCCAGGAATATCTTTAATAAGGTTACTTAACATTTTTCATCCAATTCCTTATTTCCTCTCCAATAAAACCTGCTCCAAGGGCCATAACTGTAACTTTTTGTTTTCTCAAGCTTTCTAATGTTTTTCCAAAATATTTATTTTCGCAGTAAAATACACGATTTTTATTATTTTTCATTTTTGCAACAAGACGCTTAGAGTCAATATTGAGAATTGGTTCTTCCGTGGCAGAATAAATATCTAAAACATAAACCTCATCTACATATTTAAAACAAGAAGAAAATTCGTTCCAATGTTCTTTCGTTCGACTAAACCGATGAGGCTCAAAAATAGCAATTCTCTTTTTAAGAGGCCTCATCATTTTCAATGTTTTCAGAGTAGAGCGAATTTCTGTAGGATGATGTCCATAATCATCAAAAAGTTCAAAATCCCCTTGCTCAAAAACTTTTTGAAAACGTCTTTCTATTCCTTTAAATAAAGATATAGCATTCTGAATAGATTGAAAATCTATTCCCATAAAATACGAAATAGTAATTGCGCCCAAAGCATTAAGAATATTATGGTATCCAAGAATATTAATAACTATTGTACCTAGTTTTTTTCCATCTATATAAACGTCAAACTTTGTATTTTTATCAGAATGAACAATATTTGTTGCATAGATAGTTGGAACTTCTGTTAAATCATTTAAAATTCCAAAACTGACCCATCTCCGTTTTATCCGGGGGATAATAGCTTTTATATTTTTATCATGAATATTGATTGCAACAATTCCGTAAAATGGAACTCTATTGATATATTGCTCAAATGACCTATAAAGATTCTCTTTTGATTGATAGAAATTCATATGATCATAGTCTATATTTGTTACGACTGAATAAATAGGATCTAAAAGAAGAAAGGAACCGTCAGACTCATCAGACTCTATAATAAGATAATCGCCTCGGCCGGCCTTTGCATGCCTTTGAAAATTAAGAGGCCTCCCACCGATAATATAAGTAGGGTCAAAGTTATTTCCATCTATAATTGTTGCTAAAATTCCTGTAGTTGTTGTTTTCCCATGAGTTCCGGCCACAGAGATTCCTTTTTTTGTCCTCATCAAATCTGCAAGTATTTGAGTTCTTTTTATAACAGGGATATGGTATTTTTTTGCGGCCTCTAATTCTATATTATCAATTGTAATCGCTGAGGTATAAACAAGATAAGAAGCTCCCTGAATATTTTCTTCCCTGTGTCCTATATAAATTTTTACACCACAGCTTTTTAGATAGATTGTTTTCTCGGATTCTTTGATATCTGATCCAGATACTGTATACCCAAGAGAAAGGAGAACTTCAGCGATACCGCTCATTCCGGCCCCACCTATGCCTACAAAATGTAACCGAATATCACGATATTCCATAGTTTTCATTGTTTCGCTCAACAACGATGATTTTTAGTAGGAAGTATCATAGGCCTGAAATTTTTGTCAACTTAAGTTTTTAGTATAAAAGAAGTGAAGAGGTTTTTTTCCAACATATAAAATTAAAAGGCCTACTAAAATAAAATTTGCCACCAGTGATGATCCACCGTAGCTAATGAAGGGTAGATTAAGTCCTTTGGTTGGCAATAACCCCAACACAACGCCCATATTTAAAAAGGCCTGTAAACCAAGAAGAAATGTCATAGAAGCTACTAGCATGATAGAATGTTTATCTTTTAACAAAACGGCCATTCTTAGTCCTAAATAAACGAAAGAGAAAAATAAAAAAACAACAAAAATAATTCCTAGAAGTCCCATTTCCTCACCGATAACACTAAAGATAAAATCATTATGCGCCTCGGGTAAATAGAAGAGCTTCTCATTACTGTTGCCAAGCCCTTGTCCGAAAATATGACCATTAGCAAAGGCCAAATAGGACTGTATAATTTGAAAACCTGAACTCTGCGCATTTTTCCATGGATCCAAAAAAGAAAGCAATCTTGCGGCCCTATACGGCGTTATAAGAGAAAGCAGAGCTATTGCGAAATTTCCCGATAATAAAAAGATGTAAAAAATTTTTCTTGAAAAACTACTTAAGTAGCAAACAAAGGCCATCGATATAAAACAAATGGAAAAAGTTCCAAAATCAGGCTGTGCAAGGAAAATGAGTAGAGGAGCAATGAGTGAGATGATATAAATAATTGCATCTTTTTTTTGAAGTTTTGTGTAGTGTTCAAAAAAGACTATTGAGGATAGTGTAATTGTAATTTTAATAAATTCTCCAGGTTGAAATTTTAAACCGAATAGATCAAGCCATCGATGAGCTCCTTTAACAGATGTACCTATATAAGGAAACAATGTTAAAAGAAGAAGACATGTCATAAAAATATTTATATTCCTAGCATATTTGTACCAAAAGCTTTTCTTTGTTTTTGAAACAATGAAAACCATAAAAATACCAAAAAGAGAAAATGTAATTTGCTTGATAATATAGTAAAAAGGAGTTCCATAGAGTTCTTTTGCATACATATAACTAGATGAATAAACCATGATAATTCCAATAATCATGATGATCGTTATATTGACGATAAAAAGTCGCCTATATCGATCAAGCAATACATGAGTATCCATAAATCTATTTTATGCTCATATTACTTTAATTTCCTATGAAAATTTTTTTATTTAAAGAAGTTAAAATTTTTTAGAATCAATTGAATTAGTGTCCACAAATATTTCCTTCCCTGACTTAAAGTTGATACACAAGCTTTTTATAATAGTTTCCTCGTTCTTCATAATCTCTAAAAAGATCTGTAGCAGGGTTGCCCGGAGAGAGGAGGATAATATCTCCTGTTCTTGATTTTTGATAAGCAAGAAGAATAGATTCTTCAAAAGAACCCACTATAAACGTTTGAATACGCTTTCCAAAAGCTCTATTCATTTTCTCTTTACATTCCCCGACAAGAACAAGAACCCTCGTATGTCGTATAATATCTTTTGCAAACAAACTATAATCCACATCTTCAATATCCTTACCTCCGGCAACTAATATCACAGGATTTTTAAATAATTTTATATTCTCTACGAGTTCTCTCATGGTTTCTGTCTTTGAATCATTGTAAAACAACACTCCATTTCTTTCCATAAGGAATTCCAATCGATGAGGAATTCCGGGGAATTTCTCAATACAAGTTTGCAATACCTCATCAGAAACATTGAGGACTTTACAAGCAGTGAGGGCCGCAAGAAGGTTTTCTCTATTATTTTGACCGATAATCCTCATTTTACTAACAACAAATTCCGAATGATGATCAATGTCAATATGGATTCTCCTATTGTGAAAATGAGTGCCTCGAATTTGATCACTAACTCCCTGTTGAATAAATGATTTTCTTGAATACCATAAAGTTTGACAATTCAGATTTGTAAAATGCGAATTTGCCGATAATTTATCAAAATTGACGATAAGGGTATTTTTTTTGCCAAGTGTTTTTTGAAAACTAAACTTTGTGTCAATGTAATCTCTTATAGATTGAAAATGTTTTTCCGGAAAGTTTTCAGAGAGTGTAGTAAAAACAACCAGTTTCGGATGAAAATTATTGAGTCTTCTCATTTGTAAAGCAGAAGCTTCAACAATAACGTATTCTATATTGTCTTTAGTAGGAAGTGATGCGTACTCAATAAATGCTGAATTTTTAGTCCCCCCAACAAAAACATTTCTTCCATCAAGTTTTAAAGCAAAACCAATCATATGGGCCACAACCGTTCTTCCATAACTTCCACAAACCGCAATTAAAGGCCTCTTGCATAGCATATTTGCCAAAGCAAATTCACTATACACAGGTTTTCCACTTTTCCTCGCAAGTTCTAACTGAGGTAAGTCAGGGTTGACAATGGAGTCATAGACAACAACATCGGCCTCTAAAAAATCTTCATCTCTATGTTCACCAAAAGTCATTCCTATGATAGAAGGCATTTTTTTAAGCCTTTTGATTTGCTTATTTAAATCAAAAATGGGTTTTAAATCGGTAACTTTAATAGAACAATTAAATTTATTGAAATAATCTATTAATTTAAATCCTATCTTTCCAATACCGACAATTAAAATTTTTTTATTCTTGAACTGATTCATTATGACCTATCTCATCTTTAACGTTGCAATTGAAATTAGTGCAAAAAATAAGCTAATAATCCAAAAACGCACAATCACTTTTGGTTCCGACCACCCTAAAAGCTCAAAGTGGTGATGAATTGGTGCCATTTTAAAAATCCGCTTTTTAAAAATTTTAAATGATAGTACTTGAGCAATAACAGATAAGGCCTCTAAAACAAGGACTCCTCCAATAAGAGCAAAAAGGAGTTCGTTTTTTGTTAAAACAGCAAGCATCCCAAGAACTCCTCCTAGAGAAAGAGAGCCAATATCTCCCATAAATACTTGTGCCGGATAGGTATTGTACCATAAAAAGCCGACACTTGCACCAATGATGGCAGTGCCCAAAACCGACAATTCACCTACACCTTCAATATAGGGGATATGCAGATACTTAGAAAATTCAATATGTCCTGAAACATAGGCCAAAAGAGACAAAGTTGCTGCACTTGTCACTATAGGTCCAATGGCCAATCCATCTAGGCCGTCGGTGAGGTTAACAGCATTACTTGAACCCACTATGACAATAGAAGCGAATACAATATAGAAGTACCCCATATCGATAAGATATTCTTTAAAAAAAGGGGTATAAAGGCGAGTATCAATAATTTTATTTTCGACAAGAAGATAGCAAACACATAAGGCCACGGAAAATTGCCAGAAAAGTTTTTTCTTGGCAGAAACACCAGTTGTGTTTTTTTTTAACATTTTTAGGTAATCGTCAAAAAGCCCTAGAACAGAAAAGGCCACAAAAATGCACAAAGCAGCAACGAGGGGGAGAGAAAAAAAATTGCCACATATGGACATCACTATACAGATAGGAACAACAATAAAAAAACCTCCCATAGTTGGAGTTCCGGATTTCTTAAAATGGGATTCAGGGCCATTATTTCTTATAACCTGATTGAATTCCTTTTTTTTCATATACTTGATAAAGGGCCCTCCCCACAGAAGAGAGATGAGAAATGCCAAGGAAAATGACACTGAGGACCGAAACGTTATATAGCGAAATATATTAAAAATTGTCATTTCTTCCATCATGGGAAAGAGAATATGAAACAACATATAAGCTATCCTGTGTACGAGACTCAAACTATATCTAATAGTGACTCTAATTGTAAAGACCGACTACCTTTTAAAAAAACGGCCTTATAAAGTCTTGGAATATTTTTCCACTGATTCAAAAGCTTTTTAGTCTCTTTAAAGGCAATTCCTCTTTCATGTCCCTCTAGGTAATAACCGGAATAACGCCCCACAAAATATACATTTCTAAAACCTAAGTCTTTTGTAAGCTTGCCAATTTTACGGTGAGAGGACCTCGTATTCTCTCCAAGCTCATTCATGTCACCTAATATAAGCAGAATTTTTTCCCGATCCAAGCTTTCCGTGGCCTTTTTGAAGCTCCTCAAAGAAGCATTCATGGAAGCAGGGTTAGCATTATAAGCATCGAGAAAGACCTTAATACCTCGATAATACTTCCATGTGCTTCTATTGTTGTCCGGAAGACTGACGTCTTCTGCAATCTCTAAAATGTCATTCTTTCTGTGAGGTAATAAATGCATGAGAAAAAGAGTGCTTTGTAAGAGATTCACAAGGTTGTAATGCTCTTTAATATTTTTATTCGCAATGATATATTTCTTTCGTCCTAAAATGAGAATTCTATTATTATCTATTGTGTAATTATAAGAGGAGTCTTTATTTTCGGAAAATGTTATAGAAAAGGGATAATTACAGGTTGAGAGCATTTCATCATCATGATTAATGATAGCAAGAGGTTGTTGTGAATGATCTCTTATATAGTTATAAAGAGAGGTTTTTTCTTTTAAAACACCTCTCTTATTTTTAAAAAATTTTAAATGAGCTTCTCCAATATTTGTAATAATTCCTACATCCGGCATACTTAAATGTGCCAGGTTTTCAATCTCTCCCGGATAATTTGTTCCCATTTCAACAATGAGGAAGCGTGTTTTTTCACTCATAGATAAGATCGTCAAAGGCACTCCTATGTGATTGTTAAAATTTTCCTGTGTTGCAAAGACTTGATCTTGTCCAACAAGTTTTCTAAGAATAAAGGCCGTGATTTCCTTAACCGTCGTCTTTCCGTTAGAACCCGTGATACCGATACTAATAAGGCCTCTACATTTTTCTTCTTCAACACATTTGTTTCCCAAATCTTGTAAAGAGGCCAGAGCATTATCCGTTGTAAAAAAAGTAGCTTTAGGGCATTTCTTTGCAAGGCCTTCTTTATAAGATGCTTTTTCTAAAAAAAATAATAAGCACCCTTTTTTATAGACGGATTCAACATAGTCTGATCCTCTAAATGAGGGCCCATTGAGACACCAAAAAACATCTTCGTTCTTATACTTTCGTGAGTCTGTACAGAGAGAGATATATTGTCGAGGGATTGTCCCTCCAAAAAGTTCCGTCAAATACTTTGCTTTAAACATCTCTAACGTCTATACCGATATTTAAAATGGTTTTTTAACATACTCTCTCTCTGAGCAAGAAGTTTACTCATTGAACGATTCTAAGAACGATACAATACAAAAACAACATCAAAATTCATCACCATATTTGAACGACTCCTCCCTATACCTGGCAATACTATAACGTGCTGCTTTCACTACCTCTATCACAGCGGGATACTACTTATTGCCTCTTAGTTCATTTTTCCACGGCCAAGGGCCGCATTGTTCTGCCTTGATCGATCAACATTTGTACTAACTATTGTCGGAGATGACACCATACAGTGTTAGCGCAAGAAAGCAAGGAAACTCCGACCTTGCTTGAAGACAGCAAATTTCTACCGAATTCTTGCCAAATATATGGATTTTTATAATAATATTGGAAACTATGTTACTTTTTGTAATATAACCCTAATAAGAGTTTTATCGGAAAACAAAGGATGATTTGAGGAATATGCTACTTGTCATAAGCTTAAAAAGCTATCAAAGTAATTTATGAAAAAACAGTACTTCCTACCTATATTTTTCTTTTTTAGTACTCTGGCCATGGCCCAGAATCTCATGAATGAAAGAATCAGAAAAATAGAAGGCCGTAAAAAATCTGTTTTTCTCAAGAAAGGAATATTTCACAACGGTGAGGTGAAGAATGCTTCAAAACTCAAACTTATCCGGCAGCATTATGCATCCTCAGATGGATATGAGAGAGTCGTTTTTGATTTTGAAACGGATCAAGTACCACGGATTTATGGACATATTGATGGAGAGGCCAAAAAGATCTATATAGATCTTTTTGATACTAAGCTTAACAGCGCAGTGCAGCATTCTTTTGGACAATCAAAATATATTAGAAGTATAGACTTTTTTCCCATTACAAAAAGTTCTCTCTCAGTTGAGATAAACTTTAAAGAGAAAATTAGTGCTGACATTTTTTATCTTGATTCTCCGGGACGATTTGTTGTTGATGTGAGAATGTAAAAGACTATTAATTCTACTTGAAGGAGAGAGACTATGGATCATATTGAGGAAGATTATCCTCAACCTAAAAAACCTAATAATGAAGATGATAAAAACGAATTTCCTAAAAGAACTGTGATTATTCCCATTATGAACAATCCCATCTTTCCCGGAATGATTGCCCCTATTATTTTGGATCAAGAAAAATTTATTCCCGAACTTGAAGATTATCTATTGCGAGTCGGCCATGTAGCACTTAATTTGGTAAAATTTGATGCTAAAAGTGAAAACGAAACTCCTCTTTCTCAAGATATTGTCAATAATGAGGAAAATAAGGTAATAAAAACAAAAGATCTCTATAAAGTCGGAGTACTTTGTAAAGTTGTAAAAAAACTAAAATTACCCGATGGTTCTGTTAATGTCCTTGTTCACGGAATAAAACGGTATCGTGTTTCAAAATTTGTTCGAGAGCTTCCTCTTATAGAAGCAGAGATAGAGATTTTTGATGATATTTTAGAGGCCGATGAAGAGTTAGATGCTTATACAAGATCTGTAATTAACCAAGTTAAACGTTTGAGTGAAATCAATCCCTATTTTAATGAAGAAATGAAGTTGGCCATGCTAAATTCTCCCTCTTCGGGAACTCTGGCCGACCTTGTCGCCTTTGCCATTTCATTAGATACACCGGAGGCCCAAGATTTTTTAGAAACACTGGTTGTAAAAAAAAGATTTGGGAAACTTCTTGTCTATCTTAAAAGAGAAAAAGAAGTGGCCGATATCCAAAAGAAAATTTCCGATGAGGTTAACGATAAAGTTAATAAATATCAACGAGAATATTTCTTAAAAGAACAACTCAAGGTTATTCGAACAGAATTGGGAATGGAAGAGAATGATAAATCCCAAGATATTAAAAGACTTAAAGAACAATTAGAAAACATAAAAATACCGGAAAATGTGATGAAAGTTGCTAAGGAAGAACTCGAAAGATTGGAAGTCATTCCTGATAATTCTCCAGAATACAGCGTAACAAGAACATATTTACATTGGATATTAAATCTTCCTTGGGATAAGTCTACAGAGGATAAGGTGGATATACAGTATACGAAAAATATTCTAGCAAAAGATCACTATGGACTAGAAAAGGCAAAGGAAAGGATTCTCGAATTTTTGGCCGTGAGAAAACTCAAACCAAATTATGATGGAACTATTTTATGCTTCGTAGGCCCTCCCGGAGTAGGGAAAACATCTTTGGGGAAAAGTATTGCTACGTCTTTAGGACGAAAATTTTATCGTTTCAGTCTTGGTGGCATGAGAGACGAAGCGGAAATCAAAGGACATAGAAGAACCTATGTAGGTGCTATGCCGGGAAGAATTTTACAGGCCCTTAAAAGAGTAGAGGTTAACAATCCTGTTATTATGCTTGATGAAATCGATAAATTAGGATCATCCTATCAAGGTGATCCGGCCTCAGCGTTATTGGAAGTTCTCGATCCTGAACAAAATAAAAATTTTATTGATCACTATCTTGACGTTCCTTTTGATTTATCAAAAGTTCTTTTCATTTCTACAGCGAATTATATGGGTGAAGTCTTAGCACCTCTTCTCGATAGAATGGAGGTTATAGAACTGAGCGGTTATACCCTTGAAGAAAAGCTTTCTATTGCGAAAAAATGGGTCATTCCAAAACTTCTCGCAAAACATGGTTTAAAAAAGCAAGACTTTTTCCTTTCCACATCTATTATCAGAAAGATTATAAGTGGCTATGCGAGAGAACCCGGTGTTCGCGGAATGGAACAAGTCCTCTCAAAACTTTGTAGGAAGGCCGCTTTGAACAAAGTTTCTTCAAAAAATGAAACAAAATTTAGACCCTCTAAAGAGGATATAGAGAATCTTCTTGGAGGCCCAAAATATCAATCGGAAAAGGCCCAAGAATCGTTAAAACCCGGTATTGTGACGGGACTTGCCTGGACGGCCCATGGAGGAGAAATCCTGTTTATAGAGACGCTTCCTTTAAAAGGGAAAGAAGGGAAAGGAGGACTTAAGCTTACCGGACAGCTTGGTGACGTAATGAATGAATCGGCCAATATTGCCTATAGTTACGTCAAAAAACTTTTACAACAAGAAATAAACTCATCAAATTTTAAAAAGAATTCAAAAAAAGGCCTCGAAGATTTTCTATCAAAACACGAAGTTCATCTCCATCTCCCCGCAGGGGCAACGCCTAAAGATGGTCCTAGTGCAGGAATTACAATGGCCTTGGCCCTCTATGGCCTGGCCACCAATAAGAAGATAAAACCTTCATTGGCCATGACAGGAGAATTGAGTTTAACGGGAAAAGTATTACCTGTTGGTGGTATTAAAGAAAAAGTTTTGGCCGCAAAAAGGGCAGGAATAAAATGCATCATTCTTCCTAAGGAAAACAAAAAAGACCTCAAAGAAGTTCCGGATCGTCACAAAAAAGGATTAAAATTTCATCCTGTGGAACATTTTGATGAAGTTTTGGGGATTGCATTTAAAGCATCCTAAGGTTAAATTTTGGCGATGTATAAAGAGCTTATCTTCAGCTTGTTGCCTTATATTAAACGTCACAAAACAAAGGCCGTATGGATTACTTTTTTCTCCTTTGTCCTGGCCTCAATAAATGGTCTTCAAGTAAGAATCATGAGGCCTATCTTTGACAAGGGCCTTGATCCGGAAACATCTAATTTTGAAATATTCACCTTAGTAGGACAATTTGTGTTACTCGGAATTATCCATTTCCCCTTTCGATTTTATCATTTTTATTGGATGCGATTTATTGTTGACCAAGCGACTTGTATCGTTCGGCAGGAGCTTGTTGAAAAAATTCAACGACTTCCCATCAGTCTTTTCAGTCAAACCAAGCAGGGAAAATTAATTTCCCATATGACTCATGACACTCAGATATATTCCATAGGATTTAAGGCCTCGGTTGATCTTATGAGAGAACTGTTGAGGGGAACTGTTTGTCTGGGCATGGCCTTTTGGGCCGATTGGCAACTCTCCTTAGTTATTGTATTCATAGGGCCAATTCTTATTTTGATTTTTAGTATTTCAGGAAGAAAAGTTAAAAACAACCAAAATCAAGTCCAAAAATATCATGGAGAACTAACTCACAATATCTCTGAGGATCTTATGGCCCAAAGAATTATTAAGGCCTTTAATCTTCAGGAGTTTATCATAAAGCGCTTCAATAAAGTTCAGGATCGTCTATTTCGCTCTCAAATGAACACAACATTTGTTGACGAAATGGCCCACCCATTTGTGGAACTTGTTGGAACAGTGGCATTTGCAGGTGTGATTAGCTTTGCGCACCATAGAATTCAATCAGGGGGTACAAGCGTAGGAGAATTTGTCTCTTTTATTGCGGCCATAGCTTTTTTTATGGACCCCGTGAGAAAATTTTCTCAAGCGAATATTCAACTATCTCAAGCTGCGGCCGCATATGGTAATTTAAAAAAGATTTTTCATGAAGAAGAGGAAGTTGATTCCGGCCATATAGAATTCTCTGAATGGAAAGAAAAAATAGAATTTGACAATGTTACTTTCAGTTATGCTCAGGATGGGAAAGAAAATGTTATAAAGAATTTAAATCTGACGATTACAAAAGGACAAAAGGTTGCTATTGTGGGCCTCTCGGGATCAGGAAAATCTACCTTTATCAGTCTCTTGTTACGTTTTTATCCTGTCCAAAAAGGTGAAATTCGAATAGATGGGATACCGCTATCTCAAATAACGTTAAAATCATTGAGGTCTATTTTTGGATTTGTCGGCCAAGATGTTTTTCTTTTCCATGATAGTATTTTAGCAAACCTTACATTAGGTAAAAAACTATCACAACAAGATATTCAAAAGGCCCTTCGTGTTTCTTACGCCGATGAATTTATTAATAAGCTTCCTCAGGGAATTCATACGATTATCGGAGATCGTGGTATTCGATTGAGCGGAGGGCAACAACAGCGACTAACAATTGCTCGGGCCTTTCTGCAAAATAGTAAAATACTTCTTTTTGATGAAGCAACAAGTGCTCTTGATAATGAATCTGAAAATATTGTGCAAACTGCTCTAGAGCAATTCGCTAACGACAAAACAATCTTGGCCGTTGCTCATAGACTTTCGACAGTACAAAACTATGATCATATTTTTGTTCTTCATGAAGGAATACTTGTGGAGCAAGGCACTCATGAAGAATTGATAGCTCAAAAAGGAGAATATTATAAACTCTATGATTTGAGTTGTAAAAGTATCAATATGGAGTAGGAGAGAAAACAAAATGCCGGTAGAGAGATTAACATCAATGGGAGATATTATTGCCCTTTCTAAACGAAGAGGTTTTGTTTTTCAAAGTTCAGAAATTTACGGAGGTTTAAATTCGTGTTGGGACTACGGCCCTTTGGGGGTTGAATTGAAAAGAAACATTCAAAATCGTTGGTGGAAGTCTATGACTAGTCGTGATGAAATTGAAGGTCTTGATAGTGCCATCCTCATGCATCCCGGTGTTTGGGAGGCCTCGGGACATATAAAAGAATTTACAGACCCTATGATTGATTGTTGTCAATGCAAAAATCGGTTTAGAACCGATGCACTTGATTTATCTGCACCTTGCCCAAAATGTGGTGTTAAAAATCAATTTACGGAATCAAGGGATTTTAATCTTATGTTTAAGACGCAAATAGGGGCCGCCGAAGACTCTTCGGCCACCGTTTATCTTAGGCCGGAAACGGCCCAGGGGATTTTTGTTAATTTTTCTAATGTTCAAAAAACTATGAGAAAGAAATTGCCCTTTGGAATTGCTCAAATTGGTAAGGCCTTTCGCAATGAAATCTCTCCGGGGAATTTTATTTTTAGGATGAGAGAATTCGAACAAATGGAGATGCAATATTTTGTAAACCCCACAAAGGAACAAGAAATTATGGACATTTGGAAAGATCTTCGGTGGGAATGGTATCTTAGAATCGGTATTAGAAAAGAGAATTTATGTCGACGCCATCATGAAAAAGACGAATTGGCCCACTACGCTAAGTCGGCCATAGATATAGAATATAAATTTCCACAAGGCCCGGCAGAAATAGAAGGTATTCATTCTAGAGGTGACTTTGATC
Source organism: Bacteriovoracaceae bacterium (assembly GCA_965224385.1). Lineage (GTDB taxonomy): Bacteria > Bdellovibrionota > Bacteriovoracia > Bacteriovoracales > Bacteriovoracaceae > CBDCYX01. Next base: position 1,048,546 of record CBDCYX010000016.1, read on the forward strand.
TTAAGCAGCATCAAAAATATTCGGGCAAGAAGTTAGAATATGTCGATTTATTGGACGGGAATAGGAGATATTTCCCTTACGTTATAGAAACAAGTGCCGGTAGCGATCGCATCTTCTTGGCCATTATGTGTGATGCTTATAGAATGGAAAATAAAGGAGACAATGAAAAAGAGAGAGTTTTCATGAAGTTTCCCGTCCATCTTGCGCCTGTAAAAATCGCTGTTTTACCTCTTATTAAAAAAGATGTTCTGGATATTCCGGCAAGGAAATTTTTTCAAAATATACAAAAATACTACAAAGCAGAATATGATGTTGCAGGGAGTATCGGGAAGCGCTATCGCAGACAAGATGAAATAGGGACTCCTTTTTGTGTAACTTTTGATTTCGATTCTCTTAAAGATTATGCCGTTACAATTCGCAATCGTGATGACATGTCACAAATTAGAGTATCTATTGATCAAGTTCAACATTATTTGAGAGAACATTTCACTCTCCATGATTGAACTTCTTCAAAAAGAATCTTTGAGTTTGATGAAAAAACAGCATTTTGATTGCTTAGGTGTTGTTACAGTTGATTTTTCAACAGGAATTGTTGATTCTTTTGAAATTTATGAAAAAAAACTTCTTTGTAACACCTCTAATCTGTATTTTGATTTGGCCAGTATCACAAAGGCCATGACACTTACAGGGGTTTACTGTATTTCACCGGAGATATTTACAGATGAAATGCTTCTTCTTTTAGAGCATAGGGGTGGCTTCCCCTCTTGGGGACGACTGCACAAAAAACACTGGAAGGAAATACTACTGGCCCGTAAGGTCAAGGCCTCTTCGACAAATTATTCCGATTTATCGGCCTTGCGACTACAGCTTGAAATTGAAACACAAACGCAACGTCCCCTCTACGACACTTGTTCTATTTTTTGGCACCAAGAGGTTCATCATTGGAAAGATACCCCTTCGGCAAAAATATTTCCTGTTACGGGAGTAAGAAGAGGAAAACCTATTTGCGGTAGTGTCAATGATGATAACGCTTTTTTTATTGAGGAAAAACTTTCTCATGCAGGGCTTTTTGCAACAGTTGAGGGAATGGCCAAATCTTTTGTGAATCTCAATGAACGTTATAATCTTATAGAGAGGATTAATAAATCCTTTAAGACAAGAACAAAAAAGAGACGATTTATCTACGGATTAGATACCATAGACACAGAAGAAAGTTTGGCCGGCCTCGGGTGTTCTTTACAAACATTTGGACACCTTGGGTTTACAGGGAACTCTTTTTGGATTGATGGCCTTAGATATAGAGGGATTGGCATTTTTTCCAATGCATGTTACCCTTATAGGTATTATAGAGAAAAACTCAATTTTCTTAGGAGGCGATTGGGAACAGTGTTCTGGCAACTTTGATTTAAAACTTAATATTTCATTTTTACAAAATATTGAGGGGGCATCGTGTGGTAAAAGTTAGTGAATTAACAGATGAACAACTTGATAAGCAAATAAAAAAGTATAAAGATACTTATGAAAAATTGCTTCAAGTGAAAGCAGAAAGATCAAAAAACTTGCAGGCAAACAGCTTAAAAGCACCCGAAAGAAATAATCAAGCAGAGGATGGAGAAGATAATAAAGATAATGATGAGATCGGAGTCACCAGACTTCTCAAGCTTACAAAAGAACAGATGATGAACCTTAAAAAAGACAATGACGATTGACAGGCCTCAGGCGGCCTTAGAAAAAGCAAACATTCTTTGGGCCTCAAATTCTTGGGCCGCTTCTAGAGAGAATCTTGTCCAGGGAACCTGTTCTAGGCGTTTCGTGCATATGGGAACATTAGTTTCTTCACAAAGGCCATATCGTCCTTCTTGAAGTCTTAGAAGGGCCTCATTAATTTCCATAAGAAGATATCTATCCTTTTCCTGAAGTTCCATCGTAATCACTTGATTTATGTGAGTATTCGCAAGGTCTCCGCTTTCGGGAATATCTTCAGGGGGCGTTTGAATATCCTCCCCAATAGAGCGGATTTTATTCATAATGCTCTCTTTATATCGTAAGAGAAGCTGTTGTTGAGATGCAAGAAACTCATCAGAAAATAGATTTTTCATAGCATTCCTCCCTAGTCTATAATAATGGTTAAAGGATAAAAATAAACACCTTACTATTATAGTCTAAATGGGTGAAAATGAGTGTTATTAAAATTAAAACCCCTCTAACTATGAGAAATTTCGAAGAAAGCAGCATGTTTTTGTGAATGTGACGACAAGAATATGCCAATATTTGTTGGCAATAAAGGATAAATAATGGCCAAGGGGAAATTTATCAAAATGAGTGATGGCATTGAGCTCTTTGCCAATACTCAAGACAATGGACACGATATTTGGCTTATTCACACCCACGGTATAGGTGAACATTTGGGGCGTCATCAATATTTGAGTGATCTCTTCGAAACAAATTTTAATCTCTTTTTTTACGATTTGAGAGGACATGGAAGAAGTTTAGGTGGGCCGGCAACAATTGATGATTTTTGGCGATTTATGCAAGACTTGGATGATATAATACATTATTTGAGAAAAGAATGCGAGTTAAAACGCTATATCCTTTTTGGGCATTCCATGGGAGGAATGATTGTGTGTGGATATCTCCAGAGACTTATTAAAAACGAACCTTATCCGGAAAGAATTTTTATCACGGCCCCTCCCGTTGGTATTCCAGGTGTTTTAGGTAAGATTATCCAGCATTCAAATGTGTCATTTCTTCAAAAACTCTGTGATATTTCTCCTAATATAAGGATAGGCGGCCTTGTGAGTTTGGGTTGGTTAAGTCATAATCCAAAGATAAGAGAAGAATATCTTAGGGACGGGCTTTGTCAAACGAAGTTATCTTTAAAACTTCTTTTAGAACTTGTCAAAACCTCTAAAGAAATTTTTTCTTCTCCTATTAATGCGAATTGTCCGGCCTTTGTATCCTATGGAACTGAAGATAAGATTATTGATGTATATCAATTGCAAGATTATTTTCAACATATTGATTGTTCTTTTAAAATCCAGGCAATTCCAGGGGCCTTTCATGAACCTCATTTTGAAATTCAGGAGTACAAAGAACCCTATATTCAGATTCTTAAGGACTCCCTCGTAAAAAAGGCTTGACATTTACACACTCTTCTGTGACAACATAGGCCCATGGCACATATTCCTGTTTTACTAAAAGAAGTTATTCAGTTCTTTTGCCAAAATCACTCGATAAATCACGATCCTCTTTATGCAGACTTAACTTTTGGAGATGGGGGGCATAGTTTTGGAATTTTACAGGACATTTCCAATGCAAAAATTTTGGCCTTAGACCAAGACCCTAGAGCTGTTGAAGATGGACAGAAAAAAATTCGAGAACACCATCTTGAAAAACGTATTCAGCTTGTGAAGGGAAACTTTGCTCAATTTTCTCAACATTTTTGTGAATTTACTCTCGTGAAAGAAAAGTTATTTGACGGGATCCTTTTAGATTTAGGTGTATCTAGTCGACAAATTGACGATGCCTCAAGAGGTTTTTCTTTTCGTCAAGATGCTCCTTTAGATATGAGAATGGACAATTCCGACAACATGAAAAAAACAGCACTTTTTATTGTCAATAATTATCATCAGATGGAGTTGGAAAGAGTGCTTGTAGACTATGGAGAGGAAAAGTTTGCAAAAAGAATAGCACGACATCTAGTTGAGAAGAGGGCCAAACAACCTATAGAAACAACGGGAAGGTTGGCCAAAATTATCAGAGAACTCTATCCAAAAAAGTTACAATATGGCCGTATTGATCCGGCCACAAGAACATTTCAGGCCTTGAGAATTGAAGTTAACGATGAGCTTACGGAATTACGCAATGCACTAATTTGCCTTCCTCCCCTTCTTAAGATTGGAGGAAAATTGCAGACCATAAGCTTTCATTCCCTCGAAGATCGGATTGTCAAACACAAGTTTAAAGAGCTTGAAAAAAGAGAAGATATGTTCTTTATTATTAAAACAAAAAGGCCGTTGATACCCTTAAATAAAGAAATTTTACACAATTCTCGATCGAGAAGTGCTAAACTAAGAGTAATACAGAAAGTATACCAAAGGCCCCGTAAAAAGAAATATTAGGGAGTACACAAATGATAAGCTTCCTTGGCAAAATTAAGTCCTTGATGACAAGTTCTCAAGGGATGCCTATTATCTTGTCTCTGACAATTATCTCTATTCTTTTTGTTCTTTTCAGAATGAAAGGAGTTGAAACTGACTACAAACTTAATACCGTTAATGCTAAGATAAAAGAAACTTCTCTCAAAAATAAAGAACTTAAGGCAAACAAAGCAAAACTTTTATCTATAGAGAGATTAAGAAAACTTGCAACAAAACACAAACTATCAGAACCAAAACAGAAACAAATCATCGTTGTTCCTTGAAACGATGAATGAGACATGTAAAAAACGAATTACTTATTTTCTAACTATTTTTTTCTTTCTATTTAGCATTGTTATCGGCAAGGCCTTTAAAATTCAAATTCTTGACAAAGAAGCACTTCTTGAAAGAAGTCGAGACCAGATAGTACGAGAAGCTACTATTTATCCAAAAAGAGGAAGTATTTTGGATAGAAACGGAAATCCTCTGGCCATCAATACTCAAACCTACAGCATCTTTACCATTCCAAAAAACCTTAATAATCGATTTTCAAATTATAAAAAACTATCGACGATTATCCCCTCTCTTCCATACAGAATAATTTTGAAAAAAATTAAAGATAGAAAACGTTATACTTGGCTTGCCAGAAAAATTCCTCTCAAGGAAGAACAAGTCAAACAAATAAAGCAATTAGAAGGGATTTATATCGAGGCCGTCCCAAAAAGAATCTATCCAAATGGGGAACTTTTATCTCAAATTCTTGGCTTTGTAGGAATCGATAATATAGGTCTTTCCGGAGTTGAATATCTCTTTGATAAGAATTTGAGAGGGAGACCGAAAGTTTTAAAATATATTAAGGATGCTAAAGGAAGGCCCATTAAATTTGAAGGGCGATTTCAGGACAATGAAAATCATGATATCGTACTTTCCATTGATAAAGACCTACAAGCAACTGTTGAAAAATATCTTAAAGAGGCCGTTTTAAAACACAATGCCGATGGTGGTGGAATAGGAGTACTTGATGTTAAAACAGGAGAAGTCATGGCCATGGCCAATTATCCGAATTATGATCCTAATAATTGGGAACATTCTAGAGAAACGTATAGGAAATTACCCTTTGTAACAAATCCTATGGAACCAGGATCGACGTTTAAAATCTTAACTATTGCTTCCGCACTCGAAAATAAAACTGCTCGCCCGGACACAAATTTTTACTGCGAAAGAGGTGAATTGCCCCTTGATGGACACGTCATTAGAGAAGCGGAAGAAAAGAAAATATTTGAATGGCTTTCAGTAACAGACATTATAAAGTACAGTTCTAACATAGGGACAACAAAAATAGCTTTTGATCTAACATATCCGAAGCTTTATGAAACATTGAATGCTTTCAATATAGGAGAAAAAACAGGAATAGAAATACCGGGGGAATCTCGAGGGATTTTTTCTCATGAAGAAAATATTTCCGGACTTAGGCTAAGTAATTTAAGTTTTGGACAAGGAGTGGCCGTTACGGGAATTCAAATGCTTTCTCTATATGCGGTCATTGCCAACGATGGAGTGTATGTTCTTCCTACTATTTTAAAGGGTAAAGAGAGAGACAAGAGGGTAGTGCTATCAAAGCAAACAGCGATGGAATTGGAAAACATGCTTGTAGAGGCGGTCGAGAATGGAACAGGAACAAATGCAAAAGTTTCTCATTTTGTGATTGCCGGAAAAACAGGTACGGCCCAAAGGCCCGATTCCGAAGGGGGTTATAGAGGTCATGTCGCTAGTTTTATTGGATACCCTATTAACGTAGAAAATCCTTTTATTATTTACGTTTACATCGATAACCCTAAAGGTAAACACTACTATGGCAGCACTGTTGCAGCTCCTATTTTTAGAAAAATTGCCCAGTATATACTATATAAAGACAAAGATTTTGCTAAACTCGCAACAATAGGAACCAATGACAAAAACCTTGACCATGTCGGCCTCGTACAAGCATCTACAAGAAAATTTGCAGAAGGACTCGTCCCAAGTTTTTTGGGTTTAGATAAGAAAAATACAAAAAGAATCGCCCGGAGATTAAAACTCAATATTCTTAATCAGGGGGCCGGAGTGGTTATTGAACAATCTCCCAACCCGGGAATTAAACTTCAAGAAGATACTGTCATAAATTTAATCTATAGGCCGCCAAAACTTGATTAATAAGACTGTAAGCAAGATATTTGAGAAATATTCTTATAATTTCCCTCAAAAGACTTCTGTAAATCAAATAACTTCTTACTTGGATCAGGCCAAAAGTGATGATATCGTCTTTTATCGACTAAAAAAAGGAAGAGGGTATCAAGAAAAATTTGAAAAAAGATTAAGTACGTCCAAGGCCGATATCATCGTCCTTGGAGGAGCAACCTATCTTAAAGACAATAAACGTATTTTAACTATAGGATCAAACTTTGATCCTATAGTTCGGGAATGTATAGATTCTTTATACCCTCTTCCCGGAGATAAGAAATTCATTGGTGTAACAGGTACAAACGGTAAGTCTTCCGTTGTCTCGTTTATTTCACAAATGGCCCATAAAGCAAATATCTCCGTGTTGAGCATCGGTACTCAGGGAGCATTTATTAACGGTAAAAAACAATTGTTGAAACTTCATCTAACAACACCGTCAAATATTGATTTGCGAAGAATAATTTTTCAAAATAAAAACAACTTTGATTTATGTGTTATTGAGGTTAGTAGTCATGGACTTCATCAAGGGCGGATAAAAGGGTTAACGTTTGATTTGTGTGTCTGGACCAACTTTTCACAGGATCATCTAGATTATCACAAAACCATGGAAGCATATTTTCTGGCAAAGCTTCAAATCATATCTTATCTAAAAAAGAGAGGACATCTATTGGTTCCTGAGACCTCCAAAGAACTTGTGTCAAAAAAATTTCCAAAATGTTGTATTGTTGATCTAGAGCAAAAAGACAAACTACCGGAATTATGCCATCTCTTTTTTAATCAAGTAAATATTTCTCTTGCATTACAAGCTCTGAGAAAAATTTACAGAGAAATTCACTTTGATCCTTTTCCCATTCATCCCGTAGAGGGAAGAGTCAATATTTTTGAAAAAAATAAAAAAACAGTTATTGTAGATTTTGCTCACAATCCCGATGCTCTCCTTAACATTATTCGAGAAATAGGAAAAGAATTTTCTAAGAAAGTAGTACTTCTTTTTGGCGCCGGAGGAAATAGAGATAAATTAAAAAGGACGGCCATGGGCAAAATAGCAGAGAAGTATGCTGATTTTACATACCTAACCTCAGACAACCCCAGAGACGAGAACCCCGAAGATATTATAAGTGAAATAGAAAAAGGATTTTCCTCTGATGATAAATACAAAATTATAGTTAACAGAAAAGATGCCATAAACACGGCCATTAAGCTCTTGCAAGAAGATGAAGTTTTAATTGTTGCAGGACGAGGGTGTGAAGAAAATATGGAGATTCGAGGAACTTTTTATCCTTTTAGTGACATTGATATTGTTCAAAGTGCATTATCCTGAAGAGATGGCCCCGGGAGCACTTTTTATTTTGACATATTCAAAGTACCAAATTTTCGGAAGGCGAGGAATCTAAAAAAGTTGTACTATAGTAACAGGCCATAGCAGGATCATTTTTTTCACCGACTAAAGAAACAAGGTAGCTATCGCTACCATCAGCAAAAAATCTTATCTTTGCTCCTGACATAGACTCGCCATTGGGTAGTATCCCGCCTAAAATATTTATTTCCGTGTCCTCTAAAGATCCTAGTTGAGAGAAAGAGTTGTTCATAAGAGTATCGGGAGTCCCGGAACCGAAAGGGATAAAAAACACATACATATTATCATGCTGTTTTGTCATAAAAAAAGCGGCCTCCATTACAATACCCGGATAAGCTTTAATATAGCAATTTCCCTCTAAAATGCTATTGACAATAGTATCCGGATCGGGACGAACACTTTGAGCATACATATTGACAAGTTGTTGAAAAGGGGACTCCGGTAGGATGTCGTTGGCATAAATCTGTAGATTCTCACGATTCTTCAAAGTATCGGGAATAGAGGATAAGGTTAAGGGATTGGCAGAAACATCAAGGATTTCCAACTTCTGAAGCTTCACTACAACATCAGGAATGGAGGTTAGCTGGTTGTCGGAAACATCAATTATTGTCACACTTTCAAGGTCTCCTATAGTATCCGGAAGGAAATCTATATTGTTATTGGAGAGAATCAACCTATGTAAGTTTGGTAACCCCTCTAGGTCTTGTGAGAGTAACATTCCTTCAATACCTTTATTGTTAAGGTCGAGAAAGAGAACATCTTCAAGATGTTTTTCGGTGACCTCTTCACAATTCAGATAACGTTTATTTACCGTAACCCATCCATCCCATTTATACTTTTCGCCTATTTCCTCTATAATGTCGTGTTGTATTTGTATTGTTCTATCACAAATGGACGCATAGGTTGTTTGAATTAAACATGTTAAGAACATTGCCCCTGTTATTATCTTTTGCATAAAACTCTCCTTAAAATTAAATTTCAAGTTTTCGGGGAAAAGCAGGTTTCACCCGATCTTGATAAGATTATAATTACGACGCAGACAAAAGTCAAGCATTTTTTTATTCGCCATAAAAACGTCCAATGGAGATATTATTCACGGTGTTTGGAGAAGAGAGATGCCATGCCGAGAAGAAGCAGAAAGGCCCGATCTTTGGGATTCGGGCCTTTCTTGAGATTAGAGAGAAAACTCATTAATGATTCTAAAAACTTAATCCTCTATTATGCAACTTGCGATTGAGTGGAGTTAGATGTTTGAAACAAACTATAACTCATCAGACATGGAGGCCTCGCTGAATATCGGTTCTCCTACACAGTTGACGTAATTATCTTTGAAAAAGCATCCGTATACATATGGCATCACATTATCACTACGGAAGATCCTAATAATGTTATTAGGATCATAATTTTTTCTGCTTACATTTAGGGAGAGTTTACTTCCCCCTTATCAAAAACTAAAGTTTGTTACAAAAATCTCCTCTTACAAGCTTGATGCTCCTAATGAGAAAGGATTTGGTACCATATCATCGCACGGAGAGGATGTAAGGCCACGCCCTTCGGCGAGAATAAAAAATTGTCTTTTGAAAAATATTGTAGTATATTGAATTTGTCGAAGTGGGAATCAAGCTCCGATCGAAGCTATTTCACAACGACATTTGAGGCCTTTTCCAGACGATTCATGATCCCTTCCGAACAAGACAGCGCCGTCCCCGGAGGGATATCGATGAAAACACCATGGCCTTGACATTCAACAGGCCTTCTCAATACGGAGTAAAGTTCTCTGGCCGCAAGAGACGGATTTTCATTGAGGAACCTCTTTTCTAAGTAAGCGACTTCGAGTTGCTGCCCTAGAGACTTCAATTCTTCCGTACTCACTTCTTTGAAGGCCGTGACTAGTTTATAAGAGGGAGAATAGTGTATATCCAATAATCCCGGAGACCTCGGCCGGAGATCAGAAGAGTTTCGACTCCATTTAACCTTTTTGCCAACAACATTCTCAATATCTTCGAAGGTTATCATACCCGGTCTTAATATCTCTACAGTTTCATCTTTTTTGATTTCAACAATTGTTGACTCTATCCCCACATTGCAATTTCCTCCATTAAAAATGGTAACGTCTTTTGGGTCAAAGGCCTCTTTAACATGTTCAGCGCAAGTAGGACTAACCTTTGAAAACTTATTGGCACTTGGTGCTGCCAGACCGACACCAAATGCCTCGATAAGTTTTAACGTCAATTTGTTATCAGGTATTCTCAGGCCTACAGTGTCAAGGCCAGAGGTTACAATGCTTGGAACAATAGAGGCCTTTGGAAGAACCATTGTAAGTGGTCCCGGCCAAAAGCACTCCGCTAATATTTGAGGAACAGACCCCCAAGAGTGCGTATAGCTTTTTGCCATAGAGATGGAACTCACATGAACAATGAGAGGATTAGAAAAAGGCCTTTCTTTAAGAGTGAAAACTCTCTTAATGAGTGATACATTGTTAACGGGAGCGGCAAGTCCATAAACCGTCTCCGTTGGAATCGCAATAGGCCTTAGATTGCGAAATGACTTTAAAGAGTTATCAAGCGCAGATTCAAGACTAACGGTTGAAACTTCTACGCCTCGGTCCTTGTTCTTTAGCTTCATTCACTCGAATTTTTCTTCCTTCAAAGTCCGTTCCGTCGAGCTTTGAGATGGCCTCGGTTGCTTCTTCTTCCGTAGACATTTCTACGAAACCGAACCCTTTGCTTCTTCCTGTGTCTCGATCCACAATAACTCTGGCCGAACTTACTGTACCAAATTGACCAAACTGATTGCTTAGAGCAGGATCATCAATACCAAAAGTTAGGTTGCCAACATAAATTTTTTTTCCCATAAGAAATTTCTCCAAAATATAAACTTACTAAAAATTCTTCAGTATTGTCAAATCTAACAAAGTAGATACACAATCATCTAAAGAATTAGTTAATGAACATAGCACTACCATAAAAATAAGACAAAGTATAAATAAAAAAAAAATATAACACTATGCAGTAATTCGAATTGAGCTCCGATTTCAAGAAAATTGATAATAGGGAATAGAAAATATGCAGGGAATTGGGTTAAAATTAAGCTTATGAACAAGATGTTCTCTGTTTTCCTATTGCTCCTTATGACAAACTCCCTTTTTTGTGCACCAAGACATTTTTCCGTTACCGGAGAAATGAAAAAAAGGGTGGCCTTTTGGAAAAAAGTTTACACAGAGATCACATCAAGACAGGCCTTTGTACACGATATTGATGACCTAACAATTATATACAAAAAAATATCTTTGCCAAAATCCCGAAGAGGTAAAAGAAGAGTTTTTCGTAAAGAGAAAAAAAGGATAGAACGCATTCTGCTGTCTATGGCCAAAAAAAATAATTCCGATTTTACCGAACGAGAACAAGAAATATTTCATATAATCGGAAAGAGGAACCGACAGGAAATACTTAAGCTTTCAAAAAACATTCGCTTTCAGGTCGGATTAAAAGATCGTTATTATAGAGGACTTGTAAGGAGTTATATTTATCTTCATCACATTAAAAAAATTTATCGCAATTATGGACTTCCTAAAGAACTTGTTTATCTTCCCCATGTAGAGAGTTCTTTTGATTATAATGCTTATTCAAAAGTTGGTGCGGCCGGTATTTGGCAATTCATGAGATCAACTGCGAAAACATACGGCCTTAAAATCTCTTATACTGTGGATGAAAGAAGAGATATTTTGAAATCAACAAAGGCCTCTGCAAGATTATTGCGAGATAACTATAGGAAGCTCAAGAGCTGGCCATTGGCCCTTACGGCCTATAATCACGGTGTATACAGTATACAAAAGGCCGTATCCAAGTTAAAAACTAAAAATATCAATACTATTATTGAAAATTATATGGGAAGACGGTTTGGATTTGCCTCCAAAAATTTTTACGCCACTTTTATGGCCGCTGTGGAAATATCGCAAAATCCTGCTAAATACTTTCCTTCCTTTATTCCGCCTAAACAACTAATTTTTGACCAACTCAAGCTTTCAAGGCGCTACAATATTTCTCAATTGAAAAAGGCCACCGGTTTATCGACAAAAACACTGAAAAAATATAATCCTTCTATAAGACGAAGTGCCTATATTTCCAATTTAGCTCTCCACAAAAGTTTTTCCCTTTATCTTCCCAAGTCAGGTAAAAATACACTAAAAAAATACAAACTAGCTCTCTCTAAGATAAAACAAATTCCAAAGACTGAAAAATATAGATTACATATTGTCTCTAGAGGAGACAATCTACACGATATTGCTAATATCTATGGCACAAATATACATACTCTTGCAAGCTTTAATAACATTACGAATCATTCAAGAATTTACCCAGGACGTAAATTAAGGATTCCATCATCTCTGCTCGCTCGATCTCCTCCACAAAATACGAGGCCAAAGAGTCAGACTGTAATTTTGACAAGAAGGATTCCTTTACCCTCTAGAAAAAAAGGACCATTAATCTCTCTTGAGAGTTATCATTTAGACCTTCATCCTTATCAAAAAAACATTTACACATTGAAAGTTGAAGCGGAGGAAACTCTAGGCCATTATGCCGAATGGTCCGCAATACCTCTCGGCACAATTCGAAAACTTAACGGATTAAGAAAAAATTCATCTATTTATTTAGGGCAAAAGCTAAAAATTAAAATTACATCGCAAAGAGTTGATGTTTTTATACAAAAAAGACGCGATTATCATCAGGCCATTCAAGAAGATTTTTTTAATTCCTATACTATTTCTAACCAAGAAAAATATTTCATTAAAAAAGGAGAAACATTAGATCAAATCCTCAGAAAGACATCTCTTCCCTTTTGGCTTGTTAGGAAAGGGCAGCCCCAGGGAATACTTGATCCAAATATAAAAATTGGGCAAATTATTACGCTGCCAAACATAATACGGGTTTCTGAGGATAATTCCTTAATTAGTTGCTGTCGCAAAACAGAATAGTCTTATTTTCTCCCCAGCGAGCACTGAATCGGCCCATTTTCTTTGTTAAGGAGTCGTCCAAAAATACTGTCTCCTGTAAGCTGCTTACAAATACGATAATACTTGTTTTTCAGAGTAAAAAGTATCTATCCGGTCACAGGGAACTCATCTTGCTCTTCAAAATCCGTTTTTTCGTGAATGAATTTCTTCAATTTTGATGGAAAAGTAGAACCTGCAAGAAAATAGGGCATAGAATTTTTTAATGCCACTCCTACGATTAATTCTGTTGGTAGAACATTGGGACGTATTGTACGGAACCAAGTTCTACACTGTTTTTTTACAGTATCGGATTTTGTGATAGATAAATACTGTAGAATCCCTTGGGCAATACATGCAAACTGAACATAGACTTCGTATGCACATATTTTTGTAAAATAGCTTTTTCTATATCGAGCAGATTTTTTGTGAAGGTATTTTGTTTTTTGCCAACGAGAAGTCTTGTCCATACTCTTCATCCAAAACCTATAAAGGAATCGGCATTCAAGTAAAAAAGGTCAGTTGAGTAACGGATATAAGACTAACAAAAGATAACGTTGTTAAAATGATGACGGCCGCTAGAGCAAGATGGAAGGTTGAAAACGAAACTTTTCAAACTCTTAAAACCAAGACTGCTTACAATTTAGAACATTCTTACGGCCACGGTAAAAAAAATTTATGTACGATATTTGGAATGTTGGCAATGCCGGGATTTTTAATAGACCAAGCACAGGAGATTGCATGTTCATTGTTTAGAAAGGCCTTAGCGGGTAGGGCGAAGGGAAGGAAGAGAACGCTGTGGGAGTTGTTCAAAAGTGCAGTGGAATGGTTTGTTTTGGATTCGTGGGAAATGCTTTTAAAAATGTCCGCAGGACTAATGATCCAAGTTATTCCGAAATTCAGACCCATTAGAGAGGATACAAACTAGCAACTTTTTCAAGAAAGAGCAGTTCCCACAGCGGCCTTTGTTTCCCAAATTGAAAATTTTTAACAGAAAATAGCGGCCGTGTTATTAGGCAGAGGTAGACCTGTACCCGGAGGATTTACGAAGCTAATTGGTACAGATTAAGTGCGTTGGACCGAAAACTGCGGAGTAATCACGTCTTGCTGAAGATTTACTATTAAGGCCCTCTTGGTTTCCTAAGACTTTTGTGTATAATGTCCTCTAACATACTTTTAGAAACTACTAAGTAGCATTTACAAAAAGGAGTAACAATAATGAGGTCATTCACAGTTTTCTTATTTCTGCTTTCTATCGCTCAGAGCATCTATGGTGGGCCTGTGTTGGAGGCCATTAAAAAACGTGGACATGTAAAATGCGGAGTCAGCGACGGATTATCCGGTTTTTCAAGGCCTGATAGCAAAGGGAAATGGGTGGGGATTGATGTAGATGTTTGCCGTTCTGTTGCTGTGGCCTTATTTGGAGACCCCAACAAAATCAAAATGACAGGGCTTAGTGCTCAACAGCGTTTTGCGGCCCTTCAATCGGGAGAAGTTGATGTTCTTTCTCGCAATACAACGTATACTCTAGCTAGAGATACATCCCTAGGTTTTAACTTTGCTCCGGTAACTTATTACGATGGACAAGGCATTATGGTTAAAAAAGCATCAGGGATTAAAAGTGCAAAAGAACTTAATGGGGCCTCTGTTTGTATTCAACAAGGAACAACTACGGAAAGAAACTTGGCCGATTTCTTTAGAAGCCATTCTTTGAAATTTAAACCTATTGTCATGGAGAACAACGATGAAATCTTTAACGCATTTATTTCGGGGCGTTGTGACGCCTATACGGGAGATATTTCTGGATTGGCGTCGGATCGTTCAAGGGTCAAAAATCCTGATTCTCTCATTATTCTATCTGAAGTGATCTCTAAGGAACCTCTTGCCCCTGCCGTTCGCCATGGAGACGATGAGTGGTTCGATGTAGTCAAATGGTCTGTGTATGCTATGATTGCGGCCGAAGAAATGGGAATTACCTCAAGCAATGTCAATACTATGAAAAACAGTAAGAATCCTGATATTCGTCGTTTTCTAGGGGTGATTCCTGGTAATGGCACGGCCCTTGGCCTTTCGGAGAACTGGGCATACAATATTATTAAGCATATGGGCAACTATGGAGAGGTCTTTGAGAGAAATGTCGGTATCTCTACGCCTTTGAAGCTTGAGAGAGGAATGAACGCTCTCTGGACAAAGGGCGGTCTTATGTATGCCCCTCCTGTAAAATAATTTAAGGAATTATTATTTCACCATGAAGAAATTTCAATTTTGTGTTGTTGTTTTTATTATTTTTAATACAATTATTCATGCGGGTAATGATCTTGAAGGTATAAAAAAACGAGGACATGTCCGCTGTGGTGTAAGCAATGGAATGGCGGGTTTTTCCACTCCTGACAAGAAAGGTAATTGGACGGGACTAGATGTAGATAGTTGTCGCACCTTTGCTGTTGCTCTTTTTGGAGATGCAAGTAAATATAAAATGACGGGATTGAGTTTTCAACAACGTTTTACCGCCCTTCAATCCGGAGAAGTGGATGTCCTCACTCGAAATACAACATATACCTTGTCAAGGGATACGGCCTTAGGTTTTAATTTTGCTCCTACAACTTACTATGATGGACAGGGGTTTATGGTAAAGGCCTCTTCCGGTATAACAAATGCCAAGCAACTAAACGGTGCCTCTATTTGTATTCAGCAAGGAACCACAACGGAACGAAATACTGCCGACTATTTTCGCTCCCATAGTATGAAGTTTAAACCTGTGGTCATGGAGAGTAATGATGAAATCTTTAACGCTTTTATTGCCGGACGTTGCGACGTGTACACTACGGACGCCTCGGGATTGGCCTCAGATAGGACAAGAGTGAACAATCCAAATTCCTTGATAATTTTGCCTGAAATTATTTCCAAGGAGCCTCTGGGCCCTGTTGTTCGCCATGGAGATGATGAGTGGTTCGATATAGTTAAGTGGTCTATTTATGCTATGATTGCGGCCGAAGAGATGGGAATTACCTCAAGCAATGTCAATACTATGAAAAACAGTAAGAATCCTGATATTCGTCGTTTTCTAGGGGTGATTCCTGGTAATGGCAAGGGCCTTGGGCTCAGGGAGAACTGGGCCTACGATATTATTAAACAGGTTGGAAACTATGGAGAATCTTTTGAGCGCAATATCGGAGAAAGGACCCCTTTAAAACTTAAAAGGGGAATAAATGCACTTTGGACAAATGGAGGGCTTATGTATGCTCCTCCTCTAAAATAAGAGAAAATCATCTGTTATGTTTTCATGGGAAACAATCATGGCCTTCTGGAGAGATGGAAGAAAGCGCAATTTGCTCATTCAAATCTTTGCTTTTGTTCTCATTTTTATCTTAGTCTCTCTCCTTGTTACCAATACGACCCAGGCCCTAAAAAAGCAAGGAGTGGCCGCAGGTTTTGGTTTCCTCGGGCAAGAGGCCGCTTTTGCCATTGGAGACAGTCTTATTGACTACTCTTCGGAAGACAGCTTTGGCAGGGCCATTTTTGTCGGCCTCCTAAATACATTAATAGTTGCTCTTGTTGGAAATGCTTTGGCCGTAATTTTGGGCACATTTCTTGGTATTGCCCAATTGTCTAATAATTGGATTCTTGCACAATTAGCAAAAATATATGTAAACACCTTGAGAAACATCCCGCTTCTTCTGCAGCTTTTTTTCTGGTACGCCCTTGCAACAGAAGTTCTTCCTCCTGTTCGCGAGGCAATAGAATGCTTGCCGAAGGTTTTCTTAAGCCAAAGAGGAATGGCCTTCCCCTTTCCCAAACCACACCCCGTTTATACCGCCATGGGGATCGGTTCTATCCTAGGATTTATAATCCTTGTTCTCCTCTACCAGTGGCAAAAGAATTATCAAAGAAAAACAGGGGAAACCTTTAAGCTGTTTTGGTCGGCCTTAACGCTGCCTATTCTTATACCTCTTATTGTGTGGTTCATTGGAGGATTTCCTGTTTATGTGAGTGTCCCTCGATTACAAGGATTTAATTTTCAAGGAGGACTTATCTTATCTCCCGAATTCTTTGCCCTCCTCACGGGACTTGTATCCTATACTGCCGCCTTTATTGCAGAAATTGTCCGATCAGGTATTGGATCTGTTTCCAAAGGTCAATGGGAGGCGGCCAGATCGTTGGGATTGCGTGCTCCTCAAGTTTTAGGTCTCGTGGTCCTTCCACAGGCATTGCGGGTTATTATCCCTCCTTTAACAAGCCAAATGCTCAATCTTACGAAAAACTCATCCTTGGCCGTGGCCATCGGTTATCCGGACCTCGTTAGTGTGACCAATACGACGGCCAATCAAACGGGGCAGGCCGTAGAATGTATCGCTATTATTATGACGATATATCTCTCCCTTAGTCTTCTAACCTCTTCCTTTATGAATTGGTACAATCATGTAACAAGATTGGCCGCGAAATGAATCGTTACTTCTCCTGGTTGAAAAAACACCTTTTTCAAGACCCTCTCAACTCCTTTGTCACAGTTGTTCTCCTGTTTTTTGTTCTAAATACCATCATCTTCCTCCTAGACTGGGCCGTTTTTAATAGCACTTGGGTCGGCACGGCCGCTGATTGTCGTGAAAGAGTCGGTGCTTGTTGGGCCTTTATTGGAGAAAAAATGGCATTTATTCTCTTCGGCCACTATCCCGAGGAACAAAGGTGGAGGGCCGTCATTCTTATTGCCTCCTTTTTTGTTCTTTTTATCATCAGTCAGTATAGGCAATTATGGTCTCGCTATCTCGTCTTTTCTTGGATTCTTCTTCCCTTTGCGGCCCTTGTTCTTATGAAAGGAGGGTTTTTAGGTCTTACAAAAGTCGATACGGAGATTATTGGAGGACTTCCTCTTACACTCATCCTCTCTCTTATAGGAATCGTTTTTGCTTATCCTCTTGGAGTTCTTTTGGCCTTGGGAAGAAGAAGTAAAATGCCTCTTATCCGTCTTCTTTCCACTCTTTATATAGAATGTATTCGGGGGATACCTCTTATTAGTATTTTATTTATGGCCTCACTTATGTTTCCTCTTTTTTTGCCTGAAGGGATGAGTGTTGACAAAGTTCTCCGCGCTCAAGCGGCCATTGTTCTTTTTTCGGCCGCCTATATGGCCGAAGTTGTAAGGGGGGGACTTCAGGCCATTCCCAAAGGTCAATATGAGGCAGCAGAGGCCTTGGGATTAAATTATATTCAAATAATGTGTCTTGTGATTCTTCCCCAAGCACTGAGGATTGTGATTCCTCCAACCGTCAATACTTTTGTCAGTCTCTTTAAGGATACCTCTCTTGTTTTTATTATCTCCCTTTCCGACCTCATGTATACGACGAAACAAAGTTTTACCGATAGTTATTGGTTTGGCTTTACAGTGGAAGGTTATATTTTTATTGCATTTGTCTATTTTATATTTTGTTTTTTTATGGGACGGGTGGGACATCGAATTGAAAAAGAGAGGGCCCATTAACATTTAATAGTATGAAAGGAGAACGTTCTATGATTGTCAGAATTAAAGGACTTCACAAATGGTTTGACGACTTTCACGCTCTCAGAGGTATCGATATGACCGTATCTAAAGGGGAAATTATTGTCATTTGTGGGCCTTCAGGTTCGGGAAAGTCTACACTAATACGTTGTGTTAATCGTTTAGAGCGCCACGATAAGGGAGAGATTTCAGTTCAGGGAACCGTCCTTACCGATGATATCAAGGGCATTGAAAAAATTCGTGCCGATGTAGGCATGGTTTTTCAACAGTTCAATCTTTTTCCTCATCTGACAATTTTAGATAATCTTACTCTTGGGCCTATATGGGTCAAAAAGATACCTAAAAAGAAGGCCGAAGAAATCGCAATCCAAAATCTTGAATGTGTTAAAATTGCTGATCAAGCATATAAGTATCCTGGGCAACTGTCGGGAGGACAACAGCAGCGTGTTGCCATCGCTAGGGTTTTATGTAAGGATCCAAGTCTTATCCTCTTTGATGAACCTACTTCGTCCTTAGATCCCGAAATGATTAAGGAAGTTCTCGATGTCATGATGGATCTTGCAAAAAAAGGTATTACCATGGTTGTCGTAACTCATGAGATGACCTTTGCTCAAAGCGTTGCCAATCGTGTAATCTTTATGGATGAAGGGAAAGTTGTTGAAGAAAATACGCCTCAAGAGTTTTTTAACAACCCTCAACACAAAAGAAGTAAGCTCTTTCTCGGCCAAATACTCAGGACCTAAAACAGAGTTTCAACTACAAGTTTTTTTAGAATAACATTCTTTTTTCTATATCTTTTTTAATTTGGTGGGCAAGTTGATTGGATGACTGAAATTTTTTCTCTTCCCTTAATCGAGAGAGAAAAAAGATCTTCAATCTTTTCTTATAAACCATGCGATCAAAATTGACGACATGTGTTTCTATACTAAGGCCTTTATTATCATTAAATGTCGGCCTAAACCCAATATTCGTAATGGAATCAAAATTATCTTTTTCCATTTGAACTTGTGTAGCGTACACGCCTCTTTTTGGCACCAGTAGCTCCTCGTCGTGTTCAATATTTATTGTTGGAAGGCCTATGCGCTTTCCTCTTCCGGAACCTTTTACGATGCTACCTGTTAGAAAAAACTTTCTTCCCAAAAGAAAGTTTGACTTTTCGATTTCTCCTCTAGAAAGATAATGACGAATCTGTGTAGATGAAACATTGATCTCATTGTGTTTAAATTCATTTAGACATTCGACAGAAATTGGTGAATCTTTAAAGATAGATTCTAAAAAAGAAAAATCTCCTTTTTTATTTATTCCAAATGTAAAATTGTATCCTACAAAAATTTTTTTTAGACCTAAGATAGGGTGTAAAAAACTGTTAGAAAAATCCGCAGGAGATAATTGAGAAAACGTTTTGTTGAAATTTATTTCAAACAGAAAGTCAACTCCTTCTTTTTCAAGAAGGGCCTTCTTTTCTTGATATGTATTAATAAAGAAATTATTCTTTTTTTTTATAACTTGAGATGGATGAGGGTTGAATGTCATAACGAGTATTTTGTGTTCCGACGAGTTTTTCTTCATCTTTTCTATAATGCTTTTATGCCCGAGATGAACTCCATCAAAATTGCCTATAGTAAGAAAGATATTTTCTTTTTTTAAATCACTGATTTTTTTAAGAAAAATCACTTTAAAAATTCTTTAAAGTATTTGATATTTATGTCAATTTTCTCGAATATTTTTTCTTGCGAAAATTCATGATGTCCAATTTTTTCTAGAATCTCTCTAAAATATTTCTTTGCCTCGGGGTTTAGCCGGCTTTTCATGACAATTTCTTTCGCTGAAAGTTCTTTGCCATAATATGTTGTCAATAAATCATAAAGGTTTTTATAAGTTATTCCTTTTTTCTGTATTGCTTGTATTTTTTTAAGAATTATTTTTCTTTTATTTTGACCCAATGATTTATATTTTATGGATGAAATAAGTAGTATAGATACCAAGAAAAACAATATAATATTAATACTTCTTATTCTCTTCAAAATAAGAAAGGGCTCATCGAGATTCATTGGGCCGACAAGAAAGGGCAGATGGTCTTTTGCCTGATTTTGTTTTGAAATGGCCGTGTTCTTTGTGATATCTTCGCTAGTCTGCTCCTGTGTTTTGACGGCCTCTCCCGATACCGAGAGTGCCGGAAGCATAAATGTTTTTTGATAATACTTTTCTTCATTTGGATTAAAAAAGGACAAAGAGAACGATCTTTCATCGATATTTAATCCGGCCCTTGGGATAAATGTATAATCAAAAATTTTCTTAGAAGATGTATTTTTAGTATCTATCATCTCGCTTCTTGTATCAAACTGCTCTAAAGCATCGTGCTTATAAAGAACGGGAGGGGCAAATTTTTCAAGCAATCCTTCACCTGTAATTTCAAGTTTCCCCTCTGCAATTTCATTAACAAGAAATTTTGATTTGTTAAGAGTGAAATCTAGTTTATGATTGCCGACGAGTCCCGTAAAATTTTTTGGTACATTTTCTGTAGGCAATGGCCTGACAAGAAGTTCTGCTTTAGAATTCATTAGTGTTATCGTTCTCATTCTCAATGGAAGAGTTCCAAAAGCTGACCTTCTCCAAGGAGAACGAATTTTTAATAATAATTTGAGAGAGTCAACGTAAAGCTTACCGATCTTCTCCGGATAAAGTCTTGTAGCATAAATAAGGTTTCTTTTATACATCTCCCCTCTGTAACTTACAGTTTCTGCAGGTGCATTGCTAACATCAACAAATCTTTTAATAAAATTATTGAGTTTAGGATATTCTTTGATATTAAGTTGGACGATAGGAAGTTTTGAATAGAGATAGTACTTCACATCAATACCTTCTCCTAAATAAATAGTTGTTTTTGAAATCTCCGTTTGAAGAAAATAGTCTTTTAATCTTTCAGGGCCGCTAAAAACCTGAATGGCCTTGTTAGGGATGTATCGCTTTCCTCCGGAAGATTCTATTAAAATATTTGTCAATCTGTATGTCTTTGCTTCGGCGGCCGTAACATCATAGGAAAAAGTATAATTGACTGTTGTTATAAATTTTCCACCTTTTAAATATGCAGTAGTACCGACGGAAACGTCTTTATCCTGGATAGTTAATCCACCGGGATCAAATGAAACCGTTGGTGTTTCTCTGGTTTGTGAATAGACATGAATAAGAATTTTAAAGGACTCTCCTATAAAAGGTCGAGACGGCCCAATCTCTAGTTTCACATCAAAGGCCTGTATGTTAAAGGCCCATACAAGGAGAAGGTATGAAATAGAGGTAAGAATACCGTGCATCACCAATCCTTTTTATCCTTTGAGTATTGTCTATCTTGAGTTCGTGTGTCAAGGAACTTTTCTTGTAATCCTCTATCATCTTGCATAAGCTTCTTTAAAAGAACGGGAATTTTTGTAAGTTTCCTTTTTTCTTGAATGTCTTTTTCTCTTTCTTCAACATTCTGTTGTAAAGAAGAATTCGCATTCAATTGATTTTGTTTTTTCTCACTTTCATCTTCATCTTTATTTTCTTCATCATTGTTATTAGGCTTTTCTTTTTTTTCAGACAATTTTCGTTCTTTTTTGTCAGATGACTGACTTCTTTTTTGTTGATCATTATTTGTATTATTTTCTTTGTTTTTATCTTCCTCATTTTCGCTATCTTCGGAAGTTTTATTCTTTTCCTTTTTGTCATTCTGCTGCTGCTGTTTATTCTCCTTTTGATTATTCTGATTGTTTTGCTGCTGCTGTTGTTGCTGTGCAAAAAAGTGACCGATATTATTTTGAATTTTTTCTTTTATAGTATTACTAGATTTAGATGATAGCTGAGAGTAGAGTTCCATGGCCGAAGATACATCTCCACTATACAAGAGCGCTGTTGCATAGTTAAATAAATGAGCTAGGTTTTTTTCAGTATTATTTTCAATAATATCTTCGTAGATATACTTTGATTTTTCATATTCCCCATTATCAAGATAATCTTTTGCCAGTTGGCCTTTTTCTGCTATACTGGCGGACCCTTCCTTAAATTTTTCCATGAGAATTTTTTTCTGTTCTTCATCTATTGATTGATTAAATCCTTTCTCCTCCTCAACTCCTTTAATATTTACGGCCAAAAACAATAGTATCAGGAAAGAAAAAGAGGGCATATTAAAAAATATAGCGTAAAGAATATAAAAAACAATAGAAGTAATAACGAGATAATGCATAAAGACAGGTTGAATGGTTGTCATACGATTGGATAATTGTTGTTTAAAAGAGTTTCTAAAAAAAGAGAGAATGTCTTCTGTTGGAATATTGTAAGAAAGTGCGATCCAATGTTTAAAATTTTTAAACCCTTTGCCTAGGGCCTTTATATTGCTTTCAGTCAGCTTAGAGAAAACTTCACGGCCTTGATGCTTTTTATATCCCATAAAAACACCGTTTTTATTTCTAAGAGGTATTTTTCCTCCGGATTGTGTGCCGACGGCCACAATGGCCAAATTGATTCCCTCCGGCATGGTAAAGTTAGGCCGGTTGTTGTGTTCTTCAGCATCCGTAAAAAGGAGGATGTTTCCTATAATATTTTCTTTATCTGTAGGGTTATCATGACGAAAATAATTTATCGATTCTGCAATTGCTTGTATGATTCCCGATCCTCCTGTCCGTAAGTTAAGTCCTTTCAACCCGGCAAGCCTTGCGTCAAGGAGGTCTAAGTCGTCTGTAAACGGTAAAAGCCTTTTGTGGGTATCGGAGAATAAAATAAGTGAAATCTGATGTCCTGCAGATTTTTTTACAAAATGTCTCGCTAACATAATGGCACGCTCAAACCTATTCGGCCTAACATCTTGGACAAGCATACTAGCAGAATTATCAATAAGAATAATCGTTTTTTGATCTGTTACACGGGATTCAATTTTTTCAGGAATGCCTCGCAAATCTAATAGGGAAAATATCATAAAGAAAATAGCAATAATAAAGAAAAGAAAAGAGATACGGGCCGTCCAGCTTCTTTTAAAATTCCAATAGGTTTTGATCCATTCAAAAAATTTCTTTTCACGCTTATTAAGGTAAACACAGAGTATCAAAAACAATACAATACAGAGAGGCATATAATGTATATAGACAAAACTCATGAAATCTCTCTTAAAAGAGTATGTTTTGATAAGTGTGAAAAGACGAGTAAAATTACCCCGATCAAAAGATACGAATAAAATCTTTCTTTATAAATAATTCTATTAGATACTTTGATATCTGTTTTTTCCATTTCATTAATTTTTAAAAGAATATCTTTTAAAGAATCAATATTTCCTGCAGTATACATTTTGCTATTGGTAATAGTAGCTATTTTTTTTAATGTTTCCAAATCAATACTCCCTCCTGGGATAGATTGATAACGAGTTGTTCCAAAAACACCTCTTACCGGCATTTGTGCCCCTTCAGATCTACCCATTCCAATAGTGTAAACCTTAATATTAAGGTCTTTTGCTTGATGGGCCGCTTGTAACGGTGTTATATTTCCAACGTTGCTGACACCGTCGGTAAGAAGAATAATAACTTTATTCTTCGTCAAAGATTGTCCTGCTCTTGCCACGGCCAAACCTAAAGCATCGCCTATATTTGTTCCGCTTCCGAGAAGGCCAACGTTAATTTCGTCAACGGCCCTCTCCACAAGTTCTAAATCCGTAGATAAAGGCAAGAGAGTAAAGGCCTGTTCTGAAAACATGATAATACCTATCCTATCGGTAGGCCTTAATTCTACAAATGTTTTTATTTCTTTCTTTGCCGACTCCAGTCTATTTGGTTTAAAGTCATTTGCTAACATTGACGAGGAAACATCTACAACAAAAAAAATATCATTTACCTCTATATTACTTTTTACAGTTCCTATAGCATCACGTGGCCGCATAAGGGCATAAGAAATAAAGAGCCATGATACTATTCCCACGAGAATAATAAGAAATTTAAGAAAAGAAAATTTCACTATTTTTTCATTTTTCGGCATATAAATTTGAGCTTTTTTGAATGAAGTTATATTGATAGACATCCAGGCGGCCATTCCTGCAAGGCCAAAAATACAATAAAAAGGAGTAGCGTATTCCATATCTATATTTTATCCCTCATTACAACAAGTTCTTTTAAGAAGGCAGTGTTCCATTGTCTTATATAAAGTTTTTTTTCGATCTTTTTAAAGAATTTATTTAATTTTATCGGTGTTTCGTTAAGTGGATTCTTTTCAGACTTTAATGCAAAAGCATTGTGGACATTCTTTCTTTGTAAATACATAGCTTCAAATTCTCTCCGAGATTGTGATTTTTTAAAGATTAAAATAATCTCGTTGGCCTGTTTAATTCGATCTTTTTTGAATTTGGCCTTTAAAATAATCTTCCAAAGTAAATAGAATAGAAAAAAAATTACTAGAGAAAAAAGGCAAATCCACGGCCATGAAAAGTACCAAGGGCCGTTTTCTATATTATGGTCGAGAGATATGATGGATTGAGGAATTACTAGCGGTACAAATTTATTTTCGGGAGGCCGAAATTCGTATGTTTTTGTATTTATTGTTACATTTTCCGGAAGAGAAAAAAGAGAAAAAACACCTATTATTTCTAATGAATCCATCGTTTTATTTGTATTGAGAGATTTTACTATGTAAAGAAAATTTCTACTTTTGATATCCGAGAAATGTTTTTTTAAAGTACTCTCATTTTCCGGATAAGAAGAAATTTTTAATACGCCTTTAAAAGGGACACCTTGATAGATCGGCCCATCGGTAGATTTAGAGATTTCCAATATTGAGGCAGATATAGGTAGGACGTACATAAGAAAAGCAACGAACAAAGGTCTCATGATTTATGCATTTCTTTTACGAATGCTTCTAAGTATCTTCCTTTTACGTTAATAAATTTCATTTTTTTGTGAAAATTTTGTTTTTCTTTTCTTATTTTTGAGTGCGGTTGCCAGATATATTTCCCCTGAGCACTATTTACTAATATCCTAAAAGAACCTTGCGATAGTTCTTCTACCGGAGATAATAGACGGAAACAATGAACCCTTTTATCTTTGAGAATTCTCTGTAAGTGATAATCGTCAAAAAAATCTATAAAATCGCTTAAAAAGACGATTTCACTGTTTCTTTTTATATATTTTGAAAGATAGATATAGATTGTTTCTGACGGGATTTTTGTAAACTTTTCAATGTCGCAATTAATGTTGCCGTTAGGATTAATAATATCATTCTTTGTTAAGGTTTCTATAAATCTTATAACACCCTCCTCACCGGAAGCTTTCGGAAGATTAATAATTGCTTCTTTTACGATAAAGACACATACATAATCATTGGTTTCTTTGGCCAAAAGATAGAGAAGACAAATAATATCAATAGCGGCCTTCAGTTTGCTAATACCTTTGTATCCCATAAACATTGTAGGAGTTGCATCTAAAATGACGGATATCTCGACATTTCTCTCTTCTTCAAAAGTTTTAATATAAGGGACTTGTGATTTGGCCAAAAGTTTCCAATCGATAAATCTAACATCATCTCCATGAGAGTAAATTTGATGTTCCTTAAACATAAGTCCTGAACCTTTAAAATGCGATTTTAGCATACCGATTGAGATAGAGTTTGAATTTTTAAACAAGTTTGTTTTAATGAGGCCTACGATTTTATGAATTTCTGCTATATTCATAGAACTTCTTTTGCAATTTTCAAGACAACATCTCTTGCATTGATATTGTCTACCATGGCCTCATAGGTTAAAACAATACGGTGTCCCATAATACCGGGTATGATTTTCAATAAGTGTTCCGGAGAAACAAAATCTTTTTTATCGAGATAAGCATAAAATTTTGAAAGACTATATAACCATATGGCCGCACGAGGGGATGCACCGGCCATAATTTTCCCTTCAAATTTTTTGAGAAAAAAATTACTATTAGGCCTTGTCGACTGAACTATTTTAACAATCATTTTTTTTACTTTTTCATCACAGTAAACTTTCTGTACTTCTTCTTTGGCCGAGGAGAGTATGTCTTTTGATAATACCGGTTGTATATTTTCAAAATTAGATTTTTTTAAATCTAAGATTTTTATTTCGGCATCAAAACTAGGATAATCTACGAGAACTTTCATCATAAATCGATCCATTTGCGCTTCGGGGAGAGAATATGTTCCTTCTTGATCAATAGGGTTTTGGGTTGCAAGAACAACAAACGGTGATTCAAGTTTATGGGTATTCTCACCTAGAGTTACTTGTTTTTCGGCCATAGACTCTAGGAGTGCGGCCTGAACTTTTGCAGGAGACCTATTAATTTCATCGGCCAACAGAAGCTGTGTAAAGATAGGCCCAAGTTTTGTCGTAAACTCTTCCTTGTGCTGACTATAAACCATTGTGCCGATCAGGTCTGACGGCAACAAATCGGGAGTAAATTGAATTCGTTTAAAAGTAAGGTTGCAAAGTTTACTTATTGTGGAAACACTAAGTGTTTTTCCAAGCCCGGGCATACCTTCAATAAGAAGGTGGCCCTCGCAGACAAGGGCAGAGACAATGGATTCTAAGAGTTCATCCTGTCCATAGATAAAGTGTTTTGCATTTTCGATAGTGTTTGTAATTTTTTCTGCATATTCAAAATTCATTGCTTCCTCGCTTTTAACCTAAATATTGATGATAACTTACTTTTAAGTATATCAATGTCTTATCGAATAGGCGACGGGAGTGACTCGCTGGGTCTGACAAAAAATGCGGCCAAAATCCGACGAAAAACGTTGGAAATTTCTTTATGGTTTTCCACTAAATTATCATACAGTGTGTCAAAGTTTTTCGTGAAAAATTCTAAAAGACGATAAGGACTATCGAAGTGATCATAAAATTCATTTGAAACGAGATTGAGATAAGATAAATAGGGATCAAATTGTAATTTATCCTCATTAAGAAGAGTTAAAGTAAAAATTAAGGATTCATAAAATCGATTTTTATCAAAATCGGTAGATAAATCTACCAAGGAACCTATAATACCATACATTTTTCTTGTATTAACAGTCACATTTTTTGTATAAAGTTTTACTAGATTTAAATCTCTGTTCTCTATGAAAATGATTTTTTTTATAAAGTAAAAGGCCTCATTGATAAAGCTGTAATAGCGTTTTTGTGAATTCGTGTCATGAAGTTTTGTTTTTAGAAAAAATAGAAAGTTATTTAATTTCTTAGTATAGCGCAATATTTGATTTTTTTTTGGAGATTCTGCAACTAATGACGGCCAGTGATAAATTAATATTTTTCCGATGGAGAAAAATGTTTCGAGAGAATTTTCCGTAAAGAATATTCCCTGTTCTTTTCTTAATGGGCCTAAATAATGAAGGACAGTTAGGGTATTTGCCAACAGGTTTTCAACTGTTCTCCGTTCTGAGTAGGTCAAATTGCCTATCGTATGGGTAAGATATTCAATAAGATTTTTTCCGGAAGCGTTTTTTACGTTGATAGTAGCTTGTAATATTGAAGAAAGCGTTGTTTCAAGATACCGTGGTGTAATATTTTTAAAAAACTCGCCGGAGATAAAGCGGATATCTTCCTCTTTTATAGCGCGGTCTTTTATAATTCTTGATATGTTTGAAAATACAGAAAAAGAGGCCATATATGTTAGAAAATTTATATTATGATTTCTTAGGTCGCGTTGGGAACGAAGAAAATGACTCATCGCACCCACCCCCTGAGACCTGTTCGGCGAAGATGTAACATGTATTTTTAAAAAGGCCCTTGCAAAATTACCGTATTCCAGTTCCTTTTGGTTAATATTCTTAATACCGGAAAAAAAGGCCAAAAGATTGTGGGCCATTCTAGATTCGTTGCGATTCATTACTTTTCCACAAAAGCGAAAAAATGCGCATCGTCTCAGCGTATTTTCACTGGATTCAACTATGTTATTGTAATTACTGTTTTCCACAATACTGTTAACGCCATGAATAATAAGGTAGTTGTCATCAAATCTTCCCTCTCTTATAGCGGTCTCAATCCTTTGCAGTATTGTTGTCTCTTGAACATTTTCTTGGAAATGTCGATCAACATAAGATGTTGAGATTTTATTCTCTAATCGAGAAAGATCAGTAGTTTTGTCAAGAAAATTAAAACTTTCATTAATAGTCAATTTGTAGGTAGCTGAAAGTGAATTTTTAATGTTGATGGGAATTCCGTGACCAACACTAAAGGCCAAAAGATATTGATAAAGGAGTGTTGATAAATCTTGGCCATTTTCATCGAGCACCATTTCAATACCGTTTTTTATAATACTAGGGATATCTAAGACGTCCGGACAAGGATTTCCTCCAATATTCATATTATTATAATTTTGGCATTGATAACGAGGAGGCATCGGTCTAAATTGATAATATTCTTCGTCAATAGAAAAATTCTTCCAATCTTTTAGGATCAACGGGAGTGTTTCTATAATATTCTTGAATCTTTTTCTCAAAGTAGCATTGTGGCCAAACATTTGATACAGTCTCTTTCTGTATTCCCTTCCATCATCTCCTTCTATTAGAGAAGTAACGGCCGCTAAAACGCCTTTGATAAAAGTTCTTACAGTATTTTTTTTTAAGAAAATATCAGTGTTTTGTTGAGAGTTGTTCCAAAGACCTTTTTGTTGATTAACTTTAGAATCAATAATTTTACTATTTTCTATAGTGTATCTTCCTAAAGAAGGCAGAGAATGTACTGTTTTTGCCATTGATATCAAATTCAAGAAAAAATCTATTTTTTTGTTATCAAGATGTGGGCAAATAGATTTTAACTCTTGTGTTTCAATATTTAAAAAATGATGGTTGTTTGATGATAGATATTTAGCACATTCTATGAGAGAGTGGCTTTTTATTTCTGGCAATGTCCGTTGTTTTTTTTCCATTATTTTTTCATCAAAAGTAAATACTTCTTCCGGAGACCGGTCTAAAAGACCGTCTGAGAGAATTTTAATAATTCTCATTATATGATCTCTAGAGTAAAAAGAGCGCAGATCATTGCGAACATTGTTAGAATTAAATTTTTTTACAATACTTTTAAAGCTTTCAAAGGCCTCTTCCGATGACATTTCCTTAACAAGGAAAACAATATCATTCTTTAAAATCTTTAATACTTCATTGAAATACTTAAAAAGTAAGACAAAGTTTATATCTTTTTCAAAAAACGAATCTATATAGGAGAAAATTCGATTTTTTTCTTCAAAAGAAAAGACATTCCACAATGCTTCTAAGCGTTGAAATTGATGGATATGTTCCCTGCTCAGTAAATTACTGAATAGATTAGAAAGAGATATATAGGAACCCCGATCAAGAGATGTCATAACATCTATGAGAGAAGATAAAAAATCTTGATTGTTATGGATAACGCTTTTAAATATATTGAATGTGCTTCTCAACAAAGGTGATGATAGCAAATCTAGTAAGGCGATGTTGCTATTGTTTGAAGATTTTAAGGAAGCAATAACGGACTTCACTAGATCGAAAGAATAATCATTATTAAACAGGGGAAAAATGTACTCCTTAATACGAGACAAACTCAATTTGGTAAATGCTTCGTTATCGTAGACAAGTGGACAAATTCCTACTAAAAAATCTTCTAGGATTATTTCTTGTATAAAAAGATTATAAAATCTCTGCAAATCACTAGAGAGTATTTCGGAAAAAAGCGTATCTAAATGTTTCTCCGGAGAAAAGTAAAGATTTTTATTTCCTTCGTGACATGGAAGCTCTTTTTTTAAAAAGTTTCTGTAAGTCAGAAGAGTTTGAAAAAAATTATCGTCTATGTGAGTAAGTCCGGCAGCAAGGTTAATCAAGACATCTTTTTTTTCTTGATAATCTAGCGCAGTATTGATTTGATTTGCTTCTAAGGCCTTTAAAACAAACCGTAAAGGCCTTAGAAATGATCTCTCTTCTATGGAAGCAATCCCTTGAATTAAGGCATCAATAAAATTGACCCTGTTAACAACAAAGTCCTCTCTTCTATAAAAACTTAAATAATCTGCTCTTAGCGTCTCCCTATGGGGATTTATAGACGAGATTATAGCGTCAAAAATATTAATAATTTCCGTTATTGTATTTTGTTCTAAAATAAAATCTAGAAAAAAACTCTTAAGAGGTTGATCTTGAAGAGTTTTATACGATAAACAATCGCTTGATTCATTTACCTTGATACATCCAAACAAGAGACTTAAAAGATTATAGGGATCCATATCTATGAGAGAAGTCAAGGATTCTGTAAGCCCATGCAAAGAGTCTTTTTCGTCGAGCTTTCTTGTGAGATTTATCAGACGTCTTAATTTGTTTTTATCATTAAAAATTCTCCGGTTGACTTTAGAAAAAACGTAGTTCCATTGATTTTGATCTATATTTTGTATAGTCTCAAAAAGATGAGGAAATGTTTTATTCCATTGAGTACAGAGAAATAAATGCTCCAAACTCTCTTTCAACATGATGTTTTGTAATAAACTTGTGTTAGAACAGGATTCAATTCTTTCTATATTTTGAATGTCTAATTGATTGCCATTAGGAACTTCCGAAGTCTTTTGTTTGAAACAAGAAGAAAAAAGAATAACTGTTGTTAAGAAAACAATTAACGATTTTACGATTATTTTTATCAAGTGATTCAAGAAATCTTGATAAGACATAAGAGAAGAAAAAATGCAAAACCTTTGGGCCT
Source organism: Bacteriovoracaceae bacterium (assembly GCA_965224385.1). Classification (GTDB taxonomy): domain Bacteria; phylum Bdellovibrionota; class Bacteriovoracia; order Bacteriovoracales; family Bacteriovoracaceae; genus CBDCYX01. Next base: position 1,079,416 of record CBDCYX010000016.1, read on the forward strand.
CATATCATTTACGATCTACCTTGCAAGAATAAAAAGTTTTGCCGTCATAATATTTCTCCTGTCCATTTATAGTGTTTGCTAATTAAGGAAGTATGCTCTTTACGGCCTTGTCATGTCAACAGAATTCCCAGACTTCCTTTCTCTTGTATATCGTATAATATCGAGAAATACAAAGTATTTTGCTCGGAAACTGTATTGCAAGAAACATACTGCGCTGCAAAATAATCACTTTTTAGTCTTGACAAAGTGGCGTTTTTTGTCGTTTCCTTTTTAAGGATAGTCAAAATGTAAAGGAGATACTGTGCTTGAGATCAATGCTATTTCAAAAAACTTTGGTGATCTTTGTGCTGTAAAAGACATTAGTTTTAAGGCCCATGCTGGAGAAGTTCTCGGTCTCTTAGGGCCTAACGGTGCAGGGAAGACAACAACAATGAGGATTATTACCGGAATACTAGAACCTACAAAAGGAGATGCTTCTATCTGCGGAAGTTCAATAAAATCAGATCGATTAAACGCCCAAAAACACTTTGGTTATGCTCCGGAGAATGCGCCCCTCTATGAGGAAATGTATGTTAGAGAGTTTTTAAACTTTGTTGCTGGTATGCGAGAAATTCCAAAAAAAGACATTGTAGAAAAAATTAACAAGGTTGTTTCTATGTGCTCTCTTGAAGAGTTTGAATTTCAAAAAATTGAAACTTTATCAAAAGGACAAAAAAGGCGAGTGTCTTTGGCCCAAGGCCTTATTCATGACCCAAAAGTTCTTATTCTCGATGAACCCACCGATGGGCTTGATCCCAACCAGAAACACGATATGAGAGAATTGATTAAAGAACTTGCAAAGCAAAAATGCATTCTTATATCAACCCACATTCTCGAAGAAGTCGATGCAGTTTGTAATAGATGTATTATTATAGGTCAGGGCGAAAAGCTTTTTGAAGGAACACCTGATGAATTAAAAGCGAAATCAGAAAAAAAGCGTATGCAGGATGTTTTTCGGGCCATTACGACAGGTCAAAATGTTGCAGGAGTAACAATATGATTAATAAAACACTTTTTTGGAAAGAGTTTACAAGTTATTTTAAAACCCCTTTAGGGTATGTCTTTCTCGTGATTTTTCTTTTTGGAATAGGTCATTTAACATTTGAATTGGGGCGAGGAAGTTTCTTTTTTATGAGAGAGGCCTCTCTCCACGCCCTATTTAAATATATCCCATGGATGCTTCTTTTTCTCGTGCCGGCCGTCAGTATGAAGTTATGGTCCGAGGAGAGAAAACTAGGTACTATTGAACTTCTTTTCACAATGCCCATTACTGTGAAAGAGGCCGTAATAGCAAAGTTCTTGGCCTCTTGGATATTTATCGGGATTGCCCTCCTTGGAACATTCCCTATGATAATTACGGTAATTTACCTAGGAAACCCCGACCTATCAGTGGCCTTTCTCGGATACCTCGCTTCTTTTTTTACGGCCGGATTCCTACTTGCCGTAGGAGGCTTTTTTTCAGCATTAACAAAAAATCAAGTTGTGAGCTTCATATTAACAGTTGTTGCCGGCCTTTTACTTTTAATGTCCGGATCGCCACCTATTCTAGATTTTATGTCGACATTTCTTCCTAAATATTTTATTGATCTTTTTGAATCGTTAAGTGTTTTAAATCACTTTGATTCTATTGGACGTGGAGTGTTTGGTCTAGAACACTTGTGGTTCTTTATCATAACAATTGTTTGTTGGTCTTACGGGACCATTCTTCTTTTAGAAGACAATAAGGCCGCTTAAAGGAGTGATGATCATGAGTAAAAATAAAGAAAATTATTGCAAAATTATTCTCAGTTTATTTTCCATGGCCCTGATGATTTACATAGGAACAACCGTTCTTAAAAAAACAAGAATTGATTTTACGGAAGAAGAACTTTATACCATTTCTGAGGGAACAAAAAAAATTCTTTCAAGATTGGATTCTCCTATCAAATTGAAACTCTATTATTCAAAAACGGCCGCCAATAAAGGGACAGAGGGTTTAAGGGCATTTAACAACCATTTTCTTTATGTCAAAGAACTCTTAGGGGAATACATCGCTCATTCAAGAAATAACCTCAATTTGGAAGTTATTGATCCAAGACCTGACACTCCCGAAGAAGAAAAAGCTACTATCTATGGATTAAAAAAATTTGATTTAACGGAAACAGAAAAGTATTTCTTTGGACTTGTGGCCGTAAGTTCATCAGGCACGGAGAGAATGATTGATTTTTTTGATCCTAATGAAAAAGATCGTCTTGAATATGAGCTTACAAAACTTATTTATACTGTACTCAATCCTCAAAAAAAGAAAATCGGTATTATTTCACCTCTTGATACAATGATTGATGACCTTAACCTCTATATGGCCATGAGAATGCGAGGAATGAATGTTTCGGAAACTTGGAATGTTATAAAAATGTTAGGAGATTTTTACAGCACTGAAAAAATCAAACTAGATGCTGAATCCGTTAACGGCCTTGATCTCCTTATTATTATCCATCCAAAAAACTTTTCTGAAAAAATGCTGTTTGCGATCGACCAACATGTTATGAAAGGAGGAAACCTTCTAGTCTTCGTCGATCCCAATGCTGTATCGGATAGAATGTCATCGGCCGGAGGCCAAAGACGGTCATCATCTCCCGATGAAGGATTTAAAAAACTTATGGATAAATGGGGTATTGCTCTTCAAAAAGATACGTATGCCGGAGACAAAGAACTTAGCGGTGTGGGGCGTTATAGCACAAACCTTCCACCTGCGCGACTTTTATCATTACTTATTTGCAACGATCTTTGTACCGATAAATACAAAGATGCTATAACGGGCGGTATTGATCAATCAATGTTTGTTTTTCCGGGTATTCTCTCGGCAAATCCTATAAAAGGAATAACACATACACCGATTTTATCGACAACGGAAAAGGGTAACAGCTATAGTGCTCAAGACTACGAGTCTCAAAACCCTCAAATTCTTTGGAATAATTTTCGTGAAGGAGATAAGGCCTTAGTGTTGGGCTACAAGATTCTTGGGAAGTTTGAAACAGCATTTCCAAATGGAATCAAAGGACAAAACAATACTATTAAAACATCCCAAAAGGAATCGGCCATTGTTATTTATTCCGATGTAGACTTTATTACTGACCAATTCTCCTTTAAGCAAACATTTTTTGGCCCCGCCGCTGCTAATGATAACAGTACAATTTTTCTCAACAGCGTGGAAGCAATGACCGGAGATGTAGAACTATTGTCCGTTAGATCTAAGGGGAGGATTAAGAGAGATTTTGATGTCATCAATAAAATTGAATTTGAAGCAGAAAAGACTACGGCCGATAAAGTAAAACAAATCAATGCAAGCATTGCAAGATTTCAAAGAGAGCTTAATGAACTTGGTAGAAAGGCCAATGACGGTAATATTGCTCTTCTGCAAAATGAAGGCCTAAGAAAGAAAAAAGAATTGGCAAAAAAAATAGCTCTTCTCAAGGGAGAGCTTAGAGATGTAAAAAGGGCCGGCCGTGAAAAAATCGAGAACATTGGGAAGTTCTTTCAGTATCTTAACACTCTTTTTATTCCGGCCGTCATTATTGTTTTTGGTATTTACTATAGCAAAAAACGGCATAACCTTACAAAAGGTAAAAGAAAACATGCTGTTTCATTATTAAAGGAGGTTCAGACTTGAGTCTAAAAAATCTATCGATATTGACAGGAATTCTTTTTGTCCTTTCTCTTGTTGTTTATGTTAATGAAAACAAACGAGGAACCAACTTATTATCAGGAAATTCTTATATAACAGGACTTAATCTTGAGCAAATTCAAAAAATAGAATTGGATTTCAAAAATGGCAATGATATTGTTCTGACAAAAAGAGATGATACCTTTGTCCTTGAAAAGCATAAATTCTATCCGGCCGATTCGGGTAAAATTAATGATCTTATCTACAAAATTTTAAGTATTGAGGTAAAAGAACAAATTACATCTAATGCAAGCGAGCAAGATATTAAAAATTATGAGTTGACCGATGATCTCACGAAAATTGTTATCAAATTTTATGACAACACCGAACAGGAAACTCTTTCCTTTAAAGTTGGCAAGGAATACCATGGAAGAGGAAATTATCTTCTCAAAAGCGGCGAAAAAGCGATATATCTCTCGGCAAATCCTTTATCTATAGGATCATCACAGGAAAATTTTATTGATAAAACACTTTTGGCCGTAACCAAACAGGATATTCAACAAATCTTTCTTAATTCAAAAAATAAAATGATACCTGTTAAGGAAAAAAATAAAGAAAAATATGCTGATTATCTTGGAAATCTTGTATTTGAAGATTATTTTGCAATAACTGATTCAGAAATACGCAACCTACAATTTACCAATAGACTTAAAGTCCATCTAAAAAACAAATTGATTTATACTATAGCTCTTGCAAAAAAAGGTAACGATCATTTCATCAAGATTGATGCCGCCGTAGATGAAACACTGCCCAAAGAAGTTGTTATTCGCAAGGAAAATGCTAAGGAAGATATTAAAAATGCCGGCGATATTTTTGAGATTCAAAGCAAAGCAAGGCACTTTAATAAAAGAAAATCAAATTGGGTCTATAAAATATACAAGTCTTCCTATGAGGGCCTTGTAAAGAGTTAATGGAGAACAGTGGTCTTTTTAATTTCTTTACTACAATTCTCAAGATAACGAATCATCAAAGAACGCAGTTCTTTTAAAAGAACTTCTTCATCCTCAATAAGAAGCTCTTTTTTAATAAAATGTTTAGGAAAACCTGTAAGAGATGACAAGCGGTCTAGTGAAACCTTTTGGCACTCCATGTCTGCCGCTTTTTTTATATCTGTCAAAGCACACTCCTTTGTAACTTTTCAGAAACTGTTTTTGGCCTCATGTCCTCAAAAACAGCAAAATTTTAGACTAATTCTTAATCTTTTGCCATAATATCAACTAGATAAATAGTTTGTCAATAGAAAATAGGTCGCAATTTTTTTATCCAATGTGGCCGTAAGACCTCTCCCTTCAGGGAGAGGATATGACGCCACGCCCTTCGGCGAGAATAAAAAAAGTATTGCCTTTTGGGCAATATCATAATACATTGAATTTGTCGGAACAAAAACCGACCTACCGTAGGGACTACGGGATGTAAAGCTCGTGGAGACGGTGTAAGACCTAGAAACTTGCGTTCTAGGCGTTTGTCGGTGAAGCAAGAATCTCCTTCCTTTAGGGAGGGGTAGTTCAACCTAATGACAAGAATATAATGCGATACAGCGTTTTGAGAATTCAATCGAATGAAAGATAAATACGCCAATCCTGTATCGATTCAACAATCGAGTACATTTTGGGCAATTTTCTTTTGGGGCATTATTATAGGTATCTTTTACTGCATCAACATGAAAATTAAGTTTGATCAAGATCAACTTTATCACAAGGGAAATCTTCTGGCCGCCCACTCTATCTGGATTCATCACGGAAATATATCTAGTGGGGGGTTGTTCAATGTACCGGGGTCTCTTACGACGCTACTTGTCGGAGTTCCTTTGATGATATGGTATTCTCCCTATTCCCCACTGATTCTTGTTTCCCTTTTTCATATTATTGCTTATTTTCTTTTGGATAAAATTATTTCCACATCCTTTAATGATTTTAAGGCCAGAATTATCTTCGCCATCATTTATTGGTCTAACCCATGGAGGGCCTCGGAAGCTTTTCTTTGGAATCCGTGTTATTTATTCTTCTTTACGGCACTCCATATGTGGAGTGCTTTCAAAATGAGAGAGTCAAAAAAAATACTGCCAACGTTGATACACGTATTCTCCATTGGAATGGCAGGTCAAGTGCATAATTCAGCGTTAATACTCGTTTTTCTATCACTATTCTTATACTGGAGAAAAATTATCAAAATCCATTGGCCTACGGCCGTTAGTGGAATCATCATTGTATTGCTCTCTCTTATACCTTTCTTAAACTTGCTTCTCAACGACCGTATTCAGTATCCCAGTGATGATGAAGCTTTTTTGGCCAAAGGGTTACTCACGGGAGTAATGTTGAAAGGAATTTTCTATTGGATTCGATACGGTTCTTTTTTATTCCCTAGAACTCTTGTCAGTTACACGGATTTTCAATGGCTTACCGACAATACTTCTCTCACACAAATATTAAAAATTATTTGGTCTACTATCATATATTCTATCGGCATTGGAACACTTATCTACGCATTTCGTGCAAACCTTGATTTTTTTAAATCAATTAAAGGAACTATTTTTCATCGCAATAATTATCCAAAAGATGCTCGGACTTGGTCTATGCTTTACTCTGGAGGTGCTTTTCTTTCTTTGATAGCGGCAGCTTCCTTATCTCCCATTACATTAACTCATTGGCATTTACTTATTATTTTTTTTCCTGCACTCTATCCGGTTTTCTTATCGATATTAAAACATTCGGCCTACAATCCAAAACGTTGGACATATATATTAGCTTTTACTATCATCTATTTTAGTTTGGTTAATACAATGGCATTTCTAGGAAGCCGTTACTTCGGTCTAAGTAAAGACAATCAAGGTCTTCACAACGAGTTTTTTAAAAAGATAAACAAGGGTGTTTATGATCCTAAAGGCCTTCCCAAGAAAATTTTTAAGAAAAAATTATATGAAGAAAATTAGCTTTATTTAAAATTGAGAATGTCCATAAAGGTTTCTTTCTTAAAGTTTTTTCTGTCATAAAGGTTTTGATCTAATTTCTGTTTAGATTGCTCTTGAATGAGAATATCCGTTGGAGTGACAAATCTTCCTTCAACTTGAAGCTTCCCAAGATCAATAAATTCATAATTTGCTTTTTTTGAACCACTGTTTTGGCCGAAGATGGGAAAACTACAGACATACAGTGCTAAGAAAATTTTTAGCTTCATTTTTGTGCTACCTGATTTTTGCAATTAGAGTTGAGAGAAAAACTGTAATCTCCCAATTCATCGGCCCAAAATTCTCCATGGAAGCCATAGAGCTGCTCAGTTCCGATCCTTCTTACATTATCTAGAGAGCCTATAATTCTATTTGCAGCGTTAACAGAAGTTTCTTCTCCTTTTTCAATAGATTTGTAGAGATCAGAACGTTTTTTTGTCGTTATTTCAATAGTAATTTTTAACATCTCTCGACTAAACTTGTTCATATCATTGAGAAAAGTAAACATCTGCCTTCTAACATAACTGTTGAACCTTCTCCCTTTCACAACAAGCATAGTTTTTAAAACTTTTTCAACTTTTTTAATAAGAGCGTTTCTTTTCATTGTTTTAATGCTTTTGAGCTCTTTTTGAAGTCTTAAATAGCTTAACAAATCTTGGCTAAATCGAATTCTCTTTTTAATTTGTAGTATTAGTCCTTGCACGAAAGATTGTTCACCGGTGCCTTTCCTCGTCAGTTTTATCACTTCTTTAATAAAAGAAGATTCGTTGTATTCTCGAAGGGTTTTTTCTAATTGTTCAGATTTTTCTACCTGGGATAAATATTCGTTGGCAACTTTATTTGTTTCTTCAAACCAACACATGCGATAATACGAAAGCGCTCGCAAAACCTCAGCTTCCGGGAAAAAATAGTCCGCCAAAATAGGAGCATTATAGGTGGAAACTAATCCTAGTGTTCGATTATAATCTTGAATTTTGTAATAGGCCCAGCCCTTTTCAAGTAAAGTATAAGGCCATAGATAAGATGTTTTGGGAATTTTTGCATAAATTACAACGGCCTTCTTAAACTTCTTTTGCTCATAGAGGAGCCGGGCCTGATGAATTACACAGCTTTCACTGATAACGCTAAAATAGCGTTTCAAACTTTCACTGCTTGTTTTATTCCTTTTCTCATCGGCCATTTTTTGACATTGTTCATAATGACGATTGGCCTGAGAGTATTCTTTAATAAGTCCGTTAGCTGTAGCGAGAATAAAATATTTTTCTGCTGATAAAGGATGATCAGCAGGAATTTTATTAAAAAACTTAATACTATCAGGCAATCTTTGTTTGTAAAAAGATTCAAGGCCTAGAATAAAATTCAACGTAGGTGATTGATCAATATAATAATCGGCCGTTTCTTTACTCATTTTGGAAAATGAATGGATTCCGGTTTTGATCACTAAATTTAGAAGAATTGCTTCAAGTCGATCGCTGAAAGGATATCTTGAGTTGAGATAACTTCTCATAAAAACAGATGAAGTAAACAGATGCCCCGATTTATGAAAAAGAAGAATGGCCCTGGCAAGTGTTGCGGCCCTTTTACCTTTCTGAGAAAAAATATTTTGAGAAGGGATGAAACATAATGATAGAAATAGTACCCATTTCATTAAAAGCTTACCCCAAACGAGAGAGAAACCTCTCCATTGGAAATAAAAATTTCTCCGTCTTCAATGGTTTCGGTTGCCGTCTCCGGAACCCCTTTCGGTTTATAGATATTACGGCCTTGATACATATCAAAATGATATTCTAATGTTGTATGAAATCGCGTACCGATGTAAATGCGAAAGGCCGTTTTTGTCAAAACGGCCGGATAAGAAACACTTTCATACTTATGTTTATCTACACCCTCTCCTCTTTGCACGGCAATGACTTTGGCATTATCCTGCCCTCCAAGAAGCCCTCCTCCAAGGCCGAAAAACCAATCAAAATAAATGATTTTATTAAATGTATTAATTTTGCCGTAAAACGGGGCCCATAATATCATGGCCCCCATTTTTGAATCAAATCTCCGAATAAAAGGAATAACTCGGCCTTTCCCAAATTGTGCCAAATCCTTCGTATCTTGATTTTCTTCCCAAGAATACATATGATAGAGAAGTTCAAAGGCCCAAGTTTCATTGAAATAATAACCATAGTTAAATTGCCAACCGGTCGTCTCTAAATAATTAGAACTAAAGTCCTTAATGTAACCTGCATCAAAATAATGAGTACCTTTTTTTTTGTAGATTTTATTTTGGAGAACGTAGATTTTTTTGTCGGCATCAAGCCATAAAAACTTGTACAAGTCACCCTCTGCACTCTTGATATGAAAACTAATAGTAAAAGAGAAGAAGAATAGGACAATTCCGTGTCTTTTTGAAAAAATCATGTTATATCCTTATAACTAACTGCTATTTTTAATTTTATCTCAATGTTAAAGTATTGACAAGCATCTCTAACACTTAAAATCTATGGCCTGTGAAAGATTCTTTATTTTTCTACGATCTTGTTTGTCAAGTTAATCAAAATTCTCTAGATTTTTTTCTACAATGTTTATTCTTAACGAATATTTGATAAAAGTTCAGGATGCTTCTCAATGATGTAGAGAAAATCTTTTTTATTAAGTTTATAAAGATCACAATAGGTTTGTGTTCGGACAGTTGCATTTCGTACGGTTTTTTCTAATAAAGACCGTTCTCCAAAAAAACCTCCTTCATGAAGAACTGCTATAGTTTCGCCTTTTTCGGAGAGTACTTCTAAAACACCATGCCCTATGATGTACATATCTTCTCCAATTTCATTTTTTCTAACGACAAATTCCCTCGGAGAATAATATTCGTGAGAGAGGGCCAAAGCAACATCTTTAATACAAGAAAAAGAACAATCTTTAAAAATACTAAGGGCCGAAAGTAATTTTATATTTACATAATTTTTGAGTTCTTTTTGAAGGGAAGAAGGAAGGTCGGAGATAATTTTTTGATCATTATCCGTAGGTCTTTTTGCTACTATACGCCTATAATAGTTTAAAATGGTCTCTTGCAATTTCTGGGGAATTGCGTAATCCATCATAAACAATTGAAGTTCATGAAATTTTTCTTTGATCTCTTTTCTTCTTTTAGCATTTTGGGCAAACATTTGAGAAAAACGACCGATAACAAGGCCGTAAAGGCCCACTCCGACAAACATGACCATCATAGTAAAAAGCCGTCCTATGGAATTTGTTGGGGCTATATCTCCATATCCGCCAGTTGTAATTGTACTTACGGCCCAGTAAACACACCTGATGTAGTATTCTGTAAGGTTTTGGGCAGTTTTCGGGGGGTATATCATTCCCCAAATACAGGCCAACCAGTGTATAATGACTGTAAAGATCATTGCATAGATGAATGTTTTAATCAGGATGTAAATTTGGATTTTTATAAATTGGGATACATGAGAAAATTCCTCTATAAGAAAAAAAATCTTTCCAATTCTGATAAGGCGAATAAGAGGGATCATTTTGATAACACCCACTTCTCTTGTTATAGAGAAAAAGTAGGTGGCAGCACCAAAAGGAATGCAGGTCATGATATTTATGATCATATAAAAAGAAAACTTCCAAGGCCTTTCTTTGAAAGAGGGAAATCGTTTCTTTTTTACATCGTAAACGAAATCAATTGTAAAAATAACACTAATGAGGATATCGGCCCAAAACTGCCAGCTTTGACTATGTGTGTTAAAAGCAAAGCTAAAACTTGTCTCTACCGCCGTGAAAATAACAGATAAAAAAAGAATCCCATGTCGCAAAAGACCTAATATAGTAAGAGAATTATCCCTGTCCATGATACTTCCTTAAAAGAAACCTTTTTAATCGTCGACACCTTGGATAGAAAAAAAAAATTCTTGACAACAGAATCTTTATAGTGGTAAATTTTGCCTAAAAGGAGAGGTATTTTATGTTTAAAAGAATCGGACTTTTTTTTGCCGTAAATATCATGGTTCTAGTGACCGTCAGCTTGATTCTCAATTTTTTTGGAATAGGCCACTACCTAACGTCCCAAGGACTAGACTATACCGCCCTGATGATTTTTTGCCTCGTCTGGGGTATGGTTGGCTCCTTTATCTCTTTATTTATTAGCAAATGGATGGCCAAAAAGATGATGGGAGTAGTAGTTGTCTCTCCCACAGATCAACGTTGGGGGGCATTAGTAAGAAAAGTTCACGAGATCGCTCGACGGGCCGGACTTAAGGAGATGCCTGAAGTCGGTGTTTTTGACTCCACTGTTATCAATGCCTTTGCCACAGGGAGAAGTCGAAAGAATTCTCTTGTGGCCGTATCTACAGGATTGCTCCACAAAATGCGTGAAGACGAAATAGAAGGGGTCTTGGCCCATGAAGTGGCCCATATTGCCAATGGCGATATGGTTACCATGGCCTTGCTTCAGGGAGTAATCAATGCCTTTGTAATGTTTTTGGCCAGAGTGGTGGCCTATGCCATTGCCTCTAGTATGAGGGGCAACAACAGAGAAGAGAATAGTCCTGTTGGTGGACTCTCTTATATGATCACCGTATTTGTTCTTGAGATCGTTTTTGGTATAATCGCCTCTGTTGTCGTTATGAAATTTTCTCGCTGGAGAGAATATAGGGCCGATGCCGGCAGTGCTACCTTAGTAGGAAAAGATAAAATGATTGCGGCCTTAGTGGCCTTAAAACGAGATTTTTCTCTTATGCAGGAAACGGAGATGAAACCTGCAGCACAAACTATGAGTATTTCCTCCAAAGGAAGTTTTATGAAACTTTTTTCTAGCCATCCGGATTTAGATGAAAGAATCAGGGCCTTGTCTTGAACTACCCCTCCCTAAAGGGAGGAGATTCTTGCTTCCCCGACAACTGCCTTAGGCACAAGTACCTTTGGTCTTACACTGTCTCCACAAGCTGTCACGGTAGTCCCTACCGCCAAAACATTCTTTGCCGCATTGATGTCTCGGTTGTGAGTACTCCCACAACTTGGACAATCCCAACGACGCATACTTAATTGCAATTCTTTGTTTCTATATCCACAATGTGAGCAATCTTGGGACGTGAATTTTGGGGAAACTTTTTTCAATTCCCTACCGTACCAATCACATTTATACTCAAGGAAATTTACAAGACTTCCCCAAGAACTGTCACTTATGGACTTAGAAAGTTTTCTATTCCTAACCATTCCTTTTGTGTTCAAGTCCTCGATATAGACCACTTGGTTCTTGCGAACTATATCCGTACTTAACTTATGGAGGAAGTCCTTCCTGGAATTTCTTATCTTTGAGTGGACTCGTGCCACAAGGTTTCTCTGTTTTTCTCTATTCTTTGAACCCTTCTTTTTACGAGACAGGGACTTTTGTTCCATTCTTAGTTTGCTCTCTTGAATGTAAGTATACTTCGGATTGCCCGATTGAAAACCGTCGCTACCAACTGCTACATCCTTGATTCCCATATCTAGGCCGATTGTTTTTCTTACAAGCGCCAAGGGGCGCATCTTCTCTTCTACCGGTATCGAAACAAAGTAACTTCCGTCACAATCTTTGGATATTGTTAACGATGAGGGCGTTCCTGCGGTGGAACCGCAAAATTTTCTCGACCATACAGGTTGTATCCCTCCCAATTTCGCAACCTTTAAAATGCCGTCTCGAAAAGTGAATCCATTCTTCATGTAGTTGGCCGATTGTTTCCCGGCCCTATTCTTGAAACGTGGATATTTTGCCAATCTCTTAAAAAAGTTAGAATACGCCCTATCTAAATGCCTCAAAGATTGCTGAAGCGTCACACTTGAAACATCAGACAACCACTCCTTTTCCAACTTTAGTTCTTTTAGTCTTTTGGACGTTTTATTGTAACCGAGACCTTTACCGGTTTTTTCATACGCCGTCTTCCTATCTTGAAGGCCCCAATTATAGACAAAACGAACACAACCAAAGGTTTGGGCCAACATCTTCTTTTGGGTCTTATTCGGATAGAATCGGTATTTGTATGCTCGCTTGACTACCTTCATCATCTCAACTATACTTGGTCTCATTTGAAAAGTCAAACAAGCAATGACAGGATTCGTAAGGGAAGGCATTGTGTCTTTGCTTTAACCGTGCATTTGGTCTTTATGCCAAAATATCGGCGAAAAGTATTCTCAAAAGAATTACTTGATATTGTACAAAGCTATTTTGAGAAGGTTTTGGACGATTTTGAAGCAACTTTAGTGGAATTTAACGGAGAATCCGATCATGTGCATCTTCTCATCGAATATCCACCAAAACACTCTATCTCAAGAATGGCAAATTCTTTAAAAGGCGTTTCAAGTAGATATTTGAGGCAATATCATTGGAAAAAAGTTTCTCCTTTTCTTTGGGGAAAGGCATTTTGGAGTCCAAGCTATTTCGCAGGAAGTGCCGGAGGTGCCACTATTGAAAAACTTAAGCAATACATCGAAGAACAAAATACTCCATCTTAAGAAAAATCTATTTGTTCAGGCCACGCCCTTCGGCGAGAAAAAAAAATATTGTCTTTTGAAGAATATCATAATATATTGGATTTGTCGGAACAAAAACCGACCTACCGTAGGGACTACGGGATGTGAAGCTCGTGGAGACGATGTAAGACCTAGAAACTTGTGTTCTAGGCGATTGTCGGTGAAGCAAGAATCTTCTCACTTTAGTGAGGGGTAGTTCAATCAAGAATATATTCCCTAAGGGTTTGAATTAGTATTCGATGTATCTTCTTTTCCTCCAAGAAGAAGATTGACTTGTTCTGCCGAGAGTACGGGTAAATCTTCATTGATTTCTGCTTCCTGTCCTAACTCTCGAAGTTCTTTAGACGTCTTATGGTCGATGTGCCCCCAAGCATTATCAAGTTCAATAGTATTTTCTTCCTCAAAGGCATTGTTTTTTATTTCTAGGGCCAAAGATGTTGTATTTTTCATAACCTCTTCCTCTGAATGTATTTCAAGAAAACTTGAAACTATGTTGCTAAAGTGAAGGAGTTGTTTGTATTCCTGTGCACTATAGATCATCTGTTTTCCAATATGATTTTGAGATATCGTGTTTTTAAGTCTTTCTTGGATGTTTTTGTTCAGGGCCTTGCGTTCAGCATCGTATCTTCTCTTTGTCAATTCCTTTAGCACCTCTTTGGGGTCATTTGTTTCAAGTGAGGCCAAAAAGGCCGCTTTATTTTCCTCGTTAACGCCAAGATTATTCAATTCTTTCTGAATAAAATCTTCTACATCTTGAGGACGGGCCTCATCAATAAAATGCTTAATCCGCTCACTTCGTACTTTTGTTTGAAGAGAAAAGGAAGAATAAGCATCGGCATTTTGCTGTTGTTTATCATTCTCTTCAATCAGAAATTGTTTGCATTCTTCATTAATGCGTTCGCGGCACCTCCTGGCAACTTCTTCAATTTTTTTGACCTCTGTTGCGTAATCACTCTCGGCAATTTCTTTTGATGTAAGAGTTGTTGCCTGATTGACATTGATCTGTCCTCTTCCTCCTGTATAAATATTGGCATCAATAGCAAGGATGTTTTTTGTTTTAAGACTTGCCAAGACCTGTTTAATATTTTTTACAGCGATAAGGCCTCTTTTGGCCGCTTGAAGGTGATGGGTGACTTCACAGGCACGCCTTGTAGTGTAGTCGTCTTGAGGTGTCTTTTGGTAACAAAGAGGGGCAATCTTGACAATACAATTTTGCCATGGCCCATAGGCACTAACTTTGCCCTCTTGGTCAAGAGTATTGAGGAGAGAGAGATTATGCTTTCTTTGGGCCAATCTTCCCTCTGCATCTCCCTGAATTGTTAGTGCATCTTCCTCCATATTGGCGTCAATACAAAAAGAACTGACGGATTCAATAATATTTTTTCCTACTCTTTGTTCATAGAGGTCGTAAATAGTATCAATGCCGATAAATGTTTCTTTTTTATTGGAAAAAGAACTCTGAATGGCCTCGGTCAATTTCTTCTTTAGATACTCGTGAAACTTGAGCATGGCCTTCCTTTCCATTTCCGTATGGGAAAGTTTTATAGACTCTGTGATTGTAGGACTCAAGATACTTTTATCACCTTCAGGGCCCTTAATAAGGCCTTCACGTTCTCTACGAGGCAATTCTCCCCAAATGCAATCCCCCAACGTTTCGTAATCCTTTCCCCGAAAGCGATAATTGTTTTGTTGTTCATAGTGGGTATCGCAGGATATTTTTGCATTGTGAACGGCCGGGTTTTTTAGTAGTTCCTCTTGGGAAGAAGTACTTGTTGTTTGAGAAAACATCTCTTTTGATACAAGCAATAGAAAGAAAAAAGAGAGTAACCGTGTATTCATAGACTACAAGTCGGATTTTTTTCCGAGAAATTGAGTTTTAAAACCCTAAATAAACCTAAAAAATAAGTCTTTTTATTGTCAAAGTTAAAATAAGATACTTTAATCCTAATGCATGTTGGAATTACGTTATTTCTTGGTTGTTTATCGATTTTTAAGATACCTTCTACAACCGCTGTTTCTTGTAGGAATTGTTTGTGTGCCCTTTTTGAGAAAAAGAAGAGATTTTGAGGCCAAAAATAGAAACGATCCCTACGCTTGCTTTCACAAAGGTGTCAACATTTCCTTCTGCTTTCATATAGCGAGTGAGGGTGAATTTGAATACATTATTCCCTTAGCAACAAAGGCCCTTAAAAAACCCGACGCTATAGAAATTCTCTACACTTCTCCTTCGGTAGAAACGGCCGTAAAATCTTTTTGTGAGGGCCGTGAGGGAAGAGTTTTTTCTTTACGACTTCCTCTTCTTTCGGTTTCCGGAGATTTAGAAAAATGGGTGCAAGGAAAAAACTTTATTATGGTGCGCTATGATTTTTATCCGGAACTTTTGTCCTTGGCCTTGAAAAAAACATCTTTTCTCCTGCATGCAACATTAAAAAATAAAAAAAATAATCTTTTGAGGAAAATGGTACTCAACTGTTTTAACGGAATTATCCCTGCGACGAAGAAAGATCAAGAGCGTTTTGAGGCATGGAAACTAGACTCCACAATTTTTTCTTGGCTTGATGTGAGAATCATTCGTATTGAAAATCGCCTTAAAGAGGTCTCTAAGAAACTTCAACAAAACCCCAAAACGGCCTTGGTGAAAAAACTGCTCCAAAAATACGCTTTTGAAAAAACCGTGATTTTTGGAAGTTTCCACGAAGAAGAATGTATTTTTTTTGAAAACTCGTCTTTGCAAAGAGATATTTTTTTTAAAAAGGCCTTTGCTCTCGTTGTACCTCATCACACGGAAACAGATGCAATGGAGAGAATTATCTTTCGTTTGAATAAGTTTGTGCCTGTCTATAAAATCAATGAAAAGACTTTAAATGAATACGCCAAACAACCGGGAATCCTCGTATTTGATCAAAGAGGATTCCTTCTCGAACTCTATACTCTTTTTCAATGGGCCTATGTTGGTGGAGGATACGGCAAAGGTGTCCATTCCCTTTTAGAGCCTTTTATGGCCGGTTTACAGGTGTTTTGTGGGCCGAAAGTGTTTCGCTCTACAGAATACGACTTAATTTCTTCTCTCGATGAAAAGAGAGTGCAGGTTGTAGAACAATTGAATACATTTTACTCTTTTAAGAGAAAAAAAACAGAAGTACGTTCTTTGAACATTAAAATCAACATAAAAAAACACTATAAAGAATTTTTGGAAAAAATTCAATTATGATACCAAGAGATATTGACTATGTTTTTGTTGGAACAAACTATCTCTCTGTTCTTGTTGGATTAGAGATACTTAAGCGAGGAGAACGTATTCTTATCGTTGACGATGAACGATTATCTTTGGGAGAGCTTTATATAGATCGTATGAATGAATTGTATTACGCTCTATTGATGAAATGGGGAGAGAAAAAGGGTATTCTCTCTGTTTTTCAAAAGAAACAATTTTTTCATCGCGAAACAGTCTGTTTTTTTACCGATAAGGATAAAATTTTACTCGGAAGGACCCCTCATGAAAACGTAAAAGAACTATTGAGAAAATTTCCTGAAATCTTTGGGCAAAAAAACCATGTTCAAAGTGTAGAGTCATTTCTCAAAGACTCATCTTCATTTGATAGCATATTTTTTTCCTACATAAACAATTTAACTAAATATTTCCTTTCGGAAAAAGCTAGAAAGGAACCTAGTTTAAATACGCTTCTAGAATTTGCACCAAAAAATTTTTTAAAAATCTATCAGTATTTTTTGAACTCTTACGACTCCCTTGTAAAAACATCCAAGGGGCAACTGCTTTTATTTTCCTTTCGGTTTTTCTATCAAAAGACATTGAACTATAAACTCAATGAATTGGAGCTTTTTTATCTTCTCTTATCTATCATATCACCTAGTTATCATTTGAAAACAGAAGTATTTACTAGGAAAATTATCAATCTTTTTCAATCCGGTGGCGGCCTGTTCAAAAAAACGATCATTAAGGGATGGGAGTTTCACAAAAATAATCTCTGGAGCATGGAACTTGATAGTTATGAAGGTATTATTCTTCCTAAAAATCTTGTTTTCTTTGGAGGTCGCTCTGTACAAATACCCTTTGAATGGGGCGGCCCTATTAAGGACTATGAAACGATAAAAGTCATGATGAATGAGAATACATTTTTAAGCGAAGGGCCGTATATTTTTTCCAATGTAAAAAACATAGGAACTTCCTATCCTCTCCTTTTATCCCTTCCTAAGGGGAAAAAATTATCTTTTTATATACCTCTTTTTAAAAGAAATGGAGCAAAGGTAGATTTTTTTAAGGAGCATATTTTTAATCTTATTTCTCAAGAGATGTTACAACATTTTCCTGAAAAGAATCTCCGTTTGAAAAACAGTCACATAAATTTTTCCAAAGATGTTTGGCCTATAATACAGAAGAGAAACCCTCTTCTTACTTGCCATCAAAAAATTAGTTTGAGAGATTTAAAAAAACTTAAAAACGTCTACTATTACGGCCCTCTCAATTTGGGGGTTCTAGGCCCTATAAGATCGCTTCTGTTCTTTTCGTGTTAATATATTATTATGAGGTTTATTAATAAAGATATTGGGCAAACAAGTGTTGAGTATATTCTTCTTATTGTCGTTATTGTTTCTATAATCTTTTCAGCATTTCACCTTATTAAAAAGGAATTCCTTGCGGATGCGGGGAATTGTTCCAATTCGTCCACCAGTCTTATTTGTCAACTTGAAGGTGTATGGACGGGAGAATTACGTGGAACAGGGGGGAGTTGTTCTGCCCCTTTTCGATGTTTTTCCATTAGATAAACTTCATGTAATGAGGGCGTATCGGTTTATGAGGCAAAAATGTCCCCATTTTGTTTTACTCATAACCGTGTACTATGAAAGAAAGATGGTTGGCGGATAGTATCTATGAGAATATTAACGATTGTTCTTCTCACCTATTCCTTGTTGTTTTCAAACCCATCTTTTGGATCTGCTCCTAAACCTCCAAACTCAACCTTCCAGGCCCTTGGGATTTCTCTTTTGGCCCTTCCCTTCGGAAAATGCATAGGGACAGCAAAGGGTTTTGGAAAAGTTCCTTATATGTTGTTTACTACATCAGCAGGCGTCTTTTTTTTAAAAGAAATAAAATCTAACGATGACTACAAGAATACATCCGAAGAACTCAGAACAGAAAAATGGGAAGAAATCGAAGAGGCAGAAACACAAATTGTTGTTTTTAAACTTGCAGCAGAACAGGAATTTGCAGCAGAAGAGTCCGCTAGGAGAAAAGGGAAGAACTCTAATCTCTTGAAAAATCTGCTCAAGGCCACGGCCGTGTCTTTTGGAGCTAACCTCGCTGCTCAGTGTGCGAGACAGGCCGCGGAATGTGGGATAGGTTATGCCCGCATGTGTTGCGAAATGTCTACTTAGATACAATTCTTGCTAAGATGTCCTGGCTCAGCAATATAAAAAAGCTACAGGAAGCGGTTCCACTTCGGGAAGCGACCCCGTTCCACTTGGAAGCGGTTCCACTCCTGAAAGCGGTTCTACTTCTGAAAGACGGTTCCACTCCTGGAGAGGGAGACGGTTCCACTCCTGGAGAGGGAGACGGTTCCACTCCTGGAGAGGGAGACGGTTCCACTCCTGGAGAGGGAGACGGTTCCACTTCTGGAGAGGGAGACGGTTCCACTCCTGGAGAGGGAGACGGTTCCACTCCTGGAGAGGGAGACGGTTCCACTCCTGGAGAGGGAGACGGTTCCACTCCTGGAGAGGGAGACGGTTCCACTTCTGGAGAGGGAGACGGTTCCACTTCTGGAGAGGGAGACGGTTCCACTCCTGGAGAGGGAGACGGTTCCACTCCTGGAGAGGGAGACGGTTCCACTTCTGGAAGGGAGACGGTTCCACTCCTGGAGAGGGAGACGGTTCCACTCCTGGAAGGGAGACGGTTCCACTCCTGGAGGGGGAGACGGTTCCACTCCTGGAGAGGGAGACGGTTCCACTTCTGGAGGGGGAGACGGTTCCACTTCTGGCGGTTCTACTTCTGAAGCGGTTCCAGGGGAGACGGTTCCACTCCTGGAGAGGGAGACGGTTCCACTCCTGGAGAGGGAGACGGTTCCACTCCTGGAGAGGGAGACGGTTCCACTTCTGGAGGGGGAGACGGTTCCACTCCTGGAGAGGGAGACGGTTCCACTCCTGGAGGGGGAGACGGTTCCACTCCTGGAGAGGGAGACGGTTCCACTTCTGGAGAGGGAGACGGTTCCACTCCTGGAGAGGGAGACGGTTCCACTCCTGGAGGGGGAGACGGTTCCACTCCTGGAAGGGAGACGGTTCCACTCCTGGAGAGGGAGACGGTTCCACTTCTGGAGAGGGATCGTTCCACTCCTGGAGAGGGAGACGGTTCTACTCCTGGAGAGGGAGACGGTTCTACTCCTGGAATAACTTCTTCGACTGCTCGGTCCCCTCCACTCCTGGAGAGGGAGACGGTTCCACTCCTGGAGAGGGAGACGGTTCCACTTCTGGAGGGGGAGACGGTTCCACTTCCACTTCTGGAGAGGGAGACGGTTCCACTTCATCGCCATTCCGATGCTCATAAGAGACGGTTCCTCTTCGGGAGGGGGAGACGGTTCCACCCCTTCAGAAAGAGGAGATGGAATAAAGGCCCGATGCTTCAATGTCGACGAGGATGGGCATTGCAATGATGATTCATCTCTCGATGGGCCGCAAAATCATATTTACGAAGGAGTCCGGTCTGAGAGTACGCCCTCCTCCGTGCCTATATTTCTTAAGTGGCTTATGCCGAAATCGGCCTATGCGATTGACGTAGGGGGGGGGCTCGTAAGTGCCAAAGATACCATTAGAGAGTATGCGAGCGAACTTGTGGATAGGCTTGCGAGAGCACCGGATAGTGTAAAGACCACAATAGTGATGGGGCTTGCTGTTATTGCAAGCAAGTCCGCAAAGAAGTGGGAAGAAACAGCGGACGAGTTTAAAAGACGAGGAGAAAGATATCAAGAACTTGCGGACGAATTGGCCGCAGAAATTGAAACTAAGCAAAAACAGACCTCCGGAACTTGCAACGACGGAACAAGTTGTGATGCCGGCAATCCCTGTAAAGACGGGTCCGCTTGTACTCCTACCGACAATGGAGGCGCAGGAGATGGCGGAGGCCTTGGTGGAGGCGGAGGCCTTGCTGACGAAGGAGGTAGCGAAACGGAGGGGAAAGGACCAAGTGCAAATGCTCGAAGCAAGATTGCCGGTAATACCCAGAGAAGAGGCCTAGGTACTCCTCAAGGGAATACCAAGGGGCAACATTGTGCTACGGGGGCCCCGGGAAATACCGTGGTTTCGAGAAACTGCGATTGCCGTAAAAATAATTCTTGTGCAAAAACAAGACTTCCTAAAATAAGCTTTTCTTCTCTTGGACGCAATATTCCCCCTGCATATGGACAGTCCTATGATGCCCTCAGAAACGGAGGGGATGCACTTTATCGGGGTGACGACGTTGTTGCCGATCAACATTTCGATACACTCAATCGGAATGCGGCCGCACTTTCTAAGTTTAACGATAACCTTTTTAACAATCTTAAGAAAAAGGCCTCTCGGGGAGGCGCCGCTTTTCCCAATCAAGACCTTATTAATAAACGATTTTCCGATAACGTCGCAGGACTCTATAGAGGTCTATCTTCATCGGACATGGGAGCATTCGCAAGTGCAGCAGGTCTCGGCCTTGGCGGCGGCAGCTTTGGTGATGATTTCGGTCAAGGCCTTGAAGGACAGGGAGCAATCCGTTCCCCTGCGGTCATAAAATCCTTTAGTGGGGGAGGAAGCGGAGGAATGGGTATGTCGCCTCTCGACGATATGGAATTCCCTCCTTTGGAAGAAGTCCCTCCTCTAGCTAGCGTCCCTCCTCCCGTAGATGAAATTGGGAATTATAAAGACAATCAAAGCGATATCGTCGCAAAACCTCAAATTAGTCTCTGGAGAATTCTCTCCAATCGCTATATGACATCGGGATTTCCCTTAGTGCTTGAAAAGAAGAAATAGTTACGAGAGAGACTTTAAAAAGCTTTTCTACCAGTTTTTGTGGACATATTTTATAGGATTCAGAGGGCGAGAATTCTTTCGTATTTCAAAATGTAAATGCGGCCCAGTCGTCCTTCCCGTTTTTCCAAGTTGTCCGATGACTTGTCCTTTGTAAACTCGTTGCCCTTTTGTGACAAAGTTTTTTTTGTTATGGGCATAAACGGAAAATAAACCTTGTTCGTGGGAGAGAACAATAAGATTGCCGTAGCCGTTAAGTGCACTGCCCGAATAAACGGTTACCCCATCGGCCGCTGCTATAATATGGCCGCCTTCTCTTCCTGCAATGTCGATCCCTTGATGGGGTTTGCCCCATCGCTTGCCGAAATGGGAAGAAATCCTTCTTGAAGACGGAACAGGCCAGATGAAGTCCCCTGCATTGAGATAAGATTCCGTAACTCCGGTAGACAACAAATCCTCTCCGTACCCAACGATCCCCCGTTTAAGAGGAATAAAATACCATTCGCCCCACAAGGGACTTTTCCCCTTATTGGAGGCCAAAAGATGGGCCGCAGAAACGCCATAAGATTTTGAAAGATTATCGAGGCCTTCTCCCTTTCTAAGCTTAATATATTGACCACTTTTCATATAACTACAGGAGATTATACCTATGGCCGATATAAGTATTTTTATCAAGTTTTTAGGTTGTACAAAAACCATCTTTTCTCCTTAAAGTAAAGTCTTTCGGCCTAAAAAAGATTTTTTACAAAAAAATCCTTCATCTTTTCTGTAGGAAAAGGAGGGAAGAGTTCAATGGGAGTGAGAGAAACTTTCGATTCTAAAACGGCCTGACAATCGGAATTTGCCGTAGAAGCGGTAAACCCACGATATCCTCCGTGAATTAAGTAAGAATCTCTTCCTTGGGGATTGGTACGCTTCTCTATATTATCGGGATAGTTACGAAAACTCAGCTCCGTCACTTCTATTCCCTGTAGTTTTTCAAAGGGAAGATTGGGAACATTAATATTGAGGATATTCATTTTACCTATTTTTTGGTGAATATTCTCCGAGATAAGTTTGAGCACTACTTTTGCTGCCGTTGAAAAATATTTGGCATCTCCATTGAGAGACGAGTTATTATGGGGACTCGAGAAGACCAAGCTGACGGCCATGGACGGAATGCCGTGGAAAGCGGCCTCCCTAGCGGCGGCGACGGTTCCGGAATAGTAAATATCTTGTCCTAAATTGCCCCCGTGATTGATACCCGAGATAACAATATCCGGGCCTGAATTTTCCGAGGAGTAAAAATATTGAGAACCCACAGTAATACAATCTGCAGGTAGGCCGTTAAGGCCGTAGATATTCTCTTCCACGGGAATAATCTCTAGTGGTTTACCGAGAGTAATTCCATGTCCTAAAGCACTCTTTTGTTCCATAGGGGCCATCATCATGACTTCATGCTTGGCCCCCAAAAGATCGATAAGCGACCTAGGCCCTTGAGCATCAATTCCGTCATCATTGGTTATCAAAATCTTCAATATATTTCTCCTTTGTGTACCATCCAGACTTGTCGGATATTTTATTGAAAAGTTTAAAAAAAGTTGTTGCTTAATGAGGATGTCGGTTTTGAAAATCTTTTCAAAAAATTTTAAAGAAATTTGAAACTC
Source organism: Bacteriovoracaceae bacterium (assembly GCA_965224385.1). Taxonomy (GTDB): domain Bacteria; phylum Bdellovibrionota; class Bacteriovoracia; order Bacteriovoracales; family Bacteriovoracaceae; genus CBDCYX01. Next base: position 1,102,250 of record CBDCYX010000016.1, read on the forward strand.
GGAAATTTCTCAATATTCTCTCCTTTCTAACCGATAAGACAAGAGATGAAAATAGGTGTTTTTCTCCTTTCGGCATTTCTTGTTCTAAATATTAAGGCCCAATCCGAATCCTGTGATTATACATGGTGCTATAATCCTAATACCCCTGAATCTTCATCCCAGTGTTCGCTGCAAATTAACAACTGGAATGATCTCAAAAGTTTTATTCACAAGAATAAAGAGAAGTTTGAAAATATATTGCTCACATCCTTTTCGGGTAGCGATGACTCAAGTGTCAGAATGAGCATCTCGTGGACACCTTCTTTTAACACAACAATAGAATCGTTAGGACGGTCCCAAGAGACGTTTGACGGAGGCCTCCTTGGAACATGTGAAAAACTCGGCCACACTCCATGGAGTGATATGTTGAATAAATATCAAGACAGACCTGTGGCCGGTGCGTTTGCTTCGGCCTACAAAAAAGAGATTGAGAAAATGGTGCGATCCTTTCCCCTTGAAGTGAAAGAAAAAAACTCGGATGATTTTCAATATATTCTTTTCCTTAAAGATATTCCTAGGCTCACTTCTTCTATCAAAGAAGACTGCAAAGAGAGTGATGAAACGATTAAAAGCATCATTGGAAATCATTTCAAAGATTTGTTTTCCTCCGTAGCAGATGAAAAAGTCGCAAAATTTCATGAATTTCAAAAAACGATAGAACTCTGTGAAGGTTTACTCGGCATGACCAAATGGTCGGATTTTAGCGACATTGGAAATAGTGATATACAAAGGGCAACATCTTTTGACGAAAGAATTCAATGCCGCTCCGCCGGGAACAACACTCAAGATTTCCCCAAATGTAAAAGTGCCATAAACCTTTACAATGTTGCTGCAGTTTCTAAGCACACTCTTGATCAAGTACAGGGAATTCGCCATCAGGGACAAATGATGGAAGGCCAAAAAAAACTCTCTACAAGCGGCCCATTTAACCATACGGGGGCCTTAGAGTATCAAAAAGAAGGTATCAAGAGCATGAAGAGTATTGCTCAACAAAGAGCGGTCTTTGATAGTATCAAATTGGCAAAATTTTTTGAAATCGTAAAAAAGATGCCTACTACCGATTCCCTTCATGAATCTTGCACGCAGAGGTATACGCAAAACGTTCAAACTTACCTTAAAACACTTTTTGATGAATCGGTTGGAATTTATAAAGAGACAATTAAGAGATTTTACGGCGATCATACCGCTCCTCTTGATGATACAACACCTTTTCGTCCAACCGATGCTTCAACAGTTTGCATGAATTCCATTAAGGGTGAAGATACGCTTTTAAGGAATCAGAAAGCACGGGATGTGGCCAAACAAATGGCCGTCAAGGCGGGTATTGATGTAGGTACAAATCTTGCGAAGGCCCATCTCCTAGGAAAACAGGAGAGAGGCCTCGATGGAATTATTAAAAAGGTTGAAGAATACGACCCTGAAAAGGTTGTAGGATTTGGAGATCAGTCTCTCAAAATAGAAGAGTGTCGATTTAATCCAAATGCTCCACAGTGCCGACAAGTTGTTGGAGGAGATTTTCACAACATAGGCCCCTCCGGTGGTTCCGTGAAAATAACAAACAGTGACGGAAACAAAGACCCGGGAAGTTTTGGGGCCGAAGAAGAGGAGCAAGGGGCCTTCGCTACACCAACAGACGGAACTAGCGGCGCAAAATTTTCCGGCAATATCACTCCTATTGCCCCAAGTATTAACAAAGGGAGCGGAGGATTGGCCAACCCTGCTACGGCCTCTAGGTTGAAACCGGGTGGAGGTGTCGGCGGTAGTAGCAGTGGAGCTTCTCCGGGGGGCCGTGGAGCTTCTCCTGGGGGAAGTAGTCCAAGTGATTCACGACAGAAAAAATCTCGCCCACACAGCATGCAGAAGGTTGGTTCGTACGGCAAAAATAAGGGAGCTTTAAGAGGATTTTATGCCCCCAAAGGAAGCGGTCAGCTTCCAAAAAGTAGAGATGTGGCCTCAGAGAATCCTTTTAAAGATCTTTTTAAAAATAGGCCTAAAGGAAAATCCCTCCTTTTCGATATCGGCGATACGGAAAGTTCCCTCTTTAAGCGCATTTCTAAACGTTATAAGTCCGTTTATTCTAAAGAGCGTCTTCTCAAATTTGAAGATATCTTATGATAATGTTACACAAATCATATTGTTTTTTCATATTTTATACCATACTATCGATCATACTATGTTTACTTGTACTAATCCTCAAATTGAAGCTTACTGTATTTCCAAAAGTTCTTTGCCTCCGCTTCTATGCAATGAACTTGAAGATTTCACCCGAAAACATATAGATATGTCCCAAATGCTTATTGGAAAACTTGAGGCCTCTCTTTTGGGTTTCCTTATCCGCAGTATCAATGCGAAAAGAGTTTTAGAAATTGGAACATTTACCGGTTACTCTGCTTTAAGTATGGCGACTCATCTTCCTCAAGACGGTAAACTTGTTACCCTAGATATTTCTGAAGAGAGGACAAACGTAGCAAAAGAGTTTTGGGCCAAATCGGAACATGGCAACAAAATTGATCTTATCCTCGGCCCGGCCAAGTTAAGTCTTGCGGCCCTTGAAGAATCTTTTGATTTCATTTTTATTGATGCTGATAAAGAGAATTGCCTTGCCTATCTTAAGCGATGTTTGGAACTTTTATCCCCCAAGGGGATAATTGCCGTAGACAATTGTCTCTGGGACGGAAAGGTACTGAAAGATCAAGACCTCGATGAAGAAACCCGCGGTATTAAAGAGCTCACCGATTTTGTTTTTCATCACAAAAATCTTTATTCCACCCTTCTTCCCGTGCGGGACGGAGTCCTTCTTATAAAATTTTTCGAAGGAATGTCCCTGTAAAGGACGTCTTTGTTTTGGCCACTTCTTCAGGTGTTCCCGTTGCAATAATTTTTCCTCCTTTGTCTCCTCCTTCAGGGCCTAGATCAATAATATAATCTGCGGTTTTGATGACGTCGAGGTTGTGTTCTATAACGATAGCGGAATTTCCTTGTTCGATGAGTTTATTAAGCGCTGTTAATAAAACGTGAATGTCTTTAAAATGGAGACCCGTTGTAGGTTCATCAAGGACATAGAGGCAATGACCTCTCTTTTTCTTGGCAAGTTCTCTTGAAAGTCTTAATCTTTGGGCCTCTCCTCCGGAAAGTGTCGTTGCCGACTGTCCTAGGGCCATGTGGCCAAGACCTACCGCTCGAAGTGTTTCTAAAATACGATGAATATTAGCATGATTCTTAAAAAAGTTTCCGGCCTCATCAACATCCATGGCCAAGACGTCGGCAATATTTTTGTCTTTGTAGGTCACGGTAAGGGTTTCTGCATTATATCTAAGGCCCCCACACTCATTGCATGTAATATAGACATCGGGAAGGAAGTGCATTTCAATTTTTTTTACCCCCTGTCCCTCACATTCATCACAACGCCCTCCCTTCACGTTAAAACTAAACCTTCCGGGTCTGTAACCTCTAATTTGAGATTCTTGAGTAGCGGCAAAAAGTGTTCGAATAAGATCAAAAAGTCCCGTATAGGTGGCAGGATTAGAGTGAGGGGTTTTTCCGATAGGAGATTGATCTAGTTTGACAAGAGAGTTAATCGTGTCGATTCCTTTAACAGATTTATAATGATCATTGGTAAGAAAAGAGGGCCTTGGAGAGAGCGCATTTTCTATCGCCGGCACAAGAATTGTATGGATAAGAGTAGATTTTCCCGAACCTGAAACACCGGAAATACAAGTCATCACCCTTAGAGGGATACGCACATCTTGATTGTAAATATTGTTTCCTTGGGCCCCAATTATTTCTAGAAATAATTGGGGAATTCTTCTTTTTTTTGGAATAGTGATGGCCTTTTTTCCGTTAAGATATTTCGCCGTCAGAGATTTTTTATTGTTAAGAATACTCTTAATACTCCCTTTGGCCACAATATTTCCACCCATACGTCCGGCGCTAGGCCCAAGGTCTACAATATAATCTGATGCCAGCATGGTTTCTTCATCGTGTTCCACAACGATAACCGTGTTACCAAGGTCTCTAAGAGTTTTCAATGTTTTTATGAGTTTCATATTATCTCTCTGATGAAGTCCAATGCTCGGTTCATCAAGAACGTACAAGACACCCGAAAGAGGGGAGCCTATCTGAGTAGCAAGTCTAATCCTCTGACTCTCTCCTCCCGACAAGGTTGATGTAGGCCTATTGAGGGAAATATAATCAAGGCCCACATCAATGAGAAAACGTAAACGAGAAAGAATTGCCTCTACAAGTTTTTTCCCTATAAGATATTGTTCACCTTCAAGGTGAAGGGTTTTAAAATACTCAAAAATCTCTTTAATAGGTTTATGGCAAATATCCATAATATTCTTCCCTTGAATTTTTGTATTAAGCGATATAGAATTGAGCCTTTGTCCTTTACAATCGGGACACACTTTTACATCCATGTATGATTCTAACGACAATCGAATTTTATCGGAGGCCGTCTCTTTATATTTTTTTTCCATCCATGAAATAATTCCCGGGAATTTCTTTGAAAAGCGAAAAGTACTATTTTTCGATTCAAAAGAGTACGTATATTTCTTGGAAGAACCCTTAAAAAGAATGGATAAAAATTTTTTTGGTAGTTTTTTTAAAGGAAGTTTAAGATTAATCTTATCACTTTTTCCCACACATTGAACCATTTTAAACAAAAAACTGTGGTTTCTGTTTAACACGGACACGGCCCCGTCAAGGATAGAAAGACTCTCGTCATAAATCATTTTTTTTACATCAAAAGTTTTTGACTCTCCAAGCCCGTTACATCGGGGACAGGCCCCCCGAGGTGAATTAAAAGAAAAGATTTGGGGTTCAAGGTCGGGGTAAACTATCCTTGATAGAGGAGACATATTTTTTTCACTAAAAAAATATTCTCGACCGTCGATCAAAACAACAACACTTCCCGATCCTAATTTGAGAGCATATTCTATAGAATCAGAGAGTCTCTTTTGCATTTGTTCTTTGAGAATAATTCTATCGACTACCAGTTCTATGGATGACGATGGCCTAATCTCATCAATAAAAGAGTCATTTTGGAAAGTCTTTATATCCTTGTCAATTCTATAGCGGGAAAACCCTAGAGAGAAAAAACGCTTGAGTTTCGAGGTTTTCTCTTTAAAAGAGAGAGGACTTAAAATCACTATTTTTGTCCTAAGGGGGTGAGCGGTGACGGCCTTGACTATTTTCACAGATGTATGCTTTTTGACCTCATCTCCGGCCTTTAGGCAATAAAGAGTACCTATCCTTGCAAAGAGAATCCTCATATAATCGTATATCTCCGTCACTGTTCCCACCGTAGATCTAGGATTTTTTGTATTTGTCTTTTGATTAATGGCAATACTAGGTGAGAGTCCCGAGATAGAATCGACATCCGCCGGAGGAAATTGTCCAAGAAATTGACGAGCGTAAGAAGAAAGAGATTCGATGTATCGTCGTTGCCCCTCGATGTGAATGGTATCAAAGGCCAAAGAAGATTTTCCGGAACCGGAAGGCCCTGTAATTGTTGTTAAAGAGCGTTTGGGTATGGAAAGATTAATATCTTTGAGATTGTGAACCTTGGCCCCTTTAATTGTGATGGCCTTTGTCTCATTCATAGATCTATTTTTTTAAATAGGATTTCCGGTTCTTTCAACCGATAAGTCAGTTGTTCCGCATAATCAAAGGGGTTAACGTGTAAATCTACGCCTAGAATTTCTAGCACTTTTATTGTCTTTTTTGGCATGGCCGGGAAAAGGAGGTAAGAGAGGGCATGAATGGCATGAAGAGGGCCGAGGAGAGTCCTTGTAAGTTTTTTGGAGTCGTCTCTAATTTTCCAAGGTTCTTTTTCATTGAGGTATTGATTAACCCTTTGAAGCTGCGCCCAGATAAGGCCTAAGGCCTTATCGTGTTCAAAGTTTGAAATCAAGTGAGAGAGGGAATCATTGAGTGTCTGAAAATCAAAAGGGCCTTTAGAATTATGATCTAAGGTGACCTCTTTCCCTACTTTTTCCCTGACCATTTTAACAACTCTTAAAACAAGATTTCCGTAATCATTGGCAAGACCGTTATTGTGAAGATCAATAAGGGCCGATTCGGAAAAACGGCCGTTGGCATGGGCCGAGAGATTTTTTAAAATATAAAATCTAAAGGTATCGAGGTCATATTTGCGAAGGATTTCTTTTGGATCAATACCGTTTCCTAAGGCCTTAGACATTTTTTTCCCATCCTCGGCCAAAACCATACCGTGGACGTAAACGGTTTTGGGAAGTTCTCTACCTATAGCATGGAGAATACAGGGCCAAATTACACAATGGAACCAAACGATATCACGACCTATAACATGGCAAGAGGCAGGCCAGTAGTATTGTTTTTTTTTATCTAGGGCCGAGTAGTAATTTATAAGAGCGTCAAACCATGTATAGACAACAAAAGCGTTATCACAAGGTACGGTAATTCCCCAATGTTCATTGGGCCTAGAAATGGAGAGGTCTCTTAAAGGTTCTTTTTTCAGTCTCGACAAAATTTCCTGTCGTGCCCCCCTAGGAACGATAAAGGTGGGTGCTCTTTCTATGAATTCCACAATCCAATCTTGAAAGCGGCCTAATTTAAAAAAATATCCGATCTCTGTCTTAAGGGGTAATACTTTTTGATGGTGGGGGCATTTATCATTATCATCTAATTGTGTTTCCGTATAAAAGTTCTCACATCCCTCACAATAGTGTCCTGTATACTCTCCTTTGTAGATAAGCCCTTTTTCCTGAAGCTTTTGCCAAATATGATGAACGACTTTTTCATGCCTCTTTTCTGTTGTACGAATAAAATCATTATGAGAAATATTCAAGTCAAGACAGAGTTGTTTGAATTCTTCAACATGCTTATCGACGTATTCCCTCGTCTCCATTCCTGCTTCCAAAGCAGCAGTTTTCAGTTTTTGTCCATTCTCATCGGTTCCCGTTAGAAAGTAGGTATCTTTTCCTTGAAGGCGAAAATAACGTGCATAAAAATCGCTAACAATTTTTTCATAGGCGTGGCCCATATGTGGCGATCCATTGGGATAATCAATTGCCGTTGTAATGTAAAAGGTACTTTGCATTTACAGAAAATATTTCACATGGTGTTTGCCGATTTCTCTTTCAAACCAAAGGGATTGGACATCTTCCGACTTTTTCAAAATAAGTTCCGTTGTCAACACATTTTTGACTGTTAAAAAGCTATCAGATTCCGTGAGTTTTTTTGCCTTGATAAAAAAGACGTGATAATCTTCAGATCTGAGTACAGGGGCAGAAAATTCACCTTCGTTAACATTGCTAATAGTTTTTCTTATAAGAGGATTAAGGCCGTCTTCTTTTATCTTACCGAGGTCTTGAACTCGAACTTTAGAAAATCTTTCCGGAAGATTTCCTGTTTCTTGAAATTTTTTCAAAACAGATGGAAAAACGGTCAAATCTTTATTTGAAAGGGCCGCTTTTGGTAGAGAAAAGTCTATAAGATGAAGATTAAAAGAGAGAGTTTCAACTCCTTTGCTCTGTTTATAGTATGCATTTTTCACTTCCTGATCAGAGACCGACACCAAAGGCCTTATAACTCTTTCTTGAAAGATATTAAATTCTATACTCTCTCTTATGAGTTCAAAATACTCGTCAAAAGTCATGTTATTTTGTTTCAAAAATGTCAATAAGGCCTGTCTTTGTAATCCCAATCGTGTTTCGGTATCTTGAATTTGGCGTTCTACTTGAGTATCGCTTACAATAAATCCCTGATCTTTCAAAGAATTTCTAATAAGAAGCCGATGGATCATCAAAGTGATGAGATTTTTCCTCTCTGTAGCCATTGTGTTTTTATAGATTAGAGGAGAAATTTGTTTTCGGGCCTTGAAATTTTTTTTCACTCTTTGTATCTGAGATAATGTGTAGGTTGTGTCGTTTGCTACGGCAATAATTTTGTCGAGAAGTACTCCGGATGTTTTGAAAGTGGCCAAACAAACCACGGTAAATACAATTTTTAGGAAGGCCATTTTAAGCAATTACCTCATTTGTCTCATCAATAATAGACATCATATCTGTTGGTAAGGCCCAATCAGCAGGAAGTGTATTTTCCTTTATATATTGATTTGAGGAATACTTTCGTTTTTTCCCTTGATTCGTTAGTATTTCAAATTGTTCTTGCAATATATGAAGCCGATAGACTTTCCCTTGATCATTGTTTTTTGTCTGAATACAGTCGCCTTCCTTTGGAAGGCGCTTTCTCTTCTCTAGATAAACATCATCTTCATATTTAACACAACACTTAATCTGACCACAGACTCCGTTAATTCTATTTTGCGAGAGAGCAAGATTTTGGTTTTTCGCCATCCTTATAGAAACGTTGCCGTATTGGGTAAGAAAAGAAGAGCAACACGTCTGGAGTCCACACACGCCGATGGCCCCTAAAGCGGCAGTTCTGTCTCGAACAGAAATTTGTCTTAATTCAATTCTCATCCTTGTATAGGACACAAGATTTTTGACAAGTTCTCTGAAATCCACTCTCGCCGGAGCATTAAAGTAAAAAATAACTTTTCTTCCATTTTGAACAAACTCTACATGAGTTAAAGTCATATCGAGTTTGTAGTGCTCTATAAGTTTACGGCATTTCGTCTCGGCCTCAATCTCCTTGGCCCTATTAAGCTGTTGCTTTGCTATATCTCCATCATCGGCGGCCTTAGAAATCATTCTCAAGGGAAGCATACTCTCTTTGAAGCTTGCCTTGTAGGGAAAAGAGTTGATATGGCCTACCGTAAGGCCTCTATCACTCATGGCCACGACTCGTTGTCCGTAACGAAACTTCCTCTTTCCGATTAAAAAAGCATGAACTTTGGCATTACCGGGGAAGCGAACCCGTACAAGAGGAATTTTGTCGCCCTCTTTAAATCTATGTTCTTGAGAATCCATGATTGCCATCATAACACATCCTTGTAATCTTAGTCAAGAAAGCGATAAAGAAGTGTCTCGGAGTCGGTAGAGCAAAAGGGAAAAGCGTTCTTTAAAGGAGTTGTTATGGGCCTTGGAGTCTTGAAAGTGTTTTATTGATTCCAAAAGATTGCAATAAAACGGCCCTTGATGAAAATTTTTTAGAGAGTGATTCAAAAAAAACTGCATACTGCTCTTGGAATCTTTTACCTTAATTTCCTCTAAGGCCTCGCAAAGGCATTCTTCTCCTGCTAAAAATCTAAGGCATGCTTTGAAATCACCTTGTTCATAGGGTAGGGAAGTTTTACAGAGAGATGTAGGTAATCTTATGGCCAAAGACCTTCCTTCAAGAGTCTTGAGAAGTTCTTGGCCTGAATAGTGTAGAAAAAAGATACTTGAATTGGGTAGTGTTTCTTCGAGAAGTTTAAGCATTTTATGAACAGAGTTGTGAGGGATCAAGTGTGGGCCTTCCAGAAAAAGCCATTTCCAAGGAAGGTTTAGAGGAGGATAGGTGTTAAAACGGATAAGCTCCTCTAGGATGCCGTCGGCAGCATGATAGTATTCTTCATTTTCTCTAGAGATGTAAACAATATCCGGATGCTCTCGAGGTGCAATTTCACTTAAGAGATTTGTGACCCATTTTCTGAGAACCTGCTTTTCTCGATGAACGATAATATAAAAAGAGGCCAATGTTCTTTGTTTAAAGCGCTCTAAAATTATTGTTTTTGCATCAAAAATCATCATCAGTTTCCGACTGTGTTTCAAGGAGAGTGTCAATTTTACGGAAAATATTTTGAGAAATGTTTTCAACGGTTTTCTCTCCATCAATAACACAAATTCTTTTTGGAAAGAGGGTGGCCACAAGGTCATGGGCGGAAACAAGGTCTTTATAAAATTGATTTTCCTTTGATTCAAAGTAATCTTGGGGAGTATTGCGAACCTTTTGTCTCTCAAGAGATGTTTCTACTGAAATTTTCAAGTAGAAGCTCTTATGGGGCATAATATTTAGGGGGAAAACAGTATGCATCTGTAAAACAGTAGCAACTCCGAGTCCTTCGGCAACACCTTGATAAGCAAGAGTACTGTCAATATAGCGATCGCAGATAACAATTGTCTTTTGTCGCTTTAATTCTTTGAGAATAATCTCATGGAGAAGCTGCGCCCTACTAGAGGCAAAAAGATAGGCCTGTGCTATAGGATGAATATCTGAAGAAGCGTTGAGCATGGACTTTCTTAACTGTTCTCCAAAATCTGTTCCTCCTGGTTCTCTGAGAACAATGGTTCTAAAATTTTTTTTATCTAAATAATTTTTAGCAAGAGTGATTTGTGTTGATTTTCCACAACTCTCAATTCCTTCAAAACTCAAAAAAAGAGAATTTAGATAGGAGGGAGGAGAAAAACAGTCAAGAAGTTTTTTGGGTATATCCTTCATAGGCCTTAGTGTTCAGGATTAAAAACAATCTGTCTATAGTGGGTTGCTGTTTCCAAATGAAAAAACTCAATCTTTACGCCTCCTTTTTTAAGCAACCCATTCTTTGCTTCGAGTCAATATCTTTTTCCCATCACCTCTAGAAAGGCCAAAAAATACTTGCCCCCCTACCGTGCGGTAACGTATAAACATACTCAAAAGGATTCTTTACCATCACACAATTATTAATGGTTTTTTCCGGAGAATTTTATGAAAACAATAAAGGTTCATAACCCCATTGTAGAACTCGACGGTGATGAAATGGCCCGCATCATCTGGAAATTTATTAAAAACGAACTCATCCTTCCTTACATTGATTTAGAAATCAAATATTTTGACCTCGGCATAGAAAGTAGGGATAAAAGCAATGATCAAATAACCATAGAGGCCGCCCATGCCATAAAAAAATATGGAGTTGGCATTAAATGCGCGACCATCACCCCCGATGAAGATCGAGTGAAAGAATTTAATCTCAAAAAAATGTGGCGTTCTCCTAACGGTACTATAAGAAATATTCTTGGGGGAACTGTCTTTAGAGAGCCTATTTTATGCAAAAATGTCCCTCGATTGATTGCTAACTGGACAGACCCCATCTGTGTAGGTCGCCATGCCCACGGAGATCAGTACAAGGCCGTTGATTTTCTTACCAAAGGGAGAGGAAAACTCACCATATCATTTACACCTGAACAAGGGAAAACGGAAACCCACTGTGTTTACGATTTTGAAGGAGACGGCCTTGCCATGGCCATGTACAATACAGACAAGTCCATTGAGGGCTTTGCCCATGCTTGCTTTAATCAGGCCCTTAACAAGGGATGGCCTTTGTATCTGTCCACAAAAAATACAATTTTAAAAAACTATGACGGTCGTTTTAGAGATATCTTCCAAGAAATATATGATAACAATTACAAAGAAGATTTTGAAAATAAGAGGATTACTTATGAACACAGACTTATCGACGACATGGTGGCCTCCGCTCTTAAATGGCCCGGCAAATTTGTTTGGGCCTGTAAAAATTATGATGGAGATGTTCAATCAGACACCGTGGCCCAAGGATTTGGCTCCCTAGGGCTTATGACATCAACTCTTCTTACTTCCGATGGAAAGACCATGGAGGCAGAGGCCGCTCACGGTACGGTCACTCGGCATTATAGACAACATCAACAAGGAAAAAAGACTTCGACAAATCCTATCGCCTCAATTTTTGCTTGGACAAGAGGATTGTTCTTTCGCAGTACATTGGACAATAATCAAGAACTCAAAAATTTCTGTACTCACCTTGAAAATGTCTGCATAGAAACTGTAGAGTCGGGACAAATGACAAAAGATTTGGCCCTTTGTATTCACGGGAACAATCTTGAGGAATCCCATTATCTCAACACGGAAGATTTTCTTGAAATCTTAGCAAAGAGACTAAAACATAAAAATATCCATTGATATTTTAAAAAACCTTTCCTATTATACGGCCATTAAATTGGGGGCTGGAGAAATCCTAATATGCTCGACAATATCATTCTAATAACAGATTCTTACAAGGCCACTCATTGGAAGATGTATCCTCCGAAAACATCTAAGGTTTATTCCTATTTGGAACCAAGGGCCGGAGGTGAGTACCCTCATGTCGTTTTTTTTGGACTTCAATATCTTTTAAAACGCTATCTAGAGGGGAAACGAGTCACCCGGGCATATATTGAGCAGGCCGAAATCTTCTTTCGAGATCATTTTGGGCAAGACCTCTTTAACAAATCCGGATGGGAGAAGATTGCCGATGTTCACCAAGGCCGTCTCCCTGTAAAAATTTGTGCTGTAAGTGAAGGACATGTTATCCCTGAAGGCAATGTGGTGCTTACCATTGAAAATACGGACCCCGAATGTGCTTGGTTGACAAATCACCTGGAAACACTGCTCGTACAACTTTGGTATCCTTGTTCCGTAGCAACAATTTCAAGAGAACAAAAAAAGATTATTATTTCCGCTCTCGAACAATCGGGGACTCCGGAATTGGCAGATTATAAACTTCATGATTTTGGTTATCGAGGTTCAACTTCACCCGAATCTGCGGCCGTTGGAGGGGCCGCCCATCTCGTAAACTTTAAGGGTACGGACACTCTGGCCGCCTGTGAACTGGTGATGAAGTATTACAACGCTAAAATGCCCGGAATGAGTGTGCCCGCTGCCGAACACAGTACTATTACCTCATGGGGAAAAAGAGGTGAAATAAAGGCCTTTAAATACGCTCTTGAACAATATCCTACAGGACTTTTATCCGTTGTCTCGGATTCTTGGGATATCCACAAGGCCTGTGAGGAATTGTGGGGAACACAACTCAAAAATGAAGTTTGTCGCCGTAACGGTATTCTTGTTGTACGCCCAGATTCCGGAAATCCTGAAACTATTGTTACCGATTGTCTCGATATTCTAAGCGAAAAGTTTGGCCATTCTGTCAATAAAAAAGGTTATAAAGTCCTTCCTGATTATCTCAGAGTTATCCAAGGAGACGGTATCTCCCGCCATAGTTTAAAGAACATTATCGATGGGATTCTAAAAAGGGGCCATTCCTTAGATAATGTAACATTTGGATCGGGAGGAGGACTACTCCAAGATGTCAATCGAGACACTCAACGCTTTGCTATGAAATGTTCTTATGTCGTCGTGGACTCAAAAGGCCGCGATGTTTACAAATCTCCGGTATCCGATCCCACAAAACGCAGCAAGTGTGGGCGGATCAAACTCGTAAAAAATCAGAACGGTTATAAAACCGTCTCCTATGATGTTTCAGGGCAGGATGAAATGAAAGTTGTTTTCCAAGACGGTCGGATATTTGCTCCTCTTTCTTTTGACAAAATTCGAGAAAATGCAATATCATGCTAGTGGAACTTGATAAGGAAAAATTCAAAATAGTGACGATTAACCATGATAATACAGTTCTGGGAGCAATTGAAAACCCTTAAACAAATTGTCATTTTCTTCATTTGTTTTATTCAAACAACCTATGCGTCCGTTTGTCATAGATCACCGCAAATACGGGATGCTCTTATAAAAGCAGTAAAAAAAACTTGTGATGAAGTTAGCGGAGAAGACCTGGTAAAGATTGAGCGTTTGAATCTTAGTTATACAATAATTAAAGAACTGCGCTCCGGAGATTTCCGGGGATTATCAAACTTGCGAGCACTGAATCTTTACGATTGCGATTTAAAAGGTTCCATACCGAAAGAACTCGGGGATCTGACGAATCTGGAAGAGCTTGTTCTCGATGACAACAAATTTAGCGGTTCCATACCAAAAGAATTGGGGAATCTAAAAAAGCTGAAAGTACTGTATCTCTCCGGCAACCAATTTAGCGGTTCCATACCGAAAGAATTGGGGAATTTGAAGAATCTGGAGAAGTTTAGTCTTTCAATCAACAAACTAAGCGGTTCCATACCGAAAGAATTGGGGAATTTAAAGAATCTGGAAATGCTTAGTCTTTCAATCAACAAACTAAGCGGTTCCATACCGAAAGAATTGGGGAATTTGACAAAGCTGGAAGTACTTGTTCTCGAAAGCAACAAATTAAGCGGTTCCATACCGAAAGAACTGGGGAATCTGAAGAAGCTGAAAGTGCTTTATCTCTTTAATAACCAATTTAGCGGTTCTATACCGAAAGAATTGGGGAATTTGGAGAATCTGGAAATTCTTAGTCTTTCAATCAACAAATTAAGCGGTTTTATACCGAAAGAATTGGGCAATCCGAAGAATCTAAAAAAGCTTTATCTCAACGATAACCAATTCAACGATTCCGTTCCGGAAAGCTTGAAGAGTCGGAAAAATTTAGATTTTCGGAGGTAGCATTAGAATATTTTTAAAAGGTTTCATAAACATCTCCTTATGTTTTTAAATGTCGTTTGAAAAAATAAACTTTTCTTTTTTGAGGGTAAATTGTTATATTACCGATTGAAACGGTTCACCAGCTGAATTTGTCTATAAGTCCTGTGACGGTAGTTCTAAATCCTCTCAATGAAAAAACTTAAAGATAGGTTTGTCCTAACCGTAGTCTCTTCCTGAATTCTCATCAAAAAGTTTTTGTCAAGAATAATTTTCCCTCTTTAAATATTTTTTGTTAAGTCTATTCTAAAATTTATGCTCTCAAAAAAAAAATATATCTTTAATGCTGGATTTTCTTTATCTGAGGCAATTGTTGTAGGAAGTATCCTTGGTATAGTTTCCATAGCAGTTATAAACACTGTAAAAGAGCGGCATAAAACTAAGGCCGCTTCTCGATACTATGATATTATAAATCAAACCGTAAGCACGGTCAAAAATCATTTGGTTGATTACAAAAAATCTAAAACTTTTCTCAATTCCATCAAGAAGAACGAAGTTTCTAGTCCTCTCGGGAAGTCTGTTCTGGGCATCGTTGTAGGGCCGAGTAATAACTTTCTTCAAGTTGCCGTTAGTAATATGGGAGGTAAGGTTAGCAAGAAAGATATAAAAACGGCCATATCATCAAGTGATCACCTCATCAAAGACAAGCTCTATATATCAGAGATTAAACTCTTGTATAAGAGAAAGTTTCAAGGCATTGAAGATTCAGGAGGCCTTTCTAAAGAAGAACACGGCCTCGTTTTCGTTGAGATAAGTTTTCGTTTAAAAACATCAAATGTTTATAAAGTCATTAAGAGACAGACATCAGTAAATGTTGTCTATAATAGTCTCAATAAGATTTCAAGGACATTGACCCCGGGAGAACGACTCGCAAAAGTTTTTGAAGACGAAATTTGCAGTACAAAACATGGCGGAGAGGTCGTTGGAACATACAAAAAAGGAGAATGTAGAGGTTATCAAAAACTTGCGGGTAAGGCCGTTACCAATAAAAGCTGTAAAGAATTAGGAGGCACCCTCACGTCTTCCGGAGAATGTCGACATGATTTTTTTGAACCGGGAGTAACGGAATGTCAACATGGAATCGCCGGTTTTAATACTAAGGGAAATGCTATATGTGCCGGACCTAAATCACTGTCACCACCAATATTAACTTTCATTCCGGTGGTTAATATTTCAGAACACTATACTGTTTGTGCAATAAAAAAGAATCAATCTCTGAAGTGTTGGGGGAATAATGGCATTGGACAACTGGGCATTGGTAATACCACGTCTCAGACCAGTCCTAAAAAAGTAGATTTAAAAGAAAAGGCAGTATATGTAGATATTGGAGTCAATCATGCTTGTGCTCTTCTCGCCAGTGGTACCGTGAAATGTTGGGGGGAGAATGATTATGGACAACTAGGGCTTGGACATACAACACGAAAATACATTCCTCAAAAGACAAAATTAGGTGGAAGTCTAACAGCAGTATCTTTAAAGGTTGGCTCAGAGCATGCCTGTGCTCTTTTAAATAACGGTGTCCTGAAATGTTGGGGGCTTAATAGTTTTGGGCAAGTCGGGATTGATAAAGTAAGTAGAACTGAATCAACTCCTAAAAAAGTGAAAATTGATAAAAAAAGAAAAATTGTATTTTTAGAGGTAAAATATGGAAATACTTGCATTATTTTAGATAATAGTGATTTACAATGCTGGGGATCTAATATGAAAGGAAAACTTGGGATTGGAGAAAGTGCCTCTTATAAGAAAAAACCTATGAAAGTAAGTTTGAGCGGCAAGGTACAACTGGTAAGTATTGGATACCATCACACTATGTGCGCTATTCTTGAGACGGGTATTCTGCACTGTTGGGGTACCAATGGGAACGGAGAGTTGGGAATTGGTAAAACTTCCTTGGGGAACAAAACCTCTCCTCAAAAGGTAGATTTAGGTGTGGGAGCAAAAGCAGTATCTGTCAAGAATGAATATTCCACAACCTGTGCTATTCTCGCTACCGGTATCTTGAAGTGTTGGGGAGAAAATCGTTATGGAGAGGTAGGTGTAGGGGATAAAACAGCAAAATATACACCACAAACGGTAAATTTGGGTAGGGGACGAACTGCAAAATCACTGGCCATGGGAAAGTTTTTTACTTGTGCTATTCTGGACGATGAAACTTTAAGATGTTGGGGTCAAAACACTTATGGACAGGTTGGAGTTAAAAATAAAACCCATCAGGATACTCCTCAAACGGTAAATTTAGGTGTAAATAGAAAGGTAAAAGAGGTTCGGATGGGGCAATCTTCTGTTTGCTCTCTTCTTGATAACAATGCCCTTAAGTGTTGGGGGCAGAATCGCTATGGAGAGATAGGGATTGGAAGCAAAAAGATTCAAACAAGTCCTTTGGAGGTGAAGTGGTAGAATCTAGTACATCTTTATCCAATGTGGCCCTAAAACCTCTTCCTTCAGGGAGAGGATGTGAGGCCACGCCCTTTGGCGAGAAAAAAAATATTGTCTTTTGAAGAATATCATAATATATTGGATTTGTCGGAACAAAAACCGACCTACCGTAGGGACTACGGGATGTGAAGCTCGTGGAGACGGTGTAAGACCTAGGAACTCGTGTTCTAGGCGATTGTCGGTGAAGCAAGAATCTCCTTCCTTTAGGGAGGGGTAGTTCAAGAGGTCGTTTGATACAAACATTAGGATGACAGAAGGCCCATCCTTCCCACGGTCTCTCTTTCACGTTTGAGTTCTTCATGGGTTAGACGAAATTTTTCCCTTCCAAAATCTGTATGTTTAAATTCCTCAACGATGGCCGCTTTCCCGGATTCCACCCGACAGGGAAAGGAAAAGATGAGTCCTTGGTCCACACCGTATTGCCCTTCCGAGCAACAACAGACGGAAAAGCTCTCGCCTTTGGGAGTGTCATTGGTGAGTTTATAGACATTATCAACAATAGCGTTGGCCGCTGAGGCGGCTGAGCTTAGGCCTCTCGCTTTAATAATATCGGCACCTCTTTTCTGCACAATGTTTACAAAGTCTTTTTGCAACCATTTCGCATCTTTAATGACATCCATACAGGGCCTACCTTGAATTTTTGCGTTGGTAAAATCCGGCCATTGAGTGGCAGAATGATTCCCCCAAATGGTCATATTGCTAACTGATGCTACGCTAGAACAGGCCTTTTTGGCCAATTGGGCCTTGGCCCTATTTTCATCAAGCATAGTCATAGCAAAAAAGTTCTCTTTTGGAATATCTTTTGCAGCATTCATGGCAATAAGAGCGTTAGTGTTACAGGGATTGCCTACTACGAGGGCCTTCACATTCGAGGCAGCATAGTCATTTAAGGCCTTGCCTTGAGGAGCAAAAATTCCACCGTTCACTTTGAGAAGGTCTGCTCTTTCCATGCCCTCTTTTCTGGGTACGGAACCTACAAGCAAGGCCCAGTTGATATCCTTGAAGGCCGTCTTGAGGTCGTGGGTACAGACAATGTTTTTCAGAAGGCCGAAAGCGCAATCCTCTAGTTCCATGGCCACTCCCTCTAGGGCCGGCAGTGCCCTTTCAAGTTCAAGAAGTTGAAGTTCAACTTCTGTTTTTGGGCCAAACATTTGCCCTGAAGCAATTCGAAAGAGAAGAGCGTAACCGATTTGGCCTGCAGCACCTGTGACGGCAATTTTGATTCTTCTCATGAGACCTCCTTCATTTTCTTTAAAATTACTAAAAACCAAAACATGTGGGAAGTCTAGATGCAACAATTTTCAAGGCCCCGGCAGATTTTCCCGTTTTAAGTGCCGTCTTTTTCAGATTTGTTAAAAAACTATGGCGCCAACTCTTTGTTTGTAATTTTTTTGTCAAATATGCGAACTTTCGATGAATTGAAGAGAATTTACTCTGTATTTTTGGGAACGGAACGGGTGAGTAGCAATACTAAGGCGTACAAAGACAATACTATCTGTTAATGCCTCTAGCACTCTTCTGAACGTCTTTTAATCAAAAGTTCCAAAAGATGTTGCCAACCTTCCTGTCGTATAAGCTCGTAGGTCGCTCGAATAACATCATATAGGCCTAACATTAAGAAGCTGAATTCACATCACAAGTGCATCACTCAACTGAAAAGCTTGTGAGTCGGGAGTTTTGTTCAACAATCCAGAAGCTCCCGACGTTTTTTCCTTTCCCTATGAAAATTGCATTTTTTGAATGGCCGTTTCCGTAATCTTTTTTGGCAATTTATTTGTTGTTTTCATAGAAAAACACTCTCTGCATCATGTCGAGAACCTCTGCTAATGCGACAAAAGCTTGCGCAACGGGTAAAATATTTGATTGTTGAACAAAACTCCCGACTCACAAGATATGAAGTCAGAAAATAAAATAAAAATATTTTTTTTGTTGACATCCCATAATCTCACCGATTAAGTTCTTGATTACCATTAACAAACTAGGAGGATATGACTATGAAAAGTTATCTAGTACTATTACTTTCTTTTATTACGGCCTTCACCGTTTACGGTAACAACGAAGAGGCCAAGAATGAAGAAGAGGTGAACACTCTTCAGGAAATTCTCACGGAAGAAGAAAATGCCAACCGAGGGATGTATTTCTCTGTAAGTCTCTCCCCAATAATCAGTGCTCCCAACGCTAAATTTGCTGTGGAATCAAAAGGGGGTTCTGTTCGCTCGGGAGAAATTCCCATCAATGCCCAGGTATATACAAATGCCGATATGGCCTTGGGACGGACCTTTGATTTGGATTCGAAGCGTGGGATTCGCTATCAAGGTGGGTTCAAATGGATGAGTTTTACCTTAGGTGGGCCTCACTACCAACGCTTTGACTTTGCACCCGTAGATGTGGCAACTATTAACGAACACGCCCTCATAGACGGCGATATAACGGCCATAGGCCCCGTGGGTGGTCTTTTCTACGATCACAATATCGGTAGTGAAAACAACAAAGATTTTGATGAATGGGTCTATGTTGGAACCAGTTTTGGTTTGCTTAAAACTGACTTAAGTTACGGCCTTGATATTCTCAACTTTTCAACTACCGGAACCGGCAGCGACTGGATTAGAATGAATCAAATAGAGTTTGGTGCTGTTTGGGAACTTACAGACAAGATTGATTTACAAGTAGGCTACGAATGGATGCATCTTGGCGGTATGGGTTTTGGCAATGTTGATGGTAATGAATCTCTATTGAGTACAGAATCTTTGAATAGACACATGGTAAAAGTTGGAGTCCTGCACTTCTGGAATAGGAAGTAGAAGATCTTATATCTTTTTAAATACCGCTTGCAAAAGCAAGCGGTATTTATTGCTTTTTTCCTCTGCCTCTCTTCTCTTCGGGCACAAAGTGAAGACAATAACAATGAAGGGGCGGAGGTCAGTCAAGGTATATATTTCTCCGGAAATATCGGCATTTCACTTTTTCAAGGGCCGAATTTTACTCTTCATAGCGGAAACTGGGATTACAAAGATCGATTCATTCCAAACCGCAACCTTTTTGAGGAGGCCAACGTTTCTATCGGTCGTAGAGTAAAACTTGGAGACAAAACCGGCCTAAGATATGAGGGGAGGTTGCAATGGATAAAATTTTCCTTTAATGGATCTTCTTATGATAAGAAGATTGAATTTTTAGATTTTCTTCCTATTCATTTCATCGATTCTCTCGATCCTTCAATTGTTTCCGATTCTTCCATGGGCGAGTTACTCGATCACCTCCAAGGCCTCCATGAGGAAAGTCGATTTGACTTTCCTCCCGTAGACTATGAAACTCTTCTCAATCCGGACCCGGCCCTATCTGTCTTCGATACTACCAAAGGACTGGGCCTTATCGGTGGAGTATATTACGACTACGATATAAAACGACAAGAATACGATACGCTCTTTTATGTAGGTACCGGCCTAGGACTTATGAGAACGAACAGTGAAGGTAGTGTCGATATCCTCGGTTTTCCTTGGTTTGATGAAGACAATGATTCTCATTGGGTAAAGATTATACAAGCAGAATTTGGAGCATTATTGGGACTTAGTCGACAAATAGATTTGAAAATCAGTTACCAGATAACCCACACCGGTGGATTTAGGGCCGGAAACGGCCAAAGTTTTGCCTTCATCCATCACCCTTTTATAAGACATACGGTTCAATTAGGCCTTCTACACTTCTTTAAAAAACGGTAAAAAAACTATTGTCCTTATTCATCATTTCCTTTAGGTTGAGATAAGAAAAACTTGTTCTATGCTCATTCTCTTTAAAATAAAATCCTTGTCTGGGAGCAATATCCCTGGCAATAATATATTGTTCCTTCCGATTCCTTATTACTTTCATATAAAATGTTCTGTCAAATTCGAGTTTTTTCCCTAAAATAAGCTCAAGAGAATCATTTGTAAATTGAAGATCAAGACGAGGGGAAGAATCACCAAAAAAATGTTCAAGGCCCAGCTTTTCAATTTCTGATTTTTCAAGGACTCTTACTACTCTAAGGGAAGTTAGCTTATGGAAAAATTGCTGGACTTTTTCTTTATCAACTTCTGCTTTATCTTTCTCGGTTACAAAAGTATCATTTGCGAAGACAAGAGATGCTTTTGTTGTCTTAAGGGCAAGAATATCTTGAAATTTAATTG
This sequence comes from Bacteriovoracaceae bacterium, assembly GCA_965224385.1. Taxonomy (GTDB): domain Bacteria; phylum Bdellovibrionota; class Bacteriovoracia; order Bacteriovoracales; family Bacteriovoracaceae; genus CBDCYX01. The sequence continues at coordinate 1,123,150 of CBDCYX010000016.1, forward strand.
TATCAACCAACTGGGTTTCGAGACGCTGTCGATCTGTTTTTTGCACAACTTTAAATTCCTCAAAATAATAGGCCACAAATCCCAAGGCCGTAAGAAAAATAAAATAAAATAAATTTTTTTTCATGAAATAATTTTTATACGATAAAAATATATAGATAAAAGAACGAGAATGATCGGGGTTAGCAGAACCGAAAAATAAAAGATAATACCCAATTGTGGCGTGCTAATGAAGATAGGGCCTTGTTTTTCCACAGCGGGCATATCAAAAGATATCAACTCATCGTGTCCTACCTGCCAAGAAATACTGTTAAGAAATAAAAGAAGGTTGGAAGAAAGTTTTGCGTACTTATTGGAAACAAAGCTAGAATTTCCAAAAACTACAATTCTTGACCTCTCCTTTTCAAGGGCCAAGGCCATGGAGACAGGGCCGGGTTCGTCATTTTTGGGGGTAAAAACCACTCGGCTTTCCATCAACTCCACAGGATTACGTTCGGCCCAACTTCCGGGAAAAAGAGAGCTTTCTGCAAGTTTCATTCCTTGTGTGCCGTCTTTTTTCATAATTTGTACAGAGCTTGCTATAGGAAAAAAAACTTTCTCTTTAAAGTGCCGAGTGATTGGATGAGAATTGTGAAACTTTGATATCAAAGGAATTGTGCCCCACGATCCATTAACATGAGATTCAACATCAATAACAAAATCATTGTTGATAACAATATCATACTTTTTAAGAAAATTTCTTAATCCCTTTACATTAAGTTTATTAAGATCAGGATCAAGGCCTACGAGAAGACTACCGCCTTTCTGTAAATAATCTTCCAAAGCTTTTAACTCACCTTCCATAAAATCATTTCTTGGCCCCCAAATAACAACTAAATCCACGTTATCGGCAATGGAACTCCGAGACCTCAGATCGACTTCTTCAAAAGTGTAGGTAGATTTCTTTAGTATACTTGAGAGTTCGGAAAACCCTTCTGGGCCTTTGTCTTGAAAACTGTTTTCTCCATGGCCTATAAGAATGTAAAGATTTAAACTTTTTTCTCTTGAAATCCTAATGAGCGCATTGGTAATTTCCAATTCCGATGTTCTCGTTACAAATTGTTTTTTGTCTTTATATTCAAAGAGAATTGTTCCTGTTTTTTGTATCCCATAAATCTTAACAAGATCGGGTCTTAAGGCAGGATCAATAACTTCTATTTCCATATCATTTTTTTGATAGCGATAGAGATGAACGAGGGCCAAATAATGAGCAGAATTCGACTTTGGTGAAAAGATTTTCACATGGATAGGCCCTTTGATAGAATTCAAAACGTTGAGGGTTTGATTAGAGAGTGTGTTATTACGATTCTTTGTAAAATCAATCTGTTTAGGATGTTTAAAGGCCAAGAAATTTAATAGACAAAGAATGCATAAGATCAAAAATGATGTCGTATAGGCATTAATGCTATTTTGGCAATAGGTACTCGCCAAGAAAATTTTCATTTTTTCTCTTCTTAGAAGAAGGAGAAAGGCCGTTAGTGATAGGTTAAATACAGACATGCTTATATTAAGAGTCAATTCATCGAAAATAGATATCCATGTGGCCGCAATAACAAAATAAAGAATGATATTTAAAGCAATTGCAAGCGTAATAATCTTTAACTTCATTACCAATGCCTTGAATTGAGAGATTTTTCTGTAAGAAAGATAAAAAATCCTATAAATGAGACATAAAAAATAAAGCTATAGGATGTCACGGCCCCTCTTAAAAAAGCTTCTAGGTGAAAATGGATAGAAACATAAGAGAGCATCTGACCTAGGAAATAGTTATCGGTCACATTGGCGACTAATACAATTAACATAAGTCCTATTAAGATACCAAAACTCAATAGGGCCGAAAGAATTTGATTTTCCGTAAGGCCCGATGTAAACATTCCTACGGCCACATAGCAAAAAACACTTAGCAGAAGGCCTAAATAGCTTGTTAAAACCAGTCCCCAATGGGAATACCCGGAAACGGCCAGAATAACAGGAAATATTAACGTTAAACCAAGTATAAAAAGACAAACACATACAATAGAAAGAAACTTCCCAAAAATAATTTGAATATGGCCCAAATGAGATAAAAAGAGTAGGTCTAAAGTATGTTGCTTTCTTTCCTCGGAAAAACATCTCATCGTTATAAGAGGAACAAGAAAAAAGAAAAGAAAACTCATAAGGTTAAAAGTCGGTTGTAATACGAGTTCAAGAAGATTGCCCGAGGTCCATTCCCGAGATAAAACAATACGGTTATAAAACGGCCATCCAACAAGAAGAGAAAAGATTGCACCTAAAATATAAACGAGAGGAGAGGTAAATTGATCCTTGATCTCCTTTTTCCACAAAATGTAAACTCCCTTTAAACCCATTATCATATGAACGACCTCTCACTTGTGGCCTTTTGAAAAACGTCTTCGAGTTCAAGTTTTTCTTCGTAAAACTCATAGGGTTCCATTTGAAGTTGCGATATTTCCGATAAAATCTCATGTCCTTTTACCTCCTTGTTGTGACAAAGAAATTCTAGATGAATAACGGAATTTTCTTCTCGACTTTTAATTGTATCAATGCTACTAAGATTCATTAATACTTCTCTACAGCGATTATCCCATTTTTTTACTTTAGCAATGATTTTTTTCTTTTGAGAAAAGGTATGCTTGATGGACTCCATTTTGTCACTTGCAATAATTTTTCCCTTATCAATAATAGTGACACTATCACACAGTTCTTCGATTTCATGAAGAAGATGGGAAGAAAATAAAATAGTATGATCATGGGAGAGGTCTCTGATTAAATGCCTAATTTCGACAACGGCCTTGGGATCAAGTCCAATGGTCGGTTCGTCAAGAATCACAATTTCAGGATTGTGAACAATGGCCCCGGCCAAGGCCACTCTCTGCCGAAATCCTTTTGACAAGTGCCCAATACGTCTATGTAAGATAGATTTAAGACCACACCGCTTGAGGATGTAATCAACAAAAGATGAATTTACTTTCTTTGCAAGAGAGTAAATCTCTTTAACAAACTTGAGATATTCATAGACTTTCATATTGAGATACAAAGGTGGATGCTCCGGCAGAAGTCCTATATAAAGGCCTCGCCAATTGGGATCGATATCTTTTCCAAAAATGAGGGTTCTTCCCCGAGAAGGTTTTAACAGACCTGCAATAATGCTCATTGTTGTCGATTTTCCTGCACCGTTTGGGCCGAGAAATCCATGAATAGAGCTCTTAGAGATGGAAAAACTGATCTCTTTGAGAACAGATTGTCCCGAAAACTCTTTGGAAACATTGTCAATAAAAAGGGCCTCATTCATAAACGACTCTATGGCCTCAACGTTTGAATTCTATCAAAAAGAGAGATAAAATCAAACTAAGGCCAAAAAATAAATTATGATACAATTAACTACAATGTTTCTTCAAGCTGTCAAAAAGGCCGAAAATGTTCTTATCTCTACCCATATCTTCCCCGATGCCGATGGCATTGGGAGTCAAATAGCTCTTGGTCTAGCACTAAAAAAGTTAGGTATTCATGTCTTCTGCGTTAACGAGAACCCTTTGCCTGAAAGATATCATTATCTCAATGCCGGAAATATTGTTATTTCCCAACGAGAGTACACCAAAATTCAACGGAAACATCCCCGTCCCATTGATCTTTTAATTGTTGTAGACACCAATACTCTTTCTAGAATTGGAAAAAAAATGAAGCAAATAGGGAAAAATGCAAAATCTATTCTCTTTATAGATCACCATCCTTCCTCTGAAGAAATAACGGCCCTCCATTGCATCGACGAAAAAAAGGCCGCAACTGGTGAAATTATTGGAGAATTTATAGATGCATTAAAAATTGATTTTTCCCATGAAATATCTGAGGCCCTTTATGCTTCTATTATTATTGATACAAACTGCTTTCGTTACCCCACCGTATCTTTTAACACTCATCTCATGGCGGCCAAACTCTTAAAGTCAGGTATTAGCCCCTCGACGTCCTATCAAAAGATCTACGGGACAAAAAAAATAAAGCATATACAACTTTTAGGCAAAATACTTGGAAATGTAAAATCAACAAAAGATAGAAATATAGCTTGGCTTACAATTACTGATGAACTTCTTAAAAAGTATCATGCCAATGCCGAAGATACCTATTCCTTTATCAATTATCTTCTCGTTCTTGAGCAAGTCAAAGTTGTCTGTGTTTTTAGGCAAATGAAAAATTATGTAAAAATTTCTCTAAGAAGTATAACTGGAATTGATGTAGAGGCCATCGCTCAATCTCTTAAAAAAGGAGAGGGAGGAGGCCACCGACACTCTGCTGCGACTTTGATAAAAGGAACCCTTCCTCAAGTCATGAAAGAATCCATAAAAAAAATACAGACTATGTTAAAATCTCTCCTTGATCAAACGACCATTAAAGATTAGTGAGCTTTCTATCAACTTCTATCCAAAACTTTCGTACAGCGGCCGTTTCTTTGAGAAAATAGGAGAGGGTTCTCCCTAAAATCTCAAAAGGGAACGTCCCTTTCTTGGGATATTCCCCCTTGAGAAATAGATTTTTAAATGCTTCAAAAAAAACGCTCCCGTTAGGGCAAAAAAGTTCTAAAAAATTTTTTTTGCAATAAAAATTGACTACATCTACCTGAGAACCCCAAGAGGAAAAGGTTTTTTGAAAAGCTTGAAAACAATGTGTGGCCACATTCTTGTCACCGATAGGGCCAAGTTGCACAAGTTGATCGTACCTCTCTGTTTCCGGGAAATTAAAATAAATAATAAGACGTGTATCGGAAAAACTCATAAACCAATAAGGGGCCATAAGAGATTCCTCCTTTAGAGGGAAATGACGATTAACCATTTCATCCACAATAGCTTCTGCTAGGTCAAAAGAATTTGTTCCAAAAAACATAATCTGTCCTAAATCAAGGTCGTCCGAGCATTTAACTTCAAGAATCTTAGCAAAGTTAATATCTCCATCACACAGACTTAGAACGTCCTTTCGGATGTTACTACTGGGCCATCCCCTAAGACAGAATGTTCCTTCATCTTTTTCAATCTTATAAACTACGCCTATAGATTCGGGAAAGGTGGCAACCACCTCTTTAGGCCCTTCAGAAGAAGAATCAGACAACTTTAAAGTTTCTTGAGTTAGGGCCTCAAGATTTACCAAGAAAGGATCCATTTTCTCACCCTACTTTTAGTGTAAATTTTCTTTAATACTATTGGCAACAATGAAAACACTTGATCTCTAAGAGCGAGTTTTTTACTCTAAAACGAAGGCCTTGTAAATTATAGGGAAAGAGACTTTGCACCTACTTATCTCTTGGAAAATGCTCGCTATGTTTTTTCTAGGCCTAAGCTCGGGATTTCCCTTCTATATTGTTAAAGATGTCCTCAAGGCCCAAATGACCGATGCCGGTATTGATATCGGCACTATTGGGCTTTTCTCTGCTGTCTCTATTCCCTACACTCTAAAATTTCTCTATTCCCCCTTGATGGATTTTTATATCCCTCCTTTCCTCGGACGCAGAAGAGGCTGGATGCTTATTACTCAAATCCTTCTTCTCTTGTCTACGGCCTCAATGGGGCTTGCAAACCCGGAGCTCTCTTTATACCTTCTAGGATTTACGGCCCTTGTGACGGCCTTCTTTGGTGCCAGTCAGGATATTGTTCTCGATGCTTTTCGAAGGGAGTTTTTAAAAGACAATGAACTAGGATTCGGCACGGGTATTTGGATGAATGCTTGGCGTTTGGGTATGTTTGTCGCGGTAGGAGGGGCCTTCTGGGCCAGTGATCGGGGGATAAGTTACCAAACTATTTACGTTATGCTTTCTTTTCTTATGCTCATAGGAATCATCACAACACTCCTCGTTCCGGAGCCAAAAATCGAACTTCCTCCCTCTATGCAGGGAGCGGCCTCTCTCTTGACTCCTTTTAAAGAATTTTTTAAACGCCGGTGGGCCGGAAGCATTTTACTCTTTATTCTCCTCTATAAACTGGGAGATTCCATGGCCCAAGTTATGAATATCCCTTTTATTTTAGGACAGGGTTACTCAAAAACCGAATACCTTTTTGCAGTTAAAGGCCTAGGAATGTTTGGTCTGTTTGGTGGTGTTCTTGTGGGAGGGGGAGTGATGGTTCGATTAGGGATTCACAAATCTCTTTGGATATTCGGTTTTCTTCAGGCCGCCTCTACGGCCTCTTTCGCACTCATTGTTCTCTTTGACAAAAACGCTCTAAGTTGGGTATCACTGCGTATTCCTCTTCTCTCATGTATTGTGTTTTTTGAGTTTATTAGTGCAGGTATGGGCCAGGCCGCTTATGCAAGCTATATGGCCATTCAAACAAACAAAGCATTTACGGCAACTCAATACTCATTACTAACATCTCTCATGGCCGTTTCGGCCACTATTGGAGGGGCCGCAACGGGATATTTGCAAAAAGTTTTAGGATGGGGAGGTTTTTACATCTTCTGCGCTTTTCTGGCGGTTCCCGGCATGGCCCTTTTAATCCGACTCGCCCCTTGGAATGATCAAAAACAGACCTCCATTGCTTAAATTGTCAACGCCCTTTATCCCAAACCTATAATGCGATCAATAACTCCCGTAGTAGAATATCCATTCCGATAAGACAGCGACTTGACAATTCCTCCACGTTTTTCTACTAGATCAAAACCCACAATATCTTCCTTCTTCCAATCTCCTCCTTTGACCAAAACTTCCGGAGAGATACTTTCAATAAGTTTGTAAGGAGTTTCCTCGTGAAAAATTTCAACCCAATCTACACATTTAAGATTTTCCAAAAGATATTTTCTATCAAGTTCATTATTAATAGGTCTCTTGTCTCCCTTGAGTTTTGCAACGGAAGCATCGGAGTTGAGCCCTACAAAGAGAATCTCACCACAGGCCTTTGCTTCATTGAGATATTTAACATGGCCCACATGAAGAATATCAAAACACCCATTAGTAAAAACAATTTTTTCCCCTTTATTGTCCGTTAGAAAATGCTTTGTTTCAGCGGAAAGAAGCGAATTCATTTTTGTTGAAGCTTTGTTTCCGACAGTTTATCTTGCAGTCTTAATAATAAAGGAAAGAAAAAAGCACAAGTTGAAAACAATGTAACAACGGCCCTCACAAAGCATTGGTAGATTGAGGCCTTACGGCCTGAAATATGGAGAGTATTGATCTTCAATAACCCTTTGCCTACTGTTTTATCCGGTTCCATAAAGGAAAAATAAGCAAGATAATACAAAATATAGAGAAGGGAACAAAGAATGATTTCATCTAAGGTTTTCCTCTCTAGAAAAAATCTATAATCGAGTTTCCCAACAGTACTGAAAGAAAACAATATTCCGACGCCTAAAACTAATAAAAAAATGACGGCCAAATCTATAAGATAGGCCGTAAATTGAGAATAGTATAAAGGGGCCTTCCGGAAAACTTCCTTATCTTTTTTGACAGATTTTTTTTTCTCCTTAACCATAGCAGGCAAAATTCTATTAGTGTGCTCGGCCTTTTCTCTGTAAAAACTCTTACGTTTTCTCTCATCCATTTTTCTTCTCTCTTCAGGATAAAGAAAACTTGTGGAACTAACTTTATTTTCTCTTTCATTGCGGTGAAAACCCAGTCCCTCACTAATAGGTTTAAAATGAAGGTTATCATCGATATCTTGGTTGAATGAGTTGGCCTTTTCCTCTGAAGTTCTTTTCTCCTGAACTATCATTAATCACCGCCTTTTTTCCCTTTCTTATAGTTTCCCATATATTATATTAGTCATCAATTTTTTCTCAATCCCAGTAAATATCCAAAAGCACAAGATAAGGCCGTAGGTGTCTTTAACAACGGGGTTGGTAGATGAATGATTTTTTTACGGTCTATATTGATCTCTCGAAGATGACGATTCTCCTTCTTGGCCTTCTGAAGTTCCTTTTCCGTATCCGATAAAATCGAAGATTGTTTACCTTGTAAACGGCCGCTGACAAACTCTCTTTTCCATCTTCCCGGAGAACCGGTATCGACTCCTAGATCCGTTGAGGCCGCTGGAAGGCCTACCTTTATGACGTGTTTTACCGCCTCCTCTTTGAACTGAACTGTGTAATTCTTGCGGTGTGAACCCATGATAATGCTCCTTTGTTAGGGGTTACTTACAAGCTTAATGATGTGTCTAGTCATTTTGGTAAGGCCCACCATTCCACTCACTTTTGAACAACTCCCACAGCGTTCTCTTCCTTCCCTTCGCACTACCCGCTAAGGCCTTTCTAAACAATGGACATGCAATCTCCTGTGCTTGGTCTATTAAAAATGCCGGCATTGCCAACATTCCAAATATCGTACATAAATTGTTTTACCGTGGTCGTAAGAATGTTCTAAATTGTAAGCAGTCTTGGTTTTAAGAGGTTGAAAAGTTTCGTTTTCAACCTTCCGTCTTGCTCTAGGCGGCCGTCATCATTTTAACAACGTTATCTTTTGTTAGTCTTATATCCGTTACCCAACTGAACTTTTTTACTTGAATACCGATTCCTTTTTTGTCCTCTAAAGGATTTACATAAGATATCTCTTCGACATATTCCAAAACATTCACTTTGACATCAGGGTTTGCATGCTTGAGAGATAACCCGTTTAAAAATCTAAAAAACCTTTTTTTATTCAGAATTTGCCGGTTTGACCTTGCAGTAAACCTGCGATGGATGTCGGATCGGATTCTGAAGCGGCCTTATTTTGTTCTTGGATGTCCAGATAAATTTCCTCTCGATGGATTTTTGTCTCTCGGGGGGCCTTAATACCAAGCCGAACTTGCTTACCTTTAATCTTAACAACGACAATCTTTATATGATCATCTATTGCTATGCTCTCTCCTAATTTCCGTGTTAGTACTAACATAAATATTTATCTCAAGATCCCAATTTAGGCCCTGAGACTCCTTTTAAATTCAAGTATCAAGAGGAACGTATACATCTATTTGACACAAATTGCAAGGAAAAAAATAATAAGTAATGTTGAATTATGTAAAAATTCGTTTTTTTGAAGATAAGACTGTTATTTTCGTGATTTTAGGGCAAAAAAGACTTAAAGCGTTATTTTCTTTGACAGTTTTTGAGGTCTCAATTATATTTAGTTTAGAGTTTCGTTCTTTACCCTTCCAAATACAAAAACATTCAGAAGGGAAAAGGCCGCTTGTGATAAAAGCATGGTTAAGGCAGAGGTTTCATTAGGTTCCCCTTCTTTAAAAAAGCAAACGTTAAAGTGCCCAAAGTGCTTTTCCTTTTTTATCATTAATCATCGGTGTAAATCCTGTGGATTTCATTTAAGAAGAACATGGAGCACGCAAGATATCTTGAATAATGATTTTTACTTTTTCCGTGATCGCTATAAGCAGAATATGCGTCCTATTTATAAAAGATATCGCTATTTTTTCTTCAAAAGACATCCTTTGTATATAAATTACTGTTCAGACTTATCAAGAAGATTTCAATCTATTATAGGTTATTTTCTTTACGAAGATGACCTTCCTCCATCAATTTCCCCACATCTTTTTTTTGAATTTAAAGACCTTGTTAATGAAATGAACTCTCTTGGAATTCTTAAGGATAGTCTTTTCCGCCGTTTAGAAAATTTAAGGCCTCAAACACAAAAGACCCTTAGCAATATTATAAAACAATCAAAGACCGAATTCGTTGAGAATAAATATCCTTTCTTCTTGGCATGGAAAAAATATCTTTTTAACTCAAATTTTTTTGTTTTGGCCCTTTTTTTCTATGGAATTGTTATTGTCTTATCTATAAAAGCTTTTAAGGTTCTTTATTTAAATCCTTAGTAAAAATTTTAGAGATAAGACCTAGAAAGCGCCCCCAAGGCCATTGATCCACAGACGGCCACATTGAGAGAGTTTTTTCTTCCGTAGAGAGGTATAGAAAGAATATGATGGGCCGCTTTAAGGACGGGAGTTCCTAGGCCAAAGCGTTCATTTCCAAGAATCAATGCACAAGGAAATATAGGTTTGAACATATTAATATCCTTTGCATTAACGGCCGTTTCAAGAGCGTAAAGTGTAACCTTGTCTCTCCCAAGCTTTGAGAGACAGTCAAGAGTACTATCAAAATGTTCCCACGTAATCCATTGTTCACTTCCAAGGGACGATTTAGTCAACTTCGGATTTTGTGGTGTTGCCGTATAACCGCAAAGATAGACTTTTCTTACACCTAGGGCCTCTGCCGTTCTAAAAAGGCAACCGACGTTAAAAGAACTCCTCAAATTGTCCAAGACAAGGTCAATATTTTTCATCGGACACCCTTTTTTTTCCCTACGATCAATGGTCGTAACAAAAAAACTATTGTCCACATTTTGTCGCTTATTTTCTTTTTCCAAGAAAGCAATCCAAAGTTGTAGGGAAACAATACAGGTAGGAAATCTTTTTTTAAGCTTAAGGGCCATCGTCGATATAAATGGAATTTCATGCTTCTCTAGAATGTCGACATAAGTTTTAAGAGTTTCAAGGCCTCTTTGTGGATTCAAACCCTTTTCCATGACCGTTGCCACATGCTCACTTGATCGCAAAAGGGCAGCTATACAGTGCTTCTGTCCAAAGGAAAGAAATGCCTTGGGTGGAATTGAAAACACCATAGATAAATTTCTACATAACAGCATTCCTATCTTTTGTCTAGAGACGGTGAAAACGAAAAGATAGGCCGTGATCAAAAGTCTTTCTTATTGTTTGCTAGCATGATAGATTGCCCGCAAGGGGTCTTTGAGGAGAATAATGAAGCTTATATTTAAAGGACATGACATTCTCGCAAAACAAAGAGCATTGACCTTTGACGATGTTCTCATGGTGCCCCGTTATTCGGAGATTATATCTAGAAAAAATGCAACCCTCTCCACTCCTGTCACAAAAAATTATTCTATTGATATCCCCATCATCTCTGCCAATATGGATACAATTACGGAATCAAAAATGGCCTGTGAAATGGCCCGGCTTGGAGGGCTTGGAATCCTTCACAGGTTTATTTCTTTAAATGATCAAATTCAAGAAGTTAATACCGTACGGTCTTTTATCGAGAAAGAAAAACTCAAAATACCCGTTGCGGCCTCCATTGGAGTTAAAGAGGAGGGAAAAGAAAGGGCAGATAAACTCGTCGATAACGGTGTCAATATTCTAACCGTGGATATTGCACACGGAGATTCCATGGTGCTTTTAGAGGTCGTGGAGTATATAAAAAGGAAATACCCTGATGTTGATGTTATTGCCGGTAATACGGCCACGGTCGAGGGAACTAAAAGAATGATTGAGGCAGGTGCCGACGCCGTAAAAGTTGGCATAGGCCCGGGATCCATGTGTACAACAAGACTTATTACAGGACATGGTGTCCCTCAACTGACGGCCGTTGCTCTGTGTGCCTCAGAAGCAAACAAATACAATGTTCCCGTCATAGCAGATGGAGGAATAAAGACTTCGGGAGATATTGTTAAGGCCCTAGGCGTTGGGGCCTCTTCTGCAATGATCGGCTCCCTTCTCGCCGGAACCTTAGAAACTCCGGGAAAAATTAAAGGCGGTAAGAAAGAATATCGAGGGATGGCATCTAAGGCCGCCCAAGTGTCTTGGAGAGGGGAAGTTCCCAAGGGAATGGCCGCAGAAGGAGTCGATGTAATGACTCCTTGCAAAGGGCCGGTTGAAGAGATTGTCGACGAATTGAGCGGAGGTATTCGTTCGGGAATGACCTATATGGGAGTAGATAAGATTAAGGACATAGAAGCGGCCGCTCTATTTATGGAAATATCTCCTCTTGGCGTTAGAGAAAACGGTCCACACGGTCTAGGGAATTTATAGTGAAGGAGGTTCAAGACACCGTCTTTAATTATCCAAAATTAAAACATTGGATAGAAGGCCGAAAAAATCCCAAAAAGGAGGAAAAAAAAGTCTTAAAAAACCTCCAAGAACTTGCGACAGAAGTTTCCGATACCTATACCAAAAGTGTTATGGCCTTATTAGATACCTTGCTACCTCTACTCTACAACAATTTGTATTTTCATGAAAATGGACTAGACCTCAAGAATATTATGAAAAATAATTGCGTGGTTTTTGTTCCCAACCATCAATCCCATGCAGACTATATTACACTCAACTACCTCATTTACAAAAAATACGGAGTTTCTGTTCATACGGCCGGAGGAATCAATTTAAACATCATATTGTTAGGAAAAATGTTAAGAAAATTAGGATGCTTTTTTATAAGGCGATCTTTAGCAAATAATGTGTTTTATAAACTGACTTTAGAGGCCTATCTTTACTATCTTCTTAAGAACCAAAAACCTGTCGAATTTTTTTTTGAAGGTGGACGGTCTAGAACAGGAAGACGACTCTCTCCTAAGTTCGGATTCTATCAGATGTTGTCTAATGTTTATTTGGAACTTGACTTGAAGATCGCTAAACCGCTTCTTTTTATACCTGTTTCAATTTCCCACGAATATATCCCGGATCAGAAATCTTTTGCAAAAGAACTCTCCGGAGGAAAGAAACAACCGGAAAGTCTCTCTCAGTTCCTCGGCCTTATTAAACTCTTTGCTTACCAATTTGGCTCGCTGCATATTGCCCTAGGAAAACCTGTAGAATTCAAACGGGAGTCAAAGGAAAACGCTCATGAGAGAACAAAAAAATTGGCCTTAGAGTGTTTTGAAAAAGTGGAAAAAGGCATCATTGTTACTCCTTCATCACTTTTGTCCCTTGTCCTCATAGATGGCATGATGGATCATATCAAATGGGTCGATATTCTGGCCCTATCTTGCAAAATTCTTGAATGTTGTAAGAATCTTATGATTCCTTACTCTAAAAATCTGGAAGAAAAAACGTTAAAAAAATCTCTAGAAAAGGCCATGGATATTATGGTAGGAAATAGCGTGATTGAGGTTTTGGCGGAAAGGCATAGAAAAAACGATATCGTCTATTCTATAAAAAATAAACATCGAGGAGACCTCGTTTATCTAAAAAACTCCATCACCCATCACTTCCTTATTCCATGGTTAATTGCCGTCGGCCTAGAAGACCTTACTAAGGGGCATATAGATACCCCGGATGCACTAGAAGCTTTCTTTCTTGAAAACTTTGAAAGATTAGAGAAAGATTTTTCTCTTCCTCCAAAAGATCAGCGCTTCAAGGCCTTGCTGAAAACTGCTTCTCGCTGTCTCCAGAGAAATGTTGAGAACTTCCATGAGATGTTTCACCTACCCAATGAAGATATTCGCCATATAGCTGCAAAAGTCAACGTCCTTGCAAGACTTTGCCGCTTTATGAACGAAGGTTATTATCTCGCGGCCAAAGGCCTAAATATTTTAGGAAACATTTCTCAAAAAGAGTTTTCCTATAAGACCTATACGGAAAAAGTTAAAGAACTCTTTTGTAGAGAAATAGACAAAAGGGAACTCGTGCAATTTGCAGAGGCCTATTCTTTGCCTCTTCTCAAATCATGTGTATATTTTTTTAGAGAAAAAGGACTTATTTCCTATAAGAAAGATGCCTTGTGTGTGCATAATTTAAAAAGTCTTGATAAAATTGTACAAAGTTATGAAAAACGTTTTAAACTGATATAATCAGAGGTAGATATAGAATCTATGGATCAAAAAACACGGTTTCCCGGGGATCGAGAAAAGGCCAAGTCCGCCATTGTACAAATTCTTAGATATTTAGGTGAAGACGAGACAAGAGAAGGACTCCGGGATACACCAAGTAGAGTTTTGCGGTCTTGGGATCAGATTTTTCAAGGCCGTCTTCAAAATCCCAAAGATGTTTTTAAAACTTTCCAAGAAGATGATGTTGTTCCCAAAGATCAAATTATTCTGCTCAAAAATATTGAATTTTATTCCACCTGCGAGCATCATATGCTTCCATTCACCGGTATGGCCCACATTGCTTATATCCCCCATGAGAAGGTTGCCGGGGTATCAAAACTTGCAAGAGTTTTGGAAATCTATGCCAGAAGACTTCAAATACAAGAGAGAATAGGAAATCAGGTTACCCAATGTTTAATGAATCACTTAGACCCAAAGGGAAGTGCTTGTGTCATCGAATCTACACATTTTTGTATGACCTGTAGAGGAGTGCAAAAACAGCAATCAAAAATGGTTACATCCAGTTTGAGGGGATGTTTTCTAGAAAATGGACGAACAAGGGTAGAACTTATGTCACTTATTCGCAGTTGATGGAAATCGTATCGAATAAAAGATTTTTATCATTAAAATGGGAGGATGATCGTATTCCTTGGCAAAATGTTCTCGCGAAACTCGATGAGAGGATTGAACATTTTCCCTCTCTTTGCATCAATTCTTTCAATTTGTATTTTATTTTTGGATTAGAATCTAATACTCTCTTTTTGGCCCGTTCTATCAGCGGGCATCTCTGGGATTACTGTTGCGAAAATCTTTGCCTCATCGATTTCGAGAGTAGCTCTATACTGTTTCATGAAGGCCGAGGAGAAGAGATTTTTGACGACCAAAACTATTTTTCTCACTTAAGAAATCGAAAAAACAAGGGATTTGTAGAAATAAAGGAGCAAAGAGAAAAAGATGTTTACTATTATATTTTTAGAGAATCAGGGACTGGTTCCCTTCCCTTAAAATTTATTTAATGTGTGAAAATTAAAGGAGATTATTTGGAGGTTGACTATTAAAGGAAAAAGGAAAGTACATGGACCAAGAATTAATGATGAAATCAAAGCAGCAGAATTTCGGCTCGTAGGAGGAAATAAACAATATGGAGTCGTTGGCCTATCCTATGCTAAGAAAATGGCCCAAGACTTGGGGTTAGACCTTGTAGAAGTTTCCCCCAAAGCAGACCCTCCCGTAGTCAAATTAATAGACTATGGTAAATTTAAATACGATCAACAAAAAAAAGCAAATGAAGTAAAGAAAAAGCAAGCAATTGTTCAACTTAAAGAAATTCAATTTCGACCTAATATCGATCAGCATGATCTTGATATTAAACTTAAAAGGGCCGATAAATTTTTTCTTCAGGGAGATAAAGTTAAAATGGTGATGCAATTTCGCGGAAGAGAAATGGCCTATAAAGAAACAGGCCTTGAACGATTTAAAAATATTCTCGATGCTCTTATAAAATTAGGAGTCATTGTAGAAAGCGAACCAAAGATGATGGGAAATAGAGTAATTGCCATTTTAGCAGCGGATAAAAAAGAGATTGCAAAACGTCAGCAAGAACTACAAGCAATCAACAACAGATAGACTTTTGGATAAAAGTCTCTATAACTCTTTATATCAACTGTTGCATTTGCTATGTAAGCTAGGAGTGCTATAAAATGAAGTTTTCGGCCTTGGCATCCGTCTATGCAAAAGAGAAACCTGAATATCTTAATCAGGCCTTGGAATCCCTCCACAAACAAACCTTACAGGCCGATGAAGTCGTCATCGTTCACGACGGCCCGTTAACCGACGGACTTTGTTCTTGTTTAGAAAAATGGAAACAATGTTTATCTATAAAAGAGGTTAAACTCAAGAAGAATGTAGGACAAGCGCTAGGCCGTAATGCAGGACTAAAAAAATGTACTCATGACGTTGTAGCAATATTTGATACGGATGATATCAATCATCGAAACCGTTTTGAAATGCAGATAAAACACCTTGAAAACAACCTTAATACTAGCGTCCTCATCACGTGGATGAAGGTTTTTGAGAAAAATATTAATAACATTACACAATTAAATACCTTTCCAACGTCTTACAAAAACACTAAAGACATAAACATTAACAATCCCGTGCCATTAGGCCATGCCATGTTTCGTCGAAAAGACATACTCTCTGTAGGAGGTTTTCCCGATGTATGTAATGCTGAAGACTATATACTTGCCCTAAAGATGATAAAACGAGGATATATTGTTGAAAGCATTCCTAAATTTCTTTATTTTTATAGACATTCTTGCGATAGATATTTCTTGAATGACAAACTCAAAGTCCACATTAAGAAGAGATGGGGAATCTCTTCTATACAATCGGAACTCCTGCTACATAAAATAAAGAAAAACTTCAATGAATACGGATGTAGTGATCGCTTATCTTCTTTAAGAAGAGTTCTTGCTTCGCTCTTGCCGATTTCTCTCGGCTGGAGTCTTTCAAACGCCACTCCCAAAGAATATAAGTCTTTTTTGACTACTCTTATATGCTCCCCATTAAAATTTCTTCGAAGCTTATTGAAATGAACTCAACAAATAAAGGTTTTCTCATCATATTTAACTACACTGAAAACCTCAAGGCCCAAGACGGCCTCTAATGATATTTTTGACTATTTTCTTAAAGTTTTTTCCAACGCTGTCGATAAGCAAATTTAGGAGGATATATTATGAATAATATTTACTTTGTTTCTCTTTCAATCACTTCTTTTTTCTTTGTGTTGATGCTTATGAAAATGATATCAACTCTTGAAAAAAGAAGAAAAAGTAGGATTCTTTCAAGAAATAGATTGCCATATTCTTGAGATATACCTTTAGTTCTCTAAAACCACCTTCTCTTAGAGAATTTGAGGTAAAGGATTTTCAATTGTTCCGGAAATTTTGAAACGATAAAATCCGTTTTCATCAGAACTTTTATTCTGAAGAAAAAGGTTAATGAGAGGGACGGCCTGATTTAACTTCTTTCCCAAGAAAAAAGAACCTTCCACGTTAACTCGGGATGAAAGAGGCCTTTTCGTATCAAGATTTGTTGTGCCTTTAAAACGTGCGATAATATCGGCACCATCTGATCCTAAATCGCCCCTTTCAAGAGTTATAAGTGTTTCATCTTTGAGATGGGCCTTGATATCTAGTGTGCCTATGGACATTTGGGGTAACGCAATTCCTTGTATATTGGCCTGTTGTAGTGAAAGATTTTGAGATTGTAGAGAAAACTCTCCTTGATCAGGTTTATTACTTTTTATATTCAAAGAACCGTCAATAGTAAAACTTCCCGACAAAATAGGGCCTAGTCCAATAAGGTTATTTATAAGAGCTGTGTGGATTTTTGATTGTGTTATTGTTATCTTTTGACTGCCAAAAGAAATAAGAGCATAAGCATGAATTTCAGAATTTTTCGTCTTTGCCGTTAAATAAAATTTCGGCCCTAAAGGAAGAATTCCCGGGAAAGCAGGACGAATGTTGACATAATCAAGAAGAAGATTTTGAGTTGGTTGTTGAAAACATTTTCCACCGATTGATATCTCTTTTAATTCTACGTACGGTAGAATGAATGATATGTTAAGCTCAGAATAATTAATAGGGCATTCTCTGATTTGAGAAAGGGCCGACCGGATACTATTTTCAAAGATTTTTTTTATGGGAAAATGTAATAAAAAAGAAACAATAAAGATAATACACCAGATAAAAGCAAGTTTAAGCGTGGCCTTTGAACTTAAAAAGTCATAGATTTTTGTCGAGAGATCAATCTCACTATTGCCGTTTTCTTGATTCATTTTGACCCAAAATAGATAAGGTTGATTATCCCTTGAAGAGAGTTATTTTCTTGTGATTTTTTTATGTCAATTGTTTCTATATTAATTTTTTTTTGAATTAAAGATGATAAAAAAGAAGACAACTGTTTTGTAGAAAAATTTTTAAAGCTTACTTGGCCCTTTAGTTGTGAAAGATCATCTATTGTTTTTACGACATTAAAAGATAGTACGGAAATATTTCCTGTATTAATTGGAATTTGGCCAGCGATATTACTTATCGCGTTTTCTAAAGAACTTTTATCTTTAATAGAGAGAGTGTTTACTAAATCTCTCTTAAGGACGGTTATCTTAGTATTCGTACTATTAAAAATATTAATTTCCTCTAAAATTTCTTTTTTTTTGTTTAATTCAAATCTTTTATTTGTATTTCCTAAAAACAAGTAAAAGGCAATTAAAATAGGAATGAGTATAAAAAAGTAGGACACGGCCATGTTAACATATTTCTGTTGGATGTCTGAAAGAGTTTCAATGAATTCATGATAATGTCCATAAATATGTGATGACTTGAATGTATTAATTTTATTAAAAATATTTTTATCGAGAGAATAGAATAGTCCTTTTTTTTTCATATTTTTTATTTATCAAAATTTACTAATAATGTAAATTCCGTTCGATCTATTTTTATGTTTTTAAGTGATGATTTTTCAATAATAGTTTTAGTTTCTTCAAGAATTGATTCATTTTGAAATCGTAATTTTGCCCTGGCCGTGTCGTTGTTGCTATAAAATTCTATAAGTTCTATATTATCATTATTGTTTATCGTTTTATTGAAATTAATAAGAGGAAAGAGTGCATTAATTTTGCTCGATGCCATTGTAGTAGAAATCGTTTGAGTAATCTGTTTATTTTTTCCCTTGAGTATCTGAAGTATTCTGTCAAAGTTACTTCTATAAGAAGCTCTCTGAGTTTGTGATATTTTGAGAGCAGGTGTTCTAAGTTTATTTAAGATTTCCCTATCAATACTTGTTATATTATTTGATAAGAAAAATACTCTTTCTACAATAAAAAAAGCAGAGAGAAAAAATCCTATTATCAATGCTCTGATAGCGATAAAGGCCGTTGAATAGAGCGGTATCTCATTCATGGATGATGTCGAAAATTGCCCATGCAGCATATTAAAAGGTAGTTTTCTTGTTCTTTCAAGAGAGGTCATAATAGTAATTAAAGAATAACTGGCCTCATCATTGCTAATTTTTGTAGGAAAATTAGTATAATGGTCGACAATGGAAAGATGTCCAACTTGTGATGTGAGGGCCTGTGTGAGGAAATGGCTAATATTTTTAATATTACTTGTCCCTCCTATGATAAAATATTTTTTAATTTTTTCTTCATATTTTGTTCTGTGACCTAGCTCCCATCGTTTAATATCTGTAATAAGCGGCCAAATAACCTGTTTGATAAGATAACCAAATTCTTTTTGAGGTTGATCCACTGTTTTGAATTGATTTTCTGTTAGAAAAAAACAGTGATTGTGCTTATAAGGAAGGACTTCTTCCATACCAGAAAGGTTATAAGTTTTTGAAATAAATAAATCAATAATTTTACCGCCAAAATATGAAACATGATTTGATACCACAACGCCATTTTGAATCATATAGACTTTTGTTGTTGTATGGCCGATATCAAGAATGGCATAAGGATAGGTAATTTCAGAGGTTGAAACAAAATTATTAATACAGGCCAACTCTGTTGTTAAAACATTTGGGAGAATATTTTCATTTTTGAGTTTATTGTAATAAGTCTCAAATTCGCTAATTTTTGAAACGCAAATCATAGATTTAAAATGATCGGGATATTTTCTAAAAGATACTGCATAATGGGATGTTGAAATAGGAAAGGGAAGTTGTTCATCCAACTGAAAAGGAATCATCATATTGGCCTTATTTTTATTTGTTACGGGAAGCTGTATAAATCGGCTTGTAATATATTCGTTAGGAAGTTGATAGATAATTTTACCTTCAAATCCCGATTTAAGATAATCTTTAATAAGATGAATTTGAATATCTTCGATAGAAGAAATATCTTTGAATTTTTTCATGGCCTCAAGAATAAGAGATGATTGGATACTTAAAGGAATGATTTTTCCATGGTCTATTTTAGTTTTTAAAAACTTGACGGAATATGTACCAATATCAACAAAAAGATAATTCATAATTTAAGTCTATCAAAATATAGCTTATTTCCTTGATATAAATTTTTTTCCCGACAATTATACTCAATCAAAAATACAATTGACAAGATTTGTCATTCTTTTAAAGAATTTTAATCTCGACAATTCTTGGGTCAAGTAAAACAGGGCCTTTCTCCTCTTTTTTGTTTTCATTTTGATTGATATTAGAAGGAGAGGGGGGAGGTGAATTTGCTTGTTGAGCATCCCTCGTTTTTTCTTTTTCATTATTTATTTTTTGTGACGGAGGAGAGAGTATCGGAATGTCGGCATAGGCCTCAATAGAATATCTGCTTCGGCCCACTTCTGCTATTGAGGTAATCTTGAATATTGCACTTGCAATGCCAAATCGCATATTGGCCCTTCCCAGCTCTTTAATGCGCTCATCATACTTTGACTTATCGACAACATTAAGTTCGCTGACGATAAGTCGTTCAAAATCTTCGGTTCCTCTAAACGGAGAGGGCCCCATATTATTTTCAATATCACCGTCTCGTCTTTTAAAAAATTCTTTTAGTTGTTCTTCGGTTATATCCGGAAAAAGAAACACAAGTTGTTTATCGGTTATTTCATTCAAGGCAATCGTATTAGCAGAATGAACACTGAGCCTATCTTTGATAAGGTCTACAATAGCATCATTCCATCCTTGAAGAAGATAGAGTTCATCAATAGATATAAGAGGGCCGTGCTTTGGTTTAATATTATTTTCTAAATAAGGCCTTTGAAAACTTTGAACATTATTGCTTTCGTATCTACCCGGAGCGTTAATATAAAACATCAGCTCTCCAACGAGATTCTCCGGTTCTAGGTCTCTGTAAATAACATTGTAATTGGAATTTATTTCTCTTTCATGTGCAAGAGATGTTTCAATCATCTTTATAAACTCATCTCTTGTTGCTTCGTGAAGAGGTATGAACTCCGAATTTCCCTCCGGTTTTTCCTCGAACTCTTCAGAGGAAGAGAGAATAATGAGATTATTTGGATTGAGAAAAGCGTTAACAGGGTCTATCGTCACTATAAGTGTTCCTTTTAAAAGGATAGATTCCGTAAAGTCTTTGATGGCCTGTTGTTGAATGATGCTCATTTGTTTTTCATCAATGGGAATAGGAAAGATGAAAGGTTCCGTGATAACACTTTCTATATCCGCAATGGAAACAGGGAGCGATTTGTTCTTTGCAAGAAGATTTCTTGCTTCTTTGTACATTTTTAGTTTTGCCATAGCGAATGTAATGCCGGATTCGGCATTAAGGCGGGCCTGAGATTGATCTTGTTGATTGTATACTTTTAATATGTTAACTTTTGTATCGAATGTGAACTCGGCAAGAATAAACGTTAAAATAGTGATAGCGCTAATAACCATAAGAAGGGCCATTCCGGATTCGTTCTTTTTAAAAGATGTGTATTTAAGTTTCATTGATCATTTCTTCCGGTAGGGCCTTGCTGATCTCGACTCGATCTATTTGGTCGAGGTTGATTTTTATTGCGTGTATCGATGTTTTGGCCTATTTGGTCACTTTTGTTATCTCCCTTCCATTCTTGAGTGATTCTTTCTCTATCTTTTTCGTCTTTTTGTACATCAAAAAATGGATAGAGGGGACGGGAAATCCTCTCAAAAGTTTCTCGATTACCCTGTTCGTCCGTTCGGACGAGAAGAGTTTTGATCGCCCGAAAAGGATGTCCAAGATAACTGTTTCTATTTCTACCTAGATTTTTAAAATCTAAAAATTCTTTTTTTTCAGAATCCCAGAATTGAAAATGTAATGAAGAAATATTATCGAGAAGTTTCTGTTCTGTAAAATCTTTGTTTTGAAGAATATTTTCATCATAAGGGTTTTGTGATAACACTCGTCTTACAAGAATAGATGTTCCTTTTTGTGTTTCATCAGGATTCTCTTCTAGGGAATAACTAACCCAAGCATAACGAGATTCTTTGTTATTTTGTACTTTTCTTCTATTTGATGATGTAAAAAAAGTTAATTGATCTTTTTTCGGAACAAAAAAAAGAGGTATTCCAAGCCCGTTATGAGTTAGTCTTGGGAAACTCTCTGTCACGTACAATGCCGGGTCTTGATTTTGCGCTTCAGACCCCCTGTTATCTCTGCGTAAGTAGGAATAATAAAGAGGAGAGTATATTTGTATAAAGTCTTGATTAATACGGTATAGGGCCGTTTGAACTTGAAGATAATATCGGTCTTCTCTAAGAACGCGATCTTTTGTTGCGGACCCGCCGGAAACCATTGAGTACATTCCTAACATGAGAAATGTCATAATGGTCATAGAAACCATAACTTCAAGGAGAGTCAGACCGTGACGGTTTTTTGTGAGTAAAAGGTTATATGTTTTTGTCATCGTTATTAATAGTTAAATTTTATAACAGCAGATGGGTTCATAATCCATGTGGCGAGAGAGTAAGAATCTTGAGTTCCATTGTTACGGACGGTAACTTGGGCCTGCCAAACAGATCGTTCAAAGTTGTCTTTGATCTGATTATAAAGAGTATTTTTTATGAGACTATTACTGTCTTCCTGATCCTCTTCTCCCATTAATCCTTCAAAACTTGGAAGTGTAATTTGTTTCATTTCAACGGAATAGCTGTAGTCGGGGCGATCTTCAAATTTTGTAAATTCTTTTGTCGATATTATCGATTCCCTAAATTCAGGAGGATTAATAACAACTTCATTGAGTATATTATTGGCAAGAGAATAAAGCATTGTATTTTCTTTGATTCTTATGGAGTCGAGAACATTATTTCCCTGTCCCAAAACGTAGATAACGGCAAAAACTCCAAAAATACTAACGGCGATCATGATCTCTATCAACGTAAAGCCCGATTTTATTGTGAGAGGAAACGTTACTTTTCTATCCATTTTTTAAAAAGTTCCCGTGTTAGTTCAAATTTTTTTTCTAATAAGGCCTTTTCGGTATTCTTGGAAAGGGGTTCCCGTCCTATCGATATATCATTTGTGAAGGCATCCGTTGTTAAGACGTCTAAATCGCTATCATCGGAAACGGCGATAAAAGCACAATCTTTTTCTCCATCCGGATAAATATAAAGAGAAGCTTCACCCTCGCTAATAAGGGACTTAGTGAGATTCGAGCCGATTCCCGTAATAAGAATATTTTCCGATATCTTTTTATTTTCTTCAGAGAGTTCTCTAATTGATATAAACTGTTTGTTGATATCTTTTTGAGTTTTTTGTAATTCCTCTAATTCTTGAAGACTTTTTCCCTCGCCTTGAGAAATAATAGAGTTTGGGATAACAAAATGAGCATCAGGGCCGTATTCAACAGTGTATTCCTGTGGGTTTTTGTCTAGATAAAAGTGAAGGCGAACAATTCGATTTCTTAATACGGCCTCATCCATGGCAAAACGATAATTTCTCTCTATAGTGTTAACGGTTTCTTCGAGTTGCTCTCGCCCGATGAAACCTCCACCGGAGAGGATCGAAACAGTGACGAGACTCACAATAAAGAGGGTAATAAGAATTTCAAGAAGAGTAAACCCTCTATTCAGAGGCCTCCTCGAAATTTTTGGGTTCGTTAAGGAAAATATCGGCATCATTGTCTACTCCACCCTCTAGTCGGTCGGCACCTCGAGAAACAATATTGTAATCGTTTCCGCCGCCGAGATATTCGTAGGGATTATCCCACGGGTCCGGAGGGATAACGTCGTCTTCGATAAAACCGCCCGAAGGATAGCGTGGGCATTCTCTTCCTTGAGTCGGTTTTTCAGTCAAGGCCTGAAGTCCCTGCTCCTCTGTTGGATAAAAATAGCAAACTCGTCGAAATTCTTGCAGTCTGGCCTTAAGTTGGTTCATTTGAATCTTGGCCGCTTGAACATTTCCTTGATGAAGCTGCTCCATAATTTTTCCTCCAACAAAAGTACCAAGAAGACCTAGAAGGGTTAAGGCCACAAGAATTTCCACAAGCGTAAAACCTTTGTTTGCAGTGGACACGATAGCGTTTAAATGCTTTTTCATCATAACAATTTTCCTCAAAAGTTATTTAATAGTGTTGAGTTCCATCATAGGTACTACCACGGAGAAAACCACAAAGGCCACAACAACACCCATACATACCATCATTATAGGTTCAAGCGTTGACGTTAGTCCACTAAGATTTGATTCCACTTGATCCTCATAACTTTCGGCCACGATTTGAAGCATAGGTTCAATTTCTCCGGATTTTTCCCCCAACCCTATCATATGGGTGACCATAGGGGGAAAATGGCCGCTTTTGATAAGCGGCGTCACCATGGAACCTCCCTCTTTGATGAGCTCTTGAGATTCTTCTACGGCCTTTTTCATGTGGACGTTGGCAATAAGATTTTTCACAATCCGCATGGAAACGAGAATGGGGACACCCGAATTGAGAAGCGTCGCCAAAGTGGAGCAAAACCTTCCTATGTTAATCATGATAATCAATTTGGCGACAATGGGAAGCTTGAGCTGTAGTTTATGCCAATGACTCTCTCCACGTTTTGTTTTTATCCATCGAAAGAAGAGGAACCATCCGCCGACAAGTCCCGAAAGCACAAGCCACCAATAACTTATGAGAAAATCGCTAATGGCAATACATATCTTTGTTTGCAAAGGTAACTCTTTTTTCATAGAAATAAAGATTCTGGTGATCTTTGGAATGACAAAAGTAAAGATAATTCCTATCATTATTGTTCCGACAATCATCATAATTACGGGATACGTCATGGCCCCCTTAATTTTTCTTTGGAGTTTCACTTGGGCCTCGGAAAAATCTGCAAGACGCATAAGGACGACATCGAGTGTACCCGAAGCTTCCCCGGCCTCTACCATATTGACATACACTGTATTAAAAACTTTAGGATGCATTTTGAGTGCTTGGGCCAGAGAAGAACCCTCATTAACTTTTTGCTTCAATTCTGCAATAATAACCTTTAATCGGGGATGTTGTGTTTGCTCTACAAGGGCATTGAGGCACTCGACAACTTGAATTTTGGCCTTTAAAAGAACGGCAAACTGCCTTGTCATCAAGGCAAGGTCTTCGGAAGAAATTGATTGTCCAATACTCAAGGAGATGGAAGCTTTTTCCGATTGGGAAGATTTTTGTTCTTTAATATTAATGAGCATAATACCCTTAGATCGAATTTGATTTTTGGCCAAATGGAGACTTTCCGAAGTTATTGTAGACTTGACCTCTACTCCCGTTCGATCCATGCCTGTGTAGACAAAAATGGCCATGACGACTTACTTCCCTTCCTCATTTTTTTCTTCTTGATTGATAATTCGAACCATTTCGTCAATGGAGGTAACACCTTGGCAAACTTTATAAAAAGCATCTTGTTTTAAGGTTGTCATGCCTTGTTCAATGGCCGTTTTTTTAACTTCGCTTGCCGCGGCCTTTTGAAGAATGAGAGACCGGATTTCATCCGTAACAAGAAGAAGTTCCGAAATTGTCGTCCTTCCTGAATAACCTCTGTCATTACATTTTGCACAGCCTTTAGCTTTATAAAAGGTTACGCCGGAAGGGATGGATTGTTCTCTAATTTCCTTTATCTCCTCTTCGATAGGTGTGTAGGAAACTTTACACTCTTTACAAAGCGTTTGAATAAGTCTTTGGGCCAAAATACCTGCAAGTGATGAAGCTATTAAAAAGGGCTGGATTCCCATATCGACAAGTCGATTTGGACAAGAAGCTGCATCATTGGTGTGGATCGTAGAGAGCACGAAATGTCCCGTCAGTGAGGCCTCTATGGCCATGGAGGCCGTTTCTCCGTCCCTAGTTTCTCCAACCATAATAATATCAGGGTCTTGACGGACAATACTTCTTAAGGCCTTGGCAAAAGAGAGATTAATTTTAGAATTCACTTGAATTTGTGATATCCCCGGGATTTCGTATTCTACGGGGTCTTCAACGGTAATAATCATTTTTGAAGGGTCATTGATTCTGTTGAGAATAGCAGAGAGAGTAGTTGTTTTTCCCGAACCTGTCGGCCCGGAAACATAGAGGATACCGTGTTTTCTTTTAGAAAGTTCAATAAGATGGTCAAAAGTTTCTCCATGAAATCCCAAAGTTTCTAAGTCGAGAACATTACTCCCTTTTTCGAGAATTCTCATAACAATGCGTTCACCCATTTGAACGGGTACCGTAGAAACACGGATATCAATGTCTTTTCCGGCCATTTTAATTTTTATTCGCCCGTCTTGAGGTAGCCGTTTTTCGGCAATATCCAACTTGGCCATAATTTTTACACGAGAGGAAACTGCCGCTTGGGTTTTAAGAGGTTGCCTAAGAATTTCCGTCATAATGCCGTTAATACGAAATCTGTAAATTACCTCTTTCTCATAGGGTTCGATATGAACATCCGATGCTTTTTCCTTTACGGCCCTAAAAACAATAGAATTGACAAAGCGAATGACCGGTGCTTCATTGGCCCCGGCATCGAGAATATCAATAGGGCCGTCAAGATCAAGTCCCTCGTCAAATTCGTCCTCCAAAGTGTTGACAAGATTTTTGTTGGCCTTTTCATAAATTCTATTGATTGTGTCTTGTATCTTGAGTGGAGAAGTGATGACGAGTTCAATTTCTTTTTTAAAAAGTCCTCGAAGATCGTTGACGGAATTATTATTAAAGGGGTCGGAAGTTAAAACGGTAACCGAGTAATCGGTTTCCATAATAGGGAGGACTTCATGCTGTTTAGCATAGTTTATGGGTATATGGGTGGTAAGGTCCGGATTGATATCTTCAATTTTAATTTCTGTTTCATAGGGGATATTAATTTGATTACAGATAACCCGTATAATATCATGGGGGTGAATGTAATTTTTTTTTAATAAGATTTGCCCCACCATGATACCCGATTCTTTTTGAATTTCAAGGGCCTCTTGAAGCTGTTCTTTAGTTAAAGAAGTATGCTTAATAAGCAATTGACCGATTTTGGCCTTTTCGCCTTCAAACCCTTCAATAAGTCTATTAGGGAGCTTCATTATTCTAATTTTGCCCTTACTTCTTGGGCAATTTTTTTATAATTGGGAGGAGCAAGAAAGGCAAAATCGTCTTCTTGATCTTCATATTCCTTAGGAGTTATATCCGTACCTTCATTTGAATCTTTGAATTTTTTTGTTTCGCTTTCATCAAAAAGGGGGCCCTTTGACTGTTTTTCAGACTTTTCATAAAGTCCTTTAATCGATGTTTTAAAGGGATCGTCTTCCCCTTGGGCATCTTTAAGATGATAATTTCGTCTATTGAGAAGGTCTTTAACATTTTCTGCAGAATCTTGCTCATAGTTGGCCAAAATTTTTGGTGTCAGAAAGAAGAGAAGGTTTGTTTTATCAGTACGGGTTGTTTTGTTCTTGAAAAGCCATCCAAGGAGAGGAATATCGCCAAGGAGAGGAACCTTATTGATGGTGTTGTTTATCGAATCCCTCATCAATCCTCCCATAGCAATCGTATCACGATCGCGAACAACAACGGTGGTTACGGTTGCTCTCTCCGTGATCCCAAAGGCCTGGCTAGCAACACTGTCAGGAAGAGTTCTATCGGAAACGTCTTTAATCTTTTGATCAATTTCAAGCTTTATAAATCGAGTAACCTTATTGATATGAGGGGTAATCGTGAGCGAGAGCTTTATCGGCTCATATCTTATCCCGGACGATATCCCCGTGGCCGTTGTATTCTGTGTAGGAAGAGGAATATTTTCTCCGACTTCAAACTTGGCCTCCGTATTATCAAGGGCCAAAATTTGAGGTGTGGCCAAAATATTAGTATTGGAATTATTTGCAAGGGCCGTGATAAGTCCGTTTACGGAATTGACTTTTATAGGAGGTGAGGATCCATTAGGATGTGGTATCTCTAGTGCTCGGCCTACACCGAAGCCTGCAAAGAATCCTCCAAGACTGAGGGGGTTCCCCGAAAAAAGCTGAGATAAAGGGGAACCACTCCCCCCTTCTCCTTGAAAACCAACTCTCTTAGCACCGCCTTCACCGTAAGCTCCTACAATGGATGTTCCAAATCCCGAGGCCTTACTGAGAACGGTTTCCATAATGAGTCCTTCTACGTAAACCTGATCCTTTTGTATATCCAACTTGTCAATCACGCTTTTGATCGTGAGATAATCCGTTGGCGATGCCGTGATTACGAGAGCGTTATTTGATTTATCGGCCGTAATTTTCACGGAACCGGAGAAAATGGCCCCCTCTGTTTGAGCAGAAAAGGGATTAGGATTTCCTCTAGACCTATTTTGCGTTTTTTTGTTAGTATCTGAAGTAAGTCCCGTTAGCGTTTTGTGAAGCTCTTCTGCGTCTGCATGGTTAAGGTAATAAACGTGAATTCGGCCTCCATCGTTAGAGGCGTTTTTTACATCGAGTTTAGAGATGAGCTTCTTGAGTTGCTCTGCGCCTTGAGCATTGGCCATAGCGATAATAGAGTTTGTCCTTGGCTCGGCAATAATTTTTGAAATATTTGTGGTATTAGTTTGGGTACTTTTTCGTCGAGAGGAACGTCTCGTTCTTGTATTGTTTTTAAGTATTGCATCGAGAAGTTTGGCAATTTCTTGGGCCGATGCATACTTGATAGCAATAATTTGAAGAGACTCTTCATGTCCGGGAACATCAATAAGTTTAATAAGGCGAATGAGACGATTAATATTTTTCCCTGTATCTACAGCGATAAGAGTATTCGTTTGTCGTATACTTTGCATGGATCGAGATTTCATAAATTGACTAAACCCTCTTGAGACTTCAGCAGCATTAATATACTTTAAAGGAATAATTTTCATGATGATATTCTCGGTGTCCGGAGTGTAACTGCCCGTATAGATTGTAGGAGATAGATCACGGGTATTTCTAGAGGAGACAACTTTATAAAAGGCCCCGGATCGTTCGAGACTGTAACCACGAATATTAAGGGCGGTGAGGTAGGCCTTCCAGGCCTCTCCAACAGTGATGGCCTTAGGTGCAGAAATTGTTATATTGCCCCTGAGTTCTTCACCGAGAATGAGATTAATTCCCGTAAGTTTTTGCATTTGATCAGTTAAATCTTTTAGAGATACATTCTTAAATTCAAAGTTCGTGACGACTTCCGGCCCAAAGGCCGTTTCAGGGTTGAGATTAACATATTTGGTCTTATCTTTCTTGCCGGATTTAGTAGAGGAATCTCTTCCAAAAGGGTCTTTCTTAGATGAGGAAGAATCTTTTGGAAAAGACACCTTCTTATCGGTATTGGCCTGGGCCGTGCTATTGTTGGTAACGGGAACAGGAGATTGCTTTGTGGCATCCTGTTTTGCATTAGGTAATGGTGGAGATTCTATGGGAGATGATTCTTGTTGAGACGGCCCGGATGGAGAGGAAAGCGTTGTGGTCTTGTATTTATCGAACTGGCCTTGAGTGATCATAGGAAGTACAAGATAAAAAATAGTGATGATTAGATTTTTCATATTATTCATTTTCATATTTTTCTCTCTATTCAAAATTATATTCAAGAGTTTGAGCAGAACCCTCTCGGTTAAGAGTTACTTGAAATTCGTCTATTGTAGCAATTTGATTAAAGAGAGTCATAAGTTCTCCAATGTTTGTAAATTTTTTCCCATTAATACTAGTTATAATATCTCCCTCTTGAATATTCAACTTTGAGTAAATACTTCCGGGGACAATCTCTGTCATTTTAAAAGCAAGGGACCCATCGGGATTTTTAATTTGAACTGCACGGGCCTGAGTCAAAACTTCGCTGATATTTGAAAGCATTTTATTACGCAAGGATTTTTTTATATTAAAGGAGTTACCCTTATTTGTTATCCCTTGAAAGTTTTGTGAAGCAATAAGGCCCTTACCCTTTTTAGGATCAAGAACCGTAAAATTAGTTGTAGAAGGTCTTTTGACTGGGAGATCATTTTGAATATATTCACATTGTCCATTATTTAAGTTTTTGATAATAATTCTTTGTTTCTCAATTTTATCAATTTTTGCCAATGAAGGAATTATGTCACCTTCTCTAAGTCCCGAGAAGTCATTATTGTTTCTAACCTGAACCGAGGCCAAAGATTTTATAGAATCCATAAGAACAATAGAATTGACAAGTTTAATTGGCAAGCTAGATTTACTTTGGGTTTGATGACATACTTCACCTGTATCAGTTATTTTGATAGGCACTTGAGAAAATTCTCCTTCCGCCTTAAAAAGGTCTAGGTCTGCGATGCCGGAAATGTCGGAAAATACTACTTTTGTAGTAGTAGGAAAAATCATCCCTTTGGGCATAGAGGAGAGGTTTGAAGGCCGCAGTAACATGGCCGTAAACTTTCCACTCATATAGGAAGAAATACAAATACTCGCTATAAGAAAAATCTTGTGAACAAGAGGCCTTGACTTAGGAAGAAAAAGCTTAGCACCGATATCGCTGAGGGAATATTTTTCAGCATATTTAATAATAAGTTCTTGTAATTTGGGAAACTTCGAGGTCACCTTTAACGACGAGAATTCCTGAGGTAACTTAAATAATATTGTCCCCTTTTTTTTCTCAGGTATTTTAGGAAGATGAAAAGAGGAGAGAATAGTCTTTTTAAAGGACTTTGGATGATCGGAAGAAAGTGTTTTGGATTTGTCGGGTTTTGACAGATTATCGGATTTTTTTTCTTGTTCGGTATCTTTTTTATCCACGTAACAAACCTTTATATCCGCTCAAATCCCTCTGGAATGCTTATTCTCCTAGATGGCCGTTTTCCTTTATTGTACGAGGAGAGTGTCTTCTATATCAACGACCTCTTAAAAAATGGTAAGAAATGTCATCCTTATTAATTGATTAAACGGCCTTTTTTAAAAAAACAACGCTACCCGGCAAAAATGTAGTGGAGATATACATATTGAATATTTCCTTTGATCTGCAATGATTTGATGACGTTATTAATTTCTCTTTTGATCTTATTTGTAATGACAAGTTTACCCTCTTCAGTTAGAGGAAAAGTAGGGATAACAGGTTCTAAAGTTGAATTCAAAGCATCATTGATGAGATGAATATTTTTGGCGAGGTATTCCTTAATATATTTGTTACTGGGGATGACAACAACGTCTGCTTCGAGTTTTTTGTAAGAATTGACGGATTCAATATAAATTGGAATCACAATATTTCTCATATAAAATACCCTCTCATGCTGTTTATAATAGGAAGGACGAGGATTTTCCGTCAAAGATGCTTTGTTGTACAGTGAAGAATGGTCTTGAACCATATTGAGACGGAACATACTTGAAAAAAAAACGGCAAAGAGTGCGCTAATAAACAGGGTGATTTTTACTATACCAATTTTGTTTGCAATAAACAAGGGCCCTTTTCCTAAGACAGGAAGAGATAACAATCCTTTTATCTTTTTCAAAAAAGATAAAGGTGGCCATTGAAACATTTTCTGAATTATTCTATCAAGTACTTCATCAATATGTTCTAGAAATTTCAAAAAGACGGCCCTCTTGGAGAGACTATTTCAGTATCTTATCGAGTTTTTGCTTGGAAAATTCAATTTTTTTTAGGAAATAGGATAAATTTACCTGTTTTATCATTTTAAAAGACGACAACTTCACGACCGAGACATCAATGGGATGTCGAAATTTGTGTTCGATAAATTATTATCGAGGGGGTTCTTTTGATGAAGTTCTTGGGAAGATGGTTTCTGATCTTGAATATTAATATGGGTTGTGCCGGGATGTTAACGGAGAGAACTTTTATGGAAGAAATGGGCACCGAAGATGAACGCTTTTTTAGGCCGGGAAAAGATTTTCGGGTTGTTCTCGGTGATACGGCCTATCCCTATCGTAGTAGGGAGGAGATTATTAAAAGAACTCCATTGAAAGAGCGAATCCATCATAAGAGTCTTCAAGAGGAGCTTTTATCTAAAGAAGCACAATTATCTGAAAAAGAATTAATTCATTATAAAGAAATCAATGAATATCTTGCAAATGATAGCGAAAGGATTTTTTATCTCTCTTTATCTGCCGAAAGAAGGGCCGTTTATATAGAGCAAAAAAGCGTCAAATCTAAAACACGTAACAAACAAGGATCGTCTTCTAAGCAGTATTAATTAAGAGGCATGAAGTGGACAGCAAGATTATTATTATAACGGCACCCTCCGGTGCAGGGAAGTCAACGCTCATTTATAGGTTAAAAAAAGATTTTCCTGAAATTCGAGAGTCTCTCTCTCATACGACTCGAAAAAAGAGAAAAGGAGAAGAGGAGAGGCAAACTTATTATTTCATGGATGTTAGTACATTTAAAGATATGATTGAAAAGGGGGAATTCTTAGAATGGGCCAAGGTTCATGGGAATTATTACGGAACTTCAAAGGCCTTTGTTCACGAGTGTATCAATGCGGGTGCCCCGCTCTTGTTAGAGGTTGATATTCAGGGAGTTGATGCTTTGAAACAATATTTTGGGAGCGTCGCGTCAGTCATTTTCGTGGCCCCTCCATCCATAAAGGTTTTAACAAAGCGATTACAGGCAAGGGCCACAGAATCTCAACAGGCCCTAGATATACGTATAGCAAATGCAAAAGAAGAAATCTTGAGAAAAAATGATTTCGAGCATTGCCTAGTAAATGATAGTCTGGATAAAACATATAGTGAGTTAAAAACTATCGTTGAGCAAATACTAGAGAAATAAGTTGTACAACAAACTCGATTTTGCCCATGAAACAGAACTTTCTTATAATGAACTGGAAAAGAGGCTTAGGGCCTATCGTCCAACTGAAGATTTGACAATTTTTAAAAAGGCCTTTGAGTTTTCTCAAAAATCTCATGAAGGACAAAAAAGAAGTTCAGGTGAAGATTATTTTATTCATCCCTGTAATGTAACGGCCATTTTGATAAAATTGAGAGTAGATATGGATAGTCTCATTGCCGGATTACTCCATGATGTTATTGAAGACTGTCATATTTCTCCTAAGGATTTAAGAAAAGAGTTTTCCTCAGAAGTTGTTGAAATTGTTATTGGTATGACAAAAATTTCTCAAATAAAATTTAAGACAAGAGAGGAATCTCAGGCCGAAAATTTTCGCAAAATGATTATTGCCATGGCAAAAGATTTAAGAGTTATCATTGTGAAACTTGCGGATAGAATGCATAATATGCGCACACTACAGTATATAAACGATGAAAAACAAAAAGATATTGCGCGCGAAACTCTTGATATCTATGTTTCTCTTGCAGGCAGATTAGGGATCAATTCAATAAAATCTGAATTGGAAGATTCGTGTTTGCAATTCTTGCATCCGGGGAGTTTTCGTCGATTAGAAGAAAAAGTTTCTATGAGTAAAGAGAAACGAGATAAATATATAAAAGAAACAACAAGCATTATCAATGATAAACTTTTAGAATATTCTGTTAAGGCAGAACTTGATGGAAGAATAAAGTCTTTTTTCTCTCTTTTTAAAAAAATGAGTCAAAAAGGGGTTGACTTTGATCAACTTCAAAGTATGCTTCTTTTTAGGATTATTGTTAATAACATTACAGAATGTTATAAAGTTTTAGGTGTTATTCATTCTCATTTTACTCCCGTCCCCGGAAAATTTAAGGATTATATTGCTATTCCTAAAATCAACGGCCATCAATCTCTCCATACAATAATTATTGGGCCGAAATTTGAAAGGATAGAAATTCAGATTAGAACTCATGAGATGGATGAGATTGTCGAGATGGGAGTTGTCGCTCAACAAAGATTTAAAGACGGAATTTATTCCGGTGAGAAAACAGGCCTCAATTGGATTCATGAACTCTTAGAATTTAATAAGAATGTCCTAAACAATAGTGAATTTATGTATGCTGTTAAAAACGACCTCGATATGGGAGAAATTTTTGTTCTCACGCCAAAGGGTGATGTCAAAGAGTTACCTTATGGGGGCACTCCGTTGGATTTCGCTTACGCTATTCATACAGATGTAGGGCATAGAACAATCGGTATCAAAGTTAATGGAAGAATCGTGAATTTTAAATATATTTTAAAATCCGGAGATACCGTTGAAATTCTCACTAATGAAAATCAGAGGCCGTCAAAACACTGGTTAAATATTGTAAAAACCGCTAAGGCAAAGACAAAAATAAAGCAATGGATACTAAAGTCGGAAAAGGAAACCAATAAAATGTTGGGTAAAGGTACTCTAAATAAGTTTCTCAACGTACTAAAGATATCTATGGAAGATTTAAGACGAACAAAAGGTTTTAAACAAATCATTACTGAAATGGATTTTTTAAATGAAGATGAGCTTTATATTAGCATCGGTCTTGGAAAAGTTAATTTAAAAAAAATCTTGCAAAAAATTTCACACCATCATTTTCTGAAACCAGCTAACAACGTTTCCATAGAAGATATTGATACTTTTTATACTCATCACAACATTTTTGACGCTGCAAAAAAAAATATCTCTATGGATCACCCTATCCTCGTTTACAAAGAAGAAGATGTTAAAATACACATAGCTCGTTGTTGTGGGCCTATTCCCGGAGATGCTATTGTAGGTCACATGAGTCGCGAAAAAGGGATCGTCATTCATACAACAAACTGTACTAAGGCCAATTTAGGAGAATTGACAAGAATCATTGATGTGGAATGGAATCCTAATTTTATTTTTAAACATCCGGTTAATATCAACATCGTTGCTCATGACAAGACGGGGATTCTTTCCACAATTTCAGAATCCATTAACAAAGCAGGAGTCAACATCCGATCGGCCTCGGCCAAGTCCACTCTCGATCTCAAAGGGAGTTTCTCTTTTGAAATAGAAGTGGCCCATCATTCGGAGCTTTTAAAAGTCATCAATTCCGTTGAGTCTTTAAAAGAAGTTATCTCCGTGATGCGTGATTAGAGTATATTGAACTACCCCTCACTAAAGTGAGGAGATTCTTGCTTCACCGACAAACGCCTAGAACACGAGTTCCTAGGTCTTACACCGTCTCCACGAGCTTCACATCCCGTAGTCCCTACGGTAGGTCGGTTTTTGTTCCGACAAATCCAATGTATTACGATATTCTTCAAAAGGCAATACTTTTTATTCTCGCCGAAGGGCGTGGCCTTACATCCTCTCCCTGAAGAAAGAGGTTTTACGGCCACATTTGATAATTAAAAGAAAAAGCTCGATGCTGAGGTCTAGGAGACATTTTGCTTGCCTAAGCATCTCCTGGAACCTATAAGAACTCCGGAATGAAAAACCAGCACATCATCTTTAACAATATGTTGTACAAGAAAAGTGCCCAAATCGTAACTCTTCCTAGTTTCATTAATTGCTTCCATCCGGTTATCGTAAACACCGATAACTTCCCACTCAACAATAACTATGAATTTATTTTCATATTCGGCAAGAAATTTTTTTTTATTCTCTTGATAGAATTTAAATTCTTTTTCCAATGCCATTATTCTGATCACTCTACTTCTATTTTTCTCATTGAAATATCACATTTAGGCACAAAAGTCAATTAAATATGGCCCTAGTCGCCTCAAAATTGATCTTATTTGAAATATTTAGACCCTTTTTCCACTCTAGCTTACAATGGTATCTGCGGCAATGCTTTTGTGTTTGAGTATAGAAGGCAACAATCAAACCCCCCAAATTGACATTGCCAGTGCGACAAAACCTTGCGCAACGGGTAAAGTTAATAGAAGGCAACCCAACGTCCATTCTTTTTATAAGGAATGGCAAAGTAAATATATCCATAAATATTGCCAAATATAAGGGCCTGGCGTCCATCGCCGTTGAGGTCACCGTAGGTCGGTACGGCGTGACTGCCTACATGGATATCTCTAAAAAAATTTTTATCGCCTGTCTGTTTAGTATAGAGGCCTTTGGCGTTTCGTTTGTAGTAACCTAAAGTTCCGTTAAGTCTTCCTATAAGAAGTTCTAAACTCTTGTCATTGTCAAAATCGGCCATAAGAGGAACAACCCTATCCTTATCCTTTTCTGCGACTACGCTCTTAAAAGGGTTTTGATTTCCTATCTTTTCAATATATATATCTTGGGAATTAAGATCGTAATACCGTATTTTTCCTGTAGAAGTTCCAAGAAGTAATTCTAGTTTATCGTCTCTATCGACATTGACAAGAAAAGGTGCTACAAAACCGTCTGTTACAAAATTTGTAAAAGGATGATTCACAACAGGAACATAGACATCATCCTTGTCTTGATCAAAATACTTTAAATTTCCTTGACTATCTCCAACTAGGAGTTCTAGTTGCGAATCGTTATCAACATTGGCAAAATTAATAATTGAAGCTGAAGAAATCCAGAGGGCATTAAAAGGATTTTCTTCTCGATTTTGTACAACGTAAATATTATCGGAGTTTTGATCAAAAACATTTAAAATCCCATTACTATTTGCAATAACTAATTCCAATGCATTATCTCGATCAAGGTTTATTAAAAAGGGAGCTGCATTTTTTCCTACGTTGATTTTACTCAAGGGACTATAAAATTTAATGCTACTTATATAAGTGCCTTTTGCATTTTTATCATAATAATCGAGAATCCCATCTCTTTGTCCAAGAATAAGTTCTAAGTCCGAATCATCGTCGAGATTTATCAAAAACGGGGCCGTCTGACCTCCGGCATTGATACGGGAAAAAGGATGATTGTGAGGTTTTAATACATAAATATTGCTCATATCTTTGTCATAGACAAACAATCTCCCGTCACCGGTTCCAACAATAAGTTCTAAATCGTCATCATTATCAAGATTGTTCAATGAAGGAGCTGCGTGTGAAATTACCGAGACATTTCTAAAAGGATTTTCATTATCTAAAACTCTCTCATAAAGGCCTTTGACGTTCTTTTGATAATAATTCAACTTCCCATTTCCCTCTCCAACAACTAACTCTAAGGCACTGTTGTTATTAAGGTTTTCAAAAAAAGGAGTTGCATGAGAAGTTACTTTAACCTCTTTAAAAGGGTTTTTGCTATCTTGTGTCTTATCAACGTAAATATTCCGGCCGTCTTTTACATAGTAAAAAAGCTTTCCTGATTTACTCCCAACAATTAGTTCTAGTTTCCCATCCTCTGTATAATCAATTAGAAAGGGCGCTGCAGCATGTTCGACATGAATATTTTTAAAAGGATTTTGGCCGTCTATCTTCTCTTCAAAAAAACCGGAATCTTTCTTCTCAAAGTATTTTAATGTTCCATCTCTTTGGCCGACAACGATATCAAGGTCTCCATCCTTATCATAATCAACAAGAAAAGGTTTTGTATCGGGTAAGAGGAGTAATCCTCTGAAAATGTTCGCTCCACGAAATTTTCCCAATGTTTTAAAATAAGCATAGTCGACTGCACTTTGAGAACAAGAAGAATTGTCATGTTTAGCATAAAATTTATAAAATCCCTCCTTGAGGCCTTTTGTAGGTTTTATGTCTACCTTGTAAGGTGCGGCCATATCTTCAACAGGAACAGCAGAACTTACGGCCGTTTTGCACGTTTTATTAGAGTAGAGGGTGACATACCCGCCTGTTTCGGAAACCGTTACGGTAATTGTCGGAATTGTATCATCGGCAAATCCAAAATTTGAATCGAGAACAAGGTTACTCGGAGCTTGTCTTTGTTGTTCAGATGGTAATGCGGCCGCTATTCTATGGCCTTCGTTCAAAACGAAAAGATATAGTAAAACTCTAAAAAAATTCTTCTTTGTTAAATCCTTCACAAGATTATTCATATTATTTTCCTCTCAATCTTCCTCGGAAAATGAAAGCTATGGCCTTAGTATTTTTAGAGAAATAACTTCTGATAGAAAGGATTATCCCAATCAATGGAGTTGGTTATTTTCGGCGACCTTAATGTTGATTGTAAAAAGCATCATCCTCTATAACATCATCCAGGCCTGTATCTTCAGCGTCTTCGAGATATTTCTCTTCTTCTACACGAGGGCCGTATCCTTCAACAAAGGCCTCTACAAAAGTATTACTTTGATCAGAGCTTGCTGGTTTTCCCGTTTTCTTATTGATGGCCACATTAATAATTCCTTGAGGTAAAGCAAAATCTCTTTCTCCATATTTTTTGAGTCCACCGGCCATAAATTTTTTCCATATGGGCAGGGCGGCCTTGGATCCTGTTTCTCCTATACCAAGAGTTTTATTATCATCAAATCCTGTCCAAACACCTGCAACAATATTAGATGAAAACCCTATAAACCAAGCGTCTACATAATCATTTGTTGTTCCTGTTTTTCCTCCCAAGAAAGAACTTAAACTCTTGACCCTCCTACCTGTCCCGTGAAGAATAACTCCTCTTAACATGTTAGTCATAAGATAGGCCAATTTAGGGTCGTAAACTTGGTGTTTATTTAAATTGGCAAGAAAAGGATTGTCCGTTTTTTGTTTTTCCTCCG
The DNA here is from genome assembly GCA_965224385.1 of Bacteriovoracaceae bacterium. GTDB lineage: Bacteria > Bdellovibrionota > Bacteriovoracia > Bacteriovoracales > Bacteriovoracaceae > CBDCYX01. Next base: position 1,161,108 of record CBDCYX010000016.1, read on the forward strand.
TATCAATCTCTTGTTCCTCTTCTTCTTCCAAATTTTTTTCAAATGCCCAATCAATTTTATTCCCGTCTCTATCGATTAAAGAAACAATGGATTTCAAAGAAATTTTCTTCCCCCCATTGGGAAAAATTCCATAAGTTGTCGTTAAATTCATAAGGTTTACCCCAAAGGATCCTAGGGAAAGCGACAAATTCTTATCAAAGTTTGCCTTCATTCCAATTCTATTTGCATAATTCACAATAGTATCTATCCCCACATCTTGAGCAATTTTAATAGTAGGAATATTTCTACTTGTTTCAAGAGCATTTCTTAAGGTCATGGGCCCATTAAATTTCCCATCATAATTTCTAGGTTTCCAGCTAAGTATATGATCAACTCCTCCAAGAGCTTCGGGAGAATCAATAATAATGCTATTCGGAGTAAAACCGTTTTCTAAGGCCACTGCATAAAGAATTGGCTTGAAGGCAGAGCCGGGCTGCCTTTGAGATTGCACAACTCTATTAAATTGGCTTTTAGAAAAACTTGTCCCTCCAACCAAGGCCAAGATATCTCCTGTAAAGGGGGATAATGCTACCAAGGCCCCCTCAACTTCAGGTTCTTGGTCTAAGAAACAAAGAAGGTATTTTTGTTTGATAATCGCTTTGCTATTTTTTTGTTTTTTAATATATCGCTGAAAACTTTTTGTTGTTTGTGTATAAAGAGATTGTAATTTTTTTTGTATTGTTACTAAAACGATATCTCCTTTTTTGACGATTGTTGATGGTTTTAAAACTTCATAAATATTACGTTTATCTTTTGAAATAATCCTTTCATGGGCCCATTTAAAATTATCGAAAGGAATAATACCGGAAACACCGGCAATACTAACATAGATGATTTTGGCCATATCATCCACTTTTGTAACAATTGCTTTATAATACTTATCTTCACCGATATCAAGATACTTGAGAATGAGATCCTTTGTTCGTATTCCCGGAAAAAATCGTTGATTCTTTAACTTTAAGGACTCATTAGTATTGTGTTCTTGAAGAGCTTCCCATTTTTGTTCATCAAAAGATAATTCATCTTTAATTTCTCCTGTATAAATAGTAAAATAGTTGGATTTTTTAGCTAAAATCTCTATTCTTTGATTTTTTAAAAACTTTGGCCATTTACCTTCTTGAATATATCCTATGGGCCCTATAAATCCTTGTCGCCTATCTATACTTTTGGCACCGGAATAGACAGCTTTTTCTGCTAATTGTTGTAACTCCGAATCAAGCGTTGTTTCTACTTGATATCCTCCGTTTAAAAACTCTTCTTCTCCTACTTCCGCTACAACTTTTTGTCGGACCCATTCAGTAAAATGTCCTGCTTCAAATAGAGAAGGACTTCTTTTTCTAAATCTAATAATCTCACTAAAAGCATCTTCATACTCTTGTTTCGTTATTTTTTTAGTCTCAAACATTCTTCTCAAAACATATCTCTGTCTTCTGATGGCCGATTTCGGCCTTCTATAAGGAGAATATCTTCCGGGAGCAACAAGTAGTCCGGCAATCATTGCGGCCTCTGCTATAGTAACTTCATCAAGGTCTTTCTCAAAATAACCGTTAATAGCGCTCTTGATACCATAGTAGCCTCCTCCTAGATAAACTTGATTGAGATAAAGATAAAGAATTTCTTGTTTAGTAAGATATTTTTCAATTTGTCTGGCCAAAAGAAAATCTTTTATTTTTCTTGTTATCGATCTTTTGTTGCTCAAAAGAAGAGATTTTGCCACTTGTTGGGTTATAGTAGACCCTCCCTGAACAATTTTTCCGGCTTTCAGATTTGCCATCATGGCCCTTGTTATTCCAAGATAATCGATACCTTGATGTTCAAAGAAACTATTGTCTTCGGCCGATAAAAACGCATCAATAATAATTTTTGGAGTGTCTTTAATGCTTACAATTTCTCTTCTTTCTCGACCGATTTTGGCCAAAACAGTTCCGTCATTACAAAGAATTTTAGATGGTACCGGAGGTCTATAGTCACTTAAAGTTGCAATTCTGGGAAGCGAATACGAAAAATAAGCAAGAACAATTAAAATAACGGAAACACCAAGAATACATAGGCTAATGGTTGCAATAAAAAATCTTAAAATTGCTGTTTTAATCAAGGTCTATTTTCTCTTCCTTGAGATCATCTGTTAGCTTATTAATTTTTTTTTCAAAAGTATTGATTTGTTTCCTACAACTCTTGAAAAGAGAGATTCCTTTTTCAAAAATTTCAAGGTTTTGTTCTAGGCCAAGATTTCCCTTTTCCAGTTGTTCGACTATGTTTTCAAGATTTTTTAATTTGTCTTCTAGTTGACTATCTTGAAATTTTTTTTTCGCCACCACAATTTTATCTATTCCTCTACTACCATAACTAAAAATATTATGGCCCAGTTTTTTGGACATGACAATAAACGGATAGATGCTTTGCGTCAATTCTTCGTTCTCGAATTTTTTTCCCCTTGAGAGGAGTGAGTCCAAAGAATTGCTATATTGAATAGGTGATCCCCTGTTTTTTAAAGGAGGGAGAAATTGAAAGGATTATGGGTTCCTCTCTCGGGAGCTTTGGCCCAAGAAAAAAATGTTGAGACTATCGCAAATAATATTGCCAACGTAACTACGCCGGGATTTAAAAAAGATCATATCACTTTTAAAGAATATTTGACGGTATTTGACAAGGGATATACCGATATTGATCTTCCCGATAAAGAGTGGTCTCCCGAAGATTTTTATAGAAGCTATGGTGCTGAAAGTGCAAAAGTTGAGGCCCACGGAAGTTTTACAGATTTTAAACAAGGACAACTGATATCAACAGGAAATCCTCTTGACCTGGCACTTAATGGAAAGGGCCTTTTTGAGATACTTACTCCAAGAGGTATAAGGGCCTCGAGAAGAGGAACTTTTGCTCTCTCCTCAAACGGCCTGCTTGTTGACAGTCAAGGACATCCTGTGCTTTCTCAACAAAAAGAGTCAAGTGAAACACTGGAAAATTTTGAATCAAGGAAGATTAGATTTTCTGGATCGGGAAAGATTTCTATTAATTTAAATGGAGATATTTTTTTCAAAGATACTAAGGTTAATACTCTTTCTATTATTAATTTTGCAGATGTACATGCCCTAAAAAAAGAAGGAAATTCCTACTTTGTTAATGAAAACAAGGAAAATCTCATCCCCACGGCCAATGGGACAACTGTTCATCAAGGGTTTATAGAAGGATCTAATGTTAACGCTGTTGCAGAGATGTCTGAACTTATTAAGGCCAACCGACAGTTTGAATCCATTCAACGAGTGCTTAAGGCGTATGATCATATAGCAGGAAAAGCGGCAAATGATATTTCAAGTTTTTAAGGAAAAAGGTATGATTAAAATTTATTTCTTCTTAATATTTCTATTTTCCTATCGTACCAATGCTGTTATACGGGCCTTAAATACTGCGGCCACAGGCATGGCAACCCAAGAGATAATTGTCAATACAATCTCTAACAATGTGGCCAATGTCAATACAACGGGATATAAGAGACAAAGGGCCGAAAGTGAAGATCTTCTCTATGAAACGATCATAAAACCGGGTGCTCGCTCTTCCAATAACACCGTTTATAATGTCGGTGTACAAATAGGAAGTGGATCAAAAATCTCCGCTGTAAGAAGACAATTTTCTCAAGGTGTTCCCACTATCACAAATCGTCCCTATGACCTCATGATAAGGGGAGATGGCCTTTTTGCTGTTGAGGGACCAAATGCATCAAGATTATATACACGAGATGGTGCTTTCAACGTGGATTCTCAAGGGGCCATTGTAACCAAGCACGGATATAAACTTCTACCGGAAATTACGCTACCAAACAATATTTTAACGTTGGCCATTTCCAAAAATGGTATAGTTGAGGCCTATATAAAAGATCAAACAGAACCCATGAATCTAGGTCAAATAACGATTACAACTTTCATTAATCCTGCAGGATTAACACCTATTCCGGGAAATATGTACGAACAAACATCTTCCAGTGGCGATTCTATTGCAAATATTGCCGGAGAAAACAATGCCGGTGATATTGTACAAGGTTCTTTAGAAAACTCTAATGTAAGTATCATGACAGAGATGACTGATCTTATCAAGGCCCAAAGAGTTTATGAGATGAACTCAAAAGTGATGTCTATTGCAGACCAAATGTTACAAACGATTAATGGAATTAGATAATGCTTAGATTTTTCATGTTATTTCTTATTTACACAACTTCATCGCTTTCTCAAGACTGCTCTATTGAAACAGAACAAAATATCTTTTTTATAAAATCGAAAGAACCGTTAAACTTTATAAGAAAATCTCACTGTGCATCAGAAATTAAAAGAGAGTTTAATAATTTTATACAATCTTCAAATGGACTTATGAGGTCTTCTGATGTTGAAAGAATTCTTTCAGAAAAATTTCATTCTTCTATTAAGATATCCCCTTTAAGGATTAACGTACATGATATAGAAAAATCCATAAAAACACACATGTCATTACCTAAAGACCGGAAGTTTCAAGAGTTAAAGATATTGGGCAAGAAAAGATTACTTCTTTCAGGAAAGAATATAGAAATGAAAATAAATTGTCATAATTGTCATTCTCTTGGAGAAAAACAAATTAAATTAGAATTTATCGACAAAACAAAAAATTCAATTTTAACAGCATGGATAAAAGGGAAAATACTTGAAAAAACCTGGGCCGTCATCTCAAAAAAAACTTTACCTTTTAATAATAGACCTTTATCAGAAAAAGATTTTCTGATAAAGCATATTTACACTTCAAAACCAGAAAATTTCTTTTCTCAAACAAATAAGATACGCTTCTATAAAGCAAATAAAAATATCCAAAAAGATAGCTTGTTGCGAAGATCTGACGTAACTCCGGTTAAACTCGTTACTCCTAATATGTTAACGGATGTGACCTATCTAAAAAATAATCTTTTTTTAAGAACAAAAGCAAGGCCTACACGGGCGGGGTATCATGGCGATATAATTCAACTAAAAAGACATAAAAACAACTCTATTATCGTCGGAAAAGTTATAGATCATGGGAAAGTAATTATAGAAATATGAAAAAAATATCTTTAGATTTATTATTAACATTTGCTCTTTGCTCCTGTGCTAGTTATGTCAATCATATGCATAAAAAATTTGATGAATATGATAAAAAACAGGAAGAGACAAAGAAGGATTATCAGGAAGATGAGAAAAAACCTCTTGCTTATTGTAAAAAGGATCATCTTCCTTATAAAAGCAATCTTAATATAACAAAGCTACTTTCAAAGTATAAAGAGTCAAAATCTACTCATTATCATTCTAGACAAGATAAGTCTTATTTAAAGAATCACAAACAGCACAAAGAAGACAAAAAAACGAAACAACGATACAAAGCAAGAGATCTTAGTGATAATGATGATCATAGAAGTTTATGGATTAATAACCAAGATCAAAATCAAGTTAATTATCTTTTTACAAAAAATGAAACTAAACAAGTTGGAGATATCGTCCTTATCCATGTTTACAACAAATTTAAAAATGAAATTACACAAGAATTAAAAAGAATTTTTCCAAAAAAGAAAAAAATTAAAAAGACACCTAAATCTCCGGAAAATTCCACGCAAGAGACTTCTCTAACATCATCTACCGTAAGTCCGGAAGAAAAAGGAAAAGAGGAAAAAGAAATACACAATAACAATGTCAAGGATAAAATATCAGGTATTATTTTTGATGAAATTAAGAATAATCATCTTCTTATCAAAGGAAGAAAACAAATCTTTTATAGTAATAGAAAAAGAACTATTGAAGTACAGGCCTTAGTCGCCAGAAATGCTGTCAATGACAGTGATGTAATTAAATCTGATGATTTTTTAGATTTTAGTATAGAGGTTGTTAAGAAGTGAAAATGATCATTTTCTCTGTATGTCTATGTTTTTCCTCGCTATACCTCTCGGCCAACCCTGTGCGATTAAAAGACCTCGTTAGCGTAAAGGGCGTAAGAGAAAACCCCATCGTCGGATATGGAATTGTTATCGGACTTAACGGAACAGGTGACGGTAGTGGAGAAATTGTAAATAATTCTCTTAAACGTATATTTGCTAAATTAGGACTTAATCTTCAACAAGAAACAACATCTAAAAATGTGGCCAGTGTTATTGTAACCGCAAAACTCCCTCCTTTTGGAAGAATAGGACAAAAAATTGATGTTACGGCCTCCTCCGTAGGAAATGCGTCATCTCTTTCGGGAGGTACTCTTTTGATTACACCACTTAAAGGAGGAGATGGCGATATCTACGCCGTGGCCCACGGCCCACTTTCCATTGGAGGATTGGAAAAGGGTAAAAAATTTCCTACAACTGCAATCATAAATTCCGGAGCAACTATAGAAAAGGAAATCAATACCAATTTTGACAAAAAAAAATCTATAAGACTTGGCCTTCACAACCCGGACTTTACAACATCGGCCAGAATAGAGAAGGTTATCAATCAAGAATTAGGCGCTAAATATGCTATATCAAGAGATGCCTCAACAATTGACCTCATGGTTCCCGTTCACTATCAAAGGAATGTTGTTCAGCTTATGGCCGTTATTGAAAATTTTAAAGTTAACAGAGATATAAAAACAAAAATTGTTATTAATGAGAGAACAGGAACCATAGTAGCGGGAGGAGATATTTTCGTAAGGCCTGTGGCCATAGGGCATGGTGACCTCACTATAGAAGTAAAAGGTCAAGGAGAAAGTCAGGAAAATTCTGTTTATTATATGGAAAAAAATGCCACTCTTAACGATCTTGTCAAAGGACTTAATGCATTTGGGGCCACACCTGAAGATTTAATTTCCATTTTTCAGGCAATGAAAAAAAATGGTTCTCTAATAGGAGAAATTGAATTCTTATGATTTTTCTCAAGATTTGAATTCTTCTACTCAACCTAGTTTTAAAAAGGTTTTTATGTTAAAATGAGATATAAATATTTAAAAAAATACTAACTCTTATTATCCTTATGGAGAGGATCATTGAGTATAAACTTAGAAAACAATTCTCTTTCTCATGTGCAAGGGATATCAAATATGATAAAACATTCTCAAAGAAACAAGCATTTTATACCGAATGATTACAAATCTGTTGCTTCAGGCATGGAAAAACAATTTGTTAAGCATATGATTGAACAAATGGATAAAACTATAGGGCGTTCAGAAAAAGAATCTTCGGCAGAAGAATATTATAAAGCTCTTCTCCATAATGAATTTGCAAATAAGATCTCACAGAGCGATTCACTTGGAATACAAGATATCATTCTTGATCAAATTTACCCTAGAAAGTTAAGAAATGAACTCTCTTACAAAAATTTCTTGGGAGAACAAAATACAAACCAAGAGAAAAGGCCTACGCCAATCAAAAAAACTAATCCATATGATTATGTAAAAATAAATGACATTAATATCGGAAATAAATAATGAATGATTTAAAAACGAAAGGCCCTAGTTTTTCCCAAACAAAGAAAATAACTCCTGAATCCAGCATTTCTCAATTACACAAGATGGGACTTAAAAAAAATACTGAAAAAAGGAAAAAAGAATTAGAATCTTTTGAAACCGATTCTAATGTCACGATAGATGATGTCGTTAAAGATTTTTCTCGGATTAAAAAGGCCGTGGATTCTGCTCCAAATATAGATAATTCCGATAAAGTGGCCCGACTTAAGAGAGAAATTGAGAGAGGAGCTTACAGAATTGATTACAAGGAACTAGCAAATAAAATGCTAACTTCAGATTTTTAATAAAACTATGAATAATAAAATAAATTACTTTTATTTAAAAGTAACAGATTTATGGAAAAAACTTTGTGAAGAACATGCTTCTTTGTTAGATTGTACTTTTGATGAATATTCTTTTCTACTAGGAAGTGAAATTGAAAAGCTAGAAAAAAATGTCAAAAACAAACTTACTATTGTCGAAAGAATAGAACAACTAGATACATTGCGTAAAGACTTAATAAATCAAATAAATAAGGAACTTCCGGATTTTCAAATAAAAACCGTTAAAGACCTATTGCAAATGATGAGTGAACATAACTCTGAAAAGAATAGTCGCCATCTTTTAAAATTTAATTCTCTTTTAGAAGATTTTATCAAAAAGATAAAAGCACAAAACAAGCGAAATCAACTTTTTATTAACAAGGCCGTTTTGTCATTAAAGGAAATCAAAGAAGATGCTTTAGGTGGAAAACAATATTCTACCTATAATGAAAAAGGCACAGAAAAACAAAGAAATACTTCTTTTTGAAAAGGAATATATTTTGAGTGACCTACTAACTATTGGCGCCTCCGGTCTAAATGCGGCAAAGAAATCTATACAAACGACATCTCATAATATTTCTAATGTTAATACGGAAGGATTTACAAGAAAACATGCTCATAAAGAAACAGAATTCCCTTTAAAGAAAGGCAATCTTATTATGGGTTCAGGAGTTAAAGTTTCAAAGATTGACCGAAGCGTTAACCCTTATATAGAAAAAAAACTTAATTTGGCCACTTCAGAACATAGTTTTTATAAAGAAAGAACAAATCAATTAACTCAAGTTGAAAGTCTTTTTAATACGTTAGAGGTTGAAGGCCTTCACAAGATTTTAAACAACTTTTATAATTCCTTTAGGGAATTGTCTAATCATCCGGAAGATCAGGCCATAAGGTCAGTCGTTCGAGACAAGGCCCAACTTGTTATCGAAGATTTTAAGAAAATAAGGCAAACAATTGATAAGCTTTCTTATGCTATTGATTCTCAAATAGAAAAAGAAATTTCAGATGCTAATGGCATATTGCAAGACATAGCTAACCTCAATGTTAAAATAGTAGAGGCAGAAGTGCTTTCAAATAGTGAGGCCGGAGACTTGCGAGATGAACGAGACCTTAAGATACGAGAGCTCTCTAAATTTTTTAGAATTCATATTTATGAAGAAGAAAAAGGGGCCTTAGGAATCATTGCCGCCGGAGTTGGAAATCTTGTTTCAAAGGGGTTAGCTCAAAAGTTTAATATAAAAAGATATCCAAAAGAGGAAAGTTCCAATAATTTAGATGGTGGAATTGAAATTCACTTTCAATCACGTCCTACTCAATCTATTTCTACAAAATTTTCATCAGGACGTTTGAGTTCACTTTTAAGAGTTAGAAACTATGATCATAAATTACTTAGAAAAAATATTGATGATATTGCTTATGAGTTAATTCAAACGGTTAACTCTATTCATAGATCGGGATATGTCGCAAGAAAAATCTCTTTAAATAAACAAGGGCATCCAATAGGTCAAGATTCTAAAGGACCGACTACCGGGGTTAATTTCTTTGCTCCGATACGATCAAGAGACGAAGCGGCCCTAAGAATAAATCTATCTGAAGATGTTAATCGTGATATCTCTAATATTGTGACGGCATTAACTCCCAACGGCCCTAGAGATAATAGAGTTGCCCTTGCGATTTCCAAGCTCCAGTATGAAAAAATTATGAGTGATGGATCAGATACCTTAGAGGATTACTATTTAAAACAAATTACTAAAATAGGTCTTGAGTTAGCAAAGGCCAAGACGGATGTTACACAAGCAAAAGGCGTTTTGTCTATGGCCAATAATTTGAGAGAACGGGTTTCCGGAGTTGGCCTTGATGAAGAAGCGGCCAATCTCGTACGGTTTCAAAAATCTTACGAGGCCTCTGCAAAAGTGATAAATACATCGGAAGAAATGTTTGATACTATTTTGGAAATGAAAAGATAATTTATGACAAGAGTTTCAGACAACAGCATTATTGCTACAGTAAATAACTCATTCAACAAAACAAAAGGAAAGCTTGAAGATCTTCAGAGGCAGGGAATGTTTCTTAAGAAAGTTTCAAGGCCTTCAGATGATCCTGTAGGTAATATTGAAGTTCTGCGAATAAACTCTTCGACATCAGTGAATAAGCAGTATATGAAAAATGCTGACCATGCTATTTTGAATTTAAACCATATAGAGAGTGCTCTTGAGCACATTACGGATATTCTTCAAAAAGTTAAAGAAGCTGTCATCGCACAATCTTCAGGCATTTATGGGCCTCATATTAGAAAAAATATTGCAAGTGAAATTATTCAAATAAAAAAAGATATTCTTTCCATTGCTAATAAAAGAATAGGTCAAAGATATATTTTTGGTGGATACAAATCTCTTTCTCGGCCCTTTGATGAAGAAGGTATTTACTCCGGAGATAACGGAAAAGTTCAAATTGAAGTGAACAAAGATTTCTTAGTTCCTATTAATCTAAATGGTTATGAAGTTTTCTCTTCTTCTTATTCTCTTCCAAAAAACAAACTTGCCGGTACCGGGAGCAGTCAAAAAAATATTTTTGCAAACAGAATCAATATCTTCGGTAAACTTGACTCTCTTATAGTCGCCCTTGAAAACGACGATGTCTTAACAATACAAGGACTTATTGAAAAATTTGATGAAGACATCACAAGAATTATCTCGTTGAGAACACAAATCGGTTCCATTATGCAGGCCGTCGAAAAGGCCAAAGACTCTGCGGCCTTAGAAAACTTGTCTAATGCAGAAAGAAAAAGTCTTCTTGTCGATGCCGATGTGGCCGAGCTTTTTACCGATATTGAAAAGCATAAAAATATTCTCCAAGCATCTTATAAGGCCTCCCAAACAATGCTCAATAAAAACCTTCTCGATTTTTTGTAAAAAGTTAAAATTTAGTTGCCTTAAGTCCATTTTTTGGATGCCCAAAACGGATATCTTTATGCTATCTTTTATCCTTATCAAAGGAGAACTAGGAAAAATTCCATTTTATTCTAAAAAATTAGTATGTGCGGAATCGTTGGATTTTATAAGCGGGATAAAGAGGTAAGTAATGGTCTTATTGAAAAGATGGTTGATAAAATCGGCCATAGAGGGCCGGATAATAGAGGTTACTTAAGCGAACAAAATATTACTTTAGGCCATAGTAGGTTGGCCATTATCGATCTTTCAAATGCAGGCAAACAACCCATGATTTCAAATAGTGGTAGGTACGTTCTAACTTGCAATAGTGAAATTTATAACTTTCGAGATATAAGAAAAGAATGCATTCGTTTAGCTTACAATTTTTCTAGCAAAGGCGATACAGAGGTTTTATTGGCCGCAATTCAAATTTGGGGTCTTGAAAAAACTTTGACACTTATAAGAGGAATGTATGCTTTTGCTGTTTGGGATAGAAAAGAACAGGTATTAAGCTTGGTTCGAGATAGAATGGGTGAGAAACCTCTTTATTATGGTTTTAATAAAGGTGACTTTGTTTTTTCTTCCGAACTTGCTCCAATAAAATATTTCTGTAACAATTTAGAAATTAATCAAAACTCCTTAAGTCTCTTTTTTCGATATCGCTATATTCCATATCCTTACTCTATTTACAACGGTATTTATAAATTAGGGCCGAGTCAAGTAGTTAGTCTTTCAAGCAAACATCTTACAAATGGAGAAATCCCTCCTCAAAAAAAATACTGGCAAATTGATTATCATAAAACAAATATTTCTTTGAAGGAAGGTATTTGCCAACTTGAAGATATGATAAAAGATTCAATCAAAGAGCAGATCATTTCCGATGTTCCCGTAGGAACATTTCTTTCAGGAGGGATTGATTCTTCGCTTGTTTCAGCGATTATGCAACAGTTATATTCTCATCCCATTAATACATTTAGCATAGGTTTTGATGATGACAATTTTAATGAAGCACCTTTTGCAAAGGCCGTAGCAAAACATATCGGCTCTAACCATTGTGAGTTGTATGTCGATGGGAAAATGTGTTTAGATGTTATTGAGCGTATGCCTGAAGTTTACGATGAACCTTTTGCTGATGAATCCCAAATACCAACTTTTCTATTAGCAAAATTTGCCAAAAAAAAGGTAAGTGTTTGTCTCTCCGGAGATGGTGCAGATGAGATATTTGGAGGTTATAACCTCTATTATTTGACCTACTCTGCTTGGAATAAACTCAACAAATTACCTAGGCCTCTTCGACGTTCTTTTAGTTACTTGTTAAAAAAACTCCCTCTTTCTTTGATTCAATCTCTACATCAAACTATCCGACCGATTCTTCCCTCTTTATTAGATCTTGATAATATTTCAAGTAAAATAGAAAGGCTGGAACAAGCAATGGGAGAAGAGCGTTTTTCTTCCTTTTATAAGGCACTGAGGTCTCATCACAAAAATCCGGAACAATTTGTTATAGGAACGAAATCCCCCGAAACTATAATGGATACTTTTGAACATTCTGAACTTGGCCTTATCGAATTCATGATGGCCATTGATGCCGTAACCTATTTACCCGATGATATTTTGACGAAAGTTGACCGTGCCTGTATGGCCGTAAGTCTTGAGTCTCGGATCCCTCTACTAGACCATCGGATAGTTGAATTCGCTTCCTCCTTGCCCCTTGACTATAACGTCAACGTTAGGAAAGGTATTGGCAAAAATATGTTGCGTCAAATCCTTTACCGCTATGTTCCGGAAACCCTTGTCAACAGACCAAAAAAAGGTTTTTCAATACCTGCTTCCCAATGGTTTAGAAAGGAATTGAAGGAGATTACCCAAGACCTGTTGTCATCGGAGATGATTAAGCGGCAAGGCCTTATTAATTTTAATTATACGGAAAAAATATTAAAGGATCACTTATCAAAAAAAAGGGATTGCCCAATTGAGCTGTGGAATGTATTGATTTTTCAGTTGTGGATGCAAAATGCCGAGAATAACTGAACGTAAGGTTAAATTATGAACTTTGAAAAACCTACTTTAACGGGAACCATTCAAAACCGCTATAAGCGATTTTTCGCCGATATTTTACCGGATGATGGGAGTAATGTCATTACGGCCCATGTTCCCAATACAGGAAGCATGAAAACTTGTTGGGCCCCCGGATGGAAGGCCCTCCTCACTTGTCATGAGAATCCTAAAAGGAAACTTCCTTACACCCTAGAAATGGTTTACAACGGGAAGACTTGGATCGGTATTAATACTTTCCGTCCCAACAAGATGGCCCTTTTGGCCATTAAAGAGGGCGTGATCAAGGAGCTTCGTGGGTACAAAAAAATACAAACGGAATTTACTATCGGCAATTCTCGTATAGACCTTTTTCTTGATGACGGCCCACGCAAGGCCCCTCGATGTTATGTCGAAATCAAAAATGTAACCCTGGCAGAAAAAAAGATAGCACTATTTCCTGATGCCATAACTACACGAGGACAAAAACATCTTAAAGAACTAATAAAAATCAAGGAAAAGGGAGATCGGGCCGTTATGCTTTTTGTCGTTCAAAGAGAAGATGTGCATACTTTTTCATGTGCAGATGCCATCGACCCTATCTACGGCCGACTTCTGAGACAGGCCCAAACTCTAGGAGTTGAACTTTTGGCCTATCAATGCTCTCTTTCCAAAAAGAGCATTGCTATCAAACAATCCTTAACGATCAATCTCTAAATGGCCGTGTGAAAAAACATAAAGATTTCACTGAAAAATAAGTTTGGCCTTGTAATTTCCGCTTTTGCTACTTAAGCGGGCGTGGCCGCTTAGTGTAGTATTTTGAGAAAAACCGTAGTCAAAATCGACAAGGACAATCTTGCTCCAAAAATCCTTCTGCTTCTTCTCATTCATAGCAAAAACACAACCCGGCGGCCTATTTGCGAAAATAATTCCGTTTCGCCCTCGTAAATTTTGAGGAGCAGAAATCTTTGTTACTCGAAAGAAACAACCGTTTTTGGCCCCCTTAGGGAATATTATCAAAAGATGGTGCTCCTTAGATAGAGAAACAAGAGTATATTTTGCCTCAAGATTCAGTCCTTTCAAGATAAGATTTCCTTTAATAGAACTCTTTTGAGAAGTCACATCGGAACTTAAATTGAATGTTTTTAAAATAATAAAAAAGCAAAACAATATTTTTTTCATTATCGACTCCTTGGTCGGCAAATTCTTGCAGCATTTGTCCCGCAATGAACCCCGCCGGAATTTAAGTGGTATTCAAGATCATGGACAAAGACAGACTGCACTCCATACTTTTCTAGTTCTTCTTTAACATAGTTATCAAAAGGCCTAAAATAAGTTTTTGGTAAAATGACCTTTGAAGGAGAATTAGGAGGAGTTTCTACAACACCGTTAACCAGATTTGGAACAAAAGAGCTTCCACTTCGGAAAAACACAGGGATATCAATCACTACAGGTGATTGACATCCTGTTGTTTGCTTTAGTTCCCTAACAATTCTCTCTTTATTTTTAAGAAGAATTTCTTCATCGATATGACTTTGATTTTTCAATATTTGGTATTCTTCAGAATTTAAAAATTCTTCAATGGGTTTCCCACTAAGACAATAGCGGTTGTACACATCTTCTGTATCATTTACACTGAAGATTTTTTTGAGTCCCTTAATTTTCAGATCGTTAAATCTAAAATCTTTACATCGACTATTGTTAAAAAAACGAGAACAACTACCGGAATCCGTGCAATCGAGACCGAAGTCGAAACCAAGGAGATATCTTGTTCCTCCCGAGTACGATTGACTCTCTAGACCGGATATCCGAAACTCTTCACTGCCTTCTCTCTTATAAAAAAACATACAGTTATCTAAATTACTTGAATCAGGGCATCTCAATTCAGCTTCAGTTCCATCCTCATCTAAAAATCGGTGTTTAATTCCTCCTTCTCTCATAGGAACACTTGTAATTTCTCTTTCATCCTTTTCATCGTCATCCATAAATATCGTACATTTCCCTAAAGAGCTACATCGCATAGCAACTTTCCCATTCAAAGAGTACTCTGTTCCTTCATCGTATGGAGACATCTCAATAGCATTATTCTTTTTCATGACAACTTCCTCATTTCCCGATTCCTCTATCGTAAAAATGTCGCAATGATCAGGATATTTTTCATCTGAACATCTCACCTCTAAAAAGTCTTGTCCAGGCACAACGTGTTTTGTTCCTCCATTTGACATAGTCATCGATTCTAATTCTATTTTAGACATTTTTTTTAGATTATCTTCTTTTTGTCTTTTTTGTGTTTCAAGTGCTTCAATCTTAGATTGTTGACTATAATCTTGTTGTAGTTGAGATACAGTCGATTGGAAACCTGAACTTTCAGGCAATTGTTCCATAATTTTGAAGGCCTTCTGAGGACTTGCTATTAAAACGGCATAATTACAGGGAACATTTTTGTTTGTTTTTATAACGCTAACCATTTCATCTACGTGTCCAACGCTAAGGAATGATACGTCTAATTCTAAAACTCTATTGCCGGAATTTTTTAAGGATTTTTTATACTTTATTTGAATATCGGTTCTAGCGTGCTCCCCATCGTTTTCTCTAATACCCATATAGAAAGTTCCTCCGGGAAGGACTTCTAAATTGCCTCCAGCGTTCAAACCATTATTTCGTTCCATATTTTGGGGATTTACCATATCCGGAGGAATGTAGTAGGGGATATCACATTTTTTGGCCAGTTCACAGGCCAAACGATCTTTAAGATTATCTCCACTCTCGTCACTATGTTCCAGTTGATAGAGTGCCGGTTTCCCGTTGAGGGAAACAAACTGGAAGCTATCCTGCATCCATCGTTCAACACTAGGAAATGTTTTAACATTAATAATGTTAACTCTAGGAGAATTGAGTATATTCATTAAAATTTCATCTTTCTTCAACTCTTCTAGATATACTATAGGCAGGACAAGGTTAAAACGACCTACCGGACTTGAATCTAAATAACTTTGAACAAAATCATAAATAAAGTTTCTATTGTCGCTCGCGTAAAGGGCAAAAATGCCTCCCGTTGGATAGGTATTATCAAGGCCTTTAATATCATCCGGAGATTGAGGGCATTCCGGTACTTGAATGCCATGCTCCTGAAAGAGCATCTCTTCGGCCAAGCATTGATTTGTTGTAGTAAAATTTAAAATATCCTTTAATTCCTCGAAAGGTTCGTATAGACAGTCCTCTTCGATGTCGGCCTGGCATTCTTTAATAGTGGCCATGCCATTTTCTATTGTGTTGATAGTTCCTAAGTTTGTTTCACAAACAAGGCACTTTGCTAAACTAAGCAGCAAAGTGACAAGTGTCCTCTTTCCACACCAACAAACATTTTGTAGATCCATTTTATACATAACATACCTCTCTTAAAAAACAAGTCGGAATTTTAACGATGATACTTTAACACCTGAATTCACATCACAAGCGCATCACTAGATTAAAATAATACGGTATATTGTGGAAGAATTCAAGGTCTTTTAAATTAAGCATCTAAAAAACCGAAACCATTATAAACATACTCCTCGCGTCATATCGGGGCCTCTGGTATTGGGAGGTATTCGGCGGAAATAAAAAACGCAGACTCATTAAGAAAAAAGATGTAAATGTTGTTCTTAAGGCCTGACTTTTATTTTTTCTTCGTCTATATAGGAACTATGGAAAGACGATTTGATCTTGTCATCATCGGAGGGGGACACGCAGGCATCGAAGCGGCAGCAGGAGCGGCACAGTTTGGCCTAGATGTTGCTATTGTAACTATGCCCGGAGTGGCCGTCGCTTCGGCCCCCTGTAACCCTTCTATCGGTGGAGTCGGCAAAGGACAAGTCGTGCGAGAAATTGATGCCCTTGGGGGATTGATGGGAAAAATCGCTGATTTATCGGCCATTCAATGGAGGGTTCTCAATGAATCAAAGGGATATGCCGTGCGTTCAACACGAGTTCAAATAGACAAGGAAAGATACCCTAGAGAAGCGGAAAAACTTTTGAGTTTTTATCCAAATATTACCCTTATTAGAGAGAGAGTTGAACGGGTTAAAAAAAAGAAATTCTTTGAGATTACAACAACGGAATCAACACTTACTGCGCTTAAAGTTGTGGTGACAACAGGTACTTTTTTAAATGGAAAACTTCACATAGGGGAAGAAAATTATAGAGGTGGAAGGCCCTATAGTGAAGTTTCAAAAGGACTAAGCAATATTTTCGAAGAAGTTCGAACCTTAGGATTACGATTTAAAACAGGAACACCTCCGAGATTAAAAGGTAAAAGTATTGATTTTTCAAAACTTGAAGAACAAAGAACAGACCC
Source organism: Bacteriovoracaceae bacterium (assembly GCA_965224385.1). Taxonomy (GTDB): domain Bacteria; phylum Bdellovibrionota; class Bacteriovoracia; order Bacteriovoracales; family Bacteriovoracaceae; genus CBDCYX01. The sequence continues at coordinate 1,178,222 of CBDCYX010000016.1, forward strand.
TAAAGCACAGACATTTCACTTTGCCCACGGAGTTTACGATAGGTTTTTACCACAGGTGTCCTGTTATCTCACAAGAACAAATGAAAAAACTCTTAAAATTGTGCGAAAAAATAAGAACCTCTCTCCCTTGTACAATGGACAAATCAAAGCAGTAGGTGCCCGCTATTGCCCTAGTCTTGAAGATAAAGCGTATCGCTACCCCCATCGCCATACCCACCATATTTTTTTGGAACCGGAAAGTTTGGAAGGAGATTCTTTTTATCCCAGCGGTATCTCGTCTTCCCTCCCCAAAGATGTTCAATGTTCTTTCGTTAAAACAATTCTAGGTCTTGAAAACGCAGAAATTTCTCTATACGGCCACGCTGTAGAGTACGATGTCGTAGATACGGCCATGTTGGATGAAACACTTCAGTATCGAGACATAGAAGGGCTTTATTTTGCAGGTCAAATCAATGGAACATCCGGTTACGAAGAGGCCGCCGGACAGGGATTGATTGGAGGAGTGAATGCGGCCCTTTCTCTTCAAGGAAAAAAGAAACTTATTCTCTCTAGAGAAGATTCCTATATAGGAGTTATGATTGAAGATTTGATTTCCAACAGGCGAGACGAACCTTATCGACTTTTTACCGCTAGAAGCGAAAATAGACTTTTTATTCGAGAAGATAACACGCTTTTTAGGATGGCCCCCTACAGGAAATCCTTGAGACTACAAAAAGATTTAGATCGATACCTAGAAGATTTTCTTACATCTTTTCGATCTTTGGACAAAAAAATTTCTCTTGTTCGCTACGATACGAAAAAAGAAGATCACTTTAAAAAACAAGGGTACGGCCCTCTAAAGATTGGCATGTCTCTTAGAGATCTGCTCAAAAGGTCTGACCTTAATCCTATTGAGATTCTAAAAACTGAACTAGATTCTTCCGTAAACTTAAGAGTTCTTTACAGCGTGGCCATCTCTGCAAAGTATGAAGGCCATATTAAAAGGGCCGAGAATGAAAATGCAAAGTTTCTTCATCTTTCCAAAAAAACCGTTGATTGGAAAAAAATTGTATCTTCTGCTCATATTGCCAATGAATGCAAAGAAAGAATTGAAAAAATACGTCCTTCGACTTTTTCCCAATTACAAAGGATTAACGGAATAAGGCCGGCCACACTGGCCTATGTGGCCGCAAATGTTATTTCGTGAACCTCTATCGTATATATATGGAAGAAGAGCAAACCCAAAATTCTTTTACAAAGAACTATCTTCAAATTATCAATTCCAAATATTCTGGGTTAAATCTTACAAGGATTCAAACCGTAAAGGATTTTTACTATAAACAATACTTAGATTCAATTCTTCCCTGGAAGACAATTCCTTTATTGAAAACGACCCTCTTTGCGGGTCGTCGTATTATCGACGTTGGATTTGGCGGAGGCATCCCTCTTCTCCCCTTGGCCTATGAAAATCCGAGTATTGTGTTTGAAGGTGTAGAGGCCCGAAGAAAAAAAGTGGGTGCTGTTGGCGATATTGCAACCATTTTAGGAATATGCAATATACGCCTTTTCCACACAAGAATTGAAGATATGTATCTTGGGCCAAAAACCGTTCTTATTTTTAGGGCCGTGGGGAAAATTCAGGATTGTCTCAAAAAAGTTAAAGTTGAGGAGGATACTCTCTGCTTTTTTTACAAAGGACCTAATTTTTCGCCGACAATTGAAATGGGAAAACTTAAGGGATGGAAAGTTATCCTACATGAATCCGTTGCTATACCTACAACAAAAAACCGCTTCATTATCGGGCTTGAAACAAAAAAAACGGCGGCCTAAGTTTAAAGGGAAACATCATCGTCAGGCAAAGTCCCTTTATCCACTCCGCTTCTCTCATTTTTGAAACTTAATGGACGCCTGAGGATTCTTTCGGCCTTCTCTTGACCGATTTTGTGGTAGGATAAGTCTGTTGCCGCAATATCTTCCTGTTGTTGGCCTTCTTTATTGTTTTCGTTAAAAAAATGAACAGTTTGGGTAGGGAAAGCAAATTCTACCTGAAGTTCTTTCCCAAGCCTGAGAATATCTAGAAGAAGGCGATGCCTTTCGGCCAACTCTTTTGACCAATTCGGAACCTGCCAAAAAACATAGAGAAGAATATCCAAAGATGAACTTCCCAATTCATTAAGATAAACATGGAAATAGTCTTTTCTCGTCCACTTGTGGTTGGCAATAATTTGTCTGATGCCTTCACAAAAGGCCTCGATCTTTTCCGGAGACGTATCGTATTGGATGCTGATTGTTGAAGAAAAACGACGGTACTTTCTTTGGCCGTAGTTATCTATATGCACATTTGCCAAACTTCCATTGGGAATAGAGACAAGAGAATCGTAAAACGTTCGAATCCTCGTGGAGCGAATTCCCACTTCTTCTACAAGACCTTCAGCGTGTCCGTTAATCTTTACCCAATCTCCGACAGAAAACGGTCGATCAAACACAACCATAACAGAACCAAAAATATTTGAAATCGTATCTTTGGCCGCAAAAGCAAAGGCAAAACCTCCAATCCCAAGCCCTGCAACAAGGCCTTTTACATTAAACCCGAGAGCATCTCCTAAAAAAACAATGCAAAAAACAACTATTGCAGCTTTTGCGGCCTTTTTAAAAAGGGGCACGAGAATATCATCAATTGTATTTTTAGATTTTTCGGCCCTTTGGTTGAGAATAAGAAAAACAAAATCTATAAAACGGTAGAACAAAAGTAGACCACCTAAGGCCAAAGCGATTTTAATAGGTCTAAAAACGAGAGGGAAGCGTCCATCTATTCCTACAAGTTTCATTCCTACAAAAGCAAAAAAGAAGAATGCCGTAAGAATAAGAGGTCGAGAGAGTTGTTTCCTTTGTTCAGAGGTGAAAAGGAGGTGTTTTTTTTCTAAAAAAGGCCAAATTTTATTCCAAAAAACTTTAACGGCCACACAAGAAACGGCCAAGAGGGTAAACAGCCACAAATAGGCCGAAGCGCTTCCTTGAGTGAAAAACATCGTATAGGTCTTCAGGGTTTCTATATTCATAGATAGGGGAGCTTAGCACGGATTTAAGAGAAAGTCAGGCCTATTTTTGTCGTTCACGGATTTTTACATACTTAAGAAAGGTACTCAATGCCCCTATCATGCAAATAATAAATCCATAACGGCCGTCAAGGAAACCCCTTTTGAATACATAATCTCGCAAAAACTTGGCCATGGGCCTTAAGGTAATGGAAAATAGATTAGAGCGGACTCCCCTTTTGGAGTACTCTATTGCATTTATTGTCGTAAACTTGTCAGTCTGCTTAATGTGCTCTGTTACGGATGCGTAGGAATAGTGAAGGATATTTCCTTTGAGAAAGGCGGCCTTTTCCGAAGTTTGAAATTTGAGAATGTCGTGGGGGTTTACTCCCTCCCATCGAGCATACCGCCTGTCTACAAGACGCAACTTTCTGTCAGGATACCAACCACAATAATAAATCCATTGTCCGGCGTAATTGTTGAGACGGTTGAAACAATACCCTTTGCCGGTCCAATGGCCCTTGACCTGTAGAATAGAATTCTGTAGGGCCGAGTCTAAGGCCTCATCTGCATCTAGAGAGAGGACATAGTCATGAGAACACATGTCAAGGGCCAAGTTTTTTTGCTGAACATAACCTAAAAATTTTTGAGGAATCAACCGAACACCAAAATTTTTACATAGAGAAACAGTGTTGTCGGTGGAAAGAGAATCAATAATAAGGATTTCATCAGCAACGGACTTGACCGATTCTAAGCAACGTTTAATGTTGCGTTCTTCATTGTAGGTAATAACGGCCACGGAAAGGGAAATCACTTGGTCTCAACGCGTTTAATGCCAATGGGAAGGCCAATTGCTGTTTTTGCAATAAGTCTTAGTTCCTTAATCTTCTTCTGTCCCACATAAAATCCCCATTTGTCTTCAACTTTTTTCAGTTTGGCATGAAAAGTTTTGAAGTTATTGGAAAGAATATTATAAGGATATTCTATGATGATAGAACAACCGCTATCGGCCTTGAAATCTTTGCATCGAAGAGAGATAAGGGTAATTCCAATAGTTCTGGCAAATTTAATTTCTTTGTGGAGAATATCTGTTTTGTAGGTTTTTGTTCTATTTTTATAGTTATTTCTCGTTTTGAGAGATATAATTTCATTTTGAGCATTGGTTTCAACGAAAAGACTGTTAGTTTTCTCCACATAATCGGTAGAGATAAGTAAAATAAAACGTAAGGCCTTGATCTCGGGATTCCCCGAAAATACGGCCTGAGAGAGAGAGAGAGTCATGAGAAAAAATAAATGTTTCATTAAATTTAATTATAGGCCTTAAACAGATTCTATGAAATAGGGTATTTTTGAATGAAAGAGGCGAGATATACAACAACAGCATTTCCAAATTATACCCATATTCCCGGAAAGACAATACACCCAAACAAAAAAGGCGGCCATTCTTATGGCAACAAAGAACCGGAATGCTTGGGATTACAAGAAAATTTTTGGCATAACGGATGTTTTTTATTTGGCATTGATCTCTTTAACTACCGTTACTATTGGGAATCTCATGTTTATTGGGAGTCCGTATGGCATAAATCTAAGCACATTGAAGTCTATGATTACTTTCTCCGGGCCGTTATTAAAATAGCGGCCGGCCTTGTAAAGAAAAATATGGGTCAGATATCCGTGGCCGAAGACCTTTGGCAAAAGAGCTGGGTTCTTTTAGGGGACAATGGTGAAATGATTCCTCGGGAACTAGGGAAAAACATAAAAGAATGGGAGTCTTTCTTCCGATCTCTCCAAAATATATCTATAGAAAGAATTCCCATCAAGATACCAAAATCAATTTGAATTCCCCAGGGCCTTAGTTATTCTCGTTTTGACATTTTTGCCTGTAAGTGAAGAAATCTTTTTCGAACTGATATTTCGCACAAATTGCACTGCGTTAGGCCTGTTCAAGGAGTAATTTTTTTGCTTTCATATTCAGCATGAAAATAGGAGGGAAAATAAGTGCTTTCCCGTCAATAAATTTGTTAAACCGTCAATTTTCATTTCTTCCTCCTATTGTTTTAATGTTTTTAACATTCTACTACAAGTCAACCTTTTAAAAAAGGCATCTAAAAAACCCGGAGAGACCGCTACAATCCTCTGCTCCTGCTTCGATAAGTAGATCCTTTATCTCTTGCTTTGCCGCCAGCTGAAGAGGCGTCCTTCCGTCGTTATCTTTACCGTTCACCTCCGCCCCACGGTCAAGAAGTAAATCGGCAACGTCGGCGTGTCCGGTCAAAGCAGCATAGTGAAGAGGCGACCTTCCTCCGTTATTTTTACCGTTCACCTCCGCCCCACGGTCAAGAAGTAAACCGGCAACGTCGGCGTGTCCGGTCAAAGCAGCATAGTGAAGAGGCGTCCATCCGTCGTTAGTTTTAACGTTCACCTCCGCCCCACGATCAAGAAGTAAAGCGGCAACGTCGGCGTGTCCGGTCCAAATAGCATAGTAAAGAGGCGTCCATCCGTAGTTATCTTTACCGTTCAGACCGTTCACCTCCGCCCCACGGTCAAGAAGTAAAACGGCAACGTCGGCGTGTCCATAGTCAGCAGCATAGTAAAGAGGCGTCCTTCCGTCGTTAGTTTTACCGTTCACCTCCGCCCCACGGTCAAGAAGTAAAACGGTAACGTCGGCGTGTCCATAGCTAGCAGCATCGTGAAGAGGAGTGTTACCCGATTGATCTCTAGCAAAAACAATCCTTGGCGTTAGATCAATGATGCTACGAACTCGCTCTAAGTTTGGATTGTCGTTTTTAATAAGCTGTTGAAGTTCATTTTCTTCGCTAGTAAGTACATACTGCGCCTCCAATCGAAAAACAAAGAGTAACGATAGAAAAACCGCTAAAAAAAGTTTTAAAAGTAAGTGCTTTCCCGTCAATAATTTTGTTAAACCGTCAATTTTCATTTCTTCCTCCTATTGTTTTAATGTTTTTAACATTCTACTACAAGTCAACCTTTTAACTTGAGAGTCCAAAGTTCTCTATTTAATAAAGTGTTTCAGTGAGGGACTCCTAGGGGGAGAGTATATCAAATACTCATAGCGACGAGAACTTTGGACTCTCAAGTTATGTTAAATAATGTTGTTAAAAAAAATTAAATTTTCTTTTAAGAATAATATAAAAATGTAAATAGCAAAAGCTTTTTTGTAAATTTTTATATTACCGACTGAAACGATTCATATAACAACAAGGGCCTTATTGTATAACAAATATTTTCGGCATGAACCTGGACATGTTTTCTCTGTTTCTATGCCGGTTGCACCGGCAATGTCCTCGTGAGGCACTAGGGCGTTTTTTCAACATCTTTTTTTATTGTTTCGCTCTCCTGTTTTTGAGAGGGAGATTCTGTTTCTTCTAGAGAGGTTTTTTGTATTTGTATATGATAACGGCCGACGATGATTTTGCTTCTGTCTTCTTGGAGGAATTCAAAACGATAGTTGGATTCAATATCGGAAATTTTGATGCATTGACCAACATCGAGATGTGTAACGTCAATAGTCATTTTTTCCGGAATTTCAGAGAGATACCCCTTAACGGTGATTTCTCGAATAGGTATTGCGATTTCACCTTCTTTCTTTTTTCCCAAGGTCTCTTCATGCACGTCTACGGGGATTGTAAGAGAGACCTTTCTATGTTGATCAAGGACCTGAAGAGAAATATGAAGGAGTGAATTGTTTATAGGGTCTTGTTGAATTTCTCTAAGGCCCACAAGAAATTTTTCTCCCTTTTCAAGTTCAATATCGAATTTTGAGGGACGATTACTGAGGAATTTCCTGAATATTTGATAGGGTAGGCAGATGGGAATGGTTTTTCTATCTTTTGAGAAAATACATCCGGGGATTTGACCTTTTTTTCTTAAATCATTTGATTTGCTATTGAGATTTCTTCTCTGTGCTTGTATAACTACACTCACATTGCCCTCCTTATAATATTAAGTTACTTTGTAACGGCCCAAAAGCTTGTAATAAAAACGAGAATTCTCATACAAAGGGTAGTCCAACCGAGACACCGATGAATTTTTCTCAGAGACTCTTTCCCTTTGTAAAAATTATAACCTGTATAGATTATAAACCCAAGGAGTACAGTATAGATTATAGCAATGGTTATGTGGACATTGAGCATCATAGGATTGCTGACATATTGCGCAGTGACGTCTAGGGCATTTCGAACGTACATCAGTTGAAGAATGATGAGAATATCAAAAATAATCGCCGAAATCATGAATTTGATATGGACAGACCTTCGGTTTCTAAAGTAAACCCCTGTAAACATAAGGACAAGCCCTGTGAAGGATTGGGCCTGTAACAAGACGGAACTAAAGTTTATGATGACCTCTTTAACTGTTTTCTTTGATTCTAATACGAGAACAAGAACTGTGACAAGCGAGAAGTGATGGTTTTTTCCTCTTCTCTCAATCATTGGGCCGTTATCGATATTGAAACCACCGGAGTCGATCCAGCTGTGGACGAAATTATCGATATAGGTTTTCTTCAATTTCAAGGAATAAAACTTATAAAAAAATATAGCACGCTTGTCCACTACTCCGGAGAACTATCCCATTTCATCCAAAAGCTTACGGGAATCACCGGTAAAATGCTTGAAAAAGCGCCCGAATCAAAGGATATGAAAAATCATGTGTTAGATCTTTGTGAAGATCATCTTATTTGCCATAATGCCGATTTTGAACGTTCTTTTTTGGAAGGGTTTACCGATGGCAAATTCTCGACCTCTTCTTACGAAGATTCTCTTTTGTATTTGGCCCTTCTCTTTCCAAAGAAAGATTCGCTCAGTTTAGAGCGCTTTCTTGTAGATTGGGGAATCTCGAAGAAAGAATCTCATCGAGGACTCGATGATTCTATAGGGCTATTGAAAGTTCTCATTTTGGCCACACTCTTTGTGCAACAAGACAAGATAAACTATTTCAGAGTGAAAGAGCTTTTCCAACGTCACGGTCTTGAAGACTATTGGTACTATCATTTTTTTACACTCAGTGAAAAAGACCTTTTTACTATAGCTGAACAGATAGATTTTTGTCCTCAAAGCTATCTTCAAAACATGCAACCGCAAGTAAAACATGAAAATGATAAAAATGAAAAACATCATTTTAGTATGGAGTTTTCTCGAAAAAATCTTGAGAATATTTACAACTCTCAGATTATAGGAGAAGTCCTTCCTCGATTTCAAAAAAGAAAGGCCCAAATGGAACTCTCTTTCAAAACAGGACAATCTTTTAAAAATGATGTTCATGCCCTCGTTCAAGCTCCAACAGGAACAGGTAAAACTCTTGGATACTTACTTCCCGGTGCTCTTTTCGCTTTAAGCGAAGGAGGTCAAGTTCTCATCTCTACGGGAACAAAAATACTCCAAGATCAGATTATGATGGGGGAAATACCTCAAGTGCGCAAATTGTTAGGGATCGATGCAGATCAATTGAGTGTTACAAAACTCGTAGGATCGAAAAATCATTTTTGTGAACTGCTTTATAGGGAACAGGAGAAACATGATTTTCTCTCTCGAACAAGAACATTTGAAGATCGTTTTGTAGGACTCTTTTTTGGTCTAGTCTTTCTCCACAATGCCGGTTCGTCCTATGATGATAAAATTCTCAACACACATTTGCCTTATGTTCTCAAAAAAAAATTGCGTTCTTTTAAACAAAAAACAGAAGAGATCATTGTAGATTTCCGCTCTTGTATAGGAAGTCAGTGCCCTTTCGGCCGTGAATGTTCTTATTTGACAGGCATAAGAGAGGCCAGAAATGCAAAAATTATTGTCAGCAATCACTCCTTGATGTTCTCTTGGCCCAAAGGATTACCTCGACCCGAGTACATTATTGTCGATGAGGCCCATAAGATTGAAGAAGAAGCAACTAGGTCTTGTGCTTTTGAATGGAGTCAAAATTCAATAGAATCTTTTGTTAAAAATCTTAAGAATCTGTCGTCACTGGGATCGTTATTTCAACTTTTGTCCTTGAAATATGAAACACGCAAAGAAAGTTTAGCTATTATTGAATCTCTTAAAACTCAAACAGAAAATATATGTAAAACGCTTGAAACGCACTTGCTTCCGTTAAAAATTTTAATGGAACGGTATTTTAAAGAGACATCGGTACGGTATTCCGATGTTTTTTGGAATGAACTTCCTATGGTTAATAAAAAACAAGGCCGTAATTCATTGGAAGTCTCTGTGTATAATCACATTGAAAATATTAGAGATACTATCACGGAATTGTACAATGTTTTACTTCCATACGCCGTAGAATTTAAAAATAAAGAAGAACTTGAAAAAGAGCATTGGGCCTATGCCACCCACTTTGAAACATTTGTAGGAATAATAGAAGATATGAAAACGGAACTGGATGTTTTCGTTGATAAGAAAGAAGGATTCTCTTGCGCTTTCCGCTATCACGAAAAAGAGGGCTATACTCTTTATAGTGCTCCGATTGATATCGGTCGGATCCTCCACGATAACCTTTTGGATACAGGAAAGTCAATACTTTTTACCTCTGCTACTTTGGGGAACGCTAAGGGTGATCAAGGAGTTCGAGGGATAGAGTGGGCAACAGGCCATGGGTATTTGAATCCTAAAAAACGTTTTAAAAAAGGTTTTTTCCTCCCTCCTGTTTTTGATTATAAAAGTAACGCAAAGATTTATCTTTGCGATGATGTTCTCCCTTTGTACGATCCTTTGTTTGTCCGGTCAACACTTGAAAAAGTTTTGCCTCTTATAAAAAATATCGCAGGACGAGGGCTTTTTCTTTTTTCGGCCAAGAAGCGTTTCCAGGAGGCCAGAGAGTTTTTCTTAGAAAAACTTTGGGGAGAGATGCCTGTTTTTGTTCAGGGAATGGGAGGGCAAGTTGTAGAAGATTTTCGGAGGGCCGGCACGGGGATACTCCTTGGAATGGAAAGCTTTGGAGAAGGTATTGATGTACCCGGAGATGCCCTCCAATTTCTTTTTATCGACAAAATCCCCGATATGAGAAAGAACCTTGTAACCGTTGATCGGCAGAAGTTTTATGGACGTAAATTTGGAAATGAGTTTATTGATTATTACCTTTCCCACAGGGCCAGGTCTCTTCATCAGAAACTAGGCCGACTCCTTCGGTCGGAGAAGGACTACGGAGGGGCCGTGATTGTAGACTCTCGAATCTCTCGTTGGAAAGAAACGACTGTAGAGAACTTTTTAGGCCTTATGGCCCCCTATCACATTGAGAGATGTTCCTTAAATAAGGCCTGTATGGGCCTTGAGCACTTTTTAAAAATTTATAAAAATTAAACTTTTCACCTCACTGCTCGATAAGAAAAGAATGGAGGTATTTTTTATGATTTCACAAAAGTTTTTTGTCATTGTATTACTGATTATAATCAGCTCTGTTGGAACTTTTGCCCAATCAAGGCAACCCGGCGGAACAAGACTAGGCCTAGCGACTTTGGTTAGTCCCTCTGATCAAACACAGGACGTGGCATTGACTTCGGAACAAGCAAGACGTGTTGAGGAAGTTGTAGTTCAAGGAAGCAAAAGCGTCTTTCGAGCATTCCTAAGAGACACTCGGAATCGAGTTCGAATTCTCAGGGACGGAGCAAAAAATATCGGAGAAAAACTCAGCAATATCGGAAAGAAAATTGGTGCACATATTGTTCATCCTTCTCCTTCTCTTGTTATAAATCCCCCAAGTGGTGTCGATGTAAAAGAGAATGCGGCCGAGATCAATATGCTCTCTCCACTAATTCGTCCTTTTCGTAATAACAGGGGAGGGAGAGGAGAGGGAACGCTTCATCCATCGATACAGGCGTCTTGGAGAGAATTGACGGTTATCAGAGGCAATAATGATAGGCAGGAATCTCAAGTTCAACAAGTAGGGCAACAGCTTGAAGAGGCCGAGACCATTTTTACGGCCGCCCTTAGGCGAATGGCCCAACTTTCTAGTCAAGTCGCTCGCCAAAAAATGGATGAATTAATCACAGCTCTTGTATCCGAAGGGGTATTGCCAATCCATCTCCTGCAACTTTTTGATACTATCAAGGGCGATTTTAGGTTAAATCGCATCGAGGCAGAGATGTTAAGTGACAGAATCATGGAAGTTGTAAATATTTTTCGTATAGAACGATCTCTCCATTATCGGGAAAATGCCGTAGTCGATCAAGTTTGCCAACAAATTGCATCTTGCCCTTTAAGCAACAATCCGGCCGTCAACGATTCTCCGGTTGACAGTCTCATACGTGATTTTGATGCGATCTCTAATTCAACCAATAACGGTACCCTGATGATTCCAAGATAGAATAGAACACGGGAAGTCCAAGTATTTAAACTAAGAATTGCGGTCAAAATTGATGGAATGAAGCTCTCCCTCTTTTAAGAGGCATCAAAAGGTGCCAAAATTGAAGAAATTCTCTCCATAAGGAGAGGATCAATTTAAATAAAAAAGGGAGAACTTATGAAAATAAGTTAGCACGGTAGGTATTGATTTAGCAAAAAACGTTTTTTAGGTCTGCGGTACGGACGAGAAGGGAAAAGTAATTTTCAACAAAGCGGTAAAGCAAAGCTTTTAGGAATCAGTAAACGGGGAGATAGCTATATCAGAAAAAATTTGATACACGGATGTCGATCCGTGGTTAATCACTCTACAACAAAGACTGACAAAAAAGAAGTCGTTAGATACAAGAAAAACTTCCCTCCAAGGGAGTGAGCAAGGTCTCTGTTGCTCTAGCAAATAAGACGGCAAGAGTAGTATGGGTAATTCTAGCAAAAAAGGAAGAGTACAAATGCCCTCGGGGCAATTCTCTGCGGGAACTTTGCAGATAAGGACGGAGAGGGCAAATTCCATCAGGGCCGAGATGCAAAGAACATCCACAGAAAGGCCGGATATATGTATGCACCTATTCTTTTTTGTCAAAACTTGCATTTTATTCTTGCAATCGGGAGAGCTTACATATATAATGTAAAGGCAGGATAATTGAAATCATAAGGGCCGGAAAATTATACTTTAACTTAAAAGGCCCATTTGCAAGAGGGCCTAGGGCAATGAACAATGACATCAAAAAAAACAGTATCGATCGATGGATCATTAATACACCAAATACGGCGACTAAAGAGGAAAGAAATAAAAAAGAACCCTCTGAACAAATTAAAGAAAAAAATGATCACCTAGAAAATAATATTCTTGTAGATGAATTATCCGGATGGGTAGGCGAAATCCCCGGGATTATTGGAGAAAAGAAAATTGAATGTGAGATGCCTGAAGTTATCAAAACCCCTATCTCGTCGTTACAGACTACACAGAAGGCCTTTAACAAAAATAATGACAAACACCCAAAAGATAATACTTCGAAAAAAGAATTACTTCAAACCATAGAGAGAGATGAGTCTCTAGAAACTTTTTGGGCCGTAGATGACGTTAAAACGACTGCAAAAAATGAACAGGTCTTTAATGAAGAACATATTGTTTCTAGAGTTAAAGAATTGCTTCTAAAAGAACTTGAAGTTCTTGTAAAGCAGTATTGCCTAAAAACCGTAGAAAAAACGGCCTGGGAAGTTATACCGGACTTGGCCGAAAATCTTATCAAACAAGAAATACAAGAAATTACTAAATCAACAGAAGACTCTAGTATTGAAGATGTCCACAGTAGTAAACCTTCTCGCCCTCTTCCGTCTCAAAACGTGCTCCACCCTTAATATCTATTCCTTTAAAAATGCCTTTTATTTTCTGACCATTATCCTCTAAGCAAACGGGCATTTCTAAATGAATACATTTTTTGTAGAATTTCCGAACAATTTCTTTGGCCTCCTGTCTGTGACCTAAAATATAGTTATAAATTTTTAAGGCCATAGCTTCCGGAGAGTATGGAGCAATATCAAAAAGGTGTACGGCCTTGTACAAAGGGGACTCTTTACTTTTAACTAAATTTACTCCAAGTCCACAGACGGTTTGTCGCCCTAATAGTTTCATGATGATACCGCCACACTTGCGCTCTTTATAAATAAGGTCATTAGGCCATTTTAGAAGCACATCTTTTTTAAAATATTCTTTAAAGAAATCACTAACGAGAATACCAACCTCAATAGTCGTTGCCGTAGGATAAAAACTTGGTGCCAAAATAAAAGAAGTTGCAACGGCCTGATCAAAAAAGGCCCAAGACTTCCGCCCTCCTCGACCTAATCCTTCAGTTTGTTGAGAGGTCGTTACAATTCCCGTAGAAGAATCCGTGTTGAGAAAGTCTTCTAGATTGTCAAGAAGATAGGTTTGAGTTGATTTACAAGTGGCCAAATGGCGATGATTCATTGTAAGTTTTGCTAAAAGATTTTGGAGGATTTGTCAATGAGAACCCAACCGAGAGAGATAACGTTTACAAAAAACATCAATCCCTATGCTTTAGGAAGCGTTATGGCCGAGTTTGGACGAACAAAAGTTCATATTACGGCCAGTGTCGAAAATATGGTGCCTCATTTTTTAAAAAATAAAGGAAGAGGATGGGTAACGGCCGAATATTCTATGCTTCCCGGGGCGACCGATACACGGGGACGGCGTGAACGATCAAAAATTTCCGGAAGGACGATGGAAATTCAACGGCTAATTGGTCGAAGTTTACGCACTGTTATTAATCTAGAAATGCTTGGAGAGAGAACCATTACCCTTGATTGTGATGTCCTAGTCGCCGACGGAGGAACTCGAACTGTGAGCATTTCCGGGGCCTACACGGCCCTTGTTTTAGCTGTAAGAAAATTGCAACAAGAAGGGAAAATTCAAGAAGACCCCCTTCTTAATCAACTTGCGGCCGTTAGTGTGGGCATTAATAAAAATGGAGATATCGTGGCCGACCTCAACTACGAGGAGGATTCCTCTTGTCAGACGGATATGAATATCGTGATGACAAAATCCGGTGAATTTGTTGAAATTCAAGGCACGGCCGAAAAAAAACCTTTTTCTAGAAATCAACTCAATTCCGTTCTGGACTGCGCAAAAACCTGTATTGAATCCATTTTTGAAAAACAAAACAGCATACTTCAATGATTAATCTCATTTTTGCTTCAGGAAATGAACACAAGAAAAGGGAGTTTACCAAACTTTTGTCCCCCAACAAATTTTCCTTAAAAAGCGCCCCCTATAAAATACCCGTTTCGGAAAACGGTCAAACGTTTTTTGAAAATGCTCAGAAAAAAGCAGAGGCCTACTATACAACGTTTCATCACCCCACTTTGTCCGATGATTCCGGACTTGTGGTTGATGCTCTCAATAATGAACTCGGTATCCAAACGGCCCGTTTTGCCGGACCTGAACTTAACGATCGACAAAGGGCCGAAAAACTTCTCGAAAAAATGATCGATAAGAAAAACAAACATGCCTATTTCGTTTGTGTTTTGTGTATCTATCTAGGCCAAAACGAGTCCTTTTTTTTTGAAGGAAGAATGCATGGTCAAATCTCTTGTACCTATCTTGGAAACGGCGGGTTTGGTTACGACCCTGTTTTTATTCCCTCAAAACATGAAGGAAATCAAACGTTGGCCGAGATTCCCGAGTGGAAACAACGCTACTCCCATAGGGCCTATGCTTGTAAAGAAGCAGAGGATTTTTTTGAACACTATAAATCTGTCTGATCCTCATTAGATGGATTGGCAATATAGTAGAGAATGGCCCCAATATCAATCCGCTTAGCGATAATGGCCTTGCGATATTTAAATCGTTGTAAACGTGAAAGTTGATGATCGTTTTGTTGTATATTCTCGGGAATAACAGGTCTGACAAGAGAACCGGAAAACTCTAAGAGATTTAACCATCCGCGCAGTCCCTGCTGAGGAGGTCTATTGTTGTTGATAATATATAGAAAAAGGACCCTGCCCTTTTCATCATAAGGAAGATTAAGACCGGCGTTAGTGGCAGTAGAGTAAAGGGTTCTTTTATAAGTGGGAAATGCATCATATAAATCATCCTCATCGAGGATATTGTCATTATTTTTATCATAACGGATAAATGTTGATTCAATATTCAACATGGACCCAAAGAGAGAATTAAAATGGCGTCTTTTCATGAGATCTGTTCTTTTCCCTCGAGAAAAGCCTTCCATACTTGTAAGAAAGTAGTTTTTCTCTTCAGACGAAGCACCTGAAATATAGCGATACAACTTTGGTAAATGATCCTTCAAATAGGGAAAATCTTCAAAGAAAACCGTAAAAAAGTGTTTTTTATAACAAGATGGGCCTATAAGCTCTTGTGTAAGGGTTCCGAAATTTTCACAAAGAGAAGCAATATTTTCAAGAACTTGGCCGCGTATTTTCATCGCGGAAATTGTAAGTCCTACAAATTCTACAATCTCGTTGAGGTCCAGTTTTTCATTACCGTTGGAACTGTGTTGAAAGAGATCAGAGAGGCGCACAATGTTACGAGCGAAGGTTTTTGGAGAGTCGGTCCATGCATCAAAGTAGTCGAAAAGAGGTTTAAAATCCCACAGAAAAGCATCAAGCGTATTTTCCAAAAGAGGCGTTATACGACCGTTTTCTTTACCGTAGCTTCTTATGAGAAGGGAGCAGATTTTTTTTAAGAAAAGAATTTCTATATAACCCATTTTTGTTCGGTGGTAAAATTCGTCATAAATATGAATTCCACTATCGTTTCTAAAATATTTGTAATTAGATGTAATAAGAGAAAACTCTGTCAGAAAAATATTAACTTGCTCCTCGGTAAAAAAAGAAAAGACATCAAGGTTTTTATCAGGCCTACAACGAGGGCATTCAGATGCCAAAGGCCCTCCGCCAAAAAACGCTGCGCTATTAATAGATGTTTTGACCTCAAGTTCATCTTTATAAAAATCAAAAGTCGGCCCGGCGAGAGAGAGGTCTATGAGAATATCGTCAATGATATTAAATAGATTGTTAAATTCGGAAAAAGTTAATTTCGTTCTATTGTCTATAGATGATAGATAGATATCTTGTGAATAATCTATTGTATTTCTTGGTGGATAATACAATTCGAGGATAATTTTATTATTAATAATAGGAACAAGGGTTTTTACAAGCTTAATAAGGCGGTTATTTGTTTGGGCAAAAAAAAGTTCAAAAAAATTGAGATCATTCATCTCTAAAAAAATATCATCATGGTTTCCTGTACGAAATTGTCCCCTTATCTCTCTTACGGCCTGGAGAATTGAGAAATAGATTTTGTTGAGATCATTTTCTCTTGTAAAATTAAAAACAATCGTTAGAACACCAGAGAGAACCGGCGGAACCTTTTCTATAAGAGAGGGGACTTCTTTTTTGTAGAGAATATCCTTTGGTGTTGCTTCGAGAAACTTCTTTGAGGAGAGAATACCTAAAAATTTTTCTGTACCGATATCGGTAAATTTCAGCTCTTTCCACGTTTGTCGAATAAAAGATTCAACCTTAATCTCTTCAGGATAAAGAGAAAGATCCAAGACGGCCTTAACATTGTTTTTCCAAGTCAATGCTCTATTTCGAAGACTTGCGATATCCTCCCTTGTGGCCGTTTCCGTTTCAAATATACTTACCATAGTCTTATAAGTGTATTCATAGAGAATAAAACTCTCTAGGTAAACGGCCAACGTGTTTTCTGCTTGTTTAACATTTCGGTAAGTATAAGCATGCCCTTCTTCTTGAAGCAGAATTGTTTTATACTTTTTTATAAAAGAGATAACTTCGGTGGATGTCCAACGACCTAAGGATTGAGGAAAAATATCTACAAGTTCATCGGGATAAAAAAGAGAACCGGTTTGTTCCTCTATGGCATTGAGAAATATGTGCACTCTTTCCACCACAAATCGAGTGTACTCAAAATTTTTTTCCAATTGATATTCTCCAAAATAAAGAAAATCGAAGAAAACTTTGGACAACTGTGATGCTTTTTCTGCCAGTATCTGCATTTCTCTTGTAGTTATAATCCCTCTCTCTCCACCGGCCAATAACACTTTTAGTAGCTGTATGCGTTTCAAAATGTTTTTAGGACGAACTTCTTCGGAGGAAGACGATCGAAAAGTTTTTGTAGCATGACTAATAAGAGATTCATCTATATGAAGAGAAGATTGTTTTTGGGATGATATGTTGTCGAGAATAATTTGAGATAAATATGTTGTTTTGTCTATAAACCATTCCTTGAAATTCTTAAGATCATCCTTGTTCTCTCTTTTTTCTTTGGAGTGTTCTATACCTTCAGTATAAACCAAGGCCCCTTCATAAAAAATATGGAATGTTTTCTCTAGGCCCTCCACGGTAAAAGAATCTTTTTCTTCTCCTGAAAACAAGGAGCTTCCCTCTAAAAAAAGGTTGACCGCATTCAAAAAAAAACTTGGTAGATTGTCGGAAAGACCGTTGAAAAATTTTTTCAAACGGTATTTTGAAAGAACTCTCGAAGACATTTCCAGAGCATTAAAAAGGGCCTTTATGTTACCCCCGATGAATTGAACATATTCCCTATTGCCAGGCCTAGGTTTATCTGCCAGGTAATAAAGATCAAAGAGGGGAAGGGCCAATCCAACGAATTTTCGCATAAAAACTCGTATTTCTTCTAGGGAAATGTTCTGACTGTCTCCCCCTAGAACGAGAACTTTTACAAGTTCAATATCCGAAAGAATATTTCTAAAGTCCTCTTGAGGAAGATTGTTTCCCAGTACCAACTCAGCAAAATTCTGAATGAGAGGAGCAATTCGAGCTGAGGCGTTAACATTTGAAGGAACGACATCCATAACGGTTTGAGATAAATCGGAGAGGTTTTTTTCAAAACCCCTTCTATAATCTGCAAGGGGGATACGTTTTTCACTATAATCTTGAAAGGCCCGAGCAATTGTAGAAAAATGAATATTGGCACGACGCAAGATTACAAAAAGTCTTTCGATGTTCTCAAGGGACAACCGATCATACCCCGTACCAAAAAAAACAGAGTTCACGGCAAAAATTGTGTCGATCCCTCTGTGGAAATCCGCTGCTTGATCCCTGAAGAATTCGCTAACAAAAAATTTTAAATCGTTCCTAGAAATGGTATTTGTTTCTTCTTGAATGACATATTTTGCATAGTCGTAAAGCCTATTTTCAATATAATCTATTTCTGAAGAGATAGGTTCTTCAAAAAATTGATAAAACTTTTTAGGATCAAACCGTTGATTGCCAAATATGGCCTCTATTTCCAATAGGGAGTTCTCTTCTGGAGGGGTATCGTCGGTAAAAAGGCCACACCCAAAGAGACAAGCAGAAAACACCGTTACCGTTAGAAAATTCAAAAAATCAGCAAACTTCATCGAAGCAAATTTCATCGAGATAATATATCACAAATAGGTGCAATTTTCACCTGTTTTTGGTATAATGCATCCAAATGTTATTGTTTTTTTTTATACGAAGCGTTATAGTGTTGCTAGCACTTTTGTCCTCGAAGGTCTGGGCCCAGTCCGGCGTGAGCTATCAGAAATTTCAACGGCTCAATGATCCAAAGCGAACAGTTCGTAGTCAAGACCGATTTCGCTTCAATTTTGATAAAGATTATTACCTTAACACATCATCCATTAAAACGGATTTATCATTGGAAATGTATTTAAGTAATAATAATGTGAATTATTCCATCAACGAGGCCTACTATTTTTTTTCCTATTATGATTTAGATTTTTCCGTGGGAAGAAAAATCTTAGACTGGAATTCCAATGAAAAATTTTGGGGCAATAATTACCTAAATTCTCGAAGAAATTTTACCTTGTTGGATTCAAAAAGAGAAGGGCTCCTTGGAGTTCATCACTCTTCAACAATTAAAAAACATTTCTCCTATGATATTTTTTTCTCGTATTTTCATATACCCATGCTTAATCCCAACATTCAAGTTTCCAACGGCAAAGTTTCTTCCAATAGTGAATGGGTTAATCTTCCTCCCGATAGAACCGTGATTTATGATGTTAGTAGGCCCATCTCCTATCGTCTCAATATGCCTAGTTACAGAGATACAGTTTTAAAAAAATCCTTGGGAGGAAGACTATCCTATCATTGGAGGCCGCAGAAGGAAGAGCATTCCGGAAGTATTTCTGTTTATGGTATTTATAAACCGGAAAATTCGCTTCGCATTAATGCAGAGGCCTTTGTGCAGGGTAAAGAAATCGCCGTTGTGGCCAATCCTATTGTAAACCACCATATTCTTTTGGGACTTAATGCTACTCAAGATATCGATGAAGTGGGACGAACATGGACGTTTTCCTCAGGAATTGAATTTGTTAATCCCAATGCTAAAATTGGGCAAGACTTTGATGCTATTGATCCCATAAGACTTAAAGAAAATAGCCGCCACTTTGAATCAAATTATTTCGTTTTAAAACCTAACTATGAGAAAGAATTTTATTGGCAGGGAAGAATTTCTTCTTTTAATGAAAAAATATCTTATTCTCTACACTATTTTAAACTTCTCTCTCGCCCCCTTACAAGTGATGATTTCTATTCTCAATCTAATCGTTGGATCAATGCCGTAGGACTTGATATTAAGGCAAAATTAAACAAAAGATTTGATATTGGTTTCGACCTAAAATATGATTTTAACCGACAAGACTCTATTGTAACGGCAGAATTCGGCCATATTCTCAACAAAGAATTTCTTTTTGGAGTAGGTCTGGAACTTCTTTCCTCACCTCAAGATGGTTCTTTTTGGGCACCCTATCGGGCCAATGATTCACTTTACATTCGAATGGGATATGCCTTTTAGCAACCAGATATCTAAGAAAAGACCGATATGCGTAGCACAAAAAACGCTACAAAACGGAATGGAGAGCTACGGACTCACTGGGCCCACAAGGGAAATACGAACCTTGACATTTATGAAATAGAAATCCTATTGTTTACTAGAGACAATAAAGGGAAGGAGACATAACAATAGAAGTTGCGCAAATGGGAAGGGCCTTCATGATGCATGAAGGAATTGTGTGCCCTCTCCAAAGAGGTATACTCAAAGTGAGAAGAGTGAAAAAAAAAGATAGAAAAAAGAGTACCAATACCTCTTATCAGGAACAAAAGAAACCTAAACCCAACGGCCAATAATCTTTTTTTCGGTGGGGAACTAGGGCAGCAATGCTTGTTTTCTGATTCGGGAAAACTATAAAAAAGTGTTTTTTTCCCAAAAATAATTTAAAAAGTTTCACGTTATAAAAATAGTAACACTATTTTTTCTCGATTTAGAAGTGAGATTTATTCTTAAAAAGTTTTCGAACGCCCCTTACGGCCTTCTCTATGATAAAATTAATAAATTCAAGACAATCTTTTTGTATCTCCATCATACAAGGAATAAGAAACAGGGTTAGACCTGTTGCACAAAGTATCCCCCAACCGAGGGCCAAGGCCAAAGGCCTTGTAAAACCGCTGTCGCCTCCCAATCCGTAGGCCATGGGAAAAACGCCCCCTAAAGTCGTCATACTTGTGAGAATAATAGGCCTTAACCTTGATGAGGCCCCTTCGATAATAAATTTTCTTGTATTGTCTCCGTAAGGAAAACCTAGTGAATTAATAACAGTCACCATGATAAGAGAGTTGTTCACAACAACACCGGCCATACCAATAATACCGATAAAGGCCATGACATCAATAGGCCTTCCGTGAAAATAGAAGGCCCATATGACGCCAAGAAGCCCAAAGGGAATTGCCGTAGCAATAAGAAAAGGTTGGACAATAGAACCTAGAACAACAGCAAGAACAAAAAGAATCAGAAGAAAGGCCACAACAATCGTCTTTCCTACTGATTGTTTATTTTTAACGGCCTCTTTATCGGCATCTTCTACAACAAAGTTTAAAGCAGGATAATCACGTTTAAATAAGTGGAGGCGTTCTTGAAGATGACGAGTAAAGGTTTCCTTTTTTGTAAGTTGTTCATTAAAAGAAACTTCAATGTTTACAATCCTCTTTAAGTCGAAATGATTAATCTTGCTAAGTGTTTCCGTCTTTTTCCATCGACCGAGTTCTCTTAAGGAAATGACATGCCCTTGACCTATATTTATCGGAATATTTTGAAGCTGATCATAAGTCAAATTTTCATTGTCTTCAAAATAACTATACACTTTAATGTTATCTCCTCGATGGCGGAATTCGTAGACCTTATCTTCCGTAACATACCCCCTCAATTGTAAGGCCACATCTCTAAAAGAAAGATTATATTTGGCCAAAGATTCCCTATAAAACTCAAAATCCCATTTTTCCACACTGAGTTGAGGGTTAATGAAGACTTTTTCAAAACCAACAACATCTTTGTAATACTTCCTTGTGCTTACAAGAAGGTTGTCAAGGGAAACATCATTTTTCCCCTCAATTTTAAGATTAATAAGACGATCTTTTGCTTCATCATGTCCATCAATTCTTGTATCGACTTCAAGGAGTTCAAAGTCTGTTCGGTCTATTCTGGGAAGTTCCCTCTTCAAGAATTCCTGAATATAGGCCTTGTCTTCTTTTATGGTTGGGTGTGTTTGAGAAAAACGAATGGCCATACTTGTATATTTGTGCCCCTCAAATCTCGTTCCGTTAATATAGGCCCGACCCAAATTTTGATTGATGTAAGAATATCTCGAAGAATCAATTTTTTTTATCATCTCAAACAAAGGTTTCAATTTCTTTTCCGTTTCTTCAAGATTGGTGGATTCTTTGAGAACTGCGAGAACCCTAATCCTTTCACTTCCGATTCTTAACTGATAACGCAAGGGAATATTATTAACAGCAAACCAAACTCCAAAGACCATGAAAATAAGCATAAAAACGACAAGAAGGTAACGAAATGAAAGAATCTCTTCGAGAACTCTTCTATAGGCCTTCTTAAGATGGGCAAAAAGATTTGTTTTCGGTGAGGTCGGAGTTTTTACAAAGTGGGAAAGATGATTGGGGAGGATGAGAAAACACTCTAACCAGCTCATTCCAAGGGCCGCGATCACTATCCATGGAATGGCCCGCAGTCTCGTAGAGAGAGCATCGTTTGAAGAGAGAATAGGAAGAAAGGCCACAATAGTCGTAAGTATCGTACCCGTAACAGGTCCTATTGTTTTTTTTATAGATAATAGGGCCGCACTTTTAGGAGGGTGACCTTGTTCGAGGAATTGAGAGTATTGCTCCGATACGATAATAGCATCGTCCACAATGATACCGATGATAAGAATCATACCTACAACGGAAATTAGATCAATACCGATCCCTACCATACTTAAAACGGAAAATGTTGTAAAATAGGCCAAGGGGAGACCTAAGGCCGTCATAAGGGACGATCTTATTCCCAAAAAAAGGAAAAGTGCCAAAACGACAAAAATGATACCGAAGATACCGTTATTCTTAAGAACATTTAATTGTCTTTCTATGTAGGCCGGGCCGTCACCGGTCACTCTGAGGCCTACACCGGTTGGAGCATTTTTATTAATAGATACAAAGAGTTTCTGTATTGCATTTTTAACAGTTAGGCTATCCGTATCCAAATCTTTAAAGAGAACCAACCTTTCAGACCTCTCTCCATTGGTGTACGTCATCCGTGTACGTTTGGGATTTCTAAAACTTACTTCGGCAATATCCTTTAAACGAATATAAGTACCCGAAGCATTGGATTTGATGATAAGATTGTTAATACTTTTAATATCTAAAAGATTATTGTTAATTTCGACACTGACATCTTTTGAACTTCTATCGATGACTCCCAGTGGCAAAACTTGAAATTTCTCTCCCACTTTCTGCCGGATGTCGTTAAGGGTAATATCATAGCGAGAGAGGTTTTCACGATTGAGTTTCAAATAAATATTCGGTTTTGGAGAATTATCTCGAATATAGACAATACCGGAAACTTTTTTGATTCTATCAATGGTATTTTTAAGCCAAAAACGGTGCTCTGCGGAATCAGGATTATATCCTAATAGATTGACGGTACTAAACCAAAAATAAGTCATCTTTTCATTGACAACGCTAATTTGTTCCGTATCTTGAGGAAGATATTGTATTATGTTATTGATAGCGATATCGACTTTCTCATAAAGATCGTTAATCTCTTGATAATCGTCCCAAACTTTTATCTCAATTGTTGTTTGTGAGTTTGTCGATGTAGATTCTATTTCTTCAATGCCTGAAAAACTCGAGACGGCCTCTTCCATGGGAAATGTAATAAGCTCTTCCATTTGCTCCGGACTCGCACCGATAAGAGTTGCACTAATGCGAATTTTTTTTATCTCCCATTGAGGTACAAGATTTCTATTCATAGAAAAAAGGGAGATTCCACCCGTAATAATAAGAAAAGCTGTTGCCAAATTGACAAGAAAGCTATTTTTTATAAAAAAAGCAAAAAACTTTTCCATCTTCTGGGCCTAATCTAAAAAAGTTTCTATGAAATGTCTACTTAGTTTTCAAGAAAATCGACAGGGGGATCAAGAATATTCCATTTACTACTTTTTTCGTAGATCGTGCGATCCCAAGTCCTAAGAATAACTCCGTTGTTTGGATTTATCAAGGCCCTAAAAGAACTTTCTTTATGGGGCAGTTGATAACGGACAAGAACTTGTTTTAGGGCCATTCCCTCTCTTTGAAAAATATCTCTTTCTTCCTTCACGCTAACTCTTGTTTCCTCATTGTGAAAACGCTTGAGCTTGGTAACAAATGTTGTAATCCAGCTAGACCTAGGTGAGATATCGGCCCTCGGAGAGTGTATAGGTTTTTTTGCTTGGAAATTAGGCAGTATAATTTTTGGTAATGATTTTTTTTTGTAAAAAGGCCTCCTTTTTTGAAGATAGGTTTTAAAAGAAGGTTTATTCCTCTTTTTTGCCTCATGTTCATAGTTGCGAAAAAACATTGAGATAGTCAAAAGGAAAAGACCTACAAACAAAAACATTTTTCTCATAAGAAAACCGTTTTTTAATCGATAATTGTAAACGTAAAATTTAATATTTTGAAAGGCCTTGCGCCACTATATTCGTAGTCGAGAAAATCGTCAAAAAGATCAAGAGATGAATTAGGACTAGCATTGTTATCTTGGAAACAATCTTCACAATTGGTAAAGCGTCCACGGAAACGACATGTAAATGTCATTCCCGGAGTAATCATTTCAGAATTGATCTCTAAATAGACGAGATGTCCCGATTGAAAATCAAATTTTTTCGTTTTATCGTTGAAAAGATTTGTTGACCAAGAGGATTTCGGAGGAATTTGTCCAACCCATGATTGATCTGCTCCTTTAATGACACGGACTAAACAATCTCTAGGAGAATTTCCAAGACATTTCCTGTTGTCGTAATCACTGCGGTGCTGCAAATAGTGATCTTGCTGAACCCATTGGGTTGAAGATTCCGTGTCCATTTGTACAAGGCATACAGGGGCCAACTCTTCACGAGGTTCGAGAGTTTTGTTTTTACCATTATAGCGTGTTGTATAATCACACCCACCCTGAACACTTTCTCCCGTACTCAGGTCTGCGGCCCCCTGAGAAAGGTCGCCGGGAAAGTTGTCTCCCAAGTTATTACAAGGAAATCCTCTTGTAACATACTCTCCGTTGATAACTCGTGTTTGATGTTTAACATGATCCCAATCATTGGCCAAAATTTGTATCCCCCCCATGGTTGCATTAGCATTATTATAGAGATTGAGGGCCACACCGACAACTTCCCCAGGAGAAATTCTCCCATCTCCATTGTTAAAAGAGAAATCGGAAGGAATTTGATCGGAAAGACTGATTTGACCTATTGCCGTTAATTCTTGGATGATTTTTTGTATATTTGATCTCTTGTCAAAAATGTAGGCCTTAGGTAACCCTTCTTTAGGATCAAAAATAAGGTGTTTCTTTTTAATAGTTACGGTTCTCTTTCTATTAAGAGGATTAATAACAGGATTTGTTTCAGGAAGAGAACTCGTGTGTATTCCACTATGTCCTTCGTTAATACTGTTACCATCGAGATTGTAAGTGTCAAAGAGCAGCAGTCCGTACATGTCAAGTATATTCTCAATATTGTCCTTTGGATAAATGAGATTGTCTCCACAACTATAAGGGACATGATGCCTTCTCCTAAGGGCCTGTCCGTCGCTCAATGTGAAATAAATTTTTTTTGCTATAGTTTGAGCAAATTTTCTGTAGTTAATGGGATTAACCTTTGTAATCCATTCAAAGGAGTTTGCAGAATCAAGATGCATAAATCCTGTAGGATAGTTGTCACTTCCTTGTGATGTGAGATCTCCCATTTCTGCATAGCTTTCGATGAGAATACTCATCACGTAACGTAATGACTCTTGTTTACTCCAAGAGCAACTCTCTTGGATATCTTTTGTCAATGCTACAAGATAATGGGAGATAATCATGCCGGCGTTGTGAATATCTTCAAAGAGGTTATGAGCACTATTAGGTTCATAGAGAAGATATTCAGGATAAGAAGTTCTCTCGCTTTCTTTAGAACTAATACCTGGAGCGTGAAGAGGGTCATCCTCCGTTAAGGGCCGAGACAAATCGTGAAAACGCCCTAAGGCCCATTCGGCAAAATGAGTTCGTTGATTCACAAAGTAACTAAAATAATCAGAAACACCTTCTCCAATGGCCCCTGCTTCATCGTAAGACGTGACCCCAAGATCAACAGACATATCAATTCCTGCAGACCAATTTCTTACATTGAGCATAATTTTTTGAAGAGCATGTCCAACCTCGTGGTAAACGATCGTCGGATCCTGAGCAAGGTAGAAATTTTTCATATTGCTATTTTTACCGTAACAAAGGATATTTTCTGCCGGCGCATAGTAAGCATTGTTCTCAATATTGCAGTTAGAGTAACTTAAGAGCATCTGTCTCTCATGAGCAAACCAAAATCCTCTATTTTGAAAAATATTGTGAGGGATAGATGTATCATAGGCCGTAACTAATAGAGAATTTTGATCTATATCATAGGCCATATTTTCGTAGAGAAACTTAAGGTTTTCCATCCATTTTTCAATAAGAATTTTACTGTGTCCAAAAACATTGACCTGAAGAAATTCTTTAGAATTGGCATTATAACCCCATTTTTTTTTCTTATTTATAAGAGGAGGTGCATACTTACTATCAATACTTTTAAAACAATTATTGACAATGTAAATATTATTGTCATGAGACAATTGACAATTCATCTCCAAAAGTGAACGATCGGAAATAGGTATGATAGTGTTTTTTTTCATGAGGACATTGTTCATGTTATAACCTTCAGGAAGATTATAATCATTCATGACGATAATGGGATTGTCGGAAAAAATCCGCCCCTCTCCCTCTTTGAGACCGCCCGGAGCAAGTAGACTATGAATACTTTTGGCCCCTCGAACTTTCTTGATATCATTTACTTTCAGCACCAAACAAGAGGAATAAAGTTGGGCCGTGAAGATAATAAAATATAGGTGAATATTTTTCGCTATCATAATTTTTTACCTACCATAGATAGCTTCATCTATAGTTTGCGGTTCCGATTGCTCCCTTCCGAGATACAAATCTTCTTGAAACCGTTCCCCGTTATCAAAGGCGCTACAAGAGATATCTGATGATTCGGCCTCTCCTAAAATAGTTCCTCTAGAAATCGTATCTAAATGCCTTGCTATATTCCTTATTCGAGGAGTACCCTCCTCTTCATATTCTTCAAGTTTGGTATTAAAACAATTTCTTGTATGCCCATCGTTTTGACAATGATTGAAAATGCTAACAACGGCCTTTGTCGCTATAGCATTACAAAAATTGTTACCTTCCGACTGTAATACCGCTCTAAGTTTATCTTCGGCCATGCTTTTAAGCTCTTCTTCTTGTTCTGTTGGAAGGGGGAAATCACCGGATTCGGGAGGGGTAGAGATATCTTCTCTCTTTACCATCCTCTGAAGCACTGCTAGGTCTCTTTTGATAGTATTGTAATTACTTGGAGAGATATTTCCCCCATTAAGAATGGGTTTAACCTTGTCATTAAATGTAGTACAAAACTGTTGATATTCCTCAGCTGGAGTATTACATGAATTTATATATCTTCTAGCAATTTGATTTATTTTATCAAAATCAATTTCTAATAATCCATCAATCTTTTCTTGGGCCGTTTGTTTGTCGTAAGAAGGCAATCTGTTTGCAACAGATTCATTAACTTCATTACGGCGATCATGGGATGTACTATCAGGATCATTGAGACAATCTCTGAAAAGATCACCGGCATTTCTGTCTTCATTCTCTAAGGCCGATTCACTTTCGTTTTGAAATTCTGCGCATAGTTTCCTGTATTCACGTACATCATTAATAATGTCAGGGTTGATAAGAAATGCTATTTCCATGGAATCCGAGTAAAGATCTTCCACGTCATCACAACCGGCCCCTAAATTGAATCCCTGAAGATCATTATACTTTCTGCAAAAGGCCTTAGTTTTTTGCATCATCTCTCCTTCTTGCTGTGCTTGTTGCGCTTGATGTTCTCCCATTTTTGTTTGAAAGTTTTGGAGTTTTTGTCCACAGGAAGAGGAAACCTCCTGCCACTCGGCCAAAGACTCTTGAAGGCCTTGTCTTATATCGTTAATTCTATCTCCAAGTTGTGCACGCATTTTTTCGTTTTGCTCGGATAGACTATCCTTTAGGGTATTGATTTTTTGAGGAAGTTCTTCAAATAAACTTTCGATATTATCTCCCCCGACCAAGAAAACACCAAACCTATTTTGGGCCGTTTCCGGCGTTTTTATAAACATATCCTCGGGAAAAGAAAAATTAGCACCGGGAACAGTAGCATTAATCATTTCAGCATAAGTACCTATTTTTGTTTTTAAATCGGTCAAAATAGCATTTTGATGGCCGACAAAATCCTTTCTCTTTAGATTTTCTGTATCCGCAATACGGTTTAATTCATGAGTTTGTTGATTTACTAAAGTGTCAAGAGAGCTGTGGCAACTTGCAATATCCGATGAACATTTCTTTGCCTTAGAAAAGCAAAAAGAATCCTCTTCAGGGGAAAAGGGATTCCCTTGACGACAACTATCTGTTGTAACCGTTTGACCGTCGCAATTCAAAATTTTTTCTCTCAGAGATGAGGTAATCTCTGTGCTAAGATCAGTGCCCAAATCTTGATACTCTTCGAGAAGTGTACTTACAGTGTCGAGTTGTTGTCTTGGAGAGAATAGGGCATTGATATCAACTCTTTCATATTGTTTCTGACAAACATTAATAGCGTTACTTAGAATATTGGCAATGTTGGTACTTGTTCTTTGTCCATTTCTCATAAAATCTGCAACGACAGTGTTCTCTCCATATCTTTGAACCAAGGCCTGAACCTTCTCGACTTTATCCTCAATGTAACCTGTACTGTCAAAAATGCCTTGAAGTTCGCTTTTAAAAGAATTAACGGTTCCCTTCCTTTTGGTCCCGGGTTGGTAAAGGTTGGAAATAAGCATATTAATATTGCCGGGGCCTTTGGAAGAATTAGTGTTAAAAACACATCCTTCAATATATTGTTTTTTAAAAGTGCTTCTATAATTAGCTCGATAGCGTCCAAAATTGTTAGAAAAATTTTTACCCATATTCGGGATACTGCTAAGACCAGCTTTTTTAAGTTCTCCTTGAAGACTGGCCTTTTCGAGACGAAATCGTTCAATTGCATCTTGTTTGACGGCCTGAAAATTTCCTATTTTTTGCCTTTTGAAAGTAGAAGTACTGTCGTTACTAGAGATACTCAACCACGCATCTACGCCATATGTGCCTATATGCCCTGCAATTTGTGAAATCTGTTTTCTCGTTTCATCTTCAAGTTGTTGTTCTCGATTCCTGTATTCCGAGGCATTATCATTTTGTGTCGTTATATTAGAACGCAATTTGAGGAGTCCACCCTGTCTTGTGGCCCCTGCTATAGCAGTCTCCGTCAAAAGGTCTTGACATTGTTTGGAATTTATGAGGCCCGATAAACTCCTCTCTTTTTTATTATTATTCTCTTCTCCTTGACCTGTGCCGTTGAGAAGAGAGTGAATATCTTCCATCTGTCGTTCCGTATTCTTGAGTTGTTCCTTAAAAATTTCATTTTTTCTCTTAATCAAATCTGCTTGGGATGTAAGAAGGTTGAGAAGGTTTTGAAATTTTGTTTCTTCAAGCGTTACCCTATCTTCAAGACATTTGATTCCACTGACTGCTCCGGTGGCCGTTTCGCTCTTTGTTTGATCTAACATGTCTTTAAGAAAATTTACATTTTCATCTGCATTGGCCTTGTTAAAATTATATTGTTGATACTGATCTTGAGCTTGTGGGCCAAGAAAAATTTCTGATTCACACTTCTGAGGAGGAAAGGCCGACAATTTTTGGGCCACAAGGCACCCTTGGAAGGGAAGAGGAAGAACCTCGTGAGGTACTATCTTGGCCTGAAGTCTTTCTGCTGTTGTTGCTACTCCGAGAGAGGCCGCAGATTGTGGCATATGTGGCATAGAAGAATTGGGATTTTGAGTTCCCATTATCGAGGAGGATACATTATTGATAACCCCTACGGCCGTATCATACCATTCACCACCTCTTTCTCTTTGTCCTTGAGAGAAGATACTCTGAGGGTAAAAACATAAAGACCATGAAACTAATATAATAACAACCTTTTTCACTTTTCCTCCCGATAAGTCCTATCGGGTAAATAGACGATAATATTGAGACTTTATTTGAACAGTAAGTAGGACGGCGGTTCTTCTATCAAACGGCCGCTAATAATAGAGAGGGTCATATCGCTGCCGAGTCTTAACCCCGACAAGATGCCGCTAACCTCTTTAGCGGCGCTATTTACTTGTCAAGGCCCTTTTAAAAGGATTAGTCTTTGATCAATGAAAAGAGACGAATTGACGAAATACCTCAACAATTACTTATGTATCTCTGAATTTGAGGATTACGGCCCAAACGGCCTTCAAATCGAAGGGGCCCTAGAGATAAAGAAAATTGCTTTTTCCGTATCGGCCACAGTAGAGTCTGTACAAAAGGCCCAAAAGGAAAAGGCCCAGGCCCTTATTGTCCATCATGGCCTTTTTTGGCATATGTTTGGCCCAAAAATTCTTGTCGGGGCCTTTAAAAGAAGGGTTTCTCCACTTATATGCAATAATATCAATCTCTATGGTTATCATCTTCCTTTGGATGCTCATCGCGAAGTAGGAAATGCTGTGGGGCTGGCCCGATTGTTAGACATTTCCGTAGAAGGTTCTTTTGGAAATTTTAAAGGTTCGCCAACAGGAATTTGCGGACGTTTTAATGTATCTATAGACCCTTTAAAATTTAAACTTCAATTAGAAAGAGTTCTAGGTAAGAGTGTTGTGTACTCCTCTCCGGATATTCAAGACCCCATGAAGACTGTTGGAATCATTACAGGTGGAGCAAACAATGATTGGATTTTGGCAAAAGAATCAGGACTTGATGCGTATATTACGGGAGAAATGAGCGAGCATAACTGGCATGATTCACGAGAAGCAGGAATTCATATGTTTGCGGGAGGACACCATGCCACTGAGCGCTTTGGAGTTTTGGCATTAAAAAAACATTTGGAAGAAAAATTTCAATTAGAATGTTTCTTTATTGATTCCAAAAATCCAGTTTAAAATCAAGTTTCTCTTTGTGTAGTGACAAAAGAGGAGAAAAATTTCATTATAACAGACTCATTATTTGGTTATTATCGGAGCGTAGCGCAGCCTGGTAGCGCACTTGCTTTGGGAGCAAGTTGTCGGAGGTTCAAATCCTCTCGCTCCGACCATCTGCAACGTAAGGAGAACCCTCGACATTTAACCCCCTATTGGGGAAAAGAACGTAGGTTCCAAGGCCCACCCCCTGCCTGGCCTTCTCGAACCTATCGGGTTTTGAAGGATGCCTCCTAAATGATGCCATAAGAGGCAAGGCCTGAGAAAGAAAGGGAAGAACCCTCTCGGGTTCTCCGAGAGGGCCGTTGTGTCCAGGCCCTGCGGCCCGAAGTCGATTCTCAAAGCATTGTCGGGGTGGATATGAATTCCCTTAATCATTTCCCTGAGAATCGCTTTTTTCTTGGCAAGACCTGCTTTTCTGAAGCTGTCTCGCCTTAATTTTTCAATCCCCGAAAGAATAAAGTCGGGTTCGAGGGAATCATGAGCAGAAAGAAGAAGATTCTCCTCTAAGGAGTCGTCCAAAAATAACCTAGACGTTTTTTGTTAATCGACGGAGCAGATATCACTAAATCCTAGGACATATTGTGTAGTTCCACTCTCCATGGAATTTATGTCTTTGTATATTTAATCCTTTAATTTCTTTTTTAGATACTTTCCGTCCTTTTTGATACTCCTTCGTATCAACTCGTACTTTTACTCTAAGACCGGATCTCGTTTTTGTTGAAGCAATCAAGTTTACAATTGTTCGATAATCCGTTAATGGCCTACCTCTCCAATTCATTGAGATGTATGAAAAAAGTCGATGTTCAATCTTGTTCCATTTGCTTGTTCCCGGTGGAAAGTGACATACTGTAACTTTAACTTTCTCCTCATTACAAAAATTTTGAAGTTCATGTGTCCAGAGATGAAGACGATAACCATTACTCCCTCCGCTATCTGCACAAATCAAAATTTCTTTTGCCGTACGATATCTCTTCTTGCCCATTCTTTTCCACCAATAGCGGATACTTTCAACTGCAAATTCTGCAGTATCCGAAGATGTTCCTATGTTAACCCAACCTGCATTGCGAGCAATATCATAAACTCCATAAGGAACTGCTTTGGCAACCTGCGGATCCGGAAAATCATGGCCTAAAACCTTCACCGGAGACCCTTTCTTCTCCCATTCTCGACCATCGTTTTTATACTTTCCAATCAATTCCTTTTTCTTGGTATCCACCGATATAGTAGGAAGTGAACGACGAAGAAATGACTTTGACTTCTTATTAATATACTCAAACTGTTCATTACGATCAGGATGGTTTGCTTTCCCTTCTAAAGTCTTTCTGTTAGACTGAAGACTGTAGTCTAGTTCATGAAGAATCTTCGCAATCGTTTGCCTTCCTACAAAAATTTTTTTCTTTTCCAATTCTTTTCTTAAATTTCTAACACTCTTGCAAGTCCATTTGAGTGGTGCCTCAGGGTCTCCTCTCATATTAGATTCAAGTAGTTCTTCTAGAATAGTGACTAGTTCCGGATTCTTATCGGTTGCTTTTTTCCTTCCCGCTCCGGGCCTTCTTACTCTTCCATCATTCTTGATTTTCTGATTTAAATCATTGAGGCCGTTATAAATTGTTTGACGAGATAATCCGGTAATTCTTGCGATAGATTGTATCCCTCCTCTTCCATAAGCTTGGGCCTCTACTGCTGCAAGAATTCTTCTTTCCCTTTCATTCAAGAGATAGAATATACCCGATAGTTTTAATCTTAATGCTCGTTCTTTTTTTGAAAAAATCATTCTAATATATTATCAACTTTTTTCCTTAAATGTCTAAATAATTTTTGGACGACTCCCAAGTGAGTATATTGGTTCGGTAGGGAGAACGTTATCAAAAGAAGATTGTGAATTATGGATAGAAGATCGCTGTCATCGACTTAAACATAAAAAGGGAGCAGGATCAAGATTATTATCTGAGCTTAAAACTATTAAAGCTTCCACTAAAAACTCCGGAGATCGAGAGATTGTGAACAAGGCCTTAACATACTTTAAAAACAATAAAGACATGATGAGATATCATAAATATGTGGATTCCGTGCTCCCCATTGGTTCCGGTGCTACGGAAGCGGCCTGCAAAGTTATTGTGAAAGAAAGGATGTGTAAATCCGGAATGAGATGGAAAGAAAAAGGTGCTCAAATAGTTTTGGCCACACGGTCTCTACATGAAACAGTAGGAAATTGGGAGCAATTCTGGAGCAAAGTTGATCGCTATGGATTTAATATCTCTGCTTAAAGTTTACATCATAAAGAGGTCACACCCTTTGGAGATATGCTTTTACAGTATGTTTTTGTTATTCATCCTTCTCGTGGAAAAATGATTCTTTTGAGTACAGATATAACTTTAGGCCCTATAGAGATTATACGTCTCTATGGTTATCGCTTTAAAATTGAGGTTGCATTTAAATCGGCCGTTCATACGTTAGGGGCCTTCCGCTATAGGTTTTGGATGAAGGTTATGGACAAGACTTTTCGTCGGCAAAAAACAAAATGTCTTCATAAAAAATCTGCTCAATATAAAAAAATATATTTTACAAAAATACGTGCATACGAAGTCTATGTTCAGTTCGCATCTATTGCCCAAGGAATTCTACAGTATTTATCTATCACAAAATCCTATATTGTAAGAAAGCAATGTAGAACTTGGTTCCGTACAATACGTCCCAATGTCCTACCAAGCGAGTTGGTTGTAGGATGTGCATTAAAAAATTCTATGCCTTATTTTCTTGCAGGTTCGCTTTTTCCGGCAAACTTGAAGAAATTCATTCAAAGAAAGGTGAAAAATGAAGAACAAGATACCTTTTCCTTGACCGGATAGATACTTTTTACTCTGAAAAACAAGCATTATCGTATTTGTAGGACAGAAACAGGAAAAGCTATGTCTTCTCACAGATTAAGGGCAGAACTCCTGACTCACCAGTTCTTAAGAATCTTCCTTGACCAAAGGGGGAATGCTCTCGGGTGATATTCATCGAAAAATCTCCATAGTTGTTAAGCTGATTATAACGAAAACACGGGAAAGACCTCTATCGGAAGGGAGTCATCCTAATAAATTTAACCTAACCCTGATAAATACACTCTTGATTCTCCGTGTTGTTGCGAATAATTTTTTACCAAACTTAATTCTTTAGGGGGGGAAATTCAAACCGAGAATCGCTGCTGGACAATTTAGGACATTTAAACTAGAGTGGCCCTTGATGAAAAGAAGGTTGCTTTTTTTTCTATTTCTCTTGTTTATGGGAGTTTTTTCTCTCCTACAGGCAAAACCTGTGTACAAAATTCTCTCCCTACAAATTGAGTCTTCCATTAACCCTGCTACATTTAACTATATCAAGACAGGATTAGAAAAAGCACGGCAGGAAAATGCTGATCTCATGGTTATTAAATTGCGAACTCCGGGGGGGCTCGTCTCTACGACAAAAGATATTCTTTCTCTCATCGGTCAAAGCGAGATTCCCATTGCCGTATGGGTGACACCGGAAGGTTCAAGTGCTACAAGTGCGGGGGCCATTTTGGCCAGTGGAGCTCATATTCTCATCATGAGTGAGGGAACGAATATCGGGGCGGCCACTCCTGTTGAAATGTCCGGTGATCTTAAAAGCAAAGACATAAGAAGTAAGGCCATTAACGATCTTGTTGCCCTCGTTCAAAGCCTTGCTGAAACTCGAAAGAGAAATGCCTCTTTATTTGTGGAGATGATTCAATCGGCTAACTCTTTTGGTGCAAAAGAGGCCCAAGAAAAAAAACTGATTGACGGCATCGTTAATAATTATGAGGAATTTACCAAATTTCTCCATGAGCGACAAATTCATCTTGGAGGACGGGACATCACTCTTGAAGTGCCTTCAACTCCCGAAATTGTTCACTACGAGATGGATAGTGGACAACATCTTCTCAATATTTTGGCCAACCCCAATCTCGCTTATATTCTCTTTCTCATCGGTGCTGCCCTTGTCTACCTGGAATTCCAGGCCCCGGGAGGACTGGTTGCAGGTTCGCTTGGAACCGTTTGCATTGTCTTAGCAGGTATTGGTTTTCAGGTTCTTCCCCTCAACTTTGGAGCACTGGGATTAATCATTCTTGCTTTCATCCTGTTCATTATTGAAATGTTTGTCATAAGCTATGGACTTTTGACTATTTTGGGAATGACATCCATGATCTTCGGCTCCCTTTTTCTCTATAGGACGGACGATTCTTACTTATCCCTCAGTACACCCACCCTTTTTGCGTCTATAGGGGCCGTTGCGGTTTTTTTAGGACTTATTGTGTATATTATGGTGAGGGAAAGAAAGAATATAGGAACCACTAAATTCAATGCCATTGTGGGAAAAAAAGCAAAAATTATTGCCCTTGAAGGCGAAATCGGTGATGGAATTCATTCCTATCAAGTTCAAGTAGGAGGAGAATTGTGGAAGGCCTCCTCAAAAATACTTTACAAATTAGGTGACTTTTGTGTTATACAAGATCGAGAAGATTTAGTACTTAAAATTTAAGGAGTTATGAAATGTCATTTCAATTTTTTCTTCCCTTTATCGTCATTTTGTCCATTCTTGTTTTTAACTGTGTCAAAATTATCAAAGAATACGAAAGGGCCGTGATCTTTCGTCTCGGGCGTTTTACGGGAATTAGAGGCCCAGGACTCATTCTTCTCATTCCGGGGTTAGAAACGATGAGTAGAGTTGAACTCAGAACCGTCACGATGGATATCCCCTCTCAAGACATCATTTCTCGAGATAATGTCACCATTAAAGTGAACGGTGTCGTGTATTTTCGCGTACATAATCCCGAAAAGGCCGTAATTGCCGTAGAAAACTATCTCCACGCCACCGGCCAAGTTGCTCAAACGACATTGCGCTCCGTAATCGGCCAGTTTGAACTCGATGATATTCTCTCCAATCGAGATGAAATCAACAGAAAACTCCAGAATATTATCGACGATCACACGGAACCCTGGGGAGTCAAAGTCTCTATGGTCGAAGTCAAGGCCATTGATCTTCCCCTAGAAATGCAAAGTGCTATGGCCAAGCAGGCCCAAGCAGAGAGAGATAAAAGGGCCAAAGTTATTTCGGCAGAAGGAGAACTGTTGGCCTCAGAAAAATTGGCCCAAGCGGCAGGAGTCCTCAGTACTCAAAAAGATGCGATTATCCTCCGCTATCTTGAAACTATGAAAGAAGTCTCTACCGGAGAGGGAAAATCAACAACATTTTTTCCCATCCCTATAGATTTTCTCAGCAAGATTATCTCAAAATCATAAATTAGTCGGCATTGCGATTATTTTGGAGAAAACTTTCAATTTCTTCGACAACGTCGTCATGTCCGTTATTTCTTGCCGTCTGTAAAGGAGTGCGCCCTCGCCAATTAGGTACCTTGTGATCTGCTTTGTGACGTAACAGTAGTCTCACCATGTTCTTATCCCCTCGTTCGGCAGCAAAAAACAGGGCCGTTTTCCGTTTAAAACCTATTCTAATATCCATTTTTGCTCCTCCTCTACTAAGAAGGGCCCTTGCGACATTGACGTTGCCCGATTCCACGCCTACATGAAGAGGTGTTTGGTTACGATACTTTTGAAGAGCGTTAAGATCGGCACCGTGTTGTAACAACTCGGGAATGATGCCTGTGAGTTCCTTTTTTGCCGCCTCGTGAAGGACACTCCATCCATCGGATTGACGTCCACTATTCTTTATATTCGTATAAGAAATAAGTACTCTTGCAACGGCGATACGGTTGCGACGAACGGCCTCCATCAGTAGGGCCTCACCTTTCTTGTTACGAATATCGGCATCTGCACCGAATCTTAAAAGCATTGCCACCATTTCAGATTCATTCTTGGAGACGGCAATAGAAAGGGGCGTCTCCTCTTTCTTGTTACGAATATCGGCATCTGCACCGCATCTTAAAAGCATTGCCACCATTTCAGATTCATTCTTGGAGACGGCAATAGAAAGGGGCGTCTCCTCTTTATCCGTCAACTTGGTATTGATATCAATATTATATGTCGTCAATATCTCTCTTACCCTCTCCCCGTTTCCTCTAGAAATGTTTTGAGCAAGTTCTTTTAGAATCTTCGGAGTTGCTAAGACCAAGGATACGGAATTGTACTCGTCACCACAAGAAGATGGGAAAGGAGGCGAAAGAGATTCATTCGTTTTTCTTTGAATATCTTGAGCACTTAAAAACGTTGTCGATTCGAGGAGAAAACTTTCAATTTCTTCGACAACGTCGTCATGTCCGTTATTTCTTGCCGTCTGTAAAGGAGTGTGCCCTCGCCAATTAGGTAGCTCGTGATCTGCTTTGTGACGTAACAGTAGTCTCACCATGTTCTTATCCCCTCGTTCGGCAGCAAAAAACAGGGCCGTTCTCCGTTTAAAACCCATTCTAATATCCATTTTTGCTCCTCCTCTACTAAGAAGGGCCCTTGCGACATTGACGTTGCCCGATTTCACGCCTACATGAAGAGGTGTTTGGTCACGATGCTTTTGAAGAGCGTTAAGATCGGCACCGTGTTGTAACAACTCGGGAATGATACCTGTGAGTTCCTTTTTTGCCGCCTCGTGAAGGACACTCCATCCATCGGATTGACGTCCACTATTCTTTATATTCGTATAAGAAATAAGTACTCTTGCAACGGCGATACGGTTGCGACGAACGGCCTCCATCAGTAGGGCCTCACCTTTCTTGTTACGAATATCGGCATCTGCACCGAATCTTAAAAGCATTGCCACCATTTCAGATTCATTCTTGGAGACGGCAATAGAAAGGGGCGTCTCCTCTTTATCCGTCAACTTGGTATTGATATCAATATTATATGTCGTCAATATCTCTCTTACCCTCTCCCCGTTTCCTCTAGAAATGTTTTGAGCAAGTTCTTTTAGAATCTTCGGAGTTGCTAAGACCAAGGATACGGAATTGTACTCGTCACCACAAGAAGATGGGAAAGGAGGCGAAAGAGATTCATTCGTTTTTCTTTGAATATCTTGAGCACTTAAAAACGTTGTCGATTCGACTAGTTTAGACCTCAAGATATCGGCGAATTTTATTTTGATGCTTCCGTTTGTATCTCGGTAGTAAAGCCTGACGGCAACTTTCTCAAAGGCCGCAGGGTCTTCCTGTAAGATTCTTTCCGTTAATAAGCGTCGTCGTCCCCTAGACCTTATACGGCCTAACCTAGATTGGACATCCATAGAAGGGATTCTTTCTATGGCAAGAATATTTTCTGTTGTACCGGGGCCGTCTGGAGCAATGGTTTCTATTTGACTTCCTAAAGAGCGATTCTCGCTCCAGGTCGTCACACGCAGAGGTTCTGCAATAGTGAACATTGTTGCCAAGCGAACCGTAGGTAAAAAAACACCTATTAAAAGTATGACAGGTCTCATGCTACACCTCCAATATTTATCCCACTCTCATCTGCGTATTAAAAGTATGACAGGTCTCATGCTACTCTAACTAATCGTCAGAGTAGGATGAGAAGTTTAGTTTTTTTTAATCAATTTAGAGTGAAACTTTTCCTTCTCGAACGAGTCTGTCGACGATTTTAGTAGTAAAGTAATCTGCGGGTAAGGCCCCTTTTACAGGAATGCCGTTGAGAAGAAATCCCGGAGTTCCTCGTATACCGAATTTTGCGGCCTCTTTCTCATCTTCTTCAATTCTTCGAAGAACTTCTTTCGAGTTAATATCCCTGGCAAGTCTTTTCATATTTGCCCCGGCCTTCTTTGCAATAGATTTTAAAAAAGGCACTCCTCTTTTGAGTTTGTTTTGTTCGGCAAAGAGAAGATCATGAAATTTATAGGCCTTTGTCTCGCTTTGAAGGGCAATACCTTCAAAATATTGGGCAGAAATTTTTGCATTATCGTGAAAATTGAGAGGAAGATGTTTGTAAACAAATCGTATTCTATCACCATATTTTTTTCTTAATGCATTTACGGTTTCTAGGCCTCGTTTACAGTAGGGGCACTCAAAGTCTGAGTATTCAATAAGAGTCAAAGGAGCATTCTTAGGGCCGAGTGTGGCCCTATTTTCACCAATCTTTGGTTCAAGAGGTTTATTGAAATATTTCTCAAATTCCTTTTTTTCATCTTCCTCTCTTTTTTTGGCCATAACTTCTCTCGCATCGAGAGCAGCACTTTGAAGTGCCGTGAGAACACTTTCCGGGTTTTTCTCAATGGCCTCGGTGAGAATAGTTGATTTTTCTTTTAGGGCCCTGGCCAGTTTATCCTCAAATGTTTTAAAGTTCAAAAAAGAAAAGACAAGACCAGCGAAAGCGGTCAGCAAGGCAAAAAGAGAGATAATTAAAGGTAATTTTGAAGACCTCATAAAGTTTCCTCCTTTGTTATTAACTATTTCCCATTATAGTCATAAACAAAAAAGAATTTCCAGTAATTTTCTGTCTTCACATATCAAAGGCATCAATAAAATGAAATAATACGGTATATTGTTGAAAAATCAAGGCCGGCCCACATAACGAGTCCTGTCAAGTATTATGACAATTGAGTCAGCTTTGAAAAAGATTTTAACTGTCCACACGCTGCAAGGATATCGCTACCCTTCGTGGATCGGACGGTACAAGTGTATCCTCTTTTAACGAGTTCACCTTGAAACCATCGGATTTTTTCTTCATCGGGACGCTTAAAAGAGCTTTGAGGGTATTCATTAAAAGGAATGAGGTTGATTTTTGATCTCCTAGCGTTCAAAAGTTTTGAAAGTCCTTCAATGTCTTTTTTTCTATCGTTAACTCCATCGATGAGAATATACTCGTAGGTAATCCTGCGATGGGCCTTTAAAGGAATGGATTTTACTGCTTCAAACAATCCTGCAAGCTTGGCGTGTTTATTAATAGGCATAAGTTTTGTCCTCGTAGCATCATCGGCCCCATGGAGAGAAATGGCGATATTAATTGGCGGAAAGTCCCAAAGCCGTTTGATTTTAGAGACTGCTCCTGATGTCGAAAGAGTAATCTTTCTCTGCCCTAGTCCTATTCCCTTTTCCTCCATCAAAATTTCTATGGATTTTTTGACAGCAGAAAAATTGAGAAGAGGCTCCCCCTGACCCATGTAAACAACATTGGTGAGTGGTTTTATCCCCTCTTTGTTTAAGTCTTGAGAGACGGCCGTAAATTGTCCGACAATTTCATCTGTACTTAAATTTCTCTCAAATCCCATAGTACCCGTATAACAAAATACACACCCAACGGCACACCCGACTTGGGAGGAAACGCATAAAGTCCTCCTTCTTCCCGAAAAAATGACGACGGCCTCAACGTTTTTTCCATCTTTCATTTGAAGAAGATACTTAATTGTTCCATCTTGGGAACATCCTCGCCAAAAAATATTTGGAAGATTGCGATTGTAGCGTTCTAGAAGAAATGCTTTTGCTTTCGTTGAAACATTTGACCATTGGTTGATATCGGATTCACTCTTCTTATAAGACCAGAAAAATATTTGAGAGGCCAAGTGAGAGGGAAATCCAAAATGACATAACTCTTCTTTTAAGTCTTTCAAGTTTCGTGAATAAAGTGACGGCCTTGTTATCGTTTCCATTTATCCAATGTGGCCCTAAAACCTCTTCCTTCAGGGAGAGGATGTGAGGCCACGCCCTTTGGCGAGAAAAAAAATATTGTCTTTTGAAGAATATCATAATATATTGGATTTGTCGGAACAAAAACCGACCTACCGTAGGGACTACGGGATGTGAAGCTCGTGGAGACGGTGTAAGACCTAGGAACTCGTGTTCTAGGCGATTGTCGGTGAAGCAAGAATCTCCTTCCTTTAGGGAGGGGTAGTTCAAGAACGGTAGGCATCACTCTCTCGTGCCGAGGGAAGGTAGGAATCGCCTTTTTGTCCGGTAATAAAGGCCTTAGCACTTTTAAAAGAACACAAGTCCAAGGCCGTTTTAAATTGAAACGTTGGAGGCAGGCCTCTCTTGTCCATCTCTTCGCAAGAACAGGCCAACTTCTTCATAAAATCAAAAAATTTACGACTCGTTTCAATGCTCATAAGATGCTCCATGTGGCAAGAGTCGCGCTTGGCCGTTTCTTCGGAGACATCTACAAAATCTCGTAAAAAGTAAAAGAGAAGGGTTCTGGCCGAGAGGATTCGGTGAACTTCATTGTGTCCAAAATCAGTGAGATTAAGGAATTTACAATCAACCTCTTCTTCAACGAGGCCCTTTTTTTTGAGATTGTTGATGCCTGCCGAGACACTCCCCTTGGTGAGCTTTAATTCTCTGGCAATATCCGTCACTCGGGCAAAACCTCGAGATTCCTTGAGTTTGTGGATGGTCAACAAGTAATGGGCCATAGAATGGGAGAGACCACAGGAATAAACAGCTTCCTTTGCAAACATTCTCTTTACATACCATCCATTATTCAATTCGTCAAAGGAAGATTTTACCTATAGGACGTATATATATGTTTAGAAAGCGATACAATAGAGGCATGGTCGCTCTTGTTTTATCTATCGTTTTTCTCCCCTTCTTGTCTTCGGCCCAAAAAGTAGGAGCGCCTCGGAACTCGCAGAACCTTATAGATGCCCAAAGAGATTTCGCTCAAAGATTCTCCCATGGCAAAAAAGGCCAGAGAATTATCAATGAAGGGTGCTTGCTTGGGGCCAATCCCGATTTGAGTGAAAAAGAGCTAAACAAACTCACGGGGGCCCTAAAATCCGGACAACTTTCAGAGGAACAAAAGAGAATAAAGTCCAAGGGAGATGCCCTCTGTCAAGCTCAAGGCGAAAACAAGGTCTTTGGCATCAATGAGAAAATGATGCAAACCGTTTCTTATATGTGGACTCTTGTTATGGGTATCGGTGGTGGAGATATGAGTATGAGAAATCTAAAACAAGAGGCCTCTGATGCTAAAAAAACACTTGAGACGGCCAAGGAACAAGGTGTGACAAATGTGGAAAAACTTGAAGCAGATGCCGACAAGGCACAAGAACGATATAACAAGCATGGAGAGAATAAGAGGTCTGATTTGTGCCGCTATATTCCCATGGGAGTGGAGAATTTGGCCAAGTTTCAACAACAGACAACAAACGCACACATCGTCAACCATACGGGACTTCACAATAATCTTCAATACGCTCAAATGATGAGGGTGGCACGACACTACGACTCTCGTTCCGGAAACGCCAAACTATTAAGTGCCGGTTGGGGGGTTGCGGCATCTTGCTATGCGACAATGATGGCCATGGGAGGAGGAGTGATGGAATTTAATCCTACTAAAGGGTGGAAAAACTACCTTAAACTCGGGGCCTCGTCCTTCATGGCCCTATATTACGCAAAAATGATCTCCATTAACGGAAATAGGGCCCGCCATATGCGAAAAGTTGCTCGCTCTCTTCCTAAAATAGGAGATTGTAACCCCATTACGGATAGAAATTGTTATTGTACGGAACCCTCTTCAAAGGCCTATTCAGAGTATTTTCAATATTGTGACAACTTTGGCCTTGGCCGAAAAAAAACTCCCGGTAGACAAAAGGTAAAGGTTAGACGTGCATGCATTAATGCCGATACAACAGTCGATCCTCAATGTCGTTGCGTGGCCCAAGATAATTGCCTTGATGATGGTTTTGATGTCTTATTTGAAAATACGACATCTCCGGGAGAAACAGGGCCCACTTTTGTGGGTAGTTTAAGAGAATTGTCTAAGGGGAGGTTTAATGAAAACCTCCCTGCCGCTGCAGAAATAGGGAAAAAACATGCGGCCCGAACGTTGGATGTTTTTCAGGGCCGTGTAAAAAACATTCCGAAGGATAGACCCCTTTCCGTTGAAGAACAAAGAAATGCCGAGAATTTACAGACCTTTGGTCTGCCCAAATTTACGTCCCGGGCCTTGGCCCTATACAGGCCCTCAAATGCCGAAAAAAATACTGCACGAAAATTCTTGTCTTCCGTAACGGAGAAATATCGTGTTCCAACAAAGAAATTAGAAAATCATAACAGAACGATTAAGAAAGGCCCAATGCCTAAGAGTTCAAATAGAAAAAAACGTCGAGAAAGTTTTTCAAATCCTTTCTCAAATCTTCTCAAGAAAAAATCTTCTCCGGACCACTCTGGTAAGATACTTTCCTATGCAGAAAAATCTCAGAATACGGCAAGTGTTCATTCCCGAAAAGATATTTCCCTTTTTGCAATTATTTCACGACGTTATAAAATTTCCGCCCTGAATAGAATCCTCTAACTTAAGCAACTCTTTTTAAAAAGGACTTCCTCCTTTCTTTGTATTCTTCGTATTCATTTTGAATATCGGAATCTTCGAGTATTGCTACGTTGTCTTTCAGGGTGTACAACCACTCAAAAAGATCATCAGAAATTTCAACGGAGGCCGCCCAGAGAAGGTCTCCATTGGAATTTGTTGTCAAATATGGGTTGCCAAAATAATGGTAATCGGGAGAGAGATTTACGTTTTCAGAATTAATAATTTTTAAAATAAGCCTCTTTTCATTACCTGACACGGCCCTAAGAGCGCTGATAAAATCATCAACTTCTATCTGAGAAAAATTAGGAACGTAATTTTTTGAATCCAAAAAACGAATGTCCTCAATCTCATCAATGGAAAAGGAAATAAGATTTTTTCCTTCTAATTCTTCTCCTATCACAGAATGCCTCTCTTCTAAAAAAACAACTCTATGGGGATAAATATCTATCGTATTTCCAGTTTTTAAAAAAAGCCCTACACCGGTTTCATCATTTATAGCATTCTCAACGGCCTCGACGACCTGAGAACAGAATTGGTTGGTTGTAACCGGCCCTTTTTGAGCAATTTTGTACTCTAGATAGCAGGAGAGGTCGTATTGAGAATAATCTCTTTTGACATTAAAAAATCTTTTTGTGAGGATTCTGTGAGACTTACTATTAGCAGGCCCTAGGATTTGAGGAAATTGGGCCTGAAAAGCAAACCATTCGGGTAAACTCATTTCAATGCAAACACCTTTTTTTTCTGTTGGAGGGATAATGACAAGAGCGTTTTTCAATGTTTTGCACTGAAATTCGTATTTAAAAAAATTGAGAAAATCAAGAACTTTATGGATATCGTCTTCCGTGCAATAA
The DNA here is from genome assembly GCA_965224385.1 of Bacteriovoracaceae bacterium. GTDB lineage: Bacteria > Bdellovibrionota > Bacteriovoracia > Bacteriovoracales > Bacteriovoracaceae > CBDCYX01. The sequence continues at coordinate 1,221,865 of CBDCYX010000016.1, forward strand.
CATCTTTCCATGACGATATGTAAAGAAGTCTCTCCTTTCAAGGAATCCAAAAATTGAAGAATATTCCAGAAATTGTCATTAGATGCAAATTCTTCGAGATACCTAACAAGTTCTTTTCTCACAATCGGCCTCCGCATTTGCCATAGTAATCTTATCGGGTTTTGATTCTTTTTGCTTTAATGATTTTTTGACCTATCTCGAAGATAATATCTTTATGACCGTAAGAATATTAATGAAATACCCTGTACTTATCGCCGGTGCCTTAATGATGTCGATTTTCCTGATGACCTATACTGGAAAATACTCTCTGAAATCTAGGGCCGAAAAACTCATCCCCTTTTCTTGTAGGGCCGTAAGAGTTAAGCTCAATAGAAAAATCCCAAAAAACTGGTTGTCAAAATGTCAAAAAAATAATCTTATCGTCGATATCAACTTTTCCGGTTTAAAAGCAGAACCCCTACTCAAAGATAAAAAAAGAATGATTCTCTTCAGAGAATTGGCCAATTCTCTCATTCTTATTGCTACCCATTCTCCCTCGGATAATCTAGAGAGAACCGATAGAGTCTTTGTCAAGTTTCATTATCAAGAGACGACAATTAATGCTCTAACACCGGGAAAACATCTTGTGAAACTCCAAACAATGAAGGACAAAAAGATGATTCAAGACCATCTCAAGCGTACGGTTAAAATCCAAGAAGTTTCTAACAAATAAATTCTTTGGAAACAAATTAAATGCTCTAGAAACGTTTAATTTCCTTTTTTTTACCGAGGGCCGAAAGATCGTTCTTTCGTATAATAAATTCTACTCTTCGAGAAATCTTATCGTTGATCTCGGTACTCTCACTTTGCACTTTGAATGGGCGAGAATCTCCGTGAAAAATCGTTGTTACCTTAGATGCCCGAATTCCTCTTTTGATGAGAGACTTTGTCACGGCAGAGGCCCGTTGGGCCGAGAGCCCAAAGGCATCAAGATTTCCATCTTCCGACTCTTCTCCTATACTTGCATGTCCAATCACAAATAGAACCCAGTCCTTTTGTGAAAGTAGTTGAACAAGTCTATCATAGACAGGTACAATGATTTTATCGGGAATAATACTCCCTTTTTTAAACGTAATTTTATCCCGAACCACAACCTTAATCCCTTCGCTCATTTCGTAAATATCCACGTTTTCAAGCAACTTAAATTCACGTAAATCTTTAGACATGAGATTTAAATCTTCGGTAGATTCCCGATTAATTTCATGTTTATTTAAAAAACCTTCCGTGGTGAGGAATTCAATGGGAAAGGGCCGCGCAGGTTTTGAAGAATCCATCAGCGTTAGGTCATCGTCTGGTGATTTCCCCTGATGAATTACTTCTCCTTCCTGTAAAACATTACCTCCGAAAGCATTGCGAAGAGAACCCAATGCCGCTTCATATTTCGATGATTCCGTCTTGGCAAAAGATAAAAGAAGAATAAAAAATGTTAATAATAGTGTTACAAGGTCAGAGAATGTCGCCATCCATCCGGGAAGACCTGCGGGAGCGTCATCTTTTTTAGGTTTTTGGCCCTCGAGGATCGCCGGAGCATCATCGGCCATCTTTATTCGTCATCCTCTATTTCCCTTGCCGATGGAGAAAGATAGGCCGCTAATTTTTCTTTGATAAGCCTTGGATTTTCTCCGGCAACAATCGATAGAGTTCCCTGTATGATAATCTTCATTTTAGATACCTCCATTTTCGATCTTTGAGTTAGCTTATTTTTAAAAGGGTTTCCTATAACGTTGGCGATAATGGCCCCATAAAATGTCGTCAAAAGAGCAATGGCCATTGCAGGTCCAATAGCGGCCTGATCTGAAAGATTTCCAAGCATTGTCACAAGACCGATAAGAGTTCCGATCATTCCAAACGCAGGCCCGTCCATAGCAACTCCATCAAAGAGCTGAATCCCCACCTTATGCCTCTCTTCGAGAGCATCTATCTCAAGGTTTAAAACGGAACTAATAACTTCCGGAGGGCGATTGTCTGCTGCAAGGGCCATGGCCTTTTTCATAAACTTGTCTTCTAACTGCACTTTTTCAAGAGCAAAAACAGATTCTCTTCGGGCAGTTTCTGCAAGTTCAACAATTTGATTAATTGTTTCCTTAGGGTCGATATTTTGATAAAAAACGGCCTTCATAGCGATTTGAGATGCCTTCTGAATAACTTCTAGAGGCCATTTGGTAAATGTGGCCCCGGTCACTCCCACAATGACTACGATCACCGATGGAACGTCAAGAAAAGCAGCGAAGTCACCACCGAAAAAAATAGAACCGATAATGGCCCCAAACATTAAGATAAGTCCTACAATTGTTGCTATATCCATAAAGACGTATTCCTCTTGTATCCTATACATTGTGATTCGGGTCTGTTGAATAAAAGTTTTAATGAGTTTATGGAAGAGAATAATTTCTAGGAAAAAAATACCCGAGCAATTCTTTTTAGTACAGAAACAAAGTGTTCGTCTATTTATCATAGACTGTGTATTATAGAGTGAGTGAAAAAATGTTCTATGACACTGTAACATCATTTAAATCAAGAAGTCTTCCCGTAGAGATTATAATTTTCTTTACGGCCGTTTGTTTTCTCCCTTTTATCATAGAAATAATTGGTATTAATGTCGGCCTTGAGTGGGGTGAATCAACCCTTTCTCAGGCCGTAGGAAGAGAAGAAATTTATCGATCAATGATAGGAGAGTTTGCCCATATTATGCTGGAATCCATTGCTATTATCATTGCCACGTTAACTGCCCTTCTCTCTTTTATTCACTACCTTATTACAAAAAGCCCCGTGATACCAATCATTACTTCGGCACTCTTTTGTGCAGGCATTATGGATCTCTTCCATCTCTTTGTGGAAATAGACGTAATTCGAGGGAATCTTTCCTATGATGAATTGATTTCCTTCTCTTGGTCTATGAGTCGCTTTTTTAATGTTCTCATCTGTTTGATAGGAGTCGGTATGCTTCTTTTGAGAAGCAAAACAAGTAGTCATAATTCTACAAGCAGTTCCCCCTTTCTTTTTTTTTCAACACTTATCCTGATCGTTTTTTGTGGTCTGGCCGTATACCTTTCCTTAAATCTTGAATCCTTTCCCAATTTTTTAAATTTTTCTACAAGTGATCAATATCGTCCGCAAGATTTCTATGCCTTTGTTTTATTTTTTTTAGCAGGTTATGTCTTTTTTGAATTTTTTAGGCTACACCCAGGCCCTTTTTCGTCTTCCCTCATTTTAAGCGTTTTGCCCAACCTTCTATGTCAACTCCATATGATTTACGGCCACCAAGTAAACTTTGACAACCACTTTAATATTGCCCATTTTCTCAAAATCTTGGGCTACTTTATTCCCTTTGTCGGTATTTGTTACGAATACATACAAACTTATAGGGTGGAAAAAGAAAATGAATTGATCATTGCCAGTTCAAAAAAATACTTGGCCCTCGGTGAAATGGCCGGAGGGATTGCTCATGAAATAAATAACCCCTTGGCCATTATTAGCGGTAATGCAAGTATGTTGAAAGAAAAGGCCAAGAAAGGAAAACTTGATCCTGAAAGTGCTATCAAAATTTCTCAAAAGATTGATAAGACTATAGAAAGAATAGGAGACCTCATCACAAGTCTTCGTAGATATTCCCATAACGAAATTAATACTACTCTTAGCAAAGTAACTATTGCCAATATTTTGTCTCAAACCTATAATTTAAGTCAGGATAGGTTTAAACGACACAGTGTAGACTTTCGTATAGAAAGCGGAGAATTTGATGATATTGAAGTTCTTTGTCGAGAACAGGAAATATCCCAAGTGCTTCTCAATCTTTTGAATAATGCTATTGATGCTATCGGGGGCCTTGATAAAAAATGGGTACGATTGAGTGTCGCTAAAACTAAAAACAACTTTATGGAATTTCTTGTGACTGATTCAGGAACTCCTCCAAAAAAAGAGTATATGCGCAAAGTGTTTGATCCTTTTTTTACCACAAAAGAAGTTGGAAAAGGAACGGGACTTGGATTAAGTATCTGTAAAAGTATTATTGAGTCTCATGGAGGAGTGTTGTACTTAAACGAGAAAAATGATAATACACAATTTATTTTTAGTTTAAAAAGGGCCTAAATTTAAAACCGGAAATAGACTAATGAATGCAGAAAAGAAAAATATTTTGATTGTCGATGACGAGGTTGATATTTGTGATATTATTGAATTTCACATTTCGGAGATGACCGACTACAGGTCTTTTAAGGCCCACAATATTCAAAAGGCCATTAATATTCTTAAAAGCGAAAATATTGAAGTAGTTATCTCCGATGTAAGAATGCCTCAAGGAAGCGGAATGGAACTTCTCGATTACATTAAAAATCTTCCCCCCCCACGCCCACATGTGATTATCATTTCGGCCCTTTATGAAAAAAGCAAAAAAAATCTGCCACCTAACGACCACAAACTTAAAAAAGAATCAAATGATTCTTCCGATGATCTTGTGAGACACATCACTATAGAGATGACCAAAGATGAAGTTCAAGAAAAGGGGGGGTACACTTATCTACCAAAACCCATCAATTATCAAGAGTTGGCAAAAACTCTGCGAGAGATTCTCTCTCCTTGAATGATTACTTAATGATGGTGTCGTTTTTTATCCATGTTCTTAAAAAGACTAAGATACCTATCCACAGACAACTTTACGGAAAAGTCTTGCGCTCTTTCCTTTAATATTTTTGACGAAACAGGATTGTTAAAGGTCTCCAAAATTGCCGATGCAAGTTCTTTATAGTTACCTACCGGAACTAATCGTCCTAAGCGGCCGTCTTTTAGAATTTCTCTAGGCCCACTTTGACAATCGGTGCTGACTACAGGAGTACCACAGGCCATGGCCTCAATCAAAGTGTTTGGACAACCTTCAAAAAGAGAAGATAATACGAAGACATCTGCCTTGTCCATCCAGGAGAAGGGGTTTTGTTGGAACCCAACAAAATCAATAGTATTTCTAATGCCCAATTTGTCTGCTATTTTTTTTAGTTTATTCTCTTCAGGCCCTTGACCTAAAATTATCAATCGAGAAGGTTCCAATTTCATAACTTCTGCAAACGCTCTAAGCAAAGTAGATAAATCTTTTTGCGGATGCAGACGGTTAACGGAGAGGATTATCTTGAAATTAGGAGGCCCAATCCAAGGATGATTTATCGGTTTTTCTGCTTGTATTGTAATGTTTGGTGATGTTACGGGATTATAAATGACGTGTACAAGATTGGATACGGTGGGAAGATGAAGTTTAATATTCTCTGCAGAACCTTTTGAGTTTGCAATGATAGCATCCACTATAGGCAATAAAGGCCTTTGTATATTGGTAGCAAGACGTATCTGCCAGTTTTTAGACTTAGATGATTGTACTGAAAATGTATTGGCCATTCGTACGATTGATATTATGTCTTTAACAAAATATTTTTTTATAATCAAACCAATAATATTGGGTATATGCAATGTTGTGAGCAGTATATGAATATTCCTTTTTTTTATGTATTTTACAAGCATCGGTAAAACAGTGATGTATTTTAAATTCTTTAAAAATCTTGATTGTAACAAAGGTGAGTGCATAAAAAATTGTGGTTGCAAGACTTTCCAATGTATTTCTTGAGGCAAAAAATTTATATATTTTTCTTCCGGATCTATCGTGATGAGATCGATAAAAGTACCTCTTTTTGCGGATTCGGCCATGAGATTAACCATTGCCTTTTCAGCTCCTCCTCCACCTAAACTAGGAATAAAAATTGCGATATTCGATTGTGACAATATTTTTTTATCTATGGGAAAAATCCTTCAAAGACGTTTAGCGAAAAAGTGAGTTTTTTTCGTCGTTTTTTCTTTTTCCATCATATATTGGGTATCTTTGTCCCTGAAATGGGAGTGAAACAATGCCCTTGCTTCCGGGCCATGCCTTTTTGTCCCTCCATCTCAAAAAGCGATAGAGCATTGATAAAATTACTTGGGGAAGAAAACGGGAACATAACCGTGTGAGCAGAGTGCCTATTTTTGGTTTAAAACTAAGCTTATGCTTGGTTTTGTAGAGAATGAGTTCCGACTTGGCATAAACGATTCCTCTTCTTCTCTTAAGCATCCCGTTTCCGACTCTATGATCCACCAAACAGTTGGTGATATTGGAAAATATATATCCCCGAGCTAACATTTTAAGCCAAAGGTCATAATCTTCCATATAAAGTATATCCTTGGAATATCCTCCTACAGATAGAACAGAGCTTTTTTTGAATATGACACTTGGATGATTCATAGGATTTCTTGTCCTTGCATAGCGGAGAATATCTTTGTAGGAATAGGCCGTTGCCCGAATATTTCCTAGATCACCCGGTATTTGATCAAATTCACTTATAACCGAGGAGAGAACGCTTGTTTCAGGACAGAGTTTCAAATAATCCATTTGTATTTTAAAGCGCTGACAGTCATTGATATCATCCGTATCAAATCGGGCCACCCAATCATAAGAACATTTAGAGAGTCCAATATTCAGGGCCTCGGCCAATCCCTTATTCTCTGTTAATTTGATCTCTTTAAAAGGAAAAATTTTGAGCCATTTTTTCAGACAAGAATAAAGTTCATCGGTTAATATCCCATCGTGGATGAGAATCACTTCATCTGCTTGCAAAGTCTGTTTATAAAGACTTTCCAGCGACTGATCAAGATAAGATGCCTTTTCTTTAAAATACACCGCCCCCAAAGCAGAAAATTTTTGGTGGTTGGTTTTCAACTTATCCGAAACAAACTGTTTTTCAAGTTTTAATTGAGATTCTAGCATCTATGGCCATACCTTATTTTTGCACTCTTTCATTGAAAAATAGTAGCTATATGCAATAAAAATATGGAAATGAAACAGAGAAAGCCCATTTAAGAAAAATGAAGCTGTTAAAAGGGCCATAAATGCAATAGCATGATTCTTCCCATTCTTATAGATGTTTCCAAAAAATTGAAAAATAAAAAAACAAAATATAAAGTATCCGACAATTCCAAATTCTGAAAGAACTTCTACCGAAAATGAATGCTGATCCTGTTTATTTACTATAGGATTGTGTTTCAACACAGGGCCGTCTTCTAAAGAAAAATTTATAAAATTGAGATGCCCTCTACCTAAGAGATTTTTAAGCCCATACTCTGTATATACTGCATGTATCTTATGCCTTGGTGATCCTTTCTTGATTAAGAAGTTCGTTATATTTTTTGGAGCATAATGATATATTGTCATGTTAATAAATGGATATAATAAAAATAGAGATAAAAACACATAGCAAAGGCCCCTCGTTAAATTAGAATATCGTTTTTTAATGAATAAAAAGAATACAAATACTAAATATGATACCGCTATTCCTCTACTGAATGTTAATAGCGATAAGGTCAAAAAAGTTTTACTTAGTAATGTTTTTTTTTCTAAAAATGAAATTAAAAACAAGGCCAATAAGAAGATAGCACTGTAGTTATTTTCTCCATGCATAAATCTGTATCGAGGCAGACGAATTAGCTGATCTATTCTAAATAAATGATGCCATCCAACATCGTTAGAGAAGAGAATTTCAAGTATTAGCATGAATATGGTCAAAATTGCGATAAAAAGTAAGCTCTTATGTATATTGGCCCTTGTCATATTTAAGGCAATAAAGCTGGTTCCTTTGAACACTAAAAAGAGCTGACTTAATTTGATAAGATTGTAAATACTAAGACCATTAATAATATAAGCACCAAAGCTTATTGGTAGTAATAATATCAGCGGACGCATAACAGGTAAGATTTTTACGTTGTTAACGATTGCAATAATGCCAACTATTTGCCAAGCAAGATAAAAGCGAATATTATACCCAAACACTACACTTATTGTAGACAATGTTATTGTCCATGGAATAAGTTTTTGCATTGATCAGTCCTCTCCGACAAAAGTTTATACTCTTTGCCCTACACCGGATTTGTAAATAATTCTATTAGATGATGTCATGTTTGTAAAAAGATTGTTGTAGGCATTTACGGAAGAGGCCAAAGAAAACTCTTTGGCCCTTTCGATCAAAAGATCAATCGAAGTGGGATTGTCCAACATATCCAAAATTGCACACGAGAGTTGCTTGTGGTCACCCACGGGTACGAGTTTCCCCAACCTACCTTCTTGTAAAATTTCTCTAGGCCCATGAGGACAATCGGTACTGACCACAGATGTTCCACAGGCCATGGCCTCGATTAAAACAGAGGGTAATCCTTCATATAGAGAAGACAATACAAAAACATGGGCCTTTGCCATCCAAGGATATGGATTGAGCTTAAATCCAATAAAATCAATGAAACTACAAATTTCTAGCTGTCGTGCCAAATTTTCTAAATGAGACTTTTCAGGCCCATCTCCAAGGATTATAAGACGAGATGAAGAATCGGTACTAACAACTTTGGCAAAAGCTTTTATTAATGTTCCTAGATCTTTTTGTTGAGAGAGTCGGCATGCTATTAGCGTTATCCGATAGTCTTGTTTGTCAACCCAATGATGAGATAAAGATTCTGTCGCTTGGCGAGAAATATCGAGAAAGTCTATTGGATTATAGATGGTGCGCACCAAATGAGAAATTGAGGGAAGAATATGTGATTTAATCTCTTTTTCTAGGCCTTGTGATACGGTGACTACCGAATCTGCTATAGGCAGTAAGTATTTTAGTATCTTTGCAATGATGCGATCACGCAATCTATTTTTTGATAATTCCATGGCAAGTGAATTATGCAGACAAACAATCACTTTTATTTTCTTGAAGAAATATTTTTTGACAATCAGTGAGATAATACTAGGCAAATTAAGCGTACTAACCAGTATCAGAATATTATTTGTTTGTAAATATGCTGCCAAAGAGGGGGGTAAAACAATAGGCTTTAAGAGTCGGAATTTTAATTTTGCTATAAAAGAAGATTGCGATAGATCAAATAATTTTACTTCTTTTGAAAGTAAATTATGATACGGCCCTTTTTTCTCGATAACAATAAGATCAAGATAAATTCCTTTTTTTGCAAATTCATTTACAAGGTTAATTGTTATCTTTTCAGCACCTCCTACGGAAAAATTTGGCATAAAAACTGCAATTTTGTTACTCATTTAAATCGGAAGTCCTCCTTTTTTGTAACGAGTATTTGGAGTTCCCCAAAAAAACTGGACACTTTCTAATCTTAATCGGTGTAAAAGTGCTTGTCTTTTCCTTGTCGCTCAAAAATACTTTCATCTCAACTTTTTAAGGGGTAAAAAAATTCTAAAAACAATTTTTCACTATGACAAGGCCTTTTTAGACCTATTTCACATCATAAATGCATCAATAGACTGAAATGATACGGTATTTTGTTGAAGAAATTCAAGGTCTTTTTGGCACAATTTTTCTTGGTGAAGGGCATAGTCTTCAGCAGTTTTCGGTGCTTTTTATTTCCCTGGGGAAAATGTCATTTTTTAAGAAAATTTTTCGTAAACTTTTTTCTCCCTCTTTTTTCACTTTTTAGAGGGGATTTTGAAAAAATACGCCCTGCGCTGTACCGAAGACTGCTGCATAGTCTTTGGCCACATTCAATAATAGCTGAGTTCAAGTAGCAAGAGTGAGAAAAAAAAGGGTTTAAATTCAGGCATTAATAATATATCGTAATTAAAATGATTCGATATTTTTGGAGGTTTTTATGAGTATATCTTACATTGTTTTTTCTGTAGTGTTAACGGCCGTGATCGTATCTGATGCTTATGCCTACATTGATCCTGCGACCGGTAGCGCAATCATGAGTCTTATTGTTGGCCTATTTGTAGGTGCCGGCGTTATTATTAATAATATTTTGGTACAAAATCATTTCATTTTTCGGTTTATCTAAAAAGTCAAATAGCAAGAGTGAGAAAAAAAAGGGTTTAAATTCAGGCATTAATAATATATCGTAATTAAAATGATTCGATATTTTTGGAGGTTTTTATGAGTATATCTTACATTGTTTTTTCTGTAGTGTTAACGGCCGTGATCGTATCTGATGCTTATGCCTACATTGATCCTGCGACCGGTAGCGCAATCATGAGTCTTATTGTTGGCCTATTTGTAGGTGCCGGCGTTATTATTAAAATATTTTGGTACAAAATCATTTCATTTTTCGGTTTATCTAAAAAGTCAAATAGCAAGAGTGAGAAAAAGCAAGATGAATAGCGACTACTTTTTATGTTATTACGGTTATCATGCAATCCGATAGATTTTTAGTAATAAGAACTTTCCTTAAAGGAAAGGATAATTTAATCCAAAAAATTTACTTTGCAAACATCTGTTTTGCATTGCTTGTTTGGAATGTGTGTATAGCAACACCTCTTGATATCTATAGATCAAATCCCAATGAATTTTTTCAAATGTATGGCGCGCTGCTCCTAAAAACAGGTATTCAATATGCTGTTTATTTCTGGATCATTCTTAATATCTTTCTTTTATGTCTGTTGTTATTTAAGGAACCTATTCAAAAATTGTCTCTAATGTTATTGTTTGTAATTGCTGTTTCAAGTTGGATTAATGCAACTTTTTTAGTTGGGGAATACGGAGTATTTGACGGACGTGGAAATTTAAACATTGATCGTTTTAGCTTTATTTCACTTTTACAAATTGCCATTTTTTTACTTTTACTTTCAGTTGCTTTTTTTTTTAGAAAAAATTTAAACCGATTGAATTTTATCTCTTGCTTTGTTTTATCAATTAGTGTTTTAACTTGTCTCCTGAATATTATCTTGTTAAAAATTGAACGTCTAAATAGTTTATGAAACAATTTAGACAGACAACACTTTGTGTGTATCTTGCCCTACTCGTCGTTAACGTGTGTTCGGAGAAGGCCCAGGCCAATCCTAAGAAAGTAGAGCGGTTTCTTACCTACTCGGTCGATAATCCCAATATACTAATAATTTTACTGGATGAATATCAAAAAGAATTTTTTGAAACGATCCTTGATGATGAACTAAAAAAACAGCTTCAAGGATTTATTTGGTTTTCCGATACAGTGACTAATTTCAACCATACCCCTGCTTCAATCCTAACAATTTTTACGGGCGATATAAGTGGCGATATTGAGCTAGAAAAAAGATATACATTATTCAGCGATAAAAGCATTGCAAAACTTTTTAAAAAAAAGGAAGGACAAACAAACTTTATTGGTGCTACGAAATATTCAAGAATCCATGAGATGTTTCCTGAAACATCATTAATAGAAAACCCTCAAGCTAACATTTTTTTATATAAAGACCTGCTTTCATATTCGGCCTTTAGGGCCATTCCGGATATGATGAAGTCAACAATTTATAATAACGTGAAAGGGTTATTAGCAAGGTTATTACGACGTCATCTCAATCTCACAAAATCCGATTCATATCAAATTCATGAAGTTGCTATAAAGTATCCATGGATAAGATCTATTGTGAAAACAAAACCTATAGTTAAAAAGAATTATCCTGTAACATTTAAGGTCATTTATTCTTCCCTTACACACAACCCAACAAGATATGATGCAAATTGTAATTTCATCGGTGAAGGGCCAGCTAAATTAAAAAGTCGAGCTAATCAGGGAAAATGTGCAATAAGAATTGTGATTGATATCATCAATAATCTCAAAGATGTAGGCACTTTTGATAATACTATGATTCTAGTGATGTCCGACCATGGATCCTTTTTTATACCGGAAGCTTTTAAAAAGTATAAACCAAGGTTTCCGTATTCTCGATCATCAAGTACTCTTCTCATTAAACCCTTGAAAAGAACTAAAAAATTTACAATTGATGATTATCAGGCACAGTTGTCAGATATTCCTAAAACAATTGCACAGGCCGTGAAGCTGCCAAATGATTATCCGGGAGTTAATCTTCTTTCAGATAAAAAGGTTAAAAATCGCATTCGATTTTACTATAGAATCCACGGGAAGAAACGCATTGTTTATAAAATATATGGAGCGTCTAATGACCCCAACAATTGGCGACAATAGATTCTCTTTTGGAAATTATTTTCGTTACTATCTATATCTTGCCCTACTCGTCGTTAACGTATGTTCGAAAAAGGCCCAGGCCAATCCTAAGAAAGCAGAGCGGTTTCTTACCTACTCGGCCGACAATCCCAATATACTAATAATTTTACTGGATGAATATCAAAAAGAACTTTTTGAAACAATCCTTGATGATGAATTAAAAAAACAGCTCCAAGGATTTATTTGGTTTTCCGATACAATAAGCAATTTCAGCCTTACCACTGATTCAATCCTAACAATTTTTACGGGCGATATAAGTGGTGATATTGAGCTAGACAAAAGATATAAATTATTGAGCGATAAAAGCATTGCAAAACTTTTTAAAGAAAACGGAGGACAAACAAACTTTATTGGTGCTACGAAATATTCAAGAATCCATGAAATGTTTCCTGAAACATCATTAATAGAAACCCCTCAAGCTAACATTTTTCTGTATAAAGACCTGCTTTCATATGCGGCCTTTAGGGCTATTCCGGATATAATGAAGCCAACACTTTATAATAACCTAAAAAGGTTATTACGACGTCATCTCACAAAATCCGATTCATATCAAATTGATGATGTTGCCATGCAGTACCCATGGATAAGATCTATCGTGAAAACAAAACCTGTGATTAAAAAGAATTATCCTGTAACATTTAAGTTCGTTTATTTTGTCCTTACACATGCTCCAACGAGATATGATGCAAATTGTAATTTCATCGGTGAAGGGCCAGCTAAATTAAAAAGTCGAGCTAATCAGGGAAAATGTGCAATAAGAATTGTGATTGATATCATCAATAATCTCAAAGATGTAGGCACTTTTGATAATACTATGATTCTAGTGATGTCCGACCATGGATCCTTTTTTATACCGGAAGCTTTTAAAAGGCATAAGTCTGGGTTTCCATATTCTCTATCATCAAGTACTCTTCTCGTTAAACCCTTGAAGAGAACTAAAAAATTCACAATTGATGATTATCAGGCACAGTTGTCAGATATTCCTAAAACAATTGCACAGGCCGTGAAGCTGCCAAATGATTATCCGGGAGTTAATCTTCTTTCAGATAAAAGGGTTAAAAATCGCATTCGATTTTACTATAGAACCTATGGGAAGAAACACAATCACACTTTTCATAAAATACATGGAGCATCTAATGACCCAAACAATTGGCGAGAATAGATTCTTTTGGGGAAATTATTTTCGTTACTATCTATATCTTGCCCTACTCGTCGTTAGCGTATGTTCAGAGAACGCTCAGGCCAATCCTAAGAAAGCAGAGCGATTTCTTACCTACTCGGCTGATAATCCCAATATACTAATGATTTTACTGGATGAATATCAAAAAGAATTTTTTGAAACGATCCTTGATGATGAACTTAAAAAACAGCTTCAAGGATTTATTTGGTTTTCCGATACAATAAGCAATTTTAGCCTTACCCCTCATTCAATCCTAACAATTTTTACGAGCGATATAAGTGCTGATATTGAGCTAGAAAAAAGATATAAATTATTGAGCGATAAAAGCAGCATTGCAAAACTTTTTAAAGAAAACGGAGGACAAACAAACTTTATTGGTGCTACGAAATATTCAAGAATCCATGAAATGTTTCCTGAAACATCATTAATAGAAACCCCTGAGCTAACATTTTTCTGTATAAAGACCTGCTTTCATATGCGGCCTTTAGGGCCATTCCGGATATGATGAAGCCAACACTTTATAATAATGTAAAAAGGTTATTACGACGCCATCTCACAAAATCCGATTCATATCAAATTGATGATGTCGCTATGCAGTATCCATGGATAAGATCTATCGTAAAAACAAAACCTGTAATTAAAAAGAATTATCCTGTAACATTTAAATTCGTTTATTCTGCCATTACACATGCTCCAACGAGATATGATGCGAATTGTAATTTCATCGGTTTATTACCTCCCATATTAAAAAGTCGAGCTAATCAGGGAAAATGTGCAATAAAAATTGTAATTGATATCATCAATAATCTCAAAGATGTAGGCGCTTTTGATAATACTATGATTCTAGTGATGTCTGACCATGGATCCTTTTTTATACCGGACGCTTTTAAAAGGCATAAGTCTAGGCCTCCATATTTTCGATCATCAAGTACTCTTCTCGTTAAACCTTTGAAGAGAACTAAAAAATTCACAATTGATGATTATCAGGCACAGTTGTCAGATATTCCTAAAACAATTGCTCAGGCCGTGAAGCTGCCAAATGATTATCAGGGCGTTAATCTTCTTTCAGATAAAAGGGTTAAAAATCGCATTCGATTTTACTATAGAACCTATGGGAAGAAACACGATCACACTTTTCATAAAATACATGGAGCGTCTAACGACCCAAACAATTGGCGAAAATAGATTCTCTGCAACGGCAGGAAAAAAAGATGATTTTTTCAGCAAGTGACAAAGTATACAGAAAAATTTTTAAAGTCTCTTTCAAAAAAATATTACAGCGAGCGATCATGTATAAATCATCTTTTTTATTATCACCGATGTCATTATCCATCTCTTTAACATGCTTATCTATAGGTATTATTTTTCATGCTTATTATCCGGGCAATTATTCCAATCCCGATATGCTCAGTCAATTCGGTCAAGCTCTTAACCTATCTCCCTATAATGATTGGCATCCACCCTTGATGGCATGGACATGGTCAATATTGTTGAAAATAACTAATTTGACGGCATCCATGTTTATACTTCATACGTTGATTTTGCTTGCATCGGTAATTTGTTGGACTTTTATCTTCAATAAACTTTTAGGGTTTCGCTTTTCTCTTTTTATTCCGTTTCTTGTCCTTTCTCCTGTGATAACTCATTTTTACAGTCATATTTTGAAAGATATTGGATTTGCATACTATATGCTTCTTGCCTGTGGAGTTCTTACTCTAGGTGTTATTAAGAACAAAATTTCAGTTTTACTCTTGACCACCATTTTTTTTCTGTCATTCGCAGCACTCGGTACGAGATTAAACGGAATATTTGCAATAATTCCTATTGTTTTTTTTAGTTCTTGGTTCTTTTTTGAAAAAAAGAAACAGAAATTTTTAAAATCTGCTGTAATGACAGGAATAGTTATGTTTGGGTTTGTTTCTTGTTTGCATATTTTTCACTATATTTTAAACGTAAGGAAATCTTATCCGTTTCAATATGTTCAAAAACAAGATATCATTTGGATATCAAAAACTTCCGGAAAAAACTATCTCCCCGAAAGTCTAGGGAAATTATTAGAAAAACATAAAAACAAAGACTTTAGATTAGTACCCAACAACTGGGAAGTTTTTTTACCTCCCGGAGACATGTCCGCAATCCGTTGTAGGAATATATATGATTGTCGAAGATTGACTTATGCTTGGATAGTTTCTATAGTAGAGAATCCATCTTTATATTTACATCTTAGATGGAGAATGTTTAAAGCACTTTTTATGGGTGTGAGCTTCCCTAATAATACCTTATCTTTTATCAAAGTCCGCAAAGAAAACAGAGTTGTACAAAGAACAAAAGAACTAAGTATATCCGCTAATTTACATTTTGATAACACGAGTTTTAAGGGATTAAGCATTACTCATTGGTTTATTACCGTTGCTAATCAGTTGTTTAATGCTATTTATTCCCCCGTTTATATCCTCACAGGTGGTTTTTTTTGGTTTCATTTTTTATTTGGTGAAGTGCTTATTGGAATGTTTGTTATTCAAGATAAACGTCTTAGGACAATTATATTACTTTTATCCTCATCAGGAATCTTATATCTATTGACGTATTTTTTTGTTGTTCCTGCCGTACCTCCGCGCTATCTCTATTGGAGTATTATCTCAGGGTCTTTCTGTGTTTTTTTTGTTATTAAAGGATGGATGAGTAATATCTGCATGATCCAACGACTTAGGGAAGAAAATAAACAGTTAAAAAAACAACTTAATTGAATTGATTGGGTGGAAATATGAATTTTCTTGGATGGATAGAAAATAATCAAAAGAAAACATTTTTCTTTATTCTTTTTACGACAGTTTTTTTAAGTTTTAGATTTAATTTTTTTATGAGATTTAAGGAGCGTTATGATCAGGTCAGGTTTACTCGTTTTTCGCAGTTTTCTGATGCTCTTGTAGTTGGAAAGCTATATGCGGATTCATTAAGTATAAAAAGTACTCCTATTGGTATGGGATTTATCTCTTTAGGAAACTTTCGCATGGTGCCGGCCAGTTATGAAAAACTTTTAGAGGCGTCTCGGCTCGAAAAATCGAGTACCGGAAACAGCAGGGTGTCTTATTATGGTTCTCAAGTAGGATTGCAATCATTAATTTTAAAACCTTTCTGGTCTTTATCAAACATGGTTTTTAAAAACTCTCCTAGAAAGCTTTTGTATAATTACAGATTTATAAAGACAATAACTGCTTTGATAAACGCTTTCGTGCTTTCGTTATTTTTCTTCTGGATGTTTTTAGAGTTTAAATCTAAAATAACATTATTTTTAATGATTCCCTTAATATTCTACCAAGATACAGTGATGCTTTTTGGAAAAAATGTTTACTGGCAAATGTGGGCATGGTATGCACCTTTGGTGTTTAATATATACTTTCTGAGAAAGTTTATTGATGTAAGAAAAGACGGTTTTACTAATCGACACTATTGCATTCTATGCAGTGCCAATATGATGTTGATCTACATCAAATGCTTAATGGGCTATGAATATATTTCCACAATATTGGTGGCCTCAATTTTACCCTTTATTTATTATGGAATAAAATACAATAAAATCAGTGTTCTTTTAAAACCAACATTTTTTGTATCATGTTTTGGAGTAATAGGATTTCTTTTCGCCATCGGAACTCATTATTGGATACTTGATCTATACGGCCGTCCTGCTAAAGAGTGGTTGATCCAAATTATTTCAAAGAGCACGTATGGGCGGGAAGATGATCCTTCATTGTTTCTTGTTTTATCAAAGTATTTCACCTTAAAGCAACTAGTCTTATTCACTTCTTTCTTCTTTGCATTTTTATATTCTTTAAAATCAGGTATTTTTAAAAGAGATCGAAGACATCTTGCTATTTTTATAACCTCCTGTATAGCATTTATAGGAACAATGAGTTGGCATATTTTAGCAAAGGGGCATGGAAACCATGTGGCCATGAATATGGTATTATGGTATTTACCTTTAAACCCTCTAATCTATATGTTTCTAATTTGGACACTAAAATATTTTGGAGTCCAAAAAATTTTTAATTGGTTAAAATCCGATGAGTTAAAATGTAAATATTAAC
Organism: Bacteriovoracaceae bacterium; assembly: GCA_965224385.1. Taxonomy (GTDB): domain Bacteria; phylum Bdellovibrionota; class Bacteriovoracia; order Bacteriovoracales; family Bacteriovoracaceae; genus CBDCYX01. Next base: position 1,239,175 of record CBDCYX010000016.1, read on the forward strand.
AACTTCGGATTTAAAAAGTCTTGTATTTTTGCGAAAAGTTTGTTTCATTTTGTATTATATCTACCTGTTAATACTAAAATCAGTTTTAAAAAAAGATGAAAACTTCCTCCAATATAAGTAAGTTTAGATGGAATTTTTCCCTTGGGATAAATTCTAGAAACGGGCAGTTCTATACATTTAAAACCTAGCCGGGGACTTTGTAGTGCTAGATAATAATGTAATTCGTAATCAGAAAAATCATTTCTAAAAATAGAAATTGCCGGCGCACTAAGCAATTTTTTGCTGTAGGCCCTAAATCCATTTGTCGTATCGGTGTACTTGAATCCTGATACTAATCTCATGAGAGGGGCGTGGAGAAACTTTACGGCCAATAATCGATAAAGAGGAGTGTTTTTATGATATCCTCCCTGGATAAAGCGAGAACCTTGAATATGATCATGGCCTTCATTAAGTTTGGAGATAAAATCAGGAATTTTCTCAACACCGTCTTTATCATTGCCGTCAATAACAATAACTCCCTCATAATTTCTTTTTAATGCCCAAGAGAAGGCCATACGCATTTGAGCTCCAAGTCTTCCCGGCCCTTTTTTTATCAACAGTGTATTTACTTTTAATTTACTCAGAAGATTTTTATCAGTTGAGCCGTCACTACTGCCTCCATCAGCAACGACAATATCAATAACTTTTGAAAAAGGTTTCATTTTTTTAAGTTGCCTTATTAACCTGTCGCCCTCATTTATCACAAATATACAAATACAGTATTTATTCTTTTTTTCAGAAAATTCATTAGTTTTAAAATTAGGAACTTCATGTGAAATATTTAGCGCATTCATTGATATTTAAAAAACATTATATTTATCTTTATTAATCATGAAGGTGCTTTTTTGCTCTTTTAAAACATATAGACTAGAGTAGTTATTTTTGTTTATTAAGGTCTCTAGATACTCATTCAATGAAATTATGATTATAAAAAGAATTGCAAAAAGCATAGAGAAAACAAGCATTATTGTTGTCCACCCCTCAACAACATGATCTTTAAAAAAATTTACTAAAACAGTGTATAATGCAACAAAAAAAGCAAAGGTACTACCGAAAGTTCCAAGAAATCCTATAAAGTGGAATGATTTTTTAGAATAAAAAAATATTATTTTAGAGAAATCCTTAACTCCGCAAAAGAGCGTTCTTTTTTTTAATAGGTTAGGGTTTGTTAAATTATATTTATATTCTCCTACATGAATTCTGTTTATAGAATTTCTTAAAGGAGAAAATCGGCTGGACTTACTTATATTTAAAATCATATTGACAGATTCTCTGCTCAAACATCGAACGGGGGTTGCATTACTTGGAGGTGTATAATCTATTGCCTTCAGCACCCTTGATCCTATCTTTCTAATTACTTTATATGGCCATGTCTTTGGATAATCCGATACACCCACAATCATATCGTATTTCTGACATGTGGTTACTAGGTTGTTGACGATATTGCTAGGATCAACTAATGCTCTTAAAAAAACGACATAATCACCAATGGCATTCTCAAGTCCTACATATATCAGAAAATCATTATTTATTAGAAACGCCATTGTAAGCCATCTTATTGAGGGTATGTTTTTTAGTATTTCTTTTTGAATTTCATGTGGGAACTTTGAACTCATGTCAAGAATAATGATCTCATAATCACTATAATGTTTATTTAAATGATCATGTAGCTCTTTTAAATAGTCAGAGAAAGATGAGAGGGGGCTTCCTTGTGTGTCATTTAAAGATAATATACAAGAGACAAATTTATTTTCCATTTAAAATCCCAGTGCTTCCAATAATGTCAACTATATCGTATATATTATCTATTTTTCCTCCAACTACGTTATGAAAACCTTCAAGTCCATGATTTGGGCCAAAGAAAATAGGCCTAGAATCACAGTTTTCACTCCAAGGTAAAACAGTTTTTATTTCCCACATAGAGTCTATGTAGTGACTTTCTGAAAGTATAGGAATATATCGCATGGCATCTCTAATCATATAAGGGTAAGCACTATTTTTTTTATAACTTGGTTCTTTATAATCTTCTTTTTGCCTATCATGCCACTCGTAATGCGGCGTGTAGCGCACATGAGAAAAAGAATGAACTTTTTTTGAAGGAAAGGGCATTATTGAGAAAAATGGGCCGTCAACAATTGTAATGCCAACTTTTTCTAGTTCTTTAGGAACTTTTAACAAAACTATTTCACAGATTTCATGTTTTAAGGGGATCAATTCAAATTTCAAATGGTCTATAAGCTTATTGATCTTTGAATAGGTGCAATTAAAAATTATGTCTATATTAGAAATTTCCCATGATTTGTGTTTAGAGTTGCTGATCACAACAAATTTTCCCTTGTATTTTTTTATCGATTGAATTTCTTGCTTAAGATAATACTCTACGTTGACATTTTGAAGACGTTTGAGCATGGTCTCTTTAATAATTGTCGCATCAAATCCATATTCTTGAACAGAAAATACTTTGTCGATATAGCAAGGATTTATTAATTTTGTTATTTTTTTTGAGGCCGGAAGGCATTCGATTCCGACTCTTTTACAAAAAGTTAAAAATTGATGAGTTGAGACCTTGCTGAGAATTTTAGAAATCATATAGTATTTTTCAAACGAATCATCTATACTATCTTTAAATTCGTTGATAAACCTTTTAAAGGATACTTTAGAACGTAACGCTGTTAAAATACTTCTTGGATAATGATATCCTCTGTGAACTCTCGCTTGGTTATTTAAAGATGCTCTTTGCATAAAACAAGACTCTTTTTCACAAAGGAGTACTTTAATGTTTTTCTTGGCAATATACTCTGCGATATACATGCCAAAGAAGCCCCCGCCAATTACTAAAACTTTCATAAAATAATTTCAGGCACTACTAATTTATTTCCATTAGTATATTTTTTATATAAGTAACGGATTGCTCCAATAGTCTAATAGAAGAAGGTTGTTTCATTTCTATTGATACCCAATTTTGGTAATTAATTGATTTTAAAGCTTCTATTCCTTTTTTATGATTTACAACGCCTTTATAGATTTCTCTTAACATAGGCTCACTGATATGATAGTGTACAAACTCTCCAGCTTGAAGAATAGCATCTTTTATATCTTCTCCGCTCATATGAATTCCTCCGGAGTCTAAATGTAATTTAAAAAAAGGATTGTTAACTCTCTTTACAATGGCCTTTGCTTCAGAAACATTATTGATAAAATCACAACCGTACTCTGCCGGATTGTGCTCAATTGCAAAATAACATTTATGCTCTTTGCAAATTTCTGCGGCCTTGAAAAAAAAATCCACGGCCATTTCGACAGCGTCATTATAAGGAATTTTTCCTCGTCTTCTATTTTTTGGAGCACCAAACACCAAGACATTGCTTGAGAGGCCCTCTGCTAATTCTGCTACCAGTTTAATATGATTAAAAAATTTCGGATGAGAAGATGGGTGAAAAAGCTGGAGGTCTTCTTTTCCAAAAAGGATGGCCTGAATTGCAGGAATTTGAAATCCTAAATCTTCTAAAAACACCTTGTATTCTTTTGCTTTTTTAAAAGAAGCATTTTTCCACCCTTCCCAAATCTTAGTAGGAGCAATTTCTATTCCGGAAACTCCATGCCTTTTTAGAAGCTTAAATATTTTAGAGTCGTTATTATCTTCCCAAGCAATATTAGAAACGGAAAGATTCATTTTTTTCTTTTGTTCTTATATTGAGTAATAAAATTATGAAGGTCTTTCATAACTTCTTCTCTAGTATAAATATAAGGGATGTTTTTTTCCCAAAGATGAGCATACTTCGTTTGAAGATTATAATGAGATTCTGCAGAGGCCTGTTCGCCGCACTTCTTTATTGGGAAAAAGGATGTAATAATGTCCAAAGTTTTTATTGGTTCAGTAAAAAGGTTAATAAGTTTGATGTCGTTTTGCATTGCTTTTTGTATATCATTCCACAAATAATTAAGATTGTAATATTGAAAAGAGGATCTTTTATTTATCATCTTCAAACAATTGTCGTTTAAAAGATCATAAATGATATTTTTTTTCAATCCTTTTCCAAATAAACTAGGAAGCCTAACTATTGTACAATCCGAGAATTTTTTGAAACAAAAATGTTCGAATTCAAGGCGATGTTTCCCATAGGGGGGGCAGTCTCTGATAACACATTTGTAGTCTTCATTTTTTTCTTTGAATTTGGAATAGACATCAATTGTCGATATTAAAATAAATTGCTTTGTCTTAATAGTGTTGAGAATATCTGCAAGTTCTTTAATCTTTGCCTTGTCTTTTTCCGGTTCTTTATTTGCGATCCATTTTACAGCAGAAATTCCGGCACACACAACAAGGTCATAGGTTTTGTTTTCCATTTGAACGAAGTTTTTAGAATTATAAAAATCTGTAAAACTGCATTGCTCTTTTAAAGAACTTCCAACAAAACCGGTATAACCAATTAATGCCTTAATTGGTGCTGTTATGTAGGTAGTCAATTAGATGCCTCTCTTTACACAGCAAGTGCAACATTTAATGAAATTAATATAGTACTTTATTCAAAAGTTCAAGTTTTTTGGCATAAAAATCGAGTGCGTAAATGATTTGGAATAGGAGGGCAAGTATCCTCCGGTCTTTTGAAGAGTTTATATCGAATGCTTCCGATAAAATTATAGCCAAAATCACGAATAAACTTTGGTATCGGCCATAGCATTATACCGAGGACTCTCCACATACCACCTAACTGAACTAAAAGATAAATAACTGCCGAAGAGAGTGTGAGTATTTTCCCGTTTTCTAACAGCAAAACGATACTGTCCGGTAATTTATCCCGTTCTTTTTGAGGCAATGCTTGTTCAAAGGCCTTGCTTTGCAAGGGAGAAAATTTGAACAGAGCACTTTTGTCTTTAGCTAGAAGAAAACGAATCACTCGATGGCATAAACCACATCGGCCGTCATAGTAGAGTACCGCTTGACCTGTTGCTTTTTTAGGCCTTATCCATGCCGGATCAAATCTCAACATATAAAATGATATCATCCCTACGGTGAGGTCTGTCTAGAAAATTAAGTAGGAATGCAAAACCAATATGAATCAGAAACATCATCGTCCACGGCCCTAAAGGGAGTCTCGATTTGCTTAGGCCGCAAATCGTGCTTCACCAACAAGTATATTTAACACTATCCTCAACAAAATGTCAAAGTTATTTATTAGTTGCACCTCCGGCACTTCCTGCGAAATAGCTTGGACTCCAAAATGCCTTTCCCCAAAGAAAAGGAGAAACTTTTTTCCAATGATATTGCCTCAAATATCTACTTGAAACGCCTTTTAAAGAATTTGCCATTCTTGAGATAGAGTGTTTTGGTGGATATTCGATGAGAAGATGCACATGATCGGATTCTCCGTTAAATTCCACTAAAGTTGCTTCAAAATCGTCCAAAACCTTCTCAAAATAGCTTTGTACAATATCAAGTAATTCTTTTGAGAATACTTTTCGCCGATATTTTGGCACAAAGACCAAATGCACGGTTAAAGCAAAGACACAATGCCTTCCCTTACGAATCCTGTCATTGCTTGTTTGACTTTTCAAATGAGACCAAGTATAGTTGAGATGATGAAGGTAGTCAAGCGAGCATACAAATACCGATTCTATCCGAATAAGACCCAAAAGAAGATGTTGGCCCAAACCTTTGGTTGTGTTCGTTTTGTCTATAATTGGGGCCTTCAAGATAGGAAGACGTCGTATGAAAAAACCGGTAAAGGTCTCGGTTACAATGAAACGTCCAAAAGACTGAAAGAACTAAAGTTTGAAAAGGAGTGGTTGTCTGATGTTTCAAGTGTGACGCTTCAGCAATCTTTAAGGCATTTAGATAGGGCGTATTCTAACTTTTTTAAGAGATTGGCAAAATATCCCCGTTTCAAGAATAGGTCCGGGAAACAATCGGCCCACTACATGAAGAATGGATTCACTTTTCGAGACGGTATTTTAAAGATTGCAAAAATTGGAGACATACAACCTGTATGGTCAAGAAGATTTTTCGGAACGCCCTCATCATTAACAATATCCAAAGATTGTGACGGAAAATACTTTGTTTCGATACTTGTAGAAGAGAAGGTACCCCATTTGGCCCTTGTAAGAAAAACAATCGGCCTAGATATGGGAGTCAAGGATGTAGCAGTTGGTAGCGACGGTTTTCAATCGGGCAACCCTAAGTATACTTACAAATACGAGACCAAACTAAGAATGGAACAAAAGTCCCTGTCTCGTAAAAAGAAGGGTTCAAAGAATAGAGAAAAAGAGAGAAACCTTGTGGCACGAGTCCACTCAAAAATAAGAAATTCCAGGAAGGACTTCCTCCATAAGTTAAGTACGGATATAGTTCGCAAGAACCAAGTGGTCTATATCGAGGACTTGAACACAAAAGGAATGGTTAGGAATAGAAAACTTTCTAAGTCCATAAGTGACAGTTCTTGGGGAAGTCTTGTAAATTTCCTTGAGTATAAATGTGATTGGTACGGTAGGGAATTGAAAAAAGTTTCCCCAAAATTCACGTCCCAAGATTGCTCACATTGTGGATATAGAAACAAAGAATTGCAATTAAGTATGCGTCGTTGGGATTGTCCAAGTTGTGGGAGTACTCACGACCGAGACATCAATGCGGCAAAGAATGTTTTGGCGGTAGGGACTACCGTGACAGCTTGTGGAGACAGTGTAAGACCAAAGGTACTTGTGCCTAAGGCAGTTGTCGGGGAAGCAAGAATCTCCTCCCTTTAGGGAGGGGTAGTTCAAAATAATCAGGAATTTTGAATCCACCTTAGTAAAAGAAGAAGTCCCATTTGAGAAAAATTTTGTTTAAGTCGAGACCGATCTCCCTGAAAACGATAGAGTTTTCCGCAAACATCTTGGTTGGTAGCAAGAGAAATGGCCACGGTTCCAATAGGTTTTTCAATACTTCCTCCGCTAGGCCCTGCAATGCCCGAAAAAGAAATGGCCGCATGAGCGTGGGAGAGCTTCCTTGCGGCTTGGGCCATTTCATTAACCGTAGAGACACTAACAGCACCGGTATTTGAAAGTGTTTTACTTGAAACACTAAGGACATTTGTCTTAAGATTGTTTGCATAGGTGACAAAACTTCCCATAAAAACAGTAGAAGACCCTGGAACATCCGTAATTCTTGAGGCCGCAAGTCCACCGGTACAACTTTCAGCAAAGCAAAAAGTGAGAGCTTTTTCTTGGGCCTTCTCTACAATAATCTCTTCAAGGCGACGATCTTGCCAAGACCAGATATATTTTTGAAGAGGACTATGTTCAAGAAGTTGTCTAATTTCTTTTTCACTCTCAGATGCCAGATTTCCTCGATCTCTCAACATGACAAGGATATCCACTCCTGTGGAATTGGGAAGAGAACTCACTTTTCCAAAGGTCGAAAGTCGATCCCAAAGTTTTGGTGTTATCGTATAAAAAATCTCCTCTTCTTGAATGAAGGACGTTCGAATGATTATTTTGCGATTATTTGGCGATCTTTTGGAAGAAGTTCTTGGTAAATAAGAAAGAAATTCCTTGGAGGCCATTGCCTGAAACTCTTTTGGAACCCCCGGGGCAGAGAGAATCAGCTTTTCATCTCGTTTAAAGGCCAACCCGGGAGCTAATCCCAAAGGGTTGTTTAAAGGGATAAATTTCCGAGGGATAAGATGATAATTATTGGATTTGGAATCCCACGATTTTCCATGCCTTTCGTAATTTTTTTTTACAATTTCACAGGCCTTGGTATTTTCTTCAAGAGGAGCATCAAAAAATTCTGCCAGTACCTGCTTTGTGATATCATCACGAGTCGGCCCTAGACCTCCCGATGTGACGGCCAGTTGAACCTTTTTTAACATAAAATTTAAAGCATCTTTAATGGCCTGTGGATCATCGCCAACCGTAAGAGCTAAACTAAGCGAGAGACCTTGAGAAAAAAGATAGCGGCCCAACCAAGAGGTGTTTGTATCTTGAGTTCTGCCTAAAAGAACTTCATCACCTATAATAATAATTCCGATGCTCATAATGTTTTTTATGGTGTAACACCGGAAAGGGCCTTTGGAAATACTTTTCCTGACATATTAGAGGTAGTCTGGGAATAAGAAGCGATCGAGTGACTTTCCCGCTTGGAAAATAGAGCAAATCGTGTTAAAGTTTCTCTTCCTATGAAGAGAATAAAAGAGCTAGAGAAACTTATTCTCAAACACAAGGCCCTTTACTATCAAGTAATACCAGAAATAGAGGATCATGAATACGATCTTCTCGAAGAAGAATTGCGCTGTTTAGATCAAAACAATAAAGTTCTTTTTCTGGTAGGAAGTCAAAATGGGCCTCTTCAAAAAATTAAACACGATAAAAAAATGCTTTCTCTGGCAAAAGTGTACGATATTGAAGGACTTGAAAAGTGGAGGCAAGGAAGAGAGGTCATAAGCACTTATAAAATTGATGGAGTTAGTTGTTCTCTAGTTTACCAAAAGGGAACGTTAATTGTTGCAAAAACGAGAGGCAATGGGAGTTTTGGAGAAGAAATAACCGATAAGATGAATTGGCTTCTTGATATTCCCGGAAGAGTTAGGCCCGATGAATCTTTTGAAATTCGAGGAGAATTATTTTGTACACGAAAAAATTTTCACCTTCTATCTGAGGAAATGAAAAAAAGAGGCCTTGAATGTCCACGCAATCAAAGAAATATTGTTGCAGGTCTTCTCCTAAGGAAAGATCATATAGAACTTGCCCGTTATCTTAATTTCTATGCTTTTGATATTCTATCTTTCAAAAAAATTAAAAAAGAAAAATCAAAATACACTTATTTAAAAAAACTAGGATTTAACATAACGGAGATAGAGTTACATAAAAAAATATCTACCGTAAAACAGGCCGCTTTAAAGGCCAAAGAATTCATGTCTAATGGAAATTACTCTATTGATGGACTTGTTTTCACTCTTAATGATATTTCTCTTCAAGAACAGATGGGGGAAACGAACCATCATCCGCGCTATAAAATGGCACTAAAATACAAGAGCGATACAAAAACTACAATCATTAATAAAATTTCTTGGCAAGTCTCTCGAAACGGTATTTTGACTCCCGTCGCTCATGTGCATCCCGTAAAACTTAGTGGGGCCGAGATCTCAAGGGTGACTCTGCACAACTACGGTATTGTTCATCAACATCAATTGAAAAAGGGTGATAGAATAGAGATCACTCGATCGGGAGAGGTCATCCCAAAATTTATGGCCGTGAAAGAACATTCGGTCAAAGGCCGTGTTGAAATTCCCACTCAATGTCCCTCATGTCAACAAGATGTTATTGTTGAAGGCATAAGAATTATTTGCCGCAATACCTTATGCCCGGCACGAATTCAAGAGAGTATTTTAAATTTTATTGTTAAAATAGGTATTGATGATTTAAGTTCAAAGCGCTTAGAACAGATGATAAAAAAGGGCCATGTAAAAAGCATCCCGGACCTCTATGAATTAAGTATTGAAAAACTACTTTCTTTAAATAAAACAAAAGAGAAACTTGCCGAGAAACTTTATAAACAAATTCAAAGTTCAAAAAATATCAGTCTTACCACGTTTCTTTCTTCTCTAGGCATTCAAGGTGGGGCCTATAACAGATGTGAAAAAATTGTACGGGCCGGATTCAATACGGCAGATAAGATTTTAGACCTTGATGTAAAAAAATTGAATTCTCTGGAGGGGTTTGCAATAAAATCCGCAACAGATTTTATTAATTCCTTAAAAAAGAAAAAAGAATTGATAAATCGTTTACTAAAACTAGGGTTTAAATTTGAAACACACAGGAAAGAAAATGGATTTTTTTTCAATAAAAGAGTACGTATTACGGGAACTTTGAGTGAAAAAAGGAGTGTTGTTGAAGAAAATCTTCGAAAACAAGGGGCAACAATTGTAAAAAATGTTTCAAAGAATACCGATATTCTTATTGTAAAGAACACTCAAATCACATCAAGCAAACTTAAGAAGGCCGAGGAATTAGGTGTGACCGTCATTTCTGAGAAGGAACTTACGAAACACGGATTGGAGATTTTTTCCAAATAATTTTAATGTGGGAGAATCCCGCAATTCTTTTTTTAACCATGTCCACCGGCCATAAAAGAGTCTGAGGTATCGATAGTTTTTGTTGTTATCCCGGATGACTCAACATTTAAAAAATATTCTTTTGCCAAGGTCAAGAGGTCTTCAAAGTTTTGTGCCTGAAAAAAATTTTGGCGGGCCTTGCTTGCTCCCTCAAAACCATGAGCAAACCAGGCCGTGTGTTTTTTGAGAAAAATAAGGGGGTTGATTTCTAGGGGTGCATAATATTCCTGAAGAAGGCGGCCCAAAGCATAGGTGACCTCGAAAAAGTCTTTCGGCCGAAAAGGTCGCTCGTTTTTATCGGCAAAGGCCTCTAAAAAAATAAAAGGATTTCTCAAGGGGCCTCTTCCCAACATCAAGGCATCAAGAGAAGTAGACTTAAGTTTTTCCTTAACAGTCTCTGTCGTGTGAAGATCACCATTGCCTACAAGAGGCAATAAAGCATCAATTTTCAGATTTTCAAGATAGTTCCAATCGGCCTCTCCTTTATATTGTTGGGCCCGAGTTCTTCCATGAATAGTCACAAATTCTATCCCCTCGTTAGAGGCAATAGAGATAACTTCAGAAGCATTTTGATACTCCCATCCCGTTCGAATTTTAATAGTTAGTGGAATCGAGACGGCCTTTTTAATAATACGAAAAAAATGACCAAGCTTTGAGGGATTTCGTAGAAGCGCACTACCTCCACCTTTAGTAACCACCTTGCGAACAGGGCAACCCATATTAATATCAATAAACTTAGGCCCATAACTTTCGGCCTTTTGAGCGGCCAAACCCAAACTTTTCGGGTCTTCTCCAAAAAGCTGAATGCCCGAATGTTGTTCTCTAGGATCAATAGTAAGCATTTGAAGAGTTTTAGAATTGTCATAGTTGATGCCGTGACAGCTGACTAATTCGCTGATACTCCCTCCGGCACCAAGTTTTTCCATGAGAAGGCGAAAAGGGGGAATGGTAATAGAACTCATAGGTGCTAAAAGCAGAGGGGAAGCAAAAGAGAGGCCTCCAAGTTTGACGCACTGCCTTTTTGTTTTGAGGTAATTAATTTTCGTTTGAAGTTCTGCAGAAAAAAGATTTTTTTTAGTGAAAATGCTCATCATATTTAGGTTATTCAAGAAATTTTAAAATATTTTTTTTAAAAAATAAAAAAAATCTTTGCATTGCATAGGGTCTTTGATCACCGGGGCCTTGACGCGCAAGCATTAAAAAAAAAGATGTCAGAAGAAAATTTTTTTCATAGAATCTTGCTCGTTGTATTTTTATTATTCGAAAAAAAAGGAGAAAACTATGTGGAATTCATCGATTATTAAACGGGGTACAGATATTCAAAGTAGAGGCCTTATTTCCATCGAAAGGATTGAAAAGGAGAGTATTTATGTCGTTCTGAACGAAGGGAATTTAAAGAAGCAAATTAGTTTGAATATTTTTTCTTCAACAAAAGAGCAATCGCAAGAATATTGTAGCATATTTTTGGCCGCCCTTTTGCAAATACTCTATCTCAAAAATACTAAGAAGAAAAAAAGGGTTTACGAAGAATTGTTAAAAAAATCGGGGTATGAGAAACTGCCTTTCGATTTATCATCCATTCCCCTCTTTAAGGAGGAAGCATGTGATGTTATTTTAGAATCCTATAAAAATTTAGAACTTTACAGTCTTCTTTTAGGAAAGGCAACCTCTACGGAGAAGGTAGGACTTATCCCTTCTCGATATGCAAAGCATATTTTGGAACTCTACGGCCCTTACAACTTTCATGTTGCCATTGATGCTATGGATGCATTGCTTAGAAGGATTAAATCGGCAGAAGACGGAACTCTAAAGATTGTTTCGAGACCACCTAGGAGACGAACTTTAGGAGACTATAAAGTTTTAGGTCATCTAAAGGGAATTCCTTATGACGTTAGGCTTGTGAGCTCCAAGGGCATTGATGGGAGCTGTACTTGCCTTGACTTTAGAAAGAGTACTTTAAGGTTTTGCAAGCATATGGCCAAAATTGATCTTTATTTTGGGGCCCATCCTAGAATACGAAAAAATTTTTTTAGAGAGACAAGATCGACTTTTCCCCTCCTGCGCTTTATTCCACCTGTGCAATATGAGAAAGTTATTAATCCTCTTGAGGGGCTTTGTCTTGAGGCCTACGAAAAGGAACTCTCTCCTAAAGAAATTAATGAAGTAAAGAAGTACTTTCTTTGGAATAGTAATCATCACCGCCATTACCTGCACGGGGCCCTAGGGAAGAAAGACTCCATACAAAAACTCGTGAACCTAGAAAGATACTCCACTAGAAAAGAAAAAAGAAATATTTTTTCTGTTGATCCTGCTTTAAAGGCCGTAATTCGGGAAAATATTGAAGAGTTAAAGGTTTGTCAAAAACTTCGATCTTATGACAAAAAATTTCGAAGAGCTCTGTCCGGTCAAAAAATAAAGCTTTTTTCTTATCAAAAGGAAGGCGTTCTCTCTGCTCTTTCTGCTGGACGGTTTCTTCTTGCCGATGATATGGGTCTGGGTAAAACAATACAAGGTATTTCATGGGGAAATGCTCTCCTACAAAATAAACTGGTAAAAAGACTTATGGTTATTTGCCCGGCCTCTCTCAAGTATCAATGGCAGCAGGAATGGCATAAGGCCGTTGGCGTCAGTCCCTCTATCGTAGATGGATACCCCGAGGAACGCAGGAAAATTTATGAGTCTAAGGAGAAAATTTTTATTATCAATTACGAACTGATTCTCCGAGACCTACATCTTATTCAGAAGGCCGCTCCGACGGCCGTCATTTTAGATGAGGCCCAACGGATAAAGAATTTTGAGACAAAAACGGCCTGTAATATTAAACAACTTACCTCTCCCTATCGCCTTATTCTCACCGGAACACCTTTTGAAAATAGGATCACAGAACTGATGTCTCTCATGGACTGGATTAACGGACGAGCTCTTGGGCCTTCTTGGAGGCTTTTGCCTGAAACTACATATAGAAGAACATCTGTGGAAGATAGAAATATAACGGGGGTTACGAACCTCGATGTATTGAGGAAAAGAATTCAACCTTTCTTTCTCAGAAGGACAAGGGAAAAAATTCTCGATCAACTTCCAAAGAGAATCGATACTCCCATTGTTCTCCCTATCACGGCATCTCAGGAAGAAATTCATGAAGAATTGAAGATAAAAGTGGCCAAGCTTTTGAAAATCCTAGAAATTCGCCCCTTAAAACCGCAAGAACACCTACGCCTTATGTCGTTATTAGCTAAAATGAGGATTGTCAGTAATGCTACGGCCCTCTACCATTTTGAGGATGTTTGGCCCTCTATTAGGGATGATGATCCTGCCAAGAGGCTCAAAGATATAGATTCTCCCAAATTGACAGAATTTCGATCCATTGTTTCTTCCTTTCTAAGACAAAAGGGTGTCAAAATCGTCGTTTTTAGCCAATGGACACGAATGCTCACCTTGGCCTCTTGGGCCGTTGGAGATATATTGAGGCAAGAGGATGTGGAGGCGGTTTTCTTTACGGGAAAACAAAATAGGAAAAAGAGAGTTGAAAATATCACACAGTTCCATGATGACCCTGATGTACGTATATTTTTTGCCACAGATGCCGGAGGAGTAGGTCTCAATCTTCAGAAGGCCGCTAGTGTATGTATCAATCTTGATCTCGCTTGGAACCCTGCCGTTATGGAGCAAAGAATCGCTCGTATCCACAGATTAGGTCAAGAGCGTCCCGTGCACATCTATAATCTAGTAACGGAAAATTGTATCGAGTCTCGTATTTTTAATCTCATAGAACAAAAGAAACTTGTTTTTAAGAGTTTTTTTGATGGGACAACCAACGAGGTTCTTTTCGATAAATCTAAGAATTTCTTATCTCAAGTGAAGAATGTTATAGGGAAAGTAGAGGAGTTACCTCTTGTAGACGATATCGACTTCATAGAAACATCTCCCTCAGATGAAACGGAAGATAGAGAAAATAATATACTCAAGGAGAAAGAAGAAGAAAGACCTATTAAAACCACTTATCCTTCCCGGGTATCTTCGTCATCTTCCGTATATGATCTAACGAATATCTTTTCGGGAATTCATGTATCGAAGAATCAAAGTGGAGAGGTGACAATCAAGGCCCAAGGTGATTCTGCAAAGGTTTTATCGGAAATTTTTAAAAATCTTGGTACATTGTTAGAAAATGTCCCCTCAACCTTTTTACCTCCATCCTCTTCCCCTTCGGAGCAAACGAAGAATTTGTATCAGTGAAGTAAACAACAAACAAATCCTTGCTAAGCTAGACTGTGTGCGCTAAGGTGGCGTTTGTGAAAAACAAGGCCATGTTACTGTTTCTTTTATTGTTAATTCTCCCTTGGTGTAACATGGCGAGAATTGTTTCCACATTTCCCAGCGGGACTCAAATGCTTATTGAATTAGGACTCTCCGAAGAGATCGTCGGTGTAAGTAATTATTGTTCACATGAAAATACCGTGCAAAGGATAGGAAGTGCCTTGAGTCCAAATCTCGAGCGAATAGCAAGTTTACGGCCTCATTGGGTTATCTTACCTCAAATGGTGGGCAACAAAAAACTTGTAGATTTTCTCAAGGCCTTCTCTCTTAACTCCATAGAGTTAAAGATTAATAACTTAAACGATCTTTATGAATCTTTAGAAATCCTGGGAAGAAGATTCCATAGGCAAAAGAAAGCAAAAAATATTGTTGAAGGAATAAAACGACAAACGGCCCTTGTCAGAAGAAAACTTTTTCCTAAAAGAATTCTTTTCGTTGTCGGCGTATCTCGCGCCTTAGGATATTTCAAAAATATAACTGTGGCATCGAGGAAGACGTTCTATGGAGACGTGTTAGAACACATGGGGTTTACTGTTGTCTCTCCGAAGAAAGGCCTTTATCCCACCTTAAGTCTAGAGGATTTTTCTCAATTAGAGATAGATGGTGTGGTACTGATCACGACAAAAGAATTTCCGGAAAATGAAAAGCTCTGGAAAAGGTTTAATAAACGTATCCGGTGGGTACGCGTTTTTCAAGGTCGACACTATTTTGTTCCCGGCCCAAAAATTGTTCAACACCTCATTGATATAGGTATACGGTTGTGAGGATATTTATTGAGGATTTAGGCCTTACCTATGGGGATAAAATAATTTTTGATGGCGCTAATATGTTCCTCAATAAACCCGGAATCTATCCTCTTATAGGACTTAATGGAGCAGGCAAGACAAGCTTATGTCGTCTCCTTATGGGGCTTCTTCCTCCCGATGAAGGGCGGGTGGTAGTGAATGAAAAGAATCCTGCATTGTTAATTCCTCTCGATAGAAGCAAATTTTTTTCCTACCTACCTCAACAGGAGGAGATTTTCTCCTCAGTGAATGTGCGAGAACTTTTGAGAATGAACTTTTTTTATCGAGATTCTTTTTATTGGAGAATTGAATTCAATGATCGGGAAAAAAATCTTCTGGAAAATTTTGGCATCCTTTCCTATTTAGATTCCCCTTTTGAACAACTCTCCGGGGGGGAAAGGAGAAAAATATTGTTGACCTCGATGTTTTTGCGAGACAGTCCGATAATCATTTTAGATGAACCTTTTATCTTCCTCGATCCTAAGAGAAAAAAGGAAATGATAAAACTCATTGAAGAAGAAAAGGAACGTTTTATTATTGTAGTCTCTCATGATAGGGATTTTGTGAAAAAACACTTAGGGAATACCTTTTGCCTTAAAAACAAGGCCATAGAAGCGGCCCAAGGAACTTATGACGATGTTTTCAACGAGGTTTATAGATGAAGTCCCTTTTGATCATTCTTTTGGCACT
Organism: Bacteriovoracaceae bacterium; assembly: GCA_965224385.1. GTDB lineage: Bacteria > Bdellovibrionota > Bacteriovoracia > Bacteriovoracales > Bacteriovoracaceae > CBDCYX01. The sequence goes on from CBDCYX010000016.1 coordinate 1,255,091, forward strand.
CATTGTCACATCTCCTCTTTGGCCGCAAGGTCATTTAAATCCTTGGGCCTTAGATGAGAACGAGATTGAGATCATCCTTTCTTTAAGAATTCCAAGGATTCTCTGTGCCTTTTTTAGCGGGGCGGCCTTGGCCCTTGGCGGATTACTCTTTCAAAATCTTTTTAATAATATTTTGGCCACTCCCTATACACTGGGCGTGTCTACAGGAGCATCCCTTATGGTGGCCGTAGGGATTTTTTTGGATGTGGCCTTATTGGGACTACCTTTCCTCTCTTTCTTAGGTGCTTTTGGGGTTATCCTTATCTTGTTATCTGCCATGGCCCTGATGAAAGTATTTTCCGTGACAAAACTCCTTCTCGTGGGTGTCGCCCTAGGGTTGCTTAGTTCATCTCTAATTTCTATTCTTCAACTGCTTGGAGGACGTCTTGGGCCTTTTTCCTACCTCACTTGGATTCTTGGAAGTACCGATGTCTATGGCGGTATTCCCGTTCTCTTGTGTTTTTTTGGATTGAGTTGCCTTGCGGTATTTTCTTTTTTCAGACGTTCTGAAATAACTTTACTGGGTATCTCTGACGGTTTTGCTTCTCGCACGGGAGTCCACGTCTTGCGGCTTCAGAAAGAGATTCTCTTTGTAACCTCTTTTTCCATTTCTCTGATCATCTCTCAAGTAGGGCCTATTGGCTTTGTAGGGCTTGTCATTCCAAACTTTGTAAGAGAGCTTCAAGGACACTTATTTAGAGAAAATTATCTTATTTGCCTCGTTTTGGGTGGATGTTTTCTTTCCCTCTTAGATACTCTCTCTCGACTAGTGACGTCTCTATCCCTTCCCATTGGGGCCGTGATGTCTATTGTGGGCGTGCCCTATTTTGTATTTATTTTGCTTCGTCGGTGAAATTATTGTCTTGCCAAAAATATCTTTGTAAGCTAGGGATACAAAACATTTTTATTTTTGAGAGCGGTTGGATGGTTTTTGAAGGCCCGGAGAAAAAAGTTGAAATTCTTGTAGATTCATCCAGGGTTGAATCTTTGAGAGAATTGCCTCGAGCGTTTTGGCAAAAACTTGTGCAGAACTGTGGAGGCGCTATCATTTCGGAGATGTCGAGAGAAAAATGTTTGGCCTTTATTCTGTCGGAATCTTCCCTCTTCGTATGGGATAACGCATTTTTAATGCTGACGTGTGGAAAGACTCGACTTGTAGATAGCGTTATATACTTTCTCAAAAAATTTGGCACTAAAGAAATCAACTCACTGATTTTTCAAAGAAAAAATGAGTACTACGCTCACTTGCAAGAGTCAACTTTTGAAGATGATGTAAAGAAACTTAAGAAAATTATTGAAGGTACGGCCCTGCGGTTTGGCCATATAGGTGAGCATCACAATTGTATTTTTCATGCGGGGAAAGACTTTTGTTCTAATAAAGAAGATATTACGACTGAACTTTTGATGCATCATATACGAGGGACTGCTGCCCATGTATTGACACAAAAGAATCTGTCTCTTCAGGTCATTCGTGAGTTTGTAGAACTTGAGAAATTCTTAGAGGGATTTGATTTTGATGATTATCTTTTTAATCCTTTTGGATATTCATTAAATGCTGTTAAAAATGATCGTTATATGTCTCTTCACATCACCCCCCAAGAAGAGAGTTCTTATGTCAGTTTTGAAACCAATCTCGCTGTACGGGGAAAGTATAAAAATATTTTGACGAAACTTATTCACATTTTTAATCCTCTCTCTTTTGATCTGATTAATTTTAATACGAAAAACACAATGGTCGAAAAAGGATTTGTCAAGGCCAATTGTTTTCAAGAAAACTTAGGCCGCAGTTATCTTGTGAACTTTACTCATTTTATATCTACAAATAGCAGCATTGCAAAACCGATGCGATTAAATTATTAGAGAGAATGCCATGAATTCAGGTATATGGGTTAGTGAAGATACGGGAAATTATATGAAAAAATCCTTTAGGGTTGAAAGGATTTTATTTTCAGAGCAGGGCCCTTATCAATCTGTACAAGTAATAGAATCTCCGTTTTTTGGAAGAATCCTTCTTAATGACGGGCTTGTCATGGTCAGTGAGCGAGATGAATTTGTCTACCACGAGATGATGGCCCATGTACCCCTCTTCACCCATCCAAATCCTAAAAACGTTCTTATTATTGGTGGAGGAGATGGGGGTACGGCCCGAGAGGTACTCAGACATAACAATGTGGAAAAATGTGTGATGGTGGAAATTGATGAATCTGTTATCAGGGCCTGTAAGGCCCATATCTCTCAAACGGCAGAAATTCTTCAAGGAAAAGACAAGCGTTTAAATCTCATTATTGGTGACGGTGTGAAGTTTGTGGGAACCACTCAAGAAACCTTTGACGTTGTTCTTATAGACTCCACAGACCCTATAGGCCCGGCCACTCCTCTTTTCGGCCCGGAGTTTTATAGGGACGTTCACGGCCTTTTGAGGGAAGGCGGCATTGTAGTTTCTCAAGGTGAATCTCCTTGGCACAACGAGGACATTCAACGATCTCTCATGGGTATTTTACACAATGAGTTTCCCCTCTCTCTGATTTACACCTTTAACAATACTACTTATTGCGACGGCCTATGGTGTTTTACCTTTGCATCTACGGGACCGCATCCTCTAAAAGATTTTTATGTTGAAAAAGTTAAAAACTCTCGCTTGAGTTTCCGCTACTATAATGAGGATATTCATAAGGCCTCTTTTGTCCTTCCCAATTTTATACGGAAGAATCTCCAAGGATTTTTACAGTCTTAGTTTTTTGGAGCAAACCAACAGCGAGGTCTTTCTCCGTCGGGACCCAAACAGGTTCCGTCTTCACGAGGGGTGTTACAGAGAAGTCCTTGAAAATAGGTGTCTAATCGACACTGGATGTTCCGACTCATATCAAGAGAATTTTTCTCGACAATCGATGTATCGGGTGTTTGGAAGCTAATTGTTCGCGTTACTTCGTCGGCCATCGTGATGCCCATAGATAAGGAGGCCGCTGCACTTCTTTGACATATAGCGACATCTTCGGAATGAGAAAAGTTATCTCGGCACTTTTTGGTAACATATCTTGGAATGGGCATTTTAGAAACAATGCCTTGGTTGTCTTGCTCCTTAAAATACTTTCGAAGACATTGTGAAGTGGCAAAATAATCGGCCTGTCCCTCGAAAGAGCTCCAAGAACCGTTTTGTTTGCTTTTCTTAGGCCGCCCTCCAAGGAAATGTCCTAATTCATGACAAATAACACCTGCAATAGCGTCTAGTGTCATGCGAGGGTTTTTTGCAAGTCCCATGGTCGCTTCGATGATCCACCGATCACCTTGTGGACGGGCCCTGGCCGTTAGATTATTATTGAACCAGAGAATGCGAATTTCAAGATTTTTTCCCCATTCTTCTTTTACAATGGGAGCATAGATGGATTTGATGCGATGGGTAAGGTCGCTCAGTATTTGAGCAGGAACCCGTTCATATTGGTTTTTAATAAAATTAATAAACTCCCTTTCCTCCATTCTTGTTTCTAAGCGTGTTTGTGCGTTGCAAAGTTGTATTTGCCCGAAAAAACAGGCAATTATCAAGAATAAAAACTTTGTGTTATTTATTTTACCCTTCCCTTGGAAAAGAACTTTTTTAAAATTTTTTCATCATTGCTAATCCCTGGCCAGTTTTTAAATGAGCTGATTAAAAGATGTCGAAATTTTTTTTTAATTTCTGTTGAATTCTTGGTAATCTTTTCTATCCCTTTTAGGTAAATAGGATTGGATTACAAGTACGCAGACTCCCTAGATCTTATCAAAGAATTTCACGCCCATAGTCGAGAAAGACTCTCTTTTAAAAAAGAACCCCTTTTTAAGGCCTTAAAATTGAAGAAGGAAGAGGAAGTCATCGATGCTACCTGTGGAACGGGACGAGATTCCATGCTTCTTCTTGCTGCAGGAATGAATGTCGTTGCCTATGAACGTCATCCTCTAGTTTTTGCCCTTTTACAAGAGGCCCTAAAAAGGGCGCAAGAGTCTTGTTACGCTCCTTTTTTTGAAAAATTTAATCTGGTTTTTGGAGAGGCCCAAAACCATAAAGGAGAGAAATGTTTGTTTGATCCCATGTATAGGAAAAAACGGAAAAAATCTTCTCTTCCAAGGAAACAAATGCAACAGTTCCAAGTACTAGTTGGGGAAGACGACGATCAAGAAAAAGTTTTAGAAAATCTAAAAAACTCTTATAAAAGAGTTGTCTTGAAACGCAACCTCAAGGCCCCCTTTTTAAGTTCCCCAAATTATAGTATTTTTGGAAAAACGATTCGTTACGATGCTTATATCTCAGTATGAAGGAGGTAGTGTGAAGAAATACGATGTTTATGGTATGGGACACGCTCTTGTGGATATGGAATTTGAAATAGATATTAAAGTTCTCGAAAAATTTGAGATTAGAAAAGGAGTTATGACTCTTGTCGATGATATTTTTCAAAAAAAAGTCATAGATTCCCTTCAATATTGTCCAAAAAAAATGTCCTGTGGAGGAAGTGCGGCCAATACTATCATGGCCGTAAGCACCCTAGGAGGTAAGAGTTTTTATTCCTGTAAAGTAGCAGATGATGAGAACGGAAATTTTTATCTCCAAAATCTTCTCGCCAATGGTATTAAAACAAACCTCTCTAGAGGTTTAGAACCGGGAGTTACGGGAAAATGTCTTGTGCTTATTACACCTGATGGAGAGAGAACAATGAACACGTTTCTTGGAATTACATCAACATTCTCTAGGGAACAACTTGTACTCGAAGAACTTATCAAATCTCGGTATCTTTACATTGGTGGTTATCTTTTGACCTGTGAAAGGGCAAAAGATGCAATATTTGAGGCCGTGGCAAAAGCTCGGGATGCTAATGTAAGCATTGCCGTAACTCTTGCCGACCCAACTGTTGTGTCCCAATATCGAGAGGATTTTTTCAAGATTCTTATGGGTGGAATTGATCTCCTCTTTTGCAATCTTGATGAGGGTATGATGCTTTGCCAAACACAGACCCTAAGAGGAACATTGGAGGCCTTAAAAAGCATGGCCCATTCTTTTGCTCTTACAAGAGGGCCCAAAGGGGCGGTTGTCTGGGATGGAGGTCGTCAAGTAGAAAAGGTTATTCCTACCGAGTGTGTTCAGGCCATCGATACAAACGGTGCCGGTGACTTGTTTGCAGGAAGTTTTCTTTACGGGATAACAACCGGCAAAAGCTGTGAAGATGCCGGCAGGTTTTCTTGTGCGGCCGCTACAAAACTTGTTACTCAATTTGGGCCGAGATTAGAGAGGAAAGAACTTTTAAAAATTAAGGAGGAATTCTTTGGTGAAAAATGAGTCTGTTAAAAATATTCTTAATAAACAAACACTAAAACAGACCGTTTGTGTCCAAGGGTGGATACGAAGTGTGAGGAAGTCCAAGAATTTCTCTTTTCTTATGTTGAACGATGGGAGTTGTCAGCGTTCGATACAAATTGTTGCCGACAAAAATCTTCCCGGTTACAGTGACATTGCCTCTATGCCCATCGGGACAAGCTGTCTGGTAACGGGGTCTTTAGTTTCTTCAGGTGGAACAAAACAGGCGGTGGAGGTGCAGGCCGACAATATAGATATACTGGGAACATCTCATCAAGACTACCCCATCCAGAAAAAGGCACTTTCTTTAGAGTTTTTGAGAACACAGGCTCATCTTAGGGTGAGAACAAATCTTTTTGGGGCGATTTTTCGCTTGCGTCATCATATGAGTATGGCCACCCATAATTTTTTTCACGAACGAGACTTTTACTATTTGCACTCACCTATTATTACTGCCGTAGATGCCGAAGGAGCGGGAGAACAGTTTATCGTTACGGCCCTAGATCTAAAAAACTCAAAGATTGATTTTGAACGAGACTACTTCTCTCGGCAAGTTGGCCTCTGTGTAACGGGACAACTTGAGGCCGAGTGCATGGCCTCCGGATTGGGAAAGGTTTACACCTTTGGGCCGACGTTTCGTGCGGAGGATTCAAATACACCGCGTCATCTTGCGGAGTTTTGGATGGTGGAACCGGAGATGGCCTTTTGTGGCCTGAAAGGAAATAGAACACTGGCCGTGGATTATCTCAAATATCTTGTAGCTTGTTGTCTTGAACATTGTTCCGAAGAATTAGATTTTCTGACATCTAGAAAAGATGCCCCGGTAAATCACTTGAATGAACTTCAAAAAATTGGAAACAGTGAGTTTAAAACAATTACTTATACCGAGGCCGTTACGATTCTTAAAAAAGCTAAGGAGTCATTTGAATATAAACCCCAATGGGGTAAAGACCTTCAAACGGAACACGAACGCTATCTTACAGAGAAGTATTTTCAAGAACCCATTGTTGTGGTGGACTACCCCAAAGATATTAAGGCCTTCTATATGAGGGCCAATGATGATGGCAAAACCGTGGGGGCCATGGATGTTCTCATCCCGGGAGTTGGTGAAGTTATTGGCGGTTCCCAGAGAGAGGAACGTTTCGACAAACTCCTTTCTCGCATAAGAGAACTCAATATGGATGAAAACTCTCTTTGGTGGTATCTAGAATTGAGAAAATACGGAAGCGTCGTTCATTCGGGCTTTGGGCTTGGTTTTGAAAGGGTATTAATGTATATTGCAGGGATGAAGAATATAAGAGATGTTATCGCTTTTCCGAGGACACCAAAAAATTGTGATTTTTAAATGTATACGGTAAAAATCGAACCACGCTTTCACGATACAGATGCCCTAGGACACATTAACAATGCAGCTTTTATCACTTGGATGGAAGAATCTCGAAGGCCTATCTTCAGGTTGTTCAATCGAGAACTATCTATTGCCAAGTGGAATCTTATTTTGGCCCGCGTGGAAATGGACTATTTGGCCCAATGCTATTTCGGAAAAAGCGTTGTTATCGAAACTTCCGTTGAAAAAATCGGAACATCCTCATTAATTCTCTGTCATTGTATGTTTCAAGATAAGATAAAAACGGCCCAAGGTAAATCCGTTCTTGTTTATTTTGATTACCAAAAACAAACATCTCTTCCCATTTCCGAAGATATTAGAAAGAAGTTGTCCGGCCATATTAAAGAATAAAAACCTCGCTCTTGGATTAATAAGCGTTTTTGTTAAAGAGGCCTTTCAAAAGTGTTAAAAACATGATTTTTAGATCAAGCCACAGAGACCAATGTTTTATATAGTGCAGGTCGTATTCAATCCTTTTTTTAATGCTTGTATCTCCTCGGAGACCGTTGATTTGCGCAAGCCCCGTTATCCCTGCTTTCATTTTATGGCGAAGCATATAGTGGGGAATTGTGTTGCGAAATTGATTCACAAAATACGGTCTTTCGGGACGGGGCCCTACAAGGGACATATTCCCACAGAGAACATTCCAAAGTTGAGGTAGTTCATCTAAACTCTTTTTTCTCAACAGAGCACCTAAGAGAGTTTTTCTAAAATTGTCTTTTGAACTCCAAGTGTTTTGATCTTCATTACCCTTTGGAACTGTCATAGTTCGGAATTTCCACATGGTAAACTCCTTTCCGTCGAGACCGAGTCTATTTTGTCCATAAAAGACAGGGCCTTTGCTGGAAATTTTTACGGCAAGGCCTATGACGAGAAGAATAGGAGAGAGAATAATCAATCCTATAACGGAGGTAAATATATCAATCATTCTCTTGATTATGATTTCAAACGGCCCATAGGAAGGGAGATTAATACTTATAAGAGGAATTCCTGAAAAATCCTCTATTTGATACCCTATAAGAGAAAAGGACAAATCGGGCAGAATTTGAAGAGGAATAAGATCATTATAGTTTTCACGTAAAAAAAGATCGATGCAAGTACTCTTACTACCCGAATATCCTACAATAACCATATCGATAGGATTGTTTTTGATAAAATCTTTATAGCTTTCTTTTACTTCCGGAATATCTGATGTTAAGGGCGTCTTTGGGCAATCCATTCGACCAACGAGAGCAATCCCGCTATCTTTAAAGTCTTTTACCGATTCAATGTATTTTTCTAGTTGTGGGCCTGAACCTATAAGAAGGGTTCGATAGAGATTTTTTCCTTTTTTTCTTAGAGAATGTAGATAGGATTTGATGAGTATTCTTGTTTGTATAAGCATAAACGTTGAAAATATGTAATGAAGAAGAATAGTGGCCCTTGAAACTCTGTTTTCTGCAAAGAAATAGAGAATGATAACAAAACTGATGATAGCAAGAGTATTAGTCTTACAAACTAAAAAGATTTCAACATAATTTTGACGAAAACGCTGGAATTGGTAAAGTTTCTTTTGACCGAAAGGAAAAAGGTTTAAAATGGCCAGAAGAAGACCTAGTTTGATAAAGAGAAACTTGAGCCCTTGTTGACCTGACGAGAGTTCAAAGCGTATAAGATAAGCGGCAAACCAACTCAATAAAACACAAACGATATCTGTAATTTTTTGAATAATAAAAAGTTTTAAGTCTGCTTTCTTCACAACAATCTATGATTACGATACTTTTTCTCTCAGTTTTTGAATAAAGTCAAGTCCTCGGCCGTTTTCGGTGCTTTTAAAAATGCGCCTAGGAAGGCCTAAGAGGGCGATTTAGAGACCCAGTCGCAATAGTTTTCTTAAACATCGCATGGCATGGGCCTTTCGTTTTTGAATTTAAGATGGCATACTCTTGATGAATTGAAGGAATACTATAATCCAGTTTTTCTCGCTTTATGCACAAGGTCACAAAAAATCCTTCCCTCAGGGGAACTAAAGGGCGGCAACCCTCTGAGAATAGCTTAAAACAACCTTTTTTGCCGAATTTCCTATAAAGATTGGAGGTTGCTTTTGAAAAAAATAGATTTCAGGAGAGGTTCTAACAAAGAGACCCCCCCTGAACTTACAAGTCCAAAAAAAGCTTATATTATCGGACGAAAATAGTTAAACTTTTAGGATGTATCAAAGAACGGTGTATGCTTCTCTATAATAAATTCTAGAAACGAATCCCAATCTTTAAAATGAAAAAAATAAAGGTATAATGCCCCATGTCGAGTAAAGGTGAAGTGCCAGAAGCTCCCGACGTTTTTTGCTTTCCCTATGAAAATTGCATTTTTAAAATGGCCATTTCCGTAATCTTTTTTGGCAATTTATTTGTTGTTTCCATAGAGAAATGCTCTTTGCATCATGTCGGGAACCTCTGGTGAAGTGCAGCCAGTCAAAAAGGACCATTTGGCCTTATGCCCAGAAGACCTCTTTACCAAAAAATATTATGTCCGTTTTACACCTTTTTCAACCCTTTTTTTCTTATGATTTCGCCTAAAAGATGAACCTTTAATATGAATAACATCAGCAGCGGCCACAAGTCGATCGAGTATAGCTTCAGCAATCACCTTGTCTTCAATCAAGCTTTTCCACCGTAAGCGTTCCATAAACCCACTCTTGTAGGTTTCCTGAAAGTTGCTATGCTTGTTCCAATTGGAAAAATTGGAGGAAGCATCAGTTATTCCCGTTTTGTCATTTTCCCCTATGCAAAGTAAAAATCTTTTTCGCACTGACTGCAGAGCGCAACAACAAAGGCCTATTTTATGGGCCGTATTCTCCAAAAAAGGGCCGTATTTTGAATAAAATTCAATGATTTTATACCCCAGTTCTAAAAAACTTTTTACAAAATTAAAAAAAAGGCCCCTTTAGAACAAATAGCTGCTATTTTCAAGAGAAAAAAACCGTAATTATAGTTTGTGGGAATTACGCAATGCAGTCAGTGCGAAAAAGATTGCCTACTTCCTCTTATTTTCAGAGGAGAACATTTCAAAACGGGAATCTCTGCTAACCTCTATCAACTATAGGTTTTACTAAGGGAAATTTAAATGTCGGAAACCTCTGATTTTTTTTAAAAGAGTCTATTCCCACGGACGTAAAACGGCCGTGATAACGGCCGATAGAATAAGAATTAGGAAAACACTAGAGACAACGGTTTTGTGTTCAGGCAAACGTTTTGCGGCAGAGGCCGACCAAACCGTTGCGGCCAACCACAGACCTATTTTTATATAGGCCCATATAGGCCAAGATGCTCCGTGGGTGTATCCTATTCTTGCAAGAAGCCCCATTCCCGCAACAAAAAGAAGGAAAGAGGCAACACCGTTGAATATCTTGCAGGATTTTTTACTTTGCTGTCCGTAAAGGATGGCCGTAGTGGAGGCCGTAAACAACACGACACAACTCAAATGAAAAATTTTGTAAAATTCGTAGCTCATATCTTCTCCGCTGTCTGATGGTTTACAAAATAATTCGTAGCTTTTATCTACACCATTTGTCTAACAAAAAATTAGCCACCGGAATAACGCGAAACACTATTTGTCTTGATTAATTTTCCCTATAAAAGCATTGGTAAAAACGGCCGTATAACAAGTTACAGGCAAAAATATCAAAACGGGAATAACTGAGTGTAGACCGCCTGGCCTAACCCATCTGACGCGGAGATTTAAATAAGTTTTTTTAACATATATAGCAGTGGAAGAGCGGCCCCCCAGAGGAGTTGGTCACCACAAGTAAAAGCATTGAGATATGTTTTTCCCAGAGATGTTTTGCGTATTCTTCCCACAAGAATTTTTGGGGTACCTGAGGCGGTAGATGGATTTAAGTATTTTATCGTTGCTTCTTTGGTGTTTGGGATGATTTCAACCCAAGGATTTGAAGAAAGGAAGATATTTTCAATATCCTGAATAGATAAGTCTTTTTTAAGTTTTATGAGCAAGGCCTGGCTGTGGCATCTTATGACTCCGACGCGAACGCAAGTACCGTCGATGGGAATAGGAGTTTGATTTTGAAGAATTTTGTTTGTTTCAGTTTGACCCTTCCACTCCTCTCGAGACTGTCCATTGAGCATTTCACTATCAATCCAAGAGATAAGATTTGCGGCCAATGGGGTTTGAAAAATATTTGTTGAAAGTTGACCGCTTCTTAATATTTCAGTTATTTTTTTGTCGATTTCACCCATAGACATTTGAGCATCGGAGTGGATCATGTCTTCGGCGACACGGCCTAGTCGGCCCATCTGTAAAAGAAGTTCTTGCAAGGCCTGCGCTCCGGCCCCGGATGCTGCTTGATAAGTTGCAGCATTCACCCATTCCACCAGTTTTTCTTTCAAGAGTCCTCCAACGGCCATTAACATGAGGGAGACGCTACAATTTCCTCCGATAAAATCACGTCCTCCGTTCTCCAAGGCCTTGTCGATAACATGAAAATTGATGGGTTCAAGGACAATCGTTGAGTTCTCTTTCATGCGAAGGGCCGAAGAGGAATCAATCCAGAAACCTCTCCACCCAATTTTTCTCAGGAATGGATGAATTTTCTTCGTGTAAACGCTTCCCTGGCAAGTCAGGATAATATCCATTTCTCTAAGAATATCGAGGTTCCACGCATCTTCCAAAATATGATTATGAGACCATGGAACAGGGCAGATTTCTCCTTTTTGAGAAGTACTAAGAAAATAAGCATCGATTCCTTTTTCCCATAGTTTTTCTTTTGCTACCTCTTCCATAAGAACGGAACCCACAAATCCTCTCCATCCTATCAAGGCCACTTTTTTCATAAAGGCCTTTGAAGAACAACGTTAATTTGCGCAGCGCAATTATAGAGAAAAAAGAGGTGTTTCCGTAAGTATAGAGCTTCCGAGTCCCACCTAAGATTTTTGATCAAATACTTTGTGTGATTATTTAAAAAATACTGCATAAAGATAATATGTATCATCTATGTAGTAAATCAATCAAGGGCAGTCCATCGTCCAAGGGTGAAGTTATCCCTATTGGAGTTGAAGGGATTCGCAATAGCGACGGTAACAATAAAAATGATTGCGAATACAACGTAGCGAAGAGATTGATTAAACGTCTTAGAAAGGATTATCCCAAGCTCAATATGGTTATTTGTGGAGATGCTCTTTAATGCGAGAGGAGACCTTATTGATTATCTTCGTTCTGCCGAATTTCCTGTAATGGGGACCACTAGAGACTAAAATTGTTGGCCAAAGGCCATGAGACAATCCCTTATTCAATGTCGTTTAGCGAGGAGAACGTCTTAAAGATTTTGAACTTATGAGGATATCAGGGAACCCGTATTACCTTATGCCGACGGATGGTTCGGAATATTATTCATCTCAAAAAATTAAATGTAAGCATTGCATGGTCAAGAAGCATAGGTCAAAGAGGTTTAAAAACGAAGCATTAGAGGAAGATTTGGACTTTCAAGGTCGGGAAACGTATTATCATCAAATTTTAAGTTCGGTTATAGCGCACCCGGACTGTAAGCAAGTTATTCCTCTAGGTATAGAAGGGATATCGAAAGAAGACGGTTTTCAAAAGAATGATTGTGAGAAAAATGCGTTAAAGAGATTGATGAAGAAAATTAGGAATGATCATCCCAAACTTAATTTGATTGTCGCAGGGGATGCCCTGTATGCAGACAGTTCTATTGTGGAAACTCTTGAGAAGCACCGGATGTCTTATATTTTAAATGTAAAACCACAAGGGCACAAGAAACTGTTTCTTTGGATTGACCTGTCTGAAGTTGAGGGGAAAGTTAAAAGGCATACATTTACGGAGACGATTGGAGAGAAGGTAAAACAAGAAAGAACTCATGAGTTTAGATATATGAATGAGACTCGTTTGAACAATGTTTCGGCATTCAAACTAGAAGTTAATTTATTAGATTTATTTCGCTCCGCATATAAATCTTTTTTCGTCCCTCCGGTAGAATTTTGAGATAAAAAATAGGAGGGAAAAGTGGAATTACTTTTATTATGGTGGAACATAGTGTCTCAACTTAGAAGTGCCTTTAATCATCGAAAAACTTTTTATTGGTCAGTTATCATTCTCATGGGATTTTCCGTAAGAACTGATAGTCTTGGAGGAGTGAGTAGTTTTGTCCGTTGCCTTGGATTAAACCCGAAACATTATCAAAGTATGCTTGATTTTTTTCAAAGTGGAGCGATCAATTTGAGGAAATTAACTCACCGATGGATTAAAATTGTTTTGAAATCATTTAGTTCGTTTCTCTTGTCTGTTAACGGTTGCCAGGTTCTTGTAATCGACGGGATTACAATTCCTAAGGAAGGTCTTAAGATGCCCGGAGTTCAGAGTCTTCATCAATCCTCGGATAGTAACGCTAAGGCCGAATATGTTATGGGACATTTTTTTCAATGTGTCGGTATTCTCGGAGGAATTGTTGGTAAAACTCTCTTTTCAATTCCTCTTTTTGCCAAGATTCACTTGGGAACAAAGACAACAAATCGAGATAAAAGAACACTTTTTGATAAAGCACTTGATATGTTGAGTTGTTATTTTGAAAAAAAATCTTTCTATTTGGTAGGCGATGCCTACTATTCCGTAGGAAAACCGGTTAAAGGTATATCAAGTATGGGTGGGGATTTTATTACAAAAGTGAAATCAAATGCCGTGGGCCACTTCCCTGCTCCTCCCAAAAAAAGGATTGGTAAAGGCAGAAAAAAGATATATGGGAAAAAAGTTAATTTGAGGGATTTTTTTAATAAAGAAAAATTTAGATTGGAGAACAGTCCGGTTTATGGAGAGCAAAACATAAAACTTTTAATAAGAGTAGAGAAACTTCTATCGAGAAGGTTCGGTGGTATGCTCTTACAGTATGTTTTTGTTATTCATCCTAATCAAGGAAAGATGATTCTTTTGAGTACGGATTTAACTTTAGACCCTATCGAGATTATACAACTTTACGGTTATCGTTTCAAAATCGAGGTTGCATTTAAATCGCCCGTTCATACTTTTGGTGCCTTCCTTTATCTGTTTTGGATGAAGAGTATGGACACGACTTCTCGTTGGCAAAAAACACAATACCTTCACAAAAAACCTGCTCGATATAGAAAAAGCTATTTTACAAAAATATGTGCATACGAAGTCTATGTTCAGTTTGCATGTATTGCCCAAGGGATTCTACAGTATTTATCTATCACAAAACCCGATACTGTAAAAAAACAATGTAGAACTTGGTTCCGTACAATACGTCCCAATGTTCTACCAACAGAATTAATAGTAGGAGAGGCATTAAAAAATTCTATGCCTTATTTTCTTGCAGGTTCGCTTTTTCCGGCAAACTTGAAGAAATTCATTCACGAAAAAACGGATTTTGAAGAGCAAGATGACTTCCCTTTGACCGGATAGCTACTTTTTACTCTGAAAAACAAGGATTATCGTATTTGTAAGCAGCTTACAGGAGACTCTATGGCCTCTCACACATTAGAGAGAAAACTCCTGACTCACCAGTTCCTGAGATAACGGTACTTTATGCCTGACTAATGCTTTTCCCACAAGCTACTTCAATAAAAATTTATCAAGTTAAAATTTGTCCAAGAGGGACATCGGGGAGAGGTTTATCTTATAAAAAACCGAAACCATTATAAATATATTCCTCGCATCATATTGGGAGCTTCTGAGAATCATTTGAGTTGTTACATATTGCAGCACGAGGATTTGGATTATGCTTGAATCCTTGCCGATTGTAAAGTTTTCTCTTCAAATACCGAAGAGGAAAAGATAAGGTGTCTTTTGTGAAAATCAACAAAAATACAGGAATTGTTCTTTTATTCTTCCTAGTAAATGTATTGTTAGTACTGTGTTCTCTTGTTAAAAATCAAAATGACAAAATGGCCTCTAGTATGAAAAATTCTTATAAATCTTCTCCGGTAAGTAAGACGGAAAGTTATTTTGAACAGGCCTTATTTTATATATGGAATAACCAACGACCCTCTCTTAAGCTGAAGGCACAAGAATTTGTTTCCAACGATGTAACAAATCAAATTCATTTATTGGATCCTTCAGGTACTATTTTTTCTCTTGAAGAGGACATTGTCTATTCCGGAAAAAAAGGTATTTTAAACAAGAAAAAGCACTCTCTTCACTTATTTGAAAAGGTCAAAGTAAAAGTAGCAAATTCCGTTTTTGAATCCGACAAGATTGACTACTTTCTCAATATAGATAGATTGGAGGCCTTAGGAAGAGTGAAAACAAGAAGTTTGTTTCCTAAGACGTTAGATAAAATTATTGTTTTTTCTGAATCGTTGTTAGGATTTCCACAACAGAGGATAGCAACCTATTATGGAAAGGCCCATGGCTTTGTGCAGAGAAACAAGGCCTATGAAGAGGGAATATCTTTTCAATCAAAAACATTGAAACTCAATCTTAATGAGGGTGAGGGGAAAATTGATCTAGATCAAGATGTCTCTATTAAAAATCAATCTTTTACGGCATCCTCTGATAGAGGAGAGATATTTCTCGAAAATTTCAACAAAAAGCTTAAGTCCTTTGTCCTCTATAACAATGTTAAACTAGTAGAATCTCTTATCGTTGGTACAGGCAGCGAAAGAAAGTCGCTTGAACGAAGGGCCTTTTCGGAAAAATTGGAATGTATTATGAGTGAAAACAAAGTGCTTTTAACAGGCGCCCCTAAGGTCTTCCAAAAAAATGATGTTATCAGAGGGAATATAATAACGCTTAGAGAAAATAATGAAACTATTGAGGTAGAACATGCCAACACAAATCTTCAATTAAATAAGTAGGTATAGAGAAATGGAAGTGGACAGTTTAAGAGCTGAAGGATTAGATAAGTCTTACAACAAAAGAAGTGTGGTTAAGGGGGTTTCCCTTTACCTCAACCAAGGGGAAATTGTGGGCCTTCTCGGCCCCAACGGCGCAGGGAAAACAACATCTTTTTATATGATCGCAGGTCTAGTCCAAGTAGATAAAGGAAAGATTTATCTTTCCGGAGAGGATTTAACGGAAAGTCCTATCCACATAAGGGCCGTGAAAGGAATTGGCTATCTTCCTCAAGAAAATTCAGTATTTCGAGACCTCAGTGTAGAGGCAAATATTGAGTCGGTACTGGAGCGGAGAAAATTGCGGAAGACAAAGAAGAAGAATCTTTTAGAAAATCTCATAACTGATTTTGATCTCAAAAAAATTAGATATTCTAAAGGAAGGGATCTTTCCGGGGGAGAGAGAAGAAGAGTGGAAGTCGCAAGGGCCTTGGCCTTGGCCCCTCGGTTTATTTTACTCGATGAACCCTTTGCCGGAGTGGACCCTATTTCCGTCACCGATATTCAAGATATCATTAGAGAACTTAAAAATCGTAATATCGGCATCCTTATTACAGATCACAATGTGAGAGAAACTTTTGATATTGTAGATCGCGCTTACATAATGAATAACGGAAAAATTATTGTTCAAGGAACACCCAAAGAAATTCTAGAAAATGAACAGGTGCGAAAAACTTATTTGGGTGAAGAATTTAAAATGTAATGAAACTTTCACACCATCTCGGACAACACCAAAGATTAACAATAACGCCTTTTCTTCAGAAGGCCGTCAAACTCTTGAGACTGACTCATTTGGAAATTATTGATGTGATGGCCCAAGAGATTAAACAAAACCCTCTACTAGAAGAGATCGAAGATAGTGAAAAAAGATACAAAAAAGATGATTTTAGGACATACGAAAGACAAGGCCTTGAATATGAAAACATTGTTTCAAGAGAAAAAACGCTCGCTGAACATCTCCAATGGCAGTTTTTTATGGAAGAAAACGGGGAGAAAGAAAGAAACATTGCAGAATTTATTATCTACAACATTAATGATGACGGTTATCTAGAAGTCCCCTTTGAGATGATTGTTTCTAAGAGTGGAGGAGATAAAGAAATTTGTTCCAAAATTTGGGAAAAAATCAAGATGCTTGATCCGATCGGATGTGGCAGCAAAGGCCTAGAGGATTGCCTCCTCACCCAAGCAGAGGTCGCAGGGAAGCGCAGCTCTCTCTTGGAAAAAATTATTAAAGAACACCTCTCCGACGTAGAATGTGGAAACTTAGAAAAAATAGTTCAAAAGACCAACGAAACATTAGAGGACGTTCGATGCTGTTTACAAATATTGAGGAGTTTTCATCCAAGACCGGGACGGGCCGTATCTTTCGATTTAACTCACTATATTATTCCCGATGTCTACATTCATAGTATCGAAGATGAATTTATTGTTAGGGTCAATAATGAAGGAATTCCTCATCTAAAAATTTCAGAATTTTATCGGGGTATGCTGGATAATCTGGATAAAGGTTCTTCAGAAAAAACCTTTATCCAAGAGAAAATTAAAGATGCTAAGTTGATAATAAAATCTTTTCAAAATAGACAAAAAACAATTACCAAGGTTGTTAAGGCCATATTAAAAAAACAGCTGAACTTTTTTAAGAGAAGATCAAAATACCTTATTCCTATGACTTTAGGAGATATCGCCAAAGATGTAGGTATTCATGAATCTACTGTTTCAAGGGCCGCGATGAATAAGTATGTACACACGCCTTTAGGTATCTATAAATTAAAATTCTTCTTTACATCAGGTGTTGGTACTTTTGGAGGAGAAAGCATTCCCCATGATTTTTTAAAGGAAAAAATAAGTGAGTTTTGCAAAGGAGAACCTCCCTTGAAACCTTATACAGACCAAAAAATTGCCGATCTTTTAAAAGGTCAAGGTATCAATTTGGCGAGAAGAACGGTGGCCAAATATCGGGAAGGATTGGCGATTCCTTCTTCATCAAAAAGAAAAAAGACGTGATAAATTATTTTTAAAGAAGCAAGACCTGAGAGATTGACTTGGTTTTTTATTGTGGTACTTTAAACATTGAAAGATTTTCTGTAACAGTTCACCCCCTTGGTTAATTTTTTGAAAAAAAAGTAGATATTCCTAGATTTAGATGTTGGCCATTTGTTAATGGTGTGTGATACTGTTCGCATGATTATTAACAAGGTTAATGTTCGAGATTTCATAGACGATTCTGAAGAAAAGATTGCTTTGGGTTTGGATTTAAAAGAAGCATATAGAACTATCCTTTACTTTTTTAAAACTTTAATGAATCTTCCCTTGAGTAAGGGTTCCGTTTCAAATTTCAACGAGGATTTCCGAAGGAGACTGGAAGAAATAGGTTTTTTTGATTGGGCAAAAAAACAGTTATTGTCGTCGTTGTTGCTCCACGCAGATGAGAGTGGGATAAATATTGGAGGTAAAGGATATTGGTTGCACACGTTATCAAATGGATTGGTAACATTGTATGGAGCAGATCAAAAAAGAGGTAAGGATGCCATGGGCAGGAAGGAAGAATTGTAGATCTACTTCTACAGCAAACGGGAGTTGATATCAATGCTAGAACATGGTTCGATGCTACACCTCTTCATACGGCCGTTGAAGGAATCGGAAAGAGGAGAGAGCAAAGAGAAGTTGTTCAAATTTTGCTTAACAGAAAGGCCGGAATGGAATCATCGACCTCTTAGAAACGGGAACCTCTCTCCCTCACTAGAGAGAGTCAAGATATTCTAAAACCGTGGCCCTTGCGGATATAAAATGCTTGTGTTCTAGTTTGAGTCCTCGGCAAATGATACGAATCTCTTCGCTTTCTTTTTCAGACACTCCTCCGTCACTTGCGGCCAACTCAAAAAGAACCTCGAGAATCCCATAACGGTCATTTTCATCAAGAATACGAGAAAGGATCTCAGTGTAGGTATAGTTTTCTACTCCAGCAAGTTCTTTAATGTCGGATATGGCCAACTTTGCTATGCCCCTAGCTTTCTCTGCAGAGTATTCCATCCAATGAATGAGGGATTGCTCCATAAAGTCCTGTTCGTTTTGGTGAATATTAAAGTCAACATAGGCCACAGAGGCCAAAAGACCTGCCGTACATGCAGATTCAATGAGTTGTTCCTCCTTATCTTCGGGAAATTTTTCACGAAGTGTTTTGTGAAGAGTATTGAAATATTCTTCTTTTCGAGAGTTTTGTAGAAAATTTCGAAAGGCCATAGTTATTTATTCTCACATATTTTTCAGTTAATAGTTATCCGCATAATACTAAGAAACGTGGCGAGCATTGTACAGAACTTTAGGTAAGGGTATCGTTGAAGGTAATAAGTTTCATTGTTAATGTTAATTAATACTAAATTTTGACCACAAATCAATAGAAATAAACTCATTTTTCAGTAATTCATATGAAATTCTAAAATTTTTTCTTTTTTTCTCATTTTTTTATTTACCTAAACCAACAAATATGTGTATTCTTAACTTATGAACTAAAACATAGGAGGATCTTAAATGCCCACAAGAAAAAAGACAACGAGAAAAACTGCCACTAGGCGAACGACAGCAAAAAAAACAACGAGAAGAACGACAGCAAAAAAGGCAACTAGGAAAGTAACAAAAAAAGCTACTACAAGAAAGGCCACGAAAAAGACTACAACAAGAAGGGCCACAAAAAAGACTACAACAAGAAGGGCCGCAAAAAAGACTGCAACAAGAAGGGCCACAAAAAAGACTACAAGAAAGGCCACTAGGCGCACAACAAGGAAGAGGTAGTCGTTTTTAGGACTGAAATTAGAAATCCTAAAAAAGGCCCCTTGACGGGGCCTTTTTTTATTGCTACCTCCACTTAAATGGAAACAGGTTTAGGAAAGAGTCATTTAGGGTTCGCTGTTCCCGCTCGAAAGAACGATGAAGTAGGTCTGAAAGTTGGAGAGCTATTTTTTCCCAAGCGTAAGGTTTGGATGAGAACCTATGGCTGTCAAATGAACCATCATGACACGGAAAGAATTCTTTTTCATCTCAAATTCCTTAATTTTACCAAGTCAAGCTATCCGGAACAAGCGGATTTGATTCTGCTCAATTCTTGTGCGGTCAGAGACTTGGCCAACAATAAGTTTTATTCTCAACTTGGAGAACTGAAACGTTTGAAAAAGGAGCGAAGAGGGCCTGCTATCGGCGTTGGCGGATGTGTGGCCCAGACGGAAGGCAAAGAGCTTCTGAAAAAATTTCCTCATCTTGATTTTGCCTTTGGAACTGATGTTATCGATGAAATTAATGATATGGTCTATAGAGTCTATGCTGGAGAGAGAAAATTTTTCTTTAATTCTTGGGATAGAAGTGAAAATTTTTCTATTGAAACGAAAATATCACATGATTCACCTCAGGCATTTATTAATATAATCAAGGGATGTAATAAGTACTGTAGCTATTGTATCGTTCCCTATACTAGGGGGAAAGAACGCTCTCGAAAAATAAATGAGGTTGTACAAGATGTTAAGAGACTTGTTCGCTATCAAGGCATCCAAGAGATTATGCTTCTTGGCCAAAATGTTAATTCTTTTGGAAAAGAAAACGATGAATCTCTTGCAGAGCTTCTCTATAAACTAGAAGAAATCGAAGGATTACAGCTTATTCGTTACACGACAAGCCATCCCTATGATGTAACAGATGAACTAATTAAGGCCCATGGTGTCTTAAAGAAACTCTCCCGACATTTACACCTTCCCGTTCAATCGGGGTCTAATTCAGTTCTCAAGCGAATGAGAAGAGAATATACCGTAGAACACTACTTAGAACTCATAGAAAAACTCAGGAAATCTTGTCCGGAAATAGTACTTTCAACTGATATTATTGTAGGTTTTGTTAATGAGACAGAGAAAGAGTTTCAAGATACCTTAAAACTTTTAGATTCGGCCCAATATGATTCAATCTTTTCTTATGCTTACTCTGTAAGGCCCAAAACGAGGGCCGCTAATATGAAAGATACTCTGATAGATGATATCAGAGGAGAGCGTTTGAGATATCTTCAAAAATATCAACTAGGTATTCAAGAAAAAATTAGGCAATCCCTTGTCGGTAAGAATTTTCTTGTTTTGGTCGATAGACATAGCAAGATGAAAGAAGGAAGAAAAAGGTGGAGAGGGAGGACGAATTGCAATAGAATTGTCCATTTTTCCCCTCCGATAGGCAAGCATGAGGTTGATTACAAATGGAAATGGGTTTCGTTAGAAATTACCAAGGCCAGTGCTCTTTGCTTGCAGGGGAAATTCGTGTAAAATGAGGGTATGGCCAAATGTGTAATCTTGCTGCTTGCTTTTGGTCTTTCTTCTCAAACTTCGGCACTTATTGAACTTTCAGGAAGTTATGGTTACGACAGAAGTGTTTACGGCAAGAATAAACAGGACAAAAAAACAGATAGAACTTATTCCGGAGGATTTGCTTTTTATCTTCTTCAATTGACGGCCATCGAATTTATTTATTCTAAATCGGAAAAAATGACTTCGGAAAGACCTCTTGCAAGAGTAAGTAATTCAGACTATAGAGTAGAGAAATCGATTAACAGTGTTATAAGTACCATTTACGGAGTTTCCATTAAACAGGCCCTTGCTTCGAGGCAATCTCTCTTTAGGCCGTCAATCAGTCTAGGTTATGCAAAACTGCGACTCTCGGATCAAAAAATTTATACGTTTGTCAATATTATGACAAAAGAACCTATGGTCAATACCGGAAAAAAAGAAAAAACAGAGGAAGATTCATTTTATGCCGAACTTGTTTTACAAATGAAGCTGACGAGTTTTTTCTCTCTGCAATGTTCTTTACAATCGGTCATGCCGGATTTTGATTTTAGTCAGGCCAAGGATAGTATGAAGTATTTGGTGGGGTTTTCATGGTTTCTGTAAGTTGCTTCAAACCGTAAAGTGAAAAAGCATCTTTTTCTTATAGATTCTCTTGAGAAACTTGTTGTCAAGAAAGATTCGACTCTTCTCACGGCCCTTTCCTTAAAAAAATATGGATATGAGGTTCGATTACTCTTTGAAAAAGATTTTTATCTTCTCAATAAGGCCGTCGGCCCATTGTCGTTGGAGACCTATGATTTCAAAGGAAATTGGAACGAGGAAACATTTTTCATAGAAATGTTTGTTTTACAGGAAAAAAGGCGCATTCAACTTGACAGGGCCTGGGCCGTTCATATGCGTCTTGATCCCCCCTTTGACTCTCGTTATTTGCGCTACCTATGGATGCTCACGGCCTTAGAGAAGCAATGTTCTGTTAAAGTGATCAATGCTCCCGTAGGGGTCTTAACCCATAATGAAAAGCTCTGTATTATAGACAGAAAAGACTCGCCGGCCACCTTTGTGGGGTCAAATTGGGAGGGGTTCTTACAATTTTGTCGCCGTCAAATGAACGAAGGGTATAACGAACTTGTAGTAAGGCCTGTGGACCTCTATCAAGGAATAGGTGTGGACAAAATCTCTTTGAGAGAAAGAGAAAAAGTATTACAAGCATTCTTTCGCAGAAAAATCCAAGATTGCCAAGGCCTTCTTATTGCCGTTCCTTTTTTAGACGATATTTACAAAGGGGAAGTAAGAAGCATTTTCTTTAGGGAAAGAGAATTGGGAAGCATTATAAAAATACCTGCAAAGGGAAAATTTTTGGCCAATGTTGCTCAAGGGGCATCTTTTTCCCGATGTCAACTAACTCAAAAGCAAAAAAAGGCCTGTGAAGAGATATCTCGTGAACTTGCCGGTGCAGGGATTGAGTGGGTTGCTTTTGATTTTATTGGAGAATACGTTTCGGAAGCTAATATCACTTGCCCCGGCCTGCTTGTGGAGGTTTCATCTGCCGTTCAAAGAAATTTGGCCTTTGATATCGCTTCCGAATTGTCTAAAGATTAATTAATTTTAGGCCCCGGTAAGTCGGTCCTTGTATCCGTTGCATACTGAACTTCAATCCGTACACAATCGCGATACCACACAGCATGCATAGGGCCGTATGTAGTTGATTCCCCGATTTTTCCCCAATAGTCCCATTCAATATCACGAATATCAAACGTCAAAGCTGTGGCAATAGGTACGTTAAATCTATAAACCTTGGAGATGCCGTCAACGGGAATTTCTTTAAACGTGTATTGTATATATGATTTAGATTCGTGACATTTCATTTCTCCTCCTCCCGTGTGAGGAATATCTCGACACGTCCAACGGTATTCATCATTTGTGTCCGGTGGATGGGGATGAAATGTTCCGGATTTACAGGAAGCATCAGATTCGTCTTGATAAGAAGAAGCACAGACACCTTTTGTATATGATTTAAATTGACGACATTCCGTTTCTCCTCCTCCCGTGTGAGGAATATCTCGACACGTCCAACGGTATTCATCATTTGTGTCCGGTGGATGGGGATGAAATGTTCCGGATTTACAGGAAGCATCAGATTCGTCTTGATAAGAAGAAGCACAGACACCTTCTTGGAGAGTTCCGGCCTTGACCGATCTACTTCTAATACTTGTGACAGCAGTCCCCCGCCTCCTACCCTTAGGTATTGCGTCTTTTCCTTTGAGGGCCACAGTGACGGAGAGTTTTCTGTAGGGAACGGGTTCCATCTCGCACTTATTGTCATAGGAATCTGTACTACCCCTAAAGGGGCCTTTCAACACTTTTATCCTCAAATGAAATCGAGAGTCAAAGTCGGATATTTGGGCAGACTTCAAGATAATAGGGTTTACTAAGTGACGAAAGGAAGCATTTTTTACTCCATGACCGATAATTGGGCCGATTGTTTTATAACTGGACTGGTTTCTTCCGTCGTGAATTCCTGCCTTTATCCAATCGGAGGGGTCGGGGTTACAATCGGAATGGGTGATGTCTGCACAATGGAGCGACGTCGCTTCGGTTGGAGGAGTCCGCCGCCAAGGATTAGGATTATCACCCGGGTCTGGATAGGGGGAAGGAGAATTATTTGTAGTGGTGGTTTTCTTGTTTGGCGCTTTATTTTTTTTGGATCCACAAGAGGACACAATAAGCATGCTGAGAACAATGAATAAAAATATGAATTTCATCTTTCCTCTATCCTCTATCATCCTTTACAGTTCTTCGGTTCTTGAGGACAAAAACTTAAGAATTCCAATCCATAGAATTTTTTCTATCTTGAGGGTATGATGGAAGTATGGGTATAGGAGAATTGGAAGATCAATGTCAGAGATTAGCGCCGGAGCTCTTTTGTTTCATTCATATTTTCATAGAGGATAGATCCTTATGTGAAGAACTATTGTGGTCAACTTTTGAGTCCGTTCATATTGATAATCTAGGGCCTATACATGGTATGATGAACGATGGTAAAACTCCCGAAAAGCAGAGAAATTATCGCATAGGGGCCTTCAAACAGGCCTATATTTTGGCCGACAAAGAAGTCTCAATAAAAGAGCTCTCCCATCAAAACCTTTTCAATACTCTGAGTGCTATTCAAAAGGCCGTTGTCTATCTACGCCACCGAACAACTTTTTCTTTCCAAGAAATGGCCGATATTGTTGAAAAAGAAAAAACTGATGTTTGCTCTCTTCTTTATGGAGCAAGAGAACAACTCATTTCTTTTTCTAGGACTTCTCTCGAAGAGGAATGCTTTTATTCTCGACAAATTCCCGCCCTTGTAGACTTAGGTATAGAAGATAATAGATTTTATTTCCTTAGAAAACACGCCCTGAAATGCACAAGCTGTGCCAATCTTTACGCAAAAGTTCTTCATACGTTAGAAAGTATTGCAAAAATGATGCCGATATATTCTTTTCCCAAGAAATTACAGCATACATTTGAAATAACTCTGAAAAAATTGTTAAAAGAAACTTTACCAAAAAAAGAAAAATGGGGCCAAAAGGCCAAACGAAGCGTGCCTCTTTTTTTAAGAGACCTTTTTAAGGCCGTCACCACAAAGAGTTTTCTTATAAGTAGTTGTATTGTTGCTCTTGTTGTTTTAATTTTTAGATTAAGTAGTTTAGTTAATTTTTAAAACATAGTGGAATGTGAATGTTTCATCTCTTCCTAGAAGTTCAGAGGGCGGGTTGGGTATTTGTATTTTTTCAAGAGACTGTTCAAAAAGCTCTTGAACGTATTTATTAGGAGATAATTCAATCATTTGAAGGAAAATGATATCGCCTTTTTTGTCAAAAACAACCTTGGCCCTTAGTTCATGTTTTTCCATCATGATAATTCTTTTTATTACAGGTTTCGTTAATTGCATTGTTTGATAAGTAGAAATAATTCGAGAAACATATGTTAAATAGGACCTCCAAAAGAAGCTATAAAATTTTTTATCGGGACTATTGTGTTCATCCTGTTGCAAAAGATCTTTAGGAGCAATAAATTGAACATCAAAATTTAAGGCCTGTAAATTTTGAATGGTGTCTATAGAGATTCCCATTTTGTCAAGAGCTTTTGCAGTTTTGTTTATTCTTATATGTGTTTTTTTCCGTGATTTTTGAACATTTACGGGTTCTTCGCCCCCAAAGGGTTTGGCCTGAAGGCCGTATAAATTTAAAGGCCGTTTTTGTCCTCCAATATCTTTAGGGGAAATATTTTTCCATCTTGAAGGGCCGAAAGCGATGGATATCATTTTCGACTGTGACGACTCCAAGGGCCCAAGATAGTTTTTGTTGTCCTTTGAAATCAATTCTATCAAGACCCCTAAAATAAGATGAAGGATAAGAGAAAGGGCCAAAGAAATAAGGACAATCTTGTTTTTCATTGATTAAAGTGTTTTCTAGCACAAATTAAGAAAATTTTGCAATATTGACTCTTAAGGCCCTTTTTGACAAAATTATAAGTATAAGTAAATAAAACCGGAAGACAGGAAGGCCATGAAACGAGCTTTTCTTGATGACCTTGGAAACAAAGCGCCATACATTGTGATATTTTTGAGTCTTACAAGTGCTACGGCATTTTTCGTTTCGAAATACTATGCTAAAAAAAGTCAAAATGCTCAAATTTTGAAAGATGGACTTCAAACATGTCTTTCTAGATTAAATTTATCATATAAAACAAAGATATCAGGAAATACGGACACCTCTTTTCTCCAAGGCCCGTTTATAACGGATACCGAAGGATGTTTTTCCGAGGTAATATCTTATTCTGAAAATTCTTTCCGTTCACTAAATCAAAAAATGTCGGGTATACTCCACTTTCTCAGTTCTGAAACCTATTGGTTACACCATAAACTTACGGGAAAATCTAAGAAAGTTTTTAGCCATCCCAATGATGATACGGCCGTTTCAAATGAAGGAAAAAAATTTCAAACTATTCAAACAAAGGCCAATCAAGTTGTTAGCTTTCTACAATCTCAGTACTCTTTATTCTCCAATCGATCATCTTTCTTCTCTTATATAACTTCCTTCCTTCTTATTCTCGTTGTTTGCCAATCGCTCTACGAATTATATTCGCAAAAAGTTTTTCAAAAGAAAAAGGCCATACTTAATAATTCTGTCTCTGAGGTTAAACAGACCTTACTTTCTGATGGATTAAGGCCGTCTTTTGACAGAATTTCAGAAAAGGCCTTTAGGACCGGAACCAAAGTTAATCTTAAAGTTGACGAAGAATGTAACGTGCCTTTAGAAAGAGAGAAACTTATTGATTTCCTTTTTTACTCGATGAATTCGGCGATGAATCTTGGCAGTAAGGCCATCACCATCGAAACAAAAAAATGTGGAAAAGAAAGTGTTGTTAACATCTTAGGCCATGGGGTTAAATTTTCAAAAGATTTTCTTGAACAAGAAAAATCCGAAGAGGCCGCAGATATTATTGCACCTGAGTATGCAGAACTTCAGAAACTTAGGAAAATTGTTGGTAATGACGGCACAATTTCATTTTCAAACAGAATTGGTAGGCAATCTTTTGCTATAGGCCTCTCTTCAAAAATAAATGATCTTTCTACGCCTCTCTCGAACATAAATTAAATCAAGAAATTTTCTCAAAATGACGAGAAATTGTGTCAAGAGCAATGAATTTTCAAAAAATATGGCCGTTATTGATTTGTGCGTTTGTTATGGAGAGCATTCTCTCTTGTAAACAGGAAAATATTCCAAGAAAAAAGAGAAGTCTTAGCTTAGAAACTAGGCCCGAAAATTCAAACAATATTATTTCTCACCTCACTGAACATGGAAGAGTGGTACTCCGCTCTATTGTAGACCCTCAACTTGGAAGCTATGGATCACGCACCACCATACCTAAAAACTATAACGGTTATCTTTATTTATCAGGTATAAATATCAAATCTCTAAGAGATACATTTATTAAAGTCCGCTTTAAATTTGGCCGATCCCGAGAACCCATTATTATTGAAGGAACTATAGGTCAAGGAGAGGGGATAACACCTCAAACCGGTGCTGAACTTATTATCCTCGATCTCAAAGGAAGACCGTTTGAAAAAATCAGACTTTTATATAACCTTTTTGACTATAATAATTATTGGGATGAATCTACGGGAGAAGAATCAAAAGAACCCGTTAATGATCCAAGAGATGTCAATCTCTTTTGTCGAGGATTACGAGTTTCCGATGATCCGACTTTCTCAGTGTCCCATACCAATAGACTCTGTGATGCTGCCGGAGAAAAATGTCTTTATTCTTACGCAAAAATAAAAGATAGTGGACTAGCACTCTTAGATAAATCTACAGGCCTATCGAGATGGATGATACCAAAAAATATGCAAGTCGATTCGACGGGAAAAGGATTTCACAATGAGGCCCCTCAAGAGCGTTTGAAACGTTGTTTACCGGATAATATGGATGTCTCTCAAATGAACGATTTATTAAATCTTAACACACCCCTATCATCTTTAGTCCATAAAACACCTATCTATGACTATGTTCATGAAGAAACAGATGATATTGTTTTAAGCTCAAGGGCATCCTTGGACGGCCATATACAAACAAATACATATCACTATAAAGGCCCTTTTAAGGCGATTGCTCCTTCTTCTTGGGGAATATCGGGAGATGCCGTGTTTTCACGAGTTTCGGGAAACGGCCCTCCCTTAGGGCTCTTTCAAGAATCAGTAGTGCCTAGTGGGATAGATCCAAGTCTAGGATACAAATCTTTTCTTTTTCCTAGATCTACACAAATAAAATTGAAGTCCGGTGTAGAGCATCTTTCAAGTGAATCTCCCTTTTCACCTAGATATCTCATCGAAAGAGGACTACTCGCCCATGGCGAAACAAATTTTATGGACGGATGTAATAGAAGAGTACAGACTTATGATAATTTTTTTAATGAAGACATTTCCTCCTGCAATATAACGGCCAGTATAGAAATTCTTCACGAAGACGAAAAGGGAAATACAATCGTTCTCCACTCGTCACGTGAACTCAAACTGCAACTTATTCGATCCTCTCTAAAAAATGATGATGGAAACGAGGTTTTTGCCAATTCCTTAAAAAGATGTACTAACGGCCCTAACTCTTGCGCTAAAGATGAATGCTGTTTTAACGGTAGCTGTTGGTCTAAAAGTATTGTTAACAAATGCCTAGATAGCAATACTTCTCTCCACAATGGAAGAACTGGAGAGACATGTAATACAGACTATGACTGCGAAAGTTTATGCTGTAATCAATCCACTTCTACATGTGCACCCCATTCTCGAGGAGAAAATCGCAAGCATGTCTTGTGTTCAAAAGATCCGGGCCAAACGTGTGCCGGTTCAGAATGGTGTCGTATAGATTACCTTCCCAAATGTTTTAAGGTTGCAACGGGAATTACTCCTCGGGGAGTCCAATTGTGTGCAAAACGTTGTTATAACGTACCGACTTTTGGTACTTGTGTTAACGGTCGATGTACGGCCCCTTCAATAATTTACGAAAATATTGATACAAGTAAGTGTGATGACGCCATTGAACCTCCTCATAATATTAAGTTCCTTCAAGGACAAGAGGAATCTGAAGTGTGACCTCTCCTTAAAGGCCGTATCTTTTTAGAGTAAAAAGTGTTAGGATAAAGCAATGCATATTTTAGAATTATTCAACAAAGATTGTACTCTCGATCACATTGCCATTGCCGTAGAAGACCTCGAAAAGGCCCAAAAAATCTATGAGGGCCTTGGACTTTCTTTTGAGAATACAAAAGAAATCGTGGCCGACCAAGGTGTCGTTACGGCCTTTGCCCATGCCAGTCAAGATGTTCGACTTGAACTCCTTGGAGTGCAAGGAACCACCGGGGCCGTAAAAACATTTCTTGAAAAAAAAGGTCCGGGAATTCATCATATCTGCTTTAGAGTTCCTGATATTGTGGAAAAAAGTCGAGAACTTTCTAGTAAAGGTTTCACCTTGGTTTATGAGAAACCAAAGAGGGGAGCAGACAACTGTTTGATAAATTTTCTCCATCCACGTTCAACCTGTGGAGTTCTTATTGAAATTCGACAGAGGACAAGATGATGGAATCCAAATTCTATGTGCCCCCGTTAGGGAAGATTAACAAAATCATTCTCATTACAACCGGTGGTCTATTTCTCTGTTCTAGTATTTTTGAAGTAATGTTATCTATGCAACTTACTCCGATTTTAGGACTCAGAGCAAACTCTTTTTGGTCCGGACAAATATATCAAATTTTTACCTATCCTCTTATTGCTACCGGTCTTATCAATTTCGTTTTTAACGGACTTATACTCTGGTTCATAGGAAGTACTTTTGAAATTACATGGGGAGAAAAAAGATATGTTTCTTTTCTCGTTTGCTCTTCCATGGGAGGTGGCATCTTTTTTCTTCTTATAAGTGCGCTCTTTTTTCACAATTCACCACTTGCCTTTTATCCTCTAAGCGGTCTTTCAGGAACTTGTTCGGCCCTTTGTATAGCCTACGCTACAATTTATCCAAATAGATTAGTGACCTTTATGCTTCTCTTCCCTATGAAGGCCAAAACTTTCTGTTGTATTCTTATTGGCATCGAACTTTACCAAGGACTTTTTTCTCCGGGAGGCATCTTAAGTTGGGGACATATAGGAACAATGATGTCGGGGTTTCTTATGTTATTGTATTTTGCCCGCAAGCGGTTGCAAAGACCAAAGTTTTTAGAAGCATTGACAAAAAAAAAGAAACATCATTTCAAAATAATCAATGGAGAGAAAAAGTCTCCTCGCTACTACCAGTAAAGGAAACTGGTGGGGCGTGAGGGACTCGAACCCCCAACCAATTGGTTCGAAGCCAACTACTCTATCCTGTTGAGCTAACGCCCCGTTTTAAGAGATGGGATAAATTGTTTACATAAAAAACTATAATAAAACTCAAAATTATTAATAATAGTGCTGAAAAAAATTCGTTATCAATAGACGGCCAAATGTTAGCTTCTTGGATAATCCGAGATTTCCCTCGAATAACTTTTGATTCTAAAACTTCCTTCCACGGCCAAACTTTTCTTAGAGAACCTATGAGCACTCCTGTTAAAAAGGCCATGGTTTTTTCTCTGTAGGAGGATTGCATAAAAAAGTTGAGAACTTTAGAAAAAGCGAGCAGGCCCGTTAATGCTCCGGCCACAAATATGAAAAGAATCAACATATTAATTCCTATTAACGGAGATTTTACGGCCCCTGTTATATATTCGTATTTTCCCAAGATGAGTAAGAAAAAAGAACCGGAAATTCCAGGCAGAATCATGGCCGTAATAGCAATTACACCACAAAGATATATAAACCAAAAATCAGTGGGAGTATCAATGGGCACAATACCGACAATAAAATAAGCAAATATAACACCCAGAAGAATGAGACCTAATGAGATTTTTCCCTTTGGTTTTAGATCTTGAAAGATAACAAGGCCGGATGCTCCAATAAGACCGAAAAATGTAGACCATGTAAGAATGGGATAGGTGTTAATCAGATAGTGCATTAAATGCGAAAAAGAAAAAATGGCCGTTCCTATACCAAAAATCACTGTCATAATAAAACGAATGTGTACTTTTGAAAGGGCACTCTTACAATCAAATTTGAGAAGATCACAAATTACATCTTTTTTAAATGAAGCAAGTGCTGCAAGAAGGTGTTCGTAAATTCCTGTAATAAAAGCAATTGTGCCTCCCGATACTCCGGGAATAATATCTGCGATACCCATGCCATAGGCCTTGGCATACAAAATGAAATAGTCTTTTTTACGGTAAGGCCCAGGACTTCTATAAAAGGCCTCTTTCCAAGAGAAACTTTTCATTAATGGACGGCCTCAACCTTTTCTTTACTAGAATAGAAAGGAGTATCTTCCCAATCTTCTTTATATTTACACTCGGGGCATTGAAGCTG
Organism: Bacteriovoracaceae bacterium; assembly: GCA_965224385.1. Lineage (GTDB taxonomy): Bacteria > Bdellovibrionota > Bacteriovoracia > Bacteriovoracales > Bacteriovoracaceae > CBDCYX01. Next base: position 1,285,968 of record CBDCYX010000016.1, read on the forward strand.
TCGTCCCTCTCGTTTTGTCTCTCTCTCAATCATAATCGGATATCCACAGCCTTTACAATCAAACTCAAAAGGTTTAGACCAAAGTGCATTTTCACAATTAGGATAATGAGTACAACCATAAAAAAATTTTCCGTAACGAGATTTTCTCTCCACAAATTTTCCTTTCTTACATTTAGGGCAGGTTATCGAAAGAGTATAAGGTAGTGTTGTGTTGCAGTGAGGAAAATCCTCGCAACGTAAAAACCGGCCGTATCTTCCAATTTTTACCTCTAATCGCTTATTGCAATTAGGACAAGGGTCGCAAAACCAATTTTTTGGAAGAATATGAATTTCTCCATCAAGGCCCTTTCTGAAGTCGTGGGTGGAATTGCAATCAGGATAATTTGAACAGGTCAAAAACTGCCCATTTTTACCCCATTTAATAGCATATTTTCCATTGGAACATTTTTGACAACTGATCTTCGTTAAGATCAGTTGCTTTTTGAGATTCTTCATTTTCTCTTTGGCCTTTTTAAGAGTCTTTTCGAAGTCATTCCAAAAATTTTTCAAAACCTTTTTCCAAGAGATAGAACCATCTTCAATTTTATCCAGTAATTCCTCAATATTTGCCGTAAAGTTAACATTCATAATATCGGGAAAACTTTCAATAAGCATTTGACAAACTACAGAACCAAGTTCTGTAGGATTAAAACGATTTTCTACTTTATCCACATAACCTCGATCTTGAATATTAGAGATAATGGAAGCGTAAGTGGAAGGCCTTCCGATACCTTTTTCTTCCAAGTCTCGCACAAGCGAGGCCTCATTATAGCGAGGAGGCGGTGTCGTCCAGTGTTCCTTTTTTTCCGGGCCTTCGAAGCATTTTAATGATTCTCCTACATTCATTTTCGGCAAAATTGCATTTTTGCTATAGGAATCTTGCCCCTGTTTGCTTTCTCCGCGACGAGAAATTTTATCTGCCTTTGCTTCAAGATAAACAGTTCTGAAACCTGTAAATTTTATTACGGCGCCGTTGGCCCGAAAAAAATGATTTTGACATTGAAAACTGATGATTGTTTGGTCGATAACGGCCTGACTCATTTGACTCGCTACAAACTTATTCCAAATAAGTTCGTAAAGCACCTGCTGACTATTATCAAGGTCTCCTCGCACTTTATCGGGAGTAAAATCTAAATTTGTCGGCCTTATGGCCTCATGAGCGTCTTGTACTTTTGAAGCGTTTTTCTTTTTTTTATAAAAGACGACTTTTTGGGGAAGGTATTCTTTGCCGTAAGTTTTTTCAATGTAATTTCTCAAATTTTCTATGGCCTCGGGTGCCGTACGGATGGAATCTGTTCTCATATAAGTAATGAGACCTTGTAGGCCGTGACCGGTAAGCTGTATACCCTCATAAAGACGCTGGGCGGTTATCATAGTTTTCTTAGCGGAAAAACCTAATTTATTGGCGGCATCTTGTTGAAGCTTGGATGTTGTAAAAGGAGGTGTCGGATTTTGTTTTTTCTCTTGATTCTTTACATTGACGACTTCAAAGTTCTTTCTTTTAATATCTTTTAAAATTTGATTTACAACATCTTCATCCGTAAGGTCTTTCTTTTTGTCGATATACTCGCCATAATATTTGATAGAAAAAGTTATCTTGTTCTTTTTCATTTCTCCGATAATAGAAAACCATTGTTCGGGAATAAAGGCCTTGATCTGATTTTCCCTTTCTACGATAAGTCTTAAGGCCACGGATTGAACTCTGCCCGCAGAGATTCCTCTTTGGATTTTATCCCAAAGAATCGGTGAAATTTTATAACCTACTAATCGATCGAGAATTCTTCGGGTACGCTGAGACTCATACATCTCCTTGTTGAGTTTTGTAGGATGCTCTATGGCCGTTTGAACGGCATTTTTTGTAACGGCATTAAAAACGACTCGATGAATTTTTTTCTTATTGACCCCGATTTCTTCGGCCAAATGATAGGCAATGGCCTCACCCTCTCGATCCATATCGGGAGCAAGGTAGATATTGCTGGCATCTTTGGCCAAACTTTGTATTTTTTCAACTTTATTTTTTTTCCCCGATATAGGGACCATTTCTGTATGAAAGTTATTTTTGATATCGATGCCAAGTTTCGATTTAGGAAGATCTTTAATATGGCCGTTTGAAGCAACAACCTTAAAATTTCGGCCCAAATACTTGTTGATTGTTTTTGCTTTGGAAGGAGATTCCACAACAACAAGAGAGAAAGAGGGCCGTGGCCTAGAGGTGGGCAGAGACCGTTTTTTTTTGGTTGTGCTTTGCTTTTTTGAGGTTTTTTTCTTGCCTTGAGTCATCTTCTTTTTTTACCATATCCCTTTATAGAGATTCAGTATTCAATAACTCATCGATTTCTTCAAGGTCAAATTCAGTTAATCCGTAAGGGTTTTCTTGCGAATTGATATTTTCATCCATATACTGACGCCCTACGTCTTTTTCGATTTCATCTAGGTCTCTGAAAGCGTTGGGATTTTTCGGGTCTTTTCTTTCAAGAGAATCTAAATTCATTTGTTCTAAAAATTTGTCTTCATCAACTTTCAATTCATCGGCCGCGGCCTCGGAAGCACTAATACTCTTCTCAAGTTTTGAAAGTTCTAAAACGTCCCGTTCGTGTTCTGTTAAGACAGAAGTTTTTTGTTCTAAATTTTTAAGTTCATTGATTTCATCATCCGATAACTGAACTTTGTGGGCCTCTTTAAGAAGATCACCGGAAAGGTCTTCGATGTTGAGTTCGACATCAAAATTCTTTAATAGTGGTTTGGGAACTTTATTTTTCTTTTTTGCCAAACGCTTCAGCATCTCTTCTTCGGACATTGTTAAGGCCAACTGCCCTAGTTTTATATGATCTGAACTCGTTAAAACATATGCTGTAGAGAAGTTTTCTGTTACACTGAGGACTTGTAATGTACCGATAGAGTACGTTGGATCGGAGGAAATTTTCTTTTTTGTTCCACGATCGAAAAAGTCATAAATGGAAAAAATCGTCCCGACTTCAACACCATCTTTCCGTCCTCTATCCAAATAAACAATGTCTCCTAATGATATACTGTATGACCCTTTATAAGAGGCAATAACGGCCGCTTCAATGGATCTTCTTGAATAGAAATTTGCAACTTTTGAAATTCTTGGAACATAAATTGTCACTCGATCTTTTCTTTCAACAAGGCCCGTGATCTCTAAAATTTGACATTCCCAAAGGTCTTGAACCTTTCTGTTCGCTTTGAGGTGGGCCTTGATGGAATAACGAAATCCTTCTCTATCACTGAAATGAGGTTTTACAGAACCATGTGCCTCATAAATAGAAAAGGGGAAACCCTTGGCGACGTGAGCATCGTTATCAAATTTGATATAAACATATTGGTTATCAAAAGCGTGAACGTTTTCATTTCTAAATGAATCGATAAACCCCAAATCTTGAACAAGATTTGTCGTAATGAAAGTATTTAAAAATTTTTCTTCTCTAAATTTTTCAACGTTATAAATTTTTTTAAAAGATCTCGATAACTCTTGTTGTTGCTTTTGAAGAGGCAGTGGTTCGATTGGGTTATAAATTTTATATTCATTTATAGATAAAAGCTCTTCCGTATTGAGAAGATCTTGGTAGGTATCTATGGATGCATATTGAAAATATGCCCCTTGTTTAAGTAAATTCTCTCTTTCAGTCAACCAAGCAGGAGGGGTCCCATCTCCAAATGCCCTAAAATTGAAGTGAGATTTTTTCTGAACCCTGTTTTTTTGTGAATCGTTTTGGAATTCACCTAGTTGAACGTTAGGCATTTCATCGGTATCTCCCGTGTTAAATACAAGAACCATGCCCGGTTCGATTTCATGGGGGTTTGTAATTTGAGGATTTAACGACCAAATCTTGGAATAGTAAAAACCTGAATCAAAAAAATTCTTGGAAATTTTCCAGAGCCAATCGCCTTTTTGAACAATATAACGGTCAATTTTCTTTCGAGCGGCGATTTCATTCCATTCATTTGCAGGAATTTTTCTTTCAACATATTTGGCCAGTTCAAGTAATTTTTTTTCATCCGGTCCAATATTAAAAATTTCGGGGGATGCCTGTGATGCTTCCTTAACGGCCTCAATAGACTCATCAATAATAAGATCGGGGTCGATATCCTCTACACTGTAAAGAGTATCTTGTTTAGATTTTAAAAGTTGTTCTTCAAAGATATCGAGATCTGTAAGCTCAAGTTCCCTATCGCTAGTACCGGCGATATCTTTTACTTGAGGTTTTGCTTCTTTTTTTGAGTCCTCTAATGCTTCTATGTTACCAATATCATTGTTGAGATTATCAAGATCGAAATCACTCAGATTAGAAGCATCTGTTTCCTGTTCCGTACCTTCTGAAAGATCGGAGAATTCAATATCAAGGTCTCCTAGGTCTAATCCCAAATCATATTGAGAATAAAGAGTATTTCCGTAGAGTACTAACACCATTATAGTAATTTTTTTAATCATCTTCCCTAAGTCTCAAAAAAATCGTGCAACATTGAGTAGTATATTTCTTGCTTTTGTTGTATTTTGAGTTTTTCGCTACAAGTGACTAATCTTCTTAGCGTTTTAAGGATGATCCCCGAAAAGGATTCGGTGGAAAGTATTTCTTCAAATGTCTGCATGGCCAAGTCGTATTGTTTCTGTTTGAATAAGGCCTCTCCCGTATAAAATAAGGCCCTAACTCGAATCTGTCTTACTACCGATGATTCAAGAGGTTGTAATATTTTGATCGTTTGGGCATACTGTTTTTGATCAAGAAGCTTGATGGCCTTTCTAATCTTTTGAATGTCTCCATCAATATTTTTTTCTGTGGAAACTTGTAAATTTGGAAGGAGTGTAGAAGTGCTTTTAATATTTACATCACCTTTTTTATCCGCAAAAATATCGACGGTTTCTACAAGGTTTGAGTTCTGCTTACGGACTTTGGAAGTTTTTTTTGTTGAGGCCGTATTCCTTTTTTGAGATTTATCATTTCTTTCTAAAAGCTTCTCGTATTTTTTAAGAAGCTCATCATATTTATCCTTGGAAACAGCTTTTTCTTGAGCATTGGAAAGAAGGCCTTTGCGTTCAGTAACTCCCGCACAACCTAATGAGAAGAAGAGCAGAAAAAGACTTCTACGAAAGCGAACTATTTTCATTTACCTTATTCTAATTCATTATGAAGCATATTTAAAGAAAATTGGAAGAGGTCAAAATGGGCCTAGGTATTTTTTTAAGATTGGATTCGTCAAATATTTTAAAGCAGGAATGTTCCATTCTAGGCATCAATTACATTTCAACTTAATGTGCTATAGAGGGCCAAAATTTGGAGTTTTTCGCAATATCGATTAGTATTGATAGGGGAAGCTGCATGAGAGTTCAGTATGATCTATTATTAAGGAATGGAAGATGATGTTTGGAAAGATAGTCTTTGGGGCCGTCTTCTGCTCTGTCTCGACAATTCAAGGGCAAGTCCTTGATTGTGCCGAAGACTTGGGAACCATACGCTTAGGCCTTAACGATAGCATTTGGCAAACCTCGGGAAGATGGGGCCGAGAGAGTTGCAATGCCTACACCCGTTCGGTTAGACCGGCTGCATACTTCACCTTTCAACCAGATAGTCAGAAAAGTTTGATCATCACTTTAAAGGCCGCTTCTTCACCTCGCCTCACTCTTTTTCGGATACACGATGAAGACTCAAAGGATTTTGAAATTATAGCTATGAACGACATCAATGTTAGAACTCCAAATGTTGCCCGCCTTAGGTTAAACCCCGAACAAGATGGGTCCTATAGCATCGAAACGAGTCCCATTAACGGGGAACCGGGAGAGTTCACTCTCTCTATCGGGTGCTATAGAGAATACTCCCACGTTGGGATATTGAGGGGCGAGTTATATGTCAAAAAGAAGGGGCGATGGACTCAAGAGGATTGTTTTTCCTATTTCCGTCCTGGCAGACTCGCTAGGTATTTTTCTTTCAATATAACAAGTCGTCAGCGATTGTTGATCTGTGTGAAAAAAGTATACCAAAATGATCCGAACCCTTATCTTACGCTTTTTCAAGAAGGCCCTGAATATCGTGAAGTTCTCCAAACACAAGGACGTAGCAACCGTAGAAAAACTTGCTTCCGTCGCCAAACTTTTGAGAGAGGGTTTTACAAGCTTGAAGTTACACCTCTCCACAAGGGACGAACGGGAAATTTTCAGCTCTCTTTCTGGCACGATTAGGGGCCCTTGATATGGCAACTCAACAAGGCACTAAATGAACATCCATCTCACGGTAACGGCGAGGAAATATGCTAGGAGGGAGTAACAAAAGAACACTGCAATAGGGGCCTTCGCACTTCCCATCTCTTTTTTCATAACGGCAACGGTAGAGACGCATTGAAGAGCAATGGCGTAAAAAACGAGGAGTCCTAAGGCCGAGGAAAGCTCTAATCCGTCGGCCCTAATTTGCGAGGCCAGACCCGCAATGTTTTCATCGGCCCCTTCCATTCCAAAAAGAGTACCGAGAGTACCGACAAAAACTTCTCTGGCCAAAAAAGAGGCCAAAATGGCCACGGCGTAACGCCAGTCAAGCCCGAGAGGGTAAAAAAGAGGTTCAATCAATTTCCCAAGCCCTGCGAGCCAAGAGTCCTCCAACTTGTCGGAACCCAAGGGAAGACGGCCGAGAACCCAGATGGCAACACTGACACAGAAAATAATACCACCGGCATTAACGACAAAAGATTTTGCAGCGGCGATACTTTTTATAAGAAGCGACTTGATATGGGGAAGTCTATAAGGAGGGAGTTCAATTATAAAGGGAATATCGCTTTCTGCTCTCAATGGTGAAAATGTGTTCAAAAGGACACTAACGATAAGGGCCGTAACAATACCGAAAAGAAAAATGGCGAAGAACGTGAGCCCTTGAAGTGTTATAAACCCTCCAAGAAACGGGGTTGCAGGAATCAAGGCCGTGATGAGAAGAGAGTAGACGGGAAGCCTCGCTGAACAGGACATTAGGGGAATCGTCATAATAGTGATCATTCTTTTCTTTGGAGATTCGATAGTTCTTGCGGCCATAATCGCGGGAATAGCACAGGCCATGCCTGAGAGATAGGGAACAAAACTTTTTCCCGTAAGACCAAAATAACTCAAGGGGCGATGAACAATAAGAGAGGCCCGAGCAAGAAGTCCGCTATCTTCGAGAAGGCCCAAAATAAAAGTTAAAACCATAATTTGAGGAACAAAAACCAGAAAGGCCCCTATTCCGCCAAAGACGGCACCGTCAAGGAAATCTCTCAAAATTCCCTTTCCTACAAAATCCGTGACAAGTCGACTAAAACCTGCGATGGCCTCTTCAGTGAAATCCATGAGAGGAGTAGACCATGTAAAGATACTTTGAAAAAAAAAGGCCATAATGATAAAAAAGATGATTCCCCCTGCAATATTATGGAGAAAAAAACGATCCCATGTATTTTGGCCTTTGAGTATAATATCGGGATTAATACCAAACCTTTGACCCAGTTTCTTGGAATATGCAATAAGTTCCTCACGGCCTTTAATGGGAAGATGGGTGACATGAGATGTTGGTTTTTGCGCCATGGCCTTGAGTTGTTTCTTAAGGTGTTCTAGGCCTTCGCCTGTTTTAGAAGAGACGGCCAGAACAGAACAATTCAATTCTCTCTCAAGTTCTTTAACATTAATTGTTCTCTGTTTTTTTGAAATTTCATCCATCATATTAAGGACAAAGATAAAGGGCCTATTGTGTTGTTGGGCCTCTTGCATGGCCTGAAGCCCAAAGACTAAACTTCTCTCTATTCTTGTAACATCGAGAACACAAACAACTAATTTGGTCTCATCGATTAATAAAAATTCACGAAATTTTTTTACAGCAATTTCTTCATCTCGAGTCAAAGGGTTCATGGAATAAACACCGGGGAAATCAAGTAGTTCAAGGCCGCCTTCAAATATCCCTTGTTTGACTTCCACCGTAACACCGGGAAAGTTGGCAACTTTTTGCATGAGGCCCGTTAAGCGATTAAAGAGGAGAGTCTTACCTGAATTAGGCTTACCGATAAGAAGAATTTTTTTCATTGATTAGGCCTTTTCGACAAAAACTCTATGAGCAACGGCCTTTTCCAAAGAAAAAACACTATCTCTTATTTGAAAAACCTTAGGTCCTCCGAAGGGAAGAACTTTTAAGCATTGAACCTTTTCGCCTTCTCCAAGTCCTATTTCTCTGAGGCGAATTGCATGGCCTTCTTTTAAGCAGACATCAAACATTGTGATAAAACCGTTTTCTCTTTCTTTTAACATCCAAAGCGACATTTTTTCTCCCTTAACTTTTCGTTATTTGCAATGATTGTATAGTCTAACAGATGTTTTGTATACCAAACCTTTGGCGTTTCTAAGAAAAACCGAGGATTTATTCAAAAAAAACCTCAGTTCAAGTGTTTTACCAGCTGTTTCGGTACAGTTTCGGTACAGCGCAGAGCGCATTTTTCAAAATCCTCTCTGAAAAGTGAAAAAAGAGGGAGAAAAAAGTTTGAAAAATTTCCTCAAAAAATGACATTTTCCCCAGGGAAATAAAAAGCACCGAAAACTGCTGGTGTTTTACTCATCTTTTCTACAATGCTACCAGCAATTCTTGTTTTATTCCAAAAGTCATAAAAACCCCATTCCAATGTAGAATAAAGAGGAGTCTCTCCCTCTGAGAATAGCTTAAAATGAATTTTTTCCAAAAAAAATTATATTATCAATCCGAAATATTTAAATTTTTAGGACGTATCAAAGGGCGGCCTATGCTTCTTTATAGTGAACTACCCCAAGGCCTGGGGTAGTTCGCTTTTCATAGGGGAAATTACAAACCGAGAATCACTGTTTTTTTAAACGGTCTTAAAGGCCGCTCATGGGTTATTTGAAGATGTAATGGCACAAGTCTTGCATCTCTGATATGTAAGAGAGGAGCAAGAAGTGAGATTGCAGGAAAAAATATTGGATGAATATCTAACGGTCTATAACAGGCCGTCTATGGCCGCAATATCAATTGACACTGGGATTCAAGTTACAAGAGTGTTTAGGATTATGAATGGAAGTAAGATGAAATTAAATGAATACGAAATTTTTAAACAAAGGATTGATACAAAAATAGTTCGAAAATCTACAAAAACACAATTGCAAAACCTTGTTTCCGAAATCCAAAAGAAATTGTCACAGAAAGAAATTTTAGAAATAGAAGTTCTTTTGAAAAGAATTTTAAGAATTTTTTCATTAATGCATAATACAAAAGGGAGGTAAAAAATGAAAAGAGCTTTTTTAATGATTGAAAGGATTGTATTGGAATCTCTCGTAGAAAAAAGAAAAAATAAATGCGAACTACTTCTTGATACGGGGTTAGATGTTGAGCTGATTAATAACGTTTTGTATGATCTAGAAACCGATCAACTGATTCTTCGGAAGGGAGATATCTATCATTTAAATATGAAAAAAATTGCTGAAGTAAGCGATAAAAAACAGGTAAAAAATGAATTGAAAGAACTGTTCGCCGCTTGGGTTAATCGCTTTTTTTCCGAAGAGAAAAAAAAGAGTACATATTTAAAAGTTAAAAAGGTATATATGAATGACGCTGAAGAAATGTTATACAATGAGCATTTAAATAAGCTCAATAGATTTATTGAACATATTAAAGAGACGACTCAAAAGGAAAATAGAAAATGCTTAACGGCGAAAAAAAAAGTTGTTTTCTGGGGACATGGAGAATATCAGGCCCTTGTAGAATCCTCATTAAATGCTTTTTGACGGGAAGGAAGCGATGATTTGGGCATTGTAATTTTACACGATTGGTTAACATGTTTTCGAGGAGGGGAAAGAGTTCTCGATGCCATTTGTGAAATGTACCCGCAGGCCCCTGTTTACACATTGATCCACAAAAAAGGTGCCACAAATCACCGCTTGGAGTCAAAAATCATTAAAACCTCTTTTTTAAATCGTATCCCCGGAATACATAAACACTACAGAAAATTTCTTCCCTTGTTTCCTAAAGCGGTAGAAAGTTTATCTATTCCCAAAGACACGAAACTGGTCATAAGTTCCTCTCATTGCGTGATCAAAGGTGTTAGAAAAAATAGCAATGCAAAACACATTTGTTATATTCATTCTCCTATGCGTTATCTATACGATCAATACAAGACTTATTTTGGGCCGCATTCACCGCTTTATCAAAGATTAGGTATGAAAATCTTCAAGAACTATCTCGTCAATTGGGACTTGAAGAGCAATGAAAATGTCGATATTTTTGTAGCAAACTCTCAATTTGTAAGGAAAAGGGTTAAAACCTATTACGGCCGAGAAAGCGATGTTATTCACCCTTTTGTAGATTTAGATGAATTTCGAGAAAAGCGCAAAGATTTTCTTGAAAAAAAAGACTTTTACTTAATGGTTTCCGCTTTCGCTCCCAACAAAAGAGTAGATTTGGCCATAGAGTCTTTTAATGAAAATAAAAAACCTCTCAAAATTATTGGGCAAGGACAGCAGTGCTATCTCAAAAAAAACCCCAGAGACAACATTGCGTTTTTAGGCCGTCTCAATAGGCAAGAAGTTATTAACTATCTTTTTCAGGCCCGCGGATTGGTTTTTCCGGGAATTGAAGATTTTGGAATTACTCCTCTCGAAGCACTTGCTGCAGGAACTCCTGTTATTGCCTATCGCAAAGGAGGGGTGTTGGAAACGCTTAATGAAAAAGTCTGTGAATTTTTTGATAACCAAACTCCGGCCGACCTTAATAAGGCCGTAGAGCGATTTGAAAAAAAGAGTTTTTCGCAAAAAAATCTTTGGGAAAAGGCCGATTCTTTTTCTAGAGAGGCCTTCCTTCTCAAGTTTCAACGAAAAATTGAAGAAACAATGCTAATGAAATGAGAAAAAAACACAAAATTTTGGTCACAGGCGGGGCCGGATATATAGGATGCCATATCCTCCTCATTCTTGAAAAAGAAGAGCATGATGTTGTCATTGTAGACAATCTTTCCACAGGGAAAAGAAATCGTATCCCTTACGGGAAGCTTATCATTGGAGATATAGGTGATGTTCATCTCCTTGAATCTCTTATGAAAAAAGAACAATTTGATTCCATTATACATTTTGCAGGAAGCATTATTGTTCCGGAAAGTGTTCTCAATCCCTTAAAGTATTATAAAAATAACACGGAGAATTCTTTTGCGCTTATTCAATTAGCGCAAAAATACGGTATAAAAAATTTTGTTTTTTCATCGACGGCCGCCGTTTATGGAATTCCTGATGAAGGAGTATGTGATGAAAATACGCCGACAAATCCTATTAATCCTTACGGAAGAAGCAAGTTGATGACGGAATGGGCCTTGGAGGATGTTTGTCGAGTGAGTGAGATGAACTATATATCTTTAAGATATTTTAACGTTGCCGGAGCAAATGTCGAAGGACGGGCCGGACAATGTTCTCCGATTTCTACCCACCTTATTAAGGTGGCCTGCGAGGCGGCCCTTGGAAAAAAAGAAAAATTGATAATTTTTGGTGATGATTATGATACTCCCGACGGAACGTGTATTCGAGATTATATTCATATCGATGATTTGGCCGATGCTCATATCAAATCTCTTGATTATCTTCAGAAGAATAAAATTTCTTATGTTTTTAATTGTGGATATGAAAAAGGATTTTCCGTTAAAGAAGTCATTTCTCTGGTGCAAAAAGTTTCAGGGTCTCAATTTAAAATTGAGATTGGGAAAAGAAGAGAGGGAGACCCTCCAAAACTTATTGCAAAAAGTAAGAAGATTAGAAATGTTTTGAATTGGTCTCCTCGCTATGATGATTTAGAACTGATTTGCAAAACGGCATTTGAATGGGAGAAAAATTTGAAATGAACTGGCCTCTTTTTCACTACAGATTGACTTTTGCTTCTCTTCTGGTTTTGTCCGTAGGTATCTTTTCCGGAGTGGCGATAGCGTCCATATCACATATCTTAATATTTTTGCCGGGAATATATTTTTCTTTAAAAAATGTTTTTAACATCAAATTTAAAGAGATTCCTATGAGTGTCCATTTTATGGGTCTGATCTGCCTATCCATCATTATTTCCGTAATTTCTAATTGGAATGACATGCAAGAACCTTATAAAAACCTTTTCAAAATAAAGTATTTTCTTTTGGCGATTTTCAGCATCTTTGCTTACAAAGAGGCCTTTAACAATTATCTTGATAGAAGAAAAAAGTCCCTTTTAATTCATGTGTTTGTGTTGTCGACCACTGTAGCAACAATTTCGGGACTCATAGGATTATTCACTGGATTCAATCCTTTGAAGATGAAAGAGGCCTGTCATGTATCAAGGGCCTGTGGCCTCTATGGAATGTACATGACATATGGTTACGGTATGGCCCTATTTATGATTCTTCTTACAGGAATCATCCTTTATCGAGACAAGTTTCAACAATATATAAATATAAAAATTCTCAGTTGCGCTTGGGCCGTCAATTGTTTAGGACTGTATTTTTCATTTACAAGAGGTGGTTGGTTGAGTTTTCTTTTCACTGTTCCCTTCTTTTTTTTCAAAGAAAATAAAATACGATTTATCTATACTATAGGAATAGGATTCCTCCTACTTACAATAATTCTTTCTCTTTCCTCTTCTACAAGAAAGATGTTCTTAGCAAGAGGAAGCTCCAATAGCGAGAGAATTGCTTTTTTTCAAACGGCATTGAAGGCCTTTCAAGAAAAACCTCTTTTTGGATGGGGGTATAGGAATTTAGAACCAAATATTTTAAAAATTAAGAAAAGATACAATATAAATTTTCTGGGTTTCCCAAACAAGACAGGGCACGCTCACAATAACTTCTTAGAGCACCTGGCCACTACGGGTATTATAGGTTTCACGGCCTTTTTCTTTTGGCATCTGTATTGGGCCTTGGAGTCTTTTAGGCGTAAAGATATCATTTCAAGTTTAAGTGTCCCTTTCGTCATGTGTTTTTTTATCGGTGGTCTTACACAGTATACATTTGGAGATAGCGAAAATTTGTTTCTTATTCTCAATATTTGGGTATTGGGACAGATTCGCTATCTTTAAAATACTCTTAAAAGTGATTACAAGAAGAGAATTTCATGTTACAAGAATTGTCTGATGAAGTTAAAACTTTTTCAAGCTAGACGAAGTTTATACTTTCGTATAATGGAATTCTTTTTAAGGATATTTGTTTATCTTCGTTGTACCCATCGATATGAATTTCTCAATAAAGAATTTAAAAAAACTATTCTCAAATCTGTTCCCGACAACAATTATCTTTATGCTATTTGGCACCAAAATACTCTCCTTGCAATTAATGTGCTTATCTATTCCCCTCATGTTTCCATGGTTAATATCTCGGAATATGGAGAAATTCTCATAAATGTTTTGAAGGTCTTTCCACAACATTTTTTTGTGAGAGGAAGTTCTGCGCGTAAAGGTAGAGATGCCATGCATCAAATGATTCACCAAATGAAGACAAAAAAAATGCCCGGTATTCTTGCCGTTGATGGGCCCTATGGACCTATCAAAAAACCAAAATATGGTATTTTCAAAATGGCCCAAAAAATAGGCGTTCCTATTATTCCACTGTGTATTTATCCAAAGAATTTTTGGGAATGCAAGACTTGGGATAAATTCCGAATCCCCAAACCTTTTACAAAAGTTTCAGTTTTCTATGGTGATCCAATTTATGTTGGATCTAAATTAGATACTTCTCAACTACTAATTCTTGTAGAAAAACTTAAAGACGCTCTAGAGAAGGGAGAGAAAGAGATTATTCTCAAAACATCTTAATACTTTTAGGTTAAGGAAAAGCTCCTCGCGTCAAAAGCATTTTGCTCGGGAAACGTGAGAGGAACCCCAATATTCTTTAAGATCAAAATATTTGACGTTCATCACAGCAGCAATATAGAATAACTTTTGTATACTAGTATTAGGTAACTGGTTTTAATTTTAATTCCTTGATAAAATACGGAGGTTTTCACTGAAGTTGATTCGAGAACACTCTCGAAGAGTCCATATTGTTTTTTATATTGTTGTACTTGCTGTTTCCTTTGTAAGTTTTTCTCAAAAGAATCTTGTTTTTCATAGGACAAGTGCCTTTGAAAGTATTATGATTGATACTTTGGCCCCTTTGCAGCGCAGTGCGTTTTACCTCCATCGTCAAATAAAAGACATTTTTTTGCATTATGCTTTAAACGTTCGTGTTTCTAAAGAAAATGTAGAACTCAAAAAGGAAATCAAGGAGTTTAAGAAAAAGATCTATGAATTATCAGAGATAGAAAGAGAGAACAAGAGGCTAAAAGAACTTTTGGCCTTTGGTCAGCAAACTACTTATCGTAAAGTCCTTGCCAAAATCGTCGCTTGGGATGCAACAAGTGATTTCAAAGTCATTAGAATTAATAAAGGTCTGGAAAGCGGTATTGCACTACAGTCTACCGTTATTACGGCAGATGGACTTGTCGGGCATATTTTTAGACTTACAAATAACTTTGCCGACATCCTAACAATTTTAGATAGTAATAATAGGGTTGACGGTATTGTTCAAAGAACTAGAGTTTATGGTATTATACAAGGGGATTCAAAGCAAAAGTGTATTATGAAATATGTCAATCGAACAGAACCTGTTCTTCTTAACGATCGTGTCATTACTTCCGGTGTCGGAAATATATATCCCAAAGGCCTTATCATCGGTAATATTACAAAGATTGAACGAGAGAGCTACGGAACAACACAAAAAATTGAAATCACCCCTGCCGTAACCTTTCCCCGCTTAGAAGAAGTTGTCGTTCTTATTGACAATAATGAAATGTTAAAAAAGAAAGAACAGGAAAAATTAAACTCTCTTAATGAAGGGAATATAAAGTGATTTACCAACTCAAAAAAAGCATTGCCCCTATAGGGGCCTCTTTACTTATTTTAATTCTACTAGAAATTTTTTCGACAACATTTTTACCTATTATCGGCCTAACATCGTATAGGATCCCTTTTAATATTCTTCTCTCTCTCTATGTGTCCTTTAAATTAGACACAATTTACCCACCTCTCTTCATATTTATGATACACTATATACATTCTTTTTTTTCAGTGGAAGGTTGGGAAACAGGAACTATTGCCGGTGTGACAGCTTGTTTTACCATATCCTATTTCAAAGATATCGTTCATTTGTCTTCTTATACAACAACGGTAATTTTTACTCAAATCTTTCAATTTTTTTGGCCGTGTATTACCGGTATTCTTCTTTACTTTAAAGGTGCAAGTATCTCATTTTTGATAGATAAATTTTGGAGATTTATCCCGGAGAGCATTTTTATTGCTTTTATGGCACCACTTATTTATCCTCTTTTGGACAAAATCTGGGATGTCTCCGATGAAACTACACTAAGGAATGATATATAATGTTTGATGAAGACGACATCGTTCGGGTTCATAAAAAAAGAAATGATGCTTTGATAATCTTAATTGTTTTCAGCTTTGCAATTCTCTTGGCCAGACTTTGGTTTTTACAAATATATATGGGAGATACTCTTTTTAAATATTCTCTTGAAAATAGATTGCGTAAAGAAAATATCCCGGCCTCAAGAGGGATGATCTATAGTCGAAACAATATTTTATTAGCTCATAATACTCCCCGATTTGATGTCGTCGTTACCCCTCAGTATCTGCGCAATAAAGAATTAACTCTAAAAAAGCTTGCGAAAATTATGGATATGAACCCTCAGAAAATTAGAAAAATTCTTGAGAAGAAATCAAAACAAGCTAAATATATTCCCGTGACAATAAAAAAGAATCTTTCAAGAAGAGAAGTTTCCATTATTGAAACGGAAAATGCTAAAATGCCCGGAGTAAGCATTACGGAATTTATATCTAGAAAATATAGAGATGGAGAAATTGGTGCGCATCTTTTGGGATACATTGCCGAAATATCCCAGAATCAACTCCAAAAATTTCGGGCAAGAGATAATGTTAATTATAAGCTAGGTGATTTTATAGGAAAAAGTGGAATAGAGGAAAAATTTGATTTGAATCTTCGTGGAAGAGACGGATATCGATTTGTGGAAGTCGATGCTCATGGAAGAATGAAAAGACATATAACAAATCGGCTTTTTACGCAAATTCAAAACAGGGAAGCAATACCGGGACAAAATATTCGTCTTACCATAGATAGAGACTTGCAACTCACTGCTTACAAGGCCCTTGAGGGGAAAGTGGGTTCTGCCGTAGTCGTCGATGTCAATACGGGAGAAGTCTTGGCCATGGTCTCTCGCCCTTCCTTCAATCCAACGCAAAGTAAAATCACCTCTAATTACTGGAATTCCCTTATTTCCAACAAAGATAAACCTTTTAGAAATCGAGCTATTCAAGAACATTATCCCCCAGGATCAACTTTTAAAACAATTACGGCCATGGCCGCTCTAGAAGAAAAAATTATTGATATCAAGACAACCGTTAACTGTGAAGGATCGTTTCAAAACGGAAGAAGAAAATTTCACTGCTGGAAACAAAAGGGCCATGGGAAAGTCGATCTCGCTAGATCTCTTAGAGAATCTTGTGACGTTTACTACTATAAAATAGCAACTATGTTAGATATAGATATCTTAGCAAAATATGCTAAATCTCTGGGGTTAGGTATGAAATCAGGGATCAATCTTTCAGGAGAAACATCTGGATTAATACCAACAAAAGAATGGAAAAGACAAAGAAACGGGGAAAAATGGATTCAAGGAGAAACTCTCTCATGTGCTATCGGTCAATCCTTTATTCTTGCAACCCCCTTGCAATTGGCAATGAGCTATGCAGCGATTGCCAATGGAGGAAAACTCTATAAACCAAAAATTATTAAAGAAATTTTTCTCAATTCCGGTGTAACCTTAAAGAAAGAAAATTCAACGCTCATTAGAGAAGTAAATTTTTCTCCCGAGACATTAAAACCCGTTCAAAAGGCCCTGTGGGAGGCCGTGAATACACAAAAAGGAACCGCTTGGTGGCAACGTGGAACAGGGATCGATATGGCGGGAAAAACAGGTACGAGTCAAGTTATCTCACTTTCTTCTTATCAATTGTTCTCTAAATGTGAAGATAGGCAATATAAATATCGTCACCATGGATTATTTACGGCATTTGTCCCTTATGAATCACCAAAAATTTCTATAAGTGTTGTTATAGAACACGGTTGTCACGGCAATTCTGCGGCCGCTCCTGTGGCCAAAGAAATTGCCCAAGTGTACATGAAAAAGTATTTTCCGGAAAAATACAAATTTTATTTAACCAGAGATGTAAAAACTCGTCGCCAACATAAAATGAAGACAGAAGTCAACGAAAATATATCCCTTAACTAAGGTAATCTATGAGTCGATTTCTTTTTGTAGAGGCCTTAAAAAAATACGATTTCTCTTTCTTTGTGATAACAAGTGTTTTATTTATTATAGGTGTGTTGAATCTTTATTCAGCAACTTATACTTCTTCATCAATGCATATAACAAACTTGTATAAAACCCAAATTTTTTGGTATTTTTTATCTATGTTAATTGGAGTCAGTATAAGTTTTATTAGACCAAAAAATATTTTTAGATATTCATGGCCGCTTTATGCTCTTAGCATCTTATTATTAATAATAGTTTTACTTCTGAGCCATAAAGGTATGGGTGCAAAACGCTGGTTACTCATAGGGCCTTTCAGGATACAACCATCAGAAATAACAAAAATTTCTCTCATTTTAGTTTTAGCAAAAATTTTTTCAAAAGTAGATCATGATAAAAACTTAGGACTAAAGGATTTAGTCATTCCTTTTATTATAACAATTATCCCCGTGGCCTTAATTATTATGGAACCTGACTTGGGAACGGGTCTTGTGCTACTTCTCATTTTTTTCGTTATCGCTTTTTACAAAAAACTTAAATGGAAGGCCATAGGTATCCTGACTATTATAGGCCTTATAATAGGTCTTCTCATGTTTAATTTTGGACTTAAGCAATATCAAAAAGAACGTATACTAACATTTTTGAATCCGGGAAAAGATGCAAAAGGATCCGGATACAATGCTATTCAATCAAAAATAGCTATTGGATCGGGGCAGTTCTTGGGGAAAGGTTTTTTAAAGTCCTCCCAGGCATCTCTTCAGTATTTGCCTGAAAATCATACGGATTTTGTTTTTTCCATTTTTGGAGAAGAACATGGTTTTCTTGGTTCCCTTTTTATTATTGTTCTTTATATTGTTCTTCTATTGAGATTTATGTGGCTTGCAAGTTGTGTCCCGAGAATTTTTGATTCTATTGTTGTCATAGGAATCATGTCAATTTTTTTTTGGCATACGCTCATTAATATGGCCATGGTTATGGGAATAATGCCTATCGTTGGACTTCCTTTACCCTATATGTCTTATGGCGGATCTAGTTTGTTGGCCTTCTCAATTTGTTGTGGGATAGTCACGTCTATAAGTAATGCAAAAAATCTTTTTTAAACACCGAATGAAATATTAAGGATCGTACGACGATCCTCTTTTCCTCTCCAAGATTCTGAAGTTGTATCAACGGCATAAGTGGTTAGATCGCATTCAAGCTTTCGTGACCTTATTCCAAGACCGGCGGAGCCAAAACCGTCACTGTAACCAAAGCGGATAAAAAATCTTCTTGCAATATCAAACTCTAGTCCGGTGGTCCACCGTCTGGCATTTTTAACATCTTTGAACTCTTTATTCAAATCCTTATAATTGACTTCAAAATGGGTTCTGACCAGCTTCCCTATTTGAGGGGTTAAAGAAAATCCAACTACTACCGTTTTTTTGATTTCATCCGGGGCCTTTCTACCCCCTCTCTCTTTGAACTCCTTTTGAGATGTATTGTGTAAGGTACCTGCAAAAGTGGGTAACCAAGCAATGGGAAGAGTTAACTTCCCTCCTCCTACAAAGTACATTAAAGAACCTTTCTTGTACTCAATATCATTTTTCTTTATCTCGACAGAGGGTTTTATTTCATCGGAGGCCTCGTGTCTATTGAGTTTGGTTGCCGAACCTCCAATTTTAATTACTCCTCCAAACAATGAGACGTTGAGCGCAGCATACGGCCCATGATCCAGTCGGGTTATGTATTCAAATAAGGCATCTTTTTTTTCCCCCAGTCTAACTTTGATACGTCTAGAAGCAAGGTAGCCGATACTTAAATAACGAGTTGTAATATTTGGTATGGCCTGTAAACGTGAAGTCATCATATGTCCCGGTTTTTTCATCAAAAGTTTTCTATGTCCGTCAACGCTAAAACCTTTTGAAACATTTTTATGAAAGGATTTTATTTTTCCTTTTGTGGCCAAATCAAACCAGCCCTTGTTAAATTCCATATAGAGATTACTTAAATGAAAATGACCGAATCTTATTGTTCCAAGGCCTGCCGGATTGTAAAAGGCCGCAGAAGCGTCATCGACCTTTGCTATAAAAGCATTACCCATGGCCAAGGCCCTTCCGCTTGTTGCAAGTTCGGGAAAGATAGCATCTTGAAATGTAACTTGAGCGTAAGAATTAAAAGAGAGGCATAAGGAAAAGGGAATTCGGATAAAAAATGTCTTTCTCATTACCTCTTATTATAAGAGGGCCGCAACATCTTTTATCATTAAAAGCAGGTTTTTCCCTTTAACGGAAATCTTGACTTAAGCTATATTCTATAGAGTTCCTGTGCCTTAAAAGTCCAATCTGAGATAGTGCTGCAAAAGTTGCGATTTCTACTCGTAGAGTATGAAGGGAGATTCTTTTGGGGATAAGGCCGAATTTTTCAAAATTCTGTTCTTCTTTTCGTGTCCATCCTCTCTCTGGGCCTACGGTCACCAAAAGGAGATGGATTTCAGGCAAGGCCGGAGTTGCGAAAGGGACACGGCCCATAGAATTACAGTAGTTTTCGGCACAGCGCAGAGCGCATTTTTCAAAATCCCCTCTGAAAAATAAAAAACACCGAAAACTGCCGGGGGTTTTCTCCGGTTTTTTTAGATGCTTATTTTAAGGGATTGACTTTGCATATTTGCAGGGATTTAATATTATAAATCAAGGAAAAGCAATCATGCTTTTCCAAAGCATTAGGAGGACAAAATGATACTGAACAATTTAAAAAAACCTTTAGAGAGAAAGCACTTGCTTTCAAAGCTTTTTTTGGTGATTTCCCTATCTCTCATCTCAGTTTTTCAAACGGAGGCGCAATACATAATCGAAGAAGAGAGACTTCAAGAGATTATTAAAAGCGAGAATCCGAACCTAGAAAGGATTCGTGAGATCATTGAGCAAAAACCATGGATTATTTTTGCTATGGATAAAGACGGCAACACCCCTCTTCACGATGCTGCTCGGTACGGACACGTCGACGTTGTCACTTTATTGCTTCGTGGAGCGAATGTTGAGAGTTGGCACAGCTCTTTATGCTGCTCTATGGACACCTCGACGTTGCATTTATTGCTTGACCATGGAAATGTTAAAGATCAATACATGGTCGATGTTCACTTTATTGCTCTTCACTCGGTACGGTTCGCCACTTTATTGCTTGCGTGGAGCGGATGTTGAGAGTAAAGATAAACTGGTTACACAGCTCTTCACTATGCTGCTTTTGGTTCTTCACACCTCGACGTTGCCACTTTATTGCTTGACCGTGGAGCGGATGTTGAGAGTAAAACTAAAGGCGGTTACACAGCTCTTCACTATGCTGCTTGGAGACGGACACCTCGACGTTGCCACTTTATTGCTTGACCGTGGAGCGGATGTTGAGAGTAAAGATAAATATGGTTACACAGCTCTTCACTATGCTGCTCGGTATGGACACCTCGACGTTGCCACTTTATTGCTTGATCGTGGAGCGAATGTTGAGAGTAAAGATAAATATGGTTACACAGCTCTTCACGATGCTGCTCAGTACGGACACCTCGATGTTGCCACTTTATTGCTTGACCGTGGAGCGGATGTTGAAAGCAGAACTGACGCCGGAAAAACACCTTTTCAACTAGCAAAAAATCAAGAGATAAGAGACCTCCTTGTTGAAAGAGGAGCAAAAGACGACTGAAGCGTTTTCTCAGCAGTTTTTAGTACAGCGCAGAGCGTATTTTTAAAAATCCCCTCTGAAAAGTGAAAAAAAAGGGAGAAAAAAGTTTACGAAAAATTTTCTTAAAAGATGACATTTTCCCCAGGGAAATAAAAAACACCGAAAACTGCTGATAGAATTACCTCTTGATGATTTTGAGAGAAGACTTTTGCTTGACAAAAGTCTCTATCCAATACTGATGTTTGGATTATCTCTCCCTTTTGTATCTTGAGGATTGTGACCATGTGTGCCACCCTGCCTTGAGAAGAAATTTTAAAGATATTTTCCTCTATCTCCTCAGATAAAAATATGATAACTCTATTCATATCCTACTAAATGATGTTTTTACTAAAAATTGCAACTACTAAACTATGAAAGATTTTGCAAATCTTCTTGAAATCCCTTCTACTTTTCTCCTTTTTCTGGCCCCGCCGGCCTGGGGAAAAACATCTTTGATTATTGATCTTTATAAAGACTTTCCCCAAAAAATTGTTTTTTTATCCCCTCTTAGGGCCTTGGCCGGAGAACTCTATGAGCGCACAAAGTCCGAGGGAATTAAACCTAGGATTTTGACAAAAAAGGGAGATTTTTCCATCACTAGCTATCGGCAAGAGCTAAAATCCTTTCTTATCGCAACACCTGAAACTATTGATGGCAAGCTTTGGGATATCTTTGAGAAAGAAAGGCCTTTATTTGTCATAGATGAATTTCATCTTTTTTATACTTGGGGAGAAGATTTTAGACCGCTACTTTGGGAAACAATGATGAAAATTGCCAATATGGGGTCTTCTATTTTTGCCCTGAGTGCAACTTTTAACAACAATCTTCTTAAACAATGCCGGAATGATTTTACTTTAGGCGTATCAAGGGCCTATTTGGTTGATAGAGGAAATTTGCAATTTCTCTATCCTCCAAAAAACATTTTTTTTATGGGGTGGTGGAAAAAGAAAATTTTTCGCATAATTCTTTTTCACTGTTTAAGAAAAAAAACGGATGAACGCTACCTCATTTTTTGCCGCTATCGCTATGAAGTAAAGAGTCTTGCAAATCTTTTGCAAAGAGAAGGAATTGATGTGTTAGGTTGTGTAGGTGGAGAAGTTCCGATATTTCAAGAAGCACTGAAAAAAAATCACAATAGTATTATTGTTGCAACAAGTTGTCTTAGTCATGGGGTGAACTTACCAATCTTTCAAAAAGTTTTTATTGCCTATAGAGAAAAATCTCAAGATATGTGGCTTCAAATGGCCGCAAGAGGTGGGCGTAGAGGCGAGGCCTACGATTTGTATCAATGTAATACCCATTCTATGGATTGTGTACAAATAGGTCTCAGTCTTATTCGCTTTTTCTTTGCCGATGTTTTTTATCGTTTTTTCCTTTTGTGGCGTTTGTGATAACCAAGATTGACGGTATTATTTTATCTAAGGTTCCCTTTAAAGACAGACATGCCGTTTGTCATATTCTGAGACGGAATGGGAAAAAAATTTCCGTTCTCTTCTACGGAGGCCTTGGGGGTGGGAAAAAAAAATCGTCTTCTATCTTAGAACTAGGGTCGGCACTCAAACTGGAACTTTATCACCATAGGTCGACAGATCATCTCTATAAATCTAGAGAATGGTCTCCTTTGTGGAGACATGAAAACATTCGGAGACAGTACCGCTCTTTTACTCATCTTTGTTTTTATTTAGAATTTCTTCAAAAAGTGGCGGTTAGTGATGACCTTTCCGATGAAGACCAAAGATGTAAAAACACAGGTAGTCTGTTTTCCGTGGGCAGTAATGCTATTTTTTTTCTAGAGAAAAGCTGTGTTGATAGACATTACAATCCCTACTTTGCATCGACTCTTTTTCTTTCTAAATTACTTATTGCAGAAGGGTTATTCCCGGAAATTCACAATTGCATTGTAACCGGAGAAAAAATAGCACAAAAAATGCAGTGTCTTCTTTTGAACGACTTGGGAGGATTTGCCATGACGCATTCTTTAGGAAGAAGTCCTTCATCGACCTACAACGGAGAAACTCATCTTATGTTGAGGTCTTTTCTTCACAACACTTCTCTTCTAAATTATCAAACTATAGAGGAAAACAGACCTCTAGAAACATCGTGTTTTTATCTTTTGTTAGATTATTGTCTCTATCAGTTTCATCTGACGCAAAAACGTTTTAAGACACTTGGCACTTTAATATAAAGTACTTTTAATGTTGAGCTTGTTTTTCAAGAGGTAAAGAGAGCTGTTCCCGGGTTACTTGTTTTAATAAATGCCGTTATTTCTCTAACAATGGCATTATCTTGAAAGTCTTGTATAAGGTCTTTTCGATTGACAAAGGCCTTTGGAGAAAGATTAGAGGCCTCTATAGTTTTGTAAAAATCAACAGTTTTCATAATAAGTTTTCTATCGTACCCTTGGCGACGAAGAGCTATGATATTAATTCCTTTTAACTTCACCCGATCTCCTTCGGCCATAGAAAATGGAGGAATGTTGCGATCAACGGTTGTTGCCGCACAAATATAGGAACCTCTACCAATAGAGATAAACGGTATAACGAGAACGCCACCTCCAATGATAACGTTGTTGGCAATTTTCACATGGCCCGCAAGTTGAACTAGGTTTGCCACGGTACAATTAGAGCCCAATTGAACATCGTGGGCCACGTGAGCGTAGGCCATAATGAGATTGTTATCTCCAATGCTGGTGAGTTCCGAATCTTTCAATGTTCCCTTGTGGATGGTAACATATTCTCGAAAGATATTGCCGTTACCTATTTCAACTCTTGTGTCTTCGTTTTTAAAAGAGAAGTCTTGAGGGTCTTGTCCTATTGACGTAAAAGGAAAAAACTGATTATTCTCACCTATTGTTAGGTCTCCACTCATCGTTACATGAGAGTGCACTTTACATCCTCTTGCAATTTTAACCTTACTTCCGATAATGGAGTAGGGGCCTATTTGGACATCCGAGGCCATTTCTGCCCCTTCTTCGATAAGGGCCGTAGAATGGATATCTTTCACGATTTATTGACCTGTGTTGATACCAAGATTTCCATTTCACTGAATAACTCGTTTTTATGGTTGTAGATTTCACCTTTGTGGTTGGCAAATGTGGTTCCCCGTACTCTTATGGCCTTTGTTTTAATAATGACATCTATATTCGGAATAATTGGTTTTCTAAATTTTGTATTCTGTACACCGAGGAGGGCGATGTTTAAATCAGTATTATAGGGGTCTTCAAAACAGCAGAACATGGCAAAGCCCGCAGCTTGGGCCACCATTTCAATTTGGATTACCCCGGGAAGAATAGGGTTTCCGGGAAAATGCCCCTTAAAGATAGGATGTTTTCTATCGACCCTGTAGTTGGCCACTACCTCTGTTCCCTCAACCTCTTTGCCCACCAAGGTGCCCCATTCGTTATTTTGAATCTTAGGGTGTAATATTTCAACGCTATCAATGAAAATAAAAGGACTTCTATGGGGAAGGTATGACAAAACCTGTTCTTTGTTTACGATCATGGCGTTTTCGCTAAAGATTGCTTTCTTGTATATGCAACACTTCGCAACCATTCGGACAAGTTGCGAGCAGGATGTCCTCCAATAACGGAACCCTCCGGCCAATTGCTTGTGACCATAGCTCCTCCGGCCACTCGACATCGAGGCCCTAAGGTTAATCCGTTGGCCATTCCTGCCTTTCCTCCCACAAAACTTAAATCCCCAATTTTTGTGCTTCCACCTATTCCCACCTGACCACAGAGGATCACACCTTTTCCTAGATGACAATTATGGCCTATTTGGACTTGATTATCAATTTTTGTCTTCTCTCCGATAATGGTAGGACTAAATGTCCCACCGTCTATACATGTTCCCGAACCAATTTCAACAAAGTCTTCCACTACAACTGATCCCGTATGCCATACCTTGTAGTGAACATCGTTGATATGGTTGTATCCAAACCCATCTTGTCCTATAGAAGTATTTGCATGTATTCTCACATTTGCTCCGATAATAACATTGGGATAGATGACAACATTGGGAAATACTTGACTGTAATCTCCAATTTTTGCCTGGGCCATTATCGTCACATGGGGGTGAATCACACAATGTTTTCCAATATTCACACCCTCTCCAAGAAAAACATGCTGAGATATTGTCGTTGATGGATGTACATAGGCCGTACCCATTTGTCTTCCATCTACATAGTGGTTGATCTCTGCAAAAAGTTCATCGTAAAAAACTTTTGAAATAAGAGGTATTGAAAGTTCAATGTTAGGAGTAGTGAAAATGGATTGTGCTATCGAAGATATTTCTTCTTGAGATTGCCTATAAAAAGATTCAGGGATAATGAGATGAACGCTCTGCCCTCTGAGATTGTTTTTAAGTTTATTTAAAAATACTTTATTTTTAATGAAAAACAGGGCGTCTTCTTCGATCAAATCAGGACTTCTCAATCTTGAAAAGACAATATTCTTTCCTCCTTTGATATTTTTGAGAGAGGGGTCGGCAGTAAGTAATTTACAACTATCCATTTGTTAAAAAATCTATTATAAATAATTCGTATTATCTAGTGCTTATTTAGAAATAATGCAATGAGTTGCATTTGTTTTTGAAAATAAAAAAGAAAAAGAAAAAAAAATTTAAAAAAAACTTTACACATAAATAATCTTTCTTTAAAGTATGCCAGAGTCAAGTTCCCTGAAAAACAGTTTTTGTGGAAGAAGATTAGTTTTTTGTTATAAATGGCCTTGGCCGCTCTTTGACATATGAATAATTGTTTAAAGTTTTGTTGCTCTCTTCCATAGAGAGCAATGAAAAGAGATGAGAAGGAATCCTTTGAGTCGGAATGATTCTCTTTCGATGTAAAGCAGGATATGGCCTTTATTTAAATGTCATATAAATCGAAACAGTTTGCAACGGCAAACTGCACCTGCTCTTTTACTTTATTGTGATCAATCAATAATCATAAATAAATTTTTGCTTGGAGAGTTTGATCCTGGCTCAGAACGAACGCTGGCGGCGTGCTTTACACATGCAAGTCGAACGAGAAAGCACTTCGGTGTGAGTACAGTGGCGCACGGGTGAGTAACACGTGGGTAACCTACCTTCCTCGTGGGGGATAACTCGAAGAAATTCGAGCTAATACCGCATAAGTTGGTAACAAGAAAGAATGCTTAGGCATTCGCAGGAAGAGGGGCCCGCGCTACATTAGCTTGATGGTAGGGTAAATGCCTACCATGGCTACGATGTATAGCCGGTCTGAGAGGATGATCGGCCACACTGGAACTGAGACACGGTCCAGACTCCTACGGGAGGCAGCAGTGGGGAATATTGCGCAATGGAGGAAACTCTGACGTAGCAACGCCGCATGAGTGAGGAAGGTTTTCGAATTGTAAAACTCTGTCAGGTGGGAAGAACTCTGTAGGGTCTAATAGGCCCTACAGTTGACGGTACCATCAAAGGAAGCACCGGCTAACTTCGTGCCAGCAGCCGCGGTAATACGAAGGGTGCAAGCGTTGTTCGGATTTATTGGGCGTAAAGCGCGCGCAGGCGGGTCACTAAGCCAGATGTGAAATCTCGAGGCCTAACCTCGAAACTGCGTCTGGAACTGGTGATCTAGAATGATGAAGGGGGAGGCGGAATTTCGCATGTAGGGGTAAAATCCGTAGAGATGCGAAGGAACACCAGGGCCGAAGGGGGCCTCCTAGGCATTTATTGACGCTGAGGCGCGAAAGCGTGGGGAGCAAACAGGATTAGATACCCTGGTAGTCCACGCCGTAAACGATGTGTACTAGATTTTGGGGCCTTTGACTGCTTCCGAATCGAAGCTAACGCGTTAAGTACACCGCCTGGGGAGTACGGTCGCAAGACTAAAACTCAAAGGAATTGACGGGGGCCCGCACAAGCGGTGGATTATGTGGTTTAATTCGAAGCAACGCGAAAAACCTTACCTAGGCTTGAACTCCCACGAATCTTGCTTAAAGGCGAGAGTGCCCTTTGGGGAATGTGGAGAGAGGTGCTGCATGGCCGTCGTCAGCTCGTGTCGTGAGATGTTGGGTTAAGTCTCGCAACGAGCGCAACCCCTATCTTTAATTGCCAGCATTAAGTTGGGCACTTTAGAGAGACTGCCTAGGTTAACTAGGAGGAAGGTGGGGATGACGTCAGGTCCTCATGGCCCTTATGTCTAGGGCCACACACGTAATACAATGGTGCATACAAAGGGAAGCGAACCCGCAAGGGGGTGCCAATCTCAAAAAGTGCATCTCAGTCCGGATTGGAGTCTGCAACTCGACTCCATGAAGTTGGAATCGCTAGTAATCGCAGATCAGCATGCTGCGGTGAATACGTTCTCGGGCCTTGTACACACCGCCCGTCACACCATGGGAGTTGACCTTACCTGAAGTCGTGGCTCTAACTTTTGAAGAGAGCGCCTACGGTCGGGTTGATGACTGGGGTGAAGTCGTAACAAGGTAGCCCTAGGGGAACCTGGGGCTGGATCACCTCCTTTAAAGAGATTACAAGGTCTCTCCCCAAAGGAGAGGTCGTAGTTTTTTAAGTCAACATTTCAACAATCAAGGATTCCTTTCTCTATCTCGATAACCATAGGCCCAGTTTTAATTTTGCCATAAGGGTGTATAGCTCAGTTGGTTAGAGTACGTCCCTGATAAGGACGAGGTCCCTGGTTCAAGTCCAGGTGCACCCACCATCGACCGAGGAGCTAACTTTTGGCAACTAGGCCTAGATGATCTTTGATAAACAAATAAATGGGATAGGAGAGAAGACGAGAACTCACAATAAAAAATCAAGTGCAAAGGATATTCATCATTTTTTAAATGATTAAATACCTGAGATTTTAAAAGCTACTAAGGGTGTATGGAGGATATCTTGGCAGTGAGAGGCGATGAAGGACGTTTACTAAGGAGCGATAAGCTTCGGAGAGTGCCTAAGTACACTTTGACCCGAAGATTTCCGAATGGGGAAACCTCATTATCTGAAATGATAATGACCCACAGGTGAGAACATTAGCCTGTGGAGAGCGAACCAAGGGAACTGAAACATCTAAGTACCTTGAGGAAAAGAAATCGATAGAGATTTCGTTAGTAGCGGCGAGCGAAAACGAAATAGGCCAAACCGGTGTGCTTGCACACCGGGGTTGTAGGACTTGTATAATGGGAAGTAAGGGCAGAAGAAGTGTTTGGAAAAGCACGCCAAAGAGGGTGAAGGCCCCGTATTTGAAACCTGAGCAACCCTGCAAGTATCCTGAGTAGGACGGGACACGAGAAATCTTGTTTGAAACAGGGGGGACCACCCTCCAAGCCTAAATACTACTCACTGACCGATAGTGAACAAGTACCGTGAGGGAAAGATGAAAAGAACCCCGATAAGGGGAGTGAAATAGAACTTGAAACCGTACACTTACAAACAGTGGGAGGGCTATTGTAATGCCTGACCACGTACCTTTTGCATTATGAGCCATTGAGTTACGATGTGTAGCAAGGTTAAACCGATCAAGGTGTAGCCGTAGGGAAACCGAGTCTGAATAGGGCACTCAGTTGCATGTCGTAGACCCGAAACGGGATGAGCTAACCATGGGCAGGTTGAAGCGGGGGTAAAACTTCGTGGAGGACCGAACTCGTTAAGGTTGAAAACTTTTGAGATGACCTGTGGTTAGGGGTGAAAGGCCAATCAAATTCCGTGATAGCTGGTTCTCTCCGAAATGCATTTGGGTGCAGCGTTTAACAAATACTGTCGGGGGTATAGCACTGACTTGGTCAGGGGGTTTATCGACCTACCGATCCATATCAAACTTAGAATACCGACAAGTAATGTTATGCAGTGAGACTGTGTATGCTAAGGTTCACAGTCGAAAGGGAAAGAGCCCAGACCAACAGCTAAGGTCCCTAAATCACGTCTAAGTGGAAAAGGTTGTGGGATTACTGAGACATCTAGTAGGTTGGCTTAGAAGCAGCCATCCTTTAAAGAAAGCGTAATAGCTCACTGGACTAGTGATCCTGCGCCGAAAATGTAACGGGGCTTAAGACGTGTACCGAAGCTTTGGATTCTCTTAAATTAAGAGAATGGTAGGAGAGCATTGTGTTTGCCGATGAAGGTGTACCGTAAGGAGCATTGGAGGTATCACAAGAGCTGATGATGGCATGAGTAGCGATAAGAGATGTGAGAATCATCTCCGCCGAAAATCTAAGGGTTCCTGGGCCAGGTGACTCCGCCCAGGGTTAGTCGGATCCTAAGGCAAGTCCGAAAGGAGTAGTCGATGGACAACAGGTTAATATTCCTGTACACAGTAGCAATCGTTGACTTGGTGGAGTGACGGAGAAAGGTAGCGCAGCGGCCTATTGGATGGCCGTTCAAGTAAGTAGGGGGGCAGAGCAGGCAAATCCGCTTTGCTGTTAACCTCGAGATACGAGTACGAGAACCTTGGTTCTGAAGTGCGTGACCCTCTGCTTCCAAGAAAAACTTCGCAAGAAGATTGTTATTGTTCCGTACCGTAAACCGACACAGGTAGATGGGATGAGAATTCTAAGGCGCTTGAAAGAACTCTAGTTAAGGAACTCTGCAAATTAGTGGCGTAACTTCGGGAAAGGCCACGCCCTTGAAAGTGATATCGTTTTCCGGTGGAGCTTTTGAGGGCCGCAGTGAAAAGGGGGTAGCGACTGTTTATCAAAAACATAGGTCTCTGCAAACACGTAAGTGGACGTATAGGGACTGACGCCTGCCCGGTGCTGGAAGGTTAAAAGGAGAGGTTAGTTTTCGGACAAAGCTTCAAATTGAAGCCCCAGTAAACGGCGGCCGTAACTATAACGGTCCTAAGGTAGCGAAATTCCTAGTCGGGTAAATTCCGACCTGCACGAATGGCGTAACGATTTCCCCACTGTCTCAACTAGAGATTCAGCGAAATTGGAGTGTGCGTGCAAATACGCACTACCCACAGAAGGACGAAAAGACCCCGTGAACCTTTACTGTAACTTGGCATTGGCCTTCGAGCAATCATGCGTAGGATAGGTGGGAGATGTTGATCCATGGGTTTTGGCCCATGGGGAGTCGCCCTTGAAATACCACCCTTGATTGTTTGGAGTCCTAACCATCTGTCGTTATCCGGCAGAGGGACAATGTCTGGTGGGCAGTTTGACTGGGGCGGTCGCCTCCTAAAGAGTAACGGAGGCGCACAAAGGTTCCCTCAGACCGTGCGGAAAGCGGTTGTAGAGTGTAAGCGCATAAGGGAGCTTGACTGCAACACAAACAAGTGGAGCAGGTGCGAAAGCAGGTGCTAGTGATCCGGTGGTCCCGAGTGGAAGGGCCATCGCTCAACGGATAAAAGGTACTCCGGGGATAACAGGCTTATCTCCCCCAAGAGTTCATATCGACGGGGAGGTTTGGCACCTCGATGTCGGCTCATCGCATCCTGGGGCTGTAGCAGGTCCCAAGGGTTTGACTGTTCGTCAATTAAAGCGGTACGCGAGCTGGGTTCAGAACGTCGTGAGACAGTTCGGTCTCTATCCTCTGTGGGCGTAAGAAATTTGAGGGAATCTGTCCTTAGTACGAGAGGACCGGGATGGACGAACCTATGGTGAATCGGTTGTGGTGCCAACTGCATCGCCGAGTAGCTAAGTTCGGAAGGGATAACCGCTGAAAGCATCTAAGTGGGAAGCCCCTCCCAAGATAAGATTTCTTTTAAGGAAACTTGTAGACTACGAGTTTGATAGGTCGAGAGTGTAAGCATGGCAACATGTTGAGCGGATCGATACTAAATTTCCGTCAGCTTTTTTTCAGGTATTTTTTCTTTGTTCTTTGAAAAACGTGAGTTCTTGTTTTTTCTCCTATCTCGTTTATATTATTAGGGGCCTCCAGAGAAGCGGTGAAACACCCGATCCCATCCCGAACTCGGAAGTTAAGGCCGCTATCGGTGAAAGTAGTGCTCGGGAAACTGAGTGTGAGGATAGCAAGAGGTCCCTTTTAATTTAATCTTTCCATGATTTACCGTTAATAAGTAAATCTTTAACTTGAGCTTTTCCACTCTTTGAAACAGATAACAGAACACTCATTTTCCCGGAGGGAACCAGTTCTTCTAGTTTTTTTGCATCTTGTTTCGAAGCATAATATCTTTCTATTCCGGCCTTAAATTGTCCTCCTTGACAAACTCCCTGAATGAATAAAGGGCAGCGGCCACTCGGTCGTGTAAGAAAAACTCTTTTAGAATTAAGACAAACATATCTCTTTCTATCAAATGTAACTCCACGACACAAACCTCTAACACCGTAGTCGATGTCGTATATTAAATAATAACCTGACAATAGATCTCTTGGATCATAACCGGTAATTGGTAAAATGACTTGTGTGCCGGTTAAAACAATAGACCTTTTATAAAAAAGAAGTATTAATAGGGCCGTGATGGGAATGAGAAGAGCAATTAAAACAGCTTTTTTTGAAGTCATCGTGCTATTATCCTTTCTGTCCATAAGCTAATTTTATTGTGGTATTTATACCATAGTGTCACCATAGAAATAATGATAATTCCTGAGAGAATCAAATTAAGTCCCGTAGTGACAAGTCCTCCAAAGGCCTGAAAATACAAAACTAAAAACCTTATACCGGTTGTAATTAAAAAAAATTGAAATAATTTACGTTGTCTTAAACTTGCAAAAAACATTGCTGAGACAATTAGTATAGATATGGACTGTATGCCATAAACAATAGATGTTTGAACATTGAGTAACGGGAAATGAAAAAATATTAAATATAGTATCAATACTAACGTAAATAGAATTTTTTGTATTTTCTTATAAAGAGGGTCTATAAAAATGCTAAGCCACAAACAAGTAGCAAGAAAATAGTTTATAAAAATAAAAGGTGATCTTGTTATTGAATTCAGGAATTCTAAATAAATGAGAGCAGAAATCCCCATAATTATTGTCCAAATTTTAAAGGCCTTTGTTTGTTTTTCTCTATTTTTAAAAATAAAAGCTAAAACTCCACTGAACAATGGC
Source organism: Bacteriovoracaceae bacterium (assembly GCA_965224385.1). Taxonomy (GTDB): domain Bacteria; phylum Bdellovibrionota; class Bacteriovoracia; order Bacteriovoracales; family Bacteriovoracaceae; genus CBDCYX01. Next base: position 1,318,013 of record CBDCYX010000016.1, read on the forward strand.
ATGGCCATTATTATAAAGGAATCTTCTCTACTAAAAGTAGGAAAATTCAATATTGTTAACGATATTCCCGGAAGGAAACCGGCCGTCCATAGAAAAGATGTAAACAATCCATTAGAAATGATAAATATACCAAAAGTCATGATTGACCATAGGAATAAGGCCTCATAAAACTCACCACCTGTATGGTAGATTTGCGAAATTAGCCCAATAGAGGCCAAACATAGAATCATAAAAAAAACTAAACAAACTTCAAAAAGAATGGGTTTGTTTTGTTGCGAAACAAAATAGCTTCCAACGGCCAGAGATATTAAAAATAGAAAATTAGTAAGCAACTTAAAATCATTTGGAATGATATCCCAATTGGCCGCAATCAAGGAAATAATCCCAATGGCAACAGTGACAACACCAAGGATTAAGAATCCTTGCAAAATCCAAAGACCGCGTGATCGAGTTCGCTCATATTCTATAATTTTTTGGACTTGTTCTTGCGTGATTAATTGATGAGATGACCAGTGATTCAGCATTTTTTTTACTCGAAACATATATCTATCTCAATTTTAATTGTTTTTATAAACCTATGTCGGTTTTTTGAGGATGGCAAGAAGAAACATTTCTAAGAAAAAAATAATTTTCTCATAGTGACAACTAGTCTAATTCTTTTTACCATAAGCAGAATTATGTCAAATAAGACGATGAAACATTCAAAAAACGTTATAGGTCAGTTTTATTGTACTGACCCGAATGATGGCAATGGAGAAGGATGTATTGCTTGCAACTTATGCTATACAGGGGCCCCGGATTTTTTTGCAGAAGATGAAGACGGAAATGCTTATGTTTACAAGCAACCGACCAATTCCGAAGATATTAAGCTTTGTAGAGAACAACTAGAAGTTTGCCCGGTGGCCTCAATAGGAGATGATGGAGATATAGTATAATCACAAGGATTATGAGTAGAAATCGTTAGGGTTTTTTCTTTTTATCTCAAGTGTGGCCCTAAAACCTCTTTCTTCAGGGAGAGGATGTGAGGCCACGCCCTTCGGCGAGAAAAAAAAATATTGTCTTTTGAAGAATATCATAATATATTGGATTTGTCGGAACAAAAACCGACCTACCGTAGGGACTACGGGATGTGAAGCTCGTGGAGACGGTGTAAGACCTAGGAACTCGTGTTCTAGGCGTTTGTCGGTGAAGCAAGAATCTCCTCACTTTAGTGAGGGGTAGTTCAAGAAGTAATATAAAAAGAGTAGATGCAATAATAAAGAGTTTGGGTAAAGACAAGGATGGCCCCTACAACACTTGAAATAGTTGCAACTCTCTGTTTTGCACTGGCAGTATTCCACACATTTACGGCCAAAAAGTTTAACGATTTTGCCCATCGATTTAAAGATAGGTCTATCCAAAAGAATTTGTTTCATTTTTTGGGAGAGGTCGAAGTTATCTTCGGTCTTTGGGCCGCTGTTTTCTTAGGATTCTATTCTTTACACAGTGGATTTTCCTTTTACGACGATAAACATAATCTCGTAGGTGGGGCCCTTCACTACCTTGAGGAACAAAATTTCACAGAGCCGGCCTTTGTCTTTGTAATTATGTGTATTGCAGGAACTAGGCCTATCGTCATGGTTGCAGAAAAAGTGATTCACTCGTTTGCCAAAATTCTTCCTCTTTCGGAAAAAATGGGCTTTTATGTGGCCATTCTCATTTTAGGGCCGCTTCTTGGTTCTTTTATTACCGAACCTGCAGCTATGACAGTGACCGCCATGATTCTTTTAGACTACTATTATTCTTCAACGATGAGTCGAAAGTTTATGTATGCTACGCTAGGGCTTCTCTTTGTCAATATTTCCGTAGGCGGTACCCTCACTCATTTTGCGGCCCCTCCCGTTCTCATGGTTGCAGGAAAATGGCACTGGGGCATAGGTCATATGATTTCTAATTTTGGTTATAAGGCGGCCTTGGCCATCGTGGTAGGTACATTAGCAACGGCCTTTTATTTCAAACAAGAACTCTCCGGAAAATTAGAAGTCAAACAGTCTCATGAGAACACCATGGTTCCACCTTGGTGGATTGTACTCGTCCACTTAATCTTCATGGCCGTAGTCGTGTACACGGCACATCATATGATCTTCTTTTTAGGACTTTTTCTCTTTTTCTTGGGTTTTCACGCCGTTACTTCAGAATATCAAGATGAAGTCAAATTAAAAGAATCCCTTCTCGTGGGGTTTTTTCTTGCTGGACTCGTAACCCTAGGGACAATGCAGGGCTGGTGGATCAGACCGATTTTGGCAAATCTTGGTGATTTTACCCTCTATCTTGGGGTCACGGGGCTAACGGCCCTGACAGATAATGCGGCCTTGACCTATCTTGGTTCTTTGGCCCCTTTAAGCGATTCGGCCAAGTACAATCTTGTGGCCGGTGCCGTAACGGGAGGAGGACTCACGGTTATTGCTAATGCACCAAATCCTGCGGGACTTGGCATTCTCAAAGGTTCCTTTGGAAGTTCGGGTATCAGTCCCTTGGGCCTCTTTTTAGGTTCATTGATTCCCACGCTTTTGTGCATCTTGTCCTTTCAAATCCTCTGAAAAGGACAAGGAGATTCTTTCAAGTATCTCCCGAATTTCTTGAAGATGTTGGGTATTGTTGTGTTTGATATAACCCGCTATAAGGATTGTGGCCTTTTTACGAATTTCCTCAGCAACAAGGAGTTTTTGCTCACTAGTTAAAAAAGGATCGTTCTTGATATTATTGAGAGCGAGAACTCTGTAATAGTCCATGGCCTTGTATTTTCTTGAAAGCTGATCCGAATGACCACCGTACTTAATAATTAGCGGTTTTTCGACGAATCCTACCTCATAACGAGAGGTCATTTTGAGCCAAAGGTCATAGTCTTCACAGACGGGAAATGATTCATCAAGACCTCTGAATTCTAATAGAGTTTTCCTTTCTATCATAACGCTTGAAGGAGAGATGAGGCATCTTGAAAGACAGCGTTCAAAGATCCATCCTCCGTATTTTTGATGGATTTTTTTTGGGTTCACTCTTTGTCCTCTTCGCATCCAAATTTCTTCTCCGTGAACAAGGCGATAATCTTTTTTCTTTATGAGACCGATTTGAGTTTCAAGTTTGTGGGGTAACCACTCGTCATCGCTATCAAGGAAGCAAATATAATCCCCTCTTGAAGCGAAAATGCCTGTGTTCCTCGCACAGCTAACCCCTTGATTAGTTGTATGTTGCAATAGTGTCATTGTTCGATCGTAAGATGTGACCAGAGATTTTGTTTCGTTTGTTGGGCCGTCATCCACCACAATGAGTTCAAAATTTTTATAGCTCTGGGAAAACACAGAATCTATGGCCCTTTTGAGAGTATGTTCTCTCTTGTAGGTAGGGATAATAATGGAAATTAAAGGTGACTGTCTTTGAGCTTTATGCATTCTTCTATGATTTCTAATGATGGAGGATGCTCAAGGGCCTGAAAAATTTCTTCCCATTGCTTTATCGTTTTTCCGCCACATAAAAGATGGGAAATGTTTCTAAATGTCCTGTTGTGGCCTAGGGCGAGTTCGAGTCCCGAGTGTCCTTTTGTTTCGAGAAAAGGAAGAATGTGCTCTTGAATCACCTGAACTTTTTTGTCTTTGTAGGATGTTTTCCACCAAGGCGCACGAGAGCGGCAATCACTCTTTTCAAATTCTCTCTTTCCCGTTACCGTTCCTGTAATAATTCCTTTATCTAACGTACCCCAAGAGAGAAAACTAATATCTTCCTTTTCAAGATAGTTCATAAGTTTCTCATCTTGATCGTTGAAAAAGTGGTATTCCGATTGAACAACCTCAATTTTATCAATTTCGGAAGATTTTTTAAGATCATCGAGTGTTGTATTGCACAATCCAATGTGACGAATTTTTCCCTCCACTTTAAGTTTGTGTAAAACCTCCAGGGGACGGCGAATATCAACATTTTCATCAGGCCAATGGATCATGTAGAGATCGATATAATCACTGTTTAAATCTTTAAGACTTTGTTCAAACATTCTAAGGGCCGTTTTTGGATCGTTGGTGAGGTTAACTCTTTTGTTTGCGTGCCAAGAAACTCCCGACTTAGAGATAATAAAGACCTTCTCCCGTTTTTCTTTAAATGCCCGTCCTAATCGTTGCTCACTCTCACCATAACCGTAAACAGGGGCCGTATCGAAGATTGTCACCCCTTTGTCAAAACAATAGTGAAGGGCATCCGAGGATTGGTTTTCATCAACGTTTCCAAAACCATAGCCTCCTCCATGAGAAGAAAGGGCCGCACCGCCAAAAGCTAGGGGAAGCGGACTAATTTTTTCTAAAAGTGTCATTAATTCAGTCATAACTTGTGGAAATTGAGTATAATATTAGGATAATCAAAAGTCGAGAGAAAAAAAGAGTTTCTCTGATGACGGCCTTTTTTTTCTATGTTAGAGAGATCAATTATTAATGAAAAATTCTTTCATGAAACCCCTGCTCATTTTTGCTCATAGAGGTGAGGCCAAGGAGTTTCTTTTTAGAGATGCTCCCGACCCTCTTCCAGACTTTGAAGGGAAACTCTACGAGTGTGATCGCTATTTTTTACTTATCTGTGCTGAAGGTATAACGGATGCTGTTTTTTACAGTGCATCAGTTCTCTCAAAATATGGGGAAAAAATTTCTAAGGCCGTGAATTTGGGGATAGCGGGCCGCCTCGTTGAGAGCGTTCCCTTAGAGTCCATTCAATCACCGAGAACTATTTATTGTCACAATGGTCAAGAAATGCAATTTACCTCGTTTCAAAACAATAAACACAAGTCTTTTGATCTTATTACCACATCCTCAAGAGTTCTCGATAAAGACTCCCGAGAGTATCTCTCAAAATTTGGGTCTTTTGTAGATAGAGAGTCCTGGGGTATTAGTTACGTTTGCCAAAAATTTCTAAAAGACTGTGAAGTTTTTAAGCTCATCTCCGATGATGCCGAGGAAGAAGAAATCTGTAGACGAGTGCGGGAAAAATGTGCTCTTTACAGTACTCTACTCTATGGATTTTTTAAGGAATTCATAAGGAAAGATACTTTCTATCCTGAAAAACAAGAGTCACCGCCATCATTACCTATAGGACTCTATTTTGGGAAATCCCAAAAACAGCAGTTTTTCAACCTTCTTTCAATTTTACAATACTATCCCACTGAAATTATTCAAGACATTCAAAAATCTTATGCAAAGAAAACTCCCAAAGAAAAAACAAATATTCTTCTCGGCCGCATGAAAGAAATTATCGACCCTTTTACGGCCCAAGTAAAAAAAGAACTCAATCGATTGTCAAAAGATTTTCAAAACGATCAATTTAAACTAACTTACGATGAACAATGTGAATCATCGGATATTTGGATCAAGGCCCATATAAGAGGGGCCTATGATTTTGAGTCTTTTAGAAAAAGAATCGCAGGACTTCCTTACGAGAAAATCTACACATTGCTTAAAGATGGTCCGGATGTTCCATAAAATTTTCATTGAGTCCCACTTAGAAAAGAACTCTCAAACACTGTCTATTCTTAAAAGATATCCTCATGCTGAAGTTCAATTGATAAATAGGATTGAACATTACTTTGGGAAAGTGAAAAAACCCTATCTTCAAAAAAAGGATTTTCTCAATCTCTACTTGGGCAAAAAAAGAGGAACTCTTATTAAGAAGGCCCCAGATGCCTACGGCCCAGGGGGCGGCCATCATTGGACTTTTGTCAATGCTTACAACTGTATCTATGAATGTCAATACTGTTATCTTCAAGGTTACTTCCATTCCCCCGATATTGTTCTCTTTATCAATTATGAAGATATGGTGAAAGAGGCCCATAAACTTATAATGAACTCTCCACACCACCTTTGGTTTCATTCGGGGGAATCTGCCGATTCATTGGCCCTGTCCCATCTGACCGATGAACTCGAAACTTATTTCCGCTTTTTTTCCCAAACTCCAAATGCTACATTGGAACTTAGGACGAAATCAGTGAATATCAAAAAATTTGCGGCCATCTCCCCCTTGCCCAATGTGATCATCGCTTTTTCTCTCTCTCCTGAGGATAAAGTACGTCAATACGACCTCGCCACTCCTTCTTTGAAACACCGTCTTAATGCCATGAAAAAACTTCAAAACTATGGACATCCTCTGGCCGTCCATTTCGATCCTATTATCTATGACAAGGATGTTCTTTTAAAATATGAACGTCTTATCAAATCACTTGCCTCTCTCTTTGAACTTCGCCGTATTTCATACTTCTCCCTCGGAGTTGTACGTTTCACGAAAGAGGTCTATTTTCAAGTCAAAAAAAACTATCCCAAAAGCGAAATTTTTTCCTCGATATTAAGCTATGATAAAAAACATTTCATCCGCTATCCAAAAATGATGAGATTGTCTCTCATGAAATCCATTAAAACCCTTCTTTTGGAGTATGGGGCCAGAGAGGAAAGTCTCTATCTATGCATGGAGTGATGACAATGAACAATTTTAAAAACCCTTTAGAAGCGAATGGAATGAACCCGTCCCTTTATAAAGGGCATCAAAAAGTGTCAAAATTGAATTATCTCTTCATAAGAACTGGTGAGTCAGGAGTTTTCCCTCTAATGTGTGAGGGGCCATAGAGTCTCCTGTAAGTTACTTACAAATACAATAATACTTGTTTTTCAGAGTAAAAAGTATCTACACATTGAAAAAAATGTCCCATAACATATTCGGCCTTAGCGTTACTATCCGAGGATTGATGAAGACTCTGAACTCCGGGCATCTTGAGACCTTCCTTAGGAATTGTAATCCCATCGATTACAAGAACCGGGCGACCGTTAACAGACAAGAGAAACGAACTAAATGATTTCAAAACAATTTTAATCCACCGGTGAGTTAATTTCCTCAAATTGATCGCTTCACTTTGAAAAAAATCAAGCATACTTTGATAATGTTTCGGGTTTAATCCAAGGCAACGGATAAAACTACTCACTCCTCCAAGACTATCAGTTCTTACGGAAAATCCCATGAGAATGATAACCGACCAATAAAAAGTTTTTCGATGATTAAAGGCACTTCCAAGTTGAGACACTATGTTCCACCATAATAAAAGTAATTCCACTTTTCCCTCCTGTTTTTTATCTCAAAATTGTACCGGAGGGACGAAAAAAGGTTTATATGCGGAGCGAAATAAATCTAATAAATTAAGGCCGGAATCCCTGACTCACGAGAGAGTAAAACTAACGCCGGAGAAACGCCTTTTCAACTAGCAAAAAATCAAGAGATAAGAGACCTCCTTGTTGAAAGAGGAGCAAAAGACGACTGAAGCGTTTTCTCAGCAGTTTTCGGTACAGCGCAGAGCGTATTTTTCAAAATCCCCTCTGAGAAGTGAATAATGTGGGAGAAAAAAGTTTACGAAAAATTTTCTCAAAAAATGACATTTTTCCCAGGGAAATAAAAAGCACCGAAAACTGCTGTGTGAATTCAGGTATGAAAAAAAATTCCTTGACAGCTATTTTAACATTTGATAATTATTCCTCTAAATAAGCTTAAAAAGAGTCCGATTTTCTTGGGGAAAATCAAATAAATGAGGGAGAAAAAAATGAGACAAATTGAAAACAATAACTTAAACAGAATAAGAAAACACAAGTGCATAAGCTATACCCTTGCGTTAACTCTCTTATTCACTTTTTTTAACACTACATTTGCGGCCTGTGAAAGTAGCTATATGTCAGTTGAGTTACATATTACACGAGATACTTATCAGGCGGCCAATGCCAATACAGGAAGTCCAATTAAATTTGGGCCGAGTGATTATGTGCTTGTTCGTGGAAAGAATGAAAGACTAGGTATAAAAGAAAATGCAAATCAGGTGTATTTAAATCAAGGCGATTATTTAGAGAAAGGTAATGGGGATTTTAAAGTAAAAGCTAGCGGTCTTTCTAGAGATGCAGACGGGAACGTTCTTACAGAACGACCTGTTAACATTGAATTTTATTACGATCATGAGCAAGCTTACAAATACGGTATAGAAGGTTCTGTTAGGTACACAACAACATTAATGATGATAGGTAGGGAACTTATAGACAATGGTATGTTAAGACAAAAAGAATATGATTTATCCTTGCTGGGAAGCTGTAGTATACTGGATATTTTTCCCAATATACAATCTTATTGGCAATAATCACCTACTCACTGCTAAGGCGGACTTTTAGAGAAGTAAGAAAATCTTGATGTTCTCTAGTGCCGATGATTCTAGAGATATCTTCGAGACGAGGAGGTGCATACTCGGAGAGTTCCCGTTCTTTTAGAGTCAAAATTCTTTGGATTTTTTCTCTGAGCAAATCCTCGTTGAGTCGATGAGATTCTAAGGCCTCTTTGAGAAAGCAATAAGCATCAAAAGCATTACTCATATCACGATACTCAATAATATCTGCTCCCGCCGTAACGGCCTTGAGAAGAGCATCTTTCGGTTCAAAATGCTGAATAACGGCCCCCATCTGCATATCGTCCGTTATAACAGGGCCTTCAAATTCAAGTTCATTTCTCAATAACATATAAGCATTTTTAGAGAGGGATGTTGGAAAATTTTCATCCAACAAGGGTAGCAACAAATGGCCCATCATGACGAAAGAAACCCCGGCGCCTGTGGCCGCACGGAAGGGAAGTAAATCTTCTTGTTTTAGAGATTCCAACCTTTTTGCCAAGACGGGAAGCTCTTTATGGGAATCCTCTAAGGTCGATCCATGGCCAGGAAAATGCTTTGCACATCCGAGGATACCCCCGGATTTCATGCCCTTAACGGCCGAAACCACAAATTGTGAAATTATGGATGGAGTCTCTCCAAAAGAACGGTCGCCAATGACTGTATTGAGATTGTTTCTCACAAGGTCGCAGACGGGGGACAAATTGATATTAATACCACAAATTTTCAATTCTTGGGCCGTGATCTCAAAGCACCTAAAACATAGTTCCGGAGAATTAAGTTTTGCAATCTCTCTCATAGAGGGAAATTGGGAGAAGTGTTCTTTGAATCTTATAACCCTTCCCCCCTCTTGGTCGACGGCAATAAATAGAGGATACTCTCTACGAAGCTCTTGGATAGAGGTTACAAGTTCTGCTAAGATTCTTGGATTTTGGAAGTTCCTTGAAAATAGCAGAACACCTCCGATACCACAGGTTTTAATAAAATCTCTTTCCCTATCCTTCAGAATAGGGCCCTCAATGCCTGTCATAATGAGTTGGCCTAGGTGTTCCACAGTCCCTCCTATCTTCTAAATTAACACATTGAAGGGGCCCTTCCTACAGAAGGCCGTAAATTATTTTAAAAAAAGACTTAACAAACTTTATTACTTGAGATAAAATTTCTAGTATTTTTGAATAAAAAAAGGAGATATATGTCAGTGCCGAATACGCCTAGCGTGAAAGAAAAGTGGATGGAAAATTATGATGTTTTCTATGGTGAAGAGATCGAGATTAAGGAGGACACAGACTTCTCTCGGCTCTTTGAAAAAGAGCGGGAAAAACTATTTAAGGAAGGAGAAATTCTCAAGGGAGAAGTTGTTTCCATAGGGCCGGACTACGTTTCCATCGATATAGGCCATAAACAAGAAGGCCTTGTTTCCAAAAAGGAGTTTTTGAATTACGACGGAACTTTCAGTGTTAAGGAAGGGGACGAAGTTGAAGTTTATCTGGAAAAACTTGAATCACGCCTCGGTAACCTCATCCTCTCTAAGAACAAAGCAGCTATTCTTCATGCATGGGATAAAATTTCCAAAACTTGCGAGAAGGGAGAATCTATAGAGGGAACAATCCTCTCAAAGGTTAAAGGGGGATTATCTGTAGATATAGGAGTTAAGGCCTTTTTGCCCGGTTCACAAATAGACCTTAAACCTACTCGTCACTTAGACAAGTTTATTGGAAAAACCATGGAATTTAAGGTTATTAAGTTTAATAAAAAGAGAGGAAATATTGTTCTCTCTCGAAGGGCCATTCTCGAAAGTGAACGGAAGGAAATGCGTCATGAGATATTAAAGCAAATTGAAGAGGGGATGATCGTCAAAGGTGTTGTCAAAAATGTTACGGAATATGGTGCCTTTGTGGATCTTGGAGGAATTGACGGCCTTCTTCATATCACGGATATGTCTTGGGGACGGGTTAAACATCCCTCAAATATTATAACTGTTGGAGAAGAAATCGAGGTTAAGATTCTAAAATTTGATAACGACAAAGAAAGAGTGTCTCTAGGACTTAAACAGGTTCAAGAAAATCCTTGGGAAAAGGCACAGGAAAGCTATGTCATTGGAAAAAAAGTTTTGGGAGAAATACTTTCGATTAAGGAGTATGGACTCTTTGTAGAACTTTCCAATGGTATTGAAGGGCTCGTTCATATTAGTGAAATGAGCTGGATTGGGGCCATAAAAAACCCTATGAAACACTTCACCATTGGAGAAAAAATTGAGGCCCAAGTACTCGATGTGGATGTGGAGGGGCGAAGAATCTCTCTCGGTCTTAAACAACTTGAATCGAATCCTTGGGATACTCTTAAAGAGAAATACCCTATAGGTACGAAGGTAACGGGAAAGGTTCAATCCATTGTGGACTTTGGTATCTTTGTCGATATTGGAGAAGAGATCGATGCTCTTATTCACGTTTCAGATATTTCTTGGACAAAAAAAAATATCAATGTCAAAAATGAGTTTAATCCTCAAGATACGATTGAGGCCGTTATCCTTCTTGTGGATCAGGACACTCACAAATTTTGTCTTGGCATCAAACAACTCACGGAAAATCCGTGGAAAAACATTGATTTGAAATTTCCTGTAGGAACCACTCTTGACGTCAAAGTCATCAAGATAACGGATTTTGGGGCCTTTGTGGAGATTGAACCCGGGATCGAAGGGCTTATCCATATTTCAGAGCTTTCGAAACAAAACGTCGAAAAACCTATGGATGTAGTGAAAAAAGGTGATAAAATTAAGGCCATGATTATTAGTGTGGATAATGAAACGAAAAAAATTGCTCTTTCCATGAAGTCTGCTGCGGAAAACCAAAATGAATCTCTTATTAATAAAGCAGATATGGTTCAAACGGCAACGTTAGGAGATAAGCTTAAAGATATTAATATTGAGGAATCCGAAGGTTCTCATGAGTAATACGACAAAAATTTTTATAGTGAGCGGTCTCGTTCTTATCTCTTTAGGTATTCTTATTGAGTGTGCTAGGCGCCTTCACATTCCTTTGGGGAAGCTTCCCGGAGACATTTTTTGGAAGGGCCAAAACAGTTCTTTTTATTTTCCTCTAACCACATGTATTGCTATAAGCGCTCTTGTAAGTGCTGTCTTGTATTTTTGGAAATCATTAAAATAACTAAATAAGGAGGACAACAATGAAAATTCTCTCTTTTCTCTTTCTTGCGGTTTTTACGCTCAATAGTTTTGGTGTGTCCTATCGGTTGGCCGAAAGTAGCAAACTTAAGTGGACAGGTAAAAAAGTGACGGGAAAACATTGGGGTACGGTTGATTTTTCCGAAGGACGTGTGGAACTCAAAGAGGGAAATCTCGTTGGTGGACGCTTCACGGTCGATATGGCCTCCATTAGTTCTTTAGATCTAACGGGGTCATCAAAAAAAAATCTTGACAACCACCTAAAATCTCAAGATTTTTTTAGTGTAGATACCTATAAAAATGCGACTCTTGTCATTACAAAGGCCGAGAAGAAAACAGGAAATAACTATCAAGTGACCGGACAATTCACCGTTAGGGGAAATACCCATGAAGAGACATTCAACATTATCGTTACACAAGAGGGTGAGAAAATACGGGGAAAAGGGAAACTCGTTTTTGACAGAACAAAATATAATATCAAATACAATTCGGGCAATTTTTTTAAAGACCTTGGGGATAAACTCATTTATGATGAAGTAGAACTTGAGTTTGATATCATTGGAGAAAAGAGCGACAAGGAGTCTTAATTTGTCACGGAAAAAGGCCTTAAAGGCCTTGGCATTTAATCTTCAACATCTTACTTCTACACCTTTTGGGCGAAGATTCTTCTTAACTTCTCTGCCGTTTCTTATGGTCTCTTGTGCCTCCTCCTCTAGACATCGTCATCGGGAAGGAGACAACACGGGACAGGCGACTTCTCTTTCGCCGAAAGATGAAGAGGCCATGGCCAAAGAGTATCTTCCTAAAATGAAAAAAGAGTACCCCACCTATAAAAATACTTATGTTCAACGCTATCTCAAAGATTTAGGACAGGGAATTGTACAATCAAATAATCTCTCGGGCAATCCCTATCACTACACTTTTGAAGTTGTTGAATCTCAACATATCAATGCCTTTGCTCTTCCGGCCGGAACGGTTTTTGTTACACGCCCTCTTGTGAAAATGGCCGAAACTGAGGCTGAACTTGCGGGTGTTGTAGGCCATGAAGTCGGACATATTCAGGCCCGCCACACGGCCGAAAGAATAGAGACGGCCAAGAGGGAACAAAAAAAATCACTTTTCTACGGTTTAGGTGGGGCCTTAGTTGGTGGAGTCGCCGGGTTTGGATTGGGAAAACTCATTTGCAAGAAACAAGACAGACCCTGTCTTGAGAGAATTGCTTCTTACGGAGTCTTGGCCGGAAGTGCCGGAGGGTTGCTTATTCAGAAATTTGCTTTTATGGCCAATTCTCGAGAGGACGAGATGGAGGCCGATCGCATTGGATTTCGAACGGCAGTCAAGGCAGGTCATCATCCAAACTATGTCGGAAATTTTTATGAAAAACTCTTGCAAATGGAACAGCAGCATAAGCAAAAGAAGAACTCTGTTGCAAAGGCCTTTGTTGATGCCATGAGTACTCATCCTCCTTCCCAAGAAAGAGTTGTACAAATGAATGAAATGAAAAGAGATATTTCCGTAAAAAAAGGTAAGATTACCTCTCCATCTTTTCAAAAAATTAAAAAACTTATCACTTAGGACACGGCCAATGGGCCTTTTTCCCGCAATCCTCTACGGAGTCATTCAAGGATTGACAGAATTTTTTCCCGTTAGTAGTAGTGCCCACTTGGTCCTTTTGCCCGGTATTCTCCATATTCAAGACCCTGGACTTTTCTTTGATTTGTCCATGCATGTGGGTACGGCCCTTGCCGTTGGTGTTTACTTTTGGAAAGACCTTAAAGAATGCATTCTTTCTCTTGTAAAGATTATTATTAATAAAAATATTGCCGAAGGTCCTTTTGCGGCCAATATTATCCTGACGACACTGTTTTCTATTGTGATAATTTTGCTGTTAAAACATACGGCAGAGTTCTATGGAAGAAACCCTACTATAATCGTTTTCAATTTAGTCTTTTTTGGACTTTTTATGGGACTTGTCGATCACATTATGGGCCGAAGAGCGTCGAGTTTCTCTTTGAAGACGGTTGTTAGTATCAAGCAGACTTTTTGGATTGGACTCTTTCAGGCCGTAAGTATTTTTCCGGGTGTAAGTCGTTCCGGTAATACGTTGACTATTTGTCGATTGCTGGGGCTAGATAGAAAAGAAGCGACTCGCTACTCATTTGTTCTCTCTCTCCCACTCATCATAGGAGGTTTTTTTTATAAACTTTTCGATACAAGAGAAACTGCAACTTTTCTTTGGAAGGAACTTTTAATTGGGACTAGTGTTTCTTTTATCATGGGGTTTGTGAGCATCCACTACTTTTTCAAAATCATAACATCCATAGGGCCCTGGGTCTTTACTTTCTATCGTATTTTATTGGCCGTCATCATTATTCTCTTTATTTGAATTGGTTCCTCTAATATAAATTTCATCTTCGTCTTCATGGAGGGATTCATTGGAAATATCATCCGGTTTGTCAAAAGCATCGTTGTGCTCCCATCCGTATTCATAATCTTCTTCGGAGTTTTCTAACAATTCATCATCCATATTGTATTCTTCAGACATCTTAGAAGGTTCTCCATACATCCTTTCTTCATTACTTTGGCGGACCCCCGCTGAGGAAATATTATCTTCATTATTGTTTTGCACTATCTCAATACTTGGTAAGATATTCTGCTTAACAGTTTTAAGATTTCTAAACATATCGTTTAGGTCTTTTTGTTGAGGCCCTTTGGTGATATTTTCTTTTTCTTTTACACTCTTTTTAGAACATGATTTTTTCTTTGAAACCTTTTTTTTAAGAGAGGCCTTTTTAGAGGTTTTCTTCTTTTTTTGAATTACGGACTTCTTTTTAACTGTTTGCTTTACTTTTTTTTTAGTACCTTTTTTCTTTTTTGTTTTAACCTTTTTTGGGAACTTGCGAACCACCACGATCATTTCCCTCCATTGTTTATAAACTTAATAACTCATTTCCAGTATGATTTATTTTTTCTCAAAATTCTAGTAGGCCAATCTTCCAAAACTATTGAGAGTAAATTCCTTGAGATGATTTTCATCAATATAGTTAACAAAACCCTTAGGAAAATCTTCATCGTTTGGATCGGTAAAACTTGCCGAATCGTCATAAAATTCTTGATAAAGGTTCCCTTCTTTTCCAAAAAGAGGGGTTCCTCCGCTTGCAAGAAGTTTCTCCGTATGGACAAATTTTGTTGAATAATAGTTTCTTTTATGACTTACAGTTTTATTTTGAAAAGGAGAAATAAAGTTTCCCTTCTCCTGTCGGTCTCCCCCATGGGCCGGTCCCGGGGAATAGGCCGTAGAAAGTTCCTTGGGTGTTTTTAGTGGTTCTGGGCCTAGATAGTCTGCCGTAATGTAGTTTGGTTCTATGTCGTTCTGTTCAATATCGCTAATCACTTCCCGAAAACTTAAGAGTAGAGGCGTGATCCCCGGACATGATACGGCGTCATCAGGTTTAAAAAAATAATAAAATTTTGAGGCCATGGGGAGATCGTTGATCGTAGAAGGATCAAAAGAACAAGTAAACACTCGATCTCCGTCGCTCATCGTTCCTTGAACCGTTTCCTTGCTTCCCGTAGGCCCTAAAAGAGGATAAATTTTCTCGGCAGCAGCTTCGTAGTCTTCCGGACCTGCTATCGCATTCGGTTTAGTTCCTTGTGAAAGTAAATTATCGGCGGCATCTTGTAAGGATTTAAGGAAGACATCCATACTCTTTTGGTTGTTCTCCATATACTCTCTGACAACATTCACAATATCGATAGGTTGCTTATAAAGCATACTCGGCCCAAGAAGAGGAGCGTAGATGTGATACTTCTTCTTATTGGAACCCAAGGAAACGGCCGTTGTCGGAGAGGCCATACCGTCGTCATCTTCGATTTTTAGAGGTAGCATCCAGTTTAATGCCTCATATTTTGTCGGCCGTTGAGACTTGATAACGGCCTGGTAAACGTCAGCACTATCAAAGACGGCCGGAACAGGGTCACCGAGGGTATTATCCCGAAACATCTTAAATTGTTTCCAATCATAAAGCCCCACCTTGGCCTCCGAGGGTTCCGGATCAGTGGCGGCCGGTCCTTCAGGTCTTAATACAAGAAAGGGGTTGCCTCCTCCGGGGTCTAAACTATCCACAATCTCATTTATGTTAGTGTCAAAATCGTAGATCATATTGGGAATAGAAAAGACCACTTCACTATTGGCCCCCGAGGGAACACCTCCAACAGGATTATCTCTTCTATGAACATAAAAATCCGGACTAGAGGGAAGGGGGTCTCCTGCCTTGATTGACCCCGGACTTAGTTCCGTGAGTCCCACGAGATAGGCCCCCGATTTTTTCGGTTCTCTTTGCCTGGCCAAAAGAGCACTGCCATTACTTTTGAAAAGCTGAGGCCCTATTCTTCCTCCGAAGGGTTTTGCCGAAGCATAGGCCGAAAGTTTGATTCCCTTTGAAAGCCTCTTGTAAAAAGGGAAGAAAAGTCCCATAAAGCGAGTTTCCGTCTTGATGGAATAATAAGTGAGAACTTGATGGTTTTTGGTAAATCCCATAATGTAAGAAGGAACGGGAATGGCCGTCTTGAGTTTCTCACAGGCACCGCTTTCTCCCATATCTCCACCGGAGGTAACCGCTTGAGTTGGGTCTCGTTCTTTTGCCAACAAGGTTGAGTAAAAAATTGTGTAGTTAACGGGCATAAGATGGAGGTCCAGATAGTGTTTTTCCGTATAGAATCCTCCTTCCGTAAGTTCATAGGACGCTCCCTCGGGGATAAGATAACCGCCTAGTTGGTTTGTCGTCACCGAAACCACCTTAGGGGCCAATTCTTTCAGAATAAGTTCATTGGCCAACTCATCGAGGTCTCCCGTATCGGCCCCTTTTTTGATCCCACCTCCAAGATTTCTATAGGCGGCCAAAAAGGCCTTAATAGGTCTTTCATTGTATATATCGGAGAAAGGAGAGTTTTGAAGGGTTCGTATAGGAACACTGTTTTCGATTCCCATGCCTGAAATTCCCTGTGTTATGGGGGGGCGGTTGACAATGGCCTCAAGGTTTCTCATTCTTACGGCCGTAAGAAGAGACTTTGTCCATGCACCCATTCGACGCTCGGCAGGCACGGGGGCATCCTGTACAAATTTTCTTCCTATTCCGTAAGTCCACGTGACGGCCGCCGTAAAATTCAGATTTGTTCTCTTTGCGCAGTCGGCACTCTTTAGAGAGGCCATTTCATCTATAAAATTCTGATTCATTTCACCGAGACGCGGAACGTCGACGGTCTCAAAACGGGGGAGCCCAGGTATTGAAGTCGCTGAACAAATATTTACATTGTCTTCGGCCAGAGTACCGCTAATAAGATTAATACAAATACTCGGTACATTATATTTGTCCACTTCTTCATCAGGAGAAAGGGACGTGCGCATACTTCTAAAATTCGTGATACCACTGTTTCCCTGTCTTGATAATGTAGGATTTCCCCGCAGTCCCCCGAGGTTTCCCAAAATATAATACTTAAACATCCATTCTTTATAGATTTGACGAAATTGGTAGTTGACGTAGGCAATATTACTTAACTGTCTGGCCTGAACAGCAGCTCCGGCCCAAGCGGCCGCATCTGTAGCATTTTGAAGATTGATCTTCGCTTTAACAAAAAGTCCCACATTGACGATAAAAGCGAGAAAACTGATGGTGACAAGAAGAGCAATCCCTAAAAAAATAGTGAGTTGTCCCTGTTGAGAGGACACTTCTTGGTCTCCTTGAGAAGAGTTCATTCTATACTGATCTTAAGAGATTGAATGCGTTTAGTCAAATTGTTCAGGAAAAAAAAGCACTCTTGGGGAAAGGATTCCATAAGGCCGTAGAATAAATACTAAGATGAAAGCATTGGAAGCTAGGCCGTTTAAATTTAAAAGCCCATTGTTTGAGTTTTTTTGTCCATTATGCCGAAGTGAAAGAGCATTAACGCAAACATATAAGCTCTTTTTCAGACACTATATTCAACTCGGCCTTCTCACTCTTGTTACGTTCCTTCTCCTCTATCCCTTATTGCAATGGAGAGGGTTGTTCGTCTTTTTTATTTATTGGCCTCTGTTTGAACTTGGGCGAAGGGTTATGTATCGAAATGAAATTACTTGTCCCTATTGTGGATTTGATGCGGTACTATATAAAAAAAATGTTAAAATGGCGCAAGAAGGTGTTAAAAACTTTTGGCAACATCTCTCTGTAAATGACAAGTCCCATAAAAATAATGCATCTGATGATGCCTCCTAGCATTTCATTTTTGAAATAATAAGAAAAATTTTCGGTAAGACTTGAATGCGTGGACATCTACATTTATATTGACTCCATTATTAATCTCATGTATATACAACATAAGGAGAGAGAACAATGAGTTTTAACAAAGTTATGCTTTTGGGAAATTTAGGGCAGGACCCTGATCTTAGGTATAATCCGTCGGGAACACCCGTGTGCAATTTTTCTCTGGCCACAAATGAACACTGGCTGGACAAAGATGGGCAAAAGCAACAACGCACGGAATGGCACAGAATTGTAGTATGGGGTAAAAACGGAGAAAACTGTAGTCGGTATCTTGCTAAAGGGAGGCAGGTTTTCGTTGAAGGCCGTATTGAGACAAGGTCTTGGGAAGGAAAAGATGGGCAAAAAAGGTACACTACGGAGGTTATTGCACGCAATGTTCAATTTATCGGTACGGCACCAACAAGTGAAGCAGATACTACCGAAAGAGTACAGAGCGATCAAGAAACACAGCAATCGGAGGATAAACTTAGTAGCAACCAAAACCCCCCTGTAGAAAGCTATCAAGTTCATACCGAATCTAACTTTACAGCTGACGATATTCCCTTTTAGGAAGGGTCTTTGAAATAATTTGTGTCTTTTAAAGACTCGGGATTCTTATTAGATTTTCACAATAACAGGGTATGCTATCATTTACACTCTATACATTCTATAATATAGTCGGCCAAATATTTTTTATCCATGAGTTTATTCTTATAGGAGTTTCCGTCAAAAAACTTGTAGAAGGCCTTATCCGATTGAAATCCCTCTACTTTTCCACCGTCATAAAAAACTTGGGTACCGACAAGTAGATCTACAGGTTTTCTATTGTATTTTTCCCGAAGTATTTTTTGGGAGAGGTCTGTTTCGGCCGCAAAGCCAACGATAAATTGATGCTTTTTTTTCTTTATCACGGCCTCGAGAATATCGAGAGATTTTTTAAATGTTATCTGATGATCTAGGTCACTTTTTTTGATTTTATGTTTATACATGTCAAACTCAAGGTCGCTGATGGCCGCAGGACTAATATAGATATCGCATGTATTGAATATGTTATCGACGGCCTGATACATCTCACGGGCCGTTGTTACGGTAACCAATTGAAAATCAGGATGATGTTTTAAAAGGTTGAGTTTTCCTACGCTGTTTCTGCCTGAAACAACAGAAGTTTGATATCCTCGGGATAAACATGTTTTTGCAAGATAGTAACCTGTTGTTCCCGAACTTGGATTGCTGACATAGCGAACGGGATCAATGGGAGAAAGAGTTGCTCCCGTAGCGATAAGAACATGTTTATGTTTTTTGACGGCCCCGATAGTTTCGACTAAATCTATGATTTCTTCTATTTCGGCAAGTTTCCCTTCGCCGATATCTTCACAGGCCAAAAGGCCTTCATCTGTCGGATGGATAAAAATATTGTTGAGAGATGCAAGTTTTTCTAATTCTCTGAAATTTTCTTTTGTAAAAGGATGTTCCAGCATTAAGGAATTCATGGCGGGAAAAATAAGTATGGTTTTTTTCGGCCCAAAGGCCAAAAAAAGACTTGTGAGAAGATCATCTGCTCTTCCTCCGGCAAGACGGGATGTCGTATTGGCCGTAAGAGGAGCTATAACAAGTTTATCGGCCCAGCGAGATAACGACACATGAAGAACAGGGCCGTCTGTTTCTAGTTGTGGGTAGTTGAAATCATCTTCATAAGTATAAACGGCCTTTACTCCTAAATAGCGAAATGTTTGCGGTCTTATAAATTTGACAGCACCACGGGTTAAGACGACCTTAACTTGATGTTCGGATTTAACGAGAAGTCTGGCCAAATCATAGGATTTATAACAAGAGATTGATCCGGAAACAGCAAGAACAATATTCAAAATCCAAAGGCCTTTCCGTTAAGTGTAAGTATCCATATGCCGGACATTTTCACTACAGTTAAAATGTTATAGGTATAGATACGGAGACAAAAAAGTCGCGCAAATCGAGCTTATCATGATAATTTGTAGCATTAATATCGTTGAACTTAGCATCTTCATATAATATGAATCTATACTCAAAATTAAAAGATAGATAAGGGACTCCCGTCCAACCTATCCCAAAGCTTTGCCCACTTCCTTCATATGTAGCATTTTTAGGAAAATATTCACTAGTTTTGTTTTTATTTCCTTCAATTGTTGATTGTAAAATCCACTTGGCCCAAATTCTCAGAAGGATAGGAAATTTGTATCCCAAAACAAGGCCTAAATCCGTTCTACGAACTTTGTCTTTAATCGCTGATATTTTTGAATTTTGTAAATCAAAGGATGAAACACCGTAGTCTGCACCGAGCATAAGGCCGAGATATTCATATCCAAGGCGAGAACCCAGAAATAATCCCGAGTATTCCAAGGTATCTTTCTCGGAATCAAATCTTAAGTCTCCTTCTCCGAAAAAGGCCATACCCAAATATGGTTCCACTAAAATATTGGCCTTTATAAAATTATTGGAGAAAAAAAGTGCTAAAAAGGAAAATACCGTAATCATCATAAAGAACTCCTTTATATTTATTTCATTCAGGATTCATGAGTAAAAATTTCATACTCCTCTATATGATAATTGTTTTCGCTTCTAATGGCAAAGGATTTTCCATACTTATCCTCCAAACTATCCATGAGATAAGTATCATCACCACAAAGTTTGGCCGTAATTTCAGGATGGGCATAAATATTAATCTTTTCTTTCGACGATTTTTTTATGACTTTAATAAGTTCTCGAATAAGTTCATAACAAACTGTGGAGATAGATTTCACTCGACCTGTTCCCTCGCAGTAAGAACACGCTGTAGAAGTTATTCTTGATAAAGTATCTTGGGTTCTCTTTCTGGTCATTTGAATAAGCCCGAGTTCTGAAATAGGTAAGACGTTTGTTTTGACTTTATCTTTTTTCAAGGCCTCAAGTAAGGTCGAGTAGAGTTGCTCTCGGTTTTCTTTCTTTTTCATATCAATGAAATCAATTATAATGATTCCTCCACAGTTTCTCAGACGAAGTTGGTAAGCTATTTCTTTAACGGCCTCGAGGTTTGTTTTTAAAACAGTGTCCTCAAGATTTTTTCGGCCGACATATCTTCCGGTGTTAACATCAATAGAAACTAATGCTTCTGTTTGATCAATATGAAGCGAACCACCGGATCGAAGAAAGACCGTATTGGAAAGTCCTCTTTCGATTTCCAAATCAACACCATATTTTTCAAATAGGGGAATATCATCCGTATACAGTTGTGCTTTTCCTTTCATTGAAGGAAGAAATTTGTTAATAAATTTTTCTATTTCTTTTAAGGATTCTTTAGAATCCACAAGGATTTTACTTACATTTTCATCTGTCATATCTCTTAAAATTTTTTGCGTAAAATTTAAATCTTGATAAATTTGTTTTGGGCCTTTGACACTTTGGGAGGTCTTTTGCACATTATTCCAGGTTTTTATGAGCTTATTGAGATCATCTTTTAGAACCTTGTAGCTCTGCTCACTTGCTACAGTTCTTGCAATAATTCCCTTGCCTTCCGGACAAATTCTCGTAAGAATTTCTTTGAGTCTTTCTCTTCCCTCTTTACTGTCAATTCTCCGAGAAACTCCTATATGTTCAATGTAGGGCATAAAGACCACATATCTTCCGGCCAAAGTTATATGCCGTGTCACACGAGGCCCTTTAGTAGAAATTGAAGTTTTGGCCACTTGGACTAGGACATTATCACCTTCTTTTAAAAAAGATTCTATAGAGACATTTTCAGAGAAACGTTTATCAATTTGTTCAGATAGAGTACTAAGTTCATCGGGTATAACTTCTCCCTGATTGGGGTTTTTTAGAGGCCCTTGATCTGTATTAGAGATTTTTTGTTGTTGTTCAGGTGTGGGAATAAAAGCATCATTGACATAGAGAAAGCCCGTCTTGTGCGTGCCAATGTCCAAAAATGCTGATTGCATTCCCGGAAGAACCCGTACAACTTTACCTAGATAAATGCTACCTACGCTGGGGTGTCGGTGGTCTTCCGTTTCTCCACGATCAATCATAAAATCGACAATTTCTCCGTTATCCATGAGGGCCACACGGCATTCAGAAAATGTTTGGTTAATGAGTAGTTCTTTAGACACTTTTCAGAAAGTCAATCGGTGTTGAATAAAGGGAGAGGAAGACTTCATTCTACCGGAAAGAAGGGTAAGAGGAGGAGGTTCAAAGTTTTTCCATAAATCGTCCTTTGGCATTAGATGATAAGCATGTTTGTTATAAATCTGCGTACTTTTTGTCGCTTGGAAATAGATGACAATACCCACTCCAAGAATGAGACCGAGGGACCCACCTATGAGAATTCTGTCTAGGTGTTCCTGCGGTGCAGAGACAAAGGAGAGAGTAGATGCCCCCAGTAAGGCCCCTAGTGCCGTGGCCCCACTGATGATGCCTACATCTCTCAAAGAGGTTTGGAGGATGTCTGCTTCTTGAACACTACCTTGTAAAGATTGAGAGAAACAAGAGGGAGCGATGATAAGAGATAAACACAACAGAAACAAACAAAGGCCTTTTTTCATCATTCTCCTCCCTTATCTATTTGTATCACACCGGAAAACTTCTAGCAACTTAAGGCCCGAGGAAAGGGAACAAAGGCGTGATTCTCTATCGCTCAGCAAAGGGCCATTGCGGTCAATAAGAATTGTCCTAGCGTTCATGTCTATGTTACAAAGCTAAAGTGAGAAAAAATAGAGAATGATTCGGTCGTTACAACAATAAGGGTACGCTTACGGCCTTCTATCGAGACTAGTCTGACAGCTATTGAATTTACTTTAGGTAGTAATATTAATGAAAAGTAGATTGCTCTCTAAACTCATAGAGGCCAAAGAATTTATCAAGGAAAGGCTGTCCTTGAAACCAAAAATAGGGGTCGTTTTGGGTTCGGGCCTTGATTCCTTTGCCGACATTGTTACAAATAAAGAGAGTTTAGAATATAATGCGATACCTCATTTTCCAAGATGTTCCGTTGCCGGACACCGAGGAGAGCTTGTTGGGGGATGGATAGAGCAGATTCCCGTCGTTCTTTTGCGAGGTAGGGTTCATTCTTATGAAGGACTTTCTCCTAAGGACGTTGTTTTTCCCGTTAGGGTATTGGCCTTACTGGGTATTGAGTGTCTTATTCTTACAAATGCTTCGGGAGGAATTAATGCAACGTTTTCTCGTGGAGACTTGGTGATGATTGACGATCATATCAATCTTACAGGGACAAACCCCCTCATTGGGCCGAATGAAGATGAATTAGGCCCAAGATTTTTTGATATGGGCAATACCTATGATAGAGAACTAAGGTCAGTTATTAGAAGGTCGGGAAGAGAGCTAAACTATCAACTTAATTCGGGAGTTTATGTCGGCGTTCTAGGGCCCTGTTACGAAACTCCTGCAGAGACGAAAATGATGAAGATTTTAGGTGGGGATATGGTGGGAATGAGTACGGTTTTCGAGGCCATTGCAGCAAAACATCTCGGTCTCAAAGTTGCCGGCCTTTCTTGTATTGCCAATGAGGCCTGCTTTGAAGCAGGCCCTGAATTATTTCATGAAGATATTCATGACCAAGTTTCTAAGTCTGCAAAGGATTTTCATGCACTCCTTCACAGAATTATCGTCAATATAAGGGTAGAAAGTGCTTGATAAAAAACTGAGACAACAGGCCGTACATGCTTCAAAATTTGCCTATTCTCCTTATTCTCATGTCAAAGTCGGAGCAGCAGTTATGGCAGAAGATGGGAACCTGTATACGGGATGTAATGTTGAGAATGCTAGTTTTGGAGGAACAATTTGTGCTGAGAGAGTTGCCATTCTTAAAATGGTCTCAACAGGAGTTATTCGCTTTTCAATGATATATATTTACTCAGAGAAAGGATGGCCTCCTTGTGGAATATGTCGACAAATGATGAGTGAATTTGCATCGGAAAATTTAACAATTGTTATGGGAAATGCCTGTGGTCAAGAAACTTCCTTATCTTTTAATGAGCTTTTTCCTCTAAGTTTTGAACAAAGACATCTTCTTTCCAAAAAACAAGAGATATAAATTTGAGATCATTAATTGTTGAAAAAATAAAAAAAACGGAATTTTGTGTATTTGACCTTGAGACAACCGGGGGCAATCACCAAGCAGATAAAGTCATTGAAATTGGTCTTGTAAAAGTAAAGAATTTACAGATTACAGATGAAAAAAATTTTCTAATTCGCCCGGAAATCACAATTCCTATTTTTATTCAAAAGCTAACATCCATCAATCAACATGATGTAGAAGATGCACCTTTAATTGAAGAAGTGATTGAGGAAATTCTTGAATTTATGAAAAATACTATTCTGGTTGCCCACAATACGTCTTTTGATATCCCTTTCTTTAACTCTGTTCTCGAAAGATTAAATAAACCATTACTATCCAATAAAAGTATGTGTACCCATCTCATGACAAAGTACATGATTCCCAACTTAATGAATTCAAATTTACACTATATGTGTAATGTTTTCGGTATTGATCACGATAATGCTCATCGGGCCCTTGATGATGCTCGGGCCTGTTCACACCTACTTCTTAAATATCTCGATATCTTTATAGATAGAAACATTAAAAAAATGAATCATCTTTATTATCCAAAAAGTCGTTATGAACTTAATCAAATCCACTATCAATACGGCGATATCACTTTAGACGATTTTAAAAATAAATTGAGGAAAATTCAGTCACCTTTTTTTGTCAGTATTAAAGGTAAAGAAGGTCTTATTATTTTCGCTCTTCCTTGTCTTGGTCTTTCTAATGAAATCGACTTCGTTACAAATCAACTCAAGAAACTACAATGGGAAACAGTAACGATAAAACTTTACGGGCCATTTTTAGAATCTCTTATCAGTTTTTCTTTTCTTTTTGATCAACTCAATGATAAGGAAAAATCTCGCATTATGAGTTTTCTTTGGAAAACTCATTTTTCAAAGGCCAAAGAAAAAAGAAAATCAAAGGCCATTACCTATAATTTCATCATCACAAATCATTTGGTTCCAGAGCAACTTATTATTTATCCTCTGTCTTCCCTTTATTCAAGAAAAGAGCTTGTTTTCAGATATCCGAGTCATAGTAAAAAACTTCTCAATTATATAAAGTCTACACGAATACAGAAAAATGAAAAATTTACCGATAAGCAGTTAAAGAAATTTATTCAGCATTATTTAGAAAACGCTTTGACTGATCAAAGAAACTTTCTTTTTTTTCATAAGAAAAATTCTTTACAAAGTCCTTACAAATTCTTTAAAGACCTAGACAAATTTGTAGCAAATAATCCAAATCATTATAACTATCCAAAAAATTATTTATAGTAGTTTTCATCTGTAGAAATTTTGTTAAAATAATTATAGTAACAGAAATTATCCGGATATAATTTATCGGGTTTTTAGGAGTAAAGAATGAGGGCCTTAATATTTGTTCTTTTTGTTTTATCAATTAATATATATTCCCACGTTAATATGAGAAAATGTTTGCTTCTTCCCATTTTAGATCAAGGAGAAGGAAAAACAGCTTTTAATATTTTTAAAGACGTTGAAAACTATCTTAAAAATAGCGATTGGTGTTTTTACAAATCTAATAGTGATATTTTAAATATTCTTCAAGATTTTAGAAAAAATTTAAATAAGGGCCTAAGAAATAAGGAGGTTTTAAAATTAGTGGCCGAAAAGACAAGGGCCGGTTCTCTAATAAGAATACATATAGAAAATTTAGTTAGCGGAATTAAACTCAACCTCGATGTTATTGGGTCCTCCGGAGAAGATGTCTACTTTAGAAAAAAAGAGGATATCAATATTAGAAATACTATAGATATTATTCAAACAATAAAACAATGGCTTTCTATGTACGCCCAAGAAATCCCTTATGACGGCCACGTAACGGGTGTTCTAGGCGACCAATTTACTATTGATATAGGCAATAGTTACGGTTTTTCCCAAGGAGATGAAATCATTGTTAAAAGATTGTTAAGTAAAAGACAACATCCACTTTTTAAAGAAGTCATTGATTGGAGTAATGAAGTGATAGCTAAGGGAAAAATTATACACAGCACTCAAACTCAGTCTCAAGGTAAAATTTTTCAATACGATAGCAAAAAGAAAATTCAAATAGGAGATTGGATTAATATTGTAAGACAAAAGAAGAAAGACAACATAGATAATTTATATTTAAAAAACAATGATTATAAATTTGGTAGACTAGGATATTTGCAAATTTTATTATCTCTAGGACAAGGCCTAGCACAGGCCAATAAGGATGGAAAAACAACAAAAAAAATTAACGGATTCAATTTTGGGGCCGATGTAAAGACGGAACTATGGGTCGTACGAAACATTTTTACCTCCCTCACTTTAGGGAAAAATTTTGGAAATTATAAAAAAAGAACTGAAAAAACACAGAATAATTCATTAGAGGAATCTCATTTTTCTTTTGTTGTAGGATACAAATATTTGCCCTTGGGATTTTTCTATGGCCCTCAAGTTAACTCTTATATCGGTTATGCCATAAACACTTACAGTTTTGATGCTCAAGAAAAAGACGGATTTACAGAATTTCTTTTTAAAGGATTTTTATTAGGAGTTCAAGGCGATATTCCTCTTTCTACAAATGTGCGTGGTTCTATTGAATTAGGCCTTATTTTTAGACCTAATTTCGAAGAGGATGAGGATATTGATATTTACGGAAAGTCATCTTCCTCTTCTCATACGTTTATTGCTCTAGGAGGAGATTACGCATACACTCCTAATTTTGCATTAAAAATGCTCTTGGGAACCTCTACTTCGGAGGCAAAATTTCTTACACCATCGAGATTGATTAAAATACAAAAAACATTTTTTCGTTTGGGTACTGTCTACAATTTTTAATAGAGCTTACAATCCGGTAGTTACCGTTCATTTTCATCGCCTTTGGGAAGGAGTTCGTATGTCTCGTTAATTTCACTGAGCTTGTCTTCCGAGATATAGAGGTCGGATTTCATGGTTTCTTTAGACCAAGCTACATAACAGTCATCGTGATGGTACATGGTAATGGTTTCCCAAGGGCAATCTTGGGTGCAGTTTTGACATCCTATACACCTGTTGATGTCGATTTCAACGAGTTGTTGGTATCCGGGATTCGCCTGATTTGGGCCCGGAACAATTTCGATAGAGTCAACAGGGCAACCGGCAATACAGACTTCACAACCCGTGCATCCGCTCTGGTGCACGATGGCAATAAGTTTTGGCGGTTTCTTGCTCTTCCTTTTTTCTTTCATCAAGGCCGTGTGAAAGGGGTTTTGAACCATGACATTGGATTTCTTTTGAGACATAGAGTCAATTTTTCCTTTGTCTTTAGTCTAATCGAAATGTATTATCTTTTCACCTTCTTTATCGGATTTATATCCTATCAATTTAGGTGGAAGGCCGTTCATTGTAATTTTAGGAGGAACTGTGATAGAGGAAGTGAAAGTATGGAAGAGAGAAAGCGTCAGCACATTGATTTTTCATCAAAGGCCCAGGTTTCCGTAAAGAAAAGGAACAGCTTTTTTAATTATGAACCTCTTTTCGGAACACATCCTACAAGGGAAGATCTGTTCTTTGCCACGCCCTTTCTTGGACAGACTCTCGGTGCACCTTTATGGATTTCCAGTATGACCGGTGGCACGGAAAAGGCCGGAAAGATCAATGAAAATCTTGCTAGGGCCTGTGCAGAATTTTCTCTTGGCATGGGACTTGGCTCTTGTCGATCCATTCTCAATGGAGACAAGAATTTATGCGATTTTAATTTGCGGCCTCTTTTGGGAAGTACAACGCCCTTTTATGCCAACCTTGGAGTTGCCCAAGTTGAAGAATTGATAAAAAATAAGGCCCTTGATCGTGTTGTTCACCTTGTGGATCGCCTAAAGGCCTCTGGGCTCATTGTTCATATCAATCCTCTACAAGAATGGTTTCAAAAAGAAGGAGACCGTTTTAAACGTCCACCTATTGAAATTGTACAAGAGCTTTTAGAGGAAACTTCTATGAGTCTTATTGTCAAGGAAGTAGGTCAGGGAATGGGCCCTAAATCTCTCCGGGCCCTAATGAAACTCCCTCTTTCTGCCATAGAATTTGGGGCCTTTGGAGGAACAAATTTTTCTCGATTGGAATCTATGAGAGACCGGAAGCGTTCTTGGCGCAAAAAAGGAGCATTGGCCCTTGTGGGCCATGATCCTGTAGAGATGATAACTCATATAAATAGGATTTTAGAGAGAGAAAGAGAGACAATTCTCTGTGAGCATTTTATTATCTCCGGGGGAATACGAAGTACTCTTACCGGTCTTCAGTTAATGAAACTGTGTCGAGGACAATCCATTTTTGCTATGGCAAGACCATTTTTGGATGCGGCCTTGGAGGATTACAAGACTTTGAGAGAATTTGTTCTTGATACACTTGAAGAGATGGCCATGGCCCGGGCCTTTTTAGACGGCCCTATTGAGGAGGTATAATTCTCATGGGCCTAATTGCCGGATTTTCAAGACTTTCCAAAGAAGAAAAAGTTGATCTTATTATCGAGAGGTTTTTTCACTCTTCTTCGGCCGTTAAAGAGCAAATCAAGGAATTTTGGCATACAGATTTGGAAAAACAAAAGATTTTTGATGAATTTTCGGAAAATACTTTAACGAATTTTTTTTCCCCCTACGGAGTTGTTCCCAATGTGAAAGTCAATGGAGAACTGTTTTGTGTACCCATGGTCACGGAAGAGAGTTCGGTTGTTGCGGCCGCTTGTAAGTCTGCAAAGTTTTGGTTTTATCGAGGTGGCGTCGAAACTCGGGTACAGGGCGTTGAAAAAATCGGTCAAATCCATTTTATCTATAAGGGTCGAAAGGAAAAACTCTTCAAACTTTTTAAAGAAAAGAAACGAGAATTTCTCGATTCTATCAATAACTTGTCACATAATATGAGAAAAAGAGGTGGCGGCCCCCTCTCTCTGGATATTCTCGATAAAGGCCGGCTCGAACCCCATTATTATCAACTTTATGCTACTTTCGATACATGCGATGCTATGGGGGCCAACTTTATGAATTCCATCTTAGAGTCATTGGGAAAGAAATTATCCTCCATGGACAAAAATATTCAAATCATTATGTGTATTCTCTCTAATTATAACCCCAATTGTTTGGCCTATGCCCAAGTGTCCTGTCCCGTTGATGATTTAACCGATTCTTCACACGATATGAATGGAGAGGATTTTGCGCAGAAATTTTCTAGGGCCGTTAATATTGCTAATGTTGATATCTATAGGGCCGTAACCCATAATAAAGGTATCTTTAACGGAATTGATGCCGTGGTTTTGGCCACGGGAAATGATTTTAGGGCCGTTGAGGCCTGCGGGCACGCATACGCATCAAGGAGCGGACGATATCGAAGTCTTTCAACATGTCATGTGAAAAATCATGTATTTACTTTTTCCTTGGAAATGCCCCTGTCCCTTGGAACTATAGGTGGGTTGACAAAACTTCATCCTATGGCCGAATTCTCTTTAAAACTCTTGAAATCTCCAACGGCACCAAAGCTTATGGAGATTACCGCGGCCATGGGTTTGATTCAAAATTTTGCGGCCTTAAAAAGTTTGATAACAAACGGTATTCAAAAAGGGCATATGAAAATGCATCTTCTCAATATTCTCAATCAATTAGAGGCCGATGAGGAGGAAAAAAAAAGAATGGTAGAGATATTTTCCAATAGGGTGGTCTCCTTTAAAGATGTTAGAGATGAAATTAGAAAAATTAGACACTTCCACTAGTGATCGAAATCAATATTTTTACGGCCGTGGAAATCTTCTTTTAACAGGAGAGTACTTTGTTCTTGACGGTGCAAAATCCATGGCCCTACCGACATCGTTCGGTCAATCCCTTTGTATTCAGTACGCTTCCTCGCTGAATCCAAAATTATTTTGGAGAAGCTTTGACCATCAAGGAACTATTTGGCTAGAGGTTCAATTTGAACTTTATGACTTTCATATCCTAAACGACCATAAACCCAATAATAAAAAACGCCTTTTGCAAAGAATATTAAGGGAAGTAAGAAAACAAAATACCCGTTTTTTAAAAGATGAAACGGATGTTTTTGCCGAAACATGTCCTGAATTTCCCTTGTATTGGGGGTTGGGTAGTAGTGCAACTCTCATTTCAATTGTGGCCCAATGGGCCTCAATTTCTGCTATTGAACTTTTTTTCAATGTTTTTGAAGGCAGCGGGTACGATGTGGCCTGTGCTCAATCTCAAAATCCAATACTCTATCAGAAACTTTCTTCACACTCTCAATGGGATTCCCTCCTATTTTCTCCTCCTTTTAAAGAGAGTATGTATTTTGTCTATCTCGGGCGCAAGAAAGACACTCGCGAGGCCTTGGCCTACTATCATTCTAAAGGCCCTTTTCCAACTTCCATTATGGAGACCGTTAGCACTCTGACGGAGAATATTACAAAGGCCAAGTCTCTAGAAGATTTTCAATGGCTTTTGGAAGAACATGAGGATATTGTTGCAAAAAACCTTCAACTTCCTAAGACAAAGGATTGCTATTTTTGCGATTTTCCGGGAACTATTAAATCTCTAGGTGCTTGGGGAGGGGATTTCGTTTTGGCCGTTACCTCAGAGCTTGATTCCTTTGCTATAACTCGTTATTTCAAAGAAAAGGGGATGACAATCTGTCTCCCTTACAACAAGATGACTTCCTACGCAGGGTAAAAATGGCCGCATCGTATGATTACCGTATTTCTTGGAAGGCCCCGTCCAATATCGCTCTCGTAAAATACTGGGGAAAAAAGGGACAGCAGCTTCCCGAAAATTCCTCTTTAGGACTAACTCTTCGCTCATGTTACACTCAAACGAATCTTTGTGTTACCGGTGCTATGCGAGGTGTTGAATTTACTTATAAAGGCCGAAAAAAAGATGAGTTTTTACCAAAAATCAAAGTTTTTTTCTCACGAGTCTTCACTTATTATCCGGAACTCTCTTGTTTAGGGTACAGAATTGATTCTTTTAATACATTTCCTCATAGTGCAGGAATTGCTTCAAGTGCTTCTTTTTTTGCCTCTTTGGCCCTTTGTTTAACAAACTATCTTGAGAAATTAAAAAGTCGAGATAAGAGAGGAAATGATTTTTTTAAAAAGGCCTCCTTTTTGGCACGACTAGGCTCCGGTAGTGCTGCACGAAGTTTATTTCAACATGCATCTCTGTGGGGAAAAACAGACATTGTTGAATCCTCCGATGAGTATGCTGTCCCCTTTGAATTGACGGAAACCTTTAAACATTACCACGATTCTATTGTGATCGTTTCTAGAAAACGAAAGCTCATTTCTTCATCTCAAGGACATATTCTTATGAATGAACATCCGGATAAGTCGGCCCGCTATGAACGGGCAAAAAAACATTTAGAGAGTTTAGTTTCGGCCATGGGGTCTAATGACCTTAATACATTTTGTGATATTGTTGAAACCGAGGCACTTGATCTTCATAGATTGATGAGGAATGCTAAGAAAGAATATATTTTCATTCAACCGGAAACTTTGACTATTCTTCATAAAGTCAAAAAATTTAGAAAACAAAGCGCTCTCCCCCTTTGTTTTACTCTTGATGCCGGGCCTAATGTTCATCTTCTTTACCCTGACTTTTGTAAAAAAGAAGTTCATGATTTTTTAGAAAGAGAAATCCAAAGCAAAACACCTTTTCCCATTATTGATGATGGGGTCGGTGCCGGGCCTTATCCTTTATGAAGCGCAAGTTTCCTTCAAAAATTCTTTTGTTTGGGGAATATAGCATTATTAAAGGTTCAGAGGCCCTATGTGTTCCCTATCCTCTCTTTGAGGGACTACTGGATTTTAAAAGGAACGAGAAGTGCGCCCCCGATGGAGAATTAAAGGCCTTTTCTTCCTATCTCAAATTTCTTAAGGCATCAAATAAGCTGCCCGTAGAACTTGACCTTCAATCCTTCGGTTTTGATATTTCACAAGGACTTTATTTTGATTCCACAATTCCTAGCGGGTTTGGCGTGGGTTCAAGCGGGGCCTTAACCGCCGCTGTTTTTGATCGATACAGTAAAAATATTTCCGGAAGATACGATATTTTTGCATTGCGAAAAAAGTTTTCTGTTCTTGAATCCCATTTTCATGGATCAAGTTCCGGTATTGATCCATTGGTTAGTTATCTTGAAAAAGGTCTTTTAGTTACTGAGAGAGGGAATCTTTCCATCGTCGATATCCCAAAATTTAAGAACAATAGCGGGGCCATCTTCCTCCTTAATACTTGGCGCCCGAGAAGGACAGAACACTTGGTTAATCTCTTTCTTGAAAAATCCCAATCTTTAGAATTTAACCAAAAATGTAAAAGAGTTCTGCTTCCCATAACTCATTCCTGTATCAAACATTTTCTTCAATCTGATAGAGAGGAATTCTTAGAAAGTTTTCAAGCACTCTCTCGATTTCAGTTTGATCACTTTTCGTCAATGATTCCTCCTCTTTTTAAAGAATTGTGGCAGAGAGGCACTCAAGGTAATAACTACTATCTTAAGCTCTGCGGTGCCGGAGGAGGAGGGTTTCTCTTAGGAGTGGCGAAGAACTTTAATAATTTGGACAAATCCCTAAAGAACTATGAGATTCGACCGGTGATACGGATTTAATGAAATTTGGGGAAGTAGTAGAATGTTAAAAATATTAAAACAATAGGAGGAAGAAATGAAAATTGACGGTTTAACAAAATTATTGACGGGAAAGCACTTACTTTTAAAACTTTTTTTAGCGGTTTTTCTATCGTTACTCTTTGTTTTTCGATTGGAGGCGCAGTATGTACTTCCTAGCGAAGAAAAGGAACTTCAACAGATTATTAAAAACGACGATCCAAACTTAGAGCGGATTCGTAGGATCATTGATCTAACGCCAAGGATTGTTTTTGGTAGAGATCAATCAGGCAACACTCCTCTTCACGATGCTGCTTGGATGGGATACGCCGACGTTGCCGCTTTACTTCTTGACCGTGGGGCGGAGGTGAACGGTAAAGCTATCGGCGAAAGGACGCCTCTTCACTATGCTGCTAGAGATGGACACGCCGACGTTGCCGCTTTACTTCTTGACCGTGGGGCGGAGGTAACCGTTAAAGATAACGACGAATGGACACCTCTTCACGATGCTGCTAGATATGGACACGCCGACGTTGCCGTTGTACTTCTTGACCGTGGGGCGGAGGTGAACGCTAAAAATGTCAGAGGACGGACACCTCTTCACTATGCTGCTAGAGATGGACACGCCGACGTTGCCGCTTTACTTCTTGACCGTGGGGCGGAGGTAACCGTTAAAGATAACGACGAATGGACACCTCTTCACGATGCTGCTAGAGATGGACACGCCGACGTTGCCGTTGTACTTCTTGACCGTGGGGCGGAGGTGAACGGTAAAAATAACAGACGGACGGACGCCTCTTCACTATGCTGCTAGAGATGGACACGCCGACGTTGCCGTTGTACTTCTTGACCGTGGGGCGGAGGTGAACCGGTAAAGATAACAACGGATGGACGCCTCTTCACGATGCTGCTAGGAATGGACACGCCGACGTTGCCGCTTGTACTTCTTGACCGTGGGGCGGAGGTGAACGCTAAAAATGTCAGAGGACGGACACCTCTTCACTATGCTGCTAGAGATGGACACGCCGACGTTGCCGCTTTACTTCTTGACCGTGGGGCGGAGGTAACCGTTAAAGATAACGACGAATGGAGACCTCTTCACGATGCTGCTTGGAATGGACACGCCGACGTTGCCGCTTTACTTCTTGACCGTGGGGCGGAGGTGAACGTAAAAATGTCAGAGGACGGAACTTCACTATGCTGCTAGAGATGGACACGCCGACGTTGCCGCTTTACTTCTTGACCGTGGGGCGGAGGTAACCGTTAAAGATACGACGCTCACGATGCTGCTTGGCTTTGGATCGGACACGCCGACGTTGCCGTTGTACTTCTTGACCGTGGGGCGGAGGTGAACGGTAAAAATAACAACGGATGGACGCCTCTTCACTATGCTGCTAGATATGGACACGCCGACGTTGCCGCTTTACTTCTTGACCGTGGGGCGGAGGTGAACGGTAAAACTAACGACGGAAGGACGCCTCTCCAACTAGCGGCAACGCAAGAGATAAAGGACCTACTTATCGAAGCAAGAGCAGAGGATTGTAGCGGTCTCTCCGGGTTTTTTAGATGCGTTTTTTAAAAGGTTAAAAATATTCAAACGCTGAATTCAACTAACAAGTGCATCACTCATTGCGTCAAGGCGGGTTAGGCCAGGCGGTCTAGACTATTGCTTTGACAAGAGACAGTAGAGGAGATGCGCCATGTATTATACACACCTAACCCAAGATGAACGTTATCAAATTTTTTTCTTTCGTCAAAGAGGACTGAGTGATCGAGGGATCGGGCGAGAACTTGGCAGAAGTAATTCGACAATTTCAAGAGAATTGAAGCAGAATCAAGGCCTTCGATGTTATCGGCCGAAAGCGGCCCAAAAGATTGCCGATAGGAGATGGATGTCTGCTACGAAACATCTCAAACTGAATGAACCTCTTATCGATAAAATCGAAGAAATGCTTTGCCGAGATTGGAGTCCCGAACAAATTTCCGGTCGCTTAAAAAAATGTAACGAAAGTTTGGTTTCTCATGAAACAATTTATCGACACATATTGAAGGATAAGAAAAACGGAGGAGAACTTTACAGATATATGAAGCTCTCCCGATAGCAAGAATAAAATGCAAGTTTTGACAAAAAAGAATAGGTGCATACATATATCCGGCCTTTTTTTGGATGTTCTTTGCATCCCGGCCCTGATGGAATTTGCCCTCTCCGTCCTTATCATCTCCTCGGCATCTTAAGTGCCCTGCTTAAAATCAGGTTTTCAGAGAGGCGATTCACTCTATGACAGGACGTCAGGCGCGAAGCGCCATTTTGCCATCACTGTTATTTTATTCTTCGCATACCTTATGGATAAGTTGTCATTTCCTCCTCATATCTTTCTGCCCTAGGGCAACTCTCGGCGAGTGGGACATCAAAGTCCCCGAAGAGAGTTGTCCCTAGGGCCTCTGTACTCTTCCTTTTTCGCTAAAATTGCCCAAATCACTCTTGCCGTCTTATTTGCTAATGCTACGGAAACCTTGTTCACTCCCTTGGAGGGAAGTTTTTCTTGTATCCAACGACTCCTTTTGTCGGTCTTTGTTTTGGAATGATTAACCACCGATCTACAACCGTGTATTAAATTTTTTCTAATATAGCTGTCTCCCCGTTTGCTGATTCCCAAAATCTTTGTTTTACCGCCGCTCGAATATTGCCTCGGTGTCAATCCCAACCACGCAGAGAATTGTCTCCCGTTCGTAAATGCTTTGGGATCTCCTACTGCCGCTATCACTGCCGTTGACGTAATCAAACCAACACCGTCAATTTTACTCAACCTTTGACAATCCTCATCGTGCGAATGAATTAACTTCAATTTCTTGGCGCAATCTTCAACCTTATCAAAACAATGCTGCAATTCTTCATAAAGTTCTCGAAGAAGACTACGAAAATCACTTGTTAAAACGTTCTCGGAATCCTCCACAAGTTCCGGAAGACGTTTCTTCAAGTTCAGAATCCCTTGAGAAACCGGAATACCGTATTCCAACAAAAGTCCTCGAATCTCATTCGCAAGGGCCGTCTTCCTCTTCACATATCCCTCCCTCACTCTGTGGATTGATTGGATATCCTGATGTCTTACACTCTTTACTCCTACAAACCTCATCTGAGGTCGCCTTGACGCCTCTGCAATCGCCTCTGCATCTTTTGCATCGTTCTTATTGCTCTTAACAAAGGGTTTTACAAATTGAGCGGAAATGATTTTTGTGTTGTATCCCTTCTCAAGAAGACTTCTCGCTATATGATGTGCTCCTCCACATGCTTCCATGGCAATCAGAAAATCTTCTTCCTTCTCAAGCTTTTCTAGTATCGGGATCAGCTTTGCCCGAGTCACTTTTTTGTTGAAAATAACTGTTCCCCCTCTGTCTGTACCGCAGATTTGAAAAATACTCTTCGCCAAATCTATTCCTACCGTGCTAACTCTTTTCATCAGTTCTCCCTTTTTTGTTTATATTGATCCTCTCCTGTTGGAGAGAATTTCTTCAATTTTGGCACTTTTTGATGCCTATTAAAAGAGGGAGAGCTTCATTCCATTATCTCCGATGTCAAAAGAAACGTAAGAAACGTTACGGAACAAAATCTCACGACCGAAGAGGGCAAATCAAAAATAGAATCGGCATTGAAAAAAGACCGTTGATAGTGGAGAAAAAATCGAGATACGGGGATTGGGAAGGAGATCTTGTCATAGGGAAAAATCATCAAGGTGCCCTTGTAACCCTTGTGGATAGGAAGACAAAAAAGACAAGGATCATCAAAGTTTCCTCTAAACGTGCCCGTGAAGTTGCCGGTGGAATTATCAAGTGTTTGAAGAATGATATTGTTCACACGATTACGCTAGACAATGGGAAAGAGTTTTCGGCCCACGAATATGTGTCAAAAAAACTGAGTACGAATATTTATTTTGCACATCCCTACAGTTCTTGGGAACGAGGACTCAATGAGAATACCAACGGCCTCATTCGTCAGTATTTCCCGAAGAAATCCTGTTTTGAGAGGATAAGCAACAAAGATGTAAAAAGAGTTGAAGATACTCTTAATAATCGCCCTAGAAAAGGACTGGATTTTCTAACTCCCAATGAGGCCGGAGGGATCGGCCCTCCGGTCTTTCGACCCTGAATGCTCTCGCATTCAGTTCTCTTGGCGAAAAAAGGCAATTTTACTTCCTCCCGACGAGGCGTCAAGGGGCCTTCGGCCCGCACTTACGGCGGCCTACGCCCTTGACTCCTCATCGGGGTCGAAAGGAGAATAAATGCCTTCCGCCAAAAGAAATTATGCCAAAGTATTGAAAAATTGAACAAAAGTAGTATACTCTTTCAATCTAGTGTTGCACTTCCTATGTGAACTCAGCAACAATAAATAGGAGGAAGAAATGAAAATTGACGGTTTAACAAAATTATTGACGGGAAAGCACTTACTTTTAAAACTTTTTTTAGCGGTTTTTCTATCGTTACTCTTTGTTTTTCGATTGGAGGCGCAGTATGTACTTCCTAGCGAAGAAAAGGAACTTCAACAGATTATTAAAAACGACGATCCAAACTTAGAGCGGATTCGTAGGATCATTGATATAACGCCAAGGGTTGTTTTTGGTAGGGATCAATCAGGTAATACTCCTCTTCACGATGCTGCTAGGACCGGAAACGCCGACGTTGTCGCTTTACTTCTTGACCGTGGATGGACGCCTCTTCACTATGCTGCTAGATATGGACACGCCGACGTTGCTGCTGTACTTCTTGACCGTGGGGTGGGGGTTGAAAGCAGAACTGACGGCGGATGGACGCCTCTTCACTATGCTGCTAAATATGGAAACGCCGATGTTGTCGTTTTACTTCTTGACCGTGGGGCGGATGTGAACAGTAAAAATTTCAGAGGAAAGACGCCTCTCCAACTAGCGGCAACGCAAGAGATAAAGGACCTACTTATCAAAACAGGAGCAGAGGATTGTAGAGGGGTCTCTCCGTGTTTTTTAGATGCGGTTTTTAAAAGGTTGACTTGTAGTAGAATGTTAAAAATATTAAAACAATAGGAGGAAGAAATGAAAATTGACGGTTTAACAAAATTATTGACGGGAAAGCACTTACTTTTAAAACTTTTTTTAGCGGTTTTTCTATCGTTACTCTTTGTTTTTCGATTGGAGGCGCAGTATGTACTTCCTAGCGAAGAAAAGGAACTTCAACAGATTATTAAAAACGACGATCCAAACTTAGAGCGGATTCGTAGGATCATTGATCTAACGCCAAGGATTGTTTTTGGTAGAGATCAATCAGGCAACACTCCTCTTCACGATGCTGCTTGGATGGGATACGCCGACGTTGCCGCTTTACTTCTTGACCGTGGGGCGGAGGTTGAAAGCAGAACTGACGACGGTTGGACGCCTCTTCACTATGCTGCTTGGATCGGACACGCCGATGTTGCCGCTTTACTTCTTGATCGTGGGGCGGAGGTGATTATTAAAAACGACGATCCAAACTTAGAGCGGATTCGTAGGATCATTGATCTAACGCCTGGTTCAATCAGGCAACACTCCTCTTCACGATGCTGCTTGGATGGGATACGCCGACGTTGCCGCTTTACTTCTTGACCGTGGGGCGGAGGTTGAAAGCAGAACTGACGACGGATGGACGCCTCTTCACTATGCTGCTTGGATCGGACACGCCGATGTTGCCGCTTTACTTCTTGATCGTGGGGCGGAGGTGAACGGTAAAACTAACGCGGATGGACGCCTCTTCAATATACTGGATGGGACACGCCGATGTTGCCGCTGTACTTCTTGACCGTGGGGCGGAGGTAAACGGTAAAATTAACGACGGAAGGATGCCTCTTCACTATGCTGCTAACTATGGACACGCCGACGTTGCCGCTTTACTTCTTGACCGTGGAGCGGAGGTGAACGCTAAAGATAACGAAGGAGCGACGCCTCTCCAACTATCGGCAACGCAAGAGATAAAGGACCTACTTATCGAAGCAGGAGCAGAGGATTGTCAGAGATTCCCGTTTTGAAATGTTCTCCTCTGAAAATAAGAGGAAGTAGGCAATCTTTTTCGCACTGACTGCATTGCGTAATTCCCACAAACTATAATTACGGTTTTTTTCTCTTGAAAATAGCAGCTATTTGTTCTAAAGGGGCCTTTTTTTTAATTTTGTAAAAAGTTTTTTAGAACCGGGGTATAAAATCATTGAATTTTATTCAAAATACGGCCCATAAAATAGGCCTTTGTTGTTGCGCTCTGCAGTCAGTGCGAAAAAGATTTTTACTTTGCATAGGGGAAAATGACAAAACGGGAATAACTGGAGGATTGTAGCGGTCTCTCCGAGTTTTTTAGATGTGGTTTTTAAAATGTTAAAAATATTAAAACAATAGCAGTTTTCGGTGCTTTTTATCAGAAGCTCCCGACGTTTTTTGCTTTCCCTATGAAAATTGCATTGTTTGAATGGCCATTTCCGTAATCTTTTTTGGCAATTTATTTGTTGTTTTCATAGAGGAATGCTCTTTGCATCATGTCGTGAACCTCTGAGCTTCTGTGGAAATGCCGGATGGACGTTGCCGGTGCGACAGGTATAGGTTGAATTAGGGCCGCTTCTTGCCTTATATGAGGCCTATATCAAAAAAAACCCTTTAAATGGTGAGTAATTTTTCTTGTAGTAAAATTCCGGTTGAGATAAAGTTTTCAAAAATGATAAGTTTTTGAACCATATAAACAGGGATACAGCTAATGGGCCGCATTGTTCTCGTTTCAGGTAACTCCAATAAGGTACTCTCTGAGAAAATATCGAGTTTTCTTGATGTTCCCCTCATTGATCCCCAGATTGTTCGATTTGCTAATGGAGAAATTTTTTGCAAGATAGAACAAAATATTCGAGGAGCAGATGTCTTTGTCTTACAAAGTGTTTCTCCTCCGGTGAATGACCATCTCATGGAATTGTTGATTATGGTCGATGCTCTTAAACGGGCCTCCGCTAATTCTATTACGGCCGTTATCCCTCACTATGCCTACGCAAGACAAGACCGCAAAGTGAGCCCAAGAACACCTATTTCTGCTAAACTCGTTGCAGACCTTCTCAACGTTGCCGGGGCCACAAGGGCCGTTACAATGGATTTACATGCCGGTCAAATCCAGGGTTTTTTTAACATACCCTTTGACAATATCTATGCTTCACCTGTGATTTTGAGATACATAGAGGAAAACCTTATGACAGAAAATACGAT
Source organism: Bacteriovoracaceae bacterium (assembly GCA_965224385.1). Lineage (GTDB taxonomy): Bacteria > Bdellovibrionota > Bacteriovoracia > Bacteriovoracales > Bacteriovoracaceae > CBDCYX01. The sequence continues at coordinate 1,357,556 of CBDCYX010000016.1, forward strand.
TTTTATCTCTCCGGATACAGGTGGAGTTGAACGGGTTCGTTACTACGCACAAAAGTGCAAAACAGACTTGGCCATGATTGATAAAAGAAGGCCTGGGAAAAATGTGGCCCAGGCCATGAATATCGTCGGTAACGTCATGGGAAAAGAATGTATTATTATTGATGATATGATTGATACGGCAGGAACTCTCATTGAGGCCTGTAAGGCCTTGAATGCCAATGGGGCCACTAAAATCTATGCATGTGCAACCCATCCCCTATTCTCTGATCCGGCCATAGAAAGAATTGCTTCAACGGAATGTCTCGATAAAGTTATTGTTACAAATACTATCCACCTCACTGCCGAAAAATCTCGTCTTAATAAAATTGTCATTCTCTCTGTGGCCGAAATTTTATCCAAGGCAATTCACAGAACGTTTAGCCATGATTCTGTGAGTTCTCTCTTTATTTAAACTGAGAATTCTGTCGTGAAACTTGTTGTTGGACTTGGGAACCCGGGCAAAGAATACGAGATGACAAGACATAACATCGGACAATTGGCCTTGGATCAATTGTCTTTTTCCAAAGACCTTATTTGGAAAAATAAATTTCAGGGCCTATTCTCTTGTTATAATGACAAGGAAAAAAGAAGCTATTTGCTTAAACCGACAATTTTCATGAATAAGAGTGGAGAAAGTGTACAGGCCATATGCTCATTTTTCAAAATATCCATAGGAGATGTCCTTATCGTTCATGACGAGTTAGATCTTCCTTTTGGAACAATGGCCCTAAAGATGGGTGGAGGTACCGCCGGACACAACGGTCTTAACTCCGTGGCCCAAATGCTTGGAGAGCTACATTTTAAAAGGCTTAGACTTGGTATCGGAAGGCCTTTACAGGGAAGTGTTTCCGATTATGTTTTAGGTCGTTTTAATAAAAAACAAGAAGTAGATTTAGAAATTTTTTTGTTGGAATCGGCAAAGGCCATTGAAGTATTTATAAAGAAGGGCATTGAACCTGCTGCAACAAGGTATAGTAGAAAAAATACATTGATTTAAAAGGACAAGATATATGTCATTAAATTGTGGTATTGTAGGACTTCCCAATGTCGGAAAATCTACAATCTTTCATGCGCTCACCTCTTCTAAAGCGGAGGCCGCAAATTATCCTTTTTGTACTATTGAACCTAACGTCGGTATTTGTAATGTCGACGATAAAAGATTAAAAAAAATTGCCGACCTTATAAGACCTGCAAAGGTTATTCCTCCCATGGTTGAAATTATTGATATCGCAGGCCTTGTCAAAGGGGCCTCCCTAGGAGAGGGATTGGGAAATCAATTTTTAGGACACATACGTAGTGTCAATGCTATTATCCATGTGGTTCGTTGTTTTGATGATGAAAATGTAGTGCATATTGACGGAAGAGTTGATCCAACAAGTGATATAGCTATTGTTAATGATGAACTTATCCTCTCTGACCTTGAAATTGTAGAAAAAAAGTTAGAAAATCTCCCAAAACTTATGAAAAACCAAAAAAAGGAAATTTCTTCAAAGGCCTATGAACTTTCACCCCTTTTAAAAACGATAAAAGAACATTTGGAAAACGGCCACTGTCTCAGAGATGTTTTTTTAAATAAATCCGATAAAAAGTTGATGGAAGAACTAAGTTTAATAACGATTAAACCTACGCTCTATCTATGCAATGTAGATGAAAACTCTCTTCATCAGGATAATAATCATATTGAAAAAGTAAGGGACATTGCCTTTCGTGAAAAAACTCCTCTAATAAAAATCTGTGGAAAACTTGAAAGCGAGATTGCCTCACTAGAAAGTGAGAGAGAAAAGAAAGATCTTTTGCAAATGGCTGATCTTACAGAATCAGGATTGGATATTCTGACAAGAGAATGTTATAAACTTCTGGGATTTAAAACGTTTTTTACGGCCGGAGAAAAAGAAGTTCGTGCTTGGACCTTTAAATCTCCTATCAAGGCCCCTCGTGCAGCAGGTATTATTCATTCAGATTTTGAAAGGGGCTTTATCAAGGCAGAAGTATATCATTGTGATGATTTATTTAAACTTCTATCTGAACATAAAATTAAAGAAGTTGGAAAGTTTAGAATTGAAGGGAAGAATTACTTAGTTCAAGACGGAGATATCGTACACTTTAGATTTAATGTTTAAATTTTTACAATAAAACTTTTATCAAGGGTTTTTTTCAGAAAATCACTTTGATTTGACAAGTACTTGTAGAAGAATAAGTTTCTATAGACAAGTTTAACATAATTTCTTGTTTCAAGAAATGGAATCATTTCTATTGTTATCAAAGGGTCATCGGTATAAAAAATTTCTTTACTCCATGTTTTAAGCCTATTTTCTCCGGCATTATAACCGGCCAAAAAATAAATAAGATTTCCATCATATTTTCTAATAAGATAATCTAGATAGGACATACCTATTTTTAGATTTAATTTAGGATTATTCAATGAATGTAATCGAAGATTTTTCTTGAATCTTTTCGCTGTTAAAGGCATTAGCTGCATCAGTCCTCTAGCTCCTGCACGGGAAATAGCATGAGGATTAAATGCCGATTCTTGTCTTATAAGAGAAAGAACTAAATGAGGATCTATCTTAGAATTATGTTTTTTAATACTTTTCAAATAAGGCCTAGGAAAAAGCAGTGTTAAAATTTCATCATTGAGATCAATCTTATTACTCTCTAATAATTTGTGTGTAAGTTGAAATGTATAAAGGTATTTTTTTCTTTTATTTAACGAACTTCCAAGCGCAAATACAATAGACTTAACATAATTTTTATGAAACTTCTTAGAGTTTTCGTTAATATATTGAATAATACTTTCCAGTTCTTTAGAGATGAACATTCTTTCTTCGATTTCAGACCATACTCTTAGTCTCTTGAGAGAATAAAAAATTTTTTTATTCTGCTTATAAAAAGAAGAGATATTTCTCTTAACCTTGATTTTATTGAAGAATATATTTTTTTTATTAAAAAGAGAAGAGTTCTCTTTAAAAGAGACGATAGCATAAAAGGTCATAGGATGCATTTTAATAAGCTTTTTGTATAGAGTATTTGCTAGGTCTTTTTGGCCGTATTTTTCAATAGAAAAAGCAATCCAATATTTAAGTCTTGATTGATATTTCTCAAAATCCTCTAAGAGCTTAAGTTTGTTAATAACATTTACGGCCTTGTCATACTCTTTTTTTTTGATAAAATTAAATAAAATTTCGAAGGCAGATTTTTCAACAAGATTCCCTTTAGATGAAAGAAAAACATAGTGATTAATATCATATGCTTTATCAAAAATGTTTTTTCTAGAAAGTTTTTTTCCAATATTAAAAAGAGATTGATTCAATTGCGTAGATTTCATAAGATGAGCATTTTGTTTATGAAAACTCATAAAAAGATCGACATGTTTTTTTGCTTGAAAAATATTATCTTTCTCAAGATATTTATGAATATCTGTCTCTATTTGATAAAACTCTTTGTTGAAAGGGTTAATTCCTTCCAGATATGAAAGCTCATTAGTCTGTACATAGCTTGTAAAATTTGAATCGGTATGAATCAATGATATAATCTTTGAATTAATTTTATAATGGTTTTTGATATATTCATCACTAATAATTTTTGATATAGAGAAATATAAAGAACTTTCTTTGTTAATGTTTTTTAGATATATCAAAAGTCTTTTTATATTACTTTCAAGCAGGTAATAATTCATATTATCTTCAAGATAAGCAAGAATTTTTTGATCAACTTTTTTGTAAGATTTATGCTCTATTAGATTATTTAATATTTTTTCATGACAGAGTTTTTTAATTTTTTTGTAAAACATATGAGAAATTAATGATTTAGCATTTTCAAATGAACATTCTTTTAGAATCTTAGATATTCTCTTTGTTTTAGAGAGTACAATTAGTTTTCTTAAATGAGGCCGAAAATACCGGAAAGCATGACTGCGTTTAGTTCTTTTAAGAGAGAGAAGAATATTTTTTTTATTTATTTTATGTTGTTTTAAGTTTTTGTAAATATCTACAATCATTTTTGATGTTTTAATATCATACGGATTCACTGGGTGATTAAAAAAAGGTTTTTTTGCCAATAAAAGTAAGGGGAAGCAACATAGAAGAATTATTTTAACCAAAGAGGCATCCTCTGTTAGATAAAAGAAGCAAATATAGCTTATCATAGGGAAGCGACAGCATACAGCAGTGAAATCTCTTTCCTACTCATTTATATTGTTGAAAAAGAATTGACTATTTTTCCCGATCATTTGGAAGAATCTTGACCTTTGTAAACTATGAATCATAATAGTCTTAATGAAAATTGGATTTGATGCAAAGCGAGCATTTCACAACACAAGAGGACTAGGAAATTATAGTAGAAACCTTATTGAAGGGCTTAATGATTATTATTCCGAACATGATTACTTTCTCTACACACCTATATTTAAAATACAAAATCAAAGATGGTTTGCGAAATATCCAAAAATTAAAATTAGAAAACCTAAAAACTTTTTATTTGAAATTTGTTCTCCTGTATGGAGATCGTGGTTTCTATCTCAAGACCTAAAACAGGACAGTCTTCATATCTATCATGGATTAGGCCATGAACTTCCTTTTGGAATTGATAAACTTAGTATTAAAAAAATTGTCACTATTCATGATCTTCTTTTTATACATAGGCCTCATCACTTTACTCTTATAGACAGGATTATTTATTATAAAAAGTATAGCTATAGTATCAGAGTTGCAGATGTTGTTATTGCCGTTTGTGAGAACACTAAAAAGGATATCCTCAAACATTTTCCTATTCCTGAAGATAAAATTCAAGTGATTTATCAACATTGTCACCGGAGATTTTATGATTCTTTTTCAAAAGAAAAACTTTCTATTATTAAACAAAAATATCAACTCCCTAATAACTATATCCTCTACGTTGGGGCCATTGAGGAAAACAAGAATATAGCGTCATTGATAAAGGCCTTTACTTCTAGTCAGGCCTGTCAAAAAGATATAGCTCTTGTTCTCGTCGGAAACGGCAAATCATATAGGAATAAGATGATAAATGAAGTAAAAAAAATAAATATGCAAAATAAGGTTTATTTGATCAAAGACGTTCTTGATGAAGAACTTCCCGGCATTTATCAAAATGCTTGTTTTTTTGTTTATCCCTCTTTTTATGAAGGTTTTGGTATTCCTATTATAGAGGCCCTTTTTAGCGATAAGGCCGTTATTACATCTAAGTCTTCCGGTATGCCCGAGGCCGCAGGGCCGGGAGCAAAATATATTAATCCTCAAAACATTAGGGAATTAAAAGAATCTATTGATGGGTTGTCGGAAAATGAATCCCTTAGAAAAACGCTTGCTCTAGAAGGGAAAAAGTATGTAACAAGCAAATTTCATCGTTCCCGTTGTCTGCAGGCCTTAATGAAAATATATAGTACTAAAATTTCTCGGTAACTAAAGATATGTTGGAAAGTTGATGTTTCTTTAGTTTGTCAAATAAAGTTACAATTCGTTCGTATCGCACAAGCTTATCTATTCTAATGTCAACGGGAGTTTCTTTTTTTGATTTAGCAATGCTTTTAAGGTGCTTGTCAAGTTGATCAAAGGTAATTTTTTTCCCATTAAAGGCAATATCTGTTTTCGTTAACTCAAGAGAGATGAGATCAGGTTGAGAATCTTCCGTTTCCTCACCAAATTTTGATTCAGGTAGATTGAGTAAAAGGGCCAGTTCATCTCTTTTAAATACAGAGGATACCATAAAGAAAATCAGCAATAGAAAGACAACATCAATAAGAGGAGTAATATCGGGAATAATCGATTCCCTCGCTCGTTTTTTCATAAAAGCTTATTAAAAATAGATTTCTCTAATGTTGCTTCAATTTTATCAAGCATTCCCAAAAGGTAACTATGGCCTATGAAATGAGGAATCGCCACAACCATACCCCCAACAGTGGTAATAAGGGCCATAGAAATACCTCCTGCAAAAGAGGCCGGATTGGACGTTCCTGTTTCACTCATGACTTTAAAGGCAAGGAGGACTCCTATAACGGTGCCTAAAAGTCCTAATAGAGGAGAAATTGAAGCGATAATTTTAATCGTGTTAAGTCCTCTTTCAATGTCGTTAATATAAATATTTAATTCTTGCCTTGCAAGTTCTACTAAAGATATCTTGTCTTTATCTAATTGATTGATATTCTGAAAAAGCCTCTCCGAATTGCTTTCTATATGTCTGAGTTCTCTGCTAAACATAATAAACTTTGCAATCATAAAAGCAAACCCTGTAATGTTTAGAACAACAAGTAAATACATGACTACTCCGCCTTGCTGGATATAATCAAAAAGACGCATAATTTTTCTCCTTACTTAAATGAGAATATTTCACTTATTGTTATCGATTCTACAATCCCTCATGCATCTCCCATAGTATATCGAAACTATGCTTGGATGCGAATACAAAGGCATCGGCCGTTCCTTCATGGCCTTGAAGACGGGTCAGAGTAGTATCAACAAAGCTCATAGTCGCTAGTGTGTCTATAGAACGAAAGGAAACGTAAGAAGCTAGTAGAAATACTATTAGGCCACTCATCGTCAGCACTATACTTTTTTTCTCCATGGCATAGACCAATCCTCTAGTTGATAACAATATTACTCCCATGCCTCCTCCAAAGTCTGTATAAGAACGTATTTTCGCAAGATTATTCTCTTGTCGTAGTGATTCTGCTATGTTCTTGAGATTTTCTATTGAAAATTGACGTATCTCACATGATGAATTTTCCGGAGAAGTAGGATTACAAAATTCAAAAAGGAGATATTCCTCTTCTTCAAAAGAAACCTTAATATATCTCAAATTTGGACGGTCTTCCAGAATGTAGAAGTCCCTCTCGTGCCCATATGAGGTATTTACAAAGAGTATCAATGCAAGTAAGATGGTTAAAGCTTTTTTCATTGTTCCTCCCAAACTTGTTTTAACATTATTACACATATCTTTACATAGCAAAAGCAACACTTAAATGGCCCTCTGCAATGAGAACTCATTCGGATTAAGACAAAACGGACTTAAACTCTTTGGTAAGGAGAGGAACGATTTCAAAGAGGTCACCTACGATACCGTAATCGGCCTTGACAAAAATAGGTGCATCGGGGTCTGTATTTACGGCCACAATAACTTTAGATGTTCTCATGCCGGCCAAATGTTGAATGGCACCGGAGATACCGCAAGCGATATAAAGAGTCGGTGAAACTGTTTTTCCTGTTTGCCCGACTTGCATAGAATGGGGAGCAAGCCCTGAATCGACAGCGGCCCGAGAAGCTCCGACCGTGGCCCCAAGAACATCGGCCAATTCGTGAAGAATACGGAAATTTTCGGCACTTTTAAGGGATCGCCCTCCGGACACAATGATATTGGCCTCGGTGAGATCAAGTTTTTCACTTGCACCCTTGATGACCTCTTTCACTACGGCCCGAATATTTCCTCCATTAATATTTACAGCGTTCTCTTGCCCTTTTTTTGGATTGTTTTGTTTTGGCGTCCCTAAAGCATTGGGTCTAACTGTAATAAAATGAGGTTTAGGGCCTTGTAGGGCCACTTTTGCCAAGCATTTTCCGGCAAAGAGAGGCCTCGTTCCAAAAAATTGATCCTTCTCCATAAAGAAATTTGTTACATCACTGGCCATGCCTGCATCAAATTGACAGGAGAGACGAGGGAAAAGGTCTTTACCCATCGATGTTGCGCCTGCAAAAACGTAGTCATAATTTTGAGATGTTATAAATTCTTTGAGTGTGTTGGCGTACCCTTCCGGACTGTAATTTGTAAGGCCTTCTCCTTTAATAACATTAATGTTGTCGGCACCGTATTTAGCAAGGGGTTCTCTTGCTTTTTCAGGCAAATCTCCGACAACACACACGTCAACGCTTTGAAGAGAAAGTTTTCCTAGAATCTCGTAGGTTACGTTTTTTACATCATCTCCCTGAGATTCCGCAAAAATTAATACTTTGGCCATAGACTTTTTTCCTCGTTAAATGACTTTAGCTTCATCTCTTAACAGTCCCACAACTTCTTTTACAACGGCCTCTTTATCTGCATCACTTGAAGCATCATACTTTTTACCGGTAGGCCTCTCCGGCGGTAATTGGAAATCACTGTAGACCACTCTCCGATCTGCTTCAGATACACCGACATCTTCTAGAGAATATTGAATCAGAGGTTTGTTCTTGGCCTTTCGAATCCCTATAAGAGAAGCATATCTTGGGGTATTGAGTCCCTTGTTGCAAGCGACGAGAACGGGAGGTATCACATTGTAGACTTCCAAGACACCGCCTTCAGTTTCTCTTTTAAGAGTAATATTTTCCCCGTCCTGCTCAAAACCGACAACGACGGAAACGGAGGGAATATCAAGCATTTGTGCCAGAAGTCCCGGGACTTGAAGGCAATCGTCATCAACGGCCTGCTTCCCCGTAAAGATAATATCCGGAGGTTGGCCGTTTTTTTCGATTCCTCCCTTAAGGGCCTTTGCCGTCATATAGGAATCCAATGTATCCGGGGCCTCCACGAGAAGAGCATTGTCGGCCCCCATGGCCAAGGCCGTTCTCAAGGCCTCGGTATCTTCAAGGCCGCCAACTCTAACAACTGTTACGGTAGAATTACTATTGTTTTCTTTAAGGGCCAAGGCCTCTTCAATAGCAAACTCATCATAGGGATTGATAATCCACTTAATAGACGTAGTTTCAATAAATTTACCGTCTTTTGTAGGAACAACTTTTGTTTCCGTATCAGGAACCTGTTTTATACAGACGAAAATATTCATAAATTTACCTACTTCTTGAAAAAAGTTCTTTAGCAATCACCAAGCGTTGTATTTGCGAAGTGCCTTCTTGAACTACCCCTCCCTAAAGGGAGAAGATTCTTGCTTCACCGACAATCGCCTAGAACACAAGTTTCTAGGTCTTACATCGTCTCCACGAGCTTCACATCCCGTAGTCCCTACGGTAGGTCGATTTTTGTTTCGACAAATCCAATATGTTATGATATTCTTCAAAAGACAATATTTTTTTTTCTCGCCGAAGGGCGTGGCCTCACATCCTCTCCCTGAAGGAAGAGGTTTTAGGGCCACACTTGAGATAAATTTGGAGAAGCTTCGCATCACGCATCAATTTCTCTACAGGGTACTCCTTACTATAACAGTAACCTCCGTAAATTTGTACAACATCCGTTGTAATTTGCATACAAGAATCCGCAGCAAAGGCCTTAGCATAACAGGCCAACTCCCTATTTCATTTGCCGAAGGGGAGTGGCCTCGATTTTAAACGATGTTTGAAACTTGTGTTTTTTTCTCAGTTTTTTAAAAGAGGGGAGTTCCGATAACGGTCGCACGACAAAGCTTCTTTCAAACATTCTCGGGTGGGGAAGGATAAGGTTTGGTTGCTTAATCTCAATATTATCGTAAATCAAAAGGTCAAGATCGACAGGGCGCGGCCCTTTAGAAACAATTCTCACTCTTCCTAAGGTTTTTTCCGTGTGGAGAAGAATTTCCAATACTTTTTCCGGGCCTATAGACGGAGTTTTATATTCAGCAACGAGGTTGAGAAAATCTCTTTGAAGTCCGCAATCTACCGCCTGTGATTCGTATATACGGCTGATTTTAACGACCTGAAAATAGTTTTCTAAAAGGCCTAGGGCCTTTTGAAGGTTGTTTTCCCTCTGGCCCATATTTGATCCAAATGCTATTATGAGAGACATCTTACCTAGCGAGTCATTAGATAGAACTGGATATTATAAAAACTATTTAAGTATAATTTAAGAAAACTCTAGAGGGTAAAACACACAATGTCCAAATAAAATAGGAGATAATAATGAGGTTCCTAGTGTTTTTCGGAGTGATTTGTCTTCTTTTATCGTTGATTTCTCTTTATATCGGGCGAAGCTTTTATAAAAATGTACCTATTCTTAAAAAGCATCCAAAACTTTTTTTTGGAGTAATGGTCTTGCTTTTACTATTTCAGATAGTTGGCCACCTTTTCTATAGAAGAACAAAAACCGAAATGCCTATCTATTTTATCGGGAGCATCTATTTAATGCTTGGACTATTCTTTTGCCTTGTATTTTATCTATTGATAGGTGATATTGCATTGAAAATTTTTCAATTATTTAAAGGGAAAAATACAGATCTCAATAGACGAACATTCTTTGGAATGGTGGGTATTAGTGCGGCAAATGTCGTCTTTGGTGTTGTGAGTGCTGCTCGCGGCCCTAAATTGTACAATGTAACAATACCGATAAAGAACCTTCCGGATTCCTTTGTTGGATACAAAATCGTTCAGATTTCAGACTTACATGTAGGGCCTACAATTAAGAGAGATTACGTTGAGAGAGTAAAGGATATGACAAATCGATTGAATCCCGATATGGTCGCCCTGACGGGTGATCTGCTAGACGGAACTCCCGACAGAATCGGGAACCATCTTAGGCCGATAGCAGATATTCAATCAAAAGACGGGTCTTTTTTTGTTTCGGGAAATCATGAATACTACTGGAACTATTTGTCTTGGGAGAAATTTTTTCGGGAATGGGGGCTTATCATATTGGAAAACAGCTCTCATACGATTACTCGGGGGCATGATCGTCTCAGCATCATAGGCCTTCCCGATCAAACGGCCCAAAGATTTTTGGGAATTGCTGTAGATATTAAAAAGGCCATGGAAGATGTACCTCCTTTAAACAAGAAGATTCTTTTGGCCCATCGACCTCATGTCTTTGACAAAAACAACGATTATAACATCGACCTTCAATTGTCGGGGCATACCCATGGAGGGCAATTCTTTCCTTGGAATCTCATCATAGCGGCCGTATGGAAGTACCATGCTGGACTCTACGGCCATAAAGGAACATGGATCTATGTTAACAGGGGAACAGGGTATTGGGGGCCGCCCTTGAGGAGCGGAGTAATTGCAGAACTCACTCAACTCATTCTTCAGAAAGCTTAGTTATTTGTTGAGATTTTCTAGTGTTTGTAGTCGGAATCTATAAAAGTATAGTAGTTTTCTTCCCTCGATGTTATCGTCAAATTCGATGAAAAAAAAAAAATCTCTAACGGGAATTAAACCTACAGGAATGCCTCATTGGGGAAATTATTTCGGTGCCATTAAACCGGCATTGGAAATGGCAAACACCAAGGAATATCAAGGATATTATTTTATTGCCGATTATCACTCCTTAACAACACATGACAGCGGCCAATCCTACAGAAACAATATCTTGGAAGTTGCAGCAGCATGGTTATCCTTAGGCCTTGATCCCCAAAAAACAATCCTTTACCAACAATCGGATGTTTCCGAAATTTGCGAATTGAATTGGATACTTTCCTGTTTCACGGCCAAGGGACTCATGAATAGGGCCCATGGTTACAAGTCTCTTGTGCAAGATAATGAGAAACACAAAAGAGATAAAGATCAGGGTGTCTCGATGGGATTCTACAGTTATCCCATTCTTATGGCCGCAGACATTCTCATCGTAGAATCCGATGTCGTCCCCGTTGGAACCGATCAGCTTCAACATATTGAAATGGCAAGGGATATTGCAAGTGCTTTTAATCGTCATTACGGCGAGGTTCTCAAACTTCCTTGTGCAGTCGTTAGAAATGACCTTCTTGTTCCCGGGATTGACGGAAGAAAAATGTCTAAAAGCTACAATAATCATATTCCTCTTTTTCTTTCTGAAAAGAAGCTCAAAAAAATCATCGGTAAAATTGTAACGGATTCAGTCCCTTCAAACGCCCCAAAAGACCCCAAAACTTCTCTTATATTCGATCTCTATAAATTTTTTGCAACGGAAAGTGATGTTACAAAACTCAAAATTGGTTATGAGAACGGTATTAGCTGGGGAGAAGCAAAAGAGATACTTTACGATACCGTAAATAGTTGTCTTAAAAGGCCTCGGGAGACCTACAATAAGTTAATATCGGACCCCATACAAATTAAAAAAATTCTTCAAATCGGGGCCGAAAGAGTGAGAGAGAAGACCGCTTCGGTTCTTTTGAAAGTTAAAAAGATAATAGGGGCCGTTTAAATTGACCAAGCAATAAATCCAATTTTAAACATCATTTTTAGGACGCAACGTTTCATAACAAAAGTGTTTTTATCAAGATTTATATCTAAGGTTGTTTTTTATTAAGAATCAAGCTCTGCCCTATATCCCGTTTTAAGAACTCATGTTCTTTTTTTATTCCTAATGTCTTAAAAAATGAGGCCAAAAGGTCTGCATCCATAGGAAAAGGACGATTGACATTTCCCGTCTTTCCCTCTACTTCGATACTTATCACCCTACCCTTATGGGAAAAAATCTTAATTTTTCCCTTTGGATCAATGTATTCAAACTTTGGTGTTTCTCCAACGGCCCATTCCCAACGGGAAAGACATTCTGCCTTTTGGCGAATCAGGTTCTCATCGATAGGCAACGTGGTTTGAATTATTCCTAGATTGTCAAAATAGGCCTTAAGGTCTTTTAAGAATCTATGACGAGAGATAAGAGGATTAATCTCTTGAAGAGTTGTCACTGCAGAAGAAACGCTTTTAACGGCCAAACTTTTAGAGATGTGGGCAGAGGGACTAAGGGCCTTTTTTAGCTGCTCTAAATTGCTGTCTACAAGAAGAGTGCAGTGGTGAAAGCAGGCATTTTTTGTCCGCTTGCAAGCACTACCCGATATTTTGTAGAATTTACTATTCTTTTGTAAAACGATATCGGCCCTTTCGTTTATAACGGGTTGCAACCCAATGGTTTGAAGAAAACTGTTGAGAAAAGATAGGTTTTCTTGTCGCCTAGGATTTATTCCTCTTTTAAAAAATGTAAAATTCACATTCCCCTCATCTTGAAAAACGCATCCTCCTCCGCTTTGACGACGCACCAAGAAAATGCCGTGCTTTTGCAAATAGTCCAAGGGAGCTTCCGCCCAAGGATTTTGAAAACGCCCCAAGACAACACAGGGAACAGACGACCAAATGAGGATTAAATCGTGTAAGTTTGGTTGATAGCGGAGTAGCCGGTCCTCTAAAGACAAATTCCAAAACGGATTTTTGGAGGGTGAAAACATATATTGCATCGAGATTCAATCTATCTTAAATAGGAGAGTTTTTCCACCCTTGGCCCTTTTGTCTTTTTGTGTTTTAATGAAGGAGAAAGGAGATCGGTTATGGCAAAAATCTACAGAGACTTTGAAGAGCTTATCCAAAAGAATAAACATCTTTTTAACATCCTTGGGGATAAACAAATGCAAGGATTTTATCGGGCCATTTGGAGTGCAAGAGATGCAGAAATCGATGAATATAAGTCTACTCTTGAACAACTTCAAGAAGACTATAAAGCTTTAGAGGAATCTTTATCACTTTACAAAGATGAATCTGTTATTTTTGAGGAAGAAAAATGTCGATTTCTCCAAGAACTCTCCCAAAAGAAAACCGATCTTGAAGAGGCCCTCATTAAGATGAAAAATCTTCAGAAACAATATTTTTCATTAGAGAAGGCCCAAGGTGCTTACAAAGAGATCACGAGTACGCTCGAAGAAGACAAGAAAAAACTTCTTTCGGATATTGAGCGTCTTGGACAAGAAGGAAGGGTACTATTAAAAAATACTCGGGTTCATCAAGAGAAAAACAAGAGACTTTACGGTGATATCGAAACAAAAAAATTGCATTTAAAACGACTTCGCTCTCTTTACAAAAAGGAAACGAACTTCTTGAAAGAAGAGAATTCTCGTTTCAAAGAATCTTTGGCCCTTCAACAGAAGGCGCAAAAACTTGACAATTCACGATTTGAAGAGACAAAACTAAACCATCTCCTCGAAATTAATAAACTCACTATAAAGCTCAAAGAAATGAAAGATGAGGCAACTCAAACTACTTCTCAATTTGAAGAAAAAACTAGACTTCTTCAATCAGAAAATGCAAAGAAGGACGCTAAAATTGACCGCTTTGAGTATCTTCAAAATAATCATTTCGCTCAAACAAAGCAATTCAGTCAAAAAATCGACGATCTTGAACAAGGCCGTAAGCAGCTCTACAAAGAGCTAGACTATCAAAGAGAACTCGTCTATTCCGTGACGGTTGGTATAGATCAAAAAGAAGCTGAAATTGAAAGACTCACCTCTCTATTTCAAACGGCCCAGTTCAATTCAAAACAGTACAAGCATCTCAATAATAAAATGTCTGTAGAGATGGCCGAAATGGGCCGCAAGGTTGAAACTTTGAAAATAGCACTCAATTGATTGTTGCTAAATTCTAATTTTGTCGCACCGGGAATGTTATATTGAGAGGATGCTTGACAAAACGGCCTTGCCTGTAATAACGGTAGGAAATATCTTAGACTCAAACGATATTAAGTGAAGTGATAGGTTTTACCAGAGGCATTGATGAACAAACCCCATTTGATCCATTGGGCCGACAGGGCGGCCCAAGATATTATTCGTCAAAAAGGAGACAAGGAGTCCTATGTCTTGGCCGGTGGGATTACTCCGTCCGGAGCGGTTCATTTTGGAAATTTTCGAGAGGTCATTACCGTTGATTTTGTAGCTCAGGCCTTGAGAAAACTCGGTAAAAGACCCCGTTTTATTTTTTCCTGGGATGACTTTGATACCTTTAGAAAAGTTCCCGACAATATCCCTCAACAAAAAGAGCTGAAGAAATTCCTCCATAAACCTATTGTGGATGTTCCCGATCCTTACGGCCGTGAGCAATCTTATGCTTCTTTTCATGAAAAGTCTTTTGAACGTCAACTTGAAAAAGTCTCTATCGAAGTGGAACCCCTCTACCAGTCCTCTAAATACAGGGCGGGAGAATACGGGAAGAATATTGTTCGGGCCTTAGAAAAGAGAAAAGATATTGCTTCTATTCTCAATAGATACAGACAAACTCCCTATGGAGATGACTATTTTCCCGTGAGTATTTATTGTTCTAAGTGTAATACGGACCACAAAATTGAAGGACTCTCTTGGGACGGCCAATATGTATCTTATCTTTGCGGCCACTGCGGTTATCGAGGAAAGGAAGACCCTCTTGTCAGTTCCCGAGTAAAACTTCCCTGGAGGATTGATTGGCCAATGAGATGGGCCTATGAAAACGTTGATTTTGAACCTGGAGGGAAAGATCATTCCTGTGAAGGAGGTTCCTTTTCGACGGCAAAAGATATTGTTAAACTCTTTGGGGGTCAAGCTCCCGTTTATCTTCAGTACGACTTTGTTTCTATCAAAGGACAGGGGGGGAAGATGAGTTCATCATCTGGGAACCTTTTAACTCTCGATTATCTTTTGCAATTTTATCCACCGGAGGTCATCCGTTGGATTTTTGCATCGACAAGGCCGAATGTAGATTTTTCTATTTCTCTCGATATTGATGTTATTAAAACCTACGAAAACTTTGACCGTCAAGAGAGGCTGGCCTACGGTTTAGAAAAGGGAAATGAAAAAAAACAACTTATGGCCGGAAGAGTTTTTGAATTATCTCAAAAGAGTTCCATACATGGAATCCCTCCATTTAGGCCTTCTTTTAGACACTTGACCAATGTATTGCAAATTTACGGAGGCGATATCGAAAGGGCCAAAGGTTACTATAAAGATGCCATCAAAAACAAACTAGATGAGATTAGTTTTGTAGAGAGAGGCCGATGCGCCCTTGCTTGGTTGAATCACTATGCGCCTAAAGATTTTACGTTTTCTGTCAACGACAATCCTACGGCCTTAAACTGTTCGGAAGATGTCCTCTCCTTTCTTTCTGATTTAAGAGATGATCTTAGTTCACATTGGGAAAGGATAATATCCGACAAAGAGCTTCAAGAAAAAATCTATGAACATATTCATCGCTACCATCTCGAACCTCCAAAGGCATTTCAGGCATTGTATCAAGTATTTATTTCTCGGGACCAAGGGCCGAAATTGGCCGAATTTATGTTGATTTTGGGGAAGGAGAAAGTTCTGTACTTTCTTTCTCCCTTTAGGAAAAATATGCTTCCTTAAAGATGCAGGTGAACTTTTATTTCAATTTTGTGCTAAAATATGTTTTAATATTGTTAAAAGGAGGATTATTATGAATAAGATTTTATCTTTGTTTCTTTTCTTACTGATCTCGGCAAGTTGTAGTACAAGTAAAAAGCATACTTCGGGAACGATGTCTTCTGATGAATCGGAGAGGATACCATCTTCTCTTAGTAAAGAGGATGAATTAACTCAAGTCTTTATGAGTTCTTTTCGAGTTTATCACACCGATCAAAAAGATTTTGTCGGCGAAGTACTTTCGGTAGATCGGATGAGCAGAATGGTTGAAATTCGAGAGGAATCTTCAGGTAGCATCGGTTTGCATAATCCCGCCAATCTTCTTGTAGACCATGGATGTATGAGAGGAGGGACTCTTTGTGTAGATGACATCATTTACGAAAACGGGCGTTGGGGAAGGATTGAGGCCGTTAACCGCTTTGAAGACCTTCAAAATCCACATCCTAATGCTGTTGGCGTAAGGTTTACAAAAAATGGCAGTCCGGGGGCCTTTAAACACTATAGTGTAGGTGCTGCTATGAAAATGAAGACAGATGCTGCCGCACAAAGAAAGTAGATAAAGGATATCAAAAAATGCCAAGATTGAAATAACATGCAACAGCGTTGCTAAATTCTAATTTTGTCCATTGGCAATGTTAATTTGGGGGTGTTGTAAAACAAAAAGAGAAAAGATATTGTTATATGTAAAGGAATGATTTTATCTATTGCCGTTTTTTTTTCTCTCATCTTTAATGCGCAATCTTTTTATCTTTCAACCCACCGAGATTTTATCTATTGCCGTTTTTTTTTCTCTCATCTTTAATGCGCAATCTTTTTATCTTTCAACCCACCGAGAACTCACTGAACTTGCTATTGAAGAATTTTTTTCTTGTGTAAATTCCGAGATTCTGAACGAAGAAAACATAAGGCCCTATGAACGCTTTAAAGATGTCCTTATCGAAGAAAATTTACAAGAAGACAATCAGTATCTTTCCAAAATGTTGCAATATTCTCATTTTTATAATCCCAATTTTTCCGTCAATGCAGAATGGGGGGGTATTGATCGTTGTTCATCCGATTACAGAGTAAAACAGATTGAGCAAATTTTGAGGAAATATTATTTAAATAAAAATATGGAATCCATCACAATCTTTTGGGATACCACATGTCGCCCTAATCCGATTCATGTGTTTTTATACGGAGAAATGATGTCTGCTACGCAGACATCATCATTGACGATTAACTTTTCTCTTAAAGACCGTTTGTTTGCTGTTGACCAAGAATATTTAGGCCTCCTCGGACACGTTATCCATCATCTTCAAGATATGGCCTCACCGGCCCATGTCGTACCTATTATGCATCCCTCTGTCTCATTTTTCAGTATTTTTTCACATGATGCTTTTGAGAGTTATAGTTCCCGTGATGAACTTCAAGTAAAAATGAAATACGAGAAGGAGAGTGCTCAGGGCCTCTGTGATTTTAAAATGACTGCTCCTGATTCTCTTTTCCATCTTCTCAATACAAGTGCTCGCAGGGTTTTAACATCGCTCAAAGAGGATATCTCCGTTATGGTCGATAATGTTCCCAAAAACGTCACATGGGAAAAGTGGTATAATACGATGTTACCCCCTAACAAAAATGGCATGAGAAGCTATGGGCCTTATAGAAATACCTTTGGTTTAACTGAGTTTTACAATAGCGAGTCTGAAATCATAAAAGTTGATAGGAAACTTTACGAAATATTTGTTCTCACCAGATATAGACAGGCCGTTGAAGATACAAAAATGGCCCTTTATTATTTTTGGTTACTTTTAGAGACCATAGGCCCTTAGTAACTTTTTAACTTGTCGAGTCACTATGGGAGTTCGTGTTAGATTCGGACATTTAACTTATTTTGTTGAAATTTAATCGGCCTCTGGCCAAATCGAAAAATATTTTCTATAGATATCCTAACGATGACAAGAGCACCTTCTAAAAATAACGCAAATACTAGAAAAAAGAATGTATCGTTTTTGCAATCCCTAGAAACAGTTGAAAGAACTCCAATAAGGCCGTTTGTTCAAACAGAGGCCAAAAAAAAAGATTCGAGAGTGTTTGAGTACACTCATGTCAGCGAGGAAATGGCCACTCATGCGGCCCTGGGATATTTTCAAATAAACGATGCATCTTTGTTAAAACGTGAAATGTTGAGAACGGGAAGAAAGAAATTTATCTTTTTTGGTCGTTCAAAAAAGACCTTTAGGTATACTGTAAGGCCTAGCTTTATAAAGCTTATTGTCCCCTTCTTCAAGAAATCTTTAAACTGTCCTATCTCAATATCCATCCCAATATTTTTTTGAGAAACACTAATATAAATATTCAACTCTCAGGCGAAGACCAATGGATTCTCATGAAAAAGGGATCGGAAATTATTAATGCCCTTGGAGTAATCGTCAAAATTTATACTGCAAAAAAAGTATTTCTCTCTAAAAACACCTTTTTTCGAATAGAGTTTAGTAAAAAAGATACTTTTGATAAGAGATCTCCTATAAAACAAGATAAAGATAATATTAAAGGTGAAACGGATCTTATTGCTAAAGTGGAAAAGCTCAAAAAAGAAGTTCTTTCCACGGGAAAGGTTCAAGTTTTAAAATTTCTTAGCCCTTCTCAAAGAAGACTTGTCCATTTGCATATTGATGACGACAATCAGTTTATCACTCGATCTCTCGGTGAAGGCCATTACAAAAGAATAGAAATAGGACTCAAGTAGGGAGAGGAAAAGGCCTTAGGCCTTCTGTTCTCTTAAGTGGAAATCATATGAAGCATTTCTTCAAGAGTTTGGGCCTTTTTTTCTTTCATCAATTTATCAATTTCTCTTTGAATTTTTTTGAAAAACCTTGGCCCTTGATAAACAAAGGCCGTATAAATTTGAACAACTTTACCCCCATCTTTCCAAAATTCTAAAATATCTTGAAAGTTTGATATTCCTCCAACTCCAATAATTTCAAGCCCTGTTCCCTTGGATAAACGAAGTAGCTGTTTTCTTGTATCCCGTGCTTGATTTTTTAAAATTTCTCCAGACATTCCTCCCGATCCATATTTTTCCATAACGGCCGTATTGGTAGCAATAATTCCACTAAGATGATAATTTTGTGCTATATCCACAATATTTTTAAGTAACTTTTTGGAAAGTCCTGGAGAGATTTTTAAAAATAGGGGGCAGGGGCAATCGTTTCTCAGTTTTTTGAGAGCATCGAGAATGCGTTTGAGTTTCTCTCCTTCCTGATGCTTTTTCAGTCCTAAAGTATTTGGAGAGGAAATATTAATGACGAGATAATCTGCAAGGGAGGCGAAGTGTTTGTAAAGTTTTTGGTAATCGAGAAAGGCCTTATCGTCGGGAGTTTGTCTGTTTTTTCCAAGATTGACCCCCAAGGGAACTGTTCTGTTCACCAATTGAATATTTCGGCCGATTTTTTCCATTCCATGATTATTAAACCCCATGAGGTTTCTCAAAGACTTGATTTTTGGGTAGCGAAAAAGACGAGGCCTCAGATTTCCCTTTTGAGGAAGAGGCGTGACCGTTCCTACTTCAACGGCCCCGAAGGGAAGATTTGAAAAAAAAGTTACGGCCTGAGCATTTTTGTCTAGGCCTGCAGCAAGGCCGACGGGAAAGGCCCAAGAGACACCGTTGACGTTTAAAGAGTATTTAGGATTCTTCTTATGGCGTCCAAAGAATAATAGAATGATTTTAGGAAACAAAGAAAATGCGAGTAAGGCAGCATTATGGGCCCGTTCGGGGTCTATTCTAAAAGCAAAAAATTTAAAGACTTGAAAAAAGTCCATATCTTAGGCCCACGTAATGAAGTTTATCTCAAGTGTGGCCCTAAAACCTCTTCCTTCAGGGAGAGGATGTGAGGCCACGCCCTTCGGCGAGAAAAAAAATATTGTCTTTTGAAGAATATCATAATATATTGGATTTGTCGAAACAAAAATCGACCTACCGTAGGGACTACGGGATGTGAAGCTCGTGGAGACGATGTAAGACCTAGAAACTTGTGTTCTAGGCGATTGTCGGTGAAGCAAGAATCTTCTCCCTTTAGGGAGGGGTAGTTCAATTAGATGATTTATTTTTCTTAAATTTTTGATCGTAAGACGGGAAGGGCCTTTTATCGGGAGGAGTAGGATAATTTTTTACACCACAAGAATAAAAAAAAGATAGAATGATAATGAGTTTAAAATTCAAGGGCCAATCCTACAGATGTTATATCTGAACCAATATCAATTTTTATAAACCACCCGGGAACAAGTCTTTTTAAAACATTAATTCCAAAAATCATACGATTCTTTTCTAATTTAGCAACGTCCTCTAACTCTTTTTGGAGTTCTTCCGGTAACAATTGACCCAGCTCATTGTTTTCTCCGGCGTTAGGACTATCGGTGGTTACTTTTTGGTATCCTGCATAAGGCATGATAATGGAATAAAACGGTGCTTCAATAGCGTATTTTATTTTTACTGTAAAGTGGTTAAGGAGGGTATCAATACCTTCAGAAGGAAAGGAATTAATGATATTTTGGCCGTAATTTGCTTCAACCCATAAATCATCTTCAAATTGATATCCCCATGCAATATGAGGCGTGTTATATTGGTCAATTTCACCTTTAATTGTGTTGTATTCCATACTGCCTAAAGAAAGAGACATAATATTGTTATTTTTAATTACACGATTCTCATTTTCTTCTAAATCTAAATCTTCTTCTAAAAGCTTGGTTGCATTAAAAAGATCATCTTCATTTTTTAAAATGGACAAATCCTCTTCATTATTTTCCTTTTTATCTCGAGTGTAAAAGGATTGATCATCACCTCTAACAATTTGTATTTCTAGATTTTCTCTAATTTTGTTCCATTGTCTAAGGGAATCAATTCGAAGAATTTTTATACCGACCTTTTTACCTATGACTTTAGCGGCCAGAGCTCGGGCCGTAAGTTGATTTTCCAAAACAATACTAAAAAAGTCTCCTTTTAAAAATGAATCATTTTCGTTTGTTATAATGAAGATTTGTTTATTTTTAGAGATTCTTAAAATCTTTTCTGTTAAGATGTGAGGTTCAAAAGATGATGAATCATTATCAATCTGGTCAACAATATTCTGTGCTTTAGGAGTGGGTAAAAAGAAAATTGTTAAAAAAAAGGGTAATATTTTCCATACAGACTGATTCATTTCGTCTATTAGCATTTTATGATGTTTTATCCTAAATGTCTAGATATCTATTCCTTTTGGCAGAAGTTTTGAAATAAAATAGGGATTTTGCCATATAACATAGGTATCTACGATACCGTAGGTTTATAGGTTGGTCGCTCTGCTGAAAAAACTAAAGTGTTTATACTCTTATAACGAAGAGTAAAAAGAAAGAGATTATTTTAGCAAGGAGGAATAAATGAAGTTTTTAATTTTGAGTGTTTTTGTTTTTTTTATTTCATGTTCAAGCGGTGAAAAAGAGGAACAGGAGGAAATGATGGGAGAAGATATAGCAAGTGAAGAGGCAGATATGTTGCTTGATGATTCTGAAATGTCTGAATCCGAAGAGTTTGCAGGCATGGAACAAAATCAAGATGATGATATGAGCATGGATGATTCCGGCGAAGAGCAAGTTCAAGACGGTATGAGCGAAGATGTTTCCATGGTTGACGAGGGTACCGGTACAGAGAAGACATATGAGGCCAAAAGAGGAGATACTCTTATGTTAATGGCCTTTAATATCTATGGAGATTATGCTAAGTGGAGGCGTTTTATCAATTTAAATCCCGAATTACAAAATGATCAAACTCTTAGAGCAGGGCAGGTAATCAAATATAATCCTCCGGCCACACCCTTTGTGTGGCGTCCGGAAGGACAACCTCATCTTATCAAACGAGGGGAAACATTGGGCACGATTTCCATGGATAAGTATCAAACGAACCAAAGATGGAGAGATATTTTTAATAATAATAGGCCTATGATTAAAAATCCCAATTTAATTTTTAGCGGTTTTACCCTATACTATATTCCAGATAACAATATGGCCTTTGAAGGTGCTGCGTCGAGACAATCGGCCTCGCAAGACCGGAAGGATTCTCCGGAGGAAAATGATGATTTTTAAGCAAACTTAGCAGATCATCAGAATAAAAAGGCCTCCAATTTTCGGGGGCCTTTTTATTGATTTTAATATGGATAGAGCGTGTATTTTATCAATTTTTTTTCTGTGCGTCTCCTGCTCAAGTATTGAATATTTTTTACCCGATATTAAAAAAGACCGGTACCTCTCTACTAAGAAGAAAGGTATCGGAAAAAATGATTTTTTGATACATTTTATTTACCTTGGTAAAGATTTTGTAAACTCAAATAAAAACAATTCTATTCCTCTTTCTCAAAAAACTCAGTCCTATTTAAAAGCTCTCGTTGGCCGTCTTGTTGAAAATAACAGACAACTTTATACATCTAATATGAAACTAAAATTTCATATCATAGAAAATAATAAACCTTTTTATTTTTCCCTTCCTGGAGGAAGTTACTTTTATTCCACAGGGATTTTTAAAAAGTATATAAAACATGAAGAGATATTAATGGCCATATTATCTATTCAAACGTTTAGAACATTTAGAAATATTTATGAAAAGAAAACGCTTGTCCCTGTAGGATATATAGAATTAGAAAAAATGATATATTTGACAAAGATATCTTTAAAACATAAGATCGAAATTAATAAATGGGCCTATTTTACCTTAGAAAAATCGAATCTTGATCCATCAATAATTCTCAATTGGATTCAGATTAGAAATAAAAATATTTTAGATTTTACTTTTATGGATGGAGACCGTAGTGCTATTTCTAGAGAGGAGTTTGCTTTTAAAAATTTTGTGGCCACAATAGAGAAAGATGAATTAAAAACGAATATACAAAGAAATTCATCGATGCAATTTTATAGATTTATTAAGAATATTTTAGAGAAAAAGTAAAGGTCTATGAAAGGCAATGAAGATATTCAGTCTTTTTTAAAAAATTTTTTTGGTGATATTCATGTTAGTTTTGACAAACTAATAGGGGATGCATCAGCAAGAGAATATTACAGAGTAAAAACTGATAACAAAACCTTCATTGTTTGTAAAGATACTTCCCAAGATAAAAAAGCTTTCTCAGATTTTTTAAGGATTCAGAAGATTCTTGAGAAGAATTGTATACGAGTACCAAAAATTTTTTATAGTGATAATTCTACAGGTTTTATTCTCCAAGAAGATATTGGAAAGATGACTTTTTTGAAGAGAATAGCAAAAATTGATAATGTTCAAGAAGAATATAGATTCTATAAAAAACTTATAGATATGCTCATCAAAATACACACTATTGATCTCTATTTAGATGAGGCATGCTTTGTGAAAAAGAGGGCCTTTGATCAAAAAAAACTCATGGAAGAAGTTGATTTTACATGTAATTTTTTCTTTAAAAAACTTTTAACTAAAAATGAAACATCTATAAAGCATGCAAAAAATTATTTTTTCGAACTCTGCCGTATCATTGCAGAACAAAAGAGGAGTATGGCCCATAGAGATTTCCATTCCAAGAATATCATGATCAAAGAAGATGAGTTTGTTGTTATAGATTTTCAAGATGCTATGATGGGTATCCCTCAATATGATTTAGTCTCTCTTTTAGAAGACTGTTACTATAAAGTTTCTTCTGTTGAGAGAGAATCATTAAAAAAATACTATTGGGAGAATAGTCCTAATATAAAAGAAAATCAAAAAACATTTGATGACTTTCTTTATTATTACGACCTCACTCTTGTTCAAAGAGTCTTTAAGGCCATAGGAAGTTTTGCCTATCTATTTGATCAGAAAAACAACCCACACTATTTGAAATATATTGGGATGGCCTATGAAAATATTAGAGAAACTTTGCTTAAATATGACTCTTTTAAAGATTTAAGAATCACCTTAAACGGCCTTTATTATGGGGACTAAGAAAGGATTTATTTTGGCCGCAGGGTACGGTACGAGAATGGGCACTATTGGTAGAAAACTCCCTAAAGTACTTTGGCCTATATTTGAAAAAAGTATTCTTGAACTTCAAATACTGTATTTAAAAGAATTGGGAGTGGAAGATATTTTTATCAACACTCATCATCTCAGTAATTGCATTGTAAATTTCATAAAGCAAAAACACCTCAATGTTTCTCTTTTACATGAAAAAAATTTATTAGGTACGGGAGGATGTTTTCACAATTTTAAGAAAAAAGTAGGTGATGAAAAGATTTTGGCCATTAATGGAGATCAATTTTATTTTTGCCCTCTCTTAGAAAATTGGTACAATTTAGAAGGAGTAACTCTGTTTGGGGTAGAAATTTATGATGGCGATTATAAAGAATTAGAGATACAAAACGGTCGGTTGCTTTCTATAAACGACCCTAATCGGAAACAAAAGTTTATTACCTTTTCAGGCGTTAGTGTCGTTGATTTAAAAATACTGCGATATAAAGAAGGGGTAAGTCATTATTTTTCTCATGTGGCCAACTATCAGCAAGAAAAAGTTTTTGTCAAGAGTTGTTCGAAAAGTGTATATTATGATTTTGGCGGCCTAGAACATTATGTCGGCTCTTTAAAACGAATACTAAAACAATATTCTGATGGAAAAATAGATGCTTTTATAGAATTTCTCAAGAGACATAATGCTTTGGATTGCTCAAAGCTAGGGCCTTCTTCTTATGGTTCATCTCGTGACGGGGAGATTGTTTTAAGAGAGGATTTTGTAATAATCGAAGAACTTGTGAGATATCAAAACATTGTCGATACTTTGTCAGCACAGTAGTATATACATTATACTGTACAATGTTAGGGTAAGTAATATGATTTTCTTCGAGGTCTAGGGATAAAAACAATGAAAATATTAAAGAGAGGATGGATTACAAAAAAAATGACGGTTTTTATTATATTATCGTTTTATTATCTCTATGTGGTTTATTCTCTAACAGTTGGACGAGGTGTATTTAGCTATGAACAGTTCATAGATTTTTCCTTTAATCAAAAGCTTCTTTACATTATAGGTATATATACAATATGGTCTATTTTTTGCATCAAAGCATGGTCGGGAAGAGTGTTTTTGTTATTTGCTCTGTTTATTTTGGCCAACTCTTTTTTTGCTTTTTATCAGACAGGTAATAAAATCATTCTTTTAGGAACGTGTTTTTATCTAATATGTTCCCTTTTTTTATACCTCGTGTGGCTTGAAGAACTTAATAGTAGTATGTTTAACCCTAATTTCTACAAGAATCAGCTCCATAAGAAAAATAAATACAATCTCAATGTTAAGATTCAAAAGACAAACGGTGAAGAGTATGAAGGGTTTTTGACAAATCTGGATGAATATTCATGCTTTGTTTGTTTGAAGAACAAGGCGAAAATAACAAGAATGACTGGGTATGTCAAAATGACGCTTTTTCTTTTGGGTAAGAACTTTCACATTACAGGACAAATTATGACAAGGTGTTTTGGCGGCCTTGGAGTGTTATTATCAAAAAATGGGAAGAAAAAAAAAGGAACTTATCAAGATTGGAACGATTTTTACGCTATAATTGAAGATAGAGGGATATTGGTAAAAGAAAAGAGAGGTTTTTTATGAAATGGATGATTATTGTGTTTCTCATTGCGTCATGCTATCAAAAAATGGATGCAGAGGGAAGATTGAAAGAGTACTTTAACCTGCGTTTTAAGGGAGATTACGAGAGGGAAGAAATTGGAGATTTTCTGTCGGGAGAGATGAAAGAGGATGTTCTTAAAATGAATGCTGAAGATTTTCAGCGGTTTCGCTCGTTAAAGATTAAGAAAATAAAAAACCTGAGAATTCTCAATACAAATTGTAAGGAAGAAATCTGTTTCTTGACTTATACTTTCAGGTATTCTAAGAAAGTTTTTGACGGCGATCAATCCAATAATAAAGATGTAGAAGTTGAAATAAAGAAGGTTGCTAAGCTTGAACTCCTAAATGAGCAATGGAAAATAACGGCCATTGATAATACAAAGTCATTTGTCAAGTTCCATAAGGCCATAGATATTTCTCAATAATCAAAAAATTTAAAGAAGTAGGCGTACTAAAGAATACTAGACCATCCTCCGACAGGTTAGGCAGAAGATGTTTCTAGGAGTAATAGGTTTGCTATGTTGCTATGTATATAGTAATATCAAATAACTAAGAATAAAAACAACTATGATTTATCAAAGAACTATTGTAAGAAAAATTTCCGTTACGGGAATTGGCATTCATTTTGGAAAAAAAGTCACTATAACGCTTTGTCCTGCCTCTTCAGACTACGGAATATGCTTTCAACGGATGGACCTTCTTCACCGGCCCATTATTCAGGCCTCCGTTGATCAGGTGAGTACGACAGAAAATCGTACGGCCCTCGGGACAGGGCCCTCGGCCATCCATACAGTTGAACATCTGCTTGCCGTTCTCCATGGCCTTGGTATTGACAACCTTCGAGTGGAAATTGACGGCCCGGAAGTTCCTATTATGGACGGTTCCGGAGAACCATTTATCTTTTTACTGAAAGAGGCCGGGATTACAACGCTTAATGCCTCGAAAAAGTTTATGGTCATCACAGCACCGATTGAGGCCCGAATCGGAGACAAATTTGCGATCATTGAACCCTCTAATAAATTAATTGTTGACTCAACAATTGCCTTTACCCATTCCATTATAAAAAAGCAGAGGAAAATATTCACCTTTTCTTGTGAAAACTTTATTCAAGAACTAGGAAGGGCCAGAACTTTTGGACTTCTCAAAGAAGTCGATAAACTCAAAAAAAGAGGACTTATCAAAGGGGCCTCACTTGATAATGCCATTCTCATAGATGATTTTAAAGTGGTCAATAGAGAAGGGTTTCGCTTCAACGATGAATGTGTTCGCCACAAAATTCTCGATATTTTAGGAGATCTTTCTCTTTTAGGACATGAAATTGCAGGAAAAGTTACAACTTATAAATCAGGACATAACTTGCTCAATCTTTTATGTCGAAAAATATTGGAGACCCCTTCTTCCTATGAAATTATCTCTGCATCTTCTTTGCAAAAAGAAACACTTGAAACACTAAAATTGCCTAGGATGCTTATTCCCTCCTTCCACTAAAATTTTGTATTTGTTTTATCACGGATTCGCACTGGCAACGTCCATCCGGCCCAACCCGGCATAAAAGATGCGATAAGTTAAAATATTCCCTTGCCGATTTGAGATTCTTTATATTAAAGTCTTCATGTATGTATCCATTTCATCTTTTGGTTCTTTGTTTTCTCTTTGTACCTTCTCTGTGGGCCCAATCCCTCACGATACTAAAGTCGGAAATTTCCTCTATTCTTAGAAAACAATATTTGTACAAGGGATCGGGAATTTACGGGACAAGAGATACTCTCATTACAAAAGATACCTTGGAAAGATTCAAGGACGTTTTAAATGATCCGGCGTTTCCGAGTTTTAA
Source organism: Bacteriovoracaceae bacterium (assembly GCA_965224385.1). Lineage (GTDB taxonomy): Bacteria > Bdellovibrionota > Bacteriovoracia > Bacteriovoracales > Bacteriovoracaceae > CBDCYX01. Next base: position 1,385,049 of record CBDCYX010000016.1, read on the forward strand.
ACGTGTTCGCTATTTATATTTTGCCAGTGAAAAAAATGCTTGGGCCACTCTCAATAGGGCCGAAGAAGTCAGCCTATTTATTCCCGTAGATACATCTACGGAATCGTTTATTCCCCTTATCTCCTCAAGACTTTCCTTTATCGACTTTATCCTCGAAGTTAAGCAAATACTGAAAAAAGACTATCGTTTCAATGGTGACGTTACGTCCCATTTGAGTGTTGACAATAAAAAATTTGAACAGGGCCTAAAGACTCTTAAAACGGCCTTGGAAACAATCGAATCCATACCAAGTTTTGAAATAGTTAATCAAGTTCGTTTCGTGAACACAAACGAAAAGGGAGTTGAACTCTTTTCTACCAATATCTTTCCAGGCGTTATAAGAGTTGAGATACCCTTTGATATTGGAATAGATGCTCTCATTACCTCACTTTCCCAAAAACTTCCTCCTTATTTTCTTCGAGGAAAGATGGGAAAATTATTGAAAAACACCATGGGTTATAAAACATCCTACAACATTCACATTGCCGACAATATCGGTGACCTTGAACTCACCGAAGCATTTCAAGGATTTATGAGAGCGTTGGAAACGACAGAGTCTATCCTTGATTTTGGCATGATTCGGAGGATTACCGTAACGAAAGGAGAGGATGTGAGGATGGTACCCGACACCCAATACAAGAATTATTATAATCTCAATATTCCCGTAACAACCCCTATGGAATCACTGATACCTATCCTCACCAAAACATTCTCTATTCCCAAACTTCAACAGGAAATACGAAAAATTTTGGTAGATAAGTATCAATATCAAAGTAACAGATCGGTACCTTATAAATCAGGAATTGACGATAAAACCTTTATATCGGCGCTGGAAGCGTTTAAAGAAATGCTTCAAATAAATGATTTCTCCGTAAGTTTTGAGAATGTCCGCTCTATCTTTATTACGGATTCCGATGAATCTTGGACACATCCTTATCATGACGATAGTATGGCCCTCTACATTCCTGCAGAAGTTTCAGTAAGGAATCTTCCCCCCATAATAGAATCGGCCCTTCTTCCTCTTGATGAACTTGAAAATAGAGTTTATACACAATTGCAAATGCATAATTACCGAGGGCCTCCTGTCACAAACTATTCTCATCTCAATGTGAGAAATCACGATTATAAAACAGGACTAAGAAATCTCTGGATATCCTTAAAAACTAATCAGTTTATCCCAGACTTCGGATTGATTGACCAGTTGTGGATTACAAAAGGAAAAGGAAGAACATGGGCATTACCCCACAACAACGGTTTTATCCTTTTACTCTCCTCTGAAACGGCAAGAGAATCTCTTATGCCATCCATCGATATCGCTATTCATGGAGGAACCGATCAACTTCTCAAGAAAGTTGAACAGACCTTGCGAGAAACTTTTCTTTTTTCAGGCACGTTAGTTCGTTCTTGGAGTGCTAATGATGAAATGTTTGGAAAAGGACTTAGGGCGGTATTGACATCCTTAGAGAGACAAAGTGCCTTTTTTAATCTCAATAGTGTCAATCGATTTGTTATCACCGGAAGTGATCATTCTCTATGGACATGGCCTCAAGAAGACGGCCTTATTGATGTCTACATCCCCTCAGGTGTGAATATTAACGACCTCATTCTGTTTTTATCCCAATTAACGGATATACCGTAAATACTTTATGATCTCCATAAAATCCCAAAGAGAAATCTCTCTTATGCGACAAACCTCTACACTTGCCAAGTCTACATTGGAGTATATCGGTGATTATTTAAGGCCTGGTATATCTACGGAAAAGGTGAACGATCTCTGCCATGACTACATTACTTCCCACGGAGCTTATCCCTCTCCTCTAAATTATAACGGGTTTCCCAAATCTATTTGCACATCTCTCAACGAAGTCATTTGCCACGGCATTCCTGATAAAAATACTATCGTCAAAGACGGTGATATTCTCAATATTGATGTAACAACCTACTTAAACAAGTTTCACGGAGATACAAATAAAACATTTCTCATAGGTAATGTCTCCGAAGACATCCGAAAACTTGTGAATATTACCTACCGCTGTCTTTGGGAAGGCATTTCCCAAGTTCGTCCGGGAGGCCACATTGGAGATATAGGGGCCGTAATTGTGGAAATGGCCCAAGATTACGGTTACAGTGTCGTTCGAGAATATTGCGGCCATGGCATTGGTCGAGAATTTCATGAGGCCCCTCAGGTGATTCATGATGCGAAGCGCGGAACCGGAGTAGAAATAAGGCCTGGCATGACGTTTACCATTGAACCCATGATCAATGTCGGGAACAGAAACTGTGAACTCCTTAAAGATGGTTGGACTGTTGTCACTGCAGATAGAAAATGGTCTGCTCAATTTGAACACACAATCTTGGTCACTGAGGATGGTCATAATGTTCTCACTTTAAGAGAAGAAGAAAAAGATGAGCACTATAACCCCGGAGGCCTTTCGGCCCTATAATTTTTCTAAATCCTTCAAGATAAAAGAGTGTCGTTTGACATTGTCTTTCTATATTGACCTCTATGATATTGTTCAGCGTTTCGATTTTCATAGTTCAATCACTGATACTTCTGCATTAATAAAACTGCAAGAGTTCGCCCAAGGAAAGAATATCGGCGTTATCTTTAGTAAAGAGACAACTTCCTTTGATATCTACCTTTTTTTACTAAAAGAGTCTCTCAGAGAATACAAGCATCCCTATCTTTGGGCAAATGCAAAGCAAAATCTCGTGTGCCGTTGTTTTAATATATCTGAAGAAGAAATAGAAAGGGCCGTAAAACAACACAACCTCCGAGATACCCACCAGGTAACAGCGTTAATTAAAGCGGGAGGAGGATGCACTCGCTGTCTTGTAGATATCAAAAGGATTCTTATGAATGTTCATTGTTTAAGAGAACACTTTCGATAAATAAGGCCGACATCTTCTAGAGCGTTGAGAATGACCTTGAGTTTGTTGGAATCCGTTTGTGTGATTTTTTGATGGCCTAAGTTTTCTAGGTGGGAATATCGCATTGTAATTTCCTTGAGATGAATAATATTATCTCTTAAACAATTGGCCCTCGGTGCACCTGCTTCTAAGCGAGAAATATGCTCAAAAAAGAGTCGGAATGCAGACACCTCTACATCATCTCCTTGAGAAAGTACTTGGATATTATTGTCAAATAAAAAGCTATTTTTCCCATGAGTTAAAAGAAGGGACATCAAGGCAAAAGAGGAAGGTGGTTTCGTACAAACCTTTTTATAGTGAATATCTTTGAGTTTTAGGCCCTGACGAGAGGCAAAATAGTTCATGAAAAACTGATTCATGGGATAGAGGGAATGGCGTATTTTATTTTTATGGATAAATTCTTCCTCTTTGGCCAAACACAAGAGGATACGGTTTGTCACAGTGTGTCCATAAGACGTAAAGATCGTACACAAGGTCAAAGCAGTCCATAAGATCATCTTTACCATACAGCTTCTCCTAGAATATTATAAGATGCTCTGAAGGTATGGTGCAAAATTTTACTTTAATGGAGGAACATTCCCCTGAAAGAGATTAGCTTAGTAGATCATCTCGAAGACCTCAGAAAGACCCTCATAAGAATTCTCTTGATTCTTGGAGTATCCTTTATCTTCTGCTACAGTTTTGGAGATCTATTATCGGAAGTTCTCCTACAACCACTGCGACAGGCCCTTGCCGATAAAGAAGGGCATATTGTTCATTTGGGACTTCTAGATAAAGTGCTATCTCAACTTCAAGTGGCCTTTTGGTCTTCTATTCTCTTTTCATCTCCGTTTTGGTTCCACCAAATATGGCTCTTTGTTAAACCCGGACTTTTTGACTATGAAATTAGAATTATCCGTCCATTCCTCTTTGTGGGGTTTCTTCTCTTTTGCCTAGGAATTGCCTTCGGCCACTTTATCGTTTTTCCTCTAACATTCCAAATGCTTCTCAACTTTGGCGTTGACGATGTCACGTCTACTATTGGACTCAAAGACTACCTTGTACTCTCAAGTAAGGTTCTCGTTTTTTTAGGCCTCGTTTTTCAACTACCCAATGTTCTTTTGATTCTAGGCCTTATGGGACTTATCACTAAAGGAGGACTGCGTTCAAAAAGGCGATATGTCTATGTAGGGTTTGCTGTTGTATCGGCCGTTTTGACTCCCCCCGACCCCTACACGATGTTGGGGTTGTGGATTCCTCTTACTCTTTTATATGAATTAGGTATTGGTGCCGTTTCTCTTATTGTCCACCCCTACCTTAAAAAACAACAGGGAGAAAATTTATGATTATTGTCACCGGTGCCTCAGGATTTATAGGAAGTGTACTTGTAGGACGTCTCAATGAATTGGGCAGAGAGGATATTGTTGTCGTCGATAGATTGGGTACGGATGAAAAGTGGAAAAATTTACGAAAGCTTTCCTTTAAAGAATACATCCATGCAGATGATCTTTTGAATGAACAGTTTCCCAAAAAGACAACGTGTATCTTTCATCTCGGGGCCATATCTTCAACGACGGAAGAAGATATGGGACTTCTCATGAGAAACAATGTTCACTACTCAAAATGTCTTTTTTCCCTTGCGGCCGAACATAATATTCCCTTTATCTACGCAAGTTCTGCGGCCACTTACGGTGATGGTACTTTAGGATACAAAGATGACCACAAAGTTCTTAAACAACTTTGTCCTTTAAATCCCTATAGTTACTCAAAACATCTTTTTGATATGTGGGTACTCCAAACAATAAAGAGGCCCTCACTGTACTTCGGTCTTAAATTTTTTAATGTCTTTGGCCCAAATGAATACCACAAAGGCGATATGCGCTCTCTTATTCACAAGGCCTTTTGCCGGATAAAAGAAAAAAAGCGAGTCAAACTCTTTAAGTCTTATCGAGAGGATATTGAGCATGGAAATCAAAAGAGAGATTTTATTTACGTTAAAGATGTTGTCGAGATTATGATTAAACTTATGGATGTAAAAAGAGGAAGCGGTATCTATAATTTAGGAACAGGAAAAGCACGGAGCTTTTGCGATCTTATCAATGCAACATTTAAGGCCATGGGGCGCACCACCGACATTGAGTACATTGATATGCCCGAGTCTCTCAAGAATCGATATCAATATCATACAGAGGCCGATATGGAAAAACTCAAAAAACTTCTTCCCCCTCTATCCTTCTACCAACTTGAAGACGCCGTAGACGACTATGTAAACGCTTACCTCATCAAATCCGATTCTTATTATCCAAGGCCGTAAAGGTGAAAGAATTTAACCGTTTCCGTTTCTAAAGTTGGCATAACGAAGATAAGAAATTTTTAGGGCCGTCAAAAACGAACGAGGGGAAACAAACCCATTCTCCCTAAGCATTTTTATAATCTCTCGATCATCTCGCAAATAAGCTTCCCTTAGGATTACATCATTGAGTGCTTTAAGGTCGATGCTGTTTTTCTTCACTTCTTCGAAGAGAAGATCAATCTTTTCTTTTGATGAATATTTCACCGCATATTTTATAAGTTTGAACGGGTTGACTTTATCAAAGATTTTTTTCGAATCAATACGGTTGAAAAGTTCTTTTATGTTATTGGGATGCCCAGAATGGATAATCGTTAATAAGAAAGCAGGGGACTTGTTGAGATATAATTGGGCGTCTCGAGATAAAAGTTCTTTAAAAATGTGGGTATCCTTTCTTCTTGAGGATAAGGTCAAGGCCGTTTGATCGTCGTTGCTAACCATATTAATTTCGGCCTCTTGATTTAAGAGTTTTTCGAAAATTGTTTTACTATTTTTAGAACATTTATATTTATTGGCCGTCATTATTAGGGGGGTTTCTCCATATTTATTGACGGCATTAACTTTTGCTCCTTTAGACAAAAGAAGGTCTACCAAAGAAATATTACCGGATTTAACGGCCAAATGAAGAGGTGTATTCCCGCTATCATCTTCACTTTGAATGTCGGCGCCTTTGGTGATAAGTTGTTCCGTTATATCGTTAGCACCGAAAGTAACAGCTTTTATAAGAGCGTTTTTTTTGGATAGAACTGAGGCCGTGTCTCTTGACGCTCTCACCAAAATAAGGGCATCACAACTCGATTTCACGCCCTCACGGCAGGCCTTTTTGTGGTTGCTTGTGTACTTGTCGGCCGCAAATGTTCTTACAAAATCAATACAATGTTGTCGATGTTTGATACAGGTGTGTTCATAGACGAGAAGTGCATTTTCCACGTCTCCTCTTTCATACAACGTCTTTCCCAGAAGTCCACAATAGGCATTTTGCTTATTCTGAGGATTGAGGCAGGCCTCTATAAGGCGCAGACGCTTATTATCTTCAAAACCTGTTGTCAAAGAAAAAAGTCGGTAACACCCCAACAAGTCACCTTGATTACAGGCCTTCTCTAAGAGTGTTTTTTCTTTCTGCGTTTGGCCTTTGACATAGGCCGGCCGACTTGCCAAGCGACAATAGTATCCTAGGCCTTGTTGTCGGCATTTTCGATTCCAAGCATCTTCTCTTCCTAAATAGAAACTCAATTTTTCTTCAGAATACCGAAATTCAGGAGACCAAGATTTTTTTAGGTAAAGCTGTTCTTCCGAGAGAAAAGAGTTTTCAAAACCTTTTTCGCTCCGTATGATCCATTTTTCTTTCAGCCTGTGAGTTTCCACTCTTCTAATATTAAACAATATATCAATGATTTCTACCGGTAAGAGCATCCAGAACATTAAAACGAAGGTGTTTACTATGGTGGCGGCCTTCATCCGTGCTTCATAATGGCCGGAAGAACCATCTTCTTTTCGTCGGCCGATCTTTCTCAATGTTAACGTTGAAAGATGAACATAGTAGAGAAATGAAGTACAAAGTATAACCAAAATCGCCATACTTTCTACAAAAAGAGTGTTTTCAATGGAAAAACTCAAGATAAGGAGGGGCATCCAGACGATCCAGAAAACACAGGTCCAAAAAAGACTGAGTTTTGAGTACAAATCAAAAACCGAATTTTCCCCGCAGGAAGAACATTGAATCCATTTTGAAGATCTAAACATTCTTTGAAACGGCCCTGCAAGAATTTCGTGATTGCAGTGGGGGCAGCCAAGTTTTATGCTCATCATAATACACTCCTCTATATCCCCTACTCGGACATCCTGCCCAATTTCTTAAGAAAATATTTATTTTTTTGGCCTTGTTGTAGGCGCCGCCTGTCCAACAATATGATTCTTGTCAAATGCTTGAAAGGGCCTTTTCAAGATTGTCTAATATTTGACCGATTTTTGACCGATTAAGGCGTTAAGAAAAAAATATGCCTTAGGTCTCCCTCAAAAAAAGGTATCTTAATGTTTGATAGATTTAAAAAAATTATTGACGATTATACAATTCCTTTTTTTTGGATGTCTTTTAATTTAATTGTTATTGATGTTGTACCTAATGAGATTATCACAAACATATTAGATAGTAACACGGGCCTTCAATTTACATTACTCTTTTTAGTATCAATCGTATGCGGCCTTAGTCCTGTAATGCTTGATAGAGTTAAGAAATTTGCTAACGACTATACCTTTCATTTTTTTTGGATAATTTTAAATTTACTTTTAATATATGATATCCTCTTTATCAGAGGATTAGATAGTAAGGGTTTTGTTCTTACATTGTTTGTTTTAGCATCAATCGTATGTAGCTTTAGTGCCTTTTGGAAATTTATCTTTAAAATAAAAAAAGGTACATTAGCGATGACACTTTTTTCTTCGTTATTTATTTCTATTTTTGTCGGGGTAAGTTCTTTAAATTATGAGGAAATCTTTTTATTTTTATTGAAGAATTTTTTTAGTAAAGAGACTAATATTATTAAATTTATTCTTTCAATATTGATCCTATATCTTCTTAGTGTACTTTGGAATTTTGTGTTTAAAAAAGGTCGATTGAAAATAATAAAAGTTTTTTTGTCCATTATTAGTTGTTTTATACTTGTCACTTTACATGTTTCTTCGCCAGTTATCTATGTGGCAATTGATAATCTTAAATTCATAGAAGAGAATTACGATCCAAGAATAGATAAAGTAGATGTAAATGATGTAAATATAGTAAATAAAATGCAAAAAAAATTTCAGCAATATCAGGATGTAAGGACATTAGGTTCTCGTTCTAAAGCACAAAGTAGAGATATAGTAGAAAAAAGTAAAAAGGTGAAAGAAAAAATATCTCTATGTTTATCTGAATATGGAAGATATAAGAAAGAATGTGCAGAAATTAGAAAGAAGAACAAGACTCTAACAAGAAAAGCAGGATCACACTCGGACTCATCTCAATCTCAACAATAAATTGGAGACATTTAAAAAATGTCTCTTGAATCCAACCAAGAGAAAGAGAGGTCATCACTCTTGAAGAAACTGTGGATGAAAAGATGTACGTGCGACAAGCAAAGCACAAATAATCCGGTTGGTGAAAATCCAACCAAGAGAAAGAGAGGTCATCACTCTTGAAGAAACACTGGCATTTATGGAGGCGACAAAATAAATGAGGCCGAGTGAATCAATGAACCAGGCCTGCCACGAAGGATTCACCTGTCAATTCATAGGACTCAACCTGTTTGTTGAACAAGCGGCACTAAACAGGGCGGCAGGGACATTTTTAAGATTCCGAGACAGGATGCTCCGTGCGGATATTCTTGTTCTCGATGATTTTGGATTGAAAAAGTTTAATGCAACGGTCACCCAGGATTTTTATGACATTTTGGAGGAAAGGTATCAGGAAAAATCTACTATTGTCACAAGCCAATTGCCAATATCGAATTGGAAAGAGGTTATTGAAGACGAGGTTGCCCTTGAGGCCATCCTTGACAGGTTGGTCTATGGCCTGCGTCTGGAGATAACTGGGGAATCGTACAGAAAAAAAAGAAACTTTTTGACAGGAGAAGACGGAACAGAGTAGTAAACTAAAACAGGTTGATAATTTCCTCAGGGTGGTTCCCATTACAGGAAATTGGGTGGTACCCATTATAGGAAATTCGGCATAAGGGAAATTTAAATGTCGGGAACCTCTGCTGTTTTCATAGAGGAATATGCTGTGTGTTACGTTGGGGGCCTCTGCTATTTTTGGGTATTTTCGGTCGAAATGGCCCATATTTAGCTCATAGATTTTTGCCTTGGTGTAGAAGTTTTGCGTCTCCAACCTATATTTCCATAGTTCACAATTTTGTGAAACATCCCATAGGTTCAGTTTTTTGGACAATATTTCTTTGTTTTTAACTGTGATTTGAAGATATCTGCGTCCATGACCACAAAAAAGGTGATTCTTGGCCTATTTTAGGCCAGCAGTTTTCGGTGTTTTTTTCGCTGGGGAAAATATCATTTTTTGAGAAAATTTTTCGTAAACTTTTTTCTCCCCTTTTTTCACTTCTTTTCAGAGGAGATTTTGAAAAATGCGCCCTGCGCTGTATCGAAAAGGGCTACAAATTACAGTTTTTGTGTACAAGTTTATTTTCAATACATCAAAAATAGGATAAATTCACAGAATGTGGATGATGAAATAAGCAACAACTGTTCAGTGATGAGAAAAGAAGATAAATGTTGGGCAGTAAGACAAAGCGAAAAATAATTCTGCTTAGTAGCACATATATCAATGATTTCTTGGTTTAAATGAAGTTCAAAAAAATCAAACTGAACGTCGCAGTTGACAAGATAAGTATGCTACTGTAGGAAAAAGGCAAAAATGCTTATTCGTTTTTTATTGATAGCCGTAAAAAATTCCATCAAGGACTAAGAAAAATAATTATGAAATACAGATTGTATGAGTTAAATCCAGAGCAATTTGAAGAATTGTGTTCAGAAATATGCTTAAAAATTTTAGGCGCAGGCCTTATCAACTTTGCATCTGGAAAAGATGGCGGAAAAGATGGAAAATTCTCAGGAAAGGCGAATTCTTTTCCTTCCGAAAAAAAAACCTTTGAAGGAAAATTCATAATACAGGCAAAACATACGACAAATGTGTGTGCGTCTTGTTCTAACAATGAATTTAAGAATATTGTAAAAAAAGAAATTCCAAAGATAGAAAAACTCTATAAAAAGGGAGAATTAGAACACTATTTTCTTTTAACTAATAGAAAATTATCTGGTGGATATGAAGCTGAATTTCAGAAACAAATAAATAAAAATATCCCAAGTATAACGTCAGTATCAATTTGGGGTAAAGAACGGATACATATATTTCTTGATAACAATAGACATTTGCATAAAAAGTTTGGTTTTAATAGCTTTCGTTCACCATTAAATATCCGCCCAGAAGATTTAGAGAAAGTCATCAAGGGCTTTAGAGATTTTGTTCCATCTACTAAAGTAAAAGATAGAAAAAAAGCTGGGAAGGATTTTAATTATATCAAGATTGATAGAAAAAACTTAATCAATCGTTTATCTGACGAATATTATCAACACATTAAAGAGGACTCTGAAAAAGATTTTATCTACATTGAAGAATTTCTTCAAAACCCAAGAAATGAAAAATACCGTAAACTATATAATGACACAGCATATGATTTTAAAGGTGTTATCATTTCAGAAAGAGATAACTTCGTTAAGTTTGACGAAATCTTGGAAGAAATATTTTCAGAGTCTTATAGTAAATGGAAAGAAGGTACTGTAGACAAAAGACTTTTAAAGATGTTTATACATTTCATGTATTTTTCTTGTGACATAGGACAGAAGGAGGGTTAAACAGATGTTATCGCCAGAAAAACATATAGATTTAGACAAATCTGTTCTAATGTTGGCAGGGACTATTTTGCGACATATACTTAAAAAGAAAACTGTAAAAGTTGATGCCTTATTGTCATTTGTTGAAAAAAAGAGCGGCGATGGAATCACTGAGAACTTTTTTTCAGCCCTTATCATGCTATACTCTTTAGATAAATTGAATTACCTTTATTCGAGTGACACTCTTGTTTTGGTTGTTAATAAATGAAGTTAAGCAAGATATACACAAACCTACCCAAATATTTTTGCCCTATCAAATTTCACAATGGATTTAATGTAGTAATTGGGAAGACCACAAAACCCAAAGATAGCTATAGGGACTCCCATAATTTAGGAAAAAGCCTTCTTATAGATGTCATAGACTTTTGTTTATTAAAACAAACAACATCTAATCATTTTACTAAAAAATTACATGAAGAGTTAAGTGAGATTGACTTCTATTTGGAAATTTTATTGTCGAAAGGAAGATTTTTAACAGTTAAAAGAGGCGTTAAAAAAGACACTAAGATTTCTTTTAAAGAATCGACTCAAGGTGATCAAAACTTTGTCAACACTCATGAAAATAAGTGGAACTATTGCAACCTGGGCCTCGATAAGTCTAAAGATATTCTAAATGGGAAACTCGCCCTAGAAGAAATTCATCCTTTCCCTTATAGAATAAGTGTCTCATATTTTCTTAGAAAACAAAAAGATTACACAGATGTTTTTCAGGTGGAAAAGTTTTCTCATGGAAAACATAAAGAGTGGAAGCCTTATATAGGCAAAGTGCTGGGATTTTCTCCTGATACCATCCGAAAAAAATACGATTATGACAATGATATTAAGCTAAAAAATAATGAATTAGAGGATATGAAAAGAACGCTAACTTATATCAACGAACCTTTAGATAAGCTTAGAGCTAGAAAAGAAGCAGAAGAACAAAAAGTACAAGATTTAGAAACACATCTTGATAATTTTGATTTTAAAAGAAGTGATTTAGAGATTAGCGAAGAAGAACTCCAAACACTTGATGATAAAATCTCTAACATCAATAATGAAATTTATAATTTAAATAGTGACTTGAATAAAATATCAAAGTCAATCAAGAAAAGAATTTTTTTTAAAACTGAAAATATAAAAAAAATATTTGAAGAAGTCGGGATTTGCTTTAAAAATAAAATTCTAAAAGAGTATCAAGAGTTAGAGACTTTTAACAAAAGCATCACCAGCGATAGAAAAAAACGTTTAAAAGAAGAGCAAAAAAAAATTGAAATAAAGTTAAGTTCGCTAAAGGAGTCTCTTGAGACTCTAAACTCTGAAAAAGTTTCAAAGCTTGATATTATAAGAGAGAAAGATTCTTTCAGAAAATATAAAAAAATGCAAAATGGACTTGTACAGTATAAAAATGATCTTTCGGAACTCAATAAAGATATAAAAAGATTTGAAGAGCTTAGTAAAAAAAGAGAAGAAATTGATGCTTCTAAAAAAGAATTAAATGAAATAGTAGAAGAACTTCGCAGAGATGTAGAATCAGGGAATAATACCCTAACTAATATTCGTTCATTTTTTAGAGAGATTATCAGTCAAGTTCTTGGTGCTGGAGCACTTCTTTATGTAGAAACAAATAATGAAAATAATATAGATTTTTTTGCTAATTATACAAGAGACAATGACCCAACTTCACCGACTTCTGAAGGGGAAGGAACAAGTTATCACAAATTTTTGTGTGCTTTTTTCGATTTAGCAGTACTTAGATGTTATAAAGATTCAAATTTTTATCACTTCGTCTATCATGATGGAATACTAGAAGGGCTTGATAATAGAAAAAAGTTATTGCTAATTCAAACCATCAAAGAATACACAACAAAATATAATATTCAATATATTCTAACGGTTATTGATTCTGACTTGCCAAGCTATCCTGATGGCAAAAAATTTGAATTTTCTAATGAAGAGATAATCAAAGAACTAACGGATGAAGATAACAAAGGAAGACTTTTTAATTGTCCTGTTTTCTGAAGATTTTATGATGTAATCGAGTGATTTTTAGAAGGATTCATGGGATGCTGTAATGGATAACCATTAACAGGAGGATTAGAATGAGAGTATCCATGATAGAAAAGAACAAAGATGGTTTTTGCCTGAAACTTTGCTTTAAGCACAATGATTAGGTGCTCAAAGGAGAAGAAGAAGTTCTGGAAGTTCTTAATGATGCGGGAGCAATGGCGACTGGGGCATTGCTAGAAAGATTTGATACTGACGGACCACCGCTGAGGAAAGGGAATCAGTTATTTACAAGTAAGGGCACCTACGAAAAGAATTATCAAACGCCTTACGGCGTAATTCGATTGAATAACAGAAGCTCCCGATATGATGCGAGGAATATATTTATTTTTTTGGCCTTGTTGTCGATCGCCCATTAGGTATAGGGAAGAAGTCAGGCATTATGAATAGGCCCAAATCTCTATATAAAACTTTTATAGGCCTTGAGAGGAAGTCGTTTGTTCGTTGTTCAGCTTAAGACTGATTTTCTTTGAAAGAGCAGTAATTAATTTGTTCTCGTCTATGTCTTCCTTATTTTGAAATCCTAGATCTTTATAAAGGGCGTTCATAACTATATCTATTTTAATTTCTAATTCGGCCAGAGAATAAAAACTCTTTGATTTCTTTTCTAATAAACTATTAATCGATTCTTCTTTCATTCCTCCTTTTAGAAATTTTTGCTTCATGTTATTCTTAATTTTTTCCTGATGTAAAAGAATCTCTTCTTTAGGAACTGTATAAGGATTTTCTTTGATGAAAGCTTCAACAATATTGTTGTAAAGCTTCTTCCTAGCAGATTTTTTTTTCTCCTCTAAAAGTTTTTTTTTGCATTTGTTCATAAAGTCATCTATAGACTCGTAGTCAAACCGTTGGACAAGTTCATCATTAAATTTCGGAATAATTTTTTTCTTAATCTCAAGAATTGTAACGGTGAATTCAACCTCCTCGCTTCGAAAGTTTTGGATATAAAAGTCTAAAGGACAAACGATTGAAAAAGTTTTTGTATCATTGACTTTCATTCCCATCAAAGTACTATCTAATTCCGGTATTCTATTGAGTCCGATTTCATAAATACAGTCACGTTCTTCCATGACCACCTCATCGGGACGGCCTCCTGATTTTTTCCGGCCCTTAATGTCAACAATAGTGGTCATCCCTTCCTTTAGAGAACAATTGACGTCCTCAAACTCTACAAGTTGAGTCTCATTATCAATGAGTCCTTGCTTGAGCAACTCAATGTCTTCATCGGTCACTCTGGCCGTATCTTCTTCAAAGGAGAAATGAGAATAGTCCTTGAGCTGTAGCGAAGACATAACTTTGACGATAATATCAAAACTGGCACTTTTTCCGGATTCGTATTTAAGATTTTTAAGATGAAAAGGAGGTATAACCGACATATCTTCCTTGTTGACCACTTTAGTTACATTATCCACGATAAAGTCCTCAAAGGCCTTTTGTTCCAATGTTGGGCCGTAGATTTTTTGAACTATTGTCAATGGGGCCTTTCCTTCGCGAAAACCCTTGAGCTTAAGCGTTTTTTGCTTTTTTAGGAGTTCTTTTTTGATGTTTAGTGTTAGATCAAGGTGCGTAAAATCAAAAACAAGTTTTTTTGTTTGCTCATCTAGGGATTGTACTGTGTAATTCATTGAGCGATACTCCTTTGAGTCTAAAAAATCTGGGCAACAGCATATACTCAAAGGCATTTAAAATCAATCTTAATGAGAGTTTTTTTTCAGATTGCGTCAAGTGAAGAGATGTATGTGTGGGCCTTACAACAATGACAAACAGATATTCCTTTTTTGCCCGTTTTCCCTGTATAATGACTCTTTATGTTATTAACAATCGCTTTAGTATTTTTTCTCGGCGTTATTTTGTATACGGCCGTTGTTATTAAGGAAGAGAGGGATGCGTATAGAGAGCACTCTTTGATGTATTCTCTCCAAGATTTTACATTTTTTTTCCCTTCTTGGTGGAAAGAGGTCTCAAGGACACAAGAGTCTATTCGTTTTGAAAGAAGAGATTGGTTCGTACAACTAACGGTCGTACCTTATTCATCCTTATCTGTTTTAGAGAGTATGAAAAATTTCATAAAAGAAAGAAAACTTGTATTTGATAAAAATAATTCTAATATTTTTAGGCCTTACTCTTTGAGAACTAGACCGGAGATAGAGGACGGCCTATTGGAGGTTGTGCGTGTAGAGGGAACGGCAACACAACAAGGAGAGACAAGAGTTTATTACGATATTTTTCTTTTTAAAGATCATCGAAATAATCAGTGTCTTTTATGTGAATCACAAAGTTCTGTTCTTTCAGGGATGGTAGAAGGCCCCTATTTTGAGGAGGCCATGGAAAATTATCAATTTTCTAGGGGCCGGTTACCTTTCGTTTCGTTATATGCACAGTGTAGAAAGCTAGGAAATTAAATGCTTCAATCTTACAAAAGTATTTTCTACAAGATGACGGTATTTGTAGAGACACTTATCAAGTTTAATATTTCCTATCTTTGTTTCAACGGGAATCCTCCGTCCCGAGAGGTAGGTTTTTTTAGTGTTCGTAGTCCCGATCCCCGAAGGGGATTCCATAATTTCCTTCTGTTCCTTTGAACACACGATCGAAAACAACACAAAAGGCGGTGTCGGGGCAGTCGTCTCCGGTATCATGTCCACCGTCGAGTTTTGTCGCCATATAAGGTAAATCCACGTTCTGCTTACCCGCCCAGCCTACGCCGTTAACTTCCGTAATAACCTTATCGGCAATAGCTCCTGTTGTAAGAGGGGAATTTCCAAGGTCAATGTGTACGCTATCGAGGTTGACGGTTTTATCTCCGGTTCCCGTAAAGGCATTCGAGATAACCCATAGTCCTTCTGCTTTATCGCCGCCGCTTCCTCCGCTACTAAGAGTAATGGGTGTGCCAACGGGACTTGTTGTGCAGTCTCCGCCGTTATCGTCGTGGTAGATAGTTAAAGTCATTCCGTTAAAGACGGCGTTGTCAGTGGTTGCTGTTATTTTGTTACCTGCCTGATTTAGACAACGTCACGTCGGTTCCTGCTAGCTTCACGGGTGAACCGATCGCCTCAATCAGGTTATCTATAGCATCGGAAATCGCCGTACTGCCTCCCGTATTATACGTTAGCGGTGTCGAATAGTCCTTAAGAATCCAAGAATAGCTAAGACCTCCACCGGAAAGTGTTATCTTACAAATCTTTCCGCCTGCATCTTCTTCCAGTGCTATCGCCGTTGGTGTAGAATTTGCCGTAAGTGTTTGGGACTCTCCCGAACTCGTTCCCGTTCCGTTGGTTCCGCCTGTCATCGCAACACCTCCTACGATCTGTCCGTAAAAGCCGGTATCATCGACATTAATATTCTTTCCCCAACACTTAACGGAATTGCCCGACTTCATAATGGCACAGGAGTGGTAGGGGCTTGTCGCAATTGCAATAGCGGTTTCTCCGCCCAAGGGGTCGCCCGATGTGCCTCTTAGAACCCGACCGGAACCGGAAGCTCCGCCTCCTATCTGACCCTCAGTATTACTCCCCCAGCACTTTACAGTCTTATCGCTTAAGAGAGCACAACCGTGCTGTGTCCCCACCGTAATCTTTGTGGCGGTTTTGCTCTCTAAGTTGGGGCAGAAAGCCACCCCCCCAGCACACAACGCTAGCATCGTTGAGGGTGGCGCAAGAACTTGCGGCACCCGTTGCAATCTCGATGGCGGTTTTGCCGGCACCTAAACTCGGAGTCCCACCGCTTGTTTGCCCGTCGGCATTATTCCCCCAGCATTGAACGGAGTTATCCGTTGTTAAGACGGCACAGGTGTGCGCTGCTCCCGTTGCTATACGACTAGCGGTTCTGCCGTTTAAGGGGTCGCCTGCCAAACCGATTATTGTGCTGCCGAAACCAGAACCGCCTCCTATCTGCCCGACGACGTTACCCCCCCAGCACACAACGGTATCGTCGTTTAAGAGTGCGCAGGTATGCTCTCCTCCCAACGCCACGGACTTGACCGTATTGGGGACTCCGCCTCCGGCGTCTCCCAAGATACTGGCGGTAACAGGTGTCAGGGTGCTTCTAGGGTTAGTATCGCCAACTCCCAGTTGGTTGTCGCCATTTTGCCCCCAACACATTAAACGCCCGTGGTTTAGAGCAGCATTTTTTAAAATAATGCATTGGTGGTAGTCCCCCGACGCAAGAGCTTGGGCTGTATGACTCCCTAAATCCTCCTTGATATGACTTCTCCAAGGGGAGGCACTAACCTTCCCCCATGCTTCCACCTCACCGTTATCAAAAAGGACGTGACTGGTGTCTGTTCCAAGGGCGAGCGTTTGAGGTATCGCTTTATTGCACGTTCTTCCCGATATCGTATAACCCGAGGCACAGAGAAAGGGGCAGGAATCGGCATCGGTGGCAGCTCCCTCTAACCAAGAACCAAAGCCCGTTATACTCGTAATGTCCGTACAACCGACCTCGGCACCTTGAGCGTCGGCGTAATGTCCGAGTGTTGGATACTTACACTCCCGAGCAGAGGAATCCTTCAAATAACCGGCACTACAGGAAAAGGGGCAAGTTGTTGCCGATTCGGCGGCACCAGCTATCCAAGGAGAGGTTGCCGTTCCTTCAGTCGTAATAGAATTAGGATTACATAATGCCTCGTTTCCTTGATTGTTGACGTAACTTCCGGGTGTTGGATAGTTACACTTGCTCCCGATTTTCATAAAACCTGCATTACAGGAAAAATTGCAACCGGCAGCAGAACTTACCGCTGCTGTATTTGCCAAAAAGGTGTTAAACCCACCTGTGGCACCTGTAGGGGTATCGCAACTTTGCTCGTCCCCTGCCCCATCTGCATACTTTCCCTGATCGGGGATATTGCACGTCCTGCCGCTTTTCACGAAACCGGAATTACAGAAAAAACCGCAACCGGTAGCAGTTGACACCGCTGCCGTATTTGGTAAAAAGGTGTTAAACCCACCTCCCGTGATGGGAGAGCAAGCTTTCTCTACTCCGTTATCTGCATATTTTCCCTTGTGGGGAATATTACACGTCTTCCCGCTTTTCACGAAACCCGGACTACAGGAAAAGGGGCAGGCATCGTCAGCGGTGGCAGCTCCAGATACCCAAGAACCAAAACCCGTCATCCTCGTAATGTCCGTGCAGGAGGACTCGGCACCTTGATTGTTGACATAAGTTCCGGGTGTTGGATAGTTACATTCTCTAGCAGAGGAATCCTTCATATAACCGGTATTACAGGAAAAGCCGCAACCGGTAGGAGTTGAGACCGCTACCGTATTTGGCAAAAATGTTTTAAACCCGGTTGCGGCACCCGTAATGGAACTACAGCCTTGCTCGCCTCCTGCATTATCTGCATACTTTCCCTGATCGGGAATCTCACACATACTATCCGCCGTATTTTTTACAAATCCGGCATTACAGGAAAAACTGCAACCGGTTGCAGTCGCCACCGCTGCCGTATTTGCCAAAAATTCTTTAACCCACCTGTGGCACCTGTGGGGTTGTTGCAACTTTGCTCGTCGCCTGAACTATCCGCATACTTTCCAATATCGGGGATATTGCACGTTCTATTCGCCGTGTTTTTTACAAATCCCGACTTACAGGAAAAACCGCAACCGGCAGCAGTTGACACCGCTCCCGTATTTGGCAAAAATTCTTTAAACCCACCTGTGGCACCTGTGGGGCCATCGCAACTTTGCTCGACTCCTACGTTATCCGCATACTTTCCCGTATCGGGGGTATTACACGCCCTCCCGCTTTTCACGAAACCTGCGCTACAGGAAAATGGGCAGGTGATCGCCGTTGCGGCGGCACCCGCTATCCAAGCAGAGGTTGCCGTTCCTTGAAGCGTAATAGGATTGCATGATACTTCGGTACCCCCCACATTGACATATGTTCCTTTTGAAGGAAAGGCACAAGCATTACTTGCCGTATTTTTTAAATAACCGCCGTTGCAGGTGTAGCAGCCATCCGCAGAGGAAAGACTTGTAGTACTCGTAGGAGAAGAGTTTTGCGGAGTGGGGCAGGTCGTTCTAGTTTTGTCGTCTGCGAGAGAGAAGAATCCCGATACCGTTTGTTGGCATTGTGTGGTCGGTGCTTGGGTGCTGTCGTAACCTGCATTGCAATCGGCGACTTGGCACGTATCGGAAGATGTTTGTTGAAAACCTGCACCGTTGGTAATGGGACAAGATTGCCCTTGTTTACAAGTAGTAGTCCGACACGCTCTTCACATATCCCGATTTACAGGAAAAGTTACAGCCTCTTGCGGAACTTACTCCTTTCGTATTATCCGAAAATTCATTAAACCCTCCGGTGGTACCTGCGGGGTTATTGCAACTTTTCTCTATCCCTGCATCGACATACTTTCCTTTACGGGGAAAGTTACACGCCCTTACGCTTTTTAAAAAACCGGTATTACAGGTAAAACCGCAACCGGCCGCAGAACTTACCGCTTCCGTATTTGCCAAAAATTCGTTAAACCCTCCTTCGTCACCTGTGGGGTCATCGCAACTTTGCTCGTCGCCTGAACTATCCGCATACTTTCCCGTATCCGGGATATTGCAGGTAAAGGTTGCCGTGTTTTTTACAAATCCCGATTTGCAGGAAAAATTACAACCGGTTGCGTTTGACACACCTTCCGTATTGTTTAAGAAGGTTTCAAACCCGCCTACGGTACCTCCGGGATCACTGCAACTTTGCTCGTTGCCTGAAGCGTTGACATACTTTCCTTTGGAGGGAACCTCACAAGTATTACTTGCCGTATTTTTTAAATAACCGCCGTCGCAGTTGTAACAGCCTTTCGCAGAGGAAAGTCCCGTTGTTGTCGTAGCAGAGGAATGGGGTGTAGTCGGACAAGCTGTCCGGGTTTTGTCGTTTGCAGGCGAATAGTAGTTCGCCGCCGTCGTTTGGCATTGTGTTGAGTCTTCGTCGTTGTCGAAACCTGCGTTACAAGTGACAAGCGTGCAAGTCGTGCTATATTTCTTTGCAGTTTTATCCCAAACTTTGTGACCGCTACCGTTGGCGATAGCGCAAGATTGAGGTTTCTTGCTAGAACTTCCCCCCGACGAAGACGACCCACCGCCGCCTCCACCACAGCCCGACAGCAGGAGCGGGAGAAATAAGGTAAAAAATTGGCGTTTCATAAACACCTCCTATGTTTTTATTAAAAAATACTTTCTTCATATAAGGATAAAATTTAAAAACCGAATTAGCAAAAAATTTTTTACATTACCGAACCAATTAAAACGGTTTATAGGGAGGATAAAGGCAAGAAGTATCTATTCTTTGATGAGTGAATTAGTTCATTAAAGCAATAGTGTAGATTGTCCGACATAACCCGCCTTAAAGCAAGGGGTGATGCACTTAATGGAATTCAGCAAAGATAGCTTGTTGGTTTTTTATCTCAAGTGTGGCCCTAAAACCTCTTTCTTCAGGGAGAGGATGTGAGGCCACGCCCTTCGGCGAGAAAAAAAAATATTGTCTTTTGAAGAATATCATAATATATTGGATTTGTCGGAACAAAAACCGACCTACCGTAGGGACTACGGGATGTGAAGCTCGTGGAGACGGTGTAAGACCTAGGAACTCGTGTTCTAGGCGTTTGTCGGTGAAGCAAGAATCTCCTCACTTTAGTGAGGGGTAGTTCAAAGAGGAGTATCTTTTGGAAGATTTGAAAAAATCTTGAATTTAGGTTATAGTAATCATTGATGACCGGAGATCTTCAATTTTTGCACACATCTTTTAACGCTCATTCTTCTCAAAAGAAGATTTCTGATGCTGATGTTGTCAAGGCATATTGCCCTAGTGCAGAAGATATTTTTTGTGGAATAGTCGGTCGTTCAAAACAAATGCAACAACTCTTTAAAGATATTCAAAATGTCACCGGTAGAACACATGTTCTCATCAGAGGCCCCGTGGGGGCCGGCAAGGGATTGGTCGCTCGGGCCATACAGACACTATCCTCTCAAAATGCAAAGGAGCTTTGTGTTTTTAATTATAAATCCGAGTTGTTTGGCCATGGAGAAACTCTTTTTCTTGAGAAAATTGAGCTTTGCCAAAAAGGAAGTTTTCTTTTAGAAGAGGTAGAAAAGATGCCACGAAGACTTCAGGGTAAATTATTACAGTGTCTTAAGAACAAAAACGATATTCGTTTGATTGCTACAACATCTAAAAATTTGCAACAATTTCAAGAAAATAATGAGTTTTTCCAAGACCTGCTGAAAAGATTGAGTGCAACGGTTATAAATATTCCTTCTCTTTCAGAGAGAAGGGAAGATATTTCGCTACTTCTATTCCATTTTTTTTTTCTCTATGGCAAGAACAATCGAGTACCGGAAATTGAGACAGATGCTCTCGATCTTTTGATGGATTATAGTTGGCCTGGTAACGTAGAAGAATTGGAAAATCTTGCTGAAAGACTTGTCGTATTGAAAGAAAAAGGCCGAGTAGAAATTTCAGACCTTCCGCCCATGATCGTGAAAAATTTGCGACAAAAAATGAAGGTTAGCGGTATTTCTATCCCTCTTCCTAAAGAGGGTATTGATCTTAAGAAAACCCTTTATTCAATTGAAAACTCTCTTATTGATCAGGCCATGTCGAGAGTCGAGGGAAATAAAAATAAGGCCTCGAAACTTCTGGGACTCAATCGAACAACTCTTATCGAAAAGCTCAAGAAAAGAGGATTACAGTCCTAATTCACCAGCAATTCTCGGTTTGAATTTTTCCTCCTAAAGAATTAAGTTTGCTAAAAAATTATTCGCAACAACACGGAGAATCAAGGTTGGAGTTCCCCAGAAAAAGTGGACACTTTTTAAGCTTGTTTAGACAGAAGATAGAAGATGATAAATCTCGAAATTTTTTACTGGCATATTGGGAACCTCTGTCAGAATGAAAAATAATCTGAGCATCCGACCTTTGAGAAATGATGGCATTTTGTAATGCCTGAACAACTCCTTTTGCTTCTAGAGTATTATCCACAGACCAACCGATAACCTCTCTGTTGAAAAGGTCGAGAACTACCGAAAGATAAAGAAAACTTGATCCTATGGGGAGATAGGTAATATCGCCGGCCCAAATTTTGTTGGGGTCTTTAGGGACATCCGTCTCCAACTTAAATTTCCTAGGGGAAATTGGAGAGTTATGATTGGAGGTCGTCGTTTTGGGAATAAATCTTTTCTTGGGACGAACTCTTATGCCGATCTCTTTCATTATCTTGGCAACCGTATTTTTACTACAAAGAATCCCTCTCTCCTTCAAGCAGTGATAGATACGAGGAGAACCATAGGTGCCGTTTAAGGTGGACCCCAATCCTTGGACTGGTTAGAACGATTTTTAAGCTTCACCGCACTGTATAATTTTCCTCCGGTTATCGTTTATGATTGCGATTACCGCTCGGGGAGAAAGCTGTTTTCTTAGGTTAGCGGATTTTCTTTTTCTACCTGCAAATGATATCAAAGATACTTTTTTTAAGGAGGATACTATTATTAATGATAGTTTTGTAGACATACTTGGTATCCCTAAAAATTCCTTAAAAGAGATTGAAAGTACGTTTGCCTCTTTGTCCGTTTCAAATGAAGATAAAGATAATTTGGCCCAGACCGTAAAATTTTTGAAAAGATTGCAGGAGACTTCTCTCGACGAAAAACTGCTTGATATCAGAAACGACTTGAATAACTTGTACCACATCGCTCATCGCTATGGCGCTAAAGCAGGTGAGCAAAAGCATATTTTTATCTATCCTCTTAAGCGAGATATAAACAATACTTACGGGTTGGTGACATTAGGTTCTATTCAAGATGAGAAAATCAAACAATTGGCCAAGAATCTTCCTCAACGTGACCGTAAGGCCTTGACGCAAATTCTGCAGGAAAGACTTCCGGCCTTTGGATTTGAAAAACCCTCCGAAGAGACTATGGAGAGGGTGCCTACGGAAGAATTGGCCCTGTGGGCACTCTTGTTGCGTATCTCGGAGTTCGGTGACTGGCGCCGGTCCGCTTTTGCCGACTCTATTTTCAATCTCATGCAAAGCGGAAGATCGAAAGATTTTTTTGATCCGTCTCATGACAACTCCTACTATAGACATATTTTTTCCGCAAGCGGAAGGCCTTTTGATAAAAGGATGGCTGATATAACGGTTGTACTTGAGACGGCCGCTAAGTTGAGAAGAAACAATATCGACAATGGAGTAAAAGGTACTGTATTCGATTTATACGACCTAGAACCCCATTTAATTATCCTCATGGATTTGCAAAGAGTATTTTTTCCTTTCCGACGTTGGTTTGGAAGGAGACGGCCCATTGAAAACAACTAAGGAGAAATGTTATGCATAGTTCATTTAAAGAAGTTTCCACTTATACACAAAATTTTTTAATGAAATTTTTTAAAAAATTTACGATTATTTGTTTATTCTCCTTTCAAACGATAGTAGCTAATATCGAAAACGAAAGAAAATTGATGATGGCCATCTACAACAAAGACCATGAAAAAGTTACCACTTTGTTGAATGAATACCCACACATAGTTAATTTTAAAGAATCCGACAGAGGTTGGACGTTACTTATGATGGCATCCAGTATTGGTGATAGGGATGCTGTTCACATATTGCTGAACGCAGGGGCCGAAGTTAATGAGAGATCGCACACAGGCCTAACAGCATTCTGGATAGCTTTTGAACGTGGTCATCACAGAGTTACTTTAGACCTTGTTAATGCGAGGGCGGATCCCAATTTGGATTTCAGTATAACACGTATGTGTATGAGTTCTTTGAAGAAATTCTTTCGATAATTCTCCATTTCCTGAAGAAAGAAGTTTTATGGCCACATTTGATAAAGAAAAATATTATTCATAGTTCATTTCCAGGTAATACCCCTGCTGAGTTCACATAGCAATTGGGTAGGAAGGCCGATTGCTCGACCTAACCCCCGTTCCCACCCATTGTCAGCAATTCTCGGTTTGGCCTTTTTCCCTCTAGAGCAAAAAAAAATTTCGCAACATTTGCGTAGCGTCGTTTTTGATATAATACAGCGCAATATGCAAATATTTTATTTGTGTTTTAAAGCAGATTCTCCTCTCAAATTGCTTAAAATTCATGAAATATTTATGTTCGATGATGAGGCCTAAAAATACCAATTGCGTAAACCAAGAATCGCTGCTAATTCACACAATTTTGCCGCCTAGTGTCAAAATAAATGCGGAAAATTTGTCCCTCAAGAAAAAAATTCCTTAAAAATGTGGCAAATAGAGTAAAATAAAAATAGAGAAAATTTAAGGTTGTAATCGGGTATGTTAGGATGATGTACCCCTATGAATAAGGCCTTGTAACTTGAGTTTGTGAAACAGGATGTTTCATCAGATGAAAAAGATATCTATCAAATTTTTGACAAAGGTTTTAGCGGCCCTGCTTCTAAGTGGGGAGATTTTTTCCGTTTCATTCCCGTCTATTATTACTCAAGAAAAGGCCTCTACCCATATGCGATGGAATCTTTTTGTCCCAAAAGATCAAGTTCTTATTTTAAAAGATGGCGGTAAGGTTATTCTAAAATCCCTTAATACAAAGCTCATGACAAATATTGAAAAAGCATTGAAAGACTTAAGTCTTGAAAGAGATTACATAGAGTCCATTTCTAAAATTAAGGTCAATCAAGAGAGCAGTGTGAAAACAATTGAAATTACTCTCGCCGGAGACCATGTTGAACTCTTTTCTTTTTATAGAAGTGGAGAGAAGAAGTACATTCTCGATTATTGGAAAGATGATAAAGATAATGTTCCTACCGGTGCTGCTGTTGTTTCAAAAAATAAAAAAGAAAAAAAAATCGACTTACCCCCTTTGCTTGAAGGTAAAAAAGAAAAAGAAGTGAGGGAAAGTGTTTCTGTTCAGGTAGAAAACCGCAAATCGGCCCTTCATAAAGAATTTCGCGATTTTAGATATGGAGCTTCGATTATTTGGGATTATGAACCCTTAGCTCCTATTGTGCGTGAACGTATTGATCTTTCAAGAAAAACAGCAGAGTTTTTTTATCCTATTCAAGATAGATCTTTGAGAGATAGTGAAAAAGAGATTCATCTTCAACTTGCCATCAATCTCTACCGCAAAAAGAAATGGGGGCTCATGTATAAGGCCTTAAATCTTTTTAAAGATAAATATGAAAAAGATACTAATAATGAAATTATTGAATATCTTAAGGGCAATGCCCTTATTCGAGAGAGCTTTGAACAAGGCCGTGTGAGTCCGGCCAAAGAAGGGGTTAATATTTATGAAGGCCTCTTAGACATAAGTAAAAATTATAAACTTAAAAGTGCATTATTTAAGTACCTTATAGATTTTTATCTTAAAAATAAAAATTATATTTTTGCACTTGAAAAGGCCAAAGAGTTCTATGTGGTCAGTCGGGAAAATTTTGATTATGAGGAACTTAAGAAGCAAGCAAAAAATATTCTTCATATTTTGGCCAAACTGGGCCAAATCAATAAGTTGAAAAAAGTTTTAAAAGATAAAATGATTGTAAAATTTGTACCGGATCAAAAACGTCTGGCCTATGAGATATATACTCTCTTAAAAGTGGGTAATACTAAAGAAGTTCAAAAGCTTTATGAAAAAAAGAAACCCTCATTTGGAGGTAGTGTTGAAGGGTCTATTCTCTACAATGTTGGTGAGGCCTATTTTCGAGATTCTCAATATAAAGAGGCCATAGAGTTATTTGATCAGTTTGTTAGCGGCCATTCATTTTTTAAGGAATCGGGAAACGCACGATTGAGGATTGCCGTGAGCTTTGAACTGTTAGATAGAGATCCAAAACAAGTGAAAGAACTGTATAGAAATGCTATTGATAGGGCCTCTTTAGGAAAAATTTCTTACGAGGCAAAATTGAGATACGTTGCTTTTACTTCTATAAGAAAGAAAAATCCTACATTAAAGGATATAGAGAAAAGAGTCTTTTTAGAAAATAAGAAAGGAATAAAACTTACAAAAAATTTAAATCAACTATTATGGCTTGTTAGATTGAGAATTCTACTTCTCGATAAGGAATTTAAAAAGGCCTTGTCGTATCTTACGGCCGTTCCAGTTGAAACTATGCGGCCTTTACATCAAAGAGTTTTTGAAGGGGATGGTGCAGAAATTATTTATGGAATATTAGATCGGTTTTATAAAAAATCTGATTATTCTAATGTTGTCAAAATTTGGGAAGAATACAAAGGGAAATATGTTGTGAAAGTAGCTCAAGACCCCTATTTAAGTTATATCGTAGGAATGTCTTATTTGAATTTACATTTATTTGATTCATTTGAAAATGAGTTGGCGAACTTTGAAAGGTTACGCAAATCTCCTGTAAGAACATTTCCTGTTTGGTTAGAGAGAAAATATTCTTTTAATTCAAAAATTTTTATTGAAGAACTAAAATTGATGAAAAACTTTAAATTAAAAAACTTCTCTTTGGCCTTAAATAATATAAAAGAATTAGAAAAATTTAAGGAATATAGCAAGTTAGATTATTGGAAAGGCCATATCTATTTTGATAAAAAAGATTATAAAAATGCCATCAAATATTTTGAAACATTTTTAACAGGACAGAATGTTAAAAAAGAACTTAACGTTATGGAGATCGCAGAACTGTTAAGAGCGTATACAGATTCTGTTTATCAGTTGGATAAATTAGATAAGTTTTTTGATATTTCTCGGGCCATCTTAGATGACACAAAAAATGTGGGAATGAAAAATAACTATATGAATAGCGTTAAGGAAAGAATACGTTATCTACAAATAGAAATCTTACTGGGGAAAGGAAGAGATAAAGATTTTTTGACATTAGGGGATATGACAAAGAAGTTTTTGGATGATTATCCAAAATCAGTTCATAAAGGAAGAGTTGAATATGTGTTAGGACTATCTCTTATAAAAAATAAACAAGAAAAACAAGGTACGGAAATTCTGAATGCTCTTTTAGTAAATGATTTAACATCAGGACATATTAAGGCCATGGTGAGGTCGGAACTGGCCTTGATGAAGATAAAGAAGATGGAGATATGAAAATAATTTAAATCTATCCGTCCCTTCTAGAAAGGATAGAGAAATGACAGGAGGTCGTTTAATGGAAATTATCAATGTTGAACTTTTTGGAAATGATCCAAAGATTAAAAAAGCAATTCGTATAGCACAAAATGTTGCTGTAACAAAATCACCTGTACTTATTATAGGTGAGACCGGAGTAGGTAAGAGAACTCTTGGTATGTTTATCCACCAAAATTCATCGAGAAAAAATCATTCGACACACATCGTTGATTGTGCTGAAGAAGCACAAATTGTTGAAAATAATATTCTTGGGTATAGAGATGAGGAAACAGGGCGTTTCCATAAAGGCGTGTTAGAGCTTGGCAATCATGGTACGGTTATTCTCGTTAATATAGATGCCTTAGAAGAGAGTTTTCAACGAAGATTGCATCAAATTTTTAACGAACTTGATGATTATGATATTGATGTGAGAATTATTACTACGACTACGAGAAATATTTCAAAACTAGTAGGATTAGGAAGATTTTATAGAGGACTTTATATGCTCATTTCTTCTAATCCTATCACAATGACACCGTTGAGAGAGCGAGTGCATGATTTAGAGGCCCTTGCTAAGCATTTTTTAAACGAAGCAAATACGGGAGACACCCCTATTGTTATTGAAGAAGATGCTATGGAAAAAATTCTAAAACACTATTGGACTCATAATGTTCATGAGTTAAAAACAATAATAGAAAACTCTGTACAAAGCTGTACGACAGGTTTTTTAACTGCCGATGATCTTGAAATTGGAGAAAATAAATCAGTCGGTTTTATGGCGGAAGAAGATAATGAAGGAATACGATTGATGTCACTTAAAGAGGCCGAGCAGCTTCTTATTAAGAGGGCACTCATTCATACAAGTGAAAACAGAACGCAGGCAGCAAGAATTCTTGGTGTTTCTATTAGAACCTTAAGGAATAAGATTAATGAGTATAGAAATAACGGCAGTGCCTATTTTATTAACCTGAGGTGAAAAAAATATTGTGAGAATTGAAGACGAAACAATTAATGTTCTTGCTACATCATTAAACTTTAGACAAATGAGGCAGAAGATACTTGCTTCTAATATTGCTAATGCAGAAACACCAAATTATAAGACCAAGAGAATCGACTTTGAAGAGGCACTGGCCCAAGCCGTTGATCTAGATCAAATTCAAAGACTTAAAACAGAAGACGGCCGTCACTATAGCATTGGTGGAGGAGGGTTTGAAAATCTTCGTCCTATAGTCTACGAAGATTCAAACGGTGTTGTCGGTGATGATGGAAATACCGTTAATAAAGAAGATGAAATGGCAAAAATGGCAGAAAATGAAATTCTTCACGATGCTTCTGTTCAACTCTTGAACAAGAAGCTATCTCTTAAGAAGTATACGGTGTCATCGGAGAGGTAATCAATGGATTTATTGACAAGTTTAAAAATTAGTTCATCTGCACTGAATGCTAATCAAAAGAGAATGTCTACTATAGCATCAAATATTGCCAATTCTCAGACAACTCGAACAGCTGAGGGCGGTCCATACAGAAGAAAAGATGTTATTTTTGGGGCAGGTGCTACAAATGAAAGGTTTTCAGAAGTTCTCGAAGGGATTGAAAATGAGTATGGAAATTCGGTTCATGCGATAGAAATTCTCTCTACGGATAGGGCCCCTATTTTAAAATATGACCCCCAGCATCCTGATTCTAATAGTCAAGGGTACGTCGCCTATCCCAATATCAATACTACGGAAGAAATGGCAAATATGATTCAGGCCACAAGGGCCTATGAGTCTAATATTAGTGCCATGAATGCAACGAAAAGAATGGCCAAAAAATCTTTAGAAATAGGGAGATAGTAAATGAGTGTAGAAACAGTGGCAGGACTTAACAACATTTTGAAAAATCACAATTCCTCTTCATGGATTCAAAAAAATGAACTTGCTCCTATGTCGGGGAATTCTTGGGAGAATCTTAAAAGTTCCGATTCACGTAGTTTTAGTGACATTTTAAAAGATTCCATTAAGGAAGTTGATGCCCTTCAAAAGAATGCTGATACGGCCGTTCAGAGATTAGTGACGGGCAAGAGTAAAAATATACATGAAACTATGTTGGCCGTAGAAAAAGCAGAGATTGCTTTTAAAATGATGAATCAAATTAGATTTAAAGTTATTGATGCTTACAAAGAAGTTATGAGAATGCAAATTTAATCTTAAGGGAACCATAGTTGGAAGCATTTTTAAAAATCGCTAAAAACTTTGAAGAGTTTTTCAATAATTTAGATGCCAACAAAAAAATTGGATTGATTGCCGTTGCATCTTTTATCGTTTTAGGGTTTGTTGCTATTGTCGTTTGGGCCTCTATGTCTCGATTCGAGACTCTTTATACGGATTTAAATAGGGAAGATTCAAAAAAAATAGCTCTTCTTTTAGAAGAAAATAAAATTAGCTATCAGTTAGAAGACGATGGTCAAACAATTATGATTCCTAAGGATATGATAGATGTTTGGCGTCTTAAGCTGGCCACTCTTGGAGTCTCTTTTTCGGGAACGGTGGGGTACGAAGTTTTTGATAAACAATCTTTTGGAACGACAACATTTGTTCAAAAAGTTAATAGGCAAAGGGCGTTGGAGGGAGAGCTTGTTAAAACTATCAGATATATTGAAGGTGTTAAAAGGGCAAGAGTTCATCTCAATATTCCTGAAAATAGTCCTTTTGTTTCAGAAAAAAAACCACCTTCGGCCTCTGTCGTGGTCGATTTAGAGAGAGGAGCGCAGTTAACGGAGAATGAAATTCGAGGAATTACTTCTTTGATCTCTTCGGCCGTTGAAGGTATGAGTCAGGAGAACGTTGTTATTTTAAATGAAAAGGGGAAAAAACTTTCAGATAATATCGGCGATCCTATGACGGTATTGACATCAAATAGATTGGCCCTTGAATCAAAACTTAATAGAAAGTATGAAAAGCAAATTGAGGAAATATTAGAAAAAGTTGTAGGTATTGCAAAAGTTATGGCAAAAGTGTCTGTTGCAATGGATTTTACGGAGAGCACATCTACAAAGACTACTTATGATGAAGAAAATAAGAGTGTTATCTCAGAGGTTATCAATGGACAAAAAATGGTGGGTTCCCGCCCCTCTCCTCAGGGAATTCCCGGGGCAAGAAGTAATCTTCCCGGAGAGAACCCTGCTTCAACGGTTTCTGAAACGAGAAATAATGTAGATAAGAATCTTACATCAAAAAATTATAATGTTCCATCTACCGTAACAAAATCTAAACATCCTGTTGCTGTTATTAAAGCTATTAGTGTGGCCGTTATGATTGATGGAAAAAGAGTTCCGGTACTTAATGAAAGTGGACAACCTGTTTTAGATGGTAACGGAAAAGAGAAAACTCAATACGAAGAATGGTCAGGGGATGATCTGTTGAATTTTTCGGCAATAGTTTCTTCTACAATAGGTATAAATACTAAGAGAGGAGATAAACTTGTTATTAAAAATATGGAATTTGCTAAGGAAGACCTTGATGCAGTAGATATCTTGATGAGAGAAAAGGCCAATCGAGAACTCATAAAGAGTATAGTCAAGTATCTGGCCGTGGGATTTACTATCGGCCTTTTTTTCTTTCTCGTTGTTAGGCCTTTTATTCAATGGGTAACAGAAAATACTGTAGAAACAGTTGAAGATTTTTTACCAAAAACATTAGAAGAACTTGAAAAAGTTCAAATTAATCAAAAACTTCCCGGACTTGAAGAGGCACTTCCTCAACTTGAAGAAAAATTAAATCCTGAGAAAATAGAAGGAAATATGTTAAGAGAAAAAATTATCTCTCTTATTGATTCGAATCCGTCAAAAGCTGCACAAGTCGTTCATGAAATGATG
The DNA here is from genome assembly GCA_965224385.1 of Bacteriovoracaceae bacterium. GTDB lineage: Bacteria > Bdellovibrionota > Bacteriovoracia > Bacteriovoracales > Bacteriovoracaceae > CBDCYX01. The sequence continues at coordinate 1,415,715 of CBDCYX010000016.1, forward strand.
CATGCAAGAGAATCGGATAAATCTATAGCTTAGGGAGTTTGTATTATGCCCGAAGAGAAATCATTAGGTGCTGAAATTGAATATTCTCTCCTTGGCGGCCAAGAAAAGGCAGCAATTATTCTTAGTGCCTTAGGCCCTAATGCGACTAAATCAGTTTTTAAGAAATTAAAGGATAATGATGTTAAAAGAATGATCAATGCAATGTCTAAAGTTCGCAAAACACCTATATGGCTTGTTAAAAGGCTTTTAGAAGATTTTTATTTTTTTCTCAGTGAAGAAAAAGACCTTTTGTTTTCCGATAATAGGGGAAGAGATTTTATTCTTACGGCCTTAGGAGAGTCAAGGGCCAAGCAACTTCTTAGCCAATTTGTTGAAGTAGGAACATCAAATACACTGGAATCGTTAGAGCTTGTTGATACAAAAACTTTGTCAAACTTTCTTATTAATGAACATCCACAAACAATTGCTTTGATTGTGGCCCACTTAAAGGCCGAGAAAAAAGTAGATGTTTTGAGAAGACTTCCCGAAGGTTTGACAGCAGAAATCGTTTTGAGAGTTTCCAATCTCGACTATGTTTCTCCGGAATTAATCGCTCAACTTGATGATGTTCTGAAAAAGGAACTTTCAACTCTTGGATCCATTGATACAAATAAACTTGGTGGTGTTGAACCCATCGCTGATGTTCTCAATCTTATGGATAAAAATACTGAGAAGAATATTATATCTAAGGTTGAGGAAAAAGACCCTGAGCTGGCCGATGAAATTCGAAAACTTATGTTTGTTTTTGAAGACCTTATTTATGTTGATGATCGAGGAATTCAGAACCTACTCAAAGAAGTTGATCCACAAAAACTCGTGATGGCACTTAAAACGGCACCTCAAGAAATTAAGACAAAACTCTTTAGCAATATGTCTAATAGAGCGGCAACTATGCTCAGTGAAGACCTTGAATCGCTAGGCCCGACGAAACTTTCAGAGATAGAAAAGGCCCAAAGTGAAATTATTAAGAAGTGTAAAGACCTTGAAGCAGCAGGGAAGGCCTTTATTCACAGAGGGGGAGAGGGAGAACAATTGGTTTAATCTTCGGTAAAGATATATGGTTGTTAAAAATTCAGTAACTGACGATATTCAAGAATATGATTTTACTACACTTGATGATTCAAAGTTAGAAACAAAAGATGGGGTAAAAGACTATAAAATCAAAAATATTGATTTAGATACATCAATTTTACAAAATCAAATTCGAATAGAACGAAAACTTGCCAAGGAGAAAAACTTTAATATTTCTTCTATCGTTAGATCTCATCGAGGAATAGTATCGCAAGAAGAAGATGATCGCCGAAAAGAGATAGAAAGAACGATTGAAGAAAGAATTAATTCTATAAAAAAAGAGGCCCTTCAAAAGGGATATGAAGATGGTTTCAAAATCGGTAAAGATGAGGCCATTTCGAAAATGAGAGAATCTTCATCAGATAAGCTAGAAAAATTAACGGAAATTTTAACAGTTTTAGTAAAAGAAAAAGAGAGGTTATTGCAACAAGAAAAAATAGAAGTTTATCATTTGATTAAAAATCTTACAAAATGGATTATTTTGCGAGAACTAAAAGATGACGGTGATTATGTAAAAAGACTTCTTGAGAAACTTATAACGGAAATTGGACAAAGTCAGAGTATTCTCGTTCAAATGAGTCAGGAACAATTTCAACATATGCCTGAAGTTAAAAAGGTTATAAAAGAAAATATGGAGGCCGTGAAAAATGTTCGTGTTGAAGTTGATTATGATATTCATGATAAAGGTCTTGTTATAGAGACTAAAAACTTTATTATTAAAGGAACACTGGAAGAACAATTGCAATCTTTTGATAAACTTTTTGAAAGTGTAGGGCCTATATATGACGAAAGAAGAACGGATTCTTGATATTCAATCTATTCATAAAGCTTACAAATACGCTTCTCCTTATAAAAGGATAGGAAAGATCATCTCATCTAAAGGGTCTTTATATGAAGTAGGCCTTTCAAAGGCCGTTTTAGGTAGCAGTGTTGAGTTTCAGACAGAATCTCAAGAGACGTGTGTTGGAGAGGTTGTCTCTATTGAAGACGGTCGTTGTTATGTAATGCCTTATAAAGAAATTTCCGGAATTAATTCCGAAACGAGGGTAACTCTCAAGGGATTAACGACGACAATTCGTGTTGGGAACGGCCTTCTTGGAAGAATTGTTGATTATAAATGTTCTCCTATTGACGGCAAGAGTAGTATTGATTTTACGAATTCTCAGAAGAGAAGTATTTTTGGGAAAACAATCAATCCTCTGGACAGGCCTCAAATACACGAAATTCTCGATATTGGTGTCAATTCCATTAATTCTTTTATGACAATGGGAAAGGGACAGAGAATGGCCGTTATGGCGGGTTCCGGTGTTGGAAAATCCGTAACCTTGGGAATGATTGCAAGAAATACTAAGACAGATATTAATGTTATCGCTCTTGTTGGAGAGCGAGGAAGAGAGGTACGTGAATTTATTGAAAACGACCTTAAAAGCGGTACACTGGAGAGGTCTGTTGTTGTGGTTGCGACTTCCGATACCTCTCCTTTAATCAGGATGAAATCTGCATATGTAGCGATAACGATTGCAGAGTATTTCCGAGATGAAGGAAAAGATGTGCTTTTTATGATGGATTCTATTACCCGTTTTGCTATGGCCCATCGAGAAGTAAGTTTAGGACTAGGTGAACATCCAGGGCAAAAAGGATACACTCCTTCCCTTTTTTCTAAACTCCCACAACTTTTAGAGCGAGCAGGAAAAATTGAACGAGGAAGTATTACGGGAATTTATGCTGTTCTTGTTGAAGGAAATGATATGGATGAACCCATAACCGATGCTATTAAGGCCATTTCTGATGGACACATTATTTTGAGTCGAGAATTGGCCGTAAAAAGCCATTTTCCGGCAGTTGATATACTCCAATCTATTTCTCGAGTCATGAATCGAGTTGTCTCTGAAGAACATTGGATTGTGGCCTCACACTTAAGAGAACTATTGTTTACCTATAGAGAAAATGAAGACCTTATTAATATAGGCGCTTACGTTAAAGGAACAAATAAAAAAATTGATAAGGCCATTGTTATTTATGATGATATTATGAATTTAACAAAACAAATACACGGTATAGATAAACCTTTTAATATTGATGAGATATTTGACCACCTTGTAGAGATAGCTAGAAGAGCAGAAAAAAATGTTAATCCTGAAGCATTTAAAGAAGATTGATTATAAAACAATATAAATTTAAGTTAGAGGCCCTTTTGAGAATGAGAACATTTAGAGAAAAAAAAGTCAAACAAGAGCTTGGAGAAATTGTTTCAAATATAGCAACTTTTAAAGAAAAACGAGAAATAGTAGATAAAGAAATTATTCATTATTACACATCACAAGAAAGAACGATAAGATCGGGAATCTCTGCGAAGGACTTAAGTTTTTATCCAAAACTTTTTGATTTTAAGAGGTGTGAAGCAAAAAATATTCAAGAAAACCTTCATATGTTAAATGAAAAGTATAAAGAAAAGGCCAAAGAGCTTAAATCGGCCATGAAAGAAGTAAAGGTTATAGAAAATATGAAGGAAAAAGATAGAGAACTATTTAGAAAAGAAAGAAACAAAAAGAGTCAAAGTAATATTGAAGAACTTTCTCAGTTTAGAATATTGAGGAGAGATTAGGTATGAATATTTATAAGCTAATTTTATTGTTTTTTGCTTTTGGTTTGTCGGCCCAAGAAGAAAAAATCTATACGGAAAAAGAATCCAATGAGGCGATTTATAAATCTCGACCAAAGAACATTGTTGAATTTTCTAAACAACTTGTGGTCAAGGAAAATCGTTTGAAACTTGAAACGCTAGAATTTGTAAAGAGAGAAGAACAGTTAAAGTTAATCTCTCAAGAATTAGAAAAAAAAATTCTTGCTTTTAAAAAAAAGCAGGATAGCTTTATCTTCTGCGCTGAGGGCCTTAAAAACAAAGAAGATGACCGAGTTAAGCACATGGTCAGTGTTATAAGCGGTATGAGACCTAAAAATGCGGCCGCTATACTCTCTATTCAAGAATCAACCTTGGCCGTAAAGATTATGGAGGAACTTGAGGCCGAAAAGATGTCAAAAATATTCAATTTTATGAATGAGGAAGTTTCTGCCCGGCTTCAAAAGCAGTACATGACTATGAAAAAATGAATCTATGCGTCATTTTTACAAAGGGCACTTATGAGTATAAATCCTTTATCGAGTTCTTCCTCAATGACTTTGCTCGAAGGGGTCGCAGAAGGAGAATTGCTTGAAGATGGAGAGGGCCTGGAAGGAGAATTTCTTCATATTCTCCGAGATTCAGATACGGCCGTCTCTAAAAAGCATAATGAAGAGGCCAATGAACATATACATATGGGGAATTCTATCCCTATTTCCTCCTCCCCCGTTTCTGCTGGAAAAAAAGCACCACAACATCAAGCATTTATTAAAAAACAAAATAATTTTATCAACAAAAATTCTATGGATAGTATGATCCTTAAAAATCATCCCATTCATCAAGAGGTCAATTCAATTCCGGCACATGGACTCGAAACTGTAGGGCCTGGAGAACCGTATGGAAGAAATGAGCAAACAAGGAATTCTTTCTCTCGCGATATTCAAGCAAGAAACATGTTTTTAAAAGGTGATGTGCATTCGATTCAAAAAAAAGAGATGCAAGAACCTAATGTTGGAGAAACCACTAATAGTTCTTTTCGCCTGTTAAGTTCAAGTCCTTTACATCCGCCATCTCTTTCCTCTCTTTCTCAGTCTCTAGGCCCTAACGTTCTAGATTTAACTCAGGTAGAATTTGTGGATGCAAAAAATCTCATTCAGGAAATTGTTAACTATATAGAAGTAAAGAGGTTTTCCCAAACAGGAAAATTTGATGTTGTTGTTCAACATAATAATCTTGGACGCTTTGAATTGAGTGCCTTTAGAGGTGAAGGTAATAAAATCAATATGAATATTATGGCCGAATCTTTTCAAGGACATCAGTTTTTTGTTAAACACAAGGTTGAATTATCCAGGGCCCTAGACAAAATCGGAGTAAAACTTGGAGACCTAAAACTTGTTGAGACTCAGGGTACCGTTTTTAAAAATGAACTTTTAGGAAGTCGAGAAGAGGGAGGACAAAGAAGTGATGCTTTTTCTCGATCGGAATATTACGAAGATGCAGATTCTCGCAGAAGAAGGCAATTGTGGGAAGAATATCGCCGGCGTTATTATTAGGAGAAAGCAACTATGACAAGTTTGGGAAGACCTAGACCCCCTGATTCTTTTGGCGATGTGAAGATGAGGTCGCCGACAAAAGGCCGAGAGGCCCTCAATGATATAAGAGGTATTCAAAAAGATGTTGTATTTGTCGATGCTAAGGAACACAATAAACTTGGTCAAGATGGCTTTTTAAAGCTTTTAACCCATCAGCTTGCAAATCAAGATCCTTTAAACCCTATGGATCAAAAACAATTCGCTGCAGATTTGGCCCAATTTTCTCAATTAGAACAGCTGGCCAATTTGAATGCTCATTTTAAAAAAACGGAGAGTAATAAAAGTGAAGAGGGTAAATTTTACGGTGCAAGTTTTCTAGGAAAAGAAATAGAAACTCAGGGAACAACTCTCAGTTATGATGGGCAAGCAGATAAAGTCGATTTCTCTTTTTATCTACCCAAAGATGCTCAACGTGTGATGGTCAAAATTTTTGATAGCAAAAAACAAATAGCGGCCCAGATCAAAGAGGGTATGATGCCTAAAGGGAACAATAGTCTTTATTGGAATGGACGTATGCTTGATGGTACACGGGCCGTTTCCGGTGATTACTTTTTTGAAGTTTCGGCCTATGATGAACAGTATCAAGAGTTCAGTGGTCAAACAAAGACGTCGGGGATTGTTACGGGAGTTCATTTTGAGGATGGCGAAACTTTTTTAATAATTGATCATCAAAGACAGGTTTTTTTAAAAGATGTTACAAGTTTTAAACTTCCCGATTCTAAAAATAGAGAACGAGGTTCAACAATAGACAATTTTTCCGAGTTGAAAAAAAATGCTGCTTCGAGTTATTCTGTTAATCAGGGAAGATAAAGCAATTTAAGAAGGCCTTAGGAGGATAATTTTATGAGTATTTTGCGTTCATTCAATATTGGAGTTAGCGGACTTGGAGCAACAGGTCAGGCGGTAAGTGTTATCGGAGACAATATTGCTAATGCAGGAACAACGGGATTTAAGTCCTCAAGGCCGGAATTTCAAGATGTCCTTGCTACAACTTTAGGAAATACCGAAGGAGGAGATCAGTTTGGTGGGGGGACGCAATTGGCCCATATTAAAACGTTAATGACTCAGGGAAATATTACAAGAACAGATAATCTAACGGATTTAGCGATTAAGGGTGAGGGGTTTTTTGAAGTGGAAACGCCTTTTGGAAAGGCCTATACTCGGGATGGATCCATGCATTTTGACAAGGATGGGATACTCGTAAACTCAGATGAATATCCTATACAGGGATATGTTGCAGATGAAGAGGGAAAGATTACAAATAGACTTGGTGCTATGAAGGTCAGTCGTTTTGTTATTCCGGCCAAGGCGACAACAAAGTCAGATTTACTTCTCAATCTTGATTCTAGGGCAGAAATTTTGGATTTTGATATTAATAATATAGACAAAACATCCAACTTTTCCCACGGTTTAACTGTTTACGATGATAACGGTACAGCGAGATTTCTTACGGTTGTTTACAATAAATTAGAACAAAATAATTGGCAATACCGCGTTCTCGTCGATGGATCGGATGCCGTAGGTGGAGAAGAGGGAAAGTTTGTGGAAATGTCCTCAGGTAAACTTATTTTTAATAATAAAGGACTACTACAAGAGAAAGTGGAGGAAGAAAATACTTTTAACTTTAAGGGGGCCACATCTCAAAACATTGATTTTGTTTTTGGTCAGACAATAGAAGAGGGAGTTTTAGATGCCGATGCGACAACTCAATACGGTTCGGAAGCTCAAATTGCTCGTACGACACAAGATGGTTATGATGCAGCAAATTTAAGTTCTATGGTCTTTGATCACAAAGGAACATTAGTTGCTCTTTACACGAACGGAATTTCTCGCAATATAGGAGAGGTTGGTATTGCAAAATTTGACAATAACGAATCACTTTTTAAAGTTGGAAACAACCTGTACAAGGAATCGCGAAAATCAGGAGAAGCAACCGTGGGTAAATCCGGATTGGGAGGAAGAGGATTCATCCTTTCTCGGGCCTTAGAGCTTTCCAATGTTGATATTGCCAAGGAATTTGTAGATCTTATGACAACACAGAGAAACTTTTCGGCAAATGCAAAATCTTTGACAACGGCAGATGAAATGTTGCAAGAAGTTCTTAGTATTAAGCGATAATTTTATGAATAAAAAATCTTTTTATCTCAAGTGTGGCCCTAAAACCTCCAGGGAGAGGATGTGAGGCCACGCCCTTCGGCGAGAATGATTTGTGGGCCGAACAAATAGATTTTTCTTAAGATGGAGTATTTTGTTCTTCGATGTATTGCTTAAGTTTTTCAATAGTTGCACCTCCGGCACTTCCTGCGAAATAGCTTGGACTCCAAAATGCCTTTCCCCAAAGAAAAGGAGAAACTTTTTTCCAATGATATTGCCTCAAATATCTACTTGAAACGCCTTTTAAAGAATTTGCCATTCTTGAGATAGAGTGTTTTGGTGGATATTCGATGAGAAGATGCACATGATCGGATTCTCCGTTAAATTCCACTAAAGTTGCTTCAAAATCGTCCAAAACCTTCTCAAAATAGCTTTGTACAATATCAAGTAATTCTTTTGAGAATACTTTTCGCCGATATTTTGGCATAAAGACCAAATGCACGGTTAAAGCAAAGACACAATGCCTTCCCTTACGAATCCTGTCATTGCTTGTTTGCCTTTTCAAATGAGACCAAGTATAGTTGAGATGATGAAGGTAGTCAAGCGAGCATACAAATACCGATTCTATCCGAATAAGACCCAAAAGAAGATGTTGGCCCAAACCTTTGGTTGTGTTCGTTTTGTCTATAATTGGGGCCTTCAAGATAGGAAGACGGCGTATGAAAAAACCGGTAAAGGTCTCGGTTACAATGAAACGTCCAAAAGACTGAAAGAACTAAAGTTTGAAAAGGAGTGGTTGTCTGATGTTTCAAGTGTGACGCTTCAGCAATCTTTAAGGCATTTAGATAGGGCGTATTCTAACTTTTTTAAGAGATTGGCAAAATATCCCCGTTTCAAGAATAGGTCCGGGAAACAATCGGCCAACTACATGAAGAATGGATTCACTTTTCGAGACGGCATTTTAAAGGTTGCGAAATTGGGAGGGATACAACCTGTATGGTCGAGAAAATTTTGCGGTTCCACCGCAGGAACGCCCTCATCGTTAACAATATCCAAAGATTGTGACGGAAGTTACTTTGTTTCGATACTGGTAGAAGAGAAGATGCGCCCCTTGGCGCTTGTAAGAAAAACAATCGGCCTAGATATGGGAATCAAGGATGTAGCAGTTGGTAGCGACGGTTTTCAATCGGGCAATCCGAAGTATACTTACATTCAAGAGAGCAAACTAAGAATGGAACAAAAGTCCCTGTCTCGTAAAAAGAAGGGTTCAAAGAATAGAGAAAGACAGAGAAACCTTGTGGCACGAGTCCACTCAAAGATAAGAAATTCCAGGAAGGACTTCCTCCATAAGTTAAGTACGGATATAGTTCGCAAGAACCAAGTGGTCTATATCGAGGACTTGAACACAAAAGGAATGGTTAGGAATAGAAAACTTTCTAAGTCCATAAGTGACAGTTCTTGGGGAAGTCTTGTAAATTTCCTTGAGTATAAATGTGATTGGTACGGTAGGGAATTGAAAAAAGTTTCCCCAAAATTCACGTCCCAAGATTGCTCACATTGTGGATATAGAAACAAAGAATTGCAATTAAGTATGCGTCGTTGGGATTGTCCAAGTTGTGGGAGTACTCACGACCGAGACATCAATGCGGCAAAGAATGTTTTGGCGGTAGGGACTACCGTGACAGCTTGTGGAGACAGTGTAAGACCAAAGGTACTTGTGCCTAAGGCAGTTGTCGGGGAAGCAAGAAGCTCCTCCCTTTAGGGAGGGGGAGTTCAAAAGGCCGACTTTTTCGCTCCTCTAAAGAGAGTTGATGAGTTCTGTTAAGAAAGTGTTTAATGACTTATCGTCGGCATAACCCTGTGGTATAAAAATTCTCTTAAGAAGAAGGGGTAATTTTTGCCAAAGGAATAGGTTTCCGTCTTTGTTGTATAGAAAGGCCTGATATAATAGTAAAATGAAACAATTCCTATGGATTCCATTGTTGTTAATACAATATGCTCACGCAACGGAAAGGTCTGAATCTTTTGTTATCAAGGCCTATGATAATCGTTTTAAGGTTACCGCTCCTCACGTTTTTTCTCCCAACGTAGGACTCATTATTGAGAATCACACGCTAACAAAGATTTATGGCAAAATAGAAACGAAATTGGGAAGGATAATCGATTATATCTCTATTCTTCCTAGAAACTTTAAGTCTATATCTCTCAACTTAAGAACATCACAAAACATTATTTTTACTCCACTTGTTCCGCCTCTTCAGGAAGTTGAACTTATTTTTGGAAAGGAGGCCTATGAGATTCCTCCAAAAAAATGATATAAAAAAGACTATTCTTGTTATTTCAGACCTCCATCTCGGGGCAGGCCCTTTTGTTAATGATAAAGTTAACTTTTTAGAGGATTTTCACTATGATAAAGAGCTTGTTGAATTTTTTCAATATTATTCACAGGGTGATTTCCTTAATAAAAAAATTGAAATTGTCATTAACGGAGATTTTTTAGACTTCTTGGCCGTTCCATTTGGTGAGTTTTTTGATGATGAGTTTTGGTCGGAAGAAGCATCTTTAAAAAGGCTAGATTTTATTCTAAAGGCCCATAAAGAAGTCATAGAGGCCTTAGGTGAATTTTTAACAGTAAAAAATAAATCTATTGTTTATATCATTGGTAATCATGATGCTGAATTTCTCTTTGAATCAACGAGAGAAAAATTTCAACAGGCCCTTCCCGATAAAGGGAAAAAACATTTTCGTTTTATTGTGGACAATACAGTAGAGTACAGACCTGTTGAAGGCGTTGTTATCAAACATGGACACGAATATGAACTCTCTCATCGATTTGATCCTATTGAATCCATGGCCGTTGATGATGAGGGTAGAAAGTATTTTATTCCCCCTTGGGGTTCTTATTATGTTACAAGAGTTGTTAATAAATTCAAAGAGGAAAACGGATATATTAATGCTGTAAGACCTATAAAACGATTTCTCATTAACGGCCTTATCTACGATACGATGTTCACATTGCGTTTCATAGCACATTCTTTTTATTATTTTGTCATGGTTCGCCTTATGTTTCTTATGAGAGAAGGGAACAGTATAAAAAAAACACTTGAGTTTGCTTTTAAAGAAGTAGAACTCTTCAAAGATTATGAGGAAGTTACATATGAATTTTTAAATAACAACAAAGATATTAAAGCTCTTATCGTCGGTCATACTCATAAACCTACTTTTAAAATTTATGCTAACGGAAAAATATTCCTCAATACAGGAACGTGGACCGATATGCATGATTTAGATTTCAATAGTTTTAATAAGGGAAATGACTTGACTTACGCTCAAATTGATATTTTAGATTTAAAAGAAAAAAACGATACCTATGACCACTTAGATATACGATTCAAGCAATGGATGGGAACCAATCCAAATCCTTTTAAGGAGTATAACTAAATTGTATCAAACATCATAATATCTGGTGAGTCAGGAGTTCTGCCCTTAATCTGTGAGAAGACATAGCTTTTCCTGTTTCTGTCCTACAAATACGATAATGCTTGTTTTTTCAGAGTAAAAAGCAGCTATCCGGTCAAGGAATTTCTTTATCACTCTTGTGAGTTCGTAGTGCTCTCATAAGGAAATTATGGAATCCCCTTTGGAGATCGGGACTACGAACACTAAAAAAACCTTAGTTTCAAGTGAAGGTCTGGGCCAAACGAAAAACGGCCCTGAAAGACAAAATAGGCCTTTAATTCTTGAAATGAATAGGAACGATTCGGAAGGTGCCCTGTGGAGCGTTTTAAGGACTTTTGAGGGGCGTTCTTGCGTTTGTTTTGTTCCAAAACTGTCAAAATATCAAAACAGGCCTTGAAAACGTTTTCAACGGCCTCTGTGAGGGCAAAGGCCCTGTCCTTTCGGAATCGTAGATATTTCGGCAGTCCTTGCATCCATCGGAATAATTAAATTCTTCTTTAACCGGAGAGTCCTGAGTCCCAAATAGATATTGCTAATGCGACAAAATCTTGCGCAACGGGTAAAATATTTGATTGTTGAACAAAACTCCTGACTCACAAGATAATATATATTATTAACAATAATGTTAAAAAATATTTTTCTCATAGTAGTTTTTTATGAATTGCATCGATGTACAAAAAAAATTTCTTAAACTTAATAAAGTTTGTCGACACTCCTCCCTTTACGGACATTTTTATCCTTTAGATGCTGCGGGCCCCAATGGCAAAGCACGTTTGAAACTAAGACAAACACTAGTAGAACATTTAGAGGAATTGATTCATTTAGGAAATTATCGAGAATCACTTCTTGTTCCGGGCATTCCCCCCAAAGGCCCAAACGTCGCTATTTCTATCTCCCATTGTCAAACTTGGGCCGGATTTATTTTTAAATTGGCCACTAATCTTTCCTTAGGACTCGACATAGAACGAGTTTCTCGTATTACAAAAAAATTGGTGGGTCAAATCTCTCGCTTAGAAGAAGTGAAATACGCTCCCTCTTATGCCTCTCTTTGGGGGGCCAAAGAGGCATCATTTAAGGCCGCATCTGCAAAACTTGGAGACTTACTTTTGGAAAACATTTGCATTGAATGCTGGTGTCCTTTAGATTTTCAGGCCCATCATTTCAGCTTTTATGTTGGAGCGCTTAGCGGAGAAGGGTATGCTTTTGAAATCGAAGATTTAATTTTCACTATTGCCTGTACCTTAGATCAATTAAAAAGTTCATAAGGGCCTTTTTAAAAGCATTGATTCCCTCTAAATTTTTGGTCGAAACACAATAGTTCTCTCTATCAATATGTGCTTGTAAGAATTTATGAAATAATAATTTCTCTTTTTGGCCTTTCAATTTATCCATCTTGTTAAAAATAAGAACCTTTTTTTGCATGAGTTCTGAAACAAAATTTTCAAATACTCGATCCAACTCTTCCATAGGATGTCTTGCATCTCGAACGTGGACAATCATGACTTTAGAATCAAGTTGATCAAAAAACGTTTCCATCAACCGCTTCCAAACGTTCTTTATCTCTTTGGAAACTTTGGCCGTTCCATATCCGGGTAAATCGAAGAGATAAAAAGGGCCTCGAGTTTCCGTGTGATTCTTGAGGATAAAAGTAAAAACCATAATTCCTTGAGTTTTTCCGGGGTTCTTTGATGTCTTGGCCGTTTTATTCCCCCAAAGAGCGTTAATAAGAGAGGATTTTCCCACATTGGATCGGCCGCAAAAACATATTCCACCGTTTATCACTTCTGTAGATTGCCAGCTTTTCAATTCATTACAACTAAATAGACCGCGCAAAAATTTTGTAGAACTTTTATCTATGGTATAATTCAACGAGTTACTCTTTAAGGGGTATGTTCATTCAATAGGGCCCAAAAGAATTTGTACAAGTGTATATTGTCTATAAACAATCGACGCAATTCTTTGAGATCTAGGCCTTGATCTACCAAAATCGTCTTATCTACAGATACAGAAATTTTTTCATCGAAAATCTCTTTTTTCCGCTATGGGTTCATGTATTCGTAGCAAGTCTACATAGGATTTTATTATATTAATAATAGCAGTTTTTTCTTCAGTACTACAACTATCACAAATATTTAGAATATGCCGAAGAAATAGGGCCTGATAAGCGTATATAACCATATGATTAAGTTCCTCTTCATTGTGGAGTGATTCGTGTATGAGGAGAGAAATTCTTACAAGACTGTTAGATATATGATAAGTATTTTGTTGATTGGGATGAAAAAAAGACATAAAGAAATTATCTTTTACCAGAACTACAGCATTTGAGGTAGGGTGCGTAATCAGTAAACTTTTTTCTTCGCCTTCCATTGTCGTATATTCAAAGTAAATGTCGGTATTTTTTCTCATCAAATCAGTATCAACAACCAAATCAGGGCCGTATAGAACAGCATTCCAAAGTCCCGGCCTATAAATATTAGTATATAGGGCCGCCCCAAAATTAGATGCGAACGTTTCCCTGCTCTTGGTGTCGCGGAGGTATAAATCAAAGAATAATTCTAAGGGTTTTTTAAAAAAACCTTTATCGTCTTGATGCATCGCAACCCTGTTCTCTCTATCAAATAGAGCGATATTCTTACTGCCAACATCTCTCACTATTAATTGTATTTTCTCTTCTAAAAAACTTCTTAATCCGGCACAACTAAACTCTTTGATTCCCATTCCTTTTAAAAGAGCTTCCGACTCTTCTTTATTGTCGAATGACCTATCAAAATTGAGGAGGCAGAGGTTTTGGAAATCTTGTTCAATAATATCTCTTCCTAGGAATCCCAAAGGGTAATCAATCTTGGCCTGCACTACATTAAAAAAAGCGTATAAAGAAAAAATCATCAATATTTTATTCATATTGTCTCCTTTTGTTTATTGGTTAAAATTTTCTTATGGGATAAGTCTAAAAATGGATAAAGCAAAAGTCTAACAGTAAAATTAATTATTTTAAAAATTATTCGGACAAAAAATATTGGAAGAATTGCTCTTTGCGTTATTTCCTATATAACCCATAGCGTTGTAAATCGCAGGACAATCATTAGTAATTAAGGGAAAAGACTGTACATTTTATCTTCCGATTGCCAAAATCCTTATTTTTAAGGAAAAAAGCAATGTGCGCAGTCGTTGGGTTGATTGAAACAAAAACGTCTTCTGAAATAAATCTTGCCGAAGATGCTTATCAGGTTTTAACGGCCCTTCAGCATCGAGGTCAAGATGCCAGTGGAATGGTGAGCTTTGATCAAGAGAGTACACGTTTCCATTCACATAAAAAGCTAGGACTTGTCAGTAACGTTTTTAAAAAAGATGACTTATCTAAATTTAAAGGCAATGTACTCATCGGTCACAATCGTTATACAACGGTAGGGTACAATAGAGAGTGGGATGTCCAACCAATGTTTTCCGGTTTCCCTCTCGGCATAGCATTGGCCCATAACGGAAATACGATAAATCTTCATGAGCTTAAAACGAAACTTCAAGAGGAAGAGAAAATTCAATCTCTTACGAGTAGTGATCTAGAGTGCTTTCTCAATCTTTACAATCTTTTTATCTCTAAAGAAATTTCCTTTAATAAAAAAAGTATTACTTATGAACTTCTAATCGATGTTTCTAAAAAAGTAGTCGATATTGTAAACGGTTCCTATGCCTTAGTGGGTCTTATTGCCAACTTCGGCCTCTTTGGCCTAAGAGATCCTAACGGTATTCGCCCTCTTGTCCTTGGTAAAAAAAAGGGGCGTTACTGTTTGGCCTCTGAGAGTGGCGGGATTGATTTTGCCGATTTTAAATTTATAAGAGATATAAAACCCGGAGAATGTATTTTTATTGATTTTCACGGAAATATTCATTCAACAATTTTGAAAAAGTCTAAACGGGCCCATTGTATGTTTGAATGGGTGTATTTTGCCGGGGCCGAGTCCTTTATTGAAGGAAAGGCCGTATATCAAGGAAGGTTAAATCTAGGAAAACTCCTTGGCCGACAAATCCAAAAACTCATTTCAACAAACGAGATACAACCTGATCTTGTAAGTCCTGTTCCCGATACCGGTCGAACGGCGGCCATGGCCTTAAGCGAAGTTATTAATGTTCCCTATCGAGAATGCTTGATTAAAAATCGTTACGCCCAGAGAAGTTTCATCCTAAACTCGCAGAAAATTAGAGATGAGATGATTCAAAGAAAACTCGTCCCCATTAAAAGTGAAATAGAGGGGAAAAATATTCTTCTCGTTGATGACAGTATCGTAAGAGGAACGACTTCCAAAAAAATTATTCAACTTCTTAGAAAGTACGGAGTTAATAAAGTTTACTTTGCCTCCACATGCCCTCCTATTACTCATAGTTGTTTTTACGGGATAGACTTCCCTTCATCCTCAGAGCTTGCCGCCTATGGAAGAGATATCAGTGAAGTTAATGAAGATATCGGTATAGGTGCAGACAAAGTTATTTATCTCACGCTTGAAAACCTTAACGAAGCACTTCTCAAGGGAAAAATGTGTACAGGATGTCTAACGGGGCAGTATCCGACAGAAACAAAACACGGTGAACTTTTTGCACAAAATCGCAAAAAGGAGAAAGGTGAATGAAAATATTAATTGTTTTTGGCAGTGTATCCGATAAAGACATTTATGAACCTTTAACAGAGGACATAAAAAAAAATTTTCATGCACACTCCGTTGTTTTATCGGCCCACAGAAATCCTCATGAACTAGAAAATCTTATAAGTGAAGATAAATATGACCTCTATGTTGCAGGGGCCGGACTTGCGGCCCATCTCCCCGGCGTTATTGCCTCTCTAACAACAAGACCTGTTATTGGACTTCCGGTCAGTGCTGCATTTTCAGGACTTGATTCCCTGTTTTCTATTCTACAAATGCCTTTCGGTGTCCCTGTTCTTACCTTCGGTCCAAATAGGGGAGATGCTATCCGTCCTTTCTTAGAATATGCTCAAAAAATAAATGGAAAAGAAACTATTAGGATTGTTATTAAGCAGGATAAACAAAACCTAGATTTTATTACTAAAGAAATAGAGCGTTTAAGGCCTAAGGCGCAGGAACTAGGTCACTCCATTAAAGTCGATTTTTGTTGCGATCCTTCCGTGCCTTGTATTAACTTTGTGACGGAAGAAAAAGAATCTTTAAAAGAGGCGGTTAACGTCCCTCTTCTTCAAAAAGAGGAGGCCTCCCGTGAGGACAAGGCCTTAGAAGTTTTTTCTTGGATCAAAAATGGTGGGCCTTGGGTTGGAGTAAATAATTCAAGAAATGCACTCTTGTGGTGGAACAAATTTTTTAAGAGAGGAAGTTCTTTATGAAGTTTATTAAACATGGCTCGGTCAAAGATATTTATCAACCTAATGTCAAAAAAAATCTTGTTTTACGTTTTCTGATCGTTATTCCATTTTCGATTGGGGAGAAATGCCCGATCAACTGGCCAATAAAGGAAAATCATTGGCCTTTCTTTGCAGTTTCTTTTTCAAAGAACTGGCAAAAGAAGTGCCAACTCATTTTATTTCACCCTTAGATGAAAATCATAAGGCCGTTGACGACCTCTTTTCCATAGGTAATTCCGTTCTTGTTGAAAAGTGTTATGTACCGCAAGTTTCCTTTGTAAACGGCCGCTACGATTACAGTTTTTATACACAAAAAACGATGAATTCCCTTGTCCCTTTAGAAGTGATTTTTCGATATGGACTTCCTTCAGGTTCCTCTCTTTTAAAACGACTCGATGATAAAGGATACCTTGCAGAACTCGGCCTTAAAAATATTCCTAAAGAAGGAAGTCGCTTTCAGGAACCCATCATTGAATTCTCTACAAAACTAGAAAAATCAGATCGCTATATTTCCCTTAATGAAGCAAAATCATTATCGGGAATGAGCGATACTGAAATTTGTAATTTAAAGGAACTTTCCAAGCGTTTGTCCCTTAAACTTAAGGGCCTTTTTAAAGACATTGACATTGAACTGTGGGATGGAAAATTTGAATTCTCTTTTGCTCACCCTCATTCCGATCGAGGGCCTAGAAAATTTAAACTCGTAGACTCCATAGGCCCGGATGAATTGCGGCTTTTATCGACAACGGGAATACATCTTTCAAAAGAGCTTCTAAGAAGCTACTATCGCAATTGCAATTGGGCCTTGCATATGGAAAAAGCAAAACGACAGGCCAAAGAGAGAGGTATCTCCGATTGGAAAAGTATTTGTCTCAAAGAGATGAACATATCACCGCCGCCTCTTCCAAGGCCTTTAAAACAAAGGGCCGAATGGATTTATCAAGCACTCTGCAATGCCTTGGCCGAAAAATTTACCGACAAAATCCTTTTTGATCATGTTCCCCATCTCAAAGATTTGATAAAGGATAAAGGGAAACATGTTGTTATCGTAGGATCCGGAGGGAGAGAACACGCTTTGGCCTGGAAATTGGCCCAATCTTCGCTAGTTGAAAAAGTAACGGTTATTCCCGGTAATGAAGGTATGGCCTTAACTCCTAAAGTAGAAATTCTGTCTACAGGAGAAATTGTTCCCTCAATTATTTCCATAACACCGGATTTAGTGGTTATAGGCCCAGAAAAATATCTCGAAGAGGGGATTGTAAATACTCTTTTGGCAAATCATATTCCCACCTTCGGTCCAACGAAAGAGGCATCATTACTGGAGTGCTCTAAGGTTTTTATGAAAGAATTCTTAAAAGCATCCCATCTTCCTACGGCCTCATACAAAGTGGCCTCTTCCGTAGAAGAGGCCACTAATATTCTCGATACTTGGCCTGCAAACAGCGGTATTGTAGTCAAAAATGACGAACTTTCCGGAGGTAAAGGCGTCTTTGTTTGCAAAACTAAAGAAGAGGCCGTAGAGGCCTGTAAAAATCTTTTAATCAATAAAAAATTCTCCGTTAAAGGCCGACGGGTTGTTATTGAAGAAGAACTCCGTGGAGAAGAATTATCGAGCTTTTATCTTTGCGATGGAGAAAACGCCTATTATCTTGCCTCTGCAAGAGACTACAAGAGAATTTTTGATAGAGATAAAGGGCCGAATACCGGGGGAATGGGTGGGCATATTCCTGAAGATAGTCCCTCTATTCAAGTACGAAAAGAACTCGATCATATCGCAGATACAACGGTAGCGTTTATGAAAGATAGAGGTACCCCCTATCAAGGTGTTTTGTTTATTGGCAGTATGATTGTTGAAAACCACCCTATTGTTTTAGAATTTAATGTTCGTTTTGGCGACCCTGAGGCCCAAATTATTCTTCCGGCCCTAAAAAATGACTTCTTTGAAATTTTATACAATATTGTCAATAAAAAAGGACTTAATCAAGAAGTCCACTTGTCTCGATCTGTACACGTTGTGGTTTCCTCTAAAGGGTATCCCTCTCTCAATCAGACCCCTATTGCGATAGGTCTTCCAATTTATTTTAAAAATCAGGATATTCTACAAGAAAAAGATGATAGGTATCTTTTTATGTCGGGAGTGAAGAAAGAAAACAATATTTTTGTCAATACAGGTGGAAGAGTATTAGGTGTAACGGCCGTTGCAGATAAAATCGAGGATGCAAGAAAGAAAAGTTATGCAGCAATCAAAACAATTTCTTTTGAAGGAATGCATTATCGGACAGATATCGCACAATTACAATGAGAGATATAATCCACATTGCAATTTTATCCTCCGGAGAAGGTACAAATGCGGAAAATATTATCAATTTTGCCAAAGAAGAAACAAATAACTTTTGTGTTGATTGTGTACTAACGGATAACCAAAATGCCGGAGTTATTCATCGCTGTGATGCGTATAAGGTGCCTATACATATTGTTCCTAGACAAGAAAAAAAACTCCACGAAAAAACGATAGTGCAAATATTGAAGCACTATCCCGTGAATATCCTTTGCCTTGCAGGTTTTACAAGAATCTTAAGTAAATGGTTCCTAGAACAACTTGACAACGTGCTCAATATACACCCTTCCTTTTTACCAGAGTTTCCCGGGTTGAAGGCATTTGAGAGGGCCTTTGAATCGAAGCAGAGTTACTCGGGCATCACGGTTCATTATGTGGATGAAGGTATCGATACGGGAAAAATTATTGTTCAAGAAAAATTTTATCGTACACCGGAGGATACCTTTGAGAGTTTCAAAGAAAAAGGAAAAGCACTAGAGAAAAAATTATATCCACAGGCCCTGTTAATGATGAAAGAGTTCATGAGATGAATAGGCAACGTGTTGAAGTTTACTCCCATTATGAAAAGAGGCCTATAAAAAAGACCTCCGTTTACCTTGTAGAAACGAGAGATATCATTGATGCAAATATTATGAAAAAAATTTTCTCTGATCCACTTTCAGAAACTTGTACTTTTTCTCTCTTAGAAGCTCAAAATTTTTTAAAAGATCAAAACGCTGTTGAAATGTTTTATAGGCCGGGAGTAACTGATAATGTGGGCAAAACGGCCACAGAGATATTATCGTTTTTTGATATTAAGGCCCAGGTCTTTTCCGGAAAAATTTATTATACAAGAGATTTCTCTTCTGAATCACTTATTCACCAAGTACAAAAACATTACGCTAATAATCTTGTCCATTCTGTTACTCCGTTATCACCTAAGAGATTTTCAGAGATACATCTTCCTGTGATTAAGATAAATTGCAACAGAGATGTTTGTCGATTTCAACTCCATAATAACTTTGACAGTCTTCTTAAAATTATACAAAAGCGATTTCTGGCCTTGAGCTCAAGGGAGCTGGAGACAATTATTTCCTATTACAAAGGGAAGAAAGAAACTCTAACAGATGTGGAACTTGAAATTTTTGCCCAAACTTGGAGTGAACATTGTAAACACAAAATATTCAATGCAACTATTGACTATAGTGAATCGGAGCATCCTTATAAGAAAATTGGACAAAAAACTATTGAAGGTGTTTTTCCCTCTTATATTGAAGCGATAACAAAAAAACTTAACAACAAGTTTCTTATTTCCGTTTTTAACGATAATGCAGGTATCGTTCGTTTTGACAACAATATTGATCTCTGTTTTAAAGTAGAAACACATAATGCACCTTCTGCCCTCGATCCTTATGGTGGTGCCTTGACGGGAATTCTGGGAGTTAACAGAGATATTTTAGGCTGCGGTCTTGGAGCAAAACCCATCGGGAATACTGATATTTTTTGTCTTCCTCCTCTCGAATTAGAAAAACGTTCTCCTCAAGAGCTACCTCAAAATGTTATGTCTCCTCGAAGAATTTTGGAAGGTGTCCATCGAGGAGTAGAAGATGGAGGTAATAAATCCGGCATACCTACCATAAACGGTTCGATGCTTTTTGATGAATCTTATACCGGTAGACCTTTAGTCTATGTGGGTTGTGTAGGTGTTATACCTCAAAAAATCGGTGAGCGTGAAACTTGGAAAAAAAAAGCGGTTAGTGGAGATTTAATTTATATGGTTGGAGGAGATGTGGGGATTGACGGTATTCATGGCGCGACATTTAGCTCTATGGAATTGAGCGACTCTTCTCCCAGTACAACCGTTCAAATTGGAGACCCCTTTACTCAAAAGAAACTTACAGATTTTCTCTTGGAGGCAAGAGATAAAAACCTTTTTAATAGCGTTACCGACAATGGTGCCGGAGGACTGAGTTCGAGTGTCGGGGAAATGGCCAAAGATTGTAATGGTGCTTTAATTTGCTTAGAATCTGTACCTTTAAAGTATCCTAATCTTGCCTCTTGGGAAATCGTTGTCAGTGAATCTCAGGAGAGAATGACTTTTGCCGTTTGTGTACAAAAAAGTAATGATTTTGAACTACTCTCTCAAAAACATGATATCAAGGCATCATGTATTGGAAAATTTGAAGATACGGGTTATTTCACCGTAAAAAACGGTGAAGAGTTGGTAGCACAAATAAAGATGGATTTTCTCCACCGTGGAAATCCAAAAATGCATCTTAAGGCCCATTGGAGCGGTCCTAAAAAACAAGATAATCCCTATCGTCAAAATCAACGGCAACAACCCCCTCCTTCGTTAGAGGCCCTAGAATCTCTTCTCAGTCACCCTAATATTGCTTCAAAAGAACCTTGGGTAAGAAGGTATGATCATGAAGTACAGGGACAAACAATTGTGAAACCTTTTTATCAAAATCGCTATAGGAGTCCCGGAGATTCAGGTGTTCTTTTATTAAAAGGCCATGGAGGTGAAGAAAATAATGCCGTGGCCGTAGGTCACGGTTTACATCCCTTTCTATCCGAGATTGATCCATATCTTATGGCCGTTTTTTCTGTAGATGAATGTGTAAGAAACCTCCTTTGTTCCGGAGGGAATCTTTCTAAAACGGCCTTGCTTGATAATTTTTGTTGGCCCAATCCAATTCACGGTATAAAAAATTTGGAAGGAGAACATAGGTTAGGTCAATTGATACGGGCCTGTGAGGGGCTTTATGATACTTGTTTGTCCTACGGCCTTCCCCTCATCAGTGGAAAGGATAGCATGAAAAACGATTACAACGGCCTCTCTCGCAAAGGCAAGAAGCTTTCCTGCAGTGTTTTGCCGACACTCCTTATTTCAGGTATGGCCCAAGTCGATACCCGTTGTATCCTTCCTTCTTTTGCTCCCCGTGAGGGAGAGTTACTTGTTGAGCTTGGCAAAATAGAAACTAAGAGGTTGACGTGTTCTTCCTACGAAAGAATCTTTGAAATAGAGGGAGATAGGCCTCCTACCATTATGTTAGATGAGCATTTCAACATATTAAAACGTGTTGAATCTTTAAGAGACAACGGTATTCTCTCTTCTTTGCATGATGTGGCCGATGGAGGGGCCTTAGTTTCTATTGTTGAGATGCTTTTTGCCAACGAACTAGGTGTAGATATCAAACTCCATAAAGAAGATACAGTGTCTTTTTTCGGTGAAGGCCCTACTTGTTTTATGGCCTCGATTTCACCGGACAAGATTCGCTCGGCCCAAGAGCTTATGGGGGAAAACTTTAAAATTTGGGGAAAAATTTGTGGGACAAAAAAGCTAACTTTAAACGTAAACAATAAAAAAACGGAAGTATCCATATCTCGACTCGTTCAATGTTGGAATGAAGGATTGCTTAGTGCGTATAAAAGCTAAATTTCTTGTTTTATCCGGAGTAGGTATTAACTGCGAAAGGGAATCGGCCCAGGCCTTAAAAAATGAGGGAATGGATGCGGATATTATCCATTTAATCGATCTTCAAAAATCCCCAACTATGTTGCAATCGTATCAAGGACTGTATTTACCCGGAGGATTTTCTTTTGGGGATGATCTTGGAAGCGGAAGGGTTCTCTCCCTTATCATAGAAAAATGTCTAAAAGACAAATTTTGTGCATTTGTTGATGCAAAAAAACCTATTCTAGGAGTATGTAACGGCCTTCAAGTCTTGGTTCAATTGGGCCTGTTGCCTAAGAGGGGGAAACAGTGTGCTTCTCTTATCGCCAATACAAGTGGACATTTCATTAATGCTTGGGTAGACCTTGAGGTTACTAAACATGAAGGCCCATGGTTTAATCAATGTTCAAAGAAAATAATAACTCTCCCTATTCGTCATGGTGAAGGACGAATGATTTTTGATAAGAATTTCTTTCGAGAAGAAAGAGAGAAACATACTGCGTTGAAATACAAATGTGATATACACGGCCCTAACGACAATATTGCTGCCTTAATTGATGAAACAAAACTTATTTTAGGTATGATGCCTCATCCGGAAGCGGCCATTGATGAAAGGACTTCTCCCTTAGGAGGACATCTCAATCCATCTAGCGATGGAAGATATATTTTTAAAAGTATTGCCAACTACCTAAAACAATCATAGAAAGTCTCGATGGATCGATTGATTATTAAAAGGGCCGTGATTTCCGTTGCAAATAAATCCGGATTAGATACTCTGGGAAAAACTTTGCACGAAAAAGGTGTCGAATTGATCTCTACGGGAGGAAGTGCTCGATTCCTTCAAAATCATGAAATTCCCACGGTAAAAATCGAGGATGTTAACAAGGCCCCGGAAGCTTTTGACGGTAGAGTGAAAACCTTAGGGTTTTCACTCTTTGGTGGAATTCTTTTTAATCGAGATAAGGAATCCCATAGACAGCAGGCCCAACAACACTCCATTTCTCCTGTCGATCTTGTGGTTTGCAATCTCTATCCATTTTCTGAAGTTAGAAAAAAAAGAAATGTTTCTAGAGATGAATTGATTGAAAATATCGATATCGGCGGAGTGGCCCTTATTAGGGCCGCATCGAAAAATTATCGCTATGTGTGTGTTCTTTCAAGTCCTGATGATTACGGCCTGTTTTTAGAACAATTTGAACAAGAAGGATCAATAACAAAGCAAATGAGAGAGCATTTGGCCGTAAAAGGTTTTATTCACACCTACCATTACGATCAAGTCATCTCTTTAACCCTTTCACAATCTTTTAAGCAAAATAAACTTTTTGAATTCTATAGTCCATACCTTGGGGAGTCTCTTCGTTACGGAGAAAATCCCCATCAAGAGGCAGAATTAATTCAATTAGGTGAAAAACCACCTATAGGGGTTAAACTCTACGGAAAAGATATGTCCTACAATAATTATCTCGATGCAGACACGGCACTCAATATTATTGCAGATTTGAATAGGGACGAACACTTCGGTTTATATCACAATGTCACTATTATTAAACACGGCAATCCTTGCGGTCTCTGTTCTTCCGATAATCAACTGAAATCTCTAAAATATGCTTGGCAAGGAGATTCCGTAAGCAGTTTTGGTGGAATCCTCTGTTTTAATAAGACGGTAGAAAAGGAAACGGCCGAATGGATCATTCAAAAATTTGTAGAACTCATCTTGGCCCCTTCTTTTTCTTGCGAGGCCCTTGTTATTCTAAAGAAAAAAAAATATTTAAGAATTCTGGAAACATCGACAATGGACCTCAATCATACAAAAGTGAGATCTATTACCGGAGGTCTATTGCTGCAGAATCAAGATCGTGTTGAAACCCCCGAAAACTTTAGGATTGTTACAAAAAAGGCCTTTGAAAAAGACTCGTTAATATGTGTAACCTTTGGGATCATCTCCTGTAAATATCTTAAAAGTAACGCTATTTCTCTTGTAAGAAAAATGTCCGGAGGATATCAATTAGTTGGTGCCGGTATGGGCAATCCTAATAGACTGGTTAGCGTTGAACAGGCCGTGGCCAAGGCCCGAGAAAACGGTATCAAAGATTTTCAACATATTACGGCCGTTAGCGACGCTTTTTTCCCCTTTAAAGATGGCGTGGAACTCTTGGCCGAATATGGCATTAGGAGTGTTGTTCAACCCGGGGGCAGTATCAGAGATGAAGAGGTCGTTAAGGTATGTGACCGCTTGGGGATGAAAATGATTTTTACGGGAAGAAGACACTTTAGTCATTAGAGGAAAGGTCTTTTGAAAAAAATATTTTCCTATAAAGATAGTGGCGTAGACATGGAAAAGGGCCGTCTCTTTGTAGAAAAAATCCGACATATTGTCGGAACCTCTTCACAAAAGCAAGTTTATGCAGGTATTGGAGGATTTGCGGCCCTCTATCAAATGGAGAACGATCGCTTCTTGGCCGCAGGGACAGATGGTGTTGGAACAAAACTTAAAGTGGCCCAACATCTTAACAAACACGATACTATAGGAATTGATTTGGTTGCAATGAGTGTTAATGATATTCTTTGTACGGGGGCAAGGCCTCTTTTTTTTCTGGATTACTTAAGTTGTGGAAAACTCGATCTTCATATTTCCGAAAACATTATTCGGGGAATTGTTGAAGGATGCAATCAATGCGACACGGCCCTTATCGGTGGAGAAACGGCAGAAATGCCGGGAATGTATGGGGCGAGCGAATACGATCTTGCAGGATTTTGTGTAGGAGAGGTTGTTAAAGATGACCTTATCGACGGCCTCGATCTTCAAGAAGGTATGAAAATCGTGGGCCTTGCTTCCTCGGGTCTTCACTCCAACGGATTTTCTCTTGCAAGAAGACTTATAAACTCTTCCGAAGAAGGCCTTCTAAGAGAGGCATTAACACCTACAAGAATTTATTGGAATGTGGTCAAAGAATTCAAAAGAACAAAACTTGCTTCAGGTTTGGCCCATATTACCGGAGGAGGAGTAGAAAATATCCTTCGAATATCAGGCCGCTTTAATTATCATATTAACTTTACTCCTTCCTTGGATGATATTTCTCCTATTTTTAAAATTCTTGCCGATCGCTCTCAACTACCCCGACGAGAACTCTATCAAACATTTAATATGGGTATAGGGTTCGTTGTTATTACACACGATTCAGAGAAGGTACAAAAAATCTCTTCAAATTTTGGAATTAAATCTTGGGTGTTAGGGGAAATACAAAAGGGTAGCGGATCCTTAATGTTTTAATAATTTTTATTTTAGTTTGCGAAAATCTTCAACAGTTCCTATTTTAGTTTGCGAAAATCTTCAACAGTTCCTTGAAAGCTCTGCCAATTTGTTTTTTGAAATACGCTTTTTTCCAAAACTGCGGAGGTGTTTTGAAAAGTTGTTTTCATCTTCCCTTCATAGTGATCCTCGGCAAACTTTGCGTATCCGACCATACCCTTGTATTCATCGCGGATGTCCCCGTTTAAAGTTAAAAGCTTTCCTTTTAGTTCGCGAAAATCTTTAACGTTTCTTCGAAACTGACGCCAACCTGATGTTTGAAATACGCTTTTTTCCAAAACTGCGGAGGTATTGTGAAAAGCTTTTAGCATGTTTCCTTCATAGTGATCCTCGGCAAACTTTGCGTATCCGACCATACCCTTGTATTCTTCGCGGATGTCCCCGTTTAAAGTTAAAAGCTTTCCTTTTAGTTCGCGAAAATCTTCAACAGTTCCTTGAAAGCTCTGCCAATTTGTTTTTTGAAATACGCTTTTTTCCAAAACCGCGGAGGTGTTTTGAAAAGTTACTTGCATCTTCCCTTCATAGTGATCCTCGGCAAACTTTGCGTACCCGACCATACCCTTGTATTCTTTGCGGATGTCCCCGTTTAAAGTTAAAAGCTTTCCTTTTAGTTCGCGAAAATCTTTAACGTTTCTTTGAAACTGACGCCAACCTGATGTTTGAAATACGCTTTTTTCCAAAACTGCGGAGGTATTGTGAAAAGCTTTTAGCATGTTTCCTTCATAGTGATCCTCGGCAAACTTTGCGTATCCGACCATACCCTTGTATTCTTTGCGGATGTCCCCGTTTAAAGTTAAAAGCTTTCCTTTTAGTTCGCGAAAATCTTCAACAGTTCCTTGAAAGCTCTCAATTTGTTTTTTGAAATACGCTTTTTTCCAAAACCGCGGAGGTGTTTTTAAAAGTTACTTGCATCTTCCCTTCATAGTGATCCTCGGCAAACTTTGCGTACCCGACCATATATTCTTCGCGGATGTCCCCGTTCGAAGTTAAAAGCTTTCCTTTTAGTTTGCGAAAAAACGTTTCTTTTAAACTGCGGAGGTGTTTTTAAAAGTTACTTGCATCTTCCCTTCATAGTGATCCTCGGCAAACTTTGCGTATCCGACCATACCCTTGTATTCTTCGCGGATGTCCCCGTTTAAAGTTAAAAGTTGTTTCTTGAGATCAACGGGTATAGTCTTCCTCTGTCTCTGTTTTTGAATTAATGATGTTTCTCTTGTTAGATCGATAGTTTTAGATTGACCACCGCTATGCCATACAATTTCAATTTGTTTAAAAAAAAGGATAACATCAATATCTAATTTTTCTAAAATATTTACAAGAGTGAGGAGGCGGGGAACACCTCTCTCCTCACTGATTTTCCGAAGCAATTCCCGGGGGATATTTAAACGAGAGGCCAAATCTTCTTTGGTAAGACGGTCTTTTTGTAAAGCACTATCAATATGTCCCAAGAGTTGTTGATGGATTGTTTTTAAAACAAGATTCCTTTCTTCTTGTGAAAGAAAACGTTCTTTATTCACTTTAGAAAGGTCTATCTGATCTTTTAAGCGTCCTACATGTTCTAAAAGAAATGAAATATTTACTCCAAAAAAACGTCCTATATTTACCATTATCACTATTGAGGGATTTTTATTCCGAGTATCCCATTGATAAATAACGGTTCTCATCTGCCGATCTTCTAAAGTGATTTTGTTCACATAAATGGCCTCTTGAAGTTCTAGAAAAAGATCGGATAAACTCTCTTGGGTGAAGTGTTCCTGATCAATGTTTTGTCTTGTTGAAGATGTCTTTAAAACAGAAGATACTAGAGAATCACAATCTGTCGGCGGCCAAGCGAAGGTATATGGGAAAAGGAAAAAAAAGAAAATAGACAAAAATAATATTTTCATATGGGAAGTACTATGTCAACTTACTTATTATGTCAAGTTAAAGTTTTTTTTGCTCACTATAGGAGTAGATAATGGGAATAATAAGCAATGTGATAAACTCTATCCCCATTCCTCCAAGAATGGGCACGGCCATAGGCCGGATGATTTCACTTCCTATTGACGTTGACCATACTGCGGGTAAAAGAGCGGTAATGGTTGTTACCGTTGTCATGAGAAGTGGGCGAATCCTTCGAGACCCTGCGCTGATGATACAGTCTTTAAGTTCACTCCAGTTTTGAGGACGTTTTTGTGTCAGTGTTTTTTGAAGATAGGTCATCATGACAATACCGTCATCAACAACAATACCAAAAAGGGCGATATGGCCCACCCAAATGGCCACGGAAGTTTTAAGGCCGGATATCCAGAGCAAAATGAATCCTCCGGCCGCGGCCACGGGAATAGCGGACATGACGATGAAAGAATTTCTAATATTCTTTAGACACCAAAAGATAAGGAGGAAATTGATGAGAAGGGCGAGAGGAATGAGTATCTGCAGTTTTCGCACGGCCCTTTCTTGATTTTCATATTCTCCGGCCCACACAAGAGAATATCCTTTTGGAAGAGAGAGATTATCGTCAATTTGCTTTTTAGCATCCTCTATAAAATCTTTTAGGTTTCGTCCTTTTACGTTAAAAAGTACTGTAAGCATGAGGAGACCGTTTTCCGATCGAATAGCAACAGGCCCGTTAACCGTTTGTATGGTGGCCAGTTGTTTTATGGGAATATGTTGCCCCAGTGGACTTGGCACAAGAACTCTTTTGAGTTCGTCAATTCTATCTCTCAATTCTTTTTTATAACGAATTCTTATGGGATATCGTTCTCTTCCCTCATAAAATTGTCCTATGGGCATACCTCCAACGGCCGTTTGGAGGATTTGATGAACGGTACCTGTATTAATACCAAACCTTGAGGCGGCCACTCGATCTATATCAAATTCAATATAGGGCCTGCCTGTAATTTTCTCCGGATAAACGTTTTGGGCCCCTTTAAGTTTTGTTATGATACGTCCTAAATGAATAGAGAGTTGTTCTAAGGTTTCCAAGTCATCTCCAAAAATTTTTAGGCCCATTTGTGTTTTTATACCCGTGGAGATCATGCTGATTCTTGTTTGAATGGGAAAATTCCAAGAATTGACAAGTCCGGGAACTTGGAGGGATTCATCAAGTTCGTCCATAATATGATAAATTGTTTTTCCCGACGGCCATTGTTCCTTGGGGATAAGTTTGATGATCGTTTCAAACATAGATATAGGCGCGGGGTCTAAGGCCGAATTTACGCGACCAAGTTTTCCAACAACATAATCTACAAGAGGATGCTCCTTTAAAATCTTATCCGTATAGGAGAGAAGTTCTCTTGCTTTTGTCATACTGACATTAGATGCGGTAACAGGCATATAAAGGATATCCCCTTCGTTAAGAGAGGGCATAAACTCTTTTTCAAGATGGAAAAAAGCGAATCCTCCCATGAGAAGAAGGATGAGAGGAAACGATAGAGAGAGTAATCTGTGATCGAGAACCCAGTGTAAAATTCGACGATAGTATTTAGAAATCAAGACACTCACTTTATTTTTTTCCATTGGCCTTAATGCACCTTGAAAAGAAAAAACGGATAGGGTAGGAAGGAGGATAAATCCTGTAGTTACGGCGCCGATCATGGCGAGGGTTTTGGCCCAGGCCAAGGGGACAAAAAGTTTACCTTCACTTCCCGTAAGACCGAAAACAGGTAAAAATGTTACAATGGTCGTTATCGAGGCCGTGAGAACGGCGGGGCCTACGGTTCCCATCGCATTTGCGATCATTTGTCTTTTTTCTTCACCGGAAGCATTAGGTCGTTTTTCTAGGGTTGAATAAATATTTTCTATGATAATGATCCCTACATCTACCATGTGTCCTATAGCGATAACCATGCCCGAAAGACTCATAATGTTTGAATCAATTCCAAGGGTTTTCATGAGAAAAAAGCTGATTCCCACACCAAAAGGCAAGGTGAGAGAAACCAATAGAGAAGAGCGGAAATGGAGAAGAAATAGGAGAATGACGAAAACAGTGATAATGATTTCTTCTCCTAGGGCCGTAAAAACAGTTTTACCGGTTTCCTCGATTAATGTTGTACGATCGTAAAAAGGCACAATCACTACTCCATCGGGAAGACCTTTATCGATAGTGTTAATTTTTTTCTTTACGGCATTGATGACTAACCTAGGATTTTCTCCATAGCGCATAGTAACAACGCCACCGACGCTTTCATTGCCGTTTTTGTCAAGGGCCCCTCTTCTAAAACTAGGGCCTATTCCCACCGTAGCGACATCTTTAACCCTAACGGGAACTTTTTCTTTAATATCAATAACGACGTTTTCAATATCCTGAAGAGATCGAAAAAACCCCTTCCCCCTGACGATAAATTCTCGGTCGCCGTCTTCGACAACCTCTGCTCCTACGTCAATATTACTATTCTTAATCGATTGAATGAGGTTACTGAAATGGATATCGTAGGCAAAAAGTTTTTTTGGGTCTACATCAATTTGGTATTCCTTAACAAATCCTCCAATAGAGGCCACTTCACTGACCCCCTTTACACTTTGAAGATAATGTTTAATGTAAAAATCCTGAAGGGAGCGTAGTTGTGCGAGAGATAATGGATGTATGGCATTGTCTTTATTTTCAACGGTATACCAAAAAACTTGCCCTAATCCCGTAGCATCGGGGCCGAGGACGGGGTTTAGGCCTTGGGGGAGAGAAGATGCTGCAAGGTTTATGGCCTCTAAAACACGGGTTCGACTCCAATAAAAATCGACATTGTCTTCAAAAATAACAAAAATGGTGGAAACACCAAAAATAGACAATCCTCTAACATCTTTGACTTTTGGAACACTTTGGAGGGCCGTGCTTAAGGGGTAAGTGATTTGTTCTTCCACATCCTTAGGAGATCTTCCGGGCCATTTGGTAAAAACAATTTGTTGGTTTTCTCCAAGGTCGGGAATAGCATCAATTCTGGCCGTGGTGATGCTAAAAACAGAGATCAGGGCAATAAGGATAAAGGCCATGACGACCAAAATTCGATTTGCAATGACGATTTCTGTAAATTTTTGAATCACTTTTTACCTAGAAGATTGTTGATAAACGTCAAATATTTGGGCCTGGGCATCTAAAAGAAAATTTCCCTCTAGGACAACGCTTTCTCCTTGGGAAACCCCCTGTTTGATTTCTATATGGCCTTCCGATTCATATCCCGTGTGCACGACCCTTGCTTGAAACTCGTTGTCATGTATTTTTAACCAGACGATTTTTCGTTTTCCCGTATCGATAACGGCCGATTTTGGAACGACGAGAGATTTGCCTTGTAATCGGATGGTTGCCGTTACATCGGCGGCCATACCGGGTCTAAGGCCTCCCGTTGTATTAGAGAGCGTTGTTCTCACTTTAAGGGTTCGAGATTTTGGGTTGAGTACGGGATTGATAAAGTCTATTTCTCCCGTAAATGTTTCTCCGGGAATAGCGATAAACTCAAGGGAAACTTGTTGTCCTAGGGAGACGAGATTTGCATCCTGTTCGTAAACATCCATCTCGACCCAGACACTGGAGAGATTAGAGAGTTCCAAAAGGTTTTGTCCCTCTTTAAAGTACTTCCCTAAAACGGCATGTTTTTTTCTTACAATACCTGTGGCAGAAGAGTAAAGGACGATGCTTTTGGGAACAGTTCCCTTCTCATACCAAGATCGGTATTGAAAATCTTTGATTCCCCAAAGTTTAAGTTTTTCTCTACTTTGAGAGAGCATTTCTCGAAACTCTCTCGTCTTTGTCCTTTGATAACTTCGTTGTGCAATTAAATATTCTTCACCTGCAGTTATAAGTTTTGGTGCATAGATTTCCACGACAGGATCGTTGATTCGTACGAAACTCCCTGTAGATTTTATAAAAACTTTTTCAATTCTTCCGTCAACTCGGGTTGGAATATTACTCTCTTGATCTTCCGATTGCAAAACAACACCAAGAAGGCGAATGCTTTTAACCATACTCATTGTTTTCGCCACAACAGTTTCGGCCCTAAAATGTTTTAAATGGGATTTTTTTGGCCGTATTGTTCCCATAATGTGGATGCTACTATCGTTGTTGTCATGAATTTTTTCTACCATCTTTGTCCCATCAAGGGGACAGATATCTGCTTGTTCGCTGGTAACATCGGGAAAATCTCGACATTGCCAAGACTGTTTTTTTTCTTTTGATGCGGACTTTTGAACTTTAGTAAGATTCATATGACAAATAGGACACTTACTCGGTTTTGTCTCTCTGATTGTAGGATGCATGGGACATGTATAGAAGGTTTTAGGGTCGTCATTATAGGAAGTCTTTTGATTGCAGCAGAGGAAGAAAAGACAAACCATGAGAGGGAAAACGGTGTATTTAGTCATGAAGTGCTTCTCCCAATAGATATTTTAGGGCCGCTCTAGTATAGGCCAATTCGGCCCTGATTTCTACTCTTGTTAAGAGAAACTGTTGGAGTTTCAGTTCTGCTTGCAAGAGTTCGACATAGTTTGATTGTCCAAGTTCATAAGATTTTGAGGTAATTTTTCGTGAATTTTCTGCAAATCGTATAATCCTGTTTTCTAAGATTTTTAATTTCCCTAAGAGTTTTGCAATAGTATTTGAGAGTTTTCTCGATTCACGATTTCTTTTCCTATCATAATCATTTAAACGACTTTTTATCGAATGTTGTTTGTAAACGGCCCTAGCATAATTTGCAGATGCTTTTCCCGTAAGAGGTATGTCCATGGAGAGGGATGCTTGAAGGAAATCTCCTTTTTTGTCGATATTCGATCTTTTTACATATCCAAGGGAGACATTTATATCGGGTATATAGGATTGTTTGCTTGCGGTGAGTTCATATTGCGCTTTTTGGAGAAGAGATTCTAGAATAGGCCGGCGTTTATCTTTTGCATGAGTTTCTCTTTTTTCTAAAATTCTCCAGGGAATAGTTGTTGTATCAATACGGCTTGCTACGTCGGAAAGATAACCTAATCGGTCTTTTTGAATTTTTTTTTCATACGTTTTTTGTTCGAGAACGGCCTCAACTTCGGCCTTTCTTATTTGGATATCGAGGAGTCCTTGTCCGGAAAGGGTTCCGTTGGCATAAAGCTTTTGAGAGATTTCCAACATTTTTGAAATCCACTGAAGGTTTTCTTTAAAAATACCATCTTCTTCTTTGAGCTTTCTATCCTCGATAAGAATTTCCCAAAGATGTTGAATGAGTTGCCTCTTTTTATCTTCGGCCTCGAGGGATTTTGATAGGGACAACATCTCAAAGGACTTTTTAAAGTTTCGATATTTCGTTGTTAGTGGTATTTTTTGTGAAATTCCTACTTCTACTCCCGTCATGGGAGTTTCATCATTTTTAAGAGAATCCTTGGGGAAATTTCGAAAGGCCAATCGTATGGAAGGGTCGCTCCAGGCCCCTTGAATTTTTGCCGTTTCTTTCAATGCTAAGGATGTTTTTCTCAATATTTCCGTAGCGTTATGGGAATCGATGCTATCGACAACATCTTTAAAAGATTCGGCATAAGAAAGGCAAAGCATACAACTTAAGATGTATATAACAAGGCCCAGCAATGTTTTCATAACAATCAATATATCTCACAAAAGCGGTGAGTCGATAAAGTCTTGTTGCATTGAGTTTTGTCAGCGCATCGCAACAACAGAGGCCCCCGAGTATATATAGAAGACGCACCGTATTGGAGGACGAGAAAAAGAAAATGCAAGATTTAAGATAAATATCGGTTGACATAGTCGGGAAGGTTTAGTTAAAGTAGGGAAAATTGGAGTGTGTGTATTGTTAATGATTGAGCTTAAACCTTCGGAGTAAAGAATGGATCAAGGGAATTTTCAAAGCGATATCGATAAATTTATGAACGATCTTCAAAGAGGTACCAAGTTTATCATTCCTGCAATTGTCGTCATTATTACCCTATGGGCATTGGCCACATCTTTTTATACGGTAGAACCGGATGAAGAGGCCGTGATTATAAGGTTTGGTAAATACACAAAGACCAATCCTCCAGGATTACATTTTAAACTACCCTTTGGTATTGATAAGGAAATCAAAGTGAAAACAAAACGGGTTTTGCAGGCAGAATTTGGGTTTCGATCTCAGAACTTTTCTTCCCGAAGAACCCAATACTCTGAAGGAAATTTTGACCAAGAATCTTTAATGTTAACGGGTGATTTGAATGTGGCCGATGTAGAATGGGTTGTTCAATACCAAATTGCCGATCCTTTTAAATTTTTATTCCAAACGAGTTCTCCGGAAAGAAATATTCGGGATGTTTCGGAATCTATCATGAGAAGGGTTGTTGGCGATCGCTCCGTCACCGAAGTTCTCACAACAGGCCGAGTAGAGATATCAAACGATGCTACGGCCCTTATGCAAGAGGTTCTCGACAAGTATGATATGGGAGTCAAAATTGTTACGGTTAAACTCCAGGATGTTAATCCTCCCGATAAAGTCAAACCCTCTTTTAACGAAGTTAATTCGGCCAAGCAAGAACAAGAGCAACTTATCAATGAGGCCGAAGAACTATACAACAAACTTATCCCGGAGGCCAGGGGACAGGCCCAAAAAATGATTTCCGAGGCAGAGGGTTATGCTACTAGTGCCGTAAACACCGCCCTCGGAGATGCGGAAAAATTTAACCAAGTTTACAATGAGTACAGAAAGGCACCGGCAATCACGAGAAGGAGGATTTATTTGGAAACTATGGAAAATCTTTTTCGCAAATTCAGCAACGTCACCATTATCGACCCGACAATCAAGGGACTTCTCCCCATATATGGAAATAACGTAAATGTCAAATAATAAAGTACCGTTCAAAGTTATTGTCCCTTTAGCTCTTGTTGCAGTTCTTTTTATCGCCTTTAAGAGCATTTGCTTTATTCTTCCCGAAGGAAGGCAGGCCATTATTACGGAATTTGGTAAACCTATGGGGAATCCCATTACAAAGGCCGGTCTTCACGTCAAAGTGCCCTTTATTCAAGATGTTCGCTATGTAGATAAAAGGATTCTCTCTTGGGATGGTTTTCCCAACCAAATTCCCACAAAGGATAAAAAATATATTAAAGTTGATACCACGGCGCGCTGGCAAGTCATCGATGCCTTGAAATTTATTCAAACGGTTCGCAACGAAATCGGGGCAAAAGCACGTTTAGATACAATTATTGACTCAACCACAAGAGATGTTATTTCCAATAGCAATCTCGTGGAGGCCGTAAGAAATTCTAATCAAATTTTTGAGAGAATTCAGGAATATAAAAAGGATATAGAAGAAAAAAAGAAAAGAGGTGAGGTCATTGTCGAAGACGAGGTAACCGGAGAAATTGAAAAAATCGACAATGGACGAGAAAAACTTTCTGATATGATTGTTCAGAATGCCTCGGGAGAGTTGAAAAAACTCGGCATTAGTCTTATCGACGTGCAATTGAGAAGAATTAGCTATGAAGCAGACGTCGAACAAAAAGTCTACGAGAGAATGGTTTCCGAAAGACAGCGTATCGCTCAAAAAATCCGTTCTATCGGACAGGGAGAAAAACGCATTATCGAAGGGCGCACGACGAGAGACCTAGAAAAAATTCGATCGGAGGCCTACAGAAAGTCCCAGCAGATCAAGGGTAAGGCAGAGGCAACGGCCATTGCCATTTACGCAGATTCACTAAAAAAAGATCCTCCTTTTTACGACTTTATAAGAAGTATGGAGGCCTATAGCAAATCCTTAAGTGGTGAATCTCGTTTTCTCCTCTCTTCGGAAAGTGAATTTTTAAAATATCTAAAAGATCTGTAGAGTTCTTCTATGAGATTTCGTTTCTTTTATTTTTTTGTTCTCATTATAATTTTTACCTTTCAAGGCCATGGATTCTTTTCAAGTTTCTCTTCAAAAGCTGAGGATTCTTCAGGCCTTTTAGAGAGTGAGAAGAATACTATTCAAATCTTTAAAAAAAACGCTTCATCCATCGTTCATGTTTCCAATATACAATTGGCCAGAAGAAGTTTCTTTGATCATATAAAAAAGAAGGTTCCCGCCGGGGCCGGTTCAGGTCTTGTATGGGATAAAAAAGGACATATTGTTACAAACTATCACGTTGTTCGTGGAGGAGATAAATTTATCATTACTTTTCACAATGACAAGACGGAGTATCCTGCCGTTATTCAGGGAGTCGCACCGAGAAAAGATATCGCTGTTTTAAAACTTCAGAAAATTCCCAAGATGATAACTCCCGTTACAATTGGAAATTCGCAAAAATTGATTGTAGGACAAAAGGCCCTGGCCCTTGGAAATCCTTTTGGATTAGACCACTCTATCTCTGCAGGAATTATTTCGGCCTTGGGAAGAAAAATTCAAGGCATTGGGGGAGTAACTATAGAGGATATGATTCAAACAGACAGTTCTATTAATCCCGGCAATTCCGGGGGCCCTCTTCTTGATTCTCAAGGCCGTGTTATCGGTGTTAATACCATGATCTTTTCAAGAAGCGGGGGAAGTGCAGGTGTGGGGTTTGCCGTCCCCATCGACACGATAAAGAGAATCGTTCCCCAGATCATCAAGGACGGCAAGGTCATAAGGCCCGGACTCGGCATTGTTCTTCTCGAAGACTATTATCAAAACTACTTTGATGTTCAAGAGGGAGTCATCGTCAAGTTTGTCGATCCTAAACATCCGCCCTACAAAGCAGGATTGAAAGGAATCACAAAAGATCGAAGAGGAAGATATTATCTTGGTGATGTAATTCTTTCTATTGACGGCCAAAAAGTTAATAACTATGACGAAATTTACCACGTTCTCGACAAGAAAAAAGTAGATGATGTCGTCAAGGTTCAAGTTCGTCGAGAAGGAAAAAATCGTCAACTAAGCATAAAATTAATAAAATTGTAGGTTTATTATGAACCTACTTCCTTCCATGTTCTTCCTATTTTTTCCTTTAAGCATAAAGGCATCAACCTGTCACAAGGCCCTAGATTTGCTTGTGCAAACGAAAGCTCTCACTCCTACGGAGGCCGAATACATCTTAAAATCACAACGTGATCTTGATTTCAACATTAATCCTCTTTTGTATAAAAATCTCACAACACTACCCCCGGTAAAAAGGTCTTTTCTGAAAAAAGATGCAATTGTTTCCCGTGTTAACGATCGAGGCCATCTTGAAAATGTAATGATTACTAAAGTTAACAATGATAACGTTCACGTTGTTTCACAAATTCATGGATCTTCTTCGGAAGAGATTGTTTTAAAAGATAATCTCTATATGCCTATCCTTCCTTACCGTCGTGTCATTGACCCTCGAGTCCTAGATCAAGCATCAATTGCTTTTTCGGTTACATACATTAAAAGTATCAACGACCGGGAAGGCACGGCCATCCTTGTTTCTTCTAAGAAACCTCTCCCTCTAAATGATCTTGAACTCCGTCCACGACATTGGACAGACACGTCTACGAAAGATTTTTCCGTCTCTATATCCAACGAGGAAGCTTCTAAGCTTGAAGAAGAATACAGGTCACTCAGAGAGATTTATCTACAGGAAAAAGAATCAAAAAACTTTGTTGAAACCAATAACAGTTTGATAACAAAAATTCAACAACTTTTATCCGAACAGGGAATTGTAACATCCTTTTATTGGAGGCCACAGGAGCAACGACCTTATCAATTTAAATTATCTCTTGAAGAACTTTACACTTTCCTTTCAAAACCTTTGATTATTGATAATATAGCTAGTTACGAAAACATTACCTATAATCTTTTTATGTTTAAAAGATTTGTTGAAAACATCAAAAGATTCACTCGTGTTGTGTTAAAAAGCTTCCCCCGTTCATTCAATAGAGATTTGATGACAATCAATGGTAATCTTATGATTAATATTTCCCCCAACAAAGAGGTTCTAGTTCCTCTCCCCAAAAAAGCAATAAAATACTTGAAACCTAACGAGTTTTTGGAGTCATCCCTTTCGTTTTCTACAAGAATGGCCTGGAATAGGATTGTTTACGACGATTTCATTCGATTGAATCAATTTCTGTCAGAATGCCTTTTTCATATGAAGGAAATCGAAAATTTTAATAAAACATTCAAAGAACAGTTAAAGAACAAAAGTGTTGTTACCCTTGATTTAAAAAAAATTCAAAAACTTGTTAAAAATCTTGTTCGTTTCGTTCGAGAAGAATATCGAAATGGAAGGCCGCAGTTATCTCTATAGTGTTAATGATGCGTAAATCATTTTTCTTTTTCTTTGCCATAGTTTTTTTTTCGGAAGGACGTACTGCTTGTTTAGATAAAATCAAGCGGTTATTTATCACCGAGAATACGGATTCTCTATTTATCGAAGAACAGGAAAAAAATCATATATACCTTTCTCCTATGAGGAGTATCAATCTTCAATCGGGAATTCTTGTTTCAAGGCCGAATAAAAGCGGACAACTCGAAGATGTCATCGTTCATGATATACAAAAGGATGATATTATTGTCTCTTATAACAAACATCAAAAAAACATCTTAGAACACATCTCAAAGAAAAACATTTATATGCCTACAAGACGAACAGACTTTCGTCCCTATATCGAGAACGATATGGGCCTCAATGATCTCAAGTTTTTTCCCGTTAAACAATTTGGAAGTTATCAAGAAGACTTCTCAAAACCCGTCTCTATTATCAAACTTATACCAATGTTCAAATCTATGCTAAAAATCTTAACTTTTTATTACGGATACGGTAGACGTTTCGGCCTAAAAGTGAGTGAAATTATAGAGGAAAATAACTTTTTTATAAGACAGCTGCAGAAGTTCCTTGAAAAACAAGGAGTTTCAACCTGGGCCTTTAGTTCCTCTGAAGATAACAATATTTTAAATCTTGCCATCTATGGTGTTCATCCAAACGGTAATGCTACGGTAAGAAAGTACCTGAGGTTACTGAGAAACCAAGACCGTCCTTTGATGACTGTTTCCATTATAGAAAATCTTGAATCCAATACAGCAGGATTTAATCGAGGACAAAGAGTAGACATAGGTGAAATTGCTGCAATAAGGATACTCAGGGGAAAACAAAGTACGATCGCCCTTCATGAAATTAGACACAAAATGTTTACGACAAGAAGAAAATATCACCGAACATCGATCTTTGATTACATGCTATATACGGTGAATAATCCCTATAAGGAACCGCTTCCACACTCACGAGTTCATAACAATCACAACTTCAACAATATATCCTTCGAGGAAATCTATCTTGGGCCTTTTGACCTTTTTTTTCTGGCAAAAGACATTTTTTTGTCGTTTCCCCCCTTAACTTCCATATGGTGGTTAGAATTTACACATCAACTATCCAGTCTAAAGAACATAACCTCTAACATAAAATATGCCGTTGAAAAATCCTTAGATAACGTCGATATCCACCACCAAAACTTTTACTTGGAAAATGAATACACGGTAAAATTGTCGTCTAAAGAGCATCTTAAAAACCTTCGTCGAATAAGAAATCTTTGCTCATACATTCTTGAATGGATTCATGAAATTGAAGAGCAGGCCAAAAATCCTATACTCTTTAATCTCAAAACGGAACTTCTCCAAAAAACACGCAATCTTCTCTCCCGTGTAAAAAAAGAACTTCAATAAAAGCTTGCGGCCGATGTCACTTTTCTTTGTGCAATCTCTAGGATATATTGCTCTAGAGTGCAAAGAGGAGTGCTTTTTTGACTAGTTTACGCTTTGTCACGGCCGCCGGTCTTTTTGATGGACATGATGTGTCGATCAACATTATCAGAAGAATACTTCAGTCGCAAGGGATAGAGGTTGTTCATTTAGGCCATAACCGCTCGGCCGAAGAAGTTGTCAATGCCGCTATCGAGGAAGACGTTCATGCCGTGGCCTTAAGCTCTTACCAAGGGGGACACAATGAGTATTTTCTCTATGTTCGCCGGCTTCTCGATCAAAAAGGGGCAAAAAATATTCGGATTTTCGGCGGTGGAGGTGGAGTGATTACTCCCGATGAAATCACCGCTCTCGAAAAGAAGGGAATTAAAAGAATATATTCTCCGGAGGATGGTGCTTCTCTAGGCCTGGTAGGAATCGTCAATGATATGATTGATAAAGCGAGTTTTTCAACCATTGAAGATGTTTCTTTTTCTTCAACCGCTACTAACTTTTACGATATAGCAAGGGCCGTTACTTACATTGAAAACAAGGGTCGATACCCTTTTCCTCTAGAAGAGGGGAATACTCCCGTTCTCGGTGTTACGGGTACGGGAGGGGCCGGTAAATCTTCTCTTATTGATGAACTTCTTCTGCGCTTTCAGCTTTACTATCCTCAAAAGAAAATTGCCCTCATTTCCATTGATCCTACAAAAAAGAAAACACGGGGAGCACTTCTCGGAGACCGCATTCGTCTTAACAGTGCCGACGGCCGGAGCGTTTTTGTTCGTTCACTCGCCACAAGATATTCAAAGACGGAACTCTCTCCCCATATAGAAAAAGTCGTTTCTTATATGAGGTCTCTCCACTTTGATCTTCTCTTTGTTGAAACAAGTGGTATCGGACAGGCGGGAGATGCTATTACAACCGTGGCCGATAAATGTCTTTATGTGATGACTCCCGAATATGGAGCGGCCACACAACTTGAAAAACTTGAAATGCTTGAACAGGCAGATTTTATTGCTATCAACAAATTTGAAAAACCTCGAAGTGAGGATGCCTTGAGAGATGTTCGAATGCAATATCGAAGGAATAAAGGCCTTTTTGCAGGACATCCCAGTTCTCCGAAGGATGGAGTTCTTCCCGTCTTTGGAACTATGGCCTCGAAGTTTTTTGATAAAGGTGTTAATGACCTTTTTTACGAAATTGCAAAGTCCTTTTGCTTTGAGACCGACAAGCTACTTTTTGAAAGAGAGAGGGGGGCCTTTGATAAAAGAAATATTATCTCGGCAAACCGTACTCTTTATTTGAGAGAAATTGCCGATACGGTAAGAAACTATAATGAGGAAACGAAAGAAGAAACAGAAAAACTTCAACGTTATGAGGCCTTAGAAAAGGCCTTGGAATTTCTTCCCCGGAATAATCTTTTAGAAAAGGCCCTTGATGATAGTAAAAACGACCTAAGAGACCGTACTTTGATCGATGTTGATACGTTCGATTCCCGTATTGAAATGTTGAAAAAAGGAAAATATGTCTACAGAGTGAGAGACAAGGATATTTCCGTAGAAACGCAATATTTTTCTTTATCTCATAACTCTATCCCCAAAGTGGCCTATCCAAGATTCTTGTCCAAGTCCTCTAAGTATCAATTTATTAGAAATGAAAATCTACCGGGGTTTTTCCCCTTCTCTCAAGGCATCTTCCCTTTTAAGAGAAAAGATGAATCGCCAAAGAGAATGTTTGCCGGTGAGGGAGGGCCTAAAAAGACTAATAAACGCTTTCACTATTTGGCCCATAATGAAAAGGCAAAACGCCTCTCTACGGCCTTTGATTCAATTACCCTTTATGGAGAAGACCCTGATGAAAGGCCTGATATTTTTGGAAAAATAGGAGAGGCCGGAGTCTCTATCGCTACAATTGATGATATGGAAGTTCTCTATTCGGATTTTGACTTAATAAATCCTTTAACATCCGTCTCTATGACTATTAACGGCCCAGCGCCCATCATCTTGGCCATGTTTTTTTCTGTGGGACTCAGGCAAAATCTCAAGGGCCGAGATTATTGGGATGAGACAAAAAGAATCGATATTTTTCGGCAACTTCGAGGAACAATTCAGGCAGATATTTTAAAGGAAGATCAGGCCCAAAATACCTGTATTTTTTCCCTAGAGTTTGCTCTTAAAATGATGGGAGATATGCAAGAATATC
This sequence comes from Bacteriovoracaceae bacterium, assembly GCA_965224385.1. Taxonomy (GTDB): domain Bacteria; phylum Bdellovibrionota; class Bacteriovoracia; order Bacteriovoracales; family Bacteriovoracaceae; genus CBDCYX01. The sequence continues at coordinate 1,456,825 of CBDCYX010000016.1, forward strand.
TCTGTAAGCACTTCATTAAAAACTATTATTCCGTATCTATCTCCGGTTACCACATTGCCGAGGCCGGGGCAAATCCTATCACTCAAGCGGCCTTTACATTGTCAAACGGTTTTACCTATGTGGAATACTATTTGAGTCGAGGTATGTCCATTGATGATTTTGCAACTAATCTTTCATTCTTTTTTAGCAATGGACTTGACCCCGAATATGCCGTTATCGGTAGAGTTGCCAGAAAAATTTGGGCCGTAACATTAAGAGACAAGTATGGTGCCGGTGAAAAATCTCAACAGTTTAAGTACCACATTCAAACATCCGGAAGGTCTCTGCATGCCCAAGAAATTAGTTTCAATGATATTCGCACGACTCTTCAGGCCTTTTTGGCCCTAAGCGATAACTGCAACTCCCTCCACACAAATGCTTACGATGAGGCCGTTACAACACCGACGGAAGAGTCTGTAAGAAGGGCCGTGGCCATCCAGATGATTATCAACAGAGAATTTGGACTCAATAAAACAGACAATCCGCTTCAAGGCTCTTTTCTCCTGAATGATTTAACCGATATTGTGGAAGAGGGCATCCTTTATGAATTTGAACGCATTTCCGATAAAGGAGGTGTCCTAGGTGCTATGGAGAGTATGTATCAGAGAAGTAAAATTCAGGAGGAATCCCTTCATTATGAAACCCTCAAAGATTCCGGAGAACTGGAAATTATCGGCGTGAACACCTATAGAAATGAGTCCCAAGAACAAAAGAAAACGACGGAACTTTCAAGAAGTTCCATCGAAGAGAAAACGGACCAAATAGAAAGACTCCGGGCCTTTAAGAAAAAGCACCAAAAAGAGTGCGACAAGGCCTTGGAAAAGTTAAGACTTTCTGCATTAAACAATGAAAATATCTTTGAAAGTCTTCTTTATTGTGTTAATTTTTGCTCACTTGGACAAATAACCAATCTTTTATACAAAGTTGGCGGAAAATACAGGAGAAATATGTAATGAAAGTGTATACAAAAAAAGGAGACGATGGTTTTACTTCCGTTTTTGGAGGAGTAAAGGCCTCAAAAACAAGCCATCTTCTCGGCCTTGGCGGGGGAGTCGATGAACTTAATTCATTTATCGGACTGTTGATAAGTCGCCTAGAAGGCCGCCTTGCAGACGATGTCTCCCTATTGAAAATGATTCAAAATCAACTTTTTATCATGGGAACCCGTTTAACAACCACATCCGAACAAAGAACAACGATGAAATTTCCCGATGATGTAGACAAAGACATCACGGAACGCTTAGAAAAAAGGATCGATGTTCTCGATGACACACTTCCCACCCTTAAAAATTTTATCCTCCCGGGAGGCGATGCGAGAGCGGCCATTGCCCATGTTTGCCGTTCCGTGTGCAGAAGAGTAGAATGCGATATGGCCCATACGAAGATGCATACAAGAGGGGAAGACCTCGTGAGTTTCACCATGATGGCCATGATCAATCGCTTGTCGGATTATCTGTTTGTTCTCGCTCGCTCTATTAATCTTGAATTTCAAAGGGAAGACGATGTCTGGAAACATTAAATGATAGAAGATAGTGTTATTGGCGTAACCGACAAGGCCTTAGACAAAGTTCGGGAAATCTTTGCAAGAGAAGACAAGGGTATTGGATACGGGATACGCCTTGGTGTCGTCGGAGGAGGTTGCTCGGGACTGAGTTACAAAATAGATTTTGATAAAGAAAAAGATAAAGACCATATCTTAACCTTTGATAATATTAGAATCTTTATCGATCTTAAGTCGGCCGTTTATTTAAAGGATTCAACCTTGGATTTTCAGGATGGACTCGATGGTAAGGGATTTGTCTTCAAAAATCCCAACGCTACAAACACTTGTGGGTGTGGTGAATCCTTTTCTCTATGATTCATATTCAAGAGCGATATGAGAACTATCAGATCGATTTAGAAAATCACTTTTCCCTTATTTCTATTAGGGGAGAAGATGCCGAAAATTTTTTATCATCGGGGCTTACAAGTAATGTCAAAAAGCTTCCCGAAAACAATTTTCACGTCTCTGCAAGACTCAACCGCTTAGGAAAAATTGTGGCCTACGGCCATCTTATTAAAAAAAATCCTCGGCATTATTACTTTCTTATTGAAAAGGCCGCAGTCGAAAATTTTGTTTCCGACCTAAAAAAATTTATTGTTATGGAGGATGTTTCTATAGAGCATTCCAACAAAAATTTTACTATTGAATGGCCGTCCCGTCATTCAGATGATCATGAAAATGCTTTCTTTGGATATTTTTGGGGAGAATATGCAAGAATTCTCTTTGATTTTTCATCAACATACCCCATCCTAAAAAAAGATCTATGTCATGAAATTAGAAAATGTAACGGTTATTTCCTTTGGCATGAAATGCCTTGGAATGTTTTTATTAACGAAACCTATCTTAATGAAACGGCCGTAGATTACAAAAAAGGATGTTTCTTAGGGCAAGAAACAGCTTCAAAAATCTATAATAACCGTGGAGGGGCCTATTTTCCCGTTCTTATAAAGGTTGATAAAGACATCGAAGAAACACAAGGGACTATTATCGTGGAATCTAAAAAATTTGGATTTCTTAGAAATAAGATAAATCTTGATGACAATATTTTTCTTATTGCTTCCGTAAAAAGAGAATTTAGAATTAATAACAAAACATTTTTTCTAACGGTTGGTTCTTCGAAATTTAGAGGAACAGTTATTACCCTCCCCCTATTTAAAGATAAATCTCTCTCGGAAAAAGGCCGAGAACTCTATATTCAAGGTATAGATCACTTTAAAAATAGCAGAGAGATGGAGGCCGTAGCATTGTTGGAAAAGTCCGTTTTGCTAGCACCAAATCTGCAAGATGCCTATGAGTCTCTTGGAGTTATCTGGGGTCGAAGAGGCCGTTATGAAAAGGCCGTGGCCCTGATGGATAAACTCCTCGAAATTGATGAAAACTCAATTATGGCACATACAAATAAGTCTCTTTACTTTATGAAAATGGGTAAAATTCAAGAGGCCGAAGAAGAGAAATCCTTGGCCATGGTTAAATCTTTTCAAAGACTAGGGAAAGAGGCGGAGAACAAAAAAATTCAAGAGTCGATGAAACGTAAGGAAGAAGAGGATATGGCCCAAAAAGAAAAAATGTTTCTTGAAGTTCTTGACATTGATGCCAAAGATACAATCGCCAATTTTGGCATTGGCGAAATTGCCTTTAAACGACAAGATTATTCGAAGGCCAAGAATTGCCTTGAATATGTTATCAGATCTGATGAACACTACTCTAAGGCCTATCTCCTTTTGGGAAAATCTTTAGAATTTATGGGAGATAAAAAGAGTGCAAAGAACGTATATGAAAAAGGGATTGCCGTAGCGTCAAAAAGAGGAGAGATGATGCCGGCCAATGAAATGCAAGAGAGGCTTTTGAAATTGAATCATTGACTAAGATGCCTTAGAAGAACTACCGTCATCCCATGATCGATAAAAGGCCCTATCGTGGTACAAGAGATTTCTTCCCCGAAGACGAAAGAATACAAAATGCTATCTTTCAACAGATGAGAGAGACGGCCGAAGCTTTCGGTTACGAACCCTATAATGGGCCTTTGCTTGAAGAGACGGGCCTTTATCAGGCCAAGAGTGGACAAGAACTCGTCAACGAGCAAGTCTATTCCTTCAAAGATCGAGGCGGAAGAGATGTGTCCGTTAGGCCTGAAATGACACCGACTCTTGCAAGAATGATTGCCACCCGCTATAAGGAAATGCCTAAACCTATTCGTTGGTATTCGATCCCCAACCTCATGAGATATGAAAGACCTCAGAAAGGGCGTCTTAGGGAGCATTGGCAACTCAATTGTGATATTTTTGGGGCCACGGAACTTTTTTCTATTATAGAAATACTTCAAGTTCTCATCGGATTTTTGGAAAGTTTTAAAGCAACGGAAAAACACTTTTATATTGTTATTAACGATAAAAGAATCATCGATGAGTTCTTTTTACAAACTCTCAAAATTGATGCTCAAACGTCTCTAAAACTTTACAAAATTCTCGATAAAATAAGAAAAATAACATTGGAAGAACGACAAAAATTGATTGACGGTTTAGGATTGACAGAGAAACAAAAGCGTCAATTTGAAGAATTTATCGACATAAAAAATGTGGAGAATTTAACTCGATTTATTACAAATGATATTTGTAGTCCTCTTAGCGATTGTTTCTCCCTTATTCATAAACTCAAACTTGAAAAGTACATCGTCTATGATTCTACTATTGTAAGAGGAATGGACTACTATACGGGACTTGTCTTTGAAGTGTTCGATAGAAACTCAAATAACAATCGAGCGCTTTGTGGAGGAGGCACTTATGCAAACCTTCTTGAAGTTTTTGGTGAAGGCCCTTTATCGGGAACGGGTTTTGGACTTGGAGATGTTACGTTAACTCAATTTCTTAAAGATTGGGGGATGCTGGAAAATATTGCTACGCTAAAGAATGACCTCTTGATCTTTGCCCAATCGGCAAAAGATGAGGATCAGGCGTTTTCCACGGCCTTTCTTTTGAGAAAGAAAGGCCTTAGGGTATTAACTATGCCGGCAGAATCTAAATTTAACAAAATAAAAGCTTTTGCCGATAAAAAAGGCACAAACTTCATAGGAATTATCAACGAGGGAAAAATTCGCATTTTTGAAAAAACTTTTTCGCTCTCCGATCAATTTATTGACAAAATTGTAAATTATGTTAAGAGTTCTTGTTAAGTTGAATATTTAACAATCTCTTCCTTCTAATGTACATTCAATGTTAGTAAGTACCGTTTCTTTAGGAATGACTTTTCCAATAATGCCACCAACACACTCACTTGTGTTATCAAGTTTAGAATCCCGTGATGTTAGTTGAGTTATTATCGAGAAAGATGAATTAATTTCTAGTCTTCCAATAAGTCCTCCAAGGCAATGAGAAGAATCGGAAGAGTTGAGAGATAAACGGGAGTTTGTGACAACGACATCTCTTATAACAAGAGGTTCTTCTCTATTACTATCATTATAGTCACGAGCAAGACCGGTTAGTGCTCCGATATGATTGTTGTCTCCGGTAAAAAAGATATTCTCTAAAGTGAGAGAGGATATAGAGGCCGAACGAGACTCACTAGAGGCAGTAACTCTTATAAGTCCTAACGGTTTGTTGACTCCGATTTCATCTAAAGTGATATTACTTACAGTTTTTTGATTTCCAAAGAGTATACCGCCAAACGGAAACCTCGTACTTCCAAGTGGAACAAATTCTTGACCGGCAAAGTCTAAATTGTTTCTCAGTTTAAATGCTTTATCCATAAAAAGCGGTCTATCGGAAATAGCATTCCATTGGAATGGACTAAAGATAATAATAGGGTCTAAATCCGTACCTAAAACAAACAGAGAATTCGTGTTTTTAAAAGTCTTATAAAAAGATAAGGTGACAAAATTAGAAGAATCTCCATCACTCCATACCTGTTCAGAAAACCCCGTTAATTGCTTTCTGTTTTTAAACTCGGCCTCTGTTTTTTTCGTACACCCTCCATTTATCGAAGGATGTGCTTGGGAAGTATGCAAAAAACAATGAGAGACTAAAGGTGTGGGAAGGTCGGAAAAAGTGTGAGGACGAAGAGCAAAATCTTGGTAGGTCAGCACATGGGGTAATTCTGCAAATATAGTTGTATAAACAGAATCGATTTCTCCAAGCATGACGCCGACAAGTCCGGCCGTATTACGAGAACCGCTGAGCTTGCCGGAGGAGAGAGAATTTACAACAGTGGATCCAATATCTACAGTGCCTGCAATGCCTCCGACATTCGTGCCTTTTCCCGAGATAGTCCCATCATGATAAAAAACTTCTGATATATCACCCCGGATACGTCCTCCTACACCTCCAATATTTGTTCCGTTGGCCGTAAGAGACATATGGGAATAGACCTTATCAAGAATATTATCATGAGTTGTTTTGTTCAAGTGTCCTATGATACCTCCGCAGTCGGAAGTGCATGTAATGGACCCTCTGGCGCGAAGATTTGCAATAGTAGAGTTTGCATGATTTGAAACTCCGCTCCCCACAATTCCACCTACATATCGGCCTTCGGACGTAATTTCAATACCGTCTCCAATAAGATTCCATAAGGGCCCACTGTTTGTAAAACCTACAATCCCCCCATGATACTCTCCGGAGGACACGACCATGGAAGAGTTTTTGACCTTAATGGAATTAAAGACGCCTCCTGCTGTTAAAGAATCTCCATTGGCACCAATGGCAAAAGCAACGTTATCTTTACTTGTTAATGGTGCTTGAGAAGAACCCATAGAAATTTTTGTTGCGAGAATATTGTTTAACCCACTATAAGGCCCTATGACTTTCCCGATGATTCCTCCAAAATTTTTTGATGACAAGGCCCCTTTTCCTTCGTTTGTAAAAGTGATATCTCTTACAATTGCGGATTGAATAGCACCGTAGTTTTGTAGAAACCCGATAATTCCTCCAATGGAATTAGAATTACTATCGAGATTAATATTTACATGAGAGGCCTTTATCTCACTTACAATACTTAAATCAGAAGTATTACTACCACCGACAATACCCGATAACCCTCCAACATTGTCACAGGAATCTAATGTAATATTAACATTTTGAATTTGTATATTTTCTAAAAAAGCAGAAGGCCCAAGTCTTCCCGATAAAGCACCAAGGCCCATCACATGAGAAGAGCAAGAAAGATCGATGTTTTCAAGGGAAACGTCACTAATCCCTCCTTGAATATGCTCGAAAATCCCCGTTGGAGTAGAGCTATTCGAAGCTAAATTTAGGTTGTGAATCTTGTATCCTTGTCCATCAAATCTACCTGTGAAGATTCCCTCAATTACAGGCCCGGATAAACGATCTCCCTTGAAGTCTATACTTGTGCCTAAGGAATAGGATGCCCCTAGAGTTCGCACATTTGTCTTGACAAAGTTTTTTAATTGATTCTTATGACAAAGAATATACTCGTTTGTATCGGGAGAAAACGGCGTAATATTTTCTCCCTCGGGGTATCCACATGTTGGAATATAAAAATATATGTTATTTGTTGTTTTATCCGGTAAAAAAATCGCTAGAAGTTGTTCTCTATTCTCTTCTCTATAGAGATTGTCTATTTTGATTTCTCTAATAAGATTTTGACAATATTTATCATCATAAATTCTTATTCCTATCGGTTGTCTTATTTTGTTTGAAAAAATTATTGGAATTATAGGGCCCCCTTTATTGGGATGAATATCCGTGTTATTTTGTGTATCATCTGTAAAACAGCGGCCTGCTAGGCCAATGTTTCTTGTTCCGTTGAGGTTAATTTCTTCTAGATAAAAAGAGTAGGAGCTAGCAATAGAACGCAAACAATTTTCGTCATCTCCCTGAAAGTATTTTTTATTGGAACAACCAAAAATTTTTAGTCTTTTGGGGAATCCGTTTATTTTACTAAGTTCTTGTCCAAAAAAGGTATTGGAACAAGATGATGTATTGAGGTCCATTGTAAGAAAATCTTCACCTCCTTTGAGGAAAATATTGCGACTAAGTCCACAACGAAGGCCCTCTTCCATAGCTGTATGGGAGGAAGAAGATGTGTGTCCACTCCAAGAAATGGCATAAAAGTCCCAATATCCGTTTTTTAATTCTATAACTTCATCGTTGCTAAAAGAAATACTAAAATAATCTTCTCCCTTTTGTTTAACTCCATAGAACATTATCCCACCTAGTAGTAGGTTATTAGATTGCACCATCTCTCTAGAATAAGTAAGGACAGTGAGATTTGTGTTTCCTAATTTCTCTTTAGCACAGGAGAGAATCAAAATTAAAATAATAAGGGAATTGAATATTTTCACTCTCATAAGTGATCGGAAGGAGAAGGAAAAACTTTAGTCTAGACCGAGTAGGCCTTGCCAAGGCCAATATTGGTCGTCATTGGTAGGCCGTTTGCTAAGGCCTTTAATTATTGAATATTCGGCAAAACCTTGAGGAGAGTATCCTCGAATATCTCTAAGATAAACATTAGCACCTATTTCAACAAGGTATCCTCCTACGTGCCATTGTCTATTTTTAACTGCAGCGATAAGAGGAGTTTGTCCAAAAGAATTTTGTGCATTGAGTTCTGCACCTGCGAACAAAAGCTCCTCGACAATTTCAAGATGACCTAGTCTTGCAGCAATAATAAGAGGGGTGTCGTAACAATCTATTCGTTGAAATTTATCTTCACAGGAGGCCGTTCGGAGGGTAGCATCGGCACCGGCATTAATGAGAAGACGAACGCTCTCTATATCTCCTTTTCTAATAGCAACGGTGAGAGGAGTTTCCCGAGTCTTAGTATTATTTTGAATATTGGTGTCGGCATCAAAGGTTTCCATGGTAAGTATTTTAAGGATATTGAGTTGCCTAGCTCTTGTTGCATAAAAGAGAACTGATTCGTCATGGCCGTCAATTGTATTGACATCGGTACCTTTATCAAGAAGAATTCCGGTTATCTCGGTATCTTCATTGCGAACGGCAAGCATAAGGGCCGTTTGTCTATGAATGTTTTGCAAGTTTAAATCGGCCCCGGCGAGAACAAGTTCTCTTACGATGGCCAGATGTCTCCCGTGAACAGCAAGCATAAGAGCAGTATTCCCCTTAAGGCCCTGTATATCGAGATCGGCCCCGGCATTGATTAATGTAGCTACAATGGATTCATAACCGTAGGAGGCCGCAAGCATAAGAGGGGTATTTCCATCGGGGTTTTGTACATCGAGATCGGCCTCGGCATTGATTAATTCTGCTACAATGCGTTCATAACCGTAAGAGGCCGCTCGGGTAAGGGCCGTGCGTCTCCAACGACTTGCCACGTTGGGGTTTGCTCCATGTTCGAGAAGAAAGGCCGTAATTTCCCAATCCCCCCGCCAAGCGGCATGGGAAAGCGCCGAGTCCCTGTGAGTATCTCTTTTGTTGACATCGGCCCCGGCAGCTACCAACTCTTTAACAATTTCCAAATATCCATACTGCACGGCAATAATCAACGGGGTTTGTTGACGGTCATTTTCGAGGTCAAGAGAGGCCCCCTCTCTAATGAGATTCCTTATTTCCTCCGGGTTGCCGTAGGGTGTAATTTCTAGAAGAGTTCTCTCTGAAGAGGCAATATTTTCGGTAATAACTAGTGAGATTAATGATAGAAAAAACAAGAAAGTATAGTATTTCATAGTGGTTTTGTTTCTCCAAAAAATAGTAGACAATTACAATTGTTCCATAACATAGGTGGAATTGTTACAATAAGTTTGAAAATAATCTACAGTATTATTATCGTAATGTATTTTTATACGAGAGACACCTCGACGATGCCCCACTAAAAATAGAGTTCTCGTAAAGTCTTCAAAAGTGTCTAGCATTTCGCCCTTATCAGTCATATAAAATGTCATGTATTCCGTTGGGCCACCATAGGATGATGAGTTTACAAAAACATCGATGGGAGTTCTAGTAAAATTTAGCTGGGTGATGCAAATATTTTCCATGTCATCAAGATTCATATAGTCTAAATAAGCAAAAAATCTTTTTTCATCTGGTATTAGAATTCTATTATCAAGTATTCCGACAAAAAACCTGTTGCGGCCCTGTTCAATGCTTAAGTATTGCCTACTCGTTCTCGTAGAAGGGGGTAGGTCAACTCTATAGGTACCAAGGGCCCGGACAAAAGAAGGTGTCGTTGACGTAAAATATCGAACTTTATGGCCGCTGAGTTCTAAAGGAAAATATTTCCCTGTCAATAGAGTATGTTCTTTAATAACGAATTCTTTCTCTTGATTTTTTTGGGCCGACGGTGACTCAAAAAAGATTTCGTCCGGTTGAAGGTGAACCGTTTTGTCGGCATCTCCATCGCCTGTTCTATAGGTAAGAGTGATATTTCCCGAATCAGTGCAGAGAAAGAACACAAACCGAAAGGGCCCTCCTTCATTGACCTTTTGCATTTCATCATTTAAGTACAATTTTTGTATATAGTGAGCATCTATTTCTACATCATGAATGGATTCATCGGCCATATCAATAAGTAGAAAACCTCCGTATTCAGGGAGTTCTTCTTGGTCGAGAAAATTGTAAAAATTCTCCTTGTCTAAAAGAGGAACTTCAAGGAATAAGTTGTTATCTTTGGAAAGAGGAATGTCCACTCTCGTTCTCATTGTATTTTGAGAGTCAAAAAAACCACTGAGAACCGAATGTTCATTGTTTAAACTTTCCTGAAGAAGGATTTTCCCTTGGTAAGAGGAAATCATCTCTGATGTATCCGCATCAACAGTAAAATGAGCTTCTATCGTTGGGTTAACAAGAAAGTGTTGTCCCCAACGTCCATGAAGAAGCGTGATTTCGGTTGACGCATTGTGTGGTTCGGGGTCATAGAGACCTTCCGTTATTGTTGGGGGGGCCCCCACGTTCGTTTTCGTTTTTTTGTCGCTGTCCCTGTAGGTATAGACAACAAGATCATCATTGACAACATTGTTTTTGACGTTGGGGTTCGGGGATTTGAGGGCATTTTCAATGATCATGTCTGTTGTAGACCTAAAGCTTTCTACATTAATTGGGTTATACGATATGTATTGTCCTTGATTTTTATCGGTTGGAACTGATCTCGTAGGGGTCGCTAAGGGCATTTGTTGTGGTGTAAGCAGTTCTAAAAGTGCTTGATCAGATAATGTCTCTTTCGCTCCATAAGTATGAAATGAAATACAGTAGAATAGAAGTGATATGACAAAAAATGCTTTTTTCATACGCCACCTACATTAAACAGTATCTTATCAAAGATATCAATACAGCAATATTAAGGCCCTATTTTCTCATTTTTTTTAAAAATAAACTTATTTAGTCCGGTTTTTTAATCTTATAATTTAAGATCAAGAAATTTTTTTGCTATAATAGGCCATGATCAAAGATTTTGATAGGCAGGCAAAAGAGACGATCGATAAAGTACTTGTGATTGCAAAATTACAAGCATTTTTTCTAGGAATCATCATCATTAGTCTCTACTTTTCAAGTTGGAATTTTTTTGCTTTTTGTTTTAGAGGATTTTTTTGGACAGGATTTTTCCTCCTCTTTTTGCAGGCCATAAAGAGACTTCTCTATAGCTATTGGTCTTTCTTGTTTATTTCAACCCTATACAGTTTAAGTTTTGTTATTGATTTTGGATTGGGAAGGATTTCCCTAGCGGAAATGTTAACTCTTGCTACATTCATTGGACTCAATATCTTGCAGGCCAGTATGATGATGCGTCCTATTTTTTATCCCATGCCAAACTGGTGGGAGTATGATTTCAGGTATAGAACGGATATAAAAGCAAAGATAAAGGTTAAAGATAAATTTTATGATGTGCGTATTGCCGATGTTCGTATGGGGGAAGTTGCAATTCACAGTTTTCATGAACTTGAGGCCGGAGATCGTATTTTATTGACCGGGATTGATGAGATAGACAAAACACTTAGTATTATTTTTGATGTGGCCACAGTGAGAAAAAATATTGTGGGTAGGCCTCATATTATAGGGCTAAAATTGTTTAATCATGGGGATATTGTGCATTATCAAAAACTCAAAGAGTTGATTCGCTCAAAAAAACTCTCAAAAAAACATTTTATTCGTTATGGACAATAAGATTTGGAATATGAAATTGGCGATTGAGGAGGCCTCTACGGCCTCTTCTTTGGGGGAAGTCCCCGTCGGTGCCGTAGTCACCGATGAGACGGGAAAAATTCTTTCAAGCACCCATAATTCCAAGGAGCGGGATAAAAACTCTTGTTATCATGCAGAAATTCTTGCCATATCTCAGGCCTCCAAAGAGATGAAGGATTGGCGACTGATCAATTGTTCACTCTATGTTACGTTAGAGCCGTGTATTATGTGTATGGGGGCCGTAGTTAATAGTAGAATAAGGAATCTTGTTTTTGGTGCCTACGATAAAAAGGCAGGGGCCGTAAGTTTAGGGTTTAATATTCATAACAATCAAAAACTTAACCACAGAATAGGCCTGACCGGAGGAATTATGCATTATGAGTGTTCACGCCTTTTATCGGATTTTTTTAAGTTAAAAAGAAAATTCTATTGATGCACTTGCCGTCTGAAGACAGGGATCAATTATAGAGATGGTGAAGAACAGTCCGGCCGTTTTCATCCATGATCTATGTATTTTGAAAAGTGATCTAAAATGGGGTTGCGGTATGGATATTTTATCGTGTGCCAATTCTTCATGGTAAAATTAAATATATCGATGATCGTACTTTTCTTCGTATTTTTTAGAAGACGATCTAAAATGTAATCGAGGTATCGGTGCCCTTCTTCATTCCAAACGGCAATTCTAAACATAGAATCAATTGTATTTTTATCCATATCTTTCGGAAGTCGATTCAATATGCGTCTGATATATTGATGTTTTACCTTATACTGTAAAGCGGTCTCAAACATCAATTGTAACTCGGCCTCGTCCGTATTTTTCGGAAGATGATCTAAAATACGATCTAGGTATCGATGTTCTATCTTATACCTAACGGCATCAGTAAACATGTTTACGACGGCCCTCTCATCTATAGTTTTTGGAAGTCGATCAAAAAAACGGTCAAGATGTGTTTTGTCTTCATACTCAAAAGCTAAGGCCGTACGGAATACATCGGCAATAATATAACCGGAACTCCTCTCGGGAATAATGAGGTCGTTTTCTTGAATATCCTCTAAATCAATTCCAAAAGGCCTCTTTTTAATATCCACGGAAATATTAATATTTGGATTCTCAAGATATCGGGCCTTTTCAAGGGCCTCGATAGTGTTGGGATTATAGTCCCCCTCGCTAAGCACTCCATTCCTAATTGCCTCATCAGGGAAAGAAATCCAAACGGAGGCACCTCCGTATTGTTCATAGACACTTCGAATAATGCTAAAGTTTACGTTACTTTCCTCTCAGTGTATTTGATATACTCTTAGGAGTGATCCATTTGCTAAAAAATTGAGAGGGAGAAGTGCCTCTATGCGGCCCTTTGTTCTCTAAGGCCCGGTACTTCCATAGTTTTTTTGCAAACTTTTGCCAAGACTTGGTCTAGGCAAAGTCCATCGAAAATCCTGTAGCATACTTCTTAAGGCCCTTTTAACCTGAACAGATGCGGCAAAGGCCGTATGGTTCTCAAAATATGACATCTCCAGACTTCGTATGATAGAGAGATAAATATTGACAAAGTCCTTGAGCGATAATAGCGATTTGAATATAGAGATGGTAGGCCGACATTTTGATAGAAATCTTATTTTTTAATTGGATTCTCGATGAATATAGCGTCTCCTTCAGACCTTCTCGTCTTTCTCATTCCCTTAAAGAAACGATAAGAAAATGCACCGATAATATGTTTCAATTCCTTAAAAGAATATTCTATTTGGGACTATTTGTTCAGCGGTTAAATTTAAATCGGTTGTCATAAATTTTACCTTTCCACGGGCAGGGTGATTGACAAGACAAAATCTCACAAGTCCACCGTATGACTTCCACGAGTAAATCATAAATTCCGTAACTGACTATGGTAACAGAATGTTAAAGATAAAGTTTAGGTCTTCCCCTGCCTTGGTAGACCGTTACCGGAAAAATATCTCGTGATTAGTTCGATACCCTCTGTCTTGAGGTTGCGGGCCAATCTCCCTCCGCAATAATAGCTATTCCAAAATTTGGAGATGCTCCCAACTTTTGAAAATTAATTCCAAGAAGACATCATTTTCAAAAAATCCATTAAGGTTTTTTTTTCGCCTCATGTAGCAAGTGAGAGGAACCGACACTTCCGTATTTCCGATTATCAAGGAATGTCCCATTATCCTCGCTTTGGAACTCCAGGATCAGAATTGACCCTCTTTGGAAATCCAAACCAGGGATTTTACCGTTGAGGAGATAGAATAAAAAACAGTCGAGAACCAAAGAACACCAATGCTGTGTTAAGAGTTTAAAGTCTATTGCTCCGGATTGGAAGAAGTGCAATATCTTGGTATAGAATTTTGGATTTACACTGATAGAGCGAATAATACTTGATACTCCTCCATCCATATCTTCCCGAACAGCTATACCGGCAAGTGCCGTGACAAACCATTGAAATGTTCGTATTCGTTTAAATGCCGGACGGAGTTTCGAAAACGATTGCCATCCAATTTGCCCACATAGAAATCTCCTTTTTTGTGGTGAAATAAAGAGAGTTCATAGACACTTCGAATAATGCTAAAGTTTACGTTATTCTTAGTGGTTACAGAATTAATAAGCACGATTTGTTCTACACCCAAAGACTCTTTGCTCAAAGAAATTGCCGTTAATAGGGATGCGACTATTTCACGATTATTGATACGAACTCCGTTAAGGGAGTTAATAAGAAAGGCATCCCTTCCATTAAGAAGATGAACTTTCGTTCCCATGAGATAACCCACATCTTCTCCTTTTGAATTAGAAATAAAAAAGACTCTATCCAAAGGGCCGTAAATACTGCAATGAAAGTATTCTGTTGAACAATCTTTCCCGAGAATACCTCGAAAAATTCCAAGATGGGGATGGACTTCCGTAAGTGTGAGTTCATGGAACTTTGATCCAACTTGCTCTTCGATGATTTTTTCGTTTTGATAGATTCTTCTATTGATTATTTTCAGGCGATGCTTAAGATACTTTTTTAATCCTTCCCGACGACCTTTTTGGAAAGTGTTAACAATTTCTTCAAAATGCCCTTCTTGAATAATATGGTTTCTTAAGATATCCAACCTAGTTTCATCCATTTCTTCAAGAAATTTCTTAAAGGTGGTATTATCCAAAATATGACGAGAGAAAATATAAATCGACAACGCTCTATCGATTCTTTGGTCGAATCTAAAGGACTCACGAAGAATCCTTAAATATTCTTCTTTCGTATGATCCTCCCCATCTAAACCTAATCGACGGGAATTTGTAAGGCCGAATTTTCCTCTTCTTTCGGAGATAAGTTCTTCAAGAAGGCCCGTTTTTTTCCTTCTTGCTTGTTCGATAATACTTCTTTTTAAATCAGGTGTTAGTGTTACGTTGGAAGCGGCCTCTGCAAGACGTAAAGAAAATTCGTTTGAATAAATACTTCCTCCGGAGGATTCGAGGATGCCCCTTATCTCTCTTAATATAAATGTGGATAACTCTTCATTTTTCCCCGATACATCTAAGTAACGCTCGGGTATAACTCTAATGAGTTCATCCATCCATCGGTGTAAAAAATCTTTATTGATAATTCCCTTTTCAACAGTGCCGTTTTTTTCTTTATACCGAGTTTTCAAGGTAAGTAGATCGGTTCTTTGCTCCATTAGGTCTTTGAATGCCCCATCAGTTTGAAGTTTCTCGGTCAATTCTTTTTGACGTCTCATCACCTCGATAAGAATATCCGGCGACTCTGCTAGACTTTTATGAACAAGGTTGGGAAACCTCTCTCGTTGTGCCAACAGAAGATTCATGTGTCCAATAAAGTTGAGAGGACGAAGAGAGGGAATCGTGGCCGCTCTCTGTTTTTTTGTCAAGACTTTGGTGATTTCGTCAACACAAGTACCGATGCCGGCAAAAATTGGTACCGTCAAAGCAAATAAAAAAATTGCTGTTTTCATGTGCGCCCGTTATACAACAAATAACAATTTATGTCTAGTTTTTTATCATTTCAACACGGTACCATGCGCCCGGTTTCTGATGGGCACATACATGAACAATCGGGATAAGGGGTTTTGCTTTTCCGTTGAACTACAAGTGTTGGTGCATCTTGGTGGAGGAGGAGAATGAGTCACAAAAAGAGACGGATCGACAAGTGAAACGGTGCCGAGATTATCGTTGTGGAAGTCAAGACGACCTTGGATACAAAAAAAATTGATCATTTCATTGAGAAATTAAAAGATTTTAAGAGAGTCTTTTCCGAATATGTCGATAAAAAACTTTACGGTGCCGTTGCCTATATCGTAAACGATATGGGATCGGAGAGATATTCGGAAAAGAAAGGTTTGTTTGTGATTAAAGCAACCGGTGATAGTTCTACAATCATCAATGCCGAAAATTTTCAACCTAGAGAATTTTAGTTTCTTGCATTTTAAATCTCAGATACCTTGCCTACCACTTTAGCTTACAGCAATGCTGGTTAGGCATCTTTTTAGTTTCCCAAGCATCCGAATTTCCGGGAAAGTCCTCCCATCGTCTACCTGCAAAACGAATCGCTGAGCAGCTTGAACCTGATACTGTATGATGATAATAATCCCCGGTAGTATAGCTGCCAGAGTTAGCATGGATATACCAAGCGCCACCACTTTTCCTGCCCAACAGGCGACAAGAAGGATAACATTGACCTCCAATAACATTATAGTAGGGATAGTTCAGTGGACAAGATGATGTGTCAGGAGTGGGCGGCCGGGTAAGGCCCCTTCGTAGACAGCAAAC
Organism: Bacteriovoracaceae bacterium; assembly: GCA_965224385.1. Lineage (GTDB taxonomy): Bacteria > Bdellovibrionota > Bacteriovoracia > Bacteriovoracales > Bacteriovoracaceae > CBDCYX01. The sequence continues at coordinate 1,473,257 of CBDCYX010000016.1, forward strand.
TCTACTAGGACTCTCTGTACGCTCATAGGCAGTTAAACCACGGGGAAACTCCGCCCATTGTTGACCCATATGATTGGCCGCTGTACAACTTGGAGCAGGGATGAAAGCATGATCCCTACCAGCGTACATCCTTTGGGGCCCAGAATTTTTCAAAAAAGAATTTGTGGTGGGGTTGTGGGGGCACCTTCTACATAGGTATAAAAACCCAACCGCACGGAGCCACCCCGATAACCTATATAAAGACCATCAACTCGCACAGTCTTGGTAAGAGCTACGTTACAGGAAGGTCTACATCTACCTCCAACAATCTTATAGTGTGGGAAAGGCCTCGGACACGGCGGTGGTGTCCCCTGTCCCGGTGGTGGTGGTGCCGTTGGTGGTGTCGGCACCGGAGGAAGAGCAGTTGTTACGGTGCAAGGGGGGTTGGGAGGATGGTGTATTGGAGAAAGAGGAGGAGGTTGAATTGTCGGAGCAGGCGTCGGTGGAGGACCGGATAACCATCCTAATTGATAGGCCTTGGAGTTATAGATGGAGAATATCCGGGTGCAGAAAAATCGGCCGGATCACAACCCGTCGTGTCTGTTTTGCTTACGCAGGTCACAGTTCCCTGTCCGTCTATAGCTGTCACCCACCAATAACCACAAGGGCCGGGGCACTTATTGACTCCTCCTATTCCCAATGTGCAATCCTCTCTTTTTTCGATCATGCAATTGGAGGAGTCCATATATCATGCAACCGGAGGAGTCCATATATGTAGTCCTTTGCGTACAAACATTTTCTCCTCTTGAAGTCCAGCTGCCGGTACAATCTCCACAATCCTCAGTTTTGTTAGCACATGTCCTACAATGTTTTCCCCAATAGTGTGGTCTACAACTATTGCTGCTTGCAGTATAGGTACCGAGTCCGTCGACAATGCATAGATCTTTGACGGTTTTTATGGCGATTTCCCTCTTTATTACATCCGGTTTACAGTTCCCCGATGTATCATCCCAAGCATGTTCACCACCCATCTCAGTACACAGAGACCTTTCCGTTTCTTTTTGTCCAAGAGTTATATTTGCTACACAAGATTTAATTTGTGCCGGACTGAAATTCTTATTATCAACGACTCCCGTAAAAGTGATACTTTTCGTATATCCCTTGACCTTTTGCCCGGCCTTGGCGCGAGCATCCTTAATCGCCAAGAGAACACTGAATTCAAGAAGACGCAAAACGTTTTCTCCCTTAATAGAAGTAATGGTGGTCGACCCAATGGTGCTCCCTTTTTGTTTGTCGGTAATTTCTCCCTTATCTTTGATCAGCATTTCCCCGACCATCACATGGTTTCCGTACTTAGCGTGCAATTTAGGTATGAGGGTATCTTCGGCGGTAGTATTGCCGCTAAGAGCATCGTCTATAGTTGAATTAACTCCCGAAGATTCAAAATATTTTTCCCCATTTAACCCTTGAATGAAATTAATAGTTGTTCCTGCCGTTGTCAGGTCCATTCCCTTAATGGTGGCCTTGCAAATGTTCCTGTTGTTCATCAGTTGTTCGATGGCGCGGCGAGCATGGGCCAATTCATCATCCTGCTTCGCTTTATTTGTCAAACCTGCAAGATGAATAGTCCCTAAGATCAATGTTCCGGTGACACCCATGCCGACAACCAGTTCCGTCAGGGTGAATCCACTGATGTTTGCAACTTTACAAAAACTTTGTAAAAAAAGACGGAATCTCTTTAAAAGAGTATAGCTTTGTGGTATATTAGTGTTTGTTTGTTTGTTTGTTTGTTTGTTTGTTTCATGTCTCATTAATCTTCCGTATTGTTTATATTTATAGCTTAAAGACTTTCTCGGAAGGGACGATAAAAAACTTTAGAATAGTAAATATTGTCGAAAAATATCATGTATCGGGGCCTTTGGGTCGGTTTTTTACGTCAAGGATAAGAGGGAAATTTCATCTTCATAGGATATGTTGCTACAAACTCTTGGGCCTCTTTGTAACCGGCATCAAGGTGTCTCACAACACCCATACCCGGATCGGAATTTAAAACACGGGAGAGTCTCTTTTCCACTTCAGCAGTACCGTCAGCACAAATAACCATTCCTGCATGTTGAGAATATCCAATACCTACACCTCCACCATGGTGAAAACTCGTCCAACTAGCACCGCCTACAGAATTGATCATAAGATTTAAAAGAGGCCAATCACTAATTGCATCAGTACCGTCAAGCATCCCTTCCGTCTCTCTATTCGGTGAGGCCACGGAACCTCCATCCAAATGATCTCGTCCAATGACGATAGGGGCAGAAACCTTTTTTTCACGGACAAGTTTATTAAAGAGAAGCCCGACTTGTTCCCTTTCGCCATACTTAAACCAACAAATGCGGGAAGGCAGTCCTTGAAAGGAAATCATTTGCGAGGCCTTGTCTAGCCAAGTGTGTAGTTTCTTGTCCTCCGGGAAGAGGTTTTTTAAAGACCTATCGATTGTGAAAATATCCTCCGGATCTCCGGATAGGGCCACCCAACGAAAAGGCCCTGAGCCTTGACAAAAGAGGGGGCGTATATAGGCGGGTACAAACCCCGGAAGGTCAAAGGCCACCTTCAGGCCTCCAAGAGTGGCCCCTTCTCGCAAGTTATTTCCGTAATCAAAAACATGGGAACCTCGTTTTTTAAACTCAAGCATTGATCTCACCTGAGAGGCCATCGTTTTATAACTGAGGGCCTTGTATTCATTGGGATTGCGCTTTCTCAGAGATTTACTCTCCTCTAAGCTCATTCCTCCGGGAACATAGCCGTTTAAAGGATCGTGTGCCGAAGTTTGATCCGTCACAAGGTCCGGGAGGATATCTTTGTCAAGAATGTAAGAGAACAAGTCGTCCGCATTGCCGACACATCCCACGCTTAAGGGGTTCCCTTCCTCCTTGGCCTTAAGAGCTAATTCCAAGGCCAGGTCAAAAGAATCTGCGATGATATCCAAATATTTTATCTTATATCTCTTTTCAATTCTCAACAAATCTACATCGCAAGCAAGACAAACCCCCGAGGCCATTTTTACGGCCAAAGGTTGAGCTCCTCCCATCCCTCCAAGGCCTGCCGTAAGAACCAATCTCCTTTGCAGGTTACTTCCCTGTCCGTAATGTTTTATGGCCGCGGCCATAAATGTTTCATAGGTTCCTTGTAAAATTCCCTGAGTACCTATATAAATCCACGACCCGGCCGTCATTTGGCCGAACATAATTTTGTTTTCCTCTCGAAGTTTGTTGAAGTGATCCCATGTGGCCCACTTGGGAACGAGATTGGAATTGGCAATGAGAACTCTTGGTGCCTCTCGTGAACTTGGAAAAACGGCCACAGGTTTTCCCGATTGCATCAGAAGTGTTTCATCGTTTTCTAAGTTTTTTAAGGCAGAAATCGTATTTTTTAAAGATTTCTCGTCTCTTACGGCCTGTCCGTTTCCACCGTAGACAATAAAATGCTCCCTATCTTCGGCCACTTCCGGATGAAGATTGTTGAGTAAACATCTCAAGGCCGCTTCTTGATGCCATCCTTTACAGTTGAGCTTGTCTCCGGTTGGAGGTAGAGGGATCATCATAAAAGTTCTTCCGTTTGATTTTCTACGGCCTCGATGATAGTACCTGTTTTTATAAAAGTTACAATGGCATCAATGTCGCTTTTTAAGACCCGATCCTTGACAAGGGGAAGAACATTGCTTCGTATTAGAGCGTGACAGGATTCAAGTCCCGGAGAAGACCTCAAAGGCCTTCGCAAGTCTATGGCCTGGGTATTACAAAGGAATTCAACGGCCAAAATGTGTTTGACATTGAAGAGAATTTCAAGGAGTTTTCTGCCTGACGTTACCCCCATAGAAACATGGTCTTCTTTATCCGTAGACGTGGGAATAGAATCGATACTTGCCGGATGACACAAAATTTTGTTTTCCGAGGCAAGAGATGCGGCCGTAACTTGAGCAATCATAAGTCCGGAATGGAGTCCATTGCCGGGAGCGAGAAAAGGAGGAAGTCCGGAAAATTCTTTATTCATCATTTTTTCTATTCTTCTCTCGCTGATGCTACCGAATTCACTTATCCCCATGGCCAAATAATCCATGGCGAGGGCAAGGGGGGCCCCATGAAAATTCCCTCCTGAAAGAACTTCGCCATCATCGACGAAAACTAAAGGATTATCTGTAACAGAGTTTATTTCCAGAGAAAAAACATCGTCGACATGTTTGATTGTTTGTCTGCTGGCGCCGTGAACCTGGGGAACACACCGTAGTGAATAAGGGTCTTGCACTTTAGCGCAGTCTTTATGGGATTTAAGAATTTCTGAACCCTGAAGAATCGCATTAAGATTTTTACTGACTGCAACTTGTCCGGGATGAGGTCTTAAGGAGGTGATTCTAGGATCAAAGGCCTTAATGGAACCTTTAATAGCGTCTAGAGACATGGCCGCAGCAATATCGGCAAGTTTTGCAAGTTCTTTGGATTCATAGAGGGCCAAGGAGCCGAGGGCGGCCATTACGGCCGTGCCGTTGACAAGGGCCAGACCGTCTTTAGGCCCAAGAACGAGAGGATTCTTACCTAGTAACTTAATTGCCTTTTGAGAATTGATGATTTTTTCCTGAAAGAGAACCTCCCCCTCTCCTATAAGACAGAGAGCAATGTGGGCCAGTGGAGCGAGGTCGCCGGAAGCACCGACGGAACCCTTTTCCGGAACAAGAGGCGTAATATCGTAGTTGATAAAGTCGAGAAGAAGTTCTACGGCCGAAGGGTTAACTCCCGAGTGCCCGAGAATAAGACAATTGGCCCGAAGGAGCATAATCGCCCTTGTGATTTCTCTGGAAAACGGTTTCCCAACACCGGCACAATGAGAGCGAACGAGATTGACCTGAAGATCTTTAAGATCATTGTAATCAATAGATTTATGGGAGAGAGCACCAAGGCCGGTGGTGATTCCGTAAATAGGTTTTTTTTCTTGAGAAATTTTGGAAATAAAATCTCTAGATGCATTGAGATGATGGATGCTTTCAGGACAAAGGCGAACAATATTGTTTTCTTTTGAATGGGCCACAAAATAGATGTGTTCAAAAGTGAGATTTTTTCCGTTTAGAATAAGTGCTGTCATTGAGAACCTCGCAAAGATTGAATTTTGTCTCGGTAACCGGAAGAGTGAGTACGAAAAATATAACTACCGGCCACAAGATTATCACATCCCGACTCAATGGCCGAGATCGAGGTTTTATCATCGATCCCTCCATCAATTTGAATAGAGTAGCAGTATCCATGTTGCTCTCGCCGAGATTTTGCTTTTTGAACTTTTTCAAGAGACGAAGGCATAAAAGGTTGTCCTCCGTGCCCCGGTTCTACAGACATGATAAGGAGTAGATCGATCATTTCGAGAACATTCTTAGAGAGTCGTTGGAAGGGAGTTTCCGGTTTGATAGCAATGCCTACATTGGTGTAGAGTCCTTTTGCCTTAGAAAGGAGGGTTGCGGGATCGGAGACGGCCTCGTAGTGAAAGGTGATATTGTGAAGCCCAAAATCTTTCATGGCCTCAATATGGAAGAGAGGATTGGATACCATGAGATGACAGTCCAATGGAAGTTGTGTTTTTTTAGTTAATTGTTGAATTAACGGAATACCGAAGGAGAGGTTGGATACAAAGTGTCCATCCATAACATCGAGGTGAATCCAAAGGTTTTTTTCTTCCTCCAAAGGGAGAATCTCTTCCCTAAGATTGAAAAAGTCACAGGCCAAAATACTTGGAGAAATTATCGTCATAGTCGCTGTTCCGTGGAGACGGTAAGAGAGGTTTGTGTTTGTTTGAATCCATTGAGAAAAGGGATGTCTCGACAACGTTTTTTCCCCTGAAGCTGAACTTCTAAGGCACGAAGAGCACCGTTCACATGGCCTATGACAAGGCCTTCGGCCTTGTCATCAATTTCTCCGGGTTTTACGGAAGAGTCATCTTCTTGAACTTTAAAAATTTTTAACCGATTGCCATTTAAAAACACATAGGCCCCCGGCCATGGATATAAGGCCCGAACCATTCGGTCAATCTGAGTAAAGTCCAAAATGCGAACATTAAGAAGACCGTCCTCTTTCTTTAGAGTCGGAGCAAAAGATGCCTCTTTGTGGTTCTGGGGAGTATAGCAAAGAGTTCCCTTAACTAGCTTCTCCTTAAATTCTTTAAAGGCCTGAGGAGCAAGATTCATCAAGTTTAAAGATAAGTCTTCCGTGGTATCCCTTGGCCCTATAGGTAGGGTTTTTGTATGGGCAACATCTCCTGCATCGATGGATTTAACCATTTTTTGAATGCTCACTCCCGTCTCCTTTTCTCCATTGAGAATAGCATGGACAATGGGACTTGCCCCGCGAAATTTAGGCAAAAGAGAGGTGTGAATATTAAAACAACCTATGGCCGGAAGCGTAAGGAATTCTTCCGACAAGAATTGAGCAAAAGCAAAAACAATAATAATATCCGGCCTTATAGATGTAAGCAGTTTCTGAAGATGAAAATCGTTATTGATATCGACCGACTGGAGGAAGGGAAGGTCGTTTTTTTTGGCAAAGGTAATAACCGCAGGGGATTGAATGCGAAGCCCTCTTCCTTGAGGTTTATCAGGCATAGAGACAACGAGTTTGACGGATATATCTTCATCTTCACAAAGCGCCTTAAGAGAAGGTACGGCCATTTCAGGAGTGCCCATAAAAACGGTTTTAAGCATTGCGGTGTTTTAGGTATTTTTTTGTTAGAAAATCTTTTTTTATTTTACTCAACCTCTCGAGAAAAACGATTCCGTCTAAATGATCATTTTCGTGTTGAAGACAAATAGATAAAAGGCCGTCGGCCTCAATGTGGAGCAAGCGATTTTCAAGGTCTCTGTATTCAATACAAACATTGTTAAACCTAGAAACCTCTTCATAAATACTGGGAATACTCAAACATCCCTCTTGATAAGATGTTTGCCCCTCTTTTTTTTTAAAAATGGGATTGACAAAAATTCTAGGGTTCAGATTGTTTAAAACAACACTGTTTTTGTTCTCTTGCGATTCCTCTCTTTTATAGTCTACATCCATAACAAACATCCTAAGAGACAGTCCTATTTGAGAGGCCGCAAGCCCTATGCCTGATGCCTTGTACATTGTGTACAGCATATTTTTCGCAAGGGCCCTAAGATTGTCGTTAAAGTGTTCAACGGGCCTAGAAACAGTTTTAAGTATAGGTTCGGGATAGGTATAAATTCTTAGCATCTTACCTTCGAGAGCGTAGTTTGTTAAAAAACTTTCTGTAAAAGACTCTTCCTTCATTTTTACATATATAACATAGGAGGCCTAGAGATGATAGTTACAACCCCTCATGAAAAAAATTATGCGTAGAGCTATAAAATATTTTGATGTATTTTCCATAATTATGAGCACAAAATTGTTGTTATTTTGGTATATATCTATATAAAATAGGCCTCAACACACAATAGAGGAATGATTTTTCATGAAAACTGATTTTGAAACACTAAAATCTCTAGCAACATTTACTATCAATCTTCTTAAAGAAAATAAAATTATTGAATTTAATGTAAATAACAGAGAAAAACTCATTGAATCTATGGCCACTGAATATGGAGTCAGCTTTGCCACCGATGAAGATATTAAGGGACAGGCCATTGAAGAAATTGAAGAAAAAATGGGCCAAGAAAATTTGCCTGAAGATATCCTTGAATCAGAAATGTATAATCACGCCAGAAAGGAAATCATTAAATCCTTTAGCGGAGAAAATATAGGAGGCCTGTATTTAGTTGAATCCCTCCACAATGTGGCCCAAAGAATTACTCGTTTTCTTCTTCACGATGACATCATTGATGATGTTTATGGGACGGATGAGGAAATCCAATACTTTATAATCTCGAAAGTTCGCTTTTTTTCTCCGGAAAAGCACAGTACATCGTAAGAAATTAAAACTTTCAATAGTCGCTTATTGTGAATAATTTACAACAAGTGTCTCTCTTCCTTATTTTGTTGAGTTGTCAAGTTATAGTGGCAGGCCATGGCCGGATTATTTTCGTTACCCATGAGCAGGATGAGGAGATTATCACTATGAAATTTTATCTTTCCACTTGCAGTAAGTCCTCCATCGGGTGTTATTCCCGGTAAAACATTGATCCATGTTTGCTTTACATATCCAAAATGGCGAATGAGAGAGGATGATGTAAGTTGATCCGGAGTCATAAGATTGTAATTTACAATAGGACTAATGGGGATAAAAATTTCATACTTATTATTACTGGAACTGACAGTATTTAGAATGGCCTCTGTTTGTGTTCTCCTCATTAAAAGACCGGCATTCATCGCATTGTTGGGAAGAGGTTTGTGATAACAGCGTCCTGTATGAACTTTGTCAATGATGATATTAAGATTGGGAAGAGTGCTCTTTGAATACATATCTACAAGTTGTTGAAAATTAGATTGTTGTCGAGGCGACCTACAGCTTTGAGATAACGAGGTCGTTCCTATGATTAGGATTAAAAACAACATTAGTTTCAGATTCCTCTTTTTCATTAGAATGCACCAAAAAGTTAAAGTTGAGTGAAGTATACAACAATTTCTCTAACATGTCAACTAACATGTCAAGTTTGTTTGAATTTCGGTGCTTTTTCGTAAACTTCTTTCTCCCTCTTTTTTCTCTTTTCAGAGGGGATTTGGAAAAATACGCTCTGCGCTGTACCGAAAACTGCTGTTTTACGGCCGATTTTAATAAAAAAACATTGTAGCTTTATCAGAGTTTATTGTAGAATGAAAAAAATTTCCCTCCCCCCTAATTGAAGATTTTTCTATGTCAAAGTTATCGCAAAAAAAGAGAGACTATCTTAATAAACTTAGAAAACAGGCCTCTTTTGGAGGTGGATCGAAGAAAATAGAAAAACAACATAAACAAAACAAATATTCGGCCAGAGAAAGAATCGATCGCCTTGTGGATCCGGTGTCTTTTGTAGAATTTGACCGTTTTGTGGTTCATCGTTGTAATTTGTTTGGAATGGAAAAGACGAAATATCTTGGTGATGGAGTTGTTACAGGTCTTGGAGAAATCAACGGTCAAAAAGTGGCCCTTTACTCCCAAGATTTTACTTGTTGGGGAGGTGCCTTAGGGGCCGCTCACGCAAAAAAAATCTGTAAGATCATGGACTTTGCCCTTGAAAATAGGATTCCTATTGTAGGTATCAATGACTCCGGTGGGGCCAGAATTCAAGAGGGAGTGGAATCCCTTGCCGGTTATGCAGAAATCTTTTATCGCAATGTAAAAAGTTCAGGAGTCATTCCTCAAATTTCTCTTATTATGGGCCCTTGTGCCGGTGGGGCCGTCTATTCTCCGGCAATTACCGATTTTATTTTCATGGTAGATCAGACAAGCTATATGTTTGTCACAGGGCCTGACGTTATCAAGGCCGTGACCCATGAAGAAATTTCTAAAGAAGAACTTGGTGGAGCAAAAACCCATAATGAAAAATCCGGTGTGGCACATTTCAACTGCCAAAACGAAGATGAATGTTTTGAGCGTGTACGGGAACTTTTGACCTATATTCCACCGGGAAATTTTCGAGAACAACCTCTTAAATACACTACGGACATTGTTTTTAGAGATAATAATGCTATTAAAAACGTTGTGCCTGCCAATCCAAAAAAACCTTATGATATGAAGACAATTATCCTCGATGTTGTGGACGACGGACATTTTCTCGAATGTTCCAAAGATTACGCTCAAAATATTATTACCGGATTTGCCTCTCTTGGAGGAATTAAGATCGGTATCGTCGCAAACCAACCCCAAGTTCTCGCAGGAGTTCTCGATATAAATTCCTCTTGTAAAGGGGCCAGATTTATTCGTTTCTGTGACGCTTTTGATATTCCTATCGTAACATTTGTCGATGTTCCGGGGTTTTTACCCGGAATAGTTCAAGAACACGGTGGCATCATTAAACACGGTTCAAAAATTCTCTACGCCTACGCAGAGGCCACGGTTCCCGCTATTACTCTTATTACAAGAAAGGCCTATGGTGGGGCCTACGATGTCATGGCCTCTAAACACATAAGGGCCGATATCAATCTTGCTTATCCTACGGCAGAAATTGCGGTCATGGGTGCTGATGGGGCCGTAAACATTGTATTCAGGAAGGAACTTAAAGATTTTCGAGGTAAGGCCTTTGATGAAAAAAAGCAGGAACTTGTAGAAGAGTACGAAAATCAATTCAGCAACCCCTATAGGGCCGCAGAACTCGGTTACCTTGACTCTGTAATTTTTCCCGAAGAGACACGAAAAAGATTATATGAATACCTTGTGGCCCTCAGACGCAAAAATGTTGAACTACCCAAAAGAAAACATGGAAATATTCAACTATGAAATGGCCTGCGGTCAGAGAAAAAAAAAGAATTTTTATCGCCAATCGTGGAGAAATTGCCATTCGCATAGCAAAATCCTGTCGAGAATTAGGCCATACATCCGTAGGACTTTATACAGATAACGAAATCAATGCTCCTCACCTTCAATTTTGTGATGAGTGGATCCACCTTTCCGGTAAAACCAATGAAGAGACCTACCTTAACAAGGAAAAGCTTATTGATTTGGCAAAAAAAAATCATGTTGACGGTGTTCATCCTGGGTACGGTTTTCTCTCCGAAAATGCCGATTTTGTTGAGGCCCTTGAAAAAGAGGATATCATCTTTATCGGACCCCATAAAGATGCCATTAGTCCTATGGGGGATAAGGCCGTTTCAAAGAGTTGGGCAAAGAAAGTAGGTATTCCCGTTATCCCAGGCCCAAGAAACCCTATACCGACTGTTCAAGAGGCCTTAAAAATAGCTCAAGATATTAAATATCCTATTCTTCTCAAGGCCGTTGCCGGAGGAGGGGGAAGAGGCATGAGGGCCTGCTATAATGAAAATGATGTTCGAAATCAATTTGATGTTGTTACAAGAGAAGCAAAATCATCCTTTGGAAAAAGTGATTTATTGGTAGAAAAACTTATCGTCAATCCGCGCCACATTGAAGTTCAAATTCTCGGAGATAAAAAGGGTAATGTTTATCATCTTTTTGAACGCGAATGTTCCATCCAAAGACGACATCAAAAAATTCTTGAAGAATCCCCGTCTCCTTTTATCGGAGACGATGAACAACTACGCAAGAATATCTGTGATGCGGCCGTTTCTTTGGCCAAATCTTCCAATTACGACTCCGCAGGAACCGTGGAATTTATTGTGGGAGAGGATAAGGCATTTTACTTCCTTGAAATGAATACACGTATTCAAGTTGAACATCCTATTACGGAAGAATTGACGGGTATTGACCTCATTGCCTGTATGATTCAAGCGGCATTCGAAGAAAACTTAGGCATTCGTGACCAAGAATGGATTAAAAGAATGGGCCATGTCATTGAATGCAGAATTTGTGCTGAAGACCCTGTTACCATGCTTCCCTCACCGGGAAAAGTTACGGGCTTTGAGACTAATTTCCCTCAAGGAATTCGCTTTGATCATTGCCTATACAGAGGACTTGATGTCACTTCTGATTTTGATCCCATGGTTGGAAAACTTGTAGCGCGAGGCCCTATTAGAGAAGTGGCCATAAGAAAGATTTTGTGTGCTTTAGAAGGCCTTTACATTGAAGGGTTAAAAACAAATATTCCTCTTCATAAAGCTATTCTCCAAGAGGTGAGTTTTATAGAGGGAAGGTATTCCACCGATTATATTGCTAAGGTAAGGCCCCAAGATCAAATAAACACGTCGATGGACTACGACAAGCTTTACTTAAAACTTGCAGGAATTGAAACTCGACAACTTAAATAAATAGGCCATGCGAACATACCTTATCGATGACGAAAACCAGTATATTATAGATCTTGTAAAGGTCATTAAACACTCAAGTGAACTTTTTGAATTTCACTATTCTACGCTAAGGGAACACAAAGTGGCCGATCAAAGAATGGTTTACGTCAGAAAATTGGGCGGGAGTTATTTTGGTTCATTTGATAAAAAACGCTGGGAAAAATTGGCCCGTCAAGAACTACCAAAAAAAATCTTAAATGTTAATAAAGTCTATGATGTCTACAAAGGTTACAGACCGTCGGGACTTATCGCTAATTCTCTAGGAGGACTTAAAACACAAATGCCGGGCAAAGTCGTTAAAATTCTTGTGCAAGAGAATGATAGGGTGCGAATTGGGCAAACTCTTGTCATTTTAGAGGCCATGAAAATGGAAAACGAGATTAAAGCAAATATCAGTGGCATCGCTAAGAAGATTCATGTAAAGCTAGGGGATACTTTGAAGTCGGGTGTAGTAATGATTGAACTCAAAACTTCTGAAATTAAAGACGATTGACGGCCCATTCTAATATTTTTTCCATTGAATGACAAAAGAACTCAAAATTAAAATGAGTCCCCCTAGTATTTGAATAGATATAAGTTCTTTTCCCAAAAAAATCCAACTGGCCCCCACTGCAAAAAAAGGAAAAAACAGTTCTGCAATGGCCCCAACTCTTACCGTTAAATATTTTAATCCCCGATAATAAAAATAAACGCCAAGAATACCTGCAATAAAAATCATAAGGGCGATATTGAGATAGGTTTTTACGGCCAAGAGTGGTAAGAACCCTTGAGGCAGGGCAATGATAAAGGGAATTGTTGCTATGAGTCCCCATAAAAATCGTCCAAACATAATCTCTATTTCATTATGGCCTCGAATACTTAGTTTTTTTCCAAATCCTGTCGCAGTGCCCCAGGATGCTGCAGCAATAAGTGCGTAGAAAGAACTTTCAATTTGGTCATAGGAAAAACTTCTCTGTTTAAACAAGGGGGCCATATCGGGAAAAGAGATGAGAGTTGCTCCAATAACGGCCAAAAATCCCCAGAAGAAAAATCCTTTTTTTAAGCGTTCTCCCAAGAAAATCCTGCCTGTAAGAACGGCAAAGATAACTTGAAACTTTTGAAGAAGTAAAACGGCAGAGGGATTAGAATCGGCCACGGCAAAGGCCTTAGTTATAAAGATATTGCCCATGGCCGAACCAAAGACCCCAACGATCACAAAGCAGATAAAATCTCCAAGAGTTAGTTGAAAAATTTTTCTCCAAGATTTTAGGATAAAAGGGAAAACGGCAATAGTCAGAAAAAGATGTTCATAAAAAACAATTTTTATGGGGTCAACGCCCTCGGTGAGAGGGTAGCGAATCAACGTATCAATGGCCCAGCAAAAACAGGCCAATACGATAAAGAAAAATCCTATCATATCCTCAAATTTCCCATTTTCATTTTCTTGACACCTATGGTAAGAAGCTATGGAGTTTTAACCTACTTAGGGGATATATGCAACTTCATTTTCATCAAACCGGTAATACTATCGGGGACTTTAACAGTATTTTCATCAAATTAAAAGAAGTTTTGGAGAAAGGTGATAGTGGGATGCATTTGTTTTGCGAATGCTTCCTTTCGGGACATCCTCTCGCAGACCTTTGCTTGCAAAAAACTTTCATTGAAAAGTACAAAAAACATCTTTTGAGAATCAATGACTTTTCTTTAGGTCTTAAAAAAAGAGAGATTGTTCTTCTTTTAGGAGGACTTGAATATAGTCATGAGAAGATAAAAAATGTTGTCTATAAACTTTCTCCAACCAATGCTCTCCAAGTCGTACATACAAAAATTCTTCTCCCTAACTATGATATTTTCAATGAAAAAAAATATTATTATCCGGGAAGGGATACCCATTCTATTCAAGTTTTTGGAAAAAATATAGGCCTTCTTATTTGTGAGGATATGTGGTACTCGACTGTTCACGAACCTGATCCTGATCCTGTGCAATTGTTAAAGAACACAATGGGCCACAGCGGCCAAGAGTTAGACTTGATTGTAAATTTCTCAGCATCACCCTATCATATAGGAAAAATTCAGGCCCGAATTAAGAAAGCAGTATATATTTCTCAAATTCTTGGTGCACCTTTTGGCTATATTAATAAAGTTGGAAGCGAAGACGGAATTCTTTTTGATGGATCTTCCTTTATGACAGATGCAAACAAACTATTGGCCAAACTCTCTCCGTTTAAGAATGAAACCCTATCTATAGAGTTCCCCTCCAAAACAAAATTGTGTTATAACCAATCTCATCGTCCTGATACTAACAAAGACTATAATTATCCTAAATCAATTTTTAGGCCTTATTTCCACTCTAAGACAAGGCCTCTTCAAATTGCCTCTCTTAGTGACAAAGACTGTGATGAGATTATTGAGGCCATAGTTTTTGGGATGAGAGAATATGCCGATAAAACCGGTTTCGATAATTTTCTCGTGGCCGTTTCCGGAGGAATTGATTCGGCCCTAGTTCTCACTCTTGCCAAATTGTCTTTGAAAAAAGGTCAAAATCTTGAAAGCATTTATATGCCTAGTGAGTTTTCCGATTATCAAAGCACAAATCTCTCCTCAAAAATATGCAACAATCTTAATGTAAAACTGATTTCATTTCCAATAAAATTTCTCCATTCTGTTATGAGAAACTCCTTCTCAGATTATTTATCCCATTCTCTCGAAGGAGTCAGTGATGAAAATATACAGTGTCGATTGAGGGCCAATATCCTCTATACAAGAAGCAATCAAACAGGGGCCATGGTTTTAAATACATCGAATAAATCAGAACTCTCCGTAGGATATTCAACGCTTTACGGTGACAGTGTCGGGGCACTCTCTCTATTAGGCGATCTCTATAAAAGTGAAATTTATCGATTGGCCAATTATATCAATACCAAACATGGGAATCTCATTCCTAAAAAAATAATTCAGAGAGAACCCACGGCCGAATTGAAACACAATCAGAGAGATTCCCAATCTCTTCCGCCCTATGAAAGACTCGACCCTATTCTCGAAGGGCTGTTGAGTTACGGTATGAGTCCGGAAGACCTTATTGAGAGGGGACTTGATCCAAAGGAAGTTCATTCAACATTTCGCCTCTACTACTTAAGTGAACACAAAAGACAGCAATTTTGTCCTATTATCAAACTTAAACCTAAGTCTCTAGGCCTAGGGCATCGTATTCCCATATGCAAGGTTTAGAAAAGTCCATCGAGTTCTTCAATATGATGTTGATCAATCATAATTTCTTCCTTAAGGGGAATAACATCTTGACGTTTTTTTAAGGCCTCAATGTCAAGTGTCGTTTTATGAACGGGGTCTTTTCGATTTATGTTAAGAGAAACATTTTCCCAAAGAAGTTGTTGAAGAACAAACCAACAATTGAGTCCATCAAGATTTTTACAGGCAGCATGGGAACTATCAAGTAATTCTCTTTGGTTATTATTTATAAGAGAGAGATAGCTTTGTATAAAAACGACTTCTTTGGGAAGTGAAAGAAAACGATCTTTTCTCATTTTATTGCGAAAAATATTTTTTATTTTTCTTAGACTACGGTCTGCTCTATCATATTGTCCAAGTTTGATATAAAAGGCACTTTCAAGGGCACCTCTTTTCTCCGGGTTTCCATAATTTATAGGAAGAGAAGAGAGAAAGGTGATCCCTTCGTCCCATTTTTTAAGTATCCAAGATATCGGAATTATTCTATGGAGGGCATTAAGAGAATCCGGCCTTTTTTCGATGGCAAGTTTGAAGTGCTCATAGGCCTTGATATAATCTTGCTTCTGTAAGGCAATATTTCCCTTTATATTTTCAGCATTGGGTGAAGTATTAATTTGAACAAAATTCAAGGCCTGAATATAATGCCCTAGGCGAAAGTAGATAAGTCCTAACAATTCTTTGATTTCCGGAGATTCTAAAACTTCTTTAGGAATATAGTTAATATTATCGAGAATTGACTGTTCTTTATTAAAGTAAAGGGCATTCTTCATCCCAATAGAGGCCGTTTCTCGCATTGAGAGTGCTGTTCTCAAATCTCCAAGAGAAGAGTTTTCAAGTACAGACACAAAGACTTTCATCCAAAATTGTTCGTTTTTTGATACGTTGTGATTGAGGTAGGAGCAAAGTTTAAATACTTTTTGAAAATCTTTCATCTTGCTAGACATAATTATAGTGATGACTTTTTGCAGGCAAATTTCTTTAAAAGGAAGTAGTCGATGAAATTCTTGTTCTTCTAAAATTGATAAGCTTTTGTCATATTGTTTTTCGAGAAAAAGCTTAAGGGATTCATAGCGTTTTTTGATAATAAAAATCTGACTTTTCTTATCCTCTACTTTATCCAAAAACTTTTTGGACGTTTCCAAATCTCCCCTAAGCAAAAAGGACTTTGCTTTTTGTAAATATACAAGATCAAGCGATTCTTGACTGAGTGAAACGCTTCCTTTACAAACTAACGGCCATATCAAAAAAGCGATAATGAACCATCCCTTTAAGGCCTTCATTTTAACGTTATCGTCCTTCTATCAAAAAAAATCAATAATTCGCTTGGTCGGTATATTTGACGGGATTAGGAGGTATTGTAAAACAAAAGTTACTTCTTAATAAAAATCTACAGTTTTCGATAGGTCTTCTAAGGATTAATCTATGTTGAGACTTTACATTTTTTTTCTCGCTTTTATTTCTCTACCAATATGGGGTCTTAACAACCCACCTTTTTGGAGGGGAATATTCGAAGATCATACCGGCACTAAAGCACCGTTAACAGATCACGAAAAGGAACAACTCTCCATATATAAAGGGTTTATCTTAGAAGGAGAAAACTTAGAAAGTTTTTGTAAAACCACCCCCCCCCCTATCAGATATATAGATTCATGGCAGAGGGATCAAAGTATAAGAAGTGTAATGGCCACGGTTCAATTTTTAGGACTTGATATTGTAACTTGGGCCATTGCAAAGTATGCAGAATATTTTAGATTTACTCAATCGGATTATGACAATCTTGTGACAAATTTGACAGGAAACTATTGTTCAAAAAACATAACTACCATAAGTTTTAAGCATTTGAAGTCCTTGATGAAAGAACGTTTTAAAAATAACTATTTTCATCTTCCCAAGGACAAGTCGTATTTCCCAAAATCACTACAATATCTATCTCCGGAAGAAGAATATAAGAAGCAGGAATTTAGATTAACGCTAGAACTGTTTAAGTCCCTTTGTTCATGGGGGGGCGATATTAACGATGCTAAAATTATGGTTCCTCTTCTCAAAAACCCCGTATGGATGAGTTTTATAGGACGACAGATGAATTCTCAAAAGTTAGTCTGGAATAAAGAAAAGAACAATATCTCTTTTGAAAAAAATGAAAAAACGACAAAAATTCTTTGTAAAAATCTTATTTGCCGTAAGGCCGACGGCCAAGAACTTCAAAGAAATTTCTATCGTTCTGTTGGCCTTCGTAGTATAAGGGATGATATCAATCATCTTTATTGTGATCATTTTAAAACACTTAATTTTCATCATCATCACCCTGTTCCCAAGATCAAGGACATCATTGATAAATGGAATTCTGATGAAATTAGTCTGATTAATGCTCAAATGATTTCCCTTGTGACAGGATTTCCTGATTTTGTTGTAAGATCAAAAACCTTTAATCAAGCAAAAACTTATATAGAATCAAGTTTTGAGGATTATTGGAACAGGTGGGCCAATTTTCAAAAAGAACAATTTGAAAAATATCTTGTTTTTGAAGAGTACTTAAGTACTGAACTCGTTGATCGCATTCTCTATTTTAATGAATACAAAGGAGATTTTAGTGTAGAGTTTGATATCAATATGGGAGAGTTTGATCGAATTTATCAGAAAACAGGCAAGGTCACAGTAAATTTAAATTTAAAAATAGCAAGAAAATCTATCCATTATTTCGCTCGATCTTGGATAAAGGCCCTATTTCAAGGAAGCAAACAAAAGAATAACATTTTGGATAAATTCGAAAAACGCATCTCAAAAGATATCAAAGATGCCAAAGAAGGGCCATTTGCCTTCCTTTTAGATAAAAAATTAAAAAAATCTGTTGCTCAAGAACTTCTAACACAATTTGCCCTCTACGGAAGGAACTGTTCGTTTCCAACAAGAGTTCAAGGGATTTTGGTTATACCTATCAGGTTTCATATATCACTTTTTGCCTTGAAATATTTCATTGATAGTAAAACCCTTGATAACAAACCGGTAAAACCTTTTGTAAAATACAGGTTCTAGCGATATTTTCTTATCTTTCTCTGTGTAGATTGAAAATTCTAAAGCTTTTCTTTTTTTCCTCCGATAGATCATTTGTAGTGCACGAATAATACAGGAGGGTACAACCATGGAAATAGAACAAACTGTGACACAAGATACTTCTTTCATCAATGCTGTTATGTCCTTTATGAATGATGGAGGCATCTTTATGTGGATTATTTTCGGTATGTGGCTAATGGGTATGCTCTTGGCCTTTGAACGGGTCGTTAGCTTTACTCGTTTTGACATAAACGGAAAAAATTTTATGTCCCTTATAAAGGGATATATAGTCAATAATGATGTTGAGCAGGCCTTGATGTATTGCTCCGGTTCAGGAGCACTCCTTCCAAGAATTATAAGAAACGGACTTATGAGGGCCAATCAAACAAAAGATCAGATCACAGATGCTATGGAATCGGAAACAATTGAAGCATCTATGAGAGTTGAAAAGCGTCTATCTTATTTGGCCCTAACTTCCAATATTGCAACCTTACTTGGATTACTTGGTACTATTTACGGTCTTATACAGGCCTTTGCTGCGGTAGCGTCCGCCGACCCCGGAGAAAAAGCACAACTTTTAGCAATGGGGATATCAAAGGCCATGAATACTACGGCCTTGGGAATTATGGCGTCCATTACATTAATGGTTGTCCATTTATTTCTCGTTAATAAATCAGAAAAAATTATAGGAGAAATTGGGCAATATTCATCTGCATTAGTAGATATTTTAGGAACTAGAAAGATTGCATAAATTAGGAGAAAAGCGTGAACGCACATATTCGCAATCGATTATACAAAAAAGAACGGATGTCTTGTCGTCCAAATATTATTCCTATACTGGATGCCGTTTTTATTTTTATTTTCTTTTTGTTAATGTCAGCACAATTTATTAAGTATTTTGTCATTCATTCCGATGCTCCATCCGTTAAAATGGTTAGTAGTTCCGGAAATAATCAAAAGACTCCTTTAAATCTGGCCTTAGATATATTGCCTGACAAGATTATTATCAAGACCCATGCCGAAGGCCGTATAAATACCGAACTTAAGCTCAGAAATGGTGACTATGATTGGGAAAAACTTGTGAATGTTATAAAAAACTTAAAACAAAAAAATATGGATGAAAACTCTATTATTTTAAGGCCTTACGATAAGCTTCCTTATAAGAAAGTAATTAAAATTATTGATGTGATCCGACAAGTGCCTAAAAACTCTTTACCTATTATAGGAAAAAATACAAAAGGAGAAAGCATCAAAACAAAAAAACTTTTTGATCGAGTTATTTTTGAAAACGATGCTTAACAAGCGTGGCCTCTTATGAGAAGTGCATATTTGCAAAAGAAGCTTTTTAAAAAGAAGAAGCAATTAGAAATTGATATTACATCTTTACTTGATATTCTTGTTATTCTTCTGGTGTTTCTCATTAAGGCCTATAATCCTGATGATGCTACTCTACGCCTTGTAGAGGATTTAAATCTTCCTACCTCAAGTGCTAAAAAGATTCGAGAACTGTCTATAACCGTTCAGGTAGATAAAAAGCGACAAATATGGGTTAAAAACAAGAATATCGGAATTTTAGATGAAAACAAAAAAGACTTAAAAGTTGAATCTCTTTATATAAGTTTACAAAAAGAAAGAGAGACATTACAAAAAGAAACGGAAAGAAATTTAGCTGGACTGAAAGGCCCAAAAGATATTTCTCAAAAAAAATTGACTAGAGTCAATGTGGCCCTAGACAAAGACCTTCCTTATAGTGTTTTAAAAAAAATTATGCACACTTCTAATTTGGCCGGACTTGATAAATTTAAATTTATCGTGGTCGGTATTGAGGGAGCATTTTAGATAAAAATGAAAAATGGATTTTTATTATTAGTCATTACTATGACAATATTTTCTGCCAAAACCATTTTTTCTGATACTAATAGAAAAAAACTTCTCAATCTTATAAAGCAGGAAGAAAAAAGTGTTGTTCGTATTCTTTCTAAAAAAAAAGATCCTTCATTGTATAGAAGACTTATGGTTCTCAATATGGAAAGGTTTTCCATTATTCATAAAATAGAAAATGAAAGATTTCTTTCTATGCCTTTAGAAGATGTCGATAAAAAGAAAAAGGAAGACTATTTTCGTCATAGCAATCGTATATACAACAAAATTCAAAAGGTAGGTCGGATTGTTTTGACAAAGTATCCAAAGTTTCAACATAATGATGAAATTTCCTATATCTTGGCCGTTATGACAATAGAAAGGGGTAATCAAGATGAAATCAAAAAAAAAGTTGCATCATATTTAAAGCACGGTATCACAAAATCTAAACAAGGTTCCCCGACATATAAAAAACTTGTTATCAAATTAGCAGAGCATTACTATGACCAAAAAAACCATTCAGAGGCCGTAAAATATTATCATCAAGTTTTAAGTTTTAATAAAGACAAATGGTACACAAGATATTTGTACAACATGGGTTTGTCTCTAATGGCCTTAGAAAAAACGGATAAAGCAAAGGAATACATAAAAAAATCACTTACGTTAAGTATACGGAATAAAAAATATATAAGCTATTCTGAGAAAATTTTTGATAAATTACCGATTTTTATCGATAAAACCGATATTGAAGGTTTTTTTCTTCCTTTTAAACCATATCTCAAGCTCCGTTCCAAAGATTTTTTCATAAAGATGGCCGCTCTTGCTAAAGAAGTCGGCAAATATTCGTTTACAATTTATATTTTGGAGTATGCTATAAAGATTTTTAGAGAAAAAGGCAATGCCAATAATGTCTTTCGTTTTCAAATGGAAAAAATGGATTTTTATCTTGAAGTTAAAAAAGATAAAACACTTATAACTTATACAAGAAATTTTGTTGAAAAGTATAAGCATTCATTTCAAAAGAAACAAAAAAAGGAAATCTCTGAAAGAATCAAGCGACACATTCGATCTTTACAAGATCAAGGAAATCCTAAAAATTTAGACGCTGTTGTCTTCAACTTTAACACGCTTAAAATACTTGACCCAAAGAACTCTATCTCGTACTTTTTTTACGAAGGAGAAGCTTATTTTTTCTATAAAAAATATAATCAGGCGTTTAGCACTTATAAGACAGCACTAGAAAAAATAAAAAAAACCAAGGGTGTTGCAAAAGACCCTCTTACTAAAAAGATTTTTGATTCCATGATAAAATCTTTAGAGCAAGGACTCTATAGTGCCAAAAAAAAAGAGTCTTATAATATCTATGTCTATAAAAATCACTTGAGAATTTATCCTAAAAGTGAAAGATCTAGAAAGATGTATCAACGACTATTTAATATTTATTTTAAAAATAAAAACTATAAAAACTGTGAAAAAGTTTTATCAATCTATCTGAAAAACTATCCTCATCGGGATAAAAACAACAATCCTATTAATAAAGACGATATTAAAAACCAACAATTTATGCTATCTCAAATTATAGATAATTATATCAATATAGAAAACACAAAAAAGGCCGAGTTTTGGGTTAATAGAATGAAAGGAAAGGTCTTTGCTTTTGATAGAAAGTATATAATCAAGGCATCCACAATTTTAGTAACTTCGATATATAATAATATATGGAAAATCCCTAATCTCGATAACCAGAATCAACAATATAAAAAAGTTTATAACAATGAGTATGTTCGAAGCGATATCCGTGCGGACTCGGCCTATTTTATAGGAAAAAATAATTTAAAATTTTTAAGGACTAAACAATCATCTGTTTGGGTACAAAAATCTCTTGTATTATTAAATGTGGAAAAAAGACTTAAACGTCAAAAAGATGTTTTGTCATTTATTTTAAAGATGGTTCATTTACAAGATTTTTCTTCGGCCGGTAAGTTGGCAACGGTATATTTCTCTAAGCATTGTAAACACGATTACTCTCTCAAAAAAGATTTTTATAATGCGACCGTTCTGTATGCTCTTTTAGACAAAAAACACGATTTGGCCTTAAAAAACTTTGAGCTGGGAAAAAATTGCAAGATATCTTCTACAATACAAGAGGCCAACCTTAGAACAATGATTACTTTTTTTATGAATAATAGAAATTATGATTTTTTTGAAAACTTGTTTCAGAGATACAGCTTGAGTAACGTTTTGCAAAAAGACTTTACGCAAGCACTCTTAAAGCTATATTGGGAATCATTTATATCCGGAAATCAGAAAGGACAAAGTTTTGTTCTTTTTCATTTGAAAAATAATTCAATTCCAATCTCCGGTGAGGTAAAGGCCGTTATAAACTTCCACAAATTGAGAGAAAAAATGGGAAAAGAAGATGATTACCATTTTGCTTTTCAAGATTCTAATATAAAAGTACTTAAAGAAGTTCCTCAGACCTCTAAAAAACAAAATAGGACTCAGGCCCAAGTTAAAACCAAGACCACGCCCCCAGTTTTTGAGGAAAAATTTAATGAAGATTTTTTTAACAAAAAACTTGAAAAATATATAGGAGATATTAATACATTTAAAAATGAAATAGAACAACATATAAATACGGGATATCCACACATTATTATATATGGTCTTAAAAATCTTTATAAACGTTATTATTTGTTTTCTCAGGAACTTTTAAATTTCACTCCAAAAGGAGTTGATAAAAATTATAAAAAGGCCTTTTTACAAGAAATGAGTGGTTTGGGAAAGCAGCTTTTAGGAGAGGCCAAAAACCGAAAAAATGAGATTGTTAAGTTTTTGAGAAAAAATGAGCTTCTCTATTCTGACAAAAAAAATCCTTTAGTTATTCAACCCGTGCATCTTTCCGTTTCAAGTGCTGATGGTAGAGTGAGAGGTCAATAATGAAGATATTCATCACAGTATGCTTTTTTTTCTTATTGTCCTGTACAAATCTAAAAAAAAACAATACGTCTAAGGCCTTTAAAGAAAAATTTGAGAAAAATCTCTTAATTTATACTAATAAAAACAATACTTTTTTGCATAATTGCTACAAAGGAGGCAGCAAAAAAGAACTAGAAAAATTGAAGCTTAATTTTTTAAAAATGAAAAATAATCCAAAATATTGGAATAAAATAGGAGCATGTTATTTTATGATTTCCGATTACGGTAAGGCCGAATTTTATTTTGATACGGCCCTTGAAAAAGCAAACGGGGCCGCTACATCGGATATCTTAAATAATAAAGGTGTTTTATTATTTCATCTCAAGCATTATCAACAGGCCCTTTCTTTCTTTGCCAAAGCATCTCGGAGAAATCCCCAGCATTTAGTGCCGCAAATTAATTTAGCATCTCTATATGTACAATTTCATCAATATGATTTAGCAAAAAAAACTCTAGATAACATGAATCAAGTGCATAAGAATACAACTTTATTTAAAAGTATTTTAAAGAAGTTAAAACATAGAAAAACTGCAAATCAAGAGAGTAGGTGATCCCATGTCTAAATCATCAAAAAATGAATCTCATCAAGCACCGTTTTCTTTGACTGTTATGGAGGAGGATAAACAATGTAAGGAATTTCCTTTAAACTCAAAAACTATACTTATTGGAAGAAAGGGTGCAGAAATCGTTATCGCGGACTCTCGAGCAAGTCGTTGCCATGCTCTTATTGAAATTAGTAAAGAGGGAAAAATTAAAATTAAGGACCTCAAATCAAAGAATGGAACATATATTAACAATAGACGTATCACGGAAGGACGATTCAATATAGGAGATATTCTACTCATTGGTAAAACTAAATTATCTCTACAAGATAATAGAATAAATAAAGATTCGATAGCGTTTGAAGATACAAGAATTGGCATAGAACTATCAACAAATATGAAAGATTTTGAGAAAACACAAAATCTTATTAAGAATTCTAAAAAATTGTCCCCAAAAAATTCTAAATTAAAAATGATAGATGGAGCATTTTGCGACATCATTTTTAATGATAGTAAATTCAAGGGCCATTCGCGGGCCGTGAATGATATTCTCCATTGGGACCCTAAAAAAAGAGATTATATTGATATCTATGACTCGGTTCCTTCAGCGAAGGATATTATCGAAAAAAAACCAAAGGGATATTCGTTAGAAGTTACGACACTTTTAAGCGGCAATATTATTTCAAGAGATTATTTACCTCTGATAAATGGTACCTATTATGCAGGAAAATATAAACGAGAGGGAAAAGTTATTGAAGTACCTTCCTTGCGCGATAATAAAAAGATTTCCTTTATAAAAGTTCAAAAAGGGACTCCTTTTATTTTGAGATTACCAACTTTTAAAATACGAAACTCTAAACAATGTTTAGATGAAGATATTGATCAAGTTGCTATCGAAAAAAATGATATTTTCTCAATAGAACAAGGAATGATGCAACTTCTTATTCGTTATAGCTTTATTCCTCCGATTTTGAGCGCGCCACCTATTTTAGAGTTAAATAAAAAGGATGTCATAAAAGCGACTAGTACTCTCATGCTTATTATCATCTTGGCGTCTCTATCGACTCTAGTTCATAAGAAAGTAGAAGAACCTGAAGAGAAAAAAGTCTCTATTATTTACAAACCTCAACCTAAAGTTAAAATTGAAAACAAATTCCAACCGAAAGACGCAGCGCAAACTATGGCATCCGAGGCCTCGAAAAAGGCCTCGAA
Organism: Bacteriovoracaceae bacterium; assembly: GCA_965224385.1. Classification (GTDB taxonomy): domain Bacteria; phylum Bdellovibrionota; class Bacteriovoracia; order Bacteriovoracales; family Bacteriovoracaceae; genus CBDCYX01. The sequence goes on from CBDCYX010000016.1 coordinate 1,497,981, forward strand.
TCAACAAAGTAAACAAAACAGAGAGAAGAAAACTGTAAAAAAAGTAGCAAAGACATCTGCTCCTCCTAGTCCGAGTCCTAAAACATATAAAAAATCTACTAAACTAAAAAATCTCTTTAGATCGCTTAGTACTTCTTCTAATGCTCCACGAATTGTTCAAAATTCAAGTACATCTTCAACAACACAATCTTTAACCTCATCGGTACAACAAGTTTCCGGTTCAGGAACGGTAAAAACATCCTATGGATCTCCGGGCAAGCTTGGTGCGGGTACGTCGGGAAAATATGATCTTTCTACAGGTAGTAAAGGACTTTCAGCAAAACAAGGTATTTCTAAAGTTTCCTATAAGATCCCGGGCGCCGTTGTCTCCGGAAGTGGAATAGATCAAAAACTCTTGGCCAAAATACTCAAAGAACTTATTCCTCAATTTAAACACTGTTATCAACGGGAACTTTTAAAAAATGAAGAAATTGAAGGCGTTATTAATTTACTTTTTAGAATTCACGGCAACGGAACGATAAATAATATCAAAGTCAAAGGAGAAAATTTCTCCTTTTCCGCTCAAGGTAACGACTGTATCAAAAGGGCAATTACTACGGTAAGAACAAGATTTCCTCGTCCTCCAAAAGGAGGCGTTGCCGATATTAAGCAACCTTTAGATTTTTCATCCACAAAATAATAAGGCCTTGATCTTTTGAATTAATTATATTATTATGAACAATAATGTTTCAGTATCAAAAATATTTGCTTTCAAATATATCCTGCTCTTTAGTGGTTCTTATGTTGTTAAATTCTTGTTCAGGAATTAATATGCTTGTAAGGTCTTCTAGAGAAGACCTGTATTCTGAGCATTTTACCACAAAAATAAGGAAGGTTAAATCTCTTTTCCAAGTAGGAGAAAAGCGTACGGCCTTGAATATATTGGAAAACATGGCCCAAGAGGAAGATATTCTCCCATCTGAAAATGCGTTGAGAACCAACCTTATGGGGGTCATTTTTTTTTCACAACAAAACTTTCAGCAAGCATCACGCCACTTTGAACAGGCCTTAAGCATATCTCATCCCGATGTTCATTTAGAGGCCAAGATTTTCCTTAATCTGGCAAGTAGTTATTACAAGTCTCATTACTTAGAAAGATCCTATGAAACTTTAGTTAAAGGAAACGGAGAACTACTTTCAGGTGATGAATATCAACGGTATTACAAGCTGCGTTACGTCCTGGCCAATGAACTTAAAGAAAAATTTGATGCAGCGAAATCTCTTATTTACTATTTTAAAAGCAAAAAAAGTATTATCGATTTAAAATCAGATAAACTGTTTACAATCCTTTTAGAAACATTTTCCTACCTTGATGATAGAGAAAAACTCACTCTTCTCTACGAGTTTGAAGCTGAAAAATTTTCAGTAGTTGGATATCTAGGGTATCTGGAATCGGAGCGGCTCTACTATAAAGGAAATAAAGATAACTCAATTTATATTGTGAAATGGTTAAAAAAATATTTTATTGAAAATAACGAGATATTTCAATTAATAGAAAAGTTTATATCAAAACTAGAAAATGAGACAAAAATAGATTCAAAATTAGTCGGAGTCATTTTACCTTTAACAGGCCCTCAGGCCGTATTTGGAAAGAGAGCATTGTTAGGAATTGACAGCGCAATCAGAAATATCAATAAAGACCTCCCTCAAGATAAAAAACTGAAATTGGCCATAAGAGATTCTAAATCCAGTGGTATTGTTGGGGCCTACGAAGTCAAGAACCTCGTTATTGACCACTTTGCTCCGGTTATTATCGGAGGACTTTTCCCAAGTCTGGCCACAAAAGAATACCTCGAAGCGAGAAAGCTAGGCGTCTTCTACTTGGGCCTTTCACAAGTGATGGTTTCCAGAGAACAAAAGGACCATTTGTTACTTGAAGTTCCGGGTTCTATAGAGTCCCAAATTAAAAAACTCTTTTCAAAAGAGAGCATTGGTATGTTTGGAAAAAAAGCGGCCGTTATTTATCCACAAGGAGAATTCGGTCAATCTTATTTAAAGGAATTTTGGCGAAAGGCGAAGCTGGAGAATATCGATGTAACTGCTGTGGTATCTTTCAAAGAAAAGGAAGCTGATTATAGAAATCCTATAAAGAATCTCTTAGGATTAAATTTTGAGCGAGAAAGACAAGAAGAACTTGATCTTCTTAGCGAAATCCATTCTCTTGAAAAGTTTGGATCAATTAGAAAGATTCAAATTTTAAGGCCTCAAATTGATTTTGATTGGGTTTTTCTACCTGCATTTCCAAGAGAAACGTTGCAAATTATCCCCGCATTTTCTTATTTTGATGCTTTTAAGCTCAATATCATAGGAATTCCTAGCTGGAGGACATCAAAAATTATCCAAGTAGGTCGAAAATTGGAGTCTATTTATTTCATAGATGACAATGTTGATACAAGTAACAATTACTACAAAAAGAATTTTATTAAAGATTATAAAAGAGGCCCAAGGATCGTAGAATTGAGGTCTTATGACGCAATGACAATTGCGGCTAATCTTATAAAAAGAAAGGATTATAAAACGAGAGACGAGTTTGACCGAGATATAAGGCCGATAAAAGAAATGGTAGGATTAACAGGTAAATGGATACTTGATGACGGCATATGGATCAAAGAAATGCATACTCTGAAAATATCCCGAGGTAAAGTCAGTACCTTATTGTAATATTGTATCGATTATCATTTTGTGGGAATCAAATCTAACAACGAGCCACAGTCTTCTTTCCTTTTTATCTTTTCCGGCAATAACATAATTCCAGGAATTCGCTTCTTCATTAAGATAATCGTATTGTCGTTGATGTTTTCCATATAAGAGGGTACCTTCAATGTCCCTATTCAGGATTAATTGTTGATTAAGTTTTCTGCGCATACGTTGTGAATAGCGATAATTTCCGGCCCGTAAATAATTACGAGTATACTGCAGAAGATTTTTAATTTTAGGAATTTTATGAAATCTGTTAAATCGCTCCCCTCTCAATCCCCTCAGTATAGAAGAGTTGTTATTATTAAGAATTTTACTGGGATATTTCCCATTGTCTATAACCGTGACAATCGTCATTAGGCCATTAGAAAATTCTATGATAACTCGAATATTCTTGTCGGTGTAAGATCTTCCGGCGATAGAATAGCTCCAACTTTTTTGAGCTGATAAAAATCGGTCTTTTCCTTTTTCATGCACACCTGCTCTCAAAATATGATCAACTTCATCTTGCGAAATTCCTCTTGATCTCAATCGATTTTTTGCATGTTTTGTATAGTGATAATTTTCTAAATGTTCATGAATACTTGATATAATATCTTGAGTTTGAAGATGTTTAGGACTTGGGTTTCCTTGTTTTAATACCCTATAGTAAGCATCATGGCAGAGCATTCCCTTTTGAGATGCAGGGAAGACTTCATTTAAAGAGACAAAAAAACAAAGAAGGATAAAGAGCTTCATAACGAGGTAGTTCTTACTGGTGCTATAGTAAGCATTGACTCTTTAATCTTCAAAATTGACAATCGCCATAGGCCTCTTCTTAAGAAGATCTTCTAATCATTTTTCAGCATGTTCTGTCAATCTCAATGCAATTTTTTGTTGTTTCAGAAATGCTGTAAAATAGACGCTATGTGTTAGTGGCCGAACCAAATACTTCAGGACTTCATTTTTGAACTACCCCTCCCTAAAGGGAGAAGATTCTTGCTTCACCGACAATCGCCTAGAACACAAGTTTCTAGGTCTTACATCGTCTCCACGAGCTTCACATCCCGTAGTCCCTACGGTAGGTCGATTTTTGTTTCGACAAATCCAATATATTATGATATTCTTCAAAAGACAATATTTTTTTTCTCGCCGAAGGGCGTGGCCTCACATCCTCTCCCTGAAGGAAGAGGTTTTAGGGCCACACTTGAGATAACTCAGAAGACTCTTTGAGTCATAGTCCAACTACATGTAATGCTAGACAATTCAACGGCCGTAAGTAACAATCCTCAAGGATATGACAACATCTTTTGTGACGACAAAGAGATTTCAAGGTTATCCCTGTACTCACAGGCAGTGGAAGGCCCAGTCTCATTGCAAATATATTCATGGTTACAGTAGAGAGTTTATCTTTGAATTTGCGTGTACCCATCTTACAAAGGAGATGTGGGTAATAGACTTTGGTGGATTAAAACAAGCGAAAGATTGGTTAGATTATATGTTTGATCATACTTTTTTGATTTCTGAAGATGATCCTGAAATGGACCTCTTTAAGGAGATGGATAAAAAAGGCCTTATCCAACTTCGTGTCTTTAAAAATACAAGCATGGAGGGAACGGCCGAATTTGTTTATAAGGAAATGAATCCCGTTATCAAAGAAGAAACAAAAAATCGGGCCTGGATTACAAAAGTTGAAGTTCGGGAAAATGTTAAAAACTCTGCAATTTTTATCCCTTAATCATATTATCAGAGGATTGCCTTTTGGTATCTGTTTTTACAAAAATTATTCGAGGAGAAATTCCAAATTATAAAATCTATGAAGATGACTTAACCTATTCATTTTTGGCCGTACCTGCAAATCAATTAGGTCATACCCTCATTGTTTCAAAACAAGAAATTGACTATTTTCTCGATGTTCCCCAAGACCTCTATCTTAGAGTGATGAAAAATGTTTATATTATTGCTAAGGCCGTAGATAAGGTTGTTTCTTGTCAAAGAGTCGGGACCATGATTCAAGGATTTGAAGTTCTCCACTTTCACTGTCATATTATTCCTATGAAAAAACCCAAAGATATGGATTTTTCTAATGCAAGACAAAGAACACCAAAAGAAATGCAAGACATACAGAGGAAGATTGTCGCTTGTCTTAATGTGTAACAATTAACTTATCAAGGGAGAATACTCATAGAAAAACATTGTCTTATTGTTGCGGGAGAAAAATCGGGAGAAGAACATGCTTTAAGTTTTTTTGACGACCTCAAAAAATATCAACCTAATGTGAAATTCTGGGGCGTCGGAGGATGTGAACTCCAAAAAAAAGGAGTTGAACTCCTCTATCACCTCAAGGATTTTTCCAGTATAGGTCTGTGGGAAGTATTGGGAAGACTCAACTTTTACCTAAAGGCCTTAAAGGTGATAGAGAAAAAGGTTGAGGAAACCCAAACCCGTGTTGCTATTCTCATAGATTTTCAAGATTTTAATTTGCGATTGGCAAAAAAGCTGAAATCCCATGGAGTCTCTGTCCTCTATTTTGCGGCCCCACAGGCCTGGGCCTGGAGGCCTGGGCGAACAAAGGCCTTAAAAAAATATGTACATACTCTCTTTACAATACTTCCTTTTGAAAAGAATTGGTTTTATGATCGAGGAGTAAATCAAGTAGTTTCCGTGGTTCATCCTATCTATCGCCGCTATAAAAATGAATTGCCAAAGATAAAAAAAAGAGGCAATTTTCCCCTTACTGTGGCCCTTCTTCCGGGAAGCAGAAATCTACAGGTTCAATCGTTACTTCCCGTTTTTCTTAGGGCCGTAGAAGAGTTGAAATATCAAGGATATGACCTTAAAACAATAATCGTTTGTTCCCCAAATGTTCATAAAAACCTTTATAGTCCCTATTTGAACAATATTGATAGAGTTGCCCAAGACTATGAACTTGTCGATGTATTGAGAATATCTGACTATACTCTTTCAGTATGTGGTACGGTATGTTTAACTTGTGCTCTTTTTGGAGTTTTAACCGTGACCTCTTTCAAGGGTTCCCCGCTGACAGAATTTTTCGGTAAAATGCTTTTATCTCATTACAAAGGACACTTGAATGTGGCCAATCTCTTTTTTCAAAAAGAAGTCTTTCCGGTGTTTATCCAAGATGAGGCCTCTTCTTATAATATGGCGAAGGCCTTAAGGTTTTGGATAGATAATCCTACTCTCGACAACCAAAAAAGAGAAGAGCTTTTGAAGATACGCCGTACTATTGTGGGAGATACGATGAATGTTGCCGAGACTATGTCCAAGGCATTTGAATAACCTATATAAATATGTTAATCATAAAAACTCTCGATAATGTATTTGATTTTCTTGCATCAACACCTTCCATTAATCAGGGAAAAATTATCTATCCTAGTGTTGACGATGTTCGAGGAATCCATTCCAATGCTCAAACTATATTAGGTTTTATAAGAGAAAACATGAACGATCAGCTTAGGGCCGATTGGGAGATTACACTCGATTTATCCAGTGCCGTTTTTAAAAAACATTTTCCGGATAAATCAAAGGAATATTTCTTTTTTGCCGCAGATATTTTTAGGGACCTTAGAAGCTTTACAACAGATATCGACCTCTTAAGTGAGTGTTTAGAGGAATTTGATCATACAACGAAAAAGGCCGTAACTCTTTTTTGGGAGTATATAGAGAAAAAAGGTATTGTGGATGAAGATGAGTATTACAGGAGAATGACGGAGCGATTTCTACATGAGAATGCTCGTTGTGATAAGGAAACGGTGGCCTTTATAGGATTTCAACATATGACGGCCCATCAAGTTGATTTAATCAAGGCCTTAAGTATAAATCACAACGTTTATCTTCTTTTAGATCAATACCAATGTGATAACGCTCAAGATACGGATTGGGTCAATTGGTTCGATGTTACGAGAAAGGAAAAAACCAATCAGTTGGGGAAAAAACTTCAAGTTAAAGTTCTTACTTATCCTAAGAACAGGCCGGCAGAATACATCCATCATTTTCTTCAAGGACGTAAGAAAACTCATGTTGTTTTGGCCCAAAAGAACCCGGATTTTAACCATTGTAACGAGATTGCCGTTTCCGGAGCATCGTTTAGATATCGTGAAGATATTTTTACTCCTATCATAGATGAAATTTTTGAGGAGATAACCTTGAGAACTTCACTACATGGATCGGCCTTAGAACCTTCTTTTATTGAAGAATTTTTGGAGAAAAAATTAACAAAAGAATTATCCAAAAAAGGAGAGAAAAATTTTCGACTTATTAAAATTCTTTCTTTTCTTCAAGAGCTCATGGATAAATGGAAAAATGTTTCACAGAAAAATGATAAGATAACGGATTTAGATATTGCAATTTTTAAGAAAGTGGCACTTATTTGCTTGCCTAAGACCTATGCACAAAAAATTGTAGAGGCCCCTAATGCTTTTATTTTTGGTATAGATAAGGTGCCGATAAAAAGTGATGCCGAGATTAATATACTTGTGGCCTCTTCTAATTACAACGCTTTTGAGCAAGATTTTTACAGATATAATCCTAAGTCTATAAATATCTTGTCGGCCATCGGCCCTATTAGAAAAAAAGAATTTGAAATTTTATTTTTCAAAAAACAGATCATAAATTTTTTACAAAGAAAAAATGCAATTTTATTTATCGAAGAGGGCCTTTTCGAAGAAAACCTTTTTTGGGGAGAAATCGAGCAGACTATTGAAATTTCTTCTCTCTCATTTCAACAAAAAAAAAGAGTAAGGCCCAAGGATTTTTTGTCCCAAAAAAATAAAAAGTATAATGCGAATACTTATTATTCTGCATCGAAGCTTCAAACCTATATTGATTGTCCTAGAAGATTTTATTATACCTATATCGAACGTCTATCTCCGAATTTTCAGGTTTTAAACGAATTGGGCCCGGCCCAATTAGGGATTCTTGAACATGAGATTATAAAAGAATTTTTTGAGAAAAGAGGCCCTTTAGATAAAGTAGTAACAAGAATTTTAGATAGTTTTATATTGAATAATAGTATGAGTATTTCAGAATCAAATTATCTCCTGTATCGTGAGGCCATAAAGCAAAATGCCGATAAGGGTATTTCTTTTGTAAAACACTTAAAAAAAGTCTTTGAAATTTCTCAATATTTTTTTGAACATCCTATTGAGGATGGGCAGTTTAAAGGAGGAAGAGCTGATTTTGTGGCCTATTCTCCCAAAGGTGTTATCTTAATAGATTTTAAGCGTTCTCCGCAAGGCGTTCCGTCCCGGGTAGATATTGTGGAGCGAAGAGAAATACAAATTCTCTACTATTTCTCTCACTTAGAAATACCGATAGACAACTCGGCCTGTGTGGGTTTTTATTGTCTTTCGGAACCTAAAAAGTCCTATTTGATTTCAAAGTATCCTGAAATAGATTTGGGGCAAGATATTCATGCCAAAAAATTTAATAAAAATATTGAAGATGCTTTTAAAAACTATCCTACTTGGGAAGGAGATTTAGTCGAGGAAATCCAACAAGATAGAGATTTTAAGGCCTCTCCTAGAGATACGGCAATTTGTAATTACTGTCATTTAAGGACTATTTGTCCTAGGGGAACTCTACAATGAGAAGTCCAAATGAAGAACAAGAAGAGGCCGTTAAAACCCACGGTAATGTGTTACTCAAGGCCGGAGCAGGCTCGGGGAAGACGTTTGTTATCGTTCGCCATGTGGTTTTCTTATTGGAAAAATTTCTCGATGAAAAGGCCGATTTAAAAAAGACTGCTTTTGTAAAAACATTACACCACTACCTTTCCGGTATGGCCGTTATAACGTATACAAGGAAATCGGCCGGAGAGCTGAACTTAAGGCTGCGTGGAGAGATTGATCAGATGGTAAAAAACCATGGCGAGAAAGGGGCCGTTCTGCAGCGGCATTTTGATTCTTTATTTATTGGGACAATTCATAGTTTTTTCCTGAGACTTCTTAGACAAGGGTATTTCCCTGAGTGTGGTAACAATTTTCCTATTGTAGGTGGAAACTATAAAATAAAAAAAAAGATAAGCAAAATACTTGATGATTGGTTAGATAAGGAATTTATCAATAATATTAAAAAGACAAAAAAATCTGTTCCTATGTGGTCTGTAGTTTCGGATATTTCAAAACTTGAAACGGCCCTAATAAAAATCTTTGAGAATTCAAATTTAAGAATTCTTTGGGAAGGAAAATTCTCTAAAGAAGAAAGTGATGAGAATATTTGGAACAATATTCTTCATCTATGGGAGTGTGACGGCCTTATAACGACGTCGTTTTTGTTTCCCGAACCTCAAAAAAAAGCTAAGTGGTTTAAGTTTTATCGTTTATTTGAGGACTTTAAGAAAAAAACACCTTTAACACTGGATTCCGTATCACAGTACATTAATTTCTTAAATGCTGATCAGGCAAAATATCTAAGGGCCCCTAAGTACAATGTCGAGATTAGTTCATATATTAGCAAAGTTCAGAAATTAAAAAATTGTCTCAACAAAAATGCCGAGAGTCTTGTAAACTACAATCCGGAAGAAACAAGGGCCTGGCGAGAAACCTTTAAAGAAATTTTTCATTACGTTTCCCTGAGGTATAATTTTATCCAAGAATTTAATTATGACGATATTGAATACTATACACTGAAAGGCCTACTCAATCCTATAAATCAAAAAAGAATTATAGAGAATATCAAATACCTTATTATTGATGAATTTCAAGATGTATCGACGATTCAATATAAAATAATAAAAAATATCATAGGAAATGATTTTCAACGTCTTTATTGCGTAGGAGATGAGAAACAGGCCATCTATGGTTTTAGAGGAGGAGACTTAGGTGTTTTCTTTAACGTTGATAAGAATATAGCGAATCGTCTTAATTTAAAGACAAACTACAGATCAACAAAGGAAGTTATCCAGTTTAATAATATTTTTTTTAAAAAGATTTTTAAGAATTTTTTTTTTCCTCAAATAGCTTTTCAAGAAGAACCCTCTAATAAGACAAAATTTAAAGGAGGAGTAACACAGTATCTATTGGAAATAAAATCTGATGATGAAAAATCATTGCTTTGTAAAAAAGAAAAACTTGAAATTATTGAGGCCGTAAAAATCTATGAAATTATTAAAGCATCTTTAAAAGAGCATCCTCATCAAAAGATTTGTATTCTCTATAAGCAGATAAAAACATCTCTTCATCTGGTTGATATTCTTCTTGATGATCAAGCATCTTTTCAGGCCCAAATTAAAATACCTGAAGGAGATGATCCCATCATTGCCCTCTTTAAAGTTCTCATTGAAGGTTTCCTAGATAAAGATAAAAATATTCGACGATATTGTGTCTTTATTGTGACAAATCTTTTAAAATATCTTAACTTTTTTTCTACCGTTGAAGAGAATATTGAACGATTTTACAAGAATACGGCCATTGTCGGATTGAAAACGGCCTTTCGAACATTTATTTTGGAATTAGGTCTTCACAATTGTAACTATGAGAATAATCTCAAAATAATAGAAGAAATTATATCCTCCAATTTTGAAGATATAGATAATATCTATAGTGAAGTTTGCAAACTTGCGGGGACATATTCGATAGACTTTTATGTAGGGGAAAAGTCGTCGCAAATTATTTTAATGACGGTTCACGCTTCTAAGGGACTTGAATTTGATCACGTTCTCTTAGGAGGAATTCATACTAATGGTACTAAAAATCATCCGATAGAAATGCTGGGAAAGACTGCAAAAAGTTTTCGATGGAAAAAACATTCCTCTGAAAGAACTTTTCTTAAAACACCTAGTTTAATTCTCGAAGAAATATTACAAAAAGAAGAAGACCTTGCCGAATCCCAAAGGATTCTCTATGTGGCCTGTACAAGGGCCAAAAATTACTTAAGCTGGGTTGATATCCAGTATCAGGGCAGCGGTTGTTCTTATCTTTCTAGTTCTTGGATTAATGAACTTCGATGTTTTGATGGAAAAATAAATTGCATTAAAGAAGAAAGGCCGTTGAGTGATTTTGAAATTAAAAAAAATAAAAATGCACCATTGTTTCACAGTGATGGATTAGGACTTGCATTGGTTGGAGGAAAAAAAGAGTTCGTTGGTTACTTCTCTTCTCTTTCCGTATCTCACATGTCTTATCTCGAACAATGTCCGAGAAAATTTTATTTAAAAAATATTTGCGGACTAGATGACTCCGGCAACAATAATGTCATTATCAAACACATTGAGAAAAAAACTCTCGAAAGAGAGGGTGATGGCATTGTCTCAGCACAAAACCCAAGAGAGAGAGGAATAGAAATTCATAAAATTATCTCAGAGATAATTAAAAGTGATTTTGAAGACAAGGTTGATTTCAATACTTACCCATCTATAAGATGGACAATAAATCATCTTAAAAAACTCCGACATTCTTCAACCTTTTCTTCAGAAGAACCCATACAATTAGATCTTTTTGGAAACATTGTTACGGGAGTGGTTGATCTTATTTGTTTTCCTCAATTGCTAGAAGAAAAAATAAGAATTGTCGACTTTAAAACAGGAAAAAAGACGGAAGATTCAGAGAAAGTTTATTGGTTTCAGCTTATAAGCTATGCTTATGCCGTGTCTCAGAAGTATCGTGATTATACACCTCATTATATTTTAGAAATTTGCTATGTAGATGAAGAACAATCTATCGTCAAAGAGATAAAACTTGAGGCCGTTAAAGAGTATCTTTTTCAGCGATGGTCTTTATTGACCTCTTTGAATCAAGTAAATGAAAATCATTGTCACTCTTGTCCTTTTGGAAAAATCTGCCACTAAAAAGAAACCTATTTTACCCATGTTAAAATAAACAAGGCCATAGGTATTTATGTTGATTAGAAACATGATGTTTCTTACCACCTTTCTTTACGAGGTGAGGGGACTAAGTATTTAAGAGCAGGAAGCATTTATGAAAAAGACAAAAAGATTATTCCTCAGTTTTTTTTTAATACCCTTTACCGCTTTTACCAGTGAGAGCGATATTTATGATTTCACATGGCTTGATCCCGACAAAGAAGTCTATGTTTTACAAAACAGAAAGTTTCGTAAAAACGGAAGTCCGTATATTCATGCAGGAGGAGGTCTCACGACTTCCGGGGCCTTTGTCGATGCATACAATTTACAAGTAAGAGGAGGATTCTTTTTCAGAGAAGAGTGGGGTTTAGAAGGAGTTTACTCTAGTAACAGTGGAGAAGAAAATGAGACTGCAAAATCCGTGAGAATAACTGAAGAGTATGGAGATCGTGCAGGATCAATTCCCTTTCGAAGAAAAGTTTCCGGTTATTATGGCGCCATGCTTCTTTGGTCGCCTTTTTACAATAAAATTAACACTTTCAATAAAGTCTTTTATATGGATTGGATCCTAGGAGTAGGCGCTGGCACTATCAATGAAAAAAATAATAAACAAGAATATAATAATTCCGATAACGATACAGAAATTGAAGAGAGTCACTCGGGGTTTATTTGGCAAACGGCCTTACAGCTCTATCTTACAGAAATGTGGAATATAAGACTAAATCTTATAACAATGAATTATAAGGCAAAAATACCGTCGGCCATTGAAGGAGAAGAAGGTAAGGACTCTAGTTGGAATCACCACTATGATCTTTCGTTAAGTTTAGGGGTAACTTTTTAAAAAGGATAGTCGTGTGAAGTTTCATACTCTTTTTTTTCTAATATTGTTTCCTCTATCTATGAGCGCAAATCTTGAAAAAAGTTGGTTGCGTACAGTAAAATCACGAGGATCACTAAGACCTTACCCTTCTCTCATAAGAAAACTTATTAATCAAGGATTCTATTATGCTTCAATCCCTTATATCAAGGAATATCTTATTGTTGGAAGAGGAGTCCGGGCAAAAGTTCTTGACGGCCTTATTGATAAAGTTGTGGCAAAAGTAGGCATAAAACAGTTTGAGGTGTTGCCCGCACGATTTTTAGAGCATTCCCATGCTCCTATGTTACGGTATATTTTGGCAAAAAAATACTTTAGACAAAGAAAATATAACAGGGCCTTGAAAGTTTTAAATCGAGGGATGGGATATAATCATTCTATAAGGCCTTTTGCATTACATCTTGAGGGAGCAATCCTTAGTATTAAGAAGAAATATCTATTGGCCAATGAAAAATTTAAACACTGTGTTTTTTCTTCTAAAAAAGATTTAAATAAATCCCAAGATTTTAAGAGAAGAAGACAATTGAGAATTAATAAAGATAGCTGTCTTGCCGGAATTGCAAGAAACTATTTCTCTGCAAAAAAATTTGATCGAGCAAACTCTGCTTATCTAGATATTGAAAAATCTTCTCCTATATGGCCTGAGATTCTTTTTGAAGAGGCGTGGAACAGTTTTTATAAAGGAAATTATAATAGGACTCTTGGAAAGCTTGTAACCTATAAGGCCCCTGTTCTCAATTATATTTATAATCCCGAGATAGATGTTTTACGGGCCCTTGCGTATATGGAGCTTTGTCTTTGGGAAGATACAAAAAGTGTCGTTGATAGTTTTTATAAAAACTATGAGCAAGATGTGAACTATGTAACAAGAGTTTTAAAAAATAATAGGAGAAATCTTAAGGAGTTTTATCTTATTGCCAAAGAAAATCGTGTGGGACGAACCGAAAATAAGCTACTTAATAGTATTCTGACATCACTTAATAAGGATGCGGCCTATCAGGAGCTATATCAATCTTTTGTTGAAGGGAAGGCAGAGATTGATAAAGTATCGAGGATACGGTCCGGTCGTCTACGTAGGGCATTAATTTCAAATATTAAAGATTCTATGATTCTTCAGAGAAACATTATGGGGGCCTATGTTAAAAAAGGCCTTACTAAGGGTGTTGCTTCCGTAGAGAAAATGTTTGAAGGCATGAGTTACATAAAACTAGAAGTTTTATCTAAGAGAAAGAAAACTCTTTACAACGAAAGCACAGAAGCAATTCGGTCAAGAGGATCTTTTAGATATCTTAAGAGAAATGATAAACAATATTTTTGGACGTTTAATGGAGAATTTTGGGCCGATGAATTGGGGGATTACGTTTTTGCGCTTAAATCGGAGTGTTAATTCATGGTAAAAAAAGCAGTATTGTTTTTTATGGCCGTAACAATATTTTCTTTTAATGCGTTTCCAAATGCACAAAGAAGAAATCAGCTTATAGTTATTATCAAAGAAGAATTGGGAGAAGTTAAAAGACTCAGCAAAAGGAAAAGAGGCCGTGATCCTCATCTTATTTTAAGAATAGCAGAACTTTTTTTAGAACAAGCGAGACTCATAAGAGATGGGGAAAATGAAAAATATCTAAATATTCCTTATCAAACAAGAAGAAAAAAGAAGAAGGCCCGTTATTTTCGTGTCTCTCAGTCTTACTTCAAAAAGGCCCAAAAGACTTGTGAAGTGCTTTTGAGACGGCATAAGCGTTTTCGTAAAAAAGGAGATGTTTACTATATTATGGCCTTTAATGCAAAAGAATTTGGTCGACCAAAAACATCTGAGAAGTATTTTAAATTGGCCATAAAAAAATCAACAAGAAATTCCATGACTCATAAAAAATCACAAATCGCTTTAGCAGAAATATTTTACAATAAGAAAAAATATCATAAGGCCATTAATTTATATAAAAATGCATTAACAAAAAATGATAAATGGTGGACAAAAGATGCCTTTAATTTGGCCTGGAGCTATTTGAAAGTTAATCAACATTCAAAGGCCATTGGTTTGATGAAAGAAATTAGTCGTCAATCTAAAAAAGAAGGGCGTTATATTGATATGAGGAGCAATGTTGAAAGAGACCTTCCCTATTTTTATGTCTATTCCGGAAGAATTAATAAGGCCGTTGTAATGTATAAAAGGAAGGGGAAAGATGTTGGAAAGAGTTTAATTCAAGTGGCCAAAAATGCTGAAAAGTTAGGAAAAACGATAGTTGCAAAGAAAATTCTTGAAGATGCCGTAAGATATGCTAAAAATGATAAAAAATTAAAGGTGAAAATTCTTATAACTCTTCTCCCTATTTATGAAAAATATGGCAATATCGGTAAGCATTTAAGAACCTCAAAAGAACTTATCCAACTTGTAGAACAAAACAGAATTGCTCCTGACCAAAGAGAGATACTTATCTATCAAGTAAAGAGGATGGCCTCCCTTTTACAAAAGCAGGTGGCCTCAAAAAAGTATAGGCACGATAAAAAATTGAGAAATCACAGGGGGCGAATGGCCATAGCTTATTTTTCTTTAACAGAGAAATTAGAAAAAGGGAAAAGTGGAAGCTATGCTTTTCATACAGGAGAAACTCTTTACGCTTTAGGAAGGTATGGCCAGGCCATAGAGAAACATTTTAAATCTCTAGAAATCGCTAGGAGAAAAGGTGAAAAAAAAATAATTGTCCTTTCTCTTAATTCTCTATTGTCCTCGTTAGGACAAAGAAATATTCCTCAGAAAACTAAAGATAAATATCTAGAAAAAGTTTACCTGGCCCATATTCGATATCTCCCTAAAAGTAGAAAAAATGAAAAAATTTCACAGAGACTATTTAATTTTTATATGGAAAAAAAAGATTTAACTAAGGCCGAAAAAACATTAAAAGGATATTCAAAGTTATATCCAAGAAGAAAAAATACACAAGAAACAATGATAGCAAAAATTATGGATCATTACAGAAAAGTAGGAGATAGAAAGAAATTCTTTGTCTGGATGAATAAGATTAAAAAATTCGAATATAGTGTATCAAAAAAGTATATGAATCAGTTAAAAAAAATCTATCTTGCAATGCAATTTGAAAAGATTGATAAAATTAATTCTAAAGGAGATAAAAAGAAGGCCCTCTCAGGATATCTTGCTCTTTACAAAAGTAATACGGCCACAGCTGAGGTGAAAAAAAATGCAGCTTATAATTTAGCAGTGCTTTTTAGAGATTTAGGGCATTCGGAACTGACTTATAGATGGACGAAACAGGCCTTATCTCTTATGAATCAAAACGATGTCTCCAAATACGGTACAACTTTTATTTCACTTGCCAATACTCTTTTTAATCAACAAGAAATAAAAAAATCTGCTAACATTAACGAACTTATATTAGGAAAAATATGTAAAAAAAAGAGTAAAGAAAAAGAATTATCATTTACAAATGCTTCTGTACTATATTTGGCAGAAAATGATTTTGAGAGAGTGAAAAGTGTCATTTCAAAGGGAAATAAATGCCGTGTAAGTAAGAAAAATTTGGAAGAACAAAAGCTCGCTTTATTAAAAGGATTTGTCGAAAAGAAACATTGGTCAAGATTTGAAGAAGAGATGAAGGCCTCAAGTTCTTCAATGAGAAATTATCCCTTTCTTATAGAGTTTTTAGAACGCTATAGAAAGGCCCTTGTGGAGAGTGGAAGAAAAGATATTGCCAGCAGCGTTAAGGAGA
The DNA here is from genome assembly GCA_965224385.1 of Bacteriovoracaceae bacterium. Taxonomy (GTDB): domain Bacteria; phylum Bdellovibrionota; class Bacteriovoracia; order Bacteriovoracales; family Bacteriovoracaceae; genus CBDCYX01. The sequence continues at coordinate 1,514,119 of CBDCYX010000016.1, forward strand.
AAATTTATCATTACTATAAACAATCTCAAAGAAAAAGATATCCAATTCCCTTGGAATCTTTGGATGTTATAGCAAATTTTGAAATTGAAAAGCTTGATAAGGAAAAAAAATTATTAGAGTCTATAAAGTTAAGGTTCCCGGAAAATATTTATAATACGACATTAAAGAAGAAGCTCAATAAAATCGGCCAATTGGAAGAAAGGGCCATTAGAATTATGAAAATTGGTTCAGGCATAGGAATTGTGAAGGCCAATAGAATAACAGAATCAAGCTATATCAATCTTTCAAGAGAAATCGCATCTTTTACGCCTCCTAATAAATCAAAAGAATATATTGAAGGATTTAAAAAATCTATGGCAGAGTTAGCAAACTCTCTTACGGTTAAGGCCAAGACTATTAGAAATACGGCAAGACAGCAAATATTAAGAGATAAAATCTTGAGCCACGAGAATATATGGTTTTTAGGTGCTAAATCTCCTGTTCCTTTTCCTCTTTATTATAATCCTGTACAAGGAGGGATCATTATGGATCGAGGGGGGAGAATATGAGATACATAATTCCTATTCTTATTGTTGTATCCTGTTCATCCCCACAGAAGAATAATATTGTTACTCAAAAAACAGACGAAAACTTGGGATGGATTAATAGTCGTGATTTTGATCCTCCTAAACAAGTTAAGTATAGTTCTTATCAAGATTTATTTCCCAAATCCTCAAAAGATTCTCTCTCCAGAGAATCCTTGGCCAGAGCACCACAATCAGTTTTAAGCAATAAACTGGAAGGATCGGGTAAGGATAAAACTCTTCAACTTCTAGACCTCTGTTATAAAAAGAAAGTTGAGGAAGCATTTAAAATCGTTAAAAAAGAATACAAAAGACACACAAAACACCCGGCATTCTGGAATGCTGTAGGAAACTGCTATATGCTGGAAAACAATTCAAAAAAGGCAATGCTTTTTTATCAAAAGGCCAATGAAATTGATCCCCGCTATACTCCTGCCCATAATAATATGGGAGTTTTATACCAAAGGGAGGGGAAGTTTAAAAAGGCCTATGATACTTATCATAAAGCATTAAAGTTCAACAATTTTTCATCAACACCATTGTTCAATATGGCCCAACTTGATTTGAAGCATGGGTTTGTTGATAAGTCATTAAATTCATTCTTATCTCTTTATAAAAAAGACCCTGAAGATATTGATGTTCTCAATGCTTTGGCCATCATTTATCTTTTAAAGAATAACTTTAGGAAATCTCTTGAGTTTTATGAACGAATAGATAACAAATTTTACAAAAGAGGTGATATCGGTATTAATCTTGCAATAACATTGTATCTTACAAATAATAAGAAAAAAGCAAAATCATTGATTAATAAGATATCATTGAAAAAAAATTCTCCAATATCTGATCATCTTGAACAAGTCAAAAAATTTATGGAAAAAAGTATATGAAAGTTCCTTTAATCTTTTTTTGTGTAATTTTCCTATGTCACTCTTATGTCCTTGGACAAGGAAAAGTTATTTATAAGTATAAAAAGTATCAAAAATTTGATTTCGAAGATTTAGTTGTGGAAGGAGATAGTGGTTCGCCGGGAGATCTCTCTATAATGAGTAGGTTTCAAAAAAAATTTAAAAACAAACTTCCTTATAGAAGAAACTTTAATCCTGAAATAGTTAAATCTATTGAAAGCATAAGATAAAGGGAGTCTCTATTGGAAACGATAACATTAAAAAACAAAACATTTTTAGAAATCTACCCTAGAGATACGGCCGTAGGTAGAGGAAAAATTCTTAGGAAGAGAAGAATGCTTCTTGGAAGTTCCGACTCTTGTGATTTGAGATTCAATGGAGCATCTATTGATGCTATTCATGCCGTTATAGAAATAAACGGCCATACGGGAAAAATCTATGACATGGATTCAACCTCCGGAATTTTTGTTAATGGGAAAAATGTTTCCGTAAGCGAAATTCAAGTAGGTGATTTGCTCCAGATTGGAGGACATGAGTTTGAAATAAAAGTTTTTGATAAATCGAATGTTTTACCACCTCCATTGCAAATGCTACAAGGCGGCGTTATAGAAGAAAAACCGAAAATTGCTCCATTTCAACAAGCGTCCTCTCCATCTGTTCAAGTACCGCAAGTTCCTCAAGCATCACAGAGAATTCCACAGGATTTTAAAGAAGAGTTTATTCCTAGAGTTCAGTATCCTTTAGCACAAGATCCTAATGCAGAATTTTCCGAATATATTTTTGAAGATGTAGAATCTCTCTATCCTATTTTTAATTATAGGCCGGGATTATCCTCTATCGAAGTTATTATTCTTTTTGATGGTCGAATCTATTCTGTAGATTATATCCCCGTAAAAGATGGAGCGTATCGGCTTGTGGGATATAATCCTAAAAATAACGAAGTAGAATATGCTTCTCTTGGGAAAAAGGAAAAAATGGAGTTTATCTCTGTTCAGGCCGGTGAAGTCTTTGTCAATCTTCTTCCGGGGTATACCACAAAAAGTCTAGACGAAGATAATCAAAAAATTAAGAGTACCGTTCATCTACTTGAGGATGATATAGTCTTTTTTGAACGTGATCTCGTCAAAATTTTTATTAGAAGAACCGAACATCCTCCAAAAACAAAATGCGCTCCCATATTTAGAAGAGATGAAGGGTTTAAGAAATATTTGACCATGATATTGTGTTTTTTACTGTTATTTCTTGGTTTTATTTCCTTTCTTGAAATCGACCCTGAAAAAAAGAAAGAAAAAGACCCGGAAAGAATAGCAACAATTCTCTATAAGAAAAGGAGATTTAAAATTAAAAAACCTGCCGTAACAAAACAGATGCCGCCGGAAAAGACTAAAAATGCTCCAAAAAATACGGCCCAAAAATCTCCTGTACAAAAGAAGATTGAAAAGAAACCTACACCCAAACCTGTAAAAAAGATGGCCCAAAAAGTAGGTCGCAAGACTCCTCAACCGCAAAAAGCAAAAAAGGCCAAACCTAAAAAAGGCCCTCCGAATAAGATTAAACAAGTTACGGCGTCTAATAAATCTACCGTCAATAAAAGATCAACTCCTAAAAAACGACCCAATCCTCGTCGTCGACCGGGGCCTCCTAAAAAAAGAACTCCTGTAAAGAAAATAGCGGCCTCTAATAAGTCTATTGCAAAAAAAGTCTCTAGAAAACGGCCGGGGCCTCGGAGAAAAGCGGCCCCTTCAAAAGCAAGGGGAAGTGTTGATACCTACAAGGCCTTTAATTTTAAAAGTACCGTCTCATCTTTAATGGCCAAGGGAGGAGGAGCAAGGAGCGTTAAAACATCGACTTATAGTTCTACTATCGGTTCAGGCGGAGTTGCCGGTTCCAGTGCTTCGGCCCAATCCCAATTGGCCAGCGTTAGTCAGAATGTAGGTTCTCTAACGGGAGCGGCCTCGGGAAAAATGGCCCATTCATCCGGTGCCGAAGGACTCTCTAGTAAGCGTGGTATCTTTACGGCCGGGCTTCCCAGCAATACGGTTGTCCTTGGCGGAATGGACCCCGATACGATTAGACAAATCCTTGTCGACCATATTCCTCAGTTTAGAGGCTGTTATCAAAATGTTCTAGATAGATCAAGTGCTTCTTTTAGCGGTGTGGGAAAGTTTAACTTTATTATAGGAAGTTCAGGTTATGTTTCAAAGGCCGGTGTCGGTACAGGGGCATCTGTTCCTTCATCCATCAAACGTTGCGTTGTCAATGTTTTAAAAGGAATCAAATTTCCCTCTCCTCGAGGTGGAGGCGTTGTTGAAGTTAACCAACCATTTAATTTTCTTGCCAATAAAGCTTAAAGTCTCCTGAGAAATTATACCGTCTCCGGGTTTAGTCACCTAGAGTCAAGGCCGTGGTGCTCTGTTTCATGCGATATCTTCATCCAAGAAAAAACTTATAAATGGCCGGTATATATAATACGTTTGAAAAATGAAGAAAATTTCATTAGAATGACTATTATGATTGAAATTTCAATTACAAGTTCCCCTGACGAAGAAGTAATTGGTACGCATCGCTATTTTTTTGAAAATATTTTTTTAGGGCCTTATCCCTCATGTCATTTGGTTATTGGTGATCCTCATTTGGAGGGACTAACTCTCGTGTTTGAAAATACCGAAAAGGGAGTCGCCGTTTCCGAGAAGGGAGGTAATTTTTATTTATCTAACGGGAAGAAGATTTCAGGAAAAAGGATTCATAAAAAAAATGACGTTATCATTCTTGGACACACCGTTTTCAAAATAACAGGACACAATCCTCTCTTAAAAAAGGAGGCATCTTCTTGCAAGGATAATAGCGAAAAAATTCTTGATGCTGTTGATTCAGAGATTTCAAGAATCAAGCAATACCTTTTATGAGAAATTTTATTGAATACAACTACGATCATGATGACGTAAATATAGCCTATAAAACGAATTTTTCAAAAAAAGAATTTGTGAATGCTCAAAACGTCCTTGTGTTTAATTACGGCCTTCTTTGCTCTAATGAACATTGGAGAAAGCAAATAGAATTTTTTCATTCTCTAGGATTTAAAATTGTTCTTCACGACTATAGGGCCCATCACAAATCATCTCATGACGTTTCTCTCGAAAGCTGTACATTTGATAATATGGCCGCAGATACCTTAGGAGTTCTTTCTCACTTACAGATTCAATCCTGTATCCTTTTAGGACATAGCATGGGCGTAAATATTTGTCTTGAAATGATGAGAAAGAAACCTCTCCTCTTTTCAAAAATGGTTCTTATTTCCGGAATCCTCCTACCCCCTCAAAATACAATATTTAATTCAAATATTCTAGACCTCTTCCTTCCTTATTTTTCTCACACGATGAAAATATTTCCCAAAACATTTAGCTTTTGTTGGAAATATTCTTACACAAACCCTCTTGTAAGAAAGCTCGTTCATATCCTAGGATTTAACCCTAGGAAAGTTCACGACTCTTTTATCAAGGATTATATTAAAAAGGCCGGAGAACTCAATCCTAAGTTGCTCTTCCAACTTTTTGCCGAAATGCGTAGATTTGACACTATTTCTAAACTAGAAGGCATAAATACTCCCACCCTGATCATCACCGGGGATAAGGATAGAGTTGTCTCCGGTTTTCAACAGAGAGTTTTTCACAAATACCTCAAGTCTTCACAACTTCAAATAGTCAGAGATGCAGGCCATGTTCCTCAATGGGATTTTCCCCACTATGTGAACGAAAAAATTTTAGATTTCTTCCATTGTAATGAAACTTGGCAAAGGGCCCCGTCTCCTCTAAATTATTGAGAATTGCTCGGGTGGTGGAATGGTAGACACGCACGCTTGAGGGGCGTGTGGCCGTAAGGCCGTGCTGGTTCAAGTCCAGTCCCGAGCACCATAATGCGCCTCGCGTACTTCATTTAAAGGCCGAAATTCTTTTATCCCCTCTTCGTCCTTCAATGAATCAAATGTAACCTAGGGATTTTTTGGGACAATATTTTCATCCTCCGCCCCGAGAGGTAGGTTTTTTTGTTCTTCATAATCTGTAACTGGTCAGCCCCTCGATTAATTGTTTGAAAAAAAAGTAGAAATTCCTAGATTTAGATGTTGGCCTTTTGTTAATGATGTGTGATACTGTTCGGATGATTATTAACAAGGTTAATGTTCGAGATTTCATAAACGATTCTAAGAAAAAGCTTGCTTCGGGTTCAGATTTAAAAGAAGCATTAGAATTATCCCTTACTCTTTTAAAACTTTTTTGTGATCGTTTAGCGAAAGATAGTAGGAATAGTTCCCGTCCCCCTTCCTCAGACCCACATCGAGATAAGAATAGGAAAGGCAAGATGCCCGGTGAGCAAAAGAAACCCGGAGGCCAACCCGGTCACGATGGCACAACGCTCAAACGAACAGAGAATCCGGATGAGGTAATAGAGCTTGAAGTAGATAAAGAGAGTCTTCCTCGTGGCAGGTATAGGCAAGTAGGTTTTGATAGTGCTCAAGTTTATGACGTAGAGATTTCTACGAGGATAACAGAATATAGAGCAGAGATATTGGAGGATGAGTTTGGGAACCGTTATGTAGCAAATTTTCCTTGGGGCGTCAAAAACACGGTTCAATACGGCCCAAGGGTAAAGTCACTTTCAGTTTACCTCTCAATCTTTCAACTGATTCCATTGGAACGTATAAGAGATTTTTTTAACGACCAACTGAACCTACCCTTGAGTAAAGGTTCAGTTTCAAATTTCAACGAGGAGTGTCTAAGGAGACTGGAAGAAATAGGTTTTCTTGATTGGGCAAAAAAACAGTTATTGTCATCGCCGTTGCTCCACGCAGATGAGAGTGGGATAAATGTTGGAGGTAAAGGGCATTGGTTGCACACGCTATCAAATGGATTAGTAACATTGTATGGAGCAGATCAGAAAAGAGGTAAGGATGCCATGGACAGAATGGATGTCCTGCCTCACTACAAAGGCATCCTTTGCCACGATCATTGGAAACCATATTATTCTTACGCTTGCATCCATGCCCTATGCAATGCTCATCACCAAAGAGAATTAGAGTTTGCCCATGAACAAGACAATCAAAAATGGGCGAAGTTGATTCAAGACCTTTTAGAAGAAATCAGGAAGAAAGTAGAGGATTCGGGAAATTTTTGTTTATGTCCAAAAGATGCCGAAGAATATGAAAAAAACTATTGTGAGATTTTAGAATCGGGTAAAGAGGAATGCCCTATTCCTCCAAGGCCTAAGAAAAAAAAGGGCAGACAGAAAAAGTCGAAGTCTCGAAATTTGTTGGAAAGATTGCTGGATTATCGACAGGATACTCTTCGTTTTATGGTAAATCCAAATGTTCCCTACACCAATAATTTCGCAGAAGGTGAGATTAGGTTCGTAAAGCTCTACCAGAATATCAGTAAATGTTTTCGAACCTTGCAGGGGGCAAAAAGATTTTCTATAATTCGCAGTTTTTTTATAACCGCTAGAAGTCATGGAATGACTGCTAGCGAGGCCGCTCTATGCCTTGTCCTTGGAGAAGTCCCCTTTTTTATGAGAGAGTGACTCGAAAATTGAAGGGGGAGGGCCGACCAGTTACGTTTTTTTTATAAATTTTAGGAGTAAAGCAGTTCGACCGTAAAGGCCCTTGATGGATCTTTTTTTAAAATCCCGTCTAAATCAGACATCCATACTCGGTCTTATTGACTGGAATTATGGAAAAAAATTGAAAAAAACCTCGAACTCAGGTTAATAAAAGTAATTCTACTTTTCCCTCCTGTTTTTTATCTCAAAATTGTACCGGAGGGACGAAAAAAGATTTATATGCGGAGCGAAATAAATCTAATAAATTAAGGCCAGAATCCCTGACTCACGAGTAAATTACAGATGCTCCAAAACTTTTTCTTGACAGATATTTTAATGTTCTTTACAGACAGTGTGTCATACTTGTTTAGTTGAAGATAAGATGATAAAGTAACTTGAGAATCGACAATTGTTCAATATTTTGTATGATGACCAATTAAGGAGGATATATGTTGGAAAAACATGAACCCATTAACATTAATGATATAGATTTTGATAAAGAAAACCCTAGAATTAAGAAATCATTGGAAAAATATAAAGACGATGTTGATGAGACCCGAATATTTTTCGCTTTAAAATCGGCCTCTTCTAATGGAAATGATGCCGCATCTTCTTTTAAAGCACTTGAAGATTCAATCATAGCAAGTGGCGGTGCTCAACAAGAGATTGTCGTTATAAAAAAAAATGGACGATATACTTGTATTGACGGCAATACTCGTTTAGCTATTTATAAAACCCTGTTAAAAAACCAAGCTAAAGGTAGCTGGACTCATATTAAGGCCAAAATCTTAATAAATTGGGAGCAGGAGGATTTAGAAAAAGTTAGAATAACTGCACACCTTGTTGGAGCTAGAGATTGGCCTGCCTACGAGAAAGCTCGGTATCTCCATCAACTTCGATATGAAAAACTCTTAGACTATGACCAAATCATTCAACTAGCCGGAGGTAATAGCCGAGACATACAACAAAGAATTGATGCTTATGAGAATATGAATGAACATTATCGTGATAAAGTTTCTGATGATGCTTTTAAAATTGAAAGATTTAGTGGGTTTGTTGAATTGCAGAAGGCCGGGATAAAGGATTCTATTTTTGATGCAGGTCTTACGCTTGACAATTTTGGAGAATGGATTAGAGATGGAAAGATATATAAAATGGCAGACGTTCGCCAACTACCGAAAGTTCTCCGGAACGATGAGACAAAAAAAATATTTCTTGAAGGAGGGCCAAAATCTATAAATTCTGCCATCGAGACAATTAATCATAAAGAAAGAGAAAAACTGAAAAAATCACATACGACTTTAGAAAGTGCCACAATTTATCAATTAACCGATGTTCTTATTCAAAAAATTGGGAATCTCCCGTTTGATCAAGTTTCTCTCTTAAGAGACCGACAAAATAAAGATTCTAATGAAAAAATCCGATTATTAGAAACATTATCTTTAAAATTACAAGAACTGATCAATAATGTCTCAGAGTAAAGAGCACCAAGATTTAATTAAAAAAACTGTCAGTGCTATTTTATGTCGATACACAAATTTGGAAATTCTTAGTGATATTCAAAATAAACCGGGAGACCCGGTACCTCCTACAATTGAAGGATTCAAACCCGATATTTATGCTACTCAAGAAAAAAGATTGAAGATAATTTCTGAAATAAAAACCAACAAAGATATCGACAATAAACATACAGAAAATCAGGTCATAACTTTTATAAATTATCTAGAACAAAGGCAAAATGGATTATTCATTTTTTCAGTAACCGGAGTTAAGGCCAATGTAGCAAAAGTTTTTCTATCATTTATAAGACAGAGTTGTGGAGTTCAGAATATGAAAACGAAAATAGAGGTTTTTGATACCCATGATTTTTGGCGATTAGACCAAATGGAATATCGACATTGGCATTTAATCTAAGAAAACCACCGAAATTAAGCACTAAGCATGAGGCCTACTCATATCAATTAGATGCTTTTCAAGAAGTAAAAGACCTCTCTTATGCAGCAGTTTTCCATGAACAAGGCCTTGGAAAAACAAAAATAGCAATTGACTTGCTTTTATTTTGGTTAATAGAAGATATTATAGATACGGTTTTTATAGTTACAAAAAAGATATTAGTTCAAAATTGGTGTGAAGAATTGCAACACCATTCCTATATAATTCCAAGAGTGCTGGATAATGATAGACAAAATAATAGTACTGCTTTAAACTCTCCAATACTCGTTTATGTTATGAATTATGAAGTCATTTCTTCCAACTTAGAATTGATGCGAGACTTTTTAGATACTTGTCGAGTTGGCATAATTTTAGATGAAAGTCAAAAGATAAAGAATCCTAAGTCAACTCTTACAAAGTGTTTTCATTCCCTTTCAGAAAAATTTGATAGACGTATTATTATGACAGGAACTCCAATTGCAAATCGACCATATGATATATGGTCGCAAATCAAATTTTTGAATAATGGAACCTCGCTGGGACACTCTTTCTCTGATTTTAAAAAAAAAGTTGAGCTTCCTAAAGAATTGCAAGATTCTCACGGATATGAGCAAAAACTATCATATATAGAAAATAAACTGAGACCCTTTTCAGTCAGAAAAACTAAAAATTCTGCCGGTTTAGAGCTACCCAATAAAACTATTCTATCTCATTTTGTAGAATTAAAACCTCATCAACAATTAGTCTATAGCTCGTATAGAGATAAACTCTCTTACGAGATAAGAGGTATTGACGGTTTAAAAACGGATAATGCCGAAGATATCTTAAAAAGACTTTTGAGACTTGTACAATGCGCTTCAAATCCAGTTTTAGTTGATAAATCATATAATGAACTTCCGGCAAAATATATTCAATTGGAGATATTACTAAAATCAATTGATGTGAAACTAAAAAAAATAATCATATGGACAGGCTTTATAGAAAATATTCAATGGCTCTATAATAAACTCAAAAAGTTTTTCCCTAGGATGGTGCATGGAAACATGAAAATATCTGATAGAAATAACTCCATAAAACAGTTTAAATCTAATAAAAAATGTAGAATCCTTTTGGCAACTCCAGGGGCCGCAAAAGAAGGATTAACTTTAACAGTGGCAAACCATGCAATATTTTATGATAGAAGTTTTAGCTTAGATGACTATATACAAGCTCAAGACAGAATTCATAGAATTTCTCAAACTGAAGACTGTTTTGTACATAAATTAATAGCGAAAGATACTATTGATGAATATGTCGATGAGTTATTAAATGCAAAATACCAGGCAGCACAATTGGCCCAAGGAGATATTTCTGTTGATAAATTTGATAACTCTTTGAATATAAATTTATCAGAAATGCTATCAAATATACTTACAAGGAACCCCTTAAAGGAGGCAAGATGAAAAGGGAAGAAATTAGTATTTTAGGCGCAACTATTCCATTAAATTATGATTTAATGGATATTAATGAATTATCTTTCTTAGTGGATAATCCTAGAGTTTACACTTGTGTGCATAAGGAAAAAAATTTTTCTTCTCTAGAAAAAAATGAACGACAAGAAATAATATTTGAAGCTTTGAAAAAAAATTCAAGTGTTAAAAATTTAATTTCTGATATAAAACGACATAAAGGATTGATGGAACCGATTCTTGTTCGTTGCGATACAAATGAAGTTGTTGAAGGCAATTCTAGGTTAGCAGCATATAAGATTTTATATGAGCAAGAATCGGATGAAAAATGGCGTGAGATTCCTTGCAACCTCGTATCTAAACTCACTTATGAGCAACAAACAGCTTACTTAAGTCAAATCCATATAAAAGGGAAAACTCCATGGGCCGCTTATGAAAAAGCAAACATGTCCTATGAAAGCTATCAACAAGGACTTTCTTATCAAAAAATTGCAGAACTCATGGGAGTGCGACCAAGCGAAATCGAAAAAAGAGTAGAAGCTATTTCTATAATGTTGAAAAATAAAGACAATAAAATGGAAAATTTTTCTTATTATGACGCAATAATTAGAAATCGAGAGATTTCTACAGCTTGTGAAAAACACCCGGGGTTGAAAAAAAAATTATTAAAAGACATTAAAAGTGAGGATAAGGAATTTACAGCTCAAGCACTAAGAGATCAGCTACCAACTATTGTTAAAAAGCCTAGAATATGTAAAAAATTTATTGATGGGAAGATTGATCTAAAGGATGCGTATGAAAGCGCTAAAACAAGCAAAGCACTAAACAGGATAAAACAAGCTATAGACATTCTTAATGAGATAGAACACAAAGAAATAAAGAAATTAACGCAAAACGATAAAAACGCTTTGTCTTCAGAAATGAAGAAATTGAAAAGGGTATGTAAAAGAATTGAAGATATACTTAAAAAAATAGACTAAGTATGATACAAAGGTCATGTTGTTGACTGTATTCATCTAGATTTATAAAAAGGGATCGCAAATTTAATTTCTTTTGGATATGATTCTTTTATGAGAGTACTTCTGGTAGAGCCGTTATATAGAAAATTTCCTTCATCGGCCGTTTCTCCTGAATTTGACGCCGATGCCAATAGTTATATTAAAGAGAGACCTAAGATTAAACTCAATGATGAATCTCTATGGTACCCACCTTTGGCATTAATGAAATTATCTAGATTCCACAAGAATCGTGGACATGAAGTAAATTTTGTTATTGGATGTGACAAGAATATCTTTAATTCTGGAAACGATATATTTAATCCTACTATCCATTGGGATAGAGTTTATATTTCTACTCTCTTTACATTTCACTTTGACAAAATAGTGGAGACAATTAACTTTTATAAAGATGCAGTAGGCGGTTCTACAACTAAAATTTTTGTAGGAGGAATTGCTGCTTCATTAATGGAAAAAGATTTTTTCGAAGCAACCGGAATTTATCCGGAAACAGGAATTATTACTTCTCCTAAACAAATTGGCCTTGATGGAGATGAAAATATAGATTTATTGCCTCCGGATTATGATATATTGGATAAAAGGATTTATGCAGTTAATGATACCTATTATGGCTATGCATCTCGTGGATGTGTCCTAAAATGTCCTTGGTGTGGAGTTCCTAAAATTGAACCTTCTTACCAAAAATTTTTAAATTTTAAGTCATCTCTTAAAGAACAAAAAAAGCTTTATGGCGATAAACCTAAATTGAAATTGATGGATAATAATATATTGGCATCTCCAAAATTAGAACAAATAGTAGAAGATTTACTTGAATTGGGCTATGGCAAAGGGGAACGAACCGATACTAATCTAGAGAGAGTGATCGATTTTAATCAAGGACTTGATGCAACGTATTTTACCGAAGAAAAAATAAAGTTCATTTCTCAATTAAATATTAGGCCAATACGAGTAGCTTTTGATAGGGCCGGGATGCAAAAGGAATATATTCGAGCATTAGAATTAGCGAAGGCATATGGATTCAGAACATTTTCTAATTACATGCTCTATAATTGGAAAGACACTCCCAAAGATTTATACCAAAGATTAGAAATCAATATTAAATTGAATGAAAAATGGAAAAAACACACACCTTATATTTCAGGAGAAACTCCTCCTAAAATATATAGTTATCCAATGAGATATGCGCCAATTACCGAACGTGAGGGTCAACATGCTAATAGGAAAAGAGATTTTGAGAGACATTTACCGGAGTTTGATTATAAGTATCCTTTGATTGATAAGGCCATTTGGAACAAAAGGTTTATAAGGTCAATTCAAATTATGAGAGGAGCAGCTCACGGTGCTATCCCCCCTGCCCCGGAATATGCTAGGAGAATTATTGGACATTCATATGAGGAATTTATCGAAAACCTTTATATGCCTGAAATTCTCTTGAGGAATAGAAATAAATTTGAGAAAAAAATTTATAGTTCTGAACCTACGAGAAGACCGGGAAATGGAAAAATCGAGGAATTTAGGAAGTTTATTCGCAAATATATTAAAAGGCCTGATAGTAAATTTTTAGAGTTTCAAAATGTCATCTTTAAAAATTCAAAACCTATTATTCGTGAATTTTCAAAAAACTGTAACGATAAGGAGATAAAAAAATGGGCTCAAATTTATCAAAGTCATTAAACAAAAGAAAAACCATGCCTTTTATTGGCAGGCAAGTGTTAAATATTATTACTTCAGGAATGTATGATAATCCTCTGATGATTTTCCGTGAATTCATTCAAAATAGTACAGACTCAATTGATGAAAAATATAAAGAAAAAGCATTACAATCGGGCATTGTTTCTATTAACATAGATGGAAAAAATCGTTCAATTACAATTTTAGATAATGGAAATGGTATTAGTCAAGATTTAGTAGAGGGCCGTTTAATAGATATAGGCCACAGTTACAAAGAAATCAATACTTCAAGAGGATTTAGAGGTATTGGCCGTCTAGGTGCCTTGGCCTATGCTAATTTGATTAAATTTGAAACCCGGGCCTCTAAACAAGAGGCTATTTCAATCATAGAATGGAATGGAGAGAAATTACGACAGATATCAAATGATAAAAATAAATTTAATTTAACATTAGAGGAATGCATTAAAGCAGTAACAAAAGTAAGCACGAGGAAAGGTCTCAAAAGTGATCAACCTAATTTCTTTAAAGTTAGTATATTAGGAGTCAATCCATTTCATAAAGATGAATTAATGAATATATTAAAAATAAGGAATTATTTAAAACAAGTTGCACCTGTTCCAATAAATAAAAAATTTAAATTTGCAAAAAAAATCCAAACTCATTTAGAAAATATCAAAGACTATAAGTCTTATAATATATTTGTTAATGATGAACAGATATTTAGACCCTTTTCTTCAAAATATCAAATTAAAAAGAATGTCTTTGAAAACATCAAAGATGTGGACGTCTTTGATTTCAAAAATAGAAATGGAGAAAAAATTGCATTAGGGTGGTATGCTAAAACAAATTACTTAGCAGCAGTTTCTAAAACAACTTTAATGAGAGGTGTTAGGATTCGAAAAGGTAATATTGAAGTCGGCGATGAATATTATCTCCAAGATTACTTTACAGAAACACGATTTGCATCTTGGCACATAGGTGAGTTGCATATACTAAGTCCAAATATTAAAGAGAATGCACGACGAGATGGGTTTGAACAATCATCTGATTTTGAGTTATTACTCGAAAAGTGCAATATCTTATGTAGACATCTAAGTAATCTATGTCGAGCTTTCTCAAAAGAAAGGTCTACTGTTCAATCGATTTCTCAAAGAATTGAAATGGTAAAAAATCTTTTAGGAAAGAAACAAATATATATTAACTTAGAGCACAGACATGAAGTGAAGAATTATATAATAAACATTATGGAATCCCTTAAAAGGGATATCAATGACGACTTCGCATTACAACAGAGAGTTCTCTTATTAGAAAAAAAATTAAAGATTTTTTCTACAGAAAAATTTGTTGATTTAAAATCTCAATTAGACAGTAGGGCATTGAAACACAAGGAAAATAAGGCCTTGATTACAGAAATCTGTTCTTCTGTAAGAAGCATATATTCTAAAAACATGTCTTTAGAAAAATTAATTCAAGGTATGATAGAACCTTATTTGAAATAATTGAGACGACCTTCCATCTCCGGGGCAATTGAATCAATTTTTAAACTTACGGCAATTGGGTAATTTAATCTGACAGCAATGTGACAAAAGACCCTCACATAAGGTAGAGGTAGGAACAAGTTAGCAGTTTTTTTGAAAGCAAAGATTATCGTTGTCTTTTAATCCAAGGGATTAGACCTTCAAATACGTATTTTTACATCAAAATGATTGAAAAATACATCATAAAAGGAAAGATTCATTTGGTCATTAAACAAATCCCTTATACGATCCAAGGGGATCAATTGAAAGTTAGAAAAGTAGACTGAAAGAGACTTCACTCTTGGGCCGTACTGAACTGTATTTTTTACTCCCCAAGGAAATTCCGCAACATAACGGTTACCAATCTCATCTTCTAGAATTTCTGCTCGGTATTCTGTTATCTTCCTAGAAATCTCTACGTCATACACTTGGGCACTATCAAAACCAACACGCCTATATCTACCCGAGGGAAGATCATCCATATCTATCTCAAGCTCCACAACTTCATCGGGGTTTTTCGCTCGCTTGAGCGTTGTTCCTTCATGCCCGGGTTGACCGCCCCGCTTCCTTTTCTTCCCGAGCACCTTGCGTTTCCTATTCTTATCTCGATGTGGGTCTGATGAAGGGGGACAGGAGCTATTCGTGCTATTTTTTTGCTAAACGATCACAAAAAAGGTTTAAAAGAGTAAGGGATAGCTCTAATGCTTCTTTTCAATCCGAACCCGAAGCAATCTTTTCTTCAGAATCGTTTATGAAATCTCGAACATTAACCTTGTTAATAATCATGCGAAAAGTATCACACATCATTAACAAAAGGCCAACATCTAAATCTAGAAATATCTACTTTTTTTCAAAAAACTAACCGAGGGGGGGCTGACCTGTTACCATAATCTTTTTGTAAACGTTCCATAAACCTACCCCTATATTTTCCTAACTTGATCCGGGTTGCCCTCCAGGCCAAAAAACCTTTCCCATAACAAGACGTGTTGTTTTTGAGTCTCTTTAAATTTTGAAAGAGCTAGAGTCTATGTGGTGGAGGGCGGCCCAGTGGGCCGGCCGAAACAGAGCACCACGGCCTTGGCCGTGGGTGAATGAACCCGGAGGCGGTATATCACTACAGGGGAAATTATAAAATCAGCACATAGCGTTTATCATCTTCAGCATCATATGAATTTTGGTTTGTAAATACCGCCGACGGACTGAGTCCCGGGGAAGGTTTCCGGGACTCAGGTCAGCTTCTACTGAAAGCTGTAACGGTAAGGACCCCGGGGCCTGCCCGGGGGAATCTATAGATTTTGGATGAAGTGTATGGAAAAAACTATACGTGGGCAAAAAACGAAATATCTTCATAAAAAATCCGATAAGTATCGAGAGAGATATTTCAAAAAACTTCTAGGATATAAAAACTATGTTCAGCTTGCATTTATTGCTCAGGGAATATTGCAATACTTATCTATCACTAGACCAAAGACGGTATTGAAGTATTGTCGGACTTGGTTTAGGACAATACGTCCTAATGTTCTTCCTACAGAGTTAGTCGTTGGGTGCGCATTAAAAAATTGCTTAATCCCTTTTCTCTCAGGTTCCTGTTTTCCCTCAAAGTTGAAGAAATTCATTCACGAAAAAACGGATTTTGAAGAGCAAGACGATATCTTCTTAACCGGATAGCATCTTTCCTCAGGGAAAATAAAAAAATATTCAATCTCAATATTGTTTGAGATTCTTTGTTTGCAAGATTGAAGCATTTTGCGGAGTGAACAACGAGATGAATAAATATTGAGAAAGAGCTAAAGTCTTACGTCCGACGGTTCGATCAGCTTTTTAAGAACTGTTGGTTGAAGGAATTAATGGGTTGTGTGGATGCTATTCATTTTCAGATTGAATCTCCTACTATCTGAGAGGTTTAAATCACTGATAATCGAGTTTAATATTAGGCCCTGACAGCAGAACAGGGTTTCTATGCCCAAAGAGTGGGCATTCTCCATAACCGGAACTCTATTCTTTTATGGATTTTTCAGTTTTTAAAATACTTCTCAGGATTTTTTTGATTCTTCCGATAAGTCTATTAAGAATTCAAGAATATGAAAAACGATGAAACATCGTTTAAAAATATTTTTAGAGAAAAAATTAAAGGTAGGTATTAAATGATAAAGAATAAAATGATTATTTTGATTTTCATCTTTTTCCTTGGATGTGGCCGAATGGGTGAAAAACAAAAGTTTTTTGCTGACAAAGACCCTATTCAAATATTTGGCCAAAGCACTAGTCAAGAAACTTTTATTCAAGAAAAAAATATCAATATTAAAAGGCCTTTCATTGACATCCTTTTTGTTGTCGACAATTCCGACAGCATGAAAGATGAACAAACTGCATTGGCAAATAATGTTGATACGTTTATTGATTATTTTTTAAAATCAAACATTGATTTTAAGATAGGGATTATTACATCGGATGATGCTCGCAATAGAGATGCCGAGGGGAAATTGACTTCTACGGAAGCAAAGGCCGATAAGACGGAATTTAAAAAGCTATTTAAGAAAACAATTCAAGTAGGTATCGATGGTTTCGGTAAGGAAAAACCGGCATTCTATACCAAGAAATTTTTAGAAAACAATCCTAACTGGGTCGATAATAGAGATGCATATTTGGCCGTTATCATCATATCTGATGAGGATGATCGTTCAAAAGGCGTCAAACTCGTGGAATATCTTAAAGATATTAAAAGAGAGGACGATCTTGTTAAAATTTTTGCTATTGTCAATACCTCAAATGATCATCGCAATTACGGTAAGGCACATATAAAAAAGGCCAAGAAAACGAAAGGTGTTTACGGCAGTATTCTAGACCCTTTTGATAAAATTCTTGATAACTTTGGAAAAACTATTACAGAATTGACAACTACAGAACTGACAACACGATTGAAGATGACAAGGCTGTTAAGTTTCGAAGAATTAGAGAAGATCATAGTTATAGTTGATAATGTTGATGTTGGCAAGGAAGCATGGCGTTTTGATGATTCGAGCAATACCATTATCTTCAATGAAGGCCATACTCCCTCTTCGGAGAGCAAAATTGAAATCGTTTTCACCGAACTACGAGCTCTTTTTATTCTTAAAAAGAAGTTCGATGTTTCACACATAGAGACTATAGATCTAACGGTAGAGGGACAACCTGTCCCTAAAGCACATTGGGAATATAGGAAAGAACTTAATGCTATCGAATTTCTTAAAGACCATATTCCTCAGATGGGAAGCAAAATTAAGGTTCAATATACGGATGAATTCTGACTATTTTTCTAAAGTTTTTCTTGTTTTATCGATAAGTAAATTTAGGAGGATAAAATATTATGGACAATATCTACCTTATTTCTCTTTCAATAATTTCTTTTTCTTTTGTCTTGACTCTTATGAAAATTGGAAAAAGCAACCTCTCCAACAGCTTGCGAGACTTCGATTTCTTTTATCTTCCCCTTTGGCCTAGGAGCAATAGGACACTCCTCTTTACTCTTTACCTTCCTCCAAAATACTACGGCGACTGGGATTTGAGGCAATTTACGTTTACATGAAAAAAAAACTTAGATTCAAGATTTTTTGATACTTGACCGGTAAGACTTAGTTAGGAGGGGAGGGCCAGATGGACATTCAGTATGAAAAATGGCCAAAGCTTATGATATATTTCTATATAATTTCGGTACCTATTTTTTTAGTAAATTGCGGTCAGAAAAGCAATAAAAAAAAACCTGTACAAAGCTTATTGTCAAGCAATAAATCCTGTGATGATAGGAATATGGAAGGATGTTCTATTGCAATGCTCTTAGAATATAAAAGAGGAAACCTTGCCGAGGCGAGAAGACTTGGAAAAAGATCCTGTGACGGTGGGTATATGGAAGGATGTTATGGCCTAGGATCATTAGAAGCAGATGAAGGAAACCTCGCCGAGGGGAGAAGACTTTACAAACAATCCTGTGACGGTGGGTATATGGAAGGATGTTATGGCCTAGGATCATTAGAAGCAGATGAAGGAAACCTCGCCGAGGGGAGAAGACTTTACAAACAATCCTGTGACGGTGGGTATATGGAAGGATGTCATGGCCTAGGATCATTAGAAGCAGATGAAGGAAACCTTGCCGAGGCGAGAAGACTTTACAAAAAATCCTGTGACGGTGGGAGTACATTAGGATGTTATAAGCTAGGATACTTAGAATATAAACAAAAAAACTTCGCCGAGGCGAGAAGAGTTTGGAAAAAATCCTGTGACGGTGGGTATATGGAAGGATGTCATGGCCTAGGATCATTAGAAGCAGATGAAGGAAACCTTGCCGAGGCGAGAAGACTTTACAAAAAATCCTGTGACGGTGGGAGTACATTAGGATGTCGTAGTCTAGGATACTTAGAATATAAACAAAAAAACTTTGCCGAGGCGAGAAGACTTTACAAAAAATCCTGTGACGGTGGGAGTACATTCGGATGTTATTATCTAGGAAACTTAGAATCTAAACAAGGAAATATTGCCGAGGCGAGAAGGATTTTTAAAAAATCTTGTGACGATGGGAATGAGTTAGGATGTCGTAGTCTAGGAAGCTTAGAATCTAAACAAGGAAACATTGCCGAGGCGAGAAGGATTTTTAAAAAATCTTGTGACGATGGGAATGAGTTAGGATGTCGTAGTCTAGGAAGCTTAGAATCTAAACAAGGAAACATTGCCGAGGCGAGAAGAGTTTGGAAAAAATCCTGTGACGGTGGGTATATGGAAGGATGTTATAGGTTAGGAGACTTAGAATCTAAACAAGGAAATATTGCCGAGTCGAGAAGCGTTTGGAAAAAATCCTGTGACGGTGGGTATATGGAAGGATGTCATGGCCTAGGATCATTAGAAGCAGATGAAGGAAACCTTGCCGAGGCGAGAAGACTTTACAAAAAATCCTGTGACGGTGGGTATATGGAAGGATGTTATCGTCTAGGAGACTTAGAATATAAACAAGCAAACTTCGTCGAGATGAGAAGACTTTACAAAAAATCCTGTGACGGTGGGTTTATACAAGTATGTTATAAGTTAGGATACTTAGAATATAAACAAAAAAACTTCGCCGAGGCGAGAAGACTTTACAAAAAATCCTGTGACGGTGGGAGTACATTCGGATGTTATTATCTAGGAGACTTAGAATCTAAACAAGGAAATATTGCCGAGGCGAGAAGGATTTTTAAAAAATCTTGTGACGATGGGAATGAGTTAGGATGTCGTAGTCTAGGAAGCTTAGAATCTAAACAAGGAAACATTGCCGAGGCGAGAAGGATTTTTAAAAAATCTTGTGGCGGTGGGAATGGGTTAGGATGTCGTAGTCTAGGAAGTTTAGAATCTAAACAAGGAAACATTGCCGAGGCGAGAAGAGTTTGGAAAAAATCCTGTGACGGTGGCCCAGTGGATATGGCATCATGTTGGCTTCTAGGAAGCTTAGAATCTAAACAAGGAAACATTGCCGAGGCGAGAAGGATTTTTAAAAAATCTTGTGGCGGTGGGAATGGGTTAGGATGTCGTAGTCTAGGAAGTTTAGAATCTAAACAAGGAAACATTGCCGAGGCGAGAAGAGTTTGGAAAAAATCCTGTGACGGCGGCCCAGTGGATATGGCATCATGTTGGCTTCTAGGAAGCTTAGAATCTAAACAAGGAAACATTGCCGAGGTGAGAAGGATTTTTAAAAAATTCTGTGACGGTGGGGATATGGAAGGATGTTATCGTCTAGGAGACTTAGAATCTAAACAAGGAAATATTGTCGAGGCGAGAAGAGTTTGGAAAAAATCCTGTGACGGTGGGAGTACATTAGGATGTCGTAGTCTAGGATACTTAGAATATAAACAAAAAAACTTTGCCGAGGCGAGAAGACTTTACAAAAAATCCTGTGACGGTGGGAGTATATTAGGATGTTATAGGTTAGGAAACTTAGAATCTGAACAAGGAAACATTGCCGAGGCGAGAAGGATTTTTAAAAAATCTTGTGACGGTGGGAGTACATTAGGATGTTATAGGTTAGGAAATTTAGAATCTGAACAAGGAAACATTGCCGAGGCGAGAAGGATTTTTAAAAAATCCTGTGACGGTGGGAATAAGTTAGGATGTCGTAGTCTAGGAAGCTTAGAATCTAAACAAGGAAACATTGCCGAGGCGAGAAGAGTTTGGAAAAAATCCTGTGACGGTGGGTATATGGAAGGATGTTATAGGTTAGGATACTTAGAATATAAACAAAAAAACTTCGCCGAGGCGAGAAGACTTTACAAAAAAACCTGTGACGGTGGGAGTACATTCGGATGTTATAAGTTAGGAAACTTAGAATCTGAACAAGGAAACATTGCCGAGGCGAGAAGGATTTTTAAAAAATCTTGTGGCGGTGGGAATGGGTTAGGATGTCGTAGTCTAGGAAGCTTAGAATCTAAACAAGGAAACATTGCCGAGGCGAGAAGAGTTTGGAAAAAATCCTGTGACGGCGGCCCAGTGGATATGACATCATGTTGGCTTCTAGGAAGCTTAGAATCTAAACAAGGAAACATTGCCGAGGCGAGAAGACTTTGGAAAAAATCCTGTAACAGTAAGACGGACCTAGGATGTCTTGACCTAGGAGACTTGGAAGAGAAACAAGGAAACATTGCTGAGGCGAGAAGAATTTTCAAAAAATCCTGTGACGGTGGGCGTATAACATATTGTTATGCTCTAGGCAACTTAGAATATAAACAAGGAAACATTGCCGAGGCGAGAAGACTTTGGAAAAAGGCCTGTAACGGTAAGATTACACTAGGATGTAATGCCCTACTGCTAACCAGTCAGAGTCCGTAATATTTATCTAAAAAAATAAAAACTTTGATAAAAAGATGGGCCTTTTGTGAATCCTGTGTGATACTCTCAGTATGATTATAGAGAAGATCAATGTAAAAATTTTAGTAACAGGTCAGGTACCTTTAATATTTTTTTAAAAAAAATATTATAAGGTCGGCCCTATTTTTGTTTACCGTTTACCGTTTACCGTTTACCGTAGGCCGTAAGGCCCAAGGGGGTTGCTAGGGGGACAGAATGTCCCCCTATCGAGTTTTGTGCCGATATTTCCGATAACAAGAGTTGTGGGAGTACACCGGAGCAGTCACGCCGTTTGGGATTGTCAATATCATCTTGTTTGGTCAACAAAGTATAGAAAAAAAGTCTTTCGTACGAAAGAACTACATGGGAAGGTAGCTATTTTGTGAGAGGAATAGGAGAAGGCGTGACTGCGAGTATGGTAAGAAGATATATAAAAAATCATAGTGAACAGGCCCAAAGCTCTAAGCAACTTACGCTTTTCCCAAAGGGAAAGGCGTAGTTGCGCTAAGAGGCCTTGGGCCTTGGCCCGAGGTAGTTCACGGATATTCTGATAAATTTTTGCCACCCTGTCTTGTATACTGCAAACATGACGGTATTTTTTCGGGTCTTTATCTCTAAATTGTTTGAGATTCTTTGTTTGCAAGATTGAAGCATTTTGCGGAGTGAACAACGAGATGAATAAATATTGAGAAAGAGCTAAAGTCTTACGTCCGACGGTTCGATCTGCTTTTTAAGAACTGTTGGTTGAAGGAACTAATGGGTTGTGTGGATGCTGTTCGTTTTCAGAGGGAATCTCCTACTATCTGAGAGGTTTAAATCACTGATAATCGAGTCTAATATTAGGCCCTGACAGCAGAACAGGGTTTCTATGCCCAAAGAGTGGGGCATTCTCCATAACCGGAACTCTATTCTTTTATGGATTTTTCAGTTTTTAAAATACTTCTCAGGATTTTTTTGATTCTTCCGATAAGTCTATGTAAGAATTCAAGAATATGAAAAACAATGGATCCAAATTATGATAAAAAAGAAAATATTAATTCTAATTTTTACTTTTTTTCTTGGATGTGGCCGAATGGGTGAAAAACAAAAGTTTTTTGCCGAAAAAGACCCTACTCAAATATTTGGCCAAAGCGCTAGTCAAGAAACTTTTACTCAAGAAGAAAGTTCTATTCAAGAATCTTTTACTCAAGAAACAACTGTCGATATTAAGAAATCTTTCGTTGATATCCTCTTTGTTATCGATAATTCCGGAAGTATGGGTGATGAACAAGCAGCATTGGCGGACAATTTTGATAGCTTTATTGATAAATTTTTAACATTAAATATTGATTTTAAAATAGGAATTATTACATCGGATAGTTCCTACAATAGAGACAGTCAGAAACAATTGAATTCTACGGAAGCAAAGGTCGATGAAACAAAATTTAAAGAGCTATTTAAGAAAAAAATTATTAAGTTAGGCATCGGAGGTAGTGGCCATGAAATGCCGGCAGATTATACCAAGAAATTTTTAAAAAACTATCCTAAGTGGTCTGCTAAAGATGCCTATTTGGCCATTATCATCATATCAGATGAGAATGATATTAGTCCCAAAGACGTAAATCTCGTAGAATATCTCAAAACGCTTAAAGAAGATGAGGATCTTGTTAAAGTTTTTGCTATTGTTACCTTGGAGAAAATCTTTACAGATGAAGCATCCTACGGGGAATCCCATATAAATGCTGCAAAGGCCACGGGTGGTTCCTATCATAGTATTCGAGATCCCTTTGATAGTATTCTTGACAGTTTTGGGAAAACTATTACCGAATTGGCAACACGATTTAAAATCGAAAAAAAGTTGAGTACCGATGAATTGGCAAACATCAGAATTAGGGTTGATGGAACTGAAGTGGCCCGTGAGGCATGGACATTTAACACCAAAAACAATTCCATAAGTTTCAATGAAGGCCATATGCCGGCCCCGGAGAGTAAAGTTGAAATTCTTTTCGTTGAACTGATATCTTGGTTTGCTCTTCAAAAAAAACTCGATGTCTCTCTCCTGGACACCATAGACATTGAAATAGACGAAAAATTGATTCCCCGAGAAGGTTGGCAATATATTGAAGAAAGCAATTCTATCAAGATTCTCAAAGGATATGTTCCTCAAATAGGAAGCGTAATTAAGATTGTTTATAATATAACATCACAATTTCCTCTTAAAAAGAAACTTGACGTTTCAACGTTAGATACCATAGATATTTCGGTCAATGGGAAATCTGTTTCTCGGGATCATTGGCAATATGATGAAAAAAATAACGCTATTCAATTTCATAAAGACCATCTACCTTCGGTAGGAAGCAAAATCAAGATTATTTATACGGATGCATTTTAAATGGAATAGTGATGATAAAGAATAAAACGATTATTCTGATTTTTATCTTTTTCCTTGGATGTGGTCGAATGGGCGAAAAACAAAAGTTTTTTGCCGAAAAAGACCCTAGTCAATCATTTAGTCAAATGCCAAACCAAGAGTCTTTTATTCAAGAAAAAAGTATCAATATTAAAAGGCCTTTCATTGACATCCTTTTTGTTGTCGACAATTCCGGAAGCATGCAAAATGAACAAATTAAATTGGCAAATAATTTTGATACGTTTATTGATTATTTTTTAAAATCAAACATTGATTTTAAGATAGGGATTATTACATCGGATAGTGCCGACAATATAGATGCCAAGGAGAAATTGACTTCTACGGAAGCAAAGGCCGATGAAACAAAATTTAAAGAGCTATTTAAGAAAACAATTAAGGTAGGTATCCGTGGTGAAGATCTGGAAAAACCGGCATTCTATAGCAAGAAATTTTTTGAAAACAATCCTAACTGGGTCAATAATAAAGATGCATATTTGGCCGTTATCATCATATCCGATGAGGATGATAGTTCAAAAGGCGTCAACCTTGTGGAATATCTTAAAGATATTAAAAGAGAGGACGATCTTGTTAAAATTTTTGCTATTGTTACTACAAATGACCATTCCACCATGTACGGTAAGGCACATATAGAAAAGGCCGAGGCAACGGGAGGTTCTTATCAGAGTATTCTAGAACCTTTTGATAAAATTTTTGATAACTTGGGGAAAACTATTACCGAACTGGCAACACGATTGAAGATGACAAGGCGGTTAAGTACCGAGGAACTAGAGAAGATCATAGTTATAGTTGATAATTTTGATGTTGGCAAGGAAGCATGGCGTTTTGATGATTCGAGCAATACCATTATCTTCAATGAAGGCCATACTCCCTCTTCGGAGAGCAAAATTGAAATCATTTTGGCCGGACTACGCGCTCTTTTTATTCTTAAAAAGAAGCTCGATGTTTCACGCATAGAAACTATAGATCTAAGGGTAGACGGACAACCTGTCCCTAAAGCACATTGGAAATATAGGGAAAAACTTAATGCTATCGAATTTCTTAAAGGCCATATTCCTCAGATGGGAAGCACAATTAAGGTTCAATATACGGATGAATTCTGACTATTTTTCTAAAGTTTTTTTCTTGTTTTATCGATAAGTAAATTTAGGAGGATAAAATATTATGGACAATATCTACCTTATTTCTCTTTCAATAATTTCTTTTTCTTTTGTCTTGACTCTTATGAAAGTATGATTTCAATCTTAGGTTTTAATGCTTTCAAGCATGAGCCCTTTGAGGAGATCAATGTTTTTATGGGCCGTACAAGAGATGGGAAGGATATTTTTATTAAGTGTTTTTTCAAAAAAATCTTTAAATTTCCTTGTTTCCTCTTCCGGAAGAGTATCGATCTTTGCAAGACAAATAATTTCTGTTTTCTCTAGCAACTCCGGATTGTATTTTTCAAGTTCAATCTTAACCGTTATATAAGCATCATAGGCCTCATAGACATCGAGGCACCAAGAAATATCCACTATATGGACGAAGGCCTTTGTTCTTTCAATATGTTTAAGAAATTTAACACCGAGGCCTCGTCCTTTAGAAGCGTTTTCGATAAGTCCGGGAACGTCAGCAACAACAAATGAATCTTCTCCAAGAGAGACAATGCCAAGGTTGGGTTCAAGGGTTGTAAATTCATAGTCGGCAATTTTTGGTTTGGCCTTTGAAATAGTTGAAATCAATGTTGATTTTCCTACATTAGGCATCCCGATTAAAGAGATATCTGCAAGTAGCTTGAGTTCTAAATCTAGCTTGAAAGATTCTCCGAATCGACCCTTTGTCGTATATCGAGGGGCCCTGTTTGTGGATGTTTTAAAATGATCGTTTCCAAGACCGCCTCTACCTCCACGAGCAACGAGGATTTTTTGTCCTTCTTGAACAAGGTCGGCAATGACATGATTGTTATCAGCATTCTTGATGAGGGTTCCGACAGGGGTTTTAATAAGAAGATTTTTTCCTTTTTTACCATGAGAACGCCGCTTTCCACCTTCAGTGCCATCTTGGGCCTTGTGAAATTTTTTTCCTTGAAAATGGATGAGTGTGTTTAAACGGGAATCTGCCTCAAAGTAAACATTACCGCCATCGCCTCCATTCCCTCCATCGGGGCCTCCCCGAGGGATAAATTTTTCTCGCCGAAAACTCATGCATCCATCACCTCCTGTTCCGGCCGTGATGGTTATATGTGCCTCGTCAATAAATTTCATAGGCCTTGATTAGAGGTAATTTTTATGGGTTGGAGATAATGGAAACAATCTTCTTTTTTTTAGTATATTTAGAGAATTTTACAACACCTTTTTCTAACGCAAAAAGAGTGAAGTCTTTTCCAAGGCCCACGTTAGTGCCCGGATGAAATTTTGTCCCTACTTGTCTAACGAGAATATTTCCCGGAACAACTCTCTCTCCACCATATTTTTTTACGCCATATGTATTCGGATTTGAATCTCGTCCATTACTTGATGAACCTCCGGCCTTTTTTTGTGCCATTTCATTTTCCCTAAGCTACAAGTTGATTTCTTTTATTTTTAAGCAAGTGTACTTTTGCCGATGTCCGTTTTTTACACGACGACCGCTAGTTTTTTTTCTTTTGAAAACAACTTGCTTGCGAGATCGTCCATGACGAATAACCTCGGCCAAAATACTTGCTCCTTTTATAACAGGTGTACCCATATAGGTTTTATCCGCTTTTACAAAAAGCACTTTATTAAGGCCAATTTCAGTTCCTTCTTTTTGGTTGATTTTTTGCACATCAAGAGTATCTCCTTCTTTGACTTTATATTGGTGTCCGGAAATTTCGACGATTCCATACATGAATAACTCCACTCTCCTCATTTTAAAACAGAGTATAACCCAGTTTTTCCCAAATGTCAAAATTTGTAACAGAGAGTTTTATATCGGCCGACCATTTGTTGGCGCATCACGTAAATGCGGCAATTTTTTTGAGCATCTAAAACGATTTTTACTTAAACCTGAATCCGCTTTCATCAAAGACTACACGTTCTAGGTCAATACCTTTATTGAGTTCATAAAATGCTGTAGTTTTGGAAACTCTCACAAGGGTTTCGTATTCTTCGATAGAAAAGTTGTGTTTGTTAAAGTGTTCAGATGCGTTTTCCAATTTATTGAGAACTTGTGTAGGGATAAAAATACCGTCTTTATCAAATTTATAATATCTCGTATTACCGGCATTAGGGGGATTTTCTATCTTAAGAATTCCGTTGACGAGTGCTTGTTCTAAATCTACTCTCGCCGTACCCAATGAAATATTCAAGAAATTTTTGTAGTCTTTAACAATAAAACGGTCTCTAAAATACCGAACGGCCTTGATTAAACGATCAATAGATGAAGGAGAGATAACAGCATGAGGTCTAAGGGAATTTACGTTCAGAATAAAACTACAGTAGTGTATTCTGTTCACTTCAATTATTTCGAGTTGTCCGGCGGCCGCGGCCTTTCTTAAATCTATAGAGGCCGTTGCAGATGAAATATCGAGGAATTCTTGATATTCTCTATAGGTAAAAACCTTGTTACCAAAGTGTTTTGACGCACCGTTTAAACGCAAGAATAATCTATCTAAAGCAAAATGAGTATTGCCTAGGTTGTGAATATTACTTTTTGAAGTAATTTCAGATTGAAAGAAGGTCTCTGCATTTCGATTATATTTGTACCTTATGCTTCCTCTCCTTCCTACCCTATCAATTATCTTGGCCCTATGCCCTTTGTTGAGGTCATTTGATGCAGGGCCTTGAGTAATTTTAAAAAGCTCTGCGTATTCTCGGGAAGAAAAGATTTCGGGAAGTTTTTCGTAGGCCTCGGACAAACGCTTGAAAGTTCGATCAATAACAGAAGAAACATTTTTCTCAAAGTCCCTCCAAGGACTTGTAGCAGGATTTTCGGTCTCCTCTGTTATAAATTTGTATTGGGTGTTATGACCTTTTCCTTTAACTTCTACTTGGCGGCCGGAAACGGCCTTGGACAAGTCATTGTAGGCCGTTGCAAAGGCAATATTTATACTCTCTGCATATTCCCGACTAGAAAACCACCTGTCTTGAAAATGCTCAGATGCTTTGCGTAACCTCAAAGATTCCCGAATTTCTATCTTGTCCGGAAAAATAAAACCTTTGTTAAATATATATAATTTTTTCCTACGGTCATGTGAGTTTATACTTTCTTTAAGAATGTTATTTTTGATGGCATGAGTCAAATCGAGACTTGCCGACTGTGGAGAGAGGCCACTATGGAGGTTTTTGTAACTTTTAGAAGAAAAATCACTGTATTTAAAATGCAGAAAGGCCGATTTCAAGCGATAAAAAGACTCGGAGGATAGAGAAAGAGTTTCGACTGGAGTTTCTATTACTCTGTTGATCGTTGTGAAACAATCGCTTGCCCTCAAAAAATCGGCGGCCAAAAGAAGACTTAAGGACAGAAAAAAAATCGTTGTTTTCATATGATCTCTTCTACATACATATAATAAATTTGTTTTATCAAGTACTTTGTATAAAAAATCTGTATTCAGGGCCACAATCAGATTCTCTAGCGAAAAAGTTCCCGAAAAAAACGTTTCTTTTTTTTGTAGGAAGAGTTGATAAAACTCTCTCCAAAGAGAAGTATCTGCTCAGCGAATTCATTTGTATTTGTTACATTTTCCATCATGAGATTGTATTCTTCTACCGAGAGAATTTGGGCCTTTTGTGTATCAAGACAATTGCATAGCGCCATGCTGTATTTTAAAATATCATTAAAGGATTGGAACGGTCCAAGATACTCACTATCAGATGCCATGTAAAACATTTCATTGTAGTATTTGTAGAGTAGATCTTGTTTAAGTTCTCCCCCCTCGGAAAAAAAACCTATAATATAATAAGCTTGTTTTTTTCTTTTTAGTGTGAGGTAATTGTAAATAATACATATGGTGTTAGACATCGGGGCAGACTCCAAAATCTATGGAGAGTCGGCCTTCCGGTAGAAATTCAAGATTGATAATAGAAAGATGGCCTTTTATATTTACACGAAGGTCATCGACAAATTGTAAGAGGGCCAATGGCCCCGAGGGTATTTCAGCAGTAACTTTCTGTTTATAACTTGTAGAATTATAAAGATTTAATCTTCTGATTTCTTCGTAGTTGAGTTCTCTGGAATCATGGTATTTGATCTGCCAGAATATATCGATTTCTTCAATACCTTTTAAGGAAACATGCTTGAGGTGAAAGAGAGAGAATATTTTTTTCCAAAAGTCTTTATAAAGCTTCTTGTGATTGTCTTTAAGTCTTATCCCGTCGAAAAGGAGTATTCTTCCTTTTCCAAACGAGACATAGTGAAGCATTGTTTGATAGTGAACTTTTTCAACTTTTAAGGAATTTTCTAAAAAGAATACTTCCAATTTTTTTGAAACTTCAGGGGATAAACCGTCTTTATTGATAATTAATCTTTGACCATTCATAAAAATTTTTATCAGATCGTTTAAGCGGGATAGATTAATACATGAACCTTCAAAAAAATAAATGGTTTCATGGTGAGATTTTTCGTCCCAAGAAAAATCTTTGTCTTCTCTGATCCTATAGAGGGATTTGAAATTTTCTTCAAGTGTCTCAAAAAGCCGGAGATGTTCCCAATAAGAGTTTTGAGGGTGAGAGAGAATATCAAAAAAAATAAGAGGAGACTCTTCAGTTTCCTCGTCTCCATAGATGCTAAGATTTAAAAAAGACTTATTGTAAGAGGGGGAGATAAGATGGTTGAGTTGAAAGGAGAGATTCCCTTGTTTTGTATTTTTTGACAGAAGAATAGAGGATGGTAGGTAGTTTTTTTGGAGACAACTGAAAAGAGCTTTTGTGTATTGTCTTTTTTGTTCATCACAATTAAGACTCATGAAAAAATCAGAAGGGCCTCCTCCTAAAAACACGGCCCTTTTGGTGCCTCTCCAAAATTCTTTTAACGCATCTTGTGCAGTTTGCGAATAAAGGTCGAGTATACCGGAGACAAAGTCTCTTCTTTTTTCTTCAGTTTGAGATGAGGGAGATTTCTCCTTTTTGAGAAAACGAACAAAGGCCTTTTCAAAGGTCGAAGAATGATCGTCAAGGTAAGAGCAAAAATTATCACCTTTTAGGTGGCCGTAGTTTAGGCCGTAGATATGTGTATTGATTTTGTTTGTTGTAAAATACTCACCAAGATTAAAACAAAATTGTTGAAATGCCTTAAATACGCTCGTGTCGAAAAAAGAATAAAGTTTATGAATATTTCTCTCAGCATCAAGACAAAGAAAAGGCAAAGAGTTTTCAAGTTTGATCACATGACGGCCGTATAGGTGAGGGATTCCTCCATTGGCGAGAAAAGGTGTCGGGACAAGGGGTAGAAAAAAAACGATATCTTTATGAAGATTAAGTCCTATATCCACAAGCGTTTTGAGATGTGTTTCCGGTTTGTAGTTGCCGAAATCATAGTGGTTTTCCTCGTCAAAATGAAACCACCAATTTAAAGGAACGATGACAAAAGGAGAAGTGATAAGTTGCATTTTTTCCTCCCACAAAGAAGCAGAAGTCTTCCAGTAAAGGAACCAGTTTTCTCCCGGATTAACAGTGTCAAAATCTTTGAGGAGGGTGTTTCGGCCCAAAGCGTTTTGGACATTAGTTTGAGTCATTATAAAAAATTCTAGCAAGCTTTCCGGGCCTATGCAAGGCCTCTTGTAAGTCATCTTGTACTTTAAGGGAGACGGTGTTACAATCTTGAGGATGGAAGATGTCTTTGGAAGTCAACAAACGTTTTTTATCAAGAAAGCTAAAGAACGGATTGAGATTGTTCTCGATTTTAAAATTCGCAATATAGATGAAGTTTTGGACAACCAACAACACAAATTAGGCCTGATTGCCGAGAAAGGTATGGGACCCTCGAAGAGCATTGCTCATCTGTTATTAGGGGGATATCGGTTTATAGAAGTGAAAGTTTTAGATTCTTCCCATAAAGAAATTCTTCACATTAATCGTCCTTTTTACCTGTTTTCTTCCTCTTCGGAAGTCTCTTGTAATAAGCGGCAAATCGGCCTCATAAAAAAGCGATTCTCTCTTTTTTACAAAAGTTATGATATTTTTGAATCTACGGGAGCAATCATCGGTCATATTAAACCCCCTGTTTGGGATTTAGGAATCTTTCCTATTTTTGATCGGAATTTGTGCAAAATAGGGGAGATATCAAAGAAATGTCAAGGTTGGGGTAGCAGGCCCTATAATTGTATGTACGTACACCCGTTCGGTGGCAGAGAGAGAGAAAGGCCCTTGCTTTGGCCGCCGGGATTTGTATCAATTTAGAGCATTTTGAAGACGATAGAGTGTAATAACCATGTGGTATTTTTCCGAAGAAGAGAGAGAACTACAAAGTATGTGTCGTAGTTTTGCCGACAAGGAGCTTGCTCCCGTGGCCGAAAAACACGACAAAGAAGAATCTTTTAACATTGAGGCCTTTAGAAAAATGGGCAAAATCGGGGTGCTCGGTGTTACAGCGGACCTCGAATATGGAGGGGCCGGTATGGGGGCGCTGGCGGCCACTATTGTTATGGAGGAATTTGCTAAGGCCTGTGCTTCTTCAACTCTTTCTTACTTGGCCCATTCGATTCTTTGTGTAAACAATATCCAAAACAATGCTTCCCTAGAACAGAAAAAAACTTTTCTTCCCAAGCTTATTTCGGGAGAACACATAGGTTGTATGGGGATGAGTGAGCCAGAATTTGGATCGGATGCCGTAGGTATTCAGACAAAGGCCGTTCGCAAGGGGAATGATTACAACATTAGCGGTTCTAAAATGTGGATTACCAATGCTCAATATGCTGACATTGCCTACGTTTATACAAGGACAGGGCCTGAAAGAAAAAATCTCTCTACATTTATTCTTGAAAAGGATAAAAAACATTTTTCGTTTGGACGTCCCATTCACAAAATGGGAATGAGAGCGTCGCCTACAGGAGAACTTATTTTTGATGATACGCTTGTTCCCGGCGAAAATCGAATAGGTAAAGAGGGTGATTCCATCTATCATATGATGAAAAATTTAGAGATTGAACGGATTACAATTTCTGGAATTTCTTTGGGAATTGCTCAAGCGTGCGTAGATCAATGTCTTAAATATGCCAATGAAAGAATTCAATTTGGAAAACCTATTGGACGTCATCAACTTATTCAAAAAATGCTTGCAGAAATGATCTCTGAAACCAATATGGTGAGAAACTTTCTTTACAATGTGGCCTATGAATATGATCGAGGAGTTAAAGGACCTGAAATAGCGGCCCAGGTTAAACTGATGATTCCAAAAACGGTCACCAAAATTGCTCTCGATGCAATTCAATTACATGGCGGTTACGGCTACTCTCGTGAGTTTCCTTTAGAGAGGATGCTGAGAGATAACAAACTCAATGAAATTGGTGCGGGAACAAATGAAGTAATGATAATGATTATTGCAAAGTCTTTTCTTGAAAAGGTAGGAAAAGAACATGGATGAGTTGCAAGATGTTGTCGGGAGATATTGCCGAGAGAAGATCGAACCTTTTATGGAAGAAGACGATGAAACGAGAACATTTAGAAAAGAAATCTTTTGCGGGCTTGGAAAACTAGGCCTTTGTGGTGTAACAACTTCAGAGCAATACGGAGGCGCAGGAATGTCCCTTGGAGATTTTTGCCCTATACTCGAAGAGATTTCAAAGACCAGTGTTGCCTATGGCGTAACTGTTTCCGTTTCGGTCATGGTTCAATCCATTATCGAAACTTACGGGACGGAAGAACAAAAAAAAACCTATCTTCCGGAACTTGCCGCCGGCCTTGAAATCGGGGCCTTTGCCCTCAGTGAATCGGGAGCAGGCAGTGATGTTAAACAACTGAAGACGGCCGCAAAAAAAACTGCAGGAGGATATCTTTTAAACGGAACTAAGGCCTGGATTACATCGGGGGGGATTGCTAAGACCTATATTGTGATGGCCAAAACAGGAGAAAGGGTTTCGGCCTTTATCGTAGAAGACGGTACACGGGGACTCGCCTTTGGGAAAAAGGAAAAGAAAATCGGTTGGAGGGCGAGTCCGACAAGAGAGCTTATTTTTGAACATTGTTTTGTTCCCCAGGCAAACCTCCTAGGAGAGGAGGGACAGGGCCTTAGAGTGGCCCTAGGTGCCCTTGATCGAGGAAGAATTACTATCGGGGCCATCGCTTTAGGGGCCTCACGGAGGGTGTTTGAGGAGTCTCTTAACTATTCTTTTGTTAGGGAGCAGTTTGGAGAGAGCATTTTTCATTTTCAAGGCATCCAATTTATGCTTGCTCAGATGGGTACGGAAATCGAGGCCTCCGGGGCCTTGGTCTACAAGGCCTGCAAGAGCTTTGACGGTAGCAAAAGTGATTCCTGTCTTGCGGCCATGGCCAAACTTAAAGCAACGGAAGTCTGCATGAAGGCCGCCGTGGATGCCGTTCAAATCCATGGGGCCGTCGGCATTACTTCAGAGTATCCTGTTGAGCGATTTTTGAGAGATGCAAAAATTCTTCAGATCGTCGAGGGAACAAATCAAATTCAAAAGCTTGTTATTGCCAAGTCTTTTCAAAAGAACCATCAATCATGATGGGGAATCTTTTGCTTGACTTTGATGGGATAATGAGTGAGAATTCATCTCAAGAGAGTGATGGGTAAAAGGCAGTTTTACCTACAACTTAATTTAAAGGAGGATTTATGAAGAAGTTTCAACAGTCTTTATTCGGCCTTGTTTTATTTATGGGCCTTGCCCTAGAGGCCTATCAATCATCCGAAGATGTGAATTTTGAAAAAAAGACCTATATTGGAGGAATGGAAATTCCTTATGATGCTGTTGTTGAAGGGATTTTAGAAGAAAATGCCATCCCTTTTTCCGATTCCGTTTTTCTTGAGATTCGAAATGTAAGGCCTGTACGTTTTGGAAGAGAATTCGATTGGGCCCATCTTTCGGCAAATATTGATTCTTTTTCTAAAGATAGCGGCGGTTCCCATGAGAATACCTACAGATGTACTTTTTGGGCGAAATCATACAAGGGGGGAATCGTTACATCATTTTCTCATTTCGATTGTCGTTCATTAGCTGTTTTGTTAGGTTTTTGAATAGTAACCATCAACTGCTTCCGGTTTTGTGGTATCGGGAGCAGTTGATTCTAAATGATGGCGAAGATCATTAATAATAGTCGATTCGAAGCTGTAATCCTTTTCTCAAGGAGAGGAGTTTGTAAAACAAGAAGGGTTACTGCATCGTGTTAAAAAAAAATCTGGACATAATGTTTTCTTTAGAGCATAAGGATGATTCCGGTTTTAAAAACCTATATTAGAGATCAATAGAAAAAAAGGCCTTCGGCCGAAGATTAGAGTAAGCAAAAGTATGTCTATTATAAAGAAGGAAGATGAAAGCAAATGGATCAATTCCTTTGCGGCCGTTGCCGGCATCATCTCCGGTTATCTTATTATTCGTTTGGCCGTACAATTTGGCGAATGGTTTGATTTGGAGGCGAAAATTAACAATTTTCTCTATATAAGACAAGGATTGGGTATTGTCGCAGGACTGGGAATATTTTTTACGATTTTAAAAAACAAACACTCCGCACAACACCTCCGGGAAGTTTACAGTGAACTTTTAAAAGTTGTTTGGCCGGATAGAGATACGGTGTTGAAAGTTACTGTTAGTATTATTATCGGTGTGTCAATTATAAGCGGGATTTTTGTTGGCATCGATTTTATTTTTCAGAAGGGATTAGAGTTAATCTATTGAATTTATTTATGGCCGAAGCTGAAGAAAAAATTAACTTAGAGGATCAAGATACCCAGGAATTGCAAGACGACGGCCGCGACCCTCTCTTATCCCTAGGAGATTCTCCGGATTTTAAATGGTATGTAGCAAAGGCCCAAGCGGGGCAAGAGAATAAGGTCGCAAAATCTCTAAGAGAGAACATTATCAATCACGGACTTACCGAATATTTTTCTGAAATTTTCATTCCCGAGGAATCCGTAACTTCCCACTTCGGAGGAAAAAAGAGAACCATTAAGAAGAAATTTTTTCCGGGCTATATTCTCGTGAAAATGATTATGAACGATCAGACTTGGCACTTGGTAAAAAATACCGATAAAATCACAGGTCTTGTGGGCGGCTCTCCTACCGGCCCTCGCCCTATTTCAGACGAAGAGGCCGCTCAATTGACCAACCAATCTGTTGGTAAATGGAGGAGTCCTAAAACTCTTATTGACTTAAGTGAAGGCGATCAGGTAAAAGTCGTAGAGGGCCCTTTTGTAACTTTTGTCGGAACCATAGAAAGCGTTGGAGAAAAGGGGAAAGTGAGAGTGAATGTCTCTATATTTGGGAGACTTACGCCTGTAGAACTAGAGTTTTCTCAAGTAGAAAAAATTACATAAGAGAAGAGAAGAAAGAATGGCAAAAAAAGTTACAGGATTCATCAAATTGCAAATAGAAGGCGGAAAGGCCAACCCGGCACCTCCCATTGGACCGGCCCTGGGACAAAAGGGTGTTAATATTATGGAATTTTGTAAGGCCTTTAATGCGAAAACTCAAAAAAATGCCGGAGAAATATTGCCGACAATTATTACCGTTTATTCAGACCGCTCCTTTTCTTTTATCACTAAAACTCCTCCGGCATCCTATCTTCTAAAAAAATTGCTCAAGCTCAAAAGTGGGGCCAATAAACCGGGGCATGAAATAACGGCCAAAGTGTCGAAAAAAATTGTTAAAGAAGTTTTCGAAACAAAAAAAGTTGATCTTACGGCGGCAAATGAACAGGGAGGAATGAGAACTATTGAAGGCTCTGTTCGCTCCATGGGAATAGCGTTAGATTATTAAGTAGAGATTGTGGAAGACGAGAGTCGATAGTACCACAAAGGGGATATTGCGAAATCATGGCCAAGCAACAATCAAAAAAATTTCTGCAGGCCCAGGCCAAAGTTGAAGATAAAGTGTATGAAATTGATGAAGGTATCAAGATTGTCAAGAGCGTGGCCTTTGCAAATTTTGATGAAACCATCGATTTGGCCTTTCGCTTGGGAGTTGATCCTCGTCACGCCGATCAAATGATTAGAGGGGCGCTATCTCTCCCGGCAGGAAGGGGAAAAGTCGTGAGAGTTTGTGTGATCACTCAAGGAGAAAATCTTGATAAGGCCGAAAAGGCCGGGGCAGATTATGTGGGTTCCAATGATGTGATAGCAAAGATAGCAGGAGGATGGTTGGAATTTGACAGAGTTATCGCCTCTCCTGATATGATGAGTAAACTCGGACGTATAGGAAGAATTCTAGGGCCAAGGGGGTTGATGCCAAACCCAAAACTAGGAACCGTTACTACGGATATCACACAGTCCGTTAAAGAACAAAAAGCCGGAAAAATCGAGTATCGCACGGAAAAAAGCGGTATCGTTCACGTTTCTATAGGTAAAAAATCTTTCACGGATGAGGATTTAAAAAAAAATATTGATGCAATGGTCGCCGCTATTATAAAAGCAAAACCTCCAGGCGCAAAAGGGGTTTATTTAAAATCTCTTACACTGAATACAACAATGGGCCCAGGGGTTAAGCTAAATACAGCGTCTGTTCTATCCGAAAGTATTCAAAAGGATTAAGAAAAGTGTTAAATAGAGAGACAAAAGAAAATATCGTCAGTCGTCTTAGAGAAGATATAACAAATGCTCAGGCCGTCTTCTTGACAAACGTCATAGGCATTTCTGCCAATGATGCCGTTTCTCTAAGAGATCATGTGCGTGAGGCCAAAGGAAAAATTGTTGTCACAAAAAATACTTTGCTAAAAATAGCAGGGAAGGGAACGGCCGTTGAGTCTCTATTATCTAATCTTAAAGAATCAAATGCCATTGCTTTTGCCTTTGGAGAAGTTCCAGAAATGGCCAAGTGTCTTAAAAAGGCCGAAGATGATTCCAAGGCCGTAACAATTAAAGGCGGCCTCTTTGATGGTAGGGCGCTGACAATTGAACAAATTCGAATGTTGGCCGAACTTCCCTCAAGAGAACAAGCGTTGGGAACACTCTTGGCCACAGTACTCTATCCCGTTTCTGCTTTTGTAAGAGTTTTAAACTCAATTAAAGATAAAAAGGAAAATAACATTTAAGGGGAAATCATATGAGCATAACAAATGAACAGCTTATAGAGCACATTGAAAAAATGTCCGTTCTGGAAATAGTCGATCTTGTAAAGGCGATGGAGAAGAAATTTGGAGTTTCTGCAGCACCGGTCGCCATCGCAGAAACTGCAGCAACAGGGGCCCCTGCGGGCGCTGAAGAACAAACAGTGTTTTCTGTTATTCTCACGGATGTCGGAGCTAAAAAACTCAATGTTATCAAGGAAGTAAGGGCCGCCGTTTCTGGACTCGGTCTCAAAGAGGCGAAAGACATTGTTCTTTCAGTTCCGGCCCCTATTAAAGAGGGAATAGAAAAGGCCGAAGCAGAAAAAATCAAAAAGGCCTTTGAAGCTGTAGGAGCAAAAGTTGAACTTAAATAAATTTATAGCATTAAGTTTCTTAGCAAAAACATAGTGGACTTATTCCTTAAAAATGGAGACAAATCATGACTGAGGTTTTTACACCAAATCAATGGTATAGAAAAACTTTTTCCAAGGACATACCCATTCTAGAGATTCCACCGCTTGTACAGTTACAATTGAATTCTTATGCAGATTTCTTACAACAGGATGTCCCTCTGTCAAAAAGGAAAAACATCGGATTACAGGCCATCTTTAAATCTGTTTTCCCCATCTATAACTTTAGTAAAACAATATCTCTAGAATTTGTTAGTTATTCTCTAGAAAATACAAAGTATACTCTCAAGGAATGCCGCCAAAGAGGACTCTCTTATGAAGTCCCTTTAAAAGTGATCGTGCGTTTAGTTTTTTACGAAATGTCCGAGGACAAAGACAGCAATGAACAGAGAACAGTCTCCTCTATCAAAGAGCAGGAAGTCTATTTGGGCAATATCCCTCTCATGTCCAAAACCGGTTCGTTTGTTTATAATGGAACGCAAAGGGTTGTCGTCTCTCAACTCCATCGATCTCCGGGTATTGTTTTTGAGCATGATAGCGGTAAAAAACACTCTTCGGGGAAACTGCTTTATTCGGCAAGAATTATACCTCATAGAGGGTCTTGGCTAGACTTCGAATTCGATCACAAAAACATTCTCTTTGCACGAATTGATAGAAAGAGAAAACTCCATGCTACCGTTATCCTTAAGGCCTTGGGGTATTCCACTATCGACCTTTTAAAAATTTTTTATAAAATAGAAGAACTTGTTTTCATGGATAAAGATAATATCGAAAGAAGGTTAGACCTCAATCTTCTTGTTGGAACAAGATCAAAGAACGATATTTTAGATAAAAACGGTAAAACTCTCATCAAAAAAGGTAAAAAATTTACAAAACTTTCCCTGAAAAAACTGAAAGATACCGGGATGCAATCTTTAAGTGCAACAAGAAATGAGGTTATAGGAAAAATTATAGCAGAGGATGTTTACGACAAAAAAACAGGAGAAAAATTGGTCTCGGCCAATGATGTTTTAACAGACAAAAAAATCGAAGAGATTCTCAGGTCCGGAATCGATAGAGTAAAAGTTCTCTACATTGATATGATCAATTATGGAGATCAAATGAGAAATACACTTCTCTTAGACAAAGTAGACTCCAAAGAAGATGCCCTCATTAAAGTCTTTGAAAGATTGCGTCCCGGAGAACCTCCAACGATTGAAACTGCAGAATCATTTTTTAACGCACTTTTTTTTAAAAGTGATAAGTATGACCTCTCTCGAGTTGGTCGAATGAAGATCAATTACAAATTTAATCTAGATACTCCCGTTGATAACAGGACATTGACCAAGGAAGATATTATTAAGACTGTTTACTACCTCGTCAACCTTAATAACGGGAAAGGCAATGTAGATGATATTGATCATCTCGGGAACAGAAGAGTAAGGGCCGTGGGTGAGCTTCTGGCAAATCAATTCCGAATAGGCCTCGTTCGCATGGAAAGAACTGTTAGAGAGAGGATGACTATTCAAGAAGTTGATATGATGATGCCCTATGATCTTGTTAACCAAAAACCCGTAGCGGCCGCTGTAAAAGAGTTTTTTGGTTCTTCCCAGTTATCACAATTTATGGATCAAACTAACCCCCTCTCCGAGATTACTCACAAGAGAAGGCTCTCTGCTTTAGGTCCAGGTGGGTTGACAAGGGAGAGGGCCGGATTTGAAGTGCGAGATGTCCACTCAACCCACTATGGAAGGATGTGTCCTGTAGAAACTCCGGAAGGCCCAAATATCGGATTGATAACATCTTTGGCAACATTTGCTCGTGTTTCCGACTACGGTTTTATTGAAACCCCTTACCAAATTGTCGATAAAGAAAGAAACCTGACAGAGATAAAGTTCTTTTCCGCTTTTGAAGAAGAATCAAAAATTGTGGCCCAATTAGACTACAATCATATAAAGGATAACAAAGTTATCGGAGAACACGTTCCCGCCCGAGTTTCCGGCGAGTATAGAATCGTTACTTCAAGTGAAGTCGATCTTATGGACGTTTCACCGGTACAAATGATTTCCGTGGCCACATCTCTGATTCCTTTTCTCGAACACAACGATGCTAACCGTGCTCTTATGGGATCGAATATGATGAGGCAGGCCGTTCCCGTGATTAAGGCCGATGCTCCTATTGTCGGGACCGGTGCCGAAAATATCGTGGCCAAAGATTCCGAGGCCATCTTAACTGCCAAGGCCGATGGGCAGGTTATCTTTGTGGATTCCAACAGAATTGTCATTCAAAAAGATAGGTTTAAGGAAGATGAATCAGGCATTGATATCTATAAACTTGTCAAGTACCAAAGAACTAATCAAAATACCTGCAATAATCAAAAAGCATTGGTCAAAGAAGGAGATAAGGTGACCAAGGGAATGGTTATTGCCGATGGACCGGCCACAGATCAAGGAGATTTGGCCTTAGGGCAAAATGTCCTTGTTTCTTTTATGCCTTGGGGCGGCTATAATTATGAAGATTCTATTCTCATTAATGAAGGCCTTCTCTCTAAGGATATTTTTACTTCTGTTCATGTGGAATCATTTGAAATCGAGGCCAGAGACACAAAGCTTGGTAAAGAAGAAATTACTAGAGATCTTCCAAGCATTTCTGAAGAGTCCCTCAAAGAACTAGATGAGGCCGGAATTATTCGCATAGGTGCTATAGTCAACCCCAGTGATATTTTAGTGGGCAAGATTACTCCAAAAGGAGAAACGCTTTTATCTCCGGAGGAAAAACTTCTCAAGGCCATCTTTGGTGATAAGGCCGGAGATGTCAAGGATACATCACTAAGAGTTCCATCTTCCGTAAGAGGAACCGTTATTGATGCAAAAATTTACTGTCGAGAAGGAATAGAACACGATTCGCGGCTTAAAGATATCACGGATTATGAAACAACTCTTATTAGAAGGGATGAAAGAATTGAAATTAAGGCCATTCAAAAATCATCTCTTATAAAAATTACTCAAATGCTCAAGGGTGCTAAAATAACGGATAAGTTGGTTTCGGAAGACGGCTCTAAAGAACTTCTTCCAAAGGGACAAGAGATTACCCTTGAGGTCCTCAAAAGTATTCCCTTTGAACTTATCGGCTATCTTCCCATGATAATATCTCTTGAGGAAAAACTTTCGGAGTATTTTGCCGATGTGAGAAACAGAATTAATAAAGTTCGTCAAAGGGCCAATGATGAAGTCGCCCTTTTACACCAAGGAGATGAACTACCTCCGGGAGTAATAAAGAAAATTATCGTATATGTGGCGATTAAACGAAAATTGCAGGCCGGTGACAAAATGGCCGGACGACACGGAAATAAAGGTGTTATCTCCAACGTCATTGCCCAAGAGGATATGCCTTATTTGGCCGATGGAACTCCCGTAGATATTGTTCTCAATCCTCTAGGTGTTCCCTCCCGAATGAATATAGGGCAACTTCTTGAACTCCATTTGGGTTGGGCCGGGCGGGGGCTTGGGGAAAAAATTCAACTTCTTCTCGAAGAGAAAACTGCCGTCGATAAACTTAGGGATTTTATCTATTCTATCTATAAAACGGATGAGGTCAAACAATGGCTTTCTAAGGCCAGTGATAAAAAAGTTAAACAAGTGGCCTCTAAAATGCAAAGTGGAGTGCGCTTTTCAACAAAAGTGTTTGATAGTGCTTCGGAGGAAGATATTCGACATATGTTAAAGCTTGCCGATCTTGATGAGAGTGGGAAAACAACGCTTTTTGACGGAATGACGGGGGATCCGTTTGCTGAAGATGTTACTGTGGGAATTATGTACATGCTAAAACTTCACCACCTTGTGGATGAAAAAATCCATGCCCGTTCCATAGGCCCTTATTCACTAGTCACTCAGCAACCCTTGGGAGGCAAGGCCCAATTTGGAGGTCAAAGACTAGGCGAAATGGAAGTTTGGGCCCTAGAGGCCTACGGGGCGGCATATACCCTCCAAGAATTTCTGACAGTCAAATCAGATGATGTGGTTGGACGTACGAGAATGTATGAATCCATTGTCAAGGGAGAACAAGTTCTCGAATCCGGATTACCCGAATCATTTAACGTCCTTATAAGAGAACTTCAGGCCCTATGTCTTGATGTGAAACTTGAAGAAAACGTAGAGGATAAATCTTTAAAGAATAGAATCTAAAATAATCCTTAATTAAAGGGAAAAACAGATGAAAGACTTATTAAATTTTTTTGATAAACCTAAGGATCCCATCAATATTGATGCCGTTTCCGTCAAGATGGCCTCACCGGATGTCATTAGGGAATGGTCTTTTGGAGAGGTCAAAAAACCAGAAACTATTAACTATAGGACATTTAGACCTGAGCGAGACGGCCTTTTTTGTGCAAAAATTTTCGGTCCCGTTAAAGACTATGAGTGCATTTGTGGAAAGTATAAACGAATGAAACACAGAGGGGTCGTCTGCGAAAAGTGTGGTGTAGAGGTAACCTTATCGAAAGTACGCCGAGAAAGATGCGGCCATATCGAATTGGCCACTCCCGTGGCCCATATTTGGTTTCTTAGGTCTCTTCCTTCTCGTCTGGGGGCCTTGCTAAATGTCACCCTCAAGGAACTGGAAAAGGTTCTTTACTACGAGGCCTATATCGTTTTGAACTCGGCCACTCAGAATATTGAGGGAGGACTCAAAATCGGTCAAGTTTTATCGGAACAACAGTACTTTGATCTCAAAGATCAAGGGATAGAGTTTCATGCAGAGATGGGTGGAGATACTATTAAGTCTCTACTAAGAAAAATTGATGTGGATTTAGAATACAAAAACTTGCGCAGAGAATTGGACGCAGCAACATCAGAAGTATCAAGAGTCAAGATTATTAAAAGGCTAAGGGTTTTTGAATCTTTGAGAAAATCTGATAATAAACCCGATTGGTTTATGATGGATGTTATTCCCGTTTTACCACCGGACTTAAGGCCTCTCGTTCCCCTTGAGGCCGGCCGCTTTGCTACGTCTGATCTCAATGATCTTTATCGTCGAGTTATCAATAGAAACGGCCGTTTGAAACGCCTACAAGAACTCAATGCTCCGGAAATTATTATTAGAAATGAAAAGAGAATGCTTCAAGAGGCCATTGATGCTCTCTTCGACAACGGACGAAGAGGAAAAGTTTT
Organism: Bacteriovoracaceae bacterium; assembly: GCA_965224385.1. GTDB lineage: Bacteria > Bdellovibrionota > Bacteriovoracia > Bacteriovoracales > Bacteriovoracaceae > CBDCYX01. The sequence continues at coordinate 1,556,718 of CBDCYX010000016.1, forward strand.
TACAGGGGCCAACAAAAGACCTTTGAGGTCTTTATCAGATATGCTTAAAGGTAAACAAGGACGTTTTCGACAAAACCTTTTGGGAAAACGAGTGGATTATTCCGGTCGTTCCGTTATCGTCGTTGGCCCTAAATTGAGACTTCACCAATGCGGACTGCCCAAGCTCATTGCATTGGAATTGTTCAAACCGTTCATCTATAACAAACTCATAGAAAAAGGACATTGTACAACGATTAAAGTGGCCAAAAGAATGGTCGAAGGCGAACAACAAGAGGTTTGGGATATTTTGGAAGAAGTAGTGGAAGAACACCCTATTCTGCTCAATCGTGCTCCAACATTACACAGATTAGGTATACAGGCCTTTGAACCCCTTCTTATTGAAGGTAAGGCCATTCAGTTACACCCTCTTGTTTGTTCTGCATTTAATGCCGATTTTGATGGAGATCAAATGGCCGTTCATGTTCCCCTCTCTTTGGAGGCCCAAATTGAGTGTCGGATTCTTGTCATGTCTACAAATAATATCCTCTCCCCCAAAGACGGTACACCTATAATTGTTCCCTCTCAAGACATTGTTCTTGGACTCTACTACATGACCAGAACAAGACCCTTTGCCCGAGGTTACGGAAAAGTGTTTTCCTCTAAAGAGGAGGCCCAATTTGCTTACCACTCGGGTAATCTGCATCTACAGGCCCCTATTAAAGTGCGTGTAGAAGGAAAACTTCAGGATACTACCGTGGGAAGAACATTTGTTCACGATGTGATTCCCAACTGTCTCAATTTTGCCAATATTAACAAGGTTCTCAATAAAAAAACCCTCGGTAATCTCATCGATTTGGCCTATAGAGTAGGTACGGCAAAAGAAACGGTATTATTGGCAGATGCTTTGATGAGAGTTGGTTATTCTATGGCCACAAAAGCAGGTATATCTATTAATATTAACGATATGATTATTCCCAAAGAGAAAGTTTCTATTCTCAATGATGCTTACCTAGAAATTAGTAAGATTACAGAAGAATATAACGAGGGTTCAATTACAAACGGTGAGCGTTATAACAAAATTGTCGATGTATGGGCCCAAACAAATGAAGTACTTACCAAAGTTATGCTAGAGAGAATTTCTCAAGACACTTTTGAAAATATCAAAGGAGAAAAAGAAAAAGCTCCATCGTTCAATTCCATTTTTATGATGGCTGATTCCGGAGCAAGGGGGTCTACGGCCCAAATGAGACAATTAGCAGGAATGAGAGGGCTTATTGCTAGACCTTCGGGAGAAATTATCGAGACGCCTATCACCTCAAACTTTAGAGAAGGACTCACGGTTCTTCAATACTTTGCCTCAACCCACGGTGCTCGTAAAGGTCTCGCCGATACTGCTCTTAAAACGGCCAACTCGGGTTATTTGACGAGAAGATTAGTCGATGTGGCCCAAGACGGAATCATACGAAATCTGGATTGTGGTTCTCAAGACGGCATTATTTTAACATCGAGAATTGAGTCGGGAGAAATTACAGAATACGCTGCAGAGAGAATCTTAGGTCGAGTCACGGCATCTCCTATACTCGATGCCGGAGGCAACGAACTCTATCCCCCTAACCATCTTTTTGCCAAAGAAGATGTCGAAGTTCTTCTCGAAAATGAAATTGATCAAATCAAAGTTCGCTCTGTTTTAACCTGTAAAGAGAGGTTTGGTTTTTGTGCAAAGTGTTTTGGAAGAGATTTGGCCCGAGGTCACATAGTCTCTGACGGAGAGGCCGTAGGAGTTATTGCGGCCCAATCTATTGGTGAACCAGGAACTCAATTAACTATGCGTACATTTCACGTTGGCGGTACTGCCACTGCCGGTGCTCAAATCAACAAAATGGAGGCCATCACTGCAGGAAGAATCAAGTTTGATAATGTGAAAACGACCACTACGGAAGGCGGTGGCACAATTATTATGAATAAAACAGGAAATCTTATTATCGTCAATAATCAAGGAGTGGAAAAGGAAACCTATCCGGCCATTTATGGGGCCAAAATTTTCTTTAAAGAAAATGATGAAATCAATGTTGGAGAAAAAATTCTAGAATGGGACCCTTTTTCCATTCCCATCCTCTCCGAAGTTTCCGGTATCGTAAAATTTGAAGACCTCTATGTTACCCAAACTTTTATGGAGTCAACAGACCCCGTAACAGGTCTTACGACAAAAATTGTTGTGGAGTCAAAAAAATCCAAACTTAGACCTAGAATAACAATTGTCGATGAGGCCGGAGAACCCATGCTTGTTCAGGGAACAAAACGGATGGCCTCTTATCAACTTCAAATTGGGGCCAACATTATGATACAGGAGGGAGATCGAATTGGTGTTGGATACATTATTTCCAAAATTTCCCGTGAATCAACGAAAACAAAAGATATCACAGGAGGGCTCCCAAGAGTTGCAGAACTCTTTGAGGCCAGAAAACCTGCCAATGCGGCCCAAATTACCGATATCTCCGGACATGTGGAATTCGGCCCGGAATTACGAGGGTCACGCAGAATTATCATTCGACCAAAAGATAGCGATGGAGATACTATGACCTATTCTATTCCCAAAGGGAGGTATGTTATCGTTAATGAAGGAGACTATGTTAGGGCCGGAGATCCGATCATGGACGGCCCCACAAATCCTCACGATATTCTCAGAGTCAAAGGCCCTAAGGAATTGGCCCGCTATATTGTCGATGAAATCCAAGATGTTTATCGACTCCAAGGAGTGAAAATTGACGACAAACATATTGAAGTCATTGTAAGCCAAATGCTTAAAAAAGTTGAGGTTGTAGACCCCGCTGATTCTATTCTTGTGACCGGTGATCAAATAACAAAGGGAGAACTGGAGGATATAAACAAAGAGTTGATCGCAAACGACCAACGGCCTATTCAGGCAAAACCACTTCTTTTGGGTATTACAAAGGCCTCTCTTACCACAGAATCTTTTATTTCAGCTGCATCCTTTCAGGAAACGACTAAAGTACTTACCCAAGTAGCATTGGAGGGGAAAAAAGATATGCTTAAGGGCCTAAAAGAAAATGTTATTATGGGTAGACTCATTCCTGCAGGCACCGGGTTAACACATTATCGAGACTTTGAATGCCGAGTTAATGAGGAGTTAAGGCCTAAAAGAGAAGAAAAAAGTGAAGAGGCAGTCTTGACCTTTTGAAGGTCTTTGCCTAATCTACATCGGTAGATAAAGTTGGGAGAATTATTTAAAATATGCCGACAATTAATCAGCTTATAAGAAAGGGGCGAGTAAAAAAAGTCGATAAAACGAAGTCCCCAGCACTCAAATCTTGCCCTCAAAGAAGAGGGGTGTGTACAAGAGTTTACACAACAACGCCAAAAAAACCCAATTCGGCCTTGAGAAAGGTTTGCAGAGTCAAGTTGACTAGCGGTATGGAAGTGACATCCTATATTGGTGGGGAGGGCCATACGCTTCAGGAGCACTCTATTGTCCTCATTAGAGGAGGCAGAGTTAAGGATTTGCCGGGAGTGCGTTATCACACTATTCGAGGAACCCTCGATACTACAGGTGTAGAAAAAAGAGGACAGAGACGATCAAAATATGGCCGAAAAAAATCTAAATAACCAAGGGAGATTACTTGTCTCGCAAACATAAAGCGCCCACCAGATATGTTTTACCCGATCCACATTTTCGGGATATTGTTGTCACAAAGTTTGTCAATGCTTTAACGCTAGGTGGGGAGAAGTCGACGGCAGAAAAAATTTTGTATGGTGCCTTCTCTATTATTGAGCAAAAAATGGGAGAACCTCCCCTGAAAGTTTTTAAGAAGGCCCTTGGTAACATACGCCCTGCCGTTGAAGTTAAATCTAGAAGAATTGGAGGGGCCGTCTATCAAATACCTGTTGAAGTGCGACCCCAACGACGTCAATCTTTGGCCGTTAGATGGTTGCGTAGTTACGCAAAAGCAAGAAACGGAAAGTCCATGATGAGCAAACTCGCTGAAGAAATTATGGATGCCTCCCAAAACAGAGGAGGTGCTGTTAAGAAAAGAGAAGATGTTTATAAAATGGCCGAGGCCAATAAGGCCTTTGCTCATCTCAAGTGGTAAAAAGAGGCCTTTGTAATCTTCTCAAGGTTAAGGAGGTTGCTTGAAAGCTCCTAATCCTTCTGTTCTCAAGTCCATTGAACACTTTCGCCTTTCAGCTAAGGACTCCTTTGGAAAAGATATGTCCCCTATCATGGCCAAATGTATCTATAAAAACGGTCGATGGTATGAACCCGAACTTACGTCCTATGCCCCTCTCTCTCTTATGCCTAATTGCAAGGTCTTCCATTACGGACAAGAGATCTTTGAAGGCATGAAGGCCTATTATGTGGATAGGCAGGGCCCTTTTCTTTTTCGGCCGCAGGACAATCATAAAAGATTTAATATTTCAGCTGAAAGAATGGCCATGCCAAGAATTCCGGAAGATATTTTCATGGAGACCGTTTCTCAGGTAACGACCTATTCACTTCCTCTTATTCCGCAAACAACGGGACACTCCCTTTATATAAGACCTGTTATGTTTACCACGGAAGAATCTCTTGGTATCAGTCCTCCCGATCAATTCCTCTTTCTTGTGATGGCCGCCCCTTGTAGAGAATACTTTCAAGGGAAGTCCCTAAAACTTTGGGTAGAAAGAGAGTTTGTACGTGCTTGTCTAGGTGGAGTCGGTATGGCAAAGACAGGTGGCAATTACGCCGGGGCCTTAAAATCATCCGTGGATACACTCAAAAGAGGACTAGATCAACCTCTTTGGCTCGATGCTTTGACTCGGGAAAATGTTGAGGAAATGTCCGGTATGAATTTTTTTTGTCTTAAAAAAGGAATTCTCTATACACCGAAGCTCACAGACTCTATTCTCGATGGGATTACTCGTCGATCCATTATCCGCTTATCCACTGTAGAGGTAAGGGAATGCACAATTAAAATTAGAGAGTTACTGGATAGTATAGAGAGAGGAGAGTGTACCGAGGCCTTCGCTTGCGGAACGGCCGTCGTCGTGACTCCTATGGCCTCTTTAACGGATGGAGAAAAAACCTATACCTTTCAACACTCTTGTGGGCCTGTAACAAAAACTCTTTGCTCTACTCTTTTGGACATTCAAGAAGGACGTACAGCAGGGCCTTCCGGTTGGGTTTACAAGGTTTAGGGTACTTCATGATAACGCCCATGAACATGAATACTGCGGCCAAGGCCCTTGTTTCCGAATTTGCCTCCTTTCAAAATTGGGAGGGGAAGTATCGATTCCTCATTGAAAAAGGGAGAGCATTAGAATCTTATCCGGAAATGTTTCGCCAAGACATATTTAAAATCAAGGGTTGCCAATCCCAGGTCTGGCTTTATCCCCAAAAACGAGGTGAAAATATTGTGTTCTATGGCGACAGCGATGCCTTTATTGTCAAAGGTATTATTGCCGTCCTTTTTTTTGTTTACAATAACCAATCTCCAAAAAATATCCTTGCATTTGATGCGAATTTTATTGAAGACATAGGGCTTCGTCAGCATCTCTCCCTAAGCAGGGCCAACGGACTCGGCAATATGCTTAAGCAGATGAAACTTTATGCTTTTGCTTTTTCCCACAGTTAGTTGTTGTTTCCAAGGCCAAAGTGATTTTTTCGAAGATTTAACCGAAAGAAAACAGATATTTTATGTTCTCCTTCAGCGAGAATAAAAAAACTTTGACATTGTGTTGAAGATAGTGTTCAATGTCCTTGTCGTTGTGAGAATCAAGCTCCGATCTACTGTAGGGACTATTGGGAAGTTAAGCTTGATCCTATTGCCTTTTTCATACTTAATGGCCTAATAGTATTTTAAAAGTTACGGATGGAAGGAGGTATTTATTAGATATACCTTAGATGCTAAGCAAAAAGCTTTTCAAATCAATTTAAATTCCGGAATTTATGGGGCCTTTGCAGAAATCGGTGCAGGACAAGAAGTTGTAAGACACTTTTTTAGGGCCGGTGGGGCGGCCGGAACCATTGCTAAGACCATGTCTGCCTACGATATGAAGTTTAGTGACGATATTTACGGTCGAGAATCAAGAGGACGTTATGTTAGTGAATCTCGAATCCTTAGAATGCTTAACCACGAGTTTGGCCTTCTTCAAAAAAGACTCAAAGATAGAAGCGATCATACCTGTTTCTTTGCCTTCTCCAATACCGTGGCCGCAAAGGCCCATAAGAAAACAGCAGAAAACCACGGATGGATGGGACTCCATTTTCAACACACTCCAAAATCTCCCGTAAACGAGGTCATTCTCCATGTAAGAATGCTTGACAAGGAAAATACTCAACAACAAGAGGCCCTTGGTTTTATAGGAGTCAATCTTATTTATGCTTGTTTTAAACACACGAAATCTCGGGAAACTTTTGTCGAGTCTCTTATGGACAACCTGTCTCTCGATCGCATTGAAATTGATATGATTCGCATTCAAGGCCCTGTCTTTAAAGGATTGGATTCAAGGTTTTTTTCCATTGAGCTTGTCAAAAGAAATTTTTGTAAGGCCGTAATGTTCGATTTTCGGGGGAATGTTCTTCAAGCAAGTGATGCCCTTTATAAAAAAAATGTTGTTCTCTGCAGGGGGAGTTATAGGCCTCCAACCCTACTCAATGTAGATATGCTGGAAAAGGGAATGAAAAGTTTTGAAAAAGACGTCAAGGGTGAAAAAATTGAGGATATTTTGATTTTACCTGAAATTAGTATGAGTAAACTTGTCGAATATGACGGACAATTAGACAATCAAGACTTTTTGGCACGGGTTGAGCTTTTAAATGCTCTTGGATACAATGTTTTAATTTCAAATTACAAATACTACTGGGAACTTTCCTCATTTATTTCTGCCTACAACAGAGGCAGTATTGCTTACATCATGGGCGTGTACAATTTAGAAGAATTCTTCTATGAAGTTAAGGCCCATGAAGATGAGATAGGAATGCTTGAGGCCCTCGGGCAATTGATCGGAAAAAGGACAACACTCTATATTTATCCGGCCACCGAAGCAATCACTTCTTCTCTTATCACCTATGAAATGTCCCAAGTTAACGATGCCATTAAGCTTTTGTTGAATTATCTTTCAACGACTAAAAAGATTAAAAATATCGAAGAGGTTGATAAAAGTGTCCTGTCCATTTGGTCTCGAGAGGTCTTAAAAATGATTGAACAGGGAATACCCGGCTGGGAAAAAAGCGTTCCGAAAATTGTTGAAAACGAAGTTAAAAAGAAAAAACTTTTTGGTGCCTAGGGCCTTTCGTATAGTTGAACCTGTTAGGAGATATTCATTTCTCCATCCCGATCAAAAAAAGTCAAAATTTTCTCTGCTTTTTTGAAATTTTCAAGCGACTCCATGGTAAAATTTGAGAAGAAGATAGAATATTAGATATCAAGAGAAAATAAATCGGAGGACATATGAGTGTAAATGGATTTAATCCGTTTGATCTGGTAACGGACTTAAAAGAGGCCGGGTTTCCGCAGAATCAAGCAGAAGTTTTAGCTAGAGCTTTAACTATAATTGAATCTAAAAATGCAGCTACAAAACAAGACTTAGAATTGTCTACTGCAGAACTCAAAAGAGATATTGAAACAGTTAGGTCAGAACTCAAAAGAGATATTAAAGATTTAGATGTCAAAATTGAAACTATCAAAAATGAACTTAAAAAAGATATCAGGGAACTTGAAAATAAAATTGCTTTGAAAATGACAATTCATTCCGGAGGAGTGATTATAACCTTGCTAAGTTGTTTGGTGACACTAGCAAAACTAGGTCTTCTAAGGCCGTAGTTAGGGGGGGGCCGTTAGAATTCTTGTCGTTAAAGAACGTCTTACCGTAGCATAATTTAAAAAAAGCGCTATGATTTGTAATCAGGCATAAATTAATATTCATACATTCTTGCTCATTTAGACTGAAAATCCCTTTCGAATTTGATAACCGAGAAACTATCGGAAACAAACTGTTTTAATAAGGTTTTCTCTTCTTGAAAAATAGAAAATTTTAAGTTCAAAAGTCCGTATTGCTTTTAGGTTTTCACAAAAAAATACGATTAGTTCTTTATAGGTAAGCGTTCCATAAACCCACCCCTATATTTTCCTAACTTGATCCGGGTTGCCCTCAAACTAAAAATTTTTTCACATAACAAGACGTGTTGTTTTTGAGTCTCTTTAAATTTTGAAGTGTCTATAAGAAAAAACTCAGGGAAATTTTGAAAGAGCTAGAGTCTATCTATTAAGAATCCACATCAAAGGGAAGAAGTTTCATATAATCCGTTAAAGATTCTGCCTAAGGAATAAAGAAATAAAAAAATGAAATTTCATTGAGATTCTTCTTGAATAGATAATTTCTCTCCTATATCTTCAAGTGTTTTATAGGCCTTCTCTATTTCATCTGTCCTCTTTCCCGATCCGTAAATGTCTCTCAGTCTATCTTGAGAAGATATTTTAAACTCGTTGCATTTTTCCTCTCCGTTATGAGGAATATTTCGGCAAGTCCATCGGTATTGATTATCACTATGGCCGGGGTGATTATGGAACTTTCCTGCCGTACAAGAGGCATCCGATTCTCCTTGATAGAAACCACAGGTAGCTACCACGGTTTCCAAGGGAGGTATCGGTTTTTCCACAACAATAGGAGGAGTTCTTTTAGATTGACGGCATCGTGTTTCTCCACTAGTATGGGGAATATTTCTGCAAGTCCATCGGTATTGATTATCACTATGGCCGGGATGTCTATGGAACTTTCCTTCCGCACAAGAGGCATCCGACTCTCCTTGATAGGAACCACAGGTAGCTACCACGGGTTCCAAGGGAGGTATGGGTTTTTCCGCAACAATAGGAAGGATTGCTTTAGATTGACGGCATCGTGTTTCTCCGGTAGTATGGGGAATATTTCTGCAGGTCCATCGGTATTGATTATCATTATGTCCTGGGTGAAGATGAAATGCTCCGGAAGAACAAGAAGCATCCGATTCTCCACGGTAGGTACCGCAAACTCCGACTACGGTTCCTTCATTAATCCTATTTTGAGTTGAACCGGAGGCCGTATCTCTTTTGGAAAAAGTTGTTCCCGTTCCTCCGCTAACACAAGGTGAATGCTTATCGGAGTAGCAACCGAGAATTTTCCCTTTGATATTACCTTTTCCTTGTCTTGAAGGTAGGCGGTACCAAACAATATTAGTTCTTCCGTTTCGACTAAGTCCCATATGGGTGTCATGACCTCGATTGAGGTCCCAAAATCCCGTTAGCATAAAACCAACGGTTTCTCCTCCTTGAGGAATAAATCCTTCTAACGGTGGAATCCTCATTTCGTGGTTAAAACCTAAAGCGTCTAGCATACGCCCGGCCATTCCCGGCCATATAAATTTAATGTCGTCGCCTTCGACTCTTCCGGGCCCTCCCGTGACCGGCCAATTCGGAGGGTTTCTTCTCCAATCCTGAATTCTTCCGGCCAAATATGTTTTGCCTTTTAGTTCATCACCCCTTACCCACCCAAGTGGGTAGGGACGTTTCCATGTTTTGGTCTTAATTATAACGTAAAGGGTTGCATTTTTGCCGTGATCAAAATTTGGTCTACCCGAGGGATCGGGGCCGTAAACCCAACCGGAAGAATTTGAAACTTTAAAAATGCCGTTTTCCGGATCAAAATTTACGAATCGGGAATCCTCATGCCAATTACTCACATCGGCCGTGTCATACCAAAGCACAGGTGATCTTCCTTTGCCGTTAATAATCCTTTCAAAATCTTTTTCCGTTATGATCTTTTGTTTATGTGTAGCGTTTCCTTTGAGTTTAAGAATGCTCTCACCGAACCAGAAAACCTTGTCCCAGCTAAAATCCGAAACATCGTTGTCCACATAATCTGCCAATTGCGGCACTTCTATAATCATGGGTGCGCCCGGTCGATTATCCGATCTCTTCAGAATCTTGTAAGTAGGATCGGTCGTTAGAGGAAAGATTTCTTTTACGGAATCTTCAAGGGAACAACGAGTATACGAGTAACGACACCGTCCCCCCAGAATATCGGATACCGAAAAAAGAAAACACATTCCAAAAATAATTAATGATCTTGTTCGTTTATGTAAAGTTATCATAAAGACTCCTCCTTGAATGAATAACAATGTTAAAGAAACAAATTACGCCAAAGAACATTGGTTCTCTCTCCCCTCTCGGGTAAAGAAAGAGTAAGGCCGACAACAATTCGATTGTTTTCTTCGCCAAAGAGAGTGTCCTCTAAGGAGAAAAAATCTTCATCTGAAGCACATGTTTGAAAAGGACGCAACCATTCAAATGTCGTAGCGTAATAGATTCCTTGAATCTTTTTTATCAACCAAAGATCGCTGTGGCCGGTATCCCATTCTTCACTTTTTGTGTGTTCTGCACACAATCCTTCAGTATTCCCAATGCGAAAGCTCGTCATACGGGATGCGACCTTCCATTGAGATGCCTCTTTTTTCGAGAGTTCTCCGGACTCTAAAAAGATCACTTTTGACCATTGAAAATCGGAGACATTATTGTCCTCGTTCCAGAGGAGAACAGAGTTATCGTTGTTTTTTCCAAAAACTACTTGTGAAAGTAAAAATACACCAAGAATAATAAACTTGCAAAGTTTCATTGAAATTCCTCCTTGAAAATTCGTAAAAGTAAGCTCTTCTTTAAAATTGTAGATACAAGAAAAATTTTTGTCAAGTGACATTTTCCGGTAAAATCGGAAAGCTTTTTAACTTGACACTCAGAGAGTTATAATCAACGATGAAGTTCAAGAATAAGGAGAAGAAAACGGCACAGTGAGGTACCCCGTACTAGGCCCTTTCAAATTTGATAACTTCAACGGGACAGGCCTCGGCGGCCTCTTCAATAAGAATGCCGTTGGTTAACGGCGCATTTTCCCGTATAATACAAGTGTCATCTAGAACCTCAAAAACCTCAGGATAGATTCCTTCGCAAGCATCACAAACAATACATCCGGGATCAATCCAAACTTTTTTGACACTGAAATTCTCTTGAGTAGATTCTTCTTTTGCTCCCGTACCTTTAAGTCCTAAGAAATCCGGAGCAAACTGAGGATTTGTGGGAATTTTGAGAACTTTTTCCGGAATATCTCCCATAGGTTCGGCAATAAATTCTCGAGAACTCTGATGGTAGAGAGGTCTTGAAGATGAAGTTGTTTGATTATTGTATTCTTCAAATGTTTGCTTGGCCTTTCTCAAACGGTCTTTTAATACTCTTCCCTTCATTTCAAAATAATGAGCGATCCCGTCTCTTGTTGAAGAAATTTGCAAACTTACGATGGATTCATCAAGGCCCTTGGTGTTCACGAGTTTAACAAATTCTTGACCTAGGTTTATATCTCTTGCAAAATCTTTGTTTGAAGGTTCAAAACTTTTGGAAATATTTGTTTGAGTGGGATGGCCAAAGGGGTTAAAACATCGAAGAGATAGGGTATCAAAGTAGGCTGGTTCATCGGAGTTATTCCAAGAAAAAACAAACGCCAGTCCACTGTCTCCCTGTGCTGTTTTTAAAAAAGTTAATCTAGGTCTTGCAAATAAAAAATTTAGTACCCCCGTGAGAAGTGCTACGACACCTATACCGACTACGAGTCCTATGGACAAAATAAGGGCCGCACTGCCGGAGAGGAGAACAGGATTTATACCCATAAGGCCAATTATAACGTCAAAATGCTTATGTGGCAAACATAAGACCTACGGTTAAATTCAAGATTTATCAAAAAATAGCGTCAAACCAAAATTTCTCTTTTCTTGTATTACAGTGGGATTCCCACAGATGTTTGACTTCTAAATAGGACAAAATCCCCTCGTCACCTAGTTCTCTTCCAAGCCCCGAGTGTTTGTATCCTCCAAAGGGCATACCGGGGTTGAGAAGGTGGTATTCGTTAATCCAGACGGTTCCGGCCTCTATTCTTTTAGCAACCCTTTTGGCCTTATCGGGGTCCCTCGTCCACACGGCACCGGCAAGGCCGTAGGAGGAATTGTTGGCAAGAGAAACGGCCTCTTCTTCACCGGAAAAGCAGGTTATTCCGGCCACTGGGCCAAAAATCTCCTCATGAAAAATTGTATGTTTTGGGGAGACCTCAAAAAGAGTCGGTGTAATATAGTGGCCTTTGGCCAGTTCTCCTTCATCGTTTCTCTTTCCTCCGGTTAAAAGAACGGCCCCTTCGCTTTTTGCCGTTTCAATAAAACTCATAATGCGCTCAAATTGTTTTTTATTGATAACAGGCCCGAGTCCCGTTTCCATATTATTAGGAGGCCCAAGAGGAACACTTTTAATCCTTTCTAAAAGCTTGTCTACAAATTCATCGTACAAAGGCCTCTCGACAAGAATTCTTGTACCAGAATCGCAGGCCTGTCCTGAATGATAGAGAAAGGCATATAAAGTACCGTCTACGGCGATATCGATATCTGCATCTTGAAAAATAATGTTGGCAGATTTTCCTCCAAGTTCAAGAGTTGTTCTTCTTATAGAGTTTGCGGATGACTGAAGGATTTCTTTGCCAACGGCCGTAGAACCTGTAAAAGCCACTTTGGAAATGTTATTATGGGCGAGAAGTTCCCGTCCTACTTGTGCTCCACCCGTAATAATATTGACAACCCCTCGAGGAAGTCCGGATTTTTGAAGAATTTCACCGAGGATAGTTGCCGTAACGGGAGTTTCCTCAGCAGATTTTAAAACGCTTGTGCATCCTGTGGCCAAAACAGGGCCGATTTTCCAGGCCGCCATAACAAGGGGGAAGTTCCAAGGAATAATTTGAGCACAGACACCGATAGGTTCATAGATTCTCGTGTTTTTAGAAAACCCTTCTCGAGTGGCCCTTTCATCAACTTGTTCAAAGGGAAAGTTCTTGGCCTTCTTACTCATGATTTTGAAAAAACTTGAAGCATTATACACATCAGCCTTTGCTTTTCTCAAAGTCGATCCTGAGTCAAGAACTTCGAGTTCCGTTATTTCTTTTGATCTCTCTTTGATTTTTTCTGCAACATGAAGAAGGATATCACTTCGGTCTTGTCCCGACATATTCCTCCACTTAGAGTCGTGAAAGGCCCGAGAGGCGGCATCCACGGCATCTCGAATATCTTGAGATGAGGGAAGATGACAAAGGGCCGCTACATCCCCATTGGCAGGATTCAATGAGGAAAACGTGCTTCCGGTGGAAGATTCCCTCCACCGGCCGTCAATAAATAGTTTGCATTCTTTCATAGACATCTCCTTATAGAGAGGGCCGCCCCTTGACCGACTCCAACACACATAGTGGCAAGTCCCTCTCGTAAATTTTTATGTTGTAAAATATAAATAAGTGTTGTTAAAATCCTTGCTCCCGATTGTCCCAAAGGATGTCCCAGACTGATGGCGCCCCCTCGAAGATTAACTTTTTGTTCATCCAACTTTAAATCGTCCAAACAAGCAAGGGCCTGGGCCGCAAAGGCCTCATTGAGTTCGATGGCATCAAAATTATCAAGTCTTTTTTTATAACGTTTTAAAAGTTTTTTTACCGCAGACACAGGGCCGAGCCCCATGAGATTTGGATGAACTCCTCCAAGCCCGGCCCCTGTAATTTCGGCAAAACCTACAAGGGAGTGGCGTTTGAGAAAGTTCTCACTCACAACAACGAGCAAGGCCGCACCGTCATTCATCGTAGAAGAATTTCCGGCGGTTACCGTTCCCTCTTTTCGAAAAACAGGCCTCAATTGTGACAGTTTCTCCAAGTCGGTATCCTCTCTGGGCCCTTCATCTTTATCTATCGTGATACACCGCTTTTTCTCAGAGACCTCAATAGGGAGAATTTCATCGCTAAAGGCACCTTCTCTTTGGGCCTTGACGGCCTTTTGATGGGAGTCCAAAGCAAATACGTCTTGTCTCCTGCGAGAAATATGATATGTTGTCGCTACTTCCTCTGCCGTTTCTCCCATGGAATAGAGAGGAAAACGTTCTTTCATTTTTTCATTGGAAAAACGCCAACCAAAAGTCGTATCAAACATTTGAGCATCTCTTCCAAAAGGCCGAGAGCTTTTAGAAATCACAAGTGGTGCCCTAGTCATACTTTCTGCCCCTCCTACGAGAACACAATCGGCAAGCCCCATAGAAATTCTTCCGACAGCGTCGATGACACCATCGAGACTTGAACCACACAAGCGATTAATCGTTACTCCGGGTACACTGTAGGGAAGTCCTGCAAGAAGAGACGACATACGGGCCAGATTTCGATTGTCTTCTCCAGCCTGATTAGCGCAACCAACAATAACATCATCAATCTCTTGAGGATCAAAAAATTTTTTTGTTAAAAAATCCTTTATCAAATGGGCCATCATATCGTCTATTCTCACGGAGGACAGGACTCCTCCGAGTTTACCTATGGGCGTTCGTTTAGCGTAAACAATCAAACATTTTTTCAATCGGCCTCCAATCTCAAAAGAGGACAGGCCCTGTAGCGAGGGTCTCGTGTAACATCATAGAGTTCATCGAGAAGAGATAGTACTCTTTTTAAACCGATTTTTTCGGCCCATTGAAGAGGTCCAAGTGGATAATTCACTCCATAGATCATTGCCCTATCAATATCCTGCCGCTCGGCCCCTCCTTCTTCCAGAAGGAAATAGGCCTCATTAATGATCATAGATATGGTGCGAGGGTAGTGGAACCCAATACCCGGATTTCCGACTTCGACACCTTTGATTCCGATACTGTTCAGAAATCGTTGAAATAAGACGCTCATTTCATTGTCCCGAGCATAAAATTCACAGGTGTTTTTAGGAGAGAAAAAAGAGAGGTTTGCCGATACTTTAAGGGCCGCAAATTCTCGGTGCAGGCGTTCTCCCCAATTGGTGGAAAGATCACTGATCAAGGGAATATTAAACTTAGAGAGAAGAAACAAGAGTTCTCGTTTTTTATTTGTAGGAAAAAAACAGAGATCTATAAGAGGTCGGTTTTTGGGAACAGGGAGTTCATTTAACATCGTCTCATTATCGACGATAAGCGTGTTGACGGCCGGATTTTCTTTTATCTTTTTTTCTAAGGGATGGCCTTTGGTCACAAGACAAAAAAACTCTTCACTCATAGGAATAGAATCCTTCACCGCTTTTTTGGCCTAAGCGTCCACTCTCAACCATCCTTTTTTGAAGAGGATGTGGAGCAAAACGAGATTCACGGTAGTAGCTCTTCCAAATGGATTTGGTCACTTGATAATTGATATCAATGCCTATGAGATCCATGAGTTCAAAAGGGCCCATTTTGAACCCTCCGACCTCTCTCATAACACGATCGTGTTCCTCAATCTCTGCAGGACAACGAATACTACGAAAGGCCTCACCGTAGTAATTTCGAGCGACTCTATTGACAATAAATCCCGGA
Source organism: Bacteriovoracaceae bacterium (assembly GCA_965224385.1). Lineage (GTDB taxonomy): Bacteria > Bdellovibrionota > Bacteriovoracia > Bacteriovoracales > Bacteriovoracaceae > CBDCYX01. Next base: position 1,572,086 of record CBDCYX010000016.1, read on the forward strand.
GAATCTTTACAGACGGCCGTTTTTTTTCTTCTTTTTTCAAACCAGTGTTTTAATTCCTCTCCAAGTTTAGGAGAGGTTTTGGGCCCTAAAACAATTTCTACAAGTTTCATGACGGGTGCCGGATTAAAAAAATGTAATCCCAAAAAATGACTTTTTCTTCTCAGTATTCTGCTCATATCGGAAATGGAAAGAGAACTTGTATTAGAGGCCAAGATAGCATGGGGTACTCTCTCTTCTAATTCTTTAAAGACGTGTATTTTAGCATCTTTATTTTCAAAAACGGCCTCTATGACTAAGTCTATTGTTGGAGAGATATCGTTAAAGTCACAAACGGTTAAATGCTTTGTAAAATCTCTTACGTCTTCTTCTTGAATTTTTCCCTTGGCCTTCCGCCGCTCCCAAGAGAGAGCAATCCTGTTTTGTGCTTCTAGGGCCGTGGTCTTATCACAATCACACAGAACCGTACGGACACGTTGTCCGGCAAACCACTGAGCAATTCCTCGGCCCATAACCCCCGCCCCAACTACAAGGACATTGTCTATCTCCATAAGAAAGACACCTCTTAACGGCCGTATTCAGGAACGGAAAGTCCTACGTCTCCACACATTTTTTCAATTTCATGGACAAAGGCCTTTCGGACTTCAATATTTGTTCTCTTCTTAAGGCCGAGTTTCACATAGACATCATTAGATGCGCCTTCGGGACTGCCAAAGACGTTGATGACTCGAGGCCACCACAAGTTTAATCTCTCCTGGAGAAAATCTTTTTCTTTAGGATCATCGGCCAAAATTTTGATCCACTTATCTCCATGGGTAAGATGCATGATCTCTTCCTTGTAGATGCCTTCAATTCCTTTTTTCCAAGGGACATAGCTGGAGTGAAGAGTATCTTCGAGTTGATGGCCTGCGGCCCTATCCATCAGAAAATTAAAAAGGATAAAATCTGTCCAATAGTTAATACCGTAATAAAAAATATTCACTCTATTATCGTCTTTTACTCTGTCAAAACCAATTTGGGCCTTATCATTGTCAAGTTTAAAACTTAACTCTTTTAAGTGCACATGTTCCTCTGTATTCTCTCCTAGGTCTTGAAGAATCTTGTAAACCACCGATGCGTGTCGCATTTCATCTTTGACAATTTGAGCAACCAAAACTTTTTCTTTGACAGTCGGGGCCTTTTCAATCCAAGGCATATAGCCTAAGGCACCGGAATACTCACTATCTCCTTGCATCCATAGAAGTTTTTTAAGCATCTTTTCATAGAACAGAGGTAACTTCTCTCCTCTATCAAATGTTCTACCCTCTTCAATTTCATGAAAGAGGTGTATTTGATCTTTTGTATACTCTCTCGTTGCCATTTTTCTCTCCTATATGTTTGGGTAAAAAACAGGTACTCTCTTTTCCATAAAGGCCCTAAGTCCCTCTTGATACTCCGGAGCATTCCCGAGATACCGTTGGGTGTATGTTTCTCCTTTAAGAGATTCGGTGTAGTCCACATCTGCGGCCCTTTGCAGATTTTTTTTAATAGCGGCCATCGTTTTAAGGGGGAGTGTGCTTAATTTGTCGGCCCATGAAACGGCCTTCTTCAAGGGGTTATCATCCAATTGATTGATAAGCCCTGCTTTTAAAAGGTCGATTGCCGTTAGAGGTTCAGAGAAGAGAAAGAATTCCATTGTTTTTTTATGGCCCAAGGAGTGAATGAAGAGGGCCGAGCACCCTGCATCGGGGGCCAGTCCAAGTTTTGAAAAACTACTGATAAATTTTGCCTTAGGATGGGCCGCAATAAGATCGCAACTGAGACCTAGGGATAGGCCCGCTCCTGCACAGACGCCGTTAACGGCCGCAATGACAATTTTTTGTGATTCTCGAATATCCGTGACGAGAGGGTTCCATTCCGTTTCTAGGGTATGGCCTAAATCAACATTTTGTTGGACGTTGCGATCCCCAAGGTCTTGTCCTGTACAAAATGCTTTTCCTTCGGCCGCAATGATAAGAGAACGCACATTGGAAGATTTATTGGCCTTTTTGATAAGGTTTCTCAACAGAAACTTATCTTCCTTCCCAAGAGCATTATAGACCTTGGGACGATTCAATGTGATAATTGCTACGAAATTATCTTCTCTATAGAGAATATTCTTTTCACTCATAATCTTATTGCCTCTTTTATTGAGGCATCTCATAGGTTATTACAAATATCAAGAGATTCTTCTACAAAAAACCTAGGTCTTCAAGAACAAATGGATTTTGCAGTGCGCTTTTGTGAAGAAGATAACAGAAGCTCCCGACGCAATTCATCAAGTCATTTTAAAGAAAATACATTGAGTTAAAAACTCAAAGTCTCTCTCAAAAGAGCGAGAAATTCCATTTAGAAGTTTTCGGCGTAACGTATGGAGTATTTAGTGACTTTTCCTTGCAAGCAGTACATCAATGAAAATGGCCATGTAGTAAACCATAGACACCATCAGCTTTATAGATTTTCTCGTAAGTCTTAATATCCTCTTCGGCGATTGGGGCAGGAAAGAGACATTCTTCTACCTCTAAAAAAGTTTTCCCCTTGTCCCGTAAAAGAATGGCCCTTATTTTGTCGGCATAATGGCGCGATTCTTCCTTGTCGAATTCTTCTTTTAACTCGATTCTCTGCCCTTCAATAAGACTTATTGTACCGGAATTGATCTCTTCACCATTATTTTTACTGCTACCGCATCCAATAAAAAAAATGCAAATAAAAATTATTGTTTTATTTGTCATTTGTTGCTCCTTTCTTGCCTTTCGGTTTTTTCATATCATATATAAAGCATAATTTTAATTTTTCTTATCCTTATATTCATGCTAAGCGTTGTTACATAATTTGTATAGAAAAAATAGTTGTTCTTGTAGTTTGAGAGTCTATGATTTTGCTCTATAAAAAACATAATAGTCGGCAATATTGTTGAGTGAAAATAATGGACTCAGTCGCTTTTGTCAGGGCAAGTCATTCCCATTCAATGGTTCCTGGAGGTTTGGAAGTAATATCGTAGACGACTCGGGTAATACCGGCGACTTCATTGGTGATACGGCCGCTAACCTTATCCAAAAAAGAATGGGGAACATAAGACCAAGAGGCCGTCATGTAGTCACTGGTGGAAACCATGCGAATACAGATAACCTCTTCATGGGCCCTTTCATCTCCTTTAATCCCAACCGTCTTGACGGGAAGAAAGACACTAAAGGCCTGGGCCACAAAATCGTAGAGGTCTTCTTTGAGCAATTCTTCAAAGAGTATTTGATCGCTTTGGCCAACCATTTTAATAGATTCTTCGGTGACTTCTCCCATGATTCTGATCCCTATTCCGGGACCGGGGAAAGGGTGGCGATAAACGCATTCTCTTTGCAGCCCTAGGTCAAGTCCGATTTTTCTCGCCTCGTTTTTAAACAAATGCCTTAGAGGTTCGATGAGTTTAAGTTTCATTCTCTCAGGTAGTCCACCAACATTGTGGTGAGACTTAATTGTTACGGATCGACCGTTTCGCTTTTGTCGTGGGGAAGAGGACTCAATAACATCGGAGTATAGTGTTCCTTGAAGTAGGTATTTAAATTGGATGTTATACTGTTTTTCAAATTCGTGAACCTTTTGCTCAAAGACATCGATAAAGGTTTTGCCGATAATCTTTCTTTTCTCTTCGGCATCGCAAACTCCGTAAAGATTTGAGAGAAAGAGTTTCTTGGCATCAATAGTCTCTACGGTAAAGCCTATGTCACCTTTGATTTTTTCGAGATGAAGGTAATCTTGTGGGCGAAGAAGTCCGTGATCTACAAAAAAACAATGAAGGTTATCTCCAAAATATTCTTGGGCCAAAGTCGCTGCAATAAGAGAGTCAACTCCGCCGGAGAAGGCACAAAGAACCTGTTCCTCACGGAGTCCTTTAAAGGATTCTTTTGCCTCTTCAACCATTTCTTGGGCATTCCAGTCTCTCTTAAGACGGGCCACATTGTTGTAGAAGTACTCCAAAATAGCTTTTCCCGATTGGGTATGATCAACTTCCGGGTGAAACTGAAGGGCCAAAAGAGGACGGGTTTTATGAGAAATTGCAGCGATAACACCATTGTTACTTTTCATCAGTATTTGAAACTCTTCCGGAATGGTGGTGATATGATCAAAGTGACTCATCCAAACATTCACTTCCCGAGGGCAGTCCCCTATAGCGCATCCTTCAAGAATGTGGGTTTTAACCTTCCCATACTCTCCAAATTTTCCCTTTTCAACATTTCCTCCAAACGATCTCGCCATCACTTGCATACCGTAACACACTCCCAAAACAGGAAGGGTTTTATCAGAGAGCAAAAAGCTATAGTCTGTACTATCCTCACTCAAAGATTGTGGGCCGCCCGAGAGAACTAAGGACTTAAAAAAATGCCGGTCGTCATAAAGTATTTTTCTATAGTCTTCCGGATCCACAATTTCACAGGAATATCCCAATTCTCTTGTTTTTTTAGTAAGAAGTTGAGTGTACTGTGAACCAAAATCAACAATACATACTTGTTTTATATGCATATTTTGTTTGCCTAATCGTGAGAAACAGAATAGTTGGGGGCCTCTTTGGTTATATTAATATCATGAGGATGGGATTCTCTCAGGGAAACAGAGGTAATTTGGATAAAATCGGCCTTTTGCCTAAGAGTGTTCAAATCCTTTGCACCGATATAACCCATTCCTGCACGAAGGCCGCCCATCAATTGAAAGATATTTGTAGATAAATCCCCTCTGTAGGGCACTTGTCCTTCAATCCCCTCGGGTATAAGCTTTTTTGTTTCCTCAACTTCTTCTTGGAAATAGCGGTCTTTACTCTTCCCTACGGCCATGGCCCCCATGGAACCCATGCCACGATATACTTTATAAGATCTCCCTTTATAGAGAATCATTTCTCCGGGAGATTCATCGGTTCCGGCAAATAGCGATCCAATCATTACAGTGCTGGCACCGGCGGCCAGGGCCTTGACAATATCTCCTGAATATTTTGTTCCTCCATCTGAAATAAGGGGGATGTTTTCGGCCAAACAAATGGAAGCACAGTCCATGACGGCCGCAAGCTGAGGAACCCCTATTCCGGTTACGACTCTTGTCGTACAAATTGATCCGGCCCCAATTCCAACTTTAATAGCATCAACTCCGATTTTAATAAGGTCTAAAACAGCTTCCTTGGTGACCACGTTTCCGGCCACGATATCTACATGAGGATATTTTTTCTTTAATTGTGCTGCAGTTGAAAGAACCAATTCCGAATGACCGTGGGCCGTATCTACCACGAGAGCATCTACACCGGCCTCTACTAAAAGTTCTGCTCTTTGATGTTCGTCGCTTCCAACTCCTACTGCTGCGGCCACTCTCAATCGACCGAGTTCGTCTCTACAAGCATAGGGATAATCCGTAGTTCGAAGGATGTCTTTAATGGTGATAAGTCCAAGAATTTTTCCCTCATCATCGACAACGGGAAGTTTTTCAATTCGGTGTTTGTGTAAAAGGGCCTTGGCCTCATCACTATTGATAGACTCATTAGCACAAATAAGTTTTTCTTTGGGAGTCATTACGTCTTTGACTTTACGTGAGAATTGAGTTTCAAAGCGTATATCTCGACTTGTTAAAATACCTACAAGCTTTTGTATTTCATCAACAACGGGAACTCCCGTTATATTGTGCTTTGAGGTTACTTGAATAACACGACTTAGTGTCCAATCAGGGCCGACGGTAATAGGGTTTAGAATTATTCCCGTTTCATATTTTTTCACTTTGGAAACTTCTTTTGCTTGATTTTTAGGAGATAAATTTTTATGGATAACCCCGATGCCGCCCTCTTGTCCCATGACAATGGCAGTATCAGCTTCCGTTACTGTATCCATGGCCGCAGAAACCAGAGGTATGTGAACCTCAATGTTTCTGGAAAAAAAGGATGATGTTTCTACTTGATGGGGTAGAACTTCGGACGGCCCAGGTTTTAGAAGAACATCGTCAAAAGTTAAGGAGTAATTATTAAATTTGTCAGTCATAGAAGGTCTCTCCATCAAGAGAAAACAAATATCACAGACAGATGCATATGTCAAGTATTTAATATTATTGAAATATTCCCCTTGAAGGCCCTATCTCCCTATCGTTTTTTTTGGGGGGAACTTTAAAATTTGTACATCCTCTAATGGATATGCTTCTTTCTACTGAAATTTTGACAATATTGGCAAGATCATAAAAATTACTAAAAACTCTTTTCCTTTTGAAGTCGTACAAGGCCACTTCGATAGAATATTCTCCTTTAAGAGATTTCCCGCCATTGATCTTATTTTCAGAAATTTGATACTTGGCAACTTTGCGGTTAAAAGGACTACCGGTTTTTGATTTCACGGTGATAAATCGATCAAAAGATTTTCTCTTCAAAAGCTCAACATCTTTTAATACTAAATTATGTCCTAGGGCCGGACATGTTAATTTTTCAAAACGTCCGGACATAGATGCATCTACATAATAAACTCTGGCAACAAACATTTCTCTCTGATTTATTCTATAGGAAGAATTTCTTTTAATGACCAAAGATGTTTCGTTGATAATAGGAACATAAAAACTTTGAAGCGTTCTAGTTATTCCCGATGATCTTTTTCTTATTCTCACAACCCAAGCATTAATTTTGTAATCTGAGATGAATTTGTGAAGAGTTTTTTTAGGAATCTTAGGAAGGTAACTTTTTACAAGTATTCCTTTAGAAATCGTTGTTTTTCCTAATACACCTACATGCCAATCAACAACTTCTACATCATTTATGTAAGCAGGACGAGGTTTGATGTAATAATAACCACTTTTTTCCACGATATCGGAAATTTCAGGAGACAAACAACCGACAAGGGAAAGAACAACAAAAATATAACAAAACCTGATCTCTTTACACAAGGAATACATTTCCCTTTGTTAAGGGTTATATTTTTTACGATAATGCATTTTTCTCTCCAAGTCATCTTAAATTAATATTAAGATTGAGTTATTTGCTTTTCTAATTTGAGAAGAAGTTCATTGCAAAATTCCTCTTAGCTGATTATCCTATATTTGTTGATCTCAAATTTTCAATAAAACATTGAAAAACTAGAGAGATAAGCATGAGGATGCTCTACCTTGAATAATCTTGGATTGTCCCATCTTTTAGATCAAAAAAGGGATGCCTTCGCAAAAGTTGCTGTCAATAGAAAGGCCGAAATTTGGGCCATTGGAGGTGGAAAGGGAGGTGTTGGGAAAAGTCTTTTCACCGCCAATATCTCCATATGTTTGGCCTTGATGGGACATAAAGTTGTCGGCATTGATCTAGATTTAGGAGGTGCTAACCTTCATACATGTTTAGGTCATCCCATTCCTGAGAGAACATTATCAGATTATCTCAATAGAAAATCTTCAAATCTCAATGAACTTATTAATCAAACTTCTATTGAAAATTTGGGACTCATTAGCGGAGCTCAAGACGATATTGGCATAACCAACATTAAACATACGGAAAGGAAAAAATTTCTCTCAAAAGTAAGGGAGTTGGATGCCGAATATATTGTCATAGATTTAGGAGCAGGTACATCTATAAATACCCTAGAGTTTTTTCTGTCTGCAGATCATGGGATTTTAGTGGCACTTCCTGAGCCGACATCCATAGAAAATACCTATCGTTTTATAAAGTCAGTTTATTATCATAAACTAAAAACGATGGAAGACTTCCTCGAAATATCTCCTCTTATCGATCAAATTATGAACGCTAAGATTGAATATAAAACAACTCCTTCACAACTCATTGAAAAAGTTGCCATGTTTAATCCCGAAATAGGTGCTAAGTTAAAATCAGAAATTAAAAGATTTTGTCCATCACTTGTTATTAATCAAGTAAGAACTCAGGCCGACATTGATATCGGGCCTTCTATGCAGGTTATTTGTCGGAAATATTTCGGCATAGAATTGAATTATCTCGGTCATCTTGAATATGATTCTACTGTTTGGCAAAGTATTAAAAAACGTAAACCTTTAATTACAACATTTCCCAATTCAACACTCGTTTCTAATTTTGATAGAATTATTAGGAATTTACTTAGAGTCTAAGGAGATAATATTGGACTCTGCTAAAAACTATTACAATCTTTTAGAAGTTCCTACCAATGCCGATTTAGAGGAAATTCATGAAAGTCATATCCGAATCAAAAATGCCTATTCTTCCGATGCTCTTGCCCTATATTCCCTGATGGATCAAGATGAATGTCAACGTATGTTGGACAATATTGAAGAGGCCTACATGGTATTAAGCGATGAAAACAAAAGGAAACAATATGATAAAATACACAATATCAATGAAGAGGCCGAGAGTCTAACGTCTCAAAACTATTTTACGAATAAACAAGAGAAGATATCGACAATACAAAATAAAGGCAAAAATCTTGTTCGAAAAATTGTTGCAGGACGAAAGTTTTCTCTTGACTATGAGATTAATCCTCAATTTGAAAAAGATATTAAGAATATGACAGAGTTTGCAGGAGAGGTCCTGAGAACTATTAGAGAATACAAAAGTGTAGATATTAGTAGAATGTCGGAGTTAACAAGGGTTTCGGAAATGAACCTTCGTTATATTGAAGATGAAGATTATACGGCCCTACCGGCCTCCGTTTACGTTCGAGGATTTGTTTACCAGTATGCACAATGTTTAAGACTTCCACCCGATATTGTTGCCACATCCTATGCTAATCGTTTAAAAAAGAAACGTGAAGAAGACGAAAACCTTTGAAATTATTGTTGGCCCCTATGATATTGAAAACTATAAAAGACTTGATATATTTTTGGCCCACAAGCTTCCGGACTGCAGTAGAACATTTGTCAAACATCTTTTCCAAAAAGGCCTTATAACTTCTGGCAAAGAAAAACTTGAATTAAAAAAGATGCCAAAAACAGGAAACATCATTCGGGTTTTATGGCCTCCATCATCTACTCCTTCAAGTCTCGTGGCAGAAGACATTCCTCTCGAAATTCTCTACGAGGATGAATATCTGATTTTTATCAATAAACCTGCCGGTCTTACTGTTCATCCGGCCCCGGGAAATTATACGGGCACTCTTCTTCACGCCATCCTTCATCACTGTCCGTTTATCGAGTCCGTCGGCCACAAATCACGACCCGGAATTGTTCATCGACTTGATAAAGGTACCAGTGGAGTTATCGTCGTGGCCAAAGAAAGAAAAACTCATGAAAAATTGTGCTCCCTTTTTTCCTCTCATAATATCGACAGACAATACGAATGCCTTGTAAGAGGGCATCCTTTTCATCTCCGTGGGACAATCAATAGTTCCTTGGGAAGACACCCGTTTAAACGTCAAAAAATGGCCGTTAATGTAAGGCAAGGAAGGAATGCCGTTACCCATTACAAAATACTAGAAAAGTTAGGAATATGTTCACATCTTTATATAGAATTGGAAACGGGGCGAACTCATCAAATTAGAGTTCACCTGAGTTCTCTTTTGAAAACGCCTATCCTTAATGATTCTACCTACGGGAACCCTCCTCAAGACAAAGTTCTTTTAGGAGATAATGTGGCAAAAACTATTGGAGATTATAAGTATCCTTTTTTACATGCCAAAGCATTAGGCCTTATCCATCCTATAACACAGCTCCCTCTCTTTTTTGAAGTCAGTCCTCCGGAAATTTTTCACAAGGTTTATAAGGTTTTAAAGAATAGCAATGCTTAGGCCATTCTATAAAAAATCCTTTTCCAACTATATCTTTGAAACTTATTTTGAAAGACCGCATTTTAGTTTTTACCAAGTTCATCAGGTTCACGGTACTAATATTATAATTGATAAAGAGGCCCACGAAAACATCAAGGCCGATGGAATTATTTCTTACAAACTTTATAGACCTTTGGCCGTAAAAACGGCTGATTGTCTTCCCGTGGCCGTTATCGGCCACAGAGGGGCCGCTCTCCTTCACATAGGTTGGCGTGGCCTTTCTAAGGAAATTTTGAAAGACACCTCTCTTGGCAAAATTTTTCCACATTTTTTTTATGTCGGCCCTCATATTACAGGGCCTTCTTTTCAAATTACGAATGAGTTTCAAGATTACTTTCCCCATTCAAAAAACTTTTTTTCCATCGGGAAGATTCGTTTTTTCTCTCTCTATGGAGAACTTGTGGATCAAGTACAAAAAAATTTTCCTCATGTAACTGTCTCTTGCTCAGAGCTATGCACCTATAAAACCAAAGAACTTCATAGCTTTCGAAGAAATGGTACTACTAAAAGGAATTGGAATGTCCTAAAAATATCTTGATATTATTCTCTTTTTAAATTATAATTTTGGATTATGAAAAATCTTGATGACAATTGGCAGACGTGGGGGCTAGGAACAAAACCTCACGGCCTTCAAGGGGCCTGTTCTTTGCGGCCTTTGCTTTTGGAAAAGTATCTTCCAAAACAAGGAGATGAAATTCTTCTCGTCCCGGAAGGAAAAAGAAATGATCTCCCTAAAAATGGGAAAAAGTATATAGTGGAACGAGTGATTGTAGGCCACAAAATTATGGTCTGGTTTCAAGGTATAGAACAAAGAGACCAGATTCTCGCAATTTTACCCTTTAGGTTAATGCTTCCAAAAGAAGTTTGTCGTGATTTTCAAAAGGATCAAAAAAATCTCTTGGGGTTTACGGCCCTTGATGGGGAAGGAAACAATGTAGGTATGGTTGAATCAATGGATCACAACGGTGTTCAAAATATTTTAGAAATTAGAGGTAAAAAAAATTTTGCTCTTCCTCTTGTAGACGGGTTTATAAAAGAAATTGATGTTAAGAAAAAGTATATTATTGTTGTTGTACCAACCTATGTCTAAAACAATTCACATTATCACTCTCTTTCCCAACCTTTTTCAAACCTTCTTTCATTGTGGAATCGTCAAAAGAATTTTTCAAGAGAAGGGCTTTCACATCAATCTTGTGGATCTTAAACTCTACTCTCCCCATAACTATAAGGGAGTCGATGATTCCCCCTACGGCGGCGGCCCCGGTAGAGTTCTCAGGGCCGATGTTTTGCAAAGGGCCTTTGATGAAGGAGTTTTGGAGGCATACCGTACTCATAGAGATAAAGTTCATGTCATTCTTCCCTCTCCTCGTGGAAAAGTTTTTCATAGGGAAAAGGCCTATCACCTAGGAGAATGTTACTTTACAAACCCTGCGAAAGGCCTTGTCTTTATCTGCGGCCGTTATGAAGGTATTGATGAAAGATTTATTGCCAATTATGTAAACGAAGAGATTTCTCTTGGAGATTTTGTCCTCTCTGGAGGAGAAATCGCTACTATGGCCGTCATAGAAAGCTCTCTCCGTTTTGTCCCAGGAATTCTTGGAAACCCTTTGAGTGCAAAAGAAGATTCTTTTGAAGATGGGTATCTAAAAGGGCCTGTGTACACAAGACCTGCTGTTTTTGAAGGTCTCGAAGTTCCAAAAGTTCTCTTAAGCGGAAATCATCGTTTGGTAGAAGAGCATAGAAAAAAAGAAAAACTTAGGGCCACAAAAACGTATCGACCGGATATGCAAAAAAATCTTGTCATGAAAAGACCGTAAAGAGTAAGATTGACGAAAGGTTGAAAATATATGCTCAAAGTACTTGTCACCGGTGCAACAGGTTTTATAGGACAAAACCTTGTAGCAAAACTCTTAGAGAAAAACTACCAAGTCATGGCCGTTACAAGAGACACAAGAAAGGCCAAAAAGATTTTTCAGGATAAAATTGAAGTTCTTCAATGGGATATTATCAAATCAGATTCCTATCCAAGGTTTCCAGATGACATTGATTACGTTGTCAACCTTATGGGGGAAAATTTAAGTTCCAAAAGATGGTCTCCTTCTCAAAAGAAAAAAATAGAAACATCACGAGTTCTTGGAACGAAGAAGCTTATAGACGCATTAAAAAACGCACAGGTTTCATTAAAGGTCTTTGTTTCATCCTCGGCCATTGGTCGTTATCCGGTAAACAAAGAATCGGCCATAGATGAAACAACTCCTATAAAAAATGATACTTCCTTTTTAGGCGAGCTTTGTCATAAGTGGGAAGAGGAGGGTCGCAAGGCCCAGGCGGAGAGGATCGTTATTCTGCGCATTGGAATTGTTCTTGGAAGGGAAGGAGGGCTTCTTGCAAAGCTAAATCCCGTTTTTTCTTTGGGTCTAGGCGGAAAGATTGGTAGCGGTAACCAGATGATGAGTTGGATTCACGTAAATGATCTTGTCAATATTTTTATTCACGCCATAGAAGATGAGCGAATGAACGGGCCTGTAAATGCTACGGCCCCTTATCCTACCAGCAATGTCGTTTTTTCTAAAACTCTCGCCAAGGCCTTATCTCGCCCTTGTCTGTTGAGTGTGCCGTCTTTTGCTATTAAAGCAATGATGGGAGAAATGTCCACATTGGCCCTTGATGGTCAAGAAATTATCCCAAAAAAATTACAGAACTTAGGCCTTCATTTTCAATTTGATAGTATTGAGAAGGCCCTTACTAATCTTTACGTTTCTTAAGAAGGGCCCTTAGATACTCTCAACGACCGCTCACCACTTGTATGCACCACCGGCCTCAATGCGATGAGAGATTATATCGTCAGTATCGCCACGAAATATGATGGTACGGTAACCGAGATTTACCCTAAATCTCTCTGTAAGCTTAGAACCCATACCTATTCGAAATTGTGAAACGAGGCCGTTTTCGTCCAATCCGCTATCAGTGCCAATCAGTGAATGAAAATCCAAATCCAACTTGCCTCCACCTACACCAAAACTTATATAGAAAGATGTATTGCTGTCTTCTGAAAAATATCCGGTGAAGTTATAGAGCAAAGCGTTAATCGAATTGATCTCTTCGTTATCTGTGGTGTTTTCGTCCTGTAGATATTCGAGTTCTAACTGTAGTTCATAAGTGCCGTTAACATTTTTGTAGTCACTTATTGAAAAATGGCCGATCGAAGTACTGAAAAAACTATTTTTCACGTTAGGAATAATACCCCGTTTGGGAAAAATGCCAAAATTTCCCGCAACAAAAACTCCATCTTCAATGACTTTATTAGGCAACAAAACGCGTGGGTGTGGGTGATAACCACTGTTTTCTATCACTTTCAAAGTACCAATAATAACCATAATTCCGATGGGTACGAGGGGAAGGCGAGTCGTGTCATGATTATTAGCATCTAAAGAGACGAGGCCGTCATCTATCTCTTCTTCATTATTGGCGTAAGTTATGGTTGTTGTCGAGACAGCAATTAAAATTATTAGAACAATTGTTTGTAAATTTTGCATAGGGCCTCCTTTAGGATAAATGATATCGTCTTCTAGTGCATTAGTGCAAGAGTTGCATAGAAGGTATTCGATTCAAAAAATCTCAAGGGCCGGGACGTAAGGCCGAAGGAGGAATGAAAAACAAAAAATTGAAGAAAGAGCTGGATGAGAAGCGTAAGATCACTTATTAATAGTGTCAGATATTGAACTACCCCTCCCTAAAGGGAGAAGATTCTTGCTTCACCGACAATCGCCTAGAACACAAGTTTCTAGGTCTTACATCGTCTCCACGAGCTTCACATCCCGTAGTCCCTACGGTAGGTCGATTTTTGTTTCGACAAATCCAATATATTATGATATTCTTCAAAAGACAATATTTTTTTTCTCGCCGAAGGGCGTGGCCTCACATCCTCTCCCTGAAGGAAGAGGTTTTAGGGCCACACTTGAGATAAAAAATTTGTGAGAACCTATGAAGCATCGCAATAAAAAATCCTCGTTACCCATTTCGTCTCCGACTCCTTCACCAAAAGACCCTTTTTTGAGTTATATTCGAGAGATAGGCCGTTACGGCATTCTTTCACAAAAAGAGGAGCAAGAATTAATTAAGGCCCTACAGGAAACAGGGGATATTGAAATTGCTAAAAAATTAGTACTCCACAACCTGAGACTGGTAGTGAAAATCGCTTTGGAATACCGCAATTCTTGGCAAAATCTCATGGATCTTATTCAGGAGGGCAATATCGGTCTTATGAAGGCCGTTTCCAAGTACGATCTTTCTCGCGGTGCGAAACTTTCAACTTATGCCTCTTGGTGGATTAAATCTTATATTCTTAAATATATTTTAGATAATTTTTATCTTGTCAGAATTGGTACGACTAATGAGCAAAAAAAGCTTTTTTACAACCTGATGAAAGAAAAAGAAAGGCTCATAAATCAAGGTATCAATCCAAGGCCGAAGCAAATTGCGGAAAACTTAGGTGTCTCGGAAAAGTCTGTTGTGTTGATGGAGAGAGTTCTCAATCCCGAACAAGGTGGAGAAATTGGGATTGATACATCCATTACTTCATCCGGTAAAGGCCAACAAACAACGTTGGCCAATATCTTACCTGAATTATCAGAGGCATCTTTTGAAGATAAGGTTATAACCGAACAAGGGCTTGAAATTCTCAAAAAAAATTTAGAAGGATTTCTTAAAGGCCTTAAGGAAAGAGATCAAGAGATCTTCAAAAAAAGGCTTTTAAGAGAAGTTCCTCTTTCATTGCAGCAAATTGCTGATGAGTATGGAGTTTCCAGAGAAAGGATTCGACAAATAGAAGAAAGATTGTTAGATACTTTAAAAGTGTACATGTCAAAGTTTATTTGCTAGAGTACTCCATGTAAAGCACTGGGGCCTCTTGGAGGGGGTAATCGATGATCACAAGTGAGAACAAAAAAGAGATTGTTCAAAAATTTGGTACTATCTTTGGGAAGGACGAAAACGATACCGGCAATGCAGGAGTTCAGGTGGCCCTTCTTACAGAAAGAATTAATGATCTCAAGGGTCATTTTGACAAGCATATACATGATTACCATTCAAATAGAGGGCTGTTGAAAATGATTGGACGACGTAAGTCGCTATTAAAATATATTCAAAGAAAAAGTGCTAATCAATACAAAAAACTCATTGGAGAACTAGGTTTAAGAAAATAACAAAATTCACAAAGAAGAATTCAGGAGTAAGATTTAAAGGATATTTGAAGGGTGTTGTTTCTACTGTTTTTTCCTTAATACCTTCCATAAATGTTTAAAGTTTGCGGTCTTTTATGCCCCTGAAGAGGTATTTGTTTATTGGAGTATGGAAATGAATGAGAAGAAAAAGATTTTTACATTTAATTATGGAGGCAAAGAGCTCTCTATTGAAACCGGTAAAATGGCAAAACAAGCAGACGGGGCCGTTTTGGTTTCAAGTGAAGGCACTCAAGTTCTTGTTACGGCCTGTTCAGCAAGAGAAAAGAAAGATGAACAGGATTTTTTTCCCTTACTTGTGGAATATACGGAGAAATTTTACTCTGCCGGTAAATTTCTTGGTGGATTCATAAAGAGAGAAGCAAGGCCCACAATGCAAGAGACACTTAATGCTCGTCTTATAGACAGGCCCATTCGCCCACTTTTTCCCGAAGGGTATATGTTTGATACTGTTATTTCCTGTACAGTCATAAGTTATTCTGAAAAGGGAGACCCTGAGGTTCTTGCGGCCATCGGTGCATCTGCGGCCCTTGCTATTTCCGACATTCCTTTCAAAGAACCTATTGGAACATGTAAAGTAGGAAGAATTGGTGGAGAACTTGTTGTTAATCCCAATATGTCTCAGTGGAAAGAGAGTGATTTAGAAATTGTCGTTACCGGTTCTTGTGATGCTATTCTCATGGTCGAAGGAGAGGCCAAAATCGTTCTCGAAAAAGAAGTTTTGGAGGCCATTTTTTTTGGGCACAACCATATCATAGGCATTGTCTCTTTTCTGAAAGAGATACAAAAGGCCGTGGGTAAGGAAAAAAGACAGTTTGTCTCTTCCGGCGTCAATGAACAATTGATGAGTAAGGTAAGAGAGTTGTTTTCGGGGCAAGCTAGAGATGTTCTTGAGATTACCGACAAAACAAAAAGGCAAGAGAGTGAGAAAAATCTTCAAACATTAGTTTCCAAGGCCATAGCAGAAGATATTGGAAATTATGGATTTACCGAAGAATCCAATGTGAATAAAGAGGTCTATAAGGCCGTAGATAAGCTTTTCTATGATCTTATGCGATCAGATATACTCGATAAAGAAAAGAGAATCGGTGGACGAGGCCTCAATGAAGTGAGGCCTATTGAAACAGAAATCAGTACGTTGCACTCAACGCACGGTTCTTCTTTGTTTACTCGAGGAGAAACTCAAGTTTTAGGAGTTGTTACTATAGGCGGATCTTCGGGGGATCAAATGAGCGATCGCATCGTTGGCCAGTATTATAACAAGTTTTATCTCCACTATAACTTCCCCCCTTATTCTGTAGGAGAGGCACGAGGTGTAAGAGGTGTTGGAAGAAGAGAGCTTGGACATGGTAACCTTGCAGAGAGGGCCTTAAAATTTGTTATTCCAAGTGTGGATGCTTTTCCCTACACGATCAGAACCGTCTGTGAAGTTTTGGAATCTAACGGTTCTAGTTCAATGGGGTCTGTTTGTGCCGGCTCTATGGCCCTTATGGATGCAGGGGTACCTTTGAAATCACCGGTTGCCGGAGTTGCTATGGGCCTTGTCACAGATGGGAAAATATTTAAAATTCTCACGGATATTCTTGGAGATGAAGATCATCTCGGAGATATGGATTTTAAAATTGCAGGCCCAAAAGAAGGCATTACGGCCATACAAATGGATATAAAAACTTCAGGCCTTTCCAAAGAAATTGTTGAAAAGGCCGTATTTCAGGCGAGAGAGGCCCGTCTCCATATTCTTCAAGAAATGTCTAAGACTATAACTGAAGAGAGGAAAGAACTAAAAGAGAGCGTTCCAAAAGTGGAATCCTTCAAAATAAGTCCTGATAAAATAGGCGCACTTATAGGCCCGGGTGGTAAAAATATTAAGGCCCTTCAAGAAAATTTTCAAGTAACTATTGAAGTTATTGAAGACGGTACAATCCGTGTTATAGGTCTAGACAAAAAACAAATTAGGAAGTGCGTAGACTTGGCCCTCTTGCAAATTAACGGCCCAAAAGTCGGTGAAAATTATAAAGCAAAGGTTGTGACCCTTAAAGAGTATGGCGCCTTTGTCGATATTGCCGATGGAGTTAGTGGCCTCGTTCACATTAGCGAGATTAGTGATACGAGAATTAATGATATCAACGATTATCTCAAAACTGATGATATCATCGACATTAAGGTCATTGATGTAGATCGAATGGGACGATTAAAATTATCTGCAAAACAAGTAAGGCCTTTGGAAAAAAAATGAATTCTCCACTACAAAGGCCTAAAGTTGCTATCCTCAAACTAAACAATTATGACGAATCTTTCGGCCTTCCATCTTATGAAACCAAGGGTGCATCAGGGGCCGACATTAAGGCCTGTTTAAAGGGGAAACAAGATGTCGTTATTGCCTCGGGAGAACGAGTTCTCATTCCTACAGGCCTTGCTGTGGATATCCCCCAAGGGTTTGAAATTCAAGTGAGACCTCGCTCCGGTCTTTCTTTCAAAACATCTCTTATGGTGGTTAACTCTCCGGGTACAATCGATTCGGATTATCGAGGCGAAATCAAAATCCTCCTTGGAAACTTTGGTAAAATCGACGAAATTATTAAACATGGCGATCGAATTGCTCAATTGGTTTTATCACCCATTGCTAAGGCAAGCTTTATTGTTGTTGATGCACTTACAAAAACGCAAAGAGATTTAGGGGGGTTCGGCCACACAGGAAGAGGTTAAACGAGAGAGTTTCATAATTTATGGCCGATACAATCTTTATACATCCTCAAAAAATAACGATTAATATTATAGAAGACAAATCTTTGTTGGAAACGTTTCAAGAGAAAGATATCTATGTCAAATCTAGCTGTGGAGGATTTGCCCGTTGTCGAGATTGTGTTATAAAAATACTAGAGGGTAAAGAAAATCTTACTGATCCAACTTTCGAAGAAAAACAACTGCTTGGTAATGTTTTTCACATGACACAAGAAAGACTCTCCTGTCAAACAAAGGCCGTAGGTTCAATTAGTGTCGACCTTTCAGACCACAATCCTAGCAACAAAAAGATTGTTCCTAAAAAGCAGTTCAAAGTAAGGAAAAAAATAGAAAAAAAGCAAAAAAAATACGAATCAGAAACCCGTCATGAAAGAAAAAAAGATCGCAGACCTAGGCCCTTTCGAACAGATTAAAGTAGAAAATGTCTCACTTAATGGGCCAACAGTAAATCTACAAGTTTTTTTAGATCGGTCTTTTTTGAATGCCTATCTAAAAAAAACTTTCTTCCATTGATATCAAAAAATGAAAGAAGATAATACCCTTGGTTTTGAAACCCCCTAAGATTTAAATCCCCTACAGCTTTGGCGATATTGGGAGAGTCAAGGTGATGTTCAATGACAAAGGGATTATTCTTAGAGGATAGTGTATAGTTTCTTATTACACAGGGAACACCAAAGATTCTATGAATAATACACAAATTTTCATGATTTTTTATAAGACATTTTTTGTAACAAAAAAAGCAAAGAACGGCCAAGGGGAGTGAACAAAAAAGGAAGAGAACCGTATAAGAAAGAAGAACATTTATTGCATCTTGAGATTGCATCATTGTCACAAGAGGGTTCCAAACGGCCAAGAATAAAGAAAACAATAAAATAAAAGTTATGGCAAGATATACCCAGAACAAAAAGGGAAGTCCATAGCTTTTCAAAATCACACCATTATATGTTTTTTTCACATACTCTTTTTCTTCTTCTCCAATAGGCATAAGAAATAATAACCCCATGATTTAGTAATCATTACTTTGGTTGCGAACTATTAAAGGAATATTCGCTATAAGCCCAATAAGGATAAAATGAATCCAATCACCAACGAAAGGGCCGCCGTTATGAAATAAGCTGTTAATAAGATAAGCTAGCAAACTTCCGCCTAGCGATGAAACGAGAAACATTTCATCAGAATTTTTTGATTGCATGGCCGAAAGATATGAATAAAATAGTGATCGAATTGTCAGAAAGTAAAAGGCCGTCAGCAACCCAAGGCCTAAAAATCCATAATATACAAGAATGACTAAAAACTGATTATGTGGAGTGCTACTCATAACAATATTCCTAACGGCATCCTCATCCAAATTGGAACCTATATAATCTTTATTTAGTGAATAGACACCCATTCCAAATGGATGCTTTATAGCATAAGAGATAGCGGTACGAATCATGGCCATACGGGGAATATCAATAAAAAAAGAAAGAGGATGAAGTCGGGAGGTTGCGAGTTCTTTCTTTGAAGTTGAATGAATCTTAGGAGTAGTTTTTGTCGTAGTAGTTTGTTTTTGAGTAGTTTGTGTCATAGTAGTTTGTGTTGAAGTTGAGTAAGTTTTAGAAATAAAATAAATAATGAATACTGCAGAGATAACAGAAAAAATGAGAGGTATCAATTTGTACAATCTTTTAAAGATCATTCTTGCTCTTTCATCCAAGATGGATATCATAATTGTGCTAAATATTACACCAAGAAAAGCTGATCTTGTAGCATTTGTAATCACACCAACTACTATAATAGTTAGTAGTCCAAAAAATGAACAATACCATATAATCCTTGGTGTTTTTCTGCAAAGTGGATTATATAGCAGCATTGAAAATGTCATAGGGAGTGCGACACTAATATTATAACTCAGTCCTATTATTGTCATGGACAAACCGGATAATCTTTTTTGGGAGAGTACCCGATTAAGAGTGCTCTCCGGTGGTCCCGCAACATTAATCCAAAAGTTTAAAAGAGGTTCGCCGATATACTGGATATAGAGTCCACACAATATCGATACGGTAGTTGCTAGAATAGCGGTCAAAATGAGAACTCTTGTTCGAAAAGTATTTCTAATACAAAGGTGTACAGAAAACAACAGACAGGTGCCTATAAGTATTTGTCCCAATCTTTTTAATACGAAATATGCATATGAATAGTATTGGTTAATTGTACCTGTTACTATATATACGACAAAGGCCACCAGTAATAGCATTGATGACATGAGTATTATATAGGCAATATTTCGAGGGAGAGGAAATATACTTTTTCTATAGATAAAACTATAGAAAAAACTCACACAAATACTCATCATTGCAAAATATACATTTATGCCGCCAAATAGAAATTGGTCTTTTCTAAAAAGTATATACATCGATATTGTCGTTGACAGTAAAACAAGTAGAGATGTTGATAGCAGATTTCTTTGTGTCATTTTTTCTCCATGGATTTGATGATATTTGTGTACTTATCTGTAGATAAGTCTATGGAGAAGTCTTGTGCCCTTTTCATTAAGAGCGTTGATGCAATAGGTTTTTTTAAAGTTTCCATAACTGCCGATGCAAGTTCTTTATAGTCACCTACAGGAACCAATTTTCCCAATTTGCCACCCTTTAAAATTTCTCTAGGCCCACTGTGACAATTTGTGCTGACTACCGGAGTACCGCAGGCCATTGCTTCAATTAAAGCATTCGGTAGTCCCTCAAAGAGAGAAGATAACACAAAAACATCTGCTTTGGCCATCCAAGAGAAGGGGTTTAATTGAAATCCAACAAAGTCAACAAAGCTTTTTATGCCAAGGTTGTTAGAAATTTTTTTCAGGTTATGCTCTTCCGGGCCTTGACCTAAAATTATTAATCTAGACGATTGCAATTTTATAAGTTCTGCAAATGCCTTGAGTAGAGTGGCCAAGTCTTTTTGTGGTTCCAAACGCCCAACAGAAAGGATCAGATTAAAACCGGTATCACCAATCCAAGGGTGATGTATCGGTCTTACAGCTTGTGTTTTAATATTGGATGATACTATGGGATTATAAATAATATGAACAAGATGAGATACCGTTGGGATGTGAAGTTTTATATCGTCCGAAGAACCTTTTGAGTTTACAATTATAGCATTTGCTATAGGTAATAAGGATTTGAGTATTTTTGTAACAAAACGAGTTTTCCAACTCTTAGATTTAGATGATTCTATTGAAAGCGTGTTTTCTATACGTACGATTAACATTATTTCCTTGATAAAATATTTTTTTATAATCAAAGAAATAATGTTGGATACACGTAACGTTGTAAGTAAGATATGGATATTGCTTTTTTTTATGTGTTTTACAAGGGAAGCTACAATAGCTATGTGTTTTAACAGTTGTAAGAATCTTGATTGTAACAGAGATAAATGTTTAAACAATTGAGGTTGTAGTTCTATCAGATGAACTTCTTTCGGTAAAAAATTTACATAAGGGCCTTTTGCTTCAATCGTGACAAAGTCGATAGGGGTTCCTCTTTTTGTGAACTCGGTTACGAGATTAAGCATGGCCCTTTCTGCACCGCCTCCACATAAATTTGGTATAAAAACTGCAATTTTCGATTGTGATGATATTTGTTTCATCGCTTACAAAAGGATTGTTATCATATCTACATACTCTATTAATTTATTTTGCAGATAGTTGCTATTGTGTCGATATATCTTTTCACTGTATGCTCCGATGTGGCAAGCTTATAACTATGTTCACCCATGGTGATTAACTTTTGTCTATTTTTCAAAGTACGCTCTATGCACTTCACTAAATCGCCTACATCATCCGTTTTAAAGACACGGCCGTTTTTTTTATGCTGAATGTTATATTGAAAACCATTTGAATCGCTGCAAATAACAGGAAGAGAATGAGACATTGCTTCCAAGGGAGATATACTGAGAGGCTCATTTCTAGAGGGGATTACAAAGAGGTCACTTTTTCTATAGTATTCTTGGACTTTAATAAAAGGTATATTAACAACAAAAGAAACTTTCTTTTTGAGTCCTTTTTTTTTAGAAAATATTACGGCCTTTTGGTATTCTTTTTTATGATCTGATGTGGAACATTCTCCTATTATAGTAGCATGGATGGAATAATATCGAGAAAGCTTGAATATAGCATCAAGGAAGAGAAGATGGTTTTTCCTAGTTTGGAATTTTCCAATGGCCAATATATTAATTTTGTTGTTTAGAAACCATTTTTTATTTTTTGGACTTGTCTGTGGTTGTGTTACGGCCGGGACATAGTACACTCTGTTATGAAATGGTTTCAATTTGTTAACTGGGCCGAGTACAGGCGTTATCCAATCGGCATCTAGTATCCAAGTGAATAGGTTGCATACAATCTTTTGTCTCCAGTGTAGACGTTTATGTTTAGGGTCTTGTACATACAATATTATTTTTGCACGAAGAATTTTTGAGACTAGAATTGAAAGCTGTCCATACGAAGTTAAAGGGTCTCTAATGATTACCGTTGTGGGCCTCTTTCTCCGCATCTCACGCCAGAATTTAATGACGGGAGGTACGCCTCCTGTTCGACTACCTCCACCCGGAGGTATTTTTGTAAAATTCTTTCTAAGACATTTGCCTGCAAGGCGGAGAAATAGATCATAGACGGGTGAATATCCTAAAATCGTCGGAGATAAGGATGAGTGATTTTCACTTTGTCCTTGGGTAAGCACGAGAAACGCTACCGTATGTCCTAATTCAAGTAATCCTTTTACTATAAAGTACTGGTTGGTATGATACCTAGGCGCAGTATAAATTAAGTGCATTTTTTTCACCTGTATTTCTTTATAGGCAAATTCGGACACTTTTTAATCTTATATTAGAGAAATAATTAAATTATCAGATATTGAAATAGCTGTCAATATTTTCAAGTCCGATAAGAATCTCTTTTGCCTTCATCCCCATGCCGAAACCTCCACTTTGAGGGTGTTTGCCCACAACTCTATGACAGGGGATAATGATGGGAAGTCTATTTCTTCCATTGGCATTGCCGACGGCACGAAAGGCCCTAGGATGTCCTATGATTTCGGCAATGTCTTGATAAGTACGCAATTTTCCATAAGGTATATCTCGTAGGGCCCGCCAAACCTTTTTTTGAAATGCTGTTCCCACGGGAGATAGGTGGAGATCAAATTGCTGTCTCTTGCCTAAAAAGTACTCGTCCAATTGTTTCATTGTTCGGGTTAAGAGTGGAGAATTTTGGGATGTTCCCGATCGAACGGTTTTTGCACCGGAAATTAAATATCTTTGTTTTTCACAAATCTTAAGAATGCCGACAGGACTTTTATAAAAAGCAATTTTCATGAAGGTCTTTTGAGGGTAATGCGGTCTTGGCAACGAATCCAATCGATCCCGGCCCCTCGTCCTATTGGACCGAAAGTATCCGTGTCAATGCGGCCGTTATTGTAGAGGCGCTCTTCGATATGAATTTTTATAACTTCTCCGGTGATTATTTGTCCTTGTCCAGGAAGATCACCGTAATTGAGTCTGTCTCTAAAGATACATTCGAAATGGATAGGAGATTCTCCTATCCTTTTAGGTCGTATTCTCTCACTATCTATAGGAGTAAGTCCGGCAAAAATGAATTCGTCTCGGCCGTAAGGGAGTTCTGCGCTTGTTTGGTTAATTTTCTCGAAATTATTTTCCGTAACAAAATTGATTACAAATTCTTTTTCCCTCAAAATGTTTCTGGGTGTATCTTTGAGTTCACCTGTGGTCGATCTGATCATGGGAGAAAAGGCCACAATCATGGGACGGGCACTTACCGCCGTAAAAAAAGAAAATGGGGCCACATTGTTTGAACCATCCTTGTTCACGGTAGAAATGACGGCAATAGGACGAGGAAGAATAGAACCTATGAGAAATTTGTAGTTTGCTTGAAAGTCTTTATCCGTATCAAAAGAGAGCATTATCTGTCCTTAGGCACCCATGATTTCCAGTAGTCCTTAATTTCCCGTTCACAAAAATGCGAAGTACGTTCCAAGGGATATCTTGCATCGATCATAACGGCGAATTCGTCCGTAAACTTTTTAGTGGAAGCGTTTTCATAGGCCTTTGGGTGTGGGCCGTGGTGAATACCTTGGGGGTGAAAAGTTAAGGAGCCGGCATGAATATTATCTCTACTGAAAAAACTTCCCTCGTGGTAGAAGAGAACTTCATCGTAATCAATGTTAGAGTGGTAAAAAGGAACTTTGAGGACACCTTCTCGTTCGTCTTCCAGCGGACGGGCCGCAAAGGAACAAACAACAAAATTTTTACAGACAAACGTGGTATGCCCTGAAGGAGGGATATGGTAACGGTGGCTTGTAATGGGGCAGTAATCGTAAATAGATAACAGGTACGGGTAGAGAGAACCTTTCCAACCCTTAGCGTCGAGAGGGTTAAAGGGGTAGGTGAGAAATGTCGTTTTGCCAAGGCGCTTAACCTCTACGATGTAATTTTTAAGATTTTGCTCACTACCTAGTTGGCATTCAGGAGTTACAATGGCCGTTTGATCATAGAGGGCGTTTGGCCCAAGGAGACCTCTTGTTGGGCCTTCAAATTCCGAGGCCGACTCAATTTTGAGAAATTTTGTCGGTGACTCGATAAAAACTTTATAGGTCGTTCCTCGTGGGAGTTGGATATAATCCCCTTTTTTAAAGGAGAGATGCCCATAGATGGTTTCAAAGCGCCCTTGTCCATCATGAGCAAAAAAGAGTTCATCAAAATCTGCATTTCGAAAAAAGTGTTTCGAGTTATCTTTCAAGATTCCGGCACTAAGGCAAATATCTTTGTTGTGTAACAAGAGGGTAAAAGTGTTTTTTTCTAAGTGTGTCTCATCGAAAATGGGAGGAAGACATCTGGGCCTCAATTCTCCTTCAATATTTGTCCAGTTTACGGGAGGATGCTCATGGTAGATGTGACCGACTCTTCCATAAAATCCTTTTCTTCCGTGTTCTTCCTCATAAAGCCCTTGAGGAATATTAACATGGGCCTGTTTTGTGACGATGCCGCTAGATTTAAAGTTTTCCATTGCATTTTTTCCCTACTTTGTTAACAAGCTTTCCAATACGTTCAATTTCAAGTTCCACAATATCGCCTTCTTTGATCCATCGGTCGAGTTCCATACCACAACCCGTGCCTACGGTACCTGAGGCCAGGAGGTCTCCAGGTAGAATCCATTCGTCCATAGATAAGTGTTCGAGGATTTCAGACCAACCGTATTTAGCATCACCGGAGCGGCCTTGAGACCATGTTTCTCCATTGATTTTGGCCGTCATAAGAAGGTTTGGATCTATATTGTCAAACTCGTCTATTGTGGTGATTACAGGGCCGAGTACCGAACAGAAATCTTTTCCCTTGGCAGGGCCGAGCCTTATGGACATTTCTTTTCTTTGAATGTCTCTAGCGGAAATGTCGTTGAGTATGGTAAATCCAAAGAGATGCTCTCGACTTTGAAACGGCTTGATGTTGTGCCCTTCCCGACCGATGACTACGGCCAATTCAAGTTCATAGTCGAGTTGGTTTGTATAATGCGGCCATAGGATATCTTCTCCCGGGCCTATAAAGCCGTTAGTTGCACCTTTGTAGTAGGCGGGGATTTCATACCAGGCCGACGGTAGGGATTCTCCTCGTTTTTTAAAGCTTGTCGCCACATGTTTTTCGTGTGTATAAAAGTCTCTATAGGAAGTTATTTTGTCTAGGGGATTTAAAAGGGTAATATCTTTGGTAGACAGGGCAATGGGGACATTTTCTCGTGTACTGAAATGGCCTATCTTTTCAAAGAAGAAAAAGAGGCCTAGACACTCTGAAAGTTCTTCGAGAGGATTTTCTTTGAGGGTGAGAATAGTGTGGAGAGAAGAGGGCATATAATGATCGGCCCTTTCGTAAGGATTGTAACGGCCTTCTCGTTGAAACTCTAAGGCCCATACACTGTTGCAATCGATGACAATGTTTTTCCCGTCTAGGAAAAGTCCCAATCGTCCTTTAGCAAAGGGATCATTGTTAATGAGAAAACGGCAAACTTTCATGCTGGTAAACCCAAATATTACTTTTGGTATTTTATCTCAAGTGTGGCCCTAAAACCTCTTCCTTCAGGGAGAGGATGTGAGGCCACGCCCTTCGGCGAGAAAAAAAATATTGTCTTTTGAAGAATATCATAATATATTGGATTTGTCGAAACAAAAATCGACCTACCGTAGGGACTACGGGATGTGAAGCTCGTGGAGACGATGTAAGACCTAGAAACTTGTGTTCTAGGCGATTGTCGGTGAAGCAAGAATCTTCTCCCTTTAGGGAGGGGTAGTTCAAATCAACGAATTACTGTGATGGCCAATTTGACCGAGGGCATCTTCTCAAAATGAAGAGAGGAAAAGAGGCCGGAAACGGCCTCTTTGTGGTATGTTGATTTTGATAAGATTGCCCCCCCCCCCCCCCATGACACAGTATGCATTTTTGCCTATTTACGTGAATTGAGGTAGATTTTAACAATCTATTCTATTAAATCATAAATAAAAAGAGGGTGATAAAAAAGAATCCTATATGTCGTTTAAACATGAAGATATCATTGAGGAGAAAATAAAACGCCTCCCCCAGAAAACGGGTTGTTATCTTATGAAAGGCCTTAACGAGAGGATTCTCTATATAGGTAAGGCGAAAAACTTAAGAAGTCGAGTTTTAAGTTATTTTTCTCATCTTCCAACACTAAAAACAAAAACTCTCCTCTCTCATGTTGTCGACATTGATTTTATGATGACATCGAATGAGACAGAGGCCCTGATTCTTGAAAACAATCTTATAAAGAAATACTCCCCTCGCTACAACATCTTGCTGAGAGATGATAAATCTTATCCCTATGTTGAGGTAAATTTTCAAGAAACGTATCCAAAACTTGAATACACTCGAAGGCCAAAGCGGGGAAAACAGACGGAAGTTTTTGGGCCTTTTGTCCACAACTCTCATATAGGAGAAACTCTAAGGGCGATTATGAAGGTCTTTAAACTAAGAGATTGCTCCAACCATGAGTTTCGTATGAGAAATAGGCCTTGTCTTCTCTATCAAATAAAACAATGTAGTGCGCCCTGTGTGAAACTGATTTCTTCCGAGGAATACGGCCGAGATGTGAGTCAGGCCCTAAATTTTTTTCGAGGGAAACATGAAGAAATTATTACTCAGCTGAAAGATGAGATGAACGAGTTTTCTTTAAAAGAAGAATATGAACATGCCGCTACTTTAAGAGACAATATAAAAATTTTGGAAGATTTTATCAAGACGTCAAATCGGCAACATGTAGAACTTCATCTCGATATGAAAGATTTTGATGTTTTGGCCTTTTATGAAGGAGGGTTAGAGGTTGACGTCGCTATTTATCTCGTGAGAAATAACCTCCTTTTGGGACATAAGGTTTTTCATTTTCCTCTTATCGATTGTAAAGAAGACCTAGAGGAAGAGGTTCTTACATTTGTTCTACAATACTATGAAAATACCCAAGACTCTTTGCCTAAAAAAATTTTTTCTTCTTTTTCGTCAGAAACATTTCAACTCTTCAAAAAAGTTATGAAGATAAAAAAAAAGGGACAGGTCAATGTCTCTAGGCCAACAAAGGACATAAGGCCTTTGTTAAAACTTACGGCCGAATATGCTCGGGAACACCAAAGGTTTAGAATGTCCAACAGAGAAATACTCCTTATGGGACTGGCCAAACTTAAAGAGCTTCTCAGTATGAAGGAGAACCCGAGTGTAATAGAGTGTTTTGATATTGCCATTTTTCAAGGTACTTCACCTGCGGCATCTCAAGTTGTTTTTAAAGACGGAGAACCGTTAAAAAGTGCCTATCGACATTATCACCTCACTGAAAGACCTGAAGGAAATAATGATTTTGCTATGATGGAAGAAGTCTTTACAAGGAGAATAAACTATGGGAATTTTCCGAACCTTTTTGTGGTCGACGGTGGAGTAGGTCAAGTAAGTGCGGCCAAGACTATCTTAAAGGAAAAAAATATTTCTATTCCCGTCATAGGTATTGCTAAGGCCGATGCGGCCATGGGCAAAGAAGAAAGACTCATTATTCCCGGGTATTCTTCTCCTTATTTTCTTCGCAAAAATAGGCCTCTTATGAAGATTTTGACTCATCTCAGAGATGAGGCCCATCGCTTTTCTCGACGTCTTCATCATAAACAAGAATCAAAGCGTTATTTTTCTTCGTGGATTGACGGCATTGAGGGCCTTGGGCCTAAAACAAAGAAAAAAATTCTAGAAAAATTAGATGTTCCCATCTCGGAAATTGCTCGTATGCCCCCTCAGTTTATTAGTCGTAAATTAGGAATTAAAGAGAGATTGGCCAAAAAAATTTTTTTGGGGGCCAAAAGAATGCTTGAGGAGTAAAGAAATAGTTTCTAATTAATGGAGAAAATTTTTTTTATTTTCTTTCCTCCACACATAGGACATCGGGAAGATTCTTGCACAAACATATCTAAGTAGTCCGTAATATAGGAATGTACCACAATATTGCCGCAATTTTGACAATTATCAATGATCTTTCTTACTTGCTCAATGTCTCCAAAGAACTCCTCATAATTTTCGAACATAAAATCAGATCTTATACTCATAGCGATATCTCGTTTCTGCCGCATCAAGAACTAAGTTCTTAGAAAAGTTTTCGGAGAAAATAATTATTTCTTTATAACAGTTAAAAATGCCTGACAAGAAGGGCATTTTTTCCTATAGTGAAAAAGAAATGATGGATTGGCCGGAAAAATTTTCTTCTCTGAGAAAAAGGACAATATTACTTAAAGCAAAAAAAGGTTTATTCCATAAACCTTTTTTAGTTTTTTGTACCCAGTCTTTTAAGAAAAAAGTCGTCTTTCTCTATGAAACGAGCAAACTCAAAGGAGAAAATTATAAAAAATCTAGGGAAATTTTTAAAAATATAATTACGGCCATGAAAATCCCTTCAAATAATTATGTAATTGTTGAGTTTTCAAAGGAAGATATACAGAAGATCGATTTTTCAAAAAATCTATTAAAGAAAATTTCTACTTACAACCCAAGTATTGTTCTCTGTTTTGGTGTACTCGCCTCTAGTATGTTTTTAGAAAGAGAAAAAAGGCCTGGCCAAATTCACGGGAAATTCTTTAAAAGGTCCTTGCCCACAAGTACAGGCCAATGTCGGATGGAAATAGTCTCTATTTTTCATCCGGATATTCTATGTATTAATCAAAATATGAAAAGAACAACTTGGTTAGATATACAAAAAGTTATGGCCTTTTTAAATATTTCTTGAGCTTTCTCTAAAGAAATATTAAAATTTTAAATGTGGCCAGATTTTGTTATCTTTTTTTTATTGTTACTTTAGCGGCCAATGCAGGAATTCATCATTCAATTCATATAACCGACAGGAGGCCACCAATAATCAAAGTGCGTATTGGTGAAGGACTTAAAAATATTGTTGTTACAGGAACAGACCTAAAGCGCATCATTCATCTCAAGAAAAATAAAAAAATCTATGAGGGAAGAAAAAGCATTCAATTTGATTGTTCAAAAATGCATAAACATAAGTCCGATCGTCCCATCCTTTTGGCCACCCTTACAAGCCCTACGGGACTCTTGACACTAGATGATTATAAATACAAAGGAAAAATTCATATTGTTACATCGATTTCACAAAGACAATGTGATGTCATCAATGAAGTTGATATGGAATATTACATTAGTTCTCTTTTGTCGAAAGAGATGCACAATACTTGGCCTGCTGAGGCCCTTAAGGCCCAGGCCATTGCGGCCAGAACTTATGCCTTTTACAAAATTTCCTATAAAGATAATTTTCAACAATCTAATTATGAGATGTCCTTTCATTTAGAAAATTCCGAAAAACATCAGGTTAGTGGACATTTTTTTGACTCAACGGAATCAACGCATAAAGCATCTTTTGAAACGAAAGGATATGTGCTTTTGACAAAAGGAGGGTTTCTTTCTCCCATATTTTTTCATTCAAAATGTGGAGGTAAAACTCTTAGGCCGGATCAAGTTTGGGACAATATTGTGCAAGGATATCAATCAGTTTCCTGTCCATTTTGTCATAATTACGGAAAAAAAGAATGGGAGTACGTTATATCTAAAAAAAACTTTGTAACATTTCTCAATTGGTTGAAAAATAAAGGCCATCTTGTTTCTTCTCAGGATTTTACCCTCGGTAAAAAATTGACGATATTGCCTAATTCTTCCTTTAAAACAATTGTACGATTCTATTCAGAAGATCACCCCTTTGTTCTTAAAAAGGCCTTTTTTAGAAGATATTTCGGAAGAAATGCCGTTCATTCCAATAATTTTAGAATTTCTCAATCACAAAATGTATTGACATTAAAAGGTTTTGGGAAAGGCCATGGCGTTGGCATGTGCCAATATGGAGTCCTCGATCTTGCTAAAAAAGGATGGAACCATCAAAAAATATTGGCCTATTATTTTCCAAAATATCAATTGGCAAAAATTTATTAATGAAAATATTATTGTTTTTTGTTCTTCCTTTTCCCATTTTGGCCTTTACTATACTTCTCGATCCAGGCCATGGTGGGGAAGAGCAGGGAGCAAAGGGGCAATATATAATTTTTTCTAAGAAGAAGGAAGTTCTCGAAAAAAATTTAACACTCAGTATCGTCAAAAAAATAAAAAAATATCTTTCAAAAAAGTATAGAGTCTACCTCACAAGAAGTGTTGATAGAGATGTCTCTTTGAAAGAAAGGGCAGAAATTGCAGAAAACATTCAGGCCGATCTCTTTATTTCTGTTCATGCTAATTCTAGTGTTGAAAAAAAAGCTCATGGCCATGAAGTTTATTATTTAGATAATCATAAAAATGCTGCCGTAAAGAAATTAGAAAAAATTGAAAATGAAGGTCTACAATCAGAGGAAGATCCCATTGTAAAACAGATTCTTATGGATTTAATCATTGAGAAAACCGTAGAGGCATCAAAAATCTTATCCTCAGAAATTCATCAAAATTTAAAAAAGAATCTTAGGCGTTTTCATATGAGAGACCGTGGAACCAAACCCGGTCTCTTTTTTGTTTTGGCCCTTGCTAAGAGACCGGCAGTTCTTTTAGAAATAGGTTTTATGTCTCGTGCTTCTGAGTTAAAAAAACTAGATTCTTCTTCCTTTCAAGAATCTTATGCTCGTGCCATTGCTGAAGGAATTACATCCTATTTTAAAAAGAGGCCGACAAATCTTTAAGATTGCATAAGACGGAGTTGCTTTTCCAAGGCCTCTGTTTCTTCTGTCAATCCGGTAAATTCTGTTTTAACCTTTTCTATAGCATTTTTTTGGGCATTTTGAAGAAATTTTTCATTGCTCAATTTTTTGGTAACTTTTTCAAGTTTACTTCGAGTTTTGGCAAGGCCTTTGTTTAATCTTTCTACCTGTTGATTAATATCTACAAAACCTTCGAGTGGAAGAAAAATTTCAGTGTGAGATGTGGCCGCCATAAGAGATTTTGAAGGTCGAGGAGCATCCTTTTGTTCGATAGAAACGTTTTTTGCTTGACACAATTTTTTGATAAATGTTTCTTGGGAGAATAAATAATCGGCGAGTTCTTTATTTTGGACAAATAACCGAAGGTCAATCTCTTCCTTAGGATGACTATTAACAGATGAGCGAAGATTTCTAACCGATTGAATAATTTCAATAAATTTATTCATAGATTCCCTATCAGAAGAAAAACAGAGATTTTTTTGATATTCAGGATATTGCTCAACAATGAGAGGTCCTTCTTCAGAATCTTTGAGATAATGCCACAGTTCTTCCGTGATAAAGGGACATATAGGGTGCAGTAAGGCCGCAATTTTTTTGAAGGAGTACTTGAGGATATGGGTTCTGGCCTTCTTTGCTTCAAGGTTTTCTCCATAAAGAACAACTTTAGAGAGTTCAATAAACCAAGAGCAAAATTTTTCGTAAACAAATTGATAAATATAGTGAGAGGCCTCATCAAAACGATAAATATCAAAAGATTGATGCATCTTTTTTATTGTTTCGTTTAGTTCGGACAGAATCCATCGTTCATGATGATGAAGATTATGAGTTTGCAGTTTAAAAGATTTTTCAGATTCTATAAAAGGCCGAATAAATCGAAAAGCATTCCATACCTTATTGATAAAATTTCTATAACCTTCAGTTTTTTCCGGATCAAGGTTCAATGTTCTATTATAACCGCTTCCTGCAGCGAGTGTGAAACGAAAGGCATCGGCACCGTATTGTGCCACCATATCAATGGGATTAATTCCATTGCCAAGGGATTTGCTCATTTTTCTACCGAGTTTATCCCTGACAATAGCGTGGATATAAATATTTTTAAAAGGGACTTTCTTGTGAAACTTTAAAGACATCATCATCATTCGGGCCACCCAAAAAAAGATAATGTCGAAACCTGTAACAAGAGTGCTCGTTGGAAAAAATTTTTCAAATTGTTTTTCCTTCATTTTTTCAGGGATAGGCCAACCGAGTGTTGAAAACGGCCATAGGGCCGAAGAAAACCATGTATCGAGGACATCAGAGTCTTGTTTAAAATCTCGGCCTTTACATTTTGGACAAAACTTAGGTTCTTCTTCTTCGGCCCAAGAATGGCCGCAATGTTTTTTTTCACAATAAAAAACGGGAATCCTGTGTCCCCACCAAAGTTGACGGGAGATACACCAATCTTTAGGGCCTTTCAGCCAAGAAAAATAAGTTTTTTCCCAATTCTTTGGCCAAAATACTGTAGTACCGTTTTCAATTTTTTCTACAGATTCTTCTGCCATCTTTTGAACGTTTAAAAACCATTGTTTTGAAACGAGGGGTTCTATAACAGCGCCGGAGCGGTCTCCATGGCCTACTTTGTAAATGTGTTTTTTTGTACCTTGAAGCTTACCGATTTTTAACAGTGCTTCGGAAACGGGTTTTCTGGCCTTAGATACGGGAAGTCCCTTGTAATTGCATGCGTTTTCGTTAAGTGTACCGTCCATATTCAGAATATTGATAATAGGCAGTCCGTGCCTTCTTCCGATAGCAAAGTCGTTGAAATCATGCCCCGGTGTTACTTTTAAGCATCCCGTTCCTTTTTCTCTATCCACATAATCATCGGAGATAATGGGTACTTCTCTTTTACATAAGGGAACAACGGCCTTTTTCCCGATCAAGTGCTTAAACCTTTCGTCATCGGGGTGAACACAAACGGCGGTGTCACCAAAGAGTGTCTCGGGCCTTGTCGTAGCAATCTCAACACGATCCTTACTATCTTTAATATCGTAGAGGATGTGATAAAAGGTTCCCTGAATTTCTCTATGTTCTACTTCGGCATCGCTAACGGCCGATTGAAGAAGGGGGTCCCAATTGACAATGTAGTCGGATTGATAGATGAGTCCTTCGTTATACAAATCTACGAACACTTTTTTGACGGCCTTGTTTGCGTCAGGGTCCATAGTAAACAGTGAAATATCCCAGTGAGCACTGGCCCCCATCAGTCTCTGCTGTTTGGCAATAACTCCGCCATATCGTTCTTTCCATTGCCAAATTTTTTCAATAAAGTCTTTTCTTGAATAATCTCGCCGCCCCTTTCCTTCTGTTTTGAAAATCTCTCTTTCTACCACACTTTGGGTAGCAATCCCTGCATGATCTATTCCCGGGACAAAAACAGTTTCATACCCTTGCATTCGTTTAAAACGAATGAGGGCATCTTGAATAGTCAAATCGAGAGCATGTCCTGCATGGAGTTGTCCTGTAATGTTAGGTGGAGGCATAATAATACAATAGGACTCATCTTTTGCACCTTTTCGAGGTTGAAAATATTGTTCTTTTTCCCAAAAAAGATACCATTTGTTTTCCACTGTCTTTGGATCGTAGGATTTTGGCAAATCATGTTTCATAAAAGGTCTCCGGTCTAGAAAAATTCTTTTACACAAAGTACCTATCTTTGAAACTAACACATGGGGATTTGTCAGACATACCTTAGCTTTTAATTATAAGGTGGAATTTCTGGTTGGATGTCGTCCAACTCTTCATCATCATAGAAATCGTCTTCAATCTCTCTTAATCGCCCGCTTTGTCTCTGCCTTTGTCTCATCATCCGTTGTCTCATTCTCTCTCTCATTCTTTGCCTCAAGGCAGATCGAGATGATTCATCATCAAAATCTTCGGGCAGGTCTCGTAAATCAGAGTTTCGGTAGGAATTTCGACGATTTCTCGTATCATCATTATTTTGACGATTATTTCTATTAAGACTTTGTTCTAAAGGCCGAGGAGGATTCTTTTTTTGACGCAAGATGTCCATCTGTGTTGAGGCCTTAGCTTTTTTAGGGGGAGGAGGAGGAGGGATCGAGGAGCGGACCTTGGGTTGATTCATATTCTGTGTTCGTTCTTGCAATGTTACATTTAAAGAACCCCTGACGGTCTTAAGAGGAGGCGTCTGTATAGAGGGTGGAGAGAAATCTATCATCATGGGCAAAACAATTATAAGGACACATATACACAGGGCCGAAGCGATCATCGGGATCTTTCTTGAGGTGCTAAAATTTCTAATATTGTTTTTCAAAACGGATGCATGATGTTTTTTACTCTCAAGATTACCTAAATGGGCCAAGGAAGCAATAGTATCCGTCGTCTTATTTTTATTGGCATTTTTTAAATCTTTTGCCACTTCATCTTCAACGCCTTTAAATATATCTGATGTTGGTTTAGGGGGGAGTTCTTGGCCGATACCAAGTTTTCTGCGATCAAAGGAATCTAATTCTAAAATTCGTTCCCATGTTGTTCCGTTATCAGAAGAAATCATATGGGTTATATCAATCTCTCTATTTTCAAGTTTTTCTTGTAGTTGAGCAGTGCTAAATGGGCCTGTTTTTTGCCCATAATTGAGAAGATAAAATTTATTGGACTTAGCTTTTTCAGATACCTGATGATTTTTTTTCTCTTCTTCTTGCCTTCTTTGAAAAAACGGGTGGTCAAAAAGGCGCAACCATTTTTTTTGATTAACACTTTTAACAAGGATGTTTTCGTCGAGTTTCGCTCCACGAGAAATTAGATCATTAATATCGTTTCCCCTGACAGGGCCGAAAGATTCTTCCTTTAAAAGAACATGAAAGAGTTCATTGTCTGAGTAATGGGAAGAATCTTTGTCATTCAAAGAAAGAGATATCAAAGTATTTTTTAGTTCATTAATGTTTTCTTTCATAATTCCTTTAATGTATTAAAATAGTCTTATATTTGAAAAATACTACTTATACTTCCCCTTAACGGCAATTTTCTAGTTTTTTTTATTAAAAAAATGCATTATTAGATCGGAAGGGGAAAAAAAGAATTGCACAAGGTTAATCGATTTAAAATAACCTTGTGCCGATTCTTGTTAAAATTATAAACTAAAATACTCTAGATTGGAAGTAAATACCGATTGTATTATCTCTCTCCCAACCGTCTCGAATAAACTGGCCTCCATCACTGTTTTGAAAAGGTAGGCCGGCAAAATAAAGACTTGCAGTTGTTCCGGGAACAATCGTGTAATCAATTTGGGGTACTACAACGACCATTGTTGGGTCGTTGTTAGCTCGGTCCGGATTTAACGTTCCGGGCAAGTTTGGATTAATTTTATTTTCGTGAATTATTTCACTCCAAAGTGAAACGCCCCATTTGTTAGTAAACGTATAAGTCCCCATAGCGAAGAGGTAGTATAGGTCCCTGGTGGTATCAGGCGTGTTGCTTACTCGATCCATGTAATTGTATTCCGGGTTTAAAACAAATGACCAATTGCCGATTCTTTTAGACATTTCAAGGCCGAATTCCATATGGCCGTACTGGTTGGCCTTCTTCCTTACAGGGCCGTGGACATATTGTCTTCGCCCTACATAGGCACTGAGATCAACACCGTCATTTTCCGGAGTCAGAATATTCGAACGCTTATAGCGAAGGACCGTTCTGTTAATATGGACGTAGTCTAGGCCTCTAGACGGATTTATTTGGTGATAAACCCTTGTTTCCGATGTTAGAGTGTCATTGTCGGTTAAATTGTAGTCAAAATAGAAACGATTTCTTGACACTAAATCGTTACCTTTGACCACAGCGGTATAAGTATCACTGACAAACTTGAAACCAAAGGGAGAGTCCTTGAGTTTTTGCAGGACTCCTACATCGGTTGCCTCGGTTGCCGACGTGGCCTCTGTAGTTTGTGCTCCCAATGCCCCGGCCAAGGCCACTAAGGGGATAAAAAATAATTTTTTCATCATAAAAATGCTCCTTTTTTGGTTAATTATTAGTTTCATATATACACTAAAAATCAATAAAAGTCAACACAAAATAGTCAGGTCATTGTTTTTTTTTCACAATTAGGCGATAATGGCCCTATAAATACCGAATTGTAAGAAATTTCTAGGCCTTTGGAGGAAAAATCCATGGAATACAAAGAAACCTCGCAGAAGGGCGAAAACTCGGTTCTTGACAGGATACGAAAACATTCGGCCTTTCTCAAAAAAGAAGAATCCCTACTCTACAAGGATGTAAAAGATGTCAAGAGAGAACTTGGTAAGACCACCGGTTCTAACTTAGAGAAAACAAAGATTATCAAGCGCAAAAGCGGTCGCCCTCGAACCAGTGAGAAACTTAAAGCAAAAGATGTACGAGTTACCTTGAAGGCCGATCTTTTTGAGATCGTTGAAACAAGGAAGCAGACGGCCAAATCTCGCTCAGGTGCTCTTTGTGACCTTTTGGAAAAAGGACTTCTGTATGAAGACCTTCGCCTTTTACAAGCAGGTAAACTTAAAACATATCTCAAAGAATTTGCTGAGATTTTTTCGGCCCTTAAGATTAGAAGGCCATCATCTCTTTGGAGAACTAGTGAAATCATCTTGGAAGATAATAAAATCACCCTCTCTAAACTCTATAAAAAATCCCTTCAAATACAACACTATCTATCTGCGGCCCATATCAACCTCGAAAATTTCTCTGAAGTGCGCGAATTTTTAACAAAAAAAGAGATACGCTATTTAGAGTTTTCGTCTATACCTGAAAGAATAGCGAGTGTCGTCTCAACTCGTGATGATAAGGCAAGAGGTCTAAATCCGTGACAGAACTTATTCCTATCCTTTTTAACAAAGATATACATTTTATGGCCAAATCTCTTGCAAGTTCAAGAGACCATATTCAGTTCTGGTCCGAGATGATTGAGAAGTTTATCAGAAATTACACTTCTTTTGAAACACAAAAGGCCTATCTTTCGGACCTTAAACAATTTTTTGCTTGGGCCGATAAAAAAAAGATTGCGGATTTTGAAGATATTAGTTTTAAAAAGGCCATTGAGTATAGAGACTATTTAAAATCTTTTAGCGGCCGAGTTATCAAGGGAAATTTGTTCGAGGCCGCCCATACAACAGTTGATAGGAAAATTAGTGCTCTCTCCTCATTTTTTGAATTTGTTTCTAAAGAGATACTGGAAAAAACCCATAGAGATATACCCAACCCTTTTAAAAAAGTCTCTCGCTTTAAAGTTGATAGTTCGATCACCGTGACCGAGGCCCTTATTAAAGATGAGCTAGTAAAACTCATGAACTATGTTGATACACTTGAAACAACTCTCATTAATATTAGAGACCGGGCCATCATAAAAACGCTCTTTGGAGTGGTTACCAGAAATAAGGCATTTATCAATCTTAAAGGCAAAGATTTTTATGCCATTGGAGATAGGTTTAGGCTAAGGTATGTTGACAAAGGTAACAAGCTTTTTGATGAAGTTCTTCATCGCTCTACGGCCCAGGCCATTATCGACTATCTTGAAATGATGAAAATCGAGGGCGAAGAGGTGCTAGATGAAGACCCCCTTTTTCGGCCTATTCATGCAAAAAAGCATTTTAGTGTTAACCAAATAACTAATATCCTTAAGAGGCATTGTAAAAAGGTCGGCATTGGAGACTGGGTGACTTCTCATTCCGCTAAGGCCACCGTCACCAGTGAACTCGTAGAAAAATACGGCATTCATTTGGCCCAAAGAAAGACAAAACACAAAAGAACAGATCAAGTTGTGGCCTATTACGGAAAGAGGCGGGAAAGGGAAATAGTCGTTTTTGACCGGCTAGATTATCTGTTGACGAAAGATGTTTGAAACAATTTTTTGAGAACTCTTACAAAGATTTTCAAAACACAATTTAAGAGATTCATAGGAATGGAGGCCTTTTTTGAGGTCTTCTGTCTTTGGAATTCGCAATCCCTGGAGAATTGAGGATATTTTCGTTTTCTTGGATTGTGCTTCACCAAGAATATAGGTCAAAAAATGAATGAGTTCTGCCTCTGCGTAAAAGATGCAAATGATTTTTTCTTCCTTTCCGGATTTGAGTTCCAGAGACCATCCGGTTCCATTTTTTTTAGAAGAGAAGGCCTGAAGAGGCAAGGAAATGTCGTCTTTATCTTTCATATGAAATTCTATATAGATATCGGGATTATTAAAGAGGGGATAGGTTTGAAGCCCTTTAATTTTATCTATGATGAGAGGATTGTTGTAGTTGACTAAATCTGTTGTAGATTTTCCATCGATCATTTTTACGGTTTGAAGACAGTTATTTTTAAAATGAATGCTGATACCAAGAGCATACCAGGGATACTTAGCGGCCAAGGGTTGGAGACATTGCTCAATATTTCTAAAACTTCGATGGATATTATCCGGATGCATACTTAAAAGGGTTGAACAGGGATACTCGAGAAATGAGAGTTTTTTTTGATCCATTTTTGAAGGAAAGTTTGTGTGAGAAAAAAATTTGGGGATTAAAAGGGTTTTAATTTTTGATTTGAGATTGGAAATGGATCCATTGAGGGATAGTTGGATTATTTGAGATCCAATCTCCGAATTGAAAAATTCTCTAAAAATATTAATATTGATATCGGGTATTTTTGACAACAAACCGTAATATTGGAAACAGGCCGTTCCGTATTTTTCCAATCGGGCATTATAGGCCTGAGAGTGGATGATCTCAAGAGAGACTTTCATAGAACAGCTAAAATCGACTATAAGCACATAAAGATACTTGTCCTGATAAGTATAGTGGAGTCCAAGGAGGTCTCCCGTAAGGTCAAATCGATTCTTGTGTTTGAGGTGTTCAACAAGAAAGAATTGATCAAAAGTTGTACAGGATGTGGTCAATCCTTTGAAAAAATTGGGATGGGTAATGTTATCGTTTTTTTTATTAATGGAACTTAGGACTTTTCCTCCGATAACAGCGTCTTGATGATATTCAAGTGTAAGGTTTCGATTAATTTCACTCCTATGAACAGGTGTTGCATAAGATGTTTTTTCATTAAAAAATTTTTTTAATTCATTCACGATTTTTCTGAAATCCTTAAAGAGAAAAAGCTTTCCAAAAATATTAAATGTCAAGAGAGATTCTCTTTTGTTTTTTATCAATGTCGTCGACGGCCTAAAGGTTGATGTCATATTCTGTTGTTTCTTACTGAGTATGTAGAGAAAATCAGGTATTTCTCCTTTCCCTTCAAGACCTTCAAAGTTTAAAAAGGAGTGAACCTTGACTTCTTTAAGAAGGGCATCCGTGCGTTCTGCTTGACTGGGAACAAAAAGCCTTTGGTTTGTCAGTACAAACATAAATCCCTTTTCATCGAGTGCCTTTTTATGGCCGTTGATCTGTGTAATGAGATGATAATGGGGATTTGTCTTGGCGATTTCGGGAAGATGTAAAACAATTCTTTTATAGATAGGCCCTTGAACTTTTTCACCGTATTCAAGAGGAAGATTCATCTGATCCATTAAATTTATCTTTGGTATCAAAGATTCTTGTTTCAAAGCATTACAGATAAATTTAACGGCATTGAGTCCATGGGCCTTGGATGTTTTGGCCAAGAGTGAAAGAAACTGTAATTCGCTACACACATTAGTGTAAAGAATATTGTTGGTATTTTCCCCAAAGAAAGTTGGCAAAAGAAAGTTTGGTACTTGTTTTTCAATATTTTCTTCTCTTGCGGGCCAATGAGACATAGAAATAGACCCCATGGATGCCCCTAAAAACTTTGTCCTTAAAATTTCATTTTTTTGATAACCACAGTCTTCCGGAAACAACCATCTTGGATAATCAGTGAGAAGGGTATTGAGAAAAAGGCCAAAGGATTTGTGGGAAAGAGAATGAGAATACTCTTTACTCTCCCGAAGAGGAATATTTTGTTTTTCTTGAAGGGTAAAGTGATCATAGTGACAAGCTTTAATCATTTCACTGGCCGTTACCTGTGAAAGTTTCCTTCTTAAAAGGCGCACATATTTAGTGCATCCCGAAGAAGGTCTATACCAACTGTAGCTGTTCATTCCCAAAGAGTAGCAATTAAGTTCCGTGGAACTTCCTTTTCTAAAAATTTTACCTAAGAGAGAATTCGGACTTAAAAGAAGATTTTCCGTTAAGGGAAAATTAATTGATTCGGTCAACGTAAGAATAAATTTCATCTTATAGATGTAAACCGTTACGAGGCGGAAGCAATAGAGATTTTTAAACTCCTCTAAAACGTCTCGTAAAGAAGAATGTTCATCGGCCATGGAATTCCAGAAGTCGAAAATATCGATTACCTCGATATTTTCAGTGTTGGCATATCGAACAAATTCATCATAAACGGCCTTTTTAAGTGACCGAGTTAAACGAGGTAAAAGAGTCACTTTGTCATATTGCTTTTTAGCATCTTGAAAAAGATTCCGTGCCGATCGAACGAGGTCCACAAAATCATTGGAGGGAAGATTGTCGCCGTCCCAATCGGGAACAAAAAAATTCTTAATGGAGTCAGGTTTCTTTCCCTTAAGAATTCCAATCTTTGAAGCGGTCTTAGATGCCGATACTAAATGGGTACTGTCCGGTGCATAGGCATGAATCCACGACTGTATTTTGAAAGCATGGCCTTTATTCAAATCTCTTCCCTGTTATCAATCCAACCAATAGAACTATCACAGTGTTTTGTAAAAGAAAAGAGTTTTTGTTTTTCTCAAGGAGTCAATTCTGACAAAAAAAGTCCACTTACTGCCCGTATTTACTTGTCCTTGGCAAAGAAAACATTTTGACTTAGAGTCGTCACAATATGGATTTGATCATCTTAGTTCTTTATTTCGTCTGCGTTTTTGTCCTTGCTTTTTTTTCTCGCCGAAAACATACGAATAAGAATGTTGCCGAAGAGCACTATCTTGCGGGAAGAACCCTTGGCCTTTTTGAAAGCACGGGTAGCATTATCGCAACGGAAGTTTCAGCGCTCACCTTTTTGACCTTCCCCGCCTCGGCCTATACAGGGGACCTCTCCCTTGTCTATTTTCACTTCGGTACACTCCTTAGTCGGCCTTTGATATCTCTGATTGTTATTCCTCGCATATATGACAAGGGGTTGACTCTCTATGGTATCATGGGCAAGAACAATGCAACTCCGATGGGTAGAAAACTTACGGCCCTTATTTATTCTTTAACAAAGCTCCTTGGTGTTGGTGTTCGATTTTATGCAGGAAGCATTCTTGTGGCCGCTTACTTTTCCCTTTCTCTACCGACAACTCTTTTTATCATTATGGCGGTTACACTATGTTACATGCTTTTTGGAGGACTTCGAACGGTTGTCCGCACGGATCTTCTCCAAATCTTTCTTTTTGTGGGATGTGGAGTCTTGGCCCATATTGTTATCTCCGATATCTCCGGGCAAAGCTGGATGAATCTTATGTCCCAGGCCTCTGATGCAGGGAAAACAGGACTCTTTTCCCTTTCAAAAATCAACTATTTTTTAATCGGTGCTACGGGTGGGGCCTTATTTGATTTGTGTACTCACGGTTTTGATCAGGATTACTCTCAGAGACTTCTCGGGGCCAAAGATCAAAAAACGGCCCAAAAGGCCATGGCCTTTTCTTGTTTTGCGAGTATTGCTATCGGCCTTCTTTTTTTACCTATAGGCACTCTTCTGTGGGCCTACGGCCAATCCTTTCCTTTTCCGGAACATCTTAAGGCCGATAAGGTTTTTGCCTATTTTATTACTTCACACTTTCCTTTACCTCTTCAAGGACTTATGTTGGCCGGAGTTTTGGCCGGAACAATGAGTACTCTGGATTCTACCGTCAATGCTCTTTCAAGTGTTTTGTGGAATGATCTTTTGCCCAAGAGAGACGAGAAAAAAATCCGATTGTATTTTAAAATAGATACTTTTGTTATCGCTTTACTTCTTGTAGGTATAGCAATTCTAGCAAGTTTCTACGATCAACTGTTTATTTTAGGTATGGTGATTTCTTCTTGGTCGGTAGCGGCCGTTGGCGTTCTCTTTTTTTCCCAACTTGTCTTTAATAGTTTTACCAAATCCAAGCTTGACGGCCCAACGGTTTTGTTGACCTTTCTTTTTAATACGATAGGAGTTGCCCTTAATACGTTTATCATTGAAGGGCCTTGGCAATGGAACGTCTATTACGGTGCCTTCTTTGCTGCCGTCTTTATTGTTGCTAAGGGACGTTTATTGCAAGGGAGGCCCGTTAAACTTTGACTTATTGAAATCAAGTTAAGTGAAGAATCTCGCAGAAAAGGTGAAGAGTCCCTTCGAGAATCTCAGAAAAAAACAGAAGAGTCCCTTCGAAAGCTCAGTGAAAATTTAAAGAAGGCCAACGGTGACTTTAGTAGTAATTGGGGAAAATTTGTGGAGAGTCTAGTGGAGGGAGGTCTTGTAGAGCTTCTTAAGGATAGAGGAATCTCTGCAGATAAGACAATGACAAGAGTTCGTCCTCATAAAGAAGAGAGAATGAATTATGAATTTGACATTCTTGCGGTCAATGGAGATGAAGTCGTTGTTGTTTAAGAATTGACGATACGAAGTACTTTTTAAAAAAGTTAGAGATTTTTAAAGAAATATTCCCCGAGTATTCTTCAAAAAAAGTTTACGGTGCCGTTGGTTATCTTCGATATGATGCTCATGCGGCAATATATTCAGAAAAGCAGGGACTTTTTGTGATTAAAGCAACCGGAGACAGCGCAAGCATTACAAATAAAAACGACTTCAAACCTAAAACATTTTAATCTCCTATTTTTTAATTCGATATTTAAATCCGACCGTTTTAATTTGTAAGGTATAAATACTTTGTAAAATAAATATAGAAAAAGTATAATTTGAAAACGACATAAGATTTTTTAATCGTTAGATATAAGGA
The DNA here is from genome assembly GCA_965224385.1 of Bacteriovoracaceae bacterium. Lineage (GTDB taxonomy): Bacteria > Bdellovibrionota > Bacteriovoracia > Bacteriovoracales > Bacteriovoracaceae > CBDCYX01. Next base: position 1,614,981 of record CBDCYX010000016.1, read on the forward strand.
GATATCTTCATGAAAACAATCCTCACAAAAAACACCTTTACTTTTTTGCGGTACCCCACTCTTCTTGATGTGGGATTAATGAGGCCCCACCTTCTCGTAGCTACTCTTCTCTTACTGTCGAGCTGCGGTGGCGGCGGTGGCGGCGGCGATTCGTCTTCGTCGGGGGGAAGTTCTAGCAAGAAACCTCAATCTTGCGCTATCGCCAACGGTAGCGGTCACAAAGTTTGGGATAAAACTGCAAAGAAATATAGCACGACTTGCACGATAACTGCTTGCGATGCAGGTTACGACAACGTCGTGGATAAAACACAATGCCAAAAGACGGCGGCGGACTACTATTCCCCCGCCAAGGATAAAACGAGAAAACAGTGTTCGACAACGATTCCCGATCATTCTCTCAAGAATACCGCCACGGGGTCTGCACTGGAAACCGACTGCTGGAACTGTAAGGCGGGGTCTCCCGATCATTCTCTCAAGAATACCGCCACGGGGTCTGCACTTGCTGGAACTGTAAGGAGGGGTCTTTAAAGAAGACAAGCAACAAAACATGTATGCTTCCCGGTAAGGGGAAGTACTACGACGCTCAAGGAATGCAACAGAGTTGCAGCGATGTTGACGAGAGTCCGCCGGGAGGGTTTGACCGCTGGGAAATCAACACCGCTCCCGTGCCAAGTGCCGATAAGTGTAAGTTTTCCTGTAACAGTGGATTTACAAAGAGTGAATCTCTTTTTGCCTGTAGCAAGTCCACTTCTTGTCCGTCACCAACGGAGGGGGACTCAACCTCTGGGATACGAACACAAACAATTTTAGTACAACTTGTACCTTGGAGACTTGCAATGCCGGTTACGACAACTCCCAAAACCCGACACAATGCCAACCGACGGCGGCACGCTTCTACTCGCCTGCAAACGCTAAGGCCCGAACAGCTTGTCCTCCTACGCCTAACAACTCCTCTCCTACGACAACGACGGAGCTGGCCAATCCCCAGGGCTGTTTTGACTGCAATGCCGGTTATTGGAAAAATCTCCAAGGAAGTTGCGACGTTCCCGACCTCGGAAAGTGGGTGGATGCAACGGAAAACGCCAAAAAAGATTGTACGATCGTTACCCACGCTAACTTTGACACCTGGATTGCCGGAGCTGCCGATGCTGCAAACAAATGCTCCTTTTCCTGTAGCGGTGCTTATTCCGCCGACACTTCGGCGAGAATCTGTGTCACCACAACTCAATCCTGTTCCCTCCCCAACGGTAGCGGAACGCAAACCTGGGACACCCAAAACAACCGCTACGGCACTTGTACAATCACCGCTTGTGATGCCGGTTACGACAACACCCAAGACTCGGCACAATGCCAACAGACGGCGGCGAACTTTTACTCGCCTGCAAACAATAATGCCCGAACCGACTGTCCTACGCCGAGCGACTCCTCTCCTACGGCAAGGACAGGACTCTCTTCCGCAGACGGTTGTTTTACCTGTGATGATGCAGGATACGACAACACCCAAGACCCGACACAATGCCAACAGACGGCGGCGAACTTTTACTCGCCTGCAAACAATAATGCCCGAACCGACTGTCCTACGCCGAGCGACTCCACTCCTACGGCAAGGACAGGACTCTCTTCCGCAGACGGTTGTTTTACCTGTGATGATGCAGGATACGACAACACCCAAGACCCGACACAATGCCAACCGACGGCGACTAACTTTTACTCGCCTGCAAATGTTAACACCCGAACCGCCTGTCCTCCTGTGCCTAACAACTCCTCCCCTACGATAGCGACAGGGCTCGTTAATCCTCAGGGCTGTTTCAGCTGTAATGCCGGTTTTTGGAAAAATCCCCAAGGAAACGGAAGTTGCGACGTTCCCGACCTCGGAAAGTGGGTGGATGCAACGAAAAACGAAAAAAAAGATTGTAGTCCCGTTACCCACGCTAATTTTGACGACTGGGTTGCCGGAGCTGCCGATGCTGCAAACAAATGCCGCTTTTCCTGTAGCGGTTCTTATTCCCCCGACACTTCGGCGAGAAGCTGTGTCACCACAACTCAATCCTGTTCCATCACCGACGGTAGCGGAACGCAAACCTGGGACACCCAAAACAACCTCTACGGTACTTGTACAATCACCGCTTGCGATGCCGGTTTTGACAACGACCAAGACTCGACACAATGCCAAGCGACGGCGGCGGCCTACTATTCGCCTGCAAACAATAACGCCCGAACTGCTTGTCCTACGCCTAACAACTCCTCTCCTACGACAACGACGGGGCTTTCTTCCATAGACGGTTGTTTTACCTGTAGCGACGGTTACTTTCTCAAGGCAAGTACTTGTGAAAAGATAGAACCCGACGCTTTCGCTCTTGGAAACCAAGACAGTTATGTCCTCTACAACAGCGGCGAAGTGGAAGGTTGGGGGAAAGTGAGTAGCGACCCTTGGGTTTTCAACCGCAAGATTGACCTCGGAACCGTAAACGGTACAAAAAACAAGGCACAGGCAATTGAATCGGGATCCGGCGACCACCGATGCATTATCTTAAAAAACGGCACGAACGACCACGGTGCGGTTAAGTGCTGGGGTGTGAATACTTACGAGCAACTCGGCATCGTGGGAAATACGACCGACAGAGACACCCCGACGGACATCACCGCCCTCGGAAACGATGCAAGTAGCACCCCCTACACGGCAAAGTCTCTGGCGGTGGGATATGAACACGTCTGTGCTATTTTAAACGATGATAAAGTTAAATGCTGGGGGCGTAACAATTTCGGACAGATCGGCGGCGGTTCGGGAAGTGACATTACGGTAAGCGGAACTCCAGGCGACCCCTTAAGTGGGGCAACTGCTACGGCCATTGCAGCATATCACCTCACCTGTGCCCTCTTACCTGCCGGAGGCGTTAAGTGTTGGGGAAGCAATGGCAGGGGGGCAACGGGTGGGGGTACTCCAAACTTGAGTGGCGGAACTGCCACGGCCGTTACGGCAGGAAACACATACTCTTGCGCCCTCAAAGACAACCAAAGTATTAGATGCTGGGGGGTGAGAGGAAATTTTAACCCTGATTCTTCGCTCAAGAAGGAAAACTTTGTTCCGTTTACGGATACCGCCACTCGGATAGAGACAGGAAACATCTCCTTCTGCGCCATTTTAACGGATAAGACCGTTAAGTGTTGGTCTTCCAGGTTTATAGGAAGTAATTATGGAGAAATAGGCGGTTCGGTGTTTAGTGCTTTTGCCAACCGAGTCGTCAAAAGGGGAATATCCGGCGACCCCTTGGAGGGAGAAATCGCCGTTTCCGTTGCAATGGGGGTGGATCACACCTGCGCTCTTACGGAAACGGACAAGTCGATAAAATGTTGGGGGAAAAACGACGACGGGCAGATTATCGGTACCCTTATTAACATGGAGGGGGGAACCGACGGGACGGGGACGAGTACGGGGGTGACGGGAACACTTACGGTGAACGCTACACCATCGGCATCGGCACTGGAAACCGATATCGGAGGAAAGGTTTGCGGACTTGCGGTGACCGATGCAACCAACGGCATAGCTCTGCAGTATGCCACACCCCTGACTTACAACTCTTTGGTGGGGACGACTATCTCCGATGCCATCGACAACCTGATTACCGTTGTTGGCACCACCGTCAAATTAGGCGGAACTAGCATTACACTGACAAAACACGCCGACGCCGACAAAATCGAGGCAACGGTTGATATTCCTATTTTTGACGGAATGACGTTAAATATCATGCACGATAACGACAGTGGGGACTGTTCTTCGAGTCCCGTTACGACACAAATTCTTCTCAGCGGTTCAACTACGGCCGGTGTCGTAGCAAAGGGGTTGTGGGTTATTTCGGATGGCTATGCTCATTCAAGCGGTGCGGATCAACTCATCAACCTCGACGGTGTAGAAATCGACCTCGGTGGTTTAGGCCTTACAAAAGAGGGGATTGCCGATAATGTTGTCGGTAAAGTCAACAACCGCAACAATCGCAGAAGTTGGGAGGGACTACAGGATACGCATCTTCCCTACTCGGCGGCGAAAATCGACGGAGATGCCTCCACCACCGACGACTGCCCTGCCGGCGACTACTGTGTGGAGTTCACGCGAATTTTTAAAGGAACGGCAGGAAATAACGGTATTCCCTTCGGGGATGTCGATTACGAAAAAATTTAACGGTTTCGGTTCACCTTTCACCTAGCGGAGAATTTCGATGATTCAGGGTATTGGGGCAAGAAGGAAGCTATCAGATCAGGTCGTATCTTTATACAAAGCTAAAATCCTATCTGCCATTACATCAGGAGTTCCTATTTTAGAAAAATAAGTTCCCATCATATTTAATAATCTATCTGAAAAATTTCTTGTTAGAGAAACACATCTTTTTTCAATGAGTAAAGAAATTAAATGACCTGTTTTTTGTATTTCTTCTTTAACTTTTAGAGTAATAATATCCTCGAATTGAATTAGTAGCTTAATCATGGTTATCACAGTTTGGATCAAATAAATGGGTGTGTGGTTCATAGTAAAAAATTCCCTGTGAATCTAATTGGTTTAAAGCTAGTTGTGCCATTATTTTTTCAGCGTCTTTCTTGAAAATGATCTTGGAATCTCTTTCTTGATACTCTTCTTTTTTGTCATCAAAAGATGTTATAGCGTTTTCCCACTCCTTGGACGCTTCAAAAGAAACAAGGTCAGAGGACATAATATCATTTAAACTAGGGTTTTCTTTAAGTACTGTTAGAAGAGCTTGAGGATGATTATAGTCTGAAATATCATTAGGAATGAAGTCTTTAATAGTATCTACGGCCTGTTTTATTCCCTTATTTATTATTTTATTATAAGTTTTTGTATCTTCTTTATTGTGTTGAGACTGTTCTTTTTTTGCTTTGTTAGAAAGATATTTTTTGTATGCCTCTAATAGAGTTGATGAAATATTTTTAATTTGTTGATGATGGAGAATACCTTTTATTGTGCCCTTCCGTAGGGCAGACTTTAACCCTTGTAAAGGAATGAGAAAGAGATTGTTTTTAAAATACCTTTCTTTACTTGAATCATGTACCATATCGCAATTTTTATTTAAAACGGCCCAGAGCATATTATTGTAATCATAATTTTTTTTAAAATCTTTAAAAACGTCTAAAATAGAATTGTGACGAGAAATGCTTTGAAAATCATTAAAGTCAAGTTTGACAACATCTCCAGTCCTCAATCTATTATTCTTAGGTTCTGAGTTATCATACATCTGATGTTTATATTTGGATATACGAACTTCGAAGTCTTGGTCTAGCAAAACTAACTATTGACCGTTTTTCAACCGAGCAGCTGCATGAGAGGCCAATGTAAAGGATAGTGGAACCTTAGGTTTAAAAGATTTCCACGCTTTTATGACGTCTTGAACAGAATATTTCTTTTCTTCGCCGGAATCTGAAGAAGAGGAGGGATTATTCTCTTGCTCTTTTTTATTCTGTCTATTTTTTTTCTTTCCATCATAATTAACTTACTCCTCAGTATGGATTAATTTGCCTTTCTTATTTTCTTCTGCAGAAGAACTCCTTAATAAACAAAGTTTTTATATTTTGTCAAGAGTCTTTTTATATTATCGGCGGATTTTTGGAAAAACTCAATGATTTTTTTCTTTCCTGGCATAATGCATTGGGATTCTTAGAAAAAGGTTCCGTTTAAGTCCGTCGGATATTCATTCATTAGTTTGCGTTGCTACATACCAGCATTGAGGACGTGTGCCGATTTTATTCTCGCAAGGGTGCTCATCATAACACAAACTCCCTTGAAAAAACGTGTCGAGACGACATTGTAAGTCAGGATAATTGTTGATAACTGTTTTGGAAACAATATGGGGACTAGGAGTATCAAAGCTAACGGCCGTAGAGTCTCTCCCCTGCCTCTTTCTTTTGGCCGCAAGGGTTTGTACATAAGAAAGTGCGGCCCTGTTAATCCTCAGACAGAGGGATGATTCCTGTACATTTGGATAGATTTCTCGGCATTTGTTTTGAACAATGGAAGGAACCTCTGTCAAGGCCGTAATGCCCACGTTGTCGTCCCTTTTAAAATATTCCTTCAAACATTTCCATGTAGCAAAATAATCCGCCTGTCCCTCGCTGGAAGTGGGCGGCCAAGGTTTCATTCCCTGATCTATTTGGAACTGTGCAAGAATATACGGGGCCCTTCGTGGATGTCCACCAAAGTAATGACCGAGTTCGTGACAAACGAGCAAGGCCGCAGCATCAATTGTCATTGTTTCAGAAAATGTTTTAGTGTACCCTCCATTGTAAATATAGATTTGCCACTTGGTATTGCTACTCGTCCCATCGACATATATGGCCCCTTCATGATGATGATCCCAAAGAGAGGTAATTCTAAGAGACCTTCCTCTATCTAAAGCTTTTGGAGCGAAAATCTCTTCCATACGTCGAATGACTTCATCAAATTCTTCTTTTGACACAGATGTCCATGCCACACTCTGAGAGAAGAAAAACAATATTGCTATAAAAAATGGTGATATTAATCTTAACATAATAGTGAAACTATTGTTTCGTTTTTTGAAAGAGATGTCTACAGTTTTGAAAAACGGGCGGCAACAGGAAGAATTTTTGAAGCATATTCTTTCATCAGTTCTCTATTGACATAGGGAGAAAAAGAGAATCGGATGGCCGATCGAGCAAGTTCTTTGTCAAACCCCATGGCCAAGAGGATAGGTGACGGAATAACACCTCCGGAAGAACAGGCCGCACCGGTGGAGATATCGATACCGGCGAGATCAAAGGCCAAACTAACAATATCACTTCTTTCATGTTTAAAAATGAAGGAAACGGTTTGGCCGTTGACCTCTCGGGCCTTTTTTCCTACAACGATTCCCCCTGTTTTTAGCGTTGTTTCCAGTTGATTAATTAATGCCTCTTTTGCCTCTCTTTGGGAAGTATAGTCGTAGTGGGCGGCCACAAACTCCAAGGCCTTAGTTGCACACTTTACTCCAAGAACATTTTCCGTTCCTGCACGAAGCCCTCTTTGCTGCCCTCCTCCGGAAATGATTCTTGTAAAGGGAAATCCTTTTTTCAAAAACGTTAAACCGATTCCTTTCGGCCCACCAAATTTGTGGGCCGAATAGGTGTAGGCATCGAGTTTTGGGTGAAGGTTTTGCCACTGTCTAATTTTTCCTACACTTTGAACCGCATCCACATGAACAAAGGCCCCTGTTTTTTCTTTAAAAGAAACGGCGTCTTCCAAACTGAAAACAACGCCTGTTTCATTGTTCACCCAAGTCCAATTTAAAAGAAAAGGTGATGAATCCAACGGTACTTTCTCTAAAAAGTCTTCAAATTGACAGTTTCCTTGAGAGTCTACATCTATGGGAAAAACATGATGTCCTGTTTCTCGCAAAAATTTCTCTTGGGCCCGAACACAAGAGTGATCGGTTTTTGTGTAGGCAAAAGAAATTTTTTGATGGTACAGGGCAAGGCCCTTAACAAGGAGATTAACGGCCTCAGTGGCCCCTGAATGAAAGAAAAGGTCAAAAGCGCTTGGTTTTAGTCCAAAAACTTTATAGAGAGATTCATAGCACTCTTCAAGAATTCTCTTTGCCCTTTTTCCATCACTATGTGATGACACCGGATTGGCAAAGGGAAAATCCTTACAAGAGAGAACCTCCTTAACAATCTCTAGGAGGGGAGATGTAGCATTATAATCAAAATAGTAACGCTTATCGCCCAATTTCTCCACTAGGGCCTCTTGAAAAAGGGGAATTTTCCGCTTCTGGGCCCTTAGTATTAGAAATTTTTTGAGATATATTCAGATCTGCAGATGAGGTGTCCTTTGCATGTTCAACATCGCTCGATCTTCTTATAAGGTCTCCCAATGTTGTTGTCATGAGATAATCCCTCATGATAACTCCTAAGCTCATAAAATAGTTTTTAGAGAGACGAAATTCGATAGTGTCTGAAGTTTCTGCTTCAACTCCAAGAATGTCTTTTGCAGGATCAATGTTCTCTTCGACGCAATCAAGTATGTCTTTTATAGTGATTTCGTCCATACTTCTGGCAAGCACATAACCACCTCCCGGACCTCTAACCGATTTTACGGCGTCTCCGTGCCTGAGCTTTCTAAAGAGTTGCTCAAGATAGTGAAGAGAAATGTTTTGACGGTTTGAAATTTCTAATAAGCGAACGGGGTTGCCATTGGAATGAATTGTCAAGTCAAGCATTGCCCTGACAGCATAACGCCCTTTTGATGTTAATCTCATTTAATCTTCCTCCCTAAATTTGGCGGATCAATTGATCCAAACATTGTTTTTTCTCATACTTCCTTTCATCGCCATAGCGATCATCCATAAAATAATTATGGACGCCTCGATAGGAAGTCGTCAATATATTCTTAAAATTCTTTTTTTATTGTGGCCACTTTGGGGCCAACGCACTTAGTCTATACCAATGAGCTTCGTCAATCTTCCCTGAATTCATATCACAAGCGCATCACTCACTGCGTCATGGCGGGTTAGATAAAAATTCCTAGGCGAATTATAGGCTTTTCTAAGGAAAGTTTCCCTTTTTTTCTGTAGCTGTAGATTTTGCGGTTTGTGTCCGGAGGCAAAAGATCTCCGTTTTCTCTATAGGATGAGTAGGTACGCCTGATGATGATGTCAAGAAAAAATTTGTGAAGGAAGGTTGTTCCAATGCCAAATTGATACATAACTCCCAGAGATTCATCAAAGTTGACTCCAACATTTTCATTGTTATAACCTGTTTTTCCCATACCTATACTACAAAACATCTTCAACAATCCATTGCCGTATTGAAAAGGTTGATAAAGGCCTATTGTGAGATGTAAAGAGAGTGGGGACATCTGTACGTCGTTGTTTCCCTCTGACTTCGATTTGCTCCAAAGGTCAAATCCTCCTCCTACAAAAACACCTTGAAAAAAATGAGCATATTCAATGGAAAGCCCTATATTTTTTTTAAATCGTTTCTGTTCTAAATTTGTTTCGTAAAGAGAGTTCGGTTTAGTCTCAACAGGGGTTCTCCATTTCTTCTTTTTCGAAGACATCCATTTTAATTTGGACTTGTTCATAAAAGACAATCCGATGAAGAATCTATCCTTTTTGTTTATCGGCAAATATGCCAGCTCTCTTGGCCTCTCTTCAGGTGTTTGGGATTCCGTTACAAGCTCTTCCTCTTGAGGGATGGTAATGTTCGGGGTGGAAATAACTTCTGAAGAAGAGAAGGAAGCAGGAGGAGACATGTCAGGAGTTGCAATAATTGCCGGCGAAGAAGGCCGTATATTTGTTTCTTCTTGGGCCTTAAGACCTAAAACAAATAAGCATGATACAAATAAAATGATGAAAATTTTCATAAGTCTTTCTCCGAAAAAATATCTCCTACTTTCTTCTCTCTATTTATAATTTTACCATATTTGACTATAGGCGCTATGCCATAGCGGTAAAATATTCCTTTTTCAAATTGATTTAAGAGTTTTAGTAAAATTTAACGGTAATTGGTTATAATTGACAACGTATGTTTCATTATCTTTTAAAACTCTTTTTCTGACCGAATTTTTTGTTGATTATGGGCCGTTTTTTTTCAAATTTTTTTGGATAGCTATTGTTTCTAGGTCTTCTTCTATTATTATAGCGAAGTTGCTCGAAGCAATCTTCACAGATTGAAAATTTTGAATCCTCGGACAGTTTACATCCACAACTTGTACAGGTAATGACAATTTTTTCTGAGAGAAGCGTGTTAAGCTTTTCTATGGCCAATGATTTATTTTCTAAAAGCTTTGTTTCATCAAAAGAAAAATGTTTATTTTTGAAGTGTCTAGATAGCCACTGATAGAGTTCTACGCATTTAATATTTGTTTCAAGATAGTCGATATCGTTTCTTTTGTAATCAATTGGTTCATTAACAATGATATCTGCGTTAATAAATTTTTTGAGTATCCAGTTGAAATACCGGACATGATCTATAAGTCTCATATTAACCGGAGCACAAGCAAATCCAAAGATTTCTGAAGGATTTAAGGCCCTGTTTCTATCAGACTCTTCTACCGTTTCGCTGAGTTCAATCATTTCTCTTAAATCAACACAATAAAAAGGTTTTTTAAAACTCATTGTATTAAAAAGTCTAAGAAATTCAGAGAGCTGCAATTGATCTAGGCCGTGATCGGACAACGCCTTATTGACTTGATTAAAGATATCGAGATCGGGGCCGACCATACATTTGGTTTGCTGGGGAAGTTCTGTTTCCAAGGCCTTACTGATAGTTTTTAAACCATTATGAACTTTATTCAGGCATGTAACATAACCTGTGGAGAATCTTTTATAACGTCCGGCCCTTCCCGCAATTTGCTTAATTTCGCTTTCGGTAATGGGATGGTCTTGGGAATCAATAAATTTTGTGAGTGTAGAGAACACGATTCTCCTTATCGGAAGGTTCATTCCCATAGCTATAGCATCTGTGCTCACCATGATATCTGTTTCTTGTTGGTCAAATTTTCTGGCCTGTTCTCTTCGGACTTCGGGAGAAAGTCTTCCATAGACAATGGAAATTTTAAAATCAAGAGTTTCTAACTCTCTTTTGAAACGAAGAGCATTTCTTCTCGAAAAAACAACAAGAGCATCATGTTTTTGAAGATCAACAATTTTCACAGGATAATCTTCAATTTTAAATTCGGTCATTCGCTCATAGGTTTTAATCTCTAATTCATCTCCACAAAGCTCTACAATACTTTCAATAAGTTTTAAAACACTCGCATCTCCACAAACATGAACTTCTTGAGAGAAGATATTGACAAAGGCCCTTGTCCAGGCCCACCCTCTTTGATAATCTGTTATCATCTGAATTTCATCAATCACACAGCAATCAAAATGATCTTGAAGCTTTGCCATTTCGATTGTTGAAGAGTAATGGGTAGCGCCTTCGACTTCAATAACTTCTTCTCCTGTAAGAAGAGTTGTTTTCACACCTTTTGCATTTAATGTATCGGCCAGTTCTCCTGCTAAAAGCCGAAGAGGGGCCAAATAACAGCCTGTTTTTGCTAAACTGAGTTTTTCAATGGCGTAATAAGTTTTGCCTGAATTTGTAGGTCCCATATGATAGATAATTTTTCTTTTAATTGATCTCGCTAGGGAATGTGTCCAAAACTCTCCAAGATATTCTTGTAATATTTTACCGGAAATATCCTTTCTTTTTAAAACCATAATAGAGCGAACTTGTTTTTTGAAATCTTTTACTAAGAATTCCTTTTCCTTCCAAATATTCAATGATAGTTGACGAAAAAATGTCTTAAATTCTTTTTCACCGAAAAGTTCTTCATTGATCTCTATTATTTTTAGGATTTGAGTCAAAAACTTTTGAAGTTGTTCTTCCCTTTTCAGGGACAAACTAGAGGGATAGAGGAAACATGTTTTTATATATTTTTCAATCCTTTTTTCTATTTTGTTGATAACAGACCTTTTGAGGATCGTTCTAACTTTGAGATAGTTTCTATTGATATCTTTTCTGAGATTATTAAATAAGGTAGTGGCCGTAGAAATATCCGTTTCCATAGAGGCCTCTATATTCTTTGATGTTTTGTCAATAATGGAAATGTTTTCATCGACAATGAGACTACTCATTTTTGTTTTAAATTCAGAATCACAGTTTAAACAATGGCATTCAAGATGTTCCATTCTCAATTTAGAGTTAAAATCCTCTTTAAGAATTTTTTGAGTTTTTTCATGAGCATTTTTTTTCAGGCCCACCCAATTTTGAAAGATTTTGTCATGGGCATTTAAGCTCTTATCGTCGGAATAAGTTATTTTTCCCCCAATAAAAAGAGAATCCCCTAAAAAAATCATTTCAATGATGTTTTCTTTTCGAAGAAACTGATCAAAATCACCAAATTCTTCGTTAAAGAGAGAAATGAGTGAGGGATATCGACAGAAGAACTCATGGAGAAACATTTGAAGGGATTTTAAGCATTTTAAGAGTTTATGGGCCTCTTCAACGGTTCTTGCATCTTCGGGAGATTCAAGTTCAGAAATAAGTGTATTTCTTTCTTCGGCAAGGCCCTCTTCAAGATGTTTGTAATCAGGTAGCTTGGACAGATTTCTTAACACTTAATCATAATTCCCGATCCAAGTAATCGATAATATTTTATCTATCTATCCAGTTCAACAAAAAAGGCCAATCCCATCTTGGCGAAATCTACGGCATGGTCTGCATGTCCGTTAGACTTTTCAATAGTATCATTAATAGTGTGAATGTAAGGATTCGATTCTTTGAATCTCGATTCAAATAAATAGGAGGCCCGAAAACCCATAGAATGCCAAGGTGCGTGATCTGAGCATCTATGGCCACATACATCATATTCCCACGAGGCCTCGGGAATATAGGTTTTTGCCAGTGCTTCAAGAAATTGATTTTGTTCCATATTGGTATAGTCGCCTATAATGACAAAATCTAGGCCGCTAGGGCCTTGGAAATTTGTCATATCAAAGTTTAATACCCCTAGAATACGTTGATTGATAAAGATAAATGATTGACTTAGAAAAAATGCGGCAATTTCTTGAGAGCCTACAAGGCCTATTTCCTCGATAGCATAGGAGATAAACATCAGTGTTCTTTTAGGGCGATAATTATTCGCTGTGAGAACCCTGAGGATTTCCGTGATGACCGCAATTCCTGAAGCGTTGTCGTCGGCACCGGGTGCAAATTCAGCAATCTGACGAGAACCGTTAATGTTGGTACGCAGGGCCAAGGAATCTCCATGTCCTCCAATGATAATAATTTCTTCAGGTAGTTCCTGTCCTTGAATCGAGAGCATGAGAGAGGGCATATTTGGAAAGGACATGTGGTGAAAGTATTCCAGCTTTACATCATTCCTATCTTTGGTAAGGCCTTCCCATTTCACTTTCAATTGCTCGTGAAATTCCCGGGCCTCTTTGCTTCTATGATATCTGCTTTTAAATCCGGAGATCCACCGAATATCACTTGCTATGCGTGAGGATTCGACATTTTCTATCATAGGAATGACAAGATTTTGATTTTCAATGGAATAATCAAAGGTCGTCTGGGCCGTTATTAGGAAAGGAAAAAATAATAAGAAAATTTTTAGTTCAGAATTTTTCAGGATTCATCACCTTTTTGAGTGTTGTTAGAAATCTTGTTGCAAGGATAACACGAATGAGAAATTTCTCCAAATACTTTTAATATCAATTCAAATTTTTTTATTGCAGGCCAAAAGAAGATCGTTTTGCTATAGTATATTGTTTTTTTAGAGATTATCGGAATTGATACCGATACGGTTATAGATGAAACTTTTTTCTATTATATTCTTGGGACTTGTTCTTTTTAGCTCTTGCGGAAAAAACAAAAAAGAGAGCAATAACTCCGACACTTCGCATCGAGTTAATCGATTAGATCGATTGAAGAGTCGGTTACAAAATACAACAAGTTTCTCTTCCAACACAAATGTTTTAACATATGTATACACAAGGTATGAGGCGAGAAAACGCTGGGGTGTTCTTATTTGTAATGGCCACAATTTTTACTCATGAAGACGGCCACAACATGGAGGATGTTCATCTCTTTCTCCGGTCTCTTGCCGAAGATGCCCAAGAGTATACTCTTCAATATGGAGTCCATTATGTTGTCAAGGGTAGAGCGATGTATGGAATTGATTTTTCCTACCCTCTCTGGGCCAATCCCGTCTGTCAAAGAAACGCTGATCACGCGGGATATGCACTTGTTGCGCCTAACGGCAAGACCTTCTGTTTTTAACACCTTCTCTCTATCATTAACAGAACACATGAGGTAAACTATCCTATTTTTGGATTAGAGTGGGATTTGTGATAAAAAAACGCCTTGTTATCGTAGATATAAGCAACTTTATTTTTAGGGCCTTTTATGCCACCCCTCCTATGAATGCTCCTGACGGAACTCCGACGAATGCCATTCGAGGTGTTCTCTCTATGCTGTTAAAACTTCTCTCCGATTATAGGCCCACACATATATTCATTGCAAAAGATACTGTAGGAGGGTGCTTCCGCAATAATATTTATCCTGATTACAAGGCCAATAGAACAAAACCTCCCGAGGAATTATCTCGGCAGTTTCCCCTAATTACATCTCTTTTAGAAAGCATGAAATTGCCCTCTAGAGAGGATGGTATCTATGAAGCGGATGATATTATAGGTTCGGCCGTAGTCAAATGGAGAGAGAGTTTTGATGAGATATTGATTGCTTCGGGAGATAAGGACCTTATGCAATTTGTGGATGACTCTGTGAAAGTACTGGATACTATGAAAGGAAAGATTTATGACAAAAAGGCCGTTTTTGAAAAGATGGGTGTTCGACCTGATCAGATTGTAGACTATCTTTCCATGGTTGGAGACAGTTCCGATAACATTCCCGGAATGAGAGGAATCGGGGCCAAGGGAGCATCAAAGTTATTGGCAAAATATGAAACTCTTGAAGAATGTATAAAACACAAATCTATTTTTCAGGGGAAAAAACTTACAGAGGCCTTTTCTCGATATCTTGACGACGGCCTTTTATCAAAAAAACTTATTAAAATTGTTACTAATGTTGACTTGCCTATTTCCCTTCAGGAGATAGCTTATCATTTTTATCCAAGTAAATCTCTTATGGATTTCTTGGAATCGTTGGGTTTTAAGACAATGCTAAACAAACTCGAAACAATAAAGCAACAAGTTGACGAGGCCGATACACAAAAGGATCCTTTCTTATCTTCTTTCGACGAAAGTCCTGTTAAAAAAAGCGACGTAACTATCATAAAGGATAAGAATAGTTTTGAAAATATTATTACCCTTTTAGAAAGTGCTATGGCCTTTTCTTTTTATACGGAATTTGATAATAACTATTTTTATGAAAGAAATATTGTCGGTATAGGTATTAGCTTTGACGGAATAAAGTCTTTCTATTGTCCTATGTTAAAAGACGACCTAAGTATCAAACAAAAAAACAAAATTCTTACAACTTGTTGGTCCAACGAAAATATTGAAGTTTTCTCCGACCACATTCAGAAAGATATTTCATACTGCCTTTCACACAATATAAAATTTAAGGCCAAAACTTTTGATGTTTCTCAGGCCTTCTACAATATCAAATCTAGTGCACAAAACGACCTGGACTCTATAACGGGGGAACTCTTAGGAGAAATCATTCCTCTTTGGAATAAAGATAAAGAATGGGAAAAGATCTATGATGAAGAGTTTGCTTCAGAATACTTTTCTTGGAGGGCCGTAACTGTTTATAGAACAACAGAAATTTTGAAGGAACAACTTAAAAAAAATTTTTTGGAAGATATTTATTATAAAATTGATGATGCTGTTTTTCCGGTTCTTGCTAAAATGGAATATTATGGAATAGGTGTAGACGAGCAGTTTTTTTATGACCTTGAAAAAAAGACTCGTCACACCTTAGAAGAAAAAGAAAAAATCTTACAATCTTATTCTGCACACGGACCTATAAATCTCAACTCTCCGAAACAAGTCGGAGAATTTCTCTTTACTGATCTCGGGTTACCTATTATCAAGGAAACAAAAACAGGGCCGTCTACGGATTCGGAAGTTCTCTTTGAACTTGCCTCGAGGAAAACCTCTCCTGTTCCCGAACTTCTCCTTCAACACAGAGAACTCGGAAAACTTTTATCTACCTACGTCTTGGTCATACCGTCTCTTATTAACAAAAAAACAAAAAGAGTTCACACACATTTTCATCAAAATATCACGACAACAGGAAGGTTGTCGTCAAGTCATCCCAACCTTCAGAATATTCCCGTGAGGTCAGAAACAGGAAAGACATTACGTAGAGGATTTGTGGCAGATAAAGGCCATGTCTTTTTGGGAGCAGATTACTCACAAGTTGAGTTAAGAATCTTGGCCCATTTCTCCAAAGATGAGACAATGGTTCGCTCTTTTCGGGAGGAAAAGGATATTCATGCTCAAACGGCCTCGGAAATTTTGGGCGTAGATATTGAAGAGATTACTCCGGAGGAGCGATCTAAGGCCAAGGCCGTAAATTTCGGTCTTATTTACGGACAATCTTCTTTTGGACTTGCTAAAAGTTTGAGAATATCGAGAAAAGAGGCCAAAGAATACATCATGGCCTATTTTGAACGTTTTTCTTGTGTAAAAGCATTCCTCGACGGCATTAAAGAGGAGTGTTATCGAAAAGGGTATGTAAGTTCCCATTACGGTCGAAAGCGATTTATTCCCGATATCCGTTCTCAGAATAGAACTATAAGGGCCAATGCTGAAAGAATGGCCATTAATGCTCCCATTCAGGCCACGGCCGCAGATATTATCAAGGTGGCCATGATTAATATTGATACAAGGCTTGTAATAGAACAATTAAATGCAAAAATGATTCTGCAAGTTCACGATGAACTTATTTTTGAAGTTCCTCATAAAGAAGTTCAATGCATGCAAAAAATCGTGGTTGAAGAAATGGAAAACGCTTGTGATACTATCCCTTTAAAAGTAGATATCAACGTGGCCCCCAATTGGTTTGATCTTAAATAATGGATTTAAAAAAAGCAGTCTTACCTTTTAAAGGGTCTCTTCTCATTGTCCCTACTTTTAACGAAAAAGAGAATGTGGGAAATATGATTAGGGCCGTATTTGGTCTCTATCCAGATATTTCTCTTCTTATTGTTGATGACAACTCTCCGGATAATACGGCCTGTGCAGTGAAGGCCCATCAGAAGAAGTTTCCCCATAATCTGTTTTTATTGGAGAGAGAAAAAAAAAACGGCCTAGGAAAGGCCTATACAACAGGATTCAAATGGGCCTTAGACAGGAATTTTAACTATATCTTTACAATGGATTGTGACTTTTCTCACGATCCAAAAGATATCAAACATCTTCTTACAGAGGCATTGAAAAATGATTTAGTCATAGGCTCTCGCTATATTGGAGGTATTAGAATTATTAACTGGCCTTTTCATAGATTGTTTCTCTCCTATTGCGCTTCCATCTATATAAGAACAATAACGCGTATACCTATTTTTGATACGACGGGGGGATTTAGATGTTATACAAGCAAGGCCCTTCTAGGCCTCGATCTCAATAATATTCTCTCCGATGGATATATTTTTCACATGGAACTGAGTTACAAAATTTGGTCCCAAGGAATGAACATCAAAGAGGTACCTATTATCTTCCATGAAAGACAAAAAGGAGAGTCAAAAATGGAATGGGCCATTATTATTGAGGCGTTTTTTAATGTCTTAAAACTTTATATTAAGAATTTTATGGGTCGACTTAGCAGATAATGAAGAAGTATCCTCTCTCTATAGGGGCCATTGCCTTTATTCTTTTTATCAATCAAATATTTTACCCCGTTGCGCAAGATTTTGTCACACTAGGAATGTCTATTTGGGACTCTGGGCCCTCCGGTTAAAGAAGAATTTAATTATTCCCATGGATGCAAGGACTGCCGAAATATTTACGATTCCGATTTGAGTTGGACAAGACAAGCACAAGAACCCCCTCGCCTTCCGAATCCTTCCTATTCATTTCAAGAATTAAAGGCCTATTTTGTCTTTCAGGGCCGTTTTACGTTGGCCCAGACCTTCATTTGAAACTAAGGTTTTTTTAGTGTGAGTAGTCGGAATCTCCAAAGGGAATACCGTAATTTCCTTCCGTTCCTTTGAACAGACGCTCGAAGAGGACACAGTAGTCGCCGACAGGGCAGTCGGGGTTGAGCGAACTTTCAACTTTTGTTGCCGTATAAGGTAAATCTTTGTTCTGCTTACCCACCCAGCTTGCGTCGGCAACATCCGCTACGACCTTATCGGCAATCTCCTCTTTTGTAAGATTGGAAGTTCCAAGGTCAATGTGTACGCTATCGAGGTTGACGGTTGTATCTCCCGATCCGGTATAGTCCTCCGAGATAACCCATAGTCCTGTGGCAATAGCACTGCCACTTGCTCCGCTAAGGGGGATATTGGTCTCTACGGGATCATCTGCGCAGAATGTGCCGCCATTGTCGTGGAGGATAGTTAAAGTCATTCCTTCAAAGACGGCGGTGTCGGTGGTTGCCGCTATTTTGTCGGTGCCTGTTTTAGATAACGTCACATTGGTTCCTGCTATGTTCACGGGTGAACCGATCGCCGTAATCAGGTTATCTATAGCATCGGTAATCTCGGTAATCGTTGTGCTGTCTCCCGTATTATACGGTAGCGGTGGTATATAGCTTTTAGCAACCCAAGTATTACCGCCAAGGGTTCCGCCGGAAAGCATTAGAGCACAAATATCCCCGTTTGCATCCGACTCCAGTGCCGTCGCCGTTGGTGTAGGAGCTGTCGTAAGCGTTGCCGTTTCTCCCGTACTCGTTCCCGTTCCGTCGGATCCGCCTTTCATCAAAACTTCTCCTACGATCTGTCCGTAAAAACCGGTGTCATTGGCATCAACATTTAATCCCCAACACTTAACGGAGTGATCCGACTCCATAATGGCACAGGTGCGTTTGTAACCTGCTGCAATTTGAATAGCGGTTTGTCCGTCCAAGGGGTCGTCTAAAGTACCTCTTAGAACCTGACTAGGACTAGAAGTCCCACCTCCTCTCTGACCCTCGGCATTAACCAACCCCCAACACTTAACACTCTTATCGTTTAAGAGGGCACAAGCGTGCATATACCCCGCCGTAATCTGTGTGGCGGTGTTGCTCCCTAAGGAGGTGGGCGTACGCCCCCAGCACTTAACGCTACCGTCGTTGAGAATGGCGCAAGAGCTCCAAGCACCCACCGCAAGCTCGGTGGCGGTTTTGTTAGCACCTAAACTCGGAGTCCCGCCGCCTGTTTGCCCGAAATCATTATACCCCCAGCATTTAACGGACTTATCCGATAAGAGGAGGGCACAGGTGTGGGCGTCTCCCGCCGCTATATGTGTAGCGGTTCCGCTTAGGGGGTCTCCTGCCGAACCGATTATTGTGTTGACGCTACCGGAACCGCCTCCTATCTGCCCGTTACCATTATTCCCCCAGCACACAACGGTATCGTCGTTTAAGAGTGCGCAAGTATGCTCTACTCCAGCCGCCACGGACTTGACCATCTTGGGGGTTCCGCCTCCGTCGTCTCCCAAAAAGGCAGCGGTAACAGGTGTCGGGGTGCTTCTAGGGTTAGTGTCGCCAACTCCCAGTTGTTCTTCGTCGTTTGCCCCCCAACACATTAAACGCCCGTGGTTTTGACCTGCATTTTCTAAAATAATGCATTGGTGGTTGTACCCCGACACAAGAGCTTGGGGCGTATGACTCCCTAAGTCCTCCTTGATATGAGTTCTCCAAGGGAGGTTACTAACTTTCCCCCATGCTTCCACCTCACCGTTATCAAAAAGGATGCGACTGGTGTCTTCTCCGAGGGCGAGCATTTCGGGTATCAATTTGTTGCACGTTCTTCCCGATACTGCATAACTCGCACTGCAGGAAAAGGGGCAGGAATCCTGATCCGTGGCAGCTCCCGATTCCCAAGAACCAAAGCCCGTTATGCTCGTAATGTCCGTGCAGGGGGACTCGGTTCCCTGAGCGTTTACAAAACTTCCCGTGGAAGGATATTTACACTCCCGACCGGAGGAATCCGCCACATAACCGGCAGTACAGGAAAATGGGCAAGCGGTGTCCGTTGATGCGGCACCCTCTTGCCAAGTAGCGATTGCCGTTCCTTCAAGCGTAATAGAATTACATGATGCCTCGTTTCCTTGAGCGTTTACAAAACTTCCCGTGGAAGGATATTTACACTCCCGACCGAGAGAATTCTTCACATAACCCGAACTACAGGAAAATGGGCAAGCGGTGTCCGTTGATGCGGCACCCTCTTGCCAAGTAGCGATTGCCGTTCCTTCAAGCGTAATAGGATTACATGATGCCTCGTTTCCCTGAGCGTTTACAAAACTTCCCGTGGAAGGATAGTTACACTCCCGATCGGAGGAATCCTTCACGAAACCTGCATTACAGGAAAAGCCGCAACCGTCGGCGGCAGTCACCGCTCCCGTATTGGCGACAAAGTCATCAAACCCTCCTCCGTCTCCTGTGATAGGAGAGCAAGATTTCTCTACTCCGTTATCTGCATATTGTCCTTTAGTGGGAATACTACAGGTAAAAGCAGATGTGCTTTTCACGAAACCTGTATTACAGGAAAAACCGCAACCGTCGGCGGCAATCACCGCTCCCGTATTTGCTAAAAAGGTGCTAAAGACCCCGTCTCCTTCCACATCAGAGCAAGGTTTCTCTACCCCCGCAGCATTTGCATAATGTCCCGTGGAGGGAATATCGCAAGTTTCCGCCTGTGTATTTTTTACAAATCCACCGGTACAGCTCCAACACTCGTGGGGAGATGAAAGTCCTGCTCTATTTGTGGGAGAAGAGCGAGAGGGAGTCGGGCAAGGTGTTCGCCCCTTGTTATTCGCCGAAGAGTAGAACCCCGATGCCGTTTGTTGGCACTGGGCAGTGTCTGCTGTGCTGTCGTATCCTGCATTGCAATCAACAACTTCGCAGGTTGTGCTATGGACGTTAGTTATAGGATTCCAACGATTTTGTCCCGTTCCGTGCCCTCTCGTAAGAGTACAAGTTTGAGCTTTAGCGCAAGAATAAGTCGTCACGCTTTTTACATAACTCGTATTACAGGAAAAGTTACAATCTGTTGCCGTCGGCACCGCTCCTGTATTATCCAAAAATTTTTTAAACCCTCCCGTTGGAGTACTCCCGACATTATTGCAACCTTGTTCACTTCCTGCAGTATTGACATACTTTCCTTTACGGGGAAAATTACAGGTTCTATTTCCCGAGTCCTTAAAAAAACCGGCATTACAGGAAAAACCGCAACCGGCAGCAGAACTTACCGCTCCCATATTTGCTAAAAATTCTTTAAACCCACCTGCGACACCTGTGATAAGAGAGCAATCTTTCTCTACTCCGTTATCCGCATACTTTCCAAGACTGGGAATAGGACAAGTATTTGCTTCCGTATTTTTTACAAAACCGGTATTGCAAGTCTCCACGGTACAAGTGCCGTAGCGGTTGTTTTGAGTTTCCCAATTTTGCGTTCCGCTACCGTTGGGGACGGAAGAACAAGATCGAGTTGTGGCGACACAGCTTCTTCCCTGAGTGTCCGCTATCAAGTTGTTGCTACAGGAAAAGGGGCATTTGTTTGCGGCATCGGCAGTTCCGGCAAGCCAAGTGTTAAAATTAGCGTTGTTAATGGCCAAACAGTCTTTTTTGGAGTTGTCCGTTGCATTCACCCATTTTCCAAGGTCTGGAACGTCGCAACTTCCGCTTCCTTGAGGATTTTTCCAATAACCGGCATCGCAGTCGTAACAGCCGTCCGCAGAGGAAAGTCCCGTGCTAGCTATAGCAGAGGAATGGGTAGGAGTCGGACAAGCTGTCCGAGCTTTGTCGTTTGCAGGAGAATAGAACCCCGATGCGGTTTGTTGGCATTGGGCAGTGTCTACATCATTATCATATCCTGCATCGCAAGTCTCCACGGTACAAGTCGTGCTAAATTCGTTTGTGTTTGAATTCCAGAGATTGAGTCCGTCTCCGTTGGCGATGGGATTAACGGAACAGGGACGGGACTTGTTACAGGAAAAAAGAGATTCGCTCTTTGTAAATTCACTGTTACAGGAAAACTCACACTTATCGTTACTTGCCACGGGAGCGGTGTTGCTTTCCCAGCGAAAAAACCCTCCCGACGAAGTCTCGCCGACATCATTGCAACTCTGTAGATTTCCTTGAGCGTCGTAGTACTTCCCCTTACCGGGAAGCATACATGTTTTGTTGCTTGTATTCTTTAAAGACCCCGCCTTACAGTTCCAGCAGTCGGTTTCCAGTGCAGACCCCGAGGCGGTGTTGTTGAGAGAATGATCGGGAATCGTTGTCGGACACTCTCTTCTCGTCTTGTCCTTTGCGAGAGAGTAGAACCCTGCCGGAGTCTTCCCACATTGTGCTTGATTTGCAACATGATCATATCCGGCATTACAAGAGACGACTTTGCAGATTGTACTATGTTTTTTTGTTTTTGTATCCCAAGGGAGTTCTCCTGTCCCGTTGGCAATAAGAGGAGTACACGCTTTAGCAGCTTTAGCTTTTTTACTCGAAGAGGTCGAATCGCCGCCTCCACCACCTCCGCCGCAAGACGCCAAGAGAAGAGAGAGAAATGCGCAAAAGAAGTAGTGTTTCATAGGCCCGACCAAAATAGTCGGGGGGGGGGGGGGGGGGGTAGGGGCCAAACGTAAAAGTGTATTTTGCAAAAGTAGCTTTCATAAAAGATATCTCCTTTATATCTAACGATTCAAAATCTTTATCTCATTTTTAAATTATACTTATTTTATATTTAATTTTCAAAACATTTATATTCTACAAATTAGAATAGTTTGATGTAAATAAGGACTGGGAAAAATTCAAAAAAACTTGTGGAACGTGGAACAATGGTAAAACAGACCAAAAGACTCACAACCCTTCTAAAGATTTCTAAGGCACTTGAACTACCCCTCACTTTAGTGAGGGGTAGTTCAAGAAAGCTGAATTCAGCGGGTCTTTTAAATTGGCGGAGGCCTCAATGTAGGAAAAATCAGGAAAAGTCCGACAAGAAAGAAGAAAGAGGCCCTTTTTGTAAAATTAGGATAGGATAGGATAGAATAGAAAGATGGCGAACACTAGCAGCAATGGCCTTGAACAAATACAAAACCTAGATGACCTAAAGGCCTGCGGTTTTTCTGAAGAACAGGCCCGAGGAATTCTCAAGGCCATGTCAAAGAATGTGGCCACAAAGTCCGACGTTGAGATCACAAAACTAGAGCTTAAAAGAGATATCGAGCAAACAAAATCCGAATTGAAAAGAGATATTGAAAAAGTCCGTGCCGATCTTGCCATTAAAATCGAGGAGAGCAAAGGCGACCTTACTTATCGAATGTTCTATTTTTTCTTGGCCACAATTGCCGTCCTCGGTTCACTCATGGCATGGATGAGGTTTTTTATCCCTATAGTCAAAAATTAAACGTTAGAGTCAATCCCGAAAGAGACATTTCCTATCCGATGGAAGTCATGGCCTTTGATCTTGTCGTAATGCAATATTTTTTTTCTTACTATGAATTTGCACGCATTAAAGGCCGGCAACATCTGTTTAATTTGTTGATTCGAAAAAGTTATCCTGATACATCCTGAACGAAAATTCTTGGCCGAGAACATCATTAACAGGGAAGATTGAAAGGTATCGGAAGACATCAATAGTCACCTAAGGTCATCAAAGATATGTTCGAGATTTTTACCAAAAATTCTTCAAAAGAAAAACGCGGCCGAAATTTAATGCAAAAACTGAAGAACTCCGGACTCTCCAGCTAAGTAATATGACACATCTTTAGGAGAAGGCCTCAAGTCATGACTCCTCAGTTGTTTGGGCCTTGATATTAACATAGGAGTTTGGTCTGATGACAAGTTTCCTAGCTATAATCTCGCCTGAAACATGGGCCGTAGAATGAATAATTAACCTTCCTGTGGCCGTGAGGATACCCTCAAATCTCCCGAAAATATCCACATCATGTCCGGAAAGAGTTCCTACAAGCACGCCCTCATCTTCCACAATAAAATGTCCTTTATCCTTAACAATAATTTTCCCGTCTAACTGAGAATTTAAATAGGTTGTGCCTTTGAGGGTGAAAATGCCATTGAAAGAAGAACCTCTACCCAAAAAGGAAAAATCCATTTTTTTTATATCAACAAAGTTGTCCATAAAATCTCTTTATCGGTTAATTGCTAAGGTACCATATGTGATTTCTTGTAAAAGATATCTCCCGTTCGAGAAAAGATAACTATTTGAAACAGGGGAGTTGTATCATCATTAAGATGTGGAAACACAGCGTCTACAGGACGAAAATGGGCCATGGAAAAGAATTCTCCTTCACTAAAATTATACTGTATATCATTAGAGGGATTTTGGTGTCTCGGCCAAATATTGTAGGAATATTTTGTTTTCATAATGACAAAAATAAACCCGGATAATCTCCGGTTGTCTTTCGTTTGATTATCAATTCTAAACTGAAAATGTATGTTATTATCACTGTTAACTATTTGAATTCCGTCAAGAGAAAGATAAGTATTTTGTTTAAGCTCTCTTTGGCCCTTAGGTGTCTTGAAAATAGAAAATCCACTAAATTTGCCACTATCAATAGATGATGAAGAAAGTTTTTCTTCAATAATTTTGTTAATTCGTTGCAATTCAAAAACTTGTTTTTGAATAAGGGCCTTTTCTTTTTTCAACGAGGAGACGACATTTGATTCTTGCCTAGTTATCATAAGTTTTAATTGTTTAAAATAGACAATTCCTAAAAGCACCAAAGAGAGAAATACAAGCGTGATGAGAGGAAGTATAAGAAAGAAAAATTTTGAAAAGGCCTTATTAATTTCAAAATATCTAGGCCCATTTTTTTGGGAATATAAAATTAAAGAAAGCGTATTCTGATTTTTTGCATGAATCATGGTGGCATCTCAGCATTACCTTTTTTAGCGTATTTAATTTCAACTTCAAGAATTTGAGAGGGGTCTTCCGTTTTAAAGAATCTCTGAGAAGGCCCAAAAGCAACTTTTGAATGTTCTTTCTTATCAATTCCAACTTTTGTCCAAACTTCCGAAATAATTTTCCAATTATAATATTCATCTTGTTTTATGTAGAGAAGCTTTTTTCCTACATCATCAATAGTGTTAGATTTGTAAAACTGTTTGAAAGAGAGCACTGCGTAATTTTGTGTTTTTATCACAGAAACATTCTCAATGTTAATATGGGGCCTCCCGGGTGCGGAAAAAACAGAAGTCTTATATTTTTTGAATCGAGAGAAATTTCCTCTTATAGGATCCCGAAACTTACGATGATCATAATAAGAAAGATATGTTGCTAGGTCCTCGTTTTTCCAAGAATTCAGCCATTCATTCAAAGTTTTAAAAATGTGTTCTCTTTCCAGTTTCCAGGCCTCTTCGGAAAGAAATTCAAGATTGTGAACAATAACTATTGATGTCTTATTGAGTTCAATATATCGAGCAAGATTAATAAGTTCACTATTAGTTGTCACAATGCAACCTCTGGAATCAAGTCCCTTTTCAATTCTTGTTTCATCGTTTGTAGAATGTATCCAAATACCATATCCTGTTTTTCCTCCATAAAAATCAATGGGATTGGGATAGTTAAGAACAAAAGCACCAACACCGTAGATTTTCCCTTCTCTTCCATATTTCTCTAGAAGGTGACGGTGAGTGAGAAATTCAGTAAGTTGATAAATACCTTCCGGAGTTCTATAATCTCCTCGAAACAACTTATTGCCCGATTTTTTTCCTGTAGCAATGTCAATAGATTGAATTAATCGTGGAATGCTATTGTTATTCTCATAAAGATGAAGCTTATGGAGTGATTTTTCTATAACAAGAATATGATGACTAAAATAGTCATCAAGCTTAAGAAGAGATGAGGGTAGTAGCTTGGCCCAAACCGATCCAAAAGGATACAAAAAGGTAAACAGCAACAAAAGAGCTCTCACTTCTAACAGTTTAATACATCGGTCGGTTTTTTGCAATTGAGCAGAGGTTCCCGACATGATGCAAAGAGCATTTCTCTATGAAAACAACAAATAAATTGCCAAAAAAGATTACGGAAATGGCCATTCAAGAAATGCAATTTCCATAGGGAAAGCAAAAAACGTCGGGAGCTTCTGGCAATTGAGAATAAATAGAAACACTGTGTTATTTTTTGCGAGACGCTTTCCAAAAAATGGGATAGAATAAACCATAGATATAGATGAAGAGTAAGGCCTGTGTTGTGTACTTAATTTTTTACAGTGATAATCAAGAACTAGAAGTCCTTGTGAAATCCCTAGGAAATAAGGCCTATTTAGCTAATAATGTTCAGGTTATCAATCGGTTATTGGCCGATGGCCAAAAGGATGAGGCCATCGTATTTCTTGATCTAGACTCTATAAAGAACGCAAAATCAGTTATTGCTGATATCAACAAGATCAATAATATTCATAAAATTATTGCCGTATCACACGATTTAGAACTTTTAAAGGATTATCAAAAGAAAAGTATTGTGGGCGGTCATCTTTTAGGCCCTTTATCTCTTGATATCATTAATAATGCTCTAAACGACATTGAACTTACAATTCATCTGACAAGAAGTGATATTCATCGTGAAGGAGATAATCTTAGTGATTTTACTCTTACGGACCTGCGCTCCCCTCCTACTAAAGGAGATGATGATCTTACCTATACAGATTTCAGTGCTGAAAAATCATCCTCTTCTCGAAAAGACCTAGAAGACTTGGATATTACTCTTAACGAAAAACCGGAAATGGCACTTGACAGAGAAGTTCAGTTGGGTATTGACGATTCCGAAGAAGAAGAAGAAGAAGAAGAAGAAGAAGAAGAGAGGAGGAGAAGGATATCGAGCTAGGTGGTGAACTCAATATTGCGCTTGAAGAGGAAAAACAAAGTGAAGAATCTACACAAGAAGATATTGTTGGTTTAGGAGAAGAGGAAAAGGGCCTCGAATTAGACGGTGAACTCAATATTGCGCTTGAAGAGGAAAAACAAAGTGAAGAATCTACACAAGAAGATATTGTTGGTTTAGGAGAAGAGGAAAAGGGCCTCGAATTAGACGGTGAACTCAATATTGCGCTTGAAGAGGAAAAACAAAGTGAAGAATCTACACAAGAAGATATTGTTGGTTTAGGAGAAGAGGAAAAGGGCCTCGAATTAGACGGTGAACTCAATATTGCGCTTGAAGAGGAAAAACAAAGTGAAGAATCTACACAAGAAGATATTGTTGGTTTAGGAGAAGAGGAAAAGGGCCTCGAATTAGACGGTGAACTCAATATTGAATTTGGAGAGGAAAAGCAAAGTGAAGAATCTACACAAGAAGATATTGTTGGTTTAGGAGAAGAGGAAAAGGGCCTCGAATTAGACGGTGAACTCAATATTGCGCTTGAAGAGGAAAAACAAAGTGAAGAATCTACACAAGAAGATATTGTTGGTTTAGGAGAAGAGGAAAAGGGCCTCGAATTAGACGGTGAACTCAATATTGAATTTGGAGAGGAAAAGCAAAGTGAAGAATCTACACAAGAAGATATTGTTGGTTTAGGAGAAGAGGAAAAGGGCCTCGAATTAGACGGTGAACTCAATATTGAACCTGGAGAGGAAAAAACAAGTGAAGAATCTACACAAGAAGATATTGTTGGTTTAGGAGAAGAGGAAAAGGGCCTCGAATTAGACGGTGAACTCAATATTGCGCTTGAAAAGGATAAATTCGATTTCTTTGGTGGTAGCGAAGAAATAAAGAAGCAATCAGTCATCAAAGAGCTTCAAGAAGAAAAAAATGAATTGATTAATAAAATTAATTCCATGGAAGAAAAAGACAATATTAAGGAACGAGAATATCTTTACATGGAAACAAAATTCAGAGATCTTGCAAAAGAGAATCGTTTCTTGAAGCAAAAACATAATGAAAAATTAGATGAGGTAAAAAAACACATTGAAAATAAAGAAAAAAAAATTGGTCTATTTGAGAAAGAAGCACAAAAGTTGAAACAAGAACTCGATCAATTATCAGAACAAGTTAAAGTTGATTTTAATAAAATTCAAAAAAGAGAAAAAATGCTTGAAAACCAACTTGAAATCACTATGATTAATGCTAGCAAACAAGTTTCTGAAAGAGAAAAGAAAATTGTTGAATTAAAAAGAAAAGTTGATCAATTGGAATTCAGTTTAAAAAAATCAAAAGATGACTGAGAATGAAAATAAATTTTTTCAATTTATTTGCAATTTTGATCAATATGAATCAGAGATGGCCTTTCTTTTTCATTTACAGATTTTTTTAATAGAAAAGCTTGGTACAAACCCTATCATTGTTTTTTCTCAAGGAAAAAATATCAAAAAAAAAGGAGATTATTGGAGGGTCTCTTGGCAAAAAAACTTTGATGGGCGACAGGCCGATCTTTCGCTCTACAGAGAGGTCGTAGAAAGAAGTCATGGAAGCGTAAAAATCATTTATAACGATTTTTTTTTTTATATCTTTATTCTAGAAAACTGTGGAACTCAAATTAAATACTTAGTCTTCTCTTCCTTCGAAGAGATTGGCCCCCATATCATCGATTATATGAAAAGTTTCCTAAATACGGCCTACAAAAATATCCTTAAGTTTAAAGTTATCGGTGGCATTCAAGACCTTGTCTATCTCGACGATATCACAGGCCTTTACAACCAAAGGAAACTTCATAAAGACCTAGATGAGGCCATCAACAATTTTCGCAGTTACGATGCCCCTTTCTACATTCTTTTTCTTGATGTTGATCACTTTAAAAAAATTAACGATAAGCACGGACACTTAACAGGAACAAAGGTCTTACTTCACATGGCCGATCTCTTTAAAGAGGTACTTAGAGAAAGTGACCTTATTTATCGTTATGGAGGTGATGAGTTTGTCATTATTGTACCCAATATTGCTCTACAAACGGCCATGAAAATTGGAAGAAGAATTCTCAATACGGTAAAATCTCGCAATTTTGAAATCTTTAACAATAACAATGAAGAATCATTCAAAGTATCTATCTCTATTGGAGTTGCCGGCTTTCCTAATGATGCAAAGACAAAAGGTGACATTCTCCATATTGCAGATAAAATGATGTATAAAGCAAAGGGACATGGAAGAGGACAGGTTTGTTATGCCTAAGAGATTTTTTCTTAAATAAGCCACTTTTTTTTCATCGCATCGGTAATATAGAGCTTTTTAACGGCCAAAGTATTTATAATTATTTCTCGCAAATTGTAGCAAGATTCTTCATAGCTTCGCAGGCCTATTCGTCGTACAATGAGATCATCAAGCGTTCTTGGAAATTCCTTACTAATAATATCTTCAATGTTTTGTTTCGTTATAGAATTGTGTTGAAAGGGATGAACTATACTTTTCCTTTTTAAAGAAGAACAAGAAAGATGAGCATGATATGTTTTTTTCTTATGTTTAAAAAGAGTTCTCACAAGGTCTCGTGCCATGATTCGGAAAGTTGTGTATTTTCCTCCTATAATAACAAAAATATTACTTCTTGGTTGATAAACTTTGTGTCGCCTTGTGGTATTCGTTGATGGTTTCAATGTACTCGCACAAACAAGGGGTCTTATTCCGGAAAAATCGGAAATGATATCTTTTTGTGAAATATTAACTTTGGGGAAATAAGCATGAATCTGAGTCAAAAGATAATCTCTTTCTTCTGAAGACATTTTTGGATTAAAAAAACTTTTCTCCGGAAGAACTTCAGTTGTTCCTACAAGAATTTTTTCTTTGTGAGGGATAAGAAAAATGATACGCTCTTTTTCATTTTGTTTATAAGCTGCCAAAACCAGGGCGCATCCTAACTTGAGAACATTCTTTCTCAAATAAAAGTGACTTCCTTTAGTCGGTAGAAGTTTGTTTTTCCACTGAAGAAAAGATATGTTTTTGAGAATCTTATCTGTAAAAGGGCCTGTAGCAAAAATAAGATATTGGCATGAGATATTTCTTTTTTGTCCGGTGAGAGTATCGGTGAGAAGACAGGTATAGCTTTTATTATCTCTTAAAGAGACTTCAGTCATTTCTACATAATTTAGTGCTTTGTTAGTGTGTTTTTTCTCTATGGCATCGTAGAGAACTTCTAAGACCATTTTAGAATCCTCCATCACCGAATCATAATAAAGGCCTGCTCCTTGAAGTTTTTCTCTCTTAAGATCAGGAAAACAGCGCAATAATTCTGCTTTGTTAAGAATCTTGTGAGGAGTATTTTGGAAACCTGACAAAAAATCATATAGGAAAAGTCCAATTTTTAAAATCCATAGAGGCCTTTTGGAATCTTTATAAATGGGGTAAACAAAAGGCATTTCCTTGACAAGATGAGGGGTCAGCTTCATCCAGAGATTTTTTTCCCAAAGGGCCTCAGAAACAAGAGAGAAATCCATTTTCTCTAGATAACGAATACCTCCATGAAGCATTTTTGATGAAGATTGAGAGGTTTGTGAGGAAAAATCTCCTTTATCAATGAGAAGAGTATCAGTGTCGTGAAGGCATAGGTCTCGAAAAACAGCAGCACCCGTAATCCCTCCTCCTACAATCAGACAGTCCCAGTTCTCCTTAATGTTTTCAAGATTGTTATTTAGCATCAACAATCCAAACAGCATTTCCCGTACATGTTATTTTGTATTGAATTTCTTCTTGAGAAGACGGTTCCTCCAGAGGAATCACTTGATACTGAATACCGACAATTCCGTTAGCATGGAGTTTATCGGCCTGTATTTTTAACTTCTCTAAAAGGCCGTCATAAATAACTTGAAACTTTTGAATTTTTTCTTCTTCAGATAATAATTTTATTTGAGCAATAGTTACAACAGCATGTTCACTAATAACTCCAAAATAACGTTGAATATGACGGCCGTCTAAATTCGAAGTTGTTGTTACAACAATTTCATTAGGGACTACGCAAGAGTGCTCTAGAGAAACATTCTTTTTTACATTTTGATAGATATTTTTTTTACTAATAAGCCCTTTAGCATTTTGATCATAGATCTTAGAAGGATGCAATTCTTCGGAAAGGCCAAAGATAATCTCTAAATCGAGCTCTCTTAAGCGATGGATAAGAGAGAGGGCCGTATATTCATTTATCTGAGGAATGAGAAGGGTATTATTATTTAATCCTTCTTCAATAAGGGCCTTGTTATCTTTTGTCATAAGAACATACTCAGTAAGGATTTGTTTAATGACTTTGGCATCTTCAATATAAGAAATGTTTTTTAAAATCAAAGAATAAGGAGGATTCGGTCCTAAAATCTTTTCTGTTTCCGGACTAATGGCCTCCCCATAGGTTTTTAAGTCGGAAAAATCTTCTTTTTTATCATCACTTGTTTCATTTTCAATATCTTCTTTAAATTCAAAGGCCTCCTCATCGTTTTTAACGTTCTCATATTCATTCGATGAATCTTCAAAAACAGCACCAACATCTTTTTGTTCATTTTTTAAATTATTATATTCATCCAACTGCTCTTGTGGAATAGGAATAGCATCTTCTTCATGATGAAACTCCTCAAGATCCTCTATTCGTGTAAAATCCTCATCATTATCATTTTTATCAGACATATAGGCCTATTTAATCATATGAACTCAAGGAAAGACAATATAGTAGATACCTGACAATTCTTCTCCTCATATTCTTTTCAAAAACAGGTGGGCATTAACGAGATTACGGTATGTTAGGTGTGTAATATTTGGTGTGAAAAATCAGAGGCAAAATACTTCCGTCGGAAAAACTTTCTGCTAAAATTATTTTCTTTAGAGAATCTTCTTTTTCCATTATACTAAAAGAGAGAGACAAGGATGTCACTCATAGCGATAGGCAGGATGCCGAAAAAAGGGGGTCTGTTCTAATAGACCCCCTTTTTATTATTCTTTTTTAAAAACATTATCATTAAGGGTAAAACTAATTTCTTTAAAATTATCGTCATACTTAGGACAGCCACGCCAAAAGATAAAATGTTTTTTTGTGAGATTGCAAGCGCCACCACCACAAGTCATAGAAGGGTCTTGAAGTCCTGATTCGAAATGAGAACAGAGAGACTTAGGATAATTTTCATGATCTCGAAAAAGGTTAACAAAGTCTTCAAAGTTTTTAATTGAAGGCATTTTTTTTCCTAAAATTTTGTATCGAATATACGTTGTGGAATTTAAGGAGGAAGTGTCTTCAAATACTTTCGTATTGGGAACGAGACAGTGATTGGTATGAAAAATATAGTTTTCTTGGCCTTGATTAAGACGAGAAACCTCGGCCCTTTTTGTAGGAGTCACTTCAAGATGAGCACCGCCATAAGGACTTGAAATCATATAGTTGTGTCCCCCCGTCACGGGAGCAGAAAAAAGAGATTGTTTCATTGAAGAAAGAGAATCCTTTTGCAAAACATGTCGGACTAGTAAAGGCCAAAGAATTCCTGAACAGGCGTTGGTTGTATTGAGATTATTAACGCCAATAAGATGTCCTGAGGTATTGACACCCATCATACCAAGGCATCCGACAAGGGAAAAAAAGAGTCCTGAGGAGTTTTGAATAAGGCAAATGTAGTTTTTTGCACTTGAGTGCATATCCCATGTCTGTCCTGAAAAAACTTGGCCGTTTCGTTGCATATGAACAGTAGAGCAACCTTCTTCGGCCATTGAGATATCCCGAAAATCCGTGTAATTGTTAAGAACAACAATATCTTCTATGCAAAGGTTTGCGCCTTTTGCTATACCCTCAAGTTCTGAGGTGAGATCGGCATTATACTTTTTTGATAGATGATATCCTTCATTGGCAAGGAGAGATATGTTTTCTTTTATTAAAGGATTTTTTTCAATCATCAAATTTTTTCTAATAGAGGCCAACTCTTTGATGCCTTCCCTAAATTCTTCACCATGGATCAATCCACACGAGTAAGAATCGAAATTTAAAGGGTATTTGATAAGGGGGAAGTTTTGGTCTTTCATAAAATCTTCTCAATCAAATCTAACATCTTATGAAAAGTCCTTAGATACCAAATCAACGGCCTGATAAGCGGTTCTTCTTATATGCTTTTGCTTAATCGGCGAATTGATAAAACGATTCAGCGAGGCATACAAAACTTTTTGTGTTGCCTTGCTTCGTCCGTCAATCTTTGCCTCTTCTAGAACGGCCAAAGAGGTCTTGAGGATATGGGCACTAAAGATGGGGGCGTGGGTGCCATGGTCGAGGATAGTTTTTTTAACATGGGACTCAAAGTCGCTTTGTGATGTTACAACCCAATTAATTTTGTTGGCCGTTGTGTCAATATAAGGACGATTTCTTCCGTAAAAACTGGCCATCTGAAGAAGTCCCTTGTCCCAGAGTTTAGGGAATTTTTCACATGTTATTCTAACGGCATTGGCAAATGTCAGAGCGTGGGTAAAATCCAACCAGTCCATATTATCTCCGACAGAACAATGGCCCTTGTCTTGATGATTCATGTCAAAATAGAGTAAATTCTCGGCATTACCCCTTAAGAAAATTTCATATAGAGACTTGGGAGTATAGAACTGTTTATGTTTACACAACCAACCGTATGTAGCAGAGACATTTATGGCCCCTAAGGACACATCCCCAACCTCCTGTCCAAAAGAAAAAGCATTTAAAGCGAGTAAAGTTGTTTTGTAGTTTTTAAACTTCGGTAAGATATCTTCTCTTGTGGCGTATATAATGCTTCGCACAAGAGACAGGGCCAAGGCCTGATCTACGTGAACGTTATCAAAAAATCTACTCAACTGCGCAGACTTAACGGCATAGATAAGAGAGTGTCCAAAGTCATTGTAGTGGAGAAAGGCCGCCTCGGCCAAAACCTCTTCAAAGTCTTGAAACCTTAGGCCGTTGTTAAAACCGGCGAGGACTTGGGCCTCTGCCGTTTTAATGTCTTCAGATTCAACGGCCGCAAGAAGTATTTTTTCAGAGTATTCTTTGGCCAAAGAGTAAAACGGGTAGTCTTTGTGCCTTAAAGAATCTAGGGCCATATGATCGAGGGCCTCGTTTAAACAGATAATTTTATCTTCTCTTTGAGAACATTCATGGTAGAGGAATATCCAATCGGCCGCAGCAGCATAGGCATGAGTTGTCCCAAACTCCAGTTTTTTATAAGACCAAAGAATGGCCTTTTCTACGGCCACAAGAGGATTCAGCTTGTTAAACATAAGGCGGGTAATTTCTCTGGCCGTTCTCCCGTATTGTCTTTTTCTGAAGGCCGTTTCTAAATTTTTGAGAATCGTATTGCCAATAACATTTGGGGTTGGATCCGTGAGATCAACAACAATATTTTCATTGTCAACGGAAACCGGGTAAGTTCTCACGTTATCTGCCCCTACGAGGCACGAACCTGTTTTAAGATCAAACTTCCAGTTGTGCCAATTACAAGTTAAAACGCAGGTCTTTGAATCTATTGTTCCCTGATTTAATGGATAACCCTCGTGAGGACAGCGGTTATCTATAGCAAAAATACGGCCTAAAATTTCAAGGATGAGAATTTGCTTGGGGCCTTGGCGAGAAACAAAATTTTTGCCTTTTCCCTCAAATTCTTTTCGTGAAAGAGTTATCTTCATTTTACGGATTCTTAAGAAATCTTGCTTTTTCTTTTTCGGAAAAACATTCTAAAACTCTCTGCCCATAGCGGTCTTTAAGAGTGGCCGCATCGGTTCCAAGAATAAGGCCCTCAAAGGCATTTTGGCAATATTCTTTTGTATAGCGAATAGTGTACTTTTTACAGTGAGTATTAAAATCATTGAGGGCCTTGGGAAATCCTTTGTAGGCCTTTAGAGAAAGGGTTTCACATTCCTCTTGAGAGAGATTCCGTTTTATTTGACAGGAACAGAAAAAAATAATTATAACAACTGAAGTAGTTTTCATGTAAGTAATCATACGATTGGGATTGAACTACCCCTCCCTAAAGGGAGGAGATTCTTGCTTCACCGACAAACGCCTAGAACACGAGTTCCTAGGTCTTACACCGTCTCCACGAGCTTCACATCCCGTAGTCCCTACGGTAGGTCGGTTTTTGTTCCGACAAATCCAATGTATTACGATATTCTTCAAAAGGCAATACTTTTTATTCTCGCCGAAGGGCGTGGCCTTACATCCTCTCCCTGAAGAAAGAGGTTTTACGGCCACATTTGATAAAAAAGAACAAATGTTTCTTTCAAGGTGTCATGACGAAGTGCCATTTGACAGATGCTCACTATTTCTATCGAATAGATTTTATATGGAGAGAGCGGCGGTTCTTAGCGGTAACGAACTTATTGTGCAAGGGGGGCTTGAAGAAGGTGTCTCTCTTTACACCGGTTATCCCGGCTCTCCTTTGGCCGATTACTTTAGTATTCTTTATAAGAAAAAAGAATATTTGAAAAAACGTGGGATACGTGTGGCCATGGCCAATAGTGAGGCCAATGCTGCGGCCATGGCCTCCGGTGCAAAACAGGCCGGACGCGATTGCCTAGTTGCCATGAAATCTATGGGACTTCATGTGGCGAGCGATGCTTTAAGTGTGGGAAATTTTGCCAATCCCGGTTCTGTCGATAGTGAAGGACACTCTTCCGGTGTTGTTATTGTCGTTGGCGATGACCCTTGGTCGATTTCAACTTCAACCCCTGCGGATTCCCGTTATCTCTTTAAACATTTACATATCCCCTTTCTCGAGCCATCAACACCTCAGGAACTTAAAGATTGGGTGGGCCGTGCTCTCAAGCTTTCTCGGGAAACGTCTGTTTATCAAGGTTTGCTTCTAACGACATTTATGGCCGAAGGAGGTGGGCGAGTAACTCTTCGTGAGGATGCCCCCGTTGATCTCTCCAAAAAATTGTTAGACCCTAATCTCTTTGATCTCTCTAAAAATGTTATGGTACCTCCTAATTCCCTTAAGGCCGACAAAGAGATGATACAAGAGAGATTTCCGAGAGTTTTTAAGGCCTACGAAAACTTGCATCTCGATCAAGTCTTTGGAGACAAACACGCAAAAATCGGTATTATTTCTTCAGGATTGGTTTTTGAAACAGTCAAGCAAGTTTTAGAGGAAAAGGGAGTTATCAAGAGTATTTCCCTCTACAAGTTGGCCGGTTCTTTCCCTTTGGTACCTAAAGTACTCTTGCCCTACTTGTCATCGCTTAGTCATCTCATCGTTGTGGAAGAGAAGCGGGGTTTTTTAGAATCAGAACTTCTTCATCTAATTAAAGATAACAATCTTTCCGTCAATCTTTACGGAAAAAGATTTAAGAATAAAGAAGGGTTTCCTGCTTACGGTGGTATAAGCTACGAAATTGCTGAGACAAAATTTGAAGAAATTTTTTCTCTTTTGAAAGTAAATTTTTTCAAAAGGAAAAACTCCATAGTTTTTGGGCATTCATCAGCACTAGAGCATTTACCTCTACGTCTACCTACATTTTGTCCGGGCTGCCCCCATCGTGAAACCCTTTCCGTTCTCAAAGATTTGAGAAAAAAACTTGATAAAGAGGGCATCCCTCTTTTGACTCATGGAGATGTCGGTTGTTACTCGCTTTCTTTTCTCCCTCCTTTTAAGGAAATGCACAATCTTTCGGCCATGGGACAAGGTGGTGCGCTTGGTGCAGGGTTGGATATTTTTACCGATAATCCAAGCGTTGTTCTCATGGGAGACTCCACTTTTTTTCACTCGGGACTCACAGATATTTCCAACTCTGTTCAACTTGGACACTCGATAACCTATATTCTTCTTGATAATGATAATACGGCCATGACCGGTCATCAGATGACACCCGTGTCGGGTGTCTCCGTTGAAGGAATTAATAGGCCGAAGCAAGAAATCCTCGCTACCGTCAAGGCCTTAGGAGTCGGCAAGGCCATGGAAATCCACCCAAGTGACCGTTACTTCTATCAGAATCTTCTCTTTGATATTATCAAAGAACCGGGTGTAAAAGTACTCATCTCTAAAAAAGAGTGTGCTCTCACATTTCACAAGAGATTGAAAACTCGCGAGAAGAAGAATCTAGAGGCAAAAGGAGTATTGAGGAAAAAAACGTTTTATCAAATCAACACTTTAGCATGTGAAGACTGTCGGATTTGCATTGAAGAAACCGGATGTCCGGGCCTTACACAAACTTTTGATGCTTACGGAACAAAAGTGGCCATTGATCCACAAATTTGTGTGGCCGACTCCTATTGTACAAAAATCAAGGCCTGCCCGAGTTTTGAAAAAGTTACGGTGTTTGATTACCATCCTTTTAAATATAAACAAGAGTTCAACCTAAATTGTGAAACAAAGCTTCCTCTCCCTCAGCAAAAAGTTACTTTTGATAGTATTGCCGAAGGAGAAGATTTTAGAGTCGTTGTCACAGGAGTCGGCGGTTCAGGAATTACAACTCTCTGTAGGGTACTTGGTGAGGCCTCTAAAGACATGGGAGGAAGGGAAGACCTTGATTTTAAATTTGTAGATCAAAAAGGATTGGCCCAGAGAAACGGTAATGTAACAGGACACTTGGCCGTTTACAAAAAGGGAAAATCCTATGGGGCCGTTACCCCAAAAGGAACGGCCTCTCTCTATCTCTCATCCGACCTCTTAGATGGTGCTCGACATAGAGATTTTCTTTCAAAGAAAGGATTGGCCGTTTTAGATACACAATATCAACCACCTATTTCTTTGCTTCTCGACAAAGGTGAGGCCGGAGAACCCGTATGTGAAAAAGAGATTTTAAACGAATTGAAAAAAGGAATGAGTAACAATCTACTCACCTTTCCCTTTAAGAAAATTTCCCATAAAGTCTTGGGAAGAAGCGTTTACGCTCCGGCCATGATTCTGGGTGTCATTTTCCAAGAAGGAAGAGTGCCTTTTGATCTTGCTTCCATTAAGACGGCCTTTCAACGGGCCGTGGCCGAGGATGAATTCAAGAACAACTGGAACTCATTTTTCATCGGCCGAAGACTCTCTTTAGAAAGAGACCGACTTGTAGACAACATTTTAAAAAAAGATAACATTCCGTTTCTTGATCTTTACCTTCAATCCATCAAAGAGAGTTTTCTTCCTTGGCGCAATAGTAAGATTATTCTTGGTATGTACAAGCGAGGCCTAGGGAAGCTTTGTCGATACCTCGATGATATCCCTGAAGATCATTTGGCCTCTTATTTACATGACATTTATATTTATAACCGAGGAAGGGAGGCAGAAGATTTTATTAAAAATGCAGGTATGTTGTCCTTTTTATACGAGAAAAAAGAGGAGAGGGCCGTCGCTCTTCGTACTTTGGCAAAGACCTACTTTATCAAAGATGAAGTCTTTATCTCTCACATCATTCTTTCCGCTGTTAAGAAGCAGAGAGATAAAGAATTTTATAGAGATATTGGGCGAACTTTTCAAGTGGCCCCCATTAATCGCCCTTCATTTGATATTTTTGGGAAGACACTGGAGTTTGATCTCAACCCTAGAAAGTGGATGTTACACATTATGCGTCATTGCCGATTTTTAAGATTTGTCTTGACGGCATGGCACCGAAGAGAAAAAGACATGGCCCACAAAATTCGCCATCAAATTATGGAAGTCGTTTCTAAAAGTCAAGATCGAGAAAAATTGCTTAGAAAACTTGATAACATCAAGGGATTTAGAACTGTCCGCTATGAAAGGGGCTCGTTTCTTTTTTCTGAAGAGTCCTCGTTTTGCTAAGAGAGGCCGTGGTCGCTATCCTCAGATGTCGAGAAGATATCTTTGTCATTCAAAGGGCCTCGGAACTTCAGGCCTTTCCCGGATATCATTCCTTTCCGGGAGGAAGTATGGAGCGTGGAGAGACTGAACAAGATGCTTTAAGAAGAGAAATTATGGAAGAATTGGGTTTTGATCTGATAGCTTCCAAAAATCTTTTGTTTTTGAAAAAGTTGGCCTATGCCGAGACTCCGGATTTTTCACCATATCGCTTTAAAACCTCTTTTTACCTTGTGGAGCTCAAAGAAAAAGAAAAATTTGTTATGTTATCCTCGGAAATACAAAACGGTCGATGGAAGCACCCTAGGGCCGTTTACAACGATTATTTAAACGATAATATTCTTCTCGTTCCCGCAACTCTCTACCTTATCAAAGGCCTTATGGAGAATCGGGAAGAAAATACTCTTTGGAATGTTAACTTTTTTTACGATAAAAATATTACTGTTCCGCTTATAGCGTGTCTTAATTCGGTAAGGACATTTGTTCCTTCCCATGGGGAAGGATTCAATGCTTTTCTTATTGGTGACGGCAATGTCAAGCACATACTCATTGATCCCTCACCTAAAGACAAGAAAGAATTAAAAAAACTTTTTTGCGCTCTCGACTCTCATTCTATTGATGAAATTTTTCTTACTCACCACAATTTAGGCCGTCACCGGTGTATTGCCGAGATATTCGAAAGAAGAAAAATTCCGGTGAGTATGTCTAGTTCTTCCTTAGAATGGATGGAAGCTGCATGGGGAAAAAGTTATTTTAAAAATATAACAACACGTATTGTCAAAGAAGGGGATATTTTGAATCGATCAAAAGGTGAAGATATTAAACTTATCGCACTTTCTAGAAATCATGAAGAATATCTTGTTCCCATGGCCGAGTCTCGTAAATGGATGTTAATTGGTGGTCTTTTAGAAGATGCAAGAGAGGAGAATAGGGGAGATTCCTGTGTCTATTCTTTGAAAAAGATTCTTGAGTTAAACCCTCGATACATCTTTCCCGAACGGGGAATGGCCTTTGGTGGAGTTTTCCGGATTTGGGCCGCTCTATCCGATATTGCAAAAACAGATGCATTGACTCAATCAATAAACACTTGATAATGCGCTATATCGTTTTTATACTTTATTATAAGTACTCTTTTCTTTCGCTAAGGTGGGAAGTTTGAGTCTAACAGGGCAAATTTCAAATATCTATGAGAAGATTCAAGAGCGTCTTGGAATGGGTGATCGCAATCTCATTGGTCTTAGTATCGGACAAAGTACTGTTAAAATTGTTGAACTTAGATGCTTTAAAACTAAACAGGGAATACAGTTTGATTTATTAAAATATGCAAACCATCCTTTGTCTGAGGGTACTATTATTGAGGATGAAATCCAAGATGAGGAAGACCTTACTAATGCCATACAAACGGCCATAGAGGAAGGACAATTTTCTACAAGCAATGTGGCCATAGGACTGTTTGGTCCTTCGGTCATGTCTAAAAGATTGAGATTGGCCGGTGGAAGTCCCGATGAGATTGATGAACAGGTTTTCTGGGAATCTCAACAATACGTTACATTTAATTTGGATGAGGCCTATATATCTTACCATATCGTTAGTGATGACGGTGATGATGGAATTGACGTTGTAGTGGGAGCTGCGAAAAAAAAAATGGTTAATGACATTAAGGCCGTCGTGGAAAAAACAGACCTAAAAGTCAAAGTTGTGGATCTAGAACACATTGCCGTTGTCAATGTTTTTGAATTCCTTTTTTCAGAAAAAATACAAAATTCTAATAGTTCCTTCCTTATCCTTAACATGGCCGGCCAAAAAATAGATTTCATCGTCTATAGTGACAAGAGTGTAAGCTTTGCAAGAGAGATACCTTGTGGTGGTCTAACAATTACAGAAGAAATTCAAAGACAAATGGGAGTCAACTATAAAGAGGCCGAATATCTAAAAATTAACAAGGACGAAAATGGAAATTTACCCGAAGAAGTCTTAACAATTATTAATGGAGTACTCGAAAAAATTTTTACGGAAATTGAAGAGACAATCAGTTTTTATAAAACTTCAATATCTGATGAGTTTTTTGAGACTTGTTATGTGACGGGAGGAAGCATTCAAATACCGGGAGTATTTGATGGATTAAAGGAAATATTGGGAATTGATATTGTTCAAATAAACCCTTTTGAAAATATGGGTTACGATGAATCACAAAACTCAGAGGAAGATATCAATATAATGGCCTTAACATGTATCCCTGCTATAGGTTTGGCCATGAGAGAGTGTTCATGATTGATATTAACCTTATCAAAACTAAAAAAAGAAAGAGTGCTAAGAAATTTGCTTTTTTTGGAATAGACATAAGGGCCGTCAATATAAAGGCCGTACTGATAACGATTATAGGGTGTTACATAGTGGATTACTTTTTTTCAATGCTCTTGGAAAAAAGGATAAAGGGAATTCAAGAAGATTCAGTTGTTTTAGAGAAAACTCTCAATAAATTAAAAAAAGAACTAGTTGTTAACATAGATTTTAAAAAAGAATTGGATGAGTTTAACAAGAAGTTTCAAGAGCTTCAACAGAGGGAAACTGAAGTCAACGGCCTTTTATCGGCCAGATCTAATCCTTACAAAATCTTGGAAAATATGGCCAGAGAAATGCCCGAAGATCTATGGTTCAAAAAATTACAGATTACATCTAAAAACAGTATCCGTTTCGATGGAGTTGCTGTTTCTTATAAGAGTATTGGTGATTTTATTACGAAAATCAATGAAACACCTTATTTTAATAACTCTCTTAAACTACATGATTCAAAAACTTTTACACAACAAAATGGTTCCAAAGTTATAAGGCTTGAACAATTTGGTATAAGCGGTTCTATTAAAAATTTTGATCTTTTAGGGGATTAATTTGCTTACGAAACTTATATCAAAAATTCATTTTTTTATTATTGCTTACTTTTGTTTTGGGGCCTATGAAATATACCTTGAACATCAAGAAACTTTTGAGTTTACCCTAGCATCTAAAGAAAGTGTTCAAGTACAGATTGACAAAAAACAAAAAGATAAGGCCACAATAAAGGAGTTTTCAAAAAATGTTGATGTAGCAAGAGAAAAGGTAAAACAAATAACTGAAGAATTAGAAACTTTAAAGAAAAAACTTCCCTCTAATATATCAGAAAGGGAAGATATATCCTCATTTGAAGAGATAGCAAATAATCTCAATATGAAGAATATAAGTATTTCTCCCGGAGAAGTGGAAGATAAAGGTCTTTATACTATCAAAAGGTATAATTTAAAGGCCCAAGGAACCTATTTACAATTTCTCATCTTGCTTGAAAAAATATCGAAATTTGAAAGACTTATCAATATTCAATCGGTTTTGTTAGAGATACCTGAAGAAAAAATCAGAGGTAGATATCAATTACTTAATACAAATACTGTTGTTGAGTCTTTTATTCGAAGTAATAATAAGCTTCAGGATGTCGATTCTACTCCGGCCCAGAATACAGAAGATGAACAGGAGGAGATAAAAGAAAGTTGAGGAGACAAAAAGTGATAGTAGCAATAATTATCTACGTTAGTTTGACGGCAGTAAATACCTATTCTAACGCTTTACCACCTTTTTTTGAAAAGGTTCAGACAAATATTTCAGATCCTATGAAGTTAAGAGATCCTTTCAAAAGCAATCTTACAGCGATAAAACCGGAAAAAAAAGATGCAGAGAAAATGTTAAAAAACGGACGCTATAGTAATGTTCCTACACTAGGTAAAGTTTCTCTCGATAGGATAGTCATTGTTGGAACTCTTCTTGGGGAGACAAGACTTGCTACAGCAAAAATTGTTTCCGTCCCCGGAATGATTCCCGGGCCTGAATCTCCCTCTTATATTATCAAGGAAGGGATGATGCTTGGTCAAAACAACGCTGAGGTTCGCGCTATTGTGCACGGGGGAATTGTTCTTGTTGAAAAAGTGAGAAATGTTTATGAGCAAGACGAGTATATTGAAACTATCATTCCTGTGACAAGACCTGTTTTGGCCCAAAAAAATACGGTAAATACTTCACCTCCCGCACCTTCACCAACTCCTGAACCAGAACAGCAACGCTCTTTACCGCCCTCTTCTCCACCTTCTTCTCCGCCTACAAAATAAGAAAATAACGCGCATAGTCTGTCAATTGCTGCCTACCTCTGCTTTCTGTTCTTGAGAAACTCTAAACTCTGTTATAATCAAAATAATATACCTATAGGGATATTATAATGAAAAACAGATGGTATTTATCACTCATTGGGTCTATTTTTTTGATTTTTTCAAATTATTTGGAAGGGGCCGAACTTAAAGGTATTGATTTTCAACAAAGAAATGACATAAGTTTTCTCGAATTCCTTTTTGATACAGATAATGTTCAGTCTACAAAATTTCATGTTAAGGCCGATAAACAAATTATCGTCGACTTTAAAAATATTAAGGCCGCCGCACGAGTTTTGAGGTCCTTTGATACGTCAGAATTCTCAGGGCCTGTCGTCTTCGTCTCTGCTTATCCGAAACCTCAAAACGCTAAGGATATCAGGGTTGTGTTACAGTTGAGGGACAATGTGAATTCGACACTAGAAAGACAAAAGAATAAAACTGTTCTCATGATAGAAAATAGGTTTGGCGTTTTTGCTCAAATGGAGCAAAAACCCGGTGACCTCCTTGTAGGGGATGGACAGAAAGCAT
Organism: Bacteriovoracaceae bacterium; assembly: GCA_965224385.1. Classification (GTDB taxonomy): domain Bacteria; phylum Bdellovibrionota; class Bacteriovoracia; order Bacteriovoracales; family Bacteriovoracaceae; genus CBDCYX01. The sequence goes on from CBDCYX010000016.1 coordinate 1,657,922, forward strand.
TAAAAATCAATATTCCCAAGTCAAATTCTTTGGAAGATATTCTAGAGAATCTTACTTTATCCGGAGCGAAAAAATATGTTGGTAAAAAAATCTCTCTCAATGTACAAAATCTATCTATAGAAGATATGCTTAAAATGATTGCGGAGATTTCCGGTTTTAACATTATTCTCACGGAATCTGCCAAGGGTGCTTCTCCTATTACATTAACTATTAATGATATTCCTTGGGATCAGGCATTAGATACAATTCTTGAACTCAGCGACCTTTCTGCCGACAGGAGGAAATCCATTCTCATTATTTACAATACTCAGGTATTGACACAGAAGAGAAAGATCGAAGAAGAAGAAAAGAAGAAGCTGGAAGACCAAAGACCTCTAGAGACGAGAGTAATTCCTATTAGCTATGCAAAAATAGAAGACCTTGAAAAGATACTTCGCCCGTATCTAACTAAAGATGTGGGAAAGATTACGTCGGATAAGAGAACAAATTCTCTTATTATAGAAGATGCATTGGAAGTAATCGAGAGAACAAAAAAAATTATAACTATTCTCGATACACAGACACCTCAAATTCTTATTGAATCAAAAATTATTGATATAGATCAGTCTTACAGAAAAGAATTGGGACTCAATAGCGGATTTAATTTTTCAAGCAATTTGTCTCCGGGAAGGACTTCTGTTCGAACGGGTCCGGTATTTAATTTTTCTTCTGTAGGAGAACTCTCAGCCGGTGACAATGTAAGTATAGGAACGGCCATGGGCTTCGCTATGGGGCTTGGCCAAATGGCAACCCTTAATTTTCGACTACAACTTTATGAATCGGAGGGAAAAACAAAAACCATTGCAAGTCCGAAAATTATCACTCAAAACAATAAAGCGGCAACGATTACCTCAAGCGATCAAGAGCCTTATCGCATTCTCATGGTATCAGAGGGAAGTAGTCAAACAGGGTATGAAAACGCAGAAGCATCAACAAATATGACCGTGACACCTCAGGTAACAAATGAAGGGGCCATCAACATGGAAATTAATATCTCTAGAAGTACCTTTGGAGAGAGGGGGAGTGATGATCAACCACCACCAACAGCGACTAGAACGGTAAATACGAATGTTCTTGTCGATAACGGTTCTACCGTTGTCATTGGAGGGCTCTACAACTCTACAGAATCAAATAATGAAGCGGGAATTCCTTTCCTTAAGGATATTCCTTTGGTAGGATGGCTTTTTAGAAAGCCTTCCATAGTTGCTGAAAATAAAACGGAAATGATGATTTTTTTAACACCGAGAATTATTAATGAAGAAGAATCAGGTTTAATTGAAAGTGAGATTCCGGAGAATCCGGCCTCATGAAAGACCTTAAATTGCATAATCCTCGCATTGAACGTTACCAAGAAAAACTTCGTAGGAACCCCTATTCCAAGGTTTTTGCCCCTCTAGCGGATATCTATAGAAAACTAGGACTCTACGATAAGGCCTTTAAAGTGTTGAAAGAGGGAACTCGCTTAAATCCCTCGTATTTCCCGGGTTATTTATCCCTGAGCTTTTGTTATTTTGACAAAGGGTACTACGACTCGGCCTATTTTGCTCTTCGCCCCTTTCTCAATTCCTATAAAGACAATGTGGCCTTTATAAAACTCCTTTCTCGTATTTATATTAAACTTGATATGACAGAAAATGCTCTTGAAACCCTTCGACATCTCCTCCGTCTCAATCCTAGGGATGATGAGGCCAAAGAGCAGATAATGAAATTGGAAGAACCTCTTGAACAGGCATTGCCGCCGATGACATCTTTTAATGTAGATAACATCTCCGGACACCCTGAGGGATGTGATGTTAACCGTTGGAAACAATTAGATTTCAATTCTCCCAATAACGAAGTCCTCTCTACGATTTTTACAAGGAAAAAAGAAAAACTTATCTTATTTCTTCGTAATGTTCAGGAAAAAAGTCTGAAAATAAGCGTATAATCTCCCAAAAAGACTGGGAATTACTGTTAGTCTGTCAAAAGGCCTTGAAGTTTTTCCACCATAGATGTACTGATAAAATCTTTTGCTCCTCTAGAAATTTCTATAAGTCGTCCCTTGTGAAAAATAAGAGAAACGGGAAGAGAATTAACAAAAAATTCCTCTGCAATTTTTTCTCCATTTTCAACAACGAGGAGAAAATTTAATCTATATTTTTTAGCAATTGCTTTTATTTTGGCAAGACTATCACTTCCGGAATTAATGCCGATAATACGCAATTGATCCGAGGGATAGCGCTCTTGTAAGGCCGCAAGAGAAGGAAATTCCTTAAGACAAGGGCCGCACCAAGATGCCCAGAAATTCAAGATCACAATAGAGGCCTTGAGAGATTGGGCCGTATGCACTCGTCCTTTAATATCTTTAAAGGCCGTGTTTTTTAATTGTGTTTCATAGTAGGTCTTTTCGTTCTTGGGAATATCCCACTCTTGAACTTCGTACTCCCTTTTATAGGCCATCTCAAAAAAAATTTGAGAAGACAAAAATCCGGTAAAAGTCAACAGAAAGATAAAAATAAGTAGAGCTTTTTTTATTGAATACTGCAAAGATTTCTCCTACCATAAAAATGGTATGGGGTATCATTTATCAAAAATTTTGCAAAAGGTCAACACGTTTACCAAAGAAGTACTGTCCGAAAAAGAGGGCCAAAGTTTTTTTGAGTTTATTCTTCTTCTACTTGTCTTAATGCTTTTATCTTTTACATTGCTTAGAGGATTCAATCATGCTATTACAGAACTGTGGCGGGCCTTTATTATGATTGTGGCCGTTCCGACAAAAGACTTAAGTGCAATAAGATTTTAGATTTAGAAGTGTAGAATGGGATACAGGCTTGCTTTAGACCAAGGAACAACAGGTACGACATCCCAAATTGTTGATGAAAAATCTCTTGAGATTGTGGGCAAAGCGAACCATGAATTTACCCAATACTATCCTAGGCCTGGATGGGTTGAGCATGATCTTGATGAAATATGGAAATCTGTAGAAACATCCGTTCGAGATGTCATGCAAATCTGCTCTCTAAGTCCTACGGAAATCACATCTATAGGAATAACGAACCAAAGAGAAACCATCTGTCTTTTTGATACTGCGGGAGTACAGCTACATCGGGCCGTCGTTTGGCAGGATAGAAGAACTGGCGAGTTTTGTTCTTCCAACAAAGATAAAGAAGCGGAGATTAAAGCGGTAACAGGTCTTCCTTTAGATCCGTATTTTTCCGGGACAAAAATACAGTGGTTACTAGAGCACTGTTCATCGGCACGAAAGGCCTTAAAAGATGGATGTTTAAGGATTGGAACGATTGATACTTATCTTCTCTATAAATTGACAAATGGAAAAAGTTATTTTACGGAATCCACCAATGCTTCCCGCACACTTCTTATGAATATTCATTCTGGGAAATGGGATCAAAAATTGGGAGATATCTTTGGAATAGACGTTTCTCTTCTTCCTGAAGTAAAAGACTCTTTTGGCGTTTTTGGTAAAACAAAGGGCCTAGGTTTTCTTCCGGATGGTATTGAGATTAATTGCATGATGGGAGACCAGCAATCGGCCCTTATCGGGCAGGCAGGATTTAAAAAAGGAGATTCTAAATGTACCTATGGTACAGGTGCCTTTATTCTCGTCAACACAGGCCAATCACCTCTTGTTTCAAGTAGAGGATTGCTGACCACTATAAGTTATCGACATAAAGGGAGAAATTACTATGCACTTGAGGGAAATTGTTACATTGCAGGGGCCGCCGTTCAGTGGTTAAGAGATTCTCTCGGTATTATTGAACATTCCTCTCAGATTGAGAAACTTGCTCGAAGTGTGAAAAGTCTTGATCATGTTGAAAATATTTTGATGCTTCCTTTTTTTTCAGGACTTGGGCCTCCTCATTGGAAACCTAAGGCCCAGGCCTCTTTCGTGGGATTGACAAGAGATTCCGATGCCGCCCATATTGCGAGGGCCGTTCTTGAAGGTATTGCTTTTTCCGTCGACGATATTCTTACAATTATGAAAGAAGAAGATATGGGACTTCATGTTGAAGAACTTCGTGTAGACGGTGGGGCCTCGTCAAATAATCTTCTTATGGATATTCAAGCGAACATTTCACGATTAAAAATTATCCGTCCTAGAATCATTGAAACAACGGCCTATGGAGCTGCCCTTGGTACGTTTATAGGAAAGGGAGAGATGACTTTTGATGATATTTCTCAAACTTGGAAACAGGAGACAATTTTTGAAAAAAACTCTGAAGAGGCCGAATATTTTGATCGGAAGTCTCTTCTATGGAAAGAAATGGTTAGAAGGATCTATCTGTAAGGCCTATGGCAATAAAATGAAAATCAATGCGTTCATCCTGAGCAGTATCGTAAAGACATAGTTTTCCGATAAGATACATTACAAGTGAATGCTGTTCTTCCGCTGCAAGTTGAGCAAGATATTTTTTCTGCAAAAGATAATGATGATCCTTGTATATCACCTTTAAGCGTTTAGAAAATATCGATGATAAGAGGATCTGCACTTTTTGTTAAAATAACTTTGAGAGTACTAAGATAGTATTGAAATTCATTCGGATTGTTAAAGTTGGTCAGTTGTTGGTGAATTTTATTTGAAAAGTCTTTACCGGCATCAAGCTGAAAAATACTCTCGGTGTTCATGGACTTCCAAAGCTTTTCAGAGAATATCTCCTCTTCTCCTTTCCGAGGATTAAACAAAATTCTTCTGTAATCTTCTAAGTTCAAATTATCGGGGGCCCTTCCTTTCTTGAACAATTTTGCCAGTTCCGGAGACTCAAAAACCCTTAGAGTAAGGCCGTTGATAAAGGATTCATAGCTTTCTTCCAAGGCCCTTCTTTCTTCTCCTGAGGTTTTACTCAAGGCCTTTAAATAGGCATCGGAAAAGTGATTCATTGACTCTAGGGAACTCTCTGTGATAACATTGGGGGAAAGTCCGAATCTTGCTCTTGCTGCTTTAGTGTTAAATTCGTAAACAAGCCTTGCTCTCGATCGAAAATATGCTTCCATGACAACCCCATCACTTACGGCACCCCAAGTTCTTGGCGGATAATTTATATGGGATAGGTAATGATGGTATCCTCCTTGTAGAGAAAATAAGTGGGGGAACTCTCGTTTTCTGTAGGGAAGATTGGCAAAAATATTCGTTAATCGCTCAGCATGTCGACCAATGTAGGTTTCTAAATTTTCCCCTGTTTGTGAAAGTTCTAAAAGATCACTTCTTATAGATTGAATATCTTGACTTTGCTTAACAAGGTTTTGAACGGTCTCCCTTTGCCTCATCCATCCTACTCCACGTCCAATTAAAGGAATACGACCGCTTCGTGGCCTTTGAGCAAAAGGTATTTTTTCTCCTGTTAGGGGGTTTATCCATCGTTGGGCCTTTCTCAATCTTCGACCTAGATAACTGTCAAGGAAATCGGCCATTTTAACGGGATCATCGACAAAATGTGCCGATATTTTGGCGGCCAAACTCTTGTCAACCTCCTCTATAGAGGAGAATTTCATACTTACCTCTCCAAATGTATCATCGGACCAAGATTTTAATAGAGGGGGTATACGATCAAGGAGGGTATCTAAACTTATTTCTCTTCTTTTATAGAGGTTTCGTAGACCTCTAAACCTTTTGCGCAAATTGACCATACCTTGGGAGGCCCTATTGTAATTTCCATGACCTAGAAGGGATTGGGCCAACTCTATTTCCATTCGACGATATACGGTTCTCAAGAGGTTTTTGTTTAGGTTTTTATTTCTCGCAACAGAAATTAAGCTTTGCTTAAGGAAATTTAAGGCACGTCCGGCAATTCCCATAACACCATAAAAACCTGCGACTTCGATGGCCGGGAAAAAGATGCTACGTTCAACTTCACCGGAACTTTCACGATCGGTAAAATGAAGATTTTCAAGAAGTTTAAGCTGTTTACTATGGCGTTGGGCCTCAAAAAAGAGATGCCATTCTCCCCAAAAAAGATAAACTTGTGAAGTCACTGCTCCCCAAGGAGCAACGGACATGATAGCAGGAATTAACAAAGCACAGGCCCCTCCGGTTGCTCCCATACAAGCAGCGGAGGAAGAATAGGCCACCACTGAGCTCATTACGGAACCAATAAGCACTCCGGCGGCCTTTAGCATGTTCCACTCAAGGGGATCCATACTATCGATCTCGCCGAGAATATCTTCAGGAACTTCCGGAAGTCCTATCATGTTATTGAGTTCATTTTGAATGTTAAGTGTTCCGTAAAAAATGGCCCTTCTGTCTCCATGTTCTCTAGGGTTAAGAGAACAAATTTCCTCTATCGCCTCTACAATATCTTCTCTCCTTAAAGAAGAAGATTGTTTTAAAAGCGATTGTAAGATGGGAAGCTTAAATCGGGTATCCAATTCAAGGAGAATCTGCCTTGCATTGTCCACAGGATTTTGAATGATAAACTCTTCTTGATTGGCATTTAATTCCCTTCCGGCCTTCTTGGCCTTATAGATTTCAGAGAGCATTTGTTCTTCATAGGAAAGGGTTATCTCATTGAGCTTTCTTGAAGATTCTTGGCCGATTATCGAGGCCACATGAGGTGTTGCTTCAAGATATTCAATAACATCCTCTTTTGAAAAAAAATATCTATAGGAAAGACCCATCAAATAATTATGGACACTTTCCCCCCCGATTTCGGTTGATAAGAGAAGGTCATTATCTCTATTGTATTCACCAATAATATCGCTCCACAAAGATTTTTTCTCCTCCATGGTGAGAATTTTTCCGGCATGTTCGTTACTTAACGGTTTATCGATGCCCCAAACTCTTGCTGCCTGTTGAAGTCTTTCAAGGATTATATCAATACCTTTGTTAAATTCCTGTATTTGATAGGGGATAGGGTTGAGCATCCTACGGGCAAGACTGAATTCATTGAAACGAGGAGGCGTTCCTAATAGACCCAATGACTCGTTATTCTCTATCTTTGATCCTTTGACTTCTTCCATAAGTAAGAGGATGCCCAGCCTCAACACGGCCCAAGGATTACCAAAATAAAAGATTTGATTTTCTAAAAAATTATATTCATTGATATCTAACATATATTCACTCATATCCACACGATGAAAACTGCCATGTCGATTAAAGAACCTCCATAGCCTTCTGAAAAAAGGATAGTAATTTTCAAGCTCACTCTCATTAATTTTAGATGACAGAAGAAGGCCTTGTACTTCAGATTTTTTGGACTCGATAAAATCGTGAATATTCTTTAGGGTTTCTCTAGGCGATTTTCCACGACAAAATCTATTAATTCCCGGCACATATTGCGATACAGGATATTGCCATACAACAGGAGTTCTAAGGTTATTAATGCTACGACAAGTATCGGTGACGGCATTTTCTATGTCTTGAAAAAGTGACTTATCGACTTTTTGGGCCTCTCCCGTAAAATAACCCAAAGTCTCAAACCCCCATCGTTGCCATACTACAGGAGAGTAAAGAGAAGGCATTTCAAATACTACTTCCCGCGATTTCAATTCTTCTTCAAGGGATGAAGGGATAAGATCCATGATATCTGCGACATTATTTCTTTCCATGGATTCAACAAGATATGGAGAAAATTCTGTCTGTTCTTCTTCCGAAAAGGGAAAGAGCTTGTGAAGCATTTGAATACCGTTATATTGACTAGGAAGTGACGGTTTGATGGCACCCAAGTAAGACAATATGCTTTTTACAGTAAGAGTGAGAGGAGAATCGACTAAAAAAGATGCTACGTTTTCGATTTCTTTTATTTTTCTTATTCTGTCAAAAGTATCTCTGTTGTCACTAATTGCGGGTATGAGTTCGCTATATTGAGGATAGGATTCAAAATTGTTTAGACCTTTTTGAGCGTAGGAATACTCCTCAAAAGGGGTCGGAGAGGTACCTAAAGGAAAATCCATTGTCTCATTAATGCTTTTCACATCTTTTTCATTAAGAACATCGTTGTAGTGCTCAAAGGCCTTTCGCTCATTCATGCTGAAACCTAAACTTTCATCCTGCGATGCAGTCAGTCCCGAAAAAGCTGTTGTAGGGACAAAACCATGTTTTGTAAGCAAGGTTTCTAAGAAAAATTTCTTTCTAGTTTTTTCTGTAATAGTTGAAGGAAAAAAGAGCTCGTCCGTATTGAGATAAGGATAACAAGCTTGGGGCACGGAAAGTCCTTCGGATTTTGTTTCCGTATCAGAAATTATATCATAATCTCTCAACAAACGAAGACTTACTAAGATACTTTGCAACTGTAGTGCTTGAACGTACTGATCTGTTGTTGTCTGAGCTTCAGTTTGATTTGTCGTAGCAGAGGAAGCAAGGGTTTGTACATCTCTTTTTAAGGCGAGAATATTAAATCGAGTCCTGTTATTTTCGTAAGAAATTCCCTCGGGAAGTTCACACAAGTTATCGAGGCCTGCTACCGTCATGAGAAGTGTGGCAGCAGGGTCTTGTAGGTTGGGAATTTCACAAATAAAATCATCCGGGACACGTTCCGGTAGAAGATATTCGTAGGAATAATTTGCGTCAGGCGTTTCCAAAGTGAAAGACTGTTTTTTTACAATAAGGGCCCGCATAGGGAAAAGGACGCTTTCAATATAAGTGTGAAAAAGCATTCGCCTCTGTTCACGGTCGTAAGATGTATCGCTAATAATATAGAGAACTTGTATCTTAAGTCCCATGGCCCTATTGTATAAGGGCCTAATATCTTCTTGAGGTAATCGATGGATGGCCCCCTCAACGATTGTTTGTTCACATTCATTGGAATTTGAAGTAGAAGTAAAGGTTAGATGCCCACCGTAAGGATTGTTCCTCATGTTGTTCAGGGCCTCGTAAAAGTTTGGAGCACCGTAAGGATTGTTCCTCATACTTTCGCGGACTGACTGCAGTTTAGCTTCACCACACGTTTCAGGAAATTTGGCGTCGCCAAGGACATCCTTTCTAAATTGCTTCAATTCATCGACAGGCCCCAATGGAGAAGCGGCATCTTGAATGTCATCTTGTTGATTTTGTGAGGTTGCAACAAACCGATTGCGAGGCCATAGAGATATAGGACTCATCAACATTTGTAGTACTATAAGAGGAATAAAGATGCTTTTAAGCTTATCCATCATAATGGATGGGATTATAACATAAAACAAGTTTAAAATCAACAGTGATTTGTAACTGCTCACCCCCCACTTTTTTCGATTTTCGAGTCACTCTCTCATAAAAAAGGGGACTTCTCCAAGGACAAGGCATAGATTGGTATAGGTCTCATATAAGGAAGAGTGGCCCTAATTCAACCTATACCTGTCGCACTGGCAACGTCCATCCGGCGGCATGAGTCTAGTAATAAGCTAAAAAGTCTCTATAATCACATTCCATACTTCATCTAAATCCTCTACGGATATGTACAATTCTTCGTTTCCATCAAGGAATGCATTAAAGCTATTTTCGAAATCAGTCAGAATACCCCGTGATTGCTCTATTCTTGAAACATTCATGTACGAATAGGTATATACGAGTACTGCGACCATGAGCACGGAGGGTATACCAATTTTAATAACTTTCTTATTCTTTATAGCTTTTGTTATATTAACCTTATTTAATAACCGATTAAAAGAGAAATACATTGTTAGTAATGCTACTGTAGTTAGAATGGAGTTGGCGGAAATACCGGAGATGATATCTAACTCTTCACCTTGAATCTCCAAATCTATTATTACATTTTTCAGAGTATGTATAACTCGTTGTCTTAACAGGGGCGCAATCTTTTTTATATTCTCGGCCCCTGTTTGAGACTGGGAATTAAATTCTTCATGTTGTGATTGTATTTTGTCATTTGTTATTGCAAGAATCTTTCTGTTACAGAGCGAATCATCCAAATTCTCACAAAGTCTAACTTGGAAATAATCGCCTCCTTTTTGTAAAAGAGAAACTTCAATAAATCGTTCAGAACCTATTTCTCTAATAATAAAGTATGAGTGACCATTCTGTTGCCCATACAGAGTATTTAAAAAGAGTATCCATACAAGGAACATGGTTAAAGCTTTTTTCATAATTCAGCCTTAAAAACTCAAGTTTATTTTTTTATAGCGACCTCATTTGACATATTACCATATAAATAGATATAATCATAATTAGGGAGGAAAACATGACTTCTTTAAAGTATATGACTTTTTTCTTGTTGCTGTCTGCGGGATTGTTTGCTAAGATCAATGACGATTCTACGATAGTAAATGGATTGCCCATTAACCATGAGAAGTTGGCATCGGCCATCAATTGGAAAACATCTTTATTTGACAATGTAGGACGACTTACCATAAATTCTCGTTTTTTACGGACTAGGTTTGATGTTACATTCTATGCTACCGTACAAGGTAAGATTCTAAAGATTACATGCGATAATCTGGAAGTTGATAATAGTACAGAAGAGGTATCTCTTAAAAATTGTTCCAGCGATAATGGGGATCGATTTCATAGCATAATACTAGATTTCTCACAGCTTTCTTGAAAAAACTATAGTTGCTTATTGACGTGTATCCTTTAAGGATACAACCCGATTAAAAACCGATAATTCGTTAAGAGAATCCTCATCCTTTCGAAAGTATCCCTGTCTTTCAAATTGAAAAGACTCTCCAATCGTCGCCTGTAAAAGGTCTTTTTCAATCTTTGAGTGGACAATGTTGAGGGCACCGGGATTGATAGAATCTTGAAGACGTTCTCTATCAACGGTTGGAGATAGGAGAAGACGACCATAAAGGCGAAGTTTGACGTTGTCTGCATTGTTGACACTCAACCAATTGACGATACTCTTAGGTCTTTTTACACCTTTTGGAGTGATACCTCCTAAAGAATCTTTGAGGTAAGTACACTTTACTTCCACAACTTTTCCCCATTCATCTTTAACATGATCGAGATATTGGAGAATATAGGCATATTTCAAGCGTATACTTTTCCCCGGGGCCAGGCGAAAGTAATTTTTTGGAGGCCTTTCATTAAAATCTTCTCGTTCAATGTAAAGACTTTTTCCAAAGCTTAAAGTACGTTGGCCTTGAGATGCATCTAAGGGATGATTGTTAACCGTTATTTGGCAATCCTCTCCCTCCCAATTCATCACGGTGACTTTGAGAGGGTAGACAACGGCAAAACGCCTTTGACAACGAAGGTTGAGGTGGTCTCTAATGGTCGATTCAAGAGTGGCCATAGAGATAAAACTCTCTTTTTTTGTCACACCGATATGGTTACAAAAATGCTTGATACTCTCGGGAGAGTATCCTCTTCGTCTAAGGCCTGCAAGTGTAGGCAAACGAGGATCGTCCCAACCTGCGACAAGACGTTTCTCTACAAGTTGAAGGAGGAGTCGTTTACTCATAATCGTGTGGTCGAGATTCAATCTTGCAAATTCAATTTGTCGAGGATGGTGGAGATTTAAGGTATTGCAAATCCAATCGTAAAATGGGCGGTGATCTTCAAATTCAAGGGTACATAGAGAATGAGTGATTTTTTCAATAGAATCACTTAAGGGATGAGTGAAGTCATAAGTTGGATAGACGCACCATTTGTCTCTCGTTCGGTAGTGGAGTCTATGACGGATGCGGTAGAGAACGGGGTCTCGCATATTGATATTAGGAGAATTCATATCAATTTTGGCCCTGAGACATTTTTCGGCATCTTGAAATTTTCCCTCTTTCATTTTTGAAAAGAGGTCTAAATTTTCTTGAATACTACGACTTCGAAAGGGCGAGTTTTTTCCTCCCCTTTTGAGGTCTCCTTTATATTGACCGATTTTATCGGGACTTAAATCGTCCACATATGCCTTTTTTTTCTTGATTAATGTTACTGCATGGCCGTAAAGTTGCTCAAAGTAATCGGAAGCAAAAAATAAGTTTTCCCCCCAAGAAACTCCAAGCCATTGAAGGTCTCTTTTTATGCTTTCAACATAGAGTTCGCTTTCTTTTTCCGGATTGGTATCATCAAAGCGGAGATGGAAAGTACCTTCGTAATCTTGAGCAATTCCATAATTGAGAAAGAGAGATTTTGCATGTCCAATGTGAAGATGTCCGTTGGGTTCAGGAGGGAAACGTGTACACACTCGCCCATTCCATTTTCCCGAGGCCTTATCCTCTTCAATAATTTTTTTGATAAATGATTCTTGAATCATGATAAAGACCATTAACGGTATTTAAGAAATTACCTTCAAACTAATAGATCGTAACCTATTGCACAGTCAATTTCAAGAAAAAATTTTCTATTCAAAGGAAGTTCTCAAATGGACATCCTCAATACCCCAAATAGATATTGCTAAGCGTTATTTTCGATCGCTCGTTGGCGGCCCACCCATTTTGGAAGAAATATGGTTGCAAAATTATTTTTTTCTTGATTTCAAATGGATAATTTACTACAATGCCTCCTTAATTAAGGAGGTATCTTTTATGAAAAATTTTCAATGCATTTTGGTCACTATTTTTTTGCATCTTCTTTATACTGGGATTACATTCGCTCAGAATTCATCTCTAATGGAAAGATTAGAAGCGGAACGACGATTATACACGGATGCATGTAACAAGGAATATTTGTTAGAATGTGTTTATCTAGGAGACTTAGAATACGAACAAAATAATATCGACCGTGCGAAAGAATATTACGGAAAGGCCTGTGACGGCAAATATGCGCCGGGATGTTTTTATCTGGGAAATATAGAATACACCCGGGGAAACGTTGAACTTGCCAAAACATATTATGGCGAGGCCTGTAACGGTGGAGATATGTCGGCATGTTCTAATCGAGGAGTTATAGAATATGAACAAGAAAACATTGCTACTGCCGAAATGTACTTCATAAGGGCCTATGAAGGCGGAAGTCCGCAAGGGTCTTTTAATCTCGGGTTGATAGAATATCTACGAGGAAATATTTCTAATGCTGAAAAATTATTTAAAGAGGCATGTGAAGTGGATTTATCTATGAATGGATGTGGTCGATTTGGATTTTAGAAAAAACAAAAGTGATCAAATAAACAAACTAAAAACTTTATTTCTTGTTTCGATCCTATTTCAAACCATGTAAAATGAGTAAAGAGACTCTATTAAAAAATATCGAAAAACTCTCGCCTTTTGTCTCGGCAAAAATATGGGGAGGAAAGAGACTTGCTCAGAGACTTTACGGCCATGAAAAGAAAAATCTTGCTATAGGTGAACTTTGGGAAGTTTCTCGTCTTGAAAATTCATCCTGCAAATCGAGTGCAGGTGAACTCGATAAAATACTCAATTTTTCAGAACTTCCCTATTTGGTTAAGTACATAGATACAAGTGATAATCTTTCTATCCAAGTACATCCCGATGACTCTTACGCTCGTAAAGTTGAACGCTCCTCGGGAAAAACAGAATGTTGGCTTATTCTTGAGGCCCATAAAAATTCTGGAATTTACCTTGGATTCAAACCTAATGTGAAAAAAAATCAATTTACTAAGGCCCTTAAAAAAGGAGAGGACATCACCTCTTTTCTCAACTTTTACCCTATTCAAAAAGAAACGTTTGTCATCGTTCCTTCAGGAACAATTCACGCCATAGGAAAAGATGTCCTCCTTCTTGAAGTTCAACAAAGTTCCGGTATTACTTACAGACTTTGGGATTGGAATAGAACAGACGACAAAGGAAACTCAAGGACTCTCCATGTTAATAAGGCGATGGACGTTCTCAATTTTCACCCTGAGTGTAACGAAGGATCATTTTTTCATTTTAAAGAAAATGTTTTTTTGATAAAGGTCGATACGCTAATAGCGTTTAAAGACTTTTCGGTGATATCTTTTTCTTTAAAAAAAGGAGAAAGTGTAGAAAAAACTTTTTCTCAAAACGGAAGGTACAGGTCCTTTCTTGTTCTCAAAGGATTCGTTGAACTCCGATTAAATAATACCAAAGAAATCTATAAGGCCCAGAGTTACGAAACTTATCTAATCCAAAAAAGTATTCACAAAATAAATATTCTCTGCCTAGAGGAAGCAAATATTATTGTCGTATTCTAGAGGAGTATTATTCTCTTTCTTCGCCTGAAGCTTCAGTTTTCAATCCAAGTTCTTCTGCGGTTTGTCCCCCGTTGGCCCGTAGATAAACCGTAAGGGGAATATTGCTGTGAGCAATGGCCCAATCGAGAGAGGTAATTACTCCAAGGGATTCGTGAACTCTATACTCATTAACATTCACTTTGGGAAATCCTTTATGTTCTAGAAGTAGGGCCGCCATACTTAGACCATCTAACTGTATGGCATAAAAGAAATTAGAATAGGGCCTAGTATCTGCAAACTCGTCCCTCCCATGAACGCCACTATCAACACGGGCCCCTGCATCCAATAGAATTGCTACACTTAAGAGATTTTTAGATGTCACACCGGTAGAAAGAGGAGAATCTCCGTTTTGGTCAATGGCGTTGAGAAAATCGTCAAAGTTATCAGTATCGTCGTTAGGGCCGTCTGTCCTGTGTGCGGCCTCGATAAAATCTCTCAGTAATTCCGTCATCTCTCTTTCAATTACATAGAGAAAGAGGTTCTTTCCATAAATACGTCCTCGTCTTGGATCGGCCCCGCTATTCAACAATTTTCTTATAACGACCTGATTATTTTCGAAGAGAATGGCCGACGTTAAAGGAGTTTGATTTTTATTATTGAGTGTATTAATAAGGTCACGACTCTCATTATTGGATAAAAAGAGATTAAAAAGTGTTTCATCTGCATTTTGTTCGGCCAAAAGGTGAAGGTAGGTATTCCCCGTTCCTAAAAGGTGTTTGAGGTCTACACCATATTCTACTAAAATTGCAGCACACTCCATATGGCCCAGTGATACGGCCAAAAATAGAGGAGTTCTCCCCCACTCATCTAATATATCTATATTATTACTTTCATTCTCCTCTAAATATTGTTCAAGCTTCCTAGCATCATTTTCGTGAATAAGGGAATGAATTGTCTCTATTTGAGCACGGCCCTTGGGGATAGAAATAAAAAGCGTGAACAATGTTATTAAAATACGATATTGCATTATATTGATCCTCCTAAAAGTTGACTAAAATAGTTCTGTTTTTTTAGAAAATTTAGCAAATATACACATTTTAATATGTATAAACCCTTGAGAAAACAAAAGCAAGCTTTCAAAACACTCCGGCCTTCTTTAGTGATTTTTCATACAGGAATAGGGGAGTGCGGGCCTATATCTCTTTTCTGTAATTTTCTAAAAAAATCTTTTTCTTAAAATTAAGGAAATATCCTCCATTATAGCATAGGCACCCAAATGAGGGTGAGTAATGCCCCACTACTTAATCCCCAAGATATAATATAGCAAGAGTCATAGGAATCAACATTGGGTCACTTCCTCCTACTACCCCATAGGCGGTAGGAATGAGTCCGCCAATTGTTGTAAAAGAGGTTATGAGAACTGCTTTTAATCTTATTGAGAGGCCGAAGATAATATGGAGTCAAGAGAAGCTTCTTTTTCTTGCCTCAATCTATCATTGAACTACCCCTCACTTTAGTGAGGGGTAGTTCAAAATCTTCGTCAACACTAACGGCCCAAAGAATTAAAACTGAATAAAAGAGACGTAAATACAGCCTGTATCAATCCCATAGAATGTATTTTCTCCCGTTCTCTCTTTCTCGAGCATTGTTTGATTCATCGTTGTAATAAGACGGCCGCCAAGTTCTTTGGATAAAAGGGCCACTTCATCAACACCGTAACAACAGAGCTGTTCATCAAGTCCTAAAAGTTGTTGAAGTTTGTCAAAAAATATCCTATAACCTTGCCTTGGAAGTTCTTCATAGGGAAGAGAGTACTCTAAAATTATTCCTCCATCATGAGTCTTTAAAGATTGAATAGACTTTTTAAAAACAGTTTTCGGCACATAATAAGAAATTCCCTCGGCCACAAGAAGCGTTTTTTTATTTTCATCCCATCCGTGATTTTTAAGAACTGTCCTCATTTCTTCGGTGGCCCCGATATCGGCCTTACAAAACGCTATATTCTTAGGGCCTTGAATCTCTCTTGTAATGCGTTCTTTGATATCCATATTATCTATGTCTACATCAAAAACATACAAATTTGGAAAAAGTTCTGCGACATCAAGAGATTTAGGATCAAGGCCCGCTCCTAAGAAAATTACTTGTCCGTCGGAAGTGGCCGTAAAAAAGTTCGCACAAAACTTTTGTACTCCATATTTTCGATTTGTGACCTCTTCATGATGGGTTAGCCCTTCAATTTCTAATTCTTTTCTTAGGGGTTCTCCGGCATCAAGATTAATTTTCTGAAAAAATTTTTTGGCCGAAATACTATTATAAATAGACTGTTTTGTCCAAAGAAGAACAAGGGCAGATGTGGAGGGAATGGAATACATTTAGGAAACCTTTTTAAATTCTCCTGATAATTATTCAACATATTTTATGCTCTAGTCAAGAATATTCTCATTAAAATCTTTGAGGATAATGTTGTCTGCTTTGGTATGGAATATCTCCTCGGCCTTTGTTACCATGGGGTCACTGGATATCATTTGTTTTTTCTCTTTCTTAAGCTGTTCTTTTTTCTCAAAAAATATTTGTTCTTTCGATTTAAAATTCTTATCTTTTGCTTCCTTTTTTCCTATTAAACTCATAGAAATCGAAATCTTTTCCTTATCAATTTTGTAAAAAATAGAAAGATACTCTTGCAAAGAACTTTGTACATCTTTAAGATGTTCTACAATAAGATGAGCTTCTTCAGGAAAGGCCAATTTTATCCCAAGGCCGTTGGATGAAAGCATAGGTGCCTCTAAGATATTTCCTTTCTCTAAACTGATTTTTACAAAAGGTGATTTTTCATTTAAAAATTTAAGAAAAGTATTCCATTCTTTTATCAAGGCCTCGGATTTTTTTTTTCTACAGAAACAGATATCTCTTGATTTCCGGATAAATCTCTTAAAAAATCTCTCCTCTTGGTAAGTTTTCTGAGAACAGTCTCTACAACCCTTGATGGATCAATAGATGTCAAGGCCCAGTTGAAATCTTGAACAAGCTCTTCATAGATCCAAAAAACTTCTTCTTCACAAAGAGGTTCTTTCATTTTAGGAATAGATGACTTTGTTTTGTCCCAGTATTCAAGGATGTCAAAAATTTCGTCAAGAAGGCCATGTGCTATACTTTTTAAAGAAATATTTTTGTCGGTCATTTCTCGATAAAATTTAGATACTTTGATACAATCACCACTAAAAATAGAAGCTAAAAGCTCTCTTATGTCGGAATGCTTAGCGAGACCCAAAGAATGAGTAAGAACATCTTCAGTGATTATATTATCCGTTGTATAACTTAAAATCTGATCAAGACAAGAAAGGGTATCTCTTAAGGAACCATCGCCAACACGACAAATTTGTTTAATAATATCGTCATTTGAGAAGCAAATATTTTCTTGAGAAGCAATTTTTTTAACTTGCTCAACAAGAACATCAAGAGAAATATTTCTCAAATCAAATCTTTGACATCTTGAAAGAACTGTTTTTAACAATTTTTCCGGGGCCGTTGTTGCGAAGATAAAAACAATATGAGAGGGTGGGGCCTCCAATGTCTTTAAAAAAGCATTAAACGCATTTTTGGAGAGCATATGAACTTCATCGACAATATAAACCTTAAATGCTCCCGTAGTCGGAAGATATCGAGTATTGTTTATCAGTTCTCGAATTTCATCGACTGTGTTATTAGAGGCCCCGTCAATTTCAATAATATTAAAATCGTTGATATTCTCACTACAGGCCTTACAACGACTGCAGGCGTTGCCATCATCTAAAAGGTTTTCACATCGTATAGAACGAGCAAAAATTCTGGCCATAGAGGTTTTTCCCACTCCTCTTGTCCCCGTGAAGAGGTAGGCATGTCCTACTTTTCTAGAACGTAAAGTATTGACAAGAGACCTAACAATAGGTTCTTGACCTACAAGTTCTTGGAATGTTTTTGGACGCCATTTCCTGGCCAATACTTGATAAACCATTTTCGCTATTTTTGAAGGGCGACTGAGTAAAACACATTATCATGAAGATACCGTTGCTTCCTTCCGGACCTGGCGGAGTTCACTTCAAACAATAATTGTTCCCCCAGTCGCTTGGCCTAATGTAGTCAAAATTTTTCAAAATGAAAAGTCTTTTGATCACGGAAAGTCCTCCATAAAAAAACACAACGCTCCGCATTCAGCATTTTTCTGAATTTAATGATTGTGAATTCTAAGAAATGATTTGCGTTTTCGCGGAGAGTAGGCCCATAGAGCAAGCTCCTCATGAGTTAAAAAAAACTCACTACCACTAGTATCGCACTCCTTAAAGAGAATAATATCCTCGTCAAAGTGTCCTAGTAAACATTGAACGTGAATTCCTTCATCTCTATTATGCAATGAAATAGTAACACTGAAATCGTGCCAAGAAAAGATATCCCAAAAATTCTTCTTGAAAAATACAATATCGGAAACTTCATCATCGGCAGAAATTACGTCATTTTCAACAAGGCCCCCAATGAAGAACTCTTTTTCAAGAACACAGTTTCCAATAGTTATGTATTTTGTCTTGTTAGCAACATATGTATTTTTGTATACAGAACAATTGGCACTTTGAATATCGGTCGATGGAAATAAACTTGATAAAGTGGCAAAAATTAAGACAAGCTTCATGGATTCTCCTTGTTTTGCATAAAAGTTTTAATATTCAAACATTTATTTCTCCAAACAAGACCTGTAAAGACGCGAAGAGTTATTTTGAAATATAAACAGGCCCTAGAGAGACCTTCTCATTGAAAATGGAGGCCGTGATAGTTTTCTTTTTTGTTTTTAGTTTGGCCCTGTCTTTTCTTCGAAGACGGCCCAATCATTTGTAGGTTTTGGAAGTTCGGTGAAAGGATCAATTGTTGGAAGAATCCAATCGTTGAGAGGTTTTGGTAAATTATCCTCCGATTCAATTTCACTCGTCGACGCTGGACGAGTAATGATATTTTTTGTTACATTTTTTGGGAGCATTTCTTGTTGAACGACCCAGTCGTTTGTGGGATTTCGTATATTCTCGGCCTCATTATATTCAGAAAATGTCCAATCATTTTGAGGTTTAGGAAGAATATTTTTTTCATTATTAATAATAGGGTCAATAATGTCTTCAATACTTGGTAGTGATATCGTATTCTCGGTTGTTTTTTTCGCCTCTTTATTGAGTATTTGAAAAGATGTCAGTTGATGGTGAGGGTTTGTAAGAGAATCATTTTTGAAATTCACTTTTGTTTTATGGACATAAAAATGAAGTTGTTTGCCAAGACTATCTATAATTTCTTCCGAGAGTTTTCCTAAAAGGGCCGCAATGGCCTCTCTATTCTCATTTTTAAAAAAGTAAAACCATCCCAAAAGCAGTTCAATTTTTCTCTGATAAGATTGAAAATTTTCGGGAAAGCGACCTTTTTTATTATTGTAGTAATTTAAATAGGCCGTTTTTTTTTCAAGATTCTCTATATCAACAATAATACTTTCAAGAGGCCAAAGATCAAAGAGAGTTTTTTTATCTTCTTTTTTAAATCTTTTCAAAAGTTTCGCTCTTTCCTCTTTTTTAGGAATTTTTTTTATTTTCTTTGTTGGAGTATTCGCAAGGATAGTTTTATAAATACAAGATTTTATTAAAAATAAAAGTTCTTTTTTTTTAAGAAGTGTTTGTGTTACGTCAATAGTTTTTAGGCCTTTCTCAAGTCGTTTTCTTCTTTCAGCACTTAAAAGATTTAAATCAATATAAGAAAGGATTGCTTGAAGTTCGCTTGGATAGAAAGAAGAAGGAGCATATTGTTTGACATTTGCATTTATTATATAGGGGGCCAATAAGAGAAAAATAATGGACTGCATAGGCAGAGACTTTAAAAAAATTTGTGTATGGGTGAAAAAATCCTTTGACCGACACCCAAACTTTAGAATAGGAACGATTTCCTATTCTTATCTCTGTATAAGATAATACATCTTCTAGGCCCCCCCCGTCAACCTGTCACCTCTTCTCCCTCACCAGAGGGCCGTTTGGGCCCCTCTAACTAGGGTCTTTGTTAAAAGCATTGCAAACTGACGAAAACTGCAGTTGATCACCACATTTAAGAGGATTTTTTTGCCTTTTTAGACCGAGACTGCTACGACCATAATTATGGTAGCTTTCGCCCTTAAGGCCTTGTTCTTTTATACATTATTTGTTATCATCCGCTATGCCTTTTGGGGGTTTCGAATTTACAAGGCCCTTTCAAAACACAAAAAAAGAGATAAGAAATCTTTTGAGAAAAAAGGAAATGATATCATTGAGGCCGAATACAAAGTTGTCAAAGAACGTGAACTAAATACCGATGAGTGATCGCCTACTGAACACATAAGGAATATCGCTGAGTATCCTTTTGATAAAATACAATTTGGTCATTTTTTTTTTGGCCTCAGATAAGTTGCCTGCTTCTCTACAAAATTTGTTGTAAACAAAGGTATCAAAAGCATAGTCAATAATATTAAAGGGTATGGCATACAAAGCATTAAAAATCCAATAATCCACGGCCCGTTGTCCTGAAGCGGGGAATATATCAAAAACGGCATATTCCCTATTTTTATCGTAGACATGTTCAGCTACGGCCTTTTTTATAATCTGCCGGGTATCCTCCCGATGTAGGTCTTCTGCCGTAAGATTGTTCCAATCTATGCCTTGAAGAGAGGGGATATCTTTTGATTCTAAAAATCCTAACTGATTTAAATAACGTCCAAAATTTACAAAGATTGTCTCAATAAATTTCTCATACATACCGTCATTGTTCATTGCTGAAATCATATCATGCAATTCACCTCTCTTGTTTGAATCTTGCATGATTTCTTGGAATATTTGTTCTTTTTCTTTGCCTTCCGTCCAAGAAAAAATGAAGTAAAGAGCAGATGCCGTTATTGCTCCATAAACTCTTGAAAATCCATAACGTTTAATATATTTTACAAAGTCACTGCCTTTGCTCCCCGTAAAAATCTCTGCACCAACTTTATAACTGAAGGCCTTGAAAAAATATTCAATAACGACTGCTTGTAGTGCAACCTCAATAAACGGTCTATCAAAATTATAGGCCAACACATAAGGAATAGATATGGCCGGTCTTGTCCAAGTCGAAAAAGAAATAAAGTCTTGTTTAACAAAATTCTTTGAAGTTTTCCATGAGGCCTGTTTGCGGCATTCATAAATGAGTCGTCGATTCTGGTCCATATACTCTTTTGTGAGTTTTTGGGCCCTTTCTATCAGCTCTCCATTTTGAGGCCCAAGACCAAGTATTTCTCTTGAAGAAAGCTTCTTTTTGTTGATATCTAGAAGAAGCTTTCTATAATAGCGGCTGAATTCTTGAGATTCCATGATCAACGTCTGTCCCTGAAGTCGAATAAATTCTTTTATAATATTGCTTTTAATATATCCTGTAACAATTTCATCCATATGCTCAATGGCCAAAAATTGATCTTCTTCCTTTAAAGAGAAGAGATAGTGGATGAAATCACGGCCTTCCTCCCATTGTAGAACTTCAGGAAGGTTTGTAAGTTTTTGCGCTAATTTTTGACGAACATCAATTGTAAGTTTGTAGGAAAAAGCATACGAGAGTATATCTCTACTTGTCTTTGAAAGGTTCTCGATCGATGAAGAGCTTAGAACATGATCAATAGACCTATGGTTTTCCAAGATTTCATCAAGACGTACAATGAAATCGGATATTTCTTGGCCATCTTCTAAATAAAGCAAAGGGTTAATGAGCAATTCCCTGCCTTCTTTTGTCGTGAGGTCATCCGGAAGTATTTTGAGTTGATGGGACAATTCCTCAAGATGTTGCTTGTTAAGGCCCTTGTTTTCGGCGTAATTGAGGAGGTCTTGACGAAGAGGGGAAAGACGATTTTCCTTCTTCAGGAAATATAAAGGCCTTGCGAGTACTCCCGTAACGACATCAAGGCATCGTATTGTCTTTGCAAATGAGTTGAGATAGACACAATAGACAAGAACAAAAGTAAAAACTTTCATTTTTTAAAAGCACTTAATCCTTATCTAGATTCTTTGAATTTCTAACACGAGATATTTCCCATTGCCAAATAAAGTTTTAATTTGTTTCAAAAGCAAGACGGGCCTTCAAGCTCAGCGGTTTTCGGCACAGCGCAGAGCGCATTTTTCAAAATCCCCTTTTTTGAAGTGTGTTTGAGGGAATCTATTTCAGACGGCGGTTGCGTATTCGGCCCCTCCATGATATTCCGACCCCATAGCGATGCCACTTGGGGTTGTCGTGGTGGTGCCGCCACCGAACATACAACTTCATCCCCTTTACGGGAAAGGTGAAGGTCATGATGGAAGAAGTTCCCGGCCTTGCTATTAACCCATCGTCAATCATATTCATCCAACGAAAATTGATGTACTCCATTTCCTGATGAATCCAATTATAGGTGACTTGAGGGGGAGAGAATTCATCGGTGAGAGCGAGATTGACAGTGAGTCCTGAATGGAAAGAGGCACTCTCTTGGTTGTAGATGTTCTCTAGGATGACCTTAAGACTACGATTCAATATCTGTTCAAATTCATGGGATAAAATACCATGATAGTAATTCTCCCCGTTGATTTTCTCATAACCCAATTCTAATTTGGCATCCTCCCAAGGTTTTAGATGAAAGACCGTCTCCACATAATTGCCAAGGTCCAAACTTCGCTGAAAAAAATTTGGTTGTGCCACTGTCACATCATTAATACTCCCCAATGTAGCGGTTGCCTTCCAATCCGCTTCATCCCTTCCGATAGAAACCCTACCCCCGTCGATAAAACCGGAACTATAAAGAGGGGTAATTATCGCTTCCGTGTCCTTTCTCATCTCCAAAGCACCCAATGCGATTCCAAAATTTTCGGAATTATATTGCAGATATAATTGAGGCAAGTAGAATTCCGTATCACTCGGGGTACCACTCTCAGAATTATACAAAGTCAAATATTTGTTGTTAAAACTTGGTCCGGTTGCGCCGATACCGATTAGTTCAACCCCTTCTTCTATTGTAACTTGAAGCTTCAACCTTATAAAAGACTGCAACTTTAACTGTTCGTTGTCATTCTTCAATCGGGAAGTTATATCCAGCGAAAGCTCAACCTCTTCTTGGGAGAGGGCACTATCGTTCGATAGGCCCAGTATGGTCAAGGTAATAACGATAAGTAAAATTTTCATAAAATACTTTTCTAATTAAAAGTTTTTAATTTGCTTTAAAAGCAAGACGGGCCTTCAAGCTTTTGACAGGTATTAACGAGATCAATGTTTTGAGGTCTGCCCCTTCGGTTTGTCTCGTTAAAACTGCTCTTATTACCATAAACAGGGATTTCCCTTTTACTCCAAAAATATTTTTACAGTCATTTATCCAGGCCTCTACTTGAGATTCATCGACAAAAGATTGTTGAATTCGAGAGAGCTTTTCTGCAAAATGGCCTCGAATTTTTCGTCCCAGCTCGCTAGAGAGAATAGTTTTTAGTTCTTCGGAGTCTTCGGATGTGTTTTCAAAAATAGATTTGACATAAGGAATCATTTCCGAGGGAAGGTTCACTCGGGAAGCAAAAAACCTACACGTCTTTTCCTTCCAAGTTTGATCTTGGAGTGAAAAATCTTTTATATCCGAAAATGTCCTTGAAACATAGTCAACCAATTCTTTTGCACCAAGCATACGCATATGTCGACCGTTAAAATTATCTAACTTGGTTGTATCATAGGTGGCCGGAGATTTAGAGAATTCAGATAGAGAAAAATTCTTACCGAGAGCATAAACATCAAAAATTTCCTGTTCGTTGGAATGAGATCGGCCGAGAAGATAGATGTAATTGGCCAAGGCCTTAGGAAGATAGTGCCTTTCTCTGTATTCGGCCACAGACATTGCATCCTGCCTTTTAGAAAGCTTTTGTCTATCTTTTCCAACAATAAGGGAACAGTGGGCAAAGTCGGGAGGTTTTTTTCCTATGGCATCGTAGAGCATCAATTGTCTCAAGGTATTGTTAAGATGATCATCGGCCCTAATAACATGAGTAATACCCATCAAAATGTCATCGACGACACAACAAAAGTTGTAAACGGGAAAATTATTACTTCGCATAATAACAAAATCTCCCACACTATCTCCTTCCCAAACCACTTTCCCTCTAACATGATCGTCAATACTCCAGTTCTTTTTACCGAGATTTCTAAATCGAACTACATATTTTCCTCCCAAATTAATCCTCTCTAGGGCCTCTTGAGGATCTAGGTTGGCAAAGTAATTGTGGTAAGTGTGAGGGGCCTTGTTTTCGGCCACGGCCTTTTTCGTGAGATTGTCTAGTTCATCTTGGGTGAGAAAGCAAGGATAGGCCTTGCCCTCTTTCATCAGTTTATCGGCCGTATCCCGATAGCTATCCAGTCTTTCACTTTGGCGATAAGGCCCTTCATCGGGATGCATACCAAGCCAAGCGAGATCGTCTATTTGGGATTTCTCGTATTTCTTATCTCCTCTTTTAGTATCTGTATCTTCAATTCTTAAAATAAAGGTACCCCCTTGCGCACGTGCGTAAAGGTAGGAGTAAAGGGCCGTTCTGGCCCCTCCAATGTGGAGACGGCCTGTAGGAGAGGGAGCATAACGAACTCTTACACTCATTGAATAGTTATCCTTATTTAAAGGATTGATAACAAATTTTTTTGATTAAAAGAAGATATTTTCTTGCCTAATTATTTTTTTTGAAACACAATCCTCGATGAAGGATTCGATAGTGCCATGGCCCAAGGATCATTTTTCCCCTCAAAACTTGCAAAGACTCCAAAGGCCGTTCCCTCTTCTGGAATAGAAGTGAAAAATGTCAATGGAGGTATTGATGTTTTGGTCAATCCTAGGAGTACGAGAACTCTTTTGGCCCTTATGAATCAACATGCTGTTAGGGGCGGGGCCGCTTGCCATTGGGGAGGCCCTAGTGCTTTTGTGGAAATTATGACCTCTATTCACGCTATTATGTTTCGTAAAACAACAGAGGGGGAGTGGTACGATCGCTATAATTTTGTTAACGATGCCGGACATTGTGAAAATGGCATCTATGCTCTCAGAGCGCAATATAATTTTGACGGAATGTCATTTGAAGACCTCAAGAAGTTTCGCTCTATAGAAAGCAAACTTACGGGGCATGGAGAGGCCCATATCAATAGAGAGGGGGTTTTTATTTCAAACGGCCCTCTCGGTTCGGCCCTTGGTCAGGCCCAAGGTCTCTGTCTTGGCGATAATATCTTAGGCAATTCTCGCATAACGATTTGCACCCTCAGCGATGGAGGTTCCATGGAGGGAGAGGCCAAGGAATGCTTTGCGGCCTTGCCCGGCCTTGCCACAAAAGGAAGACTCAATCCTTTTCTTCTTCTGATTTCCGACAATGATACAAAACTCTCCGGACGCATTAGCGAGGATGCATTTAGCATGGCCCAAACGTTTGCCTCCCTAGAATCCTTAGGACATAAAGTTTTCCGGGAACCTCAAGGAAATAATCTTAATAGAGTACATTACATTATAGATAAGGCCCTCTGCGAACTCAAAGAAGACCCCTCTAGACCTGTAGCGATTGTTTTTAAAACCATCAAAGGATATGGAGTGAAGGACACTGAAGAATCACTTAACGGTGGACACGGTTTTCCCCTTAAGGCCCATGACAATAAATTGGAATCGTTTGTTCAAGAATTGTGGCAAGGTGATCCTATCCCTGACGTTTTTCAACGGTGGATTGCCGATCTGATGAATTTTTCTCCAAAGAAAAGGTCGCCCTCTTCAACAGAGATATCTCCGACGGAAAAAGTTCAAGTCGGTCTATCCAAGGCCGTTATTCGTGGGGCCAAAGAGGGCCTACCGGTCTTTTCCCTTTCCAGTGACCTTCAAGGCTCTACAGGAATGGCCGCTTTTCATCAAGCATTTCCCGAGCATTTTGTAGACCTCGGTGTTGCCGAGAGCAACATGATATCATCGGGTGTTGGCATGAGTAAACTGGGATTTATTCCCATTGTAGATACCTTTGCTCAATTTGCTATTACTAAGGGCAGTCTTCCCCTGATTATGAGTGCCCTTTCGGAGGCCCCTGTCATTGGATTGTTTTCCCATGCAGGCCTTCAAGATGCAGCAGACGGGGCCTCACACCAATGCCTCACTTACATTGCGGCCACGGCCTCTATTGCTTATATAACATTGGTCGTTTGTAGTTGTTCAAAGGAGGCAGAGTCCTATTTATACAAGGCCGTAAAAAAACTCTCTCCTACTTCCGGCATCGATAGAAAGGGGAGCATCCTCTTTTTCTACGGGAGAGAAAATCAGCCTCCCTACTATAACGATAATATATCTTTTGAATGGAAAAAACCTCAGGTATTGCGAGAGGGCCGAGATGGTGTGATCACCACTTGTGGGCCGTTAGTCTCTCATGCTTTAAAGGCCGCAGGTCTTTTAGAGAGGAAAGGTATTGATGCAACCGTTGTCAACCATCCTTTTGTCAACAACGTGGACGTGGAATTTTTTCGGGATATCTTAAAAAAGAATAACAATAAATTAGTTACCGTAGAGGATCATCAAGTAAAAGGGGGAATGGGTTCTTTGTTAATCACGGAATTAGTGAGAAACAATATTCATCCTCGTTTTACAATGTTAGGGATTGAAGGGACATTAGGTCGATCCGCCTATAAGGCCGATCAATTGTATGCACTCCACAGGCTCGACGCAGAATCTATCTATCGCTCCTTTTCTTCTCACTAACTTGACTGAGTAACAATGTCTTTCTTTGCAGAGGCAAGAGGTTCCTTGTAACATAAAAAACTACTCTTTGTTAACCTTTAGAAATGATGTCAAGCAAGATATTTTATCGGTGAAATGCTACTATGAGTAATCAAGATTTTTCTCCTATTACAAGTTCTGATCCCTCTTATGTTGATTCACTTTATGAAAAGTATAAACAAAATCCGGATTCTCTTGATGAATCTTGGAAAATGTTTTTTAAAGGATTTGAATTTTTCAAAGGAGATGAAAAAGGTATCGGAGAGAAGATGCTTAGGGCCGAATTCAATGTCTTTAGAATGATTCAATCCTATCGCTCCCGAGGCCACCTTCTGTCGGATACCAACCCCATTCGTCCAAGAAAAGATCGAGATGCTAGAATAGATATCAAATACTATAATCTTGACAAGAGTGATTTAGATAAAAAATTTTTTTGTGGGGAATTTGTAGGACTTAAAAATGGGTCTACGTTGAGGGAAATCATCGGACGCATGCAGGCCCTGTATTGTAATAAAATAGGTATTGAGTATGTGCATATTTCTCACACAGATGTGCGTAGATGGGTGAGAAACCAATACGAATCTACGGCCGAAAATATTGACTACAATCCTGAAAAGAAGAAGAGAATCCTTCAAAAGTTAAACGAAGCAAATGTCTTCGAGACATTTCTACAATCTAAGTATGTGGGACAAAAACGATTTTCTTTAGAAGGAGGAGAAAGCATGATTCCTGCCCTTGATGCCATCATCTACAAAGGGTATCATCTTGGGGCCAAAGAATTTATTTTTGCTATGGGGCATCGCGGTCGATTAAATGTTTTGGCCAACATTATCGGCAAGACCTATGAGTATATCTTTTCCGAATTTGAAGGAAGTTCTTTAGAGGAATTAAGTAATCTTGAGGGAGGGGATGTCAAATATCATTTGGGACACACCTCTGTTCAAAAAATCAAAAACTCTGAAGAGATTATTCTCAAAATACTGCCAAACCCTTCACATCTTGAGGCCGTTACGCCCGTAGCTCAAGGCTATACAAAGGCCCAAATTGATGCTGTTTATAACGGAGAGACCAACTCTATTATTCCTGTTGTCGTCCATGGAGATGCCGCTGTTGCTGGCCAAGGGATTGTCTACGAAACACTTCAAATGAGTGAACTTAAATCCTATAGCGTCGGAGGAACAATCCATTTTATTATTAACAATCAAATTGGTTTCACTACGGATTTTTATGAGGGTAGGAGTGCGCACTATTGTACATCTCTGGCCAGAATGCTTGACGGCCCTGTTTTTCATGTCAACGGAGACGA
Source organism: Bacteriovoracaceae bacterium (assembly GCA_965224385.1). Taxonomy (GTDB): domain Bacteria; phylum Bdellovibrionota; class Bacteriovoracia; order Bacteriovoracales; family Bacteriovoracaceae; genus CBDCYX01. The sequence goes on from CBDCYX010000016.1 coordinate 1,685,994, forward strand.
ACCGGAACATGTGGTTTATGCCTGCGAATTGGCCGTTAAATTCCGACAAGAATTTAAAAAGGATGTGTGGATCGACATGGTTTGCTATAGAAAACATGGACACAATGAGGGTGACGAACCCAAGTACACTCAGCCTCATCTTTATGGATTGGTGGCCAAACATAAAAATCCTAGAGAACTTTACATAGAAAAGCTCCTTACATCTGATCCCAATGTGAGAAAAATTGCTCAGGAAGTTCAAAAGAATTACCGAGATATGCTCACCGATCGCTTTAACAATGTTAAACAACAAGAGCTTCCTAAGAGAAAGAAAGGGCCTCATAAAGGTTGGGCCAACCTTCGTTGGTCAAATCCGGAAGACTTTCAATCATCTCCAAATACGGCCGTACCCAAGAAAATCTTGGATAAAGTGCTTAAGGCCCTGGTCTCTGTTCCAAAAGATTTTAAAATTTTGAAAAAAGCACAAAAAATTCTCGATGAAAGAAGAGATGCTTATCAAAACAACAAACTCGATTGGGCCTTAGGAGAACTATTGGCCTACGGTTCCATCTTGCTGGAGGGATTAAACATTCGATTTTCCGGTCAGGATGTTATTCGAGGAACATTTTCCCATCGCCATGCCAAGCTTTTTGATGAATACACAAATAAGGCCCATTGTGGATTGGCCCATCTTGATCACGATAAAAGAGGGAGCATTCGTATTTATAACTCGCACCTCAGTGAATATGCTGTTCTTGGTTTTGAATATGGTTATTCTCAAGGGAATCCTTGGTCACTGAATATTTGGGAAGCACAATTCGGAGACTTTTCCAATGGGGCCCAAATTATCATTGATCAATTCATTTCGGCAGGAGAGAGCAAATGGAGACGAATGAATAGTGTGGTTCTTCTTCTTCCCCATGGATATGAAGGGGCCGGCCCGGAACACTCTTCGGCCCGGCCTGAACGCTATCTGCAGCTCTGTGCTGAATGCAATATAATTGCGGCCAATTGTACAACTCCGGCGCAATTTTTTCACATTTTGCGAAGACAAATGAAATATCCTTTTAGGAAACCTCTTGTTGTATTTACTCCAAAATCTCTTTTAAGAAACCCACAATGTATTTCTCCTCTTGAAGATTTTTCAAAAGGAAAATTTCGTGAAACTATTGTTGATACCGCTCGCGACCCCAACGCTATCAAACGAGTTGCTTTTTGCACGGGAAAGATTTACTATCAATTAAAAGAGAGACTATTAGAGGAGAAGAGAGTCGATTTAACCTTGGTGAGATTAGAACAGCTTTATCCTCTTAATCTTCAAGAAATTATTAAAATTAAAAAAATGTTTTCAAAAGCACGCTTTTTCTGGGTTCAAGAAGAGCCGGAAAACATGGGGGCCTGGATGTATCTAACAAGATGGAAACAGGCATTTAGCGATTTTGAATGTATTGCAAGAAAGGCCTCGGCCTCAACGGCGACGGGGTTTGCAAGCGTACACCGGAAAGAACAACAACAACTTATCGATAAAGTATTTAAATAGGGAGGGGCCTGTGGCCGTTGAAATCAAAATTCCCACTCTTGGAGAATCTATAACGGAAGTCACGTTGGCGTCATGGACCGCCCGTGACGGAGATTATGTCAATGAAGGCGATAATATCTGCGAAATTGAATCGGACAAGGCCAATGTAGAAATACCGGCAGAAACGTCGGGAATCTTAAAGATTACGGCCGCTGAAGGCGAAGACCTTAAAATTGGAACGGTTATTGCGACCATTACCCCCTCTTCGATTCCACAACCATCCTCTTCACAAATATCTGAAGTCTCTCAAGAAGTCCCCTCTCTTAAACAAGAAACTCGAGGAACTCTCGCCTCACCCGCAGCAAAAAAAATTTTGGCCGAGAAAGGCGTTGATTCAGGTAGCGTACAAGGCAGTGGCAAAAGAGGTAGAATTACTAAGGCCGATGCTCTCAAGGCCTCAAAACAAGAATCGGAAGAAAAGCAAGAAACACCCGTAGGAAAAATACCATCTTCCCGGAGAGGTAAACGCATTAAAAAAATGAGTCGTTTAAGACAGACGATAGCAAAACGTCTTACGGATGCCAAGAATACAACGGCCATGTTAACCACATTCAATGAAATTGATATGTCGGCATCTATGAATCTAAGGAAACGTTATAACGAGGATTTTCTTAAGAAATACGGTATAAAAATCGGTTTTATGTCTCTTTTCACCAAGGCCTGTTGTTTGGCCTTACAAGAGGTTCCCGGTGTCAATGCGCAAATTGATGGAGACAGTATTGTTTACCATGATTATTGTGATATCGGCATTGCCGTTTCTACACCAAAAGGCCTTGTCGTACCCGTAGTGAGAAATGCCGAACAATTAACGTTCGCTGAAATCGAATTGCAAATTAAAGACTTGGCCGTAAAAGCACGAGAGGCAAAACTGAGTATTGAAGAAATGCAAGGAGGAACGTTTACTATTACAAATGGCGGCGTTTTTGGAAGTATGCTTTCAACCCCTATCCTCAATATTCCCCAAAGTGGTATTTTGGGAATGCATAACATTGTAGAAAGACCTATATCCGTTAGGAGGGAAATCGTTATCCGTCCAATCATGTACACGGCCCTCAGCTATGACCACCGTATCGTTGACGGAAGAGAGTCGGTAACCTTTCTCAAAAGAGTTAAAGAATTTCTGGAAGACCCCGCAAGAATGCTTTTTCATATTTAAATTTTCGTCTCCGAAACTTGTATATAAGGAGGTATCTCTATGAAGTTCATAGTTCTTTTGTCGTTACTACTTTATTCCTGTGGAAAACCGTCAAACAATATTTCAAATGATGACAACAATAGCAGGACCTGTGATGAGGGAAATATAAACCAATGCTTTATAGAAGGAGTCAAGGCCGACGAACAAGAAGACATAGTTAAGTAAGCGTTCCATAAACCCACTCTTGTAGGGTTCCTCAAAGTTGCTATGCTTGTTCCAATTAAAGAAATTGGAGTAAGAATGAAAAGATTTTGCGGTTCCACCGCAGGAACGCCCTCATCGTTAGGAAAATATCCCGTAGTAAGATTGATTATTGGAAAGGGCATATATTAGACCAAAAATCCTCTTCTTGTCCTCATCATTCTCAAGAATTTTTGGAGTTTTTTAAATCAACTTCTTTTTTTAAATCTTCAACTTCTTTTTGAGAAAAATCTGTAATCTCCACCACCTCTTTGAGGTCAATTCCTTTTGCGATAAGTTTCAAAGCAATTTTTTTGTGTCCTTCTTTAAGGCCCTTTTCACGCCCTTCTTCAAGTCCTTCTTCACGCCCTTCTTCAAGTCCTTCTTCAAGCCCCTCTTGCCGAGCAAATTCCTTCTCTGCAAAACGGTCTTTTCTCTGTTTCTCTTGCGCCCATTCTATTTCTCTTAGTTGATCATCTTGCGAAATATCCCATAAATGTTTCAATGCTTTCGCCATTTCTCCCCCCTTATCTAAAAATTTTTGACATTCTTCTATTCCCAGTGTTTCAGAGTTTTTTAATATGAAGCACCATTCGTCTCTCATACTATCAAGTTTCTCCATATCTTTGGTAAATTTACCAAGTTCAATGATTATAAAACACATACCCCTAGACATGATGACTTGAGGTTCTTTTATCCTTCTAATGTTGCAAACGTGTCTGTAATCATCTTTGACATCTTTAAATTCAGGTAAATTTTGTGTCGTAAAAACAAGCGAGTAAACCGGTGCTAAAAATTTATACTCCTCTCCCGCTTTCAACTGTTCTGAATAGAGTCTTCCCGAATAAGCGAGAATCCTGTCGGTAAAATGAGCTTGCTTCGTTGTTTGCACTTCTATGTTAATGATCTCCGTCTCTCTCTTGGATGAAGATTCTCTTGTAAATTTTGCCCGTAAATCGAGAATAAATGTTTTATCGGGTTTTCCGGAAGATTGATCGGGAATAAGCTGGGGATTGAGAAGATCAATCTCCACAATAGACGCATCTTTCGGCAAGGGCAGAAAATGTTTGAGAAGGGACTTTAAAAGATTTTTGTTATTGACAAAATAGGCCTTAAAAGCGAAGTCGCTTGTCAGGCGTAGAAAGGCCATGTTTTTTAAAAACTCGGATAGTGTTTCGATATCCTCTTTCATTCTTTCCTCTTCCGATAAATAAAAGCATTTTAACGAGAGAAGGATATAACATATCATCTTATTTTGTCAAGTAAGCAACCCTCCGTTGATGCTAAGACAAAAAACCGTTCGGCCCCACAAAACCGAATAGTCAGGTTTTTTCTGTAAATTTGGTCAGGTCAACAAATGATATTCCATGAAATCAAAGCTGAATTCAACTAGCAAGTGCAACACTCATTGCGTCAAGGCGAGTTAGGCCGGACGGTCTACACTATTGCTTTGAAAAGAGACAGTAGAGGAGATGCGCCATGTATTATACACACCTAACCCAAGATGAAGGTTATCAAATTTTTTTCCTTTGTCAAAGAGGACTGAGTGATCGAGGGATCGGCCGAGAACTTGGCAGAAGTAATGCAACAATTTTAAGAGAATTGATGCGGAATCAAGGTCCTCGAAGTTATTGCCCAACTACGGCCAAAAAGATTACCGCCGGAAGATGGATGTCTGCTACGAAACATCTCAAAAGGAATGAACCATTTTAATCGGTAATATAAAAATCTTTTGCCTTTTCGGTTTTCAAAATTTATTATAAAGGAGGACTATTATTTTTTAACCACATTTAAAAGCAAGGAGAGCTTTATGAAACCTTTTAAAAATATTCTCATGCTACCCCACCCCTTCCCGACTGTTTTAATCGGTCATATGAAGCTCTGCCTTTATCTCACGTTTCTCTCTCTTCTCTTACTGTCGGGCTGCGGTGGGAGCAGTGGCGGCGGCGGCGGCGAGGGGGCGACCTCTTCGAGTAAAAAAGCTAAAGCGTGTACGACTCCTCTTTCCAACGGGAAGGGAGAACTTCCTTGGAATACCAAAACAAAAAAATATAGCACAATATGCAAAGTTGCAGAAGCTCCCGACGTTTTTTGCTTCCCCTATGGAAATTGCATTTTTTGAATGGCCATTTCCGTAATCTTTTTTGGCAATTTATTTGTTGTTTTCATAGAGAAATGCTCTTTGCATCATGTCGGGAACCTCTGGCAAAGTTGTCTCTTGTAATGCGGGGTATGTAAAGAATACGGGAGAGAATAGTTGTGATATTCCCGAGGCGGGAAAGTATGCGGATAGTTCAGGCAACGAGCAAAGTTGCGATGCTATAACCCGTGACAAGGGAGGGTTTAATACCTTTTTGGCAAACATGATAGCGGTAAATTCTGCTGCCGGTTGCGATTTTTCCTGTAATGCCGGTTTTTTAAAAAGCGGAAGGGCGTGTAACTTTCCCCGCAAAGGAAAGTATGTCGATGTTTCCGGGAGCGAACAAAGTTGCGGCGATGTTGGAGGTACCGACGGAGGGTTTCATGAATTTTCGGATAATACGAAAGGAGTAAGTTCCGCAACAGGCTGTAACTTTTCCTGTAAATCGGGATATGTGAAGAGCACATCGGGTTATACTTGTACAAAAGGGTACCCTTGTTCCATTGACAACGGTGCAGGGGTTAAAGCAACATCTTTAGGTTCGTGCGAAGCCGTCGATTGCAATGCAGGATATGATAGTGTTGCAGATTCGGCACAATGCCAATCCACGCCATCGGGGTTCTTCTCTCTCGCAGACGACAAAACTCAAACAGCTTGTCCGACTCCACCCCATTCCTCTGCTACGACAACAACGGGGCTTTCCTCTGCGGCCGACTGTTACAACTGCAATTCCGGTTATTTAAAAAATACGGCAAGGAATACTTGTGACGTCCCTTCAAAAGGAACATATGTCAATGCTCAAGGTAGCGAAAGTTCATGTAATCCTATTAGGATTGAAGGAGCGGCAACCGCTAGTTGGATAGCGGGTGCCGCCGCAACGGCGATCACCTGCCCCTTTTCCTGTACTGCAGGTTATGTGAAAAGCGGGAGGGTGTGTAAGATTCCTACTAAAGGAAAATATGCAGATAACGGAGTAGAGAAATCTTGCTCTCCTATCACGGGAGGTGGATTTGATGACTTTGCCGTCAATACGGGAGCAGTGTCAACTGCTGCCGGTTGCAGGTTTTCCTGTAATGCCGGATTTGTGAAAAAAACGGCGGGGAGAGCGTGCAATATCCCCGATCAGGGAAAGTATGCGGATAACGGAGTAGAGAAAGATTGCTCTCCCATCACGGGAGACAGTGATAGATTTAATGCCTTTGCCTCCAATACGGGAGCGGTGTCTGCCGCCGACGGTTGCGATTTTTCCTGTAATACGGGTTATGTGAAAAGAGGGAGGACGTGTAATATTCCCCGTAAGGGACATTATGCGGATAACAGGAGGCGAGAAATCTTGCTCTCCTATCACGGAAGACACAGGCGGGTTTGATGATTTTGTCGTCAATACGGGAGCGGTCTCAACTGCTGCCGACGGTTGCGATTTTTCCTGTAATGCCGGTTTCGTGAAAAGCGGCAGGACGTGTAATATCCCCGATTCCTGGAAAATATGCCGATAATGCAGGAGGCGAGCAAAGTTGCTCTCCCATCACGGGAGACATTGGCGGATTTGATGATTTTGCCGTCAATACGGGAGCGGTCTCAACTGCTGCCGGTTGCGATTTTTCCTGTAATACGGGTTTTGTGAAAAGCGGGAGGACGTGTAATATCCCCCATAAGGGAAATTATGCGGATAACGGAGTAGAGAAAATTTGCTCTCCTATCACGGGTGCCGCAACAGGGTTTAATGATTTGCCGTCAATACGGGAGCGGTCTCAACTGCTACCGGTTGCGGGTTTTCCTGTAATGCCGGTTTCGTGAAAACCGGGAGGGCGTGTAATATCCCCGATACGGGGAAGTATGCGGATAACGGAGTAGAAAAAGATTGCTCTCCTATCACAGGTGGTACAGGTGGGTTTAATGCCTTTGCCGTCAATAGGGGAGCGGTGGCGACTGCAACCGGTTGCGGGTTTTCCTGTAATACCGGTTTCGTGAAAAGCGGAAGGACGTGTAACTTTCCTTCCACGGGAAGTTTTGTAAACGCTCAGGGAATCGAGGCATCATGTGATTCTAATCCTATTACGATTGAAGGAGCGGCAGTCGCTACTTGGATAGCGGGTGCCGCCGCAACGGCCGCCACCTGTCCCTTTTCCTGTACTGCCGGTTATGCGGTGGATTCCTCCGGTCGGGAGTGTAGCTTTCCTTCTTTGGGACATTATGTGAACAATCAAGGAACCGAGTCCTTATGTACGGATATTTCGGGTATAACGGGCTTTGGTTCTTGGTTAGAGGGAGCTGCCACTGCTGACGATGCCTGCCCCTTTTCCTGTGCCTCGGGTTATACAATGTTGGGAAGAATATGCAGACGACCCGAAATGCTCGCCCTTGGAACAGAAACCAGTCACATCCTTTTTAGTAACGGTGAGGTGGAAGCATGGGGGAAGGTTAGTACCTCCCCTTGGAGAAGTCATATCAAGGAGAACTTAGGGGGTAATACTCCCCAAGCTCTTGTGTCGGGGGGCCACCACCAATGCATTATTTTAAAAAACTCTACTCTAAACCACGGGCGTTTAATGTGTTGGGGGGCAAACGACGAAGAACAACTGGGAGTTGGCGATACTAACCCTAGAACTACTCCGACAGCTGTTGGCCATACCATCTTGGGAGACACCGGAGGCGGAGTCCCCAATACGGTCAAGTCCGTGGCGGCGGGAGACAAGTATACCTGCGCACTCTTAAACGACGATACCGTTGTGTGCTGGGGGAATAACAGTAACGGGCAGATAGGAGGCGGCTCCGGTGCCAACAACACAATAAGCGGTACGGTAGGTGGCCCCTTAGGCAGCGGAAACGCTGATCGTATAGCGGTGGGAATGAAGCACACCTGTGCCGTTTTATCGGATAAGTCTGTTCAATGCTGGGGGCATAATCGCTACAGTCAAACAGGCGGCGGGACTCCGAGTTTAGGTGCCGGAAAAACCGCCACCGAGATTGCAACGGGTGGTGTGATTTCTTGCGCCATTCTTAACGATGCTAGCGTTAAGTGCTGGGGGCACAGTGGCTCTTTTCCCAACTTAGGGGTGGGCAAAACCGCCACCCAAATTGCGGCAGGGAGAAGTCATGCTTGTGCCATCTTAAACGATAAGACTGTTTCGTGCTGGGGATCGTGGGAGATTGACTACAGTCAGATTGGAGGCGGAACTGCCGCTTCCGATCGAGTTCTAAGAGGCACGTTGGGCGACCCTTTGGGCGGACAGACCGCTATTCAAATTGCGGCAGGTTACAAACACACTTGTGCCGTTATGGAGTCGGACAATTCCGTTAAGTGTTGGGGAAAGAATATTGATAACAATAATAGCGGCTTTTACGGACAAATCATAGGAGAAGTTGCGATGACAGGCGGATCCGACGGAACGGGAACGAGTACGGGAGAAACGGCAACGCTTACGACAGCTTCTACACCGACGGCAACATCCTTGGACTCGGATGCAAACGGGCAGATTTGTGCTCTAACACTTTCCAGAGTGCTTGTTAGGGACTATATGATAACGGGAGTACTAAGATACAATACGGGAAGCGGTACGGACATTTCCACCGCTATAGATAATTTGATTGCGACGATCGGTTCCCCCGTAAGCATAGGGGGAACCGACGTGACATTGTCTAGAAAAGGCAGTGACAAAATAGAGGCGACCGTTAATAACGCCGCCCTTGACGGAATAACTTTAGCTATCCACCACGACAATGACGGCGGGGGCTGCTTAAATCCCGTAAGGACCGATATCCCCCTTAGCGGAGCAAGCGGCGGTGCTATTGCCACAGGACTATGGGTTATCTCGGAGGACTATTTCGGATCGGGAGATACAACTATCAACCTCGATAGCGTACACATTGATCTTGGAACTTCCAATCTTACAAAAGAGAAGATTGCCGATAAGATCGTAGCGGACGTTGACGTTACCAGTGGAATTTGGGCAGGTAAGCAGCACAAAGATTTACCTTACACGGTGACAAAACTCGACGGTTCAAGCAATGCTAACGATGATTGCCCCACCAACGACTTTTGTGTTGTTTTCGATCGTGTGTTCAAAGGGACGGAAGGAAATAACGGAATCCCCTTCGGAGATCGGGACTATGAACATTAAAAGAACATTTAAAAAAATTGCGACTTATAAAGAAAGGCCCTTGCTCTTGAGTCAAACCGTTTCTTCGTATTATAATATTTCCTTATGTTGTTATTGAAAACGGTGAGTTTCGAGGGTAGGGGCCCGTTTTCTACAACTTGCCTTCGCAACTCCGAGACGGTAAAATATTTGATTGTTGAACAAAACTCCTGACTCACGAGTTCTTTATAGGAAGCATTTCTTATTCTTATCTCTGGGAAGAAAAATGATAAACGAGTTGCACGGCCCTTATTTGGATGGGAAAAATGTTTCCGTTCCCTTATCCCACATAAGAAGAAATAAATATGTCCTTACAAGTTTGAAGACTTCCTTGTAGAGAAGTTTGATATTTCTAAAAGAATGATAATTTGTTTTGACTCCCATATAGTAAAACTCATATTTGTCATAGGGACTTTGGATTTCTTTCATGATTTTTTTAATTCTCATAATATGGTAGTCATGGGATACAATAAGAATCTTTTGAATTCCTTTATTGTTTTGAATATAACGATAAGTTGCTAAAGAATTTTCAAAGGTATTCCTTGCAAAATAATCAATTTCAAGAAATTTTCTGTCAATTCCGTTATCCTTATCAATTGGATCAATAAGAGTCTTTACGGAGTTTGATGAAAAAACTCCCGTTATAAAAATACGGTATTGATCATATTTTTTTGCTATTTTAACGGCCAAAGGGATTCTTCCTTTATCACCGGTAAAGACTACAATCAGGTCGGGTCTACGATGAAAAAGTTTTGACTCACTACTTAGGCCTTCTTCACGGGAAACATTAATAAAGATGAAGCAAGAGATTGTATAAAATAAAAAAAGGAAAAACACAAAGAGAAGAATGTTAAAAAAGTAGCGGTTAAAACGAGTATTCTGTGTTTCAAATATATACTTACTTTTTAAAAACATTTGTTTTTTAAATCTCTGTAGCAATTACCTCAATCTCCACTAGGGCCCCTAGTGGGAGGGCGGAGACTTCTACACAGCTTCTCGCAGGATAGACCTCATTAAAAAACTTAGAATAGGCCTCGTTGATTTCTTTAAAATTGTTTAAATTAGTCAAAAACACCGTCGTTTTGATGATGTTTTTCCTCTGAAGATTTTGAGATTTAAGAAGACCGTCAATGTTATCCATAATTTGTTCAAGTTGTTCCGTAAAACTTGTTTTTAACAACTGTGTTTTAGGATTAATTCCAATTTGTCCGGAAAAATAAAAAAAACCGTCGGCCTTAACTCCCTGAGAATATGTTCCTTGGGCCTTCGGGGCAAGTTCTGTTGTAATTACTTGAATACTCATGATGTTCTCCTATGTTCTTGTGCAAGAAGGGCCGTTAAAACACACATATTGACAATTTCACCAACCTTTGCAGTTCGTTGAATAATATTAACCGTTGATCGCATAGGAACAAGAATAGGCCCTATGACCGTGGCATCTGTCAGTTGAGAGATAAGTTTATAAGAAATATTTGAAGAATTTAACTCAGGAAAGATAAGAATATCCGTCTTTTGATCGAGTGAGGTAAAAGGAAAAAGTTTATCGAGAATGTTTTTATTGACAGCGACATCGGCCTGGACTTCTCCGTCACATTGAAGGTGAGGGTATTTCTTTTTTGTTATTGCAACGGCCTCTTTTACTTTTTTTGGAGAATGTTTGACGCTCGAACCAAAATTTGAATAACTTAAAAAAGCAATGCGAGGAGATCGTTTCATCAATTGTTGATAAAGCTTTGAAGTAGAAAAAGCAATTTCCGAAAGATCATTTGCATCGGGATCAATTTGGGTCGTACAGTCTGCCAAAAAAAGTGTTCTGTTTTTTAATATGAGGATACAAATTCCGGAGGCCTTTTTTCTTTCTTGAGTACCGATAACATCCAGTATGGGCATAAGACACGAGGGGTAATCGAGAGTAGGTCCTGCAATAAATGTATCTGCAAATCCCTTTTTAACAAGCATTGAACCAAAATAATTCTTTTGAACCAAAATATCCTTTGCATGGTAAAGAGATATCCCACGTCGTTCTCTCTCTTGAGAAAACTCTCCACAAAAATCTTGAAAGTGTTCATAAGATTCAGGTTTAATGATAGGAACGCTCTCAAGGTCCTTGGCCAAACCTAGTTTCTCCATTTTTATCCTAATATCTTGCCGATCTCCTAGAAGTATAGGACTAATAAGCTCTTCTCTTAACAGTATTCTTACTGTCTGAAGAATCCTCGTATTTGCACCCTCGGCAAAGATCATTGTTGTCTTCTTTTCATTTTCCATATATCCTTTGAGACGATCTCTAAGATGTTTAATAAATCCTGCAGAAGTACTTAGTCTATTGGCAAGATCGGCCGTATAAACGCTCATATTCTCTATAGTTATGCCGGCCGCACCACTTTCGATGGCGGCCTTGGCCACTGCCGGTGCGACCCATGTAAGAACACGAGGATCAAAGGGCATGGGAATAATATAATTCGGTCCAAAGGCAAAGTGATGATTGTTATAGGCCGACTTAACTTCATCGGGAACATTTTCTCTGGCCAATTGGGCCAAGGCCTTGACGGCGGCAAGTTTCATATCGTTATTGATTTTTCTTGCCCTGACATCGAGAGCGCCCCTAAAAATAAAGGGGAAAACCAAAACGTTGTTGATTTGATTGGGAAAATCACTGCGTCCTGTCGCAATAATAGCATCATTCCGCACTTGTCGAACTTCATCGGGATAAATTTCAGGTTCGGGATTGGCCATAGCAAAAATAATGGGGTGAGAGGCCATCGATGCAACCATATCTTTGGTAAGAACTCCTTTTCGAGAACAACCGATAAAGACATCTGCATTATTAAGAACTTGGGTCAAACTTCGGTGTGATGTCTCGATTGCAAACATTTCTTTGTAGCTATTCATTCCTTTTATACGACCTTTGAAAATGACCCCTTTGGAATCACACATCACAAGATTTTTTTTTTGTACTCCCAATTGTAAAAAAAGTTCTGCACAAGCAAGAGATGCCGCCCCGGCACCGGAGAAAACGATTCCAACATCCTCTATTTTTTTATTTGATAACTCTACGGCATTGAGAAGCCCCGCTGAGGCCACAATGGCAGTGCCGTGCTGATCGTCGTGAAAAACAGGAATACACATCTTTTCACTCAATTGTTTTTCAATTTCAAAACATTCAGGGGCCTTGATATCTTCGAGATTAATGCCACCAAAAGTTGGTTCGAGAGCAGACACGATCCGAACAACTTCTTCCACCGTATCGGCAGCGATTTCAATATCAAAAACGTCAATATCTGCAAACCTTTTAAAAAGCATTCCTTTGCCTTCCATAACGGGTTTGCCGGCAAGAGGTCCAATATCACCGAGGCCTAAAACGGACGATCCGTTAGAGATTACACCTACAAGATTCCCTTTGGCCGTGTACTTGTAAGCATCTGTAGGATTCCTTACTATCTCCTTGCAGGGGTATCCGACTCCCGGAGTATAGGCCAAAGAGAGGTCATCAGACGTAATAGAAGGTTTTGTCGGTAAAATTTCCATTTTACCCGGTCTCCCTTGTCCATGGTAGTCTAAAGATTCCTGTTTCATATCATTTCTGTTTTTCATACTGACCGCTTTCCTTAACAAAATTACTCTATAATTTATATAAGACTATAGTAGTTTACTCAGCTTGAAAAAATTATACAACAAAAAATACTATTTATTTGATAATATGTAAATTAAAGGAGAATCTCTTAATGCCGAGGTCTTTTTCTGTCATTCTCTTTCTATCTGTTATCTATCTTTCAGCGCAGGAGACGATAAAACACACCACTTATTCCACCAAAGGTCGTTTTTTGAAACGAGGAGAGGATTGTACTCTCAATTCTAATTGTGAAAAAGGACTTAAATGCATCAGTCAACAAACCCCTGATTATGGCATTGGGAGCTGTAAAAAACTAGGCAGAGTCTGTACTCGTCATGAAGATTGTTGTTCGCAAAAATGTTCAAACAAAATATGTGCCCCTTTTTCCAGATGTGGACAATGTGCTTCCAAAGGGAAAAAACCCGATGTAAGAAGTCCCTGTTGTCCCGGGCTTTATGAGGGATTGTCAAAAATATGTATCCCCGATATTCCACCCCATTCAGTATGATAAAGGAAGTATGATTGAAACGTTCTAAATATATTTTTACCGGATACTTCGTTGCATTTCTTTTCCCTCTAATTATTTATCATGCAAGTGAAGAAACCACCTCTCCAACGCCTCAAACTCTTGATCTAAACCAACAATTGGTAACACTTATTGAAAGCAAGAAAGTTGATTATGGATCGAACTTTAAATCTTGTAAGATAAATTTGTGGGAAGATTATGTTTATTTTTTGGCCAAAAACGGACTTCTCTCCTACGAATTAACATTAGCAGCAGCAGAATATGTTGTTGGAGGAGAAGGCGTTCAGGATTTATGGGGAGATAAGTCCGGAGGAGGGCCAAATATTCATGAACGACTAAAAGCATTGTTTTCGGAAAGAGCACAAAAGAGAAAGCTCTTAAGGGATTCTTTGTTTCTTGAATCTCATAAGACAAACCAAATATTACTCAAGCTAAAAGAACATACCAAATTTGTATCGGAACAAGTCGGCAACGCAAAGGAAATTGAAAAGAGAGGGAGAATGCTTGATGAATACATTGTAAAGACATTAAATAATACATCTTCCGGAGATTTGGAGAGTATTAAACAGGCCATAGAAAAATGGGGAAGCAGAAAAGTACAACTAGAATGCCTTTGTCTGTATCAAAAAGGATTGCCCAACCTTCCCGAAGACAAAAAAAGCCGGTATGCAAATATGTGTCCCGAATTCTTTGCCGAAGACAAAGCGAAACTTGATGAAGGCCCTAGCGGTCTTGCAACCGGTGATGCTTCCGGATTAAAATACAAGAGGATTCTCGTCTATTGGGCCTTTATCAATACATCTCTTCATGATGCAATGTTTGTGAGCGAAGAGGATAGTCTTAATCAAATAACAGAATTTATGGATTGGTACAACAGTCTCGATTGGTATGCCGTAGAAAAGAGATATCTTGGCAGTACGGGAAGTGGAGGGAAGGCCTTCTTTAACAAAAAACAGGGTGCGCATCCCTACCTCTATGAATTCACGGAGCACAAAAGTCAGAAAAAAAACGGAACTTGGCAAGATGAAAAAAAATACGCCTACGGCCCTCCACACACGACGGCCCTGCTTCCCGAGAATGTAAGAAAGGTCTTTAATATAAACGAGAATCCATCACCGGGAAGTCCCAACGGCCTCTATGCATCTATCATAGCGGGAATGTTTGGTATCGGAACCGATACTCCCCATCCCATAATTCCCAAACAAAACGATGCTGTTACAAGCAACTGGGCAGAATGTGAGAAAAACCGTAATCATAGAATGGTCTGCAGGGACATGACTCGGCATATCGAAATTCCCTATAATGAACAGTGTGAGAATCCTACACCGGCCGCTGCTTGTGTAAAAAAATGGCTTAGTACAACCGTTCAAATAGAATCATCGCAAGCAGGCAACTCTGTTGATGAAACAAGATTTCTTATTGATCCTTGGATACCCATTGGTGTGAAAGAAGATCAAATCATCAAGGATAAGGTAGACTACAGTAGTATGGATGATAACAATAGGATTTGGAAGGCCTATGATAATCTAGTTAAGGAGTTTTATACGTTTCCGACAACAACATTCATTCTTAGGCCTCGAAATGGGCCCCCTATGAACGGATGGAGTGACGATCCTCCCAAGAAATGCGCCGGAACAAGGCCCTGCGTTGCGGCCGATGGGCATCAGGTAGAATCTGTAAACGAAGAGAGTATTCAATGGTGGGTTCCCAAACTTCATCCAAATCCCCCCGAAGGACCGGCCTATTTGCGTCCCGATGAACAACAGGCCGTTAAAGCAAATGCTTTTACGGCCCAAGAATTGATTAAATCAAAGGCCGAAGAGCATATTGTAAGCGTAGGGCTTTTAAGAGAGGACTTCACTGAACTTCTCAAATCCTATAAAGAGTATGTTTATAAATTTCACTATATTTTCCCTCGCCTTGCCGATAGAGATGCTTTGGAATATCCCCCCGTGGGATTTCACTCATACCTCGCAGGGCTAGAAGATGTTTTAACTGTCTTGACAACAAAACAGCAAGGCCTTGGAAGCGGCAGCGGAGGTTCCAACGGGGGTAGTGGTTCAGAGGACATTTTGTCCTTGACAAAATCGTCTACAGGAGGTTCCAACGGGGGTAGTGGTTCAGGTAAAAAAGGGCAGTGGGGAAAACTGCTTGATAATTATGTGAAAAATCTTATGGAAACAAGTTCGGCCTTTCAAAAGTTTCAATCAAGTCCTTTAGGGGTAGGGAGAGGCGGCCAACATCAACAAACTCGATTAAAGGCCCCTCGGTTTTCTCCTCAAAAGCTTTTTGATCTTGGGTTTCGTGAATGGGGCCTAATTGTTTCTGAAGGACAAGGATTGCTCTCTTCAAGCAAAAAAGGAAGCGGCATTGTTCACCCTAATACAGAGGCGTTAAATGCAAAACTTACTACGAATGCCAATTTTGCCGTCGCACAGAAACGGTTTCAAAAAAATCAAGAGCGAAGAGGAAAAGAACAAGAACACTGGGAAAAGACAGTCGGTCAAACACAAAGAGGAAAAAACCTTAGGAATGCCACTCGACGCTTCCGTAATACTTTATATAACCCTATGTCTCAAGGAGGATTGGAAAATGTCTTTTCCGATAACCTAATTGAATCTATGGAAGATATTAATAGTTGGGACGAAGGCCAAAACGTAGGTCTTATTCCCGATAAAATAAGAATGGAGAATAATCGTTCTTTAGCGAATACAGATGATATGGGAGGATTAGATTTTGGAGGTGACGGCCTTCCCTACAATAATAATATCCCAGGAGGGGGCCAAAATGGAGGTTCGGTTCTAATCAGTAATAACGATATGGTAAATAAAAGCAAAAAAACGGAATCTTACTGTAGAGACGGGTCTCTTTGCAGAAAGGGATTATGTAACGATGGGAAAAAATGCGTAAGCAGAATGACGTCGGCCGAAGAGGCCAAGCGTCTCGGAATTTCTCTTAAGTCCCTTGAAATACTGAGAAAAACTGCAGCGGCCGTAAATAATAAGAATCTTTGGGAAAAGTTTCTAAAATCTTTTAAAAAAGAAAAAAGTTTATTTGACATTCTTTCTCTTGTCTATCTAAAAAGCTACCCTCGATTCGTTATCCCACGCTAATCGTGGTAATTATTGGGTAATTTTTACCCTTGTTTTATAGATGAATCTCTAGCAAAAAAAAAAAATCAAAAAGACCGATAATCCGTATTGATGAAATTATTAAAATCATTTCTAGTTCTTGTTTTGATATTATGTTTGATGGGTTGCTCTCCGGATTCTTTTTTTTCAGGCGAGAGAGAATTTTTTAGAAATTTCTCTAGTAATGGCGCAAAAGAGTCGGACTCTAAGGAGAAAGACCCTGATTTTGATAGTGACAATAATTTTTTTCAAGATGGTGCAATAAAGTACTTTACACGTATAGAAGTCTATAAACATATAGAGCGTTCCCTGTATTTAAGAGGGAAAAAAATTCACGAATATCTTAAAATCGACGAAAAAAGAAACCAAAAATTTTGTCTAGTTCAACGTTTTCAAACTCTTGCAAATACTCATGAAATTCTTCTCACGGCCGCTATTCCTCGTACATTTCCTAACCTGAAGACAGGGAGAAGAGAACATTACTTTTTCCTCTCTCCTAATAAAGAAATAGTGAATAAACAATGTCAGATACCAAATGCTTATACAAATGAATCTATTATTTACAAAATGTCTTCTCTCTGTCCAAGTTGTATCAATAGCTCTCTTTTGGCCTTATTCGATGTTACCGGAGAAAAGATAGAAGATATTAATTTTGGAAATATAAAAATTAATATTAAATCTAAAAAAGATTTACCCATTTCGACCTCGGAGGGCTGTCAGGTAAGTGCTTGCGAAGCAAGAGGGTATGATTGTTGTCTTAACGATCAATGCGTAAAAAATAAATCGATTAAATCGACAACGGATCAATCAAGTACGGAATTTCTTCAAATTCAAGAGCAGATTATTTTTAATCCATCTATAATTACCGATTATACCAATTTTTATAATATTTGTGCTCAATCGATTCCTTCCACGGAAGTGGTAACATCAAATCTTTCAAATGGCCAAAAAGATGCAGAGTATCGACTACAAAAAAAAAGAGAACTCTATGATTGTATCAATCCTATTGAAGGAGAAATGTCTCTTTGTACAGTCACATATAAAAATTTTGATGAAGGAAGGCGCGATTTAGGAGGGCCTTCTTCGGGAGACGATGGATTTATCTTTAATACGGGAACAGATGACCTTAATTTCAACGATACCTATAGCGGCCCTAGAGGAGGCATTCCTCGACATAGTATTCATAAAATTACCTACGCCGGGATTGATCTTTTTAAAGAAAATATATTTCTTAAAAAACATTTTTCTATTGAAGGTGTACAGTATCCTGCGTCCGGCGTCAATATTAACGGTAACGACGATTTTGTTCAGGCCATGGAAATCAAAATTTTTGATAGCTTCCCCCTTGACCCCGATACAATAAACAAGGAAGTCAAAATTACCTACAAAACTAACGGAACCTGTATTCCTATTAATAGAAATATAGCGAGATGCAAAAAGTTTTATATTCAGGGAGAAAGTTTAGGTAAAGTTACAGATCATTATCCGGCCACGCAAAGCTTCTTACTTCCAAAGTATGCAAACACCTCAAGAACAATTCAAGTTACTGTTGACAATGAAATTGCAATAAAGGGAACTCATTGGAACCTCGTTTCAGGATATCCTAAGAAAATTGAATTTAAACAATCAAAAAAAATTTTTAATACACAAAAAGTTAAAGTTTCTTTTTATGTAGATTTACAAGTGACAAATGTTCTTCAGATAGTTGAAGAGTCGAGAGAGGAAATTCGAAAAATATTCCAATGTGCGGGAACAGAATTTAATTTGACTCCTCTTGAAGATAATGATGGCAACATCATAGACTATGAATGCTCTTATCCAAAATCTCTTCATTCATCCGAACCTTTTCAAAAGACCATTTTTTTGAGTTCAAAAACAGTTCCCGTACGTTATTTTGATGAAAATGGGAATCCTCATTTTGAAATCAACGGCAACATTCCTAGGCAGGAAGGAACGCCGTTTGAATACATAGACGGTCGACTCGATCGACCTAATAATGTTGAAAGTTATATTGGTTTTAATGAAATTTACGGATCCTTCAATAACAAAACATTACAAGGCCCAAAACCGGCAAAAAAAATTTCTGTTGTTAAAGGAAAAAACTACGATATTTTTACTGAAAGCGGTAGCTTTTCAAGTTGTCTCTCCTGTGGGCACGACTATTGGTCTACTCTTCTACGCCTTTTTCCAAGAAATTTTACGGATAAAGGAGGAGGCCTTGTACCAAATTTTTTTGAAACAAATCCTAAAGCATCGACAACATATAGAAAAGACGATCTCTTGTTCGGTCGTGCCTGCTTTCTTCCGGTAACAATGATTCCGTGGACTCATTGGGCCCACCCGGACAGACAAACACAAAGATTAGACCGCTATAGTGCTCAGCATTTTCTATTCGCTAACGGTTATCAGAGAGACTGGTATGGTTTCGATTATGGCTCTGTCATCGGCTCTTGGGATGGATTCATATGGTTTTCTATCGGGAATCAAAGGAGAGTGAGAGCAAAGAGTCATAATTTATTTCTTGCTGTGAATACTTATTGGGGTGATCTCGTTGATGAAAATGATTTTACTATTTCTATATCGGAGGCCGTTACTTCGATTCCCGATTCAGGGTCCAAAGTGACAAATGATTATGAAAGTGATGGGGCCGAGTGCCAACAATATCACGCTTGCGATGTAGATAGAGATTGCATTACAAAATTAGGATGGGATTATGCTTGTGAATCTATTGTAGGATTGAAAACCTTATGGCCGAAAATCAATGCACAAGGTATGGAAATAGCAGGTAGTGAGCAAGAACAATCATTGAGGTTTCTTTTTAATCAGTATCGCGGCCCTCCAAAAAGATGTATCTACAGAGGAAGAGGAGCACCTTGTCTTAAATTCTATGAAACGGCCCATTCCAATAGCACATTTAACAAGTCTGACAAACAGCGCCATCTCGTCTGTTCTACAAATAACCATTGTCATGCACTTATAACCGTAGGAAAAGAAAATAACTTTAATACAAAGATATCTCGCTTTGGAAGAAGTATTTCCTACCAAAATCAAAGTCCATATGTAAAAGAACGTGACCTTGATACCTTTGGATTACACGCTCGGGAAATTGGAAGACCTATGGAATGGAATGGGAAAGAGAGTGTACCAAATAAGGTCTTTAATAATATGTCTTACAATAATGTACAGGCCGTCTGTATTCCGGGAAGAGGGCCCGCCGATACTATGGAGGCCATGAATAATAATACTCCTAGTAGACCTGAGTATTGGGGAGATAAATCTTTGGGAATTGGCATGACAGAGAGGGGAACTCGCGCTTCAAATGATTATTTTTCTGCCTGTCCTGTTTTAGACCTACAGGGAAATCTCATTCATTTTGATTACGGTGATAGACCTACACCCAATGATATTGATGGAATGGAGTTTTACGAACTTTCCTCTATGCAAAATACATCAACAAATGCTCTTCTCTTTCTTAACGATGCGGAAAGAAACGGGACTATAGCGAAATCTGCCGTAAGTTATGCAAACTTTGATTTTGAAACTATCACAAGGCCTAAACTCGAACTCAATCGTTGTTTGCGGATGCCGGGGGCCGCTTGTTATAGCGATTACGATTGTATGTCTTCTGATTTTATTGTTAAGACGGTTAAGGCCGTTGACTCGGAAGATACTTCTCTCAATGACTACGAATTGTCTTCTTGGAAGGAGACTCTTGTTTGTTCTCAAGATAAGGACGCAAATGATCCGGATTACAATCTTGAAAATAATCGCTGTTGTCGTCAAACTAAGGAAGTTCTTACTGTAGGTACCTGGCAAGACGGCCTATCGACGTTTGATCATCTCTTACCTACCGTAGGTATGGTCGTTCCCGGAGTCAACATAGCTATAGATTCTCAAAGAAGATACGGACTTTACAATGTAGTGGCGGATATCCTCGCTGCAAAAAATCACCCAACGGCCCTCCAAGGCCCTGTGGGAAATGATTGTTCTTTAAGCACAGGATGTTTGGATAAAGAGGATAGTATAAATCATCAGTATAGAATATTTCCTCGGATTCCCGAAAGAGTATGCTGTAGCGGTCATTGGATTAGAGAATTTCATGAAGATAACGGAGGAGGTCACCTTTGGGATGCAAAAAAACATCAATTGGATTTTAAAGTAGAAAATTTTCGATGTTATAACTGGATCGACCTAAGTGAACAACTTGATATCATCGGTGGAAGTGGGAAAAATGATCCTTTTTCTTGTTCTAAATCTGAAGATGCTTTGGATTTAGATTGCGGTATCCGCTCCGTTCCTACAGACCAAGCAGAAAATGTCCTCAATTGGCTTGGTACTTTAGAATTAACAGGTATTCCACAAGCGACAATGATGAGGCCTTGGAGTAATAGTATGACCTACAATGACAGCGATCTCTTTTGTGAAGTTGATCCTGCTAACCAAACAGATGTCAATACTCTCCCGCAAAGTCGAATACCCGGGGTGTTTGCCGACCTTACCGAAGATGTAGCGGAAATCGAAGATGATGACGGTTTTCAATATTTTTCTCTCGACGATATGAAGAATTTTAACGATCAGCAAATTAAACAAGTCTTTTCCAAAGACAAAACGGTTTGTTGCATTCCTGCAGGAGAAAAGATATCCGTCAAAAACAAAGGGGATAGACCCGATCAAGACAAGTGTTGTACCGGTTATGTCTCTTCTAAGACAGGTCGTTGTGCTTTGAAAGACTATACAAATATCAGTGTATATTTCAACAGATTTGTTTCAAGTGCGGCCAAAGAATTAAACGAAGATCATTTTGACTCCAACGGTTTTCTTCGCTCACCGGCCATGGTGGAATTTCTCGCTTGCCGAAAAAAAGTGTGTGATTCCGGAGTCTTTATTAGAGGAGTGGCCTGGTCTAATGTTAGAGTACCCGGTAAGGCCCATGAAAATGAAGACGTGCTGATAAGGCAGTTTCTTGATTCCAAAGATCGAGAGGAAGATGATTTCAACGGCCTTGTGCAAATATTTCAAGCAGGGCCTAAATGGAATGCTCATGTATATTGCGCTCCCTCAAATATTGATACCAATGCACCGGAATTAGTGGCCATTCAGTGTGAATAGAAATAAAATACTCAACGAATTCACATGAAGGCACTAGTTAATTTCTTTAAGGTAATGGATAAAAAGGTTGACGGTGGCATCAGTTTTTTCCTGAAAAATTATGGAAAAAGTCGTTTTATGATTGCTATGAGTAAAAGGGCCCAAGTTTTGGGGATTGAGAAGCTCTGGCAAAAATCACCTAAGGCCTTTATCTATTTTTTTCTCTTTTACCTTATACGGGACACTATTCTCTATATTATTATTCCCATCTATATTGCTATTTGGACCGGAGAAGAATAAGAATAAATACTTTCACCTATTTTTCACCTCCTTTTCTTCGATAGTAAAATCCGATAAGGCCTAGGGCCATTAAAGGCCATATGAAATGTAATGGGATTTGTTTATCTTCGGTATTCTTAGAGCTTGCGGAATTTGCAAGAGATGCGGGGAGTCTTTCTTTTTTTTTTGTTGAACCCTTATAAATAAAACGATTTTGAGCAATACTAAGAGTATTTCCAAACTCTTCTTCGATATAGGTATTAACCTTAGCAAAAGATAGATTTGATAAGTTTTCATTCTCCGGAAATACTTCATGAACAAGATATTTTTTCCCTTTACTATTAACGATTTTATACTTTCCAAGAGCATTGTTATTGAGAGTATATCCATGGCCTGTAGACTTTAAAAAAAGGACGACCTCCTCTCCTGTTCGAAATTGAGGTATGTATTTTTTGTGTTGAGTAGTTTGATGTCCTTCATAAGTAAGAAATTTAAAATTGAGCTTGTTCACAATTTTATGATGATTTATTCCAACTATTGAAATAAGCTTCAGAGAATGCTCTTTAACAATCACTCCTGCTATGGGACTCTTAGTCCCATTTGATTTAGTATAAACTCCATGAACAATGACATCGGTACTTCTAATTTGATCCCTAATAGGAATAGGAATTAGACCCGTCACATTTTCTAGGGAAGCTAAGAGCATAAGCGATAAAGCAGACAAATACCGCTTCACATTTCCTCCTAGATACCCTCTTCGGATATTTCTCTCTCTTTCTTTACTTTTTTTGTTTAGTATTTTTTAGCTTCCTGAACCCCCTCTATTTAAAGTTTCTCTCAAGAATAACCGATAAGAAAAATTAACCTTTATATGGAGGTCTGTTATGAACAGAAAAATTAGTTGCCCTCATTGCAGTAAGGGAATTTTTGTAGGAATACGTCAAAGAATATTTAACAGACAAAAAGCGATTCAATGTCCTTCTTGTGGGGAACATTCGACCTTAAGTCTTTTAATAAGCACTTATTTATGGCGTTCTACTATAGGTGCCGTAGCACTGTGTGGTTGCATTATATCTTTCAGTGTCACACCACTACTAGAGGTCATGTTTATGGTTATGGCCTTTGCCTTAGGTGGTTTAAACACGGCCTTTACAACGGGGTTGAAAAAATCAGTTGTCAAAAATAAAGAAAATATGAGAGAGAGATTAGCTCGAATTAACAACACTCATCCATTTCATACTACTTGGATTATTTTTAATTCCTATTTAATATATCATGTCCTCTTCATAAGAGGATTAGATAACGAAAATTTTATTCTTATATTTCTCCTTCTAGCATCAATCCTATGTTCTTTTCGTACATTTTGGAAATTTATCTTTCGACTTAACAAAGGCACATCAGCTATGGCCTTTTTCTCTTCATCATCTCTTCTTGTTATTTCTCTTATAAAACTTTTTGCTTCTGAGGAAATCTTGTTCTTTTTTTTGAAGACTATTTTTGGTAAAGGAACTTATATCGTTGTATTTATTCTTTTGATATCAATCATATATTCCCTTAGTATACTTTGGAACTCTATCTTTAAAAAAGGAAAATTAACTGGGTTGGCATATTCTTTGTCATTCTTTATTGTTTTTTTTCTATCTTTATTTCCGTTTTCTCTCATTTTCATGAGGTATTATATACTATCCATTGAACTAAAAAATACCAAAAGTGTGATAGTTAAAACCATAGATTTAAATGAAATCAAACAACTCTATGACGAATTAAATGAACAACAGAAACATCTAAAGGCAATAAAAGATTATGGACGTTTTGAGGAAATGGAAAAAAGCTATAGAGAAGCATTAAATAAACAGATAGTCTTTGCGAAAAACAAGATGTCTAAGATATCTCTCTGTTTATCTGGAAACGGTAGACACAAGAAAGAGTGCGCAGAGATTAGAAAGAAAAATTACAATAAGAAGAATACCTTAACTAGAAAAATGGGGTCACACTAGCTATGACGAAACTTCAAAACAGGAAACGTCACGTCCGTGAACACGTTTAAGAGACGGAGATTCTCTGCGACATCGCTCTGTAGCAAGAGGGCAACGTTTGTGAAAAGCGCATCCTGAGGGGGGGTCGAGAGGACTCGGGAGTTCGCCTTCAATGGGTTTGTATGTCGATTTTTTGTAAAAATCCGGAGAAGAGGAGATCAAGGCCTTGGTGTAGGGGTGTTGAGGGTTGTCGAAGATATTTTTTCTTGGGCCGTATTCCACAACTTTTCCAAGATACATAACAAGAATGTTATCGCTTATGTGTTTGATAACGTGCAAATCATGTCCAATAAAAAGATAGGTTAATCCCATTTCGTCTTGTAGTTTAAGAAGGAGATTTAACACTTGGGCCTGAATGGAAACATCAAGGGCCGAAACAGGTTCATCACAAATGAGAATTTTTGGTTTTAAAACCAAGGCCCTTGCAATGCCGATTCTCTGGCGTTGTCCACCTGAAAACATGTGGGGGTAGCGATAAGAGAACTCACGGCGAAGGCCGACTTTTTCCATAAGCTCTACAGCAAGAGAAAAGCATTTATTCTTAGAAAAGGTTGTATTAATAAAAAGGGGTTCGGCAATCAGTTGCCAGGCCTTTTTTCTCGGATTCAGGGAACCGTAAGGGTCTTGAAAAATCATTTGAATCTTTGACTGGAGGCCTCTCCTGGAAAAGGATTTAAGTTTGTTTCCCTCTAAGAAGATGTCACCGTTAGAGGGAGTTTCCAAGTGTACGAGTTGTCGGGCCAGCGTTGATTTTCCACAACCGGACTCACCTACAATACCCAGTGTTGTATTCTCCTGAACGTCAAAGCTTATGCCGTCTATGGCCTTAACAAGTTTTGCGGCCTTAAACATTTTTTTTACGGGATAATATTTTTTAAGGCCTTTTACGGAGAGAATCATGGGGATTCTCCTAGAGGATAGAGGCATCGGACAATTCTTGAATCTCGCGCTTCATTTAGGGGAACGGCACTATTGCAATCATTCTTTGCAAATTTACAACGAGGAAGAAATTGGCACCCTGACGACCTGTACCGTAAATCGGGAACGATGCCCTCAATGGAGGGAAGTTCTCCTCGAAAAGGTGTGGACTGTCCTCCCGGCAGTGAACTGATCAATCCATAAGTATAGGGGTGGGAAGGTGATGCTATGATGGATTCGGTGGAGGCCGATTCCACAATTTCTCCTGCATACATAACTTGGATGCGATCGGCATTTTGAGAGACGATTCCTAAATCGTGACTGATGAGAATCATGGCCATGTGATATTTTTCCTGAAGTTTTTTAAGAAGATTCATAATTTGCCCTTGAATAGTTACATCCAAGGCCGTTGTCGGCTCATCGGCAATTAATAGTTTTGGTTTGCAAGCTATGGCCATAGCAATCATCACTCGTTGACTCATTCCACCTGAGAGTTCGTGAGGAAATGAGTGGATTCGTATCGTTGGAGCAGGAATGCCGACTTGGTCTAACAAGTCTAAGACCGCTTCTTTTCTCTCTTTTTTTGAGAGTTCCGGTTTGTGAATAGCAAGAACTTCTTCAATTTGAAAACCTAGGGTAAAACAAGGATTCAAGGCGCTCATGGGGTCTTGAAAGATCATGGCCATTTCCTCTCCTCGAATTTTTTGCCATTGTTTTGGAGTAAGAGTAAGATGGTTACGTTCATTAAAGACAATTTTTTTTGCCTTGAGAAAGGCCGTCTCAGGTAAGAGGCCCATAAGGGCCAAACTCGTTAGAGATTTTCCGCACCCTGATTCTCCTACAATACCGAGAGATTCTCCTTCTCGAAGAACAAAGGAGACATCTCTTACGGCCTGCCAAAGAGTTCCGCCTTTTTCTTCAAATGATAAGGAAAGTCCTTCAACCTCTAAAAGCATTATTTTTTCAACCTTGGATCAAGTGTATCCCTAAGTCCGTCACCAAAGAGATTAAATCCTAAAATAGTCATGAGAATACAAAGTCCCGGAAGAGTCACCAACCAAGGAGCACTGTAAATATAGTCTCGACCGTCGGCCAACATTGTTCCCCATTCAGGTAGGGGAGGTTGGGCCCCCAATCCCAAGAAGCCTAGGGCCGCCGTGTTGAGAATACCGTTACTGATGCTCAATGTTGCTTGAACAATGAGAGGGGCCATACAGTTAGGAAGGATTTCTAAAAACATGATGCGTATTGAATTCGCACCAAAAGTTTTGGAGGCCATAACATACTTTTTTTTTTTCTCGGCCAACACACTTGCTCGAATAATTCGCGCAAAAGCAGGGACTTCTACTATGGCCACAGCAAGAATAGCATTTTTTATTCCGGGGCCCATGATGGAAACAATGACGATGGCCAATAATGTAGAGGGGAAGGCCATGAGAATATCGACAAATCGCATAATAATTCTATCTACAAGTTCTCCGTAATAACCGGAGAACAGTCCGAGAAGGACACCGACGACAAGAGAGAGAAACACCACAGAAAGTCCGATCACAATGGAGATTCTCGCTCCATAGAGAAGCCGGCTTGCGGTATCTCTACCAAGATCATCGCTTCCTAGAACAAAGTTCAAAAGTCCTCCTTCTTGCCATGCCGGGGGAAGTCGAAAATGTCCTTGGTGAATGACCGTGGGATCATAGGGAGCGAGGATAGGGGCCAAAAGAGCGAGCAGCACAAAAGCAACGATGAGTCCCAGACCGAGCATGGCCCCTTTATTTTGTTTAAGTTCCGAGAAAAATTCTTCCAAAGGTTTTTTTGGTTTGATAATCTCTTCTTGAATATCTGTTTTCAACATCGTCTACCTTATTTTTGGATTGATAACGACATAGAGAATATCCACGACCGTATTGATAACAATAATCATAGTAGCAATGACAAGAATGCCGCCTTGGACAACAGGATAATCTCTATCGCTAATACTTTTGACAAGCCATCTTCCGATACCGGGCCAAGAAAAAATTGTTTCAGTCAAGATGGCCCCTGTAACGATTAGTCCAAACATAAGGCCCAATACGGTTACAACGGGAATAAGCGCATTTCGCAAGGCATGAAGAAACACGACTTTAGAGAAGGGAAGGCCTTTGGCCTTTGCTGTTCGAATGTAGTCTTCACCGAGAACTTCGAGCATACTCGATCTCGTCATTCTTGCGGTGGTGGCCAAAGGTATGGTTCCCATGGCCACGGAGGGAAGGATAAGATGTTTCAGGGCAGACCAAAAGGGAGCAAGTCCTTCTTCTTTAAGAAGCTGTCTATCAAGTAGGGTATCCAAAAGTAAAAACCCCGTAAAGGGTTCCACATCGTAGAAAGTGGAAATTCTACCGGAAACCGGTGTCCATCCCAGGGTTACGGAAAACAGGAGGATCAGAATAGGACCCCACCAAAAAATAGGCATGGAGTATCCGATAATAGATGTTCCCATCAGAGAATAATCAAAAAAAGAATTCCTTTTAACGGCGGCCATAATGCCCAGTGGGATACCGAGTATAGCGGCCCATAAGAGGGCGCAAAAACCTAATTCGAACGTTGCCGGAAAGAGTTCAAAAAACTCTTTTGTCACTTCTTTGCGTGTGTGGACGCTTTTCCCGAGGTCTCCCTTAATAGCATTCTTGAGAAACGTAAAGTACTGTTCATACAAAGGCCTATCGAGTCCAAGGTCTTTTTCCATTTGAGCATAGGTTTCAGGATCGCCCCCTCTTTCACCGAGGAGAAGCATCACCGGGTCTCCCGGAACCATCCTCACGAGTAGGAAACAGAGAATCGATATACCTAAAAGTGTTGGGATGGCATCACCCAACCTTTTCAACGCGTACTTAATCAAGGGAAGTACTCTCTTTTATTTAAGTTCGACGTATTTGAGGACAACGTCGGCACCAACTTGAGTTATTTTATAACCCTGAACTTTAGTGCTCATGGCCCGATAAACAACAGAATGAGCAATGGGAACCCAAGGGGCGTTAATTTTAAAAACTTGCTGTGCTAGCTTATAGAGTCTCGTTCTCTCTCTTATCAGTGTTGTTTGTTTTGCTTTGGTAATATGTTCGGTAAAAGCGTCATTACACCAACGGGCCACATTGGCCCCTGATTCAATAGATGTACAGCTCAAGAGAATATTGAGGAAATTATCCGGGTCACCGTTATCTCCCGTCCATCCAAGCTGAATCAATTGGTGTTCTCCCTGTCGAGATTTTTGGAGATAGGTAGGCCAATCGAAGGTTACCACTTTGGCCTTAATACCAATTTTTACAAGGTCTGCTTGCATCATCTCCCCCATTTTCTTTCCGTTAGGATTATAGGGACGAAAGACGGGTAGAGTCCAAATTTCCGTGCTAAAACCATTAGGGAATCCCGCCTCTTTGAGAAGTTGTTTTGCCTTCTCAACATTGTATTCATAGGGAGTAATAGAATCGTCATAACTCCACATCATGGGAGGTAGAGGATTCTTTGCCTCTATAGCGTTTCCTAAATAAATGGCCTCAATATAACTTGCCTTGTTGAGGGCATGGTTGAGGGCCTGACGGACGAGGTGGTTATTAAAGGGTTTTTTTTGTGTGTTCATGGCCAAGTAGGCCACGTTGAGTCCCGGGGCCTGCATCACTTTGAGATTTTTATCTTTGCCTATGGCCTCTAAATCTGCAGGGGCCGGAGCGTAAATTAAATGACATTCTCCAACTCTAAGCTTTTGATAGCGAACATTAGCATCGGGTGTAATGCTAATAACAAGATTCTTTACTTTAGGAAGGCCTTTTTCCCAATAGTTTGAATTGGCCTTATAGCGAATCATGGTATCTTTAGCGTATCTTCTAAAGGCAAATGGCCCTGTTCCTACAGGAAATTGATCGATGTTATCCTTTTTTTTTTCTTTCATCAATTGATCTGCGTATTCTTTGGAAAGAATGCTCATAAAAGGCATAGCAAGATTGGCAAGAAAAGGGGCCTCTTGTTTTGAAAGGGTAAACTCGATGGTGTAGTCGTCAATCTTTCTGATATTTTTGATAATGCTTTTCATATCCATACCTTCAAAATATTGATAACTTCCACCACCTACATTGTGATAGGGATGAGATTCGAGGCGCTGTCTATTAACAGAGAAAAGAACGTCGTCTGCATTGAAAGGCCTTGTCGGTTTAAAATAGCTTGTGGTGTGAAAATTTACACCTTTTCTTAACTTAAAGATATATTTGAGTTGATCTTGGGAAACCGTCCAACTTTCGGCCAAATCAGGTATGATAGTGGTTTCTCCATATTTAAAATCTACGAGTTTATTGAAGATAGCTGCTGTAGCATTATTGGTCGCTCCATCATTGGCCATTTGTGGACTAAAGTGGCTGGGGCTTGCCTCAGCGCAATAAACAAATGTTTGGGCGCATAAGGATTGTACTCCCAAGAGTGTAAAGATTGATAGGAAGAATGCTGTTCTTATGCTGCTCATTATGCTGCTCCTTATTGGCCTTTTGTTTAATTGTTAGCGAAGGCCATAATATAATGAATATAGTTCTCTAGACAAGTTTTTTTACAAATTCCCACGCAAGCTCCCTTGCGCCACTTCGCACATGGGGGTCTACCTCAGTGATTGTCCTCGGGAAAGGCCAATAATAAATAAAATAAGTCGGTTACTAAATGCTTTATTCTCAATAAAATGATTGTTCCCGCTGCTATCTACTGATAAAACTAAAAAACTTATGAGGCCTTTTTAGAAGTGATGCAACAATGCCATAATGGATAGGACAAGTAGTTATTTATCAAAATATCTTTTTGAATGGGATTTCCTCGATATTGTTGTGGGAGGTCATTCGGCCCTTGATGCAAAGTTTTTTGTTTCAAATATGCACGATAAGAGTCAGGTAGGCAGTTTTTTGCTTAGCTATGGTTTCGATCCGGAAGACCTCATTAACAAGGCAGAACTTTTTGGAAACTTTCGAGAGTCTCTTCAATTTGTGAAACGTTATTTTCTTAGGGAAGGTAATTCTGACGGTATTGATTTTATTATACCAAATTCCTTTTATAAAATTACGGAAATTGAAGACCTTTTTCTAATGGCCACAGGATGTCATGAAAACTTTAATTCGGATGAAGAAAAACTCTGGGCAGAATTATTGTTGAAAATAATGCACACAATTCTTCATGTAGATAAAGATTTGAGAACGAATTATCTCAAAATTATTCAAACTCAGATTCTCGATAGATTTTATAAATACCTTTTTCGAGAAGGAGAAAAGCTATTTGTAGGTCAAAAGGGTTCCGATCCTATAGAGATTATGATTTTTGAAGCACGGCCCAAAAAAACTCGAGATAGTACTATTTTAAAGCTTCTTTACAAAGCAGAAAGTGTCGCTGAAGAACTATTTGATAGAGTGGCCATTAGGGTAGTTACAAAAAATAAATTCGATGCTCTTAGAATTATCAAATTTTACTTGGGGAAGAATATCATTATTCCCCATAATGTAAAGCCTTCGCGTACAATTAATACGATGATTGATTTAAAAAAATTTAAAGGATACTATCAAAAAATTATTAAGGAAGCTTTGAGGCAAAATCTTTCGGAGGAGGAGTTTCTTGTAAGGGTAGAAGAGTGTATAAAAAATTTGCATGCTGAAGGAGGAAACAATGAGAAAAACGAGCATAGTTTAAAAAATTACCATTCTATTCATTTTACAGGCCGACAGCTAATTAAGTATCAGAATCCCTTTTTCAAGGAATTTAATAATTTAAGACAAATGGCACGAGATGCAACTCAAGAGAGTGAATTAACCAAAAAAATACTCTCTATGGATATCTCATTGATTGCACGAGATGTACGATTCTTCTATCCCTACGAAGTTCAAATTGTTGATGATTCATCTCATAAGATAAACACACAGGGTGATGCTTCCCATACCGAGTATAAAAAAAATCAAATACAGGCCTGCATAAAAAGAATTTTTAAACATCTTATTGACCTGAAAAGTTTTAAATTTCAAAATAGTGTAAATTAACGCAAAGAACAATTTTTTTCTCTCAAATTTTTAGACTTTTCTTGATTAATCTCGGATGACATGGGAGAATTTTAGATAAAGTGTCATGGGACATCTTGTTTTTGTACTCAATGGAGTATCGAGAAACATTCATGAGTTTGACTAAATCCGATATTGTGGAAAGAGTTTCTAAAGAAATCGGAGCATCAAAAAAACAGGCCGCAGGTCTTGTCGAACTTCTTTTCAAAACTTTCAAGAAAAAAATGGCCGTGGGGGAGCAGATGCAAATTACAGGTTTTGGCAATTTTTTTATGAAGGATAGGCCGAAAAGAATTGGACGAAACCCAAAAAATGGAACTCTTATAGAAATTGCAGCAAAAAGAGTATTGACATTTAAAGCATGCAATATTTTGAAAGATGATATTATGTCTCGTTGTGTTCATCGGTTAGGAGATGATGGAGTGGAAAACACATCGATTCCTTTAAAAGATGGAACAAGAAAAGCTCTAACTTTTTTTATCAATAATATAAAAACTAATTAAGGATTTTACTCTATGAATGAAAACATTGATATCCCTAATAGGCCCCATTTTAAAATTCAGGAAGTTTGTGACTTGGCCGATGTTCGGCCTTATGTTTTAAAATATTGGGAAAGTGAATTCCCGGAGATTTCGCCACTGACTTCTTCTTCAGGACAAAAGATCTATGAACATAAGGATATTGAAGTTATTGCATTTATAAAAAATCTTCTCTTAGAAAAGGATATGACTATTGATCAAGCAAAGGCAGAAGTTAAACTTAATTCCATGAAACTGTTGGAAGAAGAAAGCTTTTCTAAAAGAAAACAAGGGCCGTCATCCCCTATGAATACATTAAATGTGGATATATTGATATTGGCCAGAAAAAAACTCAATGCCCTTTTGAGACTCATTCAATCACTTAAAGAACGCCACAATTGGGATTAGAGATAGGAGTATGTGGCCGAGAGGTGCCGATAACTCTCTAAGGAAGGCCGGAGATTCCTCTAATTTTCTTCCTTTTTTTATTATCATTGTTTTTGGGATACTTCTTTATTTGCCAACTTACACACTTGAGTACGTTGGAGATGATAATACAAGAATTTTCTTAAATGAGTTCTTAAGAGAATTAAACCCTCTTAGGGCCGTAACAGGTCAATTATCTAATAGACCCTTAACCCTTTTTACATTTTGGATAGAGGGAAAAATCTTTGGATTTTATCCTTATATATCAAGGTCTATTAATGTTATTCTTCACTTCCTGACATCCTATATGATTTTTAAGTTGATCTTTCAAAGATCACGACATAAAGTGCTTGCATTTTATCTTGCTCTTATATTTTTTGTTCATGCCATAAACAGTCAAGCAATTATCATTTCTATTCAAAGAGGAACAATACTCGCAACATTTTTTATCCTTTACTCCCTCTACTGTACTTTTACTTCTAGATTTGTCTTGATGATTTTTTTTTATATTCTCGGTTTTTTTTCTAAAGAATTCTCTCTGATTTTTCTCTTTCTACTTCTCTATTGCTTGATAAAAGAAAAGATGTTAACGCTCTCCAAGAAGGCCTTTTATCTCATTTTGCTTCTTTTTAGCGCGTCTTTCCCTTTAGTTCATTATTTTTTTTCAGTGGAATTTTCTTATTTAAAAAAATTTACAACACTTCAATTTTTTACCACGCAAGTTTTGCATTTTCCGACCTATATAGGGAAGATTCTTTATCCTTTTAATTTACACTATATGTATAATTTTCTTCCACCTGATTCTTTTTTTGAATGGAAATTCTTTATGAGTATCAGTGTTATTGTTTGCTTTTTTTCAGGAATTGTTGTTTTTATGAGATATTTCAATAAACAGGCCTTGATATATTTAGTTTTCTTCATTATTTCGTTACTTCCTGAATTTACTTTTTACGCCATTCCTCATCTTTTTTTTGAACATAGATTCTATTTCCCTCTAAGCTTTTTTCTTATTTTTTTAGGAGTCGTTAACCCTATCTCTCGTTTCGGAAAAAAACATCATATACTATTTTCCTGCATAGTTGTCTATTTGTCGTTTGCAACGCTTTATAGATCTTTTGAAATTTCAACAACAGAAAAGTGGGAACAAAATGTTTTAAAATATCCGGCCAATGATCTTATTTTTCATTACGAAATTATCTTTTTTTCTATTCCCGATAAGGACTTATCGGTTTCAAAGAATATGCTTGCTAAAGTAAAACAATATGCACCCTCAGATGATAAGAATCTTTTTCTTCTAACAGAGATACTTGACTATGTCAAAGAAAAAAATAAAAAGAATCTTGAAAAAGTTGCCAATATTGTTATACAAGAGAAAAACCTTAGTGTCATCGTTCGAGCTTTTGCAATGAATTATATTGGAAGTGAAATATCTCAATATTCTTCTAAAGAAAGATGGAATTATCTTATGGCCACTCTAATATGCCCTCAACTTATGTATTTAGAGCTATTGGAATCTGAATTTGTATCTCGTTGTATCGCTAATGCCGGAATGTTTCTTCAGTCCCCGTTAAAGTTTAAAGAAGAAAAAGAAAAATTGAGCAAAATGATAAGGCAGCTAGTAAAATATAAGCGCCTTATTCTAGATCCTTCTTTTGAAAAATTATTATTGAAAGAAGAGCAAGCAGAAGAAGATAAGAAATAGAGTGAGAGAAAGTTATAACAATAGGATAAGGTTTGATAATGTTTTCGTAAAGGACAATATCTTTAATATTAAGACGAGAAAATTGTGGAAGAGCATAGTCTGTGATCTTGAGGAGCATTTCCAGGTAAGGTTGTTTTTTGATATAGACCGTATCTAAGATTTTCGGAATAAAATGAGAAGTGAAGAGAATACTCAATATGATTAAAACGGCCAATACTCTATTTGTGAATAGAGAGAGTAATATCCCTAGGGATAGAATAATCCCACTTTCTATTAGAATAGAGATAAAACAGAGAACAATTGTGAGAGTTATTTCTCCTTCAAAAAAAAGAAAAGAGAGTATCCCTATAAGAGAAATGGAAAAGACATTAACTGATAAAATAAGGAGAGGGCCTATAGTTTTACCTAGAAGAAATGAGGCCCTTGAAACAGACCGTGCGAGAACCATTTGGAGAGTTCGCAATTCTATTTCCTTTGAGATAAGATTTGTTCCGTAAATAATGGCGATAATTTTTGCGCTTAAAGAAATAAGTCCCAAAGAAATATCAAGTGAAACTTTTTGAACGGCACCGTAGGAAAGTTTTGTTGCCAGTACGGTAAATAAAAAGATGAGAAGGCCGACAAAAATTGTACTTAAAAAAATTTTTGTTTTGTAAATTTCGTAAAACGTATATTTTGAAACAATCCAAATATGCTGAATATTCATATCTATGATAAATTGTAAACGATTTCCTCAAGAGTTGGTATTCTTCTCTCAAATTTTAAAGGAGTTGTATTTAATGAGATACATGTTTTTAGAAAATCTTTTTTCTTTTCCATATTGAAAATATATTGATACTTTTTCTCTCCAACTTTTTTAACATCCATTGACAACTCTTTAAGTTCTCTGTGCTTTCCTTCCAAAAGGGCCGAATGGTCTTGCTTTGCATTCTTTTCAAGTAGATTGCTACAGGTTCCCTGATAAGCAAGTGTTCCTTTATCGATAATTACAAGATGTGAGCATATTTCTTCAAGATCGGAGACGATATGGGAACTGATAAAAATAGTTTTCCCTTTACGGTGAAGATCATTGAGAAACATTTTTATCTCTTTTCTTCCTAAAGGATCAATTCCTGAAGTCGGTTCATCCAAAATGAGAAGCTCCGGATCGTGAATAAGAGAGGCCGTAAGGCCGAGTCTTTGAAGCATACCCTTAGAATACCCCGAAATTTTTTTTTCTAAATGTTGCTCGATGGACAAGGCCGTTGAGTATTCTTCTATCCTAGAGATGAGAAGTTTTTTGGGTACACCGCTTAAACTTCCAACGTAGGTGAGAAATTCTAGTCCACTCAGATAAGGATAATAATAAGGTCTTTCCGGCATATATCCAATTTTTTTAAATCTTGCTTCTGAAGAGAGATGATTCCATTTAGTAAATCGTATTTCTCCGGAATTGGGAAAAATAAGATGTAAAAGAATTTTTATGGCCGTAGTTTTCCCTGAACCGTTTGCTCCTAAAAATCCTGTTAGCGTATTATTTTGTAGGTGAAAAGAGAATTTGTTGAGAGCGAAAAAAGGAGAATCCCAAAAATTTGTCTTGAATTTTTTTGTTACATTGTAAAATTCAAGCATGGTATTATGATACCAAAAGTGTTTTTGAAAGTAAACAATGTATATTTTTAAATGAAAAAATCTATTGCAGAGTTTAAAGTTCAGGTACCGGCCTTAGCAAAAAAATCAAGTATTAAAAAGGGATCGGGCAACGGATGATTAAATACATTATTATCCTTTTTACTCTGGTGACGACTTGTCTTTTGACGGAAGTGCCTAGGCAAAAGACGTCGGCCTTAAATCAGGAAAAGATGATTCATTTTCATCCCATATTTATATCAATGCTCTCTTTTGGTTACGATCGCCTCTTGTCATCATTTTACTGGATTACGGCCATGATTCAATCCGATATCGATCAATCCCAAAAAGAGGGTGATCGCTCTTGGATGTATTACAGGTTTCTGCAAATTGCTCATTTAGATCCCTTTTTTTATACAAATTACCATGATGGAGGGTTGTATCTTTCCGTCGTTAAAGATGATGTTGTAGGCGCAAAGCTTCTTTACGAAAGAGGTTTAAAAATCTATAAAAACGACTTTCAATTAAACTATTATGGCGCCTTCAATGATCTTTTTGAACTTGATGACAAGATGGGCGCTTTAGAAAAGTATCATATTCTATTGAAACACCCTGAAAGTAAAAAATACCCCTATCTCTACACGTTAATTGCTAAGATTCAATCGGAATCCTTAGGGCCGCACGAAGCAGAAAAAACCCTTGAAACAATATTACAAAACGTTCATAATAAGGCCGTGAGAAAAAAAATTCAAAGTTCTCTCTACGCTATTAAAGCGCAGCGGGATATCGCTTGCCTTAACAGCGAAGAAAAGCAATCCTGCTTGCTACAAGATTACAACGGTAACCCATATATTAGAGATGAAAAAGGGTCTTATAAGGCCCATGAACCTTGGGAGACTTTTAGGCCTAAAAAGAAACGTTGATTGTGGAAGACTTCTCTTTTCTTAATGAACTTGATTGTGATAGCGATGTTCTCGTTAAATCGGCCCTTCAACAAAAATGGGGCCTTCTTAAACACCCACAAAACAGAACCTATCTTAATGCCTTAGGCATTGTACCTCCTATAGTCTCACAACATAAAAACTTTCAAGGAGATATTCTAGAAATCGGTCTTTCCCACGAAGTTGATCGGCAACGACTTACCGAGGCCCTCAAAGCACTGATGCCTTGGAAGAAAGGGCCGTTTCGTCTTTTTGGCACCGTTGTTGACGGCGAATGGAGGTCAGACTTCAAATGGAATCGAATTCGCCCTTTTCTTCCAAATATTGAAGGGAAAACCGTTTTGGATATTGGGTGTAATAACGGACAATTGATGTTTCGTCTCCTCCCTCTTAGGCCGAAAATGGTTCTTGGCATTGACCCCGTATTTCGTCCCTACGCTCAGTTTCGTTTTTTGCAATCATTTGCCAATGAAAAACGACTCAAAACGGCCCTGTGGTCTGTGGAACATCTAAAACACTTTAAACAATGTTTTGATGTCACCTTTTCTCTCGGAGTGATTTATCATCACAAAAATCCTATAGATCAACTTCTACACATCAGATACTGTCTTAAAGACAAAGGTTTTCTTATTTTAGAGTCTCTCGGTGTATCGGGAGAGAAACCGACGGCACTCTTTGTAAAGGGTAAGTATGCCGGAATGAAAAATGTTTGGTTTATCCCCACATTACCATGTCTTATCAATTGGGCCTACAGGGCCAAGTTTAAGAGCGTTCAGACCATTTCTTCCATAACCCTTACTACCGAGGAACAAAGGGCCACTCAATGGTCCGGCCCCGTGGGACTTAAAGATTTTCTTGATCCCAATGATGAAAGCAAAACCATTGAAGGCCACTCGGCCCCCATGCGCTTTTGTCTTATCTGTAGAAAATGATGTTAGGCCTCTCTATCAGGTATTTTTTGCATAGGCCTCTTGATCGAGTTTATAAAAGTCAGTTAACAGATCCGAAAGAGTAATGGTTTGCGTCTTTTTTTCTCCATAACGCCTCATACTTACACTCTCTGATTCCTTTTCTTTATCACCAAGAACGAGGACAAAGGGAATTTTAGACTTTTGAACTTGCCGTATTTTGTAACTTAAGGATTCGTTTCGAGTGTCTACCCGAATACGAAAATTTTTTTCAAGAAGTATCTTTTCGACTTCTTTTGCATATTTCAAATGGTACTCATTGTTGACGGGAATAATAACGGCCTGTTCAGGGGCAAGCCAAAAGGGAAAGGCCCCTCCCGTAAATTCAATGTAAATGCCAAGAAAACGCTCTATGGAACCGAGAAGGGCCCTATGGATAACAACGGGTCGTTTTTCTTTTCCATTGGCATCGGTGTAGTGAAGGTTAAACTTTTCAGGAAGTTGAAAATCTAATTGAATGGTTCCAAGTTGAAAATAACGGCCGATAGCATCGGCGATTTCGATGTCAATTTTCGGTCCATAAAAGGCCCCTTCTCCTTCTTTAATGCAGTAGACATGTCTCTCCTGTTCTAAGGCCTCTTTGAGAGCATTTTCCGATATATCCCAAGAAACATCATCACCAACTTTCTTTTCAGGCCTTGTGGACAAATTAATTTTTATTTTTTTAAACCCAAAATGGTTATAACAAAGGAAGAACATCTTCATAAGAGACTTGATTTCTTGTTGAATATCTTGTATTTGAAGAAAAATGTGGGCATCGTCTTGGCAAAAGGTTCGCACTCGAGTCAAACCGCTTAAGGCCCCATGCTTTTCATAACGGTGTAATCTTCCAAAATCTGCATAACGGAGAGGAAGATCGCGATAGCTATATTTGTAGTGTTTAAACATAAGCATGTGACAAGGGCAGTTCATGGGTTTTAGAGCATATTCCCTCTCATGAATACGAGAAAAATACATATTTTCCCTGTAGTGTTCATAGTGGCCGCTTGTGCGCCATAGATCGCTATCGAGAATTTGAGGAGTAATGACTTCAGAATAGCCAAATTGTGTGTAGAGTTGCCTTATAAAGTTCATGAGTTTGTTATAAAGGAAAGCTCCTTTAGGCATAAAAAAGGGAGATGCCGGGGCCAAGGGATCAAAGTGAAAGAGGTTGAGTTCTTTTCCAAGCTTTCTGTGATCACGCTTTTTGGCCTCTTCTAAAAAGTGTAAATGCTGTTTAAGTTCTTTTTTATCCCTAAAGCAAACCGCATTTATTCTCTGGAGCATCTGTCGATTTTCATCTCCTCTCCAATAGGCACCTGTTACTTGAAGAATCTTAAAGGCCGTGGGAAGGTCTTTTGTGTTGGACACGTGAGGGCCACGACATAGGTCAATAAAGTCTCCCTGTCGATAGCAACTTATTTCCTCGTCATCGGCAAAAGAATCAATAATTTCTACTTTAAGTGTTTGACCTTTTTTTTGAAAAAAGTTACGGGCCTCATCCTGTTGCATCACCTCTCTTTTTACTTCTAGGGATTCCTTAATGATAGTTTTCATCATTTGCTCGATTTTTCTCAGGTCTTCTTGAGCGAGTTTATGATTCATCAAAACATCGTAGTAGAAACCGTGCTCAATAACAGGGCCGACACCAAATTGAACATCATTATTTGGCCACAGCCTTTCAATTGCCTGTGCCATAAGATGGGCCGAAGAATGCCGCAAAATGTCAGTAGAGTAAGATGCCATCAGAGAATGAGCATAAAGACCTTTGAAAGGGTTTTCAAGTCTGACGATATCAAAAAACTTTCCTCGATCTTTTTAGGGCCGAGGAAGGAGACCTGAAATCCCTTGATTCTTCAGTACTTGACTTTTTTTGATCAGTACAAAGGATACTATTTCAATGGGATTTTTGAACTATCCAGTTATTCTCTTCGGGAACCATCTTTGTCAAAAACGTTTTCGCTATAGAATCTTCTAACGTCAATTCCAACTCAACCAAGCGATAAGACTCGGTACCGTTTTCCAATTTTTTCCCGTACCGAGAATTAACTCTCACGGTTGCCTGTTTCCCAAGAGCATGGGTTTTAATCCATGTAATTTCATTTTGACCCGAACTTGAAGTTTTTTCCGGTGTACGGCCCTTGCGAATTAATTGTTTTTTTGCATTTTTAATTAATGCATTTCTAAACTTTGACTCCATATTTATTTCTCCTTGCATTTTTTTTCGACAATTTATATCAAGTCGAAAAGTTTTTATCAAAATTGTTAACTCTTTTAAGACTTACTGTCAACTAGTATTTGCATTGATTATCGAAATTAGTTTCAAAAATGACGATTTTTAGAAAAACAAGCTCATTTTTGTCTTTTATAACGCTTCGCATATTAAATTGTATTCGGTTTTATCCAATGTGGCCGTAAGACCTCTCCCTTCAGGGAGAGGATATGACGCCACGCCCTTCGGCGAGAATAAAAAAAGTATTGCCTTTGGGGCAATATCATAATACATTGAATTTGTCGGAACAAAAACCGACCTACCGTAGGGACTACGGGATGTAAAGCTCGTGGAGACGGTGTAAGACCTAGAAACTTGCGTTCTAGGCGTTTGTCGGTGAAGCAAGAATCTCCTTCCTTTAGGGAGGGGTAGTTCAATGGAAGAATGTCATTTCCTCATGGCCTACGGCAATATAGGGAGAGCTTCGTATATTTAGTGTTAGTTGAATTCAGGTTATGGTTTAATATGAGCTGAGATTCATTTCAACAACTAATATGATAGAATTACCGGATTTTACGAAACAATTTGAATATGAAAATAACTTTTACTTAAGTTGTGATCATACAAGATTAAGTAAGTTTATAGCACATTACAAATTATTCCAAATGATAACAAAACTGGATGCTACAATCGTAGAATGTGGCGTCTTCAAAGGCCTGAGTTTTCTTAACTTTGCCTTTTTCAGAGAATTCTTCGGGAATGTCGACTCTCACAAACTAGTCGGATTTGACACTTTCGGGTTATTCCCTAAAACAGATTTTCATCCGGATAAAAAAAGCAGAAATGATTTCGTTCAAGTTGCCGGTGAATACTCCATATCTAAAGAGCAACTTAGACAAGTCTTAAAGAGGAAGAGGGTGAATAAAAACGTAGAATTAATTAAAGGAGATATTATAAAAACAGTTCCGGAATTTGTAAAGAAAAATTTATCCCTAAAAATAGCACTCTTACATGTCGATGTGGATATTTATGAACCAACTGTCATCATACTCAAGGAGTTATATCCTAGAATTCTCAAAGGTGGCGTTTGTATTCTTGATAATTATGAAGTTTTTCCCGGAGAAACAAAAGCAGTGAACGATTATTTTAAAAACAAGGACGTGAAAATTTTGAGATTTCCCTTTAGAAAGGGCCCTTGCTATATACTCAAAAAGAATTCGTGAGTCCGTAGATGTTCAACTATTTCCTTTTCTAGGATAGTCTCGTAGATGTAATTGTCTTGTAGGCATTCTCTTGCTTCAAGTCTCGACAAGAAGTCACGGCCAAGGCCGACAAAAAACAAATTAAAATGATTTTCATTTCTCCATTTCCTCCATTTTAAAATTGGGAACCCATCTTGAGGGTTCTTCGCTCGGGTGTTCCCAAAAACCTTCGGCCGTATCAAAACTTCTGAGATTAAAAAGCAACTCTTTTCTTGTTTCCATTTTTTCAAGTTTTTTGTGGATGAGGTAACCACCCCAGGGCCCCCAACATTCCTCCCCGTGCCTCCTCATCACACTCTCTAAACGATACAGCGGAATCCCATCCACATATTTACTGGTAACTGGAGAGTCCGGAGTTCTCTATGGAATTACGCAAAGCATCCACCTACGTATATTGCTTGATCCTCTCTTTTCTCGCAGATTCTATTTTCCACTCAAACTTGAAGAAATTCATTTAAGAGAAAACAAAATTTGAAGGTTGAGATGATATTTTCTTGCGAAATAGCTTTTTTCAGAGGGAAAATAAATTTTTTTTCAAATTTGAATAAAGTGAACTAATCCTCTTGCTTTGTTGCTTGATGAAATAAACTCATTCGGAACAAGCGAAACTTTTCCTTCTAATGAAGATAATTTCCTCAGAGTGGTCCCCATAAATGGAAATTAGGTGGTACCCATTATAGGAAATTCGGCACCCCTGAGAGGCCTGAGGATTTTTGCTCTAATATATGACCTTTCCAATAATTAATCTTACTACGGGATATTTTCCTTCTTTTCATGCTTCCTCCAATTTTTCCAATTGGAACAAGCATAGCAACTCTGAGGAAACCTACAAGAGTGGGTTTATGGAACGCTTACGTTTTAAATGCCTGTGTTGGTGTTTTTGATATTGGGCAAGACAAAAGCACAAGAACGCCCCTCAAAAGTCCTTAAAACGCTCCACAGGGCGCCTTCCGAATCCTTCCTATTCGTTTCAAGAATTAAAGGCCTATTTTGTCTTTCAGGGCCGTTTGTCCATTACCCCGAGGCCTTCAGTGTTTGTAGTCCCGATCTCCGAAGGGGGTTCCATAATTTTCTTAACAAAAAAAAGCTACGGGGTTTGCTTAAATGTTTACCGTCTCGGAGTTCCGAAGGCAAGTAGTAGAAACGTAAGCGTTTTAAAGGCCTGTGTTGGTATTTTTGATATTGGGGCAAGACAAGCACAAGAACGCCCCTTAAAAGGCCTTAAAACGCTCTGGAGGCCTCGCTTGGAAGATAAGGTTTTTTCAGTCGAAGGGGGGGCATGGAACGCTTACCGTAGTTCTCCATATTTCCATAGAGAAACTAACCAACATCGGAGGCCTTTGTATTCTTTTGGATTTTGTTTGGAAAAGGAATAGTGAATTGTATTAAACGGTCTCATAGCTTTAAGCAGACTCTTGAGAAAAGTCAAGAATGTTTTGTGTCCAAAGACCATGCCTAATTCTCTTCTGGTTTTCCAGAGTAATATCAATCTCCAAGCTACATACAATCCATACCTTTTTTTAACATCTACCCTAAACATCTTTTTAAAATAAAAGTGAAAATTGGGATACCTCCTATAATACAAAAGAAAACTTGGTACGTTTTCAACAATATATCCTCGCTTCATCATGGCAAAAAACAACTCAAATTCAAAACAGGA
Source organism: Bacteriovoracaceae bacterium (assembly GCA_965224385.1). Classification (GTDB taxonomy): domain Bacteria; phylum Bdellovibrionota; class Bacteriovoracia; order Bacteriovoracales; family Bacteriovoracaceae; genus CBDCYX01. Next base: position 1,728,120 of record CBDCYX010000016.1, read on the forward strand.
TATCTTCGTCGTCTCTACATATCCTCCTACGGAGAAGACTTCTTGTTTATTGGAAAATACTACAGTGGGATGTAGTATCGGTACTATGTTCGCATGACTATGGACGGAAAAATCGTATATTTCTTTGTGAGAGGATTGTGGATAAATTATTGGACGTAAATTATTTTCATTATATCCCTCAAATGCTAGCACGGCATATGTACCAAGAACACTAATCTCAGGATTCTTTTCCAAATGTTTTATCTGTATTTCAAAACGCCTTGGATGATTTATGTCATCCGTATCAAATCTTGCTACGGTTTTATGGGAACACTCTCTAAGTCCTGCATTTAAAGCTGTTCCTAATCCTTTATGATGTTGAAGTTTAACTTCTTTAATCCGTAGAGAACTTTTCCACTTATCGAGACAGCAATACAGTTCTTCGGTTAACGGGCCGTCGTGAACGATGACGACTTCATCGGCCTGTAAGGTTTGTTTGTGGAGTGATTCCAAGGCCTGATCTAAATATTCAGGCCTTTCTCCGGAATAGAGGGAGGCCAATGCTGAAAATTTCATCTTGTTAATACTCCTTTAAAACAATGAATTGTAATCAACTCTCTCAAATACTTCAAGTTTCCCACCTACTGTTGCATTGTAAATAGACCTTCCGGTTTTGTCAGCATTTTTTTTTGCAAGTTTGTAAAATTTTATCGTTGGTTTAAGATTAGGAATAGCAATTTTTTGACCTGCAATGTGATAATGGGGATCAAAATGATTAGGGTCATTATTGCCTGTTAGTGTCACAGTATGAGGATTGTCATCTTTAGAATATTTTGACATCTCATAATGAAAATCCATACCAATAAGATAAATGTCGGAAAAACCCATGTAAAAAGCGAGTTGCATACAAACATATGTTATCGTCGTCCTAAGGGGTATGGTTTTAGAGCAATCAAACGAAAAAAGAAAAAGCATCCCATAACGATTTAGACTTAGGAAGTCTATAGGGATAAAAGAGATATCGGTATTCTGATGAAAAAGATGTCTATGCTGAGTTGCAATAAATTTTTTACATTTATATTTGAGTATATCTTCTAAATAGTGTTTAGTAGCATAGAGATTTGCTGAAACATAATATGTCGGTTTAAACCCGTTTCTTTTAGTCATCAAGAAGATACCGTTTGTCCCAAAGGTGATTTCATTTTTTAATTTTCCAAGGTCTGCCTTATTCAAACTAGGACCGTTGCCTAGAATAAAGCATCGGCGTCCTTTATGTTTATTTTTATAAGACTTTATAGCATTTTTTTCACTACGGGAAAGATAGGGCACTGTAGGATAAGGGTTTTTTAATTTTAAATTAAACCCAAGGTATCTGCCTAGATAAATGAAAACATTAAATACTTTTATGATAGCTGTCTCCAAAGAAGGATATATTGCCAACATCCTTCCGATATACGATCTCTGTATAAGATTAAAGAGTGGGTTTTTTGAAGAACACTTAATATCAAAATTAACTCCAAAGAGAAATTTGAATGGAAAATATATGATAGCATTTAAGAGAGACTTGTATTCCTTTGGTTCCTCTTTTGAAAAAGAAATCCCGAATGAAAAAGGAAAAAGAGAACCAACCAATGCTCTCAAAAAGAGAAAAAATTCTCGATATTCAAAATCCATGCCGAGCTCTCTTTGCTTTTTTCGCATTGTTAACATCGGCTGACAGGAACGGAATCCCCATCGTTTTCTTCGAAATACTTTCAATTTTTTATCAAAAAAGAAGTAGTCATTTGAAACTCTGTAATACAAGAGATATTCCGGTATGTTTTCAAAGAGATATCCTCGTTTTATCATCGTTAAAAAAAGGAGATAGTCTTCCATTCCATAAACATTTGGATACCCCCCTACGGAAAGGATATCTGCTTTTCGAGAAAACATAACGGAGGGATGGGACAGAGGCATGGAATGGAGGAATGAATCTTTAAGTTTTTTGGAGGCTATCGGATAATTTTTCATAGAAGATATATCATTTATATCTTTTTTAAAGATTTTCATCCATGTACCGAGAACACTAATCCTAGGATTTTGTTTAAGATGTTGTATTTGTCTTTCAAAACGTTTTGGATGATTGATGTCATCCGTGTCAAATATTGCTATACTCTCGTGGGAACATTCTTTGATCCCTGCATTTTTAGCAGGACCGATCCCTCTATTTTTTTGGAGTTTGACTTCCTTGATAGGTAACCGGCATTTCCATTTTTCTAAACAAGAATAGAGTCCGTCTGTTAACGGCCCATCATGAACGATGACAACTTCATCTGCCTGTAACGTTTGTTTGTGAAGAGACTCCAAGGCCTGATCTAAATATTCAGGACTTTCTCCGGAATAGAGGGAGGCCAATGCTGAAAATTTCATCTTGTTAATATTCCTTTAAAACAATGAAATGTAATCAACCCGCTCAAATACTTCAAGTTTTCCACCCACTGTTGCATTGTAAATAGACCTTCCGGTTTTGTTGGCATTTTTTTTTGCAAGTTTATAAAGTTTTATCGTTGGTTTAAGATTAGGAATAGCAATTTTTTGACCTGCAATGTGATAATGGGGATCAAAATGATTAGGGTCATTGTTGCCTGTTAGTGTCACAGTATAAGGATTGTCATCTTTAGAATATTTTGACATCTCATAATGAAAATCCATACCAATAAGATAAATGTCGGAAAAACCCATGTAAAAAGCGAGTTGCATACAAACATATGTTATCGTCGTCTTAAGGGGTATGGTTTTAGAGCAATCAAACGAAAAAAGAAAAAGCATCCCATAACGATTTAGACTTAGGAAGTCTATAGGGATAAAAGAGATATCGGTATTCTGATGAAAAAGATGTCTATGCTGAGTTGCAATAAATTTTTTACATTTATATTTGAGTATATCTTCTAAATAGTGTTTAGTAGCATAGATATCTGCTGAAACATAATATGTCGGTTTAAACCCGTTTCTTTTAGTCATCAAGAAGATACCGTTTGTCCCAAAGGTGATTTCATTTTTTAATTTTCCAAGGTCTGCCTTATTCAAACTAGGACCGTTGCCTAGAATAAAGCATCGGCGTCCTTTATGTTTATTTTTATAAGACTTTATAGCATTTTTTTCACTACGGGAAAGATAGGGCACTGTAGGATAAGGGTTTTTTAATTTTAAATTAAACCCAAGGTATCTGCCTAGATAAATGAAAACATTAAATACCTTTATGATAGCTGTCTCCAAAGAAGGATATATTGCCAACATCCTTCCGATATACGATCTCTGTATAAGATTAAAGAGTGGGTTTTTTGAAGAACACTTAATATCAAAATTAACTCCAAAGAGAAATTTGAATGGAAAATATATGATAGAATTTAAGAGAGACTTGTATTCCTTTGGTTCCTCTTTTGAAAAAGAAATCCCGAACGAAAAAGGGAAAAGGGAACTAATCAAGTTTCTCAAAAAAAGAAAAAAATCTCGATATTTAAAATCCATGCCGAGTTCTCTTTGCTTTTTTCGAATTGTTAACATTGACTGACAGTAAAGAAACCCCCATCGCTTTCTGCAATATACTTTCAATCTTTTATTAAAAAAGTAGTAGTAATTGGAGTAACTTAAAGTTCTGTAATAATAGAGATATTCCGGTATGTTTTCAAAGAGATATCCTCGTTTCATCATCGTTAAAAAAAGGGCATAGTCTTCCATTCCATAAACATTTGGATACCCTCCTACGGAAAGGACATCTGCTTTTCGAGAAAACATAACGGAGGCAGCGACCATGGGTATGAAATGGAGGGATAAATCTTTAATTTTTTCGGAGGACAACGGATGATTTTTTAGAGAACAAATATGATTTATATCTTTTAAAAAGGTTTTCACCCATGTACCGAGAACATTAATTCTAGGATTTTGTTTAAGATGTTGTATTTGTCTTTCAAAACGTTTTGGATGATTGATGTCATCCGTGTCAAGTATTGCTACAACGTCATGAGTGCATTTTTTTAGTCCTGCATTACGGCCTAGCGCTTGTCCTCCATTCCTCTTGAGTTTAACCTCTTTTATAGGTAAACATTGTTTCCATTTTTCCAAACAAGAATAGAGTCCGTCTGTTAACGGCCCATCATGAACGATGACAACTTCATCTGCCTGTAACGTTTGTTTGTGAAGAGACTCCAAGGCCTGATCTAAATATTCAGGACTTTCTCCGGAATAGAGGGAGGCCAATGCTGAAAATTTCATCTTGTTAATACTCCTTTAAAACAATGAATTGTAATCAACTCTCTCAAATACTTCAAGTTTCCCACCTACTGTTGCATTGTAAATAGACCTTCCGGTTTTATCGGCAATTTTTTTTGTAAGTTTGTAATTTTTCGTCATCTTTTCGAGATTAATCAGGGCGATTATGGCATCTTTTTTATAATAACAAGAATCAAAGTGATTTTCAGCACTATCTTTGAGCTGTCTCTCAGTCGATATATTATAATGATGATCTATTCCAATAAGATAGATTTTAGAAAACCCCATATAAAAAGCGAGTTGCATACAAACATATGTTACCGTCGCCCCGGGGATTAGTATTTTAGAGCAATCAAACGAAAAAGACATCCCATAACGACTTAGGGGGTCTATAGGGATAAAAGAGATATTGGTATTCTGATGAAAAAGATGTCTATGCTGAGTAGCAATAAATTTTTTACATTTATATTTGAGTATATCTTCTAAATAGTTTTTAGTAGCATAGATATCTGATGAAACATAATATGTCGGTTTAAACCCATTTCTTTTGGTCATCAAGAAGATACCGTTTGTCCCAAAGGTGATTTCATTTTTTAATTTTCCAAGGTCTGCCTTATTCAAACTAGGACCGTTGCCTAGAATAAAGCATCGGCGTCCTTTATGTTTATTTTTATAAGACTTTATAGCATTTTTTTCACTACGGGAAAGATAGGGCACTGTAGGATAAGGGTTTTTTAATTTTAAATTAAACCCAAGGTATCTGCCTAGATAAATGAAAACATTAAATACCTTTATGATAGCTGTCTCCAAAGAAGGATATATTGCCAACATCCTTCCGATATACGATCTCTGTATAAGATTAAAGAGTGGGTTTTTTGAAGAACACTTAATATCAAAATTAACTCCAAAGAGAAATTTGAATGGAAAATATATGATAGAATTTAAGAGAGACTTGTATTCCTTTGGTTCCTCTTTTGAAAAAGAAATCCCGAACGAAAAAGGGAAAAGGGAACTAATCAAGTTTCTCAAAAAAAGAAAAAATTCTCGATCTTCAAAACTCATGCCGAGTTCTCTTTGCTTTTTTCGAATTGTTAACATTGACTGACAGTAAAGAAACCCCCATCGCTTTCTGCAATATACTTTCAATCTTTTATTAAAAAAGTAGTAGTGATTGGAGTAACTTAAAGTTCTGTAATAATGGAGATATTCCGGTATGTTTTCAAAGAGATATCCTCGTTTCATCATCGTTAAAAAAAGGGCATAGTCTTCCATTCCATAAATATTTGGATACCCTCCTAAGGAAAGAACATCTGCTTTTCGAGAAAACATAACGGAGGGATGGGATATAGGCATGGAATGGAGGGATAAATCTTTAATTTTTTTGGAGGACAACGGATAATTTATTAGAGAACAAATATGATTTATATCTTTTTTAAAGGTTTTCATCCATGTACCGAGAACATTAATCCTAGGATTTTGTTTAAGATGTTGTATTTGTCTTTCAAAACGTTTTGGATGATTGATGTCATCTGTGTCAAACCTTGCTACGGTTTCGTAAGAACATTCTTTTAGTCCTACGTTAAGGGCCGTAATCAATCCTTTATTTTTTGGAAATTTAATTTCTTTAATAGGTAACCGGCATTTCCATTTTTCTAAACAAGAATAGAGTCCGTCTGTTAACGGCCCATCATGAACGATGACAACTTCATCTGCCTGTAACGTTTGTTTGTGAAGAGACTCTAAGGCCTGATCTAAATATTCAGGCCTTTCTCCGGAATAGAGGGAGGCCAATGCTGAAAATTTCATCTTGTTAGTGACTTATTCATTTGAAAATCACATCTTTCAGAAGACTTCTCCGCCTATTAGTTACCTAAAATCTAAGATGTGGGCCTCTGAGATTTTTTACGAACTTGGGTTCCAAAATGACCGAATTTCTTCTTAAACTTGTCGATTCTTCCCTCGGTGTCCAAGTTTTTTTGTTTTCCCGTATAAAAGGGATGAGAGGCCGAAGAAATTTCTAATTTGATCATAGGATACTCTTTTCCATCTTCCCACAGGAAGGTTTTGTCTGTTTTTATTGTGGAACCCGTCTTAAATTTGTAATCGCAAGAGACGTCGATGAAAACAACATCTCGATAATTGGGATGAATACCCTTTTTCATAGTAAACCTCTATTTTTTAGTAAACAGTCTTGCTCTTTTGAGAAAGGCCGTCAAGTTTATTGGCGTTTCGCAGCGCAGCTTGAACACCCTTTCTTATTTTTATTTTTAGTAAGGTCGATAAATTCCCAATGAGCGTAGTGCTGATTGAGAAAATCACAGGCCTCGGAGGGCCCATCAAAATCTTTTTGGCAAATATCCATCCCATGATCATCGGAAACGGTAACGCAATAGAGAATTTTTACTCGGTCAAAGGTATCCGGTAAGGCATTAAGAGAGATAAAGCCTTTAAGGCCGCCTTTTGTATAGTGGCAAAAGTTCCAGTTTTTCCCCGTTACGAAAGACATACTTTTTCATACCAAAGAAAACTTGCCATAACAAGGACTATGGACTAGAATAATCCCTCTTAACTTAATTTGAGAGAAAATACGATGGCCTATAAAGGATCGAGAGTTTTAGTTGTGTTAGAATGTACAGAGGCGAGAAAGATAGGGGCCACTCCCTCTCGTTACCACACCAGAAAAAATAAGAGAAATACTCCAGGTAAGCTCGAACTAAAAAAATACAACCCCTATTTGAGAAAGCATACTCTACATAAAGAGATTAATTGAACTACCCCTGCCTAAAGGGAGGAGATTCTTGCTTCCCCGACAACTGCCTTAGGCACAAGTACCTTTGGTCTTACACTGTCTCCACAAGCTGTCACGGTAGTCCCTACCGCCAAAACATTCTTTGCCGCATTGATGTCTCGGTCGTGAGTACTCCCACAACTTGGACAATCCCAACGACGCATACTTAATTGCAATTCTTTGTTTCTATATCCACAATGTGAGCAATCTTGGGACGTGAATTTTGGGGAAACTTTTTTCAATTCCCTACCGTACCAATCACATTTATACTCAAGGAAATTTACAAGACTTCCCCAAGAACTGTCACTTATGGACTTAGAAAGTTTTCTATTCCTAACCATTCCTTTTGTGTTCAAGTCCTCGATATAGACCACTTGGTTCTTGCGAACTATATCCGTACTTAACTTATGGAGGAAGTCCTTCCTGGAATTTCTTATCTTTGAGTGGACTCGTGCCACAAGGTTTCTCTGTTTTTCTCTATTCTTTGAACCCTTCTTTTTACGAGACAGGGACTTTTGTTCCATTCTTAGTTTGCTCTCTTGAATGTAAGTATACTTCGGATTGCCCGATTGAAAACCGTCGCTACCAACTGCTACATCCTTGATTCCCATATCTAGGCCGATTGTTTTTCTTACAAGCGCCAAGGGGCGCATCTTCTCTTCTACCAGTATCGAAACAAAGTAACTTCCGTCACAATCTTTGGATATTGTTAACGATGAGGGCGTTCCTGCGGTGGAACCGCAAAATTTTCTCGACCATACAGGTTGTATCCCTCCCAATTTCGCAACCTTTAAAATGCCGTCTCGAAAAGTGAATCCATTCTTCATGTAGTTGGCCGATTGTTTCCCGGCCCTATTCTTGAAACGTGGATATTTTGCCAATCTCTTAAAAAAGTTAGAATACGCCCTATCTAAATGCCTCAAAGATTGCTGAAGCGTCACACTTGAAACATCAGACAACCACTCCTTTTCAAACTTTAGTTCTTTTAGTCTTTTGGACGTTTCATTGTAACCGAGACCTTTACCGGTTGTTTCATACGCCGTCTTCCTATCTTGAAGGCCCCAATTATAGACAAAACGAACACAACCAAAGGTTTGGGCCAACATCTTCTTTTGGGTCTTATTCGGATAGAATCGGTATTTGTATGCTCGCTTGACTACCTTCATCATCTCAACTATACTTGGTCTCATTTGAAAAGGCAAACAAGCAATGACAGGATTCGTAAGGGAAGGCATTGTGTCTTTGCTTTAACCGTGCATTTGGTCTTTGTGCCAAAATATCGGCGAAAAGTATTCTCAAAAGAATTACTTGATATTGTACAAAGCTATTTTGAGAAGGTTTTGGACGATTTTGAAGCAACTTTAGTGGAATTTAACGGAGAATCCGATCATGTGCATCTTCTCATCGAATATCCACCAAAACACTCTATCTCAAGAATGGCAAATTCTTTAAAAGGCGTTTCAAGTAGATATTTGAGGCAATATCATTGGAAAAAAGTTTCTCCTTTTCTTTGGGGAAAGGCATTTTGGAGTCCAAGCTATTTCGCAGGAAGTGCCGGAGGTGCAACTATTGAAAAACTTAAGCAATACATCGAAGAACAAAATACTCCATCTTAAGGAGTCGTCCAAAAATAACCTAGACGTTTTTTGTTAATCGACGGAGCAGATATCACTAAATCCTAGGACATATTGTGTAGTTCCACTCTCCATGGAATTTATGTCTTTGTATATTTAATCCTTTAATTTCTTTTTTAGATACTTTCCGTCCTTTTTGATACTCCTTCGTATCAACTCGTACTTTTACTCTAAGACCAGATCTCGTTTTTGTTGAAGCAATCAAGTTTACAATTGTTCGATAATCCGTTAATGGCCTACCTCTCCAATTCATTGAGATGTATAAAATGGAAAACTACGGACTCACGAATTCATATTATATCCTAAAAATTGCATATAATCTTCAATGCAGGCATCTACAGAAAAATCCATTGCCCGTTTTTTAAGAATATTTTTTTGCGGAGGATGTTCCAAGGTTTGTATAATAGCATCTGCCAATGCTTTGTCATCTCTAATGGGAACGAGTTGTCCATGTATGCCGTCTCTTAAAATCTCTCGAGGGCCGGATGCACAATCCGTACTGACCACAGGCGTACCACAGGCCATGGACTCTATTAATACATTCGGCAATCCCTCATTAACTGAAGATAAAACTGTTACATTAGCATTGGCCATAAAAGCGTAAGGATTCATCTTGAAACCGGCGAAATCTACAAATTCTGTGAGTTTGGAAATTCGAACATAGTCCTTTAACTGCTTTTCTAGTGGGCCTTGGCCTAGTAGAATAAGATGCGCCGGAAATTTTTTTACAATTCGATTAAAGGCCCTCAAGAGTGTCATATGATCTTTATCGACTACAAGTCTTCCAACGGAAAGCACTATGGGGATATTGTCCTTTTTACTTATCCAAGGATGAGAAGGGGAATCGCAAGATTTTTTGATAATCTCGGGTGTAACAACAGGATTGTAGATATTTCTAATGAGGGATGACGCCTTAGGAACCACTCTTTTTAAATCTTCCGTCGTCTCATGAGAAAGAGAGATAATTCCATCCGCAGAAGGGAGAAGGTGTTTCAATATTCTAAATGATGTTCTCCATAATAATCCGTAACGAGGAGAAAAATCTGTTGAAATCATGCGTTCCAAACGAATAAAAACTCTTAAATTCTTTTTGAAGATTTTTTTGGCAACAAGAGAGAGGACATCGGACCCGAAAACGGCCAAAACTGTATTGCATCGTTCAGTTTTTAGGTATCGAAGAAACTTGGGAAAACTCAAGGCAATATGCATGGAATCAAAATCTATGACTCTTACATCTTTTGGAACCAAGTTAAGGTAATCACCCTCCGCACGGGCGAGAAGAAGATCAACGGAGAGTTCTCTTTTGAGAAAACCTTCAGCAAGATTGATCATTATTTTTTCAGCACCTCCACCTTTGAGATGAGGGAGAAAAAGTGCCAATTTTTCTTTCATAACACCGCCTTGGTTGCCTTCCGTCTTAATAGAATCTCGATTATTTAATGGCAAATTAATCTCTATTCATTATCAACCTCTTCCAAAGATGACAACTTTGAATGTTTTGAGAAAAATGAAAAAATCTAAAAAAAAGCTGAAGTTTTTAATATAGTAAAGGTCATATTGGAATTTCTCTCGCTCACCATCAATGGATGATGGATAGGCATAAAGAACCTGTGCCCATCCTGTAAGTCCGGGTCTTACAATATGCCTCGTATTATAAAAGGGAATTTTTCTTTCCAAAACTTTTGTTAATTCGTAGGCGACAGGCCGAGGGCCTATAAAGCTCATTGCACCTTTAAAAATGTTAATTAATTGAGGTACTTCATCAAATCGAAAAAAACGTATGATTTTTCCAATTTTTGTAATTCTCTTATCTTTTTTTGTAGTCCATAGTCCATCGATATCCTCGGAATTTTCTTTCATCGACCTGAATTTGAACATAGTAAAAATTTTATTGTTGAACCCAACTCTTTTTTGAGTATAAAAAACAGGGCCTTTGCTTTCAAGCTTAATTAAGACGGCCACAAGAATGGCCAAAGGTAGTGTTGTAATAGATAAGATAAGCGACAAAGTAATATCAAAAATCCTTTTGAACTTTAAGGAAAGATTACTATGGGAAAGATAAAAGCCTTCTGTAAAGACAAACCATTGATTTTCTAAACAAAACGTGGGAACCTTGGCCAATAAAAATTCATAAAAATCGCTGGCCTTATAAATAAACTTACCGGAAAATCTATAATGCATTATTGTTTTTGCTAACTCTTTAGACAAAGAGTTTTCATCGCAAATGATCAGCCCTGTCCAGCTACGAGACTGAATGGCCGTTAAAACATTTTTATCACTTCCTTCCGTTGTAGAAATATTCATGTTATAAATAAAACTCTTCTTTTTTATATCATCTTGGATGGAAGAAAATTGCGAAGAGCTGCCAATTAATAACCATTCACTTTTGTTGCTAAACAATGTGCGAATTATGAATCTTAAAAAAAAATTCCATACATAAAATGCAATAAAAAAGATACTTAAAATACCTCTTCCAAACATACTAGGCCTAAGAGGAAAAGAAATGAAAACGAAGAAAGACACGGCAGGAATAAGAATCGTAATAGCAATAAAAAATCGAAAATAATGGTTTAATCCAAACAGACCTCTATCAGTTTTATAAGGGTCAAAAAGATAAAGGACAAAGAGGATTGTGACAAGAAATCCAATGAATTCCCAAGATTGTAAAAATGCGAAACTTCTATCTCCATATCTAATCCACTGAGCAATGTAAAAGATGAACACGGTATTTGCACAATCCAAAGCAATTGATAGGATTTGTCCAAAGTTTTTTGAATAGAGGCGGCGAGGCATATTATTTCCTAAATCATATCAGGCACAGTCGATGGAACCATTAGGTGGGACTGAATACACGGGTTGATTATGCTTAGTTTTCTTTGAAAGGTCAACGGTTTTTGCTCCATAAGGAGAACATGCAACTTCTTTTGTCAGCAATTTTCGGCGCAGCGCATAGCGTATTTTTCAAAATCCTCTCTGAAACATGAAAAATGTGGGAGAAAAAAGGTTACGAAAAATTTTCTCATAATATCTCACAAGATATTTTTCACCCTTCGGTTTTATTCTTGCAATCGGAGAGTAGTTGACATTAGGCCCCCTGCTATTTGTTAAAGGTTTTTAAAATACCCTTTTTTCAAAAATCTTAATAAAAATACATTAGAGTAGGCCTTTAATATCATAAAAAACGATGGGCGAATTTTGGGTAGAAATGCCGTAGAGAAAAATGTTAAAATATGAGCAAAAAGTGTTCCGTAAACGATCCCCATAATTTCATATTTACTGACAAGAAATAGGTTAAGTCCAATATTAAATATTCCTCCAATAATACAAAGAAAAAATGAATATTTTTGTAAATTTTCACTTAAAATCCAAGTGTTTCTAACACCGTTTGTACCTGTTATAAAACCACATAAGACGTAGGATGATAAAATTCTAGCGGAAGGCAGAAATTGTTCTCCATAGATTATGGAGATAATTTCATTGCAAAAAATTGCAATAAAGAGAGATATAATTAAAAAGATAATAATAACTAATTCATAGAGTTTCTGTATCCTACGAATATACTTTGTATAATCATATTTTTTAGCATTTATTACTGCAGGGACTAATGACCTCACGATCATTCCTGGTATTAAAAAGCAGGGTTCAATTATCCTAAGCGCAGCTGCATAATAACCAACAGTTTCAAGATTAATCAATGATTTGATCATAACTAGATCAATTCTGGCATAAAGCGTCACAACCATTGATGAAAAAAGATAGGGTAAACTTGTTATAAATATTTTTTTAGCTAGAGAGAAATCAAATTTCCATTTAAAAATATTTCCTCCATATTTAGAATAAAAATAGATATAGAAAGAAGCGGCAATAACGTTATCAAGAACGAAGCTCCATGCAAAATAGATTGTGTCATATTGATTTAGTACCAACCAGATTTTAAAAAGATAGTTAACAGATAAAGCAATTAAATGAGAATAGGTCATGTACTTGTTCAAAGCTTTAATGTGAAAGTAAGTTCCGGTGATAAAAAAAATTGATACTATAAACTCAACAATAAAAACAAAAATCATAGATTTTTGTTCAGAAGTGTTATTCATAAACTGTATGCCTATCCCTATTGCAATACAAAACAAAAATATCCCGATAATCCTCAAGACGAATGCAGTCCCCAATAAAGTATTATTTAATTTTGGATATAGGATTAAATCCCGTGAAACAATGTTACCGATGTGTACTAAGGCAAACGGCGCAAATAAAACTATAATGCTTCTAGCATATTGTAGATTACCAAGGTTTTGTGGGCCTAGATAACGAAATATCCATCCCATTAATACAATTCCCAACCCTATTCGAATAAATTTTTCCGTGAGGACCCAAAAAACATTCATGGAATATTTTTTTGCTCCTTTACTGAAATTTATTGGAATTTTCATAGAGAAACCCTTGATGTTTCGGTGAATCTGTAATCCTCCGACTATTTTATCCTTTAATGACCACTATAGAAAGTGCTTCTCTCGGAGAATAAACAATCTCTCCTACCACATTTATCCGATGACATGGGCCAACATATCAAATCAAAACGGCATTTCATCTGTGAAAGAGTTTTTTTGATATTAACTGAATAATGTGTTATAATTTCTCTTATTATGAAACATATGATGAATAATCTACAATGCTTTCTGTTCTCCATGACTACGTTTGTGTGTTTCTCTTATACTTCTCTCGTATTTGGCCAATTTGAAGAGCGACTTCCTCTGCTCCAATTAATTCAAGAAAAACGACAAAAAATTTTTGATAGAGTTAATGCTGAAGCAAGAAGAGATTGCTATGACGACGATATAGAGGCATGTGCTTTTCTTGAAAGTTATGTAGAATTAAGTGACTATGACAAGGCCGTAGCAATTAATAGAAAGGCCTGTGATGCCGGAAGTACGGCCGCATGCACGTTGCTTACAAAATTATTTACAACTAGAGACCTACGATTAAAGCATATGAATCCCATAGAATTATACACTACGGCCTGTAGCGATGGGTTTAAACTAGGGTGTCGGGCACTTGAATATCTTGAAAATCTTGGCCTCTAGCTACCGTTGCTTTTGGGCAAGGAGAATATCGCGACTAAAAAGGCCCTCTGTCCAAAGCTTGTATGTTTTTGTAATCCAGCTATAGGACTTGTCAACCTTGCGAAGATAGAGATTGTCTACCCCTACGGGAAGTTTATCCCTAAGCCTTTGAGAGACCCAGTAAGGGCCCATGTTGTAGGCAACTGTTGCCAACTTATGATTTCCCTTAAATTTTTTCAGTAGAAAGGAGAGATAGAAGATACCAAACTCAATATTGCCTTGGGGTCTTTTAGCATATTCCAAAAGAACTTTGCGGTTCATGTTTTTTTTAAGGATACGCCCTATATGTAATGCCGTATTTGGCATTACTTGCATCAATCCTTGAGCATTGACATTGCTGACGGCATTCTCTTTAAAATGACTTTCCGTCCACATAATGGAGAGAGACCAAAAAGGGTCTATGCCATAGTATTCAGAATATTTAAAAACATCATTTAAATAGGGGGCCAAAAGGAAGCGGAATGAAGGACTAAGCCCATTTAGGACAAGATTTTTTGCATCGTAAATACTAATCTCTTCAAAATGAGAGAGGTCTATTTTTGAAGATTTTGCGGAAACATTGGAAAAGGATAGAGAGATTTTTCTTGGAACGGCCATGCTAAGATGAGGCCCTACAATGATTTTTTTTGTGTTGAGGTAATGAAACAAAATAAGGACGGTCGCCAATCCGGCCACAAAGGGGCCTGTCGAACCAAAGAATCGAGAGGTATCGTTATCGGTCGATATGGACATAATAGTCTCCTAATAGACGTTTTAAGCCGATTGTTTATATCAAGTAAGGGTAACTGTACAGGAAAAGGTGAAAAATAACAGAAAAAACAACGCATCATGTAAATTTTACAGGGTTTTCAAATAGATAGAAAAGGCCCTATCATACTTTGAGCAAAAAAAGTGCAAATCGGAGGAAGTTTTCGTGGACAATCTGCTTGAGGGACTCAATATTATCGACTTTACCCATAGGTTACCAGGCCCTCTCGGGGCCAACCTTTTGGCAAATCTCGGGGCCAAAGTAGTCAAGATTGAAGATGCAACTTTTAAAGATGCCTTTGTTCACGGCCTCTACGCCGATATCGATGAGAGTTTTCCCATTTGGTACCAAGAACTAAACAATCATAAAGAAATCCTTCGTTTTGATTTTAAAAATGAAGACGATCTAGGAAAAGTTAGAGAGACGGCCCATAAGGCCGATGCTCTTCTCATGGGACTTCCTCCCAAAGTTGAATCCCGTTTAGGACTTACAAAACATGAACTCACAAAACTCAATCGGCCCTTGGCCGTGATTTCCATGGGTTCGGGGCTTAAGTGCCAAAAGGGTATGCATGATCTCAACGCATTGGCCAGAACAGGACTGCTCTCGCTCTATGTTCACGACAAAAATGATGCTATCCTTTCTCCTCCCTTTATGCCCATGGCCGGCATTGCCTTTGGAGTCAAGTTGGCCTGCGATCTTTTGGCCGCTGTCTTCAAGGCGCAAAGAGAAAAAACAGCAGTTTTCCACACAACCTATCTCCATGAGACTACCGAAGAGGTCTTTTTTCCCTTTTGGCCTAAGAAATTGCGAAAACAAGGAGAATATCAATTTTTGCACAATGGACTCTACCCTTGTTATTGCCTCTATAGACTAGGCGACGGCCACTATGCGGCCCTTGCGGCCGTAGAAGAAAAATACTGGAAGCGATTTTGTGAGGTCTTTCACTTAGATATAGATCCTCCTAAAAGGTTTTTTACCAAAGATAAGAGTATCTTTTTAGAAGTCTCTAAAAAGTTTAAGGAATTTTCTAAAAAAGAGATGGCCGAAATCTTAGAGACCGAAGATTTTTGCCTCGATATTGTCTAAAAAACCTCTATACTAAAAATTATGGGAATTACTTTCTTTTTGGCATTTCTCGCCACATCCCTTTGTGCCCAAAATACCGTCGATCAAAAAAAAATTAATCCCAATGAAAAAAGTCAGTGTCTTCAAGAAAAAGGTTCTGCTTACCAATGGGACAATAGAAGAAACCTCTGTGTTCTCAAAAAAACATCTTCGGAAGGTAGAGAGGCCTTTCAAAAATGTCAATCCATGAGTGATCCCGATAAAAAAAAGGCCTGCTTTGAAGAAAACCGAAACCGTCTTGTGGGAAAAGATGCAGTTGTTATAGAAGATCCTCTTGCAGGGAAACTCAGTACTATAACGGCCTCGGTACCTATGGCCTTTTTTGTTGTGAATGCTCTGACTACAAGGGCCGGCCTAGACCATGCAGGTTGTCTCTCAAAAAAGATATTTAAGGGCGCAGCTATTGCCGGTGTCGGGGCCGAGGCCTATTTAAAACTCATGGCCTCAAGAAAATTTAAAAATCTTCAAAAAGAGTATGAATCTTTAAAAGAGACAGACCCTTACTCTATGCAAGTAGCAGCATTTAAATTTCTTGAAGATCAACAAAAAGAAGTTGCCTCTCTTGCCGGACGACAAAAAAAAATCTATAAGGTCCTGTCCATAAGCTATGTCTCCTCTGCAAGTATTGCAGCACTTGAAAGTGCAACGCTTCTTGGTCTCAACCCTTGTCCCGTGACCGGTGATTTAACTTCCCCTGCAGTTGAAGGCCCGGGACTCTCTAAACTCATTAATCTTCTCGGTCATTCTCCGGGCATTGTCATTGTTTCAGGTGTAATGACGGCACTTTACAAAGTACTTGCAGAAGGAGCAGCAAAAGAAGAAAAGAAATCCTTGGAAAGGGCCGAGATTGCTAAAGAGAAAAGGGAACAATTTGAACAAATGTATACTTCGGCCGGTTTTTGTTCTTCTCGGGAAGACCGTAGAATACCTAATTGCTACTGTTACACGAATGAAGGTAAAAGAAACTCGCTACGGACAAGTTCTGAAACATGTAAAAAACTCTGGGCCTTTCACGACCGCAATCTTTTTGTCGCCGCTAATAATTTAGATGTTTCCTCATTAGATAATTTTGATAGAAAAGGATGTGTCGATAGAAAACAAAAATTTGATGCTGATTGTAAGTGTCTTAAAATCGTTGACGAAAAAGGAGAAAATTCTTGCTATAAAACCCTCATTACTTCCGAATCTCTCCAAGAATTGCCTTCGGGAGAGGAGGCCGTAGAATCATTGAAAGACCTCAATCAGATAACAAATGGGAGGGCGGCCAGTGAAAGTCTTGGTGGGCCGAACCTCAACAAAAGGGCCGCACAGGCCGACTTTCGTCTTAAGAATATTCTCGATAAACAAGAGTCTATTCACAAACAAAAAGGGTTGCCCTCTATCAAAAAAACCCTAGGATCACTTAATTCGAGTTTTAAAAGACATCCTCCTAAATTAAATCTTACCTCCGGTTTTTCAGCTTTTAAAGGGACTGCTAAACCGTTTACCCCTAAGAATCTTGCAGCAAATATCGACAAATCTCTCAAGGGCAACAAAGATCTAAAAAAGGCCTTTACCCTTAACAACACTACAACAGGGCCTGCAAAGAGAAATACTAAAGTTAAGTCGCCTTTCAATGAATCTGCGACCAAGGCACCAAAAATCATGGGAAATTTTATGAAAAAAGACTACGACTACTCCAAATCCCAAGATGAAATCACCGATATTAAAGAGAGAAGTCTCTGGAAGATTATCTCCGGTCGATATATCCAAACAGGACTTGAGAGGCTTTTTGAAGATTGACAATCTTTTTCTCATTGGAAAAACTACGGAAAGACTCGTTACTTACGGTGATGTTTTTATTCATCAAGATGTTAAAGGCCCTCTTATATCCCTTGCAAAGTATGCAAAAAGAGAAGGGTTTGATCTAAGAGTTGTCAGCGGGCATCGTAGTTTTGAGTATCAAAAGTCTTTATGGAATGCTAAGGCCTGTGGACAAAAACTTGTTTATGATAGTGGGGGATACTCTCTCGACTGTTCTCTTTTAAGTCCTCGAGAACTTGTTCTCTCCATCCTTCGCTGGTCATCCTTGCCGGGTGCGAGCCGTCATCATTGGGGTAGTGACATTGATGTTATTGACGGAAATTCCCTCCCTTCAAATTATACCTTAAAACTCATTCCCGAAGAAGTCGCTCCCGAGGGAATGTTCGGCCCTTTTCATCAATGGCTCGATGAAAAAATTTCTTTGGGAGAGACATTTGGTTTTTATAGGCCTTACGAGAGAGACCTTGGGGGAATCGCTCCGGAGAAATGGCATCTAAGTTACGCTCCTCTTTCCATCAACCTAGCTACGTCTTACAACTTTGATTTTTTTCAACATTTTCTTCAAGTCCCTGAAACTTCTGAAATTCTTCTCGTGGATACCGTGAAGAATATGGCCGAAGAAATCTTTACCCGCTTTATCGCACAGACATCTCCACCACCCTATACGGTCTAAAATCCTTAAAATATTTACAAAAAATTTTTGCTACAGTATCTCCTAAATATACCGAAAGGCCTTGGTAGAATGAATCAAATATGTAATCTACCAATTCCTCGAGGCAGTATCGTTGTTTTTGAAAAGGACAATTGTGAAAAAATATCTTGGCCTACTTTATTTCTTCAATTTCTCCAATGGCAAAGGGTAAAAAAACCCATTCGTTTTTCTCTGGTGGAAAAAGATGCTAGGTCGCTAGGACGATTAAGTCCTAAAGAGGACCTCTTTTTTCACACTCTATCCACTGATTTTCAAGATGGAGAAGAGGCCTTTAAGAATATTCTACGCAGTTACGGCAATATTTACCTAGATCAATTGTATAAGGCCTTCTCTTCTCTCGATCGGATGTGGCCCGAAACATTATCGAAGTCCCAACAGGAAATAGAAAAGTTGGCCTCAATTATCAAAGGTTTTTTGCAGAAGAGCGATTATCTTTTTTTAGAAAAGCCTGAAGTACATCTTAATAAGAGACATGTTTCTCTTCTCATTAAGGCCGCCTTGGCCCAAGAAAACCTTAGGCCGACTAAGACAATTTTTGTTGTTTCATCAGAGAAATCTCTTTGGAAAAATTACGCTTCCCATTCTATTTTTCGATATGTGGATGGAAGATTTGTTCTTGAAGAACTCGATCGTCTTGGGCATCTAAAAATTCTAGACTCTGCTAAAGATAGAGCAGAAGAGAGTACTCCTGATTCTCAAGTGGATAATTTTTCCAAGCGATTGGGCCTTGCATAATAGGAAGGCCCTCCTTCTTTGCGCTTATTGTCAATATTTATTGTTGATAAAATTGACTATTTCATCGACAATCCCGTAATATCTTTTCTTATCTAATGGCATCATCATCGCTTTCTTTTATTGATGTTTTCTCCGGGGCCGGAGGGCTCTCTTGCGGACTTGAAATGTCCGGGATGAAATGCATTCTCGGCATTGAAAAAAAACCTGCGGCCTTTAAAACCTTTGCCATAAACCACAAGTATGCGGCCGTTTATTGTACAGATGTGTCCTTATTAGAAAGACCTAGACTTATTGAACTTATAGGCGGTCGCCCTATAGATATTGTTGTTGGTGGGCCTCCTTGTCAGGGATTTTCTACTGTAGGCCTTGGGAATCCCAGTGATAAAAGAAATTCACTCTTTTTAGAATTTGTTCGCATCGTTAAAGACGTGAATCCAAAATTTGTTGTTATTGAAAACGTTACGGGACTTCTTGCGAAAAAAAATGAACAGACTCTTCACTCAATCTTTAATTGTCTTGAAAAGTTGGGATATCACTTAGATGTACAAGTTCTCTCTTCTCAAAACTTTGGAGTTGCCGAGATACGCAGAAGAACAATCATTATAGGAACGAGACTCAAGGTCGATATCGTTTTTCCTAGGCCTACTCATGACATAGTTAAGGCCAATCTTTATAGACCTCCGGTTACTGTAGGAGATGTGATCACAGACCTCGCAGATTCTAAGGGACAGATTTATAACCATGACATTGTCAGTGCCTCCGATGTTTTAGAAATTGATAAAAAGAGACTTCTGAAAATTCCTGAAGGATGCGGTATTCGCTATAAAAAAGATGAACTCAATTATTTTCCTAAATCGCTTTGGTTAGGTATTGATTGGGATCAACTTAAAGAGGGAAGATTTCGTCAAACGAGGTACTTCAAATTGGATCGAAAAAAACCTGGGCCTACAATTATGTCCACACGACGTTTTTATTATCATCCCGAACACCCTCGTTTACTTACCCAAAGGGAAGCGGCCAAGATTCAAAGTTTTCCCAATGATTTTATCTTTTGTGGGAGCATCTCACAGCAGTGGGAACAAATTGGCAATGCGGTTCCCCCTCTGCTTGGCAAGGCCATTGGCAAGGCCGTTAAAAAAATGAATCAGGTAGCTGAGAAATCCGGTAGACGATTAAAACCAAAACAATATAAAAACTACGATATCGAAAAACTGAGAGGAAGGGCCTTCGTTTATAGGGTTGTTAAGAATGGATAATATGTTTAAAAAATATTATCTTGTAGATAAAATGACAAGGCCACAATCCCGAGAGAAATACAAATACCTATCCACATAGTAATATTCTCTTTTTCCATAAAGCTAGAATAACAAAATTACCTCTGTTTATCTGCACTGCAAAAAATGACAGAGGTTTTTCAGAGGTTCCCGACATTTAAATTTCCCTTAGTAAAACCTCTAGTTGATAGAGGTTGGCCGTAATGTTGCATCAAACAAAGTATTTTCTCAGGAATTATATTAGTATAAGTTTTTGTTCATTTGAATTGTGTGTGTATAATTTTTTTTTTGATATTAGATACATTTTTTGAGGGAGGAAGAATGAAAAAGAGAAAGAAACTTGGTGCGGAAGAGCTTTATAGAGAGATAGGAACTGTTTTTGATAGGGTACCGGAGGAAAGAAGGCATTTAGGTAATGTGAGCATATCCATTAGAGACAGTCTTTTCTCAGGTCTTGCAATTTTTGCCATGAAGTTTGGTTCTTTGCTTAAATTTGATAAGGCCTCGAAAGACAATAAACGAGGTAAAAATCTTAAAAGCATTTTTTCTCTAAAAAGCATTCCTTCAGACACTCGGATGAGAGAAATTCTTGACGGAATTGACCCTGTTTTTATAAGAAAAACATTTACAAAGATTTTTTCTAAGCTCCAAAGATTCGATATTTTAAATAGGTTTAAATTTTTAGGAGGCCACATTCTTATATCATTGGATGGAAGCGGACATTTTTCCTCTTCAAAAATACGTTGTGAAAATTGTATAAAAAAAGTTCGTCGCACAGGGGGGATAGGATATTACCATCAAATGTTGGGAGCAGCGGTTGTGCACCCTGACATGAGGCAAGTTATACCGTTATGTCCGGAACCGATTCTCAATCAAGACGGAAGTGATAAGCAAGATTCAGAGAGAAAGGCGTCAATAAGATGGATAAAATCTTTTAGGAAAGAACACTATCGTCTAAAGGCCTGCATATTGGAGGATGCTCTTGCGGCAAATGCTCCTCATATAAAATTTCTTCGAGACAATGCTCTACAGTTTATCATAGGGATTAAAGAAAACGGTAACAAAGTCTTATTTCATCAATTGGATGATGGGGAAAAAACAGAATCTGTATCGAAGTATCAAACAGAAGAGATTAGAGGAATCAAAGTTAAGAAAAGAATAGTACACGAATATCGTTATCTTAACGGGGCCTCTTTAAATGGGAAGAACAAAGATATCAAAGTTAATGTTCTGGATTATAGGGAAAAGACATATTTCGTTGACCCAACTCAAGACAAGAAGGGTATCGGAGTACAAGAAAAACGTTTTTCTTGGATAACCGACTTTCATATAACCAAAGCAAATATTTCGTTGATAAGGCGTGCAGGCCGCAGGAGGTGGGCAATAGAGAACGAAACCTTTAGAACTCTAAAGGAGACAACGGGTTATACAATAGAACATTCTTACGGCCATGGAGAAAAATACCTTTGCACGATGTTTTCTGTCTTGGCATTTTTAGCATTTTTAGTAGATCAAGCTCTGGAGATAACATGTCCCCTTTTTAGAAAGGCCCTTAAGAAAAGGTCCGGAACAAAGATGTACTTGTGGGAGAGTATGAAATCGGCATTAGAATGGGTACTTTTTCAGAATGTAGAACAATTTTTTCAAACTCTTGCCGGAGAGTTAGAGGTGAAGGGTGTTCTCATAAAGGCAGTGGCCACCAATGACACTTCCTGAGATAACGGTACTTTATGTTTGACTAATGCTTCTCCCACAAGCTACTTCAATAAAAATTTATCAAGTTAAAATTTGTCCAAGATGGACATCAGGGAGAGGTTTGTCTTATAAAAAAACGAAACCATTATAAATATATTCCTCGCATCATGTCGGGAACCTCTGGAGGTTTTTTCTAAAATGTATCGACGGAACTATTAAATTAAGTTAGATTAGGCCTTAATGTGTTGAAACATGAGAGATCATTGGTAAATGAATAGTAAAGAGGTAAGAATTGTAGACGGTCAAGGGCACACGCTATTTAAGTGTTCTTCCGAAGAAATTGAAAAGGCCTATGAATATGCTCTTAGAATGGAAAAATTGGGTATTGAAGTTTCTTTACATTCTCCGAGCTCTCCGGAAGTTCTTGCAAGCTCGTTAGGCATCGGGAAGAGAGGCCTAAAACTGTTGCGCAATGACCTGCAAGAGGAAATTAATTCCCATAGTTAGATGAGGTAAAATGATAAAAAAAATACAAAATATTTTTAAGAAAAAAGTCCAACAAACTTTTTGGCGCATTAAGGTTGGGTTAGAACAAGAGGGTAGAGAAACTCGGGAGATGATAAAAATTTATATAAAGTCTACTCATGGAGATGCCACCAAAGAAGAAATGAAAAAGGCCAATAAACAATTTGTAGATTTTCTTAAAACTATCGGGTTCGGGACCCTAGTAATACTCCCCTTGGCCTTTATTACAATCCCTCTTGTCGTAAAGTGGGGGAGAAAAGTTGGAATCGATATTATTCCCAAGAGTTTTAAGTGATGATTACACTTTAATTTTTGCTATGGATTTGACAACCTCTTGATATTGCTTTTTATGGTATTTTTCAAATAGACTATCCATCGTCATATCCATATGAAAATTTTTCCCAACTTTTAACATAACTTGAGCAAGTTCTTCACATATTCTAAAGGTAATAGCTATCGGAGAAAGATCCGTTGTTTGTTTTTGAGAAAAGCCGATACCGTTAATCATACCATGGTGTTGTAAAATAAGAGAATCTATTCCAAAGGGAATTTGATGAAAACCTTTTAGAAGTTTCGCTGCATCTAAAGCATGTCTTCTTACTCTTACTTTATCTTCAGGGGAAAGATTGGCCTTAACAAGTTGATCTTCCGTATGGATTTCACAGAGATGATCCTCCGGAATAGTAATATCATGAAAAAAACACATGAAGGAGACTTTATCCTGTTGAATTTTATTTCCCCAATCCATATTCCCAATTGTTTGATGAGCAATAATATTTGTTAATAAACAATGTTTATAAGCAAAACCCTTCGTATCTTCTTCTAAAATAGCAAGAAGATCATGGAGATCTTCGGAGTTTTCTGCAATCTCTTTCATAGATGAGATAGACTCCTTTGCCAACAAAATCGAATGATTGGTCATGCCCGTCAAGCGGATAAGCTCATGGGTATTGCTAATGGCCTGAGAAAGAACGTCAATCTGTTCTCTCGCCGTTTTTGCTTTCGAAAAAGCTTCGGAAAGTTTTTTACTTATTGCATTGACAAGGGATAGACGCCAGGATTTTTCTACATAGATAGTCTTAATACCTTTTAAAAACAATTTCTTTATAAAATCTCTATCAATTTTATCTCCCGCATCGAGAAAAGGTTCGTAAGTATCTTTAAGTTTTAGGTAAACAAAACAAGGGGTCATTTCAAGATTGAGAAGATTTTTCGTAGATATGGGAAAATAATTGGGAACCACCTTGTGAATCATTTCTTTAGAATTTATTTTAAGAATTTTTGCGGCCACTTTAATGATTTGCTTCCAGTTCTCTATATCTTCAATTATTTTTACACTAGAGGAGATTTCTTTATGTTTTCCAATTCCTATCATGGGAATATTGAGTTTGTGAGATTGTATATAGTAGAATATTTTTAAGATGGTATTCTCATCGCCTATTTGAGCAGAACAGACAACAAGTTGATAGTTTTTATCCTTTTTTAAAAGGGCATTGACATCATCGGAATTATTTCTAAATGTTATTTCGGTATCACAGTAAACTTGCAGATTTTGAGCAATAAGAGTTCGTAAATTTGCTCGAGCTTCAACGAGTATTGTCCTAGAAGAGAATATCATAACTTTAATTCTCTCTCAATTTAAAATAATATCAATCAATAATCTCAATTTATACATTTTAAGAGCTAATTTCCTGACAGTGCGGAGTGCATCTCCATAACAGGAAACTAAACAGACCAATCGGAACTTGTTTTCACAGGCCTTGGAATCATCATAGCATCTTTGTAAAAAATGACTTCGGCAGGCAGATTATGGCAAAGAAAAAAAGGCATGGACTCTGTAAGACTGTAGGCACCTGCTCCACTAAAAACTATCCAATCTCCACAATCCACATCTTCAGGTAGGAAAAATGTTCCCAAGTTGTCTAGGGCCGTACACAGAGGCCCGTGAATTGTATACTCTTGTTTTTTCCTCTTGCTCTCTCGAAAAAGTTTGGCCGGAAAAGATTCACCTGTAAGAGCAGGTCTTGCCATGTGATTGATGCCTCCATCTACAACAAGAAGGTGTTTTCCTCGCACCGTTTTTTTATCTACAACTTGGGTAAAATAATATCCACTTTCTCCCACAACATAACGACCTAACTCCATCCAAATATTTTCAAAACCAAAATATTCTCGAAACTCACGCAAAAGATTGTTCACATCCCTAAACTCAAGAAATCTATTTTTGCCTTCGTAATCAATGCCCAATCCTCCTCCAAGATCCACGATAGTACAGGGGATATCCATTTTGTTGGCAAGGTTCTTTATGGCCCCCCCCGTCTTCCACCAAATGAAACGAAGTTTATTCAAATCCAAAAGATTTCCCCATTGAAATGCGTGAAAACCTAGTATTTGAAGGGTAGAATAATTATGATTGATCATTTCCATCCAAGAATTCGGCCCTATCCCAAAAGGAGTCACCTCACCTCCTCCTAAAACCGATCTCCCCTTATCCCAATCCAGTTGAATGCGAAGAAGAACTTTCGGTCTACTTCCCAATTCACCGGCCGCTTCATGAAGCCAACGGGCCTGATTGAGGCTCTCTAAAACAATAACATGAACATTGTTTTCAAGGAGAAATCGAAGATACTTTTTTGTTTTAGAAGGCCCGGTGGCCACAATGTTTTTAGGCATCACACCGGCACTTAACACTTGTTCGAGTTCTCCTTTTGAAGCAATATCAAACCCAAAGTTTAGGTTTCTCAAAACCTTTAAAACGGCCGAAAGAGGATTCGCTTTACATGCGTACCAAAGTTTTACAGAGGGATCAAGTGTCTCAACGATGGTCTCCAATCGAGATTGAAGATGGTCGAGATCATAAAAGTAAAATGAGGAATCTAAGCGGTTCATGACCTGGATAAGTTTGTCTCTATAGAGTTCTCTTAGCATAAAGACCTCTTAACCGCTAACGCAGAAAATCCTCCAATTCAAGACCCTTTTCAGTCTTAGAATCTTTATATTTGATAATTAGTGAACAATTCAAAGAGAGCTTCTCTTGGGAGGCCCAAAGTAATTTCTTATTGACAGGTCTTGTGCCGGGAACCACAACGGCACCTTTGGGAATAATTGCTCCTTTTTCAAGAACCCTTTCGTGAACACAATCGTAAACGGGAATGGATTTTGAAAGAACAACACCCGGAGCGATTACGGCCCCTTCATTTACCTGAACTCCCTCAACGATTACGGCCCCTGCTCCGATAAAACAATCGTCTTCCACAACCACAGGTGAAAGGCCTACAGGTTCAAGCACTCCACCTATTTGCACACCGGCGGAGAGGTGTACGTTTTTACCAATTTGAGCGCAACTGCCCACAAGACAATGGGAATCAATCATACTACCTTCATCGACATAGGCCCCAATATTAATATAAGCAGGGGGCATAATAATCACTCCATGGGCCACATAAGAACCTGTTCTTACGGAACTGCCTCCGGGAACAAGGCGAACACCATCTTTAGAGGTGAGTTTTCTTGCGGGAAGATTGTGTTTATCCACAAAGCCGGGCCAGCCCCATTGATCGTGATCAACATTTTTTCCTGATTTAAAGGCCTCTAAGATGGATTTTTTAACCTCTATATCGGCCTCCCATTTTGGACCTTTCTTGAAGGCCGCACGAATACGGCCTTCTTGAAGACCTTTAATAACATTCTCCCAATTTTCCATTACTTAACTCCAATTTGCAATATTTTCGCTTTCTCTCAACACTTCATCGCCCTTAATCATATCTTCTTGAGAAAGAGGTAAGCGGAGAACGTCATGCTTAATTTTTCCAAGTTTTTTAAGGAGAAATTTTGTAGGAACCGGATTACTGGCCACAAAAAGACACTTACAGGCATTGTCCCAAAGGTTTCGATCTTTAAATTTTCCCTGAAGATTTTGACAGACATAATTGTGGGTTTGCTTAGGCCAAACATTACCGGCCACGCTCACCAGCCCTTTTGCCCCAAGAGGGGAAAAGTCCGGCAGTAGAGCATCATCACCGCTGTAAATGTGTACATTAGGGGCGTCTTGCCGATAGCGAGAAAACTCTTTGGTGGAACCTGAGGCCTCTTTAACGGCCCAAAATTTTGGATGATTAACCAAGTTTTTTACTGCCTTATGAGAGAGGGCAGTTCCCGTGCGAGAGGGAACATTGTAAAGCATTACAGGCCTTAAAGAAATATCCATTAAGGCCTTAAACCACAGGTATTGGCCGTAGTCTCCGGGTTTTGCGTAAAGGGGAGTTACCAGCAGGTAGGCATGGATACCTTCAAAGGTATTGAGGTAGTTGATCCACGATTTTGTCTCTTCTATGTTGATACCGCCGACACCGATCATTAGGGGAACTTTCAGGTTAAGGTTTAACGTTACATTGAGAATGGTTTTTCTCTCATCCTCCTTGAGGTTTAGGGCCTCTCCCGTACTTCCTAAAACCAAAAGGGCATTGTCGGCCTCTTCTTGTTCTCGAAAAAGTTTTTTTAATCCCTCGTAATCAACACCACCATCCTCATTCATAGGAGTCACAAGGGCCGTCCACAAAGGGTAATCATTAAGATTCATTATCATCCTCCTATTTTAAAACTTCTTCCCGTGTTATGCGAGAAAATCTATTAAGTCCAACCTTAATCTTTGAGTCCGTAAGAACTCTATGGGCCGCCCATAAAGCTCCCTTTGCGAAAATAGATCTATCCAAGGCCTTGTGGGAAAGGGTTATCTCTTCATTTTTCATACAAAGAGTCAGTTTATGAAAACCTATTACATCACCCTCTCGTTCGTAAGTGACAGAAGTTTTTTCTCCACAAGGCCCAAGCCATTTTTTCCAACTTAAGGCGGTACCACTTGGAGCATCAAGTTTTTTTGTGTGGTGAACTTCGTGAATTTTAAAGGAATAATCTTCAAAAAGTTTATCTGCTTTACCGAACGTGAGAATCATTTCATGTATGAGATTCATTCCGAGAGAAAAATTTGAGGCCAAAATCCATTTCAGTTTTTTTTCTTCGAGTTCTCTTGCTAGTTCACTTCCAAATTTTATTCCTGTAGACCCGGTAATGAGAGGAAGGGAACTTTCTATAAAAAGCGGGATATAGCTTTCAAAAGC
Source organism: Bacteriovoracaceae bacterium (assembly GCA_965224385.1). GTDB lineage: Bacteria > Bdellovibrionota > Bacteriovoracia > Bacteriovoracales > Bacteriovoracaceae > CBDCYX01. The sequence goes on from CBDCYX010000016.1 coordinate 1,755,626, forward strand.
AGGCCCCGGAAGGAAACTTATGATTACGTCACAAGACTTGAGAGATTCGAGGTCGGGTAGTCTTCTTGAATGGAAGACCTCCACAGGATTGTGGAGCTTGCAAACATATTTTCCTGTTTTTCCGGCCCCAACGAGGGCCACTTTCATCTTGTTCACGGTTTTTCCTCGATAAATTTTTGATGAAGTCTTTTGACGGCCTGATCTCCCATTTCGGAGGAAACAAGAAAGCAAAAGTTATGTCTACTGGCCCCTTGGCAAATCATTCTTATATTCACATCCTCTAAGGAACTAAAAATTTTGGCCGCAAGTCCTGGTGTATAGTTGATATTGTTTCCTATAAGAGAGATTAGGGAAAGGGACTCTTCAACGTCAACTTTTGCAAATTCTTCAAGGGACTTAAAGAGTGACGGTGATACATTATTTTTTTCTATGGTAACGGCCACGGAAATTTCTGACGTAGTTATGGAGTCTACACTAACGGCAAAATCGCTAAACACTTTGAAAATCTTGTAGAGAAATCCATAGGCATAGAGCATCCTTGGCGTTGACAAAATCAAGAGGCAACGATCGTCTTTCTTGGCCATGGCCCGAACGAGAGGAGGTGATGTCGCTTGCTTTTTCACAATCCAAGTTCCCTGCTTTTTTGGGGCAAAGCTACTTCCTATATAGGTGTTGATTCCCTTTCGTCGAACGGGAATCAATGTGGCCGGATGAAGGATTTTGGCCCCGAATACAGCAAGTTCAGAGGCCTCTTGAAAGCTTATTTCGCCAATATCTTTTGCTAAAGGACAGATTTTAGGATCCATAGTTTTTATGCCTCTGACATCCGTCCAAATTTGTAAAACTTCGGCATCGAAGGCCTCTGCGAGAACGGCAGCAGAATAATCACTACCTCCTCTTCCTAAAAGAGTCGTTTCACCCTTCTCGTTAGCACCGATAAAACCTTGAGTTACATAGACGGTTGAAGGTGTAAACACAAATTCTTTCGCTACGGCCTTTTGTGTGGATTCAAAATTCACCTTTGCTTTAAGGTAGGAAGAATCGGTTTTTACGGCCTTGCAGGCATCAACGAGGACGGCCTTTTTTGTAAGTCCGAGATTATCGTCATTGTTATAGGCCCAAAGAAAAAGTTCAGAGGACATTCGTTCTCCAAAACTTTGCAATTTTGCTTGGGCCTTAGGAGAGCAATCTTTGAGAAGACACATTTCCCGTGCCAAACCGCTAAGGGCGTTTAGAAGACTTTTGATTGCTTTAAGTGCACAATGCTCTATATTTAGTTCTTTGACAGCTTCTAGATGAACGATGGATATCTTTTTGAGGATATCCTCACATTTTTGCCGGTTCCCAGAGGATGCCGTTTGAGAGAGTTCTCCAAGTTGGTCCGTAATATTGGCCATGGCCGAAACAACTATGATAACGACTCTTTGATTTTGAGCAATCCTTGCACTCTCTTTGATTCGATGAGCGTTCCCTAAAGAAGTTCCTCCAAATTTGGCCACGATTTTTTTATTCATTATTTGGTACTACTCTCTAGGAAACAAGAATTCAAGTTTTCCCTGTTTTGACTTATAGCGCATTCATGCCCCCTCCCACCTCTGTTAAGTAACATTTTTTTGAATAAATCCTAAAGGCCGTTTTTTTCAATTATCCCTAAATATTTGAACACAATAATCCGATATTGTTCCTATGATGAATTTTATAGCTTTGTCTATTCCTTTTGTTATTTCAACGGCCCTCTTGATAATCATTCCTAGGACAATTCAAACTCAGAGTTTTAAAGATTATTACCAAGAAAGTATCAACGATCCTTCATGGGACCAGCAAAGTCGCAATTTATCGGAAAACAATCAAGATGATGAAGATCAACAGGATATTTCCGATTTTTCTTTAGAACCTTTTAATCATGAGCGAAGGCATGAAGACCAAACTCGAAAACATTATACCCACACCAAAAATCTCTATAAGATGTTGTTTCTGCAAAGGCCTTTAGAGGAAGGTTGCTCGGATTCTTGCTGCCAAAGCAAGAGGCAAGTTCGATTCTTACAAGGATTACAATATCTTTTAGAAGACTCTTCCGGAAGGCCTCTTTATAGACTCCAGAGTCGTCATGATCAAGTTTTGGGGAATCTTATTTTTTCTCATGGACTCAATCAGCTGCGAAAAAAATATGTTGAATCACTTCAGAATATAAAAAACAAGAGTCCACATGAAGATACTATTTCCACCATGGAACAGATGATTCTAGTAGACAAGGTCATTGAAGAAATTCTTCAAAAGGACAACTTTTTAGGAACTTTGATCAATGCTTTTTCAGAGAAACACGACCTTTCCTCCAAAGTTGAAAAGCATTTTCAGTGTCGTCTTCAAAACACATCGTCGACAACATTTTGTCAAATGTTTCACAGTACAGAAAATAAAATATCTTTTAGCAAACTCATAAGAGGATTCATCAATACTCACAAGTTAAAAGCTAGTGATAACGATCAATCGATTGAACAAATCTACGAGGCAGCTAAAAAGTCTCTCAATAGAGGATTTCCTTCATATCTCATCAGTTCTTCCGGTAAAGAAATATTGCTAAAAACGGTAAAGAGCGATCCACAAACCGTTTCTCAAAATTTTTCCTATTTAAATCAGGATGCTTTTTTTGAACCATTAGAAGAGATGCTTCAAAACTTAGAAGATATTAAATCAAATATCACACACATACGGTCTTATCGTTATTATTCTTATATAGATAGACATAAAAAGTCCGAACTTAACGAAGTTTATGAACATTGTGCAATATCTAAGCAAAAGTCTAATGCATGTATTCAAAGAGACTCTCTTTCCTCTTTAAATACGGAAAATTTCGATCAAGGTATCTTTGAAAAAAGAATTTTTTCAAAATTTGATGATGCTTATAATGATGCAGTTTCGTTAAAGAATTCAGAATATCTTCAAGATGTTATATCGGATACAGGTCCGGAATTTTTCTCTTCTACAACGGCCCCAAAATGTGATCTTCCGTTTTGTGGCGGTCGAAGTCCTTATTTTCACTCTTCATTAAATGCAGTTAGTTACAATGCTCGTAAAAATATCTGTTCCTCTCTTCAATCGCCTGTTAATCGCAATGTCGGTAGCAGTGTTGAAATTGAAGAGGACGATGAAGAATCGTTAGATGAGCAAGAAAAAAGATTGAGCAATGCTCTTATTTGTTCTCTAAATCAGCTATACCCACCACCGCCTCCTGCTATGAAACGAATTCGTACCTTGAGTTTTATGTCCAGAAAATTAGCAAAAAATTTTCATACTTACGGTATTACATCCGATAGAGAAAAGGCCCATTTTCTAGCACAAATCGTTCAGGAGACGGCAGGTCTTTCTTCAGTTGTAGAAAATGTATCGGGGAGATCTGCTTGGCAGAAAGTTTTAACAGACCAATCATCACAATGGAATTGTGATGCCTATCTCAATGCTGTAGAGAATGACAAGGCCTTTTTTGATAATCACTATAAGTATTCAAAAAATAGTTATGAATCGGCCTTTCGAGGGAGAGGGCTTGTACAGCTCACGGGATGTAATAATTACATTCAGTTTTTCTACCATAAAGCGGCCCTTAGGGCGGTCCGTATGGATCTTGTAGAGCTTAACTACAAAAAAGATATCCCTTTTTACGGCATAGATGATTGGGGTAATCCTGAGAAAATAGGAATAGAGTCTTGTGATGTAGATGATCTCAAAGAGATTTCCCGACAATTTGAAAGAGACGGCCTTACTCTTGAACCTGGATCACTTGTCAATGATTTTGAAAAGACGCTCAATCAATTGGCCCTTCCTTGCAAAGATAGAGGAGTTCCCTCTATGTCGTCTCAAGAGTTTCTCGTTGATTCAAGTTTGTGGTACTGGAAAAAGAACTGTCGAAAAGACTACGAAACAAGTATCCATATGTCCCCTGCTAAATCCGTGTCACGGATTACTCAATGCGTACATGGAAGGGTTTCTATCTATAATACTTTCAATAGCTCTTCTTGTAATCCTAACGGAACCCCAAAGAGCGACCTGTTACAACAGTTAGGAAAGAAAGCATGGTTTCTTGAAAGTTTTTGCCATCGGCTCAAATCCTTTAAGGCACTAGATGACTGCCTCGGTGAATAACCTGTAAAACTTTTACAGATAAAAAGGCCCTACGGGCGTACATCCTAAATTAACGCATCAAATTATAAGAAATACACTGTAAAGTTTATCTTTTTGCTTGAAAAATCGAATGCAATGCGCTACACTAGGCCCACGAGTGAATAACTTCATTCTTGGAGTTTTAAGAGAGGGTCGAAGTGTTTAAAATTGGTGATCATGTGGTTTGTCCGGGACATGGGGTCGGCCACATCTGTGACATTGAAGAGAGAAACTACGGAGGAGACAAAAAGTCTTTTTATAGTGTTGAAATTCTCTCCAATAATATGACTATTATGGTTCCCGTAGACTCGGAACATGCAATTAGGGCCCTTGTTAAGGAAGAAGAAGTCCAAAAAGTTTACGATCTTCTTAGAGACCACAATGTTACCATCGACCAATCTACTTGGAACAGAAGATCCCGTGAATATATTTCTAAAATCAAGACAGGTTCTCTTGAAGAAATTGCCAGAGTCTTGAGAGAGCTTTTTTTACTCAAAACACAAAAGACTCTGAGTTTCGGTGAAAAGAAAATGCTTGAACAGTGTAAAAACCTTTTGGTTGAAGAAATTTCCCTTTTGAAAGGGAATGAAGCTAAATACATCAAAAAAGATATTGACTCCTGTTTTAAATCGTAAAATTGCAGTTCATGGAAATAAAAATTTACAATAATCTTACTAGAAAAAAAGATATCTTTTATCCTATCGATCCAAATAAAACAACATTCTATTCCTGTGGCCCCACAACATACGATTTTCTGCATGTGGGAAATGCAAGGGCCTTGGTCGTGGGAGACCTCATCTATCGAATATTGAAAAACTTCGGACATCGAGTTATCTTCGTTCGAAATTTTACCGATGTTGATGATAAAATTATTGAAAGGGCCAAAACATTAAAAATTGATCCTTTAGAACTCTCCGCAAAGTATGTGAACGAATGCCAAAAAGATATGGATGCTTTGGGCCTTCTACCTCCTACTCATGCACCTAAGGTGAGCGAATCTATCATTGATATTATTCAGATGATCAAAAGGATTCTTTATCGCGGACATGCTTACATTGTAAAAGGAGAAGTTCTCTTTCATGTTCCCTCTTTTCCAAAATACGGAAGACTTTCAAAAAAAGGCCTTGATGGACTTCAACATGGAAACAGAGTTAAAACAAATAAGCATAAGAAACATCCTTCAGATTTTGTCTTGTGGAAACCTGCAAAAGAGGAAGAACCTTCTTGGGATTCTCCATGGGGACAAGGACGCCCCGGTTGGCATATCGAATGTTCGGCCATGAGCTGTAAATTTCTAGGTCAACACTTCGATCTCCACCACGGGGGAATTGACCTTATTTTTCCCCACCATGAGAACGAAATTGCTCAATCAGAGGCGGCAAACGATCATACATTTTGTAATATTTGGATTCATAACGAATTCGTCAGTTTTGATAAAGAAAAAATGTCAAAATCTTTAGGCAATATCGTCACTATCAGAAACTTTGTAAAAACTTACGGTGGGGCGGTTTTGAGAAATCTTTTAAGTTCCGTTCACTATCGTTCTCGTTTGGAATGGTCTCATAAGGCCGTAGATAAGGCCTTAAGTAATACAGAAAAAATTCATTTGTTTGCCAAGAGAGTTCAAGAATCTCAAACAGGAGCAAAAAAAGGAAATATCAAAAACATACTCTCTTCCATTGAAAAGATGAAAAATGCTTTGGCCGATGACTTTCATGTTTCCAAGGCCATGAGTGTATTTTTTCCACTTATTCGAGATTTTAACAGAGATTTTTCAGAAGAAGGCCCTGATGAAAAAACATTAAAGGCCCTTAAAGAAGCTATCTCTCTTGTCAAAAATTTTACCGGACTTATCTACGACAATTACGAACAAGTACTTAAAATTATTGATACTACAAAAAAAACAGGTTCTATGGATAAAGTCTTGGATATAAAATCCATTGAAAATCTTCTTGAAGAGAGGGATAAGGCCAGAAAACAAAAAAATTGGGTCAAGGCCGATCAAATTCGAGAAATCCTTCAAAAACAAGGTGTATCAATCAAAGACGACTCTAACGCAAATATCTCTTGGTTTTATTCTTAAGATGGCCATAGATCAAACGCCTTTCAAACTTGTTTCTTCGTTTCATCCTTGTGGTGATCAACCTAGGGCCATTGAGTCGTTAACAAAAGGCCTTAAAAAAGGTAGCAAACATCAAACGCTCTTAGGTGTAACAGGATCGGGTAAAACATTTACTATGGCCCATGTTATAAAAAACTTAGGAAAAAAAACTCTCATTTTGGTCCATAATAAAACTTTGGCCGCTCAGTTGTATGCTGAATTTAAGGACTTTTTCCCCGATAATGCCGTGGAGTACTTTGTCTCCTACTATGATTACTACCAACCCGAAGCATATGTTCCTGGAAGAGATATATATATTGAAAAGGATGCTTCTATTAATGATGAGATTGATAGACTTCGCCATAAGACGACTAGAAGTTTGTTAGAGAGAAATGATGTTATTGTTGTTGCCAGTGTAAGTTGTATTTACGGTATAGGTTCTCCGGATGAATACAAAGATCAAAGAATTATCCTTTTTACCAATGAAACCCTTGATCGAGATGAATTTTTAAAAAATCTTGTTGCTATTCAATATCAGCGAAACGATGTAGATTTTGAAAGGGGCTCATTTCGTGTTCGGGGAGATGTCGTAGAAGTATTCCCAAGTCATGAAGATACTCAAGTAGTACGAGTAGAGTTTTTTGACGATGTCATCGAATCCATTTCTCTTGTAGACCCTCTGAGAGGAAAAATTGTGACAACACTTTCAAAGGTTACAATTTTTCCCAAAGGCCATTATGTTGTTTCAAAAGATCGGCTTGAGTCGGCCATTAAAAATATAAAAATTGAGCTTAGGGACAGATTACAGCAATTAAAAAAAGAAGTGAAACTTGTCGAGGGCCAGAGACTTGAGCAGAGAACTCTTTTCGATATTGAGATGCTCGAAGAAATGGGTTTCTGTTCCGGTATAGAGAATTATTCACGTCACTTAACAGGAACTCCCGAAGGAATGCCGCCGCCAACATTGATGGATTTTTTTAAAAAAGATTTTCTTATGATCGTTGATGAATCTCACATAACAATTTCTCAAGCTGCAGGGATGTATCGTGGAGACCGATCACGAAAAGAAAACTTGGTGAATTACGGTTTTAGGTTACCGAGCGCTCTCGACAACCGACCTCTAAAATTTAATGAATTTGAAGAAAAAATAGATCAGATCCTCTACGTTTCGGCCACTCCGAGTGATTACGAATATAAAAAGAGTGCAGGAAAAGCGACAGAACAAATGTTAAGGCCTACGGGACTTCTCGATCCTATCGTTGAAATTCGAAATGCCGGCACTCAAGTCGATAACCTTTTGATTGAAGTGAAAAAAATTATTAAAGATAATCATCGAGTTCTTATCACCACTCTTACAAAAAAAATGGCCGAAGAACTTACTCACTATTACGCAAGTCTTGGCATCAGAATCCGCTATCTTCACAGTGATATCAATACTCTAGAGAGAACGGAAATTCTTCATGATTTAAGATCGGGAAAATTTGATGTTCTTGTTGGAATAAACCTCTTAAGGGAAGGACTTGATATTCCCGAAGTGTCTCTTGTAGGAATTCTCGATGCCGATAAGGAAGGATTCCTTCGCTCTCATCGCTCTCTTATTCAGACTATAGGAAGGGCCGCAAGGAATGCTCAAGGAAGAGTCATTCTTTATGCTTATAAGGAGACAAAGAGTATAACATCGGCCGTAGAAGAAACAAGGCGGCGAAGAAAGATACAAGAAGATTATAATAAAAAGCATTCTATTGTTCCTCAAACGATAGTTAAAAAAATCTCCGGAGGCATCATTGAAACTTTGAGAGGTAAAAAGGCCGTGCTCTCCAACAAAAAAAGAACTTTTCTTGAACTCCATCCTGAAAAGATTGACGATATTATCGATGAATTGAGAACAAAAATGAAGCGAGCAGCGAAAGAACTCCGTTTTGAAGATGCTACACTTATACGAGATGAAATCAAGGAACTTAAAGAATCAAGGTTTGCTTTTTAGTTCTCAAGCAGTATGGAGTTCATAACTCTACTTCCTGAGGAATATACTGATTGTTCGTATTCCCGATTCCTAGCTCTCCATAGGCATTGTGTCCCCAACATTTTAGGGTGTCATCGTCAAGAAAGGCGCAAGTATGAAATCTTAATACTGCTACGGATTTTACTTTTCTCTCTAAATCTACTAGTTGAGGAGTATATTGATCAAATTTACTGTTGACTGCTATCTGTCCGAAAGTATTGAACCCCCAACATTTTAGTGTGTCGTTGTCGAGGATAGCACAGGTATGAAATGCTCCTGCTTTTACAAATTTTGCCGTTCGTCCTGCACCCAAATTAATTGTTTGGGGAGTGGTTACATTCCTCTTGGTGCCGATTCCGAGTTGTCCAAGTTGATTTCCTGAAGCACTGGTTCCCCAGCACTTTAAGGTACCGTTTTTGAGAATAGCGCAAGCATGAGATTCTCCTAAATCTAAGACATTTACCTTTCCACCTAAAGATATTGTACGTATTTTCTTATCAATGTTCCCTAGATATCCATCAAAACACTTTAGGGTATCGTCAACAAGAACGGCACAGATATAGAGGTCACCTATTTTTACGGACTTTGCCTCTCCACCTAAATTTATCGTTTTAGGACGCGTTGTCCTTACGGTTCCACTGCTTATATTTACAGTTACTCTATCGGTTCCCCAACACTGCAAGGCACCGTCATCGAGGATAGCACATGTGTAGGTATATCCAACTACCACCGATTTTGCCTTTCCTCCCAAAGGGACTGTCTGAGGGGTTGTTATTTTGGAATTATTACTCCCGATACCTACTTGTCCATAGGTATTATCCCCCCAGCACTTAAGGGTATCGTCATCGAGAGCAGCACAGGTGTGGCCTTTTTCTCCATGTCCCAATACGACGAATTTCGCCATTCGTCCTAGGCCTAAATCTACCGGTTGAGGAGACTCAACGATGTTTAGGGCAGCTTTACCAAGCCCTGTTTGTCCTGAATAATTTCTTCCCCAACACTTTAGTTTGCCGTCTTCAAGAATAGCACAGCTATAATCGTACCCTGTATCTATAGATTTTGCCCTTCCTCTTAAACTCACTTTTTTTGGTGTTGTTACTCGATAGTGATAATAATCAAAAATGTTGACACCAAGTCCTCCACGATCATTATAACCCCAACACTTCATAGTGCCGTCTTTTAGAGTGCAAGTATGTTGCCGAGAGAAACTAAAAATTCGTCCGTTATTTATTTTATATTCTATAGCTCCAAGATTTTTACATTCGTTTCTATCTTTATCGCCACAAACTTTCGAGTATAATTTTTTGGACTGAGCAATGTTTCTGTCTATTGGTTCTTCAGGCACGGGAACGGATATTTCGGTCTCGGGAGTGTTTACCTGTTCTTTTTTTATAACTTCAAATTCGGAACATCCTTGTATATTCCCATCTTTACAGGCCTTTTTAAAGGATGTTTCGGCCTCGATGATGTGCCCCTGTTCTTTTTCTACAACTCCCAAAGATACACATCCGGATGTTGATCCACCGTTGCAAGATTGTCTGAATAAATCTGCGGCAGCAACATGGTTTCCGTCTTCTTTTTCTATAGTTCCAAGCTTGGAACAACCTAACATAATACCGGCATCACAAGTCTCTCTAAATATTTTTTCGGCCTCGACGGTATTACCTTCTTGATATTCTTTAAGCCCTTTAGCGTGTCTAAGTTGCAAACATCCTGTTTTATATCCACCGTCGCAGGCCTTACCGAGCAATTCCTCGGCCTCGGCGATATGTCCTTGTTCATTTGCTCTAACTCCTTCTATAAAGCATCTCTGTAAATTCCCCTGATTGCAGGAGGTAGTGTCTTGCTTGGTTGATGTGCCTTTGGTTGAAATCTTATTGTAGGATGACTTTCCACAAGATACGAAAAGAAGAAATACAGGTATTATTAATTTCATGAGAATCCTCCATTTATAAAACACTAACTGTTTTTTGACCGTATTAATCCAACTATCGGAAAAATAAGAAATTTTCTTTACTCGTAAATCGGGAAAACTTGAAATGGACAGAGCGGGAGTTCTGTGTTTTAAATAACTTCTTTTCTCGGTTACCCTATAACCAAAGGAGTTATTTATAAAATGGCCGATTTTTATGGGGAATCGTCACTTTTTGCGATTAGTCTTTACAGATCAATTATAAATTAAAATAATTTAAACAGGTATTATTCAAATGAAAACAGCACTTATTACAGGCATTACAGGACAAGATGGTGCTTATCTCGCTCGTTATTTATTGAAAAAAGGCCATAAGGTTTACGGCACATTCCGTCGTGTTAGCACGGTAGATTTTTGGCGTATCAAAGAATTGGGCATTTATAAGCATCCCAATCTACATTTGAAAATACTTGACCTTATTGATCAGGGAAGCTGTATTACTTTGATTAAAAATTATAAACCTGACGAGGTCTATAATTTGGCCGCCCAGAGTTTTGTAAAAGCTAGCTTTGATATACCACAAGCAACAGCACAAATTACTGCTCTCGGCACTTTGAATATTCTAGAGGCCATTAAGATTATTAACCCAAAGATACGCTTCTATCAGGCCAGCTCATCGGAAATGTTCGGTAAAGTATCTACTTCGCCACAGGATGAAGAAACTTCCTTTCATCCACGTAGCCCCTATGGAGTTGCAAAGCTCTATGCTCATTGGATTACCTTGAACTATCGGGAAAGTTATAATATTTTTGGTTGTAGTGGTATTCTGTTTAACCATGAAAGTCCACTACGTGGTAAAGAATTTGTTACCCGTAAAATCACTTCTTCCGTAGCACGCATAAAACTGGGTATGTTGGATTGTCTACAACTCGGGAATCTAGATGCAAGCCGCGATTGGGGCCATGCTCAAGACTATGTTGAAGGTATGTGGCAAATGCTACAGGTCGAAGAACCCAATGCCTATGTCCTTGCTACAGGTTGTACGACAACTATTAGAGATTTTCTCAAAATGGCATTTAAATATGCTGAAATAAATATTGAATTTTCCGGTTCCGGTATCAATGAAACTGCAATAGATACTAAAACCAATAAAACAGTTATGCAAATCAACCCAAAATATTTTCGTCCGGCAGAAGTTGATCTACTTATCGGTAATCCTAAAAGAGCAAGAGAAATACTGGGATGGAAGGCCAAGACAACTCTCGAAGAATTGTGCAAAATGATGGTTGATTTTGATCTTAAAAAAGCGAAACATGAGCTTCAGAGAAGATGAAAACCTGTTTGATAACCGGTATTAATAGTTTCACAGGTCCTTATATCTGTGAAGCATTTAAACAGCAAAATTACAATATTGTTGGAACCGTATTATCGACCATCGATTTTCCAAACAGTAATGGATTTGAAGTCCATAAAATGAATCTGTTAAACTATGACGATGTAAATAGTGTTATTGCAAAAACACAACCAAACATAGTTATTCATCTTGCGGGAATTTCTTTTGTTATTAACAATAATGCTTCTCGATTTTATGATGTCCATGTGAACGGTACGCGCAACCTTCTTGCGGCACTTGTTGAACATAATGTACCGATCTCCAAGATAATTTTAGCATCAAGCGGCCACGTTTACGGCCCTACAGCTATACCCTCTGAAAAAACACCTCCGAAAGCAATGAACGACTATGCCGTCAGCAAGATTGCTATGGAGTATATGTCCAAAACTTGGGCAGATAAATTACCTATTATTATTGCACGACCATTTAATTATACCGGGGTTGCTCAAAAAGAACATTTTATTATCCCAAAAATTCTTTCTGCTTTTGTCAATAAAATTTCTGAGCTACAATTGGGGCGAACGGATATCAAAAGAGATTTTTCCGATGTACGTTTTATTGCGCAATGCTACGCCGCACTGGCAAAAGAAGGTAAAATTGGTGAGGTTTATAATCTTGCTTCCGGTAAATCTTATTCAATCCACTATTTGATTGAAGAGTTTTCCCGTATTTCCGGCCTTAATATTATAATAAAACACAACAAAAGTTTTGTTAGATCAAATGAACCCCATAGTATTACGGCCGACAACACTAAAATTATGGGCCTTAAAAAAGCACCGGAACATATCCCAATAGAAAAAACACTTAGATGGATGTTTGAGCATGCAAATAGAAGTTGATACGAAATCAACCAAGTTACCTGGAGCAACTCATCGAAAAAACTATTAACCGAATTATTTATCTTCTCCTCTTTATTGCCGCTCTATTACCTCTATTGTTAAACATAAAATCTATTACTTACAATTGCTATAATGCTGTGGATTTTTCTATTTATCAACAAGGCATTTACGATATTCTCACTCTTAAGGAATGGAATCCCTATTTGACCATTAGGAATATCAACCTTTTTAATGACCATTTTGTTCCTATATTTTACTTAACTGTGTTTTTTACGGGCGTATTCGGCCAAGGATTTCAACAACTGCTTATTTTTGAATGGCTTTTTTTACTTGGACTTATAATCAGTATCTGCTATATTTACAGATCGGATATTTCAAAATCAATTCCTTATATCTTTTGTACACTCACCACAACTCTTCTGCTAGCTCCTCTTTTATATCCTATACACCCTGACACATGGTCATGCCTACCTCTTTTTTGGTTAACCTATGTCATTCTTAAAAAGAAAATAAGTGCTGTTCCCATACTCGTATTTTCAACATGTCTTTTCAAAGAATCCTTCGCTTTTGCCTTCTTTCCTCTAGGAATATTCTATATTGCAAAAAAAGAATTAAAAACAGGAGCAATGACAACATTGATTGCCTCTCTCTTTATATTTAATGAACTGTATTTTCGAGAATATCTCTTAGGTTCAACAATAGATTACGGTGATAAGTTTTTCAAATCTTTCTTCAATAATCCTTTCTTATTCTTTATCAAAATTCTTTTTAATCTTAATAATATCGTTTTTTTAAAAAAATTTTATCCATTTATTTTTTGTTTGCTCTTTTTTTTAAAAAAGAGCAATAAAGCATCTGAGGTGTTTCGGATATGTCTTCCCGTTCTTCTTGTCTTTACATCCTTGTTTGTTTTACAAACATATTACAATCTAATTGAACACCAGTATGGGGCCCCATTTGCCGGAATTCTTATCGCCCTTATGGTCTCTTTTGACGCCCTCCACCAAATTTCTAAAAAACAAAAGATATTCGTATTATCTCTTTTTGCTTTATCGTCTCTGGGAACTTATACTAGATATTTTAATCGGCTTCTCCTCTCCAATTATAAAGATAAATGCATTATTGAGTCCGACAAATTGACCGATAACAAAGTGATACGATCTCACATCTCTCGCTTATCTTCTTCTTCAACAGTTTTAGCAACAGGTGGAATTATTCCCTTTATTATGATGCCAAATAAAAAAATATTCCATTATAAAGGATTTTCTCAAGAAAAAATATCCTACGACTATCTGATCTTAGAAAAAAATAAATCCGGAGATATCTGGCGTGCAACTGAAGAAGAAATACAAAATGTTATTCTCAATTGCAAAGAATTGGCCGAAGAAATTTATCTCAACAACAAATACTTCTTTTTTGCTAGAGGGAAATTTGAAAACTGTGTCTACTAAACAATTGGCCGTTAGGGTCATGTGTTTAATTTTTATTATCATGGCCTCTCTACTCCCTCTACTTTTAAAGCTGAGTTGCTGAATTCAACTAACAAGTGCATCACGTATTGCGTCAAGGCGGGTTAGTCCGGGTGGTCTAGACTATTGCTTTGACAAGAGACAGTAGAGGAGATACGCCATGCACTATACCCACCTAACCCAAGATGAACGTTGTCAAATTTTTTTCTTTCGTCAAAGAGGACTGAGTGATCGAGGGATCGGGCGAGAACTTGGCAGAAGTAATTCGAGAATTTCAAGAGAATTGAAGCAGAATCAAGGCCTTCGATGTTATCGGCCGAAAGCGGCCCAAAAGATTGCCGATAGGAGATGGATGTCTGCTACGAAACATCTCAAACTGAATGAACCTCTTATCGATAAAATCGAAGAAATGCTTTGCCGAGATTGGAGTCCCGAACAAATTTCCGGTCGCTTAAAAAAATGTAACGAAAGTTGTGTTTCCCATGAAACAATTTATCGACACATATTGAAGGATAAGAAAACCGGAGGAGAACTTTACAGACATCTCCGATGTCAAAAGAAACGTAAGAAACGTTACGGAACAAAATCTCACGACCGAAGAGGGCAAATCAAAAATAGAATCGGCATTGAAAAAAGACCGTTGATTGTTGAGAAGAAGTTGAGATACGGGGACTGGGAAGGTGATCTTGTCATAGGGAAAAATCATAAAGGGTCGCTTGTAACCCTTGTAGATAGGAAGACAAAAAAGACAAGGATTATCAAAGTTTCCTCTAAACGTGCCCGTGAAGTTGCCGGTGGAATTATCAAGTGTTTGAAGAATGATATTGTTCACACGATTACGCTAGACAATGGGAAGGAGTTTTCGGCCCACCCCTTCTGTGCACCTATCTCTTTGAACTTGGACAACTCTTTAACACGTTCTACGCCTTATGCCCTATCGGTAAAGCACCGTCTGCGGCCGTGAAACTTGCCCGTTTGCATCTCGCTCATGCCGCAGGACACGTTATGAAAAAAGGCCTGTCAATCCTTGGAATTACAATCCCTCGGAGAATGTAGCGGGCCTACTCTGAAGGAAGAAATACTCTAAAGTTTTCGGTAAATTTTCCGTTAAGCATAATATGATAAGGCATAAGACAACCCTTTTGATTTTTGCTTTTTTTTTGGGATGTGGTCGACTTGGTGAAGGGCAAAAGTTTTTTGCCGACAAAGACCCTATTGATAACTTTCATCAAGGTGCTAAAGAAGAATCTTTTACTCAAGAAACTGTCGAGGAGATGAAGAAGTCTCCCGTCGATATTCTTTTTTATATTGATAGTTCAAGTAGCATGGCAAATGAGCAAGCTAAATTAGCAAAAAATCTGAGTGCATTTATCAATGCCTTAACGGCATTGAGTATTGATTTTAAGATAGGAATTATTACACAGGATCATTCAAACGCTCTAAAGATTGTTGAGAAGGAACTGACTTCTGATCATGCACAGAAAGACTCAGCGGCATTCAAACACGATTTTAAAGCGAAAGTTAATGTTGGTATTAAAGGTTTTTGGCCTGAAAAACCGGCCCAATATATTAAGGATTTTTTTGATGTCAATACCGATTGGTCCACCCGAGATAACCCTCTGGCCGTTATTATTGTCTCCGATACGATCGACTTTACCGTTCCGGTAGATTTCAATATTGCAACATATCTTAAAAAACTTAAAACAGACCCTAGTCTTGTGAAAATTTTTGCTATTGTCAATTTGGTTGAAGAAGACCCCTTAACAAGCAAAGATTGGTCTACCTTTCATCCTAGGAGTCGTGCTACCATAGGAAGGCATGTAAAGGCGGCGAAGGATACCGGCGGAATCTCTTCCGATATTAATGCCCCTTTTAACAATATTCTCGGTAAAATCGGGGATAAAATTTCAAAACATACGTCAACATTTTTCAAAGTTAAAAGGCCGTTAAGTCCTAAAGACCTTAAAAATATCAAGATTAAAGTTGATGGAATCGAGATGGCCCGTGCAGGGTGGACATTTAATAAGGAGAATAATTCTCTGAGTTTCAATAAAGGTTTTGCTCCGCCTCCTAAGAGTAAATTGGAAATTTTGTTTAGGAAACCGGCCTCGGAATTTCGTCTTAAAAGAAAACTCGATGGTAAACACATAAATACCGTAGATATTACGGTAGACGGAAAATCTGTTCCCAAAGAACATTGGGAGTATAACGAAGAAAATAATTCAATTCGCTTTTTTGAAGATCATATCCCTTCGATAGGAAGCTCGATTAGGGTTGTCTATGAAGATGTATTTTAAGGGGCCGGATTGACATTGCCGGTGCGACAAAATTAGGCCGCCGGTCTTGATTTCAAAATAAGTTTGCCGTCGATAGTCACGGTATTAGCATGTATCTCGTACCCGTTCGGCCAAGCTAAATGGCCGAATTTACTAAGAAATACTTGTTTGAAAAAAATAAAATTCTCGCAAAGGAAGAGACATCGGTTCGAAATTTGAACCGTTAATTAAATGTGACATATCGTATTTATATAAATCACCGTCTTCACGTCTTTCCTGTCGAGCAAGTTCTTCTCCGATGAGTCGATCTTTTCTCTATTGGAAGTTTTGAAGAAGGTCGTCTAAAGTCCTTTCCTCTGCAAGTTTTGCCCTTGAGAGGAAAGGAAATTTAAATGATTTGTACAAAAGTTTTCTTTTTAGTTTTGTCTTGGAACAACAATCGGAGACTTGGGCAAGAATTCAACTAGAAGGAGTGGAGCTCCGGAATCAGTGGAGAGGGCAATGAGTGTTGCATCTCTTGAAAATGTGAGATCGTCATGCTCACAATTCTCTAACCGAATATGCCAACGCCTATCAAAACCGACAAGTTGAAAAAGATCAACATCACAACGAATTTTCTTAAAGGTAGAGGCAGATTCAAAATCGTTACCTATTCTTGCAGTCAATGATACAGAGAGATCAAGCCGATTGGTTGGATAAGACCCTTGTATGTCATGGATAAAAATATTTTTTACATCGAAAATAGAATCATTTTGTCTTTCAATGGCATTGCCTAATCCAATACATGAGATAATTATCTGACTCCAATCTTGAACCCTATAGTTTATATTGGCGTTAAACTCAGTAGGATTAAGTTGAATTATTCGCAAGACAGATGCGGCATACTCTACACGGAACCTATCGTCATGAATCAAACGCCTGATTATTCCACCTGTGATTCGGAGAGGTTTGCGTCATATAAAAAGAAAGGTGTCCTGTTAACGAGGCAAGTCTAACGCAGAGCGCTTGGCCATTCATAATTTTTAAGAAACAATTATTCGGATGTTTTCCAAATATCCGGATCTTCGTATCCTCAAATACGCCCAAAACAAGGTTCTCAAATCCTTGCAACAGGGAGAGATTACAGACCTGCAAATTTCATGCAAAATGCCTGTCGATCATATCGTTGATTACGGTCTTAAGAAAGGCCTCGTGCAATCGGGATTAAAAAGTTTTCCCGACCCTCGAAAATATTTTAACATTCCCATTGAAGTTTTACTTCTTCCTCAGGTCATTCAGAGTCTCAACAATGAACAGTCGATCTTGACGGCCCCCTATATGCTCAATTCTGCTGAATTAATAACAAAACTTGGATACTCTGCAAAAGTTTTAACTGAGGGATTCAATAATAAAAATATCTATCCAAGAGAATGTCCTTTTCATGGGGAGACGTTAAAACATGTATTGTTAGGAACAAATTCAAATAAAATTGTGGATTGGTTCAACAAGGATTGGAGTCAGCTCATTAAGGCCCATTCTCCCGGGGACGTAAGACACTATGTAATAGATGGAATGAATATTCATGTTCCGTCTCATTTATATAAAAAGTTTCAAGGATCGGGAATGATAAAGAAACAAGGAAAATATGAATACGGTTACAAAGTGGTTTGGATTTATGAACTCATCGACAGGAAGGGTATCATCAGATCAATGAAGTTTTCTCCAATTAACACCCATGATGTAGTTTTAGGAAAAGAATTAGTGAAGGACTTTGATTTTGCAAAGCACTCGGTTGTGATTATGGATAGAGGATTTATAGATGGAGAGTGGATTACTTCTCTAAAAAGAGACCGAGCTATTGAGTTATGTATTCCACTGAGGAGAAACATGCTTTTAAGTGAACTTGCAATTTATAATGATACCGTTGAAAGTGATTGGAAAGAACATCCCACGAGAGAAGGACAGAGGATTCGAGAACTTTCGGATGATGAGTTAGTATGGAAGAAATGTCCTGTTTTTCAAAGCGGCGTATTAATCAATTTCAAAAAGAAAGATAGCACAAATGAAAATATTGTTATTATGGATACTCGGAAGGGAATAGAAGGAAAAAAATTGTTGGAAACTTATGATCTTCGCTGTGAAATTGAAGAAGCTCATCGTCAAATGAAATGTTTTCAGGGATTGGAGAAATTACCTTCAAAGAAATATGTTCAAGTTGTTTTCAGAATTGTTATGAGTGCAATTGGGTACAATCTATTTAATCTTTTTTTAAATTCTGAAGACTGTGCAACTTTTAAAGATTATAGTTTAAAATTACTTCGCCAAAAGCGAAGAAGAGAGAACGAGAAAAATCCCGACATTATTATCTACACAGACACCTCTTATGCGACATTGAAGATATTAGATTTTTTAAAGATGATTCTTGGATTAACAAAAAGAGTTCAAGAAAAACTACAATTTTTATGTAATAAACTTTCCCAGGCCCCGTAAAAAATATCAGATTAGAATTGTTATTTCTTCAAAATTTCTGCCTCATTCACAATGCCTCAACTGCAGGAGACGGCACAATCTTGCCTAAAATCATCAATGTGCAATCAGAATGAGAGTTTATATCCAATACCTGCTTGAATTCGTCTGAAAAGGCACATTAGTCTGTAATAATTTCATTTTAACCATCTATTAGAAAGTTGATGACGCAAGTCTCTCCGAATCACAGCAAGAATAAAATGCAAGTTTTGACAAAAAAGAATAGGTGCATACATATATCCGGCCTTTTTTTGGATGTTCTTTGCATCCCGGCCCTGATGGAATTTGCCCTCTCCGTCCTTATCATCTCCTCGGCATCTTAAGTGCCCTGCTTAAAATCAGGTTTTCAGAGAGGCGATTCACTCTATGACAGGACGTCAGGCGCGAAGCGCCATTTTGCCATCACTGTTATTTTATTCTTCGCATACCTTATGGATAAGTTGTCATTTCCTCCTCATATCTTTCTGCCCTAGGGCAACTCTCGGCGAGTGGGACATCAAAGTCCCCGAAGAGAGTTGTCCCTAGGGCCTCTGTACTCTTCCTTTTTCGCTAAAATTGCCCAAATCACTCTTGCCGTCTTATTTGCTAATGCTACGGAAACCTTGTTCACTCCCTTGGAGGGAAGTTTTTCTTGTATCCAACGACTCCTTTTGTCGGTCTTTGTTTTGGAATGATTAACCACCGATCTACAACCGTGTATTAAATTTTTTCTAATATAGCTGTCTCCCCGTTTGCTGATTCCCAAAATCTTTGTTTTACCGCCGCTCGAATATTGCCTCGGTGTCAATCCCAACCACGCAGAGAATTGTCTCCCGTTCGTAAATGCTTTGGGATCTCCTACTGCCGCTATCACTGCCGTTGACGTAATCAAACCAACACCGTCAATTTTACTCAACCTTTGACAATCCTCATCGTGCGAATGAATTAACTTCAATTTCTTGGCGCAATCTTCAACCTTATCAAAACAATGCTGCAATTCTTCATAAAGTTCTCGAAGAAGACTACGAAAATCACTTGTTAAAACGTTCTCGGAATCCTCCACAAGTTCCGGAAGACGTTTCTTCAAGTTCAGAATCCCTTGAGAAACCGGAATACCGTATTCCAACAAAAGTCCTCGAATCTCATTCGCAAGGGCCGTCTTCCTCTTCACATATCCCTCCCTCACTCTGTGGATTGATTGGATATCCTGATGTCTTACACTCTTTACTCCTACAAACCTCATCTGAGGTCGCCTTGACGCCTCTGCAATCGCCTCTGCATCTTTTGCATCGTTCTTATTGCTCTTAACAAAGGGTTTTACAAATTGAGCGGAAATGATTTTTGTGTTGTATCCCTTCTCAAGAAGACTTCTCGCTATATGATGTGCTCCTCCACATGCTTCCATGGCAATCAGAAAATCTTCTTCCTTCTCAAGCTTTTCTAGTATCGGGATCAGCTTTGCCCGAGTCACTTTTTTGTTGAAAATAACTGTTCCCCCTCTGTCTGTACCGCAGATTTGAAAAATACTCTTCGCCAAATCTATTCCTACCGTGCTAACTCTTTTCATCAGTTCTCCCTTTTTTGTTTATATTGATCCTCTCCTGTTGGAGAGAATTTCTTCAATTTTGGCACTTTTTGATGCCTATTAAAAGAGGGAGAGCTTCATTCCATTATCTCCGATGTCAAAAGAAACGTAAGAAACGTTACGGAACAAAATCTCACGACCGAAGAGGGCAAATCAAAAATAGAATCGGCATTGAAAAAAGACCGTTGATAGTGGAGAAAAAATCGAGATACGGGGATTGGGAAGGAGATCTTGTCATAGGGAAAAATCATCAAGGTGCCCTTGTAACCCTTGTGGATAGGAAGACAAAAAAGACAAGGATCATCAAAGTTTCCTCTAAACGTGCCCGTGAAGTTGCCGGTGGAATTATCAAGTGTTTGAAGAATGATATTGTTCACACGATTACGCTAGACAATGGGAAAGAGTTTTCGGCCCACGAATATGTGTCAAAAAAACTGAGTACGAATATTTATTTTGCACATCCCTACAGTTCTTGGGAACGAGGACTCAATGAGAATACCAACGGCCTCATTCGTCAGTATTTCCCGAAGAAATCCTGTTTTGAGAGGATAAGCAACAAAGATGTAAAAAGAGTTGAAGATACTCTTAATAATCGCCCTAGAAAAGGACTGGATTTTCTAACTCCCAATGAGGCCGGAGGGATCGGCCCTCCGGTCTTTCGACCCTGAATACTCTCGCATTCAGTTCTCTTGGCGAAAAAAGGCAATTTTACTTCCTCCCGACGAGGCGTCAAGGGGCCTTCGGCCCGCACTTACGGCGGCCTACGCCCTTGACTCCTCATCGGGGTCGAAAGGAGAATAAATGCCTTCCGCCAAAAGAAATTATGCCAAAGTATTGAAAAGTTGAACAAAAGTAGTATACTCTTTCAATCTAGTGTTGCACTTCCTATGTGAACTCAGCTTTTAGAAAAAAATAAGTCGGGAGATATCTATCCGGTAAAAGAGCAAGATATACAGAATGTTATTTTAAACTGCAAAGGCCTTGCCGAAGAAATCTATCTCGACAATAAATATTTCTTTTTTGCTAAGGGGAAATTTGAAGACTGTGTCTACTAAAAAATTAGCTATCAGAATCATTTATTCAATCTGTATTATCACGGCCTCACTACTGCCTCTACTTTTAAACATAAAGGGTATCACTTACAACTGCTATAACGCTGTGGACTTCTCTATTTATCAACAGGCCGTCTACGATGTGCTCACACTTAAAGAATGGAATCCTTATCTAACCATTAGAAATATCAATTTTTTAAATGACCATTTTGTTCCCATATTATACTTGGCCGTTCTCTTTACGGCCGTATTCGGCCAGGGTTTTTTACAGCTTCTTATTTTTGAATGGTTATTTTTTCTTGGACTTATAATCAGTATCCTTTATATTCATAGATCAAATATCTCAAAATCAATTCCTTATATCTGCTGCGCTCTTACCACAAATCTTCTTCTAATGCCCCTTTTATACCCTATACATCCTGATACCTGGTCATGCTTACCTCTTTTTTGGTCGACCTACTTCATTGTCAAAAACAAAATTAGAATTCTTCCTGCGCTCGTATTTCTAACGTGTCTCTTCAAAGAATCTTTCGGTTTTACCTTCTTTCCTCTAGGAATATTCTACGTTGCTAAAAAGGAATTTAAAATAGGAGGGGCGATAACAATTATCGCTTCTCTTTTTATATTTAATGAACTCTATCTCAGGGAATATTTCTTTGGCCCAATAATGAATTACGGAGATCAATTTCTAAAATCATTTTTTAATGTCTCTCACTTGGTCAGCAAGGTTTTTCTAAATACTAGTATAATAACTTTTCTTTTAAAGCTCTCTCCATTTATTTTATCTTTTTTCTTTTTTTTAAAAAATTACAACAATAAAAAACTAATCGTTCTTAAAAAAGTCTTTCCTGTTCTTCTTATCTTTACACCACTGCTTTTATTACAAATGTATTACAACAAAAATGGACAACATTATGGATCCCAATTCGCCGGAATTCTTATAGGGGCCATGGTCTCCTTCAATGTCTTCCACAAAATCTCTAAAAAACAAAAGATATTCGTATTATCTCTGTTTATATTATCATCTCTAGAAATTTATGCTCGATATTTTAATAAACTTGCTCTCTCCAATTATAAAAATAGATGCAATATTGAATCAGAAAAAATAAAAGACAATAAGATTATTCGATCTCATGTTTTTCAAACATCTCCTTCTACAACAATTTTAGCTTCTGGAGGAATTATTCCGTTTATTATGATGTCAAATAAAAAAATATTTCATTATGGAGGATTTTCGCAAAAAAGAGCATCTTATGACTATATTATCTTGGAAAAAAACAATTCAGGAAATATCCGCCCTGTAACAAATAAAGAAATACAGAATGTTATTCTTAACTGCAAAAATCTTGCCGAAGAAATTTATCTCGACAATAAATACTTTTTTTTCGCTAAAGGGAAATTTGAAAACTGTGTCTACTAAAAAATTAGCTATCAGAATTATTTGTTCAATCTGTATTATCACGGCCTCACTACTGCCTCTACTTTTTAATATTAAAAGCATGACTTACAACTGCTCTCACGCTCTAGATTTTCCCATTTATCAGCAGGGTATTTACGATATTCTCACTCTTAAGGAATGGAATCCCTATATGACCATTAGGAATCTTAATCTTTTTAATGACCATTTTAACCCTATATTATACTTGGCCGTTCTCTTTACGGCCGTATTTGGCCAAGGATTTCAACAACTGCTTATTTTTGAATGGCTTTTTTTACTTGGACTTATAATTAGTATCTGCTATATTTACAGGTCAAATATTTCAAAATCAATTCCTTATATCTTTTGTACTCTCACCACAGCTCTTCTTCTCGTTCCTCTTCGATATCCTATACACCCATATATGAACCCGTCCCGATTGCAAGAATAAAATTTAAGTTCTGACAAAAAATGAATAGTTGCACCCATATATCCGGCCTTTTTGTAGATGTTTTTTTTCATCTTGGCCCTGATGGAATTTGCCCTTTCTGTCCTTATCAGTTACTCGGCATCTTCGAAAGTGCCCCGGTCAGCTTTAGGTTTTCAGAAAGGCGATTCTATCTATGACAGGACGTCAGGCGCGAAGCGCCATTTTGCCATCACCGTTACTTTATTCTTCGCATTTCTTATGGATCGTAGTTCTTATTTTCCTCCCGTTAATCGTTTATCTCTCGGGGCAATTCTGGGTGAGGGAACCTCAAAGTTCCCACATAGAAATTGCCGGCGCACTAAGCAACTTTTTGCTGTATGCCCTAAATCCATTTGTCGTATCAGTTGACGCTACTCAAATTGCAGAAGTCGGGAAATTAGGCCGAAAATGATTTTTCAAACGACCTCTAATTTGTGTGATCATGCAAAGGATTGTTTTGAGAATCAAATAATGAAGTATAAACTCCTAAAAAATCTTGATAAAAATGAATAAAATTTTCCGTAGAAAATGATTTTTGAACAGATTGTTGGATTTTATCCATTATTTCAAGATTAGAGGAGTTAAATTTTTCTGACATCCAAACCATGAAAGGTATTTCCAACATATACTTTGATGCTTTTGATTCTGTATGGCCAAAGTAAGGACGCCAATCAAAAACTTCTTCTCCGTGGTCTGAAAAATAGACAATACTCGAATAAATATCTTTTTTTTTCACTATTTCAATGATATTATCAATAATAAAGTCATTATAAAGAACTGTATTATCGTACATATTCATTCTTTTTATCATCTTTTGAGTCCGCCATTGCTCATCTTTGATGCTATCACTATTTATAAATTTATGATATGCAGGAGAAAAATTGCGGTATGGGGTATGATTTCCATAAAGATGAATTATAATAAGCTTTTTTTCAGCTTGATGATCGAGTGCTTTTTCAAATAAGGGAAAAATTTTTTCATCTAAGATATGATATAAGTCTTTAGTAACAAATGCTTTATAAGTACTGCTGAAACTTTGAATTATCGTGCGCTGGCCCAAAAAATCTGTAATGGGTTGATTACTTATCCAAAAGGAAGTGAATCCAACTTGGTTGAATATGTCTGTTATACTTCCATGTTTAGACCAATGAGGAGAATTAGGTTCTGAATTATAAAATGTTAGAACTTTATTTAGAGAAGAAAAAGTGTGAGTATGAGGGGCGACGACATTTTTAAATACATAAAGATCATCTCTTTTCTTTAAGAGAGGATTTGTATCACGAGCATACCCATAAAGACTCATTCTATTTTTAGATAGGGATTCTCCTATAATAACGACATGTATTTGTCGAGATTGCTGAGGATTTATTCTTGTAAATTTATGTTTGTATTCTTTACGTGATTCATAATAAGTCGTCGTCATTTTTTTATAAAATTTATATTGGTTTATTATTCTTAGAGAAGGAGGTTGTAGGTAAACAAATCCCTTATAAAATAAATAAAAAATAGGAATTATACAGAATATTGTTTTATATGTAATTTTCTTTTTCTTACAGGAGAAAAGTAAAAAACAAAAAAATACACACAAAATTGCAAGTGTGATAAGTTGAATCCATTGGACAGGAGAGAAGTTATGAAGAATCCAATCAGACCCCTCCTTTAGGTTGCTATTTAATATTGAAAGAATTGATTCTCTGTCAATATGAGCATCATGTATAAGAAAAAACCCAGCGTTTATCATATATCCAAGAAATAGAATCACGCTGAAAATAATATTGGGCCATACTATTCCAAGTTTGATCAAAAAATACAAAAAAAGAGTTGATAACAAAGTTGTACGCAACGTGTAGCGGCTTAAATCAATTATCAATAGATAGTAAATATTGATAAAAAGAAAAAAAAGAGTTATATTAGTATCATAGTTAAAATATTTTCTATATTTAAATTTCTTAAAAAACATTTGAAACGAGACTTTAAAAAATTTTGTGTATGGGTAAAAACTTCTTTATGTCGGCACCCAAAATTTAGAATAGAACTCATTTCCTATTCTGTTTTTGAGAGGTTAACCCCTCTTTTAAAGGCCGTCAAGCCCCTCTCCTTTTAGGGAACTTCATACTTTCGTGAAGAAGGAACTGAGGGATTTCGTGAAATATGGGGAATGCCTTCCCCGAGATTTTATAGAAAGTCTTCCTTGGAATTATCTGGAGATAGCGAAGCTGATATCAGAAGATGCACGGAGATATCTCTTGGATGTAGGATATTTTGTGATGACGGGTTGTATGAAGAAGAACAAGATACTTTCCTTAAAGCTGAGGGATGTTGTTTGTGTAAAGAAAGGGAAGCTTGGGAAAGAGAAGGAGTTTGGGAGAGTCTTTCAGTTGGGTAGGATAGGAGGGAATTTCCTCGTACCTTATTTTTGTACATCTCTGAGAGTGGACGACAAGGAAACCCTTCCCCAAGTTATCCTAGAACATCTCTTTCTATTCAATCGGAAAGGTCATTTGTCGGTAGCGACAGACAAGGGTTATTACTCGGGTTACAATATCGAGTTTGTAAAAGAGATGACAGGAAATGCGGATGGAATACAACGCCCTGCGAATGTAAAGGATCAGGGAGGTCTCCCCCGAACAAAAGAGTTATTCAATCGGAGGGCCGGAATAGAACCGTTAATTAGGACACGCAAAAGATTTGGATTAGGAAAAAGTATGATGAAATCGGACGAGGCCCCATTGGCATCGGGGTACCGCTCTGTTACAGGTTTCAATCTTCATCAGTTAATGAGAAAGTTAGAGGGCACAATCAGACTTTCCACAGCATAACGGCCGCTTAACAAAGCAAATGGGCCGATTCAGTGCTCGACGGGCAGAAAATGAGACTATTCTATTTTGCGACAGCGAACTAACTAGGGACTCTTTAATACTCTAAGACGTTCGGGAAGAGAAGCGAGATACTCATTGTTGAAGAAAAATCTTACAATTATACGGCCGTAAAAATGATTGACGGCCCAGGCCTTGGCCCTACCGCTCCACCAAAGATGACGAACCCTATCTCCGACGCAGATCCCTTCAAGACACCCACAGAGAACGGACAACTTTTTTGCCACAAGACGCTTTTGACCAAAATCTTCAAAAAACACAAGTAACTCCTCTTTTTGAAAATCAATTTCTTTAACAACGCCTTCTCCGTAAATTACATTGTAAACCCTTTCCTCAGTCCGAAAATAAGAGAGGTACCCCTCTCCTTCTTTATTGCAAGACGAAACGAGCCGTACTTGAACGGAAAAAAGAAAAAAAACAACAACTCTCATCCATAAAGACAACATATCCCACTCCTTTATAACGACATTCCTACAAAAAAAAGGCCTACACTTCCTGTTGGGTATAGACCTTTTTTTCTTACAACAAAGTTATTGAAGATGCTCGTTGACGATCTTTGCAAGTTCAAACATAGAAAATTCGGACTTTCCTGAAAGCTTCCGCAAGAGATCATCAGAAAGAATATTTCTCTTATTGGCAGGGTTCTGCAATTTATGTTTCTTGATATGATCCCATATCCTTTTAACTGCTTGAGTTCTCGGAAGAGGTCTTGATCCGACGATACCTGAAAGGGCCTCAGAAGGTTGCATGGCCCTCATAAAGGCCGCATTAGGTTTTCTCTTTGTTTTTCCCTTTTTCTTTGTAGCTTTCTTTGTAGTCTTCCTTGTAACTTTCTTCGTAGCTTTTTTCTTTGTCCTCAGTGTTGTCCTTGTAGTTTTCTTTTTTGTCGCCTTTTTCTTTGTCACTTTTCTTCTCGTTGTCGTCTTTTTTGTAGCTTTTTTTCTAGTGGCCTTTTTCTTTGTCACTTTTCTTCTCGTTGTCATCTTTTTTGTAGCTTTTTTTCTAGTGGCCTTTTTCTTTTTCACCATTCTATTCCTCCTTTGGTGTTTTAAACACTATATCCTGTTTTTAATTAAACAGGGCCGCAATATTATTGTCAACTCAATATTATTTATTTGTAAAGCTTTTGTTTTTCCCAAATTTTCTTTTAATCCATGCTACGACTTGAGTTTTACTTCTTGTCTCTATTTGCTTGTAGCCATGGCCTTCGTTGAGAGAATAGGCCCTAAAGTCATCAATTCGGCAATAGTGGATAATTGAGGAAACTTGCTGTTTTTGAGCTATATCTTCAAAAAATTCCTTAATTTTATGAGAGAGTCCCTGTCCTTGATAAGACATTTTCAATGCTGTGTTCTTCGTCAAAAGCTTATCCTTATCGATTTTAAAAAAAACGGCCGCAATAATCTCCTCTTGAACTTTGACGGAATAGAGTTCCCATCCCTCATCAACCTCTTTTCTAATATCGTTATACGTCCACTCAAAGTCGGGAGACTCTGAAAAAATGTCTAAATTATGTCCGTAAATCTCGCGAAAATCCTTTGATTTATCGGCCTTTTCAAAAATAAGTTTTGCTTTATTCATTCTTCACTTCCTCTACAGTTGTGAGAAGACCAGAGATATAGGCCACTAGGTCTTTTATATCCTGCTCACCTAGGCCCTTATGAGGTGCTCTCTCAATTTCTTCTCGCAGGCCCTTTTCAAAACCTTTTAGAGCATCGACAATATACCAATCGTGTTGTCCTCCTACTCGAGGAACTTTTTGCTCTAAACTTCCTTCACCTCGGTCGCCGTGACAATCTCGGCAAGCACCATAGAGTCTCTCTCCCCGAACGCTGTCTTGAGACCAAGAAAAAAGGGGGAATAAGAGGCATAAGACCTTCAACATAAAGATTATTATGGCCTCTTAAATAGACTCGTGCAACCATTTGTGCTATAGATTTTTTGTGAAAGATTCTCATTATTTTTGCTCTCTTCGTGATACGGTGAGAGTCAACCTTGTTGGGCCTCTTCCCTTAAAATCCACTCCACTCAATGAAGACTTAGGACATCCAACCGTCTTTATTGACGGAGGATTAGAGCATCTCTCGCGTTATTCTTTTTGTCATTCTTCCAATTTTTCTCTAGGAGACGGAGATTCAAAGACAGAGGAACCAGAGGCCTTAGACATCAAACTTCCGCAGCAAAAGGACATCAGCGACACGGGCTTTGCCCTCAAGAGGCTTCCGGCCTCCGTAAAATGCCTTCACCTTTTCGGTTTTATCGGGGGGCGCCTAGATCATCAATTCTGTCTCTTTTCTCTTCTGCAAAATTGGTGTGCCAAAGGGGATAAACACCAGTGGTCTATGGAGGATCAAATCTTGGGATTTGGAAAAGGGCAACAAAAGCTTTATGTCTCGGGAGTATTCTCCCTGTTCTCCTTTTCCCCCTGCCGCATTCGAATCGAGGGCAACTGTCGTTACACGATCAATGAAGAAATTGACTTAACCCCTTTCTCGGATTACTCTCTCTCCAATGTCGGATGCGGCGAAATCCATATCCATCACTCGACCCCTATTTTACTCTTTCTCAACGGCCCATTTGAATTTAAGCGCAAAGCGTGCTAATTCTTTGATATTCGTGGAAAAAAAACTTAAAAAAATCGAGAGAATCCTTGGTGGTCCCAAATTTGCCGTCGTTATTATCATTCTTTTTAGTCTATTTATGATAGTGGGAACATTTTTAGAAAGCTATAGCGGCGCAGATTTTGCCAACAGGCTTATCTATAAAAACTGGCCCTTTATCCTTATTCAGGCCTGTATGTTTACCAGTATTTGTTTTGCGGCCTTTTTGAGGCTTCCGCCAAAAAAGAGGCTCTACGGTTTTTACACCATCCACACGGGACTTATCTGCGTAGGCCTTGGTGCCTTAATCACCTATATTTGCGGCATTGACGGCAGTATTTTTCTCCCGACCAACGAAGCGACGAGAACAGTTTTGCTCAATGGCGATCTTCTCAAAGTTCACTTTCAAACAGAGGAGAAAACACTGAGTTACAAACTTCCCTACAGGCCCTTTGCCGGCACAATCAATGCGCAATCCCAAAACTTCTCTCTAGGGCGATATTACCCTTTTGCGGAACAGGTCTTCACTTGGCAAAAGTCCCAAGAAGACTATCCAAACCAACTTGCCCGACACTCTTCCCGTTACCTCTTAGAGAGTGTCAATGCCACTGAAGAATTTACTCTCTCCGTCCATCCCGAGAAAAAGTCTTTTAAATCTTCTCTGCAACTCGGCCCTTTAAAAGTCTACTACCTTCCCGACGGATTGGCCCCTTGTTTTGCTAAACCTTCAAGTTCCGGCCATATCCTTTGGAATGAACATTCAAATCAATGTTTTGCTCCCGAGGAAAAAGGAGCGACTTCATCCCAAACAAAAAGCGGAAAGCGTTTTTTCGTCCTAAAAGACGGCCAAAAAGTGCTGACATTTTTTCCGGACCTCTCCCCATGGCCTATGAATGAAGAGATGAACGTGAATCAAGAGAGTTCGTGGAGGACCTTTTCCAAAAATCTTTTCAAAGGAGGCCCAACTCTTTTTCTCTTTGGACAAGCACTAAGCTACTATGAAAAAGATGAAGGCACCTGGACGGTAAAGCATTTTGACGGAGGGCCTATTGCACTTCCTTGGATGGACTTTACCGTAACCCTCTTGGAGCATTCGAAAGATGCCGTTCCCGCACTACTTCCTACCCCTACCACCTTACCTATCCAAAAAAACGGTCAATTTATTAAAGGCGAACTTCGGGCCCTTGAAATTTTTATGGGAGAGAAGAAATTTTGGGTGACGAATAGAAGGCCCTTAACTCTCCTCCTAAATGGAAAAGAGGTTGTTTTCTCTCTCCAAAAGGAAGCACTGACTCTTCCCTATGAACTCGTACTCTCTCGTTTTAAGATGGATAAGGATCCGGGAACAAATAACCCTGCAAGTTATGAATCCTTTGTCTCTCTCTTCACTGAAAAAGGCCTAAAAAGGGCCCATGTTTTTATGAATAATCCCCTTAAACACGAGAACATGAGCTTTTACCAGGCCTCCTATTCCCAAGACGAGAGGGGTAATTACGCCTCTACATTAAGTGTCAATATAGATCAGGGAAGGCCTTTAAAGTATTTGGGTTCTCTTTTCGTCGTTCTAGGGGCGATCATCCACTTTCGCCCTCAAGTTCAAAGGGGAAGGAAAATCGCATGAAAAGCACTCTTATTCTCTTTCTCCTCTCCTTGTCGTCTTTTGGGGCCTACGAACGCTT